>MHAZ01000022.1 GCA_001803165.1 Stygiobacter sp. RIFOXYC2_FULL_38_25 | reverse complement strand
TCAACATTATTATGAATCATGATACCTCCGAATGAAGTGTTATAAAATAACTCTTCTTCCTTTGGGTATCATATGATACTAACTATAAGTAGGTAATTATGAAAGGAATTGTTTTCGCGAATCAAGAAAAGTATTTAACTACTTTGCGTAATAAACCAGACGCACTTATCGCAGAAATGGAAGAATTTGCTCTTGAGAACCAAGTCCCAATTCTTAACTGGAATGCTGCCGAGTTGCTTGAGATGCTAGTCAGAAATTCGAAACCTAAGCGTGTTTTGGAAATTGGAATGGCGATTGGCTATTCATCTATTCGTATTGCCCGCCAGCTAAAAAAGAAATCTATACTTCACGCTATTGAAAAAAGCAAAGTAAACATTGAACTTGCCGCGGCATATATTGATCGCGCAGAACTTACCGACAAAATTCAAATTATGGAAGGCGATGCTCTTGCAATTATGCCTGAGATGAAAAAGAAATATGATTTCATTTTTCTTGATGCCGACAAGCAAGATTATGAGAAACTGTTCCACTATTCTCTGAAGTTGCTTAAGAAGAATGGAATAATCTTTATTGATAATCTTTTGTGGCATGGATTTGCTGCAGCACGTAACGTTCCGGCGAAACAAAAAAAATCTACACAGATAATACGTGAATTCAATAAACTTTTTCTAAATACTCCGTCGCTGCAAAGTACAATTATACCGGTTGGTGATGGAGTTGGAATAGGAATTAAGGTTCGCAAATGAAATTGGATTCTGTTGATCAAATAATTTTTGAAGTTGAAAACCTCTCCGGCGGATTTTTGAAAGCCAAAGAAGATTTACGCTTAATTTTAGAAGCGGCAGTTTCATCTCAAAAATTCGATGAGCTTAATGAACTCGCTTTTCATGCTAAATATGTTACCGGTCTGCAAAAGGTAATTCAGAAAAGAGAAGCTGTAGTTGACGAAGATTACTTTAAGAAAATTGGTGATGAATTTCAGACAGCTTACCAGAAAATTAAAACCTTGCTTCAATCAATTATGGGCAGTCCAACATCATTTGTAAATACTATTTTTAGTGAGAAGTATTTCCAGTTAACACACGAATCGCTTCAAAACCTTAACCGGCTTTGCGAGGATATTTCGTTTCTCAAACTTTATCTAAACGATTTAAAAACAAAAAAGGATTCGAAGTAAAACTTCGAATCCTTTTCTTAAACGTGTCAATAATTTCTTACTTAACTTTTCTTAGAGTTTCAGCATATTTTTCTGCAACATCTTGTACAGACTTGCTGGAGATTAGATTATAAATTCTATTTCTTAACTCTGCCCATTCATCATGTAGCGGACAAGGATTTTCGTCCTGGCATTCTTTAAGACCAGTAACGCATTTCAAATTAATTACAGGACCTTCAACTCTTTCAACAATTTCAAGAATAGAGCTTTTCTTAGCGAGTTCAGTAATTTTGAATCCGCCTCCTCTGCCCTTAAAGGAATCAACATATCCGTATTTAGCCATCCTTTGTAAAATTTTAGCTAGGTAATGTGCTGGAATATCTTCGCTCTTTGCGATATCAGAAGACATAATTAGAGCGTCTTTTTGCTGGCGTGCTAAAAAGAGTATCGCTCTGATTGCGTATTCGCCGGTTTTAGTGTAAATCATGCTTCCCTCGGTTATTTTGGAAACTATTTATATGGACTTATAGGAGCCAGTTATCTTTTAATAAAATTAAGTAAATCGGCACATTATGTCAAGATTTAGGTGTCTTAGATTGAATCTAAAGTGATATAGCAAAATTCCCCGGTTTTTGTAATGACAATTTTGTTTTGTGAAGCAGCGATTATTTCTGAAGTAAATTCGTTCTCAGAAGATGGACGAACGAGGCAAACCATTTTTGGTCGGATGTCGAAATCGTTTTTTGAGATGATGAGTTTGAATTTTGAAATAAAGTGATGAACGGTTTTGCTTAGAGTAAAATCATAGCTCAATTCAATTTTATGAAAAAGTTCTTTTTGCTCAATTACTGAATTGTTTAAGCACTCAATTGCGGAATCGTAATAAGCTTTTCCCAAAGGACCAACGCCAAGCTTTGTTCCGCCGAAATAGCGCACAACTACAATAATTAAATTTGTCACTTCAAAATGATTTTGGGCATTATAGATACGAATTCCTGCGGTTCCGTTGGGTTCGCCATCATCGGAATATTTGAAATTGCCATTTTGGAACTTGTAAGAATAACAATGATGAGTCGCATTGTAATATTGTTTACGAACCTTAGTTAGAAAGTTCAGTGCTTCTTCTTCCGTCTGAACCGGTTGGCAAATGGATAAAAACAGCGATCCCTTTTCCTTCAGCTTAAATTCTGAATAGTGCTTAATGGTTTTAATTTTCTCGGGTAAACTCATAAACTCAAAAAAAATTGATTTTCGTTTTTACTTTGTCTAAAATAACCTTTCGAACTTTGGCAATCTACTTTAATGGAATCAAAAATACTCATTCGCGGCGCACGCGAACATAATCTTAAAAATATAGATCTTGAAATTCCACGTGATTCATTTGTGGTAATTACCGGGCTTTCCGGCTCCGGCAAATCCTCGCTCGCATTTGATACAATATACGCCGAGGGGCAAAGAAGGTATATAGAATCGCTTTCTTCCTACGCGAGGCAGTTTTTAGGTCAGCTTGAAAAACCGGATGTTGACTTAATTGAAGGATTAAGTCCGGCTATTTCTATTGAACAAAAATCCACTCATGGTAACCCACGCTCTACGGTTGGAACTGTAACTGAAATTTACGATTACCTTCGCTTGCTTTTTGCGAGAGTTGGAAAAGTAAACTGCTACAATTGCGGTAGACCGGTTGTTAAGCAGTCTTCCGATCAAATCATAGAAACTGTACTAAAAGAATTTACTGAAAAGCGGATTGTTGTGCTCGCTCCTGTTATTCGCGGCAGAAAAGGACATTATCGAGAGCTCTTCCAAGAAATTTTACGAGACGGGTTTATCCGCGCTCGAGTAGATGGCGAAACAATAGAATTAAATGATGAAACTAAAGTTGACCGCTACAAAACTCACGATATTGAAATTGTTGTTGACCGTTTAAAGGTAAATGAGAAAGCAAGTTCGCGGGTAACTGAATCTATCGAGGTTGCTCTCAACTATGGCAACGGAAATGTAATTGTGAATGATGGAGAAAAGGATTTTGTATATAGCCGCAACTTTGCATGCCTTCATTGTGGAATTGGTTTTGCTGAATTAGCGCCAAATTCCTTTTCGTTTAATTCGCCTTATGGCTCTTGCCCGGATTGTGATGGACTTGGCGAGAAGCGCGAGCTTGATGTGAATTTGATTATTCCGGATTGGGAGAAAACAATCAACGAAGAGGGAATTGCGGCAATTGGAAAACCTAGAAGCACTTGGTTTTTCAATCAGCTTCAAATCATAGCGGAAAAATTTGGATTTACTTATGATGCAAAGTTGAAAGAACTATCCAAAGAACAGCTTGATGTCCTTCTCAACGGGACTAAAGAGAAAATCCCTTTCACTTATACATACGGCGGCGGCAAGCAAGTAACATACATGCACAAGTTCAACGGAGTGATGAATTATGTAAGTCATTATTATGAAAACACTTCTTCAAACAAAATACGTGAGTGGGCAGAAGCTTACATGAATACTATGACTTGCTCAACATGTAAAGGCGGAAGGCTTAAGAAAGAATCTCTGGCGATTACGCTTAACGAGCTAAACATCGCGCAAGTTTCCGCGCAATCAATTGATAAAGCTAAAGAATACTTTAATTCTCTAAAACTGACTAATCGAGAAATGTTAATTGCTGCACAAATACTGAAAGAAATCACTTCTCGATTGGATTTTTTACTCAACGTAGGATTGGATTATCTAACGCTTGATCGCTCTGCCAGAACACTTTCCGGCGGTGAATCTCAGCGAATCCGTTTAGCAACACAAATTGGTTCTCAACTCGCCGGTGTACTTTATGTTTTGGATGAGCCGAGCATAGGTTTGCATCAATCCGATAATGTTAAACTAATTAACTCACTCAAAAATTTACGCGATTTAGGAAACACGGTTATCGTTGTTGAGCATGACCGCGAAACAATAGAGAGTGCCGATTACATTGTTGATCTTGGTCCTCGAGCCGGTGTGCATGGCGGAGAAGTTGTATTGCAAGGAGAGACAAAGAGTTTTCTCAAAACTAAAAAAATAAATCAATCATTAACGCTTGAATACTTACGGGATAGAAAGCAGATTGAATATAATCCCGAGAGAAGAAAGGGTAGCGGGAAAAGTATTGATCTGAAAAAAGCAAGCGGGAATAATCTTAAAGATGTTAATCTCAAAATTCATCTTGGTACTTTTACGGCTGTTACCGGAGTTAGCGGTTCGGGAAAATCTTCATTGATAAACGAAACACTTGTAAAAATTTTGATGAAGAAAATATACAACTCTAAAGTTGTTCCTCTTGCTTACAAAGAAATACTTGGACTTGAACACGTTGACAAAGTGATTGAGATTGATCAGTCACCAATTGGAAGAACGCCGCGTTCAAATCCGGCTACTTACACAGGCTTGTTTACTCATATAAGAGATTTGTTTGCGCAGCTTCCGGAATCGAAAATGCGAGGCTATGCTGCCGGGCGTTTCAGCTTTAATGTTAGCGGCGGAAGATGCGAAGGATGCGAAGGCGACGGCTTAAAAAAAATTGAGATGAATTTTCTTCCAAACGTTTATGTGCTTTGCGAAGTTTGTAACGGTAAGCGTTATAACCGGGAGACGCTGGAAATCTTATACAAAACGAAAACGATATCGGATATTTTAGATATGACTGTTGAAGAGTCGGTTGGTTTCTTCGAAGATTATCCCGCACTTCAACGAAAAGTAAAAGCGCTTAACGATGTTGGACTTGGTTACATTAAACTTGGTCAGCAAGCTACAACTTTGAGCGGCGGCGAAGCGCAGCGTGTTAAACTCGCAACAGAGTTAAGCAAAGTTCAAACCGGCAACACAATTTATATTTTGGATGAACCCACAACCGGACTTCATTTTGAAGATGTAAACATTCTGCTGAAAGTTTTAAACCAGCTTGTAGAAAAGGGAAACACTGTTATTGTGGTTGAACATAATTTGGATGTAATCAAAGTTGCCGATCATGTGATTGATCTTGGTCCGGGCGGCGGAGAGTATGGCGGCAAAATAATTGCAACAGGAACACCGGAAGATGTTTCCGAAAATCCGATGAGTTTAACTGGAAAATTTTTAAAGAAAGAACTACAGAGAAAGTAGAGGATAAATGAAAACTACAGTAAATGAATTCCGCACTTACAGGGCAGAAATGAATGATAGAATTCTAAATTCCGGTTTCCGGGATTTCAATAAGTTTTTCGCGCTTGATAACAAAGCTTATGTTGACGGCGCATTGAATGCCAAGACAAAGGAACTAATGGGACTTGTGGCTTCGATGGTCTTACGCTGCAACGATTGCATACTTTATCATGTTGACCGTGCTATTCAAGAAGGAGCGACTGAACAAGAATTGTACGAATCATTTAACATTGCGCTGATAGTTGGCGGCTCAATTGTAATACCACATTTACGTTACGCTATTGAAAAAATGGATGAACTTTTTGCTGAGAGAAAAAATGAAAGCCAAACTTCTAATTCCTAAACAAGTTGTAACTGTAAATGCTGGAAACGATGTTCTTGCTAATCACGCTGTTGAAATTTCCGGCGGAGTAATTAGGAGAATTGAGCCGCTGCAAAATTTTAGGCAAAGCGATTATGAAATTCTCGATTATTCAAACTACACACTCATTCCCGGATTTGTACAGACGCATATTCATCTTTGCCAAACATTGTTCCGCGGATTCGCTGACGATCTCGAACTGCTGGATTGGCTTCAAACGAGAATCTTCCCATTTGAAAATTCACACAGCAAAGAATCGCTTAGGATTTCCGCTCAGCTTGGAATTAACGATTTACTAAGTGGTGGGACTACAACTCTGCTTGATATGGGAACGCTTCGGCATCAAGAAGTAATTTTTGAAGAACTAATTAATTCCGGTATGAGAGCCTTTGCCGGGAACTGCATGATTGATCGGAATGAATTGTATCCAGCTTTCCGCGAATCAACTGAATGGAATTTGAAAGCCACTTATGATTGGGCAAAGTCGTTCCATGATTCAAATAACGGAAAAGTAAAATTTGGTTTTGCGCCCCGTTTCGTTCTTTCTTGTTCCGAAAATCTTCTTAAAGAAATAAAAGCGATGATGAAAGAGTTCCCCGGTTCAGTTCTTCACACTCATTCTTCAGAAAATAGAAAAGAAGTTGAAACTGTTAGAGCAATAACCGGCAAGGAAAATGTTGAATATTTTGAATCAATTGGGTTGCTGGATGACCACACAGTTCTGGCGCATTGCATTCATTTGAATGATAACGAGATCAAATCACTAAAGAGAAACCAAGTGCGAATCTCGCATTGCCCATCATCAAATTTGAAGCTTGGTTCGGGTATCGCAAATATTCCAAGATACATCAAAGAGGGAATTTCTGTTTCACTTGGTGCTGATGGAGCGCCATGCAACAATGGTCTAAGCGCGTTTACAGAAATGCGTCATGCGGCATTGATTCAAAAACCAATTCACGGACCAACAGCAATGGATACGCTTACAGTTTTTCGTTTAGCTACTATTGAAGGAGCAAAAGCTTTGCATCTTGAAAGAGAAATCGGAAGTATTGAAGCGGGAAAGAAAGCTGATCTTGTTTTACTTGATCTTGAAAAAGCAGATCAGCCGATTCAACTAAATGAACAGCAAGTTTATTCCAGCATCGTTTATTCAGCTTCAAAAGAAAATGTTAAAGCGGTTTTTGTTGATGGAGAGTTGAAAGTAGAAAATGGAAAGTCGCTTCTGTATGATGAAGCCGAGCTGGTTATTAATGGTAAAAATCAATTCACGGAATTATTAAAGAGGGTTAATTGAAAGTAGTTTTTGCAACACAGAACAAAGGAAAATCTCAAGAAGTGAAAAATCTTTTTGAAGGAACTAATATCGAAATTGTATCTCTTGCTGATTTAGGAAATGATATTGACGTTGAAGAAACCGGCACAACGTTTTATGAGAATGCGCTGCTCAAAGCGAAAACGATTTATGAAATTTATAAAATGCCGGTTATTTCGGATGATTCCGGTTTAGAGATTAAACAGCTCGGCGGACGCCCGGGAGTCTATTCAGCTCGTTATGCCGGAGAGAATTGCACATTTGATGACAACAATAAAAAAGTAACCGAAGAACTGAAATCTTATAGACAGCCGCACAGAGCAAAGTTTGTATCGCAAGCAATTTATTATGATGGCAAAGAAATTCTCTCTTTCACCGGTGAATTACCTGGCAGAATGATTGATAAACCGCGCGGTAACTTTGGCTTTGGTTACGATCCCATTTTTATTCCGGATGGGTTTGCAAACACTTTAGCAGAACTTACTGTGGAAGAAAAAAATATGATTAGTCACCGCGCCAAATCATTTGAACTGCTTAGAAAGGAATTAATCAAAAGAATTAAAAAATAGTTTATGCAAAAAACATTGCATTACAATTTACAGCACTACATAATAGTTTTGCTCTCACTCAACTGAGGATATTAGAATGGAGTGGATTTTACTAATTGGCTGGTTAATGATTATCAACGGCGCTTTGGGCGGACAGTACATTCTGAACTGGATGGGGAATCAACCAAAATTTGTTGGCAATCAACCCGTAGGTGTTTCGCCGGGAGTAATGACTTGGTGGCGCGAAATTTCGAAATTACTTTGGGCGCTTATAGCTGTTACTATTGAAGTTATTCGCGGTAAGGAATTAAAATATTTATTGCCCGGCGCCGCCGCGATGATCACAATTACAATTTGCGCTTTCACCGGAGTTATAGAAAACATCGGCTTCTTCTATTTACCAAAGTATTACTCGCCTCACCTTTACGCGCCTTACGTTAATGTTTATCTCGTTATGCTTCCGTTTCTCGGCAAACTGATGTTCAATGCTGCAATAAGAAAAGAACATTGGATTGGAATTTCGCTTGTAGTTATTGGTCTTGGCGTGCCTCATATTCCAAGAATGTTAGGAAGAAGTTCTAATCCTAACGAAGTTTTAGATTTCACGGCAATTCTTTGGGTGATTATAATTAATTGCTGCTTGTGCTCTCAGCAAATTCTTAATAACAAAACTGTTCAGCTCGCTGCAAAAGGTGTTGGTCCAAACGCGTTAGTTATGTGGCGTGAGGTTTGGAAAATGGTTTTCATCTGGTCGGCATTAATTATTTTCCCACTTCTTAGCAGTGTACTGCATGTTAATTTTCCTCAAAGTGTTCCAGTAGATAAATTTGAAACAAGAGTTTTATCAAAAGTTGATGAAAGCAATAAAGCGTTTTTACTTTCTTACTATGAAAAAGTTGGCGATGAATATGTGATTAATAAATCTGTGCCGGAAGAATCGGAAGAAAAAATTAAAGCAATTATTTCAGATGCTGGCTACAACCGGTTCTTCGCTTTGTTCGATGGAAGCATCATTCCTAAAAATTGGTGGCCGATTTTGTTTGTCGTTCTTGCCGGATTAACCGGTTATGTCTATAGTTTTGGCTTCTTCAAACTTTCAAAATTTGCAGCTCACTATTGGGTACCTTACACGAACATCTGGCTTGCGGTTTTACCTTTCGTAATGTTTCTTTTCGGGAAAGAAGTAACCACATTTCAAGTTATCGGTGCTGTTGTAACTTCACTCGGTTTGATTGTTGGCGTTTCTGATCACAAGCGAAACAAAGTTGAGGAGATTGAAAAGAAGAATAAATAATTTGTTTTGTAGGGAAGGGTCTCTGACCCTTCCTAAAAAATGAAGAGATAGCTAATAAGAATAACCAAGTGGTGGGATAGAATATGATACAGAAAATTTTTATTTCAAGAGCATTTCGCGGAATTTGTGTCTTATTGATTTTAACGAATCTCAGCGGGTGCTACTCAACTTTCTTAATAGATTCAAAAGAAACCATCGAGAAAGAAAAAGTTGGCAGAGTTGTTTTGAAAGATGACTCTGAAATTATTTTTTATGATGAAAGCAATAGACTGATTGAGCTAACAAATGAAAAACTTGTTTATCTAGATTCGATTGGTACTGAACATGTAGTTCCCATCTCAGATGTGAAAAGATTTTATGAATATAAAATTGATGGATCCAAAATCATTTTTGGTGCTCTATGGACTGTGATTGGACTAGTACTGTTACAGATGTTGTTTGGTCCGCGAATTAGCTTAGGCGGGTGATTCCAATTTTATTCTCTCTAATAAGTTTATTCGTAGGGAAGGGTCTCAGACCCTTCCTAAAAATAAAGCCGGTCGAGTCTTAGACTCGACCCTACAAAAGCGATTTAATTTTTTCCAATTCTTCCCACCGTTCGTAAAGCGATTTTACTTTTAGCTTGGCTTCCTCAAGCTGTTTGTTTAGCTCGGCAGTTTGAGTAGCAAACTTTGCATAAAAATCCGGTGAAGAAAATATTGCTTCAATTCTCTCAACATCGGCTTCTGCATTCAAAATATTTTCTTCCATCGTTTCAAGTTCTTTCGATTCCTTCCAAGTCAGCTTTCTAACTTTTGGTTTCTCTCTTGTATCTTCTTTCTTAACTTTTGGCTGCTCTGCAATTGTTTCAGTCTGGCGGAGCTTTCTTTTCTGAACATAATAATCATAATCGCCTTCACTGAAATATATTTGCCCGTCACCTTCAAGAGCTATAATTCCGTTGCATACCCGGTTCAAGAAATATCTATCGTGACTAACAACTACAACGCAGCCATCAAAAGAAAGCAGCGCTTCTTCAAGAACGCGCAGAGTTGGTAAATCGAGATCATTTGTTGGTTCATCTAAAAGTAAAAAGTTGCCGCCGTTTTTTAGAATGCGCGCAAGTGTTAAGCGGCTTTTCTCACCGCCGGAAAGTCTTCCAACTAAAGTGTTAATCCGTTCGTCTGTAAAAAGGAAGCGGCGTAGGTAAGTCCACACACTTATTTGCTGCTTACCGAACTTCACATAATCATTTCCTTCACCAATAGCTTTAATTACTGTGTCATCATCGTTTAATAACAGCCTCGATTGATCAACATAATTGAAATCGGTTCTCTCGCCATAATCAATTTGTCCGTAAGTCGGAGAAATTTCACCAAGAAGAATCTTTAGTAGAGTAGTTTTTCCGGTTCCGTTTTTACCAACTACGCCAATCCGCTTTCCATTTGGGAACGCATAATTAAAACTGCTGAACAAAGTTTTCCCGCCAAGTACAATCCCTACATTCTTTAGCTCTAATATTTTGTTGCCGAGTTTTTCAGCTTGGGGAATAATCATTTCAACATCAAGCTCAACTTCTTTTACTTGTTGCTCTTGTACTTCGTAAAAATTATCCAAACGGCTCTTAGCTTTTGTTCTTCTCGCACGCGGTCCGCGCCTAACCCATTCAAGTTCCCGGCGAAGAAAATTCTGCCGCTTATTTTCTTCAATTTCTTTAACAGCTTGGCGTTGAGATTTGTTAATCAAATAATCTGTGTAATTGCCTTGATGAGAATAAAACGTTCCGTTGGAAAGCTCAACAATTCTATTTGCTATTCTATCGAGGAAGTAGCGGTCGTGCGTTACAAAAATGCAAGTGCCGGAATACTCTGCGAGATAATCTTCAATCCACTCAATTGAATCCGTATCAAGGTGATTTGTAGGCTCATCAAGAATCAATAAATCCGGATGCGAGATTAACGCGCGACAGAGCGCGACTCGCCGCTTCTCGCCGCCGGAAAGAGTTGCAACCATTCTTTCTTTTGGCGGAGCGTTCAAAGATTTCATCAGCAAGTCAACATTCTTCTCAAGATTCCAGCCGTCAAGCTCAGCAATGTATATCTGTAGTTTTTCGTGATTGGGAGAATCGAAAGGAGTTTGTTTGAATTCCTCAATAAGAGTGAGTACTTGCTGAGCGCCGCTTAGAATATTTGCGTGTACATTTGTTGTTTCATCTAACGTAAACTCTTGCGATAGGAAACCAACTACTAAATCTCTTCGCTTTGCAACATCACCGGAATCGCACGGCATTATTCCGGAAATAATTTTTAGAAATGTAGATTTACCCGCGCCGTTTCTACCTACGAGACCAATTCTATCTTTCTCGTGAATGCTGAGAGAAGCTTTATCAAGAATTATTTGCTCGCCGTAATGTACTTCGAGTTCTTTTGCTGTGAGAATAACTGGATTAATTGTAACTGCCATAATTTATTTCTCGGCAATTACAACTTGAACAAGACCGAACGTAAGAGAGTATTTCTTAACGTTCGCAAAACCGCAGTCTGAAAAAATTTTTACGAGGTCAACTTTCTTATCAAACTCGCCAACAGACTCCGGAAGGTAAGTGTACGCTTCTTGATTGCTGGAAATTATTCTTCCTATAAGGGGAAGAATTTTGTTGAAGTAAAGCATGTAGAAATTTCTTACCAGTTTGTTTTCCGGTAGCCGGAATTCCAATACAGTGGCTTTCCCTTTATTTGCAAGCACGCGGTTGAATTCCTTAAACGCTGTTGGTATATCGTAAAAGTTACGAACGCCAAAAGCTACAGTAATGTTTGTAAAGGAATCTTTCTGGAAGGGCAGATGCTCGGCAACGGTTTCAAGCATTCTTCCATTTATCCAATCAGCTTTTTTGCCGAAGAGGGAAAGCATGTTGTAGGATAAATCCCCGCCGAAAATTTTTTGCACGCCGGAATTTTTAGCAGTAATTGCAAAGTCTCCGGTGCCACAAGCTAAATCCAGCAATACAGAATCTGGGGACATCTTAGAGAGCTTAATTGCTTTCTTGCGCCAATAAAAATCCACGCCGGCGCTCAAGAAATGATTGAGGAAATCATAACGGTGCGAAATTGAATCGAAAATTCTTCTTACTTGTACTTTTTTATTTGGTTCTTCCATTCAGGCTAACTATTTTTTCTTAAGAGTAACAGAGCAAAAATATGGATAAATATCTCAAAGCAATAAAACAAAATGTCTGCTCCATCTGTGTTGATTCTAACGAGCGGGGCGGCTGCACGCTTTCGCATAAAGAAACTTGCGCTGTTGAGTTCTATTTGCCTTCGGTTTTAGAGATTGTTCACAGCATCGAAACCGACGACGTTAGTAAGTATCAAAAATTAGTGAAAGAGAAAATCTGTATTAACTGTCATGAAGATTCCAGCGGCTATTGCTACTTGCACGAAGATGCAAATTGCTCATTGGACAGATACTTTTCACTTATTGTTGAAACGATAAAAAAGGTGGACAAAGGTTTACTTAATTGAATTTTGGATGAGCCTCGTCAGCTCAACAAACTGATCAATCGTTAATTCCTCTGCGCGCCGGGTGAAATCAAACGGTAGTGAATCAAAATTCAGATCACCAAAAGCATTGTTGCTGAGCGAGTTTTTCAGCGTCTTCCGGCGGTTTCCAAATGCAGCTTTCACAACCTTTACGAAAAGTTTCTCATCAATATCAGTTGGTGTAGCCTTCCCAAACTTAAAACTCACAATTGCGGAATCAACATTCGGCTTGGGATAGAAAACCGTCGGCGGAATTTTGAAACATAATTCTGTCTCGGCAAAGTAATTTGTCAGCACTGAGAGAATTCCGTAATCCTTAGTTCTTGGCTTGCCGACGATTCGCTTCGCAACTTCATACTGAACCATCATCATCGCATCGGAAATAGATTCGCGCTCTTCAATCAGCTTAAAAATGATTGGGGAAGTTATGTTGTAAGGGATATTCCCTATTACACGCAACTTTTTATCGCCAGCCAATTCTTTCAATTCAATTTCCAAAAAATCTTGGTTAATAAAATCTACTTTCGGATAGCTGAGTCTCAAGTCATCAATCACTCGTTTGTCTATTTCGATTGCGCGGTAATGTTTAACTGTTTTGGAAAGTAATGAGGTAAGCGCTCCTTGTCCCGGGCCAATTTCTACAACGTTGTCATCTTCATTAGGAGAAAACTGATTAACAATTCTCTGAATTGTGTTCTTATCAACAAGATAATTTTGCCCGAAACGCTTGAGCGGCTTCAGTTTTTCCACGTCTTTCCTATATTTTCTTTAGCAATATAACTTTTACGGTCTTAAATTATCAGCGTAATTTTATCCGGTTTATGATGACACTTTTTGAAATAATTTTTGCCGCCGCAGTTTCACTTTATTTCATTCAACTAATTGTTTTTTCAGTTGGCGCCGCAAAAAAATATTTAAAATTAAGAGACGAAGAACTCCCGACTGCGACAGTCATAGTTGCCGCTCGTAACGAAGAAGATAAAATTCTTGAATGCATAACCTCGCTAAACTCACTTGAATTTCCGGAAGGGAAGTTGGAAATCATTCTTGTAAATGATCACTCGACCGACCGAACCGGAGAAATCATTTCTGAATTCATTAAGGACAAACCAAAATTCAAATTGATTGTTCCGGAAAAAGCGATTGGTTCTCTTAAGGGAAAGACTAACGCTCTTGCTAACGCGATTAAAATTGCCGGCGGCGAAGTAATTCTTACAACGGACGCCGACTGCATTGTGAATCCTCTCTGGGCAAAGACTTTGGTTTCTTACTACAAAAAGGATGTGGCTTTTGTAGGCGGGTTTACAACCCAAGAAGATAGAACCGCGTTTGAAGGTATGCAAGCGATTGATTTTCTTTTTCTTCTTACAGTTGCCGGCGGCGCTTTAAACATAGGTAAACCGCTTGCCGCAATTGGAAACAATATGTCTTACCGCAAAAGTGTTTATGAAGAAATCGGCGGTTACGAAAGCATTCCGTTTTCTATAACTGAAGATTTACGTTTGCTCATGGCAATCTATGATTTGAAAAAATACAAATGTGTTTATCCATTAGATCACAATTCGATGATCACTTCCAAAGCGTGCCCGGATATGCCTACACTTTTTTGGCAGAAAAAACGCTGGGGCGTTGGCGGAGTGGATAGCGATTTAGTCGGCTACTTAATTATGACCTGGGGTTACATCGCCAAAGCTGCAATGGTGCTAACGCCATTGTTTTTCTCTCTAACGGCTTTATATTTGTGCACCTTCAAATTGGCTGTGGATTATTTCTTTATCAAGCCGGTATTCAACCGTCTGCGCGTAAGAATGAAATTTACTCACTTCATAGCTTTTGAAATTTACTACATAATTTATGTTTTGATACTGCCGTTTATTGTACTGCCAAACAGAAAAGTAAAATGGAAAGGAAGAACTTTTTGAATTCCAAGCTGGTTAATAAATTTTTAGGAGGTTGGAGATGAAAAAAATATTCTGGTTGCTGCTGGTCGCATCATCTCTTCAATTTGCTCAAGTGATTGAATATTTTCCGAGCCAATTGAATGTTAAGCCGTTTGCAGCAAATGTAATTGAGCCTAAACTCGGCTTCATGTTCAAGACTAAGGGGAACGAACTTAGATTAGACATTGGCAATTCTGTTGATCTGGTTAAGCTCGAAACAACTTCCGGCAATATTTCTGTTGGCGCCGATTTGTTTACATGGACGCTTCTACGTAAAGAGGAAAATTTTCACTTTCCGGTTGATGCCGTGGATTATTTATTCGGTTTGAATTTCGGCTTCAACAAATCTGTACACGATTATTCTTTTGGCGCACGTTTACGGCTCAGTCACATCAGCGCTCATTTTGTTGATGGACACTATGATAAAGATAATTCCGTATGGCGAAACGGACGCACACCGCGCGTTTATTCACGTGAGTTTGTTGAAGTGATGCCATTCTATCAATTCAGGCAACTTAGAATGTACGTTGGTTTTACATATCTGTTCCATGTAGATCCGGAAGTTCAGCATCACGATCTTTATCAAGCTGGTTTTGATTACTACAGGAAAGATCTCTTTGGTTCGGATCTTTCGCCATACTTAGCCTATGACTTAAAACAAACCGGCGCTATTCGAAGCACACCAAACCATTCTTTCAATGCCGGAATTAAGTTTGGCAAACCTTACGGAAGAGGAGTGAGCTTATATTTTCAATACTATTCCGGATTCAGTATTCATGGCGAGTATTTTGATTTCAGAGAAAAATATGCCGGAATTGGCTTAAACTTGGATTTTTAGAATGCCGGAAACTTCCCAATCATCTTTTAGAAAGAGTTTTAATTTTAAGCTGAAGGAAAATCCTTTAATCAACCTGATGCTGTTCCTTGTTACTTTTGTAACAACAACAATTGCCGGAGTTTATTGGACTACAAATATTCAAGGTCCAATTGAGTTTTATCAGCTTGCCAATGGCTTGCCTTATTCTGTTTCAATTCTGTTAATACTCGGCGTTCACGAGTTTGGACATTACTTTGCGGCAGTTGCTCATAAAGTGAAAGCTACTCTCCCTTACTTTATTCCATTCCCTCCGGTTAACCCGTTAAGTTTTGGAACGATGGGAGCTGTTATCAAAACAAAGTCAATCATTCCTAACAATAAAGCAATGTTCGATATTGGTGCCGCTGGTCCTATTGCCGGGTTTGTAGTTTGTTTTGCTATAATGGCTTACGGATTTACACATTTGCCAACTGTTGATTATCTGCTGGCAATTCATCCCGATTATTTTTCTCCTGAGTATGGAAAGAATGCCATCAGTTTTGCTTTTGGTGATTCACTTCTATTTGTTATGATGAGAGAGTTATTTACAACACCGGGGCAGTTTGTGCCGCCAATGTCAGAGATTTATCACTATCCGTATTTGTGTGCGGGTTGGTTCGGTTTGTTTGTTACCTCGATGAATTTAATTCCCGTTGGTCAGCTCGATGGCGGGCATGTAATCTATTCAATGTTCGGCGGAAAGAGACACGAAGCTATTGCAAGCATTTCACTAATTACACTTATATTTTTTGGTGCTATCGGTGTTGTAACTGCCTTCTTCGATCTAAACTATTCATTTGGCTGGAGCGGTTGGATGTTTTGGGCGTTCATTCTGTACTTCATCATCAAAGTAAAACATCCGCCGGTAACTTACTTTGAGCGGCTTGGAACCGGTAGAATGATTATAGGTGTAATCGCAATTATTATTTTCATACTTTCGTTTACACCGACTCCGTTTGTAGTTTCTTTTTAGAGTAGAAAATTAACCTTGCATATTAGAATCAACATACTTTAATTTTAGCCCAACAAAAGGAAGAGCTATAGAGAATTTGCTACCGTAATTAATTTGAAAACTAAAAGGCAGTTTCTCTATGATTATTTCTTTTTCACACCTTAAAAAACAATTCTGTGTTAAAACCAAAATGAAAAGACGATTAGCTTTCTTATCATTTATTTCGCTCGCGCTGGCTTTCTCAGCTTGCGATAGCGTGCCGGATGGAGTTGTGGACAACAAATTTGTTGATTACAAAGTTGTTAAGCTTGAATCGCCATCCAGTTTTGTGTACTCCAACCCGGATTCACTTTTTACAGCTTCTGTAACAATCCAGAATGTAGCAAGCGTTGCTCAAGTTTGGCTTTCTGTAAAATTTGTTGATGGAACGAGCTATGTTACTCGGCAAGTATTCTTAGCAAAAGGAACTGCAACTCAGACTTCAACCATTTTTACAGCTAAAGTCCCGATGAGTAAAAGAGTTTCGAGCGGTAAATATCTGGTAGAATTTTTTGTGAGTGATAACATCCACGTTTCGCCGGATAATGTTTCTAAGGTTGGCGAGCAAGTTTTAGTTTACGATAACAACCAAACTAAATACGCACCGGTAATTTCAAATCTTGTTCTTGTTGATAAGGTTACGCGAGATACACCATTTACGTTTACTGTAAAAGTTGATGATCAAAATGGTCCAGGCGATATTGCTCAAGTTACGTTCAAGCTAACCAGACCGGACGGAACCGTTGTTATTCCTAATCCAAACACGCCAAACATTAATTACTTCTTAATGGTTGATAATGGAGATTCGGTTCTTGGCGACGCAAAAGCCGGCGATGGTATTTATTCATTCAAAAATACTTTTGGTCCAACGGCACAGACCGGCAACTGGCAGTTCGAATTTCAAGCCAAAGATAAAAGCGGTGAAGTAAGCAATGTTATTAAACAAACTCTTGGGGTGAACTGATGGGACTTATGAACAAGATTATGAGCAAGTGCATGAACAAGATTAAGAGCATGGGCATGAACATGCCTAACATTGCTGCAGAAAAGGCGGGCAAGGTTAGGAAAGAAGTTCTGTTGGTAATATTAGTTCTACTTGGTTTTGTTTCCAATTTAAGCGCGCAGAGTATTCCATCTTATTACGGAATTGAAAACAGATTAAGAAAAACGAGTGATAACACTCCGGCAAGTAATACTATTGACCGAATTCTAATTCAAGGGAAGAATAATATTTGGCTCGGAACGTCACGCGGATTAAGCAGATCAACTGATAACGGAAGCAGTTGGACAAACTATTACGGCTCTAAAGATTTTGGAAACGAAAGCGTCTCTGCTGTTGGCGAAGGTTTAGGCGCTATCTGGGCTGCTACCTGGCATTACATAGAAGATGCAAGCGGAAATCCAATTCCAAAAGGAACAGGCTTGAGATACACTCTTGATAATGGAACAACTTGGAAAGAAATTAGGCAGCCGGTAGATACAAACGCCGATACTATCACGACGTATGGAAACAACAAACTGCGCACTCTTCCGATTCCGGTTGGTGAAGGAAATTTTATTTACGATATAGCTTTTACCAAAAACACAATTTGGATCGTTTCTTATTATGGTGGATTGCGCAAATCAACCGACATGGGCGTTACTTGGCAGCGCGTAGTTTTGCCGCCGGATAATTTGGATGCAATCAAGCCGACAGATGTTCTCAATTTTGAATTTTCATCTTCAGCTGGAAAACTTGGTTACCAAAACAATCTAAATCACCGCGCTTTCTCTATTGTTGCTGCGGGTGATGACACGCTTTACGTAGGAACTGCCAACGGAATAAATAAGACAACAGATGCAAACGCTCAATATCCAAGCTGGATTAAATTCAACCATACTAACCAGCAGAAACCGGTTAGCGGGAATTTTGTTCTTTCGCTCGACCGCAATGAAATTGATGGAACAATTTGGGCTGGAACGTGGAAAGCAGAGGGACAAACCGAATATTGGGGAGTAAGTTCTTCAGGCAATGGTGGTAAGACTTGGGAAACATTTTTAGCTGATGAAAAAGTCCGCGACTTTGGTTTCCGGTACTATACAAACGGTGTTACCGATGTATTTGCAGCCGCAGAAAGCGGACTTTACAGAAGCTCCAACAATGGAATGACCTGGATTGCGGCACCGAAGATAGTTGACAGCGAATCAAAAGTTGAAGTAAGAGCTACATTGTTTTTAAGTGTGGAATGTAACGTGCTTAATTCCAATACAACAGAAATTTGGATTGGAACGAATGATGGTTTGGTAAAAGCGATTGAAACACCAACAAGTTCTTGGTTTGAAAAGTGGAAAGTTTATTTTGCATCCAGCGGAACAGTAACCACAAGCGAAAGTTTTGCTTTTCCAAATCCCTTCAATCCTAAAACCGATTTGCTTAGAGTAAAATATAATTTAGCTAACTCATCAAGCGTTAGCTTGAGAGTTTTTGATTTCGGGATGAACTTAGTAAGAACAGTTTTACAGAATGCATCTCGCGGAGCCAATCCGGAACAAGTAGATTATTGGGATGGGAAAGATGACGTTGGCAAGATTGTTCCAAACGGAGTTTACTTTTACCGTTTGGATGTAGGTGACGGCACACCGCTGTTTGGTAAAATTTTGGTAATGATGTGAGGCTCGCCATGAAAAAAATATTAATAATAATCGCGCTCGTAACTTTTTCGCTTCACGCTCAATCGCAATATTCTGCAATTAGCAGTATGCCGGGTTCTTTCAGCCGCCTCGGTTTTGGCGCGCGCGGTATTGGAATGGGCAACGCAATGTCTTCTATCAAAGAAGGCAGCTTGGTTTCCTACTACAATCCGGCGCTTGCAGTTTTTCAAGAAGGAAATTCATTCCAGACTTCTTACACATTTCTTTCGATGGATAGACATCTCAACTTTCTCAACTTCACAAAGAGGTTTGAATTTGGTAAAAAAGAAATGCCGGATGGAACTACGAAGCCCCGTTCAATTGCCGGAATCAGTGTGGGAATAATAAATGCCGGAGTTACAAATATTGATGGCAGAGATAGCCAAGGTAAACAGACTGGAGCTTTATCAACTTCGGAAAACCAATTCTTTGTAGCAGTCGCAAATAAATTTTCCGACAAACTTTCTATTGGTATCGCGTTCAAGTTTTATTATTACAAACTATATGAGCAAGTAACTACAAACGCTTTTGGGATTGATATTGGCGCGCTATATTCAATCAACGATGCGATGACAGTATCACTCGCAGTTTCCGATCTCAACACAAAATACAAATGGGATACCGGAAAAATTTATGGAGCCGGCGGATTAGCAACTGAAGATAAATTTCCGTTGATGAAAAAGATTGGGTTCTCATACAAATTTGATGAGCCGAAAATAATCGCTTCCGTTGAATATGAAAGCAGTAACGCTAACGCAAGTTATTTAAGAGCCGGTGCTGAGTATAATCTCTTCCAGAATTTATTTTTGCGCGGCGGTGTGGATAAAGTTAACCTAAACAATTTTGATATTCCGGTTCGTCCTTCTTTTGGATTATCTTATTTTTACCAAGCCGGTTCAATCAATCTTGGTTTTGATTATGCTTTTGTAATTGAACCATACTCAGCCGGCGACCAACATGTAATTGGAATTAATGTGAACTTCTGATGAAAAATAAATTTATTTTACTAAAAACTAATACCACCAAGTCACAAAGAGCACAAAGTTTGCACAAAGTCGAAAATAACCTCTATGAATGTTTAGAGTCTTCGTGTCTTAGTGGCAAATCTTTTTTTCGGAGTTTGGCTTTATTTAGCGTATTACTCATTTTTATCTCTCCAATGCTAAATGCGCAGTCGGTTGGTGAAAGCGGATTAGCTTTTCTGAAACATGGCTTTGGTGCTCGCAATATTGCAATGGGAGATTTTGGCGTAGCATCTTCAAACGATTTAACAGCACTGAATTATAATCCCGCGCTATTGGCTTACAACAAAAATTCGCAAATAGCATTCTCCCATAATTCTCTTTTCCAAGATTTGTCTTCGGAAATGATTGGAGTGAGCTTTGAAGCATTCGGGTTGCCCTTTGCAATTGGCGCGAACACAACAAGCATTAGCAATATTGAAGTAAGAACAAAACCGGGCGAAGCGGAAGGTACATTTAACGCGCACTATTTTTTCGGAAGCATTTCTTCGGCTTATCAACTCAATCCCGATTTATCAGCCGGAGCTACAATTAAGTATTTGTACGAAAATCTTTACAGCGATGAATCAACCGGCTTAGCTTTCGATTTCGGTTTGGCATATAAAAATTTGATTAGTGGATTAACGCTCGGTGCTTCACTTAAAAATATTGGAAGCATGAGCTCCTTGAGAAGCGAATCTACAGAACTTCCAAGCGATTTAAGAATTGGCGCTGCTTATGATTTTGCGGTAAGCGATTTCAATTTTATTGCAACCGGCGGATTTCAAGAATACTTGAAAGAGGGAACTGCACACGCTCACTTTGGTGGAGAAATTTCTTACAAAGAAAATTTTGCTGTACGGGTCGGCTATTTAAGCGGTTACGATTCAAAAAATATCAGTACCGGTTTTGGTGTTATCTGGAAAAGCTTAAATCTGGATTACGCTTATGTCCCGGTTAAATTTGGCTTGGGAGATTCTCACATCCTAAGTTTGACTTATACATTTAATTAAGTTTTCGCCTTAGCGGTTTTATCAAAATGGTTATCTTTGCCTCACAAAATTCTACCGAAGAGCACGATGGAAATAATTAAGTACACAGAAGAATGGAAAGAGAAGTGGGATGAATTTATCCTTGCTTCGAATAACGGAACCATGTTTCATCTTCAAAAGTTTTTTGATTATCACACGCCGGGCAAGTTTCATTTCGATCATTTGATATTCTTGGAAGATGGTAAGATGGTTGCGCTTCTTCCCGGTGCAATTAAGAATGGTGTTTACGAATCTCCGATTGGCGCAAGCTATGGCTCGATTGTGACTAAGGATGTTAGGTTCGCAACCGCGATGGAAATTGTTTCTACACTGAAAGATTATTGCAAACAAATTGGCTTGAACGAAATTATTCTAACCTCGGCGCCGATGGTTTACGAGCGTCATCAAAATCAAAATTTAGATTTTGCCATGCTCTGGCAAGGGTTTAGCTATTCGCTCCATTATATTTCCAGCGCGATAAAGCTTAATCCATACACAGATATTTTGGAAAGATTCGCGCCAACCACGCGCCGCAATGTCCGCAAGACAATTAGTGATTTCAAACTACGTGTTGAAATAAACGATAGATACGATGAATTCTATCCGATACTTTTGGAAAATAAATCCCGCCACAATGTAAAGCCAACTCACTCCTACGAAGATTTGCTTAAGCTGAAAGAGCTGCTTCCGGATAATCTAAAATTATTTATGGTTTACTTAGAAGACAAACCCATTGGCGGTTCGCTGATGTTTGTTGCTAACAAAACTGTGGCTGTTTGCTTCTACAACATGCTTTACTATCAATATGAAAAGTACAAGCCGATTCAGCGCGTAATGTATGAAGTTGTGAAGCATTACACCGAAGCCGGTTTTGAATACGTTGATATTGGAGTTTCTCAAGACACAAAAGCTGAAAACCCGATGACGCCAAGCATGAGTTTGATTGACTTCAAAGAGAAGTTTGACGCGAAGACAATTATGCGCAACACGCTTCACATAAAGCTGTAACGTTCATGGCGTCGAACAAGAAAATTTGTCTGGTTTTTCTCGGCAACCCATTTCAAGATTCCCGTCTTACAAACCTTAGCAACTCTCTCAGCGAAGACGGTTTTTCTGTTTCCGTAATCGGATTCGATTGGTTCTCGCTAAAAGAAAATCATGTTGAAAAAGGCTTAAAGATATTTCGGATATATAAAACTAAGTTCAGTTTTTTGTTTTATCTCCAGTATAATCTCATTCTTTTCAAAGAACTTTTGAAAGCAGACGCTCACATTTTCTTTGCGGAGGATTTTTACACTTTACCGCTTGTTACATTTTTTGCAAAACTTAAATCCGCTAAAGTATTTTATAATAGTCGTGAAATTTACGCTTACATCGGCGGTCTACATAGCCGTCCGCATCTGCAAAGAGTAATCACTTCAATAGAAAGATTCTTCATCAAGAAAGTTGATTTGGTAATGACGACCGGAGAAATGGATTCGGAATTTCTGGAAAAATTTTATTCGCTTCCCAAAACTTCGGTTGTTAGAAACATTCCACTCTATCAAAAGCCAACTTCAAAAGTAGATTTCAGAAAGCAATATGGAATTTCTTCCGAGAAACTAATCTTGCTTTATCAGGGAGTCATCATTCCCGGCCGCGGAATTCCGATAATCATTGAAGCGTTAGCCAAGATTCCGAACGCGGTTTTGCTGTTGCTTGGCGATGGCGACCAGAAAGAGAATTATCAAAACCATGCAAAGAAATTTGGAGTGGAGGACAGAGTAATTTTTGCGGGTTCATTCAAACAAAATGAGCTAATAAATTATACCGCCGCCGCCGATGTTGGACTTTCGCTAATAGAGAACATCAGCATTAGTTATTATCACGCACTGCCAAACAAACTTTTTGAGTACATCATGGCAGAGTTGCCGGTTCTTTCCAGCAATCTTCCGCAAATGAAAAATATTGTTGAGAAATACAATGTTGGGGAAGTAATCAACTTAGAAAATGCTGAAGAGCTGATTCATGTACTTAATAAATGGTCTGCTGATAAGGAACTGCTGGCGGCTTACAAGAAAAACTGTTTACCGGCTTCCAAAGAATTGAATTGGCAAGCGGAATATCAAAGATTTAGAAGCGATTTGTTCGACCATATATAAAGTTTTTAACTGCGGGATTTTTTTCTATATTTCCGCCCCAAATTTTTGCCAGGCTCTAATCGGCAAGTTAATACCCAACCCCGCCAGGTCCGGAAGGAAGCAACGGTCAGTATCTAACTTGGGTGATTGGTAGTCTGGCATTTTTTATTTCACCCATTCTTGTTCAACATAACACCTTGCAACCCTATGTTAATTGAAAACAATTTTGAATATATTATTAGCAAATGATAAAAGTATTTTTATGATATCAAATCAAAACGAATTAAAAAGTATTTTAGAAAAAATTCCCGATAAGTATTGGGCTACAATTTTGGAATACGCCAAAGTAATCAGTCTAAAAGCAAGTAAGGGAGAGTTGAGCGATACCGAATATTTAAGCAGTATTCCGGGAATGACAACTTCGATAGTTAAAGAAGCCAACACCGATATAAATGAATATAAAGACAAACTTGATTGGTGATGTATAAGATTCTCTTTTCGCCTCAATCGCTAAAAGATTCAAAGAAAATTGCTTCATCTAACCTAAAGCCCAAAGTAGAAGTTCTTTTAGAAATCATTTCTAAAAATCCTTATCAATTCCCACCCGAGTTCGAATTCCTTTCCGGCAATCTTAAAGGATTTATTTCCAGAAGGATAAATAAACAGCACCGCCTCGTTTACGAAGTGCTCGAGGAGGAAAAGACCATAAAGATTTTACGTATGTGGACTCATTACGAGAATTAATTGGAGATAACTTCATTTTCTGATGAACGGTAATGCTCATAAACTAACTTTGCTTTTGCCGCGCCTATAACTTTTGCTAATGATTCTTCTGAAGCAGTTTTTATAGCTTCCAAACTTCCTAACTCAGCTAACAATTTTTGAGCAACTTTTTCTCCGATACCTTTTATCTCTGTAAGCTCAGTGGCAAAGGTGCGTTTACTTCTTCTTTCGCGATGGAAAGTGATTGCGAAGCGGTGAGCTTCATCGCGTACATGCTGAAGCAATTTAAGGCTGCTGGAAGTTTTGGGAATTGACTGCGCTTCGGATTCTCCGGGAAGAAAAACTTCTTCCAATCTTTTTGCCAAACCGATAATTTCGTAACTCTTAATTCCAAGTTCATCAAGAGTTTCAATTGCGCTGCTCAGCTGCCCTTTACCTCCATCAACCATAATCAAATCCGGGAAGGGAAGTTTTTCTTCCATCACTCTACTGTAACGGCGGTGGATAATTTCTCTCATACTCGCAAAGTCGTCGGGACCTTCAACAGTTTTTATGATGAATTTGCGGTACAAACTTTTCTTTGGTTTGCCGTCGGCAAAAACTACCATGCTTGCAACAGCGTCGCTGCCCTGCAAGTTGCTGTTATCAAAACACTCTATTAAGCGGGGTAATTTCTTCAAGCGTAAATCTCTCTGCAAAGCCGAAAGAACGTACGGAACATTTCCTTCCTTCTTCATTTTCTGCAACTGGATTTCTTTAAGCGCGAGTATTGCATTTTGCTTGCACATTACGAGCAAAGATTTAGCCTCGCTTTGCCTCTGAGGAATTATAAAATTTGTTTTCTTCACAGCTTTAGTGTTAAGCCATTCCAATAGTGATTCGGAATCTTCCGGCTCAACTTCCAAAATAATTTCTTTTGGCACTTCCACAAATTCCGTGTAGTAAAATTTAATAATTGCTGAATAGATTTGCGGTGGTTCTGTATTTTCTTCAGCAGCTAAAGTTAGCTGGCGTTTGCCAACAAGTTTACCGGCGCGAATATTTAGAATAGTTGCTGCAACTTCTTTCCCTTCAAAAGCAGCGCTGATAATATCACGGTCTTCCAAATCTGCCGAAACTACTTTTTGCTTGGAAGTATAAACTTGCAATTGCTCAAGCCTATCTCGCAGTTCGGCTGCTTTTTCAAATTCAAGATTAGAAGAAGCTTCAGCCATCTGCTTCTTCAATTCATCAAGAAGTTCTTCGGTTTTGCCGCGGAAAACCTTTACTGCCTGGTTCACCATCGAATTATATCTTTCCCTTGAAACAAGACCTTCGCATGGTCCTTCGCACTTTTTAATGTGGTAATCCAGGCAGATTTTGAATTTCTTCTTTTCTACAGCTTCTTCAGTAATATCAAACTTGCAGCTTCTTATTTTGAAAATTTTGGTAATCAACCGTAGAGACGATTTCATGTTCTTTACATCTGTGTAAGGTCCAAAGTAGCGCGATCCATCCTTTACAATATTTCGGGTTGGAAAAATTTGCGGAAACGGCTCATTGGTTACGCGGATGTAAGGAAAGGATTTATCATCTTTAAGTAGAACATTGTAACGTGGTTTTAATTCCTTTATCAGATTGTTTTCGAGAACCAAAGCTTCAATTTCGGAATCGGTCACAATAATCTGTAAGTCTTCAATTTTTGAAACAAGAATTTCTGTCTTTGGCGAATCAATATTTTTATGAAAGTAAGAACGGACACGGTTCTTCAAGTTTTTCGCCTTGCCCACGTAAATCACTTTGCCTTTATCATTGAAATACTGATAAATGCCCGGAAGCGAAGGCAAATTTTCTAATTTTTCTTTTAGTGTCTCGTTCATAGTCTGCGATTTAGTTGGAAGTAAAATAACAACTCAAGCGGAAAATAAAAAAGCCGGTGTAGCCCGGCTTTTCAGAGAATTAACTATGTAAGTTAGAATTGATAATTCTTTGGAATAATCACAATACCGGTTTCTGAAACTGTAAAATGTTTCTTATCCGCTTCTATGTCAAATCCAATCTCCATTCCCTCCGGAACGTTAACATTCTTATCAATAATTGTTCTACGTATTCGTGCGTGTCTGCCAATCTTGCAATTATCAAAAATAATTGAGTCGGTAACATAAGAGTAACTATTTATACGCACATTAAAACCAACGATTGATCTTTCAACCAAACCGCCGGAAACAATTGTACCGTCGGAAATAAGAGAATTAAACGCACGACCAACTCTCTCTCCTTCGTGAGAAATAGTCTTAGCCGGTGGATATTGAAGTTGACGTGTTCTCAATGGCCAATCGAAATCATACAGATTAAAATGAGGACTTACATTTATTAAATCCATACTGGCTGCATAGTAGCTGTCAATCGTTCCAACATCTACCCAGTAAGGTTCATCTTTTTTGTTCTCATCAATAAAACGGTAGGACTGAACATGGTAGCCGTTTTTAATCATATAAGGAATAACATCTTTTCCAAAATCGTGATTAGGGATTTTCTCTTTTTCCATTTTGCTAAGTACTTCCTTCAAAGCGTTAACGTTGAATGCATAAATTCCCATGTTAACAAAAGAGAAAGCCGGTTTACCGGGAATCGTAGGGGGATTTTTTGGTTTCTCAACAAATGATTTTACTTTATAATGCTCATCAATGTCTATCACACCAAAACGATCTGCTACGGATTTGGGCACTTCGATACTTGCAATAGTTAGCGCTGCTTTTTTCTCGGTGTGATATTGAAGCATTTTCAAATAGTCCATTTTGTAAATATGATCGCCGGAGAGAAGAAGCAGTTGTTCATAATTCTCATCTTCAATCAAATTTAGATTTTGTTGAACGGCGTTTGCTGTGCCCAGATACCAATTGTTACTAGTCTTAAACTGCGGCGGAATGGAATAGATAAACTCTCCTAAATCCGGATTGAAAATATTCCATGCTTCGTAAAGATGGCGGCTGAGTGAATCGGATTTATATTGGGTTATCACAAAGATTTTGCGAAGCCCGGAGTTTAAGCAGTTTGAAAGAGTGAAATCAATAATTCTGTACTTTCCGCCGAAGGGAACGGAAGGTTTTGTTCTTACTTTTGTTAGAGGAAAAAGCCGTTCGCCCTGTCCGCCGGCAAGAATCATAGTAAGGGTTTTTCTTAAAGTGGTCGATCCTGTATAAACCATATTTTTCTCGATGTAGTGTTATTTAAAATATATTTAATTAACAATTGATTGGCAAACAATGAAATTGTTAATTTAGAACCGGAATCAAATACCAGCTCTAATTAATGCAAAAAAGAAACATTGCTTACCTTGTTGTATCGTTTTTGATATGCCTTTTTATCGTCGGCGTTTATTCAATTTACGATTTTCTCCAAAACAGATTTCCGCTTGGAATTAGTAAAGGTGTTTCTGTTGCACTTCAGCTAAAAGAATTTAGCAACGATAAACTTGAAGAGTACAATCCCAAAACGCAGCGTTCGGTTGATGTAATGCATTACACGATTAAAATTAATCTTGATACAAAAAAGAAAAGGATAGACGGCGACGTAACAATAAGCATGAAATTGAATGACAAGAATGCCGAATCAATCCCTCTTAATTTTTATGATAATATGAAAGTTAAACTCGTGCAGATTAACGGAATAGATGCTGATTACGGGTTGGATGATAAAATTCTCTCAATTCAAAAGAAGAATAAAGATTTGGATTCCATAGAGGTGAGAGTTGTTTACAGCGGTACCCCAAAAAGTTTAGGATTTGGCTCATTCAATTTTGAGACTCACCAAAATCATCCTTTTGTTTATTCACTTAATGAACCGGTTTTTGCATCAACCTGGCTGCCATGCATAGATTTGCCGGATGATAAAGCGCAAGTTGATATGTTCATCACCAACGATACATGCTGCGTTTCACTTTCCAACGGAAAACTTGTTGATACAAAAATTACCGACGGCAAGAAGACTTATCACTGGAAAACTATTTATCCAATTTCTACATATTTAATTGCCATTTATTCCGGGAAGTACAAATCGTTTTCGCAAAAGTATCTCTCCATAACAAAAGATTCGCTTGATCTTGCCTACTTTGCTTTTGAAAGCGATCTTGAAAACGCTAAGAAAGATTTCGGCGATCATCCTGAGTACTTAAAAGTATTCGAGGAAATCTTTGGCGCATATCCGTTCATCAAAGAAAAATACTTTGTTGCGGAAATACTTTGGCAAAGCGGTGCAATGGAACACCAGACTTTGACCGGTGTCGGTTCCATTTTTGTTGGCGGGCATAAGTTTTTTACTGATATGCTGATTCATGAACTGGCGCATCATTGGTGGGGTAATGCTGTTGGTCCAAAAACATGGAAAGATATTTGGCTTAATGAAGGTTTTGCCACATACTCAGTAGCTTTGTATTGGGAAAAGAAAGCCGGACCGCGCGCTCTTCAAAGCACAATGAGCGGAAGATTTGGATCATTTGAAAATGGTAAGTTGTACAATCCCGGCGACGCATTATTTGGGAATTTAGTTTACAGCAAAGGTGCCTGGGTTTTACACATGCTGCGGAATGAAGTTGGAGATACAAATTTTTTCAAAACATTACATGAATATTTAAGACTCTACAAATATGGGAATGCTTCTACTTATGATTTCAAAAAACTTTGTGAAAAAGTGAGCGGTAGAAACCTAACACAATTTTTCGACCAATGGGTTTTTAATGGTGAAGGAATAATTGAGCTTGCTTACGACTGGAGTTCGGAGCTAAAAGGAGCAGATTTTTCTTTAGTATTAAACACAGAACAGTTACAAAATGGCTACGATATTTATAAATTTCCGGTGGGAGTAAAATTTATTTATGAAGGAGACGAAAGCGAGGTTAAAACTTTGCGGATTACTGAAAGACAGCAGCGCTTTAGTTTCACTTTGAAGAGAAAACCAAAAGAAATTTTGCTTGATCCGGATAAATGGCTTTTAGCTACTTTTGAATCGAGGAATGATTAATATTTGAAAACATATTTCTTTATATCGGATGTACATCTAGGCTTGCAGAATGAAAATCTTGAGAGGGGAAAGGAAAAACTCCTTGTGGATTTTCTGAAGTTTGCCGAATCGAATTGCGACGAGCTGTTTATTGTTGGCGATTTGTTCGATTACTGGTTTGAATACAAGCGTGTAATCCAGAAAGGATTTATCCGCACACTTGGCGCGCTTGCTTCGTTTAGAGATACCGGAAAAGATATTCACTACATAATCGGCAACCACGATTTTCTTCATAAAGATTTTTTTGAAAAAGAAATTGGTGCAAAGGTTTACGAAGAAGAAATCATCACTGAGCTTAACGGAAGCAAATTCTTCATTGCTCACGGCGATGGATTAATGGCTGGCGATAACGGTTACAAAATGCTGAAGAAAGTTCTTCGGAATAAATTCATTCAACGAGTTTATTCTATTATTCATCCCGATTTAGGAATTAAAATTGCAAGCGGATCGAGCAAGGCTAGCAGAGATTATACATCAACAAAAAACTATGGCGAGTTTAGCGGATTACTTGACACTGCAAAAATGCTAATCAACAAAGAATATGATTATGTTGTCTTCGGTCATTCACATAGAAGAACAATTGAAAAAATAGATAATGGGATGTATGTTAATCTTGGCACTTGGCTAAAGAAACCGTGTTATGGTAAATTCACAAACAAATTTGAGATTATAGACTGGGAATAGTATGGTTATCAAAAGACCAAATCAGTTATTAAAGAACGCGAAAAATCCAAAGAAGAAAAATTTTCGATATATAATTTTTGGTGCAGCTTCACTTTTCGTAATTGCAACGGTACTCTTCTTCCTATATGTTTTTGAAGGATTAGTTTCGCTGGAAGAATTAGAAAACCCCAAAGCGCAGCTTGCAAGCAATGTTTATAGTACCGATGGCGAACTGATTGGGCAATTCTATAAAGAGAATCGTGTTGAAGTTAGTATAGACACCATTCCGCCCCATGTAATAAATGCGTTAATTGCTACCGAAGACAAAAATTTCTACGACCATTGGGGAGTTGATCTTCAAAGATTTGTTAAAGCAATGATTAAGAATGTTCTTCTTTTCAGACGAGAAGGCGCTAGTACAATAACCATGCAGCTTGCAAAAAATCTGTATGGCTTCAAAGCAAAACACGAGAGTAAAGCCGGAACGGTTATTAGAAAAATACGCGAATGGATTACAGCAGTTCAGATTGAGAAGACTTATACTAAGCGGGAAATTCTTGAAATGTATTTCAACATTTCCTATTTCGGAAGAAGCGCTTATGGAATAAGCATGGCTTCCCGTATCTATTTTGATAAAGATGTAAAAGACTTAACTGTGCCGGATGCCGGAATTCTAGTTTCTCTTCTCAAATCTCCCGGTGGTTACGATCCGTTTAATAAATATGAAAACGCTTTCCGCAGAAGAAATATTGTAATGCAGAATATGGTTAATGATGATTATTTATCCGAAGAAACTTATGAAAGACTTAAACTTGAGCGGATTAAACTTTCCTATAAAAAAGTCCAGGAGAAAATTTACGGCTCAATCGCTCCTCACTTCTTGGAATATATTCGTCAGCAAATGGAAAAACTTTCCGATAAATATGGCTTCGACCTTTATCAAGGCGGATTAAGAATTTATACTACGCTTGATAGCAGAATGCAGAAAATTGCAAACCATGCTGCTCAACTGCATCTGGATAGATTTCAAAAGCAATTTGATGCGAGCTGGAATTGGAATAGATATAGCTCAATTCTTCGTGAAGTACTTGATAAGGCGATCAAGAATCGTCCCGAATATAAATCGGCTACTTCTCAAAGAGAGCGTCTTGCGTTTTATAACCGCATAGTGAAGGACAAAACTTTTATTGATTCTGTTAAGAATGAAGAAAAGAAAATTGAAGTTGGTTTTGTTGCGCTCGATACTAGAACCGGCGAAATTAGAGCTATGGTTGGCGGACGCGATAACAAATTTATGTATGGATTAAACCACGCCACACAAATCCGCCGTCAGCCGGGCTCAGCTTTCAAACCATTTGTTTATACAGTTGCAATTGATAGAGGCTTATATCCGGCATTCCCAATTTTGAATCAGCCATTTGCATTCAACGATGGCTCCGCAAAACTATGGAGTCCGGCTAATTTTGATCATAGTTCCGGAGGTTATACGACATTACGTTGGGGTCTAGCTGAATCCTACAACTTAGTTGCTGCTCGGTTGATAATAGAAGATTTTGCACCACTTCCCGATATTGGTCGTTTTGCTGCACGTATGGGAATTAAAACAAGATTGGATCTAACTCCAGCTATTTCGTTAGGATCTTCTGTTGTTACTCCTTTAGAGATTGTTAGCGGCTATGCTACTTTGGGCAACAGAGGAGTTTATAACGAACCTATTTCTATTTTACAGATTGAAGATAAAGATGGAGTTGTTATTGAAAAGTTTAATACTCAAGCCAACGAAGCCATATCTGAAGAAACTGCTTACATTGTAACTGATATGATGAGAACAGTAATGGACGGCGGTGGAACCGGCACATCAGCTCGTTCAGTTTACAATTTCCAGCGCCCTGCTGCGGGTAAAACCGGAACGAATACTAATTATGCCGATGCATGGTTTATTGGCTTTACTCCGCAAATTACTGCCGGTGTTTGGGTTGGCTTTGATGATCAGAGAGTTACATTTACCGGAACATACGGACAGGGTGCTATTGCCGCGCTTCCTATCTGGGCAATCTTTATGCATGATATTTATGAGCAAATAAATATGCCGGTTGAAGATTTTCAAACACCGCCTAGCGGTAAAATAATTCAAGCTGCGTTTTGTAGGGAATCTATTTACGAGAACGGAAGACCAAGATTAGTTTCCCCAGATTGTAGAACCGGAACTGTAACAGACATAATTAATGTAAAAGATTTACCGCCAGTTTACGATCCTAATGACGAATTTGAACCGAGATTTAATGCTTTCCCTTATAATGATACATCTGGAATTAAACGAAAGGACTGAAAACCAAGTCTCTATTTTGTAAAAGAAATACTTCTTCCTTAAGTTTGTTCAGTAAATGTTCTTAATTAAATTTGCCCGGGTGGTGGAACTGGTAGACACGCTAGCTTCAGGAGCTAGTGATCGCGAGGTCGTGCAGGTTCAAATCCTGTCCCGGGTACAAAATTAATCTTGCAGGTTAAATCCGCCCTGGCGGACTGTCCCGGGTACCACATGCCGTTATCAATATAGAAAGCTCTTTCTTGAAAGAATTTTTTGTAAAGAGTCTTCACTTTTCGGCAACTTGTTTTGTGTCACTTTACAATAGTCTGTACAAATTATCTATTGCCGGTTTTGTAGGATAGCAATATTTTTCAACAAGAATTAACCCGGTTAGAGTATATTTGACTTTTAATGCTTACGTGCACAACACGATTCAAAGTCTCTTGTAACTATATGTTTCTTGTTTTGATAATATAAAAATTTCATTTTTGAGTTAACTCTAGATGTTCCAAAGTGAAATTTTTTTCGTGTCTGATCTGTATCAGAAGTTATCAAATTTGTACTTGATGCAACTGTAAAATTATTTCTTACCTCGATTAGATGTACAAAAAAATAGATTTGGTTTTCTATGTAAAGTAAGGAAATTCTTGGGGTGTTTATTTCAACCGCGCCAAGAGATTTCTGCAATAATTCCAAAGCAATTTTTTGTGCATAACAACTAAATCCACAACAAACAAAATTTGACTCAAAAGGAAAAGCTATTCCTTTGGATTATTCAAATACACATATGTCCTAAAATAAATTTGAATAGATTAATAATTGTTAATTGAAAAATGGAGAATGAGTGATGGAAAAAAAATCTCACATAGTTTTAATGATTCTGGCAATTTTTGCCACAGGTTTGTTAAATGGCGTCTCTGCGCAGAATATTACCAATACTCTAGCAACCGGTGGAATATATTCCATTATTAATGGAGCTAATACCTATTTCACAGTTAAACAAAGTACTGGTCTAATAGGAATTGGAACCAATGCAACAGACCCAAGGGCACAATTGGAAATTGGGGGAACAGATGGTTTACTTGTACGCGGAACAGTTAACAGCGGCACTATACGAGCGCTAGGAGCTGGGGTAAGAATGCATTGGTATCCACGTAAAGGTGCGTTTAGAGTTGGCGCTGCTGAATCCTCTTACTGGGACGATGATGGTACAGCTAATCCTAAAATTTCTTTGTATTCTATTGCTATGGGATATCAACCACGTGCCACTGCTGTTGCATCAACTGCCATCGGGGCATATAATCAAGCAACCGGAGATTATTCTCTATCGCTTGGTTCCTACAGTCAGGCAACTCAATCTCATGCAATTGCAATTGGTACACAGGCTTATGCAACGGGAATTTATTCTATTGCAATTGGCAGCGGTGCAAATACAAATGGAAAAGATGGTGCTATGGTTGTTGGAGACGATGCATATTTTCAAACTGCTTATTCTGCTCAAGATAATTCATTAACAATGCGTTTTATAGGCGGTTACCGTTTATGGAGTTCTTACCCGGATTCGACAGCAGGTGTTTATATGAGGCATGGTCAAAGTGGATGGTCAAATTATTGCGATAGGAATAAAAAAGAAAACTTTGAACCTGTCAACGGCGAATGGGTTCTAGGAAAAATTAAAAACATACCTATTACAAAATGGAGTTATAAAAAAACTGATCCAAATGAAAAGTATATAGGTCCTATGGCGCAGGATTTTTACGCAGCATTTCAGTTGAACGGAACGGATAGTTTGGGAATTAACTCAATCAGTATTGATGGCGTTAATATGGCTGGAGTTATAGCTCTTGAAAAAAGAACTTCCGAAATAAAAGCCACTCTTCAAATATTAATTGACGAAAACAGAAAATTGAAAGAGCAGCTTTCGAATGTAAGTAAAATTAACGATGAGCTATTAGAGTTAAGAAAGCTGAAAGCCGAATTACAAGATCAGTTAAACATTGTAAAAACAGAGAATGAGAAAGGCAGGACGCAACTTACTCACAAGGATAACTAAACTAAAATTAGAAGAATTTTAGCATGAAAAATCTAAGGATTTTATTCGTACTGCTTGTGACAGTAACCCATCTATATGCACAGAGTTCGATTACGATAGGTAGAGGCTCATCAATAAGCATAAGTAACGGTTCCGATGTTAATGCCGGAAATAGAGACGGAACACTGATGAGTGCCGGTACTTTTAACTCAAGGTCTATAACGTTAGATCCTGTAGCTATATCGGCTACATCTATTACCTCAATAAGCTTTAATGCAAATTGGAATGCATCTGCCGGTGCTAATGGTTATAAACTTGATGTATCTACCGATCCAAACTTTGGCTCATTCATAACCGGATATCAAAATTTGGATGTAGGAAATGTTAACACTTTAAATGTAAACTCGGGCTTATCTGGGGGTTTAACTTATTATTATCGCCTAAGAGCATATGATATTGATGGTATTACCGGATATTCAAACGTAATAATTGTAACACTTGCGCCGCCTAGTCCTGTTGAAACCGCAGCAACAAATAAAGCCGAAGTGAGTTTCAGCGCTAATTGGAATAGTTCGGTAGGAGCTACAGGATATAAGCTTGACGTTTCGACAGATTTAAATTTTGGAGCCGGAAGTTTTGTAGCTGGATTTCAAAATAAAGATGTTGGTAATGTTACAACATATTCCGTCACTAGTTTGACTGGTGGTACAACTTATTATTATCGGATTAGATCATATAATGCAAACGGTGAAAGTGCAAGTTCAGGCACTGTCACAGTATTAACAATTCCAATTCCGCCAATAGCTTTGGCAGCATCATCGTTAACTCAGACTAGTTTTGTCGCAGGATGGCAAGCTGTTACTTCCGCAACAGGATACCGATTAGATGTATCAACTAGCGCAACTTTTGCTGCTGGTAACTTTGTTACCGGGTACGAAGATATTGATGTTAGCAACGTTCTAAGCTATACTGTTAATACAAACCTATCTGCAGGCACCACATATTATTACCGAGTGAGAGCTTATAACGCTACAGGCACAAGTGGAAATTCAAATGCAATAAACTTAATCACAATTCCTCCCAATCCGGTTAGTATTGCTGCGACAAATTTTTCTACTTCGAGTTTTGATGCCAATTGGAATGCCTCGACCGGAGCTACAAAATATTATTTGGATGTATCTACCGATGCTGCATTTGCTGCCGGAACTTTTGTTTCCGGTTATGAAAATTTGGATGCGGGCAATGTAATTACATACACTATCAATACTAATCTTTCGGCAGGAACAACTTATTACTACCGCGTCAGGGCAACCAACATGAGCGGTACGAGTGGCAATTCTGCAGTGATAACAACAATGACGCTATCAACAGCTCCTGTGGCAACATCAGCCAGTTCAATTACTCAAACTAGTTTTAGCGCAAACTGGAATGTATCGGTAGGTGCAGAAAAGTATTATCTAGACGTAGCTACTGATAACACATTTAGCAGTTATGTAGCCGGTTATCAGAACAAAGATGTTGGAGCCGTTACTACTTATTCGGTTAATACAAATCTTTCAGCAGGAACAACATACTATTATCGGGCATGTGCATTTAACGTCTCTGGTAACAGCAGTAACTCAAATGTAATTAGCTTGGTTACTGTTCCCCCTAATCCAATTTCAGCAGCCGGGACTAATGTAACAGGAACTAGTTTTGATGCAAACTGGAATGTGGCTGCTTCGGCAACTGGCTACAAATTAGATGTTTCAACCGATAATGCATTTGGTGCAGGTGCCTTCTTAGATGGTTTCGAAAATAAAGATGTCGGAAACGTTGTTACATTCTCAATATCTGGATTGAGTGAAAATACTAATTACTATTACCGTGTTAGGGCTTATAATGTAAGCGGCACTAGCGGCAATTCCGGAATTATTACAGTTCTTACAGCTCCAACGATTCCAGTTGCAATAGCAGCCACAACGATTACTGCAAGCAGTTTCAATGCAAACTGGAACGCATCTGTAGGAGCGGCAAAGTATTTTATAGATGTAGCGACAGATAACGGATTTACGAGTTATGTGGTAGGTTATCAAAATAAAGATGTAGGCAATGTAACAACGTATAACATAAATGGATTAACATCGGGAACAAATTATTATTACCGAGTGAGAGCAAATAATGCTGGAGGAACAAGCGGAAGTTCTAACACAATAGCATTAGCAACGATACCGGGAGCTCCAACATCAACAGCAGCAACATTAGTTGTATCAACGAGCTTTAGCGCCAACTGGAATGCAGTTACCGGAGCTACCGGATACAAATTGGATGTATCCACAGTATCCAATTTTGCGAGTTATGTAGCCGGATTTGATGACCTGGATGTAGGCAACGTAACCACATATTCGGTGACTGGACTGAGTTCCAACACAACCTATTATTACCGGGTAGAGGCATACAATAATTATGGAACCGGTGAAAACTCTGGAGTAATTACAGTATTAACAACACCAAGTGCGGTCGTAGCGACATCAGCAACCACGATACAAACGACAAGCTTTACATCAAACTGGGATGCGTTAGTAGGAGTAAGCGGATATTACTTGGATGTAGCGACAGATAACGGATTTACGAGTTACGTGGTAGGTTATCAAAACAAAGATGTAGGCAATGTAACAACACATAATGTTGTGGGGCTACTTCCGGGTATAAATTATTATTACCGGGTGAGAGCCTATAATGGAAGTGGGACCGGAAATAACTCCAACGTAATCAGTTTAATAACATTGCCAAGTGCACCGGTTGCAACGAATGCAACAACGATAACGACAAATAGTTTTGATGCAAACTGGAACGCCTCGGTAGGTGCAGAGAAGTATTACTTGGATGTAGCAACGGATAATGGATTTACAAGTTATGTAGCCGGTTATCAGAATAAAGATGTAGGCAATGTAACAACGAATAACATAAACGGATTAACGTCCGGGACCAATTATTATTACAGAGTAAGAGCTTTTAATGCAAGTGGAACAAGTGGCAACTCAAATACGATTGGGTTGATAACGTTGCCGGCGGCACCGGTTGCAACAAATGCAACGACAATTACGATAAGTAGTTTTGATGCAAACTGGAATGCATCGGTAGGAGCGGTGAAGTATTACTTGGATATGGCGACAGATAACGGATTTACCAGTTATGTCGCTGGCTATCAGAATAGAGATGTAGGAAATGTTTCTACGTTTAACATAAACGGATTAATTGCCGGGACAAATTACTATTACCGAGTAAGAGCTTTTAATGTGAGTGGAACAAGTTCCAACTCTAATGTGATTAATTTAATAACAATGCCAATAGCACCGGTTGCTACGAACGCCACAACAATTACCACAAGTAGCTTTGATGCAAACTGGAATACATCGGTAGGATCAGCAAAGTATTATTTAGATGTAGCTACAGATATTGGATTTACAAGTTATGTAGCCGGTTATCAAAACAAAGATGTTGGTAATGTAACAACTTTAGCTATAGCAAGTTTAACCTCGGGCACAAATTATTATTACCGAGTGCGAGCTTTTAACGCTAGCGGAACTAGTGTCAACTCAAATATAATAGGATTGATAACTTTGCCGGCAGCACCGGTAGCTACATCTGCAACTACAATTACGATAAGTAGTTTTGATGCAAACTGGAACGCATCTGTAGGAGCGGCAAAGTATTATTTAGATGTAGCCACAGATAACGGATTTACAAGTTATGTCGCTGGTTATCAGAATAGAGATGTAGGAAATGTTTCTACTTATAACATAAACGGATTAACTGCCGGAACAAATTATTATTACCGAGTGAGGGCTTTTAATATTGGCGGTACTAGTAATAATTCCAACACAATTAGTTTAATAACCGTATCTCAAGCGCCAATAGCCAATAGCGCAATAAATATTACTCAAACCAGTTTTGAAGCTAATTGGAATCCTACTACCGGAGCTGCGGGTTACCTTCTTGATGTGGTAACTGATAACGGATTTACAAGTTATGTCGCTGGTTATCAAAACAAAGATGTTTGGAATGTTACCTCCTTGAATATAACCGGCTTAACCCCCGGAGCTACTTACTATTATCAAGTTAGAGCCTATAATAATAGTGGAACAAGTAATAATTCCAATATTGTAGGTCTAATAACGATGTCCACAGTACCTGTCGCCGCAAATGCTACTAACATTACCCAGACAAGTTTTGTAGCAAATTGGAGTGCATCCATTGGTGCAGATAAATATTTTCTTGATTTGGCTACTGATAGTTTGTTCACAAGTTTTGTTAGTGGTTTTAATAATAGAGATGTTGGAAATATTACAACCTTATCTATCTCAAACCTAACTGAAAATACATCCTACTATTACCGGATTAGAGCATTTAATGCAAGCGGGGCAACTTCCAATTCTAATAGAATTTTGGTTAAAACTCTGCCGAGTTACCTAATTATTTCTGGTAATGCCGGAATAAGCAATGCTGTGTTAAGCTATCACGATGTAACTGATAAGACGGTTAGCGCGGATGGTGCTGGTAACTTTTCGATTTCAGTTAGTTACGGGTGGTGTGGAACTATCACTCCTAATGCACTTGGAGTTACTTTCTCTCCATCATGTAGAACATGCAGCAACATTACATGTAATCTGACTGATCAAAATTTTACAGCTTCTATCAATACATATTTGCTTACAATAACTTCTGTTAATGGTACAGTGATCAAGAACCCGGATCTGGCTAGTTATACTCATGGTACACAAGTACAAATTACGGCTACACCATCAGCAGGCTATACGTTTACCGGGTGGAGTGGTGATGCGAGTGGTTCTGCAAATCCAATAACTGTTACAATGACCGGCAACAAAAACATAATTGCAAATTATTCTATTAATACTTACTCACTCACAATCACTTCGGAAAATGGATCGGTAATCAAGAACCCGGATCAAGAAAACTACAACCATGGTTCAACAGTTCAGTTAACGGCTTCACCTATAACTGGTTATACATTTGTTGGGTGGAGCGGAGATGTTAGCGGTTCGGCAAATCCCATTACTATAAATATGGATGGAAATAAGAGCATCGCTGCAAATTATTCTGTTAGTACTTATGCACTAACTGTTATATCTGTAAATGGAACAATTACAAAGAATCCTGATCAAGTAAGTTATGCTCATGGTGCACAAGTCCAAATTACAGCTGTACCTATAACAGGTTACTCATTTATAGGTTGGAGTGGAGACGCAACCGGTTCTGAAAATCCGCTAACTGTTATAATGGATGGCAGCAAAAACATAACGGCAAATTATTCTATTAATACGTTTACGCTTTCTATCACTTCAATTAATGGTACTGTCGCAAAAAGTCCTGACCAAGCAAGTTACAATTATGGTTCGCAAGTTCAGTTAACTGCTACACCAACTGTCGGGTATTCTTTTACCAATTGGAGCGGAGACGCAAGTGGAGCAGTTAATCCGGTAACTATTAATATGGATGGAGATAAAAACATTACAGCAAACTATTCTATTAATACATACACTATTGCAATTACTTCGGTAAATGGAACAGTAACTAAAGAACCGGATCTAACTAATTATAATCACGGTACACAAGTTAAGTTAACAGCTATTCCGTCTGATGGATATAAATTTTCGCAATGGATTGAAAATGGAAATACACTCACTACTAATTCAGTTTTGCAGTTCGAAATAATTAGCAACAGAGTTTTAACTGCTGTCTATGAAAAAGTAAATCATCCTCCTGTGTTTGTTAGATTTTTGCCGGACACCACAATAAATGTGCATAGTACTCAAGTTGCATTTAACTATCAGTATCTATCAGTTGATCCCGATGGCGATGTTGTTACATATAATTTAGATTCCGGTCCTGATGGCGCGACGCTGAGTAGTAGCGGATTGTTTAGTTGGGTACCTAAAACCAGCCAGGCAGGTAAACAGTTTCTGCTTGTGGTTACGATTACTGATGGGAAATTCTTCGAAACAAAAATTTCTTCACTAACAACGAACCCGGTTATAGTTAGTGTCGAAAAAATTTCTGATGCTATCCCAATAGATTATAAGTTGTACCAAAATTATCCTAATCCGTTTAATCCAACTACAAAAATTCAATTTGATTTGCCTAAAGAAGGAATGGTGCGTTTAACTGTTTATAATTCGCTGGGGCAGGAGGTTGAAATACTGGTGAATCAAGTATTAAGCGCTGGAAAATATTCCAAAAATTTTGATGCTTCTCAATTATCCAATGGAATTTACTTTTTTAGGTTAGAGGCTAAAGATTTTGTTCTAAGCAAGAAAATGATTCTGGTGAAGTAAAGTTTTCATAATTAAATACGTGCGTTTGAAATGGATTTGCTAAATCAAACTTTGCGCAAAAGTAATTACTCCTGAAGGAGAACAGTTCAACCGGTAGTTATTCTACTTTTTAGGGCTACAACTTGGTTTACGATATTTGATTGATGGACCAAAGTTCTGGAATCAGCCTTAGAAAACTAGGATAGTAAGTGTGCAATCCAGCAACATTTTTTAGCCATTAGCAACATTTGTAGTGAAAAAAAACTGCAAATTTCCGATAATTACATGCGCTACATTGTGCCCTATGTTAAAGAAAGGAGATTGCTATGAGCGTACACACGATTGACCAAAATATGTCCAAGTTGAAGATTCCTTCTTTGTTTGGTTCTCCTCATGATGCTATTAAAAAAACACCTAATCCATTAAGATTCACAACCGAATCTTCCTTAGAGGAAACGAATAAGTTCCCCATTCCTAAAAACCAGACGGAGAAAAAACCAAAAGTCTCTCAAACACCGGAAAATTGGTTTGGATGAGCAACTAAGGCATTTTTTCGAAATAAATTGTTAACTTAGTTTAGGTTAAACAATTTATTCTCTATGCTAAAAGATGCCTATCAGTCTGCCGAGGAATTTGCAAAGTCTCACTACGAAAATTTCCCGGTCATTTCTATAACACTTCCTAAAGAAGCAAAGAAGCATATTGCTGTTGTTTATCAGTTTGCCCGCCAGGCTGATGATTTAGCAGATGAAGGAATTGTCAATCCAGAAAAGAGAATTCAGAATTTAGAATTGTATGAAAAAAGATTCAGCGATTGTCTTTGCGGTCAATTCATTACTGATTTTTGGATGGCTCTCAAAAACACAATCAATGAGTGCAATCTTTCTACACAATATTTTTATGATCTTATTAGCGCTTTCAAACAAGATGTTTTTACTACGCGCTACCAAAGCTATACACAGTTGTTAGATTACTGCAAGCGTTCTGCTAACCCGGTTGGAAGAATTGTAGTCGAAATTTGCGGCGTTAGAAGTGAAGAAGCATTCTTACATTCCGATTCAATTTGCACTGCGTTGCAGTTAACAAATTTTTACCAGGATGTTTCTGTTGATTGGCAAAAAGGGAGGATTTACCTACCGCAAGATGAAATGGAAAAATTTGGGGTTACCGAAAATCTATTTGACGAAAAACAAAATAATGCTAACTTTAAATCGTTATTGAAGTTTCAACTTGAGCGTACGAGAGAACTTTTTGTTGATGGAAGAAAGTTGCTACCTTTTCTGCCAAGTTCATTGCTCGTTCAGATAAAGATGACAATGCTTGGCGGCGAAAAAATCTTAGATAAAATTGAAGCGATAGATTACGGCGTAATAGAAACAAGACCTAAATTGAGCAAAGTAGATTATTTGCAAATATTTGCGAAAGGTTTATTAACCAATGCAAGATGAATCCAAATTAATTGCGAAAGAAAGTAAAAGCAGTTTTTATTATGCATTTACTTTACTTGATAAGCCGAAGCGAGAAGCAATGAATACTGTTTATGCTTTTTGCCGCAAGACCGATGATATAGTTGACTTGGGGAACGAACCGGATGATCTCAAATACGAAAAATTACGCCGATGGAGAATCGAGTTAGAAAAAGCCTTGCGCGGTAGCGGTTCCGATATACAGTTACTTAACAAACTTGTAACATACATCAAGCAGTTTAACATTCCTCTCGATCCATTCTTTGAACTAATTGCCGGTGTGGAAATGGATCTTCAGCGCAAGCGCTTTCCAACCTTTGATGATCTTTCGCAGTATTGCTACTTAGTTGCTTCAACTGTTGGATTGATGTGTATAGAAATTTTTGGCTACAAACACAGTTCTGCTAAAGATTATGCTGTTAATCTCGGCTTGGCCATGCAGCTTACCAATATCTTACGCGATGTTGGCAAAGATTACGAGTCCGGAAGAATTTATTTGCCGCAAAATGATATGCAATCTTTTAGCTATACTGAAGCTGAGTTAAAGAATAAAATTTACAACGAACATTTCGTCAATCTGATGAGCTATCAAGCTGAACGGGCAAAAGTTTATTTCCAAAACGCGAACGATGCGCTAAATTATGAAGACAAACATTCAATGTTTGCCGCCAGAGCAATGCAGCACATTTACTATCGTTTGCTAAAAAGACTTGAAGCAGAAAACTATGATGTTCTTAGCAAGAGAATTAAAGTTGGTAAATTTGAAAAAGTTGCAATCTCTCTTGGCGTTTGGGCAAAATATCGTTTAGTGTACGGATGAAACATGTTGTTGTTATTGGTGGGGGATTAGCCGGTTTATCTTCAGCAGTTTACCTCTCAGAAAAAAATATTAAAGTAACTCTCCTTGAGGCATCGCCTAAACTTGGCGGAAGGACCTATTCGTTACTCAACGAAAAACAAAATGATGTTTACGATAACGGTCAGCATTTAATGATGGGCTGTTACGATGAAACGCTTTCATTTTTAAAAAGTATCGGTTCGATTGATCTGGTAGAGATTCAGAAGCAAATGGAAATATTATTTGTTGAAGAAGGCGGTAAACAAACTAAACTTAGAGCACCGAAGCTGTTTTATCCTCTCAATCTGCTTGTTGCAATTCTTAATTTTAAAGTCCTTAGTTGGAAAGACAGATTACGCATTGTTGATTTCATTCTTGATCTTGGCTGTTGTGCTGATGAAGACTTGAAAAACTTGACTGTGATTGAGTGGCTTCTGCAGAAAGATCAGAATGATGAAACAATTAAAAAGCTTTGGGAAATTTTAATTGTTGGAACAATGAACACAACTCCGGAAAAAGCTTCCGCTCAAGTTTTTGATGAAGTTCTGCGTGAAGTTTTTCTTGGCGGCAGCCGTGCAAGTAGGATCATTTTGCCTAAGGTTGGATTGAGCGAATTGTTTTCTGTTCCCTCCCAAAAATATCTTGAACAGAGAGATTGCTCAATTCAAACATCAGAAAGAGTTGAAAGTGTAATAGTTGATAAGAATAGGGTCGTTAAAATCAAAACAAACAAATTTGTTTATGAGGATTTTGATGCGGTTGTTTTTGCAATTCCACCATATGCTTTGGATAAAATTTCATTCCTCGATCTGGACGAAAGAATTACCTCTCACCGGTTTCAACTTTCTCTTGATGAGTTCAAGTATTCATCAATTCTAAATGTTCACATTTGGCTAAAAGAAAATCCATTCAAAGAGAAATTCTATGGACTTATTGAATCGGAAATCCATTGGCTATTTAATCATGGAAAGCATATTAGTTTGACAGTCAGCTCTGCGGACGCCTTATGCGAAGTGGAAAATGATGAGCTAATCGAAGATTTTTATTCGGAGTTAGAGATATTTTTTCCTATTTTCCTAAAAGAAAATGTTGTGGAATGGAAGATAATTAAAGAAAAACGTGCGACATTTGTACCAGATTGTGCATCAAATGAGTTACGGAAATCCATTTTATCACCATTCCCAAATATGTTCTTCGCCGGAGACTGGACTGATACTGAATTACCGGCTACTATTGAAGGAGCCGTGTTAAGCGGAAAAATTGCGGCTCAAAAATCGTGTTCTTTTCTAAATTGTTAAAAACTTTTTTAGAAGTAACGATTTAGCAAGTAACTCACTGATTGAATAAATGTCTCGGAGGAAATTATGTCCTTGCTAAAACAAAAACTGCAAGAAAAAATTCTTGTAGAACGTCCCCGTACAGAAAAACTAAACAAAGAGTATGGTAACGTAAAAGTTGATGAAGTGACTATCGGGCAAATTATCGGCGGAATGCGTGATATTAAAAGCCTTGTTACTGATGTGTCTTACCTCGATCCTTTCGAAGGAATTCGTTTCAGAGGACTTACCATTCCCGAAGTGCTGGAGAAATTGCCAAACTATCCCGGCGCTGAAATGCCAACTGTTGAAGCTTTCTTCTATTTCTTATTAACCGGTGATTTGCCAACAGAAGCAGAAATAGCTGATGTTCGCGCCGAGTTCGATAAGAGGAAAACAGTTCCGGATTATGTGTTTAGAATAATCCGCGCGATGCCAATTGATTCTCATCCGATGACAATGTTTGCTACCGGAATCATGTCTATGCAGAAAGAATCAATCTTCGCCAAGAAATATCACGAAAATTTGAAGAAGGGTGATTACTGGGATGCTTATTATGAAGACGCAATGAATCTTCTTGCAAAGCTTCCGGAAATTGCAGCATTCATTTACCGTTTGAAATATAGAAATGGCGAAATTATTCCTGCTGATCCAACCTTGGACTTTGGCGGAAACTTTGCCCATATGATGGGAATTGCTAAACCTTACGATGATATTGCCCGCTTGTACTTCTTGCTGCACAGTGATCACGAAAGCGGAAACGTAAGTGCACATACCGGTCATTTGGTAGCAAGTGCGCTTTCAGATATGTATTATGCAATCAGCGCTATGTTGAATGGTCTTGCCGGTCCATTGCACGGCTTAGCTAACGAAGAAGTTTTACGTTGGTTGCATAGTGTTTATAATGGAATGGGCGGTAAAGTTCCGACAGAAGAAGAAATGAAAAAATTCGTTTACGATACTTTAGACAGCGGCAAAGTTATTCCGGGATTTGGACACGCAGTGCTTCGTAAAACTGATCCTCGTTATACAGCTCAACGCGAATTCTGTTTAAAGCATTTGCCGGAAGATCCTCTCTTCAAGTATGTTGATCTTCTCTACAAAGTTGTTCCGAATATTCTACTTGAAAAAGGTAAAGCAAAAAATCCATGGCCAAATGTTGACGCTCAATCTGGAGTTATCCAATGGTATTATGGCGTTCAAGAATATGAATTCTATACAGTACTATTTGGAATTGGACGCGCACTTGGTGTTTGCTCAAACATCATTTGGTCAAGAGCGCTTGGTTATCCGCTCGAAAGACCAAAATCTCTCACAACAAAAATGTTGGAAGATATTGCTTTCGGAAAGAAATAATTTATGCAGAGAGGCGAATTAAGAGTTCGCCTCTCTACTTTCCAGATATCCCACCAAAAATTTTCATACAGAATTCAATTACCTTTATCATAGCAACTCCAATCTCCGTAACTTTTTGAATGTCAAATGAATTTGAATTGGATGAGTTTTTATTACGGTAAATAAATTTGTAGAATTGAACTGTAGTTTCGTGCAACTCAATTTCTGAGTCTTTGATGGATTTCTTTTCGTTCTTAGTCTTGTATTTAACTTGATATATGTTCTTCATGATCATTCTCGTAATTTTTTAGTAATAAGTAATAGTTATAAGTAGTACTTATCACTTGATCATGAAGATATAGTGAGGAATAGAACCCTTTGTGGGAAATGATTAAAAAGTAATTTTGAAAAAAAGTATTTTGTTTTATTTCGTGATTATGCAAAAGTATTGCAACAGCAACATTAAGTGAATTCGAAAAAAATCTGCGAGATGTATAGGCAAGATATATTGCTCTGAGAGAATTTACTATTCGGGTGACTAGAAATTCTGCGGAATGTAGGTAGTCGAAATAACTATAAGATGGTAAATATTGAGACAAAACTTCGATGTATTCTGAAAAGTCAACTTCATTTTTACCTAGTAAACCTTTTGCTGTTTTGTTAATTGAGGTCTTTATTTCTTTAAAAAGTGAATTCGAGTCAATAACAATTGGAAGGCTATTATCGTAATTAACAAATTTATGATTAGTCGTAAACTGCTTTGCTTGTTCATTTATGCTTTTTCGAAAATCAATAACATTGTTGATATTAATTGTAGTAGAATTGTTAATCGCTAATACTGACAGACTGTGTTTGGTTATTGGAATACAATAGTCTTCATTTACTTTATAATTATTTGAGAACTTATTCCCATAATCAATTCTTGAAGTAGAATATGCTCTTGTATCAACAAGATGAACTGAATTTGTTCCTTCAAAAATCTCAAGAGATCGATAGCCTACTAAAGGTTTTTCGAGACAAACTGAATTCTGTTGAATGGGAATTGCAGTATAATTAGGAATTGAAGATAAATCGATTTTTTGTGTTGCTAATTTTATGTCAGATATTCCGTTGAGAGTAGGTGGTTGGCTTGAGCCAAAAACAACAGTCTCAGAACTAAACCTAGTTGTGGTAGAGTGTGAAAAATCTAAAGTTGCTGAAGAGGGCAAATATGCATGTAGGCTATTCTCAAGTCCCGAGTATTTATGAGAAGTATTAACAGCGAGTCCGCTTACTTTAATTGGTAATATTTGGTCTTCATCAAACATCATACTGGTGTTCTTAATCCATCATAAGAAGAAGTTTTCTCAACAATGATGCTTTTATCTTTAGAATCACGAACTGATATTACAAGCTCTAAATTTTTATCTAGTTTTTCGACTACATCTTCAATTAGATTAAGAGATTTTAGTAGCGCTTCTCTCTTTCCCCAACCAAGTTTTTTATACATTTTGTTGAGGATGATATTTGTTTCTTCATCGAATTTGATGAGATATGTGGTTGCTTTGCTCATTTTATAAAGTCTATTATATTTTCTATTATAAATTATGTATGTAATTCATAATTATCAAGTAAAATTTTGAGAAGTTATATTTGTTGGTAAGTTTTGTGTATTCATTATCTGTTGATTTTTTCAATTAGGAGAGTCTCTTGTTAGAAAGAAAAACTACGTTCACGCTAATAGCTATTTTAATTGTACTATTCGGAGCTATTGGATTTACCTATTTCTATTTGAGTGCTAAGATAAACGCTGCAATTCATCAACAGCCGATAATTATTACTGAGAACGAAAGACGAATTTACACACCGCCAATACCGGATGAATTAGATTTTTGCGGAGAGAAAGTTCCGATGGAAGATTTTGATGTTCGTGAAAGAATTGAGAGAGAATTTTTAGTTAACACTTATTGGCATTCAGCATCTTTACTTTATTTGAAGCGAGCAAACCGCTGGTTCCCAATCATCGAACCAATTTTGAAAAAGAATGGAATTCCGGATGATTTTAAGTATATGGCAGTTGCGGAAAGCGGATTGATAAATTCAGTTTCGCCGGACGGTGCATCCGGCTTCTGGCAGTTTATGGAAAGTGCAGCTAAACGTTATGGACTCGAAGTTTCCGGCGTAGTTGATGAGCGCTACAATGTGGAGAAATCAACTCAAGCAGCTTGTGACTATCTTAAAGAGGCTAAAGCAAAACTTGGCAATTGGACTTTAGCCGGTGCATCATACAATTACGGTGTAACGGGAATTACCAAGCAAATGCAGCGTCAGAACAGCCGGAATTATTACAATCTATATCTCAATGATGAAACTTACCGCTTCGTTGCCCGTATTGTAGCGCTAAAAGAAATTTTCAAAGACCCGAAGAAATATGGCTTTTATTTTATTGAAGAAGAACTCTATCCTAGAATTGAGACGAGTGAAATTAAGGTGAATTATCCAATCAAAGATTTGATGAAATTTGCCGCGCAGAACGAAATTAATTACAAATTGCTCAAAATTTTCAATCCTTGGCTGAGGGATAATTTCCTTCCTAATAAAGCAAAAAAAACTTACACTATTAAAATTCCTAAGCCTGGCGAGATAAAAATCGTAGAAGAGCAATAATTTCCGGCAAACGAGTTGCCATGAAATAGAGATTTTTTTTTATCTTTGACAAACAAAATAGGTCCAACCTTTGCATCATGCCTTCTAAGAAAAAAGTTAAGTACATCTTTGTTACGGGTGGAGTTGTTTCTTCATTAGGAAAAGGAATAACCGCCGCGTCTATCGGCTTATTATTGAAGCTACGTGGATACAATGTTACAATCCAAAAGTTTGATCCTTATATAAATGTTGATCCAGGTACAATGAATCCGTTTCAACACGGAGAAGTTTATGTAACGGATGACGGCGCTGAAACCGATCTCGATCTTGGTCATTATGAACGCTTTTTAGATGTTGATACTTCACGTGCTAACAACACAACTACCGGTCAAATTTATTTTGATGTGATTACTAAAGAACGCCGCGGCGATTTTCTCGGCGCTACTGTTCAAGTAATTCCTCACATTACGGATGAGATTAAGCGCCGGATGAAAGTTCTTGGCGAAAGTGGAAAATATGATGTTATAATTACAGAGATTGGCGGAACTGTTGGCGATATCGAGAGCCTTCCGTTTATTGAAGCAATGCGCCAGATTATGCTTGAGATGGGAAGAAAGAGTGCTATCAATGTTCATGTTACGCTTGTTCCATATATTGTTTCAGCCGGTGAAATGAAAACTAAACCTACTCAGCACAGTGTTAAAAATTTGCTCGAGCTTGGTATTCAACCGAATATTCTTGTTTGCCGTTCAGAAAATAAATTATCTAAAGACATTCGCGAGAAAATTGCTTTGTTCACAAATGTGAGGAAAGAAGCAGTTATTTCCGCTCACGATTGTTCTACCATTTATGAAGTACCGATTGTACTTTACGAACAGAATTTAGATCAGATTATTCTTGAAAGATTCAAATTACCGGAACTTAGAATCAAGCTTGAAGATTGGCAGACCTTTGTTAATTCAGTTCTTAATCCGGTTAACACTGTAAAGATTGCAATTTGCGGCAAGTATGTTGAAAACAAAGATGCTTATAAGAGTATTTCGGAAGCATTTGTTCACGCAGGTGCGGAAAATAATTCAAGAGTAAAAGTTGATTTTATCAGCTCGGAGACTGTTGAAGATAAAGGTGCTCAGAATGTTCTCAAAGATTACGATGGAATATTAATACCGGGCGGATTTGGTGAAAGAGGAATTGAAGGTAAAATTCTTGCTATTCAATATGCGCGCGAAAATAAAATTCCATTCTTAGGAATTTGTTTGGGCATGCAATGCGCAGTAATTGAATTTGCTCGTAATGTTTGCGGTATTAAAAACGCTAACAGTGCCGAGTTTGTAAAGAATGCTTACAGTGTTGTTCATATAATGCCGGAACAGCTTAAAGTAAAAACGAAAGGCGCTACGATGCGCTTGGGCGCTTATCCGTGTGTTCTTAAGAAAGGCACCAAATCTTACGAAGCGTATAGGAAGCCAAAAATTTCTGAAAGACATCGTCATCGTTATGAGGTGAATAATAAATTCCGTACTGTGCTGGAAGAAAAAGGAATGATTATAAGCGGAACGTCTCCGGACGAATATTTAGTTGAGATGGTTGAGTTAAATGATCATCCATGGTTTGTAGGCTGTCAGTTCCATCCGGAATTAAAATCGAGAGCGATAAAAGCTCACCCGTTGTTTAGAGAATTTGTAAAAGCTTCACTTGAATATACTCAGAGGAAAAATCAAAATTGAAAGCGAGAGTAATCTTTTTAGTTCTTTTAATATCATCAGTTAATTTATTTGGTCAAGTTCAACCTTTAGTTCGCAAAGGAATGAACGAAGCGTATAATTTCCAATTTGAATCCGCCGAAAAAACATTTAACCGAATTTTAGAAATCAAGCCAAATTCTCCGGAAGGTTATTACAGAATAGCACTCATGCATTTCTGGATTTTCCTCGGCTCCCGCGATGAAGGCGAATATCAAGTCTTTATGAAATTTGCTGATCTCGCTCAACAAAAAGTTGATGTAATTCTTGAGAAAAATCCGAAAGACATAGAAACAAAATATCTTGCTGCTAACCTTGCCTCGTTTCGTGCAATGGCACAAGCTACAAGCAATAATTCTGTAGATGCATTTTGGTCCAGCAAAAAAGCAGTCAGCCAGTTTGAGGAAATCATCAAAGCGAATCCAAGATATTATGATGCGTATCTTGGTTTAGGTTTGTTTGATTACGCGATGAGCTTCGTCCCGGATTTTTTGAAGTGGGCTGTTAATTTAACCGGGTTGAGCTCCGACAAAGCACGCGGATTTAGATATATTAAAACTGCTTTGCACAAAGGTAACACTGTAAAAACGGAAGCATCGTTCCATCTTTCTAAAGTTTATAATGATTATCTGGCTGAGTATGATAGCGGTTTTGCTATTCTACAAGACTTAACTTCAAAATTTCCGCGCAATGGTTTGTTTGCTTATCAATCGGCAGTTAGTTTGGTAAAAGCAAAACAACTTGATCGCGCACTCGTAGTTTTGGATCGTGTAATTCAGTTAAAGAACAAACACGTTCCTCAAATTACAGCACTTGCTTATTACCGCCGTGGCGAAATTTATTTTAAGAAAAACCAGTTTAGAACAGCAATCCGTAATTACAAGAAGTTTTTAGATTCATCCAAAGAATTAGACTTAACCGGAATTGCCGCACTTAACACTGCACTTGCTTACAAAATGCTTGGCAAAGATGAAGAGTTTAAGCTTAACTTAGCGCTTGCAAAAGGTGGCAACCAAGATTTGTTTGAAGATACTTATGCTATTCAGAAGAGTGAACAGTATCTCACTTATGGAATTTCGCCGGTTGATCTTAAACTCGTTAGAATGCGCAACAGACTTGATACCGGTGATTACCGTACGGTTTATGACAGCTTAAAACTGGAAATACCAAAAATTGATAACCGGGAATTGAAAGCTATAGCACAAATATATTTTGCCGAAGCCGCTTCAAATCTTAAAAAACATGCCGAGGTTGTAACGGTTTGCGACCATTTATCTGAACAAAGTCTTTCTTCTGAAAAATGGATTAAGCCGATGGCTGATTTTCTGAACGCCAAGGCAAAGTTTGCTTTAGGTGATAAGACATCTGCAATAGAGTTACTTGAAGATGCCGATGACGAAAACGACTATGATTTTAGAGATTATATTCAATCGCAAATTGAATGGCTGAGGCGCAGATTAAAGTAAAAAGTTAGAAAAACCTTACAAAATCTGAATAAAAACGCGGCTTTTAATTGCTTATTTATCCTCATTTAGATAATTTTTTCCACCAAAAAATGTAATCTATGTTTAACATTGCTGTCTTCGTATCCGGACGAGGCTCTAATTTAAGGGCTTTGTATGAAAAGGTTTCGGGAGAAAGCGTTAAAGTTTGCGCTGTTGTTAGCGACAAAGAAGATTGCGGGGCCGCGGAATTTGCTAAAGAAAATTCTATCCCCGTTTTTTTTGTAAGCAGCAAAATTGCTGATGGATTTAGTTCTTACAAAAGTGTTGCAGAAGAACTAAAAAAAATGTTTGTTGATTTAATTGTTCTTGCCGGATTCTTAAAAAAAATTCCGGATGAATTTGTTGACGAGTTTGAAAACAAGATTATTAATATTCATCCGGCACTGCTACCTTCTTATGGCGGAAAAGGAATGTACGGATTGAATGTTCACAAAGCAGTTTTTGAAGCTCGAGATAAAATTTCCGGCGCAACTGTTCATTTTGTTGATAAGGTATATGACAACGGCAAGATTATTTCGCAGAGAAGTGTGAACATTGATGATGTAAAATCGGCAGAAGAAATTGCTGCAAGAGTATTGAAGATTGAGCATGAGTTGTTACCGGATGTTGTACGAAAATTTTCTGAAGGAAGAATCAAGATAAATTAGTGCTGCATAGAGCAGCGAGTAAAAAGGACGGAGTGTGAGTAAGTACGCTTTAATTAGTGTATCGGATAAGTCTAACGTTGTGGAGTTTGCCCGCGAATTAACTCTTCTTAATTATCAAATTATTGCAACCGGCAATACTTACAAACTGCTGATGGATAATGCCGTCAGTTGTATAGAGATTAAAGATTTTACAAAATTCCCGGAAATTTTTTCCGGAAGGGTGAAAACTCTTCATCCAAAAATCTTCGGCGGAATTCTAATGCGCCGTAATCATCTAACGGATCATAGCGAAGCTGAGCAAAACGAAATTGAGCCGATTGATATCATCTGCGTTAATCTTTATCCTTTTCCAAAAGTTGTTGATAGAGAAGATATATCGCTGGAAGAAAAAATTGAAAACATTGATATCGGCGGACCGAGTTTAATCCGTGCATCAGCAAAGAATTATAAATATGTAAGCGTCCTTACAGATTCTTCTCAATACAAATCTTTCCTAGAAGAAATTAAAAGTGGCGGAGTTAGTTTAGAGACGAAGAAAAAACTTGCTTACGAAGCGTTTGCATATACTTCTTACTACGACACATTGATTGCGAACTATTTAGAAAAAGAATTTGAACAACCGAAACTTGATTTTCGCTTGAACTTACAAGCTAATTTCCATTTGCGTTACGGCGAGAATCCTCATCAAAAAGCTTTTCTATTTGGAAACTTCCAAAAATATTTTGAAATACTACATGGCAAAGAATTAAGCTATAACAACATAGTAGATTTAGTAGCGGCGGTTGAGTTAGTGAATGATTTAGAGCCAAACGCTTGTGCGATTATTAAGCATACAAATCCGTGCGGTGTTGCAATTGGCGCTAATACACTTGATTCGTACGTGCAAGCTTTATCTTGCGATAACGTTTCTGCGTTTGGAGGTATTGTCTCTTTCAACGGTGAAGTTGATGAAGCTACAGCTGAAAAGCTAAACGAAATATTCTTGGAAATAGTTGTAGCACCTTCTTATACAAAAAAAGCTTTGGAAATTTTAGGGACAAAGAAGAACCGTAGAATAGTAAAACAAAAGGCGCAACTTTTAGAGACTGATTTTCAAATCAAATCTGTGCCTGGTGGAGTTTTGGTTCAAGAGAAAGATAATTCAAAAGTCTCTGAGCTTGAGTTAAAAGTTGTTACAACAAAACAAGTAGAACAATCACAACTTGAAGATTTGAAAATTGCATGGACTGTTTGTAAGCATACAAAATCCAATGCAATTGTTTTTGTGAAAGATAAAAAGGCTATTGGAGTTGGTGCCGGACAAATGTCACGCGTGGATTCAGCTCGCTTAGCTTCCGAAAAAGCAAAACAATTTGGCCACAATCTGAATGGCGCTGTTGCTGCTTCTGATGCATATTTCCCATTTGCCGACGGATTGATTCAGATTGCCGAGCAAGGTATTACCGCGGTAATCCAGCCTGGCGGCTCTGTACGCGATGAAGAAGTTATTAACGCAGCAAACGAAAAAAATATAGCAATGGTATTTACCGGAATTAGAAATTTTAAGCACTAAGGAACTACATGGGAATTCTAGATTTTTTCTCTACCGACGTTGCAATAGATTTAGGAACAGCTAACACTCTTATTTACATCAAGGGGAAAGGTATTGTTCTGAACGAACCTTCGATTGTTGCGTTTGATAGAAATACAAAAAAGATTATTGAACTGGGAAATAAAGCAAAGGAAATGCAAGGTCGCGAGCACAGAGAGATTCGTGTTACACGCCCGATGCGCGATGGTGTGATTGCAGATTTTGAAATTGCAGAGGGTATGATTCGAGCGTTTATAAAAATGGTTACTCCAAACAATTTCCAAAGTAAACGAATTGTTATTGCTGTACCGAGCGGAGTAACAGAAGTAGAAAAGCGCGCGGTTCGTGATGCGGCAGAACACGCCGGTGCGAAGGAAGTGCATTTGATTGCTGAGCCAATGGCTGCTGCAATTGGGATTGGGATTGATGTCGAAGCTCCGGTTGGCAATATGATTATTGATATTGGAGGCGGTACTACTGAAATAGCTGTAATAGCCCTTGCTGGAATTGTTAATGAAGAATCCGTACGTATTGCCGGCGATGAAATGAATAACGCGATAATGCAGTTCTTCAAAAAGAATTACAATTTACTTATTGGTGAACGTACTGCTGAATCAATCAAATGTGAAGTGGGAAGCGCTGTACCGCTTAAAGAGGAAGTAACTATCCAAGTTAAGGGAAGAGATTTGGTTGGCGGTATTCCTAAAACTGCCGAAGTTAGCTCAGTTGAGATCCGCGAAGCGCTCAATGAAAATATTTCTCAAATTGTTGAGGCTGTAAAACAAACTTTAGAAAGAACTCCGCCTGAACTATCTGCCGATATTTTGGATAGAGGAGTTTTGCTTAGCGGCGGCGGTGCTTTGCTAAAAGGGTTGGATGAAAGAATTAGAATGGAAACCAACTTACCTGTGCACGTTGCCGATGATCCGCTAACAGCTGTTGTACGAGGCGCCGGCAAAGCAATAGAAAACATTAACAAGTATTCTAAGGTCTTCATTCGTAAAAGAACTTATTAATGATAAAAATATTTCAAAGACTTGGATATCAATTCAAAGAATACGTACTGCTCGTAATTCTCGTCATCGTAAGTTTAATCTCAATTTCTCTCAGCGAAAAACCGCAAGCAAAAAAACTAAAAGCATTAGCTATTGCAAATTTTGCCGTCTTAAGCGAGATAACGGAATCAGTTGCTTCAATATTTTCTGGTGATGTTTCCGTAGAAGAACTCAAGCTCGAGAATGCGAAAATATCACTTCAACTTAGCAAGCTTAAGAAGGTAGCTGCCGAGAACGAAGAATTACGCGCAATGATTAATATGCGGGATACATCTTCTTCACCCCTAATTCCGGTTAGAATTGTTTCTAAACTAATTACTAAGATTCAAGGAAATTTTATAGTTAACCGGGGCTCAGGTTCCGGCTTGGTTAAAGGGATGCCTGTTATTAATCATCAAGGGCTCGTTGGTTTGATTATGGATGTTGCTGAAGAATACTCGGTTGTTAGAACATTACAGAATAGTAGCCTTAACATTGCCGTTACTTTGCAGCGCTCTAATGTTGATGGTATTCTTAGTTTTGATGGAAGAGATTTGGTGATTAAAAATATTCCCACCACGTACGATGTAAAAATTGGGGACCGAATTGAAACTTCCGATTTCAGTTCGCTATTTCCGCCATCAGTCCCGGTTGGTGTTGTTCTGAAAAAAGAAACCAACGAGCTTGGACTCCTTCATAGTTTAACAGTAAAACCTTTCGCTGATATTGAAGCAACCAACAATCTTTTTGTGATTGGTATTGTTCCCAGCAAGCAAGTTAATCATCTTGAAATGAACCTATTAAAGAAACCATGAGCAATTATCTAAAGCCCATATTGTATTTCATTCCGTTGCTGCTCATACAGCTTGTAGTTGTTCCTCTAATTTCTGTATTTGGGACGGTGCCAAATGTAATATTCATTATGGTTATCTATTATTTATTGCTTGGCGGACAAATTTACGGAATGATACTCGGTTTCTTAGCCGGCTTTTTTTTCGATTTATTTTCCGGCGGAGTTCTAGGTGCCTCAATGCTTTCGATGACCATTGCTTCTTTTATCGCCGGCTATTTCTATAATGAAAACCGGGTTGATACAAACACTGCAAGTTATTTTTTCTTAGTAATATTATTTATCGCTGAGTTTATCAATTCTCTTATCTATTCCTTTGCCGGAAATTTTAATCCTGAGGTTCGCTTTACTTCTTTGCTTCTAGAAGGCGCACTATTGCCGGCTATCTACACAACAATTTTTGGTTTAGGTGTAGTTGCATTTAAAATGAGGAAGGGAAAAATATGAACGATAATATTTTCGGCTCGCTTGCCAGAAAAAGAATATTGTCTTTCATAATTATTGGTTTTGTTGCTCTTACAATTGCCCAGTTATTTAATATGCAGATTGTAAACGCTCCTACCTATGCTGAACGATCTGATGATAATAGCGTTAAGCCAATTTATGAAACAGCCCCGCGCGGAATTTTGTTCGACAGGAATAACGAAGTTCTGGTTGGTAACAAACCCTCTTTCACCCTACGCATAACGCCATCGGAATACAAAGATACTCTTACGCCTTACATTGAAACAATCTTAGGTGTTGATTCGGGATATGTTAGAAGAATTCTTAAAGCTAATGCAACTTATTCGAAATACATTCCGCGAAGAATTGCCAAAGATGTTGATTTCAAAGTAATAGCCTGGTACGAAGAGAATGCTTCCAAATTACCCGGTGTTGATTATGTTATGGAAACACAGCGAGACTATTCCTTTGGTGTAATGGGCGCACACATGTTCGGTTATGCGAGAGAAATCCCGATGAGCATTCTTCAAAAACGGAAAAATGAATATTCGATGGGAGACGAAATTGGCTTTGCCGGTCTCGAAAAAACTTACGAAGATATTCTCCGCGGCAAAAAAGGTATTCATTATGTCTTGGTAGATTCGCGCCAAAAAACAATCGGCAGATATAAAAGCGGTGAAGAAGATTTCTCGGCAGTTAAGGGCTATGATCTAATTTTATCAATTGATAAACCTGCACAAAAAGCTGCAGAAGAAGCTTTTAAGGAACGAAGAGGCGCTGTTGTTGCAATCGAACCTGCAACCGGAGAGATAATTGCATTCACAAGTTCGCCGCAATACGATCTTGCAGATTTTGCGAAGGTAACATCTTACGAAAATTATAGACTTCTGCGCGATAACCCGGATAAGCCAATGCTGAACAGAGCAACAACCGGTTACTATTCTCCCGGTTCAACATTCAAGATGATCTCTGCAATTGCCGGATTAGAAGAAGGCTTAATTGATGAAACAAGTAGAACAAGCTGCAGCGGTGGATTTCAGTTTGGAGACCGCTTCTTTAAATGTTTACATGTTCACGGAAGTATTGACGTTGAGACTTCAATAGAAAAATCGTGTAACACATTTTACTATTCACTTGTAAATAAACTTGGTCTTGAGACCTGGTCTAAATACGCAAAGAAATTTGGTTTTGGTAGAAAGTCCGGTCTTGATCTTGGCGAAGAGGGTGGCGGCACAGTGCCATCAACTCAGTATTATAACAACCGTTATGGTAAGCGGGGTTGGACTAAAGGCTTTGTAATAAGTTTAGGCATCGGGCAAGGTGAACTGAGTGTTACACCTTTGCAAATAGCTCAGTATGCAGCTTTGTTTGCTAATTACGGCAAGTCTGCAAAACCACATTTTCTTAAAGCGTATGTTGATTCAAAAACAAAACAGCGCACAGATGTAAAGCCGCAGTATTATGATATTGGTATCAGCAGACACTCGTTTGAAATTGTCCGCCATGCTATGTGGCGAGTAGTTAATGGTGCCGGAACTGCCGGTAATATCCGAAATCCGGAATTAGATATTTCCGGGAAAACCGGAACAGCACAAAACACAAACGGAAAAGATCACGCAATTTTTGTTGGCTTCGCTCCGTATGATAATCCTAAAATTGCAATTGCAGTAATTGTAGAGAACGCGGGGTTTGGCAGTGTTGCCGCTGCTCCAATTGCGCGTGATGTAATTGCTGCTTACTTAAGAAAGTCTTTACCAAATCAGCCGTTAACAATTGCAGAAGATCATTAAGGTGAATTGAATTGAAGATTAACTACAAATTACAAGACCGTTTTGATTTAGCAGTTTTCATTCCTATGCTTTTGCTGATCTGTTTTGGTTTGTTGGCAATTTATAGTTCTACACTAAATTTACCGAATGCACGTGGAGATTTTTACAAGCAAATAGTTTTTGTAATTGTTTCGGCTGTTTTATTCTTAGCTGCTTATTCTCTTCCGCACCAAACAATTAAGATGATTGTAATTCCGTTTTACAGTATGTCCTTGTTTTTTTTAGTAGCTGTTTTAGCAATTGGTAAAACCATCTATGGTGCTAAAAGCTGGTTTGGAATTGGAGGTTTTGGTTTTCAACCCTCAGAGTTAGCCAAAGCCGGCACAATACTAATGTTAGCTTATTGGCTTACTTACAAAAACCGCGACATAAACAATATGAAAGATTTAACTGTAGCATTGGGAATTGGATTTATTCCAATATTCTTGATTCTGCTTGAACCGGATATGGGTACAGCAATTGTATTTGCTTTAATTACCCTTGTTATGGTGTTTTGGAGTGGAATAAGTTTGTTCGGAATTTTTGTAGTGCTCTCACCGGGATTTGTAATTTTTTCTTCTGTTTTCGGTACTATCCCATTAATTGGTTCTCTGCTTCTGGTAATAGCCGCATTGTTTTTCTTCAAAAGGGATTTATTTAACAGCGTAACGGTTTTTGTAATTAATCTATCGTCGGGATTTTTCTTCGATTTTGTTTTCAAAATTTTGAAGCCTCACCAGCAAAAGCGTATAGAATCTTTTCTCGATCCATTGGCTGATCCGCTCGGCTCAGGTTATAACGCGCTTCAGGCAAAAGTAGCTATTGGCTCCGGAGGACTATATGGCAAAGGATTTCTTCACGGCAATCAAACGCAGCTTAGATTCATTCCAAAACAATGGACAGATTTTATCTATAGTGTCATAGGAGAAGAATTTGGCTTTTTAGGAAGTGTTACAGTAGTTATTCTTTTTGCCATTATTTTTATCCGCCTATTGAACATTGCAAGTTTAGCTAAGGATAAATTTAGTGTGCTTATCGTAGTAGGAGTTTTAACTCTTTTGTTTTCCCACTTTGCATTAAATATAGGAATGGATTTGGGAATAACTCCTGTAATTGGACTGCCTCTGCCGTTTCTAAGCTACGGCGGAAGTTCATTAATGGTTAACATGCTGTTAATGGGGCTCGTTTTAAATATTTACCGTAACAGAAAATTACACACTTGATTTAGATGAGGATAAAATGACGGCACGTGAAAAGTTAGAGAAAAAATTTGATAAGAATTTCCACATTTGCGTTGGGTTAGATACAGACATCAACAAAATTCCAAAGCATTTACTTTCCGAAACAGATCCGGTGTTGGAATTCAACAAGATTATTATTGAGAGTACCGCTGAATTTGCTGCATGTTATAAAATAAATTTTGCATTTTACGAAAGATTTGGAGCTAAAGGTTTTGCTGCACTAGCACAAACATTGGAGCTAATCCCAAAAGATATTCTTGTTATTGCAGATGCAAAGCGGGGTGATATTGGAAATACGTCAGAAATGTATGCTAAGGCAGTTTTCGATGAACTTAAGTTTGATTCAATTACACTTCATCCTTACATGGGATTTGATTCGCTACAGCCGTTTCTTGATTACAAAGAGAAGCTGAATTTCATACTAGCGCTTACTTCCAACAAAGGCGCCATTGATTTTGAAAAGCAAAAACTTGAAAATGAAAAGTTTTTATTTCAGCAAGTAATTGAGAAAGCCAGCCAATGGAATGAAAATAAGAATTGTGGAATAGTTTTTGGCGCAACAAAAATTGATGAATTAAAAGAAAACATCACATCATTTGTGGATTTAGTTGTGCTGCTTCCGGGTGTTGGTGCCCAAGGAGGAAGTTTAGAAGATGTCGCTGCTACATTCAATCAGCACGAGAACAAAAACTATCTGGTTAATATTAGTCGTGCTTTACTTTATTGCGATGGTAGCAAAGAATTTAATAAACACGTTACCGAATTAATAAAAAGCTATAACCAATCCGTTTTTAATCTGAGCAATTAATTTTCTAATAGGAATTTTTAGAATCTAATTGTAATTTAAAAACGGAATGGGGGAGACAGCATAGTGCAAAATATCAACCACTAAGTTTTGGTAATGCGATGGGAAGGGAAACCAAAATTAAAGAAAGTGCTTTGTATGAAGTTTGGAAACATCAAGATTTTAAGAACACTTTAAAAACTCCAGATGGGGAAGATGTAGTAATACTTGAACGGGGGACATTAAATCACGAACACGCCGGACCGGATTTTAGAAATGCTAGAATAAGAATTGGTAATCTTACCTATATAGGCGATATCGAAATTGATTGCGCTTATACCGATTGGAAATCACACGGTCATCATTTAGATAGCAAATACAATAAGGTTATACTTCACGCCTCTTTTATCAATAAAAGTAACTACTCTCATGTTTATACTAGAGATGGGAGAAAAGTACCCTCTGTTTGTCTGAATGATTTTCTTGATCCGAAGTTGATTGAAGGAATGAAAAGTGAACTTGAAGAAACAGAAAATAACGGCGGAACATCCTTAAAATGCCATTCAATAAATGACGCCATTACGCCGGAACAAAAAGAAAAAATACTTTACGAGCTTGGTGTTCACCGGTTTGAGAAGAAATGCAAAAAGATTTTTTCGCGGTTGAAGGAACTTGAATTCTTACGGGAAATGAAAATTAAAGAGCCGGTTGTTTCATACGATCTTTCGAATCAATTCCATGAGAAAAATTTTACACATAAGGATTTTGGTTCAAAAGAAATTTGGCAGCAGCTTCTTTATGAATTACTTTTTGAAGCGCTTGGCTACTCTAAAAACAAAACGCAAATGATGGAACTTGCCAAACATGCAAACGTTAAATTTTTGTCCCGGATTGAAAAGGATGGTGTAATTATTGAAAAATATGAATCCGTTTTGTTTCATGTTAGCGGGTTAATTCAGAATTCAACAGTGGCTGGTGAGGAGCAGACAAAAGCATATTTGGAAAGGCTTAACTTGCACTGGAACTCAGTGCGTGCGCTTTACGACGGCGCTTTAATGGATGAAACCGAATGGCATTTCTTCCGTTTGCGTCCGCAAAACTTTCCAACTGTAAGAATTGCCGGCGGCGCAAAACTCCTGTTCGATTTGCTTCACGGCGAAATAATCAAAATAATGATTAAGAAAATTACCGAGATTCATAATCTCACTGTGCTAATCAATTCGCTTCGTTCAATGTTTGTTGTTAGAGCCGATGGCTACTGGCGCAACCATTACATTTTTGATGAGCCGGCAAGCTCTGAAATTAAATATTTTGTAGGTGCTTCACGTGCAGATGAAATTGTAGTGAACGTGCTAATACCTTTCTTTGCGGTTTATTTTGATGTCTTCGGCAATAAAAATCTATCTAAGAAGGTTTTCAAGATGTACACAATCTTTCAGCAGAAAGCAGAAAACCAAATCATAACTGATGTTGCGGGCTCGTTAAATCTTGCCGAATCAATGAAGAAAACAATCATTGCACAAGGAATGATTGAGCTCTTCAGAAATCTTTGTTCTAAAAATAAATGCTTGGAATGTGAAATAGGGAAAACGGTTTTTAGCTAATTCTGCAAACCGGAAAGGCGGTTAATCTCATCGCGGAGCTTTGCTGCTCTTTCGTAGTCTTCCTTTTCTAATGATTCACGGAGCTGGTTTTGCAAACTAGCTAACTTAGTTTCTTGCGGACTGCCTTTAGGCGTCATATCAGGTTCTTCTTCATTTTCAAAAGCGTGTTGAGTTTCATCAGCATCTTCGGTTGAAGGTACAAATGCTGCAACTTTCATTACTTCTTCTGCAACAAAAATCGGCGCGCCGGTTCTAACACCAAGTGCAATAGCATCGCTCGGGCGGGAATCAATATCGTTAGTCATAGTTGAGTATTCGAGCTTAATCTTAGCGTAGAATGTATTGTCTTTCAGCTCGTCTATAACAATTTCAACTACTGTTCCGCCAAGATTATCTATCACGTTTTTTAAAAGATCATGTGTTAATGGGCGGGGCGGTTTTATGCTTTCCATTTCCAGCGCAATTGATTGAGCTTCGAAAGAACCAATAATAATTGGCAAGCGGCGAACGCCGTAAATTTCTTTTAGTAATAATGCGTATGCGCCGCCAGCCGATGGACTTGCTGAAAGTCCTAATATTTCTACTTGAACCTTTTGCACGTTTATGCTTTAATTTTTTTTACTTCTTCAATAAACTTCGGAAGAACTTCAAAAACGTCGCCGACAATTCCGTAATCTGCAATTTGAAAAATTGGAGCGTCTTTATCTTTGTTGATGGCAACAATGTATTTTGAAGAACGCATTCCGGCTAAATGCTGGATTGCGCCCGAAATTCCCAAAGCGATATAAAGAGTTGGTGAAACAGTTTTTCCGGTTTGACCGACTTGCTCAGCGTGAGGTCTCCAGCCGGCATCAACAACTGCGCGAGAAGCTCCTGTAGCAGCGCCAAGTACTTGAGAAAGCTCTTCAATCATTGCAAAGTGTTCCGGCGCTTTCATTCCGCGTCCGCCGCTTACAATAATATCTGCTTCGGCTACGTCCAATTTGCCTTCGGCTTTCTTTATTTCAATAACTTTCACATTCATGTTTGGAGAATCAACACTCGAAACCACAACTTCTGCTTTTACTTCAGTTGGAATTCCGGCTGCAAAAACATTTGGGCGTAGTGCATAAACTTTTTTAGCTGAGGTAACCTTAACATCAACTAAAGCTTTTCCGGCATAAACCGGGCGAGTAGCAACTATCTCCGAACCTTCTACATTTAGAGCAACGCAGTCAATTGCGAGACCGGCATCTAGTTTAGATGAAATGCGCGGAGCTAGATCTTTGCCCATCGAGGTAGCGCCGAAGAGAATAATTTCGCTTCCATTTTCAGAAGCAAACTTTGATACAGCTTCTGTGTATGCTGAAGGTGAATAATCAGCTAAAGCATCATTCTTTAAGTGATAAACTTTGCTAACTCCAAATCCGCCGAGCGAATCTAAGTTTGCAATTTCATTTCCAACTGCAACAGCTTCAACCGTTCCGCCAAGTTTAGCGGCTAAATCCGACGCAGCCTTTGCGGCTTCGAAGGAAGATTTTTTTATTTGTCCGTTTCTTTGTTCTATAAAAACTAAAAATTTTGCCATGTCAACCTCATATTACCTTAGCTTCTTCTCTTAATAAACGAACTAATTCCGGAACAGCGCTGGAATCGGTTCCCACAATTTTACCGGCTTGTTTAGCCGCCGGACGCTTCATAGCTGCAACTTCAACATAGTTTACTGATGCTGCCGGCTGCTTCTCTTCAATCACTTTCTTCTTTGCAGCCATAATTCCTTTTAATGAAGCGTAACGGGGTTCATTCAAACCTTTTTGAGCCGTAACTACAGCCGGAAGTGAAGTTTCGACAACTTCTTTTCCGCCTTCAATTTCGCGCTCGCAAGTAACTTTTGTTCCATCAAGAGTAAAGCTAACTGCAACTGAGATACAATTATATCCAAGTAGCTCGGATGTCATTTGTCCAACAACAGAATTATCGTAATCAACAGACTGCTTACCAAAGAAAACCAATTCCGCACCTTGAGCTTTAATTTCTTCTGCTAAAGCTTTGGCAACGGAAAGAGAATCGCGGTAGGAATCATCTTTCAACAAAACGGCATTATCTATTCCCATTGCAAGGGCTTTGCGCAAAGTCTCTTTGTTTGCGTCTCCGCCAAGGCTAATTGCAACGGTTTCACCGCCTAATTTTTCTTTTGTTTTTAATGCTTCTTCAATTGCAAATTCATCGTATGGATTTACTACAAAGGTAACACCGGCGGCGTCTATGCTTTTTCCATCTGCGCCAATGTTAATCCTAGCTGCTGTATCCGGTACGTGACTTACGCACACAGCAATTTTCATCAAACCTCCTAAAACTTTTTGTGAACATGAACACTTACAAATCAAATATAATCAAATTTATTTTTGCGGTACAATTTTATAAATTCTTATTGGATTTGGGATTGACATGGCAGAACAAAAACCGCAAGAGATAACCGAAATTCAGAAAGATGAAGAGGTGAACATTCAACAGCCGTTCAAGGTTGTCTTGTTCAACGATGATTTCCATTCTTTTGATGAAGTGATTAACCAGATTATTAAAGCTATTAAATGCGGCTTTGAAGCCGCGCGCGATTTTGCTTTTGAAGCGCATGTGAAAGGGAAAGCTATCGTCTTTAACGGTACTCTTAATGAATGTCTGAAGGTTTCATCTATTCTTGAAGAAATTGAGCTTCATACCCAGATTCTTTCGTAAGAATTTATGCGGCTTAGAAATGCGTCAGGTTAAGAGCAAAAAGGTTTAGGACTATCCGAAGGATTCCTATGGAAAAGTCCAATGATAGGTGATTGTTGAATAACCCCACGCTTAAAAGGTTGTGTGAAAATTACAAAAAAGTTGGTAGGCGCAACTTTCAAGTTGCGGTTTTATTTAAGAAGCGCAAGCTGAAGCTTGCGGCTACCATTAAGATTTTAATATTAGCACGGGCTCTTAAGCGTGGGGTTGAGGCAAATAAAATAATAAAGGGCTTTCTCGAAGATTGCAGTCGCATAATTTATGAATCAAAAATATATCAGTGTTAATCTGTTAAATCCGCGTCATCCGCGGGCTATTTATTATCAAAATATTAATTATGCGACAGCTACCGAAGGGATCCTTTGGATAGCCCACAATCTAATCAGACAACATTGCAGCTAAATGAGCTGTCATAAGAATTCTTCCTCTTATTTTTGATTATATTTTGCGGGTAAATCTTAATCATAAAAATAGAGTAAAACATGCAAATTGGTTTGGTCGGTCTCCAGTATTCCGGTAAGAGTACATTATTCGAAACATTAGCTCGGGGGAGTTCACATTCGCAAGCCGGCAAGGAAGAAGCCTCGATTGAAGTGGTTAAAGTGCCGGATGACCGTTTAGATAAACTCTCCGCGATTTTTAATCCTAAGAAACACGTTAACGCTACAATAGAAGTTTACGATATTCCCGGACTCAAAATGTCCGATGACAATAAAGTGAAAATCACATCTACATTTTTGAACGCGGTTAAAAACAACGACGCTTTGTTTTATGTGGTTCGGGGATTTCAGGAAGATTCCGTGATGCACCCGATGAATTCGATTAATGTTTTGCGCGATATAGAATTTTTAGAAACCGAATTTCTCTTCACGGATTTAGCATTTCTTGAAACACGCATTGAAAAAATCAAAAAGGAAATTCTGAAATCGAAAGATGACCGGTTGAAAAGAGAAATGCCGGTAATTGAAAAATGCTATGCACACGCAGAGCAAGAATTGCCGCTACGTTCCTTGAAGCTGGACGAAAACGAGCTGAAACTACTTTCCGGTTACCAGCTATTAACATTAAAGCCGCTGGCAATCGCAATTAACTTTGATGAAAACTCCATCGCTAATGTTGATGCTGAAGTTGAGGCTATAAAAGCGAAAATTGGAAAATCTCACGCCGTAATTATTCCATTCTTCGCAAAGATTGAACTTGAGCTTTCCAAAATGAGTGAGGAAGACCAGGCTGTGTTTATGCAAGATTATGGAATTAAAGAATCTGCGCTCAGCAAAATTTTACGCACAAGTTATGAGATGCTCGGGTTGCAGTCTTTCTTTACAGTTGGGGAAGATGAATGCCGCGCGTGGACAATTAGAAAGAATTACACGGCGCAGCAAGCTGCGGGCGTTATTCATACAGATTTCTTTAACCGCTTCATTCGTGCGGAAGTGGTTTCTTATAATGATTTTATGAAGCATGGCTCATTTGCAAAATGCAAAGACCATGGCGCCTGGCGCTTAGAAGGAAAAGAATACATTGTCTTAGATGGCGACATTTTGAATATTCGGCATAACTAGAAGTTATATTGCAAAGTAATGAAAAAACAAAATTATCTTTCATGTGTCATTGTAGCATTTATGTTTTTTTCGATAAACGGTTGCTTTTCGAATAGGACGATTGGCAACAACTATACAATGAAAGATGCTGAGCCAATGCAATTGAAGATTGTTTTGCGTAATAATGAAATTGTCTATCTTGAAAATATTATTGATATAAAAACTATTGAGGAGTATATAGTATTTGTTGATAACAGATTAGGAGAAAAAAAAATACTACTAGATAAAGTGAAAGATATTTCTGTTCGTGAATTTGACTTAATAAAGTTATTCCTTAATACGTTCATAATTGTTGGTGGGATATTATTGCTATTATATTTGATAATATTTTCAAATCTGGGTAAGGTTAATTAATTGGCGAGGAAAATAATATTTATAGATTGTTTTAAATGAGAAATTGCAATATAACCAACTCTTGCACCCGACCTCTTCTCTGCCCTCGGCAGATAAATTCTACTCGGTCATAGTGGTTTTACGGGTTTGGTTTTTCGCGAAGGGATTCCTTCGGAACAAAGTAAGTTGTTCTTAAAAGTTGCTTGTAATACAAAACTGATTCCCGCCAGAAGACAGCGGGCAAGTATTCGAAATTAAAGTTGCGTTGGCAGAACCGTCATAGCTGTTCTGTGGTGCTGCTTACAACAATGCGTTATACCATACTGCAAATTATGGGCGAGTTGTTGCTATCGACAATATTTGGTGTGCAAAAAATTTAACGATATATTACATCGTAAGATGAATAGGAAAATGTAATGACAACAGTAAAAATATCACCCAAATACCAGGTTGTGATTCCCAAGGAAATTAGGAATAAATTAAAATTGAAGCCCGGTCAAAGAATGCAAATTTTACAATTTGGTGAAAGAATAGAGTTTATTCTCTTAAAAAATATTAAAGAAGCTCGTGGTTTTCTTAAGGGTATAGATACAAGTATTGAAAGGGAGGAGGATAGACTATGAATTTAGTTGACTCTTCAGGCTGGTTGGAATATTTAGCAGACGGCAAAAACGCAAAATTCTTTGCTCATGTAATTGAGAATACGGATGAATTGATTGTATCTGTCATTAATATTTATGAAATATATAAGAAGGTATTGTTGGAAAAAGATGAAAACACGGCACTACAAGTAGTAGGTTTAATGCAGCAAGCTAAAGTTATTGATGTAACTCCTTCAATAGCTATTCAGGCAGCAAAATTCAGTTATGAGTTTAAAATACCAATGGCAGATAGTATAATTTATACAACCGCCAAAATGAGTGATTCAATTGTATGGACACAAGATGCACATTTCAAGGATTTAGATGGAGTGAAATTTAACAAAAGGACTTAGTACAATTGGATTATGGTATAAAACTCTATTCCCTATAAAAACATCGGACAGGCAACGCAGACAGCCAAATAAAAAAGCACGAGGTAAACTTTCTTCTACTCGGTCGTAGCGAGTTTACCCGGTTTTGTTCCCGCCCGACCTAAGCTCGGCGGGCAGGTTTTAAGAATAATGTTGCGTTGAAAGAGTTAGCATTATTGTAATAAGCGGCGAGCTGAACGCAGCGTTTCAAACAGCTAACGATAGAGATTAACAGTTGTAAATTATACTCTTACTAAGGATATTGAGTTGGCTTTTTACAAGAAAAGAAAATATTTTTTTAATAAAATAATGGTATGATTATGAAAACTATGAGTTGCTCACAATTAGGCGGAGCTTGTGAGGAAACATTCCGTGCCAAAACTTTTGAAGAAATTGCAGAGATGAGCAAAAGGCATGGAATGGAAATGTATCAAAAGGGTGATGAGAAACATCTTAAGGCAATGGCGAAAATGCAAGAACTTATGAAATCACAAGAAATAATGAATGATTGGCTTGAAAACAAAAGAAAAGAGTTCGAAGATTTACCCGAAGAAGAATAAGATTTCTTAATTCATAAATCGAAATTTCATTTGTTCGAATAATCGGAAAACGCTTATAACCGGCAAGTAATCTGAATCTTGTTCTTAAGCGCTGGTTAAAAGAAACTAATTAGGAGAAATTATGTCTTTAAAAGCAATTGAAGGTTTGTACCCATCTATAGTTTGGAAACGGTTTTATGATTTGAGCCAGGTTCCCCGTCCATCAAAGTCCGAAGAAAGAATAAGGTTGTTTCTCCGCAACTTTGCCGGGCAAAACAATTTTGATTTCCGGGAAGATGAAACCGGCAATATTGTAATTCTTGTTCCCCCAACTCCGGGCTGCGAAAACAAACCAACTGTTGTTATTCAAAACCACGTTGATATGGTTTGCGAGAAAAATAAAGGAACCGAACACGATTTTACTAAAGACCCGATTGAATTAGTGAGAGACGGCGAGTGGATCACAGCGAATGGAACTACACTTGGCGCCGATAATGGAATTGGAGCAGCCGCTGCATTAGCAATTGCAACCGAACACGATTTTGATCACGGTCCGCTTGAATTACTTTTTACAGTTGATGAAGAAACCGGGCTGACCGGCGCCAACAATTTACAGAAAGGATTCATCAGCGGAAAAATTTTGCTGAATTTAGATACAGAAGAAGATGGAGCTTTCTATGTTGGATGTTCCGGCGGAATGGACTCAGCCGGTACTTTTAGAGTTGAATATGAGGACATTGTTACAAGCTATGAACCGTATTTAATTTTTATCAGTGGATTGAAAGGTGGGCACAGCGGTATAAACATTGCCGAAGGGAGAGCGAATTCAATTAAACTCATGGGAATTTTACTTTCCCGTTTGCAAAAGTATGATTACCAATTGGTTTACATGCAAGGCGGTTCTAAACGTAATGCAATTGCCCGAGAAGCCGAAGCAATAATTTTTATTGATGAAGCGAATGAGTCCGCAATCCGGGAACTGATTAACGAATTTTCGATAGAGTGTTCGCTCGAATACAAATATTCCGATCCGGAAATTAGAGTTCAGTTCGAAAAGAAAGCTCATTCATCGGTTACAATAATGAATGCATACAAAGATTCCTTTAAAAAGAAAATTATAGAAACAATTTTGGCAATGCCGCATGGCGTTATCTCAATGAACCAAAACATTCCGGGTTTGGTTGAGACTTCGACTAACTTAGCTACACTTAACACAGCATCTTACGAATTAACAATTGGAACAAGCCAGCGCAGCTCGATTGAAAGTGCAAAGAAAAATGTTGCTCTCAGCGTTCGCTCTGTTTTCGAATTAGCCGGCGCTAAAGTTACCACCGGCGATGGCTACCCCGGCTGGCAGCCGAATGTTGACTCAAACATTCTAAAACTTTCCAAAAGAGTTTTCAAAAAATTATTTGGCAAAGAACCGGAAATAAAAGCTGTTCACGCCGGACTTGAATGCGGAATTCTCGGCGATAAGTATCCCGGGCTTGATATGATTTCATTCGGTCCTACTATTGTAGGAGCTCACTCGCCGGATGAAAAGGTTAAGATTGAAGATGTTGATAAATTTTACCGGCTGCTGAAATCTATTCTGACAGAAATAGCAGGACGCTAAAAATTAAATCCCGATTAACTCGGGATTTTTTATTTCAGGATGAACTATCCATAAACAAGAATAAATGCCATGAAAAAAGAACTAAAAATGTATGAAGTGCCGAAGATTGAATCATTGCAAGATATGGTTCTTCAATCTGCAAGAAAGTACGGACCTAAAATTGCATTAGAAGATTTGAACGACACGCCGCTCAAAAGTTTAACCTACCGGGAACTTCTTGATAACATTTTACTTTTTGGTTCAGCGCTGAAACAACTTGGTCTTAAAGAGAGAAGCCATGTAGCGCTGATTGGTGAGAACCGCGTTCAATGGTCGTTGAGCTACTTAACTCTGATGTGCTTCAATTATGTGATTGTTCCGATTGATAAAAACTTGACGACGAATGAAATCATGAATATCATTCATGAATCTGACTCCGAAGCGATAATCTTTTCCGGGAGTTTTGCCAGCATCATTGCAGATGCAAAAAACTCGCTGAAAAATTTGAACCATTACATTTGCATGGATGCAACTAAGGAAGACAAAGAATTTAACATCATGCCGGAGATGATAAGGAAGGCGAGTCCGCTTGATCCGAGCAAGATGCCGATTATCAATCCGAATGATTTAGCAGAAATAATTTTTACTTCCGGTTCGCTTGGAAGAGCAAAAGGTGTAATGTTATCGCAGCGTAATTTAGCATCTAACCTAATGGCGATGACAATGATGATAAACATTGTTGAGACAGACCGCTTTCTATCTGTTCTGCCTATTCATCATACTTACGAATGTACATGCGGAATGTTGTGCCCGCTTTTTGCCGGAGCCAGCGCACATTACGCCCGCTCGCTAAAAACTGTTGTTGATGATTTGCAGAAAGTACAAGCAACAATTTTGCTTGCTGTTCCGCTACTCTACGATAAAATGTTCAAACGTATTATGAAGGGAATACAAGAAGACAAAGTAAAATCTGTAATCGTTCCGCCGCTCGTTAAGTTTACCAACCTCTTTACACTTGTCGGATTCAAAGAATTCAAGAAAAAAGTTTTTCATGAATTACACGCAAAGTTCGGCGGCTCTGTTCGGTTGTTTATTGCCGGCGGTGCTGCACCGGATCCAATGGTAGCAAAGGGTTTGCGTGAATTTGGATTTAATTTTGTCCAAGGTTACGGATTAACTGAAACGTCTCCGATATTAGCTCTAAACCGCCTCGATGCGTTCAAAGATAACGCTGCGGGTTTACCTTTGCCCGGCGTAGAGATAAAAATCAATAATCCGGATGAATTTGGAATTGGAGAAATCTGGGCTAAAGGTCCGAGCGTTATGCTTGGCTATTATAAAAATGAAAAAGCAACACAAGACACATTTGATGATGGCTGGTTAAAGACCGGCGATATTGGGTTCTATGATGAAGATGGCTTCTTGCATATAAACGGTAGAAAGAAAAATGTAATTATTTCTAAGAGCGGCAAGAATGTTTTCCCGGAAGAAATTGAAGACGTGCTCGTTCGCAGTCCCTTTGTTTTGGAATGCTTAGTCTTTGGTGAAGATGACCCGAAGCAAGGTGAAATTATTTCTGCTCAGATTGTAGTTGATGCCGAAGCATTCATAGAACTTTCGGAAACGCAGAAAGTTAAAATCACAGAAGAGTTGATTCGCAAAAAGATTTCTGAAGAAATTGAGAAAGCCAATAAAGAGCTTGCTGCGCACAAGATGATAAAGAAGTTTTACATTCGTGATAATGAATTTGAGAAGACGACAACTCAAAAGATTAAGCGTTACTTAGTGAAAAATCCGGATTAATTTACTTGAGCACCAAAAGAAAGAAAGCTAATGAGCATAAATAAATCATTCGAGGAATTCATAAAAGGAATTCCCAAAGCAGAACTGCATTTGCACATTGAAGGTACGTTAGAGCCGGAATTGATGTTTGAAATTGCGCGGCGAAACAATTTCGAAATAAAACATAAATCTGTTCAGGCTTTGCGCGACGCATACAACTTCAACAATCTGCAAGAGTTTCTCGATATTTATTATGAAGGCGCTTCGGTTCTTATTACCGAGCAAGATTTTTACGATATGACCTGGGCTTATATTGAAAAAGCTCATTCGCAAAATGTTCTTCATGCTGAAATATTCTTCGATCCGCAAACACATACAAGCCGTGGCATCAGCTTCGATACTGTTATCAACGGAATTCATAAAGCGCTTGATGACGCCAAAGAAAAGTTTGGAATAACAACCAAACTCATTCCTTGTTTCTTACGAGACTTAGATGCAAATGCTGCAATGGAAACACTTAACCAAGCTTGTGCTTACAAGAATTGGATTACGGCTTTTGGACTTGATTCAGCCGAAGTAGGCAATCCGCCATCCAAATTCAAGGATGTGTTTGATGCTGTTCGCGAGAAAGGCTTTTTAACTGTTGCGCACGCCGGCGAGGAAGGACCAGCTGAATATGTTTGGGAAGTAATAAATCTTCTTAAAGTTTCCCGCGTAGATCATGGCAATCATTCGCTTGGTGATACAACACTTGTAGAATATTTGAGTGAGAATAAAATTCCACTTACCGTTTGCCCCATCTCAAATCTAAAATTAAAAGTTGTATCAGATCTAAAAGATCATCCGCTGAGAAAGATGCTTCAGAAGGGTTTGCATATAACTTTGAACTCCGACGATCCGGCTTACTTTGGAGGCTATGTAAATGAGAACTATCTCGCTTTGGCGGAATCAATCGGACTGACAAAAGAAGAAGTTTGCCAGCTGGCTAAGTATTCCTTTGAAGCAACTTTTCTAACTGATGAAGAAAAGGAATTGTTGATTAAAAAAGTTGATGAGTTCTATAAAAAGAATTTATAAAGGAGAACACCATGAGCGAAAATCTAAAAATCACCGGCATAGAAATTTACAAAGCTGATATTCCTTTTCACGAACCTTTTAGAATTGCAATCATGGAAATCCTTTGCGCGCAAAGTGTATTTGTAAAAATTTTTACTGACAAAGGAATTTATGGAATGGGGGAAGCAAATCCTTACTGGAGAATTACCGGTGAAACTCAATCAATTAATATTGCAGGCGCTGTTGATTTGGCTAAACTAATTCTTGGTAAAGACCCGCTAAACATAGAAGAACGCAACAAGGAAATGAACAAGTATCTTGCGTTCAACAGTACAATACGAAGCGCGTTTGATATGGCTCTTTATGATATTGCGGGCAAAGCTGCCGGACTTCCACTGTACGCGCTTCTTGGCGGCGGCAAGCGTTCTTTTTGGACGGACAACACTATCAGCATTGGCGAGCCGGAGTATGTTGCAAAGAAAGCTGTTGATTACAAGAAGCAAGGTTTTCAAGCAATTAAAGTGAAACTTGGAACAACAAAAGAACTTGATGTAGCTAGGATTAAAAGTATTCGCGCTGCTATCGGTGATAAACTTCCGATCCGAATTGACGCAAACCAAGGATGGGATTTTCATACTGCTGTAAATACGCTCAAGGCGTTAGAACCATTTGGAATTGAATACTGCGAGCAGCCGATTGCTCACTGGGATTATGATAATCTGCGCAGAGTAAGAGAAAGCACAACAATTGCAATCATGGCGGATGAATCTCTTTTCGATCATCATGACGCATACAAACTTGCAGTAGGCGGATGCTGCGATTATTTCAATATCAAGCTTGCTAAGTCGGGCGGAATACATAACGCGCTAAAGATAAACGCAATTGCTGAAGGTGCCGGAATTAAATGTATGGTTGGCTGTATGACTGAAACGCGCCTCGGACTTTCCGCCGCAGCACATCTTGTTTCTGCACGACCGAATATTCAGTATGCCGATCTTGATGGATATTTATTTATGAAGGAAGATCCGATAATCGGCGGCGCTCAATATAATATTGGTGAGATAACAATTACTGATACTCCCGGTCATGGTGCTGATGTTGACCCGGCATTCTTAAAATCTTGCGAGATGATTGCTGTTAAGTAATCTCTGATTCGAGTTGCTCTATAAGGGAAGTGAAAAGTTTATTTATTCTTATCAATCACCAATAAAGGATGATAAGAATGTTTGGGCAAACGCATTTCGATTTTACTAACAAGCCATAATAACTTACTGTAGAGTTTTATTCCATTCTCATTAAGAAACCGGTAAGTTTTTATCTCGCCAAACTGTTCCAGCCATTTGTAGCTGTGAGCGTAAAAGTAAATCTTTCTTTTGCTGTTGGGATTTATTCTTTTCTCAGACCAATTCCATAGCTGTAAAGGAAGAGTCAAAATGTTCACAAGTTTAGCGTGCTTGCCTGCATTGTAAACTACAAAGCATTTGTTCTTAGTTACTCTTTTAATTTCTGCAATTGCAGTGGCTTGCCTGTCTTTATCAACATGATAAATTGTATGCATTGAAACAGTATCTGTAACACAGTTATCTTTTAATGGAAGGGAAGTAATATCACCCAATACAAAAAATCCGTCCGGTCTGTTTTTCTTTGCTTCATTAATTGCCGTAATGCTGAAATCAATGCACAATTGTTTCTTTGCTTTGGAATTAAACGGACTTGCACCGCAGGCAACATCAAGCAATAGTTCAGGACTGCCAATCATTTCCCGGAGTCTCTCGTTGCATGCTAATTTGTATTTCGCCCCCTTATCAGTGGTAAATGATAAAGAGTCAACATACTTGCCTTTCTGCTTCGTCCAGCCAATTTCGTCATAATATTCTTTTACACTTTTCATTAAGCCTCTTATTTCCGGAACAAATTACAAGTGCACGGTTTTCCAATAAAGCTTGTTGTTTTGATAATTCTTTTCTCTTTCAAGTTGCTGAGTTAAAATCTTTAATTGAGAAATTAATCAATCTCCAAACTTTTAAAAGTATAAACCTTACCCTCCTGTGTAGTTACATCATAAATGTAACTACGTTTTTGGGGTAAGTTTAATAACGAGGCACTGGGAGAAATAACAACATCCGGAACATCATCAATATTAAAATATGGATTTGTATTTTCTCCACTGGCGATTGGCAGCTCTTGGTTATTCGTTGTGAATAGTGGCGTATATGTACGCAAACGACAATTGCCTCCCAACCGGGATTTTATAGTGAGCATTTGAACTTTTCCTTTTGCCCATACTATATCAACTACAAACCCGCCGCGAGCAACTAATCCTTTTACATTACCTTCCGGCAACGCTTCCGGAAGTGCCGGCAATATCTGAATAGCAGCATCATGACTTTGAAGCAGCATTTCAGCAATTCCCGCTGTGCATCCAAAGTTTCCATCTATTTGAAAGGGCGGGTGGGCATCAAACATATTTGCGTATGTTCCTCCGGCACCTTTTGAGTTATCCTCTTCTACCAGTGAGAGCTGATCTCGTATCAACTTATAGGCTCTATCACCATCAAGCATTCTTGCCCAAAAGTTTACTTTCCATCCCATTGACCAGCCTGTTGATAAATCACCTCGTTGTTCTAAGGTTGTTCTGGCTGCTTGTATAAGTGCAGGCGTTCGCCACGGCGAAATTTGATTCCCGGGATACAAACCAAACAAATGTGAAATATGCCTATGCCTATCGTTAGGATCATCCCAATCACTTAACCATTCTTGCAGTTGTCCATACTTACCTATATGCATGGGAGGCAGCTGTTTGCGTTTGATTGTGAGTGTGTCGGTAAAACGCGCATCAATACCAAGTATTTCCGCAGCACGGATAGCATTTGAGAAAAGCTCAAACACAATTTGATTATCCATTGTGCACCCTGCCGTTACGGAAACTTTCTTTTCTTTGATATAACTGTTTTCCGGTGAGATGGATGGCGAAACTACAAGCCAATGATGAGTTGGCTCTTCCTGCAATGCATCAACAAAATATAATGCCGCTTCTTTCAAGATTGGGTATGCCCACTTGAGAAATTTACGATCTCCCGTAAAAAGATAATGTTCCCATAAATGCCGGCTCAACCATGCGCCACCCATAGGCCAAAGACCATAAAATGCCGGATCAACTTGCCCTGTGATTCTCCAGATATCTGTGTTATGATGCGCCATCCAGCCACGGGCATGATACATCACTCCGGCGCTCTGCTTTCCGGTTATCGAGAGATCGCTTAGTAAATCAAATAGCGGTTGATGCATCTCAGGTAGGTTGGTAACCTCAGCAGGCCAGTAATTCATTTCTGTGTTTATATTAATCGTGTATTTGCTGTCCCATGGTGGTTGCATTTTGGGATTCCATTTCCCTTGCAAATTCGCCGGCTGCGACCCGGGAAAAGAACTTGAAATCAATAAATATCTGCCATACTGAAAATATAAAGAAAGCAGCTGCGGATCATTTCCTTTCTTAAAATCTTGTATTCGTTGCTTGGTTGTATTTTTGACTGAATCTGTTTGACTGAGCCGCAGCGATACTCGATCAAAATAATTTCTATACAGCCTAATATGTTCTGCCAGAACTTCATTGTAGTCTTGCTGCATTGCATTTGTCAGCAGTTCATGCGCAGAAGATGCTGGGTCGCCGGATAGATCATTGTAATTCTTAAAATTGGTTCCGATAGAGATATAGATTGTAGCCGCCGTGGCATTCACAATTTCGATGGTAGATTCCGATGCCCGCGTTGATCCGCCTTCTGTCTTTACATCAACACAAGTCTGGAATTTTACAGATCCCTTTTGTCCTTCATGATCGCCGGCAATACCGGAAAGAATAAGAACTCCATCCTTGAGTGTTGTTTGTGTTTGTTGCGGTGAATCCATGCTAAGTGTGCAAGATATTTTTTCCGGTTGACTTGCTTCGAGGCGAACCACTATGACTTTATTTGGAAGAGAGGCAAATATCACGCGACGATATTCTACTCCGCCTACCTTGTAGGAAGTAGTTGTTGTCGCTTGTTGAATATCCAGTTCCCTGTAGAAATTAGAATACTGTTCGTGCCCGGGAAATTTGAGATAAAGATTTCCAATCGGTTGATATGGCATTCCACTGTTTCCATAAGGGGTCATTTCCTTATTAACTAATTCTTGCGCTTCAACATATCTTCCTTCATAAATCAATTTTCTTGCTTGCCGGATAATTGAATTCGCATCCGGCTTAATATTATTATTCGGACCCCCGGCCCAAACCGATTCTTCATTAAGCTGCAGTTGTTCTTTCGCCGGTTCGCCAAATACCATTGCTGCCAGTTTTCCATTTCCAATGGGTAATGCCTCATTCCAATTTGCTGCCGGTCGGTCGTACCATAACCGGAGGTTTATATCCTGCTGGGCTAATAAAGAAAATGTTATTAAAGAGAACAAAAGAAAAAATTTCATATCTATCCCGGTAATTATGTTGGACTTTTTGCGTTCAGAAGTAAATTTATAGATACTATATGCGATAAATTATTTCAAAATTCTAATTACTGATGCTAAAGCGCAGCCCATAACGGTTTTGTACAACCAGTCCTGCGTTTTTTGCTATGCAGATATTCTCCTTCGGAGGAAAACCAATACTAATAATTATTTATAAACTTGGTTGTATTGCAACTACTTTCCAATACATCTCTACCATTACAAATACCGCAACTTATAAAGCGGTCGGTTTGAAGAATGGGTTAGTTGCTTCTTTTGTAATTGATCATCAATAGTATTCAAGATCATTATCTTTACACCACTCTATAGCTATTTCTCTAAAAGATTCTTCTTTGTATTTATACCAATCATCAGCAATTCCATAATTATGAATGCTATCCTTAAATCTTCGGAATGCACCACTTCCTTTTATTGCAGCATACATTTTATCACGAAGAGCTTCTTCTAAGGACAAGCAAAATCTTTCCATAATTGCATATTCATTTATATAAAACCGGTCCGGGATTTCTATATAATCATTTGGATTCTGTTTAATATCCTTTATTACTGGTATAATTTCTTTTTCCCATTCCGGAATGAAATCTTCATCTTCAAAATCCGGTTCAGCATATCTCTCTAATTCTTCCGGAATTAAATGGATTTTACCGGTCTTTTTATTTAAGAAAGATTTGTTCATATCACTTGCAAATTCTAAATGCTCTACCACATCATCAATTTTAACTTTTGCCATAGCTTTTAATGATATATTATTATTCAGTTACAAATATTATTCATTATACTTAGCAACCAACGGTATTGTGGCTAACGCGCGCCCGGAACAACAATGCAACACTGAAAGCCAACGCCAATAATTTATTAATAACTTTGATTACTTAACAACATTCAAAAAGCAATTTACTTTTGTTACACAATTTTTCAATTACACAAACCTGTCCGCAGTTTCCTGGCAGATGCCACAACGTTTAAGGCAGTCGCTTTGATTTGCGGGTTATACCGCAAAATATTGCACAGCACCAGTGGTTACTGATAAAAACCCATAGTCATTATCAGAGGACTGCTCAAATAGGCTTTTGGGAGAATGATGCGATAGATGAAGTGCCAACAACGTAGCATTCATCCTTCAGTAACCGCTCAAGTTCATCTTTTTCCCAATTGCCATTTTTTCCTTCCGCGCGCCATTTCATGTTATATGTCTCTCTTTTGCAAACATCGAAATGTTTGGGAGTAAGTGTGAGCCACGGTTTTTCTGAAGTCGTGGCGCTGTTGAACCCGCTGAAGCATGGCGAATGCATGTAGAATAAGTTCTTAGCTAGGTAACGCAGGTAATCCTCTGAATTATTTTTAATACCATTATATACTAGCTCTTCGTTGCAAACAATGGTCTTATGACGACAAAGCAGATCTCTTGCTTCCCAAGGGTTGAGAATCTCTCCCCCGGAATCGCGTAGATACCCATGGTATGAGGAGTCAAGCATCACCCATTTTGAGAATCTAGTAATCCAAACTATTGTGACCAAGTGATTATCATAATCATATGGATTAAGAGGATTTAGTGACACAATACGACTTTTCAATCCTATAGATAAGCAGACCTCTGTAAGCACGATAGAATGCATGTAGCAGTTAATTCCATAATCTTGACCCTTATTGAATGAGTACTCTAATAGCCCAATTGAATTCATTGGAAGCGTTTTACAGACTTCCGGCAGTGAACTTGTTATGTCTGCTTTATATCCTACGTGCTCTGATATCCATTTCATTAAGTTAAGAGCCTTTGACCATTCATCCCCGGCTCCGGCGATAAGATCGAGCTGATACTTTTCGCGCAATCGCTCGAGTTCAGGGTGGGAAAACTCGTATTCAAAGTTGGGTGCTTGTTCGTCTTGAAAGGGATCGAAATCATCATACAACCGCAAGAGTCCGCTGTACAATCTGAGCTGGTAACTTATCGGAAACTTGTCTCCTTGATTCTTGGGCTCTATGAGATGTGTTGGATAAATCTTAGTGGGAAATGTCAATGCTGATGCCGCAAAGCCAGCCATCTTAAGGAAGTTACGCCTTGTTTGGTTAATTATTTTCATAATATATTTTCCTTGAGGTTTATTCGCACGATTATGTGACATAACGTTCAGATACCTCCGGACAGAAGCGAGCCTCCATTAAGCTCACTTACCAGAATAAATTTGCTAAGAAAAGAATTACAGCTCAATCTTTCCTTTTACGGAATAACGGCGTTGTTTTTAAGCCGCCGCCAACACATCAATGCAGCTTTTCCCGAAGGGACTCCTTCGGAGGAAAAACCTACGACTATAATTCATTAATAACTTTGATTACTTAACAACATTCAAAAAGCAATTTACTTTTTTACACAACTTTTCAATTACACAAACCTGTTCGCAGTTTTCTGGCGGACACCGCACTGAAAATAGTTTACCCTGCAGTAGTATTGCGGGGCTGTCCGTATTGAGCGGCGGATAGGCATTTTCCTATTTATTTTTTTGCTTTTCTTAAGAATGATTCCGGACTAACTAACTTGTATTCAGGTGAACATTCAAAAAGATAGTTTAGTATGTTCATATGCCCAGCTCCAAAAATGACGAGGATCCTATCAGAAGTACTTTTTGTAATTCTTTGTATGTTACGAAATATTCTCAGATTACGATTAAACCATCTCCCAGTTTCAAAATCAACTCCGGTAAAATCATCTGCTTTTTCCTCATACTTAAAATGTCCAATGAGATAAGGTCCCAAACTTTCTTTTATAATTTGGGAATCATTCAAGTATAGTAAATTATTTGTAATCCCTTCAATTTTTAAAAGACTTTTACCGGAGCTTTTCTTCTTATATATAGTATCTGGATTGTTGAAATAATATTGCTCAAACGCTTTCGCCCTGGAAGAGCTATCAATAAGCAAATAGTTTAGACTTTCATAAGTTTTGCCCCATGTATCAACGCATTCCAACTTCTCAATTTTCAGTTCACTCGCTAGGCGGAATCCCAACTGTTCAATTTCATTTCTTCCAAGTGAATGTTTGCCAAACCTATATGCTTTATACAATGAATCAATTTTTTTTTGGGAAGCAGGATTTGCCTCAATCGCAATCTTGGTTGGCTTGAATTTTTTTAGTGCACCTATAATCTTGACAATTTCCTTTTGATACTTTTCTTCTAAAACATCAATCTTATCTTTATCATCAACTTTTTGTACATCCAGATTAGGAAAATTGAAATGAAAAACCCCTAGTGTCATTACCGTGATTTTTTCTGACGATTCTCTTACTTGAGATAATGACAAAGAGGGAAACAAAATGACAAAAATAAGGGGGGCTAATTTTCTGAACTTTGACATTTCTACCTACCTTTTAATTAAAAAACATAGAATAATTTATTACAGATTCATTTGTTGAGACCTCTGAATAATTAATTTAGTGTCACACTGAGCCTGTCGAAGTGTGACAATTTAGTTTGTATTGTCATGGTTCGACAAGCTCACCATGACTTAGTCTTAATATTTCAGAGGTCATTTGTTATTAATATGATGCCCAACGACGTTGCGCTTAACCCGCCGCCCATAACAACAGACCAGCAATTATCAAAGCAACGTTATTTTACTTCAAACAACTGTATCGAAGAAGCGGTCGGCTTAAATAAAGGGCTATACCGTTTTGTACTTTATTTAACTACTGCCTATGTAATAAATATATTTTCTTTGACTAATCATATAGTAAATGAACATTTCTTTTTAATCAAATATCATCTTTTAGGTTTAGTTTGTGACCAGTGAGAACTTATTAGCTTCCAATCCCCATCAATCAGTCTGTATACTTCAGTTGTATTAAAATACTCTTTACTGCCATCCTGCATAAACCCAATAAAATTAAAAGTAAGAACACCAACATCACCATGCATTTGAACCTGCGGATCAATAAATTCATAGTTGGGAAAGCTGAATGTCCCATTGAAAGGGGCAATCCAATCATAAAATTCTTTTTTACCTGTACAGCGTTTTTCTAAACCGGGATCAAAATAGGTTATTTCTTCGGCGGCAGCTTCAATAAATCCGAATGTATCGCCGGTTATCCATCTGTCTAGTATTGCTTTTTCTTTTGCAATTATTATTTCTTGCGGTGTCATTTTTGTTGAATCTCCTTTAGAATAATAGAAATCAGAATTATTTTCTGCTAGCGCTACTGAAAAAAATGCTACTACCAAAATTACAACAGTCGCTTCTTTAACAAACATAATAGTCTCGTTTTTTTAATAGCTTAATTGGACTTCCTTATTTTCAAATTTTGTGTCAATTATTATTCACTACGGCTGCCAAAAGGTTTACGCTGCCAACGTTTTTTCTTTTACTGATTATATTATCTAGTTACTTCTTATTTTCAAAAAACACTGCAAAGCTAAACAGCAAATAATAAGCCGAATACAGTAGTCGGTTTGAGTTGCAGGTTATACGTGCATTTATATTTTACCAAGTGATTTGAGAATTAAAATTGATACTACTATTACAATTGGTGGAAAAAGCAACAATAAAAAAATGAACTTACCTTCTTTTGTAGCAAAATTTATTGTTGAACCTATGCCTATAGGTTTATCTACTATTGATCTATTATCCTTTTTATTATAATAAAAAATAAAGTTCTTAATTAAATGCATTAATGATGTATTTGGATAACTGTAAGACAACAATACGTTTTTTAGGTAGAGGTATATTAGAATTAATAATACACCGAAAAACATAACGATCACAACTGCATTAATCCAATGATTTAACTGTACCATGGATTTATTACCAATAACTATAATAAATAACAGTACTAGGACTTTTATTAGATTAATAAAGACAGAAGCTTTGTTTAATCGCTCTATATTGGGGTTGTTGTAATCTTTTAGCTCGTCTTTTAACTTATCAGATACTTTTGTAACAACACGTAAGTCAAGGGCGAAATAAAAGATTGATGATAATAATAGATAAATACCAATACTAATTATCAAATCAACTTTGTGTATTAAATTTGTATATAAGGCAATAAAGAGTAGAATAGCTGATATGCCTTCTATCCACCAAAACAATCTATGATATTTTATTTCACTCATAATCTTGCACGTATAACGGCATTGTTTTAAGCCGCCGCCCAGCACAACTTTGCAGCTTTGTAAAATCAACGCCAATAATTATTTATTATTTCATTTTGTTAACTACACTCAAAGAGCTACTAACTTTTACAACGTAGCTTTATAACTACACAAATGCCGCTACGTTTAAAGCGGTCGGTCTTGAAGAACTGGTTATACTGTTTTTCAACATATAAAAGTTGGGCTATAGAATAATATTTCACCGCTTAATATATCTACCCATACATTCCAACTAACATTATCATCATTAGAAGTTGATATAGGAATATTCCAAGTAAGTCTTAATTCTATAATACCATTTAGCTCACGCCAAATAATATTTTGGGCAATTTTATTTTTTAGTATCATTTCATGAGTTATTGTTATTTCTATTTTAGTCTTACACATCATTTCTAATTTTTTACCAACCAATATATTTTCTAATTTATCTTTTGATAATGTGCCATTTATAGGAATTGATATTTCTTTGAAATGATGCCCAATTATTTGACTTACTTGATTATGAAGAACCACGATTATGCCAGTATTTAAAACTTCAATTCCATTATACTTCTGGTTCTTGAATGATACAATCCAATCGGTAAAATGAAGTGGTGAAGGATTATAATTAGTAGCTTCATTTAATTCTAGTTTTGTAGTATCACTAACATTTGAATATTTGGAATATTTGAGTAAAGCTTCTTTTGCCAAGCGGATTGCAACGTTTTTATCAGTGATATTTGAGTTCCCTCTACCTAATGTTCCAGAGAATGAGAATAAACCATATTCATCTATGTAAGAAAAGAAATCATTACTTCGAATTGAATTTTGGATAGAATCGGCTTTTACTCTACCAATTGAGAATAAATTAGTTGGGTATTCAAGAGGAGACGGAATTGATTCAGTGATAGAATTGCACGAGTTAAGGAACAATATTATTGTCAATCCCATAACAATATTTTTGAAAATTCTTTTCATATCTTCAAACAATATAACGGCGTTGCAACTAAAGCGCCGCCCATAACAGCAATGACGAAACTAAGAAGCAATGCCAATAATTTTTAACTAATTTATTTATTAGAACAAACTTTATTGCTACGCTTACTTTGTTAACCAAACTCAATAATTTCCCAAATGCCGCTATGAAAAAATGCGGTCGGGTGCAAGAGCGGGTTAGTAGGCAACAATAAAGCAATGCGAATAATTATTTCAATGAGTAAGACACTAATTGTTCACGATAGTAAAGATAACTTCTGCCACTAATTGTCCTCGCAGGACCTTCAAGACTAACAAATCCAATTCCTGGAGACAAATAATAATTTATATGAAAATTGTTTAGTGAGCTAAAAGTTGCTTTATAGTGAACACAAGAAATATCACCATATGGGACTTTCAGCTTTTCGTTTGTAGATATAACCTCAACAATTGCACTTCCCATCACGAACATATCATGCTCTTTTACAGGATATAGATAAACATAACTTGAATTATTAGTTGAATCCCAAAACCGAACTCCATTTGTTGCGTTTCTATAGATGCCATAATAATTTGTAATAAACCATCGTTCATTTTGTATCACAGTATCGCGTAATACTTTCATGGTATCTATAAATGTTGATACAGCATTACCAGTTGAGTCATAATTTATTCTTTGAAATGCCCACCAATTACCAATTTTTAATGGAACTAATTCGTGTAAAGTATTTTGATTGACAATACTATCTTCATTCTTACACGAAACAAGAATAAGTATTAAGAACAATGTAAATAGGATTAACTTTTTCAAATATAATCTCCCTAACAATTTTGATAGCCTACTAACGACGTTGCGTTTAAGCGGACGCCAAAAGGTTGCCGCTACAAATACAACGACTTATTGTTTATGTTTTTTTTATTTACTTCCTTTCTTCAACTATCACTACAATGATAAACTATAAATACCACGACCCACTACAGCGTTCCGCTTGAGACGCGTGTTATACTTTTTTTAAACGATTTCATTTTAAAACCATATTGGCTGAAATCATTATAATATCCTTGATATTCAATCAGAAGGAAAATAAGTAAATTGAAAAGCGACTGACATTTATAACACAATGTTAAATACTTTTGATAATCCTTGAACTCAATTATTTTCCCATGAGCTATCGGGTTGCGCAATTCATTCCATGTATCTATATGATATTTTTTAATTAGTCTTTTATTTAATAGCGCTCTTAGAACATTGTTAGGATTAGGTCGAACCAATAAGGGGAAGAAACCATTAATTCTATCTATAAACTCTTGTTGGTAATTATCAGAAACAAGATGTTTCTTAAGTTTAGCGATATCTATTTCGTATTTATCGATTGCTTTGAGATATAAGGCAAAATTATTCATAACAATACTTTCTATTAATGTAGTTATGGATAATGATTGAGATTCCAAGGAAATGCTAGATGCTTGAATGAGATTGTGAAGTTTTAGCGATATAGGATGGTAATTAACCGAGTTATTTTTAGAAACAAAATCATAATATTTGCAAAACATTTTCCATATATCAGAAGTTTTTGCAGAATTAAAACTTATTGGTGGAGGGATTCTATGCGATGGACTAGATTTGCGGATATTTCTGATTTGGATACTGTCATAATATCCTTCAAATTTTTCTATAACAACACAATAAATATTTGCAGAAAGCACAAATTGTAAAGCTTCACAAAGATAATTTACGATATTTTCGCTGAGTCTACCTTTGTTAGAAAATACTTCTGCGATATACCATTTTTCGTTTTCATAAAAAAGGAATTCCAAATCATTGTGAATAAAATTTGCAATAATATTTACTCGAAAATCATTTTTAATCTTTTCATATGATTTTGCACTTTTGCCATAATAATCAACTTTTGGGAATCTTATATCTTTCTTAAATCTGATTACATATTGAGGCCTATTGAATTTTACAATCCCTTTAACCTTTTGTTTAATGTAGTGAATATTTGATTTGATAATAATGTTTTTAAAATCAGCGGATAAGTCATAACCAAAATTAACTCTCTCAGATTTCCATTCTTGATCAAAAGTATCCTTGCCACTGAATTTAAAATAGTGACTGTTGGGAATAATACGACCAGGTTTGGGTTTGCCAAGTTTGTTAAATAGCCTATAACCTTCCTCATCATATGAATACATTTTTAATTGCAAATCACCATCTGAATCTTGGAATATATTCCCGGCCCCAAGGTATTCTTTCCCACTCTTGTTACTTAAAACAATTTTAGGGAAATCTAACGAGAATTTTCCTACTGCCAAATCATCAATATTTAACATACAATTTTTAGCATTCCTAAAAAGTATAACGGCGTTGCAACTAAAGCGCCGCCCATAACTACAATGACGCTTTTAGCAACAACCTTTTTATTTATAATTAACCGCTCTTAGCGGATTTTGTCATGCACTGCAAATCAACCTTTAACAACAAACCTACTCTGAAAAACTAAACCCAATAACTACATCAAACGACTGCGTCATAGACGCGGTCGCTGTTGAGGCGCGTGATATTTCCAATAAGTAAAAAAACAGTTAATGTTTCTCCAACAACAATTGCTTATTGGAGGCATCTATGTATTACACTGGTATCGATCTTCACAAGTTCACTTCTTACTTAACCACAGTTGATTCTTCCGGCAACATTATCAAAGAAGCAGATATTAAAAATGTGAACCATAACTTCGTTCAGTATTTCTCTGATCTCGGCAACGAGAACATAACAACTGTCGAGTCAACTATGACATGGTATTGGCTGGGCGATCTGCTTTCTTCTCTTAACATTCCCATGGTTCTTGCTCATGCCAAGTATGTTAAAGCTATTGCTTATGCTAAAGTCAAAACAGATAAAGTTGATTCGCATACTTTAGCCCAACTTCTTCGCATGGATTACATTCCTGTCGCTCATAAAATTTCTAACGATAACCGTCTTCTTCGCGATGCTCTTCGTGCCCGCATTAAAATTGTTCAACGTCATACTT
>MHAZ01000021.1 GCA_001803165.1 Stygiobacter sp. RIFOXYC2_FULL_38_25 | reverse complement strand
AAACTGTACTCTCACCCTTGCCCGCTAAAAAACAGCGGGATCTTCAAAGTGTTTTATTGTAAAGTATTGTTCACTTTTCGAAATCGCGCTACAAAGAATTGAAATTATTGCAACATCTAGGTTTACTATCTTCAACTAATGCGTTTTTATTGACAGTGAAATTTCGAAATAGTATCTGAAAATATGTCAAATTGGGAAGATTTATCGAAAAGACAAAAAATAAAACCCCGATTTCGTGTGATTTCGGGGCTTTTTGTGCTCCCTGGGGAACAATTCTCGAACCAGTTTATTGAAGACCTTAAAAAATTGAGTGCACTTCAAAAAAGATTATCATGTTTTAAGTAAACTTCAAGAGAGTCCGGTAATGGAAACATTATCATTAGCTATTTATGCCCAAGGGTTTTCTCTACGTTTTGTTTATAAATAATACGATTAGGAAACTAAAGCCAGTATCAATTATTTCGATAACATATTTCGGTACAGAGTTTTATGTGTCCACATCTAATTCAGTGGGTGTTTTAATAATGGAAGTATTCCTTCAGTCGCATTATCTAGTGGATTACATTTCTAGGCATAGAACTTACTCATCCGCTTGAGTTTTCCATATTAGTAGAAGGATTGGGACTTTTATTACTTTAATGAATAATGTATCCATAGATCGATGATATTTTCTTTTAATCTAGGCAAATGACTGTTCGATTTCTTTAGCCAGTATTGGTAGGGATAGCAATGAGAAGATTCATCCTCCTCTATTATTCGCAGCTTCTAATTATAAAACACATTTTATGAAATCAACATGTTCTTCTATGTGTCTTCTATTTGCCTTTTCCCCAAAATTTCTTACCTCTCAACATTCAATTTCAGAACAATCTCACACAGCAGATACATAACAGCCATTTTTTTCTTCATGCAATAATCGCGATGTTGAAGAGTCAGTTTCGGAATTACATCTCCTTTCCTAGTTTTTTCCTAACATAATCATACCATTCTAAGTGTTTTCTAAGATTTAAAAATTTGACGTATTGAAATCTTGATGAAATTTGCACATTTCCCTATAGATTGTTATTATTCAACTAATCAATTGAATAATTTAGCAAAAGGCTATATGACTGGACGTGAATTTAAGGATTTAACATTTCAACAGTTTGCCAACATTGCAACCGCGTTTGCTAGTCCCAAACGACTTGAGTTGATCGACATTCTTTCTCAAGGTGAAAGGGATGTTGATACTCTCTCTTTTGAAACAAATATGAACTTCGCTAATACTTCTCGCCATCTGCAAATATTGAAAAGCTCGAAAATTGTGGTGAGCAGAAAAGAAGGAGTTAGAGTTGTTTATAGTTTGGCAAACGAAGAAGTGGTTAAATGCTGGAGAGGATTACAAGTATTGGCAGAAAAAAGCGCATCAGAAATTAGAGAAACTGCCCGTCTCTTTTTCGAAGAAAGATCCGCTCTTGTTCCAATCTCATCAAAGGAATTGTTGGACAAACTTAACAAAGATGAGATCACGCTAATTGATGTAAGACCGAAAGAAGAATTTTTAAGCGGTCATCTTCCTGCCGCTATTTCAATTCCGCTGAGGGATCTAAAAGAAAAATCAACTGAATTGCCTTCCGGCAAAGAAATAGTAGCTTATTGCCGTGGTCCATATTGTGTGCTTGCAGCAGAAGCCGCAAAACTTTTGACTGAGAAGGGATTCAACGTTGTCATCCTAAAGGAAGATGTAAATTCTTGGCGGGCTGAAGGGTTGCCGATTCAATCTTAATTATTAGAGAGCCTCTTATGAATGATCTTATTTCAATCGATCGGACTTTGAATATAATTTTTTCTGATCCCGTTTTGGTTAAAGTTATTTGCTCTATGTATGAAAACTATTTGACAGTTAATGATATAGCCAATCTGCTTGACTTGGACAATTCAAGTGTTGAAGCTCATCTAAGTTCACTTTTCCAAATGAACCTTGTAAAGAAATCTAAGCACAGTAATGGAGATCATTACACAATCGTAAATCCTAAAATATGCGACTCGATATTAATGTTGAGAGATTCGATTTATCAAACAACTGTTAAAAGTAATTGCTCAAATAAAAGTTAGAAAGGAAAACATAATGAATAAACCTACCATCGTTATTCTTGGAGGCGGGGTTGGGGGAATTGTAACCGCGAATAATTTAGTTAAACTTCTTCCTCAAGAAATTGATATAGTCTTGATTGAAAAGAAGAACCACCACACTTTCGCTGCCTCTTATTTGTGGCTGATGGTTAACAAAAGAACACCCAAGCAGATTACTACATCTTTACGCGGACTGGTTGAAGAACGTGTTAATATTTTTTTTGAAGAAGTAAAACATATAGACACCGAAAACAAAACAATCTCTACTGAGAAATCAAAAATAGATTTCGATTATCTGGTTATTGCTCTTGGTGCCGAGCTTGATAAGACTCATCTGGATAAGCAGCAATATGGCGTTCATAACTATTTCACTTATGAAGGGGCTGCAAAGCTTAATGAAGAATTGCAGAACTTCAAAGGAGGCAATGTTTCAATTGTTATTTCGTCGCTTCCTTATAAATGCCCCGGCGCTCCTTATGAAGGCGCAATGCTTATTGCAGATTTTCTGAAGAATAAAAAATTGCAACACAAGGCAGCCGTAAATTTATACACTCCAGAACCACTGCCACTACCAGTTGCCGGACCTGCACTTGGAAATTCAGTAAAAGAAGTTATGGTTTCCAAAGGAATCGGCTTCTATCCGCAAAATCAATTGGCTTCCGTTAATTACGATGAAAGAAAAATCGAATTAGCTTCCGGAGCCTTAGTTCACTATGATTTATTGGTCGTAATACCGCAACATAAAGTACCGGAAGTGGTTTTACAATCCGGACTCGTTGATGAATCCGGGTGGATACCGGTAAACAAAGACACGCTTGAAACAAAACACAATAATGTTTTTGCAATCGGCGATGTAACTTCAATTACAATCCCCGGCAGATGGCAGCCGGATAAACCGATGAAACTTCCTAAAGCCGGGGTATTTGCACATTCTCAAGCATTTACAGTTTCGGAAATTATTGCTTCAAAAATCTTAGGTAAAGAATCTAAAGAAATCTTTTGCGGTGACGGATTTTGCATGCTGGAAGTAGGCGAAGATTTAGCCGGTTTTGCTTATGGCGATTTCTATGGCTCTCCTCATCCCGAAGTTAAATTAAAACATCTTGGTAAAATCTGGCATTGGGGTAAAGTTCTTTTTGAAAAATGGTGGCTGGCTCCAATCGGATTTAGAAAAAGCATTCTTAAATCATTTCTAAGGATTGGTTCCTCAGTTCTTAAAATTCCGGTAAAACTTTAGGTAAAGCATTAGTTATGAAAATACGTGAAAGTGGAATGCCGGAAGAAAAATATTGGGAATCTTTGTTCAATACTCAATTAATTCTTTCTCAGCTTCAATTCGATGATACAATTAATAACGCTGTAGAGTTCGGCTCCGGTTACGGGACGTTCACTATTCCAGCAGCAAAGATTGTTAAAAGGAATTTATTTGCTCTGGATATTGATTCTGTCATGATAGATCGCTTGATTCAAAGAACAGTTGAAGCAAGTTTAACTAACATAAAAGTTATCAAGCGCGATTTTTCGAATGAAGGAACCGGACTTCGAGAAAACTCTGTTGACTATGTTATGCTGTTCAATATACTTCATGCAGAAAATCCACATATACTCTTAAATGAAACTTACCGCATACTCAAACCCGGCGGCAAAGTTGGAGTAATTCATTGGATCCATTCTTCAATTACTCCACGCGGTCCCTCTTTGGATATTCGTCCAACTCCGCTTCAATGTGTCGATTGGCTGCTTGAGACTAATTTTAAAATCATTAATAAAGAAATTTCACTTCCACCATACCATTATGGAATTGTTGGATCAAAAAACATAAAATAAAACACAAATAATAAAAGGTAATATATCTAATGAACATTTTAATTCTTGTTAATGACGCTCCTTACGGAACTGAAAAAATGTACAATGCACTTAGACTTGCAATGACTCTTGGAAAAGAGCATCCGGATGTAAAAGTAAATCTATTTCTTATGGCAGACGCAGTTACCGGCGGAATACCAAACCAGGTTACACCATCAGGCTATTACAATATTGAAAGAATGATGAAAGCTGCAATAAATTATGGCACAAAAGTAAAAACTTGCGGCTCTTGTGCCGATGCTCGCGGTTTAAAAAACTTACAAATGATCGAAGGTGTTGAAATTAGCACTATGAGCGAGCTAACCAAATGGACAGTTGAAGCAGATAAAGTAATAACATTTTAAAAAGGGAAAATTATGATCTTAAAACTGATTCAAAAATTTATGCCTGCAAAGAAAATGATTGATATGTTTACCTTAAAAGTGACAAGCAAGCAATCCATTGAACTAATTGCCGCCAATGTTCAAGAAACCTGCGACAAATATGGATTTGCATTACTTCAGACATACAAATATCACGAAATAGTTGAAAGCAAGGGCTTTCCAATAAAAAGAAAAGTTTTTATTTATGAAATCTGCAAGGCGAAAACGGCAGCACTAATGTTAACCGACAATGCGAATTTTTCAATTTTCATGCCTTGTAAGCTTGCAATTTATGAAGAGAACAATAAAACAATTATTTCCACAATGAATATGGGAATGATGCTTCAAGCTGTAAGATCAAATAAAGAACTTTACGACGATGCATCTTCATTATTCAGCAAATTAGAATCCTTAATGAATTATTTGTCCACATGTTGATTTGGAGAAGGGGGCAAAGTTTAATTATTAGTTCCCCGTTTTATTACGGGGAACTAATTTTTATCAATAACAACTACCAGCCTTTATCACTCAACAACTTTTTCCTTAACAAACCAATCATAAACGGTTGGTAGAACTACCAAAGTTAGAAGCGTTGAAGTTATCAATCCGCCGATTACTACCGTTGCTAATGGTCTTTGAACTTCGGCACCGGCCGAAGTTGAAATTGCCATGGGGATAAAACCAAGGCTTGCAACCAAAGCTGTTGTAATAACCGGGCGCAGTCTAATCTCAGACCCTTTAATTACAGCTTCTCGAATGCTCATTCCTTCTGCAACAAGTTTGTTATAATAAGTAAGCATAACAACACCGTTCAAAACGGCAACACCGAAGAGCGCAATAAATCCAACCCCCGCGGATATTGAGAATGGCATATCTCTAAGCCACAAAGCTACAACGCCGCCAACTATTGCAAATAGGATTCCTGTAAAAATTATAAATGCTTGTTTTATGGAATTTACCGATGCAAACAATAACAGAAATATCAACCCGAGCGCTATGGGTACAACTATTGCTAATCTATCGCTTGCGCGCTGAAGGTTTTCGAATTCGCCGCCGTATCTAATTTGATACCCGACAGGCATTTTAATTTTTTCATTTATCTTTCCTTGGAGTTCTTTCACAAAGCTTTCGATATCTCTTTCGCGCACGTTGCATTCTGTAACAAGCATTCTTCTTCCGGCAGAATGAGAAATTTCAGCCGGACCTTCAATCATTAAAAAATCGGCAATATCGCCAAGCCGTATCATTGAACCGCTTGACACCGGGACGAGAAGATTTTTGATGTCCTCGACATTGTTGATAGACTGTTTGTTCAGTTTTACGACAAGGTCAAACTGTTTTTCACCTTCGTATATTTTACCCACGTTAGTTCCGGCAAGTGCTGTTTCAATCAATATATTTGCGTCCGAAACGTTAATCCCGTTACGTGCAATTTTTTCACGGTCGATTACAATTCTCAATTGAGGCAGACCTTCAACTTGCTGCATTCTGGTATCTTTTGCGCCGTCTATTTGTTTCATCAATTCTGCTACATCGTTTCCTATCCGTGCAAGAGTATCTAAGTCTTCACCGAAAATTTTAACACCAACATCCGAACGAATACCGGCAATCAATTCATTGAAGCGCATTTCAATCGGCTGCGAAAAACCGCCGCCGATGCCGGGTATTCTTGCCATCACTTCCGTCATCTTTTCAATCATTTCTTCTTTTGTTTTTGCAGTTTTCCATTCCTCACGCGGTATCATTTTAATGTAAACGTCGCTCTGGTAAATGCTCATCGGATCTGTTGCAATTTCCGGGCGACCGGTTTTGCTAACAACATTTATTACTTCGGGAATTGATTTCAATTCCGCTTCAAGCATTTGTGACGTATGAATTGATTCGGTTAATGAAATACTCGGCAATCTCCTCAGTTCTATTAAAATGTCACCTTCATCAAGCGCGGGAATAAATTCTCCTCCGAGCCGTGTAAACAAAATAACAGAAGAAACAAACAGCACAACTGCCGCTCCTACTACCAGTCCTTTTCTATTCAAAGCAAAGAAAAGGGTTTTACGATAAATAGGTTTAAGAAATTTTATAACCGGACTTTCTTTTTCGGAAACTTTTCCTTTCTTAAAAAGGAAAGTACTTACCACCGGCACATACGTGAGCGTTAGGAATAAAGCGCCTAACAATGCAAACACAACAGTGTAAGCCATCGGCTTAAACATTTTTCCTTCAATTCCTTCAAGAGAAAGTATAGGCAGATAAACAATAATTATTATTGCAACACCGAATACTATCGGTCTTCCTACTTCGTAAAATGAATCAAGCAAGGTTTGTTTAACACTTTCTCCCGCTCCGTCTTGCGTGATTGAATGCTGACGCTCATGAAGTTTGCGAAGCGAGTTTTCTATCAGCACAACCGCGCCGTCCACAATTATTCCGAAATCAATTGCGCCGAGCGACATCAAGTTACCCGAGATGCCGTTTATCTTCATCATAATCAAAGCAAACAACATTGATAGCGGGATAACGGATGCAACAATAAATCCGCCGCGCAGATTCATTAAAAGAAGGAACAGAATTATAACTACAAATAATCCGCCTTCGGAAAGATTTTTTATTACGGTCTTAATAGTTCTTTCAACAAGTTCTGTTCTTTCATAGTAAGGAACAATACGCACTCCCGGCGGAAGAGTTTTCTCAATCTCAGCGACTCTTTCTTTAACGCGTTCCGTTACTATTCTTGCGTTCTCTCCTTTCAGCATCATTGTAATACCGCTTACGATTTCCGCTTTACCATTTAATGTAACGGCTCCCTGGCGAATTGCCGCTCCTTCTTTTACTTCGGCAACATTTCTCACAAATACCGGCGAACCGTCAGTTGATTTGATAATTATGCTTTCAATATCGCTCATTGACTTTGCAATGCCTTCGCCCACAACAACATATTGCTCTTGTTTATGTTCGATGTAAGCGCCGGGCGCATTTGCGTTGTTGTTGGAAACCGCCTCAATCACATCCCTTATTGAGATATTAAATTTCAATAGTTTTTGTGGGTCGATCAATAATTGATACTGTTTTAATTCTCCGCCGAAAGTATTCACTTCTGCAAGTCCCGGTGTTCCGGCAAGCTGGCGTTTTATAATCCAGTCTTGAATTGTTCTTAAATCCATAGGAGAATATCCTTCGCCTAAAACCTCATATTGGTAAATCTCTCCAAGCCCGGTTGTTACCGGACCCAATTCCGGTTCCGAAAGCCCCGGCGGCAAATCGCCTTTTGCTTCCTGTAATTTTTCAAATACTATTTGCCGTCCAAAATATGTTTCAACATTATCTTTGAAAATTACAGTTACAACCGAAAGACCAAACTTTGAAACAGAACGAACTTCTTCTATATCGGGGAGATTCTGCATTGCAATTTCAATAGGATAAGATACGAGCCGTTCAATTTCTTGCGGTGCTAATGCCGGTGCTACCGTAAATATTTGAACTTGATTTGTTGTTATGTCCGGTACTGCATCAATGGGAAGTTTTAGCGCCGCGGTTATGCCACCGATAATCAATGCGATTATACCGAGAATAATAAAGAGCCGCTGGCGTATAGAGAATGAAATTATTTTATTAATCATTAGTCCTCCTCTGCAAAAGTTTCTTTAGCAAGTTCGGACTTCAAATAAAATGTTCCGCGCGTAACGATTTTTTCGCCGGGATTAATCCCGCTCTTTATCTCAGTATAATCCTTCGTTTCTCTTCCCGCAATTACACTCCTTTTCAGAAAGGTGGTATCGTTAACAGCAACAAAAACATAGCTGCTTTCCTTTTCTTTCAGTAGAGCAGTAGATTTTATTTTAAGATTGGAACCACCAAATTTGCTGACAACCAAAACGTTTACAAACATTTCCGGCTTAAGCTTACTGTAAAAGTTGGCAACTTCAAACCGCGCCTTTATTGTGCGCGACGACGGTTCAACAACATCATAAATGCGTGTTAGCTTGCCTTTGAAAACTTCGTCCGGGTAAGTTGTAATTATAATATCGCCTGTTATTCCCTCCTTCAGCAAGGGCAAATCGCTTTCGAAAACATCCGCAAGTATCCAAATGTTTTGAAGGTTGGCTAAAACAAAAAATTCTTTTCCAACATCAACAAACTCGCCAAGCCGAACTTCTCCGCTAATTAGAGTTCCGTCAAACGGTGCGCGAACAGAAATAACAGTGAATGGCGTGTGCTTATCAGCAATCTGTTCTATTTCGGTTTCCGTTAACCCGATAAATTCCAATTTCTTTCTGGCGGATTCGTATATCGAATGAACGGTTGGATAATCCATATCGTTTCCTTTAATTCTCTTTAACCTCTCTTCTGCCTGAACAAATTCCGATTGCATCGCAATGAATTCCTGACTGTATAAATCAACTATGGGTTGACCCTTTTTAACTCTGTCCGAGATGACTGCATATACTTTTTCAACTCTTCCTTTCACGCGCGAAGTTATGTGTGCAGTCATTACTTCATTTAAAGCAACCTTACCGCGCAAGGTTAAAGGTACGTCAACCTCTTTAGTCTCCGACGTTTCTGTTTGAATGTTTATGTGTTCGACCTGGTGCTTAGTTAATACTACTTCGGTCTTTTCGTTGCTGTGCGTTCTTTCCGGGTATTCTGCGCTTTCGTCATTGCCGGAATTATTTCCGCTGCATCCGGCAAGAAATAAAATTATAACCAGCGATAAATATTTCATTATTGTTTTATTCATATAAATTCCTTTTTCGTTTTTCACAATTCCTTTTTTAATTGACGGTTCATTCACTTGCAGATTCATTTGAAATCTCCAAATCGTTTCTTGCGGTTAAGCAGTTAAAAATCGCCCTTGAATATTCAAGTTTGGTTGAGCGATATGTTCTATAAATATCAAACAAATTGAGAACATCAATTTGATTGTTTTGATATGCGTTTATACCGGCGCGAAGTTCGTCCTCAATATCCAGCAGAAGAGACTTATCAAAAACCAAGAGCTGCTCTTCGGCATACCCAAGGCTTTTATAAGAACTGATAATTTTTTGTGTTATGATTTTTCGTATCGCTTCATGTTGAATATTGGAAATATCAAGCAGCGCCGATGATTCTTGAATATCGCCGCGAACACCGCTTGAATAGAACATAGGCAAAGTAATTCCAAGTTTTAACCCAAAAAAATTATCGAATCCTTTCCCCGGAACCGGTTGCCTGTTTTGGAAAGAAGCACCGAAATTAAAATCCGGAAGAGAACTTTTTTCAGCAAGTGTTAAAAATGATTTTTCTCTTTCTATTCTTAAGCCGCTCATTTTGATGAAGTTACTCTGCCCGATTAATGATGCATGAATTGAATCGATGGCACCGGCTAAAAAACTGTAATGCAAGGAATCGACTAACTCATAACTTACTCCGTTCTCAATTCCTAAAAGTATTTTTAGATTCCCGGTGTCTTGTTGAAACTGTTTATTCGCTTCGAACAGTTCGTTTTTCAGACGTGCCGATTCAACTTTGGCGCGGATAACATCAAGATAACTGCTGGTACCGGCTTGATATTTATCTTTTACCTGTACTAAAAAATCGTTTAGCAGAGTTATGTTTTGTTCTATTGACTTAATCGTTTCCCGCGAAAGCAAACTTTGATAGTATGCTGTTTTCACCTGGGCGGTAATGATTTTTTTAATTCGCTCTAAATTTATTTGTGAAAGCTGCTTTTCAAATTCGACGCCTTGAATTCTCGTACTCCTCTTTCCGAATAATTCAAGCGTTTGTGAAAAGTTGAAATCTAGTTCTCCTGAATTGCCGATAGAGAAGTTAGTTGGAATCTCGCTCGATTCGATAGAGAATTCTGCATTTGGAATTCGTCCTGCTTGTAATATTCTTCCTTCGGCTACAAGTTTCTCTTTCTCAGCGGTTAATATTTGCGGATTGTTTTTTACAGCCGTTTCTATTGCCTCACTTAATGCTAATTTTTTCGTTTGTCCGTAAGCCGCAAGCGACATAAACAATAGAAATACCAATATTTGCTTATACATGGTCATCCTAAAATTTTAATGAATAGATATACAAATCCCGTTCTTCCGGAATTCTAAATCATTTTGTTTTTATTAAAATGTAATTCTGGTAAAGGCTTACCTACCGGCTCCGACAATCCGGAGACGAGGCAAGCAAAATGGTAAGTTAAATAAGAAGCGTTTTGTTGATAAGAAAAGTATACGTGTTATAAAATTTCTTGGTGGAAGAAAAATCATCATTGTGTAAAATGTCTTCTATCTTTTTACATTCTATGCAACAATCATCATTATTGAAAAGTATTTCCTTTGGGATAATTTTCTGTTGAAAATAATCCGGGTTTTCAATTCTAGCTTCTTTAACAACCTCACAGTAATCATGATGATTGTGAGGATATCCTTGCGTAACTTCGGATAGGAAATTCAATTCACTGTGGACAAAGAATAGCCCAAAAGTGATAAGGAATGAAAATGATAATATTTTCTTAGACTTTTGCATGAGTAAATATAACCGCTTGACCTGTTTGTAACAAATTGCGCTAAACACTACCTTCGCTCGTTAAGCACGGAATGTTTTACTGCTTCACGATAATAAAAACAATTAAATCCGAATATGAGTTCCAAATAATTATGTTAATATTTAATTCTGCATTATAAAAAGTACCATCCTTCTAAAGCTCTAATTTTGCTATTATTAGTTTTTTTTCTTCAGTTTATTTTGCTTTTTACACGATTCTTCATTGATAGCTCGGTCTGTTTTTAGCTGTAAGTATATACAAAGATTTATTCTTTATTTCATCAAGACAAATTTCTTTGCCTCTACATAATTAGTTGTATTAAGTTGATAAAAATATACGCCTGAAGATAAGTTGCTTGCATTAAAATCGACTTCATAAGTCCCTGCATTCTTTTCTTCGTTTATCAATGAGGTGACAACTCTCCCCAACTCATCGAAAACAGTGAGCTTCACATAAGAATTTATATGTAATGAATACTTGATTTTAGTTGAAGGATTAAACGGATTAGGATAATTTTGATCGAGTGAAAAGCCATTCGGCAAAGTTGAATTTTCTTCCTTAACATCTGTAGGCTTTGTGACAAGAAATTGGCCCATCATTCCATCATCTTCATGTGTGAGCAAATGGCAGTGATACATATATGGAACTATTGCATTTGAAAAGTCTTCAAACTTGGTTATGAATCTTACAGTTTCCATCGGCTCAACAAGTACAACGTCTTTGCGCCCACGTTCATTGGAAGAAACTTGTATTCCGTTTCTATCCAACAAGTAAAATTGAACATCATGGATATGGAAAGGATGCGCTATTTGAGTTTGGTTTCTCAGCTCCCAAATTTCAGTATTATTCAGCGGTATGTTGTAATTGATTTTCTCCATAGAAAAGGGAGTTCCATTAATTACGAAGGGACCAGCGGCATTCATCATACCACCAGTGGAAGTAAAAGTTAACATGCGGGTAACATTTGAAGATGAAACTGCATATGGATTATTATTAATTAAAGATGAAGGGACAGAAGTAATTGCATTTGAAGTTGGGGCGATAACATCGATTCTCAAAATATTAAAATCAGCACCGTTTAATTTGTTGTTCGAATAATTCGGTAAACTTCCTCCCATACCAACAGAACTTGCGCCGATTATTCCACTTGCTAACTCTGATGCATAGCTCATCAAATAAGTCGATTGACCTTGCATCGAAATGAAATCTACTAAAATTTCAGCCCGCTCTCCCGGAGCTAATCGTAACCTGATAAGCTGAAAAGGTGAATTTAGTAAACCGCCGTCGCCACCAATTTGATAGAAAGGTTTATTTCCCTTAAGACCAAAATTATAGGTGCGTTCCGTTGAGCCGTTAAGCAACCGAAGGCGCACAACCTGTGCCGGAACTTGTATGTAAGGATTCCTTGTGCCGTTGACTAAAAGTACAGAATCTAATTCGGACCTAACTATAAATTGCTTAGCAGCATCAAAAGCTCTCGATTGAACAACAATTGGGAAATCATCAACACCATATTTGCGTGGAAACTTTAGTACCGCTTCTTGATTATCTCTCACAATAATAAAACCAGCAACGCCTTTAGTAACATGCTCGGCGGTTTTTTTGTGTAAGTGAGGGTGATACCAATATGTTGCCGCATTATCCAAAATAGTGAATTGCGGCTTCCATATTGTACCGGGTAAAATTACTGTGTGAGGTCCACCATCATTCTCTGGCGCAACATGCATTCCATGCCAGTGAATGGTTGTTGTATCAGCAAGTGCATTGGCAACATTCATGCTAACGTTGTCTCCTTTACGAAGAATCAAAGTTGGTCCAAGAATATTACCGTTTACACCAATAGTATTTGTAGTAAACCCGGGATAGAAATTGACAGAACCTTTTTGAATTGTAAGATTAAAATTAGTCCCGCTAAGGGTATCGGGTATTTGTAGTTTATTTTGTGCTCTTGAATTGACGAAGAATAATGAGCTGATACAACTTGTGTATGTAATTAATCTAAGAATATTCATGTTTTTCGCCTTTGCCTATTAACGAAATTGAGGGAATCGCCGTTTGAAAACATTGCTACTTTTTCTCCAGTGAGTTCTATTCTTTTGATAACACAATCAAAGCAATCGTCTGCTAAATCATTTATACATGGCTTTTCTTCGTAAAGCAGATAATCCTTTCGATAGATCGGAGACGAAATATTTGGCATAATAACATTGGCGCCCGCGTTAATGCCCTTCTCTCTTCCAAGTGGATCTAAGGCTTGCAGTGCAGTGGTGGCAGCAATATTTATGTTAGGTAAAACGATTCGAGTGGCAGCAATCATCTTAAGTGACAATTCAAAAAGATGTAAGCGAGAATTAACAATATCAATCGGTTGACCAAATAATGGAGTCTGCGAATGTTCAATAAACGGACCCATACCGAGCATGTCAATATCCATTTCCTTAAAAAAAAGTATATCGTTTACTAAATCATTAATTGTTTGATATGGAAGTCCGATCATAACACCGGTTCCAACTTGATAGCCGATCATTTTTAAAGCAGTAAGACAATTTATTCGTTCATTGTAGCAGTGATTCGCGGGATGAATTTTGTTGTATAGCGATTCATTGGAAGTTTCTATACGAAGTAAATAACGATCTGCACCGGCATCAAACCATCTTTGGTAAGTATCCTTAGACTGTTCACCAAGTGAAAGCGTAATTCTAAGTTGCCTGGAGGTTAAATAATTTATTTTCTCTACAACGGTTTCAATTAGGTGTAAGAATTTAGTATCACTGCGCTCGCCGGATTGAAGAACAATAGAGCCAAATCCTTTTTCAAAAGCGAACATGGCAGAAGAAATAATCTCGTCCTCTGCCATTAAATACCTTTTTACAGAGGTGTTTGATCTTCTGATGCCGCAGTAATAACAATCCTTAGTACAAATATTACTTAGCTCAACTAAACCGCGCAGATAAACATCATGACCAAGCGTGTTCTGTTTAATATCTTTTGCTTGATGGAAAATATGTCTTATTTGATTCGCGTCTGATTCGAGCAGTATATTTTTAATATGATCCATTTCTACCTATACCACCAAATAATATGAATGATTTTAAGAGCGAGTTAAAAGCAGATTCTTCAATTAGAAATAAATACTATCCTACCTTAACATAAAAATCATCATCACAGCCATTGCAACAGCACCAATATACAATACTGGTGAGGAGAAAATACTTTCGGAATCGGAGTGAGAATGAGAATCGCCCATTTCCGAATTATTCTCGGTCGAGTATTCAATTCTAATTGGGTCACTAAAAATATTTGTCTTTATTCGCTCAATTGCAAAAGCCAAATTGTAACTGTCGTTAGAGCTAACATTGGGCAAGAAAACAAAATATCCATTCTCATATTTTGAATGCTTTATTTTTATAGTATGATCTTCATGTCCATTTGTGTTTGCATGTAATACTTCAAGATAAATCTCCACATCTGTTTGAAGAGTGTTTGCAGCTTTATTTAAGATTTTTATTCTGCAAACATCAGCTTTGCCATGAATACTCGAAGGGAACTCTGCCGTAATTTTGTATTCGCCCGTGTTAAATTCTTTAATAATCACCCTGTTGCTGTTATGATCTTCCATGTTCATTCCGTGGCTATTGTCGCCGTGCATCATTCCCATGCCAGCCATCATGCAGCCGCTTAAATAAACAGAGCAGAAAACTACTGCAACTAATAAGGTTAGATTTTGAATATACGTGGTTTTCATTTTTACCTTTTTGGTTAAGAAAAACTTAGTGTGCAATTACTCCGCCCAAAAACCCGGCGGTAAGAATTAGAATAAAAGCGATTAGTCCAACTATCCATGCATATTTTCTCAGTTTGTCAATTATCAGAAAGACTGACCAAACGAAAAAGCTAAGAAGAACTGAAAGACCAAAAGCCTGGTGAAGTTCGACAACCCATTCTTTAGCAGTATCGATAAACGGCTCTGATTGATTCTTGCCGGTTATGAATGCTCCAATAGCAAATAGGAGCGCAATAAGAATAGAAATCAAAATTGCGGAATCGAAATTCTTCCATTTGAAGTTGATTAATGTTAGAAGAAAAGCGAACACACCAAGAGCAATAGGAAAGTGAACTAACTTGTTGTGCAAATGTTCAAACACTTGTTCCGATGGATTTAATTTCATCGGCTTTTCCTTGAGCGTGTCCGGGTCAACTATTTTCTTAACAAGGTTTTTATAGATGCCGTTAATTGCAATTGTATCTCCGCCAACGATTGTTACTGTGTCTTGCATAACTGCCTTTTTTACATGCTTACCTTCATGCGCAAAAGATATTAACTGAATTAAAAGAATGATTGAAATAATTAATAAAAGCTTCATAGTAAAAGCCTTTCATTTTATAATTGAACACGAATTCCCCCGGAAAGAGTAAAATCCGGAGATGTATTTCCTATGCCGGCAGAACTTATTACAGAAAGAATAATTTTTTCGCTTGCGCGATAATTTACACCGAGCGACACTTGTCTTGGTGCATCAAAGCCCTCTATTACAATTGTATAACCGGTATAATAAAGGAGCATTGAATATTCGCCGTAGTTGAAAAATTTTCCAATACCAATTCCATATGCAAAGGGATTCTTGTAAGTAATACTGTCCGGATCGCCAATACTTAAAAAGCCGAGATCAACAATCCCCACAAAACTTTCCAAAGATTTTCTGAGCGTAACCGATCCTCCAAAATCTAATTTGCCGGTTCCAATATTCATGTTGGCATTAGCAGTTGGAAATTTTATTTGCGCATTCATAATTACATCTACTCCGGTTTCATAATCTGAAATAATCTTGTAATCTAAATAGCTGTACAAATCTCCCAGTCCGGTGCTCGCACTGCTCTGCAATGCAGATGTATTATTTACACCTGAAGAAATCACCATTCCGCTAATCTGATTTACTTCCTTGTTATCACTAAAAACAATTGGGATGGATGCTGAAATGCCAAGGTTTTCTTCTTGATATCGAAGCCCTCCAAAAACAGAAAACACACGGTTATAAGAATCCAAAATGTAACTTCCTCCGCTTAACTGAACACTTGAAGTAAAGTACCAGTCGCCTTGAGCTGAAAGATTTGAGGCGCTTATTACTAAAAGAATTAGGAAGCCGGCAAAAGCTGGCTTCCCAAAAACATTAACTCCAAAATGTCTTATCATTTACTTTTTGCCTTTTTGAAGTTCTTCCATATTATTCAACATTGTTTTGTACTCCTTCATCATTGTCTTCATATTATCCATCATATTGTTCATAGGTTCTTTCATTTTAGAATCATTCATCATTTTAGAGTCATCCATCATCTTGTTCATATTGTCCAGCAGACCATTCATATCTTTTCCCATTTGGTTCATGCCCTCCATCATATTCATCATACCCTGGTTCATTTTCATATTGTTCATGTCATGGTTTTGCATCATCTGGTTATTCATCGTGCTAACCATTTGATTGCTTTTATCCATCATTTGACCCATTTGATTCATCATCCCTTGCATTTTTTGCATCATCGAGCCCATGTTTTGATTTTGCTGATTTTGCATTGTGTTGTTGCCTGCACCGCCATGATGTTGATCATGCTGAGCGGAAATAATTCCGGTAGAAAGTATTACTGCTAAAGCGCTCAATAAAAAGCGCATTTGTGTTGATTTTAGAGTTTTCATTTTGTTTCTCCTATTGTTATTTGTTGTTATTAATTCACCTCTTAAGGATGATGAGTTGGCAGAGCCCTACAATCTATCTCGCCTTTATTTTTGTGAAACTATTAATCCGCCATATTTCTTGTTGATTTCTTTAATAATCACTCCTTGCTTAATGTTCTTAACTAATAGACTTCGGATCATATTTCTTTCTGCTATAGCGTCCTGACACTTACACTTAGTCAAATTTTCGCGGCTGCACTTACCACAGTTACAAACAAATTTAGAGGAAATGGATTGAACATCAGTTTCAATTGAATCGCTTAACTTTATATCTAATAATCGTTTTTTATGAAAATTGTGACTATGGGGAATAAAAACTTCTAAGGATGTAATAAGCAATAACATTCCAACAAGAAGACTGAACCCAATTCTCAAAGGTTTCATTTTAAGTATTCTTAGAAGAGGATGAATTTTCTTTGGGGAATACTTTGCGAAAACTTTATTGCTATGTTTCTTTTCATTCTTCATTTAATCAGATTAACCTTATTAGTCTTGAGTAAAGTTCTTGTTTTATCATCTCTCAATTGAATATTCAGTTTATTTTATTGTAACTTCCCAATCATTTAGCGTTGAGCTTAAAACCATTAGCTAAGAGATTCTTCTTTGCAACTTCAAGTGTAACTTCACTTAAAACCATTTTGCATAACGGGCATTTGCCGGGTTTGTCTGAAATTACATTCCAGTCCATTTGATCTTGGAATACTTTACCATCCTTATTCATGTCTATGGTTTGTAAATCAATTATTCCTTTTCGAACAATAGTTGAATCTAACATCTGCTCCTTTTGGGCTTTTGTCTTATGGTTATGTGTCGAATGGGTTAATCTGCCTTTCCTTTGTGCAAAAGAAAGAGCTGAACTACACATAAGTCCCAGTAAAACGAACAACACAAGATTTTTTACTTTAATATTTTTCATAACGTTACTCCTATAACTAATTAATTTGAAATTACATTTTCATTCCTTCCATACCATCGGCAGACTTCTTTTTCTGTGTTGGTGGGGGTACACCATGTTGATGACCGGTAGGCATTCCGGTTTTAAGCTGACTTTCCGAATCAATTAAGAAACCGCCCGTTGCTGCAATTTCATCACCCTCTGTTAAGCCGGAAACTATTTGATATTTATCTCCGTAACGATTTCCGATGGTTACGTTGCGAGCTTCAAACATACCATCCCCGGCTTTCGCCCAGACAACCACTCTTTTACCGGCAATGATAACTGCATCTGCCGGAACGAGTAATCCTTGTCCACCGGCTTTATTGAAAATTGTTTCGCCATACATTTGGGGTTTCAGCTTTCCGCCAACGCTTGAAAATCCGCTGCGTACTTTAACGGTTCTCGTTTGGGAATTAATTACAGGATAGATGAAAGTTACTTTGCCGTTAAATTCTTCTCCGGGGTAAGCTCGCAAGTGAAGCTTAACTGAGCTGCCAACTTTTACATTAGATAAATTATTCTCATACACTTCGGCAATATTCCAGAGGGTTGAAAGTTCGGCGACATCATAAATTGTTGCCCCTTCATTCACGTAAACACCTTCTTGCACTTTTTTCTCAATCACCGTTCCACTTATTGGAGAATAATATGTTAGTGTAATATTTATTTCTTTGCTCTTCTCAAGCGTTTGAATTTGTTCTGAAGTCAAGCCAAAGATTTCTAATTTTTTCTTTGAAGCTTTTATGAGAGAAACAGAGCTTGATGAATTATTCAGTGCAATCAAATATTCATTCTGTGCTTGTACTAAGTCCGGACTGTAAATTTCAAACAAAGGCTGACCTTTTTTTATATAATCGCCGGTTTTATCAACAAACAGTTTTTCGATTCTGCCGTTAAACCGCGCCGAAATTGTTTTGCGGTTGTTCTCAGCAAAATCCAAATAGCTATATGCAGTTACTTGATCTTGCATACTCTCATTTTTAACAAAAACGGTTGACACATTTGCTAGAACTTGTTTCTTGCCGGTTAGTGTAACCATATTTGCCATGTCTTTATCCTTTTCCGGCTCCTCCGCTTCGTCTGCAACTTTTTTGATTAAATCCATTCCGCAGATAGGGCAAGAACCGGGTCCATCCATATGAACTTGCGGATGCATCGTGCATGTCCAATACCCATCTTTCTTTACAACTTCATGTTCATGCTTACCGTTTTCTTCGGTTTTAGAACAAGCGACAAAGATTAACGATAGTGCTATCAATGGAATCAATAAATATTTCGTCATTTTCATTTTATTACCTCTATTTATTCTTGCAATATTTTTCATTTTGACACTTCGTTATTTTTTAGAGTCTTCCCGACCATCATTTCAATCTCTGCAAGCGACATTTGAGTATCGGCTTGTGACATGTAATAATTCATTTGCTGCATTAAAAGCATCCGATAAGAATCTATAACGGTTGTAACTCCTGTTCTGTTATTCTGAAATGCTGAAACTTGAGATTCAGTTGCATTCCTGTACAATGGAAGAACTTTCTCACCGTAAAGGCTTATTAAATCTATTGCGGTGTTATATTTAACAAGTGCAGCCTTCAGTTGGGCAGTCATCTCACGCTGCATATTATTTTTTTCGTATTCAATACTTTTTATTCCGGCGTATAATTCTTCTTCCTTAGCTTTGTATTTATTAATTGACCAGGGTGCAAAGGGAAGATTTATGGAAAGCATCAGTGAATACATCGTTTCTGTTTTGGGATCGAGCATTGAAAGATCACTTTTAGATGTTAGAATCATTCCTTGCGGCATTCTCATAAACATTCCCTGAACCATTAAATCGGGAATCAGTTCGCGATTGTTCGCCTCTATCATAGCTTTGTTCATTTCAACCATATTGCCCATTCTTTTAAGTGCCGGATTGGAATAGTCAAGAATTTCTTCCAGCTTTGCTTGAGAGGAATTAAGAATGTCCGCCGGGAAATCCGAAACAGCATAGACATCTTTCGAATCAAGATTACGACCGAGAAGTTTATTGAGTTTGTAGGTCTCGGCTTCTTTTTGCTTTCCAAGAATTAAAAGCTGCGTTTCATTCGATGCGATTTCACTTTGAAGCGTAAGCACATCTGCTTGATTTATTTTATTAGTGTAGTAAGATGATTCTACCGATTTGATTAAATCGGCAATGAGAGAATTATTCTTCTTCTGAACTTCGATTTTTCTATCGATTAGCCAGAGTGTGTAGTAAGACATTTTAACAGCTGCCGTAAGATTGACTTTGTATATCTCATAATTGCTGCCTTCAACCAAAGTGTTTTTACGTTCCACTTCTGCCATTGCATTTAACTTTCCGCCAAGAGGAAACATTTGCGATAGTGCAATGTTGTTGGAGTTGGATTGATTGAGAATGTCAATCGAGTTTGTCGGAACTTGCGAGAACTCGACTGAAAGATTTGGCGCCGGCAAAGTATTAATTGATTCGGTTCTCTTTTCCGAAGCAGTAATTTTATATTGCAACGATTTCAACTGCGGATTATTTTTGAGCGCTTCATTAATTAACGTGTCTAAAGATTGAGCATTTAACCTGCTTATCGAAAGGAACAAAAGACTTAACGCAAAGAGCGCAAAGAATAACGCAGAGTTGCGCAAAGATATTCTCATTTTCAATTCTACGTTCATATTATTCTCCTTCCCTCATCCAATCAGCCATTTTAGATAATTCTAATTTTCCTTTTTTGAGTGCGCGCTCCTTCATCATTGCAAAAAGAATTGGTGTAACTACAAGAACGTGGACAGCGCTGGTTAACAATCCACCAATGAGAGGTGCGGTAAGAGGCTTCATAACATCCGAGCCGGTACCGGTTGCCCACATAACAGGAATTAAACCAACCATAGAAGTACCTACTGTCATAAGTTTAGGTCGAAGTCTAAGGACAGAGCCCTCAACTGTGGCATCATAAATATCCTCTTTAGTGAGATGACCTCTTTCTCCCTTGTAGAATGCTCTTAATCTTTTATCGAGAGATTCATGCAAGTAAACAACCATTACTACACCGGTTTCAACTGCAACTCCATAAAGTGCAATGAACCCAACCCACACTGCTACTGAAAAATTGTAGCCAAGTATGAAGATCATATACATTCCACCGATAAGAGCGAAAGGAACCGACAGCATTACCACACCTGCTTCCACATAATCTTTTAGAGTGAAATAGAGCAGCACAAATATTATTAGGAATACAACAGGCATAATCACTTGCATTGTCTGCTGAGCGCGGACTTTACTTTCATATTGACCGCTCCATGTGTAAGAATAACCGGGAGGCAGTTTCAATCCTTCTTCTATTATCTCTTTAGCATCAACCATTACACTGCCCATGTCACGACCGCGCGTATTCATAAAAACAATTGAACGAAGCATTCCATTTTCGCTGCTAATCATCGGGGGACCGGTTACTAAATTTATATCAGCTAATTCAGCTAGAGGCAAATATGTAACTGCATTTTGATTTGTACTCGTTAGCGAAAAATCATTTTGAGCGTTTGAAGCTTGCGGAATTACATTCGCTTGATTAGAATTCCCCATAGAAGAAAACATTCCGCCCGAGTTGCTTTTACCCATTCCGCCGCCACTCATAGAACCCGATGAACTTTGAACAGCCATTTGATTGGATAACGCAACCGGAACTATTAAGCTTCTCAGTTCATCAATATTATCACGGTAATCTTTTTGATAGCGCATTCTAATTGGGAAGCGCATTCTTCCTTCAATGACAATTCCAAGATTTTGACCGCCGATTGCAGTTTCAATTATGTCTTGAAGATCGCGGATGTTAACACCGTAACGTGCTGCGATAGCCCGCTTAACTTGTATGTCTAAGTAATAACCATTCTGAACTCTTTCTGCCACAACATCTGCCGCACCGTTAACTTTCTTTAAAAGTTTTTCTGCTTTGATAGCATAAGTTTCGAGTGTATCGAGATCAGGACCAAAGATTTTAAATCCGATATCCGTTCTAACACCCGTTGCAAGCATATTGATTCTATTTATGATTGGCTGAGTCCAACCGTTGCGAACGCCCGGAATTTGTAATTTGGAATCAAGTTCAGCAACAATATCCTGTTTGGTTATTCCGGAGCGCCATTCGTCCTTTGGTTTAAGTAAAATAATCGTTTCGATCATATTGAGAGGCGCATTGTCTGTTGGAGTTTCTGCCCGACCGGTTTTACCAAGCACGTGATGAACTTCGGGAACAGATTTAATAAGCTTGTCCTGTTCTTGCAGAATTCTGTTTACTTCAGTTATTGATGCACCGGGCAATGTTACCGGCATATAAAGGATTGATCCTTCATCAAGCGGAGGCATAAACTCGCTGCCGGTGTTAAGAATCATAGGGACTGTAATAATTAACGCAAGTACATTTATGGCAATAGTAGTTTTTCTGTGTTTAAGCACCCAGTGAATTACCGGTTCATAAATTCGAATGAAAAATCTTGTAGAAGGATTTTTTTCTTCCGGGCGGAATTTACCACGCATCAGCATTGTCATCAAAACCGGAATAAGTGAAATAACAACAATGGCGGCGCCAATCATTGTAAATGATTTCGTGAACGCCAATGGCTTAAACATTTTTCCTTCCTGTCCGGTTAGAAGAAAAACCGGAATGAACGAAACGAGTATTATTAACTCGGAAAAGAAAATTGCTCTGCCTACTTGCTTAGCCGAATCTATCGAGATTTTTTTGTATTCATCGGCTGTAAGACTTCCTTTCTCTTCTATTGCTTTTGCAATGTTCCGATAGGCATTTTCCACAAGGACAATAGAAGAGTCTACTATTACTCCAATCGCTAAAATAATTCCGCCGAGACTCATGATATTGGAAGTAATATCAAACATATACATAAGGATAAACGAGATAAGCACTGCAATTGGAATTTCGATAAGTATTCTAACAATACTTCTCCAGTGTAATAGAAAAATTGCCACCATAATTGAAACAGTAATTGCTGCTTCAATTAAAGCTCTGTCCAATGTTCCAATTGCTTCTTTAATTAAAGTGCTTCTATCGTAAGAAGTAACTACTTCAACACCAGGTGGAAGACCGGGAGAGATTTCTTTAATTTTTTCTTTAACGCGGTCAATTACTTTTTGAGCATTCTCACCGGTTCGCATTACTATAATACCGCCGACAGCTTGTCCTTCCCCATTCTTTTCCAAAGCGCCGCGTCTTATATCACCACCCAAAGAAACTGATGCAACATTTTTAATAAGAATTGGAATTCCATTTGATCCGGTTTTTATTACAGTGTTTTCAACATCATCTTTTGATTGAATATAACCTTGACCGCGCACGAAATATTCTGCATCGCTTACTTCCAGAATTTTTCCACCGACTTCGTTATTGCTTCTTTGAACTGCATTAACAACATCGGAGACTGTTAAGTTGTAAGCTCGGAGATCGGTTGGGTTAACATCAACTTGATATTGCTTTACGAATCCACCAATGCTTGCAACTTCCGCAACACCATCTACGGAAGAAAGTTTGTAACGTATATACCAATCTTGAACCGCACGTAATGTTCCCAGATCATATCCTTTGCCTTCAACTGTGTACCAGTAAACGTGTCCAACACCGGTTCCATCCGGACCAAGAGTAGGCACAACACCGGAAGGCAACTGCGCTTGAACGGTGTTCATTCTTTCCAGAACGCGCGTGCGTGCAAAGTAAGTATCAACACCATCCTCGAAAACAACGAATACGAAAGACATGCCGAACATGGAAGTTGCACGCACAGCTTTTACGCGAGGCAATCCCTGTAAGCCGGAAACGATAGGATAGGTAACTTGATCTTCAATTATCTGTGGAGAACGTCCCATCCATTCAGTAAAAATTATCACTTGATTTTCCGAAAGGTCGGGTATAGCATCAACCGGTAAATTTACTACACTGTAAATACCAAAACCGATTACGATCAAATAAATCAGTATTACAATAAATCTGTTGTTTGCGGACCAATCAATAATTTTTTCAATCATTTACTTTCTCCGTAAAGTGTGTTCATTATTCTTATTATCATGGATTAAAGAATATAGTTGATAAACCATAAACCCAATCATTCCTAAATAAACTATACACCAAACGAGCCGTTCCACGATACATTTCTTTCATTTTTGTAAATAGTAAGCCAACAAGCGTACCGTTAAAAAAGTACGTTTTTAGACTCTAATCGTGGTATCGGTTTTCTAATCTTTTAAGAAACTTTAAACGAATTAAAGATTCTTAAAAATGCGTAAGCCTATTCTGGTTTTGCGATTTTGTGGTTTTCAATTTTCGAATAAAGTGTAGGAAGAGAGATACCCAAAGTTTCGGCCGCTTTGGGCTTATTCCATTTTGTGTGTTCCAAAACTGACGCGATGTGTTTCTTTTCGACTTCCATAAGAGAAAGGTTAATCGGAAATGAGGAAATATCTGAGAATTGATTTTTAAGAAGTATGTGTTCTTTAAGCAAAACATCCCCATTAGTTAAGACAACAGCTTGCATGAGTGTATTTTCGAGTTCGCGAACATTGCCGGTCCAATCGTGTTGATTTAACAAACTCATTACTTCATCGGAAACTTTAAGAACATTTTTGTGCAGTTCGCGGTTAATCTTTTTTAATAGGAAATTTACAAGCAAAGGAATATCATCTTTTCTTTGGCGAAGCGGGGGAAGCTCTAGCTTAACAACATTCAACCGGTAAAAGAGATCCTCCCGGAATTTCTTTTCCTTAACAAGCTGTTCTATATTTCTGTTTGTGGCTGTTATAATTCTCGCTTTCATCGGAATAACAGTTTCGCCGCCAACTCTTTCGAATTCTTTTTCTTGCAGAACGCGAAGAAGTTTTACTTGGAGATGCTGCGACATTTCTGAAATCTCATCGAGGAAGATTGTGCCGTTGCCGGCAAGTTCAAATTTCCCCTTTTTAGTTCTATCGGCTCCGGTGAAAGAACCTTTTTCATGTCCGAATAATTCGCTTTCAAGAAGCGACTCGGTTATAGCTGTGCAATTAACAGCAACGAATGGTTCTGATTTTGTTATCCCGCTGTAGTGGATTGATTTAGCAACTAATTCTTTTCCAGTCCCGCTTTCACCTTGCAGCAAAACGGTAACACGATTTGCAGAGACTTGACCAATTATTTTGTAAACTTCTATCATCAGTTTTGATTTACCGATGATTCTTTTTTCCGGCTGGAATTCTTCGGCTTGATCTTCAACGAGTGAATCAATCCTTTCGCTAAGAGTTTTAGACTCAAGCGCGCGTGCAATTGTAACTTTCAGCCGTTCAATATCGAGCGGCTTTTCAAGATAATCGTACGCACCGTTTTGCATAGCATCAATAGTTGTTTGAACATCGTCATGAGCTGTTATTAAAATTACCTTTGTAAGTGGATCAATTTCTCTCACTTTCTTGAGAAGTTCAAGACCGGTTAAATTCGGCATTTTTATATCAGAGATGATTAAATCGGGTTGTTTATTGCGAAGAATATCATAACCGATTTTTCCGTCTTCTGCTGAAAGAACCGAATAGCCAAGTCGCTTCAGATAATTTGAGAGTGTTTGACGAATTGATTCATCATCATCAATTACTAGTATTTTTTCCATAATCATACATTGGTAATTTAATTTCAAAAATTGTCTCACCGGGGCGAGATGAGATAAGTGTAAACGTTCCGCTGTGTTGTTCTATTATTTTCTGCGAGATTGATAATCCAAGTCCGGTGCCGGATACTTTGGTTGTAAAGAATGGATCGAAGATGTTATCCGGCTCTGCAATTCCACACCCGTCATCAGTTATATAGATAGAAAGATAGCCGGGGTCTAAACGCGACGAGATGGTTATTGTTCCCTTTTTATTTATAGCGTCAATCGAGTTTTGAATTATGTTCAAAAAAACTTGCTTTAGTTTATCTTCATCACCGGTAAAATCTATTTCTGATGTGTTGTTTATAAATGAAATCTGTTTTTGTTTTGGATCTGATTCAACTTGATGAAATAGCTCATCAACAAATTGTTTGAGATTCAAATTAGAAAGTTTAAGTGGTGCCGTGCGTGATACTTGAAGGACTTCTTTAACAAGTTCTGTAAGTCGGTTGATCTCTTTACCAATTATTTGAAACGCTTCTTTATCTTCCGGTTGAAGTGAAAGCGTTTGATTCAGAATATCTACATTCATTTTGATCGAAGTGAGCGGCGTTTTAATCTCATGAGCGAGAACAGCGGACATCTTACCAAGTGCCGCAAATTTTTCTGAACGAATTATTTCCGCTTCAAGTTTTTTTCTCTCAGTAATACTTTTATCCAATGAGACAGCCATGCTGTTGAAAGCTTGAGACAATTCACCGATTTCATCGCTCGAATTGTATTCAACATTTACATCGAAGTTTCCTTTTCCTATCTCAATTGTTTTTTCTTTAAGCAAAGTAATGGGCTGAGCTATTATCTTAGATATTATGAAAGACATGCTAACGCTTACAATTAATCCAACAAAGAGACTTATAAAAAAGAAGCGTATCATCTCATGGGTAGAATTGATATTAAAAAGGAACCTTCCTAGGGGAATTTGAACAAGCAAAATAATAATGGGCACTACTACAATTGCCGAAAAAACAATCTTTTTATTTAGGCTGAAACTGTGAACCTTCTGAACCGCATTAGGAAACATGTTGTATTTACCAATAGCGATTGCAGTGAAGAATATGAACCCAATTAGAAATGCAAGCGGACTTATTTCAACAAGGTAATAGAAGCCAAGAATCCATGGTAAGAATAATCCAAAAAGAAATGTGGCAATGTTGGTAATAACCAAGCCGAATAAATATAAGAGTAGTTGATTTCGAAGATTAGTGCCGGAAGCCGATTTCAATTTTTGAATTATCCATACGGAATTCAATACGATGAGAAATAAGTACCAGAAAAGAAACAATGGATAGGAGGAAGAAAAATCAGCCGAAAACATATTCATGTGAACATTAGAATTATGTATGACGTTCCCATTCCACAGAAGTATTAAAAGAATTGTAGATGGAATAATTACTAGCAACCCACGTAATACACCGATCTCTTTTTGAACCGGATAGTTCCAAGAAAAAAATGTAAGTGATACCAGAATCATGAGTAGAAGCGAATGACAAGAAATATCAAGAACAGTAACATCATATGAGGGCATCAAAACAAAATGAACTGTATGAGATATTAGATAAGCAATTACCAAAACCAGTGTTAGGATGAAGAGTCTTGAAGTAATTGCAGATGATGAGCGGGAATAAATAATAAAGATTAGTCCTACTGCCGCAATGAAAGATGCTAGAAGAAATAATATTTGGGTGAAATCAAAGTGCATAGTGTTCTGAATAATATTTGAGTTAAAATACGGTAAGTAGGATAGGAAGTAAAGAAAGAGCGCCAGATTGCTAACCTTTTTACAATAATGAAAAGTAAAACTAGCTCGATATTTTTCAAAAAACTTTACTAGTAGCGTCGCTCAAAGTCTTGTAACCAATAATGGTGAACTTTAACAATAGATAGTTTTGTTCGAAGAGAACTGATTTGAGTGAGATTATAAATATTGAGCCCTGTGGATAATCGTCTTGTACTTGAGTTTTACCATTCATTGAATTAATTGCAGTCAGTTTTGTTTTGCTTTATAGATTCAGCATCAGTTCCGTTGTTGTGATATTATCTGAGATAGCTCATAGCTCTGGGATATTTATTTTTTAGAATCTGAGCCATTGCGTGACAAGGTACCTAATCCTCAACCTTCGGCATAAAGTTGCAACCCATTATACTGCGAAGTAGTCCCTCTGGCTAGCGTCGGAGAATTAGCAATTAAAATGCTTTCTAAATCAGCTAGTTATTTTGCAGATACACCCTAGTACCCAAACTGAGATTACTGGTTCGATCATTTAAGAAAAAATTGTTTTCAATGAAAAAAAGTCGAACCATAAAGCTCAACCTGGTAATCGAGCTTTTGATAAATGATAGCAAGGGTTTTATGGCAGATGGGTTTAACAAGTCCCTTCAAAAAAGCAACTTGTCTTCTAAAGTGCATCTCGGGGAATTGGAACACCAATATTTAGGGTTGTAATTGCTCTACTAATTCCTCTTAACTGCACTACTGTAAAATTGTTGATGTGAGCAAAGCGAACAATAATCCCGCGAAGCGGGAAAACTATAATCTCTCTCTTTCCCGCTAAAAAGCATCGGGATCTTCGAAGTGTTTTATTGTAAAGTATTGTTCACTTTTCGAAACCGCGCTACAACAGAACTGAAATTCTTGGAATATCTCAATCCAGCATATTCGACTTACGCGTTTTATTGACAGTGAATTGACAGTGAAATTTCGAAATAGTATCTGAAAATATGTCAGATTGGGAAGATTTATCGAAAAGACAAAAAGTAAAACCCCGATTTCTTGCGATTTCGGGGCTTTTTGTGCTCCCTGGGGGATTCGAACCCCCGACCTGATGATTAAGAGTCATATGCTCTACCAACTGAGCTAAGGAAGCGTGGCAAAAATAAGGAAATTTAGTAATGCGGCAAAATCCGAGGAATGTTTACTTTATATTTTACCTTAAAAGATATTTTTCGAATTAGCCACGTGAAAATTTTTGCTTAGGATATAATTTGTACACATTATCTTAAATGAAAGTTTTTTCAAAAATAAATTATTTGAGTTCCTTGGTTAAATCAGTATTTTGAATCGTTCATCGGGTTTGATGCAAATGAAGATCTTGATGCTGATTAAACGATTTGAAATTGGGGGCGCTGAAGATCACGTGCTTGAATTAGCAAATAGTTTATGTGCTCGCGGAATTGAAATTCATCTTGTATGCAAGCGTGGTCGAAAAATTTCGGAACTTCATCCCGAGATAAAAACTCACCCGGTTTATTTTAAAAATTTTTTACTTCCTTTTAATGTACTTCTTTTGATTAGACTAACAAGAAAAGAAAAAATAGATTTGATTCACGCTCATCAGAATTCTCCAATTCTGGCGGCATGTATAACCGGTTTGTTAGCCGACGTTCCTGTGATTGCGACTATTCATGGATTATTAAAAAAAGAAGTAGGCTTGGAATTCATTCAAAAGCAATTGAGTAAAGTAATTGTCATTTCCCAAAATAGCTTTACCGGTTCTCAAAGAATTCCTTTACTAAAAAATAAAACCGAGTTAATCCTTAATCCGCTTCCGGGAATCGGTTTTTATTCCGAACAATATGATAAAAACAGAATTGTATATGCATGCCGCGTTGACAGAGGTCATTACTCATTCATTCAATTATTACTTACCCAAGTAATCCCGTTACTACGTAATTACAATAAGAACATTTCAATACAAATTGTTGGAGACGGAAATAGTTTTTATTGTCTAAAAAAGACAGCGACAAAAATAAATTCCGGGTTTGGAGTTGAAGCTGTTCAGGTTTTAGGATATAAAAAAAACATTATGGAAATTATTTCGAAAGCCGGATTAGTAATTGGAGTTGGCAGAGTTGCTATGCAAGCTTTGTCGCTCGGCATTCCGGTAATCTCTGCCAACAGAAAACACTTGTGCAGAATAATTTGCTCGGAAAATTATAGATATATGCGCGATAATAATTTTGTTTCGGTTGATGATCCGCCACCATCTAGAGATCAAATAGTACAAAGCATTTTACAATTGTTCGACCGATATGAATATTATAAAGAACAGGCTGTTCAACTAGCAAAAGAGGTCAAAGTAGATTACGATTACGATTCCGATGCTGTTATATCTAAAACAATTTCAGTTTACCAAAGCTGTATGAACACCTACGCTATTGCCGCTCCGATTGCTTCGGTAAAGTAATTTCTCAATCGGGCAAATATTTACATCTATAACAAAACAGCAGAGCCCGCTATTGCGGGCTCCAGGTTAAAAGTTCATTTTATGTTAAGCTTTTTCTTTTGCCATAATTTTTGCCATAACACTATGTTTCTTACCATAAGCGAAATAGATAATCAACCCGATTGCCAGCCAGCCAACAAGCCGTGCCCAGTTTTGCCATTCTAATGTCAGCATCATACCAAGATTAAAAAGAACACCCATTGGTGCTACAAACCAAATAGCAGGAGTTTTAAATGGGCGGTGGCGTGTAGGTTCTTTCTTGCGCATTACCCAAACGGCTATGCATACAATTACAAAAGCCAAAAGTGTTCCAATATTTACCATTTTGGAAATTGAATCAATTGGAGTAAACGCCGCTATGAAAGAAACAATTCCTCCGATCAATAAATTTGATTTCCATGGTGTATGAAATTTTGGATGAACCTCGCCAAAAGTTTTCTTTGGCAACAAACCATCTTTAGAAATTGCATAGAATATTCTGGATTGACCGAGTAACATTACAATTGTTACAGATGTAAGTCCGGCAATAGCTGCTACTGAAATGATGAATACTGCATACTTCAGACCCACGGCTCCAAACGCAGCAGCAATAGGAGCGGTGATATCAATATCTTTATAATTAACCATTCCGGTTAGAACAAGAGCAACAAGAATATAAAGGATTGTACAAACAATTAGTGATGCGATAATTCCGAACGGAACATCTTTTTGAGGATTCTTTGCCTCCCCCGCGTGAGTAGAAACAGTATCGAAGCCTATGTAAGCGAAAAAGATATACGCCGCGCCGGCAACAATTCCCAGCATTCCGTAAGCATGGTGTGAGTTACCTAAGGCATCCGTGTATGCGCCTCTTTCCGGAATGAAAGGGCTCCAGTTATCTACATTGATATACTGCGCGCCCAAAATTATTATAAAGAAAACCACCACAACTTTTATTACAACCATCAAGTTGTTGGTGTTTGCGGCTTGTTTAATTCCTCTTACAAGAATAGCTGTAAGAATCCAGATAATTAAAAATGCCGGAACGTTCCAAGCAAAATCAAAACCCATAATAGTTGGCATTGAAATATCGGAGTATTGAGATGCGAGAGTATTAAGTGTTCCTTTTTGTGTTGCATCGGCAATAGCTTCTTTTGCGGTAAAGGGGTCGTTCATCAGCCAGATTGGAAGCCTTACATTGAAGAGGTGTAAAAATTTATTTAGATAACCGGACCAGCCTACAGCAACCGCGGAAGCTGCCATCCCATATTCTAAAATTAAATCCCATCCTATAATCCACGCAAAAAGCTCTCCAATTGTTGCATAAGAATAAGCATACGCAGAACCTTCAACCGGAAGGAACGATGCAAATTCCGCATAACATAATGCAGCAAAAGTACATCCTATTCCGGCTACAACAAATGAAAGTGCTAATGCCGGACCCGCATATTCTTTAGCACCAACGCCGGTCATAACAAAAATGCCCGCGCCAATAATTGCCCCAACACCAAGAGAAGTTAAACCAAACTTGCTCAGTACGCGGCTTAGTTTACTCTCCTTCATTTCAGCTTCAAAATGTTCTACTGGTTTTCTTGTCCAGAGTTGACTGCTCATTTTTCGACTCGATAGTTTGTGGAAGAAATTTTTAGATAACGGGGTAGAACCTAAAAATCATTTGTTGGAATGTCAACCAAAAAGCGATGAAAGGTAAGCGGCGGGCAAAATATCTGTAATGAGGTACAAAGGAATCTAATCAAGTGGAAACGGCTATGTTTGTTAGATGTGAGTCCGAATAGATTAACCACTTATGTTTCTACTTATACAAAATTTCTTTGAGCTCAAAATTGATTGTTCCGTAGCCAAGTATATCACGCGCAAAGCCCATTAGCCCACCCCCCTTTATTTCGATTCGTGCTTTAACAAGTCCTGTACTTGCTGCAATCCACTCCGTAACAATATTTTTAGCTCCCGTCTCAGATTCAATTGCCGTTTGAATTTTCAGCGCGGTAAACTTTCCGGCTTTAGTTGCTATTTCCTCTTCGGCTAAAACTTTTCCAATTAAACTAACTTTATTTGAATCGCCGTCTATGTATTCAATTGCTTCATCGTTCCATTCTTTGCCTACAAACAACGGAAACGAGTAGCGTTGAAATGGTTTATTGTAAGTTACCCGGCTTTCCTTTTTAATAAATAGAAGCAGCTTTATATATTGATATGTTTCGTGAATAAACAAACCGTTTTCCCGCATTTCTAATTTTTGCTGATACTTGAAATTATCGGCTTCGCTTTTGTTTTCAATCAATCCGTTGGCTAATGCAACTTTTGTTGTAGCGTCGCCAAATGATGAATCATATATATACTTCGTAGTTCCGCTGAGAGGAAAGAGTTCTTTGCCATAAATTTTCTTTGCGGGTTTATCGGTTGCGCTCAATACTGAATAAGAGGCTAGCAAAAGAATCAGAAGGTTTTTAATCATATCCACCAATTTTATTTGTCAATCTAACCTTTTAGGTTATATGTTTAGTTAACCAATGGTTAAATTTCGGTTGTGAAATTGTTAACAAGAAACAACAATCTCTAAACAGCCAAGTTGTTTTATATTCCCATTACTATTAACTAAGATAGAAGCAAAATGCATACATCGAGAATAGCGAAGCACATTTTTACAATTATGATTTTTTCTTTCTTGCTCATCTCTTGTACAAACAACAATAAACAATCCGCCGGTAAAAACACAATAACAGATGATCTGGGAAATATTTTTACCTTTGAGAAAGCGCCTCAAAGAATAATATCGCTGGCGCCAAACTTGACTGAAATGTTTTACTCGCTGGGTTTGGAAAATAATATGGTTGGAAACACAATGTACTGCAACTATCCGCCCCAAGCACAGAAGATTGAAAAAGTTGGCGATATGCTTACGTTTAACTTTGAGAAAATTGTTTTGCTAAAGCCGGATTTAATCTTCATCACCGTTGAAGGAAACACTAAAGGCACATACGATAAATTTCACGAACTTGACTTGAAAGTTTTCGTTTCCAATCCGCGCAACTATAAAGGAATAAGAAAAACCTATTCCGATCTTGGAAAGATTTTCGGCGTAACACATAAAACTGAAACCGCGCTTGCTAAATGGGATTCTACTCTGCAATCAATTACCGCAACACAAAAATCCCAAAACAAAACGGCAATGTTCTTGGTGGAGCTCCGCCCGATTATGCTTGCCGGAGAAAACACTTTTATAAACGAGTATCTGCAGTTCTGCGGACTCAAAAATATTGCCGAGGATTCTAAACTTAATTACCCAATTTTTAATAGAGAAGAAATTCTAAAACGCGATCCGGATTATATTATTTATCCAACCGGGGGCGGCGATACAATTGAAATGTTGAAAGAAGCGTATCCGGAATGGAGACAGTTGAAAGCCATTAAAAACAACAACGTAATTTTTATTGATAGGGATTTGTATTTGCGCCCGGGTCCACGTTTTATAGAAGCTTTGGCGGATTTGTCTAATCATCTTCTTCGGAAAGAGGCGGGAGTTCAGCATCTACAGAAATAAACATCATCGAACAAACATCACCTTTGAACTTTCCCTTTTCTTTGCAGCGTTTGTGCCGCTCTTTCACCTTTGCTTCGTCAACTTCTCCGCTCACTCCAAACAGATCAAGCTCTTCGCCGCATTCGGCGCAAAAGGCAATATTATTCTTAACTGCAAGTTCTTTACTATGTATTGATTTCTTTTTGTTCATTTGAGCTTCCAATTGGTTCCCACTCTAATCCTTCGCAAGGAAGAACTTTAAGAGTTGGGTGCTTATCAAGCTTCATGCATAACACGGCGGTTTTATCAAAATGCTTGCAAGAAGTGCAAAGCGTTTGTTCAATTATTTCTTTGTTCTCATCGTAAAAAATCCTGTACTGGATTGTAATCGGATAAATTATCACGGCGTACACAGACATAATTACAAGCCACCACCAGTATCTATAATCTATATAATTATAAATTACCCACAGCGTTGGAATTAAAACTGCTGTGCGAATGATAGCCCAAAATATTATGTGTCCCATAATTTTCTCTTATAGGAAAGCTAAAGATTGTGCAGGGCAGTGTCAAATTGCATTTAGCTCTGTTTACTTTTAACTTTGGCTTAAATAAAGTAACTTTATCACAAGATAAACGATGGAAGACAATTTGGACGAACAACAGAAAACAGAGCCACAAAACACTCAAAATCAACCGCAGCAGCAAGGACAACAAAAAAAGCCTTATAGACGCCCATATTATAGACGCAACTATAATCAGAACAGAAAACCTACCGGACAAACACCAAACCAGCCCCCGATGCAGCAGCCGGTAATTGTTCAGACTGTAAGTTTTAAAAAAGTTTCTATTGTGGTTCCCCTTCTTAACGAAGAAGAATCTTTGCGCCCTCTTTATCAAGAAATTAGAAAAGCGCTAAAAACAGTTTCTTGCGATTATGAAATTCTTTTTATTGATGACGGAAGCCGGGATAAATCTTTATCTATTATAAAAGAGATTGCGCGTACAGATAACAAAGTTCATTACTATAGCTTTAGAACAAATTACGGCAAGAGCGCAGCGCTTCAGGTTGCGTTTAAGCATGTTACCGGCGATGCGGTAATTACTATGGATGCGGACTTGCAAGACGATCCGGCGGAAATTCCAAACTTGCTAAAGAAACTTGAAGAAGGTTACGATTTAGTTTCCGGCTGGAAGAAGAAACGTTTCGATCCATTCATCAAAAAAATTACTTCCAAGTTTTTCAACTTTACCACAAGATTACTTACGGGAATAAAAATTCACGATTTCAACTGCGGACTTAAAGCATACCGTAAAGCAGTTGTGCAAACTGTTGATGTTTACGGCGAAATGCACCGTTACATTCCGGTTCTTGCCGGCTGGCAAGGTTTTTCAGTTGCAGAAATTGTGGTCAAGCATCATCCCCGCCGTTACGGAAAAACAAAATTTGGTATTTCCCGTTTCTTCAAAGGCTTTATTGATCTAATCACTGTTAGCTTTACAATCCGTTTTATCAAGCGCCCGATGCATTTGTTTGGCTTTGTTGGAGCGCTTTCTACTTTGGTTGGAATTGGAATCAGCGTTTGGTTAACAATTGAAAAGCTTGTTTATAATATCGGCATCAACAACCGACCGATTTTCTTCTTGGGAATCTTGCTCATAATCGTTGGCGTACAATTTTTTGCCATTGGCTTAATCGGCGAGTTGATTGTTCACAATACACATTCCGAGAAAGAGTATATAATCAAAGAGAAAAAATAGCTTTTGGTGCTAAACCAAAAGCTTTTCTCCATTTTAATCCACCTTTATTACTATCGTATTGCACCTTCTTCCTTTAAATAAAATTCTTATTTTTGCCTCAACTCTAAGGACTAATTAGCATGAAATTTCATCTCGTTTCCGGCGCTTGCGGGTTTGTTGGGCGCAACACTGTTAAACAACTTTTAAAGAGAACCAACGATAATGTAATTATGGTTGATGATCTTTCCGTTGGAACACATCCATCAACATGGCTGCAAGATACAACTACAAAAAAGCTTAACGACATAGAAGTTTTTGGAAAGGAAGAACGGCTCTACTTTTTCAAATTGGATTTCAGAAAATTCTTAACTAAGATTCAAGAAGAACCAAAATGGCTGGAAACAGAATTTGGTTTGAAGATTGAACGCTTCGGCGATGCGTTTCACTTTGCCGCAATTGTTGGCGGACGCGCAAAGATAGAAGGCGATCCTATGGCGGTTGCGCTCGATCTGGCAATTGATGCCGAGTTCTTTAACTGGATTGCGAAAGCAAAACCGGAACGTGTGATGTATCCAAGTTCATCAGCAGCTTATCCAATTAATATGCAGACGGAAAGCGAAGCCGTTGCCCTGAAAGAAGCAGATATCAACATTGATGGCTTTACACTTGGTATGCCGGACTTAACTTACGGCTGGACAAAAATGACCGGCGAGTTTTTAGCAAAGATAGCGGCTCGCAATTACGGAATTTCTATTGTGTGCATTCGTCCTTTTAGCGGTTACGGTGAAGACCAAGATTTAACTTATCCCGTTCCGGCAATTGCAATGCGCGCAGCAAAGAAGGAAGATCCGTTTGTCGTTTGGGGCACCGGCCAGCAAGGTAGAGACTTTGTTCATATTGATGATGTAATGGATTGTATGTTTTTAGCGATGGATAAAATTCATGATGGTACCGCAATTAACATAGGTTCCGGAAGATTAACATCGTTTATAGATTTGATAAAAGTGTTCAGCGGTTTTGCCGGTTACGAACCAACTATTAAACCTCTCGTTGATAAACCAATGGGCGTTCACTCACGCTATTGCGATATGAGCTTTGTAAAAGAAACTCTCGGCTGGGAACCTAAGATTAGCGTTGAAGAAGGTATGAAGCGTGTTTATGATGTTGCTGTTCAAAACGCAAACCAATAGACGAAAAAGGTATAGGTGAAACGTGAAGGATCTAATGTAAAATGAAAAGGTTTTGTCTAATTACTAAATACTAACTACTCAATACTTCCGAGTCTAATGCATAAAAGAGTTGTAATCTTCGGTCCGGGTCCGCAGTTCAAAGGTGGAATTGCAAATTATACTACATCGCTTGCAAAAGCACTGGATAGACTTGGCGCTGAAGTAAATATCATTTCATGGACTCAGCAATATCCTTCAATCATACCAAGAGATTTTATTGATCGCGCAAGCAAAAAAGATTTGTTTGAAGGAACAGACATAAAAGTTAAATACATTACCAACTATAACAATCCTTTTTCATGGCATCAAACAGTAGATGCAATTGCAACTATTAATCCCGATGTTGTTGTGTTCCAGTGGGCAATCTCAATACAAGGGTTGCCTATGGGTTGGATTGCCAACAAAGTTAAAAACGAATGCAATTGCGAAGTAATTTTCGATCTTCACGTTGTCGCGCAAAAAGAAGTTAGCTTGATAGACAAGCGAATGCTTCAATATGCGCTTTCGAAGCCGCATAGTTTTATTGTTCACTCGTTAAAAACTTTTGAAGAACTGAAAAAGATTTTTCCGAAACAAAACTATATTGTGGTTAGCGGTGAACGAAAATCAAGTGCGGATGAACTCAAATCACTAATAACTAATAACCAACAACAAGTTATACAGCTTTATCATCCGGTTTATGATATGTTTGTTCCCGATCCGAATTTCGATAAAGAAAAAGTTAAGCAAGAACTTGGTTTGCGAGAGCATGTTTTTCTCTTCTTCGGATTCATCCGCAAGTACAAAGGATTGCACAATGTTATTCCGGCATTTGCTAAACTCACAAATGAAAGAGATGATGTTTCCCTTCTCATTGTCGGCGAATCTTTCTGGAATACGCTTGATAGTAACAAGCTAAGTACAAGAATTAAGAAAGTAGTATTTGGAGCGGCTAAGAAAATTCTTGTCCGTTCAAGTGATGACGAAAGCAACTACCGTCCGCTTGAATTGATTGAAAAGCTTGGAATCAAAGATCAAGTTGTAGTCGTTAACCGTTACGTAGGCAATGAAGAAGTGCCGAAGTATTTTCAAGTGGCTGATTGCAATGTATTGTTTTACCTGGTAGCAACTCCAAGCGGTGTAGAATCAATCGCGTATAATTTTAAGCTACCAACATTGGCAACGCGCGTTGGGCATTTCCCGGAAACGATTAAGCATGGTTATAATGGTTATCTTGCCGAACCGGATAACATTGATTCGATGTACAACGTAATGAAAGAATTTTTAAATAATCCTATTCCTACTGAACGTGTTGCCGAGCAAGCCGCGCATATGAGTTGGGAAAACTATGCTAAAGCAATTTTGAATATATAATTTAGCGCCTTTGCGTCTTAGCGAGAAATCTTCTTTCGCAAGGATGAAAAGTCGCAAAGAAAAACGGAGTATAAATGGCAAAGCAGCAAAAGAAAGTTTCTGCAACGCAATCTAAATCAAGCGAAATTGGCTTCTCGCTAAGCAAATCAATCCCGGAAAAATTTCAAACACCCGCGCTTCTGCTCTTGCTCTTAATCTTAATCCTAATCTTCTTCTCCCCTGTTATGTTTGGCGATAAAACAACTTCCGCCGGCGATTTAATTCAAGTAAAAAGTTTACGCGAGTATTCCGATAAAGCCCGCGATACTTACTCGCTTTGGAATCCACACATCTTCTGCGGAATGCCCGCTGTTGTTACTTCAGCCGCGCCGCGTATGTTTGATTTAACCGCCGCCGCTTATTCCTACACCTCCAAACTTTATTCTGCCGCTTTCACAGATTATAACGCTATTTACACTTTTAGTTTTGTTGTTCTATCTCTAACAACTTTTTTCTTTATGAGAAGTTTTGGTGCCGGACGGGGCTTGAGTTTTCTTGTTGCCGCCGCTACCGTTTTCAGTACGGGCATTACTATGCTTTTTTATATCGGTCACATTACAAAGCTGATGAGTCTTGCTGTCTTGCCATTCATTCTGATGATGCTCTTTAAATTCCAAAGGGAAATAAAACTGCTCGATGTTTTACTTTTCGTATTAGGAATGCATTTGCTGGTACTTGGTGCTCACGTGCAAATTGTTTTCTACTTTGCTCTCGCTGCGGCAATCTATTTCATTTATTTCTTTATTCGTGCATTCGCAGTTAAAGATAAATTTTTACAAAAGCAGCTGCTCAAATCAATCGGCATCACTGCGGTTGCCGGAATTATAGCGTTAATGATGTCTTTCGATACTTACTCACAAATTTTGGAATACAAACCTTACTCAACACGCGGAACAAAAAGCATAACCGAAACACAAAACACCGGCTCTGCAACAATTAATAATTCTTACGAATACGCAACGGGCTGGTCCTTCTCGCCCGGAGAATTAACAACGTTTGTTATTCCATCTTACTTTGGATTTGGCAACTCGGTTTACAAAGGAGAGCTAACGCAAAATCAAGAAGTTGAAGTGAACACTTACTTTGGACAAATGGAACGTGTTGATACCGCTCAGTATATGGGTGTAATCGTTCTCGCCCTTGGACTCTTTGCTCTATTCACTAGATGGAGAGAACCAAAAATTCAATTCTTCGCAATCTTAGTGGTTCTATTCATACTGATGTCTTTCGGCAAAAACTTTCCGCTTGTTTACAATCTCTTTTATTACAACCTTCCACAGTTTGATAACTTCCGGGCGCCTTCGATGATTCTTCATCTCTTGCAACTTATCTTTCCTATTCTCGCCGGATTTGGAGTGATGAAAATTATTTCACTTCGCAAAGAAAAAAACGCTACGATAGAAAAAGTTTTGAAAATTTCCGCAATTGCGTTTGCCGGATTATTTGTTCTCTCACTAATTCTTGGCGGAAGTGTTAGCGGTTTGATGACTGATAGAATTAACGCCTACACTTCGGGACTCGGACAATCGCCGCAAGGACAGCAGATGGCGCAAATGTTTACAGCGCTCAATCCGTACATAAGCGATATGTTCAAAGGTGATTTTCAGATTGCACTCGCTTTGCTGGCTCTTACTTTTGGAATTAGTTACGCTTACGCTGCTTCAAAAATCAATAAGGAATTATTAGTTGCTGCGCTTGTGGTTTTCACGTTATTCGATTTGTTCAGAATCAGCTCTCGCGGTTCCAGCTATATTGATAAAGCTCAGTCGGATCAATTGTTTATTGAGCCGCAATATATTTCAACTATCAAGCAGCAAAATGAAAAAGAGCCGTTCCGCATAATCAATATGAAGCGTGAAGGAATGGGCTCGCTTGGCAACAACGCTAATCTTAATGTTTATTTCCTTCAAGAAGATTTTTACGGCTACTCGGCAGTTAAGCCGAGAAGTTACCAGGATATTATGGATGTTGTTGGTCCGGTCAACATGACTTTGTGGCGTATGCTTGGAGTTAAGTATGTAGTTGTTGATCAGCCATTTGGTGCTGCCGGTTTCACTGCGGTGCAGCAAGCCGAAAAAGAAATTGTTTACAGAAATGATAACGCGCTTCCGAGAATTTATTTTGTAGAAAACGTAGAGCAGAAATCAGCCAAGAATATTCTAAACGCTATTAAAGATGATTCTTTCGATCCAAAGAAGTTAGCATTTGTTGAAACACTCGATTTCAAATTTGACAAAGCTGATTCTACATCAACATCAAAAATTGTTGAATATAAGGATGAACACGTTACCGCTGAAGTTGAAGCCAAATCAAATAACTTCTTATTCTTTGGCTCAACATTTCTTCCGGGTTGGAAAGCGTTTGTTGACGGAACCGAAACTAAAACTTATAAGGTCAATCACGGCTTTACAGGAATTGTTGTTCCGCAAGGCAAGCACAAAGTTGAATTTGTTTACGAACCAAAAGGATTTTCTTTCGGAAAGTATTTATCGCTCATTTTGAACATTGCTCTGTTTGGAGGAATCGGGTTTGTCTTCTTCCTTTCCAGAAAGAAAGGGAACACGGAAACCAAATAAATGCTTGCACGATTAAAGACAACCATCCAGCAATCATTTATTTATAGCTTAAGCAATGTTGCGGCAAAAGCTGTCGGAGTAATTCTTCTCCCGATATATTTGCACAATCTTTCTGTCGCCTCGTTTGGCGTTTGGGATTTGTTTGACACCACAATTCAAATCCTTGCCGAGATTGTAATTCTGGGTCAAGCAAGCGCAATTGTGTTTCTGAATAATTCGGAAGAATACAAAGTTCAAAAAGCCTCCACACTTTACACGCTTACCATTTCTATTTTGCTTTTTGCATCACTTCTCGTAATTATTACTGAAGCCATAACTAATTTCTATCCCGTACTTTTTAGCGGTTCATTAGTACAAAGCGACTACATACGAATTTCCGCTTACATCATTTTGCTTCGCGTAATGAACAGTCTTTTCTTTGCTAAAATCAGAGCTGAAGAAGAAGCCAAATATTATACTGTTGTAAGCGTTATTAGAGTTCTTCTTATCACAGGCTTCACAATTTATTTTGTTGGTTACATGCAACGGGGAATTATTGGCGGATTATACAGCTTCGCCTTGGCGGAGATACTTGTTATTGTAATCTTATTGGTTAAAGTCATTCCGCAAATGCAAACCAAGTTCAGTAAAGAAATTCTTTCCGTGGCGTTTAAGTTTGGTTTTCCGCTTGTGTTTAGCTCGCTTGGTTTTATGCTTCTTAATCTTAGCGACCGTTACATCATTAAACTTTTGCTTGGCGCAAAGTATGTTGGTATTTACGGTCTGGGGTATCGTGTTGCCGGTGTGCTGAATATGTTTTTGATACTTCCATTCAGTCTCAGCCTAATGCCGATTGCATATAAATATTTTGGTCAACCGGATGATAAGCGCTTCTACAGCAAGCTAATGACTTACTCATCTTTCATGTTTGTCTGGGGATTTATTTTTCTTTCCCTGTTCAGTCCGGAGATTGTACGCGTATTTGCCGGTAAAGGAAATTACGACAGCACATTTCTCGTTATTCCGGTAATTCTGCTTTCTTATGTTTTCAGCGGAATGCGCTTAACAGCCCAGATTGGAATGCTTCTCACCAAGAATACGAAATACATTGCATGGATTACTATTTCTGCTGCGGCATTAAACATAATTTTGAATTTTATTTTTATTCCGGTGTACGGAATAATTGCCGCCGCAGCTAATACACTAATCTCGTTCATTCTCTTCTACTACGTTTCGCAACTTATATCGAATCGGCATTTCAAAATTCCTTACGAGAATGCTAAACTTGCATTGATGATTATTGTAGGCTCGCTAATGGCTTGTGTTGTTTATTTACTCCCCGCTATTAGCATTGGCAATATGATCTTGAAGTTATTTATTACTGCCCTTTTCCCCATAGTATTGTTTGTATTCAAGTTTTATGAAAAAGCCGAGCTGGAGATTTTACTTAATCCGAAAAAATTATTAGAGTTTATAAAAGGATTGTTTCAAGGCGCAAAGAAATCTGAAATAGAATCCGCCTATGGCGGAATAGACGAATGAAAAAAGTTTTGATTATATCATATTATTGGCCCCCGGCTGGAGGAATTGGTGTTCACCGCTGCCTCAAGTTCGCAAAATATTTGCGTGAGTTTGGCTGGGACCCGGTAATTCACACAGCCGATGGTGCGGAATATCCGGCTCTTGATGAAGGAAATTTTAAGGATGTTCCAAAAGATGCCGTTGTAATCAGAACAAAAATTTGGGAACCTTTTAATCTTTTCAAACTAATTACCGGAAAGAAAAAAGAAGAACGTATTCACAATGTTTTTCTTGAGGAAGACAAACCAACACTCGCGCATAAATTAGGTATCTGGATTCGCGGAAACATTTTCATTCCGGATGCACGCAAGTTCTGGATTCGCCCAAGCGTAAATCATCTTACCAAATATTTGCAAGAGAATCACGTTGATGTTTTGTTCACCAACGGACCACCGCAGTCAAATCATATGATTGCCTACAGTGTGAAAAAGAAGTTAGGAATTCCATGGCATGCGGATTTTCAAGATCCGTGGACGCAAGTTGATTACTTCCCGCAGCTTATGCTAAATCCAATTTCGATGAAGATTCACAAAGCAATGGAACAGCGCGTTTTTAAGAATGCCGATAAAGTTACAATCTGCAGCAACACATGGAAGCATGATCTTGAATCAATCGGCGCGAAAGATGTTGCCGTAATTGTTTGGGGTTACGATGAAGATGATTTCAAAGATATCAAAGTTGAGCTCTCTTCGAAATTTACTTTGAGTCATTACGGAAGCCTTGGACCGGATAGAAACGCCAAAACACTTTGGAAAGCGTTATCAATCCTTGCGAAAGAGGATTCTCAATTCGCAAACGATTTGGAAATTGAACTCGCCGGATTTATCGGTCATGCAATCATTAAAGAAATTGAATCTCTCGGACTGAAAAACAATTTGGTTCAATTCAATCATCTTAGCCGCAAAGAATCATTAGAACGAATGCACCGCTCTCAAGTTCTTTTGTTAATATTGAATGATATGCCCAATGTTAACGGAAGGCTGCCCGGAAAATTGTTTGAGTATCTTGCTTCGCGCAGACCAACATTGGTAATCGGACCGGAAGAAAGCGACGCATCAAAAATTGTTCATGGAGTTAATGCCGGATACACATGTGACTTCGATGATTTGGACAATACAATCAAAACTGTGAAAGAGCTTTACGGCAAATTCAAACAAGGAAAGCTTGAGGCGAACCAAACTGATATTTCCCAATACACGAATAGAAATTTAACAAAGAAACTTGCCGGTTATTTGGATCTGATAGTGAAGCCATGAAAAGAACAAAAGTGCTTTGCTTTACAGATGATGCAGTTGGACGCGACGTAGAGATGCTTCTACCTATCCGCTATTTCGCGGAACGATTTCTTAATTGTGAATTCTTCCACTCTCTGAACATAGATATCCATCAAATCTACCGCATTAAGCCGGATGTTATTTTACAAGCTAATACTATAGGCAGCAATCTCTACTTTGAAATTTCCAAAATCGTTCACGAGGAAAACATTCCTCTATTCGCCCTAATATCAGAAGGAAATTTTAGAACTGACGGCTCATTCGATTATTGGGGTTTCAACAGGGATAGAAAATTCTACCAGGATTTTGTTTGCTGCTGGAGCGAAAGAACGGCTGAATTTCTAAAAACTAAAGAACCTGAATCTGCTGGCAAAATTGTTGTTACCGGCGGTGTTGGATTCGACCGCTATACAATTTATAAATTTTTAGACCGGGCTGAATTTCTAAAGAAGTACAACAAGCTTAATTACAAAAAAGTTATTGGCTACGCCGGCTGGGCATTTGGCAAATTAAATCATCCGCGCGGCAGAGATGAAATATTGTTTTGGGCGCGTGGCGATGAGAGCAAATTAAAATGGATTGAAGAGCAGCGCTGCTTGGTTAGAGATATTCTTCGCGTCGCAATTGAAAACAATCCCGATACACTTTTTGTGTTGAAGCAGCATCCTCAAGAAAATGCGCCGGAACGACCGGAACCGGTTAAGAATGAAATGAGCGAACTTGCCGTTTACGAGAACGTTCTTTACTTATGTTCCGAAGAATCTATTCACGATCTGATTAGTGTTTCCGATTTGTGGACTTGCTTCGAATCCACAACTGCGCTGGAAAGTTGGTTAATGAACAAGCAAACAATATTTATTAATCCGGAACCCGATTTTAACCGTGATTTACTTTACAAAGGTTCACCGCTCGCAAAATCCTATCAAGAATTACAGACTATGATAGACGAGTTTTATTCAAACGGAAAAATTGATTGCTTCCATAATTCCGAAAAAGAAACCCAGCGCAAAGAACTCATAAAAAACATCATCGGCTTTGGCGATGGATTTAACCACATCCGGGCATCAAAATACTTTGCACAGACTGTTGCCAAATCCAAAGTTCAAAATCCAAAATTCAAAATTCATTTCTGGCATTGGCTTGTATATGCATTAATAAGAATCGCCGCCCCATTCTACAACCGCAAAGTTTTTTCCAAATTGTATAAGCTAAAGAAACATCTTTGGGTTTTTGAAAATTATAAGATGGAAAAGCTTCACAAGCTTTATGCAAGTTATCTCCCCTCCTTTGAGGCGTTCTATTCCAAACACGGAATTGAGCAAAAATTCGAAGACGGAACTCTGTTTAACGCTTACAAATAGCCTCTTTAAGCGCGTTTATCAGACCAATAATTTTCCTAAATTTGTTTACTTATTGAAGAGGAACTATGGACGGCAAAACTATATTAATTACCGGCGGAACGGGTTCGTTCGGCAAGAAATTTATTGAAACTGTTCTGAGCCGGTTTTCGCCAAAGAAAATAATTATTTACAGCCGCGATGAGTTGAAGCAGTATGAGATGCAGCAAAATCCGCGCTTCAGAAAAGAAGGCGTTTTGATGCGCTATTTTATTGGCGATGTTCGCGATAAAGAAAGATTAATACGCGCTATGACCGAAGTTGATTATGTGGTTCACGCCGCCGCGCTGAAACAAGTTCCCGCAGCAGAGTATAATCCTTTTGAGGCAGTTAAGACCAACGTTATTGGCGGACAAAACGTGATTGACGCTTGCTTTGAATCTGGCGTAAAAAAAGTAATTGCACTTAGTACAGATAAAGCTGCCGCGCCAATTAATCTTTACGGCGCAACCAAACTAACCAGCGATAAACTTTTTGTTGCGGCTAACAATTACCGCGGCACACACGATATAAGATTCTCTGTTGTTCGTTATGGTAATGTAATGGGAAGCCGCGGCTCAGTTATTCCTTTTTTTCTGGATAAGAAAAAATCGGGTGTTCTTCCAATTACAGATGAACGGATGACACGCTTCAATATTACTTTGCAAGAAGGCGTTGATTTTGTTCTCGCTGCTTTCCAAAGAATGTGGGGCGGCGAATTATTCGTTCCCAAAATTCCTTCTTACAATATTCTTGATCTAGCTAAAGCAATTGCCCCGGATGCGAAACTCGAAAACGTAGGTATTCGTCCCGGCGAAAAGTTGCATGAAGAAATGATAACCGAAACAGATTCTATCAACACAATTGAATTTGACGACTATTATGTGATTCTTCCATCTACTCAAATTTGGGATATTGAAAAATTTAGAGCGGAAAGCGGCGCAAAAGCCGGAAAGTTCTGTCAATATGGTTTTAGTTATAACAGCGGCGGTAACGAGAAGTTTTTAACTGTTGATGAAATCCGTGAAATGATTAAAGCAAATGTTGACGGCGCATCAGAAATATATGGCGATTAGAGTTTGGCATTAGCGGGTTTGATTTATGAAACCCCGGTTTGTTGTTTTAATAGGTAAAAAATCTTTTAAGAAAATTAGATGGTATGAATTCAAAACTAAGCACAAATAACCAATCGCCAACAACCAAACTGTATTCATACGGAAAGCAGTTAATTGAACAGGACGATATAGATGCGGTTGTTGAAACATTAAAAGGCGATTGGCTTACACAAGGTCCTTCTGTCCAAAAATTTGAGAGTGCGCTTGCAGAAAAATTTGGAAGCAAAAACGCGTGCGCAGTTGCAAATGGAACTGCCGGCTTGCATTTAATTGCTCTTGGTCTAAATTGGGAAAAAGATGATATAATAATTACTTCTCCAATTACTTTTCTCGCAAGTGCAAACTGTGCTGTTTACGCCGGAGCTACACCGGACTTTGTAGATATTGATGAAGCAACTTACACTCTTGATCCAAACAAACTTGAAGCAAAGTTAAAAGAGTATTCTGCAAAAAATAAAAATATTAAAGCTGTTGTAGCTGTTGATTACGCCGGGCATCCGTGTGACTGGAAAGCATTGAAAAATTTGCAAGACAAATATGGTTTCCAATTAGTAAATGATTTTTGCCACGCGCCGGGCGCAACTTATGATAACGACATACAATACGCGCCAAAGTTTGCTGATGCCGTCAATATGAGTTTTCATCCTGTGAAGCATTTGACAACCGGCGAGGGTGGAGCGATACTCTCCAACAATTCTGAATTTGATAAACGTGTAAGAACCTTGCGCACACACGGAATGACAAAAGACGAATCTGTTTTAGAAAAGAATGATGGTCCATGGTATTACGAAATGCATGAAGTTGGTTTCAACTACCGCATAACGGATTTTCAGTGCGCGCTTGGAATTACTCAGCTTGCCAAGCTGGATTCCTTCCTTGAAAAAAGAAGACTCGTTGCAAAGTATTACGATGAAGTTTTGGGTAGTGACAATAGAGTAATAACTCCAAAAGTTGTCGCAAATGTTAAACATGCATATCATCTTTATCCGCTTCAAATAAATTTTGATGAGATTGGTGCCTCAAAGAAAGATTACTTTGCTAGACTTAAATCCAACCGCATACTCGGTCAGGTTCATTATGTTCCGGTTCATCTTCAGCCATTTTACAGAAAGCATTTCGGATTTAAGCCGGGCGATTTTCCAATTGCTGAAAAATTTTACGAGCGGGAAATTTCCATTCCAATGTACGCCTCGCTTGATAAATCAGATCTCGAATATATTTCCGGCGTAATAATAAAAAGCTTGAATCAACTTACATGAAAGTTTCGATAATTACAGAAGGCTACAACAAAACCGGCTACGGACACATTACCCGCTGCCTTTCCCTATATCAGGCTTTTGAAATTCGAAATGTCATTCCAACATTTTACGTTAATGGAGATGAAGGAAGCGTTTCATTCCTCTCGGAAACAAATTATGAGATTATTGATTGGCTTGAAAACCAGGACACTCTTTTTAGAAAGATTCACAACAGCGATGTTGTAATTGTTGATTCATACATAGCACCAAAAGAATTTTACAATCGCATTTCATTAGTTACACCGTACCCCGTTTTTATTGATGATTTTGTCCGTGTTGATTATCCGGTCGGAACTATTGTGAACGGATCAATAAATGCCGAATCGCTTGGTTATTTGCCTAGAGCCGACAGAACTTTACTGCTCGGCACAAAGTATGCGTCAATCAGAAAAGAATTTTGGGAAGTTGGCGAACGTCCATTCCGGCTTGATATACAAAACATCTTGCTGACTTTTGGCGGACAGGATGTTGAAAACTTTACGCCAAGAATTTTACGCCTCTTAGTTAGAAATTTTCCTAACGTACGAAAGCGTGTAATTGTTGGAAGCGGTTTCAACAACGAAGATCAAATTGAACAAGCTAAGGATGAGAACACTGAAATTTATAAAGCGCCGTCTCCGCAAGAACTTGTAAAGTGCATGTATGATAGCGACTTGGCAATTACAACCGGCGGACAAACAATAGTTGAGCTTGCGCGTGTTGGCGTGCCTACAATTGCAATTTCAGTTGCCGAAAATCAAACTCTACACATGAATGGCTGGATCAAGGAAAAATTTCTTCCGGCAGAATTAACTCATGCACAGCCAAATCTGGAAAACCGAATACTCCTTCTCATTAGCAATCTGCGGAAGAAACAGCCCAGAGAAATCATTTCTAAAATCGGCAGACAAAAGGTTGATGGAAGCGGCGCTAAACGTGTAATTCAATTCTTGCTAGAGAAGTACTCTGCTAAAAGCGGTTTCTATTTCAGAACCGTAATCAGTAAAGATTCCTCATTACTTTTTAATTTACTTAGCGATAAACTAATTAGAGCAAATTCCGTTTACGAAATGCCTCTTAAGTGGGGCGATTATTTAGATTGGTTCAGCGGCAAATTAATGGATGATGATTGCTATTTCCTGCTTTCGTTCACAACCACAGATCAGTTTATTGGACAAATTAGGTTTGATGTAAAAGGCTATTTCGCGGAAATTAGCGTAAGCATTCATTCCGATTGGCGCGGTAAAGGAAATACTAAACTTGTTGTTTTCAATGCTTCTTTCAAATGTTTTCATGAAAAGCCAAACGTCGGCTATATTCTTGCTTATGTAAAACCGCAGGATTCTCTATCTCTAGGAATTTTTACACAAGCCGGCTACGTTATAACAGAAAAAGAAACTATTAACAATCAAGAAGTTATTGTGTGTAAGTTATCCAGACCGAGATAAAGGCACATTGATGGAAAACTATACTAAAAACGTTGACAAATTTCTTTTCTCCACAAAAGGTGCAATTAAATTCTATTTGCGCAAGGCAACGATAGAAGATGCGAAACCAATATTCGATCTTTCAAATGAAAACCTTGTACGTGAAAACTCTATAAATCAAAAGAAGATCATGTGGGAAAATCATTTAAAATGGCTTCCTAATAAGCTTTGCGATAATAATTGCTTTTATTTACTAGCCTTTACGCCGGAAAATTTATTCATTGGTCAAATTAGGTTTGATGTTAGTGAAAAAGAAACAACCATCGGAATCAGTATTACTAAAGAGTTTAGGGGAAAAGGTTTGTCTGCCGACATACTAATACATTCAGCCGGGCTATTTTTTAAGAATTATCCTCAAGTGAAAAATATTGTGGCAAAAATCAATAAAGACAACGAAGCCTCTCTTAATACGTTTATCAAAGCCGGTTATATATACTCTCATAAAGAATCAATTAACAATAACGAGTTTTTAGTTTTTAAATTGGTAAGAAATAATGAAAATTGAGATAGCAGAAAAAATAGTTGACGACAAATCAAATACATTTATTATTGCCGAGCTTTCAGCCAACCATAATCAAGATTTCGATATAGCCTTAAGAAGCATTGATGCAATTAAGGAATGTGGAGCCGATGCTGTTAAACTGCAAACATATACCGCCGATACAATTACTCTTGACTGCGACAACGATTATTTTCAGATTAAGCAAGACACCATCTGGGACGGGACGACTCTTTACAAACTTTACAAACAAGCTTATACACCATGGGAATGGCAGCCAAAGCTAAAAGAATACGCAGAAAAAATTGGGCTTATTTGCTTCTCTTCCCCTTTTGATAAAACGGCAGTGGATTTTCTTGAGCAAATGAATGTACCCGCTTATAAAATTGCTTCATTTGAAATTGTTGATCTTCCTTTGATTGAATATGTTGCTTCAAAAGGCAAGCCGGTTTTAATCTCAACTGGAATAGCAACCGAAGAAGAAATAAGCGATGCTGTTGAGGCGTGTAAAAAAGTAGGCAATGGTCAAATTGTTCTGCTAAAATGTACTTCTGAATATCCTGCTCATATCGAAGAGGCAAATTTAGTTACGATACCTTACTTAAAAGAAAAATACAACGTTATTACCGGCTTATCAGATCACACAATGGGAACTACGGTTCCTATTACTGCAGTAGCATTAGGTGCGAAAATAATAGAAAAGCATTTTATTCTTGATAAGGCTATTGGCGGACCCGATTCTTCATTTTCTTTGGAGCCTACAGAATTCAAACAAATGGTTACTGCTATTAGAGACGTTGAAAAATCGTTGGGCACAGTATCTTTCGATTTAACGGAAAAGATTAAAAAGAGCAGACATTTTTCAAGGTCATTGTTCGCCGTAAAGGATATTAAAGCCGGAGAAGTATTAACGGAAGAAAATGTGCGTTCTATTCGTCCGGCTGATGGTTTGTCACCAAAGTATCTGCCAAAAATTTTAGGAAAAAAATCTCTCTGTAATGTAAAAAGAGGCAATCCTATTACTGTTGAAATCGTATCACTAAATGATTAATTACCGACAACTTTATTTAAGGGGAACTATGAAAAATTTTATTCTTGCCGTATCTGTATTAATTTGCATCACCCTTGTTTCATGCAAAGACGAAGCATGGCTAACTTCACAAGAGAATGAACGTGGAAAAGTTGTTATCAGTTTGGACAAAACCGCCATTCCGCAGGAAGCTTATTTATTAGTTGCATCCTTGAGCAGAGCAGGTTACGACTCGATTATGGTTAACAGCTATATTTCTTCTTTGTCCACCACAAATCTTACTTTTAACAGTGTTGTTCCCGGAACTTGGCAGTTGAAAGTATGGGCATTTGATCAATCTGGAGTTACTATTTATTATGGAACAACAAAAATTTATGTTCTACAGAATGTAATTACAAAGTCTGATGTTACACTTCTCCCGACAGGAGCTGTTGACATAACGGTTAAGTGGGGATCAAGTTTTTTGGTTAATGATTTTTCAGGTAACCCAATAATAACGACAAGTAATTTTTCGGCTGCAAATCTCAATGGTGTCTTTAGTCCATTCGTAAGATTTGATGGTTATAAATACAAAATGTGGTATGGTAAGTGGTATAATGACAGGTCGTATGATGTTGAATATGCCGAATCTATTGATGGTTTGCGTTGGAATAAAATTGTATCATCTCCAGTGTTAGAGCGTGGCTATTCCGGGGCATGGGATCAGTATGGAGTTCACGCCGGACCAATCAATTACGAAAACGGACTCTACACTATGTATTATGTTGGTGCGACAAGCAGAGATGGCGATTCTTATATTGGTGCAGCAGATTCATATGATGGAATATATTGGGTTAAAAGACCCTCTCCTTTAATTAAGATTCTTGGCAAACGAGTAGCACCAAATAGTCTGATCAAAATAAATTCAACATACTACCTTTATTTTTCGTACACCAATTTGAACGCATCGCAAAATGTCTGGGGCATTTCAGTTGCTACTTCGCAAGATGGGGGGAATTGGACTGTTGTAACGGAAAATATCTTACCAATGTCCGAATCATGGGAAGAACCAAACCCAAATGGCTGTAGCGTAATTAAATACGGATCAAAATTCTTATTAGTTTACGGCTCGCTTGGAAACTTAGCTTTTGGAACCGCCACTTCTACAGACGGAATCTCGTGGACAAAATCCACCGGCAATCCGGTATTTACAAAAGATAATACTTATAGGTATTGGTCAAGCGAAGTTAGATATCCAAACATTTTGCAAATTGGAAATAGTTATAAGTTATATTATACTGGTATAGTCAACGGGAAATTGGCAATTGCTGTTGGCGATCTAACAATTAAATAATTTTATTATAAGGTTGAGTTTGGAGTTTTTCACTAAAGTTATCATTCAAGCACGAACCGGTTCAACAAGGCTTCCCGGCAAAGTACTTAGAGAGTTTTGCGGCAAACCTATTCTCTGGCATGTTTGGAATAGAATATGTTATTCAAAAAAAGTTGATGATATAATAATTGCTACCACAATTCTTCCCGAAGACGATTCCATTCAAGCTTTCTGTGAGGAATATAATATTCCTTTTTATCGCGGCAGTTCGGATGATGTACTGAGCCGCTACTACGAAGCCGCCAAGAAATATAATGCCGGCACAATTATAAGAGTTACAGCAGATTGCCCGGTTATTGATCCGACAGTTATTGACCATTTAATTTATTCGTACATATCGGAAAAAGTTGATTACATGAGCAACGGCATGGTGCGCACTTTTCCACGTGGTCTTGATGTTGAAATTTTTTCTTTTGAAATTTTAGAACACGTTTTTAACAAAGCCAAACTTGATTACGAAAGAGAGCACGTAACTCCTTACATTTACCGCCACCCGGAATTATTTTCACTGAAAAGTTTTCTAAATACGGATGACCTTTCGTTTCACCGGTGGACTGTTGATACCGAAGAGGATTTTGCTCTTATTAAATTTATTTATGATGCTTTATATCACAAAAAAGAAATCTTTTTACTTGAAGATATACTGAAACTGTTTGCAGAAAACCCCGACCTAATAAAAATCAACCAACATGTTGAGCAGAAAAAACTTGGAGAGTAGAATGAAGATTAGCCGCCGTTCTTTTGTTAGAACATCTGCAGTTGCCGGAGCCGGATTATTGATGAGCCAATCTACACCACAAAAATTGTTCGGCTCGATAGTTAAATCTTCCGGGCTGATTACGGTTTCAACTTGGGAGAATACTCTTAAATCCACATGGCGGACTTTTGAACTTCTGCAAAGCGGAAAAAATTCGTTGGACGCTATTGAGGCAGGCATTATGGTTGCCGAGGACGATCCTACCAATACAACAGTAGGCTATGGCGGATTCCCGGATGAAGATGGAATTGTAACTCTTGATGCTTCAATTATGGATTGGAACGGTAATGCCGGTTCCGTTGCAGCAGTAGAAAATATTCGGCATGTAATTTCGCTCGCTCGCAGTGTAATGCAAACTACTAAACATGTTATGCTGGTTGGCGAAGGCGCTAAAAAGTTTGCGCTTGCTAATAATTTTAAAGAAGAAGATTTACTTACTGAAAAATCACGTGCGGCTTGGGAAGAATGGAAGGGCAAAAACATAAAAAATAACAACCGGGTTTCTCCAAATAATCACGATACTATTGGACTGCTTGCAATTGACAGAGATGGAAATATGAGCGGCGGAGTTTCAACAAGCGGTATGGCTTGGAAAATTCATGGGCGTGTCGGCGATTCGCCGATTATTGGTGCAGCACTCTTTGTTGATAATGAGGTTGGTGGAGCTGTTGCAACCGGCAATGGCGAATGGGTTATGCGCTCTTGCGGCTGTTTTTTAATTGTAGAGAAAATGCGTGAAGGTTATTCGCCTGAAGAGGCCTGCAAAATTGCAATTGAGCGTGTTAATAAATTAAACAAGAATGGAGAGGACATTCAAGTTGGCTATGTTGCTTTAAGAAAAGATGGAGTTATGGGAGCTCATTCCCTCTATCCGGATTTCTCATATTGTTTAGCCGACAAAAACGGAAACAAATCGTACAAGAGCGCCTTTTATCGCACTAAATAAACAATAATTTAACTTTTCTTCTCTGCTAAAAATTATTAGTTTCAGTCCGTGATTCCGGAGGGTATTCGGGGTGCCAAAGAACACAATCTATTTCGTTTAGTTCAACGAAATTGCTCGAAGAAAGGAGGGTCTTCATGAGAGCAAAGAAAACTTTCTATTCCAATTTCCTTTTACAGCCAGTATTACACGGAGTTGGTGGTTTCTTTTTATTTTTATCCATTCTTCTTTTAACCAAGCTGTTAGCTTTTTGGCTAGGAACACAATCGTCGTTTCGGCTCGAGACTGAGGATCTAATATTATCTTCTGTTGGGTTTATTTTATTAGCGCTAATTAGATTTTTAGATAACTTCAAATCGAAGGAAGCTGAACAAGTTAAAAATTAGAAGAGACTCGCGAGATTACAAGAGTCCCCGGAGCGGGGCTCTTGTTGTTTTAAAATTAATAAGAAAAATCAGACGGCAGCTTGAAGCCGTTCTGTTCTATCGGCAATTTTGAGTTTTTCGATCAACTCATTTAAATCCCCTTCAATAATTTCCGAGAGATTGTAGAGTGTAACACCGATTCTATGATCGGTAACTCTGTTCTGAGGAAAATTATATGTTCTGATCTTATCGCTTCTATCACCTTTACGAACCATAGATTTTCTTTGCGCCGCTATTTCGCTCGTTTGTTCTTGCGTTTTCATATCATACAAACGCGATTTCAAAACCTTCATAGCTTTCTGTCTATTCTTCAATTGCGATCTTTCATCCTGACACTGAACAACCAATCCGGAAGGAATGTGCGTGATGCGAATTGCAGTTTCAACTTTGTTTACGTTCTGACCGCCTGCACCGCCGCTTCTAAAGACATCAATACGCAAATCGTTTGGATCTACTTCAACTTCTACGTCTTCAACTTCAGGCAGAACAACAACAGAAGCAGCCGATGTATGAACGCGCCCGCTTCCTTCTGTTGCCGGCACACGCTGAACGCGGTGAACACCGCTTTCAAATTTCAAATCGCCATATACACTTTGACCGATTAAGCTAAACACAACTTCTTTTATACCGCCAATGCCCGTATCGCTGTAATCAATTACTTCTGCTTTCCAGCCGCGTACTTCTGCATATCTTGTGTACATGCGGTAAAGATCTGCGGCGAAAAGCCCGGCTTCATCTCCGCCGGTTCCGGCACGGATTTCAAAAATCACGTTTTTATCATCATCGGGATCTTTTGGTATGAGCAATAATTTTATCTGCTCTTCCATTTGGATTTTTTTTTCTTTCAGCTCTTTTAATTCGTTCTCAGCAATCTCGGTAAGCTCTTTATCTTCGGCAGAATCTATTATTTCCTGGTTTCCATTGATATTGCGGATAAGCTGGTCGTAAGATTTATATGCTTCAACAATCTCGCTAAGTTCTCTTCTCTCTTTTCCAAGAGCAATATGCTTTGCTTGATTTGAAACTATATTATGATCGGAAAGTTGTTCGTCAATCCTGTCATATTTTTCTTTTATTGTTTTTAGTTTATCGTGAAGGTCCATTGTATTCTCAAAAATGCGGGCGAAATATAATTATAAAGTAGATAAGTGCCTAAGTAAGCTATTTTACGGAAAAATAGCGGAGTATTTTCAGATATTCAAATTGAGTTTGCCAATCCGAGACAAAATTACTTTGAGCAACTTTAACATCATAATTTACCAGAAGCTGATCCAGTGCTTCGAACATATTAATCATTGGATAACGAGTATCGCGTAAATAATGAATCAGTTTAAGTGTGCGGAAGCCATCAAACCAGAAATATTTTTGCTTTTGCAGCTGATCTGATTTACCGGTTTCATTTATGATTTTTGTCCACGCTTCAGGGAAAGATTGATTGAGCAGAAACTCAGATAGCGAAGAATCAATTTGCCCGGCGAGATCGAGATATTTTTCAGCAGTCAGAATATCGTCACCGAAAAACGTCTTGAGCCACTGTTTAAGAATATCAAAACTCTTGGGATCGTAGAGCGAATCTTCGTTGTGCGTTCCTGCAAAGTAACGGTTGATACGTTGACCTGTACCAAAAGGCACCCGCCATGAACGCCGCGAAGATGGATAAACTTTTGCAGAAGATATTTTATTGATGTCCGTAATCTTTGCCAACTTTTCCAAAAAGTAAAAATCTTCAGCAGCTTTTTTCTTATTCATTCCGCCAATTCGCACGTAAGATTCTGCATCGCAATACATTGTTGAGCCAATTGTATCAAAGGCAAAAGACGATCCGGCTAATTTGAGTCCGAGAACATAATAACGTAAAAATATCTCGTAAGTAATAATTGCTGACCTCTCGTCATCATCTGCCGGTAGAATATGCTCGTACTCAAAATATCCGGCTGAATACTTTTTTTCAGCTATCTCATTTAACGCGGAAAGATAATTTGGGGAGACAGTGCAGTCAGCATCGAGACAGACTAAGATTCTGGGTTGGGACGAAACATAATCAAAGTAGTTAAGTGCTAAGTCCATTCCAATTTTCCTGGCATAGCCTACACCGCCATCTTTCTCCGGCATTTCAAATCCCACTGATGATGCATCAACAACGCCTATGTTCATTCCGGCAGAAATAATTTCTTGCGAGAGTTCATCAGCATTTCCACGTAAAACATTCCGAAGATATTGAAGCAATCTTAGGTTGTCTTTTTTCACTTCCGGTGAAGATGATTCAAGATTGTTAATCACAAAAACGAAAAGTGTTTTTGTAAACATACTTTTGTCACACTGCAAGAGTGACGCCAACAGCTTTGGTAGGTTCTCGCTTTCTTGAATAGCGGGAATAACTATAATATTTTGGAATCGTTTTTCAGAGTTTAGCTCTAACTGCCATTTAGTAACGCCGAATTTGCGGAGATAGTTAGTAACATAAGCTGGTAATTCTTGCATCAGAAATATTTTTCCCGGATTAGCTTTTCTGCTTGCTTATAATCTGGTCCCTCTATCCAGTTGATCTCAATTCCTTCACGTTCCATTTTGCGGTACCAGGTCATCTGCCGTTTAGCAAATTGATGAATGGCGGTATTTAATCTCTCAAACATTTCTTCTTTAGACAATTGATTCTGCAGATACTTTGCGACAAATTTATATTCAAGTCCAAGTTGTTCGAGGCGCTCAAACGTAACTCCTTCCGCAATTAGTCTTTCCACTTCTTCAATCATTCCGTTTTGCAATCTTTCTTTTAACCGAAGCGTTATCCGTTTCCTCACAATTTCTCTAGGTAATGCTACTCCAATCACCAGTGATTTGATTTCCTTCTTGTACTCAATCGTTTTCGAGTCCTTTTCTTCTGCAATCATCAAGGCACGAATAACTCTTTCTTTAGTTACTAGATCGGTTGTGTTGTGCTGCTTTGGCTGAAGCTCTACCAATCTATAAGCTAGTTCATCATAATCCATTTCGTTTAATTCATCATAGCGATGCTTGTTGAACTCTACTTCACCCAAACCATAATCTTTTAAAATGGAATGAATGAACAATCCGGTTCCGCCGGCAAGAAAAGGTGCTTTTTTGTTCAGTTCAATTTTATGATATGCGCTGAAAAACATTTTGTAGAAGTAGAATAAGTTGTATTCGTGCTGCGGATCGTAAACATCAATTAGATGGTAAGGGATAATTTTCCCCTCAACTTCATAATCTTTTAAATCTTTGCCGGTTCCAATATCCATTCCGCGGTACACTTGACGCGAATCGGCAGAAATAATTTCTCCATCAAACTTGTGCGCCAGAAGTGCTGCTAAACGTGTTTTACCAACTGCGGTAGGACCTAGAATGGTAATAAGATTATATTGCATAGAGTTTCTACCTATGCATTATTAAAATAAAGAAGCTACGGGAAGCGTAATGATAAAAGTTGCGCCGGTTCCGGTTGTGCTCTCAACTTCAATTTTTCCACTATGTGCTTCAACTATTTTCTTTGTGATTGCAAGTCCGAGACCGGTTCCTTCTTTTTTTCCGTAAGACATAAACGGCTCAAATATTTTTTCCGTAAAGCCTTCCGGAATCCCTAGTCCGTTATCCCGAATAAATATTTTAATGTTTTTGTTATCCCGTTTAGTTGAAACATAAATGCTTCCTCCTTCCGGCATAGCATCGCAAGCATTCTTTATGATGTGCATGTAACACTGGAAGAATTCTTTTATATCAACCTTTACGGTTACATCTTTTTCAAACTCGTTGTATATCTGGCAGTTGCGCGAAACTACAAAGGTTTCAACGCGTGACGTGTAATCTGCCAAAGTATTGTTTAAACTAACATTGACCGCACGAAGAATTGTTTTCCCTTCCGAATAGCTGGATGTCGTTTGAACAAGATCGGCAACTTGCACAAGCTGTTCCAAAAGCATTTCAATAATCTGAATTGAATCTTGCGGCAGTTGTTTATGAAGAAGATGTTCCGCGTAGCGTTTGCTAACCAAAACCGGCTTCTTTATATCTTGAATTAAGAAGTTTGCCATCTTGCCAAGTGAGTGAACACGTTCTGCAGTTAAAAGTTTTTCTACAAGTTCCGCGTTTTGTAAAGCTATGGCAGAGTGAATAGATAATGCCGCAAGAAATACTTCATCGCGACCGGAAAATTCACCTTTCTTACTGTTAAGTAATTGTAGAACGCCAATTATCAAGCCGGTATTATTTTTTATTGGGAAACAGATCATATTTCTTGTTACGTAACCGCTTGTTCTATCGAAGTCTTTATTGAAGCGAGGGTCGCCCTGTACATCTTTAATATTTAGAGTTTCACCGCTTTTAGCTACATATCCGGCAAGTCCTTCCCCAATTCTTAATCTGATTTCTTTTACATTGTTGCCAATTAGAACAAGCGACCATAATTCATTTTTCTCTTTATCAACAAGATAAAGAGTTCCCCTATCGGCGCCGGTTAACTCTGTGGCTACATCAACAATGTTACGCAGCAGCTCATCAATCTTAATTGTTGAGTTAACCATTTCCGCTGCACGCAAAATCATCTCAAGTTCATCTTTAGACATTCGGGAATCTTCTGTAGCGGGAAGGGTATAATTTCTAATAGGAGGTGCTGCTGGGGTTTCATCAACCGGAGTAGGCGCTGGTTCTTCTTCCTTAGCCAATGCTTTAATTTGAGCATCTGCCTCAGCAAAAATATCTTCGCTTTCATAATCATGCGGAACCGGTTTAAAAGGCGGAGGGTTTTGAGGCGGTTCTAACTCGGCTGTAGTTGGCGCCATTGATTCTATATTATATTTTGGCTCTTCTTTAACCGGCGGGATAGTTTCTTTGGGCTCTTCAAATCCCATAGCAGCAAAGAATTGATTATCATCTTCTTTTGGCTGAGCTGGTGCAGGCACTTCATGTTTTTGACCGGGAGTTTGTGAAGCTTCAATTTTCTGAAATGGCTCATCTATGGGAAGAGAACTACCGCTAAGCATATTAAACAAAGCGTCGTTTAGATCTTCTTCCGGCTTTACGCTTATGCCCGGCTGCGGCATTTCAACAAATGGTTTGGGTTCTTCCTTTTTAATGACCGGTTCTTTTTCAACCGGCGGTTCTCCCGGCAATTCAAATTCAGCTTTTATTATTCCATCTTCGTTATAAATGTCGGAACCAAAAGTCATGGTATCGTCAAACGGATTTTCTTTTTTAGGTTCTTCAACTTTTTCTAAAGAATGAACTAGATTCTCTTCTTCGAAGCGGCTGGAATCAGAAATTGATTGGAAGAATAAATGAGTGTTGGAATGGTCTTCGACTTTTTCTTCACTTTGTGCAGGAGGAGTTTCATCAATTGGTTCTGTCCAAGTTGGCGGAGTGAGTTTTTCTTCTCTTTTTGTTTCCATGGTTGCTGCTCGCTTGAAATTCATTTCTTCTTCAATTTCAGACATTGGCTCACGGAGATTAAGCATCACTTGATGATCTTGCCTTATCAGCTCATCAACTTCTTCTTTCATTAACGAAATTAAGTACGTATCTCTAAGCGCTACCGCGGTTGATGTTCTCGAAGTTTCTTCAAAAAATTCTTCCTGCCCAAAGAAATCATTCTCGTTAAAAATGAAAGATTTTGTTTTGCCAAGCAGGCGTTTTTTTAATAGATTAATTTCACCGCTTACAACAAGGAATATATGGTCTGCATAATCGCCTTCACGGAAAAGTATTTCCCCCTCGCCAATTGTTATCAGTCTGCCCTTAATTCCTCTCAGGTCAATATTTTCTATATCCGCGTTTTTAAGTAACTTGTTCTTACTTAACGAAACCATCAACTGATTTTCCATTTGTACGCCTATAAGTGAGGAAAAAATTTATGCACAAAAGTGAATTCGATAAAGGAATAAAGCATCTATGCAAGCACGATAAAATACTAAGTGAAATAATAAAAAACTATGGCATCCGTAATTTACGTTCTCACCGCAAATACTTCAATTTATTATTAGGAGCTATTATCGGGCAGCAGCTTTCCACAAAAGCTGCGGATTCCATCCAAAAGCGGTTTATGGATTATTTTGCCAATAAACCGGAACCGGAGTTAATTCTTGCAACAGAGCATTCTGTTTTACGCGGCATTGGTCTTTCCAACGCAAAGGTAAGTTACGTAAAAGATTTATCACAAAAAGTGCTCTCTAAAGAAGTTAGTCTCACAGGTATCTCACGCAAAACCGACGATGAAGTAATTGCCGAACTGACCAAAGTTAAAGGAATTGGAGTGTGGAGCGCACACATGTTTTTAATGTTTACGCTTGGCAGACCAAATATTTTACCCACCGGCGATCTTGGCATTCGCAAAGCGGTTATGTTAAATTACCAACTGAAAAAAATGCCCACTGAACAAAAGGTTGAGCTGGTTGCCAAGAAAAACAATTGGCATCCTTACTGTACAATTGCAAGTTTGTATATGTGGCGAAGTTTAGATAACAAATAAATTTTGGAATCTTCAGCGGAAAAGAATCATCTTATTATGGAAGAAGAAAAACTTATTGCATTAGCGCAGAGCGGCGATAGAAAAGCCCTTAGTGAATTGGTTAAACTTTACGAGCAGACTGTTTACAATTTCTCATTTAAAATTTGCCGTAACAAGGAAAAAGCCGAAAACACTATGCAGGAAACTTTTCTGAGCATGGTAAAAAGCCTAAACCAGTTCAGCGGACAATCGAAACTCTCTACTTGGCTTTACCGTGTTGTGTCTAATCATTGCTTAATGTTAGCGCGCTCTCAGAGTAAACACGAATACTCTTCGTTTGAAGATGATAACGCTTCAATTGATGAGAAAGAAATTGCCGACTGGAAAGTAACGCCGGATAAAGTTACCGAGAACGTTGAATTGAAAAACATGTTGGATGCAGCAATTCAGAAACTACCGGCTGAATATAGAGTTGTCTTCTTGTTGCGTGATGTTGAAGGATTCTCTACAGAGGAAACGGCGAAGATGGTAGAGCTTTCCGTTGCGGCTACCAAGTCCAGACTTCACCGCGCAAGATCGTTTTTGAGAAATGAATTAAACAAGGTGTTAGCTTATGAGTGAAATAAAACCAACTTGCAAAGAAGTAATGCTTCACATTTGCGACAATTTGGGAGAGGAATTAAACTCGGCTAAGTGTATTTCAATCAAAGCGCACATGGAAAATTGCGACAACTGTAAGCATTATTTCAATTCCGTAGAAACAACAATAGAGTTTTACAAGAAATATAATGTTGAACTTCCTGACGAAGCTCACAACAGACTTTTGGATATTCTCGGATTGAAAGAATAGCCCGCACTATTACGGGCTGCTTCCTTCGAAAGAAATTCTATCCCTTCTTCAAATGGACGTCGCCGCCAAATGTTTTGATAGTTAATTTGTTTTTCCCTCCGTTAAAAGAACCGGTACCAATTAAATACTTTTTGTTATAGCTCTTTGAATCATTCTTTGTTACATCTTTCATTAGCTTAAGATCAAAGTCACTCTCAATTTTCACATCATCATGTTTCTTGTCATAACCGATTTCTATTTCAACATCCATGGATAGTTTTTCCGGAACGGTTAGATAAACTTTTCCGCCCATAGATCTTAAATAAACTTCCCTATCACCACTTGCCGGATTGCCGGTCATTTTAACTTCGATATTCCCTCCCATAGTTGTTGCTTTAACTTTTCCATCAATTTCTTTTATCTCGATATTCCCGCCCATGGTTTCAGCTTCAACAAATTTTGCAGCTTTATTTACGGTTATTCCGCCTCCCATTGTTTTTACTTTAGCGCCGTTCATTGCTTCATCAACAATAATCTCGCCGCCCATTGTAGAAATTGTAACTCCATTTCTATCTTCTGAGTTTCTTGAACGCACATTACTTTGTTTAATGCTGCCACCCATTGTTGATAAGTTTACTGTACCTACAAGATCGTCAACATCAATAGCACCACCCATTGTTTCAACTTTTCCGTCAAGGTCGCAATTCTTAATGTTGATACCACCGCCCATTGTTTTCATTTCGACCTTACCCTTAAGAGAACTTAATTTAATTTCGCCACCCATTGTTTGTCCTTCAAAACTTCCTTCGGCTTTAGATATTAAAACGGTTCCACCCATAGTCTGATAATCAACGTTATACTTTTTAGGTATAGTTACAAAAAGTTTCACATCAACACTACGCGATTTTTCCCTTGTTTTGTATTTCGAAGTTACATTGACATCGTTTCCGTTTTGGTCAATTGTAAACTCAACATCTTCGGCATCATCTCCATTAATAGTTGCCGCTACTTTAACAACATCCTTTTCCCAGCCCTCAATTTGAATTGAACCACCGGTGTTTAAATCCAAATTTAATTTGCCGCCGGGCTTAACATTAAATTCTTTATTTAATTTCTTATCATCCTCACCAGTGCGTCCGGCAAACCGGAATGCAGAAGCAGTGAGAAAAACCGCAATTAGAAACATTCCAAACACTAAACTCTTTTTCATTGTAAACTCCTTATTTGCTCTTTCTAATAGTTATGTCGTCATTAGTTGTTTTAAGATGTATGACACTTCCGCCCCCGTTCAACACATAATTAGACTTTATGCTTTTGTCTTCAGCGTCAAAATCTTCCGTTGTTACTTCAAATTCCGAATTAATCTTATAAGTATCCTTGGCTTCTTTCCACCACCCCAAAACATAAATGCGCGCGTCAATAGTTGTTTTTGCAAATGAAGGAACAGTTAACTCTATTGAGCCTGCATTAGTTGAAATTCTGCTTGTACTATTCCGGGCAGGATTTAGCTCAATAGAAATTGAACCGGACATCGTTTTAATATCAACACTTCCTTCGATATTCTTCATCTCAATATTTCCGCCGCTAGTTTTAGCACGAACACTTCCTTTAGCACCATCGAGTTTAAGATCGCCGCCGTATGTTTCCATTCTAATATTACCGATAACATTAGCCGCGATAACATCGCCTCCGGAAGTAACTAACTCGGAATCCCCGCCAAGATCACCAACAATTATATCGCCGCCGTATGTTTTCGCGCTAACACCGGTGGTGGATTTTTTAATCTTAATATCGCCGCCGCTTGTAGAGATTTTTGTATCGTTGCCTGTTAAAGCGCCTATTGAAATATCACCTCCGTAAGTATTAACATTACAACCACCGGAAATATCACCTAGAACAATATCGCCGCCCTTGGTTTCTGCTTTAAGATTGCCCGCAACATTTTTTGTTAAAATATTGCCGCCGTAAGTATCTGCAAAAATATTTCCGTCAATATTGTTTTTGAATTTGATGTCGCCGGAATTCGTTTTAAGATCAAAATTCAATTTAGTCGGAACAATAAAGTTGAACGAAACCTCATCCGAATCAAATTCACTTTGATTATATCTTACTGTCAATTTGTTTCCGCTTACGGTGGCTTCAATGTTCTCTTGCCCTTCGCTGCTTATGCCCACGGCATCTAATTGAATTTCGTCTTTATCCGAAGTTTGAACCATTATATTGCCACGTTGTACTTCAACTATTAGCGTTCCACCTTTGGCAATTTTAAATGATTTCGATTTACCTTCATTATCTTTCGCTGTAACCGAACCAACTGCTGCCGCTAAAATCAAAAGTGCAAGCGATAATAATTTTATCTTTTTCATGTTATTCAGCCTCCTTAAGTATTGAAGCCGCCCGGTATTTTACAAATGTATTTCTATCGGCTTCTACTCTTTTAGTTAGTACTTGTTTTATTACTTCATCTATAAATATTCCTTGCAGTTCTATATCTGTTAAAGCATTTATTGCCGAAACTCGAAGTCCGGAATTTTTATCGTTAGCAAGAACAAACAGCAGCGCATCTCTTATTTCATTATCAAATGGATATTTTTTAAGAACATTTAAAGCTTCGCTTCTTACTACCGGATTCGAATCTTCTTTCATAGATTTAACGAGTGCATTTTTAATTTTTACATCCGGTTTAAATGCTTCTCTTTCTACTTGATCCGACAGCATACTAATACTTTTAATTCTAATTCCCGGATTGCTTTTCCCCAGCAGCGCATTAATTAGAGCGTGTTTGACAGACGCTTCATTAAAACCGCCTCTGACTACTGTTGATTGGGTTCCGCTTGTTTTTTCTGTTTCGCTTGCCGTGCTTGCTTTCAAAGCTGGCGTGCTTTCATCAATTACTTCAGCTTTTTTCTGTAAACTAATTTCTATTGGCGCTTCTTGCTTCAGCGAGTTTGTTACTCCTTTTGAGAATAAAAACATGTAACCAATTCCAATACCTAGTACAAATGTTGCAATACCTCCAAAAGCCAAGCTGTAATTATTTAGTAACATTCTTCTGATTTTATTTTTCAGACTCTCCGGCTGAAGAACTGCATCTTGATTTCTAATCGTACGGAAAAGATTATTCCTTATTGAAGTAAGTTCCGCTTCAGTAACTTCGGCTGGTTTCGCCCCTTCAAATAAAGCTATATCTGCTTTTATTTTATCAAATTCTCGTTTCAACACATCATCTTGCATAAGAATATTTTCGAATTCGATCCTTTCTTCTGCTTCCATTTCATCAAGAAGATAGAGGTAAGCGTTCTCAGAAAATTTTTCTATGTTCATAATTCTTCCAAAACAATGTTTTTTAATTTTGCTCTCATCTTATGTGTTGCCGTAAACAGATAACTTTTTACTGCGCCTTCGGTACACTGCATCATTTCCGCAATCTCTTTAATCTTATATTCTTCCAGGTATCTTAACGAGAAAACCATCTTTTGTTTGTTTGGCAGCAACTCCATTGCCGCGCGTATATAACTAAGTAAATCTTTGTTCGATGCCGCTCTTTCAACATTATCATCGCTGGGAATTATTTCAGCTAAAGTTTTGCCGCTTTCTTCTTCGCTCATAATTTCTTTATCAATTGATTCATGATCGCGCTTTCTTGATTTGTGCGTTAGACATACGTTTGTCGTAATTCTAAACAACCATGTAGCAAACTCACTCTTGAATTGAAAGCTATTCAGTCCACGGTAAACACGCATAAAAACTTCTTGATAAATATCTTTGGCATCATCTTCACTATTTCTATACGAGCGGGCAATACTCAACACATGACGGTCATATTTGAACACCAATTCCTCGAAGGCTTGTTTATCGCCTTTTTGAGCATCTAATATGAGCTGGTAGTCTGTGTTATTCATCTGTTGCCAATCTCTATGCGTTTGGACTCGGTGTGGTGTGAAAAGGTTTTGCTAAAATGGAAAAATTTGTATTGAGAAGGTACCTAGATCGGATGCCTTGCTTCGAAAATTTTTGTCGAAGCGCCCACTCCTTCTGTTATTTTGTTGATAATGCAATAGAATTTGTATTATCAAAATAAGGATGACGCCTTGTTCTGGATTAAAGTAAAGCAGTGATTATTATGATTTCATGCGAACCTTGATTATATATTAGTAAATTAGGTATTTTTGCGCCGCTCACTTAAATAATAAGGTGCAATTCTTTAACACCCAACTGATATAAGGCAGCAAATATGGCTAAATACAAGGTTTTACCGTTTCTTATTATGCTTGTCATTGCAATAATGGGAGCTTTTCTCAATTATAATTATTCGCATGTAGAAGGCGGACCTTCTAATCCCGCAGATATTGCATGGATGTTAACTGCGACAGGATTAGTCTTGCTAATGACTCCGGGTTTATCTTTCTTTTATGGCGGAATGGTTAGCAACAAGAACATTATTTCCACAATGCTGCAAAGTGTAATTGCTATGAGTGTGATTAGCGTCGTCTGGGTTGTAGTAGGCTTTAGTCTTTCTTTTGGCGATTCAATAGGCGGATTAATTGGTAATCCTTTTACTTACTTTATGTTTCGCGGTGTGGGCGAAGCTACTCATCCAACTTTATCTCCTACAATTCCCCTACTCCTATTTGCTATGTTTCAACTGAAGTTTGCAATTATTACTCCTGCGCTAATTACAGGTTCATTTGCAGAGCGCGTGCATTTTTCAGCATACTTACTTTTTATGATTTTATTTTCTATTGTAATATATGCGCCACTTGCTCATTGGACCTGGCATCCCGACGGATTTTTAAGAAAGCTGGGTGTGCTTGATTTCGCGGGCGGAACAGTTGTTCATATGTCCGCCGGTTTTGCTGCACTTGCCGGCGCAATTCTATTAGGAAGAAGACATTCACATGTAAAAGAAGAAAAACACGTTCCGGCAAATATTCCTTATGTAATACTAGGAACCGGATTACTATGGTTTGGCTGGTTTGGATTTAATGCCGGTTCGGCTCTTGGTGCCAATAGTTTAGCAGCACTTGCATTTGCAACAACAAATACGGCTTCTGCCGCGGCTGCATTAGCATGGATTTTCTTCGATATTTTACTGGGCAGAAAACCTTCTGCTTCCGGCGCCAGCATAGGCGCTGTAGTTGGTTTAGTTGCTATTACACCGGCTGCCGGATTCGTTTCCATAGGCGCCAGTATTTTTATTGGATTTGCCGCCGCTGTTATTAGTAACCTCGCAGTCACTTGGAAATCAAAATCCACTCTTGATGATGCTCTCGACGTATTCCCTTGCCATGGTTTAGGTGGAATTGTTGGAATGATTATGACAGCTGTTTTTGCAAAAGATGTTGGTCTAATTGCCGGACAAACACAAACATTTTTTATGCATCTACTTGGATTAGTAATAGTATCTGTCTTTGCATTTGGCGGTTCATACCTTTTATATAAAGTAACAGATATGATCATTCCGCTTAGAGTAACCAAAGAAGAAGAAAAAATTGGTCTCGATCTTAGTCAACACGAAGAAAGCGTTCACTCTCATTTTTAATATCGGGAATATTTTTTCGGCTGGACTGAAACAATAATGGTTGTACATAAAAAAACCTCTCTTATTTCTAAGAGAGGTTTTTCCTTATCAGAAATTTCCAACCAAATTATTTAATCAGCATCATTCTCTTTACTGATACAAAATTACCTGCTTGCAATCTGTATAAATAAATTCCCGAAGATAAATTAGAGTTAGCGAACTTAGCATTGTAAACACCGGCTTGTTTGAATTCATTTACCAATGTAGCGACTTCATTTCCCAATACATCATAAACTTTAAGAGTAACATTTCCAGCTTCCGGTAATTGATAATTAATTACCGTACTTGGATTAAATGGATTCGGGTAGTTTTGGTTCAATTCATATTTAGTTGGGATTGATGTTTCTTCAACATCTGTAGCCGTTAACAAAGCATTCCAGGTTGTTGCAATGCGTATTCCATCCAATGTCATTGCCGCTGCAGCTGAGGCGGTACCCTGACGGAGTGTAATATGATACAAATCTGCTGGGTCTGCTTTTGCGCTGTAAACATGAGGACCTACTTCCGGAGTTGCCGGTTCCGTTGAAGAAATTGAGGTTCCAAAAACGTAAATACTTTCTGCATCGTCATCTGCTGTTGCAGCACTGAATGTATGTTTTACTACAACCACATAAGTTTTATTAAACGAAAGGACAGTGTTTCCGTAAACATAACCGCCGCTAAGCTCGCTGGATTTACTTATACCAATAGAATAACCTGCACCGTTTGATTTTAAGTGTGTTCTCGCGTAATAGTTAGTTTGACCTGAAGACTGGGCACCAGAAGAATTAACAAAGTATTGAGGTGAAAGAGCAACAAAATAATCCCCGGTTTGTGCTGACGCCGCATTCATTAAAAATGCCAGATAAACACTTCCGGTGGATACAGCTGGAAATGTTTTATATACGTCCTCACCAGTTGTTGTAAGCTTAATTGCATTACCTGCAACCGATGGATAACCCGTAAATGTTAAGCCGGGTGAGATTACTGTTAATGCATTTGTTGTTCCCGAGCTAACTAACCATCCTTTTGCCGTTAATAAATCACCGGCATTGTAGCTAAAATCTTCTACAAACAATGCTTGAGCATTGCTTGTACTAACGGAAACAGCTAGAAATAAGAAAAGTATTTGTAAAGCTTTTTTCATGATGACCTCTTTTCGATTAATTAATAAACTCTCAATTTCAAAATAAAACTATGTAAAAGTTGATTAAGATGCTCGGTTGCAATGTTATGAAAATATTAATAATGCAACCAGGGCTTGTAATAAGCTCCGCAAAAATTATTTTAGAATGTAAAAGCAAATTGCACGTTATACCATCTTTCTCTTCCATAGAAGAATTTTGCCGTGTTAAATGCATGGGAGGCTCCATCAAGAGCATCTAATATATAATCTTTATTGTCCAACAAATTGAAGACATGGAAATTCAAGTTTGCCTTCTTAACAAAGAAATCCGAGAAGTAATAAGTGAATCCTATATGAAAATCTACAATATTAACCGTCGGCAATTCCCACGACTGAGTGCGGTCGTTAGCATTAGTTCTTGAATCTGGGTTAAAGCTGGAAAAGTTCTTTCCTTCAAACTTATACACCGGATTGATAAACATGTTTAATCCGCGCATCAGATTTATTCTATAATTAATTTGAATGTTTGCCTGCTGCTGCGGAAATTCGCTTACATATAAGTCCTTTACATATAAATTTACTTTTTTAATTGCGGTCGGGTTATTTTCCGGCGCTATTAAAGCTTCAACATCGTTTTGGAAATTACCAACCACGTAAGAAGCAGCACCCTTAAGTTCTAATCCTTTCATAATTCTGAGCACACCTTCAAACTCTGCCCCGGAGTGAAGTTGCTCTGAACCGGAAATATTAGCGTACTTTGTTACAAGTTCATCGGTATCGGGATCTCTATCTGAATAAGAAACCGTAATGGCTCTATCTCTCCATTTTGTATAAAAACCGTTAGCTCTAAATAAAATATCTTTAGTTGATAATAGGTAACCCAATTCAAAACCAAGCACTTTTTCATTTCTTGCATTTCCGGAGACAAGGTTTGTATTGTTAGCGAAAATATTATTTACCATTGGCGCAGAAGAAAAATATCCAACGTTGGCAAAAACTTGATTGTAAGAATCTAAGTTGTAGTTTAAGCCTGCCTTTGCTGTGTAGCCAAAGAAATTTTGCCATTCTGTTTCTCTAAAAGGATCAGAATTTAGATACAAGAAATAATCCAATCTTTTTGCCCCTTGAGATGATGCCGACAAATTGATAAAGGAAGATAGGTTTCCGGTCTTATATTCTAACTGTCCGAACCCGCCATATTGACGAACATAAAAATCATTGTAGTAATTTACTTTTCCTCCAACTTCAACTTTTTTGCCGGTGTTATTTGGTCCAACTCCATTTACGTCTTTGAAATCAACATAATAATCACCGCCCAATAGATCTCTTATTTCTTGATAATGCACACCAATATAATAACGTCCGTCAATACCTAGATTCAAAGTAAGTTCAGGACTTAATTCAGTCTTATAAGTAGAAAGCAATCCGGTCCAATTATGATTGTTAACCGAGTTTCTCAATACAGTTGAAATTGAACGGTGCTTAGTTGCATCATATTTAATATCAACTTGTTTTGAATTTATACTCCAAACTTTATCATAGTCTCTGTAGTTTTGATAAACTGGATCTTGCGTTTTGGTTATTGCCGGCGCGAATGGTCCTAACGTACCCGAGCCGTATCCTCTTCCTATTGAATGATAAACAATAGTTGAAAGAACGGATTTAGGACTGATCTGCCAGTTCCAATCTATATTGAATTGTGGCTTGTGAAATTTATTTACAGTTTCGTTAATCCATCCGCCTTGTAACCTTCCCATCGCATAGTTAAAATCACGTCCGTATTTTTCCCAATCCGCAGCGGTTAACCTTGCATAACTAAATGGTCTTTGTCCGTGCTCTTGCGGAGAACCAACGCCTCGTAATTCAATTGAATGATCTCCAAAGACACCGCCTACTGCGAAGAAATATGAAAATTCTTTGTTGTATGTGCCTATAGCATAACCATCCCAATTTTTTCTGGAAAAGAGAGCTGTTACTGCAAAATTTTGAGAAAACTTTTTATGAAACGAAATGCTTCCTTTAATCAGGTTATCTGAACCGTACTCGGTTTTAATTTTAGCAAATTCTTCTTCGCTTCCAATTCCCTTTGTAGTCATGTTCAAAACACCGCCCACAGCATTGGTAGAATATGGCGAAGCACCGATTCCTCTTTGAATTTGTGAGTCTTCAAGAACATCGCCTAATCCAGCCCAGTTTGACCAGTAAACCCATTTATTTTCCATGTCGTTTACCGGAACACCATTAACCATTACAGCAACGTTTCTCTGAGAAAATCCGCGCACATAGAGAGTTGCATCGCCTGCACCGCCGCCGGAAGCCGATGAATAAACGCTTGGTGTTGTTGATAGTTCTTGAGGAATGTCTCGTGAAGCAAGTTTGAATTCTAAGTCAGCTCCCCTAACATCAGAAAAAGCAACCGGTGTTTCTCTTAAAACTGCTTTTGTACTTTTAACTATTGTTTCGTTTAGCAGAACAGAACTGGGCTCGAGAAGGAAATCTACCTTTATGTTTTTATCCACATCAATATTTTTTGTTTTTGATGAATAGCCGATATAAGTAACAGTAACCTCATAAACGCCTTCTTTCACATCTTCAATAGCGTAGTTGCCGTTTAGATCTGTAGTAGCGCCAATGTTTAAGTCTTTTATCATAACTGTTGCGCCAATTAGTTTTTCGCCGTTAGAGGCATCGCTTATAACGCCGCTAACTTTGAAATTTTGCGCCGATACAAAACTGCTTGCCGAAAAGAGCAAAGCAATCATTAACAAAGTAGAAAGTTTTTTCATTTTTGTGTCCTTGTTGATTCGGGAAAATGCGGATTGCTATTTGTAGTGTGCTTTCAAAATGTGGTTTCTTTTTAACTTATCAGAAAAATAAGCAATTGGAGACTAAATTATCCATCATTCTTTGTCCGTTTTTAATTCGAATTATTTATTTCTCAAACACCCTAAATCAGTCTGCATTAATAGAGGAAATTTTTTCTTTCTTTGTACGAAACTTTTCGTATAACCATCCGTCTCAAGAATTGTAAACGAAAAGGAACTAGAAATGTCTAAGAAGTCGCTGCTAAAACCAACCGATTCCGAGCTCGAAATACTCCAGATTCTTTGGCAGTCCGGACCTTCAACCGTAAAAGCCGTTAACGAAAAGCTGAACGAAAAAAAGGAAACCGGATACACAACTACGCTGAAGCTTCTTCAAATTATGTATGAAAAAGAAATTGTTGTTCGCAACGAAGAAGAGCGCAGTCATGTGTATTCTGCCGCCATTGGGGAAGGCGATATTCAAAAAGCTCTGGTAGATAGACTTCTTGAATCGGCATTTAGCGGTTCGGCAACAAAATTGGTAATGCAGGCAATTGGCAACTCGCAAACATCAAAAGAAGAGTTAGAACAAATACGTGCTTATCTAACAGAAATTGAAAAGGGAAAGAGATGAATTTTCTTTATCAATACTTACCGGAAGAATTGGTTAACGCGCTCGGCAGAATGATATTTCATTCGTTCTGGCAAGGAGCAGTAATTGCTTTCGCGCTTGGTTTGATTTTGTTTATAAGCAGCAAAAATAGCGCACGCTCTAGATATATTATTTCTGTTGCGGCGATAATTCTTTTCGTTACAAGCTGTGTTGTTACTTTTTCAATCGAGTACAAAACAACCGCTACTTCTATTGCAGCCACAGCAAATCAACCAACTATGGTAAGTGCGACAGATAAGTTTTTTGTTAATCCAATTTCCAGCACAACTTCAGAAACAACAATTTGGGATTCCATCAATACTTACTTTAATCAAAACTTGCCATTGTTTGTTATGCTCTGGTTAAGCGGATTGTTTTTCTTCTCATTAAGATTTATCGGAAGTGTTCTGTTTGTTCAAAAATTGCGTACGCGCGGAATAAATGAACTTGATGTTGAGTGGTTATATCGCTCCCGCGAAATAGGCAGAAAGCTCGGTATTAAAAAATTTGTTTCGGTCTTTGAATCTATAAATGTAAAAGTACCATTGGCAATCGGATACATCAAACCAATAATTCTTCTTCCTCTTGGAATGATAAACGGTTTGCCATACACGCAAGTTGAAGCGCTAATAGCACACGAGTTTGCTCACATCAAGAGATATGATTTTGTAACAAACGTACTACAAACTTTGGTTGAAACAATATTCTTCTATCACCCGGCGGTGTGGTGGATATCCAACCAGATTAAGGAAGAACGGGAAAACTGCTGCGACGATATAACCGTCAACGTCTGTGGCGATTCTCTCGCTTATTCCAAAGCGCTCTACAATCTGTTACAGATTCAGCATAATCATCCCGAACTTGCGTTAGCTGCAAGCGGAAAAGTCAATCAATTATTAAGGAGAATAAAAAGAATGAACGGAGAAAAAAGTAAGTTCTCGTACGGGGGAAGATTCGCCGCGTTCATGTTGGTATTTGCAATTGTAGCGGCTGTTCTGGTTTTCTCATCAACGCCAGCTTCTTCCAACACTGCCGGAGTAAACAAAGCGTCTATTATAGATTTCTACGGATTAACCGGCAACGATAATGTTTCATCTATTCAAACAGAAAGTCCGGATACAACTTCTATAAAGAAAGGAAAACATACGTTTAAGTTTTCCGAAGATGTAAACGGTGAAGAGAAACGTTTCAAGGCTAAACTAAACAATGGCAAGCTTGAAGAGCTTTACATTGATGGCGATAAAGTTGATGCGAAAGATTTTGATAAGTATGAAAACAAAATCTCCAGCCGTGTAAGTGAGTATGATTCCGGCATGAAAGAATATCGTGAAGGAATGAAAAAATTCAGAGAGGAAATGAAATCTCACAAACAAAAGCTTTCGCAACTTCACAAGAAGCTTGGTAAGTTAGATAGAAAACATACGGATTTTGATTTCGACTATGACTTTGATTTCCCGAATAACATTTCGATTCCGGAATTCGATTCAGCTCACATGCATAAAATTATGGCGGAGGTTCAGGCTAATCTAAAAGAACATTTCGCTCATCATTCTATAAAGATTCCACCTATTCATGTTCCGCCGGTACACATTCCTCCTATTCCGCCAATACCTCCGATCCATATTGATGGAGAAGACGATGATTGTGATTACGAATTCGACAAAGAAGAATTCAACGAATCTATGAAAGAGTGGAAGAAAGAATTCGAAGCTGGAATGAAAGAGTTTAACAAAGAGATGAAGCATTTCGACAGCAAGAAACTTGCTGAAGAAATTAAGAACTCTGTAAACAGCAAAGAGTTCAAAGAAAGCATGAAAGAACTTAAAGTTAATATGAGCAAGTTAAAAGCTGATGTGAAAATTTTGAAAGAGTATTTGAACGATGTTAAAGATGAATTAGTAAACGATAAGCTTGTTAACGATGAAGATGATCTTGATAAGTTTTATTTATCCAAATCGGAAATGAAAGTGAATGGGAAAGTTGTATCGCCGGAATTGCATAAAAAGTATTTACAGATTTACAAAAAACATTACGGAAAAGATTTGGACGACGATCAGAAGATTAACTTCTAAAGCTTGTCATGTTGAACGAAGTGAAACATCTCGATACAATTAATTACAGAGATTCTTCACTTCGTTCAGAATGACAAATACCTAATTATTCAAACTCGCCAAAGCTTCTTTAATCAAATCTTCTATTGTTGCATTCGGAGCGCGATCTGTAATAGCTCTAACCACCCGCTCTGCAACTTTTTGATTATATCCAAGATTTACAAGCGCGGTAATTGCATCGCCGCGTACGTTAGATGGACTAACAGAACCGAACTCGCCGGAGTCGGCAAGCGATTCAACTTTGTCGCGAAGTTCTATCATCAACCGTTCCGCTGTTTTTCTGCCAATACCGGGAATGGAAATTAACCGCGCTACATTTCCGGTTTTAAGCGCTTCTTTCAAATCAACAATTTGAATTCCGGACAAAATACTTTGCGCTGATTTTGGACCAATTCCATTAACACTTATCAGTAGTTCGAACATTTCTTTTTCTGAGAGAGTGTAGAACCCGAAGAGATCGAGCGCGTCTTCTTTTACACTCAAATGTGTGTAGAGAGCAACTTCTTCTTTGTCAGCTAGTTTTTCAAACGTAGTGATGGAAATATTGATTAGGTAACCAACTCCGCCAACATCTACCAAAATTTTGGTGGGTTTCTTAGAGATTATTTTTCCGCTTATGTAGCCGATCATTGTTTAGTACTTAGTAATTAGTAATTAGTATTGAGTAGTTAGATAAAGCCGCAAGCTTATGTTTGCAAATCTTTAATTGCAAGCTAAAGTTTGCGGCTGCTAAAGGCAAGATTTTAGAAACGGTAAGCGATGCCAAGTTTAAGTCGGTTTAAACCGTAATTCCAAGAAGTACCATCAGATTCATATTTAGATTCCGAGTTATATTGATTGGAACCTTTAGTTTCGTCTTTTGAAGAACTGGAATAATTATTCCAACTGTATGTTCCGTTAAGATTAAACTCTGCCACTAATGAAAGTTTTTGTGTTATTAATACTTCCATCCCAAGTGCTAATTGTAGTCCAATACCTAGTGTACTATTGGAATATTCCGATTTACCTTTATGAACATCGTTTTGGTTTTGATTAACGTAGTGCCAATCTGAATTTGTTTCTGAGGAAAAGCGAGAATAGCCGAGTAATGGTCCGGCGCCCCAGTAGAAACTAACCTCATCCGCCAATTTGTAGAACATCATATAATTAAACACAAGATTTACATATTGAGAACTGCTATTATTATCTTCAGTTCTGTCTTGAGTGGATGTCTGATTAGTACCGTAAACTTGTTTGTTTGTTGCGTCTGTGTCTCCACTGCTACCACTTAATCCCAGATCAATTTTGTACCTTAATCCGGAAGTTGGCGAAAGCATTTTGAGATAGGAAACGGAATAGTCGTTAACTAAGTGAAACTGAATTTGGTCTTTTGTACAAGTTGAATCACATGTTTGTGCAAAAGAAAAGTTGGTTAATAAAATAGTTGTAAGAAGCAGTGAAGCAAGTGTGAATTTACGCATGGTGTCCCCGCGAGTTTTGTGGAAGAATTATCAATTATTACTGATTCAAAAAAATACTATTCGAACTTAAATTCCAAGGGGAAAAACTTTCTCTTTGTCATTCTGAATCCCGATTTATCGGGAGGAATGCCGAAGGCATCCCTTTGGGAGAATCCCCATCTACTTATTTGTTAGAGATGTTTCGCCCAAAAAACGGGACTCAACATTAAAAAATCACCCTATCCGGATTTGCGGCAATAAACTCTTTCCAGTTCTTGCTTTTTTTGATTGGCATAGCGACTTTGAATGCGTGGCAAACTGCAACGGCAAGCGCGTCAGTTTCATCTAATTTCATTTTGGCTTTCTTTAGCGAGAGAAGTTTCTTCATCATATACTGAACTTGCTCTTTGGATGCGGCACCATTGCCTACAACTGCTTTCTTAATTTCTCTCGGCGCGTATTCTTTAACCGGTAATTCATTGTGAATTGCTACTAGCATGGATACTCCGCGCGCGTAGCCAATTTTTAATGCCGATTGCGCGTTCTTACCATAAAAAGCAGTCTCAAGCGCAAACTCTTCCGGTTTATATTTTTTGATAATGAGATTTATTTCTTCGTAGATTTTTTTTAAGCGCGGGGCCTGTTCTTTGGTAGGCGGAATTTTGATTACACCGGAAGCCACATGTGTTATTTCATTCTTCTCGTAATCAATAACTCCGTAGCCGGTAAATAACGTTCCGGGGTCAATTCCTATTATTCTCATTTCATCACCAATTGACCTCGACTCCGCTCGGTCTGACAAGATTTTTCATAAATTGAAATCAATCCGTAAACTCCGCGTTGGTATAAACATTCTGAACATCATCAATATCTTCGAGTGCTTCAATAAGTTTTTCAAACTTTTCAATATCATCTTTGCCAACTTGAGTCTGTGTCTTTGCAACCCACTGAAGCGAAGCATTCTCAACAATTAAATTCTTATCAATCAATGCTCGGCGGACATGTTCAAACTCTTCGAGCGAGGTTCTTACTTCAAAAAATTCATCTTCCGTTACAAAGTCGTCGGCGCCGACTTCAAGAAGAATTTCCATCATCTCATCTTCGCTTTTTCCATCACGCTTAACGGTAATTATTCCTTTATGCTCAAACATCCACGCAACGGCGTTGCTCTCCGCCATGTTGCCGCCAATCTTAGAAAACCAATGACGCACTTCCTGAACTGTTCTATTCTTATTATCTGTTGCTGCTTCAACAACAATTGCAGCTCCTCCGGGTCCGTAACCTTCATACATTACTTCGATAATTTGCTGACCTTCGAGTTCGCCGGCTGCTTTTTTAATTGCTCGTTCAATATTATCGGCAGGCATATTTGCGGCTTTTGCGTTATCAATTGCTAAACGCAATCTCGGATTTCCATCCGGGTCGCTTCCCCCTTGCCGTGTTGCTATCATCAACTCTTTGATTAGTCTAGTAAAAGTCTTTCCCCGTTTCGCATCAAGTACCGCTTTCTTTCTTCTTATTGTTGCCCACTTGGAATGCCCCGACATTCTGCACCTCTAAATATTTTCGTTGCTCTTTTCTTTTACGTTTATATCTCTTAAACGAATTTGCGGATAAGGCTTTCCATCTTTTTGAATTGATTCAATCGTATAAACAATATCCACCAAATTCTTTTCTTTATCAATAAGTTTTACAAACGAACCGAGATTAAAACCAATTGAATCGAAAACTTTATCGTGCCCGTTCTGCTTAAATGTTGTTACAAGATGATTTGTACCAACAATTTTTGGCTGAGTTGCTAACGAAACATTTTCGCTTAAAAATGTTGGGCGCATATTTCCCGGTCCAAACGGAGCGAACTGATCAAGTATGCGGATAAACTTTGGAGAAATTTCTGTTAGATTAATTTTTGCATCAATCTTAATTTCTTGCACTACGTGTTCTTCGGTCATGCAATTTTTTAGAACTGTATTAAACTTAGCTTTGAATTCATCAAGCTTATCAACGTCTATCGCTAAGCCAGCTGCAGCTTCGTGTCCGCCAAACTGAACGAGAAGTTCTTCGCAATTTTGAAGCGCTTCGTAAATATTAAATCCCGGAATACTTCTGGCAGAACCTTTTGCTACACCATCAATAGTTGTAAGCATAATTGTTGGGCGGTGAAATTTCTCAACCATTCGCGAAGCTACAATTCCAATTACACCGGGATGCCAATCTTCGTAATGAAGTACAATTGCCATTTCATTATCGAGATCAATAGTTTCTTCGAGTAAACTCATTGCGTGAGAGAAAGTCATCTCATCAATTTTGCGGCGTTCGGTGTTTTCTTCTTCCAGCACACGCGCAAACTCAATTGCTTTTTGATGATCTTCGGTTGTGAATAAATCAACAGCCCGGTTTGCATCGCCTAATCTGCCAACAGCATTAACTCTTGGCGCTATTGTGAACACAACTTGTCCAGCTGTAAGATTGCCCGGCTCCATTCTAGCGGAACGAATCAACGCAGCAATTCCCGGTCTTGGATTTGAATTTATCAGTTCCAAGCCTTCTCTTACTAAAACTCTATTCTCATCAGTAAGAGAAACAATATCCGCGGCGCCAGCTAGCGCAACAAGATCAAGATATTTAAGAGGCAGTTCCTTTTTACCGATACGCTCTGCAACCGCACAAGCTAATTTAAAAGCTACTCCAGCACCGGAAAGATGTTTGAAAGGATAATTACAGCCCGGCTTTATCGGATCAAGAATTGCGTATGCTTTGGGAAGAACTTCTTTTGACTGATGATGATCGCAAACAATAGTATCTATTCCGTATGTGTTCGCGTGATCAACTTCTTCTACTGCGGTAATTCCGCAATCAACAGAAATAATAAGATTTATTCCCCGCTCTTTCAGAATATCAATGCTTTGATTAGACATTCCGTAACCTTCTGTTAGGCGGTTGGGAATGTATGTTTCAACCTTTGCGCCAAGGTCTTTTAAGAAGAGATACATCAGCGCAGCAGAGCAAGTACCGTCAACATCGTAATCGCCATAGACACAAATTTTTTCGTTACCAGTAAGCGCTTTGATTACCCGCTGAGTTGCTTCTTGCATTCCATCCATTAAAAAAGGATCGTGCAAAGTTTCTAAAGAAGGGCGGAAAAAAGATTTTGCTTCGAAGAAGTTTGTAACTCCCCGGTTTATAAGAAGTGAGGCGAGAACATTCGATACATTAAGACTATCTGCAAGAGCCAGAACAGATTTTTCATCCGCCGGTTCTTTTAGCTTCCAACGTTTAGTTTGCATAACGTCCTTGGAAGCAGAAAATCAAGAGATGGCTTATATCTATAAGCCGAATTCTGTAATCCCGCTTTAGGCGGGATGGCAATTATTTATCTAGCCACAGCATTACTGCTGTAATCTTGCGGTCTACCCGAAGGATTTGAAGCGAGCAACTCCTCCGTCCGAAAACGGAACCTTCTGCTTGACCTTGCACCAGGTGGGGTTTGCCCTGTCCCGCAAAGCGGGATCCCTTACGGGACCGTTAATATTACTATTAACGCGGTGAGCTTTTACCTCGCCTTTTCACCCTTACCCCAAACTAAATTGGGGCGGTATTTTTTCTGTGGCACTTTCCGTGTCCCAACAAAGAGACCCCGGGTGTTACCCGGCACCATGCTCTGTGGTGTTCGGACTTTCCTACCCGCATAATGCGGATCAACTGCCCAACATAAACCATCTGCTGTTCTTCTACTTACTTATTTATTTAACAATTAACAATTATAACTGGACAAATATAATGAAATTATAATGAGAAGAAAGCAGATGGATGGGGACCAAATCCTTTACAAAGAAAAGCTAATTACTCATCAGGTGGGTTATAAACCGCATATTACGGCTTGTGGAATTAGAAAAAATAATTTTTAGCACAGCAGTAAGAGGTACGGAAATGAACATTCCAACAATTCCCCATAGATAACCCCAAAGCAGCAAGGAAAGTAAAATCACCAGCGGATTAAGTCCAAGTCTATTTCCAAAAATTTTAGGTTCTATTATGTTGCCAATAATATTTTGTACAACAATTAAAACTGCCGTAACAAGAAATGCGTAGCCAAAAGATTCGTATTGAACGAGTGTCATCAGCGCCGGCATTATTACAGAGATAACCGAACCGATGTTTGGAATGAAATTTAGAATCACAGCAAGTGCTGCCCAGATAATAAAGAACTCTACATCAAAAGCCCACAGTATAAAACCCATAACAACACCAACGGAAATGCTAATCAAAAATTTGGTGATGATATATTTTTGAACTTGTTCAGTAATGTCTCTTGAGGTTCTCTGAAGCGTTTCTTCCCTCTGATGTGTAATAGTTTCAAAATTTTCTTCGTCGTAAGCGTCGTAAGCAGTGTGTTCATCTTCCAAAGAAGAGTTTTTGTGTTCTCTTTTCATTTTCTTCAGTGAGTTCTTCAGTTCTTTTTCAACAAAACGCGCTCGTATTGCCTGCAAAGTTTTTTCGTGTCCACTCGAAATGAAAATGAAAAAGAAAAGAACTAGCAGCACGCTTGTTACCACTGATAACGTTGATTCAAACACACCACTTGCCAACACCGAATAATCCAACTTCTTTAGAACGCGGGCTATATTGAAGTGCGTAAGGGAATAATCTCTAATCTCAAAAGATTTAGCCGTTTCGCTTACAATTCTGTTCAGCTTCTGCTCATATAGCGGAATCTGCTCACCAAATTGAATTAACGAATCTATTATCACCCGGGAAACACCATAAAGGAGCGAAGCCGTGAGCACGACATCTATAAAGATTACTATTCCGAGTGGAATTTTGTGCCGCTCTAAAAATGTATTTAGCGGTTCAAAGAAGAAAAACATAAAGTAAGCTATAACCAGAGGAATGAAAATATGCTGCAACTCCCTTAGAAAAATGAAGATTGCAAATATTCCCAAAACCGAGACGAAAAATTTTACCGTTGGGTCTGTAAGCAGCCGTTTCATTTCTGTGCGATTCCAATAAATACCTAATAAAAATACCAAAATTTGGTTTTATAACGCGCAAATTTTTCCTTAATTTACATAAAGGATGAACACTCTGGAGAATAAATGCCCTGTCAACTAAAGAGAGCTGGATTTTTTGCCTTCTCTGTTTTTACACTTCTATTTTTTCACTCAATTTTATTTTCGACCCTTTCTGCTCAGAACGATAAGAAGCAAAAAGAGCATCCGTCCTGGTCAAAAAATATTTCTATTTATGAAGTGAATCTTCGTCAATACACTAAAGAAGGAACGCTTAAAGCTTTTGCTTCTCATCTGCCAAAATTGAAAAAAATGAATGTTGGCATCCTTTGGTTTATGCCGATAAATCCAATTGGTGAATTAAACAGAAAAGGAACTCTTGGCAGTTATTATTCTGTGAAGGATTATACAGCTCTCAATCCGGAGTTTGGTATACTTGCAGATTTTAAAGCGGTTGTTAAACAAGCGCACAAGCTCGGTATGTATGTTATTATAGATTGGGTCGCAAACCATACTTCTTGGGATAATGTTTGGATGAAATCTCATCCGGAATTTTATACTAAAGATAAAGAGGGCAAATTCGTTTCTCCGTTTGATTGGAGTGATGTTGCTGATTTGAATTACGATAACAAAGAGTTGTGGAATGCGATGCGAGACGCAATGAAATTCTGGCTCGATGAATGTAACATTGATGGTTTCCGCTGCGATGTAGCAGCAATGGTTCCCCTTGAATTCTGGACTTGGGTTACACCGCAATTAGAAGCAAAGAAAAAAATATTTATGCTTGCCGAAGCAACAGAGCCGGAACTGCACGAAGCATTCGATATGACTTACGGCTGGCAGTTAAAAGACTTATTTGTTGGTGTAGGTAAAAATGAAAAAACCGCCGCGGATTTTTATAATCATTTCGAAAAAGAAAAAGCCGAATATCCAAAAGATGCTTACCGTATGACCTTCACTTCCAACCACGATGAAAACTCTTGGAATGGAACCGACAAAGAAAGATTTGGCGACGCGAGACAAATGTTTGCAGTACTTTCGAATATAGTTCCGGGAATGCCGTTGGTTTACTCAGGACAAGAAGCCGATTTAGATAAGCGTCTTTTGTTTTTCGAAAAAGATCCCATAGAATGGAAGCAAAGTGAAATGAGAAATCTATACACACAATTATTCGACCTCAAGAAAAACAATAAAGCATTGTGGAACGGCGAAAGCGGCGGAGAGTTTCGTAAAGTTGTGACAAATAAAGAATCAGTTTTTTCTTTTGTAAGAGAAAAGTCCGGTAAAAAGATTTTCGCTCTCTTCAATATTTCCGGAGCTCCGGTAGAAGTACAATTGAAAGATGAAATAGCTGTTGGAGTTTATAAAGACTTTATTAGCGGTAAAAAATCTGTTGTTGATAAAAACTATTCCGCCAAGCTTGGGGCTTGGGGTTATAAATTGCTTTACAAATGAGAAAGCTGGTTTAGCATTTTTATAAGTGAATCATCTGAATAAAATATCGTCCTCTAGAAAATTTATTTATGTAATTGCGTCTATTGCTACGCTTTTTATTTTGGCAACTGCAATTGCAAATGTTCTTATTCAGAACAGAATTAATTCTCTTTATACAAACGTCTTCAATTCGGCAATAAAAATTGAAACTCACGTCTCAAAGGCAAGAACCGCTGCTATTATTTCACTTAGCAACCCATCAGGTGAAACCAGAAAAGAAGCTTGGGATGAAATAAGTCAGGCAGAGCTCCTATCTATCGCGCTTACAGAAGAAAACGATTCATTTCTAATGTCATTGATTCCTTTCGATGATCTCTCTTTTAAAATAAGCGTGCAAACATTGCAGCAATTGCTCGGAGAATACCGGGCGCAATTCGCAACAGTGCTAGGAGAAAAAGCAGCTCCAAGCGATTCTACTTTGAAAGAGTGGAATCACACATACGGGCATATTTCCGATCAAAACGAGATTATTGAAGTTGAACTTAACAAACTTATAACCAAGCAATCACAAATTTTCCGGTTCGCACAGCTTGGTTTAGTAGTGTCTTCAATACTTCTTACACTTGTAGCAATATTTATTTTCTTCCGATACGAAAATCAAAGTTCTGCTTACTTGCGTAAAATTGAAGAAGCAAGCAACAATTTAGCTATCGGCTCGCGAAAAGCTACGCGAGCCGAAGAAGCGCTGCATGAAAGCCAGCGGCAACTAAACACTCTTATCAATAATCTGCCCGGATTGGTTTATAGATTTAAAGCCGATTCTATTTGGTCTATGAATTTTGTAAGCAATAAGTCATTAGTAATTACAGGCTATACGCCGGAACAACTTATTGATGATAAGGAAATTTCTTACTACAACTTAATCCATCAAGATGATAGAAAGAAGATTTTCGAGCAGGTACAAAAAGCCATTGAGGAAAGAAAACCTTATCAATTAATTTATAGAATAAAAACGGCAAGCGGCTACGATAAATGGGTTTGGGAACAGGGCATCGGAATTTTTAATGATTCTAATGATGAGTTAACAGCGCTCGAAGGTTTTATAACTGACGTAACCGAGCAGAAAGCCGTTGAGGACCAAATAAATTTACAGAGCAATGCGCTTGAAGCTACGGCAAACGGCATTGTAATTACCGATAAAGAAGGTTTGGTGGTTTGGGTTAACACCGCTTTCACAAAATTAACCGGTTACACTTTGAATGAAGTTCTTGGAAGAAAAACCAATTTTCTTAAAAGCGGTCATCACCCTAATGATTACTATGAATATATGTGGACTAAAATTTCGCTTGGCGAAACATGGCGTGGTGAAATCATAAATAAAAGAAAAGATGGAACCGAGTACACAGAGGAAATGACGATCACTCCGGTAAAATCTTCTATTGGTGAAATCACTTATTATGTGGCTATTAAACAAGATATTACCGAGCGTAAGTTAGCCGAAGAAGCCTTGAAAGAAAGTGAAAACCGTTTCCGCGGCTTGTATGAAAACGCAACAATTGGTTTGTACAGAACTACTCCGGATGGTCAAATCTTGATGGGCAATCCTACGCTGTTAAAAATATTCGGTGTTGATAATCTTGAAGAACTTAAAAAAATGCACGCAGAACAAATTTATGCCGATCCAACTACACGCAATATTTTTCAGCACGAACTGGAATTGAAAGGAAGAATTTTTGGATTTGAATCCAAGTGGCGGCGTGCAGATGGATTAGTTATTTACGTTAGAGAAAGCGCGCGCGCAATAAATGATAGCGACGGTAAAATTACATACTACGAAGGAACCGTTGAAGATATCACAGAAAAGAAAAAAGCAGAAGAAGAAATAATCCAGGCAAAAGAAAAAGCGGAAAAATCAGACAGGCTCAAGTCTGAATTCCTTGCGCAGATGTCTCACGAAATTAGAACTCCTCTTAATGTAATTCTTAACTTTTCATCAATGCTTAAAGAAGAGCTCCAAAGTCAGGTTGATGACGAACTCAAGAGTTCGTTTGATGTGATTGATATGGAAGGCAAACGAATTATGCGAACGGTTGAGCTTATCTTAAATATGTCGGAGCTTCAAACAGGAAATTATTCCTTCCGATCAACAACCGTAAATGTTACTGAGATTTTGAAGAAGCTTCGGAAAGAATTTGAACCAATTGCAACTTCGAAAAAAGTTTTGTTTGATATAACGCCACAGGGAAGTGATGTGTTTGTTCGCGGAGATGAGTATTCGGTTAATCAAATTTTTTATCACTTGATTGATAACGCCGTTAAATACACCAGCTCCGGCAAAGTCGCTGTTGCAGTAAACCGCACCCCGAATAATCAATTATACATAGATGTGGTTGATACCGGAATTGGTATTGATGATGAATACTTCAATATGTTGTTCACACCATTTACACGAGAAGAAAAAGGTTACACACGCAATTTCGAAGGTAATGGACTCGGTTTAGCTCTTGTTAAACGTTACTGCGAACTAAACAATGCCGAAATCAAAGTAATCAGTCAAAAGGGAAAGGGCTCAACTTTCCGCGTCATATTTTCCGCGTAACTTCTATGAAGCTCACTTACAAACCGTTAACAGTAAAGAATTGGAATGATTTTGAAACCTTATTTGGTGAGCGCGGCGCCTGCGGCGGTTGCTGGTGCATGGCGTGGCGCTTAAAATCTTCTCTGTTCGAAAAGCAAAAGGGTAACGGCAATAAGAGAGCAATGAAGCATCTTGTAGAAAACAAAGAGCAAATTGGAGTTGTAGCGTATGATGGAAAAACTCCGGTCGGCTGGTGTTCGTTTGCCCCGCGCGAAAAATACTTACGTTTAGAGAACTCCAAAGTACTTTCTCCTGTTGATGATAAAGCAGTCTGGTCTATAACTTGTTTTTTTATGGCGAAAGATTACAGACGAAAAGGTGTCTCTTCCGAACTGTTAAAGTTTGCAATTGAGTTTTGCAAAAAGAAAAAGGTGAAAATTTTAGAAGGATATCCGACCGTTCCTTATTCCAATACAATTCCGGCAGCATTTGCATGGACTGGAATTCCATCTTCCTTTGTAAAAGCCGGATTTGTAGAAGTAGCGCGCCGCAGCAAGGCTCGCCCAATTATGAGATATTATTTATAGATTTCCAAAACAGAAAAGAGGTTTACATGAAGAGAAAGTTATTTGTTGCGTTTTTTTTATTTCTAACTGCCGGTTTCTCATTTGCACAAGATGATTTGAAAGAAACCACATTAATAAATGTTGGTGATAATCTTCCCGAGTTTACTGCTAAAGCTCTTGCGGGCACGGATATATCATCTGCCGATTTAAAAGGTAAAGTTGCGCTTATTAATTTTTGGGCAACTTGGTGCGGTCCGTGCAAAGCCGAAATGCCTTTGATGCAAAAGGAAATTTTCGAAAAAATAAAGGATAAAAACTTTGTTATGGCTGCAATCAGTCGTGGCGAAGAGACAGGCTTAGTAAAACGGTTTATCGAATTGAACAAGTACACATTTCCTATATATCTTGACAAAGAAACAACGGTTTATAAACTCTTCGCCAGCAAATACATCCCAAGAAATTTTGTAATTGGAAAAGATGGCAAAGTTAAATGGTCTTCTATCGGTTTTAGACAGGAAGAGTTTGACGAAATGATTAAAGTAATTAAGAAAGAATTAGCCAACTAAACTTTACGCTTCTTTCATTTTTCTAAAATGAAAGAAGCAGTATTTCCGCCAAGTGTTTTAATGTATGATTTCTCAATCAGTACATCTATTGTTTTAGCTGTAATCAGTTTATAAACCCAGATCATCCATTCTTTGTAAGAAGTTTCTTCTCTGTACTGAGAATTCAAATACCATTTTACAAAAAGCGTTTGCCGGTTTTCGAAATAGTTGATGATATCTTGGGTCGCAACATTACTCAACTCATCTAATCTTAGCCGATCAACTTTTGATAAAACCGGAATAGTTGACTTTCCGTTTGCCAGAATTCCATAGCGTTTAAATCCATCCAATATTTTTGCCGGTGGTTTATATCCGCCGGATTTGCTCATCCAAACAAGTTCGTTTAATAAAGTAATCTGATAAACCGAATCGCTTTCCGCTGCCGGTTTTCCAAAATTTTTAGTTAGTTCCGAGGTAGCGTACGTTGCTATGTTTCTTTCGTAAACGGTTGATGCAAACGAGCCAAGAGTAAACGCCGGATAATTATAGTAACGTGTTTCATAAATTTTGGGACTGCTGCTATTAGCTTCTTCATTTTGAATAAGCGATAAATAATAGTTGCTGCCGCCGCGATGAGGAATAAAGGCTTTGACAAACTGATCTTGATAATTTTTTAGCTGTGCGCCATCGTGAATAAGCCCGCCCAGTATAAACATTGATACATAATCAAATGGGATGTTTTTGAACGATGGAATTTTAGCATAAACCTCTCTGATCTTATTTAGCCGATCAATTGCAATCCCGCTCATTTCTGCTCCGAGAGAATCGGTAAACTTTTTAAGCGAAGCGCCGTTTTCTTCATCAAGCACAAAAAATGTGGGGATAAAACTGCTGTCATCAAACTTCTTTATTAAACCTTCACCGAAGAGATAGTTTATCCTTTCGTTCCAGATGCTGTCACTAAGTTGATAATGTTTTTTAATTTCGCCGGGACTTTTTCTATGATGAAGCAAAATCAAAATCTCTTTCAGATTGTCTTTTTCAAGATTAATGACCGGTTTGTTTTCCTCAAACGAAACAGTATGGGCGCGGTAATTTCCTTCAATCAACTCCGGTATTTCTTTCTTGCTTCCGCAAGCCGCAACTGTAACCGCCAATACAATTGTGAGAGCAATATTTTTCATTTTGTAAATCAATTTTTAGTTCCAATAATTAATGACCAACCGTAACTTGTATTTTTTCTTTCAACTTTAGTAATGCCCGCGTTACTAAGCCACTCGCGCATTTCTTTTTCGGTATAAGTATCTCCGCATTCGGTACCAACAAGCATGTTCAATGCAAATAACGCTCCGCCGAGTGGTTCTATGCGGGCGTCACTCATCACCCAATCTTTAATTACAATTTGCCCGCCTATGTTAAGAGAATTGTAACATTTGCTCATCAATGCTTTATTTTGTTCATAACTATTAATATGAACAATTGCCGAGAGCAAAACCAAATCATAACCGTCTCCAAATTCATCGGTTAAATAATTTCCTTCCACATAGCTAATATTTTCTTTATGAGAAAATGATTCGACATATTTTTTTGTAAGCGGAATTACGTTCGGCAAATCAAAAACAATTGCTTTCAAAGCTGGGTTGTCTTCAATCATTCCCATTGAGAAAGCCCCGGAGCCGCCGCCAATATCTAACATTTTTTTTGCAGAGTTAAGATTCAGCATCATCGCAAGAATTTTTGCTTCTTTTGCAGCACGGTAATGCATTGCCGCAATAAACGATTCTGTCCAATCGCCCTCCGATTTTTCACTTTCATATACAGAAGTTCCGACTTTAACAGCGTTGGTTAATGTTCCCCAGGATTTCCAGAGTTCGTTTGTATGAAAGAGTCCTCCCATAAATTCCGGTTTACTTTTTACCAGATAGGAAGAAGCTGCGTCGGTGTTGTAGAATTTTTCGTGAACCTTGTTTAAAAAACCGAGCGAAACAAGCGCGTTTAGCAACCGGTCTGTTGCGCGTGCATCGGCACTAATTTGTTTTGCCACTTCTGCAGACGAAACTAAATGTTTATCGAGCAGCGAGAAAATACCAAGCTCAACTGCGGTTAATATGATTCTGCTGACTTGAAAACCGTTTGCCAGCTCACGAATTTTACTTGCAGTTAATAAGTCGTTTTGCATGTTCATAATTAACACAGTTTATTGAAAATTTGTTAGCGTTTATTTTTTCTTAAGATTTAGAGACATCGTATAATCAATTTCCGCATTGCTATCCGGCAGATTCAGCTCCGGAATATTAAAATGCACTTTTGTAACAACCTTCACAATAAAATCGCCCAGTAAATTTCCATCTACAAAACGTAAATCTAAAACATAGGACATGTTTTGAATTGCCGTTGTATTAGGAATTGGAGTCGCATACGGATTTGGTCCGCTGTATTCCACATACAATTTATTTTTCTCAACAACAGTTTTATAAAGTGATGGATCGCCCAATTGAACATTAGCAATCCTCAGAGATACATTTGCGCCCAAAGGATTTATAACAATATCGAATGGTTGTGTTTGTCCAACTATCGAACCGGGCAGCGCAGGCGACGAAACATATTTTGTGTATTTGGCTATTCCACTCCACACTCCGTAAACATTTGATTCGATTGACAGCTCATTCAAAGAAGTTCGGGTTTTAATTACGTCCCTTACAAATTTTTGAGTCTCCGGAATTGGCGGAACTCCATCATAGTTCTGAACTTGTGCAGGTCCAGCATTAAATGCCGCTAACATTTTTTCCACATCATTGAACTGATCCATTAGCATTTTAAGATATGCACAACCACCGCGAATGTTTTCTTCCGGATCGAAGGGGTTCTTAATTCCCAAATTGTTAACAACGGATTGTTCTAACTGCATTAACCCGGCAGCCCCGCTTTGCGATTTGGCATTAGCGTCTCCGCCGGAAGAGATGAGTATAATGCTCTTAACTAAATTTTTATCTAAGCCTTTTTCTTTTGAATACTTTTCAACAAGCTTGTCAATAGCTGCATTGCTTTGACTATATAACATCGGCGAGAGAAAAAGAGAGTAACCAGCTATCAAGAATCTTACGGCAAATTTTATAAAACAAGAAGTTTTTCCCATGCTTCCTCCTCGAATAAAATTTTGCTTACTTCGATGAGTCTCGCTCTCCGTTAACTAAAATTCGCAAACCCGGCATAGCACGAAACGATCTCACGCTTTTACAATTTAAATTCTTCTTCTAAATCCTTCGCCTAAAACTTCGTGAACATTATAGACAATAACAAACGCGTGCGGGTCAACCTCCTTTACAATATCAACTAATCTTGACACTTCCCGAAGCGGAACAACCGTAAGAAGCATTTCCCGTTCAATGTTTTTATAAACACCGCGCGTATCAACCGCAGTAACACCACGCTCCATCTTAGTTAAAATCGCTTCGGATATTTCTTCATACTTATCAGAGATAACATATGCTGCGCGGGCGTAATCGAAGCCATCTATTATTATATCTATCAAGCGGGATGAAATGAAGAGCAAAAAGATTGCATAGAATGTGAGTGAAAGCGCCGGCTTATCGGGCGATAAATCTTTCAGTTCGATTATCATTCCGGCAAGAGCAATTACAAAGAAATCTATTATCATAATTGATTGCCCGGGCTTTATTCCATACCGTTTATGCATTATTGATGCAATGATATCCGAGCCGGCAGTTGTGCCTTTGAATTTGAAAATGATTCCGAGACCAACACCAAGAAGTACCGAGCCGATAAGAACCATGAATAAGAAATCATTCTTGTATAAGTCTTGAACGGTGGCGGAGTTTTGCAGTTTCAAATATTCAAAGCCGGGAATGTCGCCGCGGAAGAGATCAATGAAAAATGAGTTGAGTGAAAAACCTATAAAGGTTCTTAGACCAAACTGCTTACCCAGTTCTTTCATTCCCCATAAGAAAAGCGGAATGTTGAGCGCCCAGATTAAAAGTCCAACAGAAATTTTATTGCCGGATAAGTAGTGCATTGCCATTGCAAGTCCGCTTACACCGCCGGGAACTACTTTTGCATCAACAAGAAAAACGCCAATACCTATAGCCATTAACGCCGAGCCTATGGCAATTGCAAAATAGTCTATGATGGGGTACTTCTTCAGAAACGATTTGCCCATTTTATTAACTCGAAATTTTCGTGAGTAAAAATACTCACAGAAGACGCGTGTTCAAAGCTGGTGGTTAAGAAAGACTTAGTAGATCAAGGTCAAGATTAAGATCAAGAGTCCAAGTCCTTTTAGGTTGCCAATAAATTGGCTTGATTATCAGAGTGAAAGAGATTTATTTAGACACGTAAATATTGTAGTACAATAATCCCGGGGAAAAATGAAACCCATTTTAAGATTACGTCGATATTACTTAGCAATCAAAATTAAAGCAATTCAAGTACTTTATATTTTTTGTTTACTTGCATTTGGCACTGATTATGGGCAAGGGATTTTAAAAGTTACTACAGATAAGTTGGTATACTCTTATGGGGATATGATTGAAGTAAAAGTGTGGTTCACGAATAATACAGATAAACCAATTTCGATTTATGGTAGCTCTAATTGCATTGCAAGAATTAATTTTAACGATGTTCAGATGGTAACATATTGTACGGCGGATTACCGTGAATTTTACTTTGCACCCGGAAAATCAAAAGTGTGGATTTGGTATTTAGATCCGAAAGTGCTCGGAATTCCGACTGTTGATGGTAAACAAAAAATAGTTGGCTACTGTTATCCGTTTAAAGATTCTGTCTACATAACCGCTCAAAAGTACTGTGGGGGAATTGTATTTGTTGGTCTTAAGGACTCTGTTTCTGATGAAGAATATAACAAGTTAAGAGACTCATTAAATGCTTCGGTAATAGCTCGATCATATAACACCCGCGAATATGAAGAATGGAGTATAAGTAACAAGTCGATCGACAGTTTAGTGGCAAAATATAAGGCTGATCCACGGCTGAGATGGATACAGGCGAAAAGAGATTTATATTTTGCAAAACAATTTGAAACCGACATTGACTATACAAAAGAAGCCATCCCGAATATATATTCTCTCTCTCAAAACTATCCCAATCCATTCAATCCCGAAACAACAATAGAATATACAATACCCGTAGAGGACGCAAATTTTGCGTCCTCTACAAATCATGTTACTTTAAAGGTTTATGATGTTCTGGGAAGAGAAATTGCAACTCTTGTTGATGAATACAAACAACCCGGTAACTACAAGGTTACATTCAACGCACGTCACCTCGAGCGCAGTCGAGAGATGAACAGTGGAGTTTATTTTTATCAATTGCGAGCGGGAAGTTTTATTGAGACAAAAAAATTGTGCTTTATAAAATAGTGGAATAGAAAGCAATGAAGCAATTCATTTTAGTATTTGTAATTATTTCTTTCTCGGTTTTGTTTGCTCAAAATAAAGACACAACAGAAAACCACGCGCCGGTGTTTGTTAAAGAAATACCAGATACTACTGTAAGCGCTGGAAACGCGATTCAATTTTCTTACAAGGCGATAGATTCCGATGGTGATTCTGTAAAATATTTTGCAGAATCACTAGTGCCGACAAATTCATTTTTCAACTCAGCAGATGGCAAACTTATTTGGCGCCCTTCTCTGTTACAGCTAGGCAAAAACTATATTCAAATTCTTTCAACTGATGGCAAAGATACCGTCTTATCAAGGATTGCAGTAATTACAGTTTTAGATGCAATGACTTCTGATGGAGGATTTCGTCTTTATGTTGACACAAAACCCCCGGACGGAGGATTAGTATTACGATCATTTACTAGTACTAGCGCTACTCTAACAGCCAGAGCAAATAAAGATTACCGGTTTATTAATTGGTCAAATGAAAATTCTGTTCTGTCGAGCGATTCAATTTATACTCTCCCGATTAAAAATGGTTTATTTGAAAACGACAGAGCAAACATTTTTGCAAATTTTAGAGTTAACCATGCGCCGGTGTTTGTTAAAGAAATGCCGGATACAGCTATTATGGCAACTACGAAATATTTGTTTAAGTACGAAGCCGTTGACCCTGATGGAGATTCATTGAAATTTTACCCTTCGACACCGCTGCCCAAACAGTCGGTTTTACTAGAAAACGGATTATTTGGTTGGGTTCCGTCAAATAACGACTTCATATTCGCAAACAAATCTGAAGTGATTGTTTACGTAACTGATGGTAACTTAAAAACCTTTTCAAGAAAAACCACTTTACGTATCAGAGAAGTTTCCTCTATTGGTGAGAATTCTGAAATTCCAAAGCAATTTTCTCTTTCCCAAAACTATCCGAATCCATTCAATCCCGAAACAACAATGGAATTTACAATACCTGTAGTGGACGCAAATTTTGCGTCCACTACAAATCATGTTACTTTAAAAGTTTACGATGTGCTCGGGAGAGAAGTTGCAACTCTTGTTGATGAATACAAGCAACCCGGCAATTACAAAGTTATATTTAACGTAAAGACGTCGCATGCAACTTCTTTACCAAGTGGAGTTTACTTTTATCAATTGCGTGCCGGAAGTTTTATTGAGACAAAAAAATTGGTTTTGCTGAAATAAAGGGCACGCGAAATGAAATCTTCAGCGTTTGCAAACTCTCTTGTTAAGATGAGACTGTGTTGTTTGAAAAAGAATAATCAATAAAAGTCGACATAACTTATATTTATAAAATGATATCACTAACTCGGAAACGTTATGAGAAGATTCAAACAAATTGCTAATTATTGTTTGTTGATTCAGTTAATGACAATAACCGTACTGTGTCAAGACTGGGAAGTACAAAGTACAAATACAAAAGCATCAATTAGAAGCATTTGTTTCCTTGATTCATTAAATGGCTGGGCAATAACTGATAGTATTATATTCTTACATACTACAAATGGCGGTAACGATTGGATAATTGAAAAGATACAAAACGAAAAATTTGGAATACAACAAATCCAATTTGTTACCAAAGGAATTGGTTATGCTTGTGCTTCCCAAGGTCGTTTATTTTCAACAAAGGATGGCGGAAAAACATGGATTCGCTATGCTGGTAATTTTGAAATTGATTTCCAGGATCTCTCATTTGTAAATGAAAATGAAGGATGGGCTGCTGGACAGCGTTATGGTGATAACTTTGGCAGAGGTATGATTGTTCACACTTCTGATGGTGGAAATAGCTGGCAAAAGCAACTTGAAATAGAATCAACAGACCGATTTGGCGTGAAATTCTTCAAGGCAATTAGGATGAAGAACAATAAAGAAGGCTGGGCAATTGCCGGAGATTATTTTGATAATTTTTCTCTGACCTATGTTTACAAAACGGATGATGGGGGTGAGAATTGGAACAAATTATCGTCACATATTGAAGGACCTGCTCGCCGGTTGAAAATTGCAAATAGCGATACTCTTTGGGCAGATGGATATGGTGTTGCACCCTTGTCAACAACTACTAATGGTGGATTAAGTTGGGATACGTATTTTAATGAATATAGATACATTAAGACCATATCGCCACAAAGTGGAAATAAGGGATGGGTTTGCTACACAGATTTTCGAAAAGTCTCGCCTCACTATGTTCTTTATACAACTGACCGCGGAATATCATGGGTGAAAGAATTTCAAGTTAATGAGAATGTAACTGATATGGAGAATAATGGTAATTATGTTTGGTTATCAGGTGGTAACGGACTTATAATGAGGAAAAAACTAGTGACTACATCTATTGATGAAAGTGCAAGTGAAATACCTCTAGATTATACGTTATCCCAAAACTATCCGAATCCATTCAATCCCGAAACAACAATGGAATTTACAATACCTGTAGTGGACGCAAATTTTGCGTCCACTACAAATCATGTTACTTTAAAAGTTTACGATGTACTCGGGAGAGAAGTTGCAACTCTTGTTGATGAATACAAGCAGCCCGGTAATTACAAGGTTACATTCAACGCACGTCATCTCTCGACTCCGCTCGAGATGACCAGCGGAGTTTACTTTTATCAATTGCGTGCCGGAAGTTTTGTAAAAACAAAAAAACTAGTGTTGATGAAATAAGGGCACGCGAAATGAAATCTGTATTGGTTTTTGTTTTAGCAGTTGTATTACTTACTCTTTCATGCAAAGATACCGTTGCGCCGTTTGAAAGTGAACACTCGCTCAAGAATGGAAAGAAGCTCTATATCGCTGATGGTTATTATAAGAAGATAGATACGGGATCATCAAAGTGGTTAGAATACTATTATGAGTTCAGCTACTTCACTTTGGAAGAATGCGTGCACAATGGATATGGACTTAAATACGATTCAACAACAGAAGTAGTTTTCTGGTGGGCAAGCCTTTCTCTTAAGGCAAACACTTTATACCACATTACGGATACAATTAGAACTTCTACTGAAATTAAATCTAATCCAACTGTATTTTTATTTGGCTATAAAGATGGCTCGACCGCAAATGATTCTACCTTCTCAGCTAAGTACACGTTTCTGCCTAAAAAATAGTTACTTCAGCTTTCCTTCTTTATACATAATCTGCGTTCTAACACGCATAAGCTGGCGTTCTATAATTAGGTCGGCTAACTTTTCGGGAATTGTGGTTCTGTCTTTGCAATGAAGAATTTCTCTCACCTTCTTTTCGTTTACATCAATTCTATACATGCTGTTAAGGAAGCGGTCGTAATCGCGGGACATTAATTCTTTCACTTTTACAATCAAATGGTTTCGTATCAGATCTAAGTTATCAACGGCGGGCAAAGATTCTTTTTCCAAAGAAAAATCTTTGTGCAGCTTTTCTATTAGCGAAGGATAAATTTCTTCTTCTTTCACTATACGCTTTCTTTCGTTGGTTTAAAACTAAGAATCTCCAAACTAAATGTCTGGAGATTCTTTTTAAATCTGTTTTGTTTTTCTGGTCTAAGAAGAACTGCAAACGTTAAAGGTTAGGAGATTCTTCGTCGCTTAGCTCCTCAGAATGACAGATTAATACTTGTATTTAAGCCACTTAACAACTTCGCTCCACTTTGGTTTTTTGCCGGTGCGCAAAATTCCAACACGGTAAATCTTGCCCGCAATTGGAAAGACAAAGAAGATTGCAACAATATTTACTACTATACTAAGCGCAAGCTGCCAAATCGGTACCTCAACAATTGTCATCTTAACCGGCATAACCATAATAGATGTAAATGGAAGAAGCGCCGTTACGTTGCCAATTGGGCTGTTGGGATTTTGCATCATAGACATAGCTACAAAAAACGGAATCATAATAAGCATCATTACGGGCCACATGCCGCTCTGTGCGTCTTGCGGATTATCGAAAATTGAACCGACCATCCCAAATAAACTAAGGAATAAAACTAATCCAACGGCAAAGTTTACCATCAAGAAAATCACTTGAACCGCTTTAATACTAACTGTAATATCAGCTGGAAGGAAATTCAGAGCAGGAGAAGCAACCGTAATCACAGTTGCAAGCCAAATACCCATCTGTATTAGCGCGGTAATTGCCGAGCCAATAATTTTCCCGGTCATCATTTCGCGCGGACTGACTGACGATAGTATCACTTCCGCAATACGGCTTGATTTCTCTTCAATTACAGATTGAAGCATCATTTGTCCGGACATTAGTAAGCTCAAATAAAGCAAAAGACCAAAAACCCATGAAAGAGCTATACTACCAAAGCCCTCTTCTTTGATATTCTCATCTTTAGAGATTTTGAAGCCGTTTACCTCAATTCCCCCGCGCATAAATTTGAGTTCATTGGCAGAAAGAGCTTTACTGCTAAAGTATGCGCCGATTAATACATTGTTAATTGGTTCGTTCAGCTTACGAGAGAGCGAAAGGTTGTTTGGTGATTTGGAATAGTACTCCATAATTTTATTATTAAAAACAGTATCGGGAACAAAAATAACTCCGGTAAGCTTATCATCAAGCATGGATTTTTTGTTATCGTCCAAATGTTTTTTCAACTCTTCGCGGTTCATTGTGTAGAAGTTGAAAGAAAATTTACCTTCCTTCATCAGATCGGATTCTGGTACTGCAAGTTCTTTCTGAAATGATTGAGTTAGGTTTTGGTCTTCACAGACAATATTTAATTTGGAAGCAGCCTCGTCCGTTACCAAAAAAGCTTGCACACCACCTATAACAAACAAAAGCATCGGGAACATAATTGTAGTAATAATAAACGACTTGGATAAAAACTTTTCTTTTAGCTCACGTTTTATAATGCCAAGAATTCTATAATTAAACATTGGCGCCTCCTTCTTCCTGTCCGGCATACTCAATAAAAATCTCCTGAAGTGAAATGTCGTTAGCGTCGAACTTTTTGACGATAACATTTCTTTCCATTAATAACTTAAGAAGCTGCTGCGTTTGGTTTGCCTCTTTAAGTCTAACACCGGTTGTGTTTCCGTAGTCTGCTATTTTTTCAACTATAGGATGCCCTTGCAGAAACGAAATGTCTCCATCATAACTTAGGCTAACATTTTTTTGAGAATGTTTAGCTTTGATATCATTCAAAGAACCTTTAAGAATAATCTTACCATGATCAATCATCGCAATGTGATCGCACATCTTCTCCGCAAAATCCATTAAGTGTGTTGAAAAGATTATAACCTTTCCCTGGCTCTTCATTTCTAAGATTATATCCTTAAGCATGTTCGTGTTTACAGGATCGAGTCCGCTGAATGGTTCATCAAGTATTATAAACTCGGGATCGTGAAGAATGGTACCAATGAATTGTAACTTTTGCTGATTACCTTTTGATAAATCTTCCACTTTTGCCAAACGGCGGTCGTATAAATCAAATCTCTTTAAGTATTCTTCTGCTTTTTTATGAACAGTTCTGCCGGTTTTACCTTTTAGCTCGGCAAAGTAAAGCAGCGTATCCATTACTTTCATTTTTTTGTAAAGTCCGCGTTCTTCCGGTAGATAACCAACGCGGTTCTTAAATTCCTGTCCAACCTTTACGCCTTTCAGAACAACATCTCCGTTATCCGGCAGATAAATTCCCATCATCATTCTAATTGTTGTTGTTTTGCCGGCGCCGTTTCTACCGATAAGCCCGAAGATCGAGCCGTCCGGAACTTCGAACGAAGCGTTATCCACCGCAACAACCTTATTAAAGGTTTTAGTAAGATTTCTAACTTCAAGTGAATACATCTATCTTCCTTATATGAGTTAATGTTTTCGCGTTGAAATATAACAAGAACCGGATTAAAAATAGATTTGTGAATTGTCATATTGAACGAAGTGAAATATCTCAATTCATTTTTTGAAGAGATTCTTCACTCCGTTCAGAATGACATAGAAATCTCTACCAAATCTTTACAATCTTATCATCCGAAGCGCGCATTTTATCACCCGGTTTAACACCCCACGCTTCAAAGAATTCCGGCATATTCATCAACGGTCCGTTAACTCTTTGCACGCTTGGTGAGTGAACATCCGTCTTAACTTGCGTTTTCAAGAATTCATCGCGAGCATTGGTTGACCAAACTTGAGCCCAGCCTAAGAAAAATCTTTGTGCCGGAGTAAAGCTATCAATCATTTCATTCTTTTTGAATTGTTCTGTGTTCTTAAATGCCGCGTATGAAATAGTTAAGCCGCCAAGATCGCCAATGTTTTCGCCGAGTGTAAGCGCACCATTTACTTTGAAAGTATCAACCACAACAAAACTATTGTATTCATCAACTAATTTCTTTGCTCGCGCTTGAAATTTATCATTGTCTTCTTTTGTCCACCAATCTCTAATGTTTCCTTTTTGATCAAACTTTCTACCTTGATCATCAAAGCCGTGAGAAATTTCATGACCGATTACAGCACCCATAGCACCATAGTTAATCGCGTCATCAGCTTTTTGATTAAAGAACGGGGGCTGTAAAATTCCAGCTGGAAAAGTAATTTCATTCTTTGTAGGATTGTAAGAAGCGTTTACAGTTTGAGGACTCATTCCCCATTCCAATTTATCAACCGGTTTACCAAGTTTTGCAAGATTTTGTTTCCTTGCCCAAGCACCAACACGTTCTAAATTTTTGTAGTAAGAATCGCGAACTATTTCGAGTTCACTGTAGTCTTTCCATTTATCAGGATAGCCAATCTTAACGCCAAAGGTTCCAAGCTTAACGAGCGCTTGTTTCTTTGTTTCATCGCTCATCCATTCCAAACCTTTAATGCTTTCACCCATAGCTACCAGCAAATTATTTACAATAGCTTTTGCTCTTTGTTTAGCTTCCGGCGGAAAAGCTTTTTCAACATAAATCTGTCCCAACAATTCTCCTAAAGAACCATTAACGGCTTGAACCATGCGTTTCCATCTTGGCTGCATTGCTTTTGCGCCATTCATGAATCTTTGTGTAAAATCAAATCTTTCATTTACGAAAGCTGAACTTAATGCGTTAGCTGAACCGCGCAGTACATTCCACTTTAAATAAATTTTCCAATCGTCGAGGGAAACCTCTTCTAATGTAGCGCCAAGTTGAGAAAAGAACTTTGGCTGGCTGACTACAAGCAAATCCAAATCCGGTAACCCGATCAACTTAAAATAATTTTTCCAATCAAATGAGTCCGAAAGTTTAATCAAGTTATCAAGAGTCATCTTGTTGTAAGTTTTTAGCGGATCGCGGTTCTCCAAACGAGTGTTTGAAGCCTTAGCGAGTTTACCTTCTACATTCATAATTGTCTTAGAATATTCGGCAGCAGTTTCCGGTGCAACTTCAATCAGCTTAAACATATTTGCAACATGCGCTGTATATTTTTCACGAATATCTTTCGAGCGTGCATCATCCTTTGTATAGTATTCAACATCCGGCAATCCTAAACCGCTTTGCGACAAATAAGCCGTGTACATTTCGCTTTTCTTAGCATCCACGCTTACGCCAAAATTAAAAATCAGTCCGTTGCCGTTTACATACTCTTGCGCAAGATATTTGAGCAAATCTTTTTTGTCTTTAAGCGCATCAATTTTTTTCAAATCCGGAATGATTGGTTTGTAGCCCATTTTTTCTATACGAACAGAATCCATTGCCACTGCGTAGAAATCACCAATCTTTTGTTTTGCTGTTCCTTTTCCCCAAGATTGATTAGCGGCAGCTTCTTCAATAATTTTTCTCAAAACAACATTGTTGTCTTCAGCCAAAATTGTAAAAGAACCCCACCTAACTTGATCATCCGGAATTGGGTTGTTCTTCACCCAACCGCCGACAGAGAATTGATAAAAATCTTGTGCTGGGTTTGCCAACTTATCTAAGTTTTTAAGATCAAACCCGCTATTGCTTTGTGCAGAAATTGTTCCATTAAGAACTAAAAATGAATAAACTATAAGAAATAGTGCTGAGAGCCACCACAGGCTGCGCTTGGATTGCATACTTAACTCCTTTCGAATTGAATGGGTATTTAGGTAAGATTAGACGGGAGATTAGGGTATTTTGTTTTACCCTAAAATTGATAAATTAAAAGTCGCACGGGTTCTGCTTCTCGTGCGACTTCAAGGAGTTAATCAGCAAATGAAAATTATAAACCGCCGTTTACATTCAAATCAACTTGTTCATTGTTGCGGCGTTTGAAATTGTTGAAGTTATAGCTAAGTGTAAGATTAAATATCGGTGCTTCCGGTCTAATATTTAAGTTGGATGTAAATCCGGTTCCATTGGAAACTATGTTATACTTTGTCTGACCGAATAAATTTTGCGCGCTTAATGTTGCGATTAAACTGCGTTCAAATAATTCCTGGCGGACTGTCGCGCCGATTATCATAAATGTTTTTATTTCGCCTTGCGATGTAACATTGTTCGGGAAGTAATTTGCAAAGAACTGCAATCTTGTTGCGGCAGAAAACATAAATGTTGTGTTTAGTCTAGAATCCCAGCTAAAGCGGTTTTGTCCGGCAATATCATACTCCGGTTTTTCTTGCAAGTTAAAGTTGTACAAGTTCACCGATGGATCCATTTTGAACCAAGGCGCAAATGTTATGTTTGCAGAAATCTCTGCTCCTACAGCCGTTGTATTCAATACATTTTGAGGAATAAGATTTATTCTTCCGGAGTTGTCAAGAGTTTGCAATTGTTCAATGCCGTTTTCTGTTTTTCTCAAGTATGTTTGTGTTGTTAAATAAACACCTGTAAATGATTTCTGGTAATTCAACTCTACGGAATGTGTAAATGATGGAAGCAAGTATGGATTTCCACCGGTTGAAGTATAAGTATCGGAGAAATAGGTGAATGGATTTAGCTGTCCGTCAAATGGTCTTTGGATTCTTCTGCTGTAACTAAACTGCAATTGTTGGTCATCGGAAATTTTCTTCGAGATATTTAATGTTGGGAACAGATGCAATTTTTGATATCCAAAGCTTTCTTTAGTGGTAAGCTGATCTAATTTTCTGTCGGTATATTCCAGGCGTAACCCGGCTTGGTATTCAAAGCCCAAAAGCTGATCGGAATAAGTTGTGTATGCGGCATAAATATTATTTCTGAAATCAAAGTTGTTAGAATAACCGCTGTTAATCAACCATTGCTGGGAAGCATTGTTAAAATCTCTGCTGATAATTTCTAAATCCTTGAAGAATAAATTCGTTTGTAAACCGGCTTCAAAAGTATTTTTTTCTGCCAAATTGTGTTTGTAATTCAGTTTAACTCTGGAATCAATTCTTGAAGTATTGTTTTCTCTTCCCCTTAGAGTAGAAGTAGTTGTTCCATCGGAAAGTGAAGTGTTTTCGTTTGTGATTTGATTTGACGGCAATCTAAGTTTTGTAAATGTCGCTTCAAAATAAAGATCATTCACCTTTGGAACGAAAACGTTAGTCAAATTAATGGAGCTGTTGAAATATTCAGCTGTCATCTTATTGCTATCGCTAGTTTTGGTAAATTTGCTTGGTAAAGTTTCGCCAAGCGTAACAGAACTGTTTGTTGTTCCAACTGTCATATTCATATCAACGTAACCATAAGATCCGTTAATACCTAGTGTAAGTTTATCGCTGAAATATCTATCGAATCCAATACGTGTATTGTAAGCATCCCTCTTCTGGTGAAGGTCGGCTACAGAATTAATTCCGGTTGTATTTAACTGCGTGCGGTCTATAGTAATATCTTGCAGAAAATTATTCCGGCGCGCATCGCCTCCTACCGTAACATTATAACCATCCGACTTGTAACTAAAATTGAAATCACCGTTGTATTTATCGCGAGAGCCAACCCCGCTGTTTACCATTCCGCTTGTGGTCGTGAGATTTGTCTTTTTAGTAACGATATTAATTATTCCGGCAGTTCCTTCTGCATCATATTTAGCAGATGGATTTGTTATGATCTCAATATTATCAATTGCATTTGCCGGAATTTGGCGAAGCGCGTCAGTTCCTTGCAATACGCTCGGTCTTCCATCAACCATAACGGTAAAGCTGCCGCTTCCACGCAAAGTTAAATTTCCGTTTGCATCAACTTGAATAGAGGGCTGGTTTTGAAGAACATCTACCGCCGTTCCGCCGGTTGCAGCTAAATTCTGGCTAACGTTTACAACCTTTTTATCAATTTTGAATTCGACGGCACTACGTTCGCCAACTACTTCGGATTCCTTTAACTGCACTGCGTCTGATTGCAATTTTATCTCTTTCAGATTTACAACAGGATTACTTTCGGTGATTTCGACATCAGTTAAATCTTTTTTCTTGAAACCAACAAAAGTTACATTTAGAATATATGTTCCGGTCGGAATTCCGCGCAGAGCAAACTCGCCGTTTTTATCTGTAGCAATTCCGCTAACCATTTGAGAATTTTGTTTTGAAAGTAAAATAACGCTGGCATACTCAATGGGCGAGTTGGAGGATGCATCTAAAATTTTTCCGGTTACTATTCCCTGGTTTGCCGGTTTGGTTGTGTTTAATGCTAATTGCTGCCCGGTTTGTGCACTCACATTAAACGAAAAAACTGTAAGCAGTAATAAAATGTAAATCTTTTTCATAAGAACTTTCTTGTTTGTTTGTTATTAGGACGATGACCAAACAAAAAAAGTTACACCGGTGACAATTTTTTACATTTATAAAAAAACCGGCTTCGCTTGTTGCAAAGCCGGTTGTGTATATAAGCGCGGGTTTGATAAATCAAACCCCTACTTTTTTGTAGGGGCTTCATTCATGAAGTCCGATATCATTTAAGTTTCTTTTTCCAGAATTGTAGCTGCTTTTCAACCTCTGCCGGCGATGTACTTCCTAGCGAGAGTTTATTCTTCACGCTTGTCCTTGATGTGAGAAGTTTGAAAATGTCTTCTTCAAACTTTGTTGAGAACTGTTTGTACTGGGCTATTGTTAGACCGTTTAACTTTTTATTGCTATCCACACAAGTTGCAACAATTTCTCCAATTATTTCGTGAGCTTTTCTAAAAGGAACCTGCTTGCGAACCAAATAATCTACTAAGTCTGTTGCCAGCAACAAATCACCATCTAGTTCTTTTTCAAAACGCTTCTTATCAAATTTTGTATTCTTCAGAAGTTCAGACGCCATGATAAGCGAATCTTTTGTAGTATCAACAGCTTCAAGCAGATGAACTTTATCCTCTTGCATATCGCGGTTATAAGCAAGCGGAAGAGATTTCATAATTGTGAGTATTGCAAACAACGAACCATAAACACGTCCAACTTTTCCGCGTATCAATTCGGCAATGTCGGGATTTTTCTTTTGCGGCATCAAACTGCTTCCGGTAGCAAAGGAATCATCAATGTTTGCAAAGGAAAATTCTTGCGAGCTCCACAAAACCATTTCTTCCGAAAAGCGGCTAAGATGCATCATTATTGTTGCGCAAGCGCCGATTAGTTCTATAACAACATCACGGTCGGCAACAGCATCCAGCGAATTTACAATTACACTATTCATTCCAAGAAGTTTAGCTGTGTACTCGCGGTCAATGGGAAGAGTTGTTCCGGCGAGCGCGGCGGCGCCCAAAGGCGAATTGTTTGCGCGCTTCATGCAATCATTTAGTCTTTCAACATCACGGTCCAACATAGAAACGTAAGCTATAAGATGATGCGCAAACAAAAGCGGCTGCGCACGCTGCAAATGCGTGTACCCGCTTACGATAGTATCTTTATGCTGCTGCGCTTGTTTAAGAAGTGTACGCTGAAAAATTTTTGTGAGCTTGACAAGATTAGCAATTTCTTTACGCATATAAAGCCGTTCATCAAGCGCAACTTGGTCGTTTCTGCTGCGCGCCGTGTGCAGCCGCTTGCCGCGCTCGCCAATCTTATCAACCAATCGCTCCTCAATCAACGAATGAATATCTTCCTTTTGCCAATCAAACTTTAGCTTGCCGGAAGAAATTTCTTTTCTAATTTCTTCAAGCGCTTTTAAAATTGCGTTTCCGTCATTGCTCGAAACAATTTTCTGTTTCATCAGCATCTTAACGTGTGCTTTGCTTCCATCAATATCCTCGTTGTAAAGTTTTCCATCTACATCGAGTGATGCTGAAAACTTTAACGCGCCTTTATCAAAACTTTTCTTAAATCTGCTGTTCCAAAGTGCCATAATTCTCTCTACAAAAATAATTGTAATTCAAAATCACTTGGGCTAAAGCCCTTGTCGTATGGTGAAATTAATAACCCCACGCTTAAGCGCGGGGTTAAGTACTCGCCTAATTATCTCGGACTTTAGTCCAAATTAAGCCCGATTATTAAACTTGGTTTAAGCCACATCTTTCTTGGTTGCGTTTGCTTTTTGCATTACTCGGTTAATTGTTTTGTAAGGCAATCCGTAAATTTTAATAAACCCTTCCGATGCTTTGTGATCGAACTGATCTGCAGCGGTGTAAGTTGCAAGTTCCGGATCGTATAATGAATATGGCGACTTTCTGCCGGAAACAATTGTGTTTCCTTTGTAGAGTTTCATCTTAACCATACCAGTTACTTTTTCTTGAGTCTTATCAATGAAAGCTTGCAATGCTTCGCGAAGCGGCGAGAACCACAAGCCGTTATAAATTAAGTTTGCATACTCTTGTGAAATGTGAGTTTTGTAATGAGCTACTGCTTTATCTAAAGTGATTCTTTCTAATTCCTTATGAGCAGCGTGTAAAATCATTCCGGCTGGTGCTTCGTAAACTTCGCGAGATTTAATTCCAACCAATCTGTTTTCAATCATATCAATTCTGCCAATCGCGTTTCTTCCGCCAATCTTATTCAACTCTTTCACAAGCGCAACACTTTCCATTGCCACACCATTTAACGCAACCGGAATTCCTTTTTCAAAATCTATCGTTACATATTCTGCAACGTCCGGAGCTTCTTCCGGTGAAACCGTATGTTGATATGCATCTGCCGGTGGTTCAACCATTGGATCTTCGAGCACACCGCACTCAATAGCGGTTCCCCAAATGTTTTCATCAATTGAATAAGGATTTTCTTTTGTTACCAAAACCGGAATGTTATGCTTTGCGGCGTAATCAATTTCTTCTTCACGGCTTTTGAATTCCCATGTTCTAAGCGGCGCTAAGTTTTCCAAATCCGGTGCGAGCGCGCCAACAGCAACTTCAAAACGAACTTGATCGTTTCCTTTACCGGTGCAGCCGTGAGCAACCATGTTGGCGCCTTCTTTGCGGGCAATATCTACAAGGGTTTTAGCCAGAAGCGGTCTTCCTATTGAGCAAGCCATCGGATATGTTTCTTCATACATTGCACCGGCACGCAACGCCGGAAAAACATAATCGTCAATAAATTCCTTGGTTAGATCTTCTATGTATGATTTTGATGCGCCGGACTTTAAAGCTTTCTCTTCAAGACCAATAAGCTCTTTGGTCTGCCCTAAGTTTCCGGTAAATGTAATTATCTCGGCGTCATAATTTTCTTTAAGCCATTTCACCATTACTGATGTGTCGAGTCCGCCGGAGTATGCAACAACTATTTTGTTCTTTGCCATTATTTTATTCCTAAAATATTTTTTAGTTGATTAATAGTTTTTTCAATTGTTTTTGTTGAACGTGGAATTGCGATCACAGTATCGTCGCCGGCTAATGTACCAATGCTTTCCGTTAGTATGCTTTTATCTAAGAACAAAGCAACACCCTGCGCTCTTCCTTGCAACGTCTTAATAACAACCAAAGATTCGTTTGAAATAACAGACACAATTTCATCTGCAACGTGAAGCTTTAAGGACGGTTCTTCTCCCATTGCGTTGATTTTGTATGTTGCGCCTTTTGCTGTTGGAACGCGTCCCACTCCTAATTCGGTTAAATCTCTTGATAATGTTGCCTGCGTTACCTTTATTCCATTGTGTTTCAAAACTTTAACAAGCTGCGTCTGGTTGTAAATCTCTTGAGAAGAAATAATAGATTTAATTATTGCATGGCGTTTGTGAATGTCTTCTAATTTCTTACTCATTTGTTCCTCTTTGATTTTTGTTGAGTTTATTATTCGCTTACTATTTCCGTACCGATACCTTCTTGGGTAAAGATTTCAAGCAATAGCGCGTGTTCTACTCTTCCATCAATTATGTGAACTTTCTGCACACCCGATTCAAGCGCAGCAAGTGCAGATTCTACTTTAGGAATCATTCCGCCGCTGATTGTTCCATCTGCAATATATTTTTGTGCTTCGCTTTGTGTTAGATGGGAAGCCAGTTTACCATTAATCTTCACGCCATCAATATCAGTCATGTAAACTAATTTAGTAGCGCTGAGCGATGCAGCAATTGGACCCGCAGCTATATCAGCATTCACATTAAAAATTGTTCCTTCGGCATCAACACCAATCGGCGCAATAACCGGCAAGTATCCGTCATTTAATAAATTTCTAATGAACGATGCGTTTACATCTATTACTTCACCTACCAAGCCTAACGCTTTATCAAGTTGTTTTACTGTAACTAAGTTTGCATCTATTCCACTAATGCCAACAGCCCTTCCGCCATTGATGTTTATGCGGCGTACGATATCTTTATTTATCAATCCACCAAGAACCATTTGCACAACATCGCGCATGTCTTCGTCTGTGTAGCGCTGTCCGTTAACAAACTTTGTTTTTATATCAAGCTTCTCTGCGAGCGAGGTAATTTCTTTTCCGCCGCCATGAACAACTACAACTTCAATTCCAATCTTGCGCAGCAATGTTACATCTTGTGCAACCATGGCTTTCAAATTTTCATCAGTCATTACCGCGCCGCCATACTTTATCACGAACGTGGTTTTCTCAAACTGTTGTATGTAAGGCAACGCCTCTATTAATACATCTTCTTTTCTAAAAACCGGCTTTGTCAAGTTCTGTAGCTCCCGTTAATCTTTACATATTCTTCGGAAAAATCACACGTCCAGCAAGTGGCTTTTCCATTTCCACCATGTAGTTCTAACAGTAAATTTATTTTTTCCGGCTTCAGCGTTTGGTTTGCAACCACGTTTGGCAGAGTTACAAAATAATTTTCTTTTAGAATTGGAATTTCATTTATCGTTATTTCAAACTTATCCGGATTGAATTCGATTCCCGAATAACCAACTGCAGCTAAAATTCTTCCCCAGTTTGCGTCTTCACCATGAATTGCTGTTTTTACTAATGGTGATAGCGCAACCGTTCTTGCTGCTTTCTCTGCATCGGCATCAGTTAACGCTCCTTCAACCGTTATTTCAATCACTTTGGTTGCACCTTCTCCATCCTTAACAATATCAATCGAAAGTTTCTTAAGCAGTTCAAACAATTCTTCTTCAAATAATTTGTACTCATCGGTTCCTTCTTCAATAGTAACACCACTCGCACCGTTTGCCAACATTATTACCATATCATTTGTGCTTGTATCGCCATCAACAATAATTCTATTAAAAGTTTTATCGCAAGTTGCTTTGAGCAAATCTTGAAGTGTGGATTTTGAAATCGCTGCATCGGTAGTAACAAAGCCCAGCATTGTTGCCATGTTAGGATGAATCATTCCACTTCCCTTTGAAATTCCACCGATGTTAACTTCAATTCCGTTAACTAAGAAGGAAGTTTCGTGTGATTTAGCAAATGTATCGGTTGTCATAATTGCTTCTGCTGCGGAAAGATAACCGCTTTCGCTTAAGTGTGCAGCGGCTCTTTTAATTCCGGTAGTAATCTTTTCTATAGGAAGTTTCTCTCCAATCACACCTGTTGATGAAACAAAAACTTCTTGTGGAGAAATACCCAGCACGCTCGCGGTTTCATTTGCCATAGCAACTGCATCTTTGTACCCTTTTTCACCGGTACAAGCATTTGCGTTACCACTGTTGCATACAATTGCGCGGAATGAATTATTATTCATAAGATGTTCTTTGCAAACCAACACGGGCGCTGCTTGAACTTTGTTTAAAGTAAAAACTCCCGCGGCTGTTGCCGGCACGTCGGAAACTATCAAAGCTAAATCCTTTTTAACTCTCTTAACTCCGCAGTGTATTCCAACCGACTTAAATCCTTTTGCCGCTGTTATTCCTTTTTTCACTTTACACTCAATGTATGATTCTTGAAACATTTTAATAATCCTTCTGTTTGTTCAAAGCCAAACATTATGTTCATGTTCTGAATTGCTTGTCCGGCCGCTCCTTTCACTAAATTATCTATTGTTGAAAAAGTAACTAACGTATCGTTTCCAACCAGCTTCCAGCTTATATCACAAAAATTTGTATGATGAATATCTTTCAACTCTGGAATTTCCGGCGCGATTAATCTTATAAACGGTTTATCTGAGTAAGCGTTTTCAAATACTTTTTTAATATCCGCTTCGGTTGTTCCGCTATTAATTTTAGAATGAATAGTCGTGTATATTCCTCGAGTTGCCGGAAGCAAATGAGGAATGAACGAGAACTGCGTTGTGGAACCGCTGAACTTATCCAAATACTGTTTTATTTCCGGAATGTGTTGGTGATTGCCAACTTTGTAAGCGCGTACGCTTTCATTCACTTCGCTGTAAAGCATATTCTGCGCAAGAGTTTTTCCAGCGCCGCTTGTTCCGCTGTAGGAAACGATATTTATAAAATCGCTGTCAATAACCTTATTCTTCAAAAGTGGAATTAGCGGAAGTAAAACACTTGTTGGGTAACAGCCTGGATTTGCGATCAGTTTGGCGTTTGCAATATTAGTTTCATTCCATTCACTTAAGCCGTAAACAGCTTCGCCCAACAAGTTAATCGCCATATGATCATGCTTGTAATACTTTGCATAGTCGGTAACATTACTTAGCCGGAAATCTCCGCCGAGATCTATAATCTTCACATTTGTCTGGTAGGCTTCGGAAATTACTTGCATTGATTGTCCCGATGGGAGCGCAACAAAAACTAAATCCAGCCCCGCTAATGCATCTTTGTTAAATCCTTCAATTTCAAGCGAAATCATTCCACGCAGAGATGAATGCACTTGGTCTATTCTACTTCCCACAGTAGAATGACCAAAAAGCTTAACAATTTCAGCTTCGGGATGGGCGAGTAGAAGTTTTATAAGCTCTACACCCGAGTAACCCGCTGCGCCAACTATACCTATTTTTACCACTACAAAGCCTTAACAAATTTGGGGTATAATTATACAGAATTGTGAATAATTATACAAGGCTAAAAATCCGGGGAATTTGCATTAAAAAACCCGGCTCTGCTGAAACCGGGTTCCGTCAAAAATTTATTGAGGTTATGAATCTATTCGATTTTCTTAGCCGGCATCTCTCTTCCGTTCTGCAAAAGTATTAGTTGGTTAACAATTCCATTCTCTCTAACAAACCTTATTTGCGCGTCAACAACTTTCGGATAAAACTTGTCTTCGGCTAATGGAAATATTTCCGCTTGCGGCTGACCTGTTGCCTGAACAAATATCTTCTCGCCGTTAACCGTTACTGCCATAATAAAATTTGGAGCCAACTGATATTTACCCACGTATTGTTTTAATATCTCGGCGGAAAGTTTTATCTCTTTGGGTTCATCAACGGTTACACCGTTCTCCTTTAACACTTTTACCGCACCGGTGTTTCTTGGATTTAATTCAAGAGATTTTTTGTAATTGACTAAAGCTTCTTCCTTATTTCCTTTTTTTAGAAGCGCTTCGCCGTAGCTATCGTACACGTTTGCCGATTTGGGAAATTCACCTACATTTAATTTGAAAACTGCTATTGCTTCGTCAAGCTTGTTTTCACTCATTAAAGAATATCCAAGCTGATTCATCTCGTTTTCTCTTAGAATGAATGCATCCTTTTCTTCTTTCATCTGTTTGAACTGATCAACCGCATCTTTAACACCATCTTCTTTAATAACATTTGCGAGGTGCTCGGCAAGCGATTGAGCCGGCATTTTAGCTTCTTTCCCATTTAAGATATCAATAATTTTTTCCGTTATTTCATTTAATGGTGCGCCGCCGGCATTACTAAATAGAATTACAACTTGTCCTTTCTTGGGAATGAAATAATTGATTGTGTTAAACCCATTGATTCCGCCACCGTGTGTAATTACATCATATTCCTCATCACCAATCTTCTTTTTCCCTAAACTCAAGCCATAACCATACTTCGCCCCGAGTCCTTCTACTCTCGATTTAAATATCTCATCCATAAATTTCTTTGGTAAAAGCTTTTCTGTCTGAAGCGCTTTATCCCAAACAAAAAGGTCTTCCACAGTTGAATAGAGTGAGCCCGCAGCATAAGGCAGAGACATATCAAGAAAAGGTGCGTTTGTATAACCATCGAAAGTTTTTTGGTAGCCGGCTGCGCGTTTAAGTAAAATCGTTTCTGCTAAATCGTAGCCGGAGTTATTCATGCCAAGCGGTTCAAAAATATTTTCTCTAAGAACTGCTTCATAAGCTTTTCCGGTTATCTTTTCTATAATCGCTCCGAGTATAAAATAGCCGGAATTGTTGTAAGCATATTGCTTGCCCGGTTCGAATTCCAGATCACCACTGCAATGTTCTTTTACAAAATCATCCGGCTTATAAAATTTACGGCTTACATTTTTGAGAAAATCCGTTTCGGCAGTATAACTTGGAATGCCCGATGTGTGCGTCAGAAGCATTTCAATTGTAATCTTGTCGCCGGTGTCTTTGCGGTAATAAGGTAAATATTCCGTCAGCTTTCCATCAAGTTTAATTTTTCCTTTTTCAACAAGCTGCATGATTAACATTGATGTGAATTGTTTTGTAATTGAACCGAGGCGATGTTTCGTTTCCGCCGCATTTGGGATATTCCATTCCATATTTGCGAAACCGTAACCCTTCTTGAGAACTACATCAAAGTTATCCGCTACAAGAGCGCTGCCGTTGAAATAGCGATACTCATTGTACTTTGAAATAAGCTGGTCAATTTTTTCTGCTTTGGATTGTGCTAAAAGATAGGATTGAGAGAAAACAGATAGGACGAGAAAAAGCATGATCGTAATTTTCTTCATCTTAATTTCCTTTATGATTGGTGTTGATTTAGATGCCTGCTAAATCAATTAAGTTACATAAGCTATAAAGAATTATGAACGGAAGATGAAATAGACCGCGCCGATTAAACAAAGACCAGCCCAAAGAAAATCCAGCTTGAATGGCTGACGCATATAGAGAATTGCGAATGGAACAAAAACGGAAAGCGTTATCACTTCTTGTAGAATTTTTAGCTGGGCAATATCCAGCTCGGAGTAGCCAATTCTATTAGCCGGGACTTGCAAGAGATATTCAAAGAGAGCAATTCCCCAGCTTAGAAGAGCGGCAATGTACCATTTCTTATCTGCGTGGTTTTTTAAGTGTCCGTACCAAGCAAATGTCATAAATAGATTTGAGAGAATTAGCAGAAATGTTGCGCGGATAATTACCGGCATATTTATAATGTAGTTAATCATAATTCTGTTTTACCAAATTGTGTTGTAAAGTTATAGGTGCAAAAATAAGGAGAACGGGAAAATGTATTGTTATACAAAACACTTTCCCGCAATAGAAAAGTTAATTTTCCGGTGGAGTTGCGTCCGGGATATATTCTAAAATATCGCCGGGTTGGCAATCAAGCGCTTTGCAAATTGCTTCTAGCGTTGAAAACCTTACCGCGCGCGCTTTTTCTGTTTTGAGTACAGAAAGATTCGCCATTGTTATCCCAACTTTTTCCGCAAGCTCAGTCAGCGACATCTTCCGCCTTGCCATCATTACATCTAAGTTTATTCGTATCATCGCGTCCTCACACGGTTAAATCGTTTTCTTGTTTAATTGCTGCACTAATGGAAACAATTTTTGAAATGATTAGTAATACAATTCCAGCAACTATTAGAGAAAAATTAATTTCGCTTATTGAAGGAAAATATGACATTCTTTGAGAATTAAACCACTCCATGTGCGCAATTGAATTATTTACCCAAAAGAAAATTAGCAGTCGAACGGTTTCTCCTATTAAAAAGTAGAATCCTATGTATTTTATTCTCTCAGCGTTTTCGATCTTAAAAAGGCTCTCCTCGATAGCGTTATCAATCAGTTTAACTATATTATTACTAACTATTAATACTAGTACTGATAAGAACACCAACAAGAGAGAGAATCCAACTACAACTTCTGGAATCTTTTCATAAGTAAAATACCTCAGTGGAAACAAGCGCGGTTGCTTATCAAATAATACTAAAGATATTTTCGTGCCGTGACTTGGATATTTGCGAAATTTCTCCAAATCAAGTTTATACAAATCTTTTATCGCCGAATCAAAGTAAGACTTTGGTGTGTAAATTCGCTCTGCGATTTTTATACCAGTAAATTCCTCTAACGCCGAGTTTATTCTCCTAACTTCTACATATTCTTTTCCGAACCTATAAGTGTGGTTATCAATCCTAACGGAGGGTGTGATGAATGGAATGTTGATACCAATTATTTTTGCTGCGTTAAGACAAAATATACTTGCCGTTAAAATCAAAACTAAAGAAATAAGTATAGAACTATACTGTATTAGTTTTGATACTCTTTTTAGCCTATTCCCTTTCATTTTTCCCTCACACTGTTAAGTCGTTTTTTTGTTGAATTACTTTGCCAGCTTTAAAAACTTCCGCTAACATTAAAATTAGCAAGCCAGCTAAGATATAAACGTGACTTAATGAGAAATTAAATATGTTTATAATACCATGTAAAATTTTACCAACCTTCATTCCATTTATAACTATACTTTGTGGTAAAGATGAGATCAGAGTATTTTCTAAATAAATTATTACATGCGGAATAATCATTACTATGTATGCAATTCTTCTCATGCTTTTCAAATTCTCTGAAACGAAGTGGTTTCTTTCATACACATTCTTGACCACTTTCCTTAGGAAGTAAATCACCAGAGTCCATGTAACTAGTTCTAGGATTGGCAATATATCAGCCAGCCAAAAGATGCTCTTTGATTTTTTAAGAATTTGCATTTCTGCATATACTTTGTTAAACGCGATTCCTTCGTTAGTTAACACCATTGAGTTTGGAGCTTGAGGAATAAGTTTTACTGTCAAGCCCATTGTGCCGATTAACTCTGTACCAGTTAAAACAGAATAAATAGTCAAAATTAGATAAAGCATAACAGCTGTAATTGAGGCTCCAAGAACTATATTCATACCGCAATAGGCTAAATAAGTTGTGTTTTTAAGCTTTCTCGTTTCCATTTCTCCCTCACACGGTTAAGTCGTTTTCTTGTTTAATTATGGCTGCTGATGCAAGTATTTTTGAAATAACAAGCAGAACAATACCCGCAAAAATCAGTGCATAGTTGAATGAATTAACCGAGAGAGAGTAGGACTGCTGTACCGAATTGACCCATTCTGTTTTAGCTATTGCTGAATTAATCCAATAAACAATAGCCACTCTAATTAATTCTCCAATGAGAAAGTAAAATCCTATAAATTTTACTAGTGTAGCATTTTCGTTAGTAAAGCTTCCTTCAGAAGCATAATTATTTATTAGCAGTTTTAGATTTCTAATGATTATTAAGAAGAAAGTCAGCACCATAATTAGCATAATTGAGAATCCATACAATACTTCCGGAACATATTCATAGCTGCTAATTCTTAAAGGATTTAGGTCATAAAAGAATGGTTTGGCAAACGGAGTTTCTAATTTTCTTTCTGCTATTGTTTTGAGTCTTTCCGAAGAATAGTCGTTACGTATTCGCCTGTAATCATAATTATATAGTTCTTTTATTGCTTCGTCGAAAAACGGATTTTCTTTTGCAAAGAAGAATCCCAACTCTTGATTTACATATCTGCTTGACATCGAGCCAAACCTTCTAACTTCAAAGTAATGTACACCTAGTTTATAGGAATAATCATTTACTGTTACTGTAATTGGGGTATTAAAAAATTCATTCTTAATTACTCTCTTAGCAGCAAGATTCATCATTACTATTACAATTAACAGTATAGACGAAACAGCTATTCCACTGTACCAGACCAAATTGGCAATTAATTTCATTCTTTCGTTTTTCATTTTCCCTCACACGGTTAAGTCGTTTTCTTCTTTCAGTTTTTTACCTTCGCTAAATACATCGGCGAGAATTATTAAGAACAAACCGAGTATCAAATACTCGCTAAAAAAGTTTTGCATAAAACCCATTCCTTCCGGCGGAAGAACTTTCATTCCATCAACAATTAAATCTTTTGGCAGAGCAACCAATATTGCTTTCTGTATCATCTTAATTATTGGAGGAATAATTATGCATAACGTTCCGAGCGTGTACATTACCCGTTTATTTTCTGTCGCGAAGAATTTTCCTTCGTAAATATTCTTAAAGAATTTTCTGAGCAGATAAATTGCATACGTTGCCGAAATAAAAACTAAAATTGGAATCAAACTATATAGAAAGTTGTTTAGCGCGTTTAAGTGAAAAATTTTTAGTTCGCCCCAAATTGGAAAGATGGTGTAGTTTTCCGATGCAACACGTTTTACTTCTGAAAAAGGAAGCTCCAAACTTACCGGCAAGCCGTACCAAGACGGCATTGTATCTCCAATAATTGCCGTAACAGCCGGAACGACTATTGTAAGTGCCGCCATCAATCCGGTCATTCCCATCAAAATGCTTAGAATGCTGTAAACTCCGCTTACTTGAAGATTTTTGATAGACGTCATTTTCATTTTCTCACCTTATCTGAATTTCGATTTCAATTTAATTAGTCAAATTCTGTTTGTCAAGATGATTTTATCGTTTATCAATATATTTTTGCCGTAAAACTTGTATTGCTACTTCGGGGGGATTGGTCTATTTTCGGTTTGCACAATTCAATTTCTGGAGCCAAAATGAAAAAGACAATCCTTTTAGTTTTGATTGGAAAGAGAAAAGACGAAGCTGTAAAAGTTCAGCAGATATTAACAGGCTGGGGCTGTTTAATTAAAACTCGTCTGGGAATTCATGACGGCGTGCTTGATAACTGTTCAGATTCCGGATTGGTAATTTTAGAAATGGTTGGCAGTGATGAGCAGAACCAAGAAATAGCACGCAAGCTTTCTGTTCTGCCGGGAGTTTCTTCGAAGCTTATTGAGTTGGTAGTTGAGTAGTTTGTCATTCTGATCCCGCGTTTATTGCGGTAGAAGAATTACTTAGTAATTCACATTACGCTAGAATCAGAATAAATATCTTTTCTCTGTGATTCTCTGTATTTGCTCTGTGTTTCTCTGTGAAATTTCTATTTTTTTACACCGAGCGCCACAGCGGAGTCACTGAGTTACACCGAGATAAAACTTCTTGCGTAAGGTGAGTTAGTAATATTAGGCGGAGATATTTCGTCCCGACGACTCGGACACAATATGACAGAAATTACCTTTTTATTCGCGCGAGAATTTTAGGATCGGTCAGTTCACGTATTGCGTCGCTGGCAATCCACTTTGCGGATTTTGAATCGAGTGCATGAATTTCTCTCGCGACTTTAAGCGCTTCTTCATTTAAGAATCTACTTCGTTTGCCTATTTGTCTAAGCGCCCAGTTTACAGCTTTCTTCACAAAGTTTCTTTCATCAACCGAATATTTTTTTATCAGAGGAAGAAACTCTAAAAACTCTTCATCGTCTCTTGTTTTATGATGAACCGCAACATAACACATTAACGAAAATCCGGCGCGGCGTACATACTCGTCTTTCTTTTCGCACCACTCATAAATTTTCTCGATTGCGTAAGGAGTTTTCCTAAACAGATTGCTGCAAGTGCCATCGCAAATATCCCACGAATTAAAATCGCGAACCCATTTATTCATCTGTGCCTTTGTAACAAGTTTAGGATCGTCAATCATTGCGGCAACATGTCTGGCTTCGTGGTAGCCGCTTTCCCACAACTCTATAGCAAGTTCATGATTCTTTCCAATCAGTTTAGCAAGCGTGCGCATTACCGGAACGTTAACTCCAAAAGCTTTATCAACATTAATTCCAAAGCGCGCCATTCCTTTGCGGTCATACTCGCTTCCGTTTTTCCTTAGCTCGGCAATAATTTGTTTCGCTGTCATTTCACCAGCAACATTTTTTTTGTTTGAGAAAATCCGTTTACAGTAAACTTATAGAAATAAATTCCGCTGTGTATCTCTCGACTCCGCTCGAGATGACGCGCGTTAAATGTAACTTTGTAATTACCGGGTTGTTGGTATACATCAACAAGTGTTGCAACTTCTCTTCCAAGAACATCGTAAACTTTTAGTGTAACAAATCCGGGAGTCGAAAGTTGATAGTTGATAGTCGTGGAGGGATTAAATGGATTAGGATAGTTCTGCTCCAACTTAAATTCAGCTGGTAAATTACTTTGCTCATCTATACCGGTAGCTAAATTAATTCTATACTCCGGCGAAATGGAAACAATAGTTGTTCCTTTCTTAGCAAGCGCTTTAAATACAAACTCGCCAAGTTTACTGGAAGTTATCGAAAGTGAATCGCTTGAAATGGAAAAGGTTATGCTTGGGTCTTTGCTTACAAAACTTAGTGTGGATAAATTTCTATAGCTTCCGTAGAATAAGTTTAACGGCAGCTTTATTGTTTTTCCGGTTTGATATAACAGCCAGCGCTTGCCCGGCTGCTTCCATTCAATATCGGAATAATCCGCCGGCAAATTTGCATCCATCCAAGTGTATCTTTGATTTATCCAAACTTTTAAGTACAAAATCTCATCATTGTAATTTGTAAAGCGGTTTTTATTAGGCCAGATATAAACTGCCGGATTAAAAAGTTCCGGCCATTTCTGGAAATTTCTATTTCCCGCTTCTGTAAGATAAAGCACGCTTTCATCTATGAATTTCATAATTGTTTGGGGATTAAAAACTGTTTGCTTTATAGTATGCCATCGCTTTGCAATCTTGTTGAAAATAACCGGATCATTAAAAATTTTCTTAATCCAGAAAGGACGATTAATACTTCCTTCGGATGGATCAACCGGCGCTATCCAGTTGCTGGAAGGCCATCCATCTCCATAATCCGCCAAACCAAAGGCAAGATCATAATCCCACATAGGTCCGTAAACTAATTTTCCATTTTCACTGTCCCGGTTTTTATACAAATATGCGCTTAGTCTGTATGCATCAGTTGCTTTGGTAAACTCTGCGGCAAGAATATAATCTACCCATGCGTCTATATCTATGTAATCATAGTAACCATCAAAAGGATCGTTGTAAGTAGCTTTTGTTAACGTGGTCTCAAACTGCCCAACGTAATTTTTGATATAGGTAAGCTGTGCGGGTTGTAAATCTTCTTCATTTGGATATGATATAATATAATTAATTGGCGATGGTTGCCTTGGAACCTTTGGATATACGGAAGGATAATCTGAAACAAAATATTTATCGCCGGCATCAATTCGATCAATATGAATTATATAACCGCCTGTTAGTGCGTCGCCGGTAATGTCTGTGGTTTCTATCTTTTTAATATTAACGCGGTTTTTACCACGCTTAATTTTTTCTTGAAGAATATAAATTCCTATGTACTGATTGTTAAGTACAACTTCACAAAACTTTGTACGTGTTGCGTATCTGCTAAGGTCGTTGCCCAATTTGTATGCAATAACATTGCGAAGTAGAGATTTATCTGAATAGTTAGCGTTCAGAATCCAATCGCTATCTTCCGGCATTCCCAGCAAAGCTGCTTTTACATCATTTCCGGCATCATCGCGCAGTTCAATTCCATATTGTTTTTTGGGAAACAACTGCGAGCTGTGCCCGCGAATTTCAATTCCAATTTTTCCATTATAATTATTGAACGGATCGGTAATATTATTTCTGTTTCCAGTACTGTTATCTATCACTCCCATCGTAGCAGTAATTTTGGGTTCGTCTTTAATCGTCTGCCCGTTAGTGTTAATAACAATAATCGGTAGATTGGAAGAAGTGAGCGTTACTTGCGCAATATTTTTAGAACAAAATATTGCGGAAATAAATAGAGCAAATAGAATTTTCTTCATAACCATCTAAGGTAATTACAGCTTTTTATAAACTCTTACATAATCAACTTCCATCTTCTGAGGAAATACATTTCCATCAATACCTTGAGCCCCGCCCCACGTTCCGCCAACTGCAATATTTAATATCAAATGGAAATCCTTAAAGAACGGCCAGTATTCCCATCCCTTTTGCTCATTGAGAGATGTAAAGTAAAGTTTGTCATCAACATAAACTTTGATATCATCCTTTGTCCATTCAAGAATGTAATTATGAAAAGCAGCAATAGCATCCGGAACATTTGTAGTTGCTGTCTTTTGCGTTCCTTTTGTGTGAACATATTTATTGCAGTGCGTTGAACCATGAATAACATTTGGATTATAGCCAACATGTTCCATAATATCTATCTCGCCGTTATCCGGCCAGCCTTTGTTACCGAGATTCCAAACTGTTGGAAGCATCCATATTGCAGGCCAGGTTCCTTTTCCGTACGGAAGCTTTGCTCTAATTTCGAAGCGCCCGTAAGTCCAATCTCCGCGGCTCTTCGTTATTAATCGTGCAGAAGTAAATGAGCTGCCTTCGTAATTTTCTATTTTGGATTCGATGATTAGCTTTCCGTTTTCAACGCGGGCATTTTCTTTTCTTGAATTAGTGTAATACTGAAGTTCTTGATTTCCCCATCCGTTTCCGCCAACATCGTAACCCCATTTTTGAGCATCCGGTAATCCGGTATAACTGAATTCGTCTGCCCAGACTAATTCGTATCCCGCTAATTGTGGTGTTTCCGTTTTTTTCTCCGGTTCTGTTGTCTGAGAGGAACAACTGCTAACAAAGAGCGTTGCTAAAATTGCTACGGAAGGGAAAATTTTTTTCATTAAAACTCCTGCTGCTATAACTTAATTGATAATTTGTATTCTACTGCAAAAAAATGGAACGTGCATAAATCATACCACCTGAACTCATTAAAAACGGCGCCTTTCTAACAAATAATTGGTTTTACTTATACTGTTGGACGTTTTGATTTATCAGAATAATAAGAGGAATTATTAGAATAATAACTGAAGTTTAGACTATTTGTACTGCGAAGTTCAACTTGCTTGAATGGAAAATGCTGATAAATAAATATTGTGGCAGGTGTTTTAAGCGCCTGCCACAAAAAATTAGTTGCTGATCATAATTGTAGTTCCGCCGGAACCAGAACTACCAAAGCGTGGATTTACTGCATTGTTAAAAATTGAACCAAAGCTGTACGAAATTCCTACATAAGCATAATAATAATATGAAGTTTCCAATTGTTTACGTCTTAGCAGAACTTCTTCTCTTGTTGCGCCTACATACGGAAGAGTTATTTGCTTTCCATACTTAGAATAATCGGCAAAGAGACTGAGCGAAAATCCCTTGAATAATTTTAAACTAAGTGAGGTATAAAAATTATAGCTGAAGTTTTCAAAATCATCTAAGTAATTTCGCACTTCCGAACCAAAGCTTGCGCTTCCCCATGGTCTAATAAGAGAAAGCGTTGCGCCCAGGCTGTGTTCCAACAAACTTTCTTTCTTTTTGAAATAGAAAGTTTCTTCTACATATTTATGATGCAACCCCGAAACTTTATACTCCAATCTTAATTGCTTTTCGTTGGATTCACTGTAAGGAAAAATATTGTATTCTATTCCCGGAGCGAGGCTAAAACCAAAGTCAATATTGCTATATGTTGAAGAGCTGGCTCCCAACCAAACTCCCCATGACCAATGATTATCAATTGCCTTTACCAAAGAAGCATTTGCGTACTGGCTTCTCCTAATATCTAAATACGATTCTTCTACTCCCTCTTCATCATATATATACTTGCTCTGATTATAATTGTTCGACAAAGAAAAATTCAGTTTCAAATCTTCAGTTGTTCTATTAGCAGAAACCGAAGTGTTAAGACTGAGGTACTTATAACTTTTTTCTCCGTTGAAACTTCCGTTGGTGCTTATTCTAAACAGCCAATAATCCCAAGGGTCTTCTTCTTTATTTGTTGTAGAATTTGACTGTGGCGCTTTAAAAGTAATATTCATTTGGTCTGACACTTTAGATTTAGAAACATACTTTACCAAACCAAGTTTTAGCGCTCTAACCATTTTCTCTCGTGTTTGATCATCGGAATCTGTTCCAAAAGTTGTGTATTTAATAGTATCCTTAACGGCCGCATAACCATTCTCCCCAATAAAATACAAAGTATAATCGTAGCCGTTTGAGCCGGTTCTTTGCGATGTTGAAAGAACATGCACGTCAGCGTCTTTTCTATCTCTTACATAGTTTACAATTGGTATTTGCTCTTTGATATAGTTCATATCACAGTAGCCGCAATCAATAAAGATTTTCGGGGCACCTTCCTTAATTAAACCTTGGTTCGATTGTGCATTAATTGTTGAAAACAATATTACCCCGAGGAGTAACGCTAAGAATAGTTTACGACCCATACAACTCCCAGTTTTGTGTTTGGAATTAAAACCTAATGCGTTCAAATAACAATACAATAAACGTTGCTCAGTAAAATTTATTGTGTCTTATTAAATAGACTCTTATAAGTGGGATTTGTTACTTGCTAAACAAGCTTTTTTAGCAAAACTATTTGCCCGCCATGATAAATGTTGTGTTCCATAACTCCAACCAGCATTTCTCTATAAGTAAATCCGGTACCAAGTTCTTTCACTCGTTCAGTACCAACTCGTTCTTCAAATTTTTCGAATGGAAAATTTTTTACTTGTTCTATCAATGTTTCGTGAGCTGCAAAGATATCCTCAACTATTTTTTTCCAGCTCGTTTCGTTTAGATTATCTGCTTCCGGCCAATCACCGCGTTTTGGGTCACTGGGTTCGTTTCCTTCCAGTCTGCTCGAAACTTCTTCTATCCACGCGCATATATGCAGAACTATTTCTGCAATAGTATGAATATTAGCATCGTGTCTGGTAGCCGCCTGCTTGTAAGTAATATCTCGAATAATAGACTTTAGAGATGCACCATACCAAGGATCGCTATTAACAGCTTTATCAAGTTCCTTTATTAATTTTTCTATTACCGGATTCATATCATTCTTCTATCTGTATTGTAAATAAAGTGCACGGCTGTTTGCCGGCTGGTGAAGCACTACTTAGTTTACTTATGTTTTTCTTTAATTTCAGAAAGAACATCTCTCAATTCAGTTTTGGTAAATGGCTTCGATAAATAATAATCGCATCCGGCTTCGAGAAATTCCTCTTTGTCGCCCCCCATTGCAAACGCAGTTTGTGCAATGATCGGCAAGCGCTCTTTACCCTTCATATTTCTTATTTCGTTAGTAACAAATAGCCCGCTTTTACCTCTGCCAAGATTTATATCCATCAGGACAGCCATGTAATCATTCGCTCTAACCAACTCAATGGCTTCATTGGCTGAAGAAGCATAATCTATATCATATATATCTTGAAGAAACAAGCCCAGAACTTCTTGTGTGATTTCATCATCTTCAACAACTAATAATCTATGTAATTTCTTTGGATTGGCTTTTTCTCTATGCTCTGTCTGCTTTGAAATACTTCTTACTTTACTGTATCCTTCATCGCTCACAGTTATGGTATCTACCGGATATGAAATTTTTAAACCTGCATTTTGTTGTTGGTTGCTTGCCAAGTAAATTATCTCCTGGTTTTGGGATTAGGTAAAGGGAAAGACTGATGGGGCGAGAATTTATTTTGCATTAATAAGTTTCTTTTTAGTTTACAGTTTAACGGCTAAAGCCATACATGTATTAACAACAATAAAAATTAAGGGAATATTTTTTTCTAATCAAGGTAATTTGTTTCTAAGTCTTCTGACGGCGATTATTTTTTGAATAGTAAGTAGATATGAAAAGAGGTTGTTCCTATAAACAACCTCTCATATTACGACTGATCTATGGTCAGCTTAGAATTTTAATATTTCTGTAATGTACCTTGTCTTTCTTTAGCTTGTTTATCCCACTCAATTACTGTTGTTTTCAAGAAGTCTGCTTTATCTGCGCGGAGTTCTTGCATATTCAAACCAATTACTTTTTGCGCTTTTTCTTTTGTGCTGTAATCGGGTAATGCAACCGGATATTTTACTCCATGCCTTACAAGAACAAGCGCTACCTCTTTTCTCGCTTCTTCCGCTTTTTGAACCGCTGTGCCCAAAACTCTCAGAGCTTCAACGGGCGCGTGGAATCCAACACCATTGGATGCCGCTACCCAATCCCATCTCCATTGAGACTGACGAAGCAGTTTTAAAACTATAGCCATTTCTTCTTGGGTAGCTTTGTTATCCCAGGCGATTTTCGCTTCTAAATGCGCAGCAGCCAGGGCCTTCTCTGCTAACTTCAACAGTTCTTTTACTTTGTCTTGTCTATCATTAACATTTTGAATAAGCTTTTCTGCTTTTTCTCTATGACAAACCTGGCAGCTGTTTTCAATATTATTAAGAGGGCTTTGAATATGATGGTCTGTAAATTTAACCCCTCCTTCTGTTTTGTAAGGCATGTGGCAATCTGCGCAGGAAACTCCGCGGTCTGCATGAACTCCCATCGAGAATAATTCATAATCTGGATGTTGAGCTTTTAACATCGGGGCTTTACTCAATGCATGTTCCCAATCCTTAAAGTTTGCTTCATCATAATATTCTTCCATCTTTTCTACGCTAAATCCTTTATCCCAAGGAAATGTTAAATATTTTCCTTCCCCTTTAAAATAGTATTCAACATGGCATTGTCCGCAAACGAGAGAACGCATTTCGTTGTGCGAAAAATTTTTTATGTCTTTTCCTTTTCTCTGCATTGCTTCAATCAAAGCAGGTCGTGTAATTCTTAAATCCATTGTTTTGGGATCGTGGCAATCCTGGCAGCCGATTGGATTTACAATTTCTTGCCCAAGGTCTTTCCACTTAGCTTTGTAAAAATTCGCGACTCCCATTTTTTCCATCATTCTCGGCACGTCGGGACTTTTGCAACTCCAGCAAGTTGCCGGCTGCGGACTTACTTTGTTTCCACCGGTACGTAAAATGTTTCTTATATCTTTTACTGCATACGAATGTCCACGCGGCGCATTATATTCTTTTGAAAACGCGTAGCCCGCCCACATCACTACAAGCTCAGGAGAGTCTTGTAAATAATCTCTTTTTGCTGAACCGGCGTATTTGCTGGCAAATGTTGTATCAGCCATTTTCATATAGCTTTCATATTCACGGGGATAATTTTCTCCCCATACTTCATTGCGTGGTTCCCAATCTGCAATTGGTTTTACTTGCTGAAGTGTAAACGATTCGTTTCTTCTTTCTACAATTGATGATGCCAGCAACCCAAGTAAGAAAACCACGACTACGGTTACACCAAACAAAACCCAGCCAAGCAGCGGTTTCTCTTTAATCATTTCTTGAATTGATTTCATTTTAATGCCTCTCTTTAATTCTTATTCTCTTGGTGAGTAAACTTTTCCAGCCATTCCGGAACGACAGGTTTTAGCTGCGGAACATTTGCATATGGCGTTGATGATAAACTGTGAATCCTTCCATGCGGCGTTTCGCGGTGACAATCCCAGCAAAATTTTTCTGTTTGGTCTTGTACATTCTTGTTGTTGATCGCTCGAAGACCTATTGGATGAACTAAATTTGTGTGGCAGCGAATGCAGTTTTCTTGTACAGCATTTTTACCGGCTTCCTTTATTTGAATTACCTGCGGCTCCCAGCGCATTGTAAAATAAGTTGCATGGCGTAAACCATCATTAGCTTTGAACAAATACTTGTTTATAAAATTATCTTGTGGTACGTGGCAATCATTGCATGTAGCAACCCGCCCGTGGCTTCCTCTTTCCCAAGTTGCATATTGCGGATACATAACGTGGCAGTTAACGCAAGTCTTGGGATCGTCCGATAGGTATGATGCGGCATTTGATATATATATTACATAAAAGCCCAATCCAAAAAAGATTCCAAGCAAAATGATTACCGGCATTTTCCATTTGTCCGGCGGGATAAGTCTCATTAAAATTTTTCTTAGGATACTCGCGTTAGTGGATTGGCTTTGTTCCATTCTCCACTCCTTTCTCTGAGGCTTTATTCAGTTTTTCAATATCCGAAGTACTCATAGGATGACCAATTGAGTTTACACTTTTATGCAATTCGATGTAAACTTTCGCGGGAATTTTGTTTTGCCAATTCCCGGTCATAATTCCCAAACCGGTAATTGCAACAAACAAAAGAACCACTCCAAAGGCAACAATTTTTTTATCAATTTTCTTCTCAGTCCCGACCAACTTTAAATCAAGGGTGTCTTTAACCGGACAGACATCAATACAATTTAAGCAACTTGTGCATTCATCAGAGCGCACTGTAATTACCTTATCTACTTTAATAAATGATGGGCACGCTTTTGCGCATAATCCGCAATCAATACAGCTAACCGGATTTCGTTTAATTTTTGCAGGACTTAATAAACCGGTTATTCCAAGCAGCGCTCCGTAAGGGCATAAGTAGCGGCACCAAAAATTTCTATAGATAATCGAAAATAAAAATAGTATCCCAATTACAATTAAGGAGAAGCGGGAAATCTCAGCGAAGAAATACCACATCTTAACATCGGACATAATGTTATACGTGTCTCCAAGAAAATATTCCAGAGCTAAACTGCTCATAGAGAACACTGAGAATGCGAAGAAGAAGAGCAATAAATATTTAATTGAACGAAGAGCATAATCCAGATACTTCCAAATTTTGATTCTACGCTTGAATATTTTTTTATGAAGTTGTTCGCCAAAATCACCAATGAGCTCAGAGAGAAACCCAACCGGACACATCCAGCTGCAAAAAGATTTTCCAAACACGAGGGACATTCCTATAATAGCTAAGAAAATAAAAAATCCCGCCGGATGAACCGGGTGAATATTCCCGCTGACAAAAAAATAATAGACACTCATCATCGCACTTATCGGGAGAAATCCTTCCACTCCGGGTGGTCTTGCGCTAAACTCTGCCGCGCCGTTTGATTCTAAGTAAGCAACAAACTGAGAAAATTCTATTCCTATCCAAATGCAAAGCAAAGCAAATATGGTTTGAACAATGAACCGGATTTTCTGAATCGGCTTATCAGTATTCTTAGCTATTTTCTTTTTCTTGTCCATAAATTTCTTTCAATTTATAAATCAGATTAATATTTCTGATTAAAATTTACTAAGCTTTGGTTCCTTTGTCAAACGGAAAATTTTATCTGGTTAAGATATTTTTATTGCTTTACAAATGAAAAACGCATATCTTTAATCAGAATAAAAATTCTTCTTAATAAAGGAAAGTATAATGCTTAGAAAAATCATACAAATTGAAGAAGATAAATGTGATGGCTGCGGTGCGTGTGTGCCTGAATGCCACGAGGGGGCTTTACAAATAATTGATGGGAAAGCCCGTTTAATAAGTGATTTATTTTGCGACGGACTTGGTGCCTGTTTAGGACATTGCCCAACGGGTGCGCTTACGATTGTTGAGCGCGAAGCCGAACCTTATGATGAAAGAAAAGTTATGGACTATATAGTTAAGGGTGGACCAAATGTTATCAAAGCTCACTTGAAGCATCTGCGCGATCACAAAGAGTTTGAGTATTTAACTCAAGCAATTGATTATTTGAATGATAACGGAATTGTAATTCCGGTTCTTGAAGAAGTTGCAAAAGAAGAACCTTCTTCTTGCGGATGTTCCGGCTCTCAAGAGCAGACTTTTGAAACTGAGGAAACTAAAGAAGAAGGACAACGCCAGTCGCATCTAACTCAATGGCCGGTACAAATGCATCTTGTTTCACCAACAGCAGCTTATTATAGAAATTCCGATTTGCTTTTAGCTGCCGATTGCTGCGCGTTTTCTTATGGAGATTTTCATAAAGATTTTATGAAGGGAAAATCTGTTGCAATTGCCTGTCCAAAATTGGACTCCAATAAACAGGTATATCTTGATAAACTTATCACAATGGTGAATGATGCAAATATTAAATCTATGACTGTTGTTATTATGCAAGTTCCCTGTTGCAGCGGATTAGCTCAAATGGCTAAACAAGCCGTTGAACATGCAACCCGCGAAGTACCAATTACTGTTGTTGTAATTGGTGTTCAAGGCGAAATTTTACAAACAGTTGAGTTATAGAAAGGTAAGCGATGAGTGAATTAATTAACAACAGTCGAAATAGAGTCAATGAATTAAAGAAACTAATTCTTGAGCTTCATAATGGAAAGAATGTTCAAGAAACAAGTGATAAACTAAAAGAAGCTATGGGAAGCGTTCCTTATGGCGAAGTAGTTCAGGCAGAAGAGGAATTAATTAAAGATGGCCTTGAACGAGATGAAATTTTGAAGTTCTGCGATCTACATTCCGAAGCATTGAAAGGGAGTCTTGATACAACACATGCAAAGCAAGTTCCCGAAGGTCATCCGGTGGATGTTTTTAAGTGCGAGAATAAAGAGCTTGAAAAGCTTATTCACCAGATAAAGCATTTGTTTGCAGAAGCATCTACTAGATTGGAAAGTGAATCGGCTGATGATTTGATATTCAAAACAAGAGGATTGTTCAATTCATTAATGGACATTGAGAAACATTATTTACGAAAAGAAAATCTGGTTTTTCCTTATATGGAAAAATATAACATCACCGGTCCGCCCATGGTAATGTGGGGAAAGCATGATGAAACCCGCTCATTTCTCAAATCTTCCTTTTCACTCTTTGACGATGCGGTAAATGTTAACGTGCAAAGCTATTTGGATTTTGTTGATATGATGTTCAATCCAACGATTAAAGCTATTGAAGAGATGATTTATAAAGAGGAAAATATTTTATTCCCGATGTGCATGGATACATTTACAGAAATCGATTGGTATGAAATTCTAAAGCAAAGTGAAGATTTTGGATATTGTTTATGCTATCCGGAAACAAAGTGGAAGCCGGCTTTTGCGGAAGGAGAATCTGCGTCTGTAGATTCTTCAGAAAGAATTCGATTTGAAACAGGATCTTTTACCAGAGAAGAATTGGAATCGGTGATAAACACTCTTCCGGTTGATATTACTTTTGTTGATAAAGATGATAAAGTGAGATTTTTCTCAAACGGAAAGAGCAGAATATTTGCCAGACCTAAGGCCGTGCTTGGAAGGCAAGTTCAGTTTTGTCACCCTCCTTCTAGTGTTCACATTGTAAATCAAATTGTAGATGATTTTAAAAGCGGGAAACAAGACTCCGCAAAATTCTGGATAAACATGCGTGGCAAATTTATCCATATTGCTTATTACGCAGTAAGAAATTCGGCAAATGAATATATAGGCACAGTTGAAGTTTCTCAGGAACTAGATGAATACAGAAACCTTACCGGAGAAAGGAGAATTTTACAGTATGATAATTAAAATTGATATAACTCCACAAACCATCGTGGGCGACTTATTAAACGCTTATCCGGAACTTGAAGATAAACTTATTGAAATCGCGCCGGTTTTTTCAAAATTGAAAAATCCGATTTTGAGAAGAACTATTGCGAAGGTTACAACTCTAAAACAAGCATCTGTAGTTGCAAACATTACAATAGCAGAACTAATTAATGGTCTGAGAAAAACAGCTAATCAAGGAGAAATAGTGCTCAACGAAGCAAATAACAAAAACGTTGATCTTCCAAACTGGGTCTCAAAGGAAAAAATTAAATTTGAGTACGATGCATGTTTGGACCTGGAAAACGGGATTCATCCGGCTGGAAAAGTAACAAAAGAAATTCTGAAGTTAGAAGGGGATGACATTTATTTACTGATAACCCCATTTATTCCTGCGCCGCTAATAAAAATCGTTGAGGAGAAAGGATTCAAAACTTTTTCCGAGAGAGTCGGCGAAACTACCGTTTACAATTACATTACCAAGAGATAGCTATATGCTCGAAAACAAGAATTTTTATAATACTGCTTCTTCCTTTTATGATCAGATGATAAACTTTGAAGTGAATTTAGTGGCAAGAAAAGCAGCGTTCGAGAAGTTATTTCCGGAGAAAGGAATTGCTATTGACCTTGGCTGCGGAACCGGCGTTGACTCAGTCGCATTGTCAATGAATGGTCATACGGTTACCGGCATCGATCCTTCCTTCCAGATGCTGAGGAACGCTAAACTAAACGCTGAAAGGTATTCGCAAGAAATATCTTTTATTGAAAACACAATTCTTTCTGTTCCAAATAATTATAACTCACGTTTTAATTATGTTATATCGCTAGGAAATACTTTCGCTAACGTTGAAGGAACCACTATTTATTCTACTATTCAAAGGATATATGATTTGCTTGCTGAGGGAGGCAAATGTGTAATTCATATTTTGAATTACGCTTTAATCAGTGAGCAGAAAGAACGAATTGTTAGTATTAAACCGGACGAGGAGAATTACTTCGTTAGATTCTATGACTTCATCAACGGGCAAATTAATTTTAACATTTTACGATTCTCGAAGGGCAACAATTCGGATTACACTTTAATAACAACACAGGTTTACGGTTACAAGAAAGATTTACTTGCTAAAATTTTTGATTCGGTAGGATTCAGAGAAGTTAGCTTTTGGTCTAATCTTGATGGGGCTGAGTTTGACATCACCTCATCGAAAGATTTATTTATCAATGCTGTTAGATAATTATATCAGCCTAAGTTTATTTTTGGTTTTCTCTTTCAGCTCTTCAAGAGTTTCTTCACTTAACATCTTGTAAGCTTCTTCTCTAAGTTTTCCCCATTTATCATGAACCGGACAAGGTGTTTCGTGCGAGCAGCCGGGAAAACCAAGTACACAGGTTTTGAACAAATCCAATCCGTCAATCGCCTCAACAATCTCTATCAGTTTTATTTCTGCCGGTTTTTTTGCCAAGTAGAAACCGCCATTCTTCCCCTTTTTAGAGCCAATAATTCCGCTGCTTGTGAGTATCTGAAGGACTTTGGAAACAAACTCCTTGGGAACCTTTAGCTCTTTAGATACTTCTGTAGCGTTGAAAACTCTGTCCTCCTTTGTAGAAAGAAACAGTACTGCTTGCAACCCTAATTCACAGGCTTTAGAAAAGATAACGGTCATAAGTTTCGGTTTTTTGTTTTTAAGATAAAATAATTTGCGGTTCTTTTGAAATGGTTTCTTGCTAAAGACATAATAAACAGAAAAAAATGATTTGGCTTGATGAAAAATGAAAGCCCCGGCAAGACCGGGGCAAATATTAATTAAGTGTGCTGGCTGGCTGTGTGTCGGAGTTAATCACTATCTCTTGTACCTTTACACGAACAACTCCTCTGTGAAGAATACCAAGTGTCTTTGCTGTTCCCCTTGATAAATCAAGATCGCGACCGTCTATGTAAGGACCTCTATCGTTAATTCTGACTATTATAGATTTTCCATTGCGAAGATTTGTTATTTGCAAAAGCGTTCCGAACGGAAGCGATTTATGAGCCGCTGTTAATGCCATTTGATTATAAATCTCGCCGTTCGCTGTTATCTTACCATGAAAACGGGGACCATACCAAGAAGCCGTCATAATTCCCATTTCGTTCAACTCGATAGGGACTAAATTAGGCTCTGCATCTTTGCTGACACTTACTTTTGGCAGTCCATGATTATCGCCCGCCGAAGTATCACCAAGGTTGATGAGTCCAACCGAAAGAACTACAAGACTTATAATTGATAAAACTTTTATGTAACGCAAAAAAACCTCTTAATTAGTTTAACATAGATGAAGAATAGGAAAATTAGGAGACCCGACTTACAGGTAGCGCTATATCTTTAAGTAAGTCGTGAACCGTCTGCTGGTTCTGAACAGATTTTCATGATAAGCGATAGTTCGCTCGATATGAAAATCGCGTGAAAGTGAAATTGCATATAAATCGCAATTGAATGCGGTACCCAATAGTAAATTGTTTGTACCGCTGGGCTTGTAATTTGGAAGATCGATGTTTAGATAATATTTCTCGGTAAGTCCATCCTTCGCAATAGTCTGACTTTGTGAGGATTTCTCTTTAACAATTGGTGAACCCGGAGCTGCAATTGCAAGTCCGACCAAAAGTAATCCGAGGCAATATGTTAGAATTTTAATTTTCACAACTATGTTTAATGTTGTCTATTATCGACGGGCTAAATTTAGGTATTTTGGGAAAAGCAGACAAAGAATTGACTGGCTTAAATCACAACCGAAATACGAAAAGTGCGATAATAGCTTATTTTTGCATTTTCGGGAATAATTTTTCTCTTCTACTTTACAGCTACTACAGTAACTTTTTGCTATAAACCAGTCTATAATCAGCTTTATAAATCTGATTATGATAATATTGCCGTTATAGTGCTTTTATTTTTATAACACTCACGTCGTCCTCAAACTCACCGGCAGTATAATCAAAAAGTTCTTTCTTGATTTGTTCGAGCGTATCTTCGGACGTATCAACTTTGCTGAGAAACTCTATAAATCCTTCTTCCCTGTACATCTCACCGGCGGAATTTCTGGCTTCTGTAATTCCATCAGTAACTAGAAACAGTTCGTTACCACTTTCAAGCTGAAGTTCGTGATCCTCATATTCGCCGGAATGGCTGAAACCAAGTAGCAATCCCTTAGAAATAAAACTTTGCACTCCGCTGCTGGATTTATAGAAGAGAGGCAGATCGCCCGCACCGGAATATTTTAAGATTTTATTCTTCCTATCTATAATTATAACAGAAAGAGTTATGAACACTTCAGAAATCCGCTCATCCTTAAAAACAGATTCGTTTACTTTATGAAGAACATCGCTCGGTTTATATTCTTTTGTAGATTCAAGTACAAAGCGGGTTGCGCTGCGCACATAGCCGGCGTAGGCAATTGCAAAATACCAAGCGCCCCAGCGTTTACCCATCGTATCGCCGAGAACGACAACCAAATTATCATCATCTATTTTGATGTAATCTATAAAATCGCCGCCAGGGACGTTTTTGTGGGGCTGGTGCCAGTGAGAAATTTCAAATCCTTCAAATTTGGGAAATTCATCCGGAACAACTCTAACGCCCATTGTATCGGCAGCCTTTTGTACCTCATCAACAACTTTTGATCTTTCCTTCTCGAGTGTTTTAAGAATAGCCGCTACTTTTGCCAGTACTACCTTTGGGCTTGAAGTTTTTATGATGTAGTCTTCAATTTCTAAATCGTAGCCCTGAAGAATATCGTCTTCTTCACCTTTGGCTGTGAGAAAAATAAATGGAATTTTTTTAAGCTCAACATTTGTTAGCAATTTTTTACGGAACTCATATCCATCCATTTCCGGCATCATCACATCACTGATGATTAGATCGGGCATAATCTTTTCTGCAATCTCGTAACCTTCTCTTCCATTTGTACCGACCGTAACTTCGTAGCCGGCTTTGGTAAGATTATATTGAAATAGTTTAGCAATGTTGAACTCATCTTCAACAAGAAGTATTCTATTTGCTGTCTTATTTTCTGCCACTTAAATCTCCAAATTTTTCCGTACTAAATTTCTAGAATAGTGTCCCTATTTATGAAAACTTTTAATTGCGTCTTGTAGTTCCGGATATGTTTCAAAAACGCGGAAGAGTCTTGTAAGTTCAAACATGGAACGAACGGGTGGTTTGAATCCTACAAGTTTCAGATCGCCCCCTTGCTTTACTACCTTCTTAAGAGTTCCAACAATAACACCCAAAAAGGTTGAGTCGAGAAACTCCACAGCTGATAAATCTACAATTACTTTGATATAACCGGCGTTGATCTTGGGAGTTATTTTTTCTTTAAGATATTCCGCCTCACGAATCGTAGCGCGTTCTATATTTATTATCTCCACCAATACATCATCAATAACTTCTTCAATTATGCCCATCTTTAATTCCTATTTATAATCAGTTTAATTTTTGGATGAATCTACTTTATATTTTTCCATCAGTCTATAAAGTGTAGCCCTTCCTATTCTTAGTTTTCTAGCTGCTTCAACAATATTACCTCCGGTAACTTTTAGAGAATGGCGAATTGCTTCTTCCTTTAGTTTTTCGAACGGAATGACGGGTGATTCATCGCCAAACAAAACTCCGCTTCCGTTAAGGCTGGCGGAACCGGCTTGATGTGTAATTGCTTGAGGGAGAATATCAATATCAATTGATTCCGTATCAGTTAAGATCATGCAGCGTTCAAGCAAGTTTTCCAATTCCCTTATGTTGCCAGGCCAATCATAATCATACAAATACTTTAGAGCTGTTTTAGTAACGCCTTTAATATTCTTGCCAAGCTTTTCATTAAACGTTTTCACAAAGTGATTAATCAGCACAACAATATCTGCCTTGCGTTCGCGCAGTGCCGGAATTTGAATTGGGAATGAACTCAATCTATAATACAAATCCTCGCGGAATTGCTTGTTATCAACAGCGTTTTTCAAATCTCTGTTAGTAGCCGAAATTATACGAATATCGGTTTTAAGAACTTCGTTTCCGCCGACGCGCTCAAATTCCTTTAGCTGAATTACTCTAAGGATTTTTGCTTGCAGCGACATTTCCATTTCGCCAATTTCATCAAGAAATATTGTTCCGCCTCTTGCAAGTTCAAACTTTCCAATCTTTCTTTGATGTGCACCCGTGAATGCGCCTTTCTCGTGCCCGAATAATTCGCTTTCAAGTAATTCTCTTGGAATGGAAGCACAATTTACAACCACAAATGGCGCTGTTTTGCGCTTACCGTTGTAATGAATTGCACGCGCAACCAATTCTTTTCCGGTTCCGCTTTCTCCTGTGATAAGAACTGTAATATCGTTATCAAGAACCTTAGAAATCATTCTAAATGCTTCTTGCATTTTTTTATCGGCAGAGATTATGTTTTCGAAGCTGTATTCCTTTTGTAGATTTTCTTTAAGCTTTTCAACTTCACGCTCTAGATCAAAATTCTTTACCGCATTTCTTATTGCAGGTTCAAGACGGTTTTTATCAACCGGTTTGGGAAAATAATCGAAGGCGCCTAAACGAACGGATTCCAAAGCAACCTCAACACTTCCTTGAGCAGAGAGCATTATAACCGGAAGATTTGGAACACGCTGTTTGATTCTTCCGAGAACTTCGTTACCGTTAATATCAGGCAGCATTATATCTAAAAGAATTAAATCCGGATTTTCTGAAAGAGCACTGAGCGCTTCAATTCCGCTTGTAAATGTCCTAACGTTGTATCCCCACTGATTTTTAACCCAGTGGATAAGCATTTTAAGTATTGATTCTTCGTCATCAATTATAAAGATTAGTTTTTCCATGTCACTCGGCTGAATTTATTTTGGTAAGCGAATTATAAATGTTGTTCCTTTGTTCTCTTCGGAACGAACTTTGATAAATCCTTTGTGAAGATCAATTATTTGCTTTGCGCTAACGAGTCCAAAACCCGCGCCGGTTAACTGAGCGCCCGGTCTTGTAACTTTCCCGAACTTCTGAAACAAATTCGGTAAATCTCTTTCGGGTATTCCAATTCCTGTATCAGAAATTGCAACTTCAATTTCCTTACCAAAATCTTGAATAAATACCGAGATTCTTCCGCCGTTGTTTGTAAATTTTACTGCATTAGAAATGATGTTTGAAAAAACTTTCTTTAACCGCTCGCGGTCCGCATTGATTAACAATTCGTTTTCAGAATATTCTTTGGAGAGAATAAGATTTTTGTCGTTAAAATTTGATTCGAAACTTAAGAGAACTTTTTCCAGAACATCCGTTATATCAACTTTTTCCCGGTGCAGTTCTTCCTCGCCGGATTCTAACTTAGAAAAATCGAGAAGGTCATTTATTAATTTTGCAAGGCGGCGCCCTTCGGTAAGAATAATATTGCTAAACTCTTTCAGTGTGTCTTTGGAAATATCTAAATCAAAATAAATTGTTTCTGCAAAGCCAACTATAGATGCAAGCGGCGTGCGAAGCTCGTGAGATACGTTAGAAATAAATTCGCTCTTTAACTTGTTCAGCTCTTCAAGTACTGTAATCTTATGACGAGCCCGTTCACGTTCAATTGAAATAATCCGGTTAGCTTCAATCAGTTTTGCGTTTAATTCCTTTATTTTCAGCTCATCATTTTTCCTGCGTGTAATGTTTCTGCCAATGCTCAACATTCCGCTAACCACACCATCTACCAGTACGGGTCTTGCATGTATTTCAAATAACACGCTCTTATCAAAGCGGTCCAAAAAATATGCTTCAAAAATAGTTATCCCGCTGGACTCCAAAATTTTAGTGAACGCTTCTACTACTTTTTGCTCTTCCTCTTTGTCAACAAACTCAAGAAAATGTCTTCCAATCATTTCTTCCGGGGTGTAGCCAAGCGCTGTTGCGCCGCTTTTGTTTACCATACTGAAGTAGCCAAATCCGTTTAGCACAAAAATCAAATCGTCTGCCGTATCTATCAACATACGGAAACGCTCTTCGGAGTTTTCCAAACGGAGCTGTGTTGTTTTCTCTTCAGTTATTTCTTGAATAATGCCGACTATTCTACTGACGTCATTATTTTTAAAAATCGGCGCACCGCTATGACGAACCCAATGTTCTTTTCCAAAGCGGTCATGTATTTTGTATTCTATTGATGCTTCTTTACCTTGTCTAAGTTCACTAATAAATTTTTTGAAGTTTCCAAAATATGCCGGCGCTATAGACCGAAGTATTTTGGTTTTATTCTTATAGACTTCTTCGGGTGAATATCCAAAAACCGTCCGTACAGCTTCTGAAACAAAATTATATTTTGCACCGTCTGGGCTTGTTGAGTAGAGCACGGAGCTAATCGAACTAATTGTTTCGTTATAAATATTTTGGATTTCTCTTTCGTTAGTTACTTCTATAAAAAAACTATATACGTAAAATTCTTTTCCCGCTTTTGCAATAAAAGTGTTTATCTGAAACCATTTGTTGAATCCGGTTTCGGGTGAATATTTTAGTTCTAAGTTTATTATGCTGGTTTGCTTTTCGGCGGCTAGAATAAAAGGAAGTTCTTCGAACGCTAATTTTTTATTGTTCGCATCTAAAAATTTCGCTTCCTTAAAAAATTCATAAGTTACTTTACCTTGAGCCTTACCCAGCATTTCTGCTAAACTTTTACTTGCTTTGATGAAACTTTGCTTGCTGTTGGTTATAAGAATTGGTGCGTTCGAATCAAAAATATCGCTCAAATTAGAAATCTCTTTTTTGGATTTTGTGTTTCCTTTTGAGGCAGTGGTGGATTTGGAGTTTGCGATTTTCTTTTCGTTTTTGGGTTTCATCAGAAAATTGGTCGTTATTTTGAATCGAAGATAAGAAATTCAATTGATATTTATCGCCAGCGAATTCGATTAAAAGAATAGAATCCGAGTGCAAATATCAAACAGAGCAATGCAGAAAAAAGCCAGTATCCGTTTTGCTTATCAAACTCTACCAATCCGGCTCCGAGTAGCGGACCGGCTATTGTGCCAATTCCATACATCATTATGTAATAACCATTTGCTTGAGCGATGTATGTTTTATCAACCTGTTCTATAGTATAATTTAATCCAACGGTATAAAACGCCGGAACAATTCCGCCAATTAAAAAGAAAACGGCTAACAAGAAATAGTAATTTGAGTTAAGTGTTGGAAGAGCAAAAAGTAATCCGAGAGATAGCGCTATAACTACTATTAAAGAAAATTTGGAAACTTTATCTGAAAGGCGGCTAACTAAATAGCCTAAAATAATTCCACCAATAACAAAAGATGCGAGAAAGAAAGAGACTTCATTGCTCGTAAAATTATTTCTTAAACCGTAAATCGGCAGCGCAACTATAACAGAGGATTCAAAAAGACCGTAAACCATAGAAGAGAGTAAGCCTATTAACGGCATTTGTCTAAGCGAAAGTTTGCTGATGATCTGTTTATTGTCATTGGTTATAATTGGTTCGAAAAGAAAATATTGTAACAGTAAAACAAAAAACATTATCACTGCACCTATTACGAAAGGAATCCAATCGCCAAATTTTATTGTCCAGATCAATAATGTGCCAGCAGCAATTCCAATGGAAAGCAGAACTACGTAGAGCCCAATATTTTTTCCCCGGTTCGTTTCATTACTATAATGATTGATTGTTACTTCGGTGGCTACAAAAACAAACGTTCCGCCAATTCCCATAAAAAATTTAACGGCATATAACAAAGGATAAATATACCAGAACACATGAAGCGCCGCCCCAATCATCCAGATTGTTAATCCGGCAAGCATTGCCGCTCTAATGCTAAACTTATCTATTACCTTTCCGGCGAAACCGGAAAATAGAACCACGCTCAGATATCCAACCATAGTAGAAGAGCCGGTTATCCAGCTTGGGGTGTGGTTGTTTTCGAGCAAGACCACAGTAACTGGCGTTATTAGTCCAAATCCGATACCGCCAATTCCTATTCCAATTAGAGCTAAAACAAAATTTTTGTTCACAAAAACAATTTGAATGTTGAATACAAACTTAATTAAACAATATTTATTATTATTGCGCCCATAAAATTATGAATGAAAAGACACAAATAAAGAAACCGGAGCTTTTAGCCCCTGCCGGTAATTGGGCTATGCTTAATACAGCAATTAAGAGCGGTGCTAATGCCGTTTACTTTGGCGTGAAGCAACTTAACATGCGCGCTGCCGCAGGCAATTTCGATATTTCCGAATTGGGCGAAATTGTAAAAGTGTGTGAAGAAAACAATGTTAAAACCCATCTTACACTAAACACAATTGTTTATGAAAGCGAGCTTGATGAACTTGACGAAATAATACGCACAGCTAAACAAGCTGGTGTTGAATTAGTTATTTGCTGGGATATGTCAGTGATACAGAAATGTTTAGAACACCGGATGCCTTTTTGCATTAGCACGCAAGCATCTTTATCTAACTCCTCGGCAGTTAAGTTCTATGAGAATCTTGGCGCTGCCCGTGTTGTTCTTGCCAGAGAATGTACTTTAGATAAAATCCGCGAAATAAAAGCTAAATCGAATATCGAGATTGAAACCTTCGTTCACGGCGCGATGTGCGTTGCTGTTAGCGGAAGATGTTTTATGAGTCATGAGTTGTTTGGGAAAAGCGCAAACCGCGGCGAGTGTCTTCAGCCTTGCAGACGAGAATTTGAAGTGAAAGATAAAGACGAAAGCGGCTCCTTGGTTCTTGGAGAAGATTATGTAATGTCTCCCAAAGATCTTTGCACTATTGAGATTATAGACAAGTTGATTGAATCCGGAATTGATTCATTCAAAATAGAAGGAAGAAAGCGCGCACCGGAGTATATCTCGAAAGTTGTTTCTACTTACCGGCAAGCAATTGATCTCTATTTTGAAGGAAAGTTAACACAAGAAATCAAATCAAATTTTGTAACGGAATTAGAGAAAGTTTACAACCGTGGATTTTCTACCGGTTTTTATCTGGGAATGCCCTCTACTAAGGACTTTGCCAATATTTATGGTAGTGCTGCAACCACAAAAAAATCTTACGTTGGAAAAGTTGTAAACTATTACAAAAAAAGTAACATTGTGTCGGTTAAGCTTGAGGCAGACACTATGAGTGTCGGCGAGACTATCTATATAATTGGCAACACTACCGGGACTATTGAATTAAAAATTGATCAGCTGATGTTGGATGAAAAAGAATTAATTGTCGGCGAGAAAGGAACTGAAATTACTTTTAAATGTGGTGAGTTAGTAAGACCGAATGATAGGATTTATAAAGTTATACAAGTAGGAACTTAACTATTTCCAGTTAAGCTTGGGTTTTCCGGCGCTAAAACTATCTACTGCATCTTGCAAGTTGGGGAATATCTTAAAAACCTTATCCATACGTGTTAGAACGAAAACTAGAGAAGGCGTTTCTTTATTATAGACTAATCTTAAGTCTCCGCTAAGTGAATTAACTTTTTTTAGCAAAGCAACCATTGCTCCAAGAAAAGTAGAGTCAATGTATTCGCAAATGCTTAGGTCAATAACAAGTTTATTTGTCCCGGATGAAATCACTTCAGTAGCGAAATCCTTGAAATTAACAGCTTTGGCTAGGGTAGCTCTGGTAAGATAAACGTGAACTACTCCAATGTCTCCTATTTTTTCCGATTTAAAATCCATACCCGAATAAAAAACCTATCTTTTTGTGAAAATTTGTTGAGAAATATAGGCAATATTAGGATGAATAGAAAACATCTTAAAAATGCCTTCTTGAAGTCGTAAAATAAATTTTGGAATTTCTTTAAAAAAAAGAAGGCGAAGGACCTTCTTAAACTTTTTACCCTTCGCCAATCTTAAGGACGGAGTCCATTGTGTGTGTGTACATTAGTATTTGCAATGAACATGCCAAAAACGATAGAAATAAAAATGCTTAAAAAATTGTAAAATGTTGATATGTAATGGTATATCGCCTTGAATACTATTCTGAAGTGCGAATATTTTTCGCCGCTATTGAATTTTATGCGTGTCATTTCATAGTGGAAATCGTATAGAAATATTTACAAAACTTTCTTTTTGCTGTACTAAGGAAGAATCGTTTTGTAACTCCGCATCCGGCAAAGTATTGTTGAAAAAGTGCAAATCAATTTGGGAATAAATCCATAACGCGGCATAAGTTGCAATCAAAATATTTCTGGTTTTGTAGGAACTATTATAAGAAGCGTATTTCTGATCAACTAAAAATTTGTTTGTTTCTTTTAGGTAAGCGTCTTCTTTTTTGTTTGTATCAAAAACATAGTATATCATCGCTGCTAAATTAGCCGTTGATAATCCGCCCATTAATATTCCCTTGGTTGTTGAGTTGAGCGCCATTTGCCCCCAGCCGGGAACAAGAATATTTTTTATTGTTGCGGCTTTCAACATTGCTTCCTTCTCTGCCGCCAAGCTTATTATTTTGGCAACATCTTCGGGAGTTGTTGCCTGCATAGGGTTTTGCCGAATAAACTCCGCCTTAACCTCATTAAAAATTACGATAATCTTAGTATTGATTTTTCTGATATCCGGTGTAAAAGTTTTTTTAATTTTTAGAATATTCTCGAAGCTTATTCGAACCAAGTTTTCGTTATCGAGCGCATAAAAGGAAATAGCCCGCATTAGATATAAGTTTATTAGAGTTGAATCTTCAACTCCTTCTTTCTTGATTAACTCGTTTGAAAGCTGAATAACTTTTTCATATTCGTATTCTTCATAACAAAGTTTCTTGATTTTCTCATATGTTGCTTCTTGAGCATAAGAAAATGTTGTTACTACAAAGAATATTAATAGCAGAGATTTTCTTATCATTTGAGCAACATCATCTTTATTGTCTGAATTGTGTTACCTGCTCTGAACTGAGCTAAGTATAGTCCCGAAGAGGCGTGGGAATCATTCAACGAAAATTTTGAATTGTAAATTCCGGCTTGTTTGTATTCATCAACCAGAGTTGCAACTTCACGCCCTAGAATATCATAAACTTTCAAACTTACATAGCCCGCTTTTGGCATTTGATATTTGATTGTTGTACTTGGGTTAAACGGATTAGGAAAATTTTGATCTAGCTTAAACTCAGTAGGTAGCCCATCATTTTTCACATCATTCGGATAGCTGACAACCAAAAATTCGACATAGGGAACAACTTTGCCTTTTGTATCTTTCCCGCCAAACACGGCAATTGTTCCCTTATAGTTAACTGCCATAGGATTATACCGCGCATAGTTTAATGATGCTGTGTTCGAAATTTTTAATGTGCCGTCAGAGTTAACCGAAACTATTTCCACTGTTTGCATAGCCGGATATGTTTCGTTGTAACCGCCAATTAGAAATCCTTTTCTTATTTGGGGAAAGTAAATAGATGAACCACCGGCTCTTTTTTCAATAAGTTTATCGGGGAGGTTTTCAATCTTTTGTAAAGCAATATTAAACTTTTGGATTTTATCAATAACCCCATTAAACGCGCCGCCGAAAATGTAAATGCTTTCTCCAACAATAAAAGTCATTGGCTCGCGTGGTTTATCATCAGAGGCAAAATCATATTTCATAGAAACTTGTTTAGATACAAGATTATAAGAAGATATGTAAGATATTTTTCCGCCGGCATAAGGAGAGCCGCCGATAAGGTATAGAACATCATTAATTATATGCCCGGTAGAAAATGATCTTCCAAAATCTGCATTAGCATCCAACACACTTGGAGTAACTGCACTATTAAAATTCCATGCTTCTAAAGCGGTTTTTGTTAACGATGTATCGTGAGCACCGCCAAAGTAAACTGAATTTCCCTTCCATATATCTGCAACGAATTGTTTACGCGGTTGAAGCATTTGCCCAACCATTTTCCAACTATCTAATTCGGCATTGTATTCTTGAATCCAATCTACGGTTTGTTGAAGCGAATCCGAATAACCGCCTAAGATGTATATCTTATTGCCTTGAGCTGCCAAATCATAAACCACTTGCCCGCCGGATACAGGATAAGGCATTTTGTGCGGGGTAACCTGCCATGCTTGACTAAGCAATACATTCGCACTCCAAAGCAAAATCGCAACTGTTACAAATATTTTTTTCATTTTACTGCGCTCTTTTTTGTAAATGGTCAATTATCATACCATCTACTTCTTAAATTTATAACTAAATTTCAGTGTATCCCCTTTATTAATGTTTATTGACGTATCTAAGTCTTTATAATTAGAGTTCTTTAATAAAATTCTTCTTAGACCCGGCTTGATTGGTACCATTTTCTGAATGGGCGGGCATTCTCCCTTTTTGTTTCCGTCAACATATATTTGAGCTTCGGGACGAACATCAAAAGTAACAAAGCCAACCTTGCTGGTAAAATCAACTTTCAATGTTGTGCCTTGTTTAGAAATAATCTTAACCTTTTCTGTATAAGAAGGATAAACATCATTTTCTAATTTTACATTATACTCGCCTTCTTGTAGGTAAATAAATTTCGATAATGCTTCGGGATGGTTTTCTCCCTCGATAATCACCCGTGTTCCAACTTCGGCACGTACTATTAACCATCCTTCTCCTAAGTTTTTCGCCGGCTGTTGTGTTGATAAATTTTCATTCGATTCAGTTGATATTGCGTTTGGTATTGTTTTATTCTGCTCCTCTATCAACTGTTTATTCAAATTCGCAGTATCAATTTGTTCTCTATCATTTTGCAAATCATTTGTCGGTTGTTGTACATTTTGATTTTTTTGAGAGGTTGAATCAACAAGATTTATGTTGGGTAATGAAACCGGAGTTTGTGAATCAAAAATTTTCAATACAACAAACACAACGGCTATAACGGCAACAGTTATAATCGCCGCAACAGCTTTCAACCGGTTTTTGTTTTCGCGGACACTTTCCGGTTTGATTACTAATGTTGGCTGTTCTACCGAAACACCAAGATCGTTTAGTGCTTCAAGCGCAGTTGTGTATCTATCTTTTACATTCTTTCTAATCAAGTGATAAATAACATCCTTAACGCTTTGCTCTTGGTTCTCTAATCCTTTGGAAACCAAGTCTTCATCAAACGCCATAATCTCGTTAATCGTTAGACTAACATTGTCTTTTAGAAATGGATTTTTTCCGGTAAATATTTCATAAAGGACAACGCCTGCGGAAAACAAATCGCTTTGTGCGTTTAGCTTTGCGCCGCGAACTTGTTCCGGACTCATATAGCTTGGCGTTCCAACAATCGAGTAGGGATTTGTAACAAAATTATCTTCGGCGGAAAGAGCCAGTCCAAAATCACCAATTTTAAGATTAAGGCTGTTATCAACAAAAATATTTTCCGGTTTGATATCCCGGTGGATTATTTGGCATTGATGAGCATAGTGCAGTCCTTTTAATAGTTGAGCCATTAAATGATTCTTCTGCTCATTGCTAAGTTGCATTTGCTTCAAAAGATTGCGAAGAGAAACTCCATCTATGTATTCAAAAGAAATGTAGAAATATTCTTTGAACATGCCGAAATCGAGGACTTTAATAATATGCGGATTATCTAACTGAGCTAATATTTTTGCTTCGCGCTTAAAACGTTCTATAAGTGCATGATCTGAAATTTTTTGCGTGTTGAGAACTTTAAGAATTATTTTTTTGCTCAGATAAATATGATTAGCAAGAAAAACAGCCGCGTGTTCATCTTTCTTGAGAACATCTATGATCTGAAATTTTTCAAAGAGTATTTCTGCACTCAAGCCGGTCATCATTGTATGCCAAGCTCCTTGAGCTTTAGCTGTATCCATCGTACAGATACATCGAGTGATTTTGCGGTAAGTGTTCTATTACCGTTAAACTGTTCCAACCGTTTTTTAAGAAGGAGAACCTCAAACTCGCCAAGTGTTCCGTTAAAATTCTCTAAGCTCTTTTCGTCTTCGAGAATAATATTGTCGTTTAAAATTTTGTCGGCATCGCACAAAATTATTGCGCGCTGAATTACATTCATTAGCTGGCGAATGTTGCCTGGCCAGAAATAACTTTCCAGTTTTTTTACAGCCGCTGATTCTATTGCTATCTGCTTTTTAGCAATTCTCTGAATGAAATGATGTGCAAGTATTGGAATATCTTCGCGCCGTTCGCGGAGCGGCGGCATTTTTATTGGGAATACGTTCAATCTGTAAAACAAATCTTCACGGAAGGCGCCTTCTTTTACAAGTTGGTGTAAGTCTTTGTTCGTGGCAGCTAAAATTCTAACGTCTATTTTTTTAACCTTAACATCGCCAAGGCGTATAATTTCTCTATTCTCTAATACACGCAAAAGTTTTGCTTGCAGCGCCGGAGAAATATCTGCAATCTCATCAAGAAAAAATGTTCCGCCGTCTGCGGCTTCTAGTAGTCCTTGCTTATCGGCATTAGCGCCGGTGAAAGCACCTTTTTTGTAGCCGAATAATTCGCTTTCAAGAAGATTATCCGGAATTGATCCGCAGAATTGGGCTAAGAACGGTTTGTCTTTTCTTTTACTCAGTTGATGAATTGCTTTAGCTGTAACTTCTTTTCCTGTTCCACTTTCACCGGAAATTAAAACCGTAGCTTCGGTTTGAGCTACTCTATGAATAAGCTGACTGAGATTTCTCATCACCTGGCTTATGCCAATCATCTCCGGAACGTTTTCCATTGATTGAAGCCGGTTAAGCAAAATTTGATTTTCTTTTTCTAACTCTTCCAGCTTAATAATTCTATCAAGCGCGAGTGAAACAAGGTTAGAGAAAAAACTAAGGAACAAAAGATTTTCTTCTGTGAATTCGCGCCGGTCAAGCTGGCTGTCTGCAATAATAATTCCCCAAACATTTCCATCGCGAATGATTGGTACGCCGATAACAGATTTAATTCTATGTATCTGAACGCTTTCAAATTGAGAAAGATTCGGATCGCTCATTACATCGTGATATAAAAGCGGTTTTTTCTCTTTAATTACTTTTTGCAAAATACCGGAAGAAAACTGATGAAGATCTGTAATGCTTTCGTTGGAAATTTTCCGCGCTGTTATTATTGAGAACGAATCCGTTGAAGCAAAATAGCGTACAAATAAACCGCGCTCTGCATTAATAACTTTGATTACAATGTCTATCGTATCTTCGATCAGACTATCTTGACGGTTTGCACTGTTTAGTATTTCAGTAAACTCATAGAGCGATTCAAACTCACTTTTTGATAAGTTCTTTATGTGATTAATATTTTCAGCAAAAAAATTGTTCATCGCTCACTTATAATTATTGCACTTCAAAAGTACTTGGTCTTGACGAAGCACGATTATGAAAATCGTCTTCTACCCAAAGAATCCAGAAATAATTTCCGGAAGTCAAATTTGTTGCTGGTGTATATTCAATAGCAGACTTAGAAAAATATTCGCTTTTCCAAACTGATGTTGCCGGTATCTCGTCTGTAAGCACCTCAATGTAGTACTTGTAGTTATACTCGCCTAAAAACCGCGCCCAGCTATATGTTGGTTTAGAAGTTACAACTGCCGCCGCCTTAGGCGAATGAGTTATTATATCCTCAGTTATAATTCGTTTAAGCGTAGAAAGACCGATTGTAAATTGTTGCTTCGAAACATCCTTTACTACTATTTCAATATTTTTTCCAATTATCTGATCAACATAATCTACTTTAAAATCAGCGGAATTGAATTCCCTTTCAAAGCTTTTTGTTGATAAGTTATACTGTAGCGGTTCAAATACATTTAATTCTTTGCATTGTACAAACACACTATCAACATCATTTTCAGCATCAGAAATTTTTGTTTGAACTGTTAGCCGCGTAGTTTTAAATTCTGTTGGGAATTTGTTCGTAACAACAGAAAATATTGCAATATCATCAAGCCGGGGAATTGCATTCAAAAAAACGTTTTGATTTGTTAGTTCGTTTTTTGTTCCCCACTGAACATAAACCGAATCGGGTGAGAATCCGGTTTTTTCAAAATAAACATGACCGTCTGTTGTTGGAACGTCATCTATTTTATAATAACCGGCTTCATCTGTTTCTTTTACTACGCTATGGTTTTTCCAATATACTTTTGTTCTTGCAATTGGAACGCGCGGCAGCTTTTCTGTTCTAACATAGCCCGATAATGTTCCGCTGCTATATTCTATTACCGCATCTTGTCGTTTTGTTTTTTCACCTTCCCAAAAAACACCTACCGAGCCCTTCTTAAATCCTTCTTTTTCAAAATGAAGAGTACCGTTTTCTATCAGAATGTTTGCAAACTTAAAATATCCTTGATCGTTGGTCTCTGTAATTGTATTGGATTTATCCCAGCGAACATATGCTTTGGGAACTCCCAACTTCGTATCATTGGTAAGTATGTAACCAAACAAATCACCGTGAGTATATTTTAATTTGTGTGGTGGAACGGTCTTTGCTTTAACAACACTCCATTGCACAATAAGTGTGTCAGACTTAAAGCCATCTTTTTGGAAATATAATTCACCATTATTAATCGGAATTTGCTTGAACATGTATTTTCCATCTGTTCCAGTAACAGAAACAGTGTTCAATCCTTTCCAGCCTACGTGTACATTTTCTATAGATTGAGGCTGGGCATCCGATGTTATAACTGTTCCTTCCAAATCGCCGATGTTGTATTCAAGAGTTCTTATTGGAAGCGTTTTTGTTTTCTTCTCTTTTCCATCAGTCCACTCAACCCAAAGTGTATCGGTTTTAAAATCTTCTTTTTCAATGTATATCATTCCGCTTCGTATCGGAACATTTTCAATCTTAAAATATCCGTTCTGATTGGATTCAACCGTAATTTTTTGATTCTCCCAAAATACTTTTGCTTTAGCAATAAACTGATGATCTATTGTTTGGATGAATCCTTCCAAATCCCCAAATGTATAAGACAAAAGCCTAGCCGGATCAATTCGTTTATAATTTTTATTGTTCCATTCAAGAAAAACAGAGTCTTTCGAGAACCCGGCTTTTTCAAAATAAACCATGCCGTTTACTCTTGGTACATCTATTATTTTGTAGTATCCGAGAGAATCCGTCAGAACAGAAACATTTTGATTTTTCCAAGTAACAGTAACATTTGGAATACCGGGGCGGGGTTGCTCGTAAGTTTGTACAAAGCCGTCAAATTGGGCAAACTTGTAGTCTTGACCAAGGGGATCAAAGGGGTTTAAGCGGGGTGCATCGCACGAAAGTAGAACACATGCTAAAATTAGCAGTAACACACCACGAAAAATTTTCATATGGACTCGGTCTATGGAGAAATATTCGGCTTTTTTTCCTCTCAAAAATACTAAAGCGCCGAAACATTTGTGGCTAATATGCGGAGAAAAATCCTAATTATAAACCCAAAAATAAATTTCCGGTGGCATATAGCACGGCTTTGCCGCTAATTTTTACCCGGGTGCCAAGATCATCACACCAAAGCTCCCCAACCCGTTTTGAGACTTGCAGCGCACGAAAATTTTTCTTACTGAGTTTCTCAGACCAATATGGAATTAGCACTGTATGCGCCGAGCCTGTTACCGGATCTTCGTTTATTCCTTCGTTGGGAGCGAACATACGGGAGACAAAATCCACATCATTCCCTTTTGCAGTAATAATAACTCCATGCGGGTGAATTTGCTTTACAAGCTCAAAATTTGGATTTACAGTGCGAACGTATTCTTCATCATCAAAAACTATAAACGTATAATTTCCACCCTCTAAAACTTCGAGCGGTTCTTTCGCAAAAACAGATTTGATTAGCTCTGTCGTTTCTATCTTTCTTGGTTTGTTGGAGGGAAAATTAAGCGATAACAATTCGCCTTCGCGATCAACAATTAACTCTCCGCTCTTCGATGTAAATTTAATTTGATCAGCATCCTTTTCAATAAAATTAAATATCACATATGCCGACGCCAGCGTTGCATGTCCGCATAATTTAACTTCCGCCACCGGAGTCATCCAGCGGATGTGATAATGCGTTCCTTCTTTAACAAAGTAAGCTGTTTCGGAAAGATTATTTTCCATAGCTATGTTTTGCATTGTTTCGTCATCGAGCCATTTTTCCAAAGGAACAACAGCCGCCGGATTGCCGCCAAATAATTTTGAAGTGAAGGCATCAACTTGATAAAACTTCATATTCTCTCCTTCTGTTTTTCTTGATCGTGATCTTATTCTTGGTCTTCCTTGTAAAACCGATCAAGATTATAAGCAAGCGTAAGCTCAAGATTTGGTGAAGTACATTTTCTTATGTAAAAACGGAACAACTGCTACCTTTAGTCCTTCAATGTAAAGTTCTTTTCTGTTCATCACTCCGTTTGTAAAATAACCGATTGCACCATGTTTCTGTTTAGTGTTTTCTTCGTTTTGGATTTCATCCATCACAACACCAAGTTCAATTCCGGCTAACAATTTTTCAATAACACTTGGCGGTAATTCAAATTGCGGCGATGAACCAAAGCCAACGTTATTTTCTGCATCAATGACGCACATGCATCCAAACGCAAACCACTTTTCATACAGCTGAATAATTCCGCCTTCTATTCCAACAAAGAAATCGGCATTTAAGTTTTTTTTTTCGCTGATTTGCTTCAACGCCAGCGCGCGGTTTTTTGCGCCCGTAAATGTTTCTTCCCCTACCGGCTGATGAGATACACCGGATTCAACCTCCATTCCAATAATTTCTATCTCTTGGAAATAATTTTGGAAAGCCTCTTCAACTGAAGCAATCTTAACCGGATTTTTTGAGCCAACAAGTATTTTCATTCTATTTTTTTCCGAAGAAAAATTTTATTGGTCTCCAGATTCTCTTCGCCCAAGCGGCTTCATTATGCTCGGCTTGTTTGTCTATGAAGATTTGAAAATCTTTATTCTCAACATAACCTTTTTCTTTAAGCACATTAACCATTTCATCAACGCCCGGTTGAAGAATGGTTTCAAGCCCAACACCTCCGTTATCTATATATAATAGCAAATCTTTCTTTGGAGATTTATCCTCTGCAACTACATTCACATAATTATAGTTAGTGAATTTAAATGCCGGAGAGAAACATGCCGCTTTGGAAAATACATTTGGATAATCCCACGCGAATAACATTGAGATAAGTCCGCCCATTGATGAACCGCCCACAGCAGTATTTTTTGCATCTGTAAGCGTTCTATAGTTCGCGTCTATGAATGGTTTAATTTTTTCTACAACAAGTCTCTCGTAAAGTTTTCCGAGATGTGTGTTGTTGTATTCGGTTCCTCTATCGTCAGTATTATTCATTCCAACTATAATAAACGGCTCCACTTCGCCGGCACGGATTAAACTATCGGCAACTTCATCAGCTTGCCAGTCAATAAAAGTGTTTGATGTTCGCGGATCAACCAAGTTTTGCCCATCGTGCATATAAAAAACCGGAAACCGTTTTTCTTTTTGCTCATCATAATTTGGCGGAAGCCAAACAAAAATATCACGCGGCTTTAAACCATCAAACATAAATCCCTTATGATAAAACACTTTGCCGGTAATTTGCCCGTTTACTTTGAAGTTGAAATTATCGCGCCAGTTAAAAATTGTTGCGAGCACAGTTGTATCATTGTTTGCTACAAACGTAGTGTTCTGCGGAATGGAGGAATCGCTTCCTAAAGCTTCATTTGCCCAGCTTCCTTTTGTGAATTTATATTCTAAACGAGTTCCTTTATCCACACTTACTGTAACGCCCCAAATATCCTTTGTAGCTTTATTCAGTTGAATTTTATTCGGCTGCCAGCTTCCGAGCGCTCTTACATTACCGGCGACATAAATTTTTGACGTGTCGTCAAGTGTAGGTGAAACAACATTCAAAGTGACATTAACTTTTTCTTGTGCTGATACCGCTGCCCAAGCAAAGCAAATAATCCCCATTAATAATTTTTTCATTTCGAATTTCCCATTATTATTCTTAATGAATAAACGTCTTACCAAATTTTAATTTTTCTTTCCATAACTCTTTCCGGAAACTCCGGCGCTTTGAAACCATATTTTGCATAGAGTCCGTGTGCGTCTGCTGTTAAAAGCCGCCACGCTTTAATATTTTGCAATTGCGGATGCTCAAAAATAAAATCCATCATCTGTTTTGATAACCCTTTGCCGCGGTGTTCTTCCAAAATAAAAACATCTGCCAGATATGCGTTGATTGCAAAATCAGTAACAACTCTGGCAAAACCAATTTGCTCTGTATTGTAATAAACTCCAATGCAGAATGAATTTTCAATTGATTTTTGGACCAGCTCAATTGGAATTCCCTTATTCCAATAAGAGTTTCTTAGAAAACCATGAATGGTTTTAACATCTAAACTCGCTTTGTCATCACTGATGGAGTAATTATCTTCGATGGATTTTCTCATATTAATTTCACTTGGTAGCTATTACAAGCATTTCAAAATCTTCAGTTGTTAACTTATGATCCCGGCTAAACTCACCGAGACGCGCACCAAATATTTCAACCGACAAAAAACCAATTGATTTTAACAGCCATGTGATTTCCGGAGGGACATAATATCTCTCGTTACATTCTAAATGCTTCGCAACTCCGGAATCATCTGCCGTATCAAAAGAAGAATGATCGCGGAAAGTCATTAAATCAAATGTATTATTCTTCGTTCGCTCACTTCCATCCGAACTATTTATGAATTCTTTAACCGAATGATACAAGGGAAACAATCCGTTAAGTGTAGTAAAGATAAGTTTGCCGCCCGGTTTTATTGAGTTAAACGCATTCTTTAGAATAGAGAAATTCATTTCGTCTGTTTCCATTAAAGAAAATCCCCCTTCGCAAAGCATAATCCCCACATCAAATTCATGATTGTAATCAAAATCTCTGGCATCTTTTCTTTCGAAGCGAACTACCGCGCCGCAAGCATTTGCTTTTTCAATCGCTTTAGAAAGCTGGTCTTCCGATAAATCGAAACCGAAAACTTGGTAGCCGCGTTTTGCTAACTCAATCGAATGTCTGCCGGTTCCACATCCAATATCAAGAATCTTTTTAGCTTTGTCGTAGTTGATTTCCTTTTCAATAAAATCTACCTCGCCTTGTGTTCCGGTTGTAAATACTTCGCTATCGTAAGTATTGCCATAGTTAGTAAATAATTCTTCATACCATTGTTTCATTTCATCACCTCATTCATTGTTCAATACTTTGCCAAATAATGTTTTGCTAGTTTTAAAGTACCAAACCATTCTATCGCCGCAACAATGGAAGGCAACGCGGCAGAGCCGTGCGTTCCTCCGGGAATTGTAACTAGTTCTACATTAACTCCTCTTGTAAGAAAATAATTTTTTGCTTGCACAGAGTTTTCGTATGGAACGTATTCATCTGCATCTCCATGATAAAGATGCATTGGCGCGGTTGGTTTCCAATCAAGCAAACTATTGCTTGAAAACGCAGCGGTTAATGTGGTTTCGGTTCCATTTAAGTAGCCATTAACAAAATTCTGATTAAGCAGTTTAGATAAATCATTTGTTAGCTCAGAATTTATTTCGGTTGTTGTCTTAGAGCCGTTGAAAAGAGCAGGAAGTTTTTCTGCGTAAGGCGAGTTAAAAAATGCGTCTAATTTATTCCATCCGTAAACATCATTATAAGCTACCATGAAATAAGCTAGATAAGCCGGCTGGTTATAAGTCTTTCCTTGAAATATTTTCTTTGCCGATAGATTCAAATCATACGCGCCTGCCATTGGTGCAACCGCTGTAAGCTGAAACTCGCTTTTATAGTTCTGCTCTATTTCTCTCTGTGCCGCCATTGTAACATATCCGCCTTCGGAATAACCGGCTAAGAATATTTGTCCGTTCAATGTTATGTTATTCTTTCCGGCAAATTCTTTACCCGCCCTTATAATATCAATTATCGGGTCGGCGGAAGATTTTGAAATATGATACGGGTGAACAAGCATTGATTCTCCCAATCCGATATAATCCGGGACAACGGCAAAGTAGCCAAGTGCGGCGGCAACTAAACCATCTGTAGCATTCAAAGCGTTTACCGAACCAACATTTATTCTTTTGGTTTGGGTTCCATGCTGAACACTAACTAAGGAAAGATTGTTTTTCCCCTTTGGCAAAAAGACCGCACCGGAAACAACTATTATATTCCCCTTTATGTCAGCCGTTCTATAAACAAGTTTGTAGTAATCAACATCATACAAAATTTTGTTTTTGAATTGCTCTCCGCCGGAAATACTGCTCACCATGGCTTGCAGCAAAGGAATTGAAAATGTTCCATTGAAGGTAGAGCTTACTACTTGTCCGCGTGCCGGTGTTATTTCCGGCTCTACCGGAGAATCACTTTTTTTACACGATGTTACAAGAAAAAAAAATGCAAGAAGAATAAGCGTGAGCTGTTTCCGATTTATATTCAAGATCATTCCGCTTTTTCTCCACGTAACAAAGCTGTTTTATAAGGAAACGTTTTTACGGTCATAACTCCAGCTACAACCGCCGGATCGGTTTCAGCTATCTCCTTAGCTTTCTCAATTGAATCTGCTTCGTAAACCACAATTCCAAACATTGTTTCATCCCAATTATCAGTTTTGCCGGCAAGAATTAAACTTCCTTCTTTGTGCATTTTTTGCAGTCGTGCAAAATGTTCATCTATAGCTTTGTTATCGGCGTCGTTCCAATTTTTTAAATCAAGAAATTTAGGAACAAGATGAAGCACATAAATAAATTGTTTCTTCTTAGCCGGCTTTTGTTCTATTTGGGCAAATGAGATGGATACTAAAAATATTATGCTTAAAAATATCAGAGCAAACTTCTTCATTTAATTACCTTTCTATTAATAAAGAACTTGTTGCTTCTAAAATCTGTTATATCGTAAATTATTTACCAATAAACGAAACTGGATTAATCGCAATACAATTTAACAAAAGGAAGAAAAGGATTCTCAATGAAACTATCTAGAAAAGAATTTTTACGAGCCGGGGCAATTTTAAGCGGCGGATTTTTTCTGAATGGAAGTAAAATCCTTTCCGGCATTCAGGTTCAACAAAGCGGCTTTAAGGAACTACGAAACAATATTGGAATTTTTACCGAGCGAGGCGGAACTATCGGATGGTACGCAACAAGCGATGCTGTTGTAGTGATTGACTCGCAATATCCCGAAAGCGCAAAAAATTTAGTTGCCGGATTACAGCAGAGAACTTCTCATAAAATTGATATCTTATTTAACACCCACCATCACGGCGACCATACTTCGGGAAATTTTTTCTTAAAGGATTACGCCACTAAGATTGTAGCTCATGAAAACTGTAAACTATTTCAAGAGAAAAACGACAAGAAAGATCCCGCCAAACCGCAAGCTTATCCAACCGCAACATTTACAAACTCTTGGAGCGATGATGTTGGCAAGGAAAAAGTTACTGCTATATATTTTGGACCGGCACATACAGGCGGCGATTCTGTTATTCACTTTGAAGAAGCAAACATTGCTCACGTTGGCGATTTAGTTTTCAACCAAACTTTTCCATTTATAGATTCCAACGGCGGCGGTTCAATTAAGTCTTGGTATGAAACTCTTGGCATAGTTGCCAAGCACTATTCTAAAGACACTCTTTTCATTTTCGGTCATTCTATTTCCGATGATTTGATAACCGGCTCTATGAAGGATGTTCTATCAATGCAAAAGTATTTAGGCGCGCTTGTAGAGTTTGTTGATTCTGAAATTCAAAAAGGAAAAACTAAAGAAGAGATTTCCGCAGCACCTGAGATTCCCGGTTTTGCTGATTTGAAGGAACGCTGGCAAGGTGCACGTAAAATGAATCTTGAAAAAACTTACGATGAACTCATCAAAAAATGATAAATAAAAAAGGTTGTCTCAATTACTCAAGGCAACCTTTTCTTAAAACATTATTCTCTTCTTACTTTAGTAGCATCATTTTCTTTATTTCATAAAAACTTCCGGCGTTTAATCTATATAAATAAATACCACTTGGTAAAGACGTTGCATGCAACGTCTCTACATTAAATATTGCTTTATAATTTCCCGGCTGCTTAAACTCATCAACTAACGTAGCAACTATTCTACCTAGCACATCGTACACTTTTAAGCTTACTTGGCTTGCTGCTTGAATCTTGTAGCTAATCGTTGTTTCCGGATTAAACGGATTTGGATAATTCTGACTTAACGAATAGCCGGTTGGGATTTCCGTCTGGTTATCAACATCGGTTGTAGAATTCTTCGGCATTGTTAAATCAACAGAAACATTGAAAGAGCTTTTTGCGTAATCAATAACAGCGTTTGTTGTTGAGACAGAATTAAAGCCCGGCTTCTCTGCAGAAACATTATAAACACCGGCTCCTAAATCTGCAATTTCATACGTGCCGCCGGTTTCGCTAACAGCAAATGAACATACATCGCCGCTCTGCGATTCTGCATAAACGATTACACCATCAATAGGATTTCCGTTTGATTCTTTAATCCTTCCGGATATTTTTCCACCTCCATTTGTTCTAACTTCTCTAACACAAACAACCAAACCTTTTACCGCTTCATCGTTTTTAACAACTATCTGTTCGGCAAATTTGAATTCTTTTACACCGCACTCTTTAGAGTTATAGAACGCCGGCATAAACTCTTTAAGCGGAATTACTTGAATGAAGTAAGAGCCGTTTGCAACTTTTTCAAAAACAAACTCGCCGTTGCTATCTGTGTTAGTGCTTCTTACAGCAGAGGCTTTAGCTATAACATTATTTTGAGAGTCCATTCTTAAAGCAAACAAAACTACTTTTGATGCAACAGCAGCATTAGCTGCGTTTACAACTTTACCTGCAATGCTTCCTTTTGCAGCCGGCAGCGCAATTAACCTGAAATCTATGCCGGTTGTATCTCTCTTTAATTCTATCTTTTTTGCATCAAGCACATTACCCGTTTCTTTGTAATACTGAAGATTGTAGCCTTCGGCAAAACTTGAAAAGATGTATGAGTTGTTAATCGGCAGCAGAACTTTATAGTTTCCATCTTTGTCGGTAATTGTCTTAAAAGCTACATTTCCAAAAACTCCGTAAGATGAGGCATTATAACTTTCGTATTGCATTGAATTGCTGGGCTGCATTGAACCGCTAACTCCTTTTGCTACTCCTGTAACAATAACATACGCGTTTGCAATTGGATTTAGCTGATCATCCGTAACCTTGCCGCTAACCGAAGCAACAACTGGCGTTACAACAGCAAATTTCTTAAGAGTGAAATCAACTGTAACTTTATTTTTATCTGCAACTTTAACTGCAGTAGCCTTATCTATTGTCAGTGCGTCAACATACCAAACAGATTGATAAAGAGTGGTTGGTTTTATGTTCGATCTCTCCAGCGCTTGTCTTGCATAAACAAAATATTCTCCTCCTTCAACCTTTTCTATTAAATAAGAGCCGTCTGCTTTAGTTAGTGCAGAAAGAACCGAGGTATATGCATCTTTCTGTGTTGCCGTAATTTTCTTATTAAGCGTAATTAGAATGTTAGGTAATGGAGTTCCGGCTTCATCTTTTACAACACCACCTACAACACCATAAAAATTAACTACCTTAAGTTTCAAAACTTCTACCGCTACTACAGACATTCCGGATTTAATAATGATTTCCGCTGCATACTCTCCGGCATTAGCTGGCGTCCAAGTAACTTTTCCGGTTGCGGCGTCAATGGTCATTCCATCAGGAAATTTTCCTAATGCATAATTGGCGTTTTGTATAGCTGGTGCACGTAATTTTTCACTCACTTGATAATTGAATGTCTCACCAACCATCAATGTAAAAAAGTTTGAATATGTTATTACAACCGGTTTTTCCGGAACCTTAACAATTTTATGCAGCTTTATGTTTACTTCAACTTTAGAAACAGTTTGGCTAATTACAACTGGTGTAGCTTTCTCCATAGTTGTCGCATCAACATACCAAACCGGCAAGTATGTAGCGGCTGGTTCATTTTTATCGTAACGAAGTTCAGCGCTGATTAAATAAGTACCGGCTTCAATCCTTGCAAATGTATAAGCTCCGTTTTGATCTGTAATGGTTTTATATAATGGAGAAAAGAAATCACCCTTTTCTGTATTGCTAAACTTTTTGTAAACGATAACGGTAGCGCCGGCAAGCAGTTTAGCCTCTTCGTTGGAAATTGTTCCACTTATTGAACCAAGAAAATCGAAGACCAGCAATTTTAGAACTGCGCTTCCAATTTTTACATTCTGAGAATTGATTGCTATTTCAGCAATGTACGTTCCGGTTTTTGTTGGCGTCCATGTTACAATTCCCTTTTCTTTATTTACCAACATTCCTTCCGGACCTTTGAGCATAATAAATTCTGCAGAAGTAACGGTTGATGGAAGCCTCGCTTCAATTTTGTGTTCGAAAGCTTTGTTGATTTCTATCGAAGAAGAATACTGATAGAGCGCAATGGGTGGCTTGGTATCTTGAGCCGGGCTAATGCCGGTTACTATCAATGACGAGATGGTTATTAAAAGAATAAATGAATATACCTTTTTCATTTCATTCTCCTTATTTTTTATAAACTTGGAAGAAATCTACCCTCTTTAGATAATTATAACAAGTAAATAAACTTGCTCTTGATTGTCTTCAAATTCAAATTAAGACTATTTGTTCAATTATCTGTATCTGTTATTGCTGTCGTTTCGTGGAGGAAAAAATCTTGGCGAGTTCAAAGACAAATTTAAAACTCTTATTCCATCTTAAGGGGTTGTGCTGATAAAAACGATGTAATTTTTGTCATTCTGAGGAATCGTTTTGCGGATGACGAAGAATCTAAATTTATTGTTTAACGGATTCTTCGGTCGCTTCACTTCCTCAGAATGACACTTACTATTTTCTCTCTGAATATGGAACGGTATCGTAAACAATAATTTCTTTACCGGTTGAGTTAACTACTAAGCGAGTTCCATCGTTAGAGAAAATTGTATTGTAAACTACATTCGAGAAATCCGACAGCACGACAGAGGTTTCCCATGTTTTAGTATCCCAAACTCTAACTGTGTTATCTGCCGAACCGGAAACAAATCTTTTTCCATCCTTAGAAAAATTTATTGAGTATGGATATTGCGCGTGTCCGGAAAGTTTTTTTAGCAAAGAATAGTTTGATGTATTGAACAATTTAATTTTCGCATTGTCTAATGAAGCGGCAAGAATTTTATCGTCTGGCGAAAAAGCCAAGCAGAGAATTTGTCCGGTGTGCGCTTCGATTTTTGTTACTAACTCAAAAGTTTTTGCGTTCCAGATTTTTAGCGCGCCGTTATTTTCTGCGCTGGCAAACAAATTTCCTTTATTGTTAAACTTCACAAAGTATGGACGTGCCTCAAGCTGAATCTTCTTAATCAAACTTCCCGATTCAACATCCCAAACAAAAATTGCTTTTTCTGTTGAGTAAGCAATAAGTTGTTTTCCATCGGGTGAGAAATCCAAACTAGAATTGCCGCCACCCATTTCGAAAGTTTTGTGAACTTCCCCGGTTTTGGCGTTCCAAATTTTCACAACATTTCCCCAGTTTCCGCCGGCAATAAATTTATTGTTTGGATGAAACTTTAGAAAATTCATAAAACCATCTAATCCGGGAAAATTCTTTAACAATTTCCCCGAATTGAAATCCCAAATACTTATTGTGTTGTTGGGACCAGTGGTGGCGAGTAATTTATCGTCCATGCTTAAATCAAACGCAAAGATCGTTTCAGCTTTTCCGGTTTTATGCATAAACGCATTTCCAAATTCTGCATCCCAAACACGAATTGTTTTATCGGAAGAGGTTGTTACATGCTTATTCCCTTCTTTATTAAGAGCAATCGAAACAACCTTGTCTGTATGTCCGTAAAGTTTGTTCATCAATTGTCCGGTTTCGCCGCTCCAAACAAATATCGAAGCATCTGAGCCGGAAGAAAATATTCTGTTTCCATCTTTCGAATAAGCAAGTGCTAATACCGGGCGTGTGTGACCGTGAAGTTCACGTTCTATTTTTCCGGTGTTCAAATCAAACAATCTGATTATTGTACTCTTGGATGCAACAGCTATTTGTTTCGAATCGGGGGAGAATGCGAAATCGTCTATAGCAGAATAGCTGGAAACATCATCGTAATGAAAAACTTTTGGACCATCTTTTTGTGCATGCGACCAAACCGCTACACGCCAGCCCCAGCCTCCAACTCCAAAGAATTTTCCGTCCGCACTGAAGCGAGCAACTATCAATGGTTTGTTTCCAAATTCTGTATCCCAAAGCTGCTTTCCGGTTTCAGAATCCCACAAAGAAACAATACCGATTACACCTTTTTCCTTTTGAAACTGCCACGAAGAAAAGAGTATTGTTTTTCCGTCCGGACTTATATCAACATCGGCTAAACCATGACCGCCCGTTTTTGCGCTCCATTTAATTTGACCGGTTTCAAAATCCCAAACTTTAATTGTAGTATCGCGCGAAACCGAAACAACAAGTTTATCATCCGGAAAAAATTTTGCAGAGTAAACTGCGCTTGAGTGTCCTTCAAGCTTTTTTACATCTTGCATTGTTGATGAATCGTACACATAAATTTTTCCCTCAGCGCTTCCGGCAATTAAATATTTTCCATTATTACTGAAGTAAGCCTTTGTCGGTGAAAAATCATTACAATCAATTTTAGACAAGCTCATGTCGCTTCGGCTGTTTAGCATATTCCATTCCCAGCCGCGCAATTCTTTTGGCGCATTTTCCAGCCAGCGTTTTGCATCCGCAGTCTCGTTCAACCGCAAAGATGAATTTGCCGCTGCGATATGAGCTATGTATGATTGATATTTGATATCACTTTGAGTAAAAACTATTTCTGTTAACAATAGAATTATTAAAATTATTTTTTTCATTATCTCTCTTTTCGATTAACTATAACTCATGACATTATTTTTGTTGCCGCAACTTTTAAGTTGTGCTATTAGATCTAATACTGTCATTCTGAAGAATCCGTTTTGCGGATGACGAAGAATCTATGACGTAAAATGTTTAGAGATTCTTCGGTCGCTTCGCTCGCTCAGAATTATAAAGAGTTTATTTCCAAGCGCCAAGTATTGCACCCATGATGGCGTAAATAACAGTCTGGTAGCCGGCATCAATCAAAAATAGTTTCAGCGATTTTTGACTGAACAAATAAATTATTCCAAGAGAAGCTGATACCCAGCCGATTCCCGCGGCTAATCCGGCAAAGAAACCAAACTGTAAATCTGCTTTCGTGCCAAGAAATGCTGAGAGATTTAACGCTATTATTAAGTTTAGCAATATAGATAGACCAAAAGTTCTAACCATTTTATCTTTGCCATCGCCTTCTTTCACACCGCTTTCTTTCATCCAGGCTTTGCCAAAAAGCGGACCGTACCACAAACCGCCAAGAATAAATGCTATAATTGTTACAACAACTACTGCTAAATAATTTATCTGTATTTGAGCGCTTTCCATTTTTGCTACCTTTCTTTTGTTGATGTTGGAAAATAGAAAATTTCCATAAAGAAAAAAGCTTTGCCGGATTCGCTTGTCTTGATTAACGGAAGGGAATCCAAACTCTGTGTCAAAAATTTTCTCTTTTTTCTCACGTTTACATTTGCAAACTTTGGTTGGATAAATAAGGTGAGCATTATGAAACGGTTTATATTTCTTTCTTTCGGGCTTATTACTCTAATAACATTTAGTAGTTGCCAGGACGATACTTTGCTTCCGGTATATCACACAGTCTCTGTTTCTTCCAACACACCTTCGGAAGTTACTCTCAAAGTCGGGGAATCTGTTTTTCTTAATGATGAATTACTAGTTACCTTTTCCGGTATAGGCGCAGATAGCCGTTGCCCGATAGATTTAATGTGTTTTTGGGCGGGTGATGCCGAAGTAAAACTGAAACTAACCAAAGGAAGTTTGCAAAAAGAAGTTGTGCTTCACACAGGATTAACACCAACGGCAATTGTTTTTGATGGTTACGAGATTGCATTGAAAAATGTTCTGCCTGCGCGTAAGAGTACGGAAGACATTAAGCCGGAACAATATTTGATTGAGCTAAGAATAAACTATAACGTAAATGCTGAAACAAAACAAGTTTACTTTATTGATGGAAACAGTGATTGGGTCGTAAAAAAAGATATGATTGCTGTTAATTCTGCCTCGCTGGAAAAAGATATGCTTGCACTTTCTGTTAGTTATAGCGGCGGATGCAGAGACCACATAATTGATCTTTACGCTTACACCGGAATTCTAAAATCAAATCCGCCACAGATGAATCTTGTGCTTTCTCACAACGCTAACGGCGATATGTGCGAAGCTTACGTAACAAGAACTATTAATTTCGATTTGAGCAAGATAAAAGAATATCTCGGCGGGCAAGTTGGTTATACCGGAACAGTTATTCTAAACATCAACGGAACAGACGGCAAGCCGATAAAACAATCGCCGGTGAGTTATAAATACTAAGCGTCAGCATAGATAAAAACAGATTCTTTTTTACATTAATGAGGGCGGAACAATGAAAAAGATATCCGGAAATTACTTTGTGTCTTTTATTTTATCTTCTATGTTGATTGTCTCATGCACGCGTTTCAGTAAATCTTATCAAAATTACATTATACTCTACAACCTAAACGATCCACAAAAAATAGAAGTACGAATTCCCAACATTTATGAATATAGCGGAAGAATTAAAGATAAGTTGCCGGATGGAACAGCTATAGATGGTAATTTCATTTTCAATCAATATTTACAAGCGCCGAATAATTATACTCCCCCAAATTATAGAGTCCTATCAGCTGAGGAATTATTATCAAAAGAAGTAGGACCAGGAATTAACTCTGCTCGTTCCGTGAAAAAAGTAGATCGCGAACAGGTAAAACAAAATTTCCCGGAACTATTCGGTTATAGCACAAATGTTCAAGTAACCCCTATTGGCAACGCAACGTTAATGATTGGAAAAAGCAGAATGATTGAAATTGTTTTCTATTCTATTAATAAGATTGATGATTCCGGTGCGGGAATCGGTAAAGACAACGATGGAAATATTTATCGCGTTTATTTGGTAACGGAGACTAGTGTTCCGCACTAGAATCCAAAACTCACCAACTTAATTTTCTTACCCTCTTCCAAATGCACCTTCTCGTACTTTGTTTTTATTGTGTACTCAAATGGAATCTGCTCGAGCGAGTATATGTCGCTGCTAACAAAGTTGGTTTTTAGTTTTCCCTCTTCAATCATCTGAAGCGTGTATTCGTAAAGCGTATCGTCATCGGTTTTTAAATTTACTTTTCCATTCTCCGCCAATAGCTTTCTATAGATAGCTAAAAATCTAGGGTGCGTTAAGCGCTTCTTAATACTGCTCTGAAACGGATACGGATCGGGGAAGGTAATCCAGATTTCCTCTACTTTCATTTCCTTTAAAACTTCATCAAGACGTTCTATGTAAGCGATTAGCAGTGCTACATTATTGGTTTTCCTAGCTTCTGCATTCTTAGAAGCATTCCACAAACGGTTTGGCTTGCGGTCAATCCCAAGAAAATTTCTTTCGGGATAATGCTCTGCCAAACTAATCGAGTAATCCGCTTGCCCGCAGCATAGTTCTATTGTAATTGGGTTATCGTTCGCAAAGAACTTTTTAATGCCTGCTTCCGCGGCTTCATCTTTATAATCAAACACGTTGGGGAACGTTCTGACTTCTGTTATCTTTTTATATTTTTTTCGGCCCATCTTTTGTAACGTAGAGTGTAGAGTGAAGAACGAAGAGTTTACAAAACTTCATCTGCTTAGAACAAGCTTTGGTGTTTTCTAGTTCTTTAATTGCTAATTCCCCGACGTTTGCGTCGTGGGTTACAACTTTATGACAAAAGTCGAGGATAAAATACTTCGACCGAGTTTATAAAAGCCCTTCCCTTTGGTAAGGGTTGGGATGGGCTTTTATTAATTTTTTACGCAGCGAAAATAGAAAAGTTTTACTTCTTTTTTCTTATCTGCGTAAATCTGTTTAATCAGTTAAATCTGTGCATGCCCGCCATCCTGTTGGCGGGTTCTATTATCATTAACAAAATAGTTGCGGAAAAATTTCCATGCTCCCTTGTATCTATTTAATTTGATTATTATACTCGACTCCAGATTTACACATTTTGTAATATGATTAAGCAAAACACAAAATATAACCCCGATAAAAACTTTTACTGCTCTTCGCGGGCAAGCAAAGTAATATCAATTCTTCTTACGGCTACATCCACGCACACGCAAACCATGACGCGTTAATTTTAGCGCATTCTTTCTAGTTTCTACATAAATTTATAACAACAAGGGTAAATTTTACCATGATAGTACTAAAATTTGGCGGATCGAGTGTAGGCAGTGCTGAAAGAATTGATGATGTGATTTCAATTCTGATTAACAACTACATCAACAAGAAAAAGAAAATTGCTGTTGTCTTCTCTGCGTTTCAAGGCGTAACGGATAAACTGATTGAAATCGGCAAGCTTGCTTTCCAGAGAAAGTTAACGTACAAAGCGGAAATTGAGCAGCTAATCGAACGGCATTACGATACGGCTTTCCGGCTGAATCCAACCGGCAAGCATGAAGAAATAGTAGAAAAGCTTGATAAGCTGTTTGATGAGCTAAAGGAAGTAACACACGGCGTTTATCTTGTGCGCGAACTTTCCGCAAGAACTCTTGATTACATCCAAAGCTTTGGTGAAAAATTATCCAATACAATTATTGCGGAATCCCTTTGCAACCGTGGTGTTGAAGCCGAATATCTTGACGCGAGCAAACTCGTTAAAACAAATTCTGAATTTGGTAACGCGCGTGTAAATTTTGCTTCGACAAACAAAAACATCATAAAATATTTTAAGCGGCACAATAAAGTTCAGATAATAACCGGTTTCATTTCTTCTACTGATAAAAACGAAATTACTACACTCGGACGCGGCGGCTCCGATTATACAGCTTCTGTATTTGGCGCGGCGCTCAATTCTTCGGCAATAGAAATATGGACCGACGTTGATGGAATATTAACCGCTGATCCGAGAAAGGTTAAAGATGCTTTCCCGCTTAAGTCAGTTACTTACGAAGAAGCAATGGAGTTATCACACTTCGGCGCAAAGGTAATTTATCCACCAACAATGCTGCCAGCACTTCAGAAGAAGATTAAAATTGTAATTAAGAATACGTTTAATCCAACACACCCAGGGACAGAAATTGTTGAAAAAGGCGGCAGCGACAAAATGCCGATCAAAGGAATTTCATCTATTGATGATATTTCTATCATTCGCGTGCAAGGCGGCGGTATGGTAGGCGTTACAGGCGTGGCGGGAAGATTATTTGCGGCACTCGCGCGCAACGGAATAAATATTATTCTTATTACTCAAGCTTCTTCCGAACACAGTATTTGCTTTGCGGTGCTTCCTAAATTTGGCGAGCATGCTAAAAAAGTAATTGAGAATGAATTTAAGCTTGAGATTATGGAAGGAAAAATCGGCGAGGTAAAAGTTGAAGAAGAACTTTCCATTATTGCTGTTGTTGGGGAAAGAATGCGTCACGCAATTGGAGTAGCGGGAAAAGTTTTTAACGCGCTTGGTAAAAAAGGAATTAACATTATCGCAATCGCTCAAGGTTCTTCCGAGTTGAATATTTCCCTCGTTATCAACAAAAACAATTTGCCTAAAGCGTTGTTGTCTATTCACAAAGATTTATTAGAGAGGTTAAAATGAGTTCTAAAATTCCAGTCGCAGTTTTGGGTGCTACCGGAAGTGTCGGTCAGCGTTTCGTAGAATTATTATTAAATCATCCTTGGTTCGAAGTTACTGAACTTGCCGCGTCAGACCGTTCCGCCGGGAAAAAATATGCGGAAGCAACAAACTGGATTATGCAAACGCCGCTGCCGGAAAAGTACGCGAACATGATTGTGAAAAAGTGCGATACAAGTTTAGAATCTAAAGTTGCTTTCTCCGGATTGGATGCTAACGTTGCTGGCGAAATTGAAACAGCCCTTGCAGAAGCCGGCTGCTATGTTATTTCAAACGCGCGCAATCACCGCTTTGATGCGGATGTGCCGTTAATGATTCCAGAAATAAATCACAATCACTTAGAAGTTGTGAAGGCGCAAAACTACAAAGGTGGAATTGTTACCAATCCAAACTGCTCAACAATTGGTTTGGCAATTGCGCTAAAACCGCTTCAAGATAATTTTGGTTTGGAAGCCGTAAATGTTGTAACAATGCAAGCTATTTCCGGCGCCGGATATCCCGGCTTACCAAGTCTTGATATAATAGATAACGTTGTTCCTTTCATTGGCGGTGAAGAAGCCAAAATGGAAAGTGAACCGCTGAAAATTTTTGGCTCTATCGTTAACAATAAATTTGTTAACGCTGATTTTATGATCAGCGCTCAGTGTAATAGAGTTGGTGTAATTGATGGTCACACAGAATGTGTTCAAGTGAAATTAAAATCGAAACCAACTAAAGAAGAAATTATTAAAGTGTGGAGCGAGTTTAAATCTTTACCGCAAGCGCTTGCGCTTCCCTTCGCGCCAAATCCTGTTATAACTTATTTCAGCGAAGACAGATATCCGCAGCCGCGCGTTCATCGTAATCTTGGTAACGGAATGGGCGTTGCTGTTGGCAGATTGCGCGAAGATTCACTTTTCGATTTTAAGTTTGTTGTGCTATCTCATAATACTATTCGCGGCGCGGCGGGCGGAACAATTCTTATCGCAGAGCTGATGAAAGCTCAAGGAATTAGTGGATGAAAAAAATAAAAGTATTCGCTCCCGCTTCTGTTTCAAACGTTGGTCCCGGTTTCGATATGATGGGCTTTGCGCTTCACGAACCTGGCGATGAAGTAGAAATAAAATTAAACAGTTCGAAAGAAATTAGAATAACAAAAATTACCGGCGATGGCGGAAAGCTTCCACTTGATCCCGAAAAGAACACAACCACGGGCGCAATTAAATCATTGCTCAACAAATACAATATTAACGTTGGGCTCGATGTTGCAATTCACAAGAAAATGGGAATTGGCAGCGGACTCGGTTCCAGCGCGGCAAGTTCAGTAGGCGGTGTGTTCGCCATAAATAAATTGCTCAACTTAAAACTTAGTAAGCTCGATTTGCTTGAACACGCGATAGCCGGTGAGTTTATCGCCAGCGGAAGTGTTCATGCGGATAATGTAGCGCCGGCTTTGTTTGGCGGATTTGTTTTAATCCGTTCTTACAATCCAATAGATATTATTCAACTCGATTACCCAAGGAATTTATTCTGCTCTATTGTTTATCCGGATATTGTTATAAAGACAATTGATGCGAGAAGAATTTTAGATAAAACGTTTGAACTCAAAACCGGAATTGCTCAAGCTGGTAACGCAGCGGGTTTGGTTGCCGGACTTTTGCGGAATGACATTTCCTTAATCGGAAGATCAATAATAGATCTATTTGCGGAACCGAAACGCGCAACACTAATTCCTTGTTATGATGAAATCCGCCAAGCAGCTTTAAACGCCGGCGCGATTAATTGTAACATTTCCGGTTCCGGTCCATCTATGTTCGCCTTTTCTACTTCGCAAATAGATGCAGAGCGCATTGCTCTTGAAATGAAAAAAGCCGCAAAGAAAAAAGGCTTCGGTAGTAAAACTTATGTTTCTAAGATTAACGAAAAAGGTCCACGAGTTTTAATATGAAATATTACAGCACAAATAGTAAAAACAAATTATTCTCTTTCGAACAAGCGGTGATGAAAGGTTTAGCTGACGATGGCGGTTTGTTTATGCCGGAGTTCATTCCAAAGTTTCCTAGAGAATTTTTTGAGAGCATTGAAAACAAATCGTTTGTGGAAATTGCTCTCGAAGTTTCTAAATATTTTATCGAAGATGAAATTCCGCAAGCCAAACTTGAAGAGATTGTAACCGAAGCGATAAGCTTTCCCGCGCCAATTGTTGAGATAGATAAAAATCTATTTGTGCTCGAACTATTTCATGGACCAACTTTAGCGTTCAAAGATTTTGGTGCGCGCTTCATGGCAAAGACGATGGGTTACTTTGCGCAGAAGGAAAATTCTCACCTTAATATTCTTGTTGCTACTAGCGGCGATACCGGCAGCGCTGTTGCAAATGGTTTTTATAACACGCCGGGAATTAGTGTTTACATTCTCTATCCAAAAGGAAAAGTAAGCAAGATTCAAGAACAGCAATTAACTACTCTTGATAAAAATATTACAGCGCTTGAAATAGATGGAACGTTTGATGATTGCCAGCGTTTAGTAAAATCTGCTTTTGTTGATTCGGAATTAACAAGTAAACTAAACTTATCTTCTGCTAATTCAATTAACATTGCGCGCTTGCTTCCCCAATCTTTTTACTACATGGAAGCATACAAACAAATTCCCGATAAAACTCACCCGGTTGTTTTTTCTGTTCCTTCGGGAAATCTAGGCAACATCACAGCCGGATTGTTAGCAAAGAAAATGGGCTTACCAATTCACAAATTTATCGGCGCTACAAATAAGAATGATGTTTTCACTGAATTCATTCAAAGTGGAAATTTTAATCCGCGCGCATCCGTTCAAACACTTTCAAACGCAATGGATGTTGGCAATCCAAGTAATCTTGCAAGAATAGTTGATTTGTATTCAAACTCGGTTTCAGAAATTCGGAATGATATTTATTCCGCTACTTTTAGTGATGAACAAACGCGCGAAGCGATAAAAGATGTATTCGAAAAAAATAATTATGTAATTGATCCTCACGGTGCGGTTGGCTATTCGGCTTTGGAAAAATTTCTAAAGGGAAATTCTACAGAGAAATTTACTTCAATTGTTTTGGAAACTGCTCATCCGGCAAAATTCAAAGATGTAGTTGAAGAAGAATTGAATATTAATGTTGAAATTCCGGAAAGACTTGCGGCTTGTTTGACAAAAGAAAAGAGAGCTGTGTCGCTCTCTTCAGATTACAATTCTTTGAAAGAATATTTATTCGCCTTGTAAAGACGTTCCGCTGGAACGTCTCGTATATAGTTTTGCTTTCTTACATCATCCGCATATCAAACGGCGAGAGATCAGAAATATTTGCGCGCACATTTAGATCACGTATAAGTTCTTTTACGGTTTTTATTTCTGCTTCAACAAGATGCTGACGGTGCTTTAACATAGAAAGTGCGGTAAAAGCAATTTTCTGGGTATCCATTTCAAAACCAAGTATCTGTTTTCTTATCACATAAAACGCTGCTTCTAATCTTTCCAATTTCTTCTTCAGCTTAATTTGAATCTCTTGTTTGCTCAAATTGTGCATCAACAAAATGCCAATATCAAATCCAGAGGACGTTGAAGAATCCTCTTCCAAAAATGATGTGATTGAAAGCTGCAATTCCTTTTCACCTTCATCAGTAATAGAATAAATTGTTTTCTCCGGCAGATTTCCGTCCTTCTCTGTTCTGCCTAAAATCATTCCCTTTTTCTTCAAATTATTTATAGTGGCATAAACGGTGGAGTCCGCCATAGGCAGCCACTTCTTAGTTTGAAGCTCGCTAAGCATTTTTGTGATTTCGTAAGGGTTTCTTTCACGCTCGGCTAAAATACCAAGTATCAGAGTTGCTAGTTTTGACAGCATATATCGCAAGACCACTATTTTGTAAGATTAGTATAAAAATAGAGGAATTAATCTCATTTATCAACTAGAATTAGAAGATTTTAGAAAGAAGTTGTGTACTATTTACCAACTCTTCGAAAGGAGAGTAAATGAATGTGACATTTTTAGTGAGGGAACGATAATTCATCTCAGATTCGATTTTCTTTTTAGGATTGATAACTATGATTTGTTTTTCCGGCGTAATTTGCTTTTTGAACAAAGCTTTAACGTGAACATCTGCATTTGAGAGTGAGTATCCGATGAAAATTATTTTCTTTGCAGCACGAATTTCTCTGGCAGCTTCGCTCAACAACTGAGATATAATTGGATGATGTAGCGTTTTTAGATAAGATGGCGGCATTATTAGCGTTTGAAATTCTGTTCCGTCAATCGGGCAGCGGTATTCATACTCTTCGTTTCCCGGGTAGGAATAGCCAAGAAATTTTCCACGGTTCAAATCTATTTTCCTATCCCAAGGTGTAAGCAATGTTTGATTGCAGCAATTGCAGTACTTCCAGGTTAAGCTGCCGTGTGTTTTGATGAGTTTGTATGTAAACGGATTTTCTTGTTTGCTTAACGTTACAGGCTCTCGCGGATTCACCCAAAAATTATAACCGGTTAACTGCGGATGTTTTTCGTAGTTCATCAGCGGTATGCAGTAATCAATAAAACCGGCTTTCTTTTGAAAAATAAAATCGAAGGCTTGCTCTAGAAGAGTGTCATAATTCAGCGTAATGATGGAAGTATTTATTGAATGATTTGTTATCGCTTCCCAAAACTTATGGTAGTATGGGCTCCGCTGATCCGTTTTTATGTTAACAACAAAGTGTAAAAGTTTGATTAGATATTCTTTAATGTCGCGGATTTTTTCATTTGTGTATTTCGCGTTTAAGCTTTCGTCTTGCTGAATAAAATAATCTATAAAGCCGAACACTGCTTCGAGTTGAGGATAGAGATTGTTCTTTTCATCTAAATCAAAGTTTTCACGAATAAACTCGATAACAATTTTTCCAATTTCGGAATTTGTAATTTCATCAACTTCGCCCGACATAATCATCGGCAGCATTTCTTTTTGGAGTGGAACACCATCCGGATTTGAAGCTCCTGCGCCTAAAACAAAAATAGCGTCACGCTCGGGTAAGTATCGTAAAAATTTTTCGGTGTTCATCTAATGCTCATTCCGCCCTTTATTTGCAGCGAAAATCTACGCACTGCAATTACTTGTTCAATTCGATTAGTACCAGCTTTTTACCCTTTTCATTTCGGGTATTCGATGGTTTATAGGCAAGTTCAAATATTGTGGATTTTTTGATAAACGATTTGTACTTAAGCTCTGCCGTTTTAAATTCATCCATTAAGTCGCCCCCTTTAATTGCAACGATGTATGCTTTTTCTTTAATCAACGGGAGCGCATAACGGAAAAGTATTATTAGCGGAACTGTCGCACGACTGACAACAAGATCAAAAGAGTTTGCATATTTCTGAATAAATTCATCACTCTCAACGCGTGCGTTTTCCGCAGTTAAGTTGCTCATCTTAAGTTTGTTGATAAACTCTTTTACAGCATCAATTTTTTTGGCGGTTGAATCAACTAAAACTCCACGTAAAATTGGTCGAGTAATTGCAAGTGGAATTCCAGGAAAGCCTCCGCCGGTTCCAATATCTAAAAAGCGTGAAACTTTGGGAGGAATAAACTCTGATACATACGAGGAGATGAAAATGTGGTTTTCAACTATCTTGAGTACATCTTTGCGGGAAATTAAATTGAGTTTTGAGTTCTTTTGATTAACAAGTGTTCCGAATAATGCTAATCTCTCTAACTGATATTCGTCGGGGTTAATCCCGTTATCCCAAAAGAGAACTTTTAACTCGCGTAAATACTGTTCTTGAAGATCCAAACAAATTTTCCAGAATTAGCTTTTCAAATATACTAACAAAACAGAAATATCTGAAGGAGTGACGCCCGATATTCTTGAAGCTTGACCAATTGTACGTGGTTTTACTTTGCCAAGTTTTTCCCTTCCTTCAGTTGAGATAGTCTTTATTTTTAGATAATCAAAATTTAATGGAATATTAATCTTCTCGTATTTTTCCATCTTTTGAATCAATTCTTGCTGTCTTTGAATATAGCCTTCATACTTAATGTTGATTTCTACTTGCTCGTACACTTTATCGTCGCTTATCAACAATTTGAACTCATCGTCTTCCGGCAAAACACTTAATATATCTTTTAACTCAAGTTCCGGTCTTCGTACAAGTTTCGTAATTGTATCAGCATTATCTGCTATCGCAAGTTCCTTTCTTTCTAAAATTGGATTAATATCATTTGGGACTATCCTTTTCTTTTCGGCAATATCTTTTGCTTTAGAAATAACTAATTCTCTCTGTTTTAACTCATCAAACATTTCCTTTGGAATAAGCCCAAATTCATATCCATATTTCATCAAGCGTTGATCAGAATTATCCTGGCGCAATACTAACCTGTGCTCTGCCCGCGAAGTAAACATGCGGTACGGTTCATTAGTAGATTTGTCAACAAGATCATCAATCAATACACCTATGTAAGCTTCGCTTCTTGTTAATACGAATTCCGGTCTTCCTTGAATTTTTAATGCAGCATTAATACCTGCGATTATTCCTTGCCCGGCAGCTTCTTCATATCCGGAAGTGCCGTTTATCTGTCCGGCGAAATAAAGTCCTTGTATTAGCTTTGTCTCCAGCGTTAAATCAACTTGATGAGGAGGAAAATAATCATACTCAACTGCATAGCCGGGACGAACCATTACTACTTCTTCAAGGCCTTTAATTTTCTTCAGCGCTTCAAATTGAATTTCGACCGGCAGCGATGTAGAAAATCCGTTTATATAAATTAATTCTGAGTTCAAACCTTCTGGTTCCAAAAACAATTGGTGTCTTTCTTTATCGGCAAACCGATTAATTTTATCTTCAATTGAAGGACAGTAGCGCGGACCTACTCCTTGAATTTTCCCAGTGAATAACGGCGAATCACCAAAACCTTTTTCTAAAATTTTATGAACAGTTTGATCCGTATAAGTTATATGGCAGCTTAACTGAGGCTGATATGGAAATTTATCTTTTGGTGTTCTCAAAGAAAACGGAAGAGGCGGAACATCTCCAGGCTGTTCGTCAAGTATTTGCCAATTGATAGAATTTTTGTGTAACCGTGGTGGCGTTCCGGTTTTTAGTCTTCCGGCTTCGAAGCCCATTTTAACAAAAGAATCTGTTAAACCCACGGAAGGCTTCTCTCCAAACCTTCCCCCTTTAGTCGAACTCATTCCAGTATGCATCAATCCATTTAAAAATGTTCCACTGCATACAACAAGAGCTTTACATTTTATTTCTTCGCCATGTGCTGTCCTAACACCAACAATCTTTTTACCTTCTTCAATTGCGTCAATAATCATTTCTTCAATGATCGAAAGATTTTGTGTCCCGGCAACCATGCTAGAGGCAATCTCAGAATAAATTTCACGGTCATTTTGGCTTCTTCCAGCCCATACCGCAGGACCTTTTGATTTATTCAATGTTCTAAATTGGATGCCCGACTGATCAGCAATTAAGCCCATTGCCCCACCCAAAGCGTCTACTTCGTGAACAAGATGCCCTTTTGCACTTCCACCAATTGCCGGATTGCAAGACATCCTTCCCATTCCGTTTTTATCCATTGAAACTAATCCAACAGAGCAACCCATTTTGGCTGCTGAAACCGCCGCCTCAATACCGGCATGACCCCCACCAACTACTATTAGATCAAAACTTCTCATTTATTCCTTTCTATAAGTCTCGACTAAGTCAAGACCAATCAGTTTCACGTGGAACCGGTAAGTTTGGAAATCTTAAGTGTGATGCAAAGGGAAATACTTTTCTCTTCGAACTTCATACTTCTTCTTTCTTACTTTCTTGGTTTCACATGAAACATTACTTTCCTATACAGAATTTCGAAAATATATTATTCAAAATATCATCCGACGTGATTTTGCCAACTATCTCACCCAAATCATTTTCGGCATTTCTTAGATCTACCGAGATAAATTCGCCCGTTAGCCTCTTATTAATAGATTCCTTTGCGGATTTTAAGTGCTCATTTGCTTTATTAAGTGAATCATAGTGGCGAATGTTCGAAACAATGGCAGTCCTCTCTGTATATGTAGAAGAACCAAGTGCAACTGCTTTTAGTTTCTCAAAAAGGGACTGCATTCCCACACCGGTTTTTGCAGAAATTTGCACATCATACTTATCAGGCTCAGGTCTCGTAATATCAACCTTGTTAGCTACTCTCACAATCCTATCACTCTGATTTAGTTCAAGAATTTCCGAATAAAGATGCTCGGAAAAGCCAACTGTTGTATCGTTGAGAAACAAAACAATATCCGCTTCTTTTAGAGCATTTCTGCTTCTCAAGACGCCTTCTTTTTCAACTGCGTCTTCTGTAGCTCTAATTCCAGCAGTATCAAACAATCGGAACATAATCCCATCAATAAACAAATCTTCTCGAATAATATCTCGTGTAGTTCCCGGGACTTCGCTTACAATTGCGCGGGCTTCTTTAAGAAAATAATTAAGCAAGGATGATTTTCCGGCATTTGGCGGACCTACAAGCGCAACGTTTACTCCATCGCGTATTACTTTTCCGAACGAAAAGGTTTTAAGCAGTGCTTCAATTTCCTCAATAATCTCATCTATGTTTCTAACTATCTCTTGCAAAGACATAAAGTGAATGTCCTCTTCGGCAAAATCCAGTTCTAGTTCAATAAGAGAAGAAGTATGAATCAGTTGCTCGCGTAAAGAATCAATCTTCTTAGAAAGAATTCCATCAAGTTGATTACGCGCGCCGCGAAGCGAAACTTCCGTTCTTGAATTGATCACATCTGCAACTGCTTCGGCTTGTGCTAAATCAAGCTTTCCATTTAGATATGCACGCTTAGTAAACTCGCCCGGCTCTGCTAATCTTATTTCTTGTAGCAATAAGACTGATATGATTTTCTGTGCTATAAATGGGTTTCCATGCGTACTAATCTCAATACTATCTTCGCCGGTAAACGAGCGCCCATCGGAAAAAACCGAAATCAAAACATCATCAATGGCTTCTCCCCCGCTTTCCAAAATTCTACCATAATGAATTGTGTGAGATGCGCAATCAATAAGCTTTTTTTTGCCGGAAAACACTTTGTCAACAGACGGTATTGCGCTTGGACCGCTAACACGAATCACCGAAATAGCTCCAACGCCATTTGGTGTAGCTAGCGCAACTATTGTATCTTCATTTTGCGATAAACTTTGAGACATGCTTTTTCCTTTGAAGTGCAAAATTATCATTATTGTAAAGGAGTAACAAGAAGCGCAGTACAACGCCAACTTCAAAAATATTTTTTATTACGAATTAGTAATATACCAATTCGTTCTATAATTATTACTAATGTTATAATCAATATTTTTTAACAACTCCATTCTTTTTATCGAAATTTCCCCGGTTTTTCAACTCTCTTTTTTCCTTTTCGCGGCTAAATATTTCCCTTTCACAGTTATTCTTTTGTAATTAGTAAAGCTAGGTTGTTTTTTTGGGCACATTTAATGTCGTTTGAATTTTTTCACAAAATATGTGGATAACATGAAAAAGTTAAAAATCTTATTAGCAAGTGCAGTTGTCCTTTTTGTTGGACTTCAATTTTACCGTCCGGAAATTCCTTCTCCACCGGTAACAAATGATTTCACCGGACCGGAAGAAATAAAGAAAATCTTTAAAAAGAGCTGTTATGATTGTCATTCTAATGAAACTAATCTTGCCTGGTTTGACCAAATAAACCCTGCTTTTCTTTTAGTCAGAAAGCATATTCTGGAAGGAAGGTCATATCTCAACTTTTCTGACTGGGACAAACTGAATGACGCCAAACGGAGATTATTATTGTTCGATGCGTTAAATGTAGTCAAGACATTCAAAACAATGCCTTTGCCCGAATATACTTTGCTGCATCCGGAAGCAAAATTAAGCAAAACTGATGTCGACAAGTTGGAAAAATTTATTCTTTCTTTAGAAAAATATCCGGTTGAAATGAATGCCAGTAACAAGAGCAAATCCGAAAAGATAACCGGTTCCAGTATAATAAAAAATGCGCCTAATGGAATAAAGTTTATTCCGGACTATAAGGATTGGCAAGTTATTAGTACTACAGAAAGATTTGATCACAATTCTACAAGAATAATTTACGCAAATGATATTGCCGTTAATGCAATAAATAAAGGAAATAATATTCCTTACCCTGACGGTTCAATTTTAGCGAAAGCGCTTTGGGAAAGAGTAACAAACGAAAACGGCGATATTGTTCCGGGTAAATTCATTCATGTTGAGTTTATGATAAAGGACGAAGAAAAATATGCATCAACAAAAGGGTGGGGTTGGGCAAGATGGTTGGGAAATGATTTAAAACCTTTTGGCAATGATGAAACATTTACAAACTCGTGCGTAAACTGTCATAATCCGGTTAAAGAAATGGATTACACTTTTACTCCGGCAATTAGATTTTCTAAGAATAAGTAAAGGATCTAATAAAATGAAATATATAATAGCAATCCCGATATTATTTTTCTTTTTTTCTTGTAGTTCCGACACCGATAATAAACAACAATCGTACTTAAATAATACTGCTACAGTACAGATTGGTAATATTCCATTTGATTTAAGTTCGGCAAAAGTAGTTAGTTCAATTATCAGGCATAAAGATCATCACACGATATTAATTCTAACAGACAAAAAATCACAAACCACAAAAAACAACCTTTCTAACGGTAATGCTTTCGTGCAAGGCGCAAAATGGTTAATAATTTATTGGCAGCAAAAAGATGACCTGGTTTGGATCGGCGCAAGAATACCTGGGAAATTTCTCTATACCGACTTAATTCAATTTAACAACAATGATTTTATTATCAGAAGATATGATAGCTCCGGCAAGATTTTAAAATTGGATAACGCAGAAAAAAAGAAAATATCAACTTTACTTCTAAGTGCCTGGCAACTATAAAAACGGTTGGTGACATAAATTCACTCTAATTATATAACCCAAAAGGAGAACAAATATGCAACGCTTTCTTACATTATTGAGCACAATACTTTTTATTACCGTGTTCAATACAAATACATTTTCACAAACAATCGTCAAGATCACGAATAATCCAACTTTGGGTAACATTCTCACAGATGGAAACGGAAGGTCATTATATTTTTTTACTAAAGATGCAACCGGTAGTTCACTTTGTAACGACGGCTGCACAGTAATCTGGCCTATCTTCTATACAGATTCTCTAATTATAGGTGAAGGTCTTAATGCAAATGATTTCGGAACTATTCTACGTGCTGATTCAAGCAAACAAACAACTTATAAAAGTTGGCCGCTGTATTATTTTCACAATGATTCAACTGTCGGCGATATTAAAGGTGAAAACGTTAACGGTGTTTGGTATGTTGCTAAACCCGATTACTCTATTATGTTAATGAATAACCAGCTTGTTGGGCATGATGGTATTTCCTACAATAGTAATTATCAGCCCGGGGAAGAAGTAATTCAATATTTTGTTGATGATTATGGCAGAACTCTTTATACATTTACAAAAGATACCTTTAATGATAATAATTTTACCGCACATGATTTTGGTAATAATAAGGTTTGGCCAATCTATGAAGAAGAATTGGGCTCAGTGCCTTCCGTTATAGATACTACTTTTTTTAGTATAATTGATGTTTTTGGACACAAGCAATTAACATACAAAGGTTGGCCGCTATACTATTTTGGTCAGGATAGTTTAAGGCGCGGTTATAACAAAGGTGTTAGTTTTCCTTCTCCGGGGGTATGGCCGGTTGCGAAAACTAATATAGATATACCTACGGGAATTGAAGTTTACAATCTGGAGATTCCGGATGGTTTTTCATTAAATCAAAATTTCCCCAATCCGTTTAATCCTTCAACTACAATTACTTATTCTATTCCATCCGGCGGATTCGTTACAATAAAAATTTATGATATACTGGGAGATGAAGTTTTAACATTAGTTAATGAAGAACAGAATGCAGGAAACTACTCTGTATTGTTTAATGCTTCCGGTTTAGCTTCCGGGATGTATCTGTATAAATTATCGTTGGGTAATTTTGAGCAGGCTAAAAAATTCGTTTTACTGAAATAGATAGAAATTAAGAGGCTGTCTCAAAAGTAACATCTGATTAGTGACCTCTGAAATATTAAGACTAAGTCATGGGGAGCTTGTCGAACCATGACACTACAAACTAAATTGTCACACTTCGATCCGTCAGCCGACGGACTTCAGTGCGACACTAAATTAATTATTCAGAGGTTTCATTATATAATAGTACGCGGATGACGCAGATTCAACGGATTCCAGCTGATTATTTATTGTAGAAATTACTTTTAGACGGTCCCAACAGTTTCAAATTAGGAGCTTAGCCAATCCCTAAATTCAGAAATTCTATTTTTACTTATGATTAAATCTTCCGGCGGTTGGGGATAAATCTCTAATTTTAATTGATTATTCCCATGCCGGTATATTTTTTTTATAGAATTTATAGAAACAAGATACTGTCTGTTCGCTCTAAAAAACAGTTCGTTGTCAATCTGATTATATAACTCCTCTAAACTGCTGTTAGAGTGATAAACATTTTTGTCATTACAATAAATATATGTCAAGGAGTTGCTTGTATGGAAATAAGAAATATCTTCTACGGCAACCGGGATAATTTGGTCCCGCCAATGGATAAGAATTCTTTGTTTTCCACTTGTTTCTTTATCAGATGCATTTAGTGGAATTTGTTTTTGGTGATTCATCAATTCATTATTTAGCGCGGCTAAATTCAGCATTCCCTTTGCTAAAGCATCTTTCTCGAATTCAATTTGGTTTTCATATTTACTCGATATCCACCTTGTTGATAAAAAAGAAAGAAAAATTATGAGGAGACTGCTTATTATTTGTATCAGTAGAAATTGATCTCGCAGTGAATCCAACTGAGCTTTAATTATTGAAAGATTTGCGTGGGAAGCGACCATCCAGGGTTTTGACGGTATTCGTTGAGCATATATAATTTCTGATAAAGAATTTTTATCATTAAACATTCTTAATCCGCCGCCGTCTTTTCCGCTAAGTATAATATCTTGAAAAGTTTGTTCACTACCTTCACCCAACGAATATACAACTGAATTACTATCAACAAGCTTTCCAATGCGTTCTCGATTGGGGTGACAAAGTTCTACTCCAAGCGTATCATACATACATATGAAATTTTTATCCACCTTCCCATTTTCAATTGCAGCTTGCAGGTTTTGTATAACAATATTTTCATTGATCCCTTGCTGTAATTGTTTCTCAAGTAAATTTGCAATTTCTTTTGCTTCTCGAATACTGGATTCGAATTGGTTGTTCAGCAGATTCTTTTTACTGATGTTGTATAAATATTCTATTGTAAAGTAATTCCCGGTAATTATAATTACAGCAAGCGATAGCAGTGTTAGAATATAGAGTGTGTCTTTACGGATCTTCATATTGTGTTAGGAATATAATTTATGTTTGCGATGCGAATAAGTAATTAATTTTGAGTTTAAATATAGGCACAAATAATAAATACATTTACTAAAATTCTCAAATCCGACATAGAGCTTAAAAAGAAGTTAAAAAGTGAAGCTCATAGCGAAGTGTATGGAGATAATGATTTTTAATTAAATAGGAAGCAGTTCTTTATCTGCTATTAATCTCAAACGGGTTTATATTTTGCAAATTTGGATAGAGATTTTCTTCAACAGATAGCTGCTTATAATAAAGGATTCATTTTTTTCCAGTAAATTATATTAAGCTGGTAACGGAGAGTATCTGAGACGGTAGTATGCCTCTTTGAATAGTTCAATGTTCTTTAGCGGCGTTGCTATTTGAACAATCAAATATCTTGCATGAAAAACAACTTTGCCGGTTAGCTTTAGCAATTGATATCTAAGTGTCTTTACGGATTTGTTGTGATCTTCTTTGGGCAGACCACTGTATTTCAACATTTGCAATAAATTGTAGGCGTGTAGACCAATTGTAAAATATAAACAGTTAGCATCAAACTGCCCGCACGGAACTTTTTCTAGATTATAGCCTCTTTTAGAGACTCATTAAAGCCACGTCCTTTGGGCGTGGTTGTTTACTATTGCCGTCAGTTAAAAGAAATTAATCTCGAAGAACAAACAATCTTAAAAATTGTAGATAAAGCTCATTTACCAAATGTATTTGAATTGATTCCTTCTGTTGGATCAGGTGAAACCAAAGATTCCAAATTAAGGCTTGCTGCAAAGTCTCTTAATCTCGAAAAAAAGAATTATTCGTACAGTTTTACAGATTCGAACTCAGATCACGTTATCAAAATAATTAACACTGCTTCAGAACATTTGCTCTACTTCTTTTCTTCTGTTCCAACACCAAAGGTTAAAATTACTATTTTGCCATCTGGAACTACTTATACAATTCTCGATACATCCAAACCAATCGAAATTATTGAAGAAAGAGAAATCGAAAAAATTATAATTTCGCAAATGTAATCGTGAAGAACTTTGGACTATTATTTCTTTTTTATACTTTTTTCTTTTGCCAAAACTCTCCGGGCATTCTTGACAACCCTTTTTTCTATTTATATCTTTACACATAATATGTGTAATTATTTGATGAGAGGTTTTTGTGGCAAACGTAACCCTGTCTTTAGATGATAGCTTAATAAAAAAGGGAAGAAAGCACGCGCAGAAAAGAGGTAAGACTCTTAACGGCTTAATTAGAGAACTACTTTCAAAAGAAATTGAGCATAAAAACACCGATTGGTTGGATCATTGCTTTATGTTAATAGATAAAGCAAAAATAGATACCAAGGGTATAAAGTGGACCAGAGAAGAACTACATGAAAGATAAAGTCTTTATAGACACTAACCTTTTGATTTACAGCATAGACCCACGTAATAAAGCAAAGCAGAAAAAAGCACGTCAGCTTTTAAAAGATATTATCGTGGGGGATGTGGGAGTAATTTCAACACAGGTGATTGAAGAGTTTTTTGTTGTGGCGACAAAAAAACTTGGAATAAGTCATGAGCTCGTTAAAGAAATTATCACTGGTTTCGAAAGATTTGAAGTAGTTCAAATTACTGTTGAAATGATTAAACACGCAATTGATGTAAGCGTCCTATACAAACTTTCTTTCTGGGATTCTTTAATTATCGTTTCGGCAGAATCTTCAAAATGTATATCGCTTTTAACAGAAGACCTTAATAGTAGTCAAGTTATAAAAGGAGTTACCGTAGTAAATCCGTTTGTTTAATTTATTGCGGCTTCTTTCTATGATTATCTTTTGCTTTCTCAAGTATCCAGTATCCAGAAACTAACAACTGGTCAGTTACCTGCCAAAACGTACTACCACTCTAACTGGCTTCTACCAAGCCTGTAAACAGCCTGTGACTAAACTCAGAAAAACAATAAATATCAGCCACTTTGTCATGTGTTTTCTATTCTACACTCTTCCTGCCTCGCGTTGCATTAGCAAGGCGGGCATTCTGCGTTCTTCACTATAAGACCCGAAACTTTCCAAGAAACTAAATTGTACTAACCGTAAATTAAACCATAAAATTTGCGAGTGTTTCTATGGCATTTAACTTCAACAAGTTTACTGTAAAAGCTCAAGAGCTTGTTCAAAACTCAATAGAGATTGCACAAAACTATAACAACCAAATTGTTGAGCCGGAACATATTCTTGCTACTGTCTTGCAGGACCAAACAAGTGTCGCGGGTTCTTTAATTCAAAAAGCTGGCGGAAACTTAAACCAGATGAAAATTAAAACCGGTGAACTTCTTGAGAAATTACCAAAAGTAACCGGTGCTGGAATTGGAAATCAACAACTCTCTATCAACTCAGCAAAGTTATTTGATCAATCGGTTGAAGAAGCTAAATTCTTAAAGGATGAATACGTTTCCGTTGAACACATCTTACTAGCTCTTGCAGAAGAAAAAGGTTCAGTTGGAAAAATGTTCTCGGACAATGGTATTTCTAAAAACATTCTCCTCTCCGCTCTAAAAGATATTCGCGGCAACCAAAGAGTTACAAATCAAAATCCGGAAGAAACATACCAAGCTCTGCAAAAGTATGGGCGCGATTTAAATGAGCTAGCTAGATCAAATAAATTAGATCCTGTTATTGGAAGAGATGAAGAAATCCGCCGAGTGTTACAAGTTTTATCTAGAAGGACAAAAAACAATCCCGTGCTAATTGGTGAGCCTGGCGTTGGCAAGACCGCAATAGCAGAAGGAATTGCGCACAGAATAATTGCCGGAGATGTTCCCGAATCATTAAAAACAAAAAGAATTATTGCTCTCGATATGGGCGCGCTTGTAGCCGGTGCTCAGTACCGCGGTCAGTTTGAAGACCGCCTTAAGGCGGTTATTAAGGAGATACAAGAATCTAATGGTGAGATAATTTTATTCATAGATGAGCTTCATCTGCTTGTTGGTGCTGGTAAAACCGATGGTGCAATGGACGCAGCAAATATTCTTAAACCGGCATTAGCTCGCGGCGAGCTGCACGCAATCGGCGCAACAACTTTAGATGAGTTTAGAAAATATATTGAGAAAGATGCCGCTCTTGAAAGACGCTTTCAACCCGTGCTTGTTGCCGAGCCAAACGAAGAAGATTCTGTTTCTATTCTTCGTGGACTGAAAGAGCGTTACGAAATTCATCATGGAGTTAGAATTACTGATAGCGCAATTGTTGCGGCAGTTCAACTTTCCAACAGATATATCTCGGATAGATTTCTTCCCGACAAAGCAATTGATTTGATTGACGAAGCAGCTTCTAAACTAAGAATCGAAATTGATTCTATGCCGGAAGAATTAGATGCACTCGAGAGAAAAGTAAAACAACTTGAAATAGAAAAAGAAGCGCTCAAAAGGGAAAGCGATTCCGAATCGGCAACAAGATTGTCCGAGCTTCAAAAAGAATTAGCGGAGATTCTTGAAAGCCGGACAAGCTTGCGCGCACATTGGCAGCTTGAGAAGGATAAGATTCACAAAATACGATCTATGAAAAGTGATATTGAAAAAGCAAAAACTGATGCAGACCGTTTTGAGAGGGATGGAAATCTTGGTAAAGTTGCAGAGATACGTTATGGAACAATAAATCAACTTGAGAGAAACATCAAAAAGGAAAGTGAAGAATTAGAAGCGATTCAGAAAAACAATAAGATGCTTAAGGAAGAAGTTGATGCCGAAGACATTGCCGAGGTTGTTGCTAAGTGGACCGGAATTCCGGTTAGCCGTATGCTTGAAAGCGAACGAATAAAACTTTTACGGTTAGAAGAAGAACTTCACAAAAGAGTAGTTGGGCAAGCGGATGCTGTTTCCGCAGTTGCTAACGCGATAAGAAGATCACGGGCGGGATTGCAAGACGCACATCGTCCAATAGGTTCTTTCATCTTTATTGGAACTACCGGCGTTGGAAAAACCGAGTTAGCAAGAGCGCTCGCAGATTATTTATTTAATGACGAACACGCGATGATACGTATTGATATGAGTGAGTATATGGAAAAGTTTTCTGTAAGCCGTTTAATTGGCGCACCTCCAGGCTATGTGGGCTATGATGAAGGCGGGCAGCTTACAGAGGCTGTACGCAGAAGACCATATTCAGTCGTACTTCTCGATGAAATTGAAAAAGCTCATCCGGATATTTTTAATGTGCTTCTTCAAGTACTTGATGATGGACGGCTTACCGACAATCAAGGTAGAACAGTTGATTTCAAAAACACAATTATCATCATGACATCCAATCTCGGCTCTCATTTAATTCAAGAGAAACTTGCTGAAATAAACGAAGATAATTTCGAAATCTTAATGGGAGAGATGCGTGTTAGTTTAAGCGAACTTTTGCGCGCTACTATTCGTCCGGAATTCTTAAATCGTATTGACGAGATTGTTCTATTCAAACCTTTGCTGCGCTCCGAATTAAAAACTATAATTGATCTACAATTGCAAAAAGTTGGCGGAATGCTTTCTGAGAAAAATATAACATTAGAAGTAAATGAAGACGCCAAAGATTTTCTCCTTCAACACGGCTACGATGCAACTTTTGGCGCACGTCCGCTTAAACGAACAATCCAAAAATATTTAGTGAATGCTCTTTCCGCCGAATTACTAATGAACAAATTTGAAAGCGGTGATACTATTTATGTTTGCTGCCCGAAAGGGGAAAATCTCACTTTTGAAAAACGGAATTAGATTATGATTAAAAAAGCATTACTCATTTTTGCTTTGTTGGTGAGTGTTGGAACTTACTATGCACAAGAAAAGATTCTGGTGATCGCTCCTCATCCGGATGATGCTGAATCTTCTTGCGGAGGATTAATTGCAAACCATGTTGCCATTGGTGATGAAGTAGTAATACTAACAATGACTGGCGGAGAATCTGGCCTTTATGGAAAGAGCGCAGACGAAGCCCGCTCAATTAGAACCAAAGAGGCTGTTAACGCCGCAAATGTTTTGGGAGCTAAGGCGGAATTCTTCGGCGCAATAGATGCTTTCTTAACTGTTGATACGGCAAACACTGCTAAGCTAAAAAAAATCATTACTAATCTTAAGCCAACAATTGTTTTTTCTGTTTGGCCTCTCGATGTACACTCCGATCACCAGGCTACCGGAATACTTACATGGAAAGTTTTTCTTGAATCGTCTTCAACGTTTGATCTTTACTTTTACGAAACTTGCAATCCCGCGCATACTAAATCATTTCAATTCGTTCCTACAGATTATGTTGATATAACAAATGTTATTGGAATAAAAAGGGAAGCTACGCTTCAGCACAAGTCTCAATCGCCGCAAGATTGGTACGGCATGTACGAAACTTTAGCCGCTACACGCGGTTATGAATCGGATGTACAATATGCAGAGGGATATATCAAAGCCAAAAATTTTTCCGGTATGGGAGGACGTTCTTCCATAATACCAAGAACATTAAAAAACAAGCCCTGACGTAGGTGTCGCATAATTAATTATCTACTCATGTTACGCACGAAATAGTTTTTTGCCACAAAGTCTCTAAGGCACAAAGGAAAAAATCAAAATACAATTGCTTATTCAAAATTTCTTAGTGTCTTGGTGTCCTGTGGCGAAGTTATTCGAATATATGCGTAACGTGAGTAATTAAATAATATACGCTTATTTTATCATCAACAAACTTTCTTTTTATAATGAGCAATCTGGGTTAAACTTATTTTTTCAAAAGCTTGAAAGCATGAGCCCATCTGTTTTCTCTAAAACCGGGAATGCACCAAAGAATACAAAGAGGTTCAATTGCTCTTGCTGCTTCCGCAAAACCCAAATCTTCAACTTCCCAGCCAAAAACATCTAAAATCGTTTTCACTTCTCCTTTTGCTTTTTCATTATTGCCCGCTATGAACATTGTTGGTTTTGGTCCACCAAAATCGGGATCAACCATTAAGGGTGCGCCGACACAACTAAACGCCTTAACAAAATTTGCTCGCTCAAATTTGTTCTGGAGAATTTCCATTAATGATTTGTTTTGATCGGTAAAGAATTGTAGAACGCCATTCACAGGTGCAGAATCCGCAATTGGGTTTGAAACATCTATCACTGTTTTTCCGGCTATGTTATCTTTCCCGGCGAGCATTAGAGCAGATTCGGCTGCACTTCCTTTAACTGCAAGAACAATAATATCTCCAAACTTTGCCGCATTCTCGAATGAGGAAACAGATGCCTTCTCACCGTTTTCGGATTTCCACCCGGATAGCTTTTCTTTATCTCCGGTGCCAAGCATAACTTCATAGCCGTGTTTGATAAAACCACTGCCTAAAGTTTTTGCAACTGCACCTGAACCCAAAACTCCAATTTTCATTTTTTATCTCTCGTTGGTTGATGTATAAAACAAATCAAGCCAAGTAGAAGTTCAACCGGTATCTTGCCGGAAATATACCAAGGCGGCCGGAACTTGTTTTTAAGAAATTGTAAGCCTTAGAAACAAGTTGCTTCTATGCTTAGCAAATTCAGTTTTTCTGATTGATCCTGTTGTATTTTGCATCGAAGAAAATGAAGTTGTAATTTCCAATTAGTAGAAAAAGATGATTGAATTCTGAAACACATTTTAAAACTCATCAACCGGCTACTGTGAACAAAGTTAAATCAAAACTGAAATTGCTTTCTCTGCTGATGTTGTTAATGCAGCCGATATTGAGCGCCCAGGCAAAAAACATTAACGCAACAAGAATAGCAGCATCTATTAAGCTGGATGGTCATCTAACAGAACCGGCCTGGCAAAGTGTTGTTCCAACAACAGATTTCCTCCAGCAAGAACCAATTCCCGGAAACGCTCCCAGCTTTAAAACAGAAGCAAGAATCTTATACGACAACGAGAATATTTACATTGGCATAATGTGCTATGATGATGAACCGGAAAAAATTATTGCGCGTGAAATGAAGTGGGATGGTTTTATTAGTGCTGACGATAATATCAAACTTATCTTTGATACGTTTGACGATAACCGTTCCGCATATTGGTTCGGCACGAATCCGCTTGGCGCCAAAGATGATGCGCTTCTTACCGGATTCGAAATGAGCAGCTTCAATGAAGATTGGAATGGTGTTTGGGATGTTGAATGCAAAATTCTTGAAAATGGCTGGAGCGCGGAATTTGTTTTTCCTTTTTCTACTTTCAAATTCTATGATAAAGAAAAGCAGAGTTGGGGCTTTAATATTCTTCGCGCAATAAGAAGAAAAAATGAAGAAGTACTCTGGACTTCTGTCGGACAAAATCTTGGTTTTATGAAAATCTCTTCTGCTGGAGATTTGGTTGGAATAGAAAATATCAAGCGGGGTAATCCGGTTTATCTAAAACCTTATTTTACCGCCGGCGCGCAGTTTATTGATGGCGAAAGTAAATACAAGCACGAGCCTGGTTTAGATTTGAAGTACGGCGTCACCGAAACTCTCTCGCTTGACGCTACATTTAACACCGACTTTGCTCAAGTTGAAAGTGACCGGGCAAAAATTAATTTAACCCGCTTTCCACTTTTCTTTCCTGAGAAAAGAGAATTCTTTTTGGAAGGAAAGAAAACTTTCGACTTCAATCTTGGCGGAAATAACACTTTATTTTATAGCCGAAGAATTGGTATCAGCAACGGGGCAGAAATTCCTATTCTTGCCGGAGCTAAACTTGTTGGACGTGTGAGTGATTTTGAAATTGGTGCGATTGATATGCAAACCGCTGGAAAGGGAAGCGAGCCAACAACAAATTACGGAACCGCACGAGTTAAATATGATTTGTTTAACTCTTCTTATGTAGGCGTTCTGGCAACAAATAAAGTTTCGGAAAAGGGAAGCAGCAACTCTTTCGGCGGCGATATAAACTTTTCTTTCGATGATTTTCTCGGCAACCAAAATTTGGTTGTCTATTCCGCTATAGCAAAAACAAACGAAAGCGGCGGATCAAAAGATTCTTGGGCTGGAAATTTCTTTGTGGATTTTCCAAACGATTTCGTTGATACATATCTTGGTTACAGATTTATTCAAGACGGTTTTAATCCAACAATGGGATTTGTATCCCGCAGAGGATTTAAACAATTGGTTTACAATCTATCTATTTCGCCCAGAATTCACGCTGGCGGAATTAAACGATTGGATTTTGTGCCGGTAGAATCTAGTTTTTATTACGATAACAACGGCAGTTTAGAATCCGCGCAGATTTTATTTAGCCCGCTCGGAATTGTTTTTGAAAGCGGTGACGAAATAGGTTTTGGAATTGGGCGAACATTTGATAGACCAAATGAGGATTTTGAAATATTCGACACAACAAAAGTTAAAGCCGGAAGGTATTGGTACACTACTTACGGCTGCGGAATTGAAACTAATCCTTCAAGAACAATATTTGGCGAAGCAGAAGTAATAACCGGCGGATTTTATAACGGTACAAATACTTCATTCGAAGCAATGGCTTCTGTTACTCTAACCAAACACTTTACTCTTTCCGGCGATTTAGCTTACAACAAAATAAAAATGAACAATAACTCTTTCAGCACTAGTGAAGTTGGCGCAAGAATAACATATAATATTTCCACACGAATGATAAGTTCCGTGTTTGCTCAATGGAACAACGAACTTAACGAGGCGAACATCAACTACCGTTTTAATTGGAAACCAAACATCGGCAGCGATGTTTATCTGGTTCTTAATCAATTGCTATCTACGGAAGGGAAGATTCGTTCCAAGGATTTTGCTGTTCTAGCAAAAGTTGTTTGGATGATTATTATATAGAGATAGTGTAGAGTAACGGGTGTAAAACGTAGAGTGAAAAACATTTTAATCATGGAATAGATAATGAAAAAACTCTTAATTGTTTCGGCAATGATTTTTTTGATTCTTCTTGGCAATCTTTGTGCACAAGAGGAGAAACAAAAATCAAACAAAGCTTATCCTGATGTTTCAATATTTGAAGATGCAATCCGCCACTTCAACGATACGTTAGCACAGAAATTCAAATTCAACCGTTACAAACCATCGCAAGTAAAAGAAATTGCTTGGAATATGGTTAAGTATCAAAACGCAGATGGCGGCTGGCCTAAAAACATTGATTGGCTCGCAATCATCGAACCGGATTCTGTTAGAAAATGGTTAAATGATCATTATAAAAGAAGCACACTCGATAACCGCAACACATATTCTCAAGTGGAATACCTTGCGCAGGCATATTTAATTACCAAAGAAGAACAATTTAGAAAAAGTGCTGAGCGCGGAATAGATTTTATACTCGGCGCGCAAAAAACTTCCGGCGGCTGGCGCGGCTGGGATGTTGACGCAATCACTTACAACGACGAAGTGATGACCGGAATTATGAGTTTATTGTTAAATATTAGAGAAGGAAAAAAACATTTCGGCTGGATTGATGCAGAGAGAAAAAATAAAGCCGATGCTGCTCTTCAAAAAGCTATTGATGTAACTTTGAAATGCCAAATTATTGTTGACGGAAAAAAGACCGGCTGGTGCCAGCAGCATGATCACAAAACGCTTAGAGCAATTAAAGCGAGAACATTCGAGCTCCCCGGAATTTCTTCTCTTGAAACAGCGGCAATTGTAAAATTTTTTATGTTGATAAAAAATCCTTCGCCGGAAATTGTTGATGCTGTTAACTCCGCCGTTGCTTGGATGGATAAATCAACTTTGCGCGGTATTCGAGTTATTGCAGATAAAGAAGATTCACTCAAATCCGCATACAACGCCCGTCGCCCGGATAGAAAACTAATCAGCGATAAAAATGCGCCGCCTATTTGGGCTCGCTTTTACGAAATTGAAACGAATACACCTTTCTTCTGTAACCGAGACGGAATTAAAGTATATTCTCTATCAGAAGTTTCGCCGGAAAGAAGGCGCGGCTACGGCTGGTACGGCTATTGGCCCGCAGAGGTGTTTCCGCTTTATAAGAAATGGAAAGAGAAGTATTCCGTTAAATAAACTTTAAGCTGGTTAATTTGTTGAACCAACAGATAAGGAAAAAAGGCAAATGCCCGGATTAGAAAATCTTTTTGAAAACAATAAGCTTTGGGCTGGCGAGATTACGAAGTCAGATCCGGAATTTTTTAACGCGCTTTCCAAACAACAAAAACCGGAATATTTGTGGATTGGCTGTTCAGATAGCCGCGTTCCGGCAAATCAAATTGTTGGGCTTCTTCCGGGAGAAATTTTTGTTCACAGAAATATTGCAAACGTTGTTGTACACACGGATTTAAACTGCCTTTCTGTAATTCAATTCGCAGTAGATATTCTTGAAGTAAAACACATAATAGTTTGCGGGCATTACGGCTGCGGCGGGGTTAATGCAGCGCTTGAAAATAAAGAACACGGACTTATAGATAATTGGCTTCGGCACATCAAGGATGTTTATCATTTCCACCAAAACAAAATTGATGCTTGCGGCTCGGAAGAAAAACGCTCTGATAAATTGTGCGAGCTGAATGTTTACGAGCAAGTTGCAAATGTTTGTTATACAACCATCGTCCAAAACGCCTGGAAGCGGGGAAGAGAATTAACAGTTCATGGCTGGATATACAGTTTGGAAGATGGTTTAATTAGAGATTTAGGAATAAGCATTTCTGATGAAGAGCAGATTAAAGCTGTTTATAGAATGAAATAAGTTTAATTATAGTCACATTTTGAAGTGCCTTGACAATGAGAGATGGCAAAATTATTTTCTGTTGTAAAACAAGGGGAACAACATGTTAAAATCCGCCTTATTATCAGCAAGTCTTTTTTGTGTTATCGTTTTTGTAAGCTGCTCGGGAGACAAGAACAACGATTTAGCTTACCCTTATCACTACGATACTTATTATCCACTTGGTTTTGGAAACAAATGGGTTTACAAACACTCACCCGGAACAGAAGAACAAACGGTTATCATTAACGGCATCCGGCGCTTTGAGAGGAAAGAAATATTTACTTTCGGCGGTAATGATGTGTTTTATTTCAACCTAACAAATAATAAAAACAACTCCGGGTTATTTTACAAACGGGGAGATTTATGGGGAAGTGTAAACGGCAAGGAATGTTTAATTCTACGTGCAGACCCAGGTGTGGGTGAGAAATATGACCTCGCTTCGATAGATAAGGGAATTCTGGAAGTATTATCGCTTAATGAAAAATATGAACACTTCAACTGCCTCAAAATAAAATATACTCTTGGTAATGATTATTGGTATTTTTGGTTAAGCAAAGGATTTGGTATTGTAAAAGTTTATTGTTCGTTCGACAACTCAACCTATGAAATACAATCTTACACCTTAGCAACAAATTAATAAGTAAAGAATTATAGACGAAAGCCCTTCATTTGAACAAAATAAAATTAGAACTTCTTTCTCCAGCTAAGAATTTAGAAACCGGAATTGCTGCTATAGACTGCGGTGCCGATGCGGTTTATATTGGCGCGCCAAGTTTTGGTGCAAGAGAAGCTGCGGGCAATTCAATTGAAGATATTGAAAAGCTTGTTAGCTATGCACATAAGTTTTGGGCAAAAGTTTTTATTACTGTTAATACAATAATCTTTGATGACGAACTTGAAGAAGTCCGCCAACTTATAACTTCACTATATGATATTGGAGCTGATGCTGTAATTTTTCAAGATATGGCAATTCTTGAAATGGAGCTTCCGCCAATTCCGCTTTATGCTTCAACACAAACACACAATTACGAACTTGAGCGCATTAAGTTATTAGATGAACTTGGCATCAAAAGAATTATTTTGGCGCGTGAACTTACTATTGAAGAAATTAAAAACATTAAGAAAGAAGTAAGTGCGGAACTTGAGTTTTTTATTCATGGTGCGCTTTGCGTTAGTTTGAGCGGACAGTGTTATATGAGTCATGAGCTAAGCGGGCGAAGCGCAAACCGTGGCGAGTGCGCGCAGAATTGCCGTCTGCCATATTCTTTGGTTGATGCCAACAACAATGTTCTTGTTGCAAACAAACATTTGCTTTCGCTGCGCGATCTTAACCTTTCTTCTTATCTAAACGATTTGGTTGATGCCGGAATTACATCCTTCAAAATTGAAGGGCGCTTGAAAGACGTAAGTTATGTTAAGAACATTACTGCGTTTTACCGTCAGCAGCTTGATGATATAATCAAAAATAATCCACAGTATGAAAAAGCCTCTTCGGGATATTCTGTAATTCCCTTCGAGCCCGATCCGGAAAAAACTTTTAACCGTGGTTTTACTTCTTATTTTGTAAATGACCGCGGAGATGATGTTTCTTCTCACGATTCTCCAAAATCGAAAGGGAAGTATCTTGGAAAAGTTACATCTGTTGCTAAAGATGGATTTTTGATTGGCACAACAGACAAAATTGTTAATGGCGATGGTATTTGCTTTTATGATGAAACCGAAACCTTACTTGGTATGAGCGTAAATAAAGTTGAGGGACAAAAAATATTTACCAAAGAATTACTTGGGATTAAGACCGGAACAAAAATCTACCGCAATTTTGATTTTGCATTTGATAAAGAACTCGGCAAAGAGTGCCGGCGAAAGATAAATGTTGAAATTATCTTCAAAGAATTAGCTGATGGCTTTTCAATTTCTGCGGTTGATGAAGATGGTGTTGCTGTAACAAAAGAATTTTCAGCAGCAAAAGAACCCGCTTCGAATTCAGCGCAAGCATTAGAGACTTTGAAGAAGCAGCTTTTTAAAAGCGGCAGTACAATTTTCAATGTTGCCGGAGTTAAAATAGAAACCATTAGCGCATTTTTCTTTCCGGTAAAAGTAATTAATGAATGGCGCCGGGAAATATTAGACTTGCTCGAACAAGAAAGAATTGAAAGTTATCAGAGAGAAACTTTCGAAAAGAAATTATCTACAGCTAAGGTTGGTAACCTCGATTACAAAGCGAATGTTGTTAACCAACTCTCGCAGCAATTTTACCACAAACTAGGGGCGGAAAGTATTGAGCCTGGTTTTGAGCTTCAAAAGGATTTTTCCAACAAAACAGTTATGACATGCAAATACTGCATTAAAGATGAGCTTGGCTTGTGTCCGTTTGATACAGACAAAAAAGTTGCCGAACCGTTACATCTTGTAAACGGCAGCACAAAGTACCGGCTTGTTTTTAATTGCAAAGATTGTTTAATGGAGATAATTCGCGCTTAGCCGGAATTACTTTTTATAAATTAGAGTTCAATCATAAATGTAGTGTTAAAGAGGGTTTCATGATTAAACCTTATCAAAGAGTTACGCTTACATATTTGGTTTTTGGCGTAGCATGGATTTTCCTTTCCGATAATATTCTGGAAACATTTGTTACTTCCGCCGCTATGTTAACAACGCTTCAGACTTATAAAGGATCGTTTTTCGTAATTATCACCTCTATTCTACTTTACTTTTTAACCCGGCGGATGTGGTTCAAAATTGAAGCTAGAGAATTGGAAAAAGAGGCTGTATTCATTTCTACGATGCGGGCTGTTCAGCATATCTTAAATAACTTTTTAAACAAAATGTTATTCTTCAAACTAGTGGCTGCGGAGAAGCAGAGTCTCCCGCCGGAAATAGTTGAACATTACGATAACGTTATTGATGAAACAACAAAACAAATCAAAAAATTAAGCGATATCAAAGAAATCTCGCCGAAAGAAATAGAAAGAGTAGCTTACGATAAAGAAGCTACTTAATTAAGCTGCCGCTTTGTTTAAGCAGATCCCGCTCGCTCATCTTTGCGTTGAACTGAGCCGAAGACAATCTGCTCTGCGCTGTAATATAATTCTTCTGCACATCTCTAAACTCAATTGGAGAAATAGAACCAAGCCGAATCTGTTCAATAGCTAAATCTAAATTTTCTTTTGCAACCGAAACGTTTTCCGATTCAAGCGCGAGTATCTCATTGTTCTTCTCATAATTCTTAAACGCAATTATCAAGTTTGATTCAACCAACGCTTTCGTTTGGCTGAGTCTTATTTCGCTTTTATCAACTACAATAAGCGCGTTTTGATATTGAAGAGTTGTTGCAAATCCGTTGAATAAATTCCACGCTAAGCTGATGCCATAGTTGTAGCCAAATGTTTTATTGGATTTAAAGAAGCCGGCATCGGAAAGTGAGTTTGAATACGTATATCCGCTGCTGAGAGTAAAACGCGGCATATATTCAGAGCGGTAAATGCCTACATCGTAAGAAGAAACATTTTTGCTTTTTTCCGATTGAACAATATCAACATTGTTTTTAAATGCTTCTTCGCGCAGAAGATTGTAGTCCAATCCGGTTAGTATTTGTACATCATCTTCTACATCAAATTCTTCGGACACGGTTCTGCCCAGCAAATTGTTTAGGGTCACTTTTAATCCGCTTAGCACAACTTCTTGATTAAGAAGGTTGGAGCGGTCTGTGTTCAAATCAACTTTTGCGCTTAGAACTTCTAACTTAGAAGCTGAACCAACAGAAAATTTTTCTTCGGTGATTTTTAAGCGCTGCTCCGAAATTGCAACGCTTTCAAGAGTAACATTATAGTTGTGTTTCTGGCGGACAATGTCGTAATAATTCTTAATCACTTCTGCTGCAGATGATTCAACTTGCGAGCGGAGTTTAACCTCTCCAATTTCTTTTAACTCTTTCAGTTTGGAAAGAGATATGAACATTTTCAATCCGTCAAAGATTGTCCAGCTAAGTGTTGCTGCTGCGTTTGTATTATCGGAAGCCGAACTTGTTTTATCTACCAAAGAACCATTAGAGTATTCTTGCTTTGTGTTGCTCACCGTTTTTGTTTGCGAAGCAGAGACGTTAAGGTTTGGTAAAAATCCGGCATTGCCAACAGAGTAATTATTCTCGCTAATCGCCGCATCGCTTTTTGCAAGTCTGATATCATAATTGTTTTCTAGAGCGATGCTAATCGCTTCTTTCAATGTAAGTTTTTGTTGTGCCGAAATGTTGGTGCCAGCAAGAACAAAAATCAAACAAAAGACTGCTAAAAATTTTCTATTCCACATTTGAAACGCTCTTAGTTTTTTCTGAGAAGTAAGTGTAAACCGCCGGAATAACAAATAATGTTAAAATAGTTGAGAACGCCAGTCCGCCAATAACGGCAATGCCCATAGAGACACGGCTTTCTGCACCGGCGCCTAGCGCCAATGCTATTGGTAACGTTCCTAGAATAGTTGCAAGGCTCGTCATAAGAATTGGGCGGAAACGCAGCACTGCCGCTTCTCTAACAGCATCAACAATTGATAATCCTTGCGCTTTCTTTTGATTCGCAAACTCAACAATTAATATTCCATTCTTGGTAACAAGACCAATCAACATAACTAAACCAATTTCACTAAAGATATTCATCGTTTGATCGAACAAGAAAAGGGAAAGCACGGCACCGGCAAACGCAAGCGGCACTGTAAACATGATGATAAACGGATCGCGGAAACTTTCGAATTGAGCGGCGAGAATTAAATACAAAAATGTTAACGCAAGTAAAAATGTAAAGAGTAGTGAAGAAGAACTTTCCACAAAATCTTTTGATGTACCCGTAAGCGCGGTTGAAAATGTTTCATCCAAAACTTTATCGGCAATTTTATCCATCGCCTCAATTCCATCGCCAATAGTTTTGCCCGGTGCTAAACTTGCGGAAAACGTTGCGGCAACATATCTGTTAAATCTATATAGCTGAGGCGGCGTACTCTGCGTTTTAACTGAAATAAAATTATCGAGTTGAAGCAGTTCACCTTTGCGCGACTTTACATAGAGCGTTTGAAGATCTATTGGCTTGCTCCTATACTCTTTTGTAAGCTGACCGATAATTTGATACTGCTTTCCATTCATAATAAAGTAACCGTAGCGCTGACCGCTTAATGCAAGCTGAAGTGTTTGCGCAATATCAACAACAGCTACGCCAAGCTCGCGCGCTTTCGATCTATCTATTTCGAGAACTAATTCCGGCTTGCTGAATTTCAAATTCACATCAACCTGAGCAAAAGTTTCTTCCTTGCGCGCTTCTTCCATAAATGTTGGAATGACTTCCCGCAGTTTTTCTATTGTAGGCGCTTGAACAACATATTGAACCGGCAACCCGCCGCCACGTTGTGTACCAATAGTTTGTGATTGAACGACAAAAGTTCTTCCATCGCTAAGTTTATTTACTTGCTTTGATAAATCATCATAGATTTGCTGTTGAGTACGGTTTCTCTTTTCTCGTTCAACAAGAGAGAGTCGAATGAATCCTGTATTGTTTGCGCCGCCGCCCATTCCAAGAGCCACACCGGATAAAATGGATTCGATTTCCGGAGTTTTCTCTTCGAGCAAATTGTTCAAGCGCTCCATATAATTATAGGTGAAGTTGTAGGTCGAACCTTCCGGGGTTGTTGTGCTAATTCTAATTTCATTTCTATCTTCAATTGGCGCAAGCTCTGTTTGAAGCATTGGCAGAATAAGAGCGATTAAAAGTATTGATCCGAGCATCACAACAAAACCAAGCCAGCGTTTCTTAAGAAATGAGGCAAGCATTGATTCATAACCATTTATAAGACTGACAAAAAATGGTTCTGTTAATTGATAGAACTTACTGTGGTGAGCGCGCCGCTTAATAATACGTGTGCTTAACATTGGCGTAAGTGTAAGCGCTACAAAAGCTGAAATTAAAACCGAGCCGGCAATTACAATTCCAAACTCACGGAAAAGTCTGCCGGTTAATCCTTGTAAGAAAATGATTGGAAGAAATACAACCGCCAGAGAAACTGTTGTGGAAATAATGGCAAAGAAAATTTCCGAAGAGCCTTTCATTCCAGCTTCAACCGGATCCATCCCGTCTTCTATTTTCTTGTAAATATTTTCCAACACAACTATTGCGTCATCAACCACCAACCCGATTGCGAGTACAATTCCAAGCAAAGTTAAAACGTTGATGGTGAAATTTGAGAAATACATTATAAAGAAGGCACCTATTAAAGAAATTGGAATTGCGAGAATTGGAATGATCGTTGTCCGCCAATCTCGTAAAAACAAAAAGATGATTAAGATAACCAGCGCAAACGCAATTAAGATTGTTTCTTCAACCTCTTCAATTGAACTGCGGATATACTTTGTTCCATCAAGACGAATCTCAGTAACAATGTCGGAAGGAATATCTTTCTTTAACAGTTCTAATCTCTTATAACATTCATCAGCAATCTCAATATGATTAGAGCCGGGCTGCGGCATCAGCACTACGCTGATCATCGGCACGCCATCTATTTTTAAAACCGAATATTCGTTTTCCGGTCCAAGTTCAGCGTAACCAATATCAGAAAGGCGAATAAACTGTCCACGGTCTTCTCTAATAATAAGATTGTTAAACTCGTAAACGCTGAGCATTCTTCCTTTGGTGCGTATTGTAAGCTCTGTGTTTTCTCCTTCAATTTTTCCGGAAGGAAGTTCAACGTTTTCACTGCTGAGCGCAGTTCTAATTTCTTGCGGAGAAACTTTAAAGGAAGCCATCTTGTAAGGATCTAGCCACAGACGCATAGAAAATCTTTTCTCGCCAAAAATTCTTACCTCGCTTACGCCCGGTATCGTCTGTAATCTTTCCTTAAAAATATTTGAAGCTATATCCGAAATCTCAAGCAAATTTTTTGATTCACTTTTTAAGGTGATGTACATAATCGGATTTGCATCGGCATCTGTTTTTGTAACAACCGGCGGATCGGAATCGGGAGGCAAATTTGAAACCGCGCGGGAAACGCGGTCGCGAACATCGTTTGCCGCGTCTTCCAAGTTCACATCAACATTAAACTCTACGGTGATGGAGCTTCTTCCATCCCGGCTAATAGAAGTGATTGAACGTATGCCCGCAATACCGTTAATGCTTTCTTCAAGTGGTTCCGTTATTTGAGATTCAATAATATCAGCGTTAGCGCCAACGTAAGAAACGCCTACTGTAATAATTGGGGGATCAATGCTCGGATATTCTCTGACGCCAAGAAATGTAAAACCTATAATGCCCAAAAGAACTATCACCATAGACATTACAATTGATAGAACCGGGCGGCGAATACTTAAGGATGATAAACTCATTTTTTTCTCTATTGTTCTTTCGGCTCCGCCAAAGCGGAATCTAAGTTGAAGTAAAATTTATTTTTCGATTGCCTGCACTTTAACTTTTGCACGCGGACGAAGCTGCATAATTCCGGATGTGATTACAGTATCACCAACATTAATTCCTTTAGTAATCTGTACTACGCTTTCCGTACGAATTCCGCTTTCAACTTTAGTTGGCATCGCAATTCCATTTTTGAAAACAAAAACTCTTTCGCCCGAGATATCCAATGCAAGCGCTTGAGTTGGAATTATCATCGCATTCTTCACGCTGTTCAAGTTTACTTCAACAGATACATAAGAGCCGGGGATTAATTCATTTCTATCATTATTGCTGATTGCACGAACTTGCAAAGCGCGTGTTGCCGGATCAACCTTTGGTTCTATAGCGTAAACTTTAGCCGGAAACGTTTTACCCGAAGCAGTTTTAAGCTGAACAAAATTTCCGGTGGATATTTCGTTAGCATATCTCTGCGGAATTGAAAAATCTATCTTAACCGGATTTGAGCTTTGCAGCGAAGCAATTTGTGTTGACGGTGTTACATAGCTTCCTTCGCTTATGTAACGCAATCCAATTATTCCGGTAAACGGCGCGTGAATTTCTGTTTTTGCAATTTGCGCCTTAATATTTTCAATATCGGCAATCGAAGCATCCAAATCATTCACCGCAGTTTCATAAGTCTCTTTGCTAATTCCATTTTTAGATAGAAGAATTTTCTGGCGGTATTCTTTTTCTTGCGCGTCTTTCTTTTTGATTTCCGCTTTGCGTAACTGTGCTTGTAAATCGGCATCGTTTACTTTAACAAGAAGATCGCCTTTGTTAACACGCGCACCTTCTGTAAATCCAATGCTGATTACTTTGCCAGATGTTTCTGTGCGAAGCTGAACTTCTTCGTTGCCAAACACAGAGCCGGAAACTTGGAGTTTGTTAGTAAAGTCTTCCGGTCTAATTATTTTTATTGTTACCGGTACTATTCCACCTCTTGCTGCCGGCGCCCCGCTTATCTCTTCTTTAGGTTTGAGCTTTGGAATAATAATTAAGGCTAGCACCAACAGAATGAATGCCGCGATTGATACTCTTTTTACAAGTGTTTTGTTCATAATTGAAGAGCCTAAGAATAATTGTCTATTATTAACATTAAAAATATGAATATGGTTTAGTTTAGGCTAATTTTTGTTTGTTGAATTACGCTTTTAACATTTTTATGTTAGTGCCCTAATTAAAGCCGTCAATGAAAAACTTTCTCCTTTTAATAGCTATTGCGCTTGGCGTTCTTCTTCCTTACGGACACGAGTATGTTTTTCTCATTCGCTATTTCTTAATGGTTTTACTTTTCTTTTCCTTCCTTGATATAAGCACAAATAAAGAGGTAATTAAGCAAAGTCATTTTGTTATTCTTGGAACAATTATTTTTACACCGCTTTTGCTTTTCTATCTCATCAACCAGTTCAATCATACGCTTGCTCAGACGGTATTTATAACGGCAATTGCGCCCACAGCAATAGCGGCTCCGGTAATCATTAGCCTTAAAAAGGGAAAGGTTGAATATGTAATGTTCTCTCTCTTACTGAACAATATTGCGGTGGCATTGTTGATTCCTTTTCTACTTCCGCTTGTTGCTTCAAGTTCAAAACCGGTTTACGTGAGCGATATTCTATTCCCCGTTCTTGTAACAATTTCAATCCCGTTTATTTTAGCACAGTTAACTAGATTTGTTCTGCCAAAGATTTGGAAATTTTTAGTTGAGTGGAAAGATTCTTCATTCTACATTTTAGTTGCCAACATTTACATAGCAACATCGGATGCATCCACGTATATCCGCGAAGAACTAACATCTAATCTTACAATTGTTTTTTTGATTGCGGCTGTTTCTGCGCTGCTTTGCATTTTTTACTTTGGACTTGGCTGGCTAATCGGCGGGAAGAATTATCGCACCGAAGCAAGTCAATCGCTCGGGCAGAAGAACAACGCATTCACAATTTGGATTGCACTTACATTTATGTCACCGCTTGCAGCACTCGGTCCGGTCTTCTACGTTCTTTTCCAAAACACTTACATTTCATATACGCTCTACCGCTTCAACAAAAAACTTAATGATGAGTAAGCATCAAAACAACTATAGAATAGACTCTGCCAGACTTAAAGATTGGGATTATTCAACGCCCTGGTGGTATTACGTAACAATAAATACCAAAGATCACAAAGAATATTTTGGTGTTATTAAAAACGAACAAATGGTTCTGAATGAACCGGAACGTAGAGACGACCCGATGGGTCGTCTTAATGAAACATTTAATAACTTACCCAAACATGAGACGATTCACCGAATCGTCTCTACCTCATTACAGCCGAATTCTTTGGGATCAATCATTGGACAATTCAAATCTGTTTGCACAAAAAGGATTCGATCTTTAGGTTATTCAGATTTCGCATGGCAATCCCGGTTTTACGACCGTATAATCCGTAATGAAAAAGAACTTTTTAATATTAGAAAGTATATCGAGCAAAATCCGATGAAATGGGAGTTTGAGAAAAACCAACCGGAAAATATTTTTATTTAGAGAATAGCCGCGCTTGGTCCGGTCTTTTACGTACTCTTTCAGAACACTTACATTTCTTACACGCTCTACCGTTTTAATTCTCAACGGAACCAATCTCTCAATAGTCCGTCAGAATAGGACATCAAAACTTTTTTGTTTGAACTTCAAATCCTATCTATTAATTTAAAGTAACAAGTCCGCCCGGAGCGCGGAAGAAAGGTGTACAAGAATGAAGAAATTCTTCAAAGTCATTCTATATATAGTTGGGGGAATCGCAGTTTTACTCGCAGTATTTTTAATCTACTTTAATTTATCATATCCAAAAGTAGATCCGCCATCCAACGAAAAAGTTGAGATCACACCGGCAAGATTAGAACGTGGTAAATATTTAGCAACCCATGTTACCGTTTGCATGGATTGCCATTCTACGCGAGATTGGAATAAACTTTCCGGCCCAATAGTGCCTGGAACACTTGGTAAGGGCGGGGAAAAATTTGGGGAAGAAATGGGTTTTCCGGGAACGCTTTACGCCAAGAACATTACTCCAGCTTCAATTGGCGATTGGAGCGATGGTGAATTACTGAGGGCTGTTTCTTGCGGAGTTAACAAAAAAGGAAATGCTTTTTTTCCTTTAATGCCATATCTCTCTTACAATCATTTAACAAAAGAAGATTTGTATTCCATTGTAGCATACATTCGTTCGCTGCCGTCAATTAAACACGATGTGCCGGAAGGTTCTTTAGATTTTCCGCTTAACTTGATTGTGAAAACAATGCCGCCAAAGTCTTTTAATCCATCTGCTGAGCCGGACAAAAATAATCCGGTTAAATATGGAGAATACGTTGCCAAGATTTCGGCTTGCTTTGATTGCCACACAGAATCTGTTAAGGGTGAATACAAAATGGAAAAAGCATATGGCGGTGGAGCTGAATTTAAGTTTCCTGCCGGAGTTGTTCGTTCTGCTAATATAACTCCCGAAGAAATAAGCGGAATTGGAAAGTGGACCAAGGAACAATTCATTTCCCGTTTTAAATCTATGGATCCGGACAGCGTACAAATTCCTTCGCTAGATATTCAGAAGGATTTCAACTCACCAATGCCTTGGACAATGTATGCGGGAATGACGCGTGAAGATCTTGGTGCGGTCTATGAATATTTGCGAACTCTAAAGCCGATTAAAAATGCAGTAGTTAAGTTCACACCAAAAATGTAACAATAAAAAACCCCGGTGGTTTATTTCCGGGGTTTTTTTTCTAACTACTAAGTACTCTGTACTAAATACTATTTAGTTACTGCCAGAATCCAATCTTTCATAATCTTGAGAGCGTCTTCGCTAAAAGTAGTTTCTATTTTTGCGTATTCACCCGGAGCTCCGGTTTCTGCCGGTTGAAACAAGTGATTCAATCCAGGCAACTCTACCGTCTTAAAATTTTTATTGCCACCGGATTTTAATGCCTTTTCGATTTCCGGCAAATTCTGTTTGGGGTCAACTTGCAAATCTTTTCCGCCATTCAATGCAAGTACCGGAACGTTTACTTGTTCAAGAGTTGGACGGGGATCATACTTAATAAAGAATCTAAACCAAGGACTGAGTATTTGCTTTGCGCCTCGTTCAAACATGTCTTTTGAATTTTCCGGTTTCTTCTTTTCATCTTCGCTCATTTTGGAAACATCCTCATTATATAGTTCAACCAGCTTATTATACATTATCAGACTGTCAGCCTCTTCTTTAATCACTTCGTAAATAAGTTTGTTTTGTTTAATACTTTTTTCCACTTCTTCTTTTGGAGACCCGTTAGCTTTTAAAATTAGTTCCGTCTGAAGGAGAAGAATTTCTTCTCCGGTTACTCCAGTGCCTGCAAGTAGAACAATAAACGAAACATCGTTTGAGTTTACTGCACACATCGGCGCAATCATTCCGCCTTCGCTATGCCCGGCAATTCCTATCTTCTTTGAATCAATTTCTTTTCTCGTTTTCAGATATTCAACAGCCGCTAAAGCATCTGTTGCAAAATCCGCGCTTGTTGCTGTTGCAAAACTTCCTTTCGATTTAGCAATTCCTCTATCATCAAAACGAAGTACCGCAATACCATTGCGTGTTAAGTAATCTGCAATAACAAGAAACGGCTTGTGTCCCATTAGAGCTTCGTCTCTATCTTGCGGACCGGACCCGCTAACCATAACTACCGCAGGATATTTTCCTTCACCCTTAGGAAAAGTTAAAGTACCGGCAAGAGTTATGCTGGCTTCTTTGTTTTCAAATGTAATGTCTTCTTCGTTATACCGATATGGTTTCTGCGGAGTCTGCGGTCGCTTAACCTCTGTAAGTTTTTCAACTTGCTTTAATATTAGCGGAGTGTTCAGAGATCCTTGTTTAAAAATACCCCGGACAAGCGCGCTGTCTTTTACAATAACCCCGGCAAATGAAGCGCCTATTCTTTTAATTTCTACTTTAATTGAATCCGAAGTAACAGACGCGGAAGATGCGGCAATATTTGTAACTCCTTGATCCGGGCTGTCAAGGTCTGCACCGTAAGACTTATCTTCGTTCTGATAAAGCTTAAACACAACCCGAAGTTCCACCGCACCAATTTTCAGTTTTCCTTCCCAGAGGCTTTGATACTTCTTTTCTGTTTGCTGAGCAAACGAATTAACCGTTATTACTACCATCAAAGCAAGTGCATAAAAAATCTTTTTCATTTTTTCCTTCATAATGATAATTTGAAAAATATTTCACAGAGAAACACAGAGTTGAAGTTCTCTATGTTGCTCTGTGACTCCTTTGTGTCTCTCCGTGAAATGCTTTGTTTTCAGAGAAACCAAATCTTTCTTTTTACTTTGAGGAATCAATCACTGGTACTGCGCCAAGCACATCTTCAATTGTCATATTTTTGATTTCACCAAGATTCAGCGCCTTAATTCCTTCTTCAATCTTTGCTTTATCGCCAACAACAACCACTATCATTTGTTCCGGCACAACATATTTTTTTGCAGATGACGTAACTTCTTGATTTGTTACCTTCAAAATGTTTTGGACATAATTACTAAAATAATTTTCCGGTAAATTGTATTGAACCATTTCATCAATCTGTCCGGCAACTTCCGTTACAGTTTGGAAATTTCCCGGATAGCTTAACGCAACAAGATTTTTTCCTCTATTAAGTTCATCGGCTGGAATTGTTTCTCTAATTCCATTCAATTCTTTGAAAAACTCGACCAATGCTTTATCAGTTACTTCTGTTTGAACCGAAGAGCTTGCTGTAAAACTTCCCGGAATTGGTCTGAATGCAAAGCGTGAAGACGCTCCGTAAGTGTAACCGTGAACTTCGCGCAAATTGTTATTTAAGCGTGATGTGAATGAACCACCGAGAATTGTATTCATAACAACCAAAGCATTGTACTCCGGTGTTAACCGTGATGCGCCGATTCTTCCTATTGAAATAACCGATTGAGCCGAGCCCGGTTTATCAATCAAATAAACAACTCTGTTTGAAACTTGAGCGGCTTCTTTAACTTTTTCCTCTTTAACGTCGCCCTTTTGCCACTTACCAAAAACCGATTCCAGTTTTTTCTTCAGCTCATCCGCTTTGATATCGCCAACGGCTACAATGTAAGCGTTGTTCGCCACAAAATATTTTTTGTAGAAAGTTTTCATATCATCAACAGAAAAATTCTTGATTGTGTTTTCGCTTGTCATTCTTCCGTATGGATGATCGCTTCCAAAAAGAATTTTGCCGAATGCCACACCGGCAATTGCCGTTGGTTGATCGTGCATTTGCATAAGCGAGGTTAATCTGTCTTTCTTCTTTCTATCTAATTCTTTCTGCGGAAAGTCCGGGCGGAGAACAATATCACTCATAATTTTTAATGCATCATCAAATTTGCTTAGCGGTGTGTGCAGCGAAACCGACGAAGAGTGCGTACCAGCTCCGGTACGAACGCTTGCGCCTAAGAAATCAATTGCGTCCGCAATTTCTAACGATGTCTTGCCCGCAGCACCTTCATCAAGCATATCAAAAGTTAAGTTTGCTAAACCAACCTTATCTGCCGGATCGTTAACGCTTCCGGCTTTAATGGTTAGATTTAATTGCACCAGCGGCACTTGATGTTTTTCCATCAGCACTACTTTTAATCCGTTGGAAAGAGCAAACTTTTGGATAGCCGGAAGCTGCAGAGATTTTGGTGCCGGAAGCATTGGCGGTTTTGTTCTATCAACTGTTTGTGCAAATGTTTGAGTAACCACTGAAACCGCAAACGCAAAAACGAAAGTAAGTTTTAATAATGTTTTCATATTACTTTGCCTCCGTCTTTGGTTGAATTGCTAAATCTGTTTTTCCTTTCGGAACGATGCTTAGTACAACACGCGCGTTATCCGGCAAATATTTTTGCGCCGCAAATTGAACATCTTCAACGCTTAACGATTTGTAACGCGCTAAATCTTCATTTGCGTAATCGGGATTTCCGGCATAGTAGTAGTAAGTGTTCAGCAAATCCGCTTTGCCGCTAAATCCGCCCGGTCTTTCAAGCTGATCTAAAAAGCTAGCTTCATATTGATTTACAACTCTTTGCACTTCTCTCTGCGTTGGAGCTTCGGCTTTAATCTTATTCAATTCTTGTTCAATAACACTTTTTATTTCCGCAAGAGTATGTCCGCTTCTCGCTGTTGAAACAATCTGAAATTGAGAAACAAGTTTAGTGGAAGCTTGATAAGCATAAACATCCTGAGCTATCTGAAGTTCATAAACCAATTTTTGATACAAACGAGAATTTTTTCCGCCGCTTAAAACATTCGCAAGTACATCCATCTCTGCATCGCCCGGCGCAAACTTTGCCGGAGTAATCCATGTCATATATAATCTTGGCAACTGAACTCTATCTTCCAGCATAACAATTTTTTCTTCAGTTAATTTTGCCGCTGCCGGATTTTGCGGAGGAACCGGCTTTCCAGCTGGAATTGCGCCAAACCATTTTTCTACCAACTTAATTGTTTCTTTCGGATCAATATCGCCGGAAATTACAAGCGAAGCATTATTCGGAACATAGTATGTTCTGAAAAATTCTACCACATCTTCAAACGAAGCGGCTGAAAGATCAGCCATAGAACCAATTACCGGCCAGCTGTAAGGATGACCCGATGGGAATAATTGTTTCAAAATTGTTTCTTCGCTTAATCCATAAGGACGGTTTTCGTAACTCTGGCGTCTTTCGTTTTTAACAACATCACGCTGTCCGTCAACTTTTTCTTTTGTCATTGCGTCAACAAGAAACCCAAGTCTGTCGCTATCAAGATAAAGAGCAAGCTCAAGCGCGTTAGTTGGAACGTCTTCGTAATAATTTGTTCTGTCTTCTGTAGTAGAGCCGTTGTTCTCACCGCCGGCGGCTTCAAGAAGTTTATCAAAATCTCCTTCGGCAACATGACCGCTGCCTTCAAACATTAAGTGTTCGAACAAGTGAGCAAAGCCGGTTCTTCCAACTTTTTCGTAACCGGAACCAACATGAAACCAAGTGTTAACGCTTACTGTTGGTGTCGAACGATCTTCATGTAGAAGAACATTCAAACCATTAGGTAGAACGTAACGTGTGTAAGGAATTTTTAACGCTTGTGCGGAAACTACCGAGCACAATACCAAAAGCAGAAAAAGTTGTTTCTTCATGTTTCCCTCGTTTGTTATTGAAATGAATGGCATAAATTAAACAAATATATACTTCCGTTTGAAGTGAAATTTGACCACTATTTTGACGTTTGTCCGCGAATAACGTTTACAAGAATTATTTTTTTACTCTGTTATCCCTTTCCTATTTTAGATGAGTAAAATCTAACAACCGGATGAATCCACATGAAAAACCTATCCAAACTTTTAGTAATTGTCTTAATGATGTGTTACGTAACGATCTCTGCGCAGATGGAATTCTCTTTGCTTTCGCCAGATAAGAAAATTGAAGTGAAAGTTTCAGTCGGCGAGAAAATTGAGTTTGCTGTACTAAAAAAAGGGAAGCAACTAATTACCCCTTCTTCCATTGCCATGAACGTAAATGAAAACGTTATGCTTGGCGTTAACGCAAAGGTGAAAAACACAAAGACAAATTCGGTCAATCAAATTCTCCAGCGTGAAGTAAGACAGAAAAGCAAAGAGGTCCGTGAGAACTATAACGAACTAACAATTAACTTCAAAGAAAACTTCGCTCTTACATTCCGTGCGTTTAACGAAGGTGTCGCTTACCGTTTTGAAACTTCTCTTGACGGAGACATGAAAGTAAACAGCGAAACTTACTCTGTAAACTTTGCTGGAGATTATCTTTGCTATTTTCCGGAAGAGCAAAGTTTTATGTCTCACAACGAACGGGTCTTCAATCCAATTATGTTAAAAGACATTAAAGAAAAACAATTTGCCAGCACTCCGACTATCATTGATACTAAAGAGGGAACACTGATTGGAATTACTGAATCCGATCTGGAGGATTATCCCGGTCTTTGGTTAAGGGGAACTGCTCAAAATAGTTTAGCGGGAATCTTTCCGGCTTATGTACTTGAGGCCCAACTGAAAAGAGACCGTGATTTGATGCCGACAAAACGCGCAGAGTATTTAGCTCTTACAAAAGGAACAAGAACTTTTCCTTGGAGAATTTTTGCGATAACCAATAACGATGGCGACTTGATAACCAACGAAATGGTTTACCTTCTTTCGAAGCCAAATCAGTTAAATGATATTTCTTGGATTAAGCCGGGCAAAGTTGCGTGGGATTGGTGGAACTTCAACAACATTTACAATGTGGATTTCCGCGCGGGTGTAAATACAGAGACTTATAAATACTTTATTGATTTTGCTTCGAAGTATGGAATTGAATATATAATTCTTGATGAAGGCTGGTATAAACTTGGCGACTTGCTTTCCGTGGAACCGGAAATGAATGTTCAAGAAATTATTGACTACGGAAAGAAAAAAAATGTTGGTGTAATACTTTGGGTTATCTGGAAAACTCTGGATGATCAGCTTCAGCCTGCGCTTGATCTATTTGAAAAGTGGGGAGCTAAAGGAATTAAAGTTGATTTCATGCAGCGCGACGATCAAGAGATTGTTAATTACTATTGGAAGGTTGCGCGCGAAGCGGCAAAGAGAAAACTTCTTGTAGATTTTCACGGCGCGTTTAAACCAAGCGGACTTTTCCGCGCTTATCCAAACGTAATTACCAACGAAGGTGTTAAAGGATTGGAAAATGATAAATGGGAAACTAATGTTACACCGGAACATTGTGTAACGCTTCCATTCACAAGAATGTTCGCCGGACCAATGGATTTTACTCCCGGCGCAATGGTTAATGTTGCTAAAGCTTCGTTCAAGCCAATGTTTACACAGCCGACAAGCATGGGCACGCGCTGCCAGCAGCTTGCAATGTATGTTGTGTACGAAAGTCCGCTGCAAATGTTGGCAGATAATCCAACCAACTATTATAGAGAGCCGGTCTGCATGGAATTTCTTTCTAAGGTTCCGGCTGTTTGGGATAAAACAATTGTGCTCGATTCCAAGATTGCAGATTATGTTTTGCTCGCGCGTCAATCCGGTAACGATTGGTACCTTGGCGCAATGACAGATGATAAAGCAAGAGATTTTGTTGTAGATTTTTCTTTCTTAGATAAAGGAACTTACACTGCCGACATCTGGCAAGATGGAATTAATGCCGATAGAAATGGAAATGATTTCAAAAAGATTTCGGTTGAAGTAACCATAGAAACCAAACTGAATATTCATCTTGCGCCGGGAGGTGGCTGGGTAGCAAGAGTTTATAAAAAATAAATGCTGTTATACAAATTTACGTAGAGACGAGGCATGCCTCGTCTTTACAATAAATGTTCCTAATGGAAAATAATGAACAAACTAAAAGCAAAAATAACTGTTAAGAAAAAGAAGGTTCGCATTCCTTTGCCTAAGCAAACGCCGAAGGTGAAAGAATCGGATAAGATTTATAAACGGACAAAAGCTAAAAAGGTTGAAGAAGAATAGTAGAGACTTACGCCCCCAATGCTGTCAGGTTAAGTTGTGGGCTAAAGCCCTATTTTATTTTTACTTGCTTTAACCCCACGCTTAAGCGTGGGGTTATTCAACAACCATGACTTATTGGACTTTAGTCCAAAACATTTTATTCTTAACCTGACAGCATTGCTTACACCCCTGTATTCACAAAGATTCTATCAATGCAAATCCTTCTTTCGCTTCCTTCACAAACACTTTAACGAGCTCTGCGCTTTTTCTTCCGTTCGGTAATTCAACTCCGGTATGAACATCCACGCCGGCTGGTTTTATTTCCAAGATTGCTTGCTTAACATTTTTTGGATTCAATCCGCCCGCTATAATAACCGGCTTAGGTGAAAGCTCTACAAGTTTTTTACTGATACTCCAATCGTGTGTTTTGCCGGTTGCGCCTTCTGCTCCGGTTACCGGATCGAATGTGTCTGTAATGAAAGCATCAACCCACGGAGAAAATGTTTCTACCATTTTAACTAACTTATCATAGTTATCGCTCGCTACAACAAGACTTTTAATTATCTCTAAATCCGGGCGTAATGTTTTTGTGCGCACCAATTCATCAAAAGAAATATCTCCGTGAAGCTGAACAATCTTAACATTCAGCTTATCGCAGAAAGAAATTATCTCATCAGCCTTGTTTAGATACGTTATCAACACAGATTGATGCGGCGGCGTGATTGTTTTAATTACCTCAACTGCTTCATCTTCCGTTAAATCTTCTTTATTCACCGGAAGCCGGAGCGGGAAGCCGAGATAATCAACGCCAAGCTCCATCAGTAGTTTCGCTTCTTCTTTATCAATAACACCGGCTATTTGTATTAGGTTTTTCATGCTTTTCCAATTCTTTAAGCAAATATAATCAAAACACTTATCCGTCTTTATTTGAAAAATTTAATTAGGTTACTAATAAATCTTCCCGTATGTTTGTTCCCGTAAGGCAGCAACTTTTGAAGTAGATGTAGACGTAGACGCAAATCGTTTTACCACACCAAGTTCTTAAGCCTGTCGTAAACAATCAATAATAACAATATGTAAAGGAGCTTCTGTTATGGCAGAGCGCAAAACAGGAACCGTAAAGTGGTTCAACAGTTCAAAAGGTTTTGGTTTCATTTCTCAAGAAGGCGGAGAAGATGTATTTGTACATTTTCAGTCTATCCAAGCTGATGGTTACAAAACTTTAAACGAAAACGACAAAGTAGAATTTTCAGTTACACAAGGCCCTAAAGGACTTCAAGCTGCAGATGTAAAAATTATTCGCTAAGAATACTTGCTTTGACCAAAAGACCCCGGCATCAACCGGGGTTTTTTGTTTTAAAGATTATTAAATAAGAATTCCCTCTTTCAATCCAATTTTTATTAAATCTATTTTCTTCGGGTCTGCTGTTCCAAGATGATGCCGTGTATCTGCAAGCTCAATATGTTTTGCCGGCGGATTCAAAGGATTATCTTCGCCGAAGAATTCTTTTCTCTTTGCTTCAATTATTCTTAATCCGGTTGAATCGCACGCGACGGGATCGGTTCCAACTATCAACCCGTTATACTTCCAAACGTACTCAGCACTGTAGCCGTGCGGACCAACGCTATGGAACAACGGAGTTAACATTACAAGCACGTTTAATCTTGTCTTTCCTTTTACATGAGGAAGATTCCAAACCGTTGCTAAGTCCGCGCATGAATCTGGGTGCAGCGCGGAAGGTACTTCCGCAAACATGATATAATTTTTGATTAAACTTCCCACACCGGACCAATAATGCGTTCTCATTGGGCGGGAGTTAATTAACGCGGTTGATCTTTTAAACACCGGGTCTCTTAATACGCCTTGATCGTTAATAGAAATATTTTCCTCTTTAATTCCAACAGCAAGAGCACGGTTTTTAACTGCCTGCTCAAGTTCAACCGGAGTTCTTAAGTTTCTCCACCCGTTGGTTTTTATTCCAAGAACATCATCCGGCTTTAGAATTTTCTTCCATGCTGCGGCGGAATCTTTTGTGTTGAACAAAATCTTAACGGCAGCATCGAGCATTTGTTCTAAAACTTCCGGGACTACTTTTCCATTTGCGTCTAAAACTTTTTCGTTGCGGATTAGTATTACTTTGGACTTTTCGTTCGGTTTAGCAAAATAATCAAGTGGATAGTTCACGAACATTGCACCGGCGGCAGCTAATGATCCGGCTTTCAAGAAGTCTCTTCTTGTAAGGTTCCTTTCTTTCATTTTCACCTCACCATTTATTTTTTTGATGTTAAATCGCTTATGGATTTATGAGCGCGTGAGATTAGAGTCGTTACATCGCGCTCTGCTTTTCCGCCAAAAACTCCAACGAAGAAATTTTTTACTACTCTTGAACCGCTGAATTTACTGTCTTTTGATTTTACAACCGGCTTTGGCTTTAATGTTTTGTAATAAGCTTTGTTAAACTTTTCCAATGCCGCTAATGCTTCATATTCATCAGGGTATTTTACAATCATCAGAATAAGCTTCTCTTTATCACTATACTTTGCCAGAACTCCATGCGTGTTTTGGTTGATGTTGAGAATGTTCTCTCCTGAGATATATGTATAGGTATTGAACCAAATATAATGACGGAAATACCGGATGCTTTGCGCGTCCAAATTTTCCTGTGGAAGATATTTTAATACTTCCGGGAACGAGCCTTTTTCCGGTATTGATTCATCAATAAGCTTTGCGATTGTTAAACTTGTTTTCTTTGCTTCTTCAGATGCCGGATTCTCTACGATTGATACAACAAAATTATTCTTCCAGAATACAATTGCGCCGTGCGCTGTTTGAGATTGAGTTCCGAAGTCGTTTCCAACCTTACCAACCGAAAAGGAAAACGCGCCAAATGCGTCTTGCGGAGTGTTCATATAGAAAATATCTACAATAATTTCTTTTCCTTCCCCGGCGGAATAAATTCTGTTAAACACTTTTGTAAAACCAAAGCTTATGTATAGCTCCGCCGCGCCGTCTATATAATCATAAAGATTTTGCTCGTTGAATAGTCTGTCTTCGCCAAGTTTTTTCCAGCCGTTAATCGAATCGGGGAGCGCTGTAGATGGGTCGGAGATTGTTTGAGCACTAAACTGAAAAGTGAAAAATTGAGCGGAGAGAAGAATCAACGAAAAGATTTTTCTATTCATTTGGCAGTATGTTTAATAAAGAAAAGATAACGGCAGCAACATAGAATTGTTTGCTCATTATTTCAAACCAATTCGTAAAGCGGTTTAGGTAAGAATTATTTGCTAAGAATGCGTGTGCTATGAAAATATTGCTTGAAATTGGAAGGAAAGTTGGGGAAATTAACACATGTAACATTTCACTGAGGGATTTATGTCTATAATTGACCGTGAGCTTGTTAAAAAAATTAATTCGGGCAGCTGTTTTGTTCTGATTGGATCAGGTGCTTCGTGTGAGCTTGGTTTACCTGATTGGAAGGGCCTTTGTGAAAATGTATTTAACGCCTTTTTAAGCGAGATAAAAGAGCCTACTTTAAAGAAATGTAAAGACTTAATTAAAAAAGGAAAATATCTTGAATTCTTATTAGAAATTCAGAATTGTATTGAAAAAAACAGAATTCTTCAGTTCATCGAAACTATTTTCTCTACGAAAGGAAAACAGGGTAGAGTTTATTCTCATTTAATTGAATGGCCATTTGCAAGTTATCTAACCACAAACTTTGACAATGCCATTGAAGAACATGCAAACCGCAATAACTTAACCCTAATTACTAAACGAAATAGTAAAGATGACTTGGTTCATTTAAGGGCCAGCAGCAAGGATTTAATTTTTAAAATACACGGAGACTTTACAGATCCATCTAATGTTGTTTTAGACAAAAAAGATTATGATGAGTTTATTAAGGCTGAGCAAAGAAATTACTGGCGAGAAAAAATATCTTCAACTTTACATATGGTTGATTTACTTATCGTAGGATATTCGGCAAAAGACCCTGATTTCATTGAACAGTTAGAACGTGCAAAACAAATTGCCAACCAAGATCATCCTATTTTCATGATTGCTACTGGCTTTACAAATGAAGATATTAAAAACTACTTTTTGAATTATAACATCAGAATTATCTCATATCAAAACCGCAGCGGAAAACATACCGAGCTTATTAAATTATTGGATCGATACAACCCTTTTATTGCAAAAAGAGGAAGCTCACACATAGGTGTAGAACACGTAAAAACTGAAGAGTCTGAACGTGCAGCAAGTATGTACTTGTTTGCACAACTAAGAATTAAAGATGATAACGAATTATATGTTATAAAGGTGTATTCGGCGTATTTGATGCAATTAATAAATGCGAATTTTAGCGAAACTGTCTTCACTCATGACGAATTAATCACATGTATTGAAAAAGAGAAGTACTTTCAAAAAACTGTAGATCCACATGTTTTTCAAGAATCATTAAAGTATCTTCATTCAATAAATTATATTGACGCCGCTTCATCTACGCTATTTCGAATAACTGCCCTCGGAAAAAGCTCTCAAGCACAAATTGTAAACGAACGCCAGTTACTAAATGAAAAATTTATAAAATCGTGTAAATTGTTTTTAACGGACAATTTCTCTGACTTAACTACTGCCGAAATTGATAGTGTTGTAGCAAAATTAATCGAGGGACTTTCCAGTGCGTTTCGAAAACGCGGACTCGAAATAGCAAGAAAAATACATCTGAACGATGTTGTTGATTTTTCAGACAGTCATGATATACTAGACATAATAAATGCTTATGCAAATGATCTTCCTCAAAATAACAGACTTGCATTTGTTGATTTGATGATAGAAATCTTAGTGGCTTCGAATGAACATATGAAAAACTATTTAGCCGCTTTAACTCAGGGATACTTTTCATATCATATTCTTGGACTTGATGGTGGATGCTATGAAGAAAGATTGGCTTTAGCAAGAACGAATCAATGGATTATCGACTCAAGTATATTATTGCCTTTTTTGGCTATTGACTGTCCAAATTTTGATTATGCGAGAGATTTACTTAGTAAACTTACAGAACTTAAATTAGAGTGCTATACCACTGAATTATTACTAACAGAAGTTATTGAACATGCCAATTGGGCAATTAATAATTACTTCAGGCTGGAAGCCAATCCTGCCGAACTATTGCAAGTTGCTCTGGGTCAGGGAGGGGCGAAGCAGAACCTTTTTATTTCCGGTTATATTAAGTGGTCACAGACGAAGGCTAATCCAACGTTTGATTCTTATATGGAAGCCTGTATAGGAACTTTTTCAACTAAGAATGTAGAAAAAAAACTTCGAGAACATTTAGCTTTAAGCAATATCGAAATTAAAGACTTTGATAAAATTCCCGAGCTAACAGAAGAGTTAATAAATAAACGCCACGATTTAGCAAAGGAAATTGAAATAATTAGAAAGCGCTACGACACTTACCGCTCAGATAGTCAATGTTTAGCTGAATCCGAAGTAATTATTTTTAATGAATTAAAAAAATCTATTTTCATTTCACAAAGCATCCATCTAAACAATATTGGCAAAGAAAAATCCGTTATAACATGGACACCCGAAGCTGTTTATAGGTTTTTGACTTTGTTTTCTTCGCACACTCCTACAAATGATTATTTTCATGAGTGTTTAACTCAAAGCTTTTTCTTTTCAGGTCTAAGCATATTTGACAAACAGGTTTTAACAAAATTTGCTTCCCCTTTAATCAGGCAAAGTAGAATGGAGCTTGAACAAGAAAGAGGTAATTATGAAAATCTGTTGGAAGCAAAGAAATTTGATACTAGCCTTGAAGATTTGGAAAAACAACCTGATTTAAACAAACCTTTCTATTCTTTACAAACTGCATTTTATTATACTCGGCTATATTCCAAACAGACAGTCATACTCGCTGATAGAATAGACCTACTACAAAAAAATAATAAGTTGTCGAACCAAGAAAGAGATGAATACATAAAGTTAAAAACGAAAGCTGAAATGAAAAAAACAAAGCAGAAGAGAAAAAACAAGTCTAGAAACAGTCAAAAGAAAAAGAAAAAACGGAAGTAGTTTTATATTTATCTAACAGCTTGTTAATTTTTTACAAAATCAAACATCAGGTTAACCAATTGCTGTTGTGGGATGTAGTTCACACATACCCCATCCGGTACCTCCACCATAAAACTTCATCTTCCCATAATTTTCATAGTTTTTATTTTTAAAAATATTTTACGGTACTTTACTTGACTTTCTGACATCAAAATGATATCATTTCAATAGCAATATGAAGGAGTTAGAAAAATGAACGCGATTACAGAAAAAGATGCAAAAAAAACAAACGGTTTCTTCATGCTTTTTGTTGTTTTAGTAATTAAAGCTCTTAACACTTATTTACTTGTTGGCGCAATTCAAGCAGATGAGCCCATTAGATTGGCGTTCATTATTCCGATATTTATCGCCGCATTGATAATGTTAGCCGGTTTAACTGTAATTCAGCCGAATGAATCCCGTGTACTGATTTTGTTTGGTAAGTACAGCGGAACCATCCGCGAATCCGGCTTTTGGTGGGTTAATCCTTTTACCGACAAGAAAAAAGTTTCGCAAAGAATTCACAACTTTATCAGCGATAAAATTAAAGTGAATGATGTTCACGGTAACCCGATTGAAATTGCCGCGGTAATTGTTTGGAGAGTTATAGACAGCGCGCGCGCTTTGTTCGATGTGCAAAATTTTGAGCAGTTCGTAGCAATTCAAAGTGAAACCGCGATACGCGGAATTACTTCTCAATATGCTTACGATTCAAGCGAGCATGATAAACTATCGCTCGTAGGCAATCAGCACGAAGTAGCTGAAGAGTTAAAGAAACATACTCAATCAAGATTAGAAATTGCCGGTATTGAAATTGTTGAAACAAGAATAAGCTATTTGGCTTACGCGCCGGAAATTGCACAAGCAATGCTGCGCAGACAGCAGGCACAAGCGGTAGTTGCTGCAAGAACCAAAATTGTTGAGGGCGCTGTGGGTATGGTTGATATGGCGCTAAAAGCTTTAAGCGAACAACACATTGTAGTTCTTGATGAAGAAAAGAAAGCTACTATGGTGAATAATTTGTTGGTTGCTCTTGTTAGCGAAACATCTGCTCAGCCGGTTATTAATGCGGGAAGCCTCTATTAATTGAAAATGGCGAATTGAGAATTTAGAATTATGAAAAGATAAGCAGCACAAATATGAAAACTTTATCTGAATATAGTAGACCATTAAAGCTTGTTAAGAAATCTTTATTCTCTTTTGAATATGATTTGTTCGCTGGAGAAGAAGTACTCGGTACTTTTAACTACCGGCTTCTATTTAGAAAGGGCGGTGACGTTAAGGGACTAGAGAAAAGAAACATTGAGTTCTACAAGGATTATTTTTGGAGCAGAGAAATAAAAGTAAGGGAAGAGGGGAAAGATCTTCCCTTTGCTAATTACATTAGAGATTTTATAAATAGAACAGGAAATGTCTCTCTGCCCAATGGAAATAAGCTGGTAATACATTTCGGCTTTTTTGATGTTGCTACGGAAATTAGAGACGATAAGGATAAAGCATTGGTCTTGCTGAAAAGAGCCGGTCTTTTTTCTAGAACAATCAATGTAACAATAAAAGAAAAGTCGGCACTGGTTGATGAAAACCCGTGGATTATTTTTCTAACTCTTTTTCTGTTAATAAAGAGAAGGCAAAGAAGGCGTTGAAAAATCTATCTGAATACTTTGGACAAGAACTTGAGATTGCTAACAAAAACATTTTCAAATCGTTCTATGAATTAAAGGCGAATGGTATTCCAATTCTTTCTTTGAGAGGCACAGACTTCTGGGGAAACCATCACGAAATTGCCGGATTTGAAAAAGTTTGGGAGTTATCAAAACCAAGTGTTTGGCGCAGCACAATTGAAGTAAGAGAAAAAGATTCTTCTGCCGTTATTGCAACGTTTGAAAGCAGCGCCTTTGGCAAGACTAACACTATTACTCTGCCTCGTGGAGAAAAACTGTTAATTGTTACACATATATGGAAATCCATGTATGAACTGCAAAACGAACTCGGGACAAGACTTGTTTCGTTCGAAAACAAAAAGTGGTTTTCACCTACAATTAAAATAACGGTAGAAAAGAAGCTCGATGCGCTTGATAAATATCCCTTTATTCTCATGCTGGTGTTTTTTACTGTCTTACAAAGACAACATCAAGCTGCGGCGGTTAGCGTGTAAATAAAATGGCAGAAAAGAAAAAGTTTCTACTAAGAATAGATGATAAACTTTACGCCTCTTTAGAAAAATGGGCGGCGGATGAATTGCGCAGTATTAACGCACAGATAGAGTTCATTCTCAAAGATGCGGCAAAGAAAGCGGGCAGATTAAAAGACGCGACGGAAGAACCAAAAGAAGATGATAATTCCTTAACCCAATAAAGTTTCTTGTTCATGAAATCAATTTTACTATTCATTTACGGGTCTATGTTTTTGTTTTCAAACATTAACGCACGGAATTCGGAAATTACAATCGAAGACTTAATTAAAAACCAGTTTGCTCTTTATCCAAAGATGGAAGCGCGCGACCTTTATAAATTTTTACATCAAGCGGCAATGGGAAGTGAACATGCGGTTAGGGATACAACCGCTGTTAAAGTGTGGATGAAAAATGAAATTGCCGAACTTGATACAACAATTCCCAACGAATTAATTGAGCAGCTTTCACCGGACGGGAACCTGGTGCGTGTAAATTTAAGACCGTATATAACAGCCGGCGATAAACCCGAAGAGCTGCTGAAAGCGTTTGTATCTACCGCTAATGACTTTTCCGGTTCAAAAGAAACGCTGAGCGGCTACATTAGTGCCGCTAAGAAATTGATCGCGCGCAAAGAAATTTCGGTTGATGAAAATATATTTTCTTCACTGACAAACGAACTCGAAAGAAGTGGTTTCCCGGCTATTCATCACTCACTCACTTACGAAAAACTTTACAAACCGGCTTATCGCGTTATTGATAGAAAATATCTGATGATCAAAAAATAATTTTCTTTAGCACTTACCTCGATAACAACTCTCCGCTATATTTGCATCAATCATTCTGAAAGGAAAGCATGAAACGTATTTTTTCATTCTCCCTAATTATTCTTTTAATTCTTTCGCTTCATCTAACCGCTCAAACTGTAAAGTTAAAAATCATTCAAAGTACGGATGAGCATGGCGCAATCTTTCCTTATGATTTCACCGATCAAAGAGATATAAATAATTCGCTGGCACAAGTTTATACTTACATCAAACAAGAACGCGCTAAACCGGAACAAGAAGTTTTATTGTTGAGCGGAGGAGATATTATCCAAGGAACACCGGCGGTTTATTATTATAATTTCGAAAAAACCAACGTGAGTCATCTTTACGCCGACATGATGAACTTTATGAAATACGATGCCGGCGCGGTTGGTAATCACGATATAGAAACCGGGCATCCGGTGTACGATAGATTTAGCAAAGAAATTAAGTTTCCGTGGCTTGCCGCAAACGCAGTCAATAAACGCACGGGTAAACCATACTTTAAGCCCTACGCCGTATTCAACAAAAGGGGAGTTAAGATTGCAGTGCTTGGTTTAATTACTCCACACATTCCTTCCTGGCTGCCGGAAAAAATTTGGAGCGGTATTGAATGGGATGATATGATAAAGTCCGCACAAAAGTGGATTCAAATCATCAAGAAAAAAGAGAAGCCCGATTTAATTGTTGGCTTGTTCCATAGCGGAGTTGATTACACTTACGGAGACCAAGCTGCCGATGAAGATAAGAATGAAAATGCTTCCAAGTTGGTTGCTCAGCTCGTTCCCGGTTTCGATATGATTTTTGTCGGACACGACCACAGAGGCTGGAACTTCAAAGAGAAAAACTCTCTTGGAAATGATGTGCTAATTCTTGGCGCTACAAGCTCTGCGCGAGATGTGTCTATTGCTAATTGCACTTTTACTTTCGACAAAGAGAAAAAGCTCTGGCAGAAAGAAATTACCGGAGAGATTGTTGAATCGAAAAACTATAAACCAGACGCAGAGTTTATGGAGAAATTCAAGAATCAATTTGCTGAAGTGAAAAATTACGTTACCCGACCAATTGGTTCGCTAACCGGAATACTTTCTTCGCGGGAATCTATATTTGGTCCAGCCGCGTTCTCAGATTTCGTTAATAATATTCAGCTTGAACTCACCGGTGCGCAAGTTGCTTTTACCGCTCCTCTTTCTATGAATGCCAAAATTGATAAGGGAGAAGTTTTTGTTGGAACGATGTTTAAACTGTACCGCTACGAAAATCTTCTCTACACAATGCAGCTAACCGGAAAAGAAATTAAGGATTATTTGGAATACTCTTATAAGCTTTGGTTTAACGAAATGAAAAACGTGGAAGATCATCTTCTGAGTTTTGAATATGATGAAAAAGGAAACATTAAATATGATAACCGTAACCGTTCGCCATTATTGAAAAATCAATACTATAATTTTGATTGCGCCGCAGGCATCAATTACACGGTTGATGTTTCTAAACCGGTTGGCGACCGTGTTACAATTTCTTCTTTTTCTGATGGCAGCACTTTTGACTTAAACAAAAAATACAAGGTTGCCGTTAATTCATACCGTGGAAATGGGGGCGGCGGGCATTTAGTAAACGGTGCCGGAATTCCTACAGAAGAATTATCGAAACGGGTTATTACATCCACCGAAAAGGATTTGCGTTTTTATCTTATGAAGTGGCTTGAGAAAAATAAAATTGTAACACCAAAAACAAATGGTAATTGGAAAGTTATTCCGGAAGAATGGTGGCAAAGGGGAAGAGAGAAAGATTACAAAATTTTGTTTGGGAATTAAGCCTTCCACGGATTTGATAAATCAAACCCCTACAAAAAATGCTGTAGGGGTTTCATTCATGAAACCCGAAAACATTATTTCATCTTCGGCATATCGCGCACAACAGCTTTTGTTTTTATTTCGCCGGCTTTCTTGAAAACTAATTTCAATTCGTAACTATCACCAATTTTTACATCTTTAGTCAGACCGATAAGCATTATGTGCAAATCGCGCGGCTTAAAAACTACAGCACCTTTTGCGGGAACCGCCACAAACTTAACCGCGCGCATTCCCATCATATCATTTTCTTTTTTGAACGTTTCGTGAAGTTCAACAACTTCCGAGTGGGCAAATTTTACTGCAATAAGCGTATCTGCTTTATCGCCTTTGTTTTCAAGTTGAAAAAAGAATGCGGAGTTTGCCCCTTGTGCCGCCGGACGAATCCATGGGTCGTTAATACTCAATTGTGTTTTGTTAGCGGTTTGTGAGCAAACGAGTCCTGCAGTAAATAAAACTAATATTAGTTTTTTCATGGTTATCCTCTTTTAAATTGTTATTGAAGCGATTTAATATCACGTACAATTTCTTCTACGTTAATGTTACTGCCTTTATAATTCTTTCTGATTTTTCCTTCTTCATCCATCAGTTGAATTCTATCTGTGTGAGTGTAGTAATAAATTTTTCTTCCGTCTTTAAACACGGTTGAATCACTTACAACAGCTAAAATTCCAATCCGGTTCATTAAGGAATCTACAACTAATTTATCGCCGGTAAGAAAAGTCCAATTGCTTAGATCAAGATTTCTAACCTCTGCAAACTTGCGGAGCGTTTCAGGCTTATCTTGTGTTGGATCGAAACTGATTGAAACAAACTCAACATCGTTAAGCTTTGCCTCTTTTACTTTTTCTTGAATCATGCGCATGTTGTTAGTTGTAAGGGGACAAATATCCGGGCAGTTTGTAAAGATGTAGCTGACTACCGTTAGCTTTCCTTTTGTAATTGATGGAAAGTTTCGAGGCGTGCTCGTTTGGTCTATAAGCGAAAAATTGTCTTTGCTTAAATCATCAATTACTTCAAACTTTTCAGCGCAGGCATTAAGTGTAAACACTATTAATCCAAGCTCAAAAATCTTTTTCATATTTAATTTGCTAATTTTGGCGGGCATAAAATTGACTTCTTTAATTACACAAAATTACTAATAGTTTTTCTTTTATGGATATTGGATGAAAAAAGTATATCAACTGATTCTGTTTGTTCTCCTTTCTTGTTCACTTTTTGCGCAAGAGCAAATCCGCGTTATGAGTTACAACTTACTAAATTACCCGAATACAAGAGACCAGCACTTCAAAAAAATAATAAGCACTATTAATCCGGATGCGCTTGTTGTAGTAGAAATGATTCAGCAAGCTGGTGTGAATCAATTTCTTACAAACGTGCTCGGTACAGATTACGCTGCGGCAACTGTTGCAATCAAGGGAACAAACAGCGCCGGAAATGATGGTAACGATTGTGCGTTTTACTATAAACCATCAAAATTGACCTTGATTGAAACCAAGGCAATATCGGCAAGGACCCGCGTGATAAGCACTTTTAAGCTTGTGCCGATTAATTCCCCTAAAGATACAATCGTAATAATGGGCGTTCACTTAAAAGCGAACGAATATAATTCTCCAGATAACAATAAAACAAATGCCATTAAAAGAGATTCGGCAATAACTTCCTTTCGCGCGGAAACAAAAACATACAAGGCTAGCGCAAATTTTCTAGTGTGTGGCGATTTCAACATTTTTTCATCTAACGAAGCTGCGTTTCAAAAGTTGATTGACAAATCTACTTCCGGCTATGTAATTGATATGATGAACGCAACGGGGAATTGGAGTGATGACCCCGCATTTAATTCCGTCTGTACACACTCCTCAACTGATTTAGATACCCGTCTGGATATGATTCTGATTTCGCAAGGACTGCAAGATAAGGGGGGCGTTGATTACGTTGACAACTCTTTCAAAATATTTGGTAACGATGGAAATCATTTTAATAAAGCAGTAAACAATGGGAGTAACGCCTGGTTTCCTAACGATGTCTCGATTGGAACCGCTTTGGTAGCGGCTTCGGATCATTTGCCTATTTACGCTGATTTTGCGGTTGGTGTTCCGACTGGAATTGAAAAGAAGAAAACATTGCCGGAAAATTTTGAATTGTTGCAGAACTATCCCAATCCGTTTAATCCGGAAACAATTATTAGCTATAAGCTACAAGCTACAGGCAACGTAAGCTTAAAAATATTTAACCTACTGGGCGTGGTAGTGGCAACTCCGGTAAATAAATTCCAGCAAGCTGGTGAATATAATTTTCAACTTTCTACTAACAGCTATCAACTTTCATCGGGAATATATTTTTATCAACTAAAAGTTGGTAACTTTGTGCAGACAAAGAAAATGGTGGTATTAAAGTAGAATGAGCATATTTCTGCCCGGACAAAAGCGCCAGTATAATTTTTTTCTTAAGAATTATACGAGAAAGCCACAATCAATTTTGGTCATCGGTTCTTCAAGCGAGCAGATAGCAACCTTGCTTTCGGAAAAATTTAATACCCCTGTTGATTTGATCGTGGAAGATTATGAATCGCTAATGAACTCAAAGCTTGTTTTAAGCGGAGAGAGTTCGATTACGGTGCGAATAATGAATTTTGACTCTACTGATTTCTCAAACGAGCAATTCGATTTAGTTTATGCTCAAGCCTCTATTTCACTAACCAACAGAAACAAAATTGTTAAAGAAATAAAGAGAATACTTAAACCGGGCGGTTATTTTTCCGTCGGAGAAACCGTATCTCTTAGAAAAGATTATCCACCATTTATAAAAGATTTGTTCGATGGCTCAAACATTCTTCCTTTGTTTTGTGAAGACACAGAAAAGTATTATACGGAAAGAAAATTTAAGGTAATTGCCAAGACTGATCTTACCGACACACTTGCAACATTTTACATGGATAGCTCAAAACATTTGAAAGAAGCTGAAAGAGGTTTGAGCGATAAAGAAAAAAGCTACTACAAGAAATTAGTCAATAGAATTGGGCATGAAGCTAACGCATACCTAAAGCTGGGCGGAGATAAGTACATCGGTTTCGAAACACTTTTATTAATGAAGGAATAGGTTTGAAAAAGGGAGACATTTTAGATTTAGAAATATCCGGCTACGCATTTGAAGGAAAAGGCATTGCTAAGATTGTTAAAGAAGTTCGCTCCGCAGAAGAAGAGCCAAAAAAGTTTGTAGTATTTGTAGAAGGCGCATATCCTGGTGATATACTTTCGGCTCAAGTTGGTAAAATCAGAAAGTCCTACGCGGAAGCTAGAATTAAAAACTTACATGTTGCTTCATCATTAAGAACTGAGGCGGCTTGCAAACATTTTGGAACTTGCGGCGGATGTAAAGCACAAAATCTCTCCTATGAACATCAGGCTAAATTCAAAGAGGAACAAGTAAAAGATATTTTCGAGCGGCTGGGCGGACTAAAAGATTTTGAATTGTTGCCAATCGTTAGCGCGGTTAAAATTTATTTCTACCGGAACAAACTTGAATACTCATTTGCCGATAAGCGCTGGCTCTCCGAAAGTGAAATCAGCTCGATGCAAGAAATCCCGGATAGAAATTTTGCGCTGGGCTTCCACATTCCCGGAATGTATGATAAGGTTTTGAACATTGAAGAATGTCACTTACAATCGGACAGCAGCAACCAAATCTTAAATCTCACTAGAAAATTTTTCAAAGATAGAAACATTTCTATCTACTCAACTAAAACTCACGAAGGCTTTCTAAGAAATCTTGTAATTAAGCAAGCTTCCAACACTAACGATTTGATGGTTAACTTAGTCGTCTCCGAAGAGAACGATGAATTGCTGAGTGACTACAAAGAATCATTGCTGAGAGAAGTGCCTGCAATTACTACAATCATTTTTAACATCAGCAAAAAGAAAGCAAGCATAGCTATTGGCGATTACGAAATTGTCTCGCACGGCGGCGGATTTATCATAGATAAAATTGGAAAAAGTAAATACAGAATCAGCGCGAACTCTTTCTTTCAAACAAACACTTCACAAGCCGAAAAGCTTTACAATGTTGGTTTAGACTTCGCTGAGTTTTCCGGAAACGAAATTGTTTACGATCTCTACTCCGGCGCCGGAACTATTCCAATCTTCATATCAGAAAAAGTAAAACAAATTTATGGTTTCGAAAGTGTTGAGCCGGCAATACAAGATGCCCTTGTTAACCGAGAGCTAAATTCCGTTTCCAACTTCGAACCAATATTAGCCGATCTCAATAAATCTTTCTTGCCCATTGTTGAGCAAAAAAATCTTCCTTCGCCGGATGTTATTATCACCGACCCGCCCCGCAGCGGAATGCACGCAAAAACCGTACAAGATATTCTCGTGCTTAGCCCGGCTAAAATAGTTTACATTAGCTGCAATCCGGCAACGCAAGCTCGTGATGTTAAATTACTTTGCGATGGCGGCTACGAACTTGTAAAAGTCCAGCCGGTTGACATGTTTCCTCATACATACCATGTTGAAAACGTTGCCTTTCTTGTTAAGAGCAAAATCTAAATACCCTGAGTTTACTAACGCTCTGTTTCGAGCATTCTGTCTCACTTTAGCAAGCCGCTTCAAATTGAAACATTAATCTTCTCATTTTCTTTTCTTTTTCGCTCGAAAATAAACTTTTCTGCTTGGCATCCCGCTTGAACATATAGTTACAAATAAGTACAAAATGAAAGCAAACACCCTCTAAAGCTTTCTTAATGGCGGCGGTAATTGAAACAGAAGGTACTTCGGCTGGGCCTTCTGCAGAGATTTCCGCCTTCTCTTTTTTAAACCAACTTTTCAGATGAAGGACTTAATAGACAGATTTTAATGGGGTTATGTTGGTAATTTGTCATAATTTACTTAATTTTGCCCACTTTCAAATAACAAGGTAGGTCATGAAACGTACTTTTCAACCGAGCAACACAAAGAGAAAAAATAAACACGGTTTCCGCGAGAGAATGTCCACAAAGAATGGACAAAAAGTACTTGCGAGAAGAAGAGCAAAAGGCAGAAAAAGACTAACAGTAAGCGACGAAAAATAGTTGAAACAATTTGGTCTTTCTAACCAAGAAAGAATCAAAAGCAAGAAAGATTTCGATTCAGTTTATTCTTCCGGAGAAATTCTATTCTCTTCAAACCAAAAACTCAAAGCTGTTTTTCTAATTGAACGAGAAACAGAGCAAGCCGTTCTTAAAGCGGCTTTTGCTGTTTCAAGAAAGGCTGGAATTGCAGTTTGGCGAAATAGGGTTAAACGGTTGTTCAGAGAATCGTTCCGGTTGAACAAAGCGATTTTGACAACTGAAGTAGAGAAGAAAAAAATTCGTTTGAATATTGTGTTCTCTCCAAATTCAATCAACGAAAGAAGAAACAAAAAGATTTATTTAGAACAAATTATGCCGGATGTTGTTGATTTGATGAACAAAATTAAAGTTAAGTTGTAGAATGAAAGTTGTCTTTATAAAGTTGGTTCGGCTTTACCAAAAACATATTTCGCCATTGTCTCCGCCGTCTTGCCGGTTTTATCCAACTTGTTCTGAGTATGCTGCTCAATCGTTGGAAAAATATGGTGTTGTAATTGGCGGCGCTAAAGCGGTTTGGCGAATTTTAAGATGCAATCCGTTTAACAAAGGCGGATTTGACCCTTTAGAATAAGAAAAAGGAATTTGAATGGACCGTAACAGTACTTTCGCGTTTTTACTTATCGGAGTTATACTGGTTGTATGGCTTTATTGGAACTCCCCCGCACCAGAACCTCAAAAACCAAAACCCACAACTGCGCTTGAACAAAAAGATACAGCCAAAACTGTTGCGCCGGTTGCTGTAGAAGAAAAGAAACAAGAAGATATTTCACCATTCGGTCCAGCCAGCCAGGCTGAAAAAGTTATTACAATTGAAACAGAACTATCCCGCGTTGAGCTTACAAATAAAGGTGGAAAAATCCGCCGTGTGTTTTTGAAAAAATTTAATACCTGGTATTACAGCAAGACAAAAGACACAACCTTCTACAAAAAATATGTTCAGCTTGTTAATACGGGCAAAAACGGCGGCGATTTTAATATCATCTTCGTAACTAAGGATGGAAAGCTTGTAAACACTTCGTCGTTGGATTTTAACGCTAACAAGAACAATAGTTATTACAGATTAAGCGGAAAAGATTCTCTATCAATAGAGTACGCATTTAGCGGTGAGAATGGAAAAAAAATCAAGAAGAACTTTATGTTCTTTGGCGATAAATATGATTCTAAGGTTGATATAGTTCTTGAAAACATGGAAGATGTTATCAGCAGCTTCCGTTACGATGTTGTTTGGCAAAACGGATTAAATTTTGTTGAAGAAAATTCCGTTGATGAAGCAAATTATTCCCACGCTAACATTTATGCCGGTGAAGAAAATGTCGCGGTGGATGCATCAACACTTGGCGAAAAAGTTACGAAAGATATTAACGGCAAAGTTGATTGGGTTGGCGTTCGTAACAAATATTTTGCGGCGTTTATTTCTCCAAGAAATCCTTCCAGTGATGGTGGAGCTTACATAGAGGGAAATCATTACAACAATAAATACGGAACGAGAGAGGTTTACAGCGCCAGCGTTAAAGTTCCGTTCCAAAATCAGAAATATCAAAAAGATTCTTTTACTCTTTACGTTGGACCAATTGATTACTACCTGCTCAAAACTTACAACAACAATTACGAAAGCATTTTCGAGTTTGGCAATTTTCTTGGGTTAAAGTTTATCATTCGTCCAATTTCCGAATATATAATGCTTCCATTGCTTCGCTTCTTGGATAGCTTTATTCCAAACTACGGACTCGTAATTATACTTTTCACAATTATTATTAAGCTTGCGCTTTCTCCGCTTACCAAGACAAGTTTAAAATCAATGGCTAAGATGCAACAGCTTCAGCCAATGATTGCAGAGCTAAAAGAAAAGTATAAAGACAATCCGCAAAAACAGCAGCAAGAAACAATGAAGCTTTATCAAACCTATGGAATTAATCCGATGGGCGGGTGTTTGCCGATGCTGTTGCAGATGCCGATTCTTGTTGCGTTGTGGAGCTTGTTTAATGTTGCAATTGATATACGCCAGCAGCCGTTTATGTTGTGGATTGATAATCTTTCTTCACCGGATATAATTTATAAGCTTCCATTTACACTGCCTTTAGGTATAAATGTTATAAGCGGTTTAGCTATTCTCATGGGCGTTACAATGTTCATCCAACAAAAGATGAGTGTTAAAGACCCAACTCAAAAAGCAATGATCTACATTATGCCGGTTATGTTTACCATCATGTTTATGAGCATGCCTTCCGGTCTTAATCTATATTACTTTGTTTTCAACTTACTTGGAATTATCCAACAGTATTATGTAACGCATAAACATAATCTGGAACCGCTTGTTCCTGTAGCTAATCCAAACAAGAAAAAAGGCTTTATGGCGCGCATGATGGACGCTGCGGAAAAACAAGCCCACATTCAGAAACAAGCAAAGAAGAAATAAATACATTTAGTCCCGCTGCCATAAGCAGCGGGACGACTATTCCAAAACATTTGGAAACTATTTATCGCTTTATGACCGCCAAAACCAAAATATTCTTTTTGCTCATCTTATTATTTTCACTTTCCAAAGCTCAAAGCCGAACCATTATAAAACTTGATCTCGCGGAAAAACAACTTCCATTCGGCTTGGTTGAATTAGTTTCAACAGCTACGCCTAAAGTTGGAGTTGCTTTAAGCGGCGGCGGCGCACGCTCAATTTCTCAAATTGGTGTATTGAAGGCATTAGAAGAAAAGAATATCCCGATTGAATATGTTGTTGGTACGAGCATGGGAAGTATAATCGGCGGGCTTTACAGTTCCGGCTACAATATACACGAGCTTGATTCACTAATGCGCAATACAAACTGGGATGACTTTTTTTCCCCGCAGCAATCCAACAGAAACGATTTATTTATTGATCAAAAAATTACCGAAGACCGAGCCATACTTTCGTTTCGCATGGAAGGACTAAAGCCGATCATTCCAACTTCACTTTCTTCCGGTCAGCGTGCTGCAAACTTTCTTAATCTAATGGCAATTAACGCACCGTTAATCAGCGATTCAACTTACGATATGATGCGGTTTAAATTCCGCGCAATTAGCTCGGATTTGGTTTCCGGCAAAGAAGTAATTATTGATAAAGGACCTCTCGGCGCTGCAATGCGGGCAAGCTCCAGCGTTACACTTTTATTGCCGCCGGTAAAAAAAGATTCCATGATGCTTGTTGATGGCGGCTTGGTTGCAAATGTTCCGGCTAAAGAAGTCCGTAAACTTGGCGCCGATATTGTTGTTGCAGTAAACGCTTCGAGTCCGTTGATGGATGCAACAGAGTTAGATGTTCCGTGGCGAATCGCTGACCAGCTTGTTAGCATTCCGATGCGAATACTTAACGACCAGCAGTTAGCGGAAGCCGATTTTATAATTGAGCCCCAACTAAATGGAAAAAAGAATTCCGACTTTAATGAGCTTGATACAATTGTAAAACTTGGCTACCAATCTGTAGCGGAAAATGGGGATAATATTCTGAAACGCTATAAAGAAATCTACTTGAGAAATCTTGGTGGAGAGGAAAAAGTTTTCAATAACCTTTCCTTAAGCGAACACCCAACGGAAGAAGAAAAGAAAGTTTACTCGTTAATTTCAAACACCCGCTCTGTTTCGGATAAAGAACTTCAGTTTGCGCTTCACAGAGTTTTTAGTGAGGGTTGGTGGAAAAATGCCACAGCCGAAATTGAAGAAAGCGGCGGCAGATCCGTTTTGCATCTTCTGTTAAATGAGAATACTCACGTTAAACAAATTGTTCTAGACGGCTCTTTGGTTATTGGAGTGGATTCGGTAATGAACGTCTTGAAGAATTTAATTGATAAACCATTTAGTCCCGTTAAAACTTTTAACGGCGCACTAAACGTTCTTCGTTTATACAAACGTAATGGCTACTCTTTTGCCAGAATTGAAAAAGTTAGTTTTGATTCCTCCTCTAATTCGTTAAGCATCAAATTAGACGAGGGTGTAATAACAAAAATTACAGTTGTTGGAAATAATAAAACTAAAGAACAAATTATTACACGCGAGTTTCCTTTGAAGGTTGGTGATTACTTCAAATATAATATCGCAGAAAAAGGATTAACTAACTTACGCAGCACCAACTTGTTTGATCAGATTGAGCTTTCGGTAGAAGGAAAGAATGGGAAAAACGAATTAAAAATTTCTTTGCTTGAAAGAGTTTCGGCAGTTATACGGCTTGGCATGAGGTTGGATAACGAATATCAGGCTCAATTCTTCTTAGATGTAAGAGACGAAAATTTTAACGGAACCGGAACTGAGCTTGGTGCTTTAATAAGCGGCGGAGTTAGAAACCGCTCCTATTCCATTGAACAAAAAGCCATTAGAGTTTTTGATTCTTATCTCACTTACAAACTACGCGGCTTTTATGAGTTTACAGATATCAACAATTATGTTGATGATGTGCCGCTAAACCCAAATAAATTTTCCCGCAGCAAATCCGGAGAGTATAGACAAATTAATTACGGCGGAATGTTTGGAATTGGCGCTCAAGTCGAACGTTTTGGTAATTTGTTTTTAGAAGCCCGTTACCAGCGCGATAAAATTGCCGGACTTTATGATTACACCGGTCCTTCATACAGCGTTGATATTTCCAGTCTGCGCCTTTCTCTTTTTGTGGACTCTCAGAACGAATATCCTTATCCCACTAAAGGCTTTTTGGTTAAAGCGTTTTACGAAACTGCGCAAACGGCTTTTGGCGGAGATGTTGGTTATACAAAAGCTTTTTTTGATTACAAAGCTTACTTTGGTCTTCGCTCCGATCATGTGTGGAGCTTTAGAACTATGATCGGCTCCGGCGATAACACTCTTCCGCTGAGTCAGCAGTTTTCTCTCGGAGGACAAAATAATTTTCTTGGTTTACGCGAATATGAATTTAGAGGCAGACAAATATTTCTATCTTCTATAGAAGTGCGCTATAAGCTTCCGGTAAAATTATTTTTTGATACTTACATAAGTGCGCGGTATGATTTAGGCTCTGTTTGGGGAAAACGCGAGGCTATTCGTTTTAGAGATTTACGACATGGTACGGGAATAACAGTTTCTTTTAATACACCGATTGGTCCGGCAGATTTTTCTGTAGGAAAGAGTTTCTATTTCAAAAACGAATTACCGAGAAGTACAATTGTTAGGGGACCAACATTCTTTTACTTCACGATTGGGTACTACTATTAGCAGAACCAATCACAAAAATTTTAATTCCTAAACTCAAAAAGTTACAGCCGGGCCCAATATTAACGTAATTTTTTTACTGCCTTAAAAAGACAAGCGTTCTTTCTTCTAAATCGTATTTCTTTCTCTCTTCCATTTTTCCCCCTTTGGATTTTGGGTTTAGTGCTTTGGATTTATTTTCCTTCTCTCTCTGCCGCTTTCTCTCCCAGCGCTAAATATTTTGCTGCCAGCAAATAGTTTTCTTTTCGTTTATAAAGATCCGCCATTGAGAAGTAAACACGGCTTTTTACGTTAACCGAGATTACCCGGGAATCAACAAAATCTAAAATTTCTTTGTTGGCTAGAGTGTCTATATCGAAGTTATATAATCCCAACAACCTAATTAACGGAAGATCGTTTGTGGGACTGTGTTCGAACGACCTTTGATAATACTTAATTGCATCTTCAAGTTTGTCATAATCATCTTTATGATTTTCAAAAACGCTGGCAGTCCACATAAATGTATTGAAAGCTTGACCGGGGATTTCTTTGGTCAGTTTTTCTGCAAACATCTTTATTTCGTCCCGGGAAAGGGAAGGATTACCAAGAAGTATTTTATACAAATCAATGTCGGTTACACGTGTATTTATAGCTTCACGGAAAGCATCAAATAATTCATCTGATGAAGTGGCGTTTCTGAAGATGTTTTCTATGCGGGCTATAAAATCATTCACTTTGTTATCCTTCCGAATTTATATGCAGCACAATATTTTCTTTATTAAACAAAGGTAATTCCTCTTTGAACTCAACCGTCTTATTTTTATCCCACTGCTTGGTTTCCGAAATCGTGTACTTGTGTTTGCCCAGTAAAGCGAATCTTCTATCAACTAATTTGTTCTGTTCATCAAAAATTAAGAATGCAATTATTACCGGCATATGTAAGTTATATTGCCAGCGCTCATAAGATTTAATTGCACGTTCATTAACCAAAAAAGCTTTCGAGCGTTTTCCTTTCCAATCGAGTAAAGCACTTTTTCCTTTGCTGGTCAAGATTATGTCGGGCTTGTCTTCTCCTTTTTCCCAAAGTTTTTGGTACCGCTTGTCTTCACCAAGGGTTTTAAAATCAAATCCCCATTGAACTAATAGATTCTTACCAACTTGTTCGGATAGATCGTGGAGTTTATAGTTGCTTCGGAATTCTTCTTTTGATTTAGCCGGTCGAAAATCTAATTCTTTCATTTTCCTTTGGGCTCAAAGAGTGCGCAAACAGCTCCTGCCGGATCTTGTATCACGCAATATTTTCCCATTCCGCCATAATTTTTTGGACCGGAAATTAACTTTCCACCAAGTTTCTGACAAGAAGAAATGCTTTCTTCAATGTTTGCTACGTTGATATAAATCAACCATTGAGCGGGCAAATCAGCATTTACGCCTTGTGCGTGGCAAATACCTGCTGCCGGAATTTTCGACTCCGGCGAAAGCATATTGTAATCGCTGTATTCCCCCATTGAAACAAACTCGAACTTCCAACCAACAACTTTGCTATAAAAATCGCGAACCTCGTCTGCATTTGAAACCGTAAGATCCCGCCAGTTAATTGCACCGGGTTCGTTGCTTATATCAGCCATGCATTTCCTTTTCTACTAACAGATGGAAAATAGGGATTTCACATTCTTATTTACAAGGTTGTAATTTTCCGAAAAAGAAAGAACGGGTTTTGTAACAAAGTACAGGTTGGCTTCGTCTTTAATACAAGAAAATAAAACGTGTTTACAGAGCAGAAATATCGTTTCTTTATTCAGCAGTATAAGAACAAGATTTATTCATACTCGCTCTATATGCTGAAGAATAGAATGGACGCAGATGACGTTACTCAAGAAGCGTTTATTCGCATCTGGAAAAATATTGATAAAGTTAATGCGCTGGCTGCTAAAACCTGGATAATGAAAACAACGCACAATTTGTGCATAGATTTTCTAAGAAAACGCGCTACTGCTTTTAACAGGGAAAGTGAAATTAATGAAGAATTCGAAGAATCGTTTGCAGCAACGGAAAGTACGCATAACCCATACTTAACAACACATTTTAAGATGATGGCATCAAAAGTAAAAGAAGCTATTCAGCGGCTACCGGAAAATTTGAGAAGCGTTTTTGTTCTTTATGAAATTAACGGACTGAAATACAAAGAGATTGCTAAAACATTGGAAATGCCGGAAAACTCGGTAAAAGTTTATTTAATGAGAGCAAGAAAAAAACTGCAAGAGGAATTAAAAGATTATGAACCGCAAGAAGCCGTTTGAAATAACAGAAGGAATGAAAAATAAAATCATCTCCGCAGCATACAAAGATGCCTCCTGGCTGAATAGAATTTTGGTTTGGCGGTTAATTTCTAAAAATAAAGAAGCTAAAAGTATTTTTGATTCGTACCGCGCAACCGCAAATGAGATAGCTAAATTAACCGAAGAAGAATGCCCCGGGTTTATTGTTGATTCTGCCAAAGAAAAAACAATTGCAGCCAAAGCTAATACACCGGGATTTTTAAATGATTTTTACACAATTGTCTTTGTGCGTCCGGTTGTTTCACTCGCGGTTGTCATCGTTGTAATTTCTGCAATTACGTTCGGAATAATCCGCAACAAAACGGTTGAGTATGAATTTACAGAAGCCGAGGTAATCGAAGGCGATAAGCAAGCCCAGCAAGCGCTCGCAATTGTTGGCAATATCTTCGAACAGACTCGCTCAACTTTGGAAGAGGATGTGTTCGGAAATAAAGTTTCAAGGCCATTAAACAAAGGATTAGGAATTATTAACAACTTATTCGAAGGAGAAAACAATGAAATCAATTAAAATGATTTTTGTTTTGTTGTTCGCTATTACGCTTACAACATTTGCACAACAAAAAGAAGAATACTCTACGGATCCCGGTTATTTTGATTACTCTGAATTCGCGCAATTCAAGAATGTTGAACCAGTAACAGCAATACACTTAGAAGGACCGCTGCTTAAGGCAATTTCCAAAATGGGAAAAAGTAAGAACGAAAAAGTATCGGAAATGATTGCAGCGTTAAAGTTTATTAAGGTAAACCAATTTCCGGTTGCCACAGCGGATTTGGATAAAACCGAGAATACTATTTCACTAATGGATAAAAAACTTCAATCTCAAAAGTGGGATCGTATAATCAAAACAAAAGAAAAAGGTAAGTTTGCCAGTGTGTATGTAAAAATGGGCGAGGGAGATAACTATGCCGGACTCTTTGTAATTGCTAGGGATAAAGAAGATAATCTTACCCTGGTAAATATTGTTGGAAAGATTGATCTTGAAACTATTGGAAGCCTCTCCGAGCAAATGCATTTGCCTGGTTTGGGAAAACCTAAAGTAGAAAAAAGCGAAAAAGAATAATTAATTGCCCGGTTAACAGCCGGGTTTTTTTTCAGAAGAACCAACCTTTTTTGTTCTGATAAGTCTAAAGAGCATCGGTTTTAGATAAGTTTTACAGAAAGGGTTACTAATGAAAAAATTTATACTACTGTCACTACTCCTCTTTGCTTCAATTATTTCAGCTTCGGAAACGAAAACTCCGCAAAAAATTATGTCTGCTTTTAAAATAGAGCGCGCAACCATACTGGTTGACGGTAAATTAGATGAAGTAGTTTGGAAAAAAATACCAATAGATGAATTCACGCAAAAAGATCCCAAAGAAGGTTCTCCGGCAACACAGAGAACCGAAGTATGGATTGCTTACGACGAAGAGTATTTATACGTTGCCGCTAAACTATATGATACAAATCCTGAGTTGATTGATATTGCTCTTTCGAGAAGAGATAATTATTTCACATCGGATTGGTTTGGTTTTTACGTTGATCCGTTTAACGATAAAAAAACCGGAAATTTCTTTGGCATTAACGCTGCCGGAACTATGGTTGACGGAGTTTTATTTAACGATAGCTGGGATGATTCTTCGTGGGATGGTGTTTGGGAAGGAAAAACCACTATCAATGGCGAAGGTTGGTCGCTCGAGATGAGAATTCCTTTTTCTCAATTACGCTTTAAGGAATCCGACAAAATGGTGTGGGGAATAAATTTTAATAGAGAAATAAAAAGAAATGGTGAAAGTTCTTACTATGTAATGGTTCCCAAGAAAGAAAGTGGTTTCGTTTCCCGCTTTGCTTCTTTAGAAGGACTAAATGGGATTAAACCCAAACAGCGTTTGGAAATTCTTCCTTACATTGTTCAAAAAGCCCAATATCTGGTTCATGATAAAAACGATCCATTCTACAAATCGAACCAATACAAAACTACAATCGGGGCGGATTTTAAAATCGGCTTAAGCTCAAGTTTGAATATAGATGCAACTATTAATCCGGATTTTGGACAAGTTGAAGTTGACCCGGCGGTAATTAATCTATCGGCTTTTGAATCTTACTTTGAAGAGAAGCGGCCATTTTTTATTGAGGGATCAAACTCGTTCTATTTTGGAATTGGCGGCGCTAATAATAATTGGGGGTTCAACTTCAGCTGGCCGGAATTATTTTATTCAAGAAGAATCGGAAGATCGCCGCAAGGACCAACATCTAGCGCAGATTATGTTAGATATCCAACCGAAACAAATATTCTCGGCGCCGCTAAGCTAACCGGCAAACTTGATGACGTAACAACCTTAGGCGCTGTTAGTGCGGTTACAGAAAGAACTTTTGTTACACTTTATAACAATGGATTTCAAACTACGGAACAAGTTGAACCGCTAACCCATTACGGAATTTTGAGAACTAAGAGAGAATTCAACGACGGAAGACAATCCCTTGGATTTATGATGACTACCGTTAACCGTCAATTAAATACTGCCTCTCTAGAATCCCGGCTAGCTAAGAACGCATTTACTTTTGGGTTAGACGGATATACTTTTTTAGATGAAGATAAAGTTTATGTTCTTAGCGGAGCCCTTGCGGGATCGTATATCCACGGCACTGAAAAATTTGTTCAACGTTTACAAAAGCGACCATATAGGTATTTTCAAAGGCCGGACGCAACTTATATGCCTTATGATTCTACCTTAACATCGCTTGAAGGATGGTATGGCAGAGTAACACTCAACAAGCAACAAGGAAATTTTTATATCAACGCCGCTCTTGGCGCCGCAAGCCCAGGCTTCGAGCATAACGATCTTGGTTTTCAGTGGATGGCAGATAGAATAAACAGCCACCTTGTGCTCGGATATAGATGGTTTGAACCGGATGGCGTTTTTAGAAACAAATCAGTTTATCTTGCTCACGCCAGGTCTTATAATTTTGAAGGTAATTTGATACAGAATTTTATTTGGCTGAGATCCAATCTGCAATTTGAAAACTACTGGCAACTTGGCGTTAATGGTTTTTATGCATTTGAGGCAATGAATCCATCTGCAACCAGAGGTGGTCCGCTTATAAAAAATCCGGAAGGATACAGTTTGGCTGCAGACGTAACAACAGATAGCCGCAAACAAATAATTTTTGAAACTTCTATTTCTTACGAAAGAGATTTATTAAAAGGAGAAGCCACTTCATTTGGCTTTAATGTTCAGTGGAAGCCAAATTCACAGATAGATTTTACCGTTGGACCACAGTACCAAATTAATAATGATACAAGGCAGTGGGTTGGCAATTTTGCAGATGTTTCGGCAACTAATACTTATGGAACCCGTTACGTTTTTGCTAACATTGATCAGAAAACTCTTTCGGCAAATATTAGATTAAACTGGACATTTACACCAACACTAAGCTTGCAGCTTTTCTTGCAGCCGTTACTTGCTGTGGGCAATTATTATAACTACAAAGAAATTGCTAAACCAAAAACTCTTGATCTAAATGAATATGGAAAAAATGGTTCGACAATAGTTTATGATAACACTTCGGGAGAATATATTATTGATCCCGATGGTGCCAGTTCTGCAAAATCATTTTCTGTCGGCAATCCAAATTTTAATTTCAAATCGCTCAGAGGAAATGCGGTTCTTCGCTGGGAGGCGATGCCCGGTTCTATTCTTTATTTTGTTTGGTCGCACGATCAGCAAAATTATGATGACGCCGGCGAATTTATTTTTGGCAGAGACCTAAGAAATCTTTGGAAGAGTGAAGGAAATGATGTTTTTATGGTTAAGTTTTCTTACTGGTTAGATATGTAATCCAACCAGTATTTAGTAGAGAGTATTGAGTCCGTTAAAGGCGGATTAGACAAAGGCCGCGCTAATATAGCGCGGTTTTTTTATGTGGTCTTCTTGTAATTCAAAATTGCTAACACATTAAGGACCACGGCAAACATTGTAATGATGCCAAAGTGCTTTGCTAAATCCGCAAAGCCGCTTCCCTTTAGAACTATCATTCTCATCACTTCTATCAAGTAACTTACCGGATTTATATACGTTAAATATTTTGCCCAGTCCGGCATGTTCTCAATCGGCGCGAACAATCCGCCGAGCAGAACAAATATCATCATAAAGAAATAAGCGATAAACATTGCTTGCTGCTGCGTTTCCGCAAATGTTGATGTGAGCAAACCAAAACCAAGAATGGCAATTAAGTAAATTCCGGCAAACGAAAAGCCTATCAGAAAACTTCCTTGAGGAAAAATTCCGTATATAACGAAGCTCACTGCAAAACCTATTATCAAAACAACCATTCCCAAAATCCAAAAGGGAATAAGCTTGCCAAGTATAAATTGATATTTTTTTATCGGCGAAACATTTAACTGCTCTATTGTTCCGGTTTCTTTTTCTTTAACAATATTCAGTGATGTTAGAATAAAGCCGACCAACGTTACCAACAAAGCAAGCACGCCCGGTACAATAAAATATTTGTAATTCATTCTTGGGTTAAACCAGTTTGAGCTAGTAATCTCTATGACTGGCTGAGAATTCAAGCGCGGCTGTTGAATCCACTCTGTGCGGATTTCATTATTGAACTCACGTATTATTGTGTTGGAGTAAGAAACCGCGAGTCCGGCAGTTTGTCCATTAATTGCATTGGCGGAAATCATAATCTTGCTTTGGCTGTCTCTTAACAAGTCCTTCTCAAAATTCTGCGGAATATCAATTATCAAATCGGCTTTATCTTCTTCTATAACATTGAGAGCATCCGCGTAAGAAGAAGAAAGATTGGTTAACTTAAAGTAACCGGATGATGTAAACTTGTTAATCAACTTGCGGGAATATTCCGAATGATCGCGATCTACAATGCTGAGTAAAATATTTTTCATTTCGTAGTTAGCAGCAAAAGGAAGAATTATAAGCTGCAAAACCGGCATAATAAAAATCATTCTTAGAATTAGCTTGTTCCGGAATATTTGCAAAAACTCTTTTCTGAGTAAAAATTTCAGCGTTCTCATTACAGCCTTACCTTAAATCTTTTTACACTTATGAACAGGAAAAAGAAAGTCATTCCAATAATTATTAGAGATTCTTTCCAGATTCCGGCAAAGCCCATTCCTTTTATCATTACGGACTTGACCATAATTATGTACCACTTAGCCGGAACAATATTTGAAATTACTTGCAGAGGGAGCGGCATGTTTGCAATTGGAAATGCATACCCGCTTAACATTACAACCGGAAGCAGTAAACCCAGCAGCGATATCAGCATTGCCGCCAACTGAGAATTTGTAACCGTTGAAATAAGTAAACCAAGCGAAAGCGCGCACAGCAGATATAAAATGGTTACGGCAATAAGTAGAAAGATGCTTCCTTGAATAGGCATACCCAGAACAAAAACGCTGAGTAGTAAAATTGTTGCAATGTTTACGAGCGAGACAATGAAATAGGGAATAGCTTTGCTTAGAATAACCAGCATCGGCTTCATTGGCGAGACCAGCAGAATCTCCATCGTTCCCATTTCTTTTTCTCTTACAATTGAAATTGAAGTCATCATTGTAGAAATAAGAAGAAGAATCATTCCCATTACGCCGGGTACCGATGAATACGCTCCCTTAAGTTCGGGATTGTAAAGCATTCTCATTTCTGTGTTGATGGTGTAAGGCAAATTATTTTGCTGATTAAGCTCACTTTGATAATCCATTATGATTGAGCTTGCGTAATTAACCAAAGTCGTTGCTTGATTTGGATCGGTGGCGTCTGCAATTAATTGAATCTGTGCTTTGTTTGCATGAGCAAGTTCGTTTTGAAAATTCTGTTGAAATACAACGGCGAGTTTTATCTTTCCGGTTTTGAACGCGCTTTCAATTTGTTGATTTGAGGTCAACGACCTGTCAATATCAAAATATCTGCTGCTTTCCATTCGCGATATAATTTTTTGTGTGACCTCATCTTTAGCGTTATCAAGTATTGCTATGTTGCTGTTGCGGGTTTCGTTTGTAATTGCAAAGCCGAAAATTAGCAGCTGCACAATCGGCAAGCCGAGCAACACCATCATTGTGCGTGTATCGCGCAGAATGTGATGAAATTCTTTTCGTATAAATGTTAATAGTTGTTTCATATTATTTTCTCTGCGTTCTTGGCGTCTTAGCGAGAATTTTTTGCTCGCAGAGACGCAAAGGCGCCATGTTATTATTCTCCACGTTTAGCTCCGCGTGCTAATATTAAAAACACTTCGTCCATAGATTTGGCATTGTTTTCCGATTTCAGATTCTTCGGCGAATCAAGCGCTTTTATTACGCCGTCCACCATTATCGAAACCCGATCGCAATACTCGGCTTCATCCATATAATGAGTGGTAACAAAGACGGTAATGCCGTTGTGCGCCGCTTCGTAAATCATATCCCAAAATTGTCTGCGCGTTACCGGGTCAACGCCGCCAGTAGGTTCATCAAGAAAAACTATTTTGGGTGAATGAAAAATTGCTATGCTAAAGGAGAGTTTCTGTTTCCAGCCAAGAGGAAGAGATGCAACAAGTTTATCTGCTTCTTGCTGCATACCAAGCTTATTAATCAATTCTTCGCTTTTCGATTCAATCTCTTTGTCACTTAAACCATAAATGCCGCCGAACAACCGAACATTTTCTTTTACGGTTAGATCTTCGTACAAAGAAAATTTTTGGCTCATGTAGCCAATGTTTCTTTTGATTTGCTCAGTCTGTTTATAAACATCGAAGCCGGCTATTTTCGCATCGCCGAAACTTGGTTTCGAAATACCAATCAACATCTTCATCGCGGTAGTTTTGCCCGCGCCATTGGCACCGAGAAAGCCGAATATTTCTCCTTTATAAACCTCAAAGGTTAATTCGTTTGCCGCGATAAAATTGCCAAACTTTTTTGTAAGCTTATTTGTTTTAATAACTATTTCTTTATTCATCGTTGGGATGGGCTTTCATTAGCTGCATAAAGCAGTCTTCTATTTCGGGCTCTATCTTTTTTATTGTTAAGTTCGAATGTCCGCGTGTAATTAAATGTTTCTCTAATTCCGAAATATCAAACGTTTCCTCTTTTAATGTAAGATGATGCTTATCGCCAAAGGCAAAGCAATTTTCGGTTTGCGGAAATTCGCGTAAGTCCATTAGCAATGGAAACATATTTTCCGAACGTACCGCGTAAAGTTTTTTTCCAAACTCATTAACAACATTTTGCGGTGTGTCTATCTGTAAAATTTTTCCTTTTTGCATGAGCGCAATTCTATCACACAGCTTTGCTTCATCCATATAAGGCGTAGAAACAAGAATTGTTATTCCTTGTGCTTTAAGCCGCTTTAACATTTCCCAAAGCTCTTTGCGAGAAACCGGATCAACTCCGGTGGTTGGCTCATCTAAAAACAAAATTTTGGGTTTATGAATAAGCGCGCAGCTTAATGCAAGTTTTTGTTTCATTCCACCGCTTAACTTTCCGGCTCGTCGAGTTTTGAAAGGTTCAAGTTGTTTATAAATATCTGCAACGAGATTATAATTCTCTTCTATCGTTGTATTGAAGATCGTAGCAAAGAACTCAAGATTTTCTTCGACAGTTAAGTCTTGATAAAGGGAAAATCTTCCCGGCATATAACCAATTATATCTCTTATCTCTTTGAAGTTTTTCACAACATCAAAACCAAGAATGTTTGCGCTGCCGGAATCTGCGAGAAGAAGAGTTGTTAGAATCCGGAAGATAGACGTTTTGCCGGCACCGTCTGGACCTATTAAGCCAAAGATTTCTCCTTCTTCAACGGAAAAAGAAACATCATCTACCGCCAGGATTGTTTCTTTCTTTGTTGTGTAAGTCTTAACAATATTATTTACTGTGATTGCTTTCATTTTTTTTGCTTTTCTTTGCGCCTTAGCGACTCTACGAGAAAATCTTCTCTCGCAAAGACGCAGAGAGCGCTAAGGTTAGAATTTCACTTCGCCGTACATTCCTATTTTCAAATAGCCGTCATTTTTAACGCGTACTTTTATAGCATAAACAAGATTAGCGCGTTCGTCTTTTGTCTGAATTGTCTTTGGGGTAAACTCAGCTTTGGAAGAAACCCAATAAATTTCTCCGCTCATTTCTTTTTGCTCGCTTTCGCCTTTATCTACAAATACTTTTACTTTTTGCCCAAGTTTTATTTGTCCAAGCTGATCACCATTAACGTAAGCACGTAATGTCATTTCAGATAAGTCAGCAATCTTGTAAAGAGCTTTTCCGGTTGCAGTAACTTCGTTTTGTTTTGTGTAGCGAGTTAGGACAACACCATCTACCGGATTGATGATTCTACTCTTACTCAATTGATCGTTTATCTGTTCAATTTGTATTTGCAGCGGGAATGTTTCACTTTGCAACCCTTGTTTGGTAATTGTTAATGATGATTTTGTCGCGTTGTATTGCTTATTCAGAACTTCAAGCTGGGCATTTACATCATCTAGCTGTTTAGTTGTTGCCGCGTTTGATTTAACAAGATTTTCTACGCGCTTCTTTTCTATTTCGGCGGTTTTAATTTGTTCTTGCAACGCTGCCAGCTGTGTTGCAACATCCGGCTGCTTACTTAAAACAGCTTTAACGGAGGCTTCGAGTTGTTTCTTTTTCAAATAGAGTTGAAGCGTATCAATTACTCCTACTATTTGATTTTGTTTAAGTTGTGCGCCTTCTTCAACATCAAAGCGTACAAGCTTGCCCATCGCTTCGGAAGAAACAATTACTTCTTCTGATTCGAATGTTCCGGTCGCATCATATTTTCCGTTGCCGTTTCCGCAACCTAACAAGATCAAAGTAATGAGAGCAACACTTAGGTTTGCTTTATTAAATATTGTTTTCATATTCATATCTATAATTGTTTATAAAATTAGTTTCCTGTCGTTAGCTTATAGTTTTGCTGCGCAAGCAAAAGCTGAATTGTGTGGATTGCCAGATTTTGTTTTGCCTGATCTTCCGCATTTAGTTCGCGTATAAAATCGTTTGAGGTAATCACTCCGTTTTCCAGTTGAGACTTGGCAGATTCTTTAACAGAAGTTCTTATTTCGATGATTTGCTTGTCAACCTTTATTAGACTGTTTAGTTTTTCAAGTTCGTTGCTTTGCTGTTTTAAGGAAAGATTGGTGTTGAGAAGAAATGTTTCTTTCTGCGCCTCAACAGATTTTTTATTTAGCGCAATAACTTCACTTTCGTTGCCGTAAGTATAGAGGTTTGACATCGCCCAGGTTAGTCGAGCTCCAGCTATATAAAACCAATCAAAATTATTTTTGAGCATGTTAAGAGTTGGCTTTCCGTAGCCGCCCTGGAAAAACAAACTCGCCTTCGGAAGTATTTTAGCTAATGTTAATCCACTTTGGTTTTCTATTAAGTTTTCTTGTGAAGAGTATAATTTAACTTCCGGGCGGTTAATTTCATTACTTTCTGTTATGCTTTGAGTTTGTGGGAGCTCAAGCTTCGCTTCTTCATTCAATCTCTGATTGATTAGTAAACCAAGCATTTCCACGAATGCTTTGCGTGAAGATTTTATTTCTATTTCCCGTTGTTCGGTTTTAAGCAGCTCTGCTTTAAGAATATCCACATTCGGTTTTGTTGCGGTTCCGTTTGCTAAAGCGGCATTCAGCTTATTTAGCGAAGCGTATAAGTCTTTTTTGATTAACTCGGTCTGGGTGAGTTGTTCATCTATCAAAAGAATTCCGAAGTAGATTTGATTTACTCTCTCCTTCACTTTAAGTAATTCAACTTCCAGTTTTTGTTCATCAATATCCGCGCTAGCCCTTTGAACATTAGCTTGCGCGCTCATTATTCCGCCGTCGTAAATTATTTGCGAAACGTCCGCAATAGCTTTGTACTGATCTTGCGTAAGCGACTCTATTTTCATTCCCGGTAGTGCTATTGGAAGTGAAGTTACATCCGATTGATATGTTGCTTGTCCGCTTATTGTAATCTGAGGAAGATAGCCTTTCCAAACATTGCTTACGTTGTATTCTTTTGTTTTCGCAATGTATTCTTTTTGCTTAATCAGCGGATAGTTTGCACGTGCTTTATCATAACACTCGTTTAATGTTAGTTTGCTTTGAGCAATTATCGGCATTGCTACCAAACCTATGACCATTATTAATTTTAATCTTTTCATGTTGGATTCTGATTAAATGATTTGAAAAATATTTCTTTTCCTTTGTCTGTGAGGGTTCCACCCAATACAATTTTGAAAGTTGTTTGAGCAGCAACAACCATTGAAAAGTTATTGTTGATAATAAACTCTGGATTCACCGTGGATCTTACAGCGTTAACAAAGACATTCATCACTATTGGCGTAGGATAATCGAGGAACACTCCTTCTTTTTTTCCTTGGTCATAAACTTTTGTAATGTTTCCATACATCATTTTTGTTCTAAACTCATCAACGTGTTTCCAAGCTTCCGGATAATAATTTTTGAACTCACCAAAGACCCGGTCTCCAATTTTTGCTGCTGTTCCGCTTAAAAGATTTATTAAGCCGGCAAGTTTTTCAATTGCGTTCTTGTCACTTTCAATAATTGGAATAATTTTCTTTTCCATTTTCTTTGTGAAGTGATTTGCAACCGCCAACACCAACTCATTCTTCGATGGAAAATATTTGTAAATGGTTTTCTTGCTCATCTTCAATTCCGAAGCAATATCATCCATTGTGGTTTTGTAGAAACCCTCCTTAAAAAGAGTTTCCTGACTTACCTCTAATATTTTTTCTGATTCTTCCATTGCGCACCATAGAAACTATTTTTGTTTTTCTGGTTTCCAAATTAACATGTGGAAACTCTTTTGTCAAGTAATAGTTTCCGCGAATGATTGATTGTTTGTTTTTGGTGTGTATTCGCAGCTTATTTTTTTATACCAACGTAACGAATTACGTAGCCATTCCCTTTATGCCCGTTGCCTTCATCCATTTGAATGGTTTCTTTCGATAATTTTTCAAAATCGAGAGCGATAAAATCATTTACTGCATCTTCAAGAGAATATAAAAGATCCTCATCCTTTGGTCCGGCATAAGGAACTTTGAATTGTTCTTTGTCAAACAATTCAAGAATTAATCTGCCGCCAGGCTTGAGGGCGCCAATAGCTTCTTGATAAACAGCGTTGCGGAATTCTGACGGGAGGTGAAAATAAATAATCGCAACAGCATCATACTGCTCTTTTGGCAGCATATGGAATTTAAGATTAACCAATTCATAATTAATTATAACTCCACGTTCGGCGGCTAATTTTTCCGCTTTTTCTTTTCCAACAGAAGAAGAATCATATGCATCTACCAGCCAGTCAATTGATGCAGCATAAACAGAATTTCTTCCTTCGCCTTCGCCAAGAAAGAGAATTTTGCCCGGAGTTAAGTTATCAAGTTGTTGTTTCAGGAAAACATTCGGCTCTGTTCCATAAAGATATTCTTGTATGCCGTAACGCTCATTCCAAAATTCGTTCATAGTTTTTCTTTCTTTTTATCAAAATTAGTATTGATAAGAACAAAACACCAAATAATTTGATTTGCCGATTATATATTTTAGCAACAACGTTTGGAAACGAAATGATCAACACAGAAAAAATAATAATTGTTGGTGACCGTGTTTTGATTAAGCCGGAAGAAAGTACTTCAAAAACTAATGGCGGGCTTTACCTTCCGCCCGGCGTTTATGAAAAGGAAAGAGTGCAAGGCGGATATGTAATTAAATCCGGTCCCGGTTATCCAATCGGACTTCCGACAGACGATGATGAAGTTTGGCGTGAGAAAAAACCGATAAAGTATATTCCGCTTCAGTCCAAAGAGGGAGATTACGCCGTTTTCTTACGCAAAGATGCGATTGAAGTCGAGATAGAAAAGCAAAAATTAGTTATAGTACCGCAAAGCTCTATTCTAATGCTTTACAGGGACGATGACTTGCTCGGCTGATATTATCCTCACACCAATTTTGAGAAAGGAATTTTGATGGAAGTACTGTTTCGCGAATTTTTAAAAGATTATGAAAACAAAGTTGTTGGGTTAAGCAGAGAGACTGCTCTCTCATATTTTAACGCATCAATAAGCGGAAAGCCGGAAGACTACCAACACTCAAGCGAATTGCAGCTTCGGTTAAGTAAGATATATACCAACAAAGAAGATTTTGCAAAATTAAAATCCTTCAGAGAATCGGGCGAGGTCGTTGAGCCTTTATTAAAGCGGCAGTTGGAACTCATTTATAATTCTTACGCGGAAAATCAGTATGAAGAAAAACTTCTCGAGGAAATAATCGCCTTATCAACAAAGGTTGAAGAGACCTTTGCTACTTATAGAGCAAATGTAAATGGGAAGAGTTTAACTGATAATCAGATTGATGAAATTCTTAGTGAGTCCACAAATTCTATAGAACTTGAGGAAGCATGGAAAGCCTCTAAACAAATTGGCGCGCTGGTTGAAAAAGACGTTATCGCACTTGTAAAGAAAAGAAATCTTGCCGCTAATCAGCTTGGCTACAGAAATTACCACGAAATGAGTTTGCTGTTAAGCGAACAATCGGCAGAAGAAATAGAAAAACTATTTGATGAATTAGATGAGCTTACAAAAAACGCATTTGCAAAACTGAAAAGTGAAATTGATTCTTTCCTTTGTGAGAAATATTCCATCACCGCAGGTCAATTAATGCCGTGGCATTATCAAGACAAATTTTTTCAGCATGGTCCGAAAATTTACAGGGTTGAACTTGATTCATACTTTAAAGAGAGAGACATCGAGAAACTAACGAAAGATTATTTTGATGGAATTGGGCTTAACATAGACGATTTAATTTCCAAGAGCGACCTTTATGAGAAAGAAGGAAAATATCAGCACGCATACTGTACGGATATAGATAGACGCGGAGATGTGCGCGTTGTTTGCAATATCAAACCGACTCATAGATGGATGAGCACTATGCTGCATGAGTTCGGTCATGCGGCTTATGATAAATATATCAATCCAACTCTTCCGTGGAGTTTGCGTTCACATGCGCATATTTTTACAACCGAAGCAATTGCTATGATGTTCGGGCGTTTTACTTCTATACCTGTTTGGCTTAAAGATGTTGTTGGAATTTCAAACGAAGAGACTAAAAAAATTTCTTCCGCTTGTTTTAATTCATTACGATTAGAACAACTTGTTTTTACCCGCTGGGTTCAAGTCATGTACCGATTCGAAAAATCTATGTATGAAAATCCGGATCAAGATTTGAATTCACTTTGGTGGAATTTGGTAGAGAAGTATCAATTAATTAAAAAGCCTGCTGATAGAAACTGTGCTGATTGGGCTTCAAAAATTCACGTGGCTTTGTATCCGGCATACTATCACAACTATATGCTGGGTGAACTGCTGGCTTCTCAACTATTTGACTATATAACCAAGAACATCTTAGAGCCTGGCGAATCTCTAAGCTTTTCTCAGAACAAAAAAGTTGGAGAGTTTCTTAAAACCGAATTCTTTGCGCCCGGTTCATCTATGAATTGGAGGATTCTGGTTCAAAAGGCAACCAAAGGACCTCTTTCGGCAAAACACTACGCTTCGCAATTTGTAGATTTTTAAGTCTTGTAGCTCGGAATTATAAATTTGATAATCGTGATTAACAACTTATTCTTGACTTAATAAATTAATTTCATTATTTAAGTCAACAATAATTGTCTTAAATCAAATGATTCTAAATTCTCTACCTCCCGAACCTAAATTAAAGCTGGATTCCGAGTCACTCACATTTATCTCGGAAACCGAGAAACTACTATCTCAAATTGAGCTGTTAATTAACTTTACCTCCGTTGGTTTTTACAATCTAATTAAGATTAACGAAGCTATTAACAGTTACTCCTTAGATTATAATACCGGTTGGAATCTTGAAAGCTATTTCTTCAATTCAGATACAGAGACACAGACAAATAAGTTGATTCGTTCTGTTGAAGTCGCTCAAAAAATATTAAAGGATGTAAAACCTTCCCGCTTAATAAAGACTATTCACAGAGAATTGATTGAAGGAAAAGCTTCGGATGAATTTAGAACTGAAGAGCCAACATTTTCCTTTTCTCTTCCAGCCGCCGGCGAAGTTTCCGGGTTAATGAACGCGCTTGAACAATATTTAATTAACGATGTATCATATCATCCGCTTGTTAATGCGGCTTTGGTTCATGCTCAATTCGAAATGATTCACCCGTTTAATTCTCACAATGGAATTGTGGGAAGAACTTTAATGCAGCTTCATTTTGTTTGGAAGAAAAAATTGTCTGTTCCGGTTTTGCAGATTTCCAAAATCTTGCGAGGCAAGAAAATTGAATACTTCGACCGGTTGGATGATTTAGCAAGAAACAACAATTGGAACGGTTGGGTCAAATTTATGCTGCATGTTTTCTACGAAGCAGCGTTCCTAACTTTGCAACACTTAACCAAATTACACTCGGCAGCCGAACTGAATAAAAAATTACTAATGGAAAAAAATCTCGTCACTACCGCTTCCATAAAGCTAATTGACTTAATGAAAAGAAAACCGGTTATTACAATTCAACAACTAACTTCGGAGTTGGATTATTCCAAACAGACATTAAGCGTTATCATTTCTAAACTCTTGGAAGAGCAAATAATTGAAGAAGTTTCCGGCAAGCAGCGTTACCGTGTTTTCAAAAACAAAAATATTCTTAACGCAATAGTATAAAGTATCTATAGAAAATCACCTTAAAAGGAGAAAACATGAAACTCGTAAACGAATTCAAAACATTCGCAATGAAGGGCAACGTAGTTGATATGGCGGTCGGTATTATTATCGGCGCAGCTTTTGGCGGAATCGTTACTTCGTTAGTAAATGATGTAATTATGCCTCCTATCGGCGCGCTAATCGGCGGAATTGATTTTAGCGCTTTATCAATAAAGCTTTCCAATCCACTTGACGGCGCTAAGCCGGTAGAAATTCTTTACGGAAAGTTTCTTAATACAGTAATCAATTTTCTAATTGTCGCATTCTCCATTTTCATGTTGGTAAAAGGAATGAACAGCTTAAAGAAAAAAGAAGAAGCCGCTCCTTCTACGGCACCGCCGGCTGCCAGCCAAGAAGTAGTGCTGCTTACACAAATAAGGGATTTATTAGGAAAAAATTGATTTATACGCAGTCCTTGTTCCGCAGGGCTGTTTATCTTGTACTTAACTATTTTCTTTTATGGTCTAATCATGAAAAAACCTTTTTTAATTATCTATTTTTTCTCTGTACAACTTTTCTTCTCACAAATTGTTTTTCAAAATGAGCCTATTGTTCGTGTAAGAATCATTAATACGGTTGATACCTTAAGATTACTTTTTAATGATAAATGGCTGCCTTCTAATGGTGATAGCTTGATTTTCTCGCCGGCAGATGGCGAAGTAATGTTTACGATTGAAGCCGGGAAAATTAAAATATATAAATCTGGCAACTCAATTAATTTGGAATCTGAAGGGTTCACGCTATACAGTAGCGATGAGCGCGGAACATTTAATATCAAAAATGTTCCCTTTGGAGTTGGCTGGTGGTGGGAAAGTAAAGAAGATAGAACTTACGAAGGGGAATTTCATTTTTACGTTACTAAAGAAAATAAGTTTGAGATTGTGATACACTTGCCGATAGAAGAATACTTGAAAGGTGTTGTTCCTTATGAAATTGGTGGTGATTCTCCGCTCGAAGCGATAAAGGCTCAAGCAGTTGCGGCGCGTTCGGAAGCAATTAAGGCGCTTACATCGAAATTGTATAGCGGTGAACATCACGATTTAACTTCTGATGTTGAGTGCCAGGTTTTCAGCGGCAACAAAAAACGCACAGAGATTTCCGACCGCGCTGTTGATGAAACTAAGAGTTTAATTTTGAGTGAGAATGGAAAACCAATAAACGCTTATTATGCTTCTAACTGTGGCGGACACTCAGAGCTAATAAAAAATGTTTGGGGTGATCGCCCCGGTGTTGAGTCTTATAGCGTTTCCCATTTCGATTCGGATGATTCTGCTTCTATAGACTTAAGCAACGAGAGCAATTTACGCGAATGGCTTTTCTCTAATCCAAAATCTTATTGCAATCCCAATATTCACAGCGATCTTCCAACTTGGAGCCAAAATAATTTTAGATGGAAAGTTGAGCTAACTACCGAAGCTATTAGTGAAATGACTGCAAAAGGAAAAGATTTAGGGAATTTGGTTGATATAAAAATTTTGAAGCGCGGAGAATCGGGAAGAGCTTATCTGGCAAAATTTATTTTTGAGAAAGATAGCGTTGAGGTTAAAGGCGAATTAAAAATCCGGCAGATGATAAGCCCGCCGCTTAGAAGCGCTTGTTTTGTTGTTGATAAAACAGATGCCGGATTTGTTTTCTACGGTGCCGGCTGGGGACATGGAGTTGGAATGTGTCAATCCGGAGCTATTACAATGGCAAGAAATGGAAAAACCTTCGAAGAGATTTTGAAGCATTATTATAGAAAAGCTGAGAGATTAAATGCTTATTAAATATTGAGATTCAATTCTACTGGTTTTTCATTTTTAATTAAGAACGGAACGATCAACGCCACTACAAACGCCGCTAATCCAAGTAAAACAAAAATATTCCCTACCAACTGATCGTATTCAATTAAACCGAGTTCGTTAAGTATGTATGTCCAATCATGGTAAACTTTGTTGCCGCCAAGCAGGGGAAGTTTCTGCGCACGTGCGTCTGCGGCATAAACGCTGATATTAAATAGGTTTTGTCCGAGCCAAACCAAAAACGCCTGCGCGCCAAATTTTGTTTTCTTTACAAAGTAGAAAACAATAAACATTGATGGAATTAAAATCTGCATCAGCGTACCGCCGAGCGTGTAAATAAATCCGCCAAAGACTTTGAACACTCCGTGCCCGCCTTCATGAATTAACAAGTTGATATAATCTATAAAGAGAAAGTTTCCTATGTTGAAAGTAAAGTAGATCATAACCGGCAAAAGAACTAACGAGCCGATCCACGGAAATAGTTTTTCTAGAAATGAATTTTCTTTTGGTACGTATAGCGGTTTCATCATTCAAACATTTTTCTTAGTTCTTCTTTATCCTTAGTAATTCCCAAACAGATCATAAGTTTAATTCTTGCTTTCTGTCCGTTAAGATAATCCGCAAATATTACTCCCATTTGTTTCAGCCATTTGCCGGCGCCCGGATAGCCATATATATCAAGTGTTTCTCCGGCAGGGCAACGGGAAACTAATACCGTTGGGATTCCTTTTTCTACCGCGTATTTAATTCCTTCAAATGCTTCCGGCGGAACATTGCCAACACCCATTGCCTCAACTACTATTCCTTCTACTCCGCTATCTGCAGAGAAGCGGAAAAATTTTTCGTTCATGCCTGCGTAAACCTTTATTAAATCCACGTTTGAAATAATTGTGTTTGTCTTTAGCGTTTCGAGTTTGCGTGGTAATCTATTAAACCAAACTTTTCCCTTTTCTACAAATCCGAGCGAACCAAAATCCAAACTATGAAATGTTTCTACATCTTCAGTGTGAGTTTTGGTTACTTCGCTAGCCGCGTTTATCTCTCCGTTCAAACAAACCAGAACGCCAAAACCCTTGCTGTTGGGATTATTAATTATATGAATTGCATCCACTAAATTTCTTGGCGCATCCCAATCGGGTTCCGAGCTTGTTTTCATTGCGCCTATCACTACAATAGGAATTTTTGTTTCTAGTGTTAAATCTAAAAAGTAAGCCGTTTCTTCCAGCGTATCTGTTCCATGTGTTACAATAATTCCGTCAAAAGTATTTTGTTCTATAAAAGAATTTATTTTTTCTGATAATTCCAACATTCGCTGCGGAGTAATGTGCGGACCCGGGTAATTTCCGAATTCATAAATAGAAAGATTAGCTAAACCGCGCGCTTCGGGTATCATGTCAACTAATTCTTCTCCTTGAAAAAAGGGAACTGCGGCTTTTGTCTTTTCATCTATCTTCATAGAAAAAGTACCGCCGGTAAAAACAATCAAAACGTTTTTCATACAAAACTCAAGTTAGTTTTTTGCTTTATGTTTTTTCTTCATGCTAATTTAGTTTTCTTATCGCTCTTCGCAATAAAAAATTATTACCAAAATTCTCTTCGCTTGCAAAAAAATAACTTGCTTGATTGAGCTACAGAATTTATTTTGCTCGCCCTTCAAAAGGAAGGTTTGGTCTGTTTACAAGTTGTTGATAACTTTTTTTTGTGAAACGTTTCACATTGTAAATCGGGTACTTTGTTTCGGTTCATTTAACTTTTGCTTTGTTCGCTTTTCTTTTAAGCCGTTTATAACTTGTTTATTCATAGCGGTTTATGTAGAAAATTTAATGTTAACAATTTGTGAGTATGTGGTAATAATAAATTGATTTTTACTATAACTTCTTAAGTTCTACCGGGTTTTCCGGTTTCTATAATGTGGATAATATGCTAAATACTGCCGAAAGTTTGCGTGTTGAAAAAGAAGCAAAGGATGTGTGGAAAGAGTGCTTAAGCTTAATTAAAGAAAACGTTCCCAATATAACTTACAACACCTGGTTTCTCCCTATCAAGCCTTCCGACTTTTTAGGAAACACGCTTAAGGTGTTTGTTCCCAACAATTTCTTTATTGAGTGGATAGAACAGCACTACAACACATTAATAAAAAATACCGTAGCCCAAGTTTTGGGGCATGAAGGAAAGCTTCTTTACGTAATCCTTGAAGAAAAAGAACACGAAGCAGAGCCGGAAAAAAATACTCTTCCGGATAGAAAACCTGTAATTACCGAAGCTGCTGAACCGCAAAAAGAATTTGAATCTTGCTTAATTACCAAATACACTTTTGATAATTTTATTAAAGGAGAAGGGAACCAACTTGCCCGCGCTGCGGCGTATGCAGTAGGTGATAGTCCGGGCAGCACTTCGTTCAATCCGCTTTTTATATACGGAGGTGTTGGCTTAGGAAAAACGCATCTTATACATGCCATTGGGAATAAAATATTAGAGCGCGCGCCGGAAAAAAGAGTAATTTATATTTCTTCCGATGCTTTTACTGTTGAGTTTGTTGAGGCAATTCAATCCAACACAGTTAATGATTTTTCCAGTTTTTACAAAAGCATGGATGCGCTGATTATAGACGATATTCAATTTTTAGTAGGCAAGGAAAAAACTCAAGATTTATTCTTTCACATTTTTAATACGTTACACCAAAGCGGAAAACAAATCATACTTTCCAGCGACAGACCGCCGAAAGATTTAAAAGGATTGAGTGATCGTTTGGTTTCCAGATTTTTGTGGGGATTGCAGACAGATATTCAGCCACCGGATTTAGAAACGAGAACGGCTATCCTTAAGAACAAGAGTGAGTCTTACGGAATAAATCTTTCCCGGGAGATAGTTGAGTATATTGCGCATAATATTACATCAAACATTCGAGAGCTCGAGGGATGCTTAGTTAAACTACTAGCTAATGCTTCTCTTACTTCACGAGATATTGATTTTGAGTTAGTTAAGAAAACGGTTCGTGAAGTTTCCACCAATAAGCAGGTTAATATTTCTATCGAGTTAATTACTAAAGTTGTGTGCGAGTATTTCGAGTTAGAAGAAAATAAGCTCCGGGAAAAAAACAGACGCAAAGAAGTGGTGCTTGCTAGACAGATAGCTATGTATTTAGCTAAACAGCTAACTAAATCTTCTCTTAAAACTATCGGGCTGCATTTTGGTGGCAGAGATCACTCCACGGTAATACACGCTCAGACTTCTGTAGAAGAAGCTGCTAAAACAGATTTCAAAATGAAGGAAATGTTAGATTCTATTAAGAGTAAAATCGAATTATCTGTAGCTTAACTTATCAACATTCGATGTGGGAAAGGTGTGGGCGGTTTGTTAAAAAAATGTTGGCAACTTGGGTTTACTAATCAACACATGGATAACTGTTACTTATCCACATATACACAGCTAATAGCTATTACTATTTTTCTTACTATATGGACTAAATAACGAACTAAATAGAGTAATCCACATATCCACATACTTATTATTATAACATATATATACTATATACATTAATTAATAATAATGGGGTTGATAGAAATGTGGGTAAAATTGAAGTTCTACTCGATTTTTGATATTTTTTGATGCCACTTGGAGATTAATATGGAATTCAAAGTAAATAGTAAAGAACTCGAAAAATTACTTGGAAAAATCATTCCAGCAGTTCCTACCAGAACACCCATGCCTATTCTGGAAAACTTTCTTTTTGAAGTTAAGGATGGTCTGCTAACAATTTATGCGACTGATTTGGAAATATCTCTTAAGTCCGCATTAAACATAGTTACAGATGAAAATATAAAAATGGTGGTTCCCGCCCGTCTGCTCTATGATATTGTGCGTTCCTTAAAGGATACCACAATTCACTTCAAGATGATGGCTAACAAAAAAATTAACTTGGTTACTGATGCAGGTAAATACACAATCAGCTATTTGGAAGCGGATGAGTATCCGGAAATTCCTTCTTTAAGTGCAGATAAAGATATTAACGAAGTAACAATAAACGGTGTAGAATTACGCCATGCATTCGAACGCGGATCTTTTGCAATGAGTAAAGAAGAAATGCGCCCGGCTATGATGGGAACACTTTTCGAATTTACGAATGATGGCTTACGCTTTGTAACCACAGATGGACACAGACTTGTTAACATGTTAAACAAGAATGTAAAATCGCTTACAAATAACCAATATGTTGTTCCCGAAAGAGCAGTTTCTGTTCTAACCAAAATTCTTGATGAAAAAGATGCTAAGATTTATATGACAAAATCATATATGTCGTTTAAGCTGAACGACATAGAATTAATTACACGATTGATAGCTCAAAAGTATCCGGATTATGCAAGTGTTATTCCTCTTGAAAACGAATACTTAATGAAGGTTAACACAAAAGAATTACACGATTCGATAAAGAGAATGATGCTCTTCTCAACTTCAAGTACACGCAGAGTAAAATTCTCAATCGAAAAAACTTCTGTAGAAATATCTGCGGAAGATTTAGACATAGGCGCAAGCGGTGAAGAAAAAGTAACCTGTGATTACTCCGGCGATAATTTAGAAATAGGTTTTAATTCCGCTTATGTGAATGATGTGTTAAACCACATTTCCAGCGAAGAAGAAATTACTTTCAGACTTCACTCGGCTACAAAAGCGGTGATAATAGAACCGGTACAAAAGAAGGAAAGCCTTGATATGATGATGTTATTAATGCCGGTGCGTTTGAATAGTTAAAATGGTTCTTAAGCAAATTGAATTGCAAAACTTTAGGCTGCATAAAAACACATCGCTGAATTTTTCCGATAAGCTCAATTTAATCATCGGCGGAAACGGGCAGGGAAAAACATCAATCTTAGAGGCAATTTACTACTTGTGTACAACTAAAAATCTTAATCTCGCCAGTGAGAGTGATGTGGTTTTGTTTGGTGAACAGAATTTTGACGTAAGAGGAAACTTTGCTGATCTCACGACCAACCAAACTAGGTTGTTTTATGATTCACTAAAGAATAAGAAAAGTTTCTTCTTGAATGAGAAGCAAGTTTCTAATTCGTCTGAGGTAATAGGTAAATTTCCTGTGGTTTCTTTGATACAAGCCGATCATGCAATTACTCTTGGTGCGCCGGCAGACCGCAGACGCTTTGTGGATTCGGTAATTTCTCAAGCGAGCCATACATACTTAGAAATACTTTTGGAGTACAACAAGATATTACGTCAGCGCTCCTCTCTATTGTGGCGAATTAAGGAAACCGGCGATAAGGGTTTGTTTAATCAGCTGGAAGCATGGACAGAATCTTTAATAGGAATTGGCGCAGAAATAATTAAACACAGAATTAGTTTTGTTAATGAGTTTAATGAATATCTGATCCAAGCCTACAACCAAATAGTAGAAGACAAAGAATATCCGAAGATTAGTTACGATTCAATTCCCGGAGTGGACGAAGATGATGCGCCTGATAAGTTTAGAGATGAGTTAAATCAATACCGCGAAGATGAATTACGCCGTGCGCAGAATTTAGTAGGACCACACAGAGATGATTTTCTTTTTTACATCAATGATTTGGAATTGAAACGTTTTGGTTCGCAAGGGCAGCATAAAACTTTTCAGATTGCGCTGCGGTTCGGGCAGTTCTTTTTCATAAAAGATAAAATTGGAAGAACGCCAATCTTTTTAATGGATGATGTTTTTGGCGAACTTGATTCTTACCGGGCCGGAAGAATAAGCGATCACGTTTCGTCTATTGGACAAACGTTCATAACGATGACAGACCTAACTCGCACGGAAGAATTAAATCTTAGCAACGGAAACGTTTTAATAAAAGTGGATAATGGCACGGCAGCGTACATCCAGTAGTTTTAGAACCATTACTGAAGTTCTTGGTAAAGAAAAAGAGTTTGAAAAACTCCGCGAGAGTCTTAAAAACTATAACGTAGTAGATGAGTTCGAAAAAATATTTCCCGAGTTAAAGCAAATAGCAACTGCCGTTAAATTAGAAAAACAAGTTTTGTTTTTAAGAGTGGAAAATTCTGTTTGGAAAAGCGAGCTGAATTTTCAAAAAACACTTTTGATAGAAAAAATAAATAAGCATTTCAACGAAGTAGTTATAAAATCATTAAAGTTTTTGTAGGAGAAGGTTAGGCTTTATGGCTAAAGAAAACGGAAATTACACAGCGAGTAGTATTAACGTATTAAAAGGATTGGAAGCGGTACGCAAGCGTCCGGCAATGTACATTGGCGATGTTGGCTCGCGCGGACTTCATCACTTAATTAACGAAGTTGTTGATAACTCGATAGACGAAGCCCTTGCCGGTTATAACGACCGGGTTGTGGTTACAATACATAAAGACCAAAGCGTTTCGGTAGAAGACCGTGGTCGCGGCATTCCGGTTGATATTCACCCAATTGAAAAAGTTTCTGCTCTGGAAGTAGTTATGACGGTTCTTCACGCCGGTGGTAAGTTTGATAAAGACTCTTACAAAGTTTCCGGTGGTTTACACGGCGTAGGAATTTCAGTAGTTAATGCTCTTTCAGAATGGTGTAAAGTAGAAGTTAAACGCGACGGCAAAATTTATTTTCAAGAATATAGACAAGGCATACCTAAGGTTCCGGTAAAACAAATTGGAACTTATAAAAGCGAGAACAACGGAACCAAAACAACCTTTAAGCCGGATAAAGAAATTTTCAAAACCATAAAATTTCATTTTGATACTGTTGCGGAAAGATTACGCGAACTAGCGTACTTGAACAAAGAAGTAACGATGACCCTGAAAGATGAAAACGATGATCAAGAAGAAGTCTTTAAGTTCAAAGGCGGATTGATAGATTTTGTAAAATACTTAGACGAAAACCGTTCGCCGCTTCATAAACCGGTTTACATAGAAGGTGAAAAAGATAGCGTTCCGATTGAAATCGCGTTTGAGTATTCCGACTCATACAGTGAAAATATTCATACATATGTTAACAACATTAACACGATTGAAGGTGGAACTCACTTAGTAGGTTTTAGGACTGCGCTTACAAGAACATTCAACAATTACGCTGCTAAAAACGGATTGATAAAAGAGAACAGTAAAATAAGTTTAACAGGTGAAGATTATAAGGAAGGTTTAACGGCAGTAATCTCTGTGAAAGTGATGGAGCCGCAGTTTGAAGGACAAACAAAAACCAAACTAGGCAACAGCGAAGTTAAATCCGCAGTTGAAATGATGGTAGGCGAAAAACTTTCTGAGTTCTTAGAAGAGAATGCATCGGTAGCAAAGAAGATTTTTGAAAAGTGTATGCGCGCAGCGGAAGCACGCGAAGCCGCTCGTAAGGCCCGCGAATTAGTCCGTAGAAAGAACGCGCTCGATTCTATGCATCTTCCCGGCAAACTTGCAGACTGTTCTATCAATGATCCAGAGCATTGTGAAATTTACATAGTGGAAGGCGATTCTGCGGGCGGTTCTGCAAAACAAGGACGAGATAGAAGATTCCAGGCGATTCTACCTATCAAAGGAAAAATATTGAACGTAGAGAAAGCTAAGATCAATAAAATTTTAGAGAACCAAGAAATTCAAGCGATGATCTCTGCAATCGGCGCAGGAATCGGAGAAGACTTTGATTCGGAAAAATCACGCTATGGTAAAATTATTTTAATGACTGATGCGGACGTTGACGGCAGCCATATTAGAACATTGCTTCTTACTTTCTTATACCGCCACATGAAAGATTTAATTACTGCTGGTAAAGTTTATATAGCGCAGCCGCCGTTGTACAAAATCAAAAAAGGAAAAGAAGAACTTTACGCATTTGATGACGAAGAGCGTGAGAAAATCTTGAAACGCATGAAAGCCGGAAAAGATGATAAAATTGTTGAGTCGGAAGAAGAAATTGCTGCGGCAGAAGGAACCGATCAACCGATTAAAGGAATTTTAATTTCCCGTTACAAAGGATTAGGTGAAATGAATCCGGAACAATTGTGGTCAACCACAATGAATCCGGAAACAAGAACAGTATTGCAAGTAAACGTAGAAAGCGCGGCGGCGGCAGATAAAATCTTTGAAACGCTTATGGGCGATGCTGTAGAACCTCGCCGCGATTTTATTGAGAAGCACGCTAAGTACGCAAACTTGGATGTGTAACCAAGAGTAAGATTATGATTAAGAACAAGAAGAATCATGCTCTTGTTCATAATCTTATTCTGTCCCTAACATGAACGACAAATCAACATATCATCATTCGGTTGTTGATTACGCGCGAAAAGATTATAACGCGCTAAACAAAAACCTTTCCGTTGATGAAACGTTGAATAAAATTCGCCTTGAAGGCGTTGGCGAAAGAATAGTTTACTTTTATGTAGTTGATGATGAGCAAAGGCTTGTTGGTGTGTTGCCAACACGTAGATTGTTGATTGGAAAGTTAGAACAAAAACTTGAAGATATAATGGTAAAGCGGGTTGCGGCGCTGCCGGGCACATCAACGGTTTATGATGCGCTGGAGTTTTTTGCAACTTATAAGTTTCTGGCTTTTCCTGTGGTAGATGCCGAGAGAAGAATGATAGGTGTAGTTGACGTCAATCTTTTTACTGATGAATTGCTGGAAGAAAAAGATTCTGAAGCGGCAAGTGAAGTAGAGCCGCAAGATTATGATTCGATCTTTGAAACAATTGGTTTTAAAATCAGCGAAGTTAAAAATGCTTCGCCGGTTAAAGCTTGGCGCGTAAGACTTCCGTGGCTTTTTGCAACGGTAACAAGCGGAACAATCTGCGCTTTGTTAACCGGAATGTTTGAAACAACGCTTGCAGAAAGTTTAATAGTAGTGTTCTTTTTTACATTGGTTCTTGGTCTTGGCGAAAGCGTAAGTATTCAATCTATGACAGTTACGATACAAGCTTTGCGTACTGCAAAGCCATCGTTTAGGTGGTTTGTAAAAAACTTTTTACGCGAAGCTCAAACCGCGCTGATGCTTGGATTAAGCTGCGCTACCGTAGTAACTGCAGTAGTTGTTGTTTGGAAAGGTGATGTAGCGGCAGCTGGAGTAATTGGATTGAGTGTTGTGTTGATTCAGTTGATTGCTTCTGTCTGGGGATTGAGCGTACCGGCAATTTTACACAGAGCCAAACTCGATCCTAAAATTGCTGCCGGACCAATTACGCTGGCACTTACAGATATTTGTACGATACTGTTTTATTTTGGTTTAGCGGCGTTGGTATTATAATTTTGAGCTGGAGCTATCAAGATTAAGATCAAGAGCATGATTAAGAAAAGAAATTAGAATTAAATAATAAATTAAAATCCTAAACAAGAAATAACATGACCAGAATCTGTCTAAAGGAGACTCTTTGAGTACCGATACAATTAAAGAGAAAATAGAAAAGAACAAACCGGAAATAGCGGAGAAGTTTTTCGTTAAAGAAATAGGTTTGTTCGGTTCTTATGTTCGCAACGAACAGACTCCCAAAAGTGATCTTGATGTTCTTGTTGATTTTTATAAACCCATAGGCTGGGATGTTGTTGATTTACAAGATTACTTGCAAAAACTTCTAGGTGTTAAAGTAGATCTAGTTCTTAAAAAAGGATTAATAAGAAATAAAAAACTCTGGAAACTTGTTAAACAAGAGGTTTTATATGTCTAAGAGAGAATATAAGCTGTTTCTCGACGACATTTTGGAGTGCATTAAAAGAATAGAAAAATATACCGAAGGATATACACAGAAAAAATTAGAAAACAACGAACTAGTAGCGGATGCGATTATTCGCAACCTTGAGATAATAGGAGAGGCTGCCAAAAACTTACCGGCGGAGTTAAGAAAACAATCGCCGGAAATTCCATGGAAGAAAATAATTGGTTTTAGAAATATTGTTATTCACGAGTACTTCAAAGTAGACTTGAGCAACACATGGTTTATCGTAAACAAACAATTACCGCTTTTAAAACCACAAATAAAAGAGATGTTAAAAAGAATTAAATAATAAATCAAAATCCTAAACAAGAAATAACATGACCACAATTTTTGAAAAAGTAGTACCCGTTTCACTAGAAGAAGAAATGAAATCGTCTTACATAGACTACGCGATGAGCGTTATTGTTGCCCGCGCGCTGCCCGATGTGAGAGATGGACTCAAACCGGTTCACCGCAGAGTTTTGTATGGCATGCATGAACTGAGCGTTCAGCACAACAAACCGTATAAAAAATCTGCCCGTATCGTGGGAGAGGTTCTTGGTAAGTATCACCCGCACGGAGATACTGCTGTTTACGATTCAATGGTGCGCATGGCTCAAGAATGGTCGCTGCGCTATCCGTTGGTAGATGGACAAGGAAACTTTGGTTCGGTGGATGGCGACAGTCCGGCAGCTATGCGTTATACCGAAGCGCGCCTTGCAAGAATAGCAGAAGAAATGCTTCGCGATCTTGATAAGAACACTGTTGACTTCGGGCCAAACTTTGATGACTCGCTTCAAGAACCGTTAGTGATGCCATCTTATTTGCCAAACTTGTTGGTAAACGGTGCAAGCGGAATTGCAGTTGGTATGGCTACAAACATTCCGCCGCACAACTTGAGAGAAATAATAGATGGTTTGATTCTGTTGATTGATAATCCAAAAACCAAACCGGAAGAAATACTTAAGATTGTTAAAGCTCCCGATTTTCCAACGGGAGGAATTATTTATGGTTATGAAGGTGTTAAAGATGCATTTCTAACCGGACGAGGAAGAGTTGTAATACGCGCCAAAGCCAATGTTGAAGTGCTTAAGAACGATAGAGAAAACATTGTTATCACAGAGCTACCGTATCAAGTAAATAAAGCAACGCTGATTGAAAAAATAGCAGAGTTAGTGCGCGAAGGAAAAATTGAAGGAATTTCCAACTTACGTGATGAGAGTGACCGCGATGGTATGCGCGTTGTTATTGAGCTGAAACGTGATGGACAGCCGGCTGTAATTCTTAATAATTTGTTCAAGCATACATCAATGCAAGTTACGTTTGGTGTGATAATGCTTGCGCTAGTTCACGGCGCGCCAAAAGTTCTTACGCTTCAGCAAATGATGGAACACTTCTTAGATCATAGAATGGATGTTCTTGTTCGCAGAACAAAGTTTGAACTTGATGCCGCAGAACGCCGCGCTCATATTTTGGAAGGCTACATAATTGCGCTTGATAACATTGATGAAGTAATTCAAACCATCAAGAAATCGCGCGATGTTGAAACCGCTAAACAAGCGTTGATGCGCAAATTCAAGCTGAGCGAAATTCAATCCAAAGCAATTCTTGATATGAGATTGCAGCGCTTAACCGGCTTAGAAAGAAAGAAAATTGAAGATGAATACAAAGAAGTAATCAAGTTTATAAACAAGTTGAAAGCGATTCTCGGTAATGAAAAGTTGAGAAGACAAATCATTAAAGAAGAACTGCTTGCGATTAAAGAAAGATACGGCGATGAACGCAGAACAGAAATTATTCACGACTATAAAGAATTTTCTTTGGAAGATACAATTGCCGAAGAAGATGTAGTTGTAACAATTTCTCACGCCGGATTCATCAAACGCTTCCCGGTTAGCGGTTACCGCAAACAAGGACGTGGCGGCAAAGGTGTTACAGGCGCCGGAACCCGAGAAGAAGATTTTATAGAGCATATGTTTGTTGCTTCAACACATCACTACATAATGTTCTTTACAGATCGCGGAAAATGTTACTGGCTCAAAGTTCACGAAATTCCGGAAGGAGGACGCGCAACAAAGGGAAGATCAATTCTTAATCTTATCGAAAAAGATAAAGAAGAAAACATTACGGCGTTTGTTACAGTGAAAGAATTCGTTGATGATAAATCAATTGTAATGGTTACTAAGCAAGGAACGGTTAAGAAAACTGTTCTTTCGGCGTACTCAAATATTCGCCGCGGCGGAATTCTTGCAATTAATCTTGCCGCCGGAGATAGTCTTGTTGAAGCTAAACTTAGCGATGGAAACAACGATATTATTATCGGAACAAGCGAAGGCATGGCGATTCACTTTAAGGAAAGCGACGTGCGCGATATGGGTAGAACCGCAACCGGCGTACGCGGCATTAACTTAGGCAAGAAAGATTATGTAATAGGAATGATCGTGGTTCGCAACGCAACAACGTTAATGGTTGTTACAGATAAAGGATTCGGCAAACGTTCTGAGATTGAAGATTACAGATTAACCAAACGCGGTGGTAAAGGTGTAATTACTGTTAAGACTTCCGATAGAAACGGTAAGATGATTGCGATGAAAGAAGTAAACGACGGAGACGAACTTGTAATCATTACAACCGGCGGAATGGTTCTTAGACAAGCAGTTAGCGAGTTGCGCGTGATGGGAAGAAACACTCAAGGCGTTCGCTTAATTCGGTTGAACGAAGGCGATGAGATTGCAGATATCGCAAGAGTAATTCCGGAAGATGAAGAAGAATAAATTGTGGAAAAGGTAGTTAGAAAAATATCGCTAAAAGATAAACGCAATTACGATCTTGAATACTGGCTTTCAAAAACGCCGGAAGAAAGAATTGCTGCGATAGAATTTTTACGTAAACAAACGTATGAGACAAAAGATGGTTCTTCACCAAGACTACAAAGAACTGTTAAAGTTATTAAACGAAAACAAGGTTGAATACCTTGTAGTAGGCGCGTTTGCTCTTGGTTTTTATGGAAGTCCAAGAAATACCGGCGATATTGATATTTGGATAAAAATTAGCAAAGAGAACGCGCAACGAATGGAAAAAACACTTATTGATTTTGGTGTTGGTTCTCTGGGTCATAGCGAAAAAGATTTTTTAGAAGAGAGCTCTGTAATACAAATCGGAGTTCCACCGGTTAGGATAGATATTCTAACCAGCATAAGTGGTGTGGATTTTTTAGAAGCATATAAGAATAAAGAGAAAATAGTTTTAGACGGCGAAGAAGTTTTTTACTTAAGTAAAAGCGATTTTATTAAAAACAAAAAGGCTTCGGGCAGACTGAAAGATCTTGCAGATATAGAAGCTATTACGGAAAGAAAATGAAAAACGAAAACTTACAGTTCGATTCAAAATGTGTTCACAGCGGCGTTGGCGAGTATGAACATGGTTCTGTTGTTCCCCCGATTTATCAGACATCAACATTTAAGTTTGAAAATGCAGCACACGGCGCGGCATTATTTAAAGGTGATGTAGAAGGCTATATCTACACCCGTATGAAAAACCCAACAGTTGAAGCGATGGAAAACGCAGTTGCAGAATTAGAGGGCGGGCACAAAGCTCTTGGCTGCGCAAGCGGAATGGCGGCAATCAGTACAATGTTTACCGCGCTACTAAAAAGCGGCGATCATGTTGTATGCAGTAAATCGGTTTATGGACCAACGCTTACTTTGCTTCAAACAGTATTAAGCAAGTTTGGCGTAGAAGCTACTTTTGTTGATACAGACATCACCGAGGAAATTGAAAAAGCGGTTAAGCCAAACACAAGAATTATTTATGTAGAAACTCCGGCGAATCCGGTTATAGCTATAACAGATTTGGAAGCCGCGGCTAAAATCGCTCACGCAAACAATGCGTTATTTGTTGTTGATAATACATTTATGAGTCCGGCTCTACAGCAGCCGCTTAAATTTGGAGCCGACGTTGTTGTTCACAGCATGACTAAATTTTTGAACGGACACGCAGATGTCGTTGGCGGAGTTATAATTGTTAAGAGTGAAGACGATTACAAAATGATGCGCAGAATTCTAAACCAAATGGGCGGCGTTATTGATCCGTTTAATTCTTTCCTCGTTCACCGCGGATTAAAAACCTTAGCAATTAGAATGCAGAAGCACACAGAAAACGCACAAGTAATTGCTGAGTATTTAGAGAAACATCCGAAAGTAAAATGGGTTCGCTACCCCGGATTGAAAAGCCATCCTAATTATGAAGTTGGATTAAAGCAGCACAGTGCGCCCGGCGGAATGATTTCGTTCGAATTAAAAGATGGTTTCAAAGCCGGCGAAATTGTGATGAACAATGTTAAACTCTGCAAGCTTGCTGTTTCTTTAGGCGGTGTTGAAACACTCATACAGCATCCTGCGAGTATGACGCACTTAACAATGGGCGAAGCAGCGCGCGCAACTGCCGGAATTACAGAAGGGCTTGTTCGCTTATCTGTTGGTATAGAAAACGTAAAAGATTTGATCAACGATCTTGAACAAGCTTTGGCAAAAATTCAGTAAAGTAGTTTGTTTTGTAGGGAGGGGTCTGTGACCCTTCCTTTTGTAATAAAAATATTTGTAATCCTCCCGCCACAAAATTATTTTTAGCCCCAACAAACTATCAGACAATCACCATGAAGAAAACCACCTTGTTTTTAATTGCAGCAGCAATGTTGTGTTCAACTATCGTTGCACAGAAATCTTCTTTCTATTATCCCAAGAATATTATTAGAGCTTATGAAAAAGGGACTCGCTCTTACGATGGTAAGCCGGGCGCAAATTACTGGACGAATCACGCGGACTATAAAATTCAAGCCGAGTTGCTTCCGGAGAAACGGGAAGTAAAAGGAACAGTGAACATTAAGTATTACAACGAAAGCCCGGATTCACTCCGCTCTTTGGTAATTCGTCTTTATCAAGACTTTCTTAAAAAGGGAACACCACGTTCCTCACGCGTTAGTTTAAATGATGAAACCGATGGAACACAAATAGATACAATGATGATTAACGGAGTAGGATTGAATTTGAAATCGCGCGATTTAAGAATAATGAGACGCGGATCGAACATGACGATAAATAATCTTCCCCAAAAAATCGCTCCGAAAGGAAGCGCCGACATTATGATTAAATGGTCGGTGATTATTCCAAAAGAAACGAGAATACGAATGGGTGCTTACAACGATTCAACTTTTTACGTTGCTTATTGGTATCCGCAAATTGCAGTTTATGATGATATAGATGGCTGGGATCAAATTCAATATGAAGGCGGCTCGCTGGAATTCTACAACGACAAAAACAATTTTGATGTTGAAATTACCGCTCCAAAAAATTATTTGGTTTGGGGAAGCGGGCTTTATCAAAATCTGGAAGAAGTATTGAAGCCGGAATTAGTTGCGCGTTATAAAGAAGCATGGGCAGCTGACCAGATTGTTAGAATAGTTACACAAGAAGATTTGAAAAACGGCACAACGCTTGGTGGTGAAAAAAACACTTGGAAATTCAAAGGTGAAAATATTCCCGATTTTTCATGGGCAACAAGCAGCGGTTATTTATGGGATGCAACTACGGCTGAAGTTGATGATGCCGGAAGACGCGTGTTGACCGATGCGGCTTATCCGCCTAAATCAAAAACGTATGAGGAAGTAGCTCTCTTTGCAAAACTTTCTGTTCAGCAGCTTTCGGTAGATCAGCCCGGGTTTCCGTTTCCTTATCCAAAGATTACAACGTTTAACGGCGAGACAGAAGGGGGCGGCGGAATGGAAATACCAATGATGTGCAATAATGGAATTAGCGGGCGCGGCGGACAGGCGGGCGTTACGCTTCACGAAATTGCTCACACATATTTTCCTTTCTTCATGGGAATAAACGAACGCAAATACGCGTGGATGGATGAAGGCTGGGCAACATTTTTTACTTCTGCAAACCAAGCAAATGTTGTTGATGGCGGTACGGGCGATGCGTTTGAAGGAAACATTCGTGGTGTTAGCGCAATGATGGGAAACGAAACAGATTTTCCATTGATAACTCTTTCTTCGAATACACCAACCAGTCAGAATTATGGTTTTAATTCTTACGCAAAAGCATCAACGGCATATTACTTTTTGAAAGATGTCCTTGGGGATGATTTGTTTAAGAAAGCGCTGCTCGAATACATTAATAGGTGGAATGGTAAACATCCACTTCCGTACGATTTCTTTAATACGTTTAATGATGTTGCCAAAGAAGATTTAAGCTGGTTCTGGAAACCATGGTTCATAGAACAAGGCTATCCGGATTTGGGAGTTAAATCTGTAAAACCAATAAAGGGTGGAACAGAAATAGTTATTGAAAAAATTGGCATTGTTCCAATTCCAATTGAGCTGGAAATTACTTACTCAGATAACACAAAAGAAAAAGTAAATCACTCAACCTCAACTTGGAAAACCGGCAACAGCGAGTTTAAGATAGAACTGAAAAATTCTAAAGAAGTTAAACGCGTGGAATTGTTAGACGATGGCTCACCGGACGGTAAATTGAAAAACAATGTTTGGGAGAAGAAATAAAAACTAACCGCAAAGAAAAATTATCAAAGAGCACAAAGTAAAGAAGAGCTATTCTTTGTGTTCTTTGAGCTTCTTGGTGGTCTTTGTGGTTAAAAGCATTTGAGTGATTAAACTTCGTCAGATCACAGTTCAAACTTTTGGGGTTGTGTATCTTACACCAGATTAATAAACTTGCTCACATCAAAAAAGGAAAGATGGTTTACGTGAATAAAAAACTTTTACTTCTGCTGTTTGCTTTCTCGGCTAACTTTATAACCGCACAAGAAATAATTCAAAAAGGAGATGTTTATTATCTCTCCAACACATTAATCGTAAAATTTAAGGAAGGCGCTTCTCCGCAAACCAGCGCGCAGTCGTTACAGAAAAAAGGTTTTGCGCCATTCACAGTTACGGAAGCAACAAAACTTTTTCCGGAAGAAATAGCTCTTCGAAAAGGAACAAACTCGCTCGGCAATATTTATCTGCTAAAGTACAGTTCTACTGAAGATCCGGTTGAGTTAGCAAAGAAGTTTTCGAAGAATAGAGATGTTGAATATGCCGAGCCAAAATATGTTCACCGTGTAACCGTAGTTCCAAACGATTCTATCTTTCTAACAGGACAACAAATTAATCTGAGCAGAATTTCCGCAACGCAAGCCTGGGATGTAACCAAAGGAGATTCATCCGTTTTAATAGCCATTGTTGATACCGGCGTTGATTGGGTTCATCCGGATTTAGCCGCAAACATTTTGAGAGACAATACAGGTAAAGTTATAGGTAAAGATTTTGGCGGATTGAACGGGACAGAAGACGATGATCCTAATGAAGACAAGACGCCTTCGAATTATTTACTGCCTCAACATCACGGCACCCACGTTGCCGGAATAGCAGCAGCGGTTTCCGATAACAAAATTGGAATAGCGTCAATCGGTTATAACTGTACAATTCTTCCTGTAAAAGTTAGCCGGGGAGATAGAAGAGACGAAAATGGAATGCCATACGTTTACTATGGTTTTGAAGGCATAAAGTACGCGGCAGATAAAGGCGCAAAAGTAATTAATTGCAGTTGGGGCAGTTCAAGTTTCTCCCGTTATGAACAAGAGGTTATTGACTATGCAACTACGAAAGGAAGTTTGGTTGTGGCGTCTGCCGGCAACGAAAATACTAAAGCGCCCTTTTACCCGGCAAGTTATAAAGGAGTGCTTTCTGTTGTTTGGGGACTGAATGATGATAGGCGCTACACCGGAGCTACTTATGGAATTAATACAGATGTTCTTTCCCTCGGCAGCGAGATTCTTTCTACATATCCAACATACACAAGTCTATCATACAGGCAAATGAGCGGCTCTTCAATGGCGGCACCGCTTGTTACCGGTATTGCCGGATTAGTGGCTTCAAAATTTCCAAATTATTCTGCACTTCAAATAGGCGAGCAAGTTCGTGTAACAACGGATGATATTTATTCCAACGGAGTAAATCCGGAAAGCGAGAAATATTTAATTGGAAAAGGAAGAGCCAATGCTTACCGCGCAGTGTCAGAAAAAAACGCTGTTTCAGTACGAGCAACGGATGTTAAATTTACAGAAATGAGCGGAAGCAACTTTAACGGTTTGTTTGAAACCAACGAGACTGTAATAGGCACGGTATCGTTAACAAATTATCTTTCACCTATTAGTTCTGTTTCTATAGGCGTTGAATGCAGTGATAATGCGGTTGCTTTGATTGCGCCAACAAAACCAAGCGAAAATGCCGGGGCATTTAATACGCTGGAACAAAAAAGTGATATTTTTAATTTTTACTTCATTGTTTTACCCAGTGCCCCATATAATCATGAAGTAAATTTCTTAATAAAATTTTCAAGCGGTAGTTATAACGATTACCAATGGATAAGTGTTCGCGTTAATCCAACTTACGATACACACAACGCAAACAAAATTGTTATGAGCGTAACAAGCAAAGGCTCGCTGGGTTTTAATGATTATCCAACAAACACGGATGGACAAGGGTTTCGTTACGATAACGGAGACAACTTAATGTTTGAAGGCGCATTCATGTATGGGACATCGGAAACAACAGTTATGGATGCCGCACGCGGAATACAAGTACAAAGCAAAGACTTCCAAATGGTAACGCCAATAAAACTAATAACCGCTCAAAATGGAAATCAAAGTTCCGCCACAACATTTAATGATTTAGGAGCAGGAAACAGCGCGCTTGGAATTGAGACTAAACAATCAAGCCATGCCTTTGCTAATTTGCCAAACGATAAATATGTGATAGTTGTCAGCGACCTTTACAACAAAACCCAAAGCGAAATTAATAATCTCTATGTTGGCTACTTTTTCGATTGGGATATGCCGGCAGACGATCCGGTGAAAGACTCAACGGCTTTTGATGCCGAAGAAAACTTTGGATATGCTTTTTATAAAGACAAAGATGTTTTAGGAACTTATACCGGCGCAGCGCTTATTAGTGAGCAAAACTATGGTTACTACCCGATCAACAACGCCGCAACAAGCGGAGATGTTCGCTTGTTTGATGCGAATGAATTTTCCGAAAAAGAGAAGTGGACTACGCTTTCGAGCGGAATAGTAAAACAAAATATTGGTTATGTTGATGCATCATTTGTTGTTTCCGGTGGACCTTATAAACTTGGCGCAAACCAGAGCTTGAAAGTTGCCTACGTAATAGCAGCGGCAGATAATCTTGCTGAGCTTAGAAGCGTAATAAAACAAAGCCGTGCTCAGTATAAAACAATAGTTGGTATTGAAAAACAAGACGATAAGATTCCGACGGAATTTGCATTGTCGCAAAACTATCCAAATCCATTTAACCCGGAAACGACAATTAGCTATCAACTTCCTAAGGCAGGACACGTTACGCTAAAAGTTTATGATGTATTGGGAAGAGAAGTTGTAACACTAGCTAACGAGTTTAAACAAGCGGGTAATTATGTAGAGACGTTGCACGCAACGTCTCTACCTAGCGGAGTGTATTTATGTAGATTGTCGGTCGGAAAATTTGTTCAAACAAAGAAGATGGTTTTATTAAAGTAACTTTTAACGCGGGGTGTTTATGAAATGGGTGGTAATAACAATTAGTTTGCTGCTTGCGGTAATTAATCTTAGCGCGCAACAAACAGTTACAACCGGGAATCTGTTACGCATCAACTTTACCAAACCGGAAGTTGATTACAGCGATACTTTATGGCAGTGGAAAAATGTATCTGTTCCCGATGGAGGAACAAGCGAAACTTGTCTAAAGGGGTTTAGTGTCGGTTCTGCCGAGTATCTATTAACGCTCAAAATGGAAATCAGCCGCGCACTGGAAGAGCGCTTCAATTATTTGTACAACAACACAAGCAAAAATTCACGTCAAATAATTAGGATGCTGAATTGGATAGACCCGATGGATCAGTTTCTTTATGAAAAGCCAATAGTTGAAAAAGTTAATAATGGCGCATGGTTGTTTTTTGGAATACAGAGAACCGCCCTATTTGTCAGAAACGATTCACTATATGAAGGAATAATCGGCGATAGTCTGAAAATCGTTCATAGAGCAGGCAAAATATCAGACAAATTTTTATTAATTCTGCAAAACAAAAATAGTTACAAAAATTCTTTGTGTTTAGCCGACGTTTCGAAATCGCCCAAGATTAAGCTGGAAGAAAAAGTTGAAGTTTGGAAAGGTGGATTTCTTCAAGGCGGGGGTCCGCTAAAAATATTTCATATAGCCGATAGTTTGTATTTGTATCAGGTCAACCCAAGTGGTCCGTTGTATATGGCTTCCTTTTCGAAGAACCGATTTGAAATTATTAAGGAATTGAACCCTACAGGAACAACGACAAATTATTATTCACGTAGATACTTTTACTTTGGGAAAGAACTTTACTATTTAGACAATCGTATTCTTTATAAAGAGACGCTTGACTTGAATTCTTTTGCGCTTCAAAACAAAAAGGTGGTTAAAGATTTAACCGAATTGAAATGCACTGATGACATAGATTCGAACTACATAGCGTATTATAGAAATGATTCTCTCTTTGTTTATTCTATTGTTAAAGAAAAAGATATCTTCGCTAAAAAACTCAATCTAACAATTGAATTATCTCCATGGAGCCTAGACGCTCCCTATATTTATTATCAGCAAACAAAAACCAAAACCGGTATTGAAAAAAGAAATAACCTACCCACAGAGTATTCACTCTCTCAAAACTATCCCAACCCGTTTAATCCGGAAACCACTATTAGCTATCAGATAGCCCCTCTAAATCTCCCCAAAGGGGAGATGTCACAATACGTAACGCTAAAAGTTTACGATGTGTTGGGAAGGGAAGTTGCAACGCTTGTGAACGAATACAAAGAGCCGGGAACGTATAAAGAAAAATTTAGCGTAAAGACGCCATATATGGCGTCTCTACAAAGCGGAGTATATTTCTATCAACTAAGAGTTGGAGATCCTTCGGCTGGCTCAAGGCAAGGTTTTGTTCAAACAATGAAAATGTTATTGATCAAATAAAGGGAAACATGGAAAACGAATTACAATGCGGCAACTGCGAATTAGTATTAACAAACGAAGATGAATTTTGTCCCCGCTGCGGAAGTTTATTTGAAGAAAGTGTTAAATGCTTTACACATCCTGCAGCGGATGCAGAAGGTGTTTGTGTAATCTGCCATTATGCTTTTTGTAATGAGTGCGGTAGCTTTGTTAACGGGACTTTTCTTTGCAAAGAACATGAACATTACGAAGTTCTTCAGTCGCTTGCGGTGGTTGCTGTTTGCAAAGAAACTTACGAAAGTGAAAGTTTGAAAAATTCCTTAATCGAAAATGGACTGCATCCGTTTTTGTTTTCCGGAAAGAAATCTCCATCAGTATATCTTCCGGCAAAAAACAGTAACGCACAGAATGCATTAGATTTAGCTATTTACGGCTCCGATGAAATAAAAATTCTAGTTCCTTTCAGCGAAGTTCTTGAAGCAGAAAACATTTTAAGCAGCGGTGAAGATAAACCGGTAGATCACACTTTGTAAAATGCTTTCACCCACTCAAAAGTTTTCTTTACTCCTTCATCATAAGTGGTCCCTGGTAAAAATCCAAAGGTATTCTTGAATTTTGTTCCGTCAAGGATTAACTCTTCCCGCTTTAGATATAGCATCTCAGCAACTTCTTTAATAAGCTTGTTGAAGAAACCCATCGTTGAGAAGATCAAATTTGAGTTGAGTATCTGTAGTTTGGAATTTGCGCCGCCAAGCTTAGAGATTAATCCCAAGTAGTTATTGTTGGTGATTGGGGTTGTTGCCGGAACATTATACTCTTGATTTATTCCTTGCTCAGAAAGTCCGGCGGCAACTATACATTTCCCGGCATCTTCGATGAATATATATTCAAGCGGAACATTCTTAGAGCCTATCCACAATATTGATTTTCCGGCAAGAGCATTTTGATAAGCCTTCTCTGAAAAACCGTTTACAACAAAGGGACCATAGAAATCCGGGAAGCGAACAATTGTAAAATGTAATCCTTTTTCCGAAGAAGATTTCTTTATTGTCTCTTCCATTTCAACTCTGATTTTTCCTTTTACAGTATGAGCTGCGTGAGGATGTTTTTCATCAACCGGATTATATTGAGCGTGACCATACAAATAAACATTGCCCGGAAAAACAAAGCGAGCCTTAGCTTCTGCCGCCGCATCCAAGGATACTTTTAATAAAGGACGTGCTTTTTCAATCCATTCGGTATAAAGAGTATTGGCGCAGTAAAACAAAGCAGAGCAGCCTTTAATTGCTTTTGATAGATCAGCCGGTTTGGTAGCATCACCTTCAAAGATTTCAACGTTTTTCATTCCAAAGAAATATTTTTCTGCTTTTTGTTTGCTTCGAACTAAAACGCGTACATGATTTCCATTTTCAACTATTGCTTTAACTGCGGATCTTCCAATACCGCCGGTTGCGCCAACAACTAAACATTTATCTTTATTCAATTTGCATCTCCAACGAAGTTGAGTTTAATATTTATTATTTCCGGGCGGCTGCCGGTTCTTATTGGCGGACCCCAACCACCAACACCGCAAGAAACATAGTAATGTGTGTTGCCTATAACTTTGTATCCCCAGGCAAGTTCGTAAACTTTTTCTACAATATAATTGAACGGCCAAAGCTGTCCGTTGTGCGTATGTCCGCTCAACTGAAGATCAACACCATTCTGCGCTGCTTGTTCCAAATTAAACGGTTGATGGTCCATCATAATAACCGGAAGAGATTTATCAACCTCTTTCATTATATCTGAAAGTTCTTTACGCTGCTTGCCGCCAAATTGTCTGCTCGAACGGTCTTCTCGCCCAACTATGTAAAACGCATTATCAATCTTAACAACGCTATCCCGAATGACATTAATATCATGCTTATGTAAATATTCAACCGCAGGATCAGCGCCGCCAATATATTCGTGATTTCCGGTAACAGCATAAACGCCATACTTAGCTTTTAATCTTTTCAGATGTTCACCAACATCGTATTTAATTACCGGACCTAAATCTTCATCAATAATATCTCCGGCAAGTAAAATCAAGTCGGGATTCATCGAGTTAAGCTTATCGCCAACCTTGTACATGAACTCGTAACTGTTAATTGTACCGAGATGAAGATCGGAAGCGATAGCCAGATTAAGAGATTTCAATCCACCGGCGCTTTTCTTTATATCAATAGAATATTTTTTAATCGCTATCATTTTAGTATTGATAAAGCCGCCGGCAACAGAGCTTAAAACCAAAACACCAACAATTATTGCCACAGTTTTCTTGGTTTGTTCAACGTTGCCGGTTATGAACGACGGAAAGAATGGCAAGAAGTGATTTGCTAATCGAAACAAATCAATAACAAGTAAGAAAAGAAAAGTGTATGTCATTATCGCGAGCCAGAAAGAGCCGATCCAGACAAGAACAATGCTGATAGGAGAAATCCAGATGTTTTCTAAAACTCTTCCAGCGATGTAAGATGCGGCAATAAAGATTGTTACAACCAAGAAAATAGTTTTGTACTCTGCCGGCACAACGGATAAGCCGCGCCGGATAATGTAATAGTTGATAAGTCCGTAAACCGTAAAAACGATTCCAAAGAAAATAAACATTTGAGATGCCTTCATAAATCCTATTGGTTAATTGTTGTTTTACCCAGTAGTTCACGCGAGTTTAAAGCGGGAATCTAAATAGATACCAGATTGAGACGCATGGGCTTAATATTCGTTTTGTTCAACAAAGGAAACACAGAAAAAATTTTAAAATCTCCCGGGAACAATAAACTAACCAAGCCGTTTAATCACAGCTTGCTTGTAAAGCTCGATATATTTTTCTGCCGACTTACGCCAGGAGTAATCCTTGTTCATTCCGTTTTGTTGAATTTTGTGCCAGACATTTTTCAAATTAAAGTCATGAAGAGCACGCTGAACAGAAAGAATTAGCGCGTGCGCGGTATAATCATGAAACGAATAACCGGTTCCAATTTCTTGTCCTTGTGCCAGATGCTCATTCCAATCTAAAACCGTGTCTGCGAGTCCGCCGGTTTTACGCACCACAGGAACAGTTCCATATTTAAGAGAATAAATTTGATTAAGCCCGCACGGCTCAAAACGAGAAGGCATAAGAAAAATATCTGATGCGGCTTCGATAAAATGAGAAAGCTCATTATTAAAGCCACGATAGAAATAAACTTTGTACGGATATTTTTCTTTAATCTGCATAAACATTTCTTCGTAACGATGCTCACCGCTGCCCAGAATTACCCACTGCGCGTTAAGCTGCATAAGTTCATTCAGTGCGTAGCCGATTATATCAAATCCTTTTTGAGAAACCATCCGAGATATAATTCCAATCAGCGGAATATTTTCGTCGTAGTGAAAACCAAGCTGCTCAATAAGAAACTTTTTATTTTGAAGTTTACCGGAAAGATCGTCTGAAGAGAATTGATAAGGAAGCAATACATCTTTTTCCGGATTCCAAACGTGGTAATCAATTCCATTTATTATTCCATAAAAATCTTGAGCGCGAGCATGGAGAAAACTCTCCATTCCTTCACCATATTCCGGCGTAAGCAGCTCGTGCGCATAAGTTTGGCTGACAGTATTTATAACATCGCTTGTTAGAATTGCGGTCTTCATAAAATTAACACCGCCTTCATGTTCTCCAAGTCCGCCATAAACAAAATGCTCTGGTCTAATCTCCGCTTTGCTAAATGTTGCTTTAGAAAATTTACCTTGATAAGCTATGTTATGTATTGAGTAAACGGTAGCAGTACGGTGAAACATTTTATCCCAGCCGTAATTTTCTCGGAGAAGTAGAGGAAGCAAACCGGTTTGCCAATCGTTGCAGTGAATAACATCCGGCGCCCAGCCGATGCGTTGAAGAATTTCGATAACGCCCTTCATAAAGAGAATGAAGCGCTCATCTTCATCGTGATCATTTGTGTAAACGCGGAAGCGGTGAAAGAAATAAGGACAATCAACAAAATACACTTCTACATTTGAGCGGGGAAGCTTGGCGGTGTGAACGTGAACCGAATGAACTTGTCCGTTAACGCGTACGGGAATTTCCCCGATGTTCCATTGATAATGCAATCCGTGTTCAACCTCGCCAAACATATTGTACTTTGGCATAAAAACTTTTACTTCGCTGCCGAGATTGCTTAGCTCAATCGGTAAAGAACCGGCCACGTCTGCAAGTCCACCGGTCTTAGCGTAAGGAAAAACTTCACTCGCAACAAATGCAATTTTCATAAAGCCACATCTCGATTAAATAAGATTGAGCAAAAAAAATTCAGCCCAAAGATAACCAAAGAATTAAGAAGTATGAAGACACAGCTCAAGTAAGCAGTTCCAAATTTTTACCGCTATGAATGATTTTCCAGTTTATTTGTGTAACTCTATCAAGAAAAATTCTATCGTGGCTAACAAGCAACAGCGCACAAGAAACATTTTGTAACGCGTCTTCCAAGCACTCTATTGAAACAATATCCATGTGATTTGTCGGTTCGTCCATAATTATTATGTGGGGATTCTTTGTAATGCCGAGACCAAGAAGAAGCTTTCTTGTTTCACCTGGGCTTGGAATTTCCGTATCGAGAATTCGTTTTGCATCGGAGCCAAGTCTGCTAACTATAATTAGTAGCTTCCCAAGCTGTTCGTTTGAAAGGTTTCTGATTTCACTTAGTACTGCTTTTGTTTCTTCAACAGAAATTTCTTGTGGAATGTATGTTATGTTTTCCGGTTCAGCATTAATAGACTTGAGAATATGGCGGATAAGTGAACTCTTTCCGGAGCCATTTTCTCCGGTAAGTGCTATTCTATCCGTGGGTGTAATAATCAAATTGTCGTATGAAAGTATTTTGTCTGTGGAAAGTTGCAGCGTACCGGCTTCCAGATTTAGCAGATAATTTCTGTGAGAGAAAGAACCGGAAAGCATAATGCCGGTTTTAAATTCACGCCTTACATCAATATTTTGTAACTCGGTCTTCGCATTTTCTACCCGGGATTTCATAATAGTTTTTAATCTACCGCCAATAGCATCTTTTCCGGTTAATCTGGCTAAATCTATTTTCCCTTTGGCATCACGGTCGTTTCTATCAATTTTCTTTTTAGACATTTTATTTTTGCTTTTATCAACTATCGCGCTTCTTCTTTGGTACTCCTTTTCGAGCTTGTTGATTTCCAGCTTCTTCAAGTCAAGCTGCTTTAATGAAAATTCATTTTCGGATTTTCGTTGTGATAGAACTTCGGATAATTTCCCATGCCGGAAATCAACTCCGGAAGATTCAACAAAGAGAAATTGGCCGCATAAATTTTCGAGCAAGTCTCTATCGTGACTAACAATCAATCCAATACCGCGAAAGGACTTTAATGAATTATAAATCATTTCTTTAGCTTTTTCATCGAGATGATTTGTGGGCTCATCAATTGCCAGTAGCTCCGGATTACTTACTAGCGCACACGCAATTTGAGCGCGCTTTCGTTCGCCATGCGAGAGGGTGCCCCAGCGATTGAGCCAATCCGGCTTAATATCTAATTCGTTAATTAGGCGGAGAGAACGATTATCGTAGCTTTGCAGCAACTCTTCAAAATTATTTGGAGGTTCATCGGTTCGTTGTTCGTTATAATAAACATTGAGCGGAAACTCGATTGATCCGCTGCCGCATTTAATTAATCCGCTCGCGAGTTTTAATAGAGTCGTCTTGCCCGATCCATTAGCTCCGATTAATCCCGTCCAGCCATTTGTGAGTTGGAAAGAAACATCGCTGAATATATCGTTTATTGAGTTTTCGTAACCAAAGGTAACGCTGTTAAATTTTAGAAATTGTTTGCTCATAATCTTTTACTTTTGTTGTGAATGATGATGAGCGGTTTAAAATAGAAAAACCGCTTGCCGCGGTTATTAACCACGGGCTAAAAAGGAACGGATAAAGATTATCTGCACTACAAAATGGTTTTCCGTAAAAGGTAAACCGCAAATTATCTTAATCCGTTATTATCTTTTCAACCCGGTGTCTCCAGTAAAATTTTACACTTCAAAAATATAAATCATTGCGCAAATAAAAAATTAAGCTTTTACGCGAATGTCCACCGCATAAAATTTATTATCCTCACCAACAATCAACGGGTTCAAGTCCAATTCGGTAACGTTTTTGTTTTCGAGCATCATAATAGAGCATTGTTTAATTATGCGCTTCAATTCAGTAAAATTGGCGGCGGATTCACCGCGCACACCGCGCAAAATCTTTCCGATGCTTGTTTGATTAATCAGTTCATCAATGTCTTCGTTGCACAAATAGCATGATTTGATTTTCACATCGTCGAAAACTTCTACATACTTTCCGCCGGAGCCGAACATTATAATGGGACCAAAAGAAGGATCGCGGAAACCACCGATTAGCAGTTCATGTTTTGTTTTTACAAACTGCTGAATAAGAAATTCATCAACAGAGAACCCGGCTTTTGCGAAACTCGCTTTAATTTCTTCTGACGCTATGAACAACTCTTCTTTTGTTTTAATGTTCAGCTTAACTGCGCTCAGTTCAGATTTGTGAATCACGCTTGGATTAATTCCCTTAATCACTAGCGGAAAATAATCTTGTTCGATTTTACCAAGTTCGTTTGGCTTAACAACCACGCTTTTGATTAGCGGAAGATTATATTCGTTGCATAAAGATGAAATTTCATTTTGTGAAATAAAGCCGCCGGGAAACGAATTAGCTTTTGGCTTTGTATTTACGGCAATAGCGTACTCGTTTCTATTACGTTCTATTTTACATTTTCCCGATGAATAAAAAAGTATATTAGATAAAACCTCTGCCGGGTCTTCGGGATTTTTGAATAGAGGAAGTTTTTTAACGCTTTCGCTTCTGTACTTTTGCCAAAACTCCGGAAGCGGCATTACAACTTGTAAAATTGGTTTTGCATCCTCTATAGAGTAAACACTTTCAACAACCCCAAACGGTTCAACCATTACCGGCTCAACAAAAATTGAAATTACAGCATCAACGTTTTCTTCTGCGCACACTATTTCGTTAACAAGCTTGTATGTTGCGGCATTTCCTCCCGGCAAAAGATCAACCGGATTTTCTACACTCCCTTCCGGATGAACAATCTCGCGTAATTTCTTTTTGGTCTCATCAGAAAAATTAGCGAGCATAAGATTTTGCTTTTCAAGCGAATCAACACAAAGTATTGCCGGACCGCCGGCATTTGTAACTACAGCAATTCTATTTCCTTTGGGAAGCGGAAAGTTTTCAAATCCCTTTGCGGTATTAAACAATTCGTTAAGATTATCCACGCGGATAATTCCAAACTGATTAAGCAGCGCATCAACAACCTTATCTTTACCGCTCAGCGCGCCGGTATGAGAAGAAGCCGCTTTCATTCCGCTTTGAGTTCTTCCGGCTTTGAGCACAATCGCCGGCTTTTCTATTTCGCCATTGATAAACAGAAGCAAAAACTCTTCGCCGTTGATAAAGCTTTCCAGATAGAACGCAAGCGTTTTTATATTCTCATCACTTTCCCAAAAATGCAAAATATCGTTTTCGTTTATATCACCTTTGTTGCCAACACTTATAAAGTGAGCAAACTTAATATCCGTCTCGCGCAAAGAATTTAATACAGCCGCACCAAGCGCGCCGCTCTGGGATAGAAATCCCGTAGCGCCGGTTTCCGGTTTCTCGGCAACAAAAGTAGCGTTGAGTTTTACATCAGATAAAGTATTAATAACACCCATGCAATTTGGTCCAACCATTCGAGCGCCGGCGGTTGAAATTTTTTCTACAATTCGTTTTTCAACTTCTTCACCATCTTTGCCGGTTTCCTTAAATCCAGCCGTAATAAGAATAATTGATTTCACATTTCTGCTTAGAAGTGTATCTATAGTTTCTTCCGCAAACTGTTTGGGAACAACGATAATTGCCAAATCAATCGGCTCGCTGATTTCTTCAATCGAATGAAAGCATTTGTAACCAAGCACTTCATCGACTTTGGGATTAACCGGAAAAACCTTACCTGTGTAGTTATAAATTTTGATAGTCTTTAATATTTCATAGCCGATGCTTTTTTCTTTTGTTGATGCGCCGGCAACACAGATAGATTTTGGATAGAAGAAATTAGAAATTGGATTCATACTTTTCTTTGCGACTCTGCGGCTTAGCGAGAAAAAACGTCTCGCAAAGGCGCGAAGCCGCAACACCTTATATTTATTGAATACAAATTAGGAAAGAGCGGCCTAACTTTCTTGAAGCGACTTGTCAAATTCTTCTTTATCTTTTACTATAACATTACGAACAAAAAAGAGTGACCAATGTTAGACCAACTAAAAGTCTCCGCAAAGTTTCCCGTTCCGGCAAAGATAATTTACAATGCCTGGCTCAGCAGCAAACAACACACAGATATGACCGGCTTCGAATCTTTTGTTTCTTCAAAAGTTGGTGGGAAGTTCAAAGCTGGGGATGGCTACATCACTGGAAGAAATCTTGATCTTGTCAAAGACAATAGAATAATACAAACATGGCGTTCATCAGAGTTTGCCGATGGCGATCTCGATTCTCTGCTTGTTGTAAACTTAGAAGACATTCGCGGCGGATGCAAAGCAACAATTGAGCATACCCAAATACCAAAGGGACAAGGCAACGCATACAAACAAGGGTGGATAGATTACTATCTTTTACCAATGAAAGCATATTTTAAGAAATAACATTTCAAAATTCTGCTAAGGAAAGGCTTTGAAAAAAATTACCTTCGTTCTCCACGGAAAGCACTTACGCAAACACAGAATTCAGTACGAAGCCGAAAAGTATCTGGAAAAAGAATTTGTTACAGACTACTTCATTACAAAGACAAGCAAATCGGCTGAAGACTTTGCCGAAAAAATCGCCAACTCCGGAACTGATTATTTAATTGCCGTCGGTGGCGATGGAACGATGCATGAAGTAATTAACGGAATTATGCATGTTCCGAAAAACCAAAGAGAAAATTTAATTGTAGGATTGCTTCCGGTTGGAAGCGGAAATGATTTTGCGCGCACATTAAAACTTTCCGGAAAGATTTCTTATCTGCACAAGCTTATCGCAAACAACAATGTAATTGATATGGACATTGGCAAGATAGATTGCAAAACTTTGGATGGAAATGATACTACTGTTTACTTTACCAACATTGCCGGCGTTGGTCTTGATGCAGAAGTAGCGAAACGTGTAAACGAAGGGCACAAAACTTACGGACCCAACATTGCCTATTACACCGCTACCGTAAAATCCTTTTTGAATTACAGAAAGAAACAAATAAAAGTTAGCTCGGCTGATTTTTATTATGAGGGAAACGTTTTGCTCTTAAGCTTTGCCAATGCAAAATATTTTGGCAGCGGACTTGGCATAGCGCCTCACGCAAAAGTAAACGATGGCAAAATGGCACTTACTCTTGCCGGAGATGTAAGCTTGTTCGATTATTTAAAGAATGTTGGCAAGCTAAAAAAGTGCGCGTACTTAAAACACCCGGGAATAGTTTACGGTGAAGCAGAAAGCATGAGCATAGAACCAATTGGCGAATCATGCTATATTGAAGCCGATGGTGAACTTGTCGGAAAGCTGCCGCTTAATGTTTCACTGCTACATAAAGAAATTAAGTTTTTGACGGAAGTGAAAGAATGACTAACAACAGTTCACAGGTTTTGATAACAGATCAGTTTGAGCTTCGCCAGCTTATTCTTAGTGATGCCGAAGAAATCTTATTTCTTCGCTCGGACGAAAGAATCCTTGAGCACATTGAAATTGAAAAAGCTGAAACGCAGGAAGACGCAAAACGCTTTATCGAAAAGATAAATAGCGGGGAAGACGGCTGGTTCTTTTGGGGCATCACAGAAAAAAACAACTCAAAAGTAATTGGCACAATTTGTTTGTGGAATATTTCCGTAACTGAAAGCAAAGCCGATATTGGCTTTGTGCTTCATCCCGACTTTTGGGGCAAAGGAGTAATGCAAGAAGTTGTTCCGGCAGTAATCAATTTTGGCTTTCAGAAAATGAAACTGAAGTGCATCATTGGGGAAGCTATGCCTAAAAACATAAAATCAATAAAGCTGATGGAGAAATTTGGGTTCAGATATAAGGAAGAATCCGACGAATACTCTGTCTATTCTTTAACTGCACTGGATTGGCTGAAGAAACAGTTTGATGAAAAACCTCATCCGGTAATTTTGCATGAATTGAAAATCCCAGCTTCATTAAACATTGTTCTGCTTGCGCCCCACCCGGATGATTTTGACGCGATAGGCGTAACTATGCGCGCGCTTCATCAAAATGGTAACGAAATTATTTTAGCAGTACTTACAACGGGTGTTAGCGGAGTAGAAGATACTTACGCCGCAAAACTCGGAAGCGATGACAAAGCCATAATCCGCGAAGAAGAGCAGAAGGCGAGCATTCAATTTTTCGGTTTGCCGCCAGAACAAATAACTTTTCTTCGCTTAGAAAACGATGAAACCAAACACATGAACGTAAACGAAAGCAATTTTTCACGCATCAAAGAGTTTTGGGAGAAGCATACTCCCGACTTAGTTTTTCTTCCTCACGGAAATGATACGAATACAGATCATCAGCGTACGTACGCGATGTTCAAGAAGATATTAGAAACTGAGACAAAACCGGTTATAGCTTTTCTAAACAAAGACCCGAAAACAATTGGTATTCGGAATGATGTGATTACAACTTTCGGTGAAGCAGAAGCCGCTTGGAAAGGAGAGTTGCTGAGGTTTCATAAATCTCAGCACGAGAGAAATTTGCGCACGCGCAATCATGGTTTTGATGAACGCATACTAAATGTTAACCGGAAGGATGCCGAAGAACTAGACTTGCAAGACAAATACGTAGAAATTTTCGAGTTGGAATTTCATTCAGCGAAAATAAAATAGTTTATTCTCAGCGTGGCTCTGTGTAAGAAAAAGAATTACACAGAGAGACACAGAGGCAACACGGAGTTACACGGAGAGCAACAACACAACCAAGCCTAAAGTCAACGGTTATTCATAAACAATTTCATTTTCTGAACGCAGCTTCTTACTTCAGCTAAGACATTCTCCTTCATCATTTCTTTAATCGAATAATCCATAATTGGCTTAACGGATTTAATTTCTTTGCCGAATGGCTCCATCCAACTATGGCGTGGAAATATCCATAAGTGGTAATTGTGTTTTGTGTCTTCGTTCTGAAAAAAGTAAACGTCTTGAATGTTGAGGATATCTTTCATTCCTTTGCGAAGCTTGCGGACAAGAAAAATATATTCGCTTGCTTCTTCTTCTGTAAGCTCATCTATTGTTCTAATCTTTCTATTGGGAACTAAAATAAAAAATGCCGGAATTGGGCATTCCCAATCTTGTCCAATTGTAAAAGCATTGCTAATAAAAACAATTTCGTCTTTGAATATGTATTCACTCATTTGCAGTATACCACATCGCTTATTTTTGAAACGCCGGTTTCATTGAATGCTTCGATGGCGAAGCAATAATCTTGATCTGCCGTTAAAGCTCTCAACTCTAATTTACTTTCCCCATCAGCCCAGATTTGATAAGTCTGATAGAGTTTATCTTTTCCAATTCCCCAAAGAATATTATAGCCAACGGCGCCATCAACTTTATTCCAAGTTATAAATGCATTGCGCTCATCTTTATCGCGAACAACCGTTAAACCGGTTGGAGATTGCGGAGCTTTACCAAAACCGTTACCAAAAATTCTAATATCACTCACAGCAAGATTTGGTGTAGGCGCGTAAATATTTTCATATTTAATGTAACGTGCGTTTACCGGAACGCTTAATTCAAAGTAACCGTTTGGTCTGTCTTGTTTTTCTTTTGAAAGATCAACAATTATCTGCCAAGTTTTTCCATCGAGTGAAGAATAAAATTTGTACTGTGTGTAAACATTTGCTGAGTCGTTATCATAAATGTTTGATTTATAATCTGCGAAATGAATCTGCACAGCCATCACTTCATAATTGTCTTTCAAATCTATTTGAAGCCACTCGCCACGCTTATTGTTTTCCGCAACCCAGAACGTGCGCGGATTTTCATCAGTTACTCGAGCAACAGTAAAAGTATCTTTCACGGAAGAAGCAGTTACCGGTTTTTTGTAGGAGAGAAGCATCCATCCGGTAAAGAGCTCGTCTTTGCTAGCAAGTTTTTTAGTTGGAAGGTAATGAGGAAAATCGCCGAAGCGGGTGTTGGCATACATCAAATCATCTTTATCAAAAAAAGCGGGAAACATTGCAATGCGCCGCTCGAAGTTCCAATTAATTGCTATCCACGGCGTTCCGGTGTTCCAGTAATTTCCAAAATTATCTTGAAATGTATTTCCATGTCCGGCGCCCGTCATAAATCCGCCCGGCTTATAAGAGATCGGATTATTCGCCGCATACTCAAATGGACCAAGCGGGTCGTTGCCTACATAAGTTCCGTTAGCGTAAACGTTATATTCAGTTCCCGGCGCGGCATATTGTAAATAATATTTTCCGTTATGCTTGGTCATCCAAGCACCTTCGATAAATGGATTGATTATATCCGAGTGGTTGGGACCGAACCGCTCCCAGCCGTGCTTCTCGGGATGCAGATAAATAAATTTTTTAATCTCTCCTTTGTAAATCAATTTATTGTTATGATCAAGCTCGCTCCCGTAAATGGGATAAACATTCGATGAGCCCCAATACATAAACCAGCGGTCTGTGTCTTCATCATGAAATATCGCGGGATCCCAAGGACCAATTGTATCGGGCAAAAGAGTAAGCCAGCGGTTGAAAAAGTTTAGCTTTCCTTTTTCCGGCTCTGTAGAAAAAAATATTGGTCGCTGCTGAAAAGTTGATTGAAACAAATAAAGTGTATCTCGTACAGAAAGCGCTGCCGGAGCGCATATATCTTCCATAGGCCATTTGCTTGGCTCAACGTATTTCCAGTTCAGCAAATCCTTGGAATGCCAATAGCCGCCGGAGATTGTAACGAATAAAAAGTATTCTCCTTTGTGATTCACAATTACCGGATCAGCGCCGCTGCGGTAGGAAATTTTCTCGTTGATCTGTTCCCAGTTGTAGCGGTAATTAATATCCATCGGGTTGCAGTAAGTTTTCTGATTCGGATTCTGAGCGAAGTAAACTGAACTAATCACAACGACAAGAAAAAATATTTTCGAGAGAGATTTCATTTATAAATTCCGATTGATTTTAGCACTTAACGTATTTCCAGTTTCTAACTTTTCCTTCGGCAAGCCATTCAATCGCGGTAGTCATGCGCTTGTTTCGTGTTTCCTCTGTTTTGGCTTCTGTAATCCACTCAACGTAATCTTTCTTTCTGGAATAAGAGAAGTTGGTAAATGTTTCTAAGGCTTTTTTGTTTTTCTTAAGTGCTTTGGTAAAATAATCCGGAAGAACTAATTCTTTCGGCTCTTTGGATTTGGGTTTTGCGGGAAGCTTTACACCATCGGCATTTAACTTTGCGGCTTCTTTCAAGTAAGAAATTAATTCTTTGTCTTTTGGAAGGTCTTTAAGTGAAGTGATCCTTCCTAAATGTCCCATTGCGCTTTCTGATTTAGCATTAGCTATTAGTTTTGTGTCTTTCATTAATGCCGCTTTCCAGAAACCGATTGCGCAGTGCTGTTTAAATGAAGCCATGGTGCAATATGGTCCTTTGTAATCAAAGCTGGCAAAACCCCATTTAATTGTTTCTTCAACATCGGGACAAGCTTTATGCACAAGCTCCCTAAAGTGTTCTAGAATTGGCTTTGCAAACTCTTGGGACTTTGCAATGTAAGCATCTACGCGCGGATCTTTCTTTCCCATTTTGGTTCCTTTCAAATGTAAAAGCCGATAAGTGAAACTCACAAGAATTTGACTAAGATGCAACAGAGTTAGTAAGCTTGGGGAATATGAGACCATTCAAAAAAGGAAGCGAGTTGTTAAACGTCTTACATTTTGATACTTGACTTACGTTATGTAATGGTATAACTTCGCTGTGAAAGTAAAACAAAAGGAGAAAGAGATGGAATTCGGATTTTCAACAACAAAAGGTCAGGTGGTTATTCCGTCTAAGCTTCGCAGAAAGTATGGAATAAAACCGGGCACGCGTTTGAACTTCCTAGACGAGGAAGATGGAATTAAAATTATTCCCGTCACACCGGAAGTAGTAAAGGCTAACATTGGGTTTTTGGGAAAAGAGGGGGACCTTCTTAAAGCGCTAATGGAAGAAAAAAAGAGAGAGCGTGAATTATGAAGCGTTACGTTTTGGATAGTTACGCATTAATTGCTTATGCAAAAAATGAAAAAGGAGCAGAAGAGGTTGCCGGTCTGTTAAGCAAAGCATTGCACAACGAAGCGGAACTATTCTTATGTGTAATTAATTGGGGAGAGATTTATTACATCACCTTGAGAACCCAAGGAAAAGATAAAGCGGAGCTGTTTAGAGCAACGCTTGCCCGCTATCCGATAACGATAGTGGAAGCAAATAAAGAATTAACATTGCAAGCGGCTCAATTCAAAGCATTCCATAAAATGTCTTTTGCAGATGCCTTCGCAGCGGCGCTGGCAAAGAACAGAAAATCTGTTCTTGTTACTGGAGATAAAGAATTCAAATCGCTGGAAAGTGAAATAAAAATTAATTGGCTTTGAAAAGAATTGCGTTAATGAATGAAGGTTAATTTGCCGGAATACTATTAACTAAGGAAGCAGACCATGGGCAGAAATGTAGTGAAAACAGAGAATTCAAGGGGAGAAATAATTCTCTACAAAGCGGCAGATGGTAATCTCGCTATTGATGTTAAATTAGAAGAAGAGACTGTCTGGCTAACATTCGAGCAGATATGTAGATTGTTTGACAAAGCCAAAAGCACGATCTCGTATCATATCAACGGCATATTCAAAGAAGGTGAGCTGGATCGAGCGTCAACTGTTCGAGATTTTCGAACAGTTCAAACTGAAGGGAAACGTTCGATTGTAAGAGAATTGGAGCATTATAATTTAGATGTCATAATTTCGGTTGGTTATCGTGTTAAATCAAAAAGGGGTACACAGTTTAGAATTTGGGCAAATAAAGTTCTGAAGGAATATCTATTAAAAGGTTATGCTCTCAATGAAAGAAAACTTAAGGAACAATCGGAACGAATAAGGGAGATTGAAAAAACACTCGAAATTTTTTCTAATGTTGCCGCCAATTACAAGCTTGGTCAAGAAGAGTTTACCGGAATACTAAAAGTAGTTTCGGATTACGCGCACGCGCTAGATTTGCTTGATGATTATGACTACCAGAAAGTAAAAATCAAAGAAACTACTAGTGAAACGAAATTTATAATAACACACACGAAGGCACTTAAAGTTATTAAAGAGCTAAAGCAAAAATTCGGAGCGTCAACTTTATTTGGTAAGGAAAAAGATGCTTCGTTCAAGAGCTCTATCACAACTATATATCAAACATTTGGTGGAAAAGAACTTTATCCTAGTGTTGAAGAGAAAGCGGCTCACTTGCTTTATTTTGTAATTAAAAATCATTCTTTTGTTGATGGAAATAAAAGAATTGCCGCTGCAATTTTTCTCTGGTTTATGGATAAGAATCAAATACTTTATAAACAGGACGGAGTTAAGCGGATTGCGGATAATGCACTTGTAGCGCTCTGCCTTATGATAGCAGAAAGTAACCCAAAAGAAAAAGAAATAATAACCAAGGTTGTTGTAAACCTTATTAACAAAAACAATTGAGAAACAATGAGCAGATTCAAACTTTACATCGAATTTGACGGCACACGTTACAGCGGTTGGCAGATGCAAAAAAACGCAAAGAGTGTTCAAGGAAAATTGCTTGAAGTAGCCGAGAAAATATTTAAAGGTGAGCGTGTAGATGTTCAAGGCTCGGGCAGAACAGATGCAGGCGTACATGCAATTTGCCAGATTGCTCATTTGGAGGCAAACACAATGCTGGCACCGGAAATTATCCGTATGAAGTTGAACGATGAACTTCCGGCAGATATAAATGTGCTGGAAGTAGAAAAAACACATTCAAAATTCCATGCGCGGCATGATGCAAAAACGCGTAGCTATATTTACCAAATCTCCACAAGAAGAACCGCGTTTGGTAAACCATATGTTTGGTGGATTAAAGACAAACTCGATTTTGAGAAAATGAGCAAAGCCGCCAAACAATTTGTTGGAATGCACAACTTTGTTTCTTTTGCTGATAAAGATGAAACAGAAAAATCAACCAAGGTTCTAATAGAAGATGTTCACCTTAAACGGGAAGGAGATATAATTCTGATCCGTGTTGTTGGTTCTCATTTTTTGTGGAAGCAAGTACGCCGCATGGTTGGTGTGCTAGTAGAAGTAGGACGCGGAAATATGAACGAAGGGAAAATTAAACAGTTCTTAGATAGAGAAACTAACGAACCGGCTAAGTTTACTGCACCCCCATCCGGATTATTCTTAGAACAAATTGTTTACGAAGGAGAAAAACTCAGCACTGAATTTTCATCAGTTATGAGCGTTGCTTCGTTCGTGAAAAAAAGCAGCAGATCAAGAGTATAATCAAGACGATGCAAATCACTAACGACAAATCACCAATCACCAACTCTTGGAAGCCGCTATTCGCAGTATTAGTATGGGGATTATCCTTTATTGCTACAAAACGCGCTCTTATTGAAATTAAACCGGAAGCAATTGTTTTCATTCGTCAATTGCTTGGAATTTCGTTTCTCTTATTTGTAGCTCTTAGACAAAAACAAAGTTTTCAAATTAATCTCAGAGACCATAGATGGGTATTTCTTCTGGCGCTTGTAGCTTGTTTTCATTTGTGGATTCAGATAACCGGACTGCAATGGACGAGCGCATCAAACACGGGATGGATAATTGGAATTACTCCGGTGTTTATGACGATACTCGCGCTAATCTTTTTCAAAGAAAAAATTTCTAAACAACAGCTTGTAGGAATTATAATTTCTTTTGCCGGATTAATATTGCTGGTTAGCAAAGGAGATTTGTCTTCAATTGATATAATTAACAACAAGGGAGATGTGTTGATTATCTCAAGCTCGTTGACTTGGGCGGTTTATTCAATGGCGAGCAAGAAAGCAACTCTAAATTATTCCCCGGTAATGACAACGCTCTACCTATTCATAATAGTAGCAATCTTAATTTCACCATTCGCAATTAACAAAGAAAACATTGCCGCAGTGGTAAGTCTGTCTCTCGGTGGATGGAGCGCAATACTCTTCTTGGGAATTTTGTGTTCAGGAGTTGCCTACGTGCTGTGGGCTCAAGCATTAACAGAAATGAGCGCATCGAGAGTAGGCGCCTTTTTATATATCGAACCATTTGTTACTTTTTTCGGATCGTGGATTTTGTTGGGTGAGCAGATTACATTTTTAATGCTGGTAAGCGGATTGATAATTATTGGCGGCGTTGTTTTGGTAAATAGAAAATAGAAGGAAAAGATTTCTATGTCCGCCAGAAATACGAAAACCCGCTTAGCCTCAACTTATTGATAATTCCTTTTCTTATCCAAAGAACAGTTAATCTCTATAAGTTCTTCCGGTGCTACCGTATGAAGAGACAATACGACTAAATCCTCATCGCCAGGGAAGAATTCATGGGAGACACCTTGGTCGATTACATAGAGAGTAGTTATCATAGATGGATCAAATTTTTGAAGGGTGATTTTTTCTCCACCAATTTCGCAAGTTCCATCTCCTTTTATTATCGCCGTGTATTGTGTGCTGTTGGGATGATAATGAGCTTCGGAAGGAGTATTTTTTCTTAGAACAAACATCCATGCAGATCTGAATTCGTTTTCGAGATCGCGTTTGTCGAGATGTTTGTTAAGAGTTTTCCACAAGAATTGTTCGGAAGATTCTTGCAGATTATTCTGAAGCTCCGCGGCAAATGATTCGATCTTTTCATTTTTAGCAAGTCGCCCAATAATTTCTAAAGCCAGGTGGCGGCTATTTGTAGCCATTGAAGTTTTCCTAAAATTATTTACGCTCAATGTTTTATAAAAGCGTTTTACCATTTGATTCGATTGATGAAAAGTAAATGGCTATTTTTATATTAATTAAAAGCCAAGGAAATTACAATGGACAATATAAAAACCTTAGTTATTACTTCATTTGCATTCTTTCTTACAGTTTCATTTCAAGGTTGTAAGGATGCAGCTATGGAAAATCACGCAGATTTAGTTTTAAAGAACGGAAACATTGTAACAATAGATGCGAAAAATTCCACAGCACAGGCCATCGTAATTAAGAATGGAAAAATAATTTTTGTCGGTTTAGATAAAGACGTTGAAAACTATATTGGCTCATCAACCAAAGTAATTGACCTTGGCGGAAAGTTTGTAATGCCGGGATTTAACGATAGCCACGCACACTTTTTAGGTTTGGGAGAATCGCTTGTTAATTTAGATTTACGCAGCGCAAAAAACTGGGACGAAGTTGTAGCTATTGTTGCTGATGCAGTTAAGAAACACAAACCCGGCGAATGGATAATCGGCAGAGGCTGGCATCAAGAAAAATTTAATCCGGCGCCAAATCCAAATGTAAACGGCTATCCAATTCATAATGAGTTAAGTAAAATTTCACCGGAAAATCCGGTTATGCTTTCCCATGCAAGCGGACATGCAGTATTCGCAAACGCTAAAGCAATGCAGCTTGCCGGTGTTATAAGCTCAACAGTAAATCCAAGTGGCGGAACTATAGTTCGGGATAAATCCGGAAACGCAATTGGTGTGTTTGAAGAGAATGGAGAAAATTTAATTCGTAAAGTTTATGATGAGTATTTGGCAAAGCGGCCTCCGCTGGAAATAGAAGATCATTACAGAAAAATTGCAAAGCTTGCTGCAGATGATTGCCTAAAAAAAGGAATTACCTCTTGTGCAGATGCCGGACAGCCATTCGACGTAATAGATGTTTATAGAAAACTTGCTTCCGAAGAACTTCTCCCGGTTAGAATAAATGTTATGGTTCAAGATACTTATGAGAAGATGAGTGAGAAACTGCCGCTGTATAAGTTGATAGGTTACGAGAAAGGATTTTTAACGGTTCGCTCAATCAAGCAATATATAGATGGCGCGCTTGGTTCTCGCGGCGCATGGCTGCTTGAGCCATATTCAGATTTACCAAACCATTCCGGATCTAATGTAACACCAATTCAAGAGTTAAAGAATATTGCGGAATTAGCTATCAAGTATGGTTTTCAAATGCGTACCCATGCTATTGGCGATAGGGGAAACAGAGAAGTTTTGAATATTTATCAAGAAAAATTTATGCAACACCCTAAGGCGGTAAATTTACGCTGGGCTGTTGAACACGCACAACATTTATCGGCACAAGATATTACACGGGTTGCATCATTGGGGGTAATTGCTGCAATGCAATCAGTTCATTGTACAAGTGATATGGGATTTGTGCCGGAGCGTCTTGGCAATAAACGCACGGAAGAAGGCGCATATGTTTGGAAAAAAATAATTAGTAGCGGTGCGATAATTTGCAATGGAACTGACGCACCGGTAGAAGATATCAATCCAATTCAGTGTTTCTATTCTGCGGTAACAAGGAAAAATGAGGAAGGAAAAACATTCTATCCCGATCAGAAAATGACAAGGTTAGAAGCGCTAAAATCTTATACTGTAAATGGTGCACATGCATCGTTTGAAGAAGATGTTAAAGGAGCTATTGAAAAAGGAAAGTATGCCGATCTTGTTGTGCTTTCAAATGATTTATTGAAATGTACGGATGAAGAAATAAAAAACACGAAGGTTCTATACACAATTGTTAACGGAAAAGTCCTGTTTCAGAGTAAATAAAGTAGGCGCAACCCTTAGGTTGCGGAAAAGGAATGGGTGATAAAAGTAACATAGTAGAGAAAAAGCATCGCTTAGACTCTGAAGCTTGCGGCTACCAGAAATAAAGAACATATAATAAAGCAAAAGGGAATCATGAAAAGATGTATAGCAAGTTTCGTTTTATTCTTACTAACAACAGTTTTTTCTCAAAATAAAATCGCCGTAACAATAGATGATTTACCTTTGCAAAGAATTGGCAGTTATAGCAAAGAACAGTATGAATCACTTACAAAGAAATTACTTACGAATCTGAGTTTGCAAAAAGTGCCAATAATAGGTTTTGTAAATGAAGGAAAGCTTTTCACCAACAATAAACTGGACGAAAACAAAACTGCTTTGTTAAAACAATGGCTCGATGCTGGATTTGAGTTGGGCAACCATTCCTTTTCACATAAGAGCGCAAATCAAATTTCAGCCGAAGAGTTTAATAGTGATATATTAAATGGAGAACAAGTAATTAGAAACCTTGTAGAAAGCTATGGAAAACGGCTGGAATACTTTCGTCATCCATTTCTTCACACCGGATTATCATTAGCCAAAAGAGATTCTATTAATGATTTTCTTTCTAATCATAATTATAAAATAGCACCAATAACTTTTGATAACTCGGAATGGATTTACGCGGCGGCATACGACAAGGCAATTAAAGAAAAGAACGAACAGATGATGAATAAAATTGGCGAGGATTATCTTTCTTATATGAAGCTCAAATTGGAGTATTGGGAGAGTCAGTCGGTTGCATTGTTCAGCAGAAATATTTCTCAGACGCTTCTAATTCATGCCAACGCTCTTAACGCAGAATATTTTGATGAGCTCTGCGAGATTATCAGGAAAAAGAATTATGTGTTTGTAACACTGGATGAGGCGCTGAAAGATGAAGCTTATGAATCGCTCGATACATTTATAAAGAACAATGGAATTTCCTGGATTCACCGTTGGGCAATTACGAAAGGAAAGAAAAAGGATTTCTTTGGCAATGAGCCGGAAGCATCCAAATGGGTTGCCGATTACGCCGGAATAGATTACGAATAAACAAAAAGCGTCTTAGCAAAGACGCTTATTTAATACACAATCTTCCCAATTCTGTTAAATCTAATAGAAGCAAGCAGTTCAAAAATATTTGCCGTTGGTATGTTGCTATCCCATGACCAGTAAGCGATCATTGGTTTGCCAATTACGTTGCGGCGCGGGACAAATCCCCAGAAGCGGCAATCCAAACTAATGTCTCGATTGTCGCCCATCATAAAGTAATAATCGTCTCGAACTTTGTATTCGCCGGTTTCTTTTCCATCAACAAAAACTTTTCCATCGCGAAAAGAAACAACATCCCGTTCAAACTCACGGTCAATAAATGTTTTCCATTGCTCGAAGTTGGATGATGTTAGTTTTATTACATCACCTTTTTTCGGAATTACCAACGGTGAATAGTTATCACCATTTTGAGGAATTCCTTTTGGAAAAGTTTCGTTATCAACAAAGTTTTCCGGCAAAGTATAATTACGAACGTACTGAGCGTACATAGGAATAGGAGCTTCTTTGCCATTTACAAATAAAACTTTATTATGTACTTCAACCGTATCTCCCGAAACGGCAACACAGCGTTTTACATAATTTTCGATGGTAGCGTTTTTAATTTCATCGCGGTATCCGGGAAATTCAAACACAACTATATCGCCTCGCTTCGGATCGCTCCACTTTAATACTTGTGTAAATGGCAAAGCAATGTTTGTAAAAGGAATATTGCGCGGCGTTGTTAAGTCGTAAGCTAATTTGTTTACAAGCAAAAAATCGCCGGTCATTATTGTAGTTTCCATAGAAGGAGTTGGAACACGGGAGCCTTGAACAAAGGAACTTGTTATAATGAAAACTATAAGAGCCAACCGACCATACTCAATTAAATACTTTTTCAGATTTTTCCACTTAAGAATTTCTTTGAAATCAACTTTACTATTTTTCATTGCACACCTCATGTTCGTGGCTTTTATAGTTTTCCTTTGTTAAAATAGTTTCCAAGAATTTGGGTTAAGATGGATTTTAATTCCGCTATAGATCTAACAAAGGCTATTCTTCAGCCGGTTGAATTTCCGGAGCCGCTTCCTGTTAAAGTGTTTATAAAGCGGCTGGATTTGGTTCATCCGTACGTTTCCGGCAATAAATGGTTTAAGCAAAAGTATAATTTGATGTTTGCGCGCGAAGAAGGATATGATACGCTTCTAACTTTTGGCGGTGCTTATTCAAATCATGTTCATGCAACTGCTGCGGCTGGAAAAGAATTTGGCTTTAACACAATTGGGATGATTAGAGGCGAAGAACATTTGCCGCTCAATCCAACTTTGCAATTTGCTACCGAGCAAGGAATGCAATTGCACTATGTAAACAGAAGTGATTACCGGAAAAAACATTTACCGGAATTTGCAGAATGGATTTACAGCAAATTTGGAAAAGTTTACATTGTTCCCGAAGGAGGAACAAACCAGCTTGCAATAAAAGGCGCTGCAGAAATTCCAGCGCTGATAGAAACTGATTTCGATTACATAACAAGTGCATGCGGAACAGCCGGAACCATTTCCGGAGTGATTTGCGGATTGAACGGAGCTAAACAAGCATTGGGTTTTGCCGTACTTCGCGGTGCGGCTTTCTTAAATAAAAATGCAGAGCAGAATATTTTTGAATTCACCGGCAAAACGTTTTCTAATTGGTCAATCAATTTGGATTATCACTTTGGCGGATACGCAAAAATTAACCGGGAGCTAATTCTGTTCATCCGGCAAATAGAAGAAATAAACGAAATAATTCTCGATCCGGTTTACACAGGAAAGATGCTTTACGGAGTTTACGACCTTGCTCGAAAAGGATTCTTTTGTGAAGGGAAAACAATAGTAGCTTTGCATACAGGCGGACAGCAAGGTATAGCCGGAATGAAAGCGCATATGAATGAAGTTCTTTCAACACACATTTAGAAATTAACCGCCAAGAGCACAAAGTCTTCGCAAAGAAGGCAAAAAAGGGGAGTCATTTCTCACGTTTCACTTTTCACCTTTTTATACGATAATAAAAGAAAATCTTTATCGTGAACGTAAAAATCAGTTCTGGAAATATCAAAGGGCTTCAGCAATCAATTCTGGAATTACAGAAGTTGAAGAATGCTGAGTTCAAGAAAGAATTGCTTGAGCAGAAAAAAGATTTGAAGGAAATCTCTAAAGACTCGCTTAACCTAAAAAACCTTGATGCTGAAAACTCCAACATTACTTACACACAACAGCTAATAGACTTTAATCTTGTATTCAACTTTTTCACAACAGTGCAAGTATTTGCTGAAGGGAGAATACAGCGCGAAGAACAAAGTCTGGAAGTAATTTTTAAGTATTCATTTCAGCGTGAAATTGAGGAAGATGGAAAAAGTGTTGTTAAGGACTTTTTGTTTGAATTAAAGATGAAAGCCGGTTTTGAGGAAACTGTTCCCGAGGAAAAGAAAGTTGAGAAGGAAGATATACTCAATTTCATTCAGCGCGTAGTAAATGAAATCTTCGACACGTTTAATGATAATTCTAAAACATTGCACACTGTTATAATAGATAAAGATGATTTTGAAGAGATTGCCAAAACCGGCAAAGGGGAACTTGCGCGGCTTCTTCAATCTCTTCTTGGGACGGTTTTCTCTTTCATAAAGTATAAAGAAATGAACAACAAAAGCCTTCCGGGAGTTAGCTTTGTTTTGCATCCGCAAAGAGAAATACATGAGGCCAAAGAATATTCGGTAACCCGAATAGAATCATTCACAGTAGAAATTAAGCAGCTTGAAGACAAGCAGGAAAGTAAACCCGCAAGTCCTAAAGAACTACAATTATAGACTCCGCTAAACACGGATGTTATAATCTCAATACCCGCATTTAATTTTCTCTAACAAAGTTGCCAATCTATAAGCATAGTTTTATAATGGGTTGTGAAATTCAATCGCAATCCAATCTTAATGAACGAAAAAACAGCCGAACACTTGATTAAAAACGCAACTAAAGCACTCGCTGTTCTTCTCGCCTTAATACTTTTTATTAGCTGTAATGGCGCTGATAAAGAATTTAGTGGCGAGAGCGGGCAACCGTCCGAAGTTTGGTTTAAGCAGACAAGCGTTGATCTTGGTGCGAAGATTAAAATGATTGATGAAGGAAATGGGTTGGCAATTTCACGAGGTAAAGGGGAAAATGTAAAAGGAAAAGTGCTGAAATTTGATAATGGTAAATGGAACGCAGTTTCCGAGCATGACTATTCTGATTTTCCCTTTATTACACAACATGATAGCAATTCATTTTGGTGGGTAATTCACGAAACGCACTATGGTAGATACAAACCGCGGCTATATTATTTATCAGGCAACACTAAAAAAGAAATTCCGCTTCCCCCGGTAATGTGGGATAATATAGATTATGCAATGTGGAGCGCGATAAGTGTCTTGCAAAATGGAGAAGCTTGGATTGTTGGTCAGCAAGGAAATATTATTCATTATGATGGAGCGAAATGGACAAGCCAATTCAGTCCGGTTAAAAGAAGGGGAAACGAAAACTATAGCGCTGGCGACTTACACGATGTTCAGATGATTTCGGAAAACACGGGATGGGCTGTGGGTAAGCAAGGAATCATTTTGAAATATGAAAACAGTAAGTGGAATAGATTCGAATCGCCGACGACGGATGAACTAAAAAGCGTTTCCATGGTTGATGAAAACTACGGCTGGATTGTTGGTGACCGCGGAACAATTCTAAAGTACGAAAATGAGAAATGGATCAAAGTAGAGAATAACTTTCGCGTTACGCTAAATGCTGTTAAAACGGTTTCCAAAAGCAAAGCTTGGATTGCCGGAGCGCGCTCGACTTTACTCGAATTCAAAAACGGAAATTGGATTGAAAACACAGCTATAAAAAACTTTGAAGATTCTTTTATTTCGCTCGATGCCGTTAAAGCCAAAGACGGGGTTTACAAACTTTGGGTGATTGGCGATAATGGAATTTATACCAACTCTCAAAGTCTTAAATTTTCTTTTACTGATGTAACCGCAAATGTTTCGCTGCGCAAAGAAGGAAGAGCGGGTATATTTAGAGATTTCGATAATGATGATTTTCCGGATTTAGCAACAATTTTGGAAGATGGTCCTCCGGTAATTTTTAGAAACCAAAATGGAAATCTATTTTCGGAAGTGACGAGAGATTATTCTTCACAAAAACCGGGAATTGCTCAAACAATTTCTTCTGCAGATTTTGATAATGACGGCAACGCGGACTTGATTGAAATTCTTGATGATGTTAACAATAAACTTTCGTTTGGAACCGGCGGATTTGAGTTTAGAGAAGTTAATACGGGTGATTACATTCATCCCAAATTTATACAGACCGACTTAAACTTATCTACCTCTCAAGCGGCGGATTTTGATAATGACGGAAATCTCGATCTCTATTTTTCCAACTATAATTTTGACGATATGCTCTTCCGGAATAATGGCGTTGGCAAATTCGAAGATGTTTTTGACAAATCCGGAATAAAAAAAATAATTAATCACCGTTCGTATGGAACAACGTTAAGCGATTTCAATTGCGATGGATTAATTGATGTGCTGGTTACATATAAGCTGGCTGAAAATAATCAACACATTTATTTGTTTATCAACAAGGGCGGTTTCAAATTCGAAATAAAAGAAGACCGGAATTTCTACACGGACAAGGCACCAACCGCTTACGCATCAATCTCAAATGATTTTAACAACGACGGATTTCCGGATTTGGTAATATTCAACCACGAGTATAATCTTCAGTTTTTGCTTAACGATGGTAAAGCAAATTTTACGGATGTAACTGCTACGGTTGGTTTTACTGAGAAATTCTTTCATCCCGAACCATCCGGCGGAGTTATTGCTACAGCCGATGTAAACAATGACGGATGGTTAGATTTATTTATTGGTTCGAGATTGTTCCTCAATTCGCCGGAACTACAATTTACCGAAGTTGGAAAATCTGTCGGTGTTGATTTTACCGGTAACCCAACCTTTACTGATTACGATAACGACGGCGACATTGATTTGTTTATCGGAAGTTCACGAGAAGCTCTTGGAAAAGGTGATAGAACAACTTTGTACAGAAATAATTTAGCAGAGAAAAATTATATCAAAGTAAAACTGTCTGGTGATGTAAGCAATAGAAATGCAATAGGCGCAAAAGTTTATTTGCTTGGATTCGACAAAGATGGAACCAATGTATATAAAACTCTTCGACAAAACGGAATTGGCTCTAACTCCCTTTCACAAGAAGATTATTCAGTAATTCATTTTGGAATTGATCCCGGGTTAAAATATCAAGTTAAAGTTGTGTTTCCCTCCGGCATAGAAAAAATTGTTACAGCAGAAAGAAACACAACGGTTGAGGTTAACGAATCATCGTTTTTGCAAAGTACTTTAGTCCTCGCAAAAAAATCTTTTGAAAGAACCTTGCTGCTAATAGATTGGAAAACAGAAACCTTCAAGCTGTTCATAATCCTTCTGATTCTTACCAGCGTCTTCTTTTATGGAAGAAAAACCAAAGTTAAAAAGCTTACTTATCATGTTTATATCGGATTGTTCTTCTTAGTGTTCTATTTGTTGCTCGTTCATCTAAATATTACAAAACCGCAATTTGTTTCATCGTTAATTTCTATAGGGTCAACCTCCTTGTTTGCTTTTGGATTTGTTTTTGCCGCAGTGCGTTATGTTGAAATAAAAGAGAGCAGTTACATATCTCATTTCAAATTGTTGGAGATTCTTGGTGAAGGAGGTATGGGAAAAGTTTATAAAGCAACTGATAAGCAAGATGGCAAAACAGTAGCGGTAAAAATTTTAAACGCACACTTACTTAAGGATGAAGAAAACCGGAGACGTTTAGCGAGCGAAGGCAGATTGCTCTCGTCGCTTAACCACCCAAACATTGTTAAAGTGTTAGAGTTTGGTGAAACAGCAGAACATTCTTTTGTGGCGATGGAATATCTTAGCGGCGGAACACTGCATGAATTTATAGAAAAGAATTACCCGCTTAACGAAGAGAAAGTAATTGAAATAACAAAACAAATTTGTTCCGGACTTCGAACAATTCACTCAAACGATATAATTCACCGCGATTTGAAATCGCAAAACATTATGTTTGATGAAGCCGGCAATGTTAGAATTATGGATTTCGGTTTGTCAAAATCTCCGCTGGTGAGCACAATGACAACACTCGGAACGGTTGTTGGTACGCTTGGTTTTGTAGCGCCGGAACAAGTTACAAACATTAATGTAGATCACCGGGTTGATATATTTTCTCTCGGCGTAATTTTATATCAGATGCTAACTAACAAGCTTCCTTTTAATGGCGAAAACGAAATTGCGCTTATTCACTCAATATTTAATACGGTGCCGCCTCATCCCTCGGAAATAAATAACGCAATTTCTCCTAAATTTGAGGCGCTGGTTTTAAGATGTCTTGAAAAAAATGTGGAAAAGAGATTCCAAACCGTGCAGGAAATAATTGAATCGTTGGGCTAAAGAAGCTAAAATTAATTTATTGGTTCCCGTTAGTTATTTTCTTTGCGTCTTTGCGAGATTATCCTTTTTGCGATTTTATTAGTTGTCATTTTTCACTCATAAAAAAACATATATGGAAAACACGAACATAAATATTCCCATAGTCAGCACAATCCCGTTTGTATTGATGTTATTATCTATTGCAATCTTTCCGCTGTTTTGGAATCACTGGTGGGAGAAAAATAAAAACAAATTGATGGTGGCGGTAATTTTAAGTGTGCCGGTTGTGGTCTATCTAATTGCCGGCGGATTGAGTGAAAAACTTTACGAAACAATAGTCTTCGATTATATACCGTTTATAATTCTTCTTGGCGCGCTCTTTACTATAACAGGTGGAATTTATCTTTCCGGCGATATTGAAGCAAAGCCAATTGTTAACACAACATTTCTTGGAATTGGCGCCTTGCTCGCTTCATTAATGGGAACAACCGGCGCAGCAATGCTGCTTATTCGTCCGGTTATACAAACCAACAAAGAAAGAACATTCAAAGTACACACCATTTTATTTTTTATTGGGATAGTTGCTAACTGCGGCGGCTTGCTTACACCACTTGGCGATCCGCCATTGTTTATGATGTATCTCCGCGGCGCTCCATTTACCTGGTTTTTTCATTTAGCCCCGGAATGGTTTTTAACAAACGTCTTGTTGCTTGTTGTTTATTTTTTTGTTGATTCTTACTTTCACAAAAAAGAACCGGAAGCGGCAATTAAGTTGGATCACTCAGTAATTAGACCGCTTAAGCTAGAAGGCAAACTTAATTTTATTTGGATGGCTGGCGTTGTTCTTTCCGTTGCCTTTTTGAATGAGCAATATATTCCGTTCATTGCGCAGAACCACTATTATAAATTTATTAGAGAAGCTGCAATTGTGGGAATGGCAGCGCTCTCTTTATTGTTTACAACAAACTTGCTGCGAGTTTCTAACAACTTTACATGGGAACCAATCAAAGAAGTTGCTTATCTATTCATAGGAATATTTGTAACAATGGTTCCCTGCTTGCTTTATCTTGAATCCAACGCAAAGCATCTTGGAATAACATCGCCGCAACAATTCTATTATTTCACGGGATTGCTCAGCAGCTTTCTCGATAACACACCAACCGCGGTAACATTTCATTCTCTCGCAATGGGATTAGGACAGCCAACTGGAAATATTGTTGCGGGAATTTCAGAAGAGCTACTTAGAGCAATCTCTATCGGCGCAGTTTTCTTTGGAAGTATGACTTACATTGGTAACGGACCAAACTTTATGGTGAAAGCAGTCGCTGAAGAAAACAATATTAAAATGCCAAGTTTCTTCGCTTACATTTATATGTTCTCGTTGATAGTTCTTCTTCCGGTTTATGTTATTGTTCAGCTATTGTTTGTGAACTGAGATTTGTAATGAAGGGAAATTTTATATTCCCGGCTTCGTTCCTCTCTATGGCGAAAGAGGAACGAATTTATTCCGGGTTCTCTCTGAGGTTGAGTGAAGTTTATTCTGCTTCGTACCCTTTAATACCCATTTCTGGCATATCTAATCCGGCAATTTCATCTTCTGCATTAACACGGATGCCAAAGAATTTGTGTTGCAGCTTAAAGAATGTGTACATCATTGCAAAAACAAAAACAATTGCGGTTATCGTACCAATCAATTGAGCGACAAACTGACCGGCATCACCATAGAATAATCCTTTAACAGTTCCGGCAACACCATTCCAGCCATCACCGTAAGAACCATCCGCAAACAATCCCAATGCTAAAACTCCCCAAGCACCGTTAACACCATGAACAGCAACCGCGCCAACCGGATCATCAATTTTTAATTTTTGATCAATAAAGAAAACCGCAAGCACTACTAACAAACCCGCAACGGCACCAATTAAAAACGAAGCCCAGGAAGGAACAAAAGCGCAAGGCGCTGTAATTGCAACAAGTCCGGCTAATAAACCGTTTGCCATCATTGATGGATCGGGCTTGCCGAATTTCCACATCATAAAAAGAGTTGCAACCAAAGCTCCGGCAGCGGAAGCAATCATTGTATTTGTTGCCACAACGGTTAATCGCAAATCTGTTCCGGCAAGAGTTGAGCCCGCGTTAAAGCCAAACCAGCCGAAGGCGAGAATAAATGTTCCAACAATTGCCATTGGAATGTTATGACCCGGAATAGCTTGAGACTTTCCGGCTTTTGTGTATTTGCCAATACGCGGACCAATAACAATGGCGCCGGCAAGCGCAGCAACACCGCCAACTAAATGCACAACAGATGAACCGGCAAAATCAACATGCCCGTGACCAAGACTAAAATTTACTCCAAGATCAGCAAGCCATCCGCCGCCCCAAACCCAGTTACCGTAGATTGGGTAAACAAACATCGAAATGAAAAACGCGAAGAAAATGAATGAAGTAAATTTCCAGCGCTCTGCCATAGAGCCGGTTGGTATTGTAGCGGTAGTATCCATAAAGACCATTTGGAAAAGGAAAAGCGCAAAAACACCAACATCATAAACTGCACCGTTTAGAAAAAAGCCGCTGTAACCAAGAACTTCAAATGTTTTACCGAATAGAGTAAAGCTAACCATGCTTGTTAAACCCGGTGTTCCGCCGAGCGCTCCAATTCCGCCAACACCTCCGAACATGAAGGCGAAGCCGCAAATCCAGAAACCAAGCATACCAATTACGTAAACGAAAAAATTCATTCCCATTGTATGAGCAACATTTTTTGCACGGGTGAATCCGGTTTCAACCATTGCAAAACCGGCTTGCATAAACATTACTAAAAAGCCCGCAATCATTGTCCAAACAATGTTGATGGAAATTTTATTGTGTCCAACGGTGTTGGCAACTTCTTCTAAAGTTGGTTGACCTGCTGTTGCTGCGGGTATATCTTTAATTGTTCCGGTGTTGGCGCCGGAAGGATCTATTTCTTGAGCTGATATAGAAGAAGGAATAGAAAGACTTAATCCTAAGAAGACCGCTGCTAAAATGATATATCGTTTTATACTCGTCATAATTAATTCTCCTTTTTACTTAGAATACAAAGCTTGCGCCAAACACCAGATAAGTCTTGTCCTGTGATGGGTTGCTGATGTATGATACGTTTATTGGAAATGAAAACTTGTCTGTAACAGAAATTGTTTTTGAAGCGGTGATGCTTAGATTAATAATGTTTCCCTTATCAACCAAGTAGTAAGCACTCTTTGATGGAACAAAACCGGCAGCAAATGTAACGGTTGCTTCGCTTACTGCTACCGGATATCCAACTTGAATGTAAGTTGAGTTGTCCGGGTCATTAGAAAGATTTGCATAGAGAGCTAAGGAGATCGGAAATTTTTCCGGTCCGCTGTAAGTTAAACCGCCTTCTATTGTATGAGCAGCAAATTTAGCTGTACCATCTAGTTCGACTTTATGTTTGAAATGTCCGAAAGGAATTCCGGCAGATGGAATATAATAGTCTGTTACAATAGCCGAGAAAGAACCGGAAGCTTCTGTTGATATTGCATAGGAAGCCCATAAATCATTTTCGGCGTAAGTTGTGCCGGTTGTTGGAAAAGCGTAAGAACCCCAAGCGCCAACAGTAAAACCTCCGCTTGTGTAAGAAAGACTTGGCTGGAAAGCCGGAGCGTCTCCGAAATCTATGCCGCGCCAGAGATAGCGGCTGTAAATATCAGCACCAACTTTAATTTGTGCAAAAGAAGTTATGCTTGCGGTCAAAATAATTATAGCTATATAAAGTTTTTTCATTTCTCATTCTCCTGTTAAATGTTTGGATTATAATGCGGATTTACCGGATTCTTCTGTGCGGATTCTGATTGCTTCTTCTACAGACGAGACAAAGATTTTGCCGTCGCCAACAGCACCCGTTTTGGAAGTGTTGATAATTATAGAGATCGCCTTTTCAGCTTTTTCAGCTTCGCAAACAAGCTCAATCTTAATTTTAGGCACGAACTCAATATTGTATTCCGCACCGCGGTAGATTTCTTTATGTCCCTTTTGCCTGCCGTAACCGCGAACTTCTGTAACGGTCAATCCGGCATAACCTGCTTCAAGCAACGCGTTGTGCACGTCGTCTAACTTGAAAGGTCTTATTATTGCTTCGATCTTTTTCATACCACCTCTTAGTTATTGATTTTTATTAAGGATAAACTTAGACGTAACCTAAATATATAATGATATTGAGTGTAATTGTATAATAAAATAAGGTTTTATGCAAGTCCGGCGGAAAATATTTTTTATTTTGTTTGATTAGGCGCCGATTTTGAAGAATTTGAGGGTGAGGTGAATGGCAAAAATGATGTGAATCATAAAAGAAATTATCCGGTTGCTAAATAATTATATCGGAGATATTATTCCGAACAGAAAATCAAATTAAAGAACGAGATAAATTTGGACACTTCTTCTAAAAGACAAGTTTTGAACAAGCTGCTTGGGGAGTTTACTGCAAAAATTTCCGAAGATTTTATGAAACTATCGGCGGGAGCTAAAAACAAGTCCGGCGATCAAGAGTTAGATAAACAAGTTGATAAGACATTTCGCAAAATTCTTGAGTTTAACAAGGAGCTTAGTAAAGAGATTCATCAGGTTCTTGACGGATTGGAATTGTTTGCATCCAAAATTGAAAAATTGAATGATGAAAAATCCAGATTCGAACGCTTGTATGCTTCCGGAATTATGTTTCAATCCGAAACCGAAATGATTTCTTTGATGGAAAAAGCCATTGAAACGGTTGTTAAAGAACTGGAAGCGGATGAAGGATTTATTGTGTTAACGGATGAAAAGCAAGCCTATGAAACGATAGTCTCAAAAAATATGGATCCCGATGCGATGCCGAGCGCCAAAGAAATGAGCACGAGCATTATCGGAAACACAATTTCAAGTCTTCAACCGTTACAATTAAATGATATTAAAATGGAAGACGAGCTTTCCATTAAGCATAGCGTTGTTTCCCTTGGATTAAGTGCGGCGATGTGCGCTCCTTTGGTTTCCGGACAAAAGGTTTTAGGCGCGGTTTATATAGACAGACGCAACAAAGCAAAGCCGTTTAAAGATTCCGACCTTACTTTTTTAATTGCATTCGCAAAGCAAATAGTTAAGGGGCTTGAGGTATCACTCGAAATTCAGCAGCTGGAAGAAAAACTGGGCGAAAAACCGAAGCAAGATTTTTTACTTCTTCGGAGAGAGTTTAAAAGTGATGAAATGATTGGAAAGAGTAAAAAGTTATTCAATGTTCTAAAGCTCGCATCAAAAGTATCCAATACAAACGCATCTGTCTTGGTTCTTGGCGAAAATGGAACAGGCAAAGAATTACTTGCAAGAGCAATTCACAACAACAGTTCACGCGCAAACAAACCATTTGTAGCGGTAAACTGTGGCGCAATTCCATCGGAACTTTTGGAATCGGAATTGTTTGGATATGAGAGCGGCGCGTTTACAGGAGCTGTAAAAAGTAAACCGGGCAGACTAGAAACCGCAGACGGCGGAACAATCTTTCTTGATGAAATTGGTGAGATGAGTGTAAATCTTCAAGCAAAACTTTTACGCGTAATTCAAACCAAAGAAATAGAACGGCTCGGCGGAATAGATTCTAAAAAAATTGATGTGAGGTTTATTGCAGCAACCAACCGGGATCTTGGGGCAATGATTGCCGAAAAAGCTTTTCGCGAAGATTTGTATTACCGCTTAAAAGTAATAGAAATTGTACTGCCTCCGTTGCGCGAACGGCGAGAAGATATAGAAGAACTTTCAAAATACTTCTTGAAGAAATTTTCTAGTGGTGATAATCAACAATCATTTTCGGAAGAAGCGCTTTTTATTTTAGAAAGATACGATTGGCCCGGAAATGTGCGCGAACTTGAAAACGTGGTTCAGCGCTGCGTTATTCTTTCTAAGGAAAACATAATTATGCCAAATGATTTACCGCCGGAAATTTTTAAGGAAGAGTTTAAGGATTTTGAGTCCAGCTCCGAGAAAACACTAGAAGAAGCAGAGGATGAATTTAGAAAAATGTATTTGATAAAGACGCTGAGAAAGGTAAGCTCTAAGAGCGAAGCCGCTAAAATTCTTGGAATTAACAGAAGTCATCTCCACAAGCTTATTTCGCAGTTAGAGATTACTGATTAGTTTACGATTAAAACGAAGCAGCAAAATCCTTTTTGCTGCTTCCGTTGCATACCTACAACACACCACAAAGCGGGCAGTTGTTTTTTTGCAACACTTATTCCTTCCCAACAAACAAAAATCCCTTAAATCACCAAAAGAAGACACGGCATATCATTTGAATAGATTCTCCTATTTGAAAGATGCTCATGAACGATCTCGTTTTAATTATTGAATCAAACACAACCAAACTGCGCAAGCTAAGAGAAATTCTTTCCAGAGAAGGATTTAACATAATGACAGTTACTGACCGTGAATCGGCATTAAGCATTTGCAGTAAAATAAAGATTGAATACGTTATTGCTAATCCGGCTGATATTAGACTTAATGAAATTGAATCAACAAATAATAAATAATAGGGAGAAGTAATGAAGCACGTAAAATTGCTTTTTGTAGTGACGGCACTTTTTGTTTTGGCAATTACGGGATGTAAAAAAGAAGACAGTCCAACAGAATCCACATCAACTACGGATATTTCAAATCCAAGCGGACAGCCAATGCCAAGTTTTTCTGCACAAGCCGATTACGGCGGCGCAATGGTATCAATGTACTACTTAATGTCGGCACCGATTGCCGGCTTTCCGGAAATTGAAACAAATGCAGCTTCGGCAATTTTCAACGGCGGTGTTGATGCCGGCGCAGTTACGGTAAACAATAACTCACTGGGAAAAATTACTTCAGGCGGCAAATCATATTATATGGCTCCGGATGTAAACAATCCTCAAAACCAACTTAGTTTAAGCTGGAATGGTGTTTTCCATAATTGGAATGTTGCCGGTGCTAATGGAATTCCCGCCGTTACCGGAAGTGTAAAGAGCCCGAATAATTATAATGTAACGCTTCCCGTTGCAAACGCAAGCGTAAGTAAAGCAAGCGGTATTCAAGTTAAATGGACTAATTCATCATCAGCAAAAGCGTTAATCCAAATTGTAAACGTTACTAATAAAGGTCAGGCTAAGGTTTATCAGGAAGTAGCTGATAATGGAAGCTATACAATTCCTGCGGCTGATCTTGCAAGCTTTAGCGGAGACTGTATGATCTTTGTTGTTAAGTACAATTATTCCTTTACAACTGCCGGCGGAAAGAAATATTACTTTGTTTCAGAAATGGTTAAAAGCGTGAACGTAAAAGTGAATTAATCCTCCTTAATAAGAGCTTAACTTAAATGCGGATTCGTTTTTGCTTGGTAGAGGGTGCTGAAGATGAAAACACAAGGGTCCGCATTTGATTTTTTAATGACAATAAAAAATAAATTGAAGGGTAACCGTTGTATGAAAATAAAACTTCTATTAGCGCTTGTACTTGTGTTCGGAATAAAGATAAATGCACAGTGGGAAAAAGTGAGTACGCAAAACGTGGGGTTATCAGGCAGATTACATGCATATAGCGCTACTTTATTTTTATACGGATCATTTAGTGGTTACCACGTTTATAGATCTATAGATAACGGAAAAACCTGGACTGACATCATAAGTAAATTTCTATATGATGTTTATTATATGTTCAATTATAAAAACGAAATATTTGCGCTGACAGCTAATGCCGGCAAAAGTATTTATTCTTCAAAAGATGGTGGTGAAACTTGGGCGCTAAAGTCAAGCATTCCAACGGTTACCGGAAACGGCGCAATTCTTTGGATGACGTCTGACGGAGATAAGTTATATGCGGTATCAAATAGAAAATCATTTTATGCATCAACCAATAATGGTTTAACATGGATAGAAACTATAATTAACACAACGGCTGGTGGAAATATGTCTTACTTTGCCGCTTCCGGAAATACAATGGTTTCAACTATTGTAGGAACCGGGGCAGTTGTTTCAACTGATGGGGGACAAACATGGGTAGTTAACAATCCAGGAAACCCAGCGCTCTTTGTAACATATGTAATTAATTTCAATGGTTCTGTCTATGGAATAACATCGGGAAGCGGTGTACACAGATTTAATTCTTCTACAAAAACATGGGAAAGTGTTAGCAAAGGATTGCCCGATGCGCTATCATTTCAGATTTCGAAAGCATTAACGGCTTATGGTAACTCGCTGTATGTAGCTATAATTGGGTTTTTGGATTCGAAAGCTTCAATTTTCTCTTCTAGTGATAATGGCGCTAACTGGAATTCAATTTCTACAAGCGGTTTAACTACTCTGAATGCTGCAACGAGCAGTTCTTCGCTGGTGTTAACAGCTCAAAATATTTTTTTGTATGACTATCAAAGTAACGGATCGACAGCATCTGTTTACAAAATGACAAATTCCACTACTTCGGTTAATGAATCTAGCCCCGAAGTTCCGGCAGATTTTGATCTTTCTCAAAACTATCCCAATCCGTTTAACCCGGAAACCACGATTAGCTACAAGGTACAAGCAGCAAGCAACGTAAGCTTAAAAGTCTATGATATTCTTGGAAACGAAGTTGCTACACTTGTTGATGAGTTTAAGCAGCCGGGAAATTATAAAGTAATGTTTAATGTAAAGACGCCATATATGGCGTCTTTACCTAGCGGTGTTTATTTCTACACTTTGAAAGCGGAAAGTTTTTCAGAAACTAAAAGGATGCTTTTAATTAAATAGCGGTTTAACCGAAAGGAAAATGTAATGAGAAAAATGTCGTTAATAGTTTTATTCCTTTTCCAGTTTGTAGTTACTATAAATGCCCAGTGGGAAAAAGTTGCAAGCTATTTTGTTGGTGCAACCGGACAAATGGCTGTACACGGTTCAACGGTATTCCTATATGGTTATCAAGGGGCTCAGTATGTCTATCGTTCCACAGATAATGGAACTACATGGACGAATATTGCAGATAAGTTTCCGGATAAAGTTTACTATGTACATGGTCATGGAAATTTTGTCTTCGCAATTGTTGGGGTGAATGCTATTTATGTATCTGCGGATGATGGAGTTACGTGGGCTGCAAAACCGGGAATAGCTTTTACCGGTGGAGCGATAATGTCGTTGGTTTCCGACGGCACTACACTTTACGCGGTTTCTAATAGGAACGCTGTTTTTAAATCTGTTGATTATGGAAGCACCTGGACTCAAATCAATATCAATTACACACAAGCCCAAGTTTTAGGACTAGATTTTGCAGCAGTCGGAAATACAATGGCGTTCTGTGCTGTAAATCTGGGCTCGTTCATTTCTGCCGATGGTGGAGCTAGCTGGGTATTAAAAAATCCTCCGATTGCCGTTGGTTCGGTACAAGCGCACAACAATGAAATCTACGGAACTACATTTGGAATGTTCAAACTTGTTAACAATGATTGGACAAAGATAGCTTCCGGTTTTCCGGGCGGTTTAGGTATAACTGCCGGCACAAAAGGTTCTATTTCAATGGGGACGAAAATATTCACTTATTATTATGATATAATAACTCAAAGCGCTAAAATTTTTGTTTCCGATAACAATGGAAGCAACTGGAGCGAAGCAGGGAACAATCTTCCTACGGCAATTACCTCGTCTCTAAATAATTTTCTAGCAGTAACACAAGATTATTTGTACTGCTATATATCTTCATCGCAGGCGGTTACCGGAGTTTACAGATTAAAGATTAATTCTACTTCTGCAATCGAAGACGAAAATATAAGCAGCGATTTTTCATTAGAACAGAATTATCCAAATCCGTTTAACCCGGAAACTACGATTAGCTACAAACTGCAAGTGGCAAGCAACGTAAGCTTAAAAGTATATGATGTTTTGGGAAACGAAGTGGCAACACTTGTTGATGAGTTAAAGCAGCAGGGAAATTATAAAGTAATGTTTAATGTAAAGACGCCATATATGGCGTCTCTACCGAGTGGAATTTATTTCTATACGTTAAAAGCCGGAAGTTTTTCTTCAACTAAAAAAATGTTGTTGATAAAATAACAACAAGAAAGAGAGTGCAGTGAAATGAAAAAACTTACAATGTTTTTTTGCATACTCCTATTTATAGTTTACACAGATTCACTAAAATCCCAGGTTAAAGAAGACTGGGTAGTTAGATATTCCTTCGCGGAAAAATCTTCTGTATGGAACGACACAGATATTGCTAGTTCGGTTGTAATTGATGAACAAGGGAATGTTTTTGTAACGGGTGGTAGTATGAGGGGACCAGACAATGGGGAAGATATTGTTACTTTTAAATACAGTCCTAGCGGGACACAAGAATGGACGGCTATTTACAGTGGAGCGGCAAAAAACAATGATCATGGAAATGTAATTGCGTTAGACAATCAAGGAAATGTTTATGTTGCCGGCGCTAGTTATGGAACTGGAAATGCACTTCAGGATTTTATTACAATCAAATACAATCCCGCAGGACAAAAGATTTGGGAGGCAAGATATAACGGACCCGGAAACAGCTTCGATGCTGTAAAAGCAATGTCAATTGATTTATCCGGCAATGTCTATATCACCGGTCAAAGTGAAGGCGGAAAAGGTTTTAGTTTTGACATCGCTACTATTAAATATAATTCTGCCGGAGTGGAACAATGGGTTGTTAGATATAATAGTCCGGCAAATTTTGATGATTATCCAAATTCACTGGTTATTGATTCTAAAGACAACATATATGTAGCAGGTCAGATAAGAGTCGCTCCAGGCGCATACTTTGATTACGTTACTATAAAATATAATTCTTCCGGTCAGCAGCAATGGTTAAAAACTTTTAATGGTACCGGAGGCGGTGACGATAAAGCAAATTCAGTAGCAGTTGATGGAGCCGGTAATGTATTTGTAACAGGAATAAGTACCATAGATAAAAATGCTTCATACCTGACGGATATGGTCACAATTAAGTATGATGCCGCGGGCAATGAGATTTGGAAATCTCAATATGATGGACCGGGAAAAAGTTCTGACGGAGCTGCTTCAATAAAACTAGATGGAGTTGGAAACATTTATGTTTTTGGTAGCAGTAATGGCGGACTATCTACACAAATGGATTATGCGACGATTAAGTATAATCCGGAAGGCGCTAAAATTTGGGAAGCAAGATATAATGCGTCCGGCGGCAATACTGAAGAAGCGCACGCAATGGTACTTGACGCAAAAGGGGATATCTATGTAACCGGTAATAGCGCCGGGCCAACAGGGCGAGATTATACAACGATAAAATATAATTCATCTGGTGTAGAACAATGGGTTATGAGATACAACGGGACCGGAAATGCATACGATGATGCTTTATCTATCGCAGTTAATTCAGCGGGACAAGTTGCAATTACAGGCAGCAGTCCCGGTGCAACTTCTGCAACAGATTATGCAACAGTAAGATATTCTCAAACTACAACAGGTATAAACTCTATAAACGGAATTCCGTTGGAATTTTCGCTTGAACAAAACTATCCCAATCCATTCAACCCCGAAACCACGATTAGCTACAAACTGCAAGCCGCAAGCAACGTAAGCTTAAAAGTATATGATGTTTTGGGAAATGAGGTTACAACACTTGTTGATGAGTTTAAACAGCCGGGAAATTATAAAGTAATATTCAATGTAAAGACGCCATATATGGCGTCTCTACCAAGTGGAATTTATTTCTATACTCTAAGGGCGGGAAGTTTTTCATCAACAAAGAAAATGTTGTTGATAAAATAAATTTTGAAAGGGTTTGGTTATGAAAAAGATATTTGTCGTAGCCGTACTAAGCTTGGTTTTTTTAACCAGTATTAAAGCACAGTGGACGCAGCTGGGAACGCCGCACGGGCTTCCTTCCTATAGTGAAAGAATAGAAGCGATAGGAACGATTGATAAAAAAGTAGTCTTTTCATCGGCTGTAAATGGAATTTATGTTTCGGATAATGATGGAAAAAATTGGAGAAGACCCAACGGAGTTTATCCGGCTGAGGCGCATTTTAGCGGATCAGCAGCGCTAAACGGAAAATTATTTTTCGGAACTACAGTATTAGGTGTTGGCGTTTATGTTTCTACAGATAAAGGAGAAAGCTGGTCAACTCTTTCAAACGGACTCTCTGACGGAAACTTAGGCATAACATTAAATAGAATGTTGGGAGTTTATAATGGAAAATTGTTTCTGGCTGCAAGCAAGCTTTTTGTTTCTTCAGACGAAGGGCAGTCGTGGCAAAATTCAAACAACGGACTTCCTGTAAACGGGACAGTTTATGGGTTCGCCAATATTAGTAATGTATTTTATTGTTCCGTACAAAAAGTTTTTAAATCAACAGATGGTATTAACTGGACGCCAACTACAAACAACGGTCTTCCGGTAGCAGTGATTTCGAAATTAGTGGCTTCGGGAAATATATTAACAGCATTCGTATCTAACAACGGAGTTTATTATTCCGAAGACAAGGGCGAAAACTGGGTGGCTGCCACGGGTCTGCCTGCGAATGAAAATAAAGGCGTCAGAGATATGATAGTTGCGGATGGTAAAATTTATGCCTCAACCAACTCCTATTTGTATTATTCCGGCGATAACGGAAAAACCTGGCAGGCTTTAGATAACTCCGGAATAAGACCAAATAACATTACAGTGCTGGCTTATGAAAACTCCATACTGTATGCTGGTCAAAACACACAACCGTTTAGCAGTGGAATATGGAAAAGGAGCGTGTCTACTTCAGTAGAGAAATTAAACCGAACAATTCCATCAGAGATTTATTTATCTCAGAACTATCCTAATCCATTTAACCCGGAAACGACAATTAGTTACAAGCTACAAGCGGCAAGCAACGTAAGCTTAAAAGTCTATGATGCTTTGGGAAACGAAATTGCAACATTGGTGAATGAATACCAGCAAGCCGGAAGCTATAATTCTCAATTCGCCATTCGCAATTATAAATTATCGTCTGGCGTTTACTTCTACGCTCTGAAAGCAAATGGTTTTATTCAAACAAAAAAAATGTTATTGTTGAAATAGGTGTTTATGTAAAAAGCAGAACAATGAAGCCGGGATAATCTTTCCGGCTTTATGGTTTAGTGTAAGCTTTCTCGGGAATCAATTTTTGACTGCTCTGTTTTTCTTTCGGGTCGGTTGATATAATAAGCCATCCATTGGAAACCGCGCGCTCCTTGCCGTCGGATGGAATGTTCATTACAGAATCACGCACAACCATAGTTGTAGAGCCCCCGCCATCCAAATTTAAGCCGTAATGGACACCAATCTTAATCATTAAATCTGCAAGTTCGTGTAAATTCATTCCGGCGCTGTGAGGTTGTCTTCCATCTACCGCTACTAAATAAAGCTTGGTACTGTCCTGAGAGAATCCAACTGCGGTTCTTGGATGACGCAAATATGCATGTCCCGGTTTTTTCTCTATTAAATAACTTTGATCAACATAATCCTTACCATTGTTAACAACTTGTATGAATCCGCCGGTTGCTTCTTTTAGTTTTGGTATTGCCGGGGAAACGGTATTTAATATTTTTAAAGTATCGCCAATATTTAACGACTTAGTAAAAACTGACGCAGAACCTTCAACAGAAATAACAGCAAATGTTGTATCTGGAATAAGCATGTTGCCAATTCCAATCTGAATTTTTTTCACCACACATTTTACAGTATCGTTAACAAACCATTGATTAACTCTTTGAACCAAAACTTCTCTTCCTGCCGAATTGGTTTTAGTTGATTCTCCGAAATATCTGTTCAAAAAAACAAGCTGACCGTCTTTGCGCGGTGTGTTCAAGCCATCTATTTTATATGAAGTGTTTCCATTAAATATTTTTCCGGAGAAGGTCACAATATTCATCATAGGTTTGTTGTTGTTATCAAAACCAATAATGGTTCGGGCAATTGGAGTTGTCAAAATTTGCCCATTTCTGATTTGCAAGTTTGTCGGGATTCCACCCGCGTAGTAAAAGTCGCCATTAACAGCGGCAATAACTTTATGCCTATCGCGATTATTAGTCGCAGCCATTGCAGAAACGCGTTCGTTGCCGGACAATAAATTGGTAGCTTTAACCGTTTCTATTTTGATGTACGGGTTTTTCAAATCAACTTTCAAAATATTAATTGACCAGGGAACCGCAGGTGCAGTTATTTTAGTGTAAGTTACACCAGCGCCAACTTGAGTTGTAAGAAGTGTATCGTATTTATTCTGGGCAGTTGAGTTAAAGTAAACCAAGGCGAGAATCAGAAAGTATTTTTTCATACTAATCGCTAATTTATTGAAAGACGCTTTTAAAATTATAGAGGATATTCGAATAAACCTATAAGCCGGTTTAGCTCCATCTCGGTTTAGAAAATAAGAGAAATCGAAGCTAGATGAGTTTCCCGCTCTATTGAATTATTTACCGGCGACAAATGTTATAGGTAAAGAAAATAGCATAGTAAGGTTAATCGGTGCTACCTATTTTTCATTCAGCAAATCGTCAATAAAAACTTATTTTTAATCATAAAAAATCGGTGAAAACATGAAAGCAAAATTTTTACTTTTATTTTTGTTTACAACCATAAGTTTGATGGCTCAGGTTGAGCTCCCGCGGCTGAGTCCAAATGCATCCGCATCTCAGACTGTTGGATACACTATCATTACTATAAATTATTGTCGCCCGTTTGTGCATGGAAGAAAAATTTGGGGTGCACTTGTTCCATTCGGTCAAGTTTGGCGAACCGGCGCAAACGAAGCTACAACCATTCAATTTACTACAGATGTTACAATCGAAGGGAATAAAGTTCCGGCGGGCAAGTATTCTTTCTTTACAATTCCAACAGAAAATGAGTGGACTATTATTATTAACAAAGTAGATAAACAATGGGGCGCTTACAACTACAAACAAGAAGATGATTTAATTCGCTTCAAAGTAAAGCCGGAACAAAGTTCATTTACAGAAAATTTATGCTATTCTTTCAATAATATTTCCAACGCATCGGCTTCTGTAATTATCAAATGGGAGAATTTACAAGTTTCTTTCAAAGTAGAAGTTGATTTGAACAATCAAGTTTATGCAAAAATTAAAGAGGCAATTGCCGCAAAACCGGATAATTGGCAAAACTATTCGCAAGCTGCAAACTATGCTGCCGACAATAATTTATTTGGCGATGAACCACTTGCTTGGATTGAAAAAGCAATTACACTTGGCGGCGGGTACTACCCTTATTTTGTTAAAGCAAAAATTCTCTTTAAGAAGAATAAAACGACGGATGCTCTTAAAGCTTTAGAAAAATGCCGCGAAGTTGGCAGAACCGATAAAAATTGGGATTCATTTGTTTCGCAAGTTGATTTTCTAGAGAAGCAAGTAAAATCAAAGTAAACTTTTGGTATAAACTCTAAAATGAAATCATTCGAAATACCACAGCAGTACCGCAGTCAGATTATTTCTCAGATTAAGTCTGCGCGTAAAAGCGAAGACCCACGCAAGCAAGATTTTACACCAACCGAATTGGACTTTGGTCCGATTCGGTTTTTGATTGCCCGCCACTTCGGCTTTTGTTACGGAGTTGAAAACGCAATTGAGATTGCCCATGAAACAATTGATGAAAACCCCGGCAAGAGAATATTTCTTCTTAGCGAAATGATTCATAACCCGATTGTTAATGCTGACTTGAAAGAGCGCGGAATAAATTTTATTATGGATACTTATGGGAGCCAGCTCATACATTGGAATGAAATTACTTCCAGCGATGTTGTGATTATTCCCGCGTTTGGAACCACATTAGAAACAGAACGGCTTCTTACTGAAAAGGGAATTGATATTGTAAAGTACAATACCACTTGCCCATTTGTAGAGAAAGTTTGGAACCGGGCTGCCGCACTTGGTAAAGATAAGTTCACCGTTGTTATTCATGGAAAAGCAAAACACGAAGAAACCCGCGCTACATTTTCTCACACAATTAATAATGCGCCATCGGTAATTGTACGCAATTTTGAAGAAGCGCAGTTTTTATGCGAAGTAATTCTTGGAGTTAGAGATAAGAAGGAGTTTTATAGCTTCTTCGAAGGAAAATACTCACCCGCGTTCGATGTTGATAAAGATTTGGTGAAAATCGGAGTTGTAAATCAAACCACTATGCTTGCCGGCGAAACACAGGCAATTGCAAATATGCTGCGAGAGACTCTGATAAAAAAATATGGTGAAAATAATTTATCGCAACACTATGCCGATACACGAGATACACTTTGTTATGCGACCAACGATAACCAATCGGCAACAATGGCGCTAACGCAAGAGAAAGCTGATTTGGCAATTGTAATTGGCGGATACAACAGCTCTAATACATCTCACCTGGTTGAGTTGCTGGAAGACAAATTTCCGACATACTTTGTTTCCGGTGCTGATAAAATTATTTCAAAAGAAGAACTAACACATTTCGATATTCATACACGCAAAGAAATCTATAAAAAAAAGTTTTTGCCGGAAAATGAGCAAGTAACAATTGCAATAACAAGCGGTGCTTCCTGCCCCGACTCAATTGTTGATGCGGTTCTGAATAAGCTTTTATCTTTCTACGATGAAAAAATAAATCTTGCGGAAGCATTAAGTAGAAAATAAAAAAGAGCTGTTCATCAATGAGGAGGTCAATTTCAATCTTCTTTTAAAGAGAACCAACTAAACCCTTATAAAACGATTGAAATATTTGAGAACAGCTCCTTTTAATTAGTTGGAGGCAACTCTGTAGTTTTCTATTCTATCTATAATTGCTCTAAACGTTTTTTCCGGATTGTCTTTATCCACAATTTTCAAATTTGCAAAGATTGGATAGTTGGAATAATACAAACTTGCCAATAGTGCTCTGTATCTAATTACCGGAGTTTCACCATCAACAGCAAGTGAATTTAATTTATCTTCCACTTTTTTGAGATCGTATTGCGGGTAAAGTGCTTTCAACTCCACGCAAATAATAATTGACGATTCTACAACTCCTGTGTTTTCGCAACTCATTGCTAAAAGAAAATTCTTCAGATTCTTTTCAACTTTTGTTTTTTCTGTTTCAGGAGTGGACGCAAATAAAGTTGAAGATAATGCTAATATGCTAATCACTATCGCCAACGTAGATATTCTTAATGCTTTCATATAACACCTTTCTGATTATTGTTTAGTTCGATCATTATAACTCAAGTTGAATGCCAGAGCATTTTTTGGTGAGAATGTTTTTGTTTTAAGAGGTTTTTGAGGGAAATAAATTATTCGTTCGAGAAAAGGGTTGCCACAAAATTGCAGAGGTATATTCGCTGCAAATAAAAGAAGCGGAATTTTGGAAAGATTTAACGTTTACTTTTTGTGGCTCTTTGCAAAAACGTGGCACCACTTTACGAAGATGAATCCGTCTTTCTGTTTAATCTATTGTTAAGCGCTCGTCTGCTCAGACCAAGCATATCGGCAGCAATGCTTTGATTTCCTTCCGCGCGCCTTAATGCTTCGTTGATTAAAGCTTCTTCTGCATCTTTTAAAGTTGGAAGCTGGTCAGAAAAAATAATTCCCTCTTCGGAAGAAATCGGTTCGCCGGAAAAATTTTCTTCGCGGTGAATTTTATCTCTGATTGGACCGAGAGACATTACTCCGGAATTGTGAACGCTCACCGCATCAAAAATAATTCCTTCTAACTCACGAATATTTCCCGGAAAGTTATAGTTGGTAAGCAAAGTAAAAAGTTCTTTAGGAGGTGTAGGCTTTTTCTTACCAAGTTGTTCCGAGGCTTTTTCCATAAAATGATTTATAAGCTGAGGAATATCTTGCTTGCGCTCTCTTAGCGGAGGAATATTAATATGATGAGTTTGCAATCTGTAATACAAATCTTTGCGGAAAGCATTTCCTTCTTTCATCGAATCAATATCTTTATTTGTTGCGCAAATGATTCTAACATCGGCAAGCTTCGCAATATCGGAGCCAAGCGGAAAATATTTTCCATCTTGAATTAATCTTAAGAGCTTAACCTGAGATTCCAAACTGAGGTCACCAATTTCATCAAGGAATAGAGTGCCGCCTTCGGCTTGCTCAATCAATCCTTTCCGTTCAGTATCGGCTCCGGTAAAAGCTCCTTTCTTGTGACCGAACAAAGTATCGGAAAACAAATTATCATCAACACCCGCAACGTTTAGAGGAACAAGATTTCCGCTGCGGTTGCTTAGCCTGTGAATCGCGGAAGCAATTAATTCTTTGCCAACGCCGGTTTCACCGGTTACTAAAACCGGAAGCGAAGTGCGCGCAATTGCTTCAATGTATTTAAAGATTGCCCGCATAGAAGGACTTTTAGTAATAATATGCGCGAACGCTTCCGGATGAACAAGTTTATCGCGAAGCAAATAATCTTTCAAGCGAATGTTTTCATCGCGTACGTCTTTAAGGTCTAATCCGCCGCGGATTGTTGTAACTAAGCGAGCATCATCAACCGGTTTTAGAATGTAGTTGAACGCACCCGCCTTTATACATTGAACAGCGCTTTCAACATCATTAACCGCGGTAATAATAACAACCGGAGTGAGTGGATATTTTTCAACGATCAGAGGAAGTAATTCCATTCCGCTTATAACCGGCATATTAATATCCAACACGATTACGCTAAACTCTTCTTGTGCGAGCAAATCCATAACGGTAGTGCTGTCGCAAACAGTTTTAACGTTAGTTAATCCGTTGGAGATTAAAACGTTTTCAGCGCTAAATAAAAACGCCTGTTCATCATCAATAAGCAAAATTGGTTGATTCGGATATAAAGCCGCAGCCATTGTTTCCTCAGTTGTAATTAAAGATTAATTCGCAATTGGTTCCTTTACCGGAATTGCTTCTAATTATGAGTTCGCCGCCGTGACTCTTAATTATGTTGTAAGAGATGTATAATCCCAAACCCGTGCCACCCGTATTTCTTTTTGTGGTGAAGAATGGATCGAAAATGTATTTGAGATTTTCTTCGTTAATGCCGGCGCCTTCATCGGTTACAATTACTTTAATGCGTTTACTTTCTTTTTCAACAACAACAGATATAAAAATTTTTTGCTCTGTATTCGTTAAAGACTCACAAGCATTTGTAATTAGATTAATCAAAACTTGCTCAAGCTGCTGTAGGTTTCCTTTTATTGTAGGCGCGAGATCATCATAAACAACCTTGAAATAATTTGTTGAGCTTTTAATCTTGTTGCCGGCAATAAGTATAGCTCCTTCTATAACAGCATTAATATTTACATCTTGATTAAGATCGCCGGGATCTTTCTTGGCGTAATCGGTTAGACTTTTGGTAATTCCACGCACGCGCATTACGCCTTCGATGATGCCTTGTAGAGACTGAAGAATTTTATCCTTCGACTTTGAAAATGGAATTCCGGCAAGAGAAAAATCACCGCTCTGTTCATAGTATTCTTTCAGAATAGGATAAGCATCATTAAAAACTTTTTGGAGAAACTGCGCGTTTAGCAAAATAAAATTGTTCGGATTGTTAACTTCGTGCGCAATTCCGCCAACCATAGTTCCAAGCGCAACCATTTTATCGGCTTGTATCAACTGCTTTTGTTTAATCGCGTTTAATTCTTCCGCTTTCTTAAGCTCGGTTATATCAGTTATAAGCCCATCGTAAGAAATTAATTTACCAAGCAAATCTTTGGAAAGTATGATTGTGTTTTTTACCCAGCGGATGCCTCCATCACGATGAATAATTCTGTGTTCGAGCGGCGGGGTTTCTACGCCGGAAGTAGCTTCACGAGCCTGTTTCAATACCGCCGGTTTATCATCATCATAAACCATGCGGTACCACAATTCCGGATCTTCATCATGATCTCGCGAAGTATAGCCGGTAACGTTAACGCATCCGGGACCGTGGTAGGTTTCAATTGCCACACCATCCTGGATTTTTACCGTATAGATATAATCGGTTAGATAGTGAAGTAATCTATTAAGCCGTCTATCGCCTTCCTCTGTTGTAATTCTAATTTTTGCCATCGAGTCTTTCTAATCGTTGGAGAGTTAAGCTAAGTCTGTAAGCGCGCTATATTCAATATCAAATAATCTTCTGTACATTCTAATTGCGTAAGAATCTGTAGAGCCGGAAATGTAATCGCAGATCATGCGCGCGCGCATCCTTTTATTTTTTTCTTTTCGAACAAGCTTATCATTGAAATCCGGCAGCAATTTTGTGTTGCCGAGCGCTGTTACATAATGTTTCTCGAATAAGTTAAAAATATTTTCAATCATCGAGTTGCCTTTGAACTCTATCTGATGAAGCGCCGAAGAGCGGAACACAAGATCAACAGAAATCTGTTTATAAATTTTTGCGCGTTTCAAAGTTTCTTCCGGAATTACCAAATCATATTTATAACGGTTGGTAAGTTTATCCATAAAGGTTTTTCGCTGTTGCAATTTGCAAGCACGCACAAAAGAACCAATCTGCGCGCCAAACTGAGCTTTGTAGTTTCCTTTTTTTATCCAGCCGATGATCTCATCTATAATGTTCTTTTGAAAATCCGTTAAATCCTTTTCTGTTTGCCATTGCGAGAGCTTTGCTATCGTAATGAAGCCGCCGGAAATGCTATCCACCAAATCGTTAATTGCGTAGGCAGTGTCATCCGCCCAATCCATTATTTGGCATTCAATGCTTTTAAAATCATTTAACTTGTTAGTTGTTTTCAGCGGTGTTCGGTATTTAGTTTTCCCAAACACAAAATCGAGATACTTTTTATCTTCATCGTAAACAAAATGATTGTCGGGATTTTTGAAATCGCCAAAAGTAGCTTTGTATTTAAGTATTCCATCTAAGAATGCGCGGGAAGGATTTAATCCCCGGTGCTGATCTTCCCTACGATAAAATATTTCTGTAACAAGACGCAGAGTTTGCCCGTTGCCTTCAAAGCCGCCATACTTTTTCATTAATCTATTTAATGTGCGCTCGCCTGCGTGTCCAAACGGCGGATGACCAAGATCGTGCGCCAAACAAACAGCCTCAACCAAATCGGGATCAATAAAATAGTCTTCGCTCATCAAAGATTTTTCTGTGGCGCACAAGTAATTACAAATTGATCTTCCAATCTGCGCAACTTCAATGCTGTGTGTTAAGCGGGTGCGGTAGAAATCATATTCGCCCGGCAAGAACACTTGTGTCTTGCCCTGCAAGCGCCGGAATTCCGATGAGTGTATAATTCTATCGCGGTCAATCTGAAATGGAGTGCGGTAATCATCGCCACGGCTGCTCGTTTTCAACCGCTCAAAATCAAAATCATTATAAAAAGTGTTCTTCATAAAAGTCCAATATTTTTTTCTAATAAATGGAATACTTCAAAAAGCTGTTGTAATTTAATCATTAGAGAAATCAATAACAGATAGAAACTTAAATTTGAGCCACGAACATCATCATAATCATTCACACGCACATGGATTAAACACTACCACCGGCAGATTATTCACAACAATGGCGTTGAATTTCGTCATCACAATTGTTCAGATTATTGGTGGAATATTTTCAAACAGTTTAGCATTAATTTCCGACGCACTTCACAATCTCAGTGACGGCGTTTCAATTATTATTTCCTACTTCGCAATTCAGCTAAAGAAAAAAGATAGCTCTTACAAACACACATTTGGTTTGAAGCGTGCTGAGATTTTAGCAGCAGTCATTAATGCCTCTGCGCTAATAGTGATATACGCGTTTCTTTTCTATGAAGCAGTTAAGCGGTTTATGAATCCTGAAGAAATTGAACCGCTTACAATGAGCATCGTTGCGGCTATTGGTTTAGTTGCCAACATCATCGGCACTCTTCTTCTAAAACGGGATTCAAAAGACAGTTTAAATATCCGCTCGGCTTACATGCACCTTCTTAGCGATTCGGTTTCTTCCGTCGCGGTTATCTTCGGCGCAATTGCAATCGCGCTATGGAAAATAAACTGGATTGATCCTGTTCTTACATTATTGATAGGAATTTATATAGTTAGAGAGAGCTATGTAATTCTCAGCGAAGCAATACATGTGTTGATGGAAGGAACGCCGCCGCAAATTGATGTAGAAAAGATTCAAGAAGAAGTAGAAAAATTTTCGGAAGTGGATGATATTCACCACGTACACGTTTGGATGGTTGGAGAAAACGACGTTCACCTTGAAGCGCACGTAAACATAACCGATATGAAAATTAGCGAGAGCAATGAACTGCGTGCGCGAATTGAAAAAACGCTTGATGATAAATTTGGAATTCATCATGTAACACTTCAGTTTGAATGCAATCAATGCCCCGATGTTGGTTTGCTTGGAAAACACAAATAGAAAGCGGATTGCAGTAATACTATTTTAAGCCGTAATTTTATTTTACTTCATACTCATCAATTTTGGAGCGAATAACTTCCGCGCTTTTTTTAAGCAACAATTTTTCTTTCATATTCAGCCTAATAGGCAGCACACCGAGGTCTCCCTCTCCTCCAATTAAATGCGGTAAAGAAAGAGCAACATTCTTAATTCCTTCAACATCTTCTTCGTAAGTGCTAATCGTTAAGACAGAACGGTTATCGCGGTTAATTACATCCACAAGTTTAGCAATAGCACCGCCGATCCCGTAATAAGTAGAACCCTTACCTTCGATAATTTTATATGCCGCATTACGAACTCCCTTATCAATTTCCTCTTTTATTTTTTCGCTGAAAGCGATTTTTCTGTATTCAATTAAGTCTTCAAGAGGTACTCCACCGATATCAATATTAGACCAAGTTAAAACTTCGGAATCGCCATGTTCTCCAATTACATAAGCATGAACATTCTGCGGATCAACACCAATATGACTACCGAGCAGAGAGCGGAAACGGGCGGTATCTAATGTGGTTCCGCTTCCAATAATTCTTGTTGCCGGTATTCCATAATTTTTTGCAATACTAATGCTGATGTATGTAATAATATCAACCGGATTAGTAGCAATCAAAAAAATGGCATTCGGAGCTACCTCTGCCACTTTGGAAATTATGTCGTTAAGTATAGATGCGTTTTTTTCCATCAGCATAAGCCGGGTTTCTCCGGGACTTTGGTGAGCGCCGGCAGCAATTACAACAATCTTAGCGCCTTTTAAGTCGCTGTAATTTCCTGCATAAACTACGGTAGCTTGAGTGAAGGGTGCGGCGTGAATAATGTCTGCCGCCTCGGCTTGAGCGCGCTTTTCGTTAGAATCAATTAAAACAATTTCGCTGGCGGCTTTTCTTAACATTATTGCATAGGCAGAAGTAGCCCCAACCATTCCGCTTCCGATAATCCCTACCTTCATTTTGTCCTCCGGTTGTTCTCTATTTACAACAAGAAGTCAATTTAAAATGTTCATTATAGAAACATGGAAATACTTTACGTTAATATTTTAATTGAGTAATAAATAGAAGCTAACGAAACAAAACTTTGAATTAACCAAAAACAAGCAGATGTTTAGGAAGGCATATGATTTATACTAAAACCAAATTACACCAGCAATTTCATCCTGTAGCCCACACCGGATTCCGTTAAAATATATTTTGGATGAGAAGCATCGTCTTCAATTTTTTTTCTAATCTGACCAATAAAAACGCGCAGATATTGAGAATCTTCCGCATGTGTTGGTCCCCAAATTTCTTTGAGTACAAAGTTGTGGGTAAGAACTTTATCAACATTCTTAAAGAAGAGATTAAGCAGCAGATATTCTGTGTTGGTAAGCTTTAATTCCTTGTTCCCTTTTAATACAATCCGTTTAGAGAAATCAATCTTAAGTTTTCCATTTACCAAAAAAGGTTCGTTCTCTATTTGCTGATTCCGCCGGATATTCGCCCGGATTCTAGCATGGAGTTCGGAAGTGTTAAACGGCTTGGTAATGTAATCGTCTGCGCCTAGATCAAGTGCTTTTACAATATCGTCTTCGGAACTTTTAACAGAGAGAATTATTACCGGAACGTTTGACCATGTTCTAATTTCTTTTAATACGGAAAATCCATCTTGATCGGGCAATCCGAGATCGAGAATAACTAACTGCGGATGAAAATTAGCAACCGCAATAATTCCATCTTTGCCTTTAGAGGCTTCAATAACTTTATAATCTTCCGCTTCAAGTGTGATCGAAAGAATTTTTCTTATTTGTGACTCGTCGTCTATTACAACTATGCAGTTTTGTGGTGCCATGGTTTTCTATTTAATTGGTAATAAAATAATGAATTCAGCGCCGCCTGCGCTCTTATTCTGCGCTGTTATTGAGCCGCCATGCGCTTCAATGAATCCGCTGGCGATTGATAAGCCAAGTCCGGTGCCGCCTGCTTTAGTGCCCGGAACGCGGTAAAATTTTTGAAATAAATTCTTTATGGTGTCTTTAGGAAAACCCGGTCCGTTATCAGAAACCGAAATCATTACGTTATCGGTAAACTTCTTTGCAAAGATTTCAATTCTACTTCCCGGCGGGGTGTACTCAATCGAATTGTGAACAATGTTAATCAGTGCTTGTTCAATCAGAGAAAAATCAAAACGTATAAGCTCTACCTCCTCGTTAACATAAAAATTTATTTCGTGCCCGGATGATTCTTGTTTAAGCCGCAAGAGAGCGGAATTAATAAGATCGGAAATTGAATGCCACTCTTTCTTGGGAGTAATATTGCCGCTTTCAAGGCGTGTTATGTCGAGCAAGTTTTCAACTAAGCGCTGAAGTCTATCTGCGGCAATGTTAGTTTCATCAATCAAGCGTGAGAGAACCGATTGGTTTTTAATAATCTTTTCATCTTTGAGCGAACTAACCGCACCAATGATAGTCGTTACAGGAGTCTTAAGTTCGTGTGAAATAGAATCAAATAAAGTTTTGTAAAGTTTCTGAGACTCGGATATTATCAGATTGTTTTTAGCTGATTCTTTTAAATAATCACGCTCAATTGCAATACTAATTTGTGCGAGAAAAGTATCGAGCAATGAAACAGATTCATTTGCCAAAGAAGCAGAATCCGGTAAAACCAAACCAATTACACCAAGACTTAGAGTTTTGGTTTTAAGCGGATAATAAATAGCCGGAGTAATAGGCATTGTGTTTGTAAATCTTCCGGCTTTCTCAGTGTTTACAAAAACCCATTGAGCAATATTCCATTCACCCTGATCAATTTGAAATGTACTATACGGATGGGCTTCTGCTTGAAGTTTTTTATCGCTTTCAAAAAATACAAATACTGTTTCTGCGCCGAAGATGTTCTTCAGCTGCTGTATTGAACACTGAACAATATCATCTAAGCTTTTAGATGATGAAAGCTCCTTTGCCAAATTGTACAATGCAGCCGTTCTTTTTTCGCGTTGATTAATAAGCAGCTGTTGAGTTCGTATTCGAGTGATTAACAATCCGGATACAGATGCTATAATAAAATACATTACAAACATTAATACATCTTCCACCTTGCCTATTCTCAAAGTGAAGGAGGGAGGAATAAAGAAAAAATTCCAGATGAAAGCGCTCATAACTGCTGCAAGAAAAATTGGTCCCGGACCAAAGTTCATCAAGGGCATTAAAGAAATTATAAAAAGAAAGAGAAGAGAAATCGCTTGATATCCAACATGCATATGCAAATAAAAAAGCAACAAGCTGGATACCGATACAATAAAAGCGGAAGAAAAATATTTTCCGGGGGAAGATTTAAGAAATAAATTTACTCCAACAAGAATCTTTCTTAAAAGGTTGCCGGACGTAATATCTTGTCCATTTTTTGTAGTTGAATAATTTGCCCGGTTCATTTTTATTACCCATTAATCTGTTAATCAAAGCTATTCAACAATTCATAAACGCACTGTAAAGATAAGAAGCCTAAATATAAAGTTGTTATAAAGACATGTATGAGATATAAAGATTTTATAAAATTGAACAATCTTGTATAAAGAAAGAATAAAGATTTAGGGCTTTCTATTGTTATTCAAAACTCTCTCCGCATTTTAGCGCCCGTTATTTTAATTAGGAGTAAAAAACATGTCTGGAGAACCTGGACAACCAACAACGTCAACCCGCGTTAAACATTTCTTTCTCGGCGCACCGCGTAACATAAACGATCCCAAAATATTTCATAAACTTGCTTTGATTCCCTTTCTTGCCTGGGTGGGTTTGGGTGCCGATGGTCTTTCTTCATCAGCGTACGGACCGGAAGAGGCTTTCCGTTCACTTGGTCAACATACATATCTTGCATTGTTCATTGCGCTTGCTACAATATTAACGGTGTTTATTATTTCATACGCGTATTCACGAATCATTGAACACTTTCCACATGGCGGAGGCGGATATATTGTAGCGACCCACATGATTGGAGAAAAAGCCGGTGTTGTTTCCGGTGCCGCTTTAATAGTTGATTATATATTAACAATCACCGTTTCTATTGCGGCTTGTTCGGATGCTCTGTTTAGTTATTTGCCTTTGGAATATCATAATTTCAAAATAGTATTTGCCGCCCTCCTAATATTATTCATGATCATAATGAATATGCGGGGCGTAAAGGAATCTATTATGGGGTTGGCGCCAATCTTTTTGACTTTTATTATTACTCATGTTGTTTTGTTGGGCTATGGATTTTTTAGTCACTTTAGTGAGGTGGGTAATGTAGTTCATCAAGTTCATTCGGGACTTCAAAAGGATTTATCTACAATAGGATTCTTTGGAGTTATGCTGATTTTGTTGAGAGCATATTCGCTGGGTGGCGGAACATATACTGGAATTGAAGCGGTTTCTAATGGTCTTCAAATTATGAGAGACCCAAAAGTTCAAACCGGCAAACGAACCATGCTCTATATGGCTGCTTCGCTTGCTATAACGGCAGGCGGATTAGCCATCTTATATTTAGTAGTTGGTGTAACACCCGCTCATGGAAAAACTTTGAATTCAGTTCTTGCCGATAGCCTTTTTGGTTCTTGGAGTTTTGGACAAGCATTTGCGGTGATTACAATCTTTTCGGAAGGAGCTTTATTGTTAGTTGCTGCTCAAGCCGGTTTTATTGATGCACCCCGAATTATGGCTAACATGGCTGTTGACTCCTGGCTGCCCCACAGATTTGCAGCTTTCTCCGAAAGGCTTACAATGCAGAATGGTGTTATGATGGTTGGAACAGCTGCATTAGCATTACTTATTTACACTAACGGTTCAATTACTGCTTTGGTAATAATGTATTCCATAAATGTTTTCTTAACATTTTCTATTTCAGAGTTTGGAATGTCCAGATTCTTTATTAAGCATAGAAAAAAAGAAAAATTTTGGAAGAAGCATTTAAGCGTTCACCTAACGGGATTAATATTATGTGTTACAATTTTAGCAGTAACAGTATCTGAAAAATTCTTAGAAGGCGGCTGGCTAACATTAGTAATCACATCAGCTGTTATAGTGTTGTGCTATTTTATTCGCAGACATTATTTGAGAGTACACGCAGACAAAAAGAAGTTTGATGAACTTTTAACAAACATTCCAACAATTGGCGAACCGAATAGAGAAGCGGTAAATCCCAAGGAAAACACTGCCATTTTAATGGTAAACGGATATAATGGTTTTGGCGTCCATACATTTTTAACCATTGTACGCCAGTTTCCGGATTTCTATAAGAACTTTATTTTTGTTTCCGTTGCGGTAATAGATCAAGGATTGTTTAAAGGTGAAGAAGGAGTGGATAACCATAAGAAGTCAATTCAAGAGGCACTGGAAAAATATGTTGATCTCGCCAGAAGATTAGGTTTGAAAGCGGATTATAGAGTTGAGACGGGAACCGATGTGGTAAAGTCCGGCTCGGAGTTATGTATCAATGTTAATAAAGAATTTCGGCGCTCAATGGTATTTAGCGGGAAGCTGGCGTTTAGAATGGAAAAGTTTTATCACAAATTTTTGCATAACGAAACAGCATTCGCCATTCAGAGAATTTTGCATTGGAACGGTGTGCCAAATATGATTTTACCAATTAGAATGGATCTTTAGAAGCATTGTAGAGTCCGCCAAAAAGATGGCGGATAAATTCTGAACGAAGAGTGAAGAGTGGAAAAGATTTTTCATCTTCACTCTTTTTATTTTACTTCTTTGCCGACATAGCTTTAAAGGCTACGGCATACATCTGAATTTGCTTCATCATTGCACCAAGTCCGTTTTTGCGGGTTGGCGATAAATGATTATCAATACCAATCTTTTTAACAAACTCCGGCGGATTGGAAAGAATCTCATCCGGTGTTTGATTTGAGTAAACATTAACAAGAAGCGCAATCAAACCTTTTACAATTGCTGCATCGCTGTCGGCTTCAAAAATAATTTTTCCATCTTCGAGCTTTGCGTTAATCCAAACCTGGCTTTGGCAGCCGCTCAGTTTATACTTTTCTGTCTTGAAGGCATCATCAAGAGCAGGCATTTTTCTGCCAAGCTCAATTATGCGTGTATATTTTTCTTCCCAATCGGTAAACTGCTCAAACTCTTTTATAATTATTTCTTGTTTCTCTTTAATCGTCATTTAGTCTTCCGAGAATTAAAATACATTGTAAACAAAACCAATTTGCAAACCTTCTTTAATCTGTGTTTTAACAGACTGAGCCTTTTCGTAAACGAGCAAGTAGCCAAAATTTACGGAAATATACTTGGTTACTTTAGCTGCGACAATGTTATCCCAGCGGACATCCCAAATATCTAAACTTTTGAATTGAGAAAAGAGACGGAGTTTACTTTTGTACACAATGTTTTCTGCAAGTTTGTAGTCAACGTCGGTAACAGATTCAATTCCGGTTTCGAACTTAAATTTTTCTACTTCGTTTTTAGTCTCAGGATCATCAGAATACTGATTAAACTTGTTTGTAATTATCTCTTGAAAACCAAGACCAAGGCGGGTAACAATGTTTGGATATTTATCGTAAGTAAAACCAATTGTCTGCGTGATATAACCGGGATCGAAGAAGTTGGCAATTTCATTTTCCGGTGTAACCTTGTAATCAAAACCACTGGCAAGCTGAGTTCTTATAGAGTTAGAAATAAATGGACTCGCTGCCCAGCCGAGATCATACGAAGCAACGTTTTCTATGTATAAATCATTTTCGGTTGTTCTATAAGTAGCGCCGCCAATTTTTGATCTGCCGTAAGTAGCTTTAATAGAATTTTTGAATGACCATTCTTTACTTGGTTTGTCATAGTGTAAATCGCCCATTATTGTCCATGCTAAAGAATTTTCGCCTCCTTTTACCCAGTTGCTGAAAGCAATTTGGTTAATTCCTAAGCTTGTTACAAATGAAGGAACCCAGCAGCTCTTTGCTGTATCGGCGGTTTGGGCGGAAACAGTTAACGATATGAATATTAAAAGTATGGTAGAGAATTTTTTCAATTTTACCTCTCGTTTTTCCAAAAACTGAATTTGAATGAGCAAAATTAAGAATTTCTTATCGGCAATGTTAATGGTGCTGTAAAATATTTTAGACAAAATTCCTTTGCTAATGTTATTTTGGAAGTTGAATTAGAGAAAGTCTATATGCCTAATTTTGAATTAGTATCGAGTTATCAGCCTTCGGGCGATCAGCCGCGCGCAATACAAGAATTGTTGGAAGGATTAAAACGGGGAGACAAGCATCAAGTTCTGCTCGGCGTTACCGGAAGCGGTAAGACTTATACAATGTCTAACGTTATTAAAGAATACAACCGCCCAACGCTTATAATCTCTCATAATAAAACTTTAGCCGCGCAATTGTACTCCGAGTTTAAGTCGTTCTTCCCAAATAACGCAGTAGAGTTTTTTATTAGCTATTACGATTACTACCAGCCGGAAGCTTACGTTGTAAAGCGCGATTTATATATAGAAAAAGATTTTGCCGTGAACGAAGAAATTGACCGGCTTCGGTTGAAAGCAACCACTTCCTTAATCGAGGGAAGAAGTGATGTAATAATCATTGCGAGTGTAAGTTGTATTTATGGTATCGGCGCACCGGAAGAATACGCGCGGCAAATTTTATTTCTTCGCAAAGGACAAATTATTGAGCGCAAAAAACTTTTACGTAGCCTTATTGATATATACTTTACACGCAACGATGCTGATTTCACACGCGGTACATTCCGCGCACGCGGAGATGTTGTAGAAGTTATTCCGGCTTATCAATACGAAGAAGCCGTGCGTATAGAATTTTGGGGTGATGAAATTGAGCGTCTCTCGATTATTGATTCAATAACCGGTGATGTAATCCGGCAAGTGGATAACGTTCCAATCTATCCGGCAAAGTATTTTGTTACAACAAGAGATCAGGTAAACAGAGCAATACAAACCATAGATGAAGAATTGAAAGAGCGGCTGCAATATTATTGGAGCCAAGAAAAATATGTTGAGGCGCAGCGGCTTGAGCAGCGCACTAAGTTCGATATAGAAATGATGCGTGAGATTGGCTATTGCAGCGGAATAGAAAACTACTCTCGTCACATGGATGCGCGTCCGCCCGGCTCGCGCCCGTTTTGCTTGTTCGATTATTTTCCCAAAGATTATTTATTAATAATAGATGAAAGCCACGTAACCGTTCCGCAAATCCGCGCGATGTATAATGGCGACCGCTCACGCAAAGAAGTTTTAGTTGAACATGGTTTCCGTTTGCCGAGCGCTATGGATAACCGTCCGCTAAAGTTTGAGGAATACCAGGAGTTAACAAATCAAATAATTTATGTTAGCGCAACACCGGCTAATTACGAACTGGAACAATCGAAAGGCGCTTTTGTAGAGCAAGTAATTCGCCCAACAGGATTGCTCGATCCCGAAATTGAAGTGCGTCCAATTAAAGGACAGATTGATGATCTCATAGGGGAAATACGCAAACGTGTTGTATTGAAAGAGCGCATACTCGTTACTACACTAACAAAAAAAATGGCGGAAGACTTAACAGATTATCTTGACAAACTAAAAATCAAAGTGCGCTACATTCACAGCGAAGTTGATGCGCTTGAGCGTGTTGAGATTATTCGTGATTTGCGCATCGGTGATTTCGATGTGCTTGTTGGAGTAAACTTGCTTCGCGAAGGTTTGGATTTGCCGGAAGTTTCTTTGGTTGGAATTATTGATGCCGACAAAGAAGGTTTTTTGCGAAGCGAACGCTCGCTTATGCAGACAGCCGGAAGAACCGCGCGTAACGTGAACGGCAGAGTAATTATGTATGCCGATAAGATTACCGAATCTATGCGCAAGACAATTGAAGAAACAACCAGAAGAAGAAAGCTTCAGCAGGAATACAATGAAGCGAACAATATTACCCCCATGACGATTTACAAGAGTGTTGAAGAAATTATGAACTCAACTTCTATTGCGGATGTACGCAAGAAAGAACATGAAAAACAAGAAGAAGCATTCAGCAAAGTTGCAGAACCGGTTATTAGATACATGAGCGATGACCAGCGCAAAGATTTACTTGAACAAATGACAGAAGAAATGCTTGCCGCCGCAAAGGATTTGGAATTTGAACGCGCCGCTATGTTGAGAGATGAGATTGATAAGCTGAAAAAAATGATTAAGTAAAAATATTTTGGAGACATAAAAAGGACTTGACTATACAAAAAAAAAAAATGATACTTTGCAGCAGTTAATTACTTAACATGTTGAATAACTAATACTCCTGGGAGGGATATGAAGCCCAGCTTCTTCTTAATTCTTTTTGTAACAGCAGTTCTAATAACCCTTTCTTGCAAAGAGGAAATAACTAAACCGGTAACACCAATTGAACCGCCAAAAGTAATTGAGCCCGGAAGAAGAGATTATGTGTGGAATGAAACCATAATTAAATCTTCTATGAGAGGCAGGCATTACTTGTGGTTTCACAGTACGTGGGCTGCATCGCCAACAGATATTTGGGCGGTAGCAATAGCAGATTCAGCATCAGAATATTTGTGGCGCTATGATGGTGTAAGCTGGAAAGCTCAAGAAATAATCAGCTATATGACAAACATTAGACAAATATGGGGATTAAGCGCAAATAGTGTTTGGGCATGCATGTACAACGGAGAGTTTTTTCATTATGACGGAAAAGAATGGAAACGGCATAGCCACGTTTTAATAGAAGGACACGATTACTTTCGTGTACAAAGAATGTGGGGAAGAGGTGATGGAGAAATTTATGCCATAGGTAACTGTTTCAATTATAACGAACACCCAGACAGCGAAGGATATGGCGTTTTAATAAAGTATGACGGAAAAGAATGGAAGCAGATCGAAATACCTAAAGTTTATGAGTTATTTACGTATCTAAGAAAGGATAAATGGAACAATGTATATATACTTGGACATGGTTACATGACGGGAATAGATAAATTATATTGTTATGATGGAAGTAATTTCAAGGAGCTAATGAGTTCTTCAACCAGAATGTACTTGGGGGATATAACAACAGACATAATAGCTATAAACAATAAAAAAGCATATAAGTTGATAAATGGCGAAGCAATAGAGTGGGTGGATTTTAAAGGTGATGATTTCACTTTTGAATTGTTTGGGGGCAAGAGCGAAAAAGATATGTTCGGAAACAATAACGGTATTCTTCATTATAACGGCACGGATATTCAAAAACTCTATCCTTTCTACTTTGTAGATTTTTTGTTGAACTCAATATGGCTTTTCGAAAAAGATGTGTTTTTCTTTATCAAAGAAACCAAAACATTAAACACAAAGGTATTGCATGGAAAATTAAATTAGTTAAATGGAGGTGTTCGAGTAATAAAAACCGCAGAAGAGCGGCAACTCTTCTGCGGCATAAAGCAAATAAAATAAAAGGCTGCTCACCTTTTGCTCACATAGTGGGCTTGTTTTATTTGCGCCGTAAAACTAACTAAATTTTTATCAAAATCTTATTAGGAGTTAAGATGAAAAAGTTAATAGGCTTACTTTTATTTATTACAATTTTTTCAATTCAAGTTTTTGGTCAGTCTTACAGTGTATCTCTAACTTGCGGGACGGATGTTCCAACTCAAAGTGTGGTTAGCAGCAGCACTTCGATGATAAGAATTACATTCTCATTTAGCGGAACAAAAGCTAACCCCAACAATATCTGGAAGTTTAGATTGAGTTTCGGCTATCCGGTAGGCGGCTTATATAAAAGCGGAGAGACGGCAGAAACATGGACAGACGAAAACTCTCCATATTTTGATGTTCAGGCTAATATATTACTTACACATGCTTGCACGGTTTTTATGCACGAATTTAATTCAAGCGGAACCGACTTGGGACAGAGGGCTTCTACCGGAACTCATTCAATAGTTCCAATGCAACAAGTCTCGGTCAGCTCGGAAAATGGTGAACAGATAATTGTTAACAGCAGTTATGTTAATCCCGGTACAACTTTTGATTTAGCACCTAACCAAAGCTTAAGTCTTTACCCGGTTGAAGCCAATGTTTATGACGTCTCCGGATATCAAATGATTTGGGGCGGATCAAGCCAATGGACGGTTAACAATAATTTCCATTCTTCATCAAAGAGCACTTCCTACAGTGCTAATGTTTATCAAAACGGCGCGACAATACTACCAAAACTTAGCAGAATATATTCACCTACATTTTCAAACGATTTTGGCGGTGGTACACTAAACGCAGGTGGCAGCGTAGTCTCTTCCGGCGGTTCTGTGCCGGTAGCAAATGGTAATTCAATAACAGTAACCGCATCCTTCCACACATATAACGGAATAGAATATACTTTTAGCCGTTGGCAAGACTATACTACAGCAAATCCACAGTCTTTTACAATTAATGGAAACAATAGTATAACGGCATATTATACCGGAAGACCGGTAGTTGTTAGTTTTTATTTCGGAGGTGTAATTGGCGATCCTATAAAGCTTATGTGGACAGATAACCCAAATTCGGCGGTAACGCAATATTACATCTACCGCAGGCAAAAACCTAATGGTGTCTATACCACTCCGGTTCATATAGGCACAGTAAACAGAGGGGTTGGTTATTTCGAAGATTATGATTTTTCTTTAACGAATACCAAAAATTATGATACCTGGCTGGAATACACAGTCCTATCCTACTACACAACCCAAGGCACTTTTTCAGATGACGGCTGGTCAACAATATGGGGTGACGTGTTTGCTTCAATGCAAAGCAACGATTTAGCGATGGTAAAAGCTGAAAGCGAAGTTCCCTCAGAATATGCAATTGGTAATTATCCAAATCCATTCAATCCAACTACAACTATTAGCTACCAGTTGCCAAAGGATGGTATAGTTACAATCAAAGTATATGATATTATTGGTAGAGAAGTAGCAACATTGGTAAACGAACAAAAGAGTGCCGGTTATTACAAAGTAGATTTTAACGCGGGCAAAATGACAAGCGGCGTTTATATCTGCTCAATTCAATCTAATAGTTTTAGTAAATCTATCAAGCTGCTGCTGACGAAATAGCTACAAGGGTTAGGGTACAAGCAAAGTCGTCCCGATTCGTCGGGACGGCTTTCTTTTTCCCAGATAGTTTTCATTTATCATGTAAAACATTATTTTGTCCCGCAAACAAAAACATTCCCCGAAAGAAAAATGAACATTCTATTCATTGTAGCCGGCGCCGCGCTGGTGCTTTTCTTCTTTTATAAAACTTATGGCGGCTTCTTAGCTAAAAAAGTTTTTGATCTCAACGACTCAACGCCAACTCCGGCAGTAAGTATGAACGACGGAGTAGATTACATTCCCGCAGATTCAAAATTCTTAATGGGACAGCATTTCTCTGCTATAGCCGCAGCGGGTCCAATTACCGGACCGATCATAGCCGGAGTATTATTCGGCTGGCTTCCGGCATTAATATGGATTGTGCTCGGCTCAATATTCATCGGCGGCGTTCACGATATGGGCTCTATTGTTGCGTCAATCCGCTACAAAGCAAAATCAATTACAGAAGTTGTTCGCGTTAATGTTTCCAAGCGCGCGTGGATTTTATTTATGGTCTTTATTTGGGTTACGCTCGTTTACGTTATTATAGCGTTTACAGATGTAACATCAAGTTCTTTTGTTGGAACTGTTACTTTGGAAAACGGGGATAAAGTAGGCGGCGGCGCAATTGCAACATCATCATTACTGTACTTGGTTTTGCCGGTTATCATGGGAATTTTACTTAAGAAGACAAAGCTTTCGTTGACTGCCGCAACAGTAATCTTTCTTCCGTTGGTTGGCTTCTCAATTTGGATTGGCCCATATATTCCTTTTGATATCGGCGCTTGGTTTGGATGGTCTTTGCTCGGCACACAAAAATTTTGGAACGGATTTATTCTTCTCTACTGTTTTGTTGCTTCAATCATTCCAGTTTGGGTTTTGCTACAGCCGCGCGGGCACCTGGGCGGATATTTTCTTTACGCGGCGCTAGCAGCAGCGGCAATTGGATTAATCTTTGGCGGATTCACAATTCAATATCCGGCGTTTACAATTTCTTCTGAAAGCAATGTCGGCAATTTCTGGTTCCCGATGTTTCCTGTTCTGTTCATTACTGTTGCTTGCGGCGCTTGCTCGGGATTTCACTCGCTAGTTGGTTCCGGTACAACATCCAAGCAGCTTGCAAAAGAAAGCGATGCAAAAGTTGTTGGCTACGGAATGATGCTTCTTGAAGGAATGGTTGCGGTAGTTTCTCTCGCATGTGTTATGATTCTCGCGAAAGACAGCGCGCTGATAAAAGCTTCTCCAAATTTTATTTACGCCTCTGGAATTGGTCAGTTTGTTCAACTGATTGGAATTCCAGCCGCGTTTGGAATTTCATTCGGCTTAATGGCGTTTACAACTTTTGTTTACGATACACTTGATGTTTGCACACGCTTATGCCGCTACATTGTAGAAGAATTAACCGGCTGGAAAACAAAAGCCGGCAGATACTTTGCAACGGGTATTTCGATTATAGTACCATTTTTATTTGTAACCGCAACAATGAATGACGCTGCCGGAAATCCAATTCCGGCTTGGAAAGTATTTTGGAATATCTTCGGCGCGTGCAATCAAATGCTTGCGGCGCTTGCCCTAATAGGAATTACAGTGTGGCTTTACAAGACCGCTAAGAATAAGTACGCTTGGATAGTTGCTTTCGCTCCGGCTGTTTGGATGTTTTTAATGAGCAACTGGGCATTCTTAGTTTTAATGCGCGACGGCTGGTTCAAAACCGGAAGTTTTGTTCTAACCGGAAATCCGGTTCCAATTGTAGCGCTGTTTTTGTTTGTGCTTTCAATTACAATAGCGGCTGAAACAGTTTATGCAGTTTTACTAAAGAAATAAAAACAATTTCACAGAGAAACGCAGAGGATTCACGGAGTTACACAGAGCTCGGTGTTTCTCTCTTTGTTCTCGGTGTAACTCTGTGCCATGCTTTTACAGCGTGAATCTTTTTATCCCACGACAGTTATTACGGAAGAGGTGCAGTTAATTTCCACCACTTGCAAATAATTACATCTTAAGTTTACTTTTCAGCCACGCCGGCACAGCATCTTTATGAACCATAATAGCAACAGTTTTTAAGCGTGCGTAGATTTCACTCATGTACCAATAGCCGTCATACTTTTTGTCTTTGGTTCCCCAAGAGTTTTTAACATAGTAAAATTTATATCCGCGCTGGTCTCTCGCCATTCCGGTAATGTGCATTAAGTGATCATCGGTTGTGGTTTGGTTATCAAATGTTTCCTGGCGCATCTCTTGAGTAATAAATTTTTCTTTTACCGGTTCTTCCGCTTTCTTTTCGTCGGTATCTTCTGCTACAACTTCGGGAGTGTCTTCTTGAGGAACAATTGCAAGACCTTTCTTACGGTCAAAATTTTTCTCGCTTGTGTCGCCATCCCAGAGAACGGAATATCCTTTTGCCAACGCAGTATCAATCAAAGCAATCATTTCGCCGAAAGGAATGTTGTAATATTTATCGTGGCTCCAGTTATCCGGAATTTCAAGATCGAATTGAGAATAGAAAGGATGATGCGTGTAAGAAGTGAATTCGATATAATCATTTGGATTAAAGCCGAGTGAATCTCTAAAACTTAAGGGTGAAAAAGTTCTTCCGAGATAATTAAACTGATTAAGCGGTGCGCCGAGATAAATATTTAGCGTGGATTCAAAAACCTCTTGCCAGCGTGGAGTAATCTTGCCACCTTTATTTCTTTTAACCGCGTTAACTATACTTTCAAGAACATCAGCCATTTCGCCATGATTATGCTCTTCCTCGCCAATGTTCATTCCTTTATAAGTTTCTTCAGGAACTATTCCCTTTTCACGGATAACATTCATTACATCGTGAGCTTGCCCGCCAACGCTAAAATTTGAAGTACCGGAGTAGCGGACATACTTCTGTGCTTTATCAGTATATGCATGGCGTACAAACCACATGGTGGAGAGAATGTGTTCACCTTTTCCCATGCGGAGAAGTTCTGTTTCGATAAATGATGTTGTTGCAAAAGACCAGTAGGTTCCTGTCCTGCCTTGGTTCTTTACCGGAGTAGTTTTAACCTGATGTATCATCTCAAATTTGTAAACTTCTCCTTCAACTTTCCTTTTCTTGCCTTGCGAAAAAGCCGTATTCGTGAGAAATAGAATAGTAATAAGTGTTAATGTGAACAAGGAAATCTTTTTCATAATACCCCCTGGGGATTTTCTTGATCTCAAAATAAAATTTACCGATAAAAGAAGCATTATTTTTCTTACAAAACTATAATTGATTTTAAGCTCTGTACGGGATAACTTCATTTGTAATTATTAGCGGAGTGTTAAAAGTGTGTGCATCTAAGCGAACTCTATTCGCGGTGGTTTCTTTTTTTCTAATTCATTTCTTTTGCATTCAAACTATTGCCCAGCAGCAAAAATATGGTTTGGTAATTCATGGCGGCGCCGGCACTATTCTAAAGAAAAACATGTCACCCGAAAAAGAAGCAGCTTATACGGAGAAACTTAAAGAAGCTCTTACCACCGGATACAAAATTCTTGATTCCGGCGGAACATCCCTCGACGCCGTTAATGCGGTAATAAATATTATGGAAGACTCCCCATTGTTTAACGCGGGCAAAGGAGCAGTGCTTACGGAAAAGGGGGAAGCGGAACTTGATGCGTCAATCATGGAAGGAAAAACTTTGGCAGCGGGCGCGGTTGCCGGAGTTAAGCACATCAAAAATCCAATTAATCTTGCGCGGCTTGTAATGGAAAAATCTCCACATGTTATGATGATAGGCGACGGCGCAGAGGAGTTTGCAAAACAAAACAATTATGAACTTGTTGATAACAAATATTTCATAACTGAAGAGCGCCGGCAACAATATCTAAAAATAAAAGAAGCACAAGATCAAAAACATGGAACTGTTGGCTGTGTAGCTCTTGATAAAACCGGAAACCTCGCCGCGGGTACTTCTACCGGTGGAATGATGATGAAAAAATTTGGTCGCGTTGGCGATGCGCCAATAATTGGAGCGGGAACCTACGCCAACAATAATACTTGCGCTGTTTCGGCAACCGGGCATGGTGAATATTTTATCCGGTTAGGTGTTGCGCGCGATATTTCTTCTTTGATGGAATACAAAAATTATTCGCTTCGGCAGGCGGCAGACGAAGTGATTAATGTTAAGCTAACAAAGCTTGGCGGAACGGGTGGCGTAATTGCTATTGATAAAAACGGAAACGTAACCATGCCGTTTAACACGGAAGGAATGTACCGCGGTTATTATATAAATGGCGGCGAGCCGGTTGTAAAAATTTACAAAGATTAATTGAGGGGGGTTGTTAAACACAACTAAATTGGAGTGACTTAATGACCTTATCTTCAGATGTGAATTATTTGGCAGTACTTGTTTGTGCAATAGTTGCAATGGGAATCGGCTCTTTCTGGTATAGCCCATTCTTACTTGGCAAAATGTGGCTGGACTCAATGGAAAAATCCGAAGAAGAAATCCGTAAAGATTTTAAGCCAATCAAAACGTATGGCATTTCTTTCATCAGCTATTTAATAATTGCATACTCAATTGCGCGGTTAACGATTTATGTTAACGCAACTACAGTAACAGAAGGAATGCGCCTGGGGTTCTTGTGCTGGTTTGGTTTTACGTTAACAACTATGACAATAAATGCACTCTTCGAAGGAAAATCTTTACGGCTTGTTTTAGTTGACGGCGGTTACCATTTAATTGTTTTTTTGGTTTACGGTATAATACTCGGCGCTTGGCGATGATTAACTACTCAAGAGTTTTTAAAATATGAATATTTCACTTGTAGTTTTTGATTTTGACGGCACTTTAGTTTCTTCTCACGAGACTATTTATAAAACAACCGTGCATGCATTGGGCGAAGTCGGCATTAAAACAAAGATGCCCGAAGAAAAATTTTATCAAATGATCGGCTGGCATTTCGAAGACATCTTCCGCGAGTTCGGCTTTGCAGTTCCGGATTTTGAAGCGTTTATAAAGATTTATAAGTCGCACTATTTCAGTCATCTTGATTTTTCATTTGTTTATTCCGGCGTAGAAGAAATTCTTTCCAGACTCAACGAGAACAAAATCAAAACAGCTTTGCTGACAACTAAAGGACAAGATCAGGCGGAGCTATTATTAAAACATTTTGGATTGATAGAGCATTTCGATTATGTGATGGGACGACGCCCTGGAATTGCACATAAACCATCGCCGGAACCGCTTCTTAAGATCTGTGATGATGTGAATGTAAAACCGGAAGACACAATAATTGTTGGCGATACGGAGATGGACATTGTGTGCGGCAGAGAAGCCAAATCAAAAACTTGCGCGGTTACGTATGGCTATAGAACCAGAGAGTTTCTACAAAAACAACAACCCGATTTTTTGATTGACAAAATTGAAGACTTGAAGTATATAGTTAGTGAAATGTAAAATGGTAAAGGAGAATGTGCTATGGATAAGTCCGGAAAAGTTACTGTAAACGTTATTGGAGGAGTAGCCTCGATAAGTTTTTCTCATCCGCAAAGTAATTCTCTTCCAAGCAGACTTCTTAAAGAACTAACAGAATCATTAAATAAACTTGCCGAAGATAAAAACGCACACGTAATAATTATTAGAAGCGAAGGAGATAAATCTTTTTGCGCCGGGGCTTCCTTTGATGAACTGCTTGAAATAAAAGATTTTAAAACCGGTAAAGAATTTTTTATGGGATTTGCCCGGCTGCTAAATGCAATGCGTAACTGTCCTAAGTTTATAATTGCCCGCGTTCATGCCAAAGCGGTTGGCGGCGGTGTTGGAATTGCAGCGGCAGCAGATTATACGATGGCTTGCAACGAAGCATCAGTTAGATTAAGCGAGCTGGCTCTTGGTTTGGGACCGTTTGTTGTTGGTCCGGCAGTAGAAAGAAAAATAGGCAAGACCAATTTTATTACTATGTCTATTGATGCCGAATGGCACGATGCTTTTTGGGCAAAGCAAGCCGGTTTATTCACCAAAGTATTTGCCAACAAGCATGATTTGGATGAAGCGATTTCCGCACTTGCCAAGAAAATTTCTTCTTGCAGCCCGGAAGCAATCTCAGCAATGAAAAAAGTTTTTTGGAGTGGAACCGAAAACTGGGATGAACTTCTGGAAGAACGCGCGGAAATTAGCGGCAGATTAGTTTTAAGTGAATTCACAAAGAATTACATAAAAAATTTCAAAGGGAAATAGCATACCAGTTTATTAGCTTCTTAACTATTTCAAGATTCCATATTTTTCGATAAAACAAATATCGAGAAAAAATGGAGCTCACCAAACTGCGTTATCATCATCTTGGCATTCCAACAAAAGAAAAACATGAAGGGGAAGTTTATCTCGAAGAATTCAAAGTTTATGTTGCCGGGTATGATACAAGTCCTTACAAAATTGAATGGATGCGCTACGAAGACGATTCGCCGGTAAACAAACTTGTGCAGTCGGTTCCCCACATTGCGTTTGAAGTTGATGATTTGGAAGAAGCAATTAGGGGGAAAGAAATTATAATTCATCCCAACAGCCCATCCGAAGGAGTAAGGGTTGCATTCATAATTGATAATGGTGCGCCGGTCGAATTTCTTCAAATGGAAAAAAATGCAAATGACGAAAAGTGAATTAAATGGTTCAGTAAATAAACAAGAAAAGATGTTATTGTTTGTTGTGTTTCTTGTTTCTGTTGCAGTACGCCTTAAGATAAATTACAGCACAGAATATATTGGCGGCGGTAATGGAGCGTACTATTTGGTTTTAGTACGTAACCTTCTCGAAAAAGGCAGTTTAGTTTATGGGGAATTTCCCCTTCTCTTTTGGTTGGAAGCTGCTATTGCATATATCCCCATCAAGCTTGGTCTAATGAATATGAACGCGGCAATAGATTTTTCTTCGCGAATGTTTGATTCAATTATTCCGACCCTTTCAATTCTACCGGCTTATTTGTTAACTAAAAAATTATTGGGAGACAAAGCAAACCATCCACAAACAATAATTATTGCATCAGCCTCTGTTCTGTACATAGCCTTTTTTACACTTGTTTCAGATTTTCAGAAAAACGCACTTGGGCTTCTTTGGCTTTTTTCCTTACTCTATTGGATATTAAAAGTACACGAAGAAAAATCGCTTAAAAATATTTGTTTTGCCGCATTGTTCCTTTTTCTCACTGCAGTTACACACTACGGTTGTATCGCTGTTGCAATCGCAATAGTTGCCATTGATCTTCTAATTAAATATGCGTTAAAATTTAGCTGGAAAAAATTGACGAAAGGACTAAGCATTGCAGTCATTGTGAATATTGTAGTATATATAGTTGTGTATTTGGTTAATCCATGGCGTGCGCAGACACTAATTGAAGCACCGCTAAAAATATTCGATGATCCGGTTCTTATTTTCATCCTAAAAAGAGAACCGGTTATCTCGCCAATTGATTTAATAACTATTATACTCGTTAACTCCATCGCTTTGATTTCTTTTTATAAGTTTATACGAAAATTTAAATCGCTTGACCAGAAACATCGCGGTTTTGTTTTAACAATGATTTCGACTTCACTGTTTCTATCGTCACCGTTTCTGGGTTTGGAAGTCGCACAGAGACTTTATTTTATTTCTTACGTAGTGGCATTACCGCTATTGGCTTTTATCTACATAGATCTGAATTCAGACTATCTGCGTAAAACGATGATAGGAATATTGTCTTTGGTTCTACTAGTTTCAACGCTGCTAAGTTTTGCAAGACCTAATTACTCTAATATGAACAGAACGCTATATGTTGAAATGACTAAGTTGAAAAATATTTTACCTGAGGAGGAGAAAACTCTAATTGTAGCAAGACACGGATTGGAATTCTGGTCATCTTGGATTTTTAGAAACATGGCGGTTCGCCAGGAAGAATTGGGTGAAAGTTATTGGCGCTGGTACAACAAAGTGTACTTTTTAATTCAGAAGAAAGATAAATCTCCCTTTGGACCGGCGGGATTATTTGGAAGACCGTTTCCGGAGCCAGCTATACCGGAAAAGAGCGAACGAGTTTTCGAAAACGAATTTTTTGCTATATACAAAAGCACAGAACCACCGAAAGATTTTTCAATATTTAATAAGAGACACCGATGAGAAAATTAATGCTTTTCGTATCAATTTCATTTTCTATAACAACGATAGCACAAACTTGGGATTCATTAAAAGCAGCAAAGTTGTTCGGAAAAAATGTTGGAACGATTGTAATTTATGATAAGGCGCAAGAAAGGTACTATAGATATAATCAGCCACGAGCAGCTGAACGGTTTACGCCCGCATCTACGTTTAAAATTCCAAATTCGTTGTTCGGTTTAGAGTCCGGCATAATTACAGATGAAAACCACCTGCTGAAATGGGATGGAGTAAAGAGGTGGAGAAAAGAATGGAACCAAGACAATACACTCGCCTCTGCGATTAAATATTCTGTTGTGTGGTACTACCAAGAATTGGCAAGACAAATTGGAAAAGTGAAAACAGAAAAGTATTTGAAGGATATTGGCTACGGAAATTGCAGAGTTGGCGAAAAGGTGGATTATTATTGGCTAGATAATTCACTAAAAATTTCTGCTGAAGAACAGATAGCTTTTCTAAAAAGGTTTTACGATTACAAACTTCCTTTTTCAAAAAGAAGTGTGGATATAGTAAAAAAAATTATGCCGGAAGAGAAGTATAAAAAATCAGTTATGAAGTTTAAGACCGGAACCGGAAACAAAGAAGATGGAACCTGGATAGCCTGGCTTGTAGGTTATGTTGAGAAAAAAGGAAATGTCTATTTCTTCGCCTTTAACATCGAAGCCGCAACTTTTGAAAAAGTAGATAGGCTGCGGAATAAAATTTCGCGTGAGGTCTTGAAGCAATCCAAAATTCTAAATTAAATAGCAACACGGAAGGTTATGAAAAAGTTAAGTGAACTGTTTATTTATCCCGTAAAGTCACTGGGAGGAATTTCTGTAAAGGAAGCTGAGGTAACAGACCGCGGATTGAAATACGACCGGCGCTGGATGCTGATAGATTCAACCGGGAAGTTTTTAACGCAGAGAGCTCATCCCCACATGGCGTTAATTAAAGTTGATGTTTCCAGAGACACTTTGTTCTTCCGAAATATTAAGAATACAGATCAATTTAGTGTTGGCATAGACGAAACAACCGGCAAGAAAATAAACTCTACGGTTTGGGATGATCGGGTTGAACTTCAACAGGTAAACACAATTGCAGACGAGTGGTTTAGTCAGAACCTAAACACAAGATGCAAACTTGTTTTTATGCCGGAGGAAACTAAAAGATTGGTTGATAAATCATTCGCACAGAATGATGAAATAACCAGCTTATCGGACGGCTATCCGTTTTTAATTATTGGACAAGCCTCGCTCGATGATCTCAATTCTAAAATGGTAGAGAAAGTTCCAATGAACCGTTTCCGACCGAATTTAGTTTTTACCGGCGGCATTCCATTCGAAGAAGACACAATGAAAAAATTTTCTATCAGTGGAATAACATTCTACAGCGTAAAACCGTGCGGCAGATGCGTGATAACCACAGTAGATCAAAACACTGCACAAAAATCTGACGAGCCGCTTCGGACACTTGCGTCTTACAGAACATTCGGCAACAAAGTTAACTTTGGAATGAATTTGCTTCACGAAGGAAGCGGAACAATTAAGATTGGTGATGAAATAATAATCGTTGAGAAATAAATGCTTACCATTTATGATTTATTAAAGGGAAACGACCTCCGCTCTATCGGCAAATCAAACGAAGTGGTTAATCTCGTTACAAGCGATCCGGAACTATTTGAAGAAGTATTCAATGGTATTTTCAATGAAGATAAGGTCATCCGAGCAAGATGTGCCGATGCGGTAGAAAAAGTTTCGCGCAAGTTTCCCGAGTATATTCAGAAAAGAAAAAGCGTAATTCTTAAAAATCTCAAAGTGTATAATCAAAAAGAAGTAATATGGCACATCGCTTCCATGCTTGGGGTTTTAAAACTCACGCCAAAAGAAAATAAAGCCGCAACCGAACAGCTTTACAAATGGCTTGAATCATCCGACAGCATTATTGTAAAAGTTATGTGTATGCAAACACTCTCAGACTTTGCAATGCGGGACAAAAAGTTGATTAAAAGTGTCCGCGATGAGATTGAAAAACAAATGATAAACGGCGCACCGGCTATAAAGGCAAGAGGAAGACACATTTTAAAAGCATTCGAAAAAGCACAATAAAACCAAGGGCTGCACAAATAATAGTAGAAAATATGAATCGCTATTAAGGCGAAATTCATTTAAATTTCAGTTGTAGAAAAGTATTGTAATGGTAACTTCCGTGGGAGAGATAAGAAAACAAGTTTCTTTTCTAATCACTCAAAAAGCGGGGTGCGTTATGAAAAAGATAGTTGTTTTGTTTTGCTTAGTTTTTTTAATGGGGTGCTCTTCATATCAAGTAGAAGAAAAATATTCAAGCTTACCAACCCTTTTAGAACACGTTGAACTTCCTCCAATTCCGCAAAGAATTATTGATTTCCGCTTAGTTATTAAAATGCTGGTTGATGAAAATGGAAAAGTAACCAAAGCCTATCTTTTGAAGGGAAGCGGATTACCTGATTGGGATTCGCTTGCAATCAACTCAATCAAAAAGTGGAAATATGAAGCCGCGAGACTGGAGGATAAACCGGTTAGCATTTGGCTGGTTCAAAAAGTAAAAGTCCAGTTTGAAAACCCTTGCTGCATTATTCTCTCGCAAATAGTATGCAATTCATACGACACAGCCAACTTGGTTATGAAGAAGCTAAAGGAAGGAAAGGATTTTGGTGAGCTGGCTTCAGCATATTCGTGTGATTCTTCCAAAACCGCTAAAGGATTCATCGGTCCCAAAGATGTGTATCGCGATACTTCGGAAATATGCCGGGTTCTTAAGAAGCTTTCGATTGATGAATACACACAACCTTTGGAATTTGGAAAGCGGTATGTAATTTTTAAGAGAATGAAGAATTAACAGCCGGAGTAATTCTGAACTACCGGTTAACTTAAAATGTTAACAGAGTACATTTCTCAATTAATAAATTAGAAGGGCACATCTATGGCTAATGTATTAAACTGGTTTGAAATTCCGGTAACCGATATGGCGCGCGCAGTAAAATTTTATTGCAATGTTATGGGTTACGAATCTATGTCTCAAATGAACATGGGCGGATTTGACATGGCTTTATTTCCGATGGAAGGTGAAGGCGTTGGAGGCTCTCTGTGTAAAGGTGAATGGTATAAGCCCACAGAAGATGGTGCTGTAATCTATTTAAATGGAAATCCGGATTTAGCAGTACCACTCTCCAAAGTTGAAGCCGCCGGAGGAAAAATTATTATGCCTAAGAAGTTAATAACTGAAGAAATTGGTTATATGGCACTCTTCATTGATAGTGAAGGGAATAGAATAGCCTTTCATTCAAATAAATAATTGCTTACAGCGGTTTGCAAAACGCAATCCGCTTTTTTATAGATTATATTTTTTCTCCAAATCTCTGGCTCTGTAACTCAATCTATTATTATCAAGCTCGTCTATAATATCTGCGAGGTATTTTGCTTTGGATTTATCAACTGTGCTTCTGAGATAAATTTCTAAGAGGTGTTTTATTGCGGCATTCTTTTCCCGTTCGTTTATTGAAGATAGAGATTTTCTGAACCATGTTTCTGCTTTATCATACGAGCTATTTTTGTAATAATAGGAACCCATCAAGTAATTGAATTGATCTGATAATTCTTTCGCGTTTACGAAAGAGGGGGCTGTCTTTGCATATTCTTCAAACTCCGGCAAACTTTTTCCTTGAGCGATTTGAATAGTTAACCCGTGCAGCCATTTGCTTTCCCGTTCATACTTTTTAGCGAGGTTAAAGTTTTCCAACGATCTTTCGTTTAGTTTGGGTAAATATTTTTTTACGCGGGCGATATCACCTTTTAACCAAGCGTTATATACCGCAATGTAGCGGGAAGAATTAGCCGCGCCTCTCGGCTGATGTTTCTCATCCGCAATTGCCTCCTCTGCAAATTTAATAGCAAGATCAGACTCACCGCGCATATCGTAGAACCGTGCAAGTACGAATTCACTTACTAAATTTTCTTTATCAGACTTAATAATACTTTCAACTTTTTTGAAATCCCAAACACTCAGCAACTCCAGACAATATGCGTTAAGAGTTCTTTTGTTTGCCGGATACTTTTTAAGGAAGCTTTCGTAAATAGGAATGGCGGCGGTTTCGTTATCCTCAAGATTCGAGTAAACTTCAATAAGAGTCTGAGCAGCAAGTCCAAAGGTGAGCGAGCCTTTTTCGTAAGCCAAACGAAGCTGAGTTAAACCCCTTTCTCTATCACCGGAAAATCCAAGAGCACCGGCAATAAAACTTGTAATACCACTCATCCTATCAGCGTAATAATTCAGCATTCCTACAACTAAGTAAGCGTCGTAAAAATTTGGATTGGCTTTAATAACTTCTTCTGATAATCGTTTAGCTTTTAACCCGGCACGGAATGCGCTCCACCATGAACCATCAACGCCATAAACTCTTGCGAGGTAACCGTAGATAGTAGAGAAGTAAAACTTGTTCTCCGTATTTAGAGAAGCATCTTCAAACTTATCAACAACACCCTCACAATATTTTATTATTTCTCCATTCAGAGTTTTCCTTCCTTCATCACGCTTTTCCTGGGATAACTCAGCTACCTTCTGATAATATTCCAGAATTTTTACATTTATCATATAGTAATAATACTTGGGCGAGTTAGGTGTTTTGTTAATCTGTTCTTGCGATAGCTTAATTGCCTGACCGAAATTTTCGTTGAAGGTATAGGAAATTATTTGCTCATCAATAGTAGTTGGCACAACAACTTGCGCATGCAGAACAAAGCTAAAAAGCAGAACGAATAAGAAATATTTCATATTGCCTCATTGTAGAGATTTCAAAAGTAATTACTTTTCACCCGCAAAATAAGAAAGAGTAAGTCGTGAATGTATTTATAATACACGCGCACCCGGAAGAGAAATCTTTTTCCACAACATTAAAAAACATAGCTGTAGAATATTTTAACGAGCAAGGAAACGAAGTAGTTGTTTCCGATCTATACGCGATGAAATTTAATCCGGTTGGCGGTTCCAACGACTTTGAAGAACTAAGCAACAAAGAATTCTTTAAGTATCAGCTTGAACAGGTAAACGCATTTAACAACAATTTGTTTACTCATGAAGTAAAGCAAGAGATGGAAAAATTTCTTAAAGCAGATTTGGTAATTCTTAATTTTCCTCTTTGGTGGTTCTCTGTCCCGGCAATCTTAAAAGGCTGGGTAGATAGAATATTTGCAATGGGTTTTGCATATGGGGCGGGAAAGGGAGTTTACGATTCCGGTGCATTCAAAAATAAAAAAGCTTTCTGCTGTTTAACAACCGGCGGACCGGAAGCGGCTTACGGATCGAACGGTAAAAATGGAAACTTGGAAACAATTCTTTATCACATCAATCATGGAATGCTTTATTTTGTAGGAATGCAAACACTTCCGCCCTTTGTTGGTTTTAGTCCGGCAAGAAAAACAGATGAGGAACGTAATGAAGTTATAGAGAAGTATAAGTTATATTTGAAAAACATAGGTAATCATCAGCCAATTTTTTAGGAAGGTAATGAGCACAGTAATAAAAACAGAACGGCTGGAACTTGTTTGTGGAAATCTTGAATTAGCCCGCGCAGAAATTTTTAACAAGCAAGAGTTGTCTATCCTTCTAAATGCAGCAGTACCGAGTAATTGGCCGCCACCGTTAAATGATTCTGCTTCGGCTCAATTCTTTTTGAACTACGCCGAAAATAATCCGAACGCATTGGAATATGGTATGTGGTACGTTATTCTTATAGATGGTGAAAAACGGGAAGCGATTGGAAACATTGGCTTCAAAGGTAAACCGGATGAAACCAACACAATTGAAACCGGTTACTCAATAATGGAAACGCATCAGAAAAAAGGGTTTGCAACAGAAGCAGTGCGCGGACTTTTAGAATGGGCATTCAAACAACCGAAAGTTAAAAGAGTAATTGCCGAAACACTTACCGAAGGTTTTCCCTCGCAAAAAGTGTTAAAGAACAACGGATTCACCTTTATCGGAGAAGGTTCCGAGCCAGGTGTAATCCGTTTTGAACTAAAGAAAATTAGTGGGTAAAATTTATTTCTCTTTAACGTATTCCTCGTGAAGTTTAACCGGAGATGATTTCCCGCGCATTTTCAAGTTTAGCATTTCAACGAAAACTGAAAACGCCATAGCAAAGTATATATATCCTTTTGAAATGTGCTGATCGAATCCTTCGGCAATAAGAGTTACTCCAATCAATAAAAGAAAACTGAGCGCCAAAATTTTTATTGTAGGATGTTTTTCAACAAACCCGCTGATTGAGCTGGAGAAGAACATCATAAAAACTACAGCTATAACTACAGCGGCAATCATTATCCCTAAATTGCTTACCATGCCGATTGCGGTAATTACGGAATCGAGAGAAAAGACAATATCAAGCAGGGCAATTTGAATTATCACGCCAATAAATGAAGGACCAACACGCTTGGAAGAGCCGCCCTCTTCGCCTTCAAGTTTAGAATGTATTTCGTGAGTGCTTTTTGCCAGCAAGAATAAACCGCCTACGATTAGAATAATATCTCTTCCGGAAATTTCTTGTGAAATAATAGTAAACAACGGCTGGGTGAGTTTCATAATCCAGCTAAGGGAGAAAAGAAGAGCAACTCTTGTTAACATAGCTAAAGCGAGTCCGGTAATTCGCGCATTGTTCTGCTGTGCGTGCGGGAGCTTTCCGGCAAGAATTGAAATAAAAATTATGTTGTCTATTCCCAATACTATTTCGAGCGCGGTTAATGTTAATAAAGCAACCCACATTTCCGGCGTTAAAAATAAATCCATGCGGTTCTCCAAGAAATCAATTGATAAAATTGAGGGTGTAAATACAATAAATTACTAATTTGATGCAACCATAAAGAAGCGTAATTGTACAACGAAAGACCCGCTGGATTAGTTTCTTAAAATATTTTTGGGCAGAACACAATAAATTTAAGATAGATTCGTTTACTTAAACAGAAAACAGAGTTTTATGAGCACAACTCAAGAACAAGGTTTAATAGAAAAATGCCGTAGCGGAGACTCGGCTGCGTTCGGACCGTTAATTCAAATTTACCGGAGGCAATTGTTTTCTTACTTGTTCAGACTGAGTGGAGAAAGAACTCAAACTGAAGACTTATTTCAAGAAACTCTGATTAAAACGTGGAAAGGAATTAAGAAGTACAATGAGCAGCAAAAGTTTTCATCTTGGCTCTTTGCAATTGCGCACAACACCGCGATGGATAATCTTAGAAAACGCAAACGGGATGAAGCAATTGCTCATATTGAACCGGACGAATTAAAAAGCGAAAGCAATCCGCATCACGAGTTTGTAAGGAAAGAAAACAAATTGATGTTAGAGAAAGCGGTTCGGAATCTTTCTTCAAAACAAAAAGAAGTTTTTCTTTTAAGAATTTACAGTGGAATGTCGTTTAAGGAAATTTCCGAAATAACGAGTGAATCAATAAACACAGTGCTTTCGCATATGAATTATTCAGTTAAAAAAATAAAGCGGATTTTAGGAAAAGAAAATGAGTGAACAAAAGGATTTGATTTGCAAGGACTTTGAAAATGAGATATGGCTCTTTGCCGAACAAAGTCTGCCAAAAGAACGTATTGATTTTTGGAGCCGTCATATTCAAAACTGCGCCAAATGTACGTTGTTGATGAAAGATGAATTTGCGCTTCTGGAGACTTGCAGAGATGAGTTAGGCGAAGATGTACTAGATTCCAAATTTGAAAAGATGGTTGAACGCGCAGTAATGCCCGATAAAAAATTCTCTTTCAAACAGATGTGGAATAGAAGAGAGGAATTTTCAACAAGAACAAAAATCGGATTGATAAGCGGACTAGCGGTTGTAGCTATTGTTATATCTCTAATTACCCCTAGACAAAATCCGGTTAAGTCGGTTTCCAACGAACTGCTTGATTGGGAAGGAGTAAAAATTAACTCTCAGATTGAAAATGTGAAAGAGAGAATTGAAATTATAAATAATGATAAATGGAGCAATCAACTGAGAATAATTGATGAACGGCTTCAATTGCTGGAAAAGCAAGCAGATAAATTTTAACAAATTACAAGGAGATAGAATGAAACGGAAAATGATTTTATTGGTAATAGCACTGTTGCTTTGCGGCGGCAGACAAATCTTACCGCAAGCCGCAACATATTCGAGCGGCAATGCTGAAAGTTTGTACAAAGAACTCGCTCAAGCATATACGGTTCAAGGAAAGGAAATGAGTAAGGATGAGGAGGATAAACTATTAAAAAATCTTTCTTCAGAAATGAAAGAAAAACTTGAAGAACTTAAAAAGTTGAATAAAGAAAAATATCAACAATTACTAAGATCATCCTCTTACGCTAATGTCTTTTCGACAGGATATGCTCAAGCAGAAGGTGTATTTGGACTGAGAGGACTTTCGGAGAAATATAGAAAAGGTCAAGAATTAGAAATCGACATGGAATTATTAACTCTTAAATACAAAAACGCAGATAAAACAGAACAACAAAAACTAAAATCTGATCTCCAGATAGTTCTAAATAAGTTATTTGATATTAGAGAATCTCAAAAAGAAGGGGAAGTAATAAATTTGGAGAAGCGTTTACAAGAGCTAAAAGAGTCGCTTCAAGTTAGAAAACAAAAGAAAGATGAAATTGTTCAACGCAGAATTCAAGAACTTCTTGGTGATTCAAAATATCTCAAGTGGGATTGATTATTTTCAAAGGATTCCCTCTTGATGAAAGAGGGAATCTTTAGTTTCTCAAAGAATTAAACTCAACAATAAACTCAGCCCCCTCATTTTTTTTGCTGATCAGATTTATAGTTCCATCATTAACTTCAACGAACTTTCTAACAATTGTAAGACCCAATCCGGAACTAGATTCCCCGGCAGTAGGAGTAGCAGAGAGTCTTACGAATGGTTTGTAAAGATTAGCTTTATCAGCTTCGCTAAAGCCCTGTCCTTCATCTTTAACAGAAATAAATGCCTTATCACTTTCTTCGGCAACCGATACAGTAATATTCTTTCCGGCAGGAGAATATTTTATTGCATTGCTGATCAAGTTTTCAAAAATTTGTTCGAAAAGAACCTGATCTGCCGAGATAAGAATTTTGTCTGGCGGAATATGAGCAAATAAATTTTGATTCTTCTTTTCGGCTTGTATTCTTTGGCGCTCAACAATTTTAGCAATCTGCTCGGCAACGTTTAGGTTTGTTTTATCAACGTTAAACTTACCTCCTTCAAAACGGCTGAATGCAAGAAGCTGCGTTATTAACTCTTTCAGCCTTTCCCCGGCTTCTTGAATCATAAGAGCAACATTTTTGTCTGTATCGTTAAGAACGCCATCTTCAAGAAGCATTTCGGCAAAACCTTGAACTGCAAAAACCGGATTTTTTAGATCGTGAGATACAATACGTAGTAATTCAATTTTCTGTCTGTTTTCTTCTTCCGCTTTAGATCTTAGAACTTTTTCCTTTTCCGCTGCCAGCTCTGCTTTTTCTTTTGCTTCCTGTAGCTTTTGTGTTCTCTCGTGAACAATTAACTCTAATTGTTCTTGTTGCTTGTGTGCGTGTTTCAATCTCAAATAGAAAAACAGAAAAAATATAGTTATAAGTATCAACGAAATTAAAGCAAAGAAAAGAGGCGTTTCGTGAAAAACCGATTCGACAATAAATTTTATTGAAGCCGGCTTTCGCGCCCAATTACCATAGCTGTCCGAGGCAATTACCTGAAGCTCGTATTTACCATACGGAAGCTTTTGAAAAACTATTTCTCTTTTGTTCCCAATATCCGCCCACTCTTCACTATTCCTGTTTAATCTATATTTAAAACGCATGTTGGATTGTGAAGTATAAAAAGGAGAAATAAGATTTACTGTAAAACTTGTATAATCGGAGGGGAGAGAGATTTTATCGCCCGGATAATAAGTGCTCTCTTTATAGATTAGATTATCTATTAAAACAATGGGTTGAAGGTTTACATTCTTTAGTGCATCTATATCAACTATTACCGGACCGCTAAAAGAAGGGAACCAGAGATTTCCTTGGTCATCGCGCATCCAGCTGGGCTGACAGCCGCCGTTAAATTCAGTGTTCTTCAAACCCTCTTCGCTGCCATAATGGAAAGAGGTAACTGTTGTTTTCTTTCCATCAAGATAATCATCTAATTCTGTTTCTATGATTCTGAAAATGCCGTTGTTACATGTAAACCAAAAATTTCCTTTAAAGTCTTCAACAATGGCGGAAACTATATCGCTGTATAATCCATCTTTAAAACGTAAACTATAAAATTTGTTATTTACTTTAACCCGGATTCCATTGCCATAGGTGCCAATCCATAAACGGTTCTTCCTATCTAAGTATAACGCTCTGGCAGATTTTGCATTTATTGAATCAATCAATGCGAATTTATTATTAGCGTAATGAATCAGTCCCATGTCGGAAGCTAACCAGAGAGAACCGTCTTTGTCTTCGAGAATGTTTCTATAAATATTCTTTCTATTGTCTAACGGTGAATAGAAAGAGAACTTATTGTTTTCGTACTTAGTAAGTCTTCCAATAGAACCAGCCCAAATTCTGTCTTTTGAATCTTTGTAAATAGAAAAGAAATGCAGCCCCGCCTCTTTTTGCAATTTAGGCGTTAAGCTTTCGAATTTTGAACCACTTACTTTTTGAATGCCTCCGCCGTTACTAGCCAGCCAAATGTTTTTTTCTTTGTCTTCAGTAATTCCCCACACTACAGGCGGCGCTGCAAAAATCCCTTTGGATACATTTATAACTTTTCCTTTTTCAATCTTGCTTATGCCGGGGTTTTGTCCCACCCAGATAGAGCCGGTTGAACTTTTGAAAATAGGATATGTATTTGTTTCTTCCAATCCATAAGATTTGTTAAGTGTATAAAGAAATTTTCTTTTTATATAGTAAACACCATTCAACTCAGTCCCAATCCACCAGCTATTTTCAGAATCAATGAAGAAAGTTGTTCTGTAAGAAGCCGGTATTTGATTAAGGGGGAAGAGAGTTTCCACAGTAAAATCATTGTTGATCTTATGTATTCCACCATTTAATGAACTGGCGAGTACAGCAGAATCAGTTACATAAACTCTCGAAAAAGAAATATTTTGAAAAAGAGGCTTTGCAGAGGGCAGCCCTTCAAATGTTTTTGAAAAATAAAGAGTGTTTCCGCTGATATACCAGTAGCCGGCTTTGTTTATGTTAAGCGAATAATTGAGATAAGTATTTTTATTGGTAAGTATAGTCTTAACAACTTTGCCGTTATAGACTAACGACAATGTTCCGTAACTGGAAACAAAAAGAGAATCATTTCGTAAAAACGGAGCCGTCTCGTACAACATCAAATTATCAATAAGCTTATTTTCCCGGGGGAATTTAACAGTGCTTGCTTTTCCGTTTAAGTAATAATAAAGAGTCGAATCTGTTTTTATGTAAATGTTACCCTTCGAATCCTCGGCAAAGTTATTTACAACGTTAAAATTCGAACGGAACTTGTAAGTCAGATCATGAAACTTTCTTCCATCGTAGACTAAAATTTTACCAAGCTCGGAAGATATCCACAGTTGGTTTTTGCTATCCGCATAGATATTATAAATTCTATCGGAAGATAGTTCGGGATGATTCTTAACGGAAAACGTTTTGAATTTCGTTCCATCAAATCGAACAAGACCGCCGTAAGTTGCCATCCAAATAATGCCGTTTTTGTCCTGGCAAATTCTATTTACCGTATTTTGCGGCAGCCCATTGTTTGAATTCCAGTTTGTAGTTACAAAGGTTTCGGAAGGTGTTAGTTTTTTTAGGCTTTTTAAAATTTGCGGCTGGGAACAAACGGTTGATAGTCCCCAAAGGAAAAGAAGCGTAACGATTCCACCATATTTGAAATGATTCACCTATGAATCCGAGATTTTGCTTTCGTTTTGACAAACGAATATTAGGTTAATAAAGTAAACAAATCAACAAGGTTAAAGAGAAGGGCTTTATTTATTCGATTTATCAATCAAAGATTCAAAATACTTTCTAATCAAATCCTCATAATCCTTTTTATATCCCTCCCGAATAGCTTTTTGCAGCTCATCACGTAATTTGTTTTTACCTTCATCAGTAGAAAGAATTAGCTCCGGCGGAGTATTACGCGCAATATTTTCTCCTGTGTTTGATTTTCTATCTTTCTCGAAATCACGCTCATTCACGGAACGCTGCGCATCTATTAGTTTAGATAGAATTTTTTCTTGCTGCTTGATAAGCTCATCATCAACTTTTTCTGATTGAAGATTTGTAACCACTTCCCTCATTTCATTTAGAATCTTCTCAAGATTCGATGCCAAGCGTTTTGATTGCCCCGATTGTTTTGCTTCTTGGTTTAGTTGTTCTAAAGATTTGCGAATAGCCTCTTGCTGCTGTGCAAGTCGCTGCATTTGGCTCATCATTTCTTGCGATAGTTTGCCCTGATTCATCATTTGAGTAAGCTGATTCAAACTCATTTGTTGTTGCGCCATTTGTTGAAGCTGCTGCATCATACTCATCATTCCGCCGCTTTGCCCTCCCTGCATAAGCTGATCCATTCCACCCTTCAGCATACCTGCAGCTTCGTTTAATTGCCCCATTGCGTTAGCCTGATTGCGGTAGGCTAACTGCGCGCCGGGAGTTTGCATAGTTGAAATTGCCTGCTGCATTTCCGATAAAGCAGCGCCGAGAGCTTTTCCCATTTCCGGGGTAATTGCAAAAGTTTTCTGCGAAAGGGAACTCATATTTTGTAGAACTTTGTTTAAGCTGCTTTGTATTTCGTTTTGCTCACGAGCGGCTTTATCAAATTCCTTGGAATAAGGACTAAGCTGCTCTGTTTTATTTTTCAAATTTTCTTGCTGCTTCGAAAGATCGAGGAGATCGTTTAAGATTTTCGCCATATCCCAAAAAGTTTTCATCTGGTTCATCTGCTGCATTGCCGATTGCATATTCTTCATTTGCTGCTTCATGTTTTTCATATTGGCGGAAAGCTGCTGCTGGTTGTTTATGGCCTGCTGCTTCATCATCTTCTGCAAATCTTTCATTGCTTCTTCAGAAAGTTCTTCATTATTCTGTTTGTCAAACTCTTCGGCAAGTTTCTGCATTTCATCTTTTGGCAAATCCTTTAACGTATTCATCTTCTCTTGGGCATCTTTCATTGCGTCATCAAGCTTTTCCAAACTTTCCGATATATCTTTTTGCTTCTTCGCAAGCTCATTCCGTTTTTGAGAATCGTTCAGATTGCTTTGCTCTGTCTGCTTTTTAAGTTCGTCAATTTTTTCAGAAATATCTTCCGCGCGCTTTATGAGTTCATCAACTTTCTGCTCTGCTTGTATCCGCTTAAGTAAGTTTAATGTGCGCTCAATACTTTTCTTAAAATATTCTTCGTTGGCTTTCATCTCTTCCATAGACATCTGCACATTATCCCGCATCATATTCTTTAGTGATTCGCTCAATCGGCTGAGGGCATCTTTCAATTCCTTGCTGTCGAACTTATTCATCAACTCTTGTAGCTCGTTATACTTTTGTAAAGTCTCTTCCGAGAGAAGACTGTTCTTCATTAAATCCTTTTGCATTTCAGAAAGTTTTTGTGAAATATCCTCTACTTTTTCCCCAAGCTGTTTAAACTTTTCAGCAGCCTTCTCAACACGTTCTTTTTCCTGCCAGGATATTTCTCTGTTGTTTACCTTCATGTCGTCACTAATCTTTTTCATCTCTTGCTGCAAACGCTCGGCTTCTTTCAGCGTTTCTGTAAGCTCTTTAACAGAATTTTCTTGAGCCTCATCGGACTTTGCTAAAATCTGCTCAAGCGAAGGAACTGTGATTGTTAAGCTTTCGGTTCTGGCAGATTTTGGACCGTTAACATTATCATTGTCAAAAACCTCTAAGTAGAAAGTAAGTGCCTCACCTTCGGCAAGGTAAAGCGGAGCTAAATCCCAAACAAAGTAAATATCATCCTCTTTCTTTTCCTTAGAAATAGTTATTGGCAGCTTTGTAAAATTGTCTTCCGGTTGTCTGTACTTTGATTGGGACAGCTTATAATTGAGCTGCATCTGGGAGAAACCATAATCGTCGCTAATTTTTGAAATGAGGGAAATCTTTGTTTCGTTTCCCATATTAACATTAGCGGTCGGCGATATTAACTCAATTCCCGGAGGATTATCGCTTAGTGTCTTTATGGAATAAGAAATCGGATTCGAATTTTCAAAACCTTGCGCATCAGTAATAATTATCTGGTAATCCATTTCTTTGCTAACGAATAACTCTGTAGAGGTATTTGCGTAATTAACTTTCATTGGCTTTGAAGCACTATCGCTAAAAATAATTTTGGCTTTTGCCAGTTCTCTGGAAGCGGAAACAGAGAGAAGAATTTTGCTTCCGGGAAGCGCGGTTACATTTCCGTTATCTTTTTGAGTAAACGATGGCAGTTTTGAATAAGCCGGCGGCACAACCGTTAAGTTAAGCGATGAAATGATTGGTCGGTTTATAACAGATAGTCTGTATGTCTCGCCGGTAATCCCATCCGCGTGTGCGTAATAGTCGGTAGTGCTCTTTAAAGAAACGGCTTCGTAATTGAAATTGCCAAGCGAATCGGAAGTAAGTTTTATTTCTGACGGCTCAGTTTGTTCTGTGGTTTTTGTAAACAATGAAATCTTTGCCGGTTGTTTTCCAACAGCTTTTATGCTGATTAAAACATTTTCTCCTTTAGTAATTTCTTTATTGCCGGGAATAACTCTAAATGTAAAAGCCGGTGGAGTGGAGAAATCTTTTTCATAGTTAAAGAAACGGTATGCGGCGGAACTTAACCCGGGAATTAGGAACAAGGAAATAAGTGTAAAGGTAAGGGTGGCAACAGAGAGTTTGAGCAGCTTCCTTGTTTTGGAGAAATCTACAATGGAAGTAAAATTAATATCGGAACTCTTTTCGTATATGCGTTTAAATGCGGCTTCTACCAACTGACTGGAATAGTTTAAACCGGTTTGTTCTAATAACTGAATAGCATTTGCGAGCTCATCTTTAATTTCGGGAAAGTGTAACCCGACTTTTTTTGCCGTTTCTACGAAGTTTGGTTTTAGGTAAGAATAGAAATCCTTGCTAAGAGGGTAAACAATTGCGGCTAGTAAATAGATAGCTCCGAGTGAAATCCAAACAAAAAACAAGGCGGTTCGCGTTGAGTTATCAAGATTAAGCAAAGCCTCAACAGCTACAAACAAAAACAATCCAACACATAAAGCTGTTATCCAAATAAATAATTTATTTAGTCCGTCTCTGCGTTTCTCGCGCTCAACAACAGCACGAAGTTTATGGTGTATTTCGTTTAGGTAACTATTCATTCTTCTTTAACCGCAAAGTTCACAAAGGCGCTTCGCTTTGTATTTAGAATCTTTCAGTTCATCAACGCCCAGACAATTATATTTGTTCCAAACCGTAAAGCTTCTTCCCGTTTTTCCGGCGGATCTTTATGAACTTCCGGATCAGCCCAGCCATCACTTGGATTACATTCGAAAGTGTAATAAACACAAAGGCGCTTATCAACAAACAAACCATACCCGCGAGGCGGATTCTTATCGTGCTCGTGAGTTTTTGGCGGACCGTTTCTAAAATCAAACATGCAGTTATAAAGTCCATAACTAAACGGAAGCTCAACTAAATCTTTTTCCGGAAATACTTTTTTCATTTCTCTACGAAAAGCCTTGTCGAGACCGTAATCATCATCAACATAAAGAAAACCGCCTGCTTCCAAATAAGCTCTCAACTTTTTTGCTTCGATATCTGAAAAGATAATATTTCCATGTCCGGTGATAAACAAGAATGGATAAGCAAAAATATTTCCGGTAGATAAATCCACAAACTCGTACTTTGGATTTGTTTTGATGTTAGTATTCTGCGCAACAAACTTCAGCAAATTTACTTCCGCCGAAGGATCGTTGTACCAATCGCCGCCGCCGTTATACTTAACCCGCGCAATTTTGAATCGAGCATCATCTTGAGCAAACAAGACAAAGGGAAGCAGAATTAGTATGAGTATTTCAGTTTTTCTAATCATCAGTTACGGTTATTTACGCGCGCAAAATAAAGATTTCACGCTCTCTATGCTTGGGTAAATCTTTTGCCCGGTTTTGTGTTTAGTAACCGGCTTTCCTTAATTTTGATTAAAACAAAAGGAACATAAAATGAAGTTTACAAGAATGCTAATGTTCTCGTTGATGATTCTTACTGCTAACTTTCTCGCCCAGTCGGTTTCTTTTAATGATTACTTCAGCGATCAAACAATGAGGGTTGATTATTTTCATATTGGTGATGCTACGACCGAAGTTGTTACAGTAGATCATATTTATCAATATGGCATTTGGGCGGGCAGTACAAAAAACTTGCTTGATAATTTTAATAACGGCGCTTACTACTATAAAATTTACGATGCTGCTTCCGGCAAATTAATTTTCTCGCGCGGATTCGACAGTTACTTTAAAGAATATCAAACCAGCGATGAAGCTTCTAAAGGAATTAAACGCACCTATCACGAAAGCGCAATCATTCCCTTTCCTAAGAACAAAATAAAACTTGTTCTGGAGAAGCGAGATAAGCAGAACAAGCTTAATGAAGTGTTTTCAACAGAAATTGATCCATCGGATTTGTACATCATAAAAGATAATGTAAAAGATAAAGCAGCTAAAGTTTACAAATCTCACTTCAGCGGCAATCCACATGCTAAAGTTGATGTGGTTATTCTTGCCGATGGTTACAGCGCCAAAGATCAAAAGAAATTTGAAAAGGATTTGAAGCGTTACACCAATCTTTTAATCAATCAAGAACCGTTTAAGAAAAGCAAAGACAGATTCAACATCTATGGAGTGTTCAAAGTTTCGGAAGATAGCGGCATTGATGAGCCGGGGGCCAACATTTATAAGAATACAACTCTAAGCACAACATTTTATTCGTTGGGTTCGGAGCGTTACGTTTTAACCGAAGACAACAAATCTATGCGCGATCTGGCAGCGTACGTTCCATACGATGCAATCTATATAATGTGTAATTCACCCCGCTACGGCGGCGGTGGAATCTATAATTTCTACTGTACTTTCGTCTCTGATAATCAATTCTCGCCTTACATTTTCTTGCATGAGTTTGGTCACTCATTCGGCGGATTAGCCGATGAGTATTACACGAGCGACGTTGCTTACAATGAATTTTATACTGCCGGGCTTGAACCGGTTGAACCTAACATTACACGCGTGCTTGATCCAAAGAATGTAAAATGGAAAGAGTCACTTTCGGAGGGAATAGCTGTTCCGACTCTTTGGGAAAAAGAGAACTATGATAAAATGGACTTAACCTGGCAAAAAGAGAGAAGAGAGCTTAACAAGAAAATTGCGGAACTGAAACGAAACCGTGTTCTGCAAAAAGAAGTTGATGCGGTGCAAAATGAATATAATATGAAGGATAAGCTTCACAGCGATGAAGTAGATCAGTATCTAATGAAAAGTAAATTCTGGAACAAAGTTGGTGTGTTTGAAGGAGCCGGTTATTCTTCCAACGGAATGTACCGCTCAATGTTGGATTGCCTGATGTTCAGCAAAGGAACAAAACCGTTTTGCAAAGTTTGCGAAGAACATGTAGCAAAAGTAATTAATCAATTTGCAGAATAAGGACAGAATGAGAATATTCTATATTAACAATCCGGCAGCGCATGGCGGAAAAGGCGCAAAATATTTTTCTGTTATTAAAGCGGAATTTGAAAAAAGTCATATTGCTTGTGAATCGGTTCAAACCGAGTATGCCGGGCACGGTACCGAGATAATAAAATATCTTGATTTTGAAAATTACGACGCGCTTGTAGTTTCCGGCGGTGATGGAACTTTGTTTGAAACAATTAACGGATACTTTGCAAACAAATCCGCCAAAAGAATTCCGGTTGGTGTAATTCCTATCGGAAGAGGAAACGCTTTTGCCCGCGACCTTGATCTTCACCCGGAAAAATTAAGCGAAGCCGTGGAAACTATTCTCACCGGTAAAACAAAAGTGGTTGATGTTGGTTTCTGTAAAACCGCCGACAGCCAATTCTATTTTATAAATATTCTTGGATTTGGTTTTGTAACAGATGTAGCAAAAACTGCTTTTAAGCTAAGAATACTAGGGCATCTATCATATATACTCGGAGTTTTGTATAGAACAATTTCACTGAAGGCGTTCAAGTTGAAAATGGAAGCGGACGGGAAAGTTTATGAAAGAGAAAATGTTTTTGCAGAGATTTCCAACACACGTTACACCGGAAAAGATTTCTTTATGGCACCAGCCGCAATAATTGATGACGGCTTGCTCGATATTACATTATTAAACAAGCTTTCACGCGTACGACTACTGCAAGCATTGCCTAAAATATTTACCGGTGACCATGTAAAGATGAAAGAGGTGGAAAGTATTAGAGCGAAGAAAATAAAAATTGAAACTCAACCGGAAAAACTTTTAACTCCAGATGGTCAATTAATAGGCAATACTCCAATTGAAATTGAGTGCTTGCCGAAAGCAATCGAGGTATTCGTAAGATAAACTGAGCTAAAAAGGCAATTTTGCCAGATCAACATTTCCGCCGGAAAGAATAAGTGCAATCTTTTTTCCGGCAAACTTTTCTTTGTTCTCCATAACTACTGCCAGCGTTACTGCGCTTGATGGCTCAACAATTATTTTCATTCTTTCCCAAATCATGCGCATTGCCGCAACAATTGCTTCGTCACTAACTGTAAGAATTTCAGATATATCACGACTGAGAATAGTAAAAGTTTTTTCACCAAGACTTGTTAAAAGTCCATCGCAAATAGTATTTGGATTTGCAGAAGGATAAATTGTTTTGTCACGTAACGATCTAAACGCATCGTCTGCGCCAAGAGGTTCCGCGCCAATAACTTTTGTTTTGTCGGAAAAATATTTTGCGCTCAAACATGTTCCGCTGGAAAGTCCGCCGCCGCCAACCGGAGGAATTATATAATCTAAATCTGTATTCTCTTCAATAATCTCTTGGGCGCAAGTAGCTTGTCCCGCAATAACAGAATAATTGTTGTAGGGATGAATAAAAGTAGCGCCGGTTTCCTCTACTACTTTAGCTAAAGTTTCTTCTCGCGCCTGAAGTGTCGGTTCGCAGAATATAATCTTGGCGCCATAACCTTGTACAGCTATTTTTTTAATTTGCGGCGCGGTACGCGGCATGACAATATATGCCGGAACGTTTTTCATTTTTGCGGCTAGAGCTAGCGCGGCAGCATGATTACCGGAGGAATGTGTAGCAACGCCTTTTTGTAATTCATCATTACTTAAGGACAAAACAGCATTGCTGGCGCCTCGGAATTTAAATGCGCCAACTTTCTGAAAGTTCTCACACTTAAAATAAAGCTCGCATTCAGCAATCTTATTTATTGATGAAGACGATAGAATTGGCGTTCGATGAATCTGGTTTTTAATCCGCTCGTGTGCTTCGGTAATGTCTTGCTTGGTTGGTTCGTTTTCTAGAATCATAGTTATAGTATTTTAATTATTCCGAGAGTTATATCATCACTTTGCTCAGTTTCGCCGCGGTATTGCTTTACTTCTTCAAAAATTATTTTGGATAAGTCGTTAGGCTGCAAAGTTCTGTAAGCAATTAATAAATTTTCAAATCGTTCTTCACCGAACTCCACTTCTTTTTTATTCATCGCTTCCGGAATTCCGTCGGTATAGAAAATTATTAAATCGTTTTTATTTAGCTGAATAACCTCCGATGAATATGGAAAATCAAGACAGCCGAGCATTAAGCCGCCAGTGCATAATTTTGATAATTCGTTTGAATCAGCTTTTAGCAAATAAGGCGGATTATGCCCGGCATTTATACTGTGCAATGTTTTGGTTTGAGTATTAACGATACCAAACCATGCTGTTGCAAACTTGTCCGAGGTTGTTGAGTTAATCAAAAAGCGGTTAAATGCCCGCACCATTTCAATCGGATCGAAATTATTCTTTTGAACAATAAAATAGATCTGAAGAAAACTATAGATAGTGGAAACAATTAATGCGGCGGGAACACTTTTGCCGGATACGTCGGCAACAAAAAATAAAGTATTGTCTTCGTTAATTGTTATTACATTAAAATAATCCCCGCCAATTTCCTTTGCCGGCTTCAAACGAATGGACATTTCCACATTGTTCAATCTTGGCAATTTTTGTGGAAGAAAATGGGATTGAATTTTCCACGCCGTTTCCATTTCAAGTCTTGACTGCTCGGATTTAATTTCTACATCAATCAACCGGGCATTTTCAATTGCAACTGCACACTGTGCGGCTAAAGCCTCAAACAATTCCAAATCTTCTTTAGAAAAAGCGTCATCATTTTTTTTGTTAATAACTTGTATGACTCCAACAAAATCATCTTTCTGAATCATCGGAACACAAATCATATTTCTGGTTTTGAATCCGGTAGAAATATCAAAATCTTTATTGAAGCGATCATCGCTATAACAATCGTTAATAATTATTGATTCCCGTTTTTCCGCAACCCAGCCGGCTATTCCTTTGCCGGCAGCAATCTTTTTTGATCTGAGAGAAGATTCCGTGCCCCCGGCTAATGTATGAAAGTAAAGAAAGTCTTCTTCTCTGTTGAATAATAACAATGAAGCCGCTTCGGCATCTATCAGTTTTTTACTGGCAAGAATTATTTGGTCTAGAAGTTTTTGAAGCGGTTTTCTTGCGGTAAGTTCGCGCACGGTATTTTGGAAAAACTTTATTCGTTTAAGGAGAGAAATGTAATCGTGCTTGTCTAATTCAATGGTTGTTTTTAATCCCATTGGCACCCTTCATTAACCGTTTGAAACAGCAGTTGAATGATATTTAGAAACTAGCTGGCAGATTTATTCTGCTTCAACTCAAATGCTTTTACGATTACATAAGCAATCATTGCGAACAAAAAGAAAACTAGAAGCATCCAAGCGGTGCTTTGCAAGGTTTCAATAATTGTTCTGTAGATTTCTAGAATCCATCTTTCATTAGTTAATACAATTTGAAATGCGGATTTGTCCTGCGGCTGAAGGTATTTTTCCAATTCCCAAACGCGCACTCCGCCACTAATACCAACAACATAAATTGCAAACTTGATATACTTCTGCCAGGCGGTGCTGATATCTTCAGCAATGATTCTGTTTAGAATTTTACCAATCGGCTTATCAAAAAATTTTGCAATTATAAACGAAGTAACAATTGCCAGCGCAAACGTAACAAGCAACAATGTGAAAAACATGTTTCCTCCAAACAATCGCCGCCTCAATTTATCGAAAAACAAACTCTATCAAAACAAAAAAGGCTTGTTTTCACAAGCCTTTCCGGGTTACTCTAAATCTTCTAGAATCGTTTGAAGTTTTTCCAGCGCCTTCTGCCAGTCGTTCATCTTCATACGTTCGCGCTCAATAACTTCTGCCGGAGCTTTTGAAACAAAGCTCTCGTTTTCTAATTTCTTGCGAACGCTATTGAAACTGCCGAGTATGCGGGCAATTTCTTTCTCAATACGCGCGCGCTCAACATTAAGATCAATTAAGCCTTCAAGCGGAATGAAAATATCGCAGCCTTTAACCACAGCAGATGCGCATGCTTTCGGTTTATCAAGGTGTTCATCAACAGTAAGTGTATCTATTCTAACAAGCGATTTAATATATTTTTCTTGAGCAAAAGTAACAGCTGTGCTTTTCAAGAATACATTAATTGGTTTAGCGGGAGAAATGTTCATCTCGCCGCGGATATTTCTGATTGCAGTTACAACTTCTTGCACAAATTCTATTTCCTTTTCGGCAGTTTCATCTACAAGTGTTGCATCAAACTTAGGAAACTCACATATCGAAATACTCTGTCCTTCTTTGCGCTCATCAAGCAGTTGCCAAATTTCTTCCGAGATAAATGGCATGAAAGGATGAACAAGTTTCAGCATGTCTTCGTACAATGAAATGGCACGCGAAAGCACTGCCATTTTAACTTCTTCGCTTCCATTATATAAACGGTTCTTGGCAAGCTCTACATACCAATCACAGAAATCATTCCATACGTAACTGTAAATAATTTTTGATGCAGCGTTCACCTCAAATTTATCAAGCGCTTCGTTTACTTCTTTTATCGTTTTGTTAAAACGAGAGATAATCCACTTGTCAGTAAAATCTAAATGTTTGTGCTTTAAGAATGGATCGAGTTTGATGTTCTGCGCGTTCATCAATAAAAATCTTCCTGCATTCCACATCTTATTGGCAAAGTTTCTTCCAATCTCAACCATTTCGCTGCTGAACATAACATCTTGACCGAGAGGAGCGATGTAAGTCATTGTAAAGCGCAAAGCATCGGCGCCATATTCTTCAATCAAATCAAGCGGATCCGGTGAGTTGCCGAGCGACTTACTCATCTTTCTACCTTTTTCATCGCGCACCAGACTTGTGAAGTAAACATCTTTGAAAGGAACTTCACCCATGAAATGCATTCCGGCAATAATCATACGCGCAACCCAGAAGAAAATAATATCGGGTGCGGTTACAAGAAGATCGGTTGGATAATAATATTTCTGGTCACTCTCGCTTGTAAATACATCTTGAGCCCAAAGCCAGCTTGATGCCCAAGTATCAAGAACGTCATCCTCTTGATGCCAATTCTGAATGTCGGCTGGCGGAATTACATCGCAGTAAATTTCTTTTGTGTTGTTATGATACCAAACCGGAATACGGTGTCCCCACCAAAGCTGGCGGGAGATACACCAATCACGAATGTTTGTCATCCAGTGTTCGTAAGTTTTTACCCAATGCTCGGGATGAAATTTAACTTTGCCTTCCTGCACAACTTGAAGCGCCGGTTTGCAAAGTTCATCCATCTTCATAAACCATTGCTCGGAAAGATAAGGCTCGATAGGAACATTACCGCGCTGAGAATACCCAACTTTGTTTGTGTAGCTTTCAATTTTTTCAATGAGACCAAGTTCTTCCATTCTAGCCACAACTTTTTCGCGAACGATGTAGCGATCCAACTCTTGAAATTCCGGTGGAACGTTACCGTTTGTAGTCGCATCTTCATTGAAGATGTTAATCATTTCAAGATTGTTGCGGTGAGCCATATCATAATCGTTTACATCGTGAGCGGGAGTAACTTTAACCGCGCCGGTACCAAATTCTTTATCTACATAAGAATCTGCGAACAATGGAATTTCTCTTCCAACAATTGGAAGAACAATTGTTTTACCAACCAAGTGTTTGAAGCGTTCATCTTCCGGATTAACAGCAACGCCGGTATCACCAAGCATTGTTTCCGGACGGGTTGTGGCAACAATTACAAACTCGTTTGTGTCCTTAACCGGATATTTGAAATACCAGAGCTTGCCTTGAATTTCTTTATAGAAAACTTCTTCATCGCTGATGGCAGATTTTGAAGCCGGATCCCAGTTAACCATTCTGTAACCGCGGTAAATCAATCCTTCTTTGTAAAGTTTTACAAATGCCTCGGTTACTTTTTTGTAGTAATGATCGTCCATTGTAAAGCGTTCGCGCTGCCAGTCGCAGCTAACACCAATTTTACGAAGCTGCTGAAAAATAATTCCGCCATATTTGTCTTTCCAGGCGTAGCAGTGTTTCAAGAAATCATCGCGGGAAATTTTATCTTTTGTAATGTGTTGTTCTTTTAGCAGCGCAACTACTTTTGCTTCAGTAGCAATTGATGCGTGATCAATTCCGGGAACCCAGCAAGCGTTAAAGCCCATCATTCTTTTGTAGCGGATGAAAATATCTTGCAGTGTGTTGTTGAGAATATGCCCGATGTGAAGAATTCCCGTAATGTTTGGAGGAGGAATTACAATAGTATAAGATTGTTTGCTTTCATCTATTTCGGAATGGTAAAGATTATGATCTTCCCAGTATTTGTACCATTTATCTTCGGCGTCTTTGGGACTGTAAGCTTTTGGAATATTTTCGAGATTCTTCGGGTGCATTAATTTCTCTAATTATTAAAATAAGTGGCGCAAATATAAAAAAACTTGCTGCGGGATGCTGATGCCGTTGAATAACAGTCAAAACGGGGCAATCCGTGATTAATGAGTACAGACGAAACTGTGGTGTAATTGAAAATGTACTGCCTTTGTATTACATTGGCATAGAATGAAAATGGAAATTACAATGAAAGACTCAACTGTAACAGCAAGAATAAATTCTCATCTAAAACGTGAAGCAGAAGACATACTAAAGAAGATTGGATTAAGCAGTTCTACCGCAATTAGCCTTTTTTATTCAACGGTTGTTCTGAATAAGGGATTGCCGTTCCGACTGCGTTTAGATTCTGTTCCAAATATGAGTTTAGAAGAGCAAAAGGAAACGGAAAAAATATTAAAGAAGCATTCACCTTCGGATAAACGAATTGTTAAAAGCGAATCCATAGAAGTCTCTTTGTAGTCGAAGAGATGTAATATGCAAACGATTACGCTTAAGATTAATTACCAAAGAAAAGCAGAAAAATTTCTTGGAAGAAATCAAGCCAAGATAACTGCCGACGAAGTAAAGAGCTTAATTGTAAAAGCCGTTCGGCGGCTAACCGGCAAGAATGAAAATATTGATTTGGTAAAGATGAAGGGCGAATTTGATGGTTACTTTAGGATAAGAAAAAACAATCTGCGAATCATTTTCAATATATATGAAGACGATAAGGAAATAGTAGTAACTGTAGTTGATATTGATTTTAGGGGAAGTATTTATAAATAATGCAATTCCGTAAAGCTAAATTATAACCCAATAATCTCTTTCCACACTACTTCATCAACCGGAATTCCGTTAAGTAAATTATCTTTTCTAGTTTTCAAAACACGCTCGCCCGGATAAAGAATTTCTTTCGAGTCATCTTCCGGAATTGATGTGTGGTAATCATCAATTATTTGATTGATAGTTTTAGAAATTGAGGAAGCATTTCCAAGTTTAGATAAATCCATTGCGATGAAAACTTGTGAGAGAGCGTGTTCATACGTTTGCTTACTTATCTCATGAGTTGGTGTTCCACCGGAAAGAACCGTCGCCAGAACATCAATTAGCAAAGCAAGTCCCGCGCCTTTCCAATACCCGGTAGGAAGTAACCGCTGCGAATCTAAAATTTCCGACGGATCGGTAGTAAGAATTCCATCTTTATTATATCCGCCAAAAGTCGGCATCTGCTGATTTCTTATCTGCGCTGCTTCTAATTTTCCATAAGCAAATTGAGACATTGCCATATCAAGAACAATTGCCTCATCGTTATACGGCGCGCCAAAAACAATCGGGTTGTTTCCAATCTTTGGATTGGTTGCGCCCCAAGCCGGCATAAGCCCCAGAGTGTTTGTCCAACTAATAAACGCAAAACCTTTTTTAGCCACGCGCCAGCCGTAAGTTCCGCCTCGCATCCAGTGGCTTGTATTAGCAAGCGCAACACAGCCAATTCCAAATTCTGCTGCTAATTCCATCGCGCGGTCTGTAGCTTTTAGCGCATTTAAAATTCCCGCGCCTAAATTTCCATTCCACTGTTCCAAAGCTCCGGCGGAATGTTTTAATTCCGGCTCGGCATTTACATCAATAACTTTTTCTTTTATGTACAGAATAAATTTTGAGAAGCGGTTTACTCCGTGAGTGTAAACTCCGTCAATGCTGTTTTCGGTGTACACTTGAGCTATAATTTTGGCTTTAGTTTCTGTAAATCCATTCTTAAGCAGAACTCGCAAAAACTCTGCTTCAACTTGAGAAGCGGGAATTCTAAAAACCTTTTGGTTTCCGAAAAATTCTGTTGTATCCAATTTTAAAGCACCTTATCTCGTTACAATAAAAACAGTTCGTAAAATTAAAGCGGCACCATGCGAGCCGCTAGTGGTTCCATTCTTTAATATAAGAACAGCAGTAATCTGTAACCGTGTTAACTTTTAGATTAAACTTGGAATTTGCCGGCACGTAAAACGAATCACCGCCGGTAAATTTTTTCCACACAGTTTCGGTAGGAAGAAGAACATCCATATCGCCCGCAAGAATTTCCATCAATTCCTTATCTGCTGTTCCAAATTCATATTCACCGGGCATCATTATTCCTAAAGTTTTCTTTGTTCCATCGTCAAACAAAACAGTTCTGCTTGTTACTTTCCCATCAAAATAAACATTAGCTTTTTTAATAATAGTTACGTTTGAAAATTCCGACATTTGTTCTCCTGTGTGAATCGTTTAATAATATCACTTTTAGTGAATCACATATTTGATTTTGTAAACATCAACTTTACCAACACCGTTATTGGGGTTGTGCGAATTGTAATACAACACATTTCTCTCCTTCGGATTTACCGAACAGCCGAAATCCCAGAAGTCCTTCGAATTTATAACTGAGTTTAAAATAACCGGAGTTGAATACTTGTTCTCTTTCCATTCGGAAACATAAAGATCAACTGCGTCATTTCCGGCGCGTTCGGAAGCAAACACAATTGTTTTTCCATCGCTTAGAAATGCCGGGTCGAAATCATCCAGAGGAGAATTAATTGGTTCGCCAATACTTACAGCAGGAAGCCAATTCCCGTTTTCGAATTTGGAGGTGAAAATATCATGCTTGCCTAACCCACCGCGCCCGTCTGTGCAAAACATTAATGTGTTTCCATCATCGGAAATCACCGGACCCCATTCATCGCCTTTAGAATTAATGTTTTCGCCAAGATTTGTAGGTGAACCATAAGTTTTGGTTTTGTTATCAAAAGGAACATAATAAATATCATCGCCGCCAAATCCACCCTCGCGGTTCGAAAAGAAATAAACGCCTTTTCCATCAAAGCTAAAGCAAGGATCGAAATCGTTACTTGATGAATTAAACGAAACCGGTTTTGGTTTTCCCCACTGATTATTTTCTTTTACGCTTTCCCAAATATCCCAGCCGCCAATTCCATTTTCCCAGCCGATAGTTCCCCAGAGCATTCTTGTTCCGTCAGGACTAAATGTAAGTTTGATTTCCGATTTTTCAGTAGAGACAAGATGAGGAAGGACCAATTCGGGTTTACCAATGAATTTGATATTCTGTGCCGTGATTAGCGAAACAGCAGAAAGCATTAAAACGAATAAAAAAGTTTTACACATAGAAAATCCGCTTAGTTAAAAACATTACGCAACTTTAACATACTTGGTTGGCAGTGTGCCGCAAATTGGGCACTTCTCTTTCGGCTCGCCAAATTCAATATGTCCGCAAACCGGACAGAGATAAATCTCGCCTACATCTAAATCTTTACCTTGCTCTGCCGCGGCTAATGCAATCTTATATAAATCGGCATGAACTTTTTCCGCATCGAGAGCATATTTAAACATGCGTTGAGCTTTGTGGTTTTCTGCAACAGCTTGCTCGTGCATTGGCGGATACATTTCTGTGTACTCATAAGTTTCACCTTCGATTGCGGCTTTCAAATTTTCAACCGTAGAGTTAATTCCATCAAGTGAACCGAGATGTCCTTCTGCGTGAATTCTTTCAGCTTCTGCGGCTGTAGCAAATAATTTAGCGATATTCGGAAATCCTTCTTTCTCTGCCTTCTTTGCAAAAGCGCGGTACTTTTGATTTGCCTGGCTTTCACCGGCAAATGCTTCTTTCAAGTTTTCTTTTGTTGTCGCCATCACGTTTTTCCTTTTTGTTAGATGTGTTTATTTAGTGCTAATGTATTCATCTATTCACGTCCTAAGATTTTATCCATTACACGACTTGCAGAGGCGCCGCTTCTTCCGGTGCTCGGGCAACTACTAACTCCGCGAAGCTCATCTACAATTGTCTGAATTAACAACTGAGCAATATGCGGAGGATTTTTAATATCAAATTCTTCTTTGGAATTGTTTGTTTCTAAAATTGTTGGAATAAGTTGAAAAGTTGGAAATACAATTCTTCCTTTTGTTCCTACAATTTCCGTTTCATCAATTTCATGATTGGAACTGAAACACCAGCTTCCGGTTCCATGGATTCCATTTTCAAATACAAATGAAGCGCTAACAATATCTTCCGCTTCATAAAGTTTCTGCTGATTGCCGGTAAATCCTTGCGCGTCTTTGATTTCCCCAAGAATGAATTGTAGAATATCAATCATGTGCGAACCCATATCGCAGAAATATCCACATCCGGCAATAGATGGATTAGTGCGCCAGTTTTCAGGTTGCGATAAATCTTTTTCATTCGGCTTTTGTCTTAAGCGAGTGTTAACGCAACGAACCTCACCAATAGCGCCATCTTCAATAAGAGATTTAATTTTTAGAAATCTCGGCAAAGCTCTTCTATAGTAAGCAACGAAAAGGGGAACGTTTTCTTTCTCACAGAACTCAACCATTTCTAAACATTCTTTGTAACTAAGCGCCATAGGCTTTTCGACATAAACCGGTTTGCCGGCGTTGGCGGTATCAATAACATATTTTTTGTGAGAAGAGGGCGGAGTAGCAATGTAAACCGCATCAACATCGGGATCGTTTATTAAATCTTGCGCGTCTCCATACCACTTTGGAACGTTATGTCTGCTTGCGTAATCTTGAGCGAGTGTTTTATTTCTTCTCATTACGGCAACAAGTTCAGAGCCATTAGCTTTCTGAAAACCGGGACCACTTTTAACTTCCGTTACGTCACCGCATCCAATAATTCCCCACCGGATTTTCTCTTTCATTGAAATTTACTTTTCCTTTTGCTCAACAAAGGTTGTTCCGGTTGGTCCGAATCCCGCAACGTACAATAACACTTCTCCCGCTTTAGCATAAGCGAAATGATGTTGATTGCCCGGCTCGGTGAAATAAGTTCCTTGCGGCATTTCATACATTTTGCTTTCATCAAATGTTGAACCGTATCCGTAGTAAAATTTTCCGGTTACAACAACGACGGTTCTGCTTTCCGGGTGAAAATGAGGCGGCAGTTTTAGATCAGCCGGAATTTTATAAAACATAACATAGTAGCCAGCTTTGGTTGGATCGCCGTATAGCACAGAAGTTTGAATACCATTTGCGGCAACAGTCCATTTTACATCTTCCGGAACAATTACTTTCGGTTCGAGTTTTAGCTCTTGCGAATAAGCAAATGAAACAAATAAAAGAAAAAGTAAACTGGTGATTTTAAGAAAGCGGTTCATAGTTCCTCTAAATTTATTCGGCTAATCTAATTTTGTAAACAGATGTTTGCGCTGTGATGTACAAAGTTTTTCTATCCGCATCGCCCCAATTGCAATTTGTTGGAGTTTCCGGGGTTGCAATTTTATCCAGCAGTTTTCCATCCGACGAAATTACCCAAACACCACCGGGACCAGTGCAGTAAAGATTTCCAGCCGGATCGGTTTTCATTCCATCTGCGTAACCTTTTTTCGGTATAGCGTAGAAAAGTTTTTTATTAGCAACAGTTGAATCGTTAACAACATCCCAAACGTATACAATTGCTTTGGGCGATTCACACACATACAGTTTTTTCTCGTCTGGCGAAAAACAAATTCCGTTTGGTTTATCAAAAGTATCATCAAGCAGTTTGAGCGAGCCGTTTATGCCGAGTCTGTAAATTCCTTTTATACTTAATTCAGCACTTTCGCCGGAAGGAGTATTGAAATCCGGATCGGTAAAGAAAATTGAACCGCTGGATTTTACAGCGATATCGTTTGGACTGTTGAATCTTTTCCCTTCGAACTTATCAGCTAAAGAAGTTTGTGTTGTTCCATCTTTTTCCAGGCGCGCAACTCGGCGCTTTCCGGTCTGCATCATAATTAAGCTGCCGTTGTTATCGTAAGTTAATCCGTTGGAAACAAAAGATGGTTTCATAAAAACTGTTGTGCCGCTTTCCGGATTCCACTTGTTGATGCAGTTTGAGCCCATGTCTGAAAAGAGCAAGCCAACTCCATCTTTCCAAACCGGTCCTTCAACAAAAACATGTCCCGTAGAAATCTTTTCGAGTCTGGCATTTTTAGGTACCGGCGATTGCGAATACGCAAATGATGTTACCAGTAGAACGGCAATTAAAATCTTTTTCAAAATTGTCTCCGTTTATTTTTTCTTTCTTCTATATTCTTTGAAAGGATCGTTCACTTTTTCATGCTCGTCGGAAAGTTTTCTTTTATTTGCCGGAATAGCGAACGAAACTTTACGGCTTAACACGCATCCTTTTCTACCCGGAATGCAATCAACATTTAACCGGCTGCAAAAACTGGTTGCATCAATATGGGGACAGGAAAACGAGCTCATGCTTATTCTATGATATACAAATTATTTGGCAATTTTATTTTAATACCGGTGTATCCTCCCACCAGATCGCTCCATTGGTCACCGATGCAAGCGATAATCTCATATCCATTCTTGGTTAGGCGTTCTCGTTCAATTGCTTTCCATTCCGCCGCCGGAATCTTTCTTGTTTGTTCCGAACGAACGATTAATGTATCAAAGTTTGTGAATCCTTCATTCAACAAATTTTTCTTCGTCGAAGCAAAATCTCCAGCTTGTCTTCCGGTTAGGAATATAACTTTTATATTTTTTTGAACGAGCCAATTGTAAAAGCGCTTGGTTTCCGGGATCGCTTTTGCCTCGCCTTGCCTCAGCCATTTTTCATAGAGATCATAAACATATCCAAAGCCGAGTTCCTTTGTGTGTTCGTAGTTTGATAGCACGGTTTCATCTATATCAAACACAACGGCGGAGTTTCTCGACAGCTTTAACTTTTCTATTTCGGCTATTCCAACATTAATTGCTTCGGCACATTCTTTATCGAACAGACCGCCTTCATAATAGTTCTGAATCAGCTTCTTTGCGGTATCAAGATTAAGCATTTGCGGCGCTTGTGTTCCGCACGCATAAAAGAGGACCAACAAAAGGAATGAAGAATTTCTTAAACTCATCGTTTGGCTCAAAAATTTCACAAACGAATATAAACCGGACTTTTTGAGAATACAATAATTTAGCGGTCTCCGGTTATTGTCAAAAATTCAAAACAGATTATCTTTGCCTATTAGTTGAAAAGGAGTTTGATGAGCGGCTGGATTGGAAATATTTTTCTGTTAGCTTCAATTCAAGGGATTCTATTAACCGTTTTTCTTTTGTTTAGCAAAAACAACATTAAAGCAAACAGAGTTTTGTCCGTAACGATGTTCTTTTTATCACTCGATTTGCTGAGCGTGTATTCGTTTGCTGCCGGCTGGTACAAAACTTATCCGGTAATTTTTGGCGCCAACTTTGGCTTTCCATTTATCTACGGACCCATTTTTTATCTTTACGCAAAATTTATAACCGGAAAGGAAGAAAAATTCTCAGCTAAATATTTAGTTCATTTTATTCCATTCATACTGGCGCATTTATATGTTTCCCCATTTTACTTTTTGAGTGAACAAGAAAAAATTCAGCAAATCAACGTTTATATCTCGGATTTGCAAATTGATCTTATAGTAATTAGCGCATTAAAACCTATACACGGATTGATCTACACTTTGTATTCTCTAAAGTTGCTTAAGGAATTCAACACACAAATAAAGAATTCTTATTCCAACATTGAACAGAAAAAACTCGGCTGGCTTAGAAATTTAATAATCGGCGTAACGCTAATCTGGCTGATTGTCGCTTTCACCTTTGTTTACACTGTTATTCTAAGCCTTGGATACAGCGATTCAAACGAGATCATATATTTCAGCATTGCGATTTTTATTTACACGGTTGGATACGGCGCGCTCTACCAGCCGGAAATGTTTGCAAAAAAAGAACAAAATATTTCATCAGGAGAAGTAGTTGTAGGTGAAACTCCTCAGCAAGAAAAGTACAGCAAATCGAATCTTAGCGAAAATCAGATTGAAGAAATAAAAACCAGCCTTATCTCTTTGATGGAAAACAAAAAAGCATTTTTGAACAGTGAACTAACAATTGATCAGCTTGCGCTTGAGATTGGCGTTTCAAAACATAATCTCTCGGAAACAATTAACTCGGCTTTTCAAAAAAACTTTTACGACTTCGTAAATAGTTATCGAGTAGAAGACTTTAAGCAAAGAATAAAAAATCCCGAGTTCGCCAACTACAGTTTGATTGCCGTAGCCTTTGAGTCGGGATTTAGTTCCAAATCATCTTTCAACACAATTTTTAAGAAGTACACCGGTACAACGCCATCGGAGTACAGGAAGCAATCTGCTTCTTAAAACTCAAACTCGATTCCGAAGATGGGAAGCAATCCCCACATTTTTTCTTTATCCGGTTTGTTGTCAATTTCATTCCAGGTATAAGCCGCAATGTTTTCTCTCGCGTAAGCATTCCAAACACTTAAGTAAACAATTAGAGTTGATGATTGAAAATGGAAGCGTTTATCTGCGCGAATATTTAGCGAATGAAAATCGGGCAGCCGCTTGCTGTTGGTTTTTGAAGCATCTAAAACACCTTTGGCAGCTGCGTATGAAGCGGACTCATTAAAAGGAGTATATGGCGCTCCTCCGGCATAGAGCCAGCGCAAACTAAATTCCCAGCTTTCATTTGGTTTGTAACCGCCTTCAATTGCAAAGTTGAAACGGTTATCGTAAATGCGGTCGTAAGTTTTGCCTTCATAGCTGTTGTAAGTTGCTTTGGAGTATGAGCCGCTGATTAATCCGTAAAAGTCTTTAGCAAGTTTTTTCTGAATTGTAAGTTCAACACCTTTGCTGTTGGCGGTGCCTGTACTAACTAAATTATAATGTGGAAGAAAAAGATTTTCCATCGCAGCTTGATCGAACAAAAACAAATTCGGCTGGTTCGGGTCAACCGGAAAATCATGATATGATTTGTTGTAAAATTCTAATGTGAGCTTTGTACTTTCTTCGAGCAGACGGGAGAAACCTATTATGTATTGATACGATTTCGGGTTTTTCAAATTCTTAAATGCTTCATTTTGTGCCGCAATAACAAGAGGAACTGCTTGATAGTAAACACCAAACGAACCGGTGAAAGTGGTAACATCATCAACTTCTAATGATAGAGAAACCCGTGGGGAAACATTTGTTGTTTTGTTAAACTCATAATAATCTGCGCGGAGACCTGGAGTAAAAGTAAATCCAGCAAACGGTTTTAGAATTAGGTTCGCGAATCCGCCCGCTCTGTATGTGTTAAGAGTTTTGTTCATTGTAATTGCCGGAGTATTCTGCCCAAGCAAATCTTTGTACTCGTTGTAATATTGGTTGTAATTGTTTGTGATGAATTTTGCTTCGGCTCCAAACTCCAGCTTGAGTGCTTTGCCCGCTATCCAGTGATTGATGTTTCTTAAGTTGATTTCTTTCTCGAGAGTTTTATTGTTCACCAAAAGCTTTGCGTCACTGGTCTGATAAAATCTCCCGTCGGTTTTACGTAATGTGTGTGATAGAGAAGTGTTTGAATAACCGGAAGTTCCCCACAAATATTGCCAGTTGAGTCCAGCTGTGTTCGAGTAATAAAGATAATCTGTGTAAACATAATTCTTGTTTTCTTTTGCGTCTGCTTGATTCATCAACTGATTGTCATGAGAGAAAACATCAATGATTGAGAGTTTGTGTTTGTCGGAAATATCGTAAATAAGTTTGCCCTGAACATCTGCATAAGTAGGCATACCTACTTTCTCGTTCATCAAATCAAGAATCAAATCCAAATAACTTCTTCTTGCGGAAAGAACATAAGAACCTTTTCCACCGGCAAGCGGACCTTCGATAACTCCACCGAACCCTTGAAAGCTCATATCAAGCTGAATGTCTGTAGTCGTTCTGTTTCCTTCGCGGTACTTCAATTCCATTATGGAAGAAAGCCGGTCTCCGTATGATGAATTAAATCCGCCGCTCAAGAAATTTACATTCTCTATCAGATCAACATTTATAATTCCAATCGGACCTTCGGATGAACCCTGCACCGGAAAATGATTGATGTTCGAGATTTCTATGTTATCAATATAAAATCCGTTTTCAACCGGACTTCCGCCGCGGACGATGAGAGAGTTTTTTGTATCGTTTACTTTTGCGAGCGAAGGGAGTCCGAAAATAATTCTGCTTACATCTCCGCCGGCGCCGGGCGCTCTTCGTATTTCTTCAAATGAAAAAGATGTTGCGCTTATACTTTGTGATTCTGTTCGGCTAAAATATCCGGCGGTTATTTCCACCGCTTCTAAGTTTATGTTGGTTGGTTTTAGCTCTGCGTTTGCGTAAGTGATTCTTGCGGACCTTACAATCACATCCGGGATTGTAATTTTCTCATATCCCACATAAGAGAAGACGAGATTATAACTTCCAATTTTGACTTTAAGAAGGGAATATTCTCCTTCTAAATCTGTTGTACATCCGGCTTTCAAATCGGGAATGTAAATATTCACACCAATTAGCGGTTGCTTGGTTTCGGAATCGAGCACCTTGCCCTTGATGCTTCCGGTTAGATTGCCTTCTTGAGCAAAAGCGGTAATGGAAATGAAGAAGAGTAAAATCAATAACAGCAGCAGTCCTTGTTTCATTTGTTCCTCTTTTATTAAAATTTTGAGGGCAAATGTATTCCAGATTAGGGCGGATATCGTTCAAACCAACCGGATTGAACCTATAAATCAGCAATTTGATAAGAACAAGTTAATTGTTTTGATTTATTCTGCTGGTTGCACCTTCAATAATAGATTCCGGGTAGCCTACATATTTTAACAAGGCAATGGCGTTTTTACTATTAGATTTATCCGGATGCAGTTTATAATCGAAACTCAAACCGGAGTCCGTCATGGTTTCTCTAAAGTGAAAGTTTTGATAACTGGCGCTTAGAATGTCTGTTAACTGCAAATCGTGTGTGGCAACAATTACAAAATCTTTCTGATTGTTTAGGAATCTAAGAACTTCAATAGAGGCAGCAGTTCTTTCGATGGAATTTGTACCACGGAAGATTTCATCAATTAAAAACAAATTAACATCTTCTGTTTTAGAGGAATTAACAATTCTCAAAATTGATTCAACTTCCGACATGTAATAACTTTTTCCATTAATCAAATCGTCGCTTCTTTCTATAGAGGAAATAACTCTTAAAAATGGTGCTTCATATTTTTCGGCAAAACACATATTAAACGTTTGTGCTAGAATAGCATTAATACCAAGTGTTTTCAGAAATGTAGATTTACCGGACATATTTGAACCGGTAATTAGCAGACACTTAGTGTCGAAAGTGAAATCATTTGAAACCGGATTAACAACTAATGGGTGAGCAATGTTAGTTACACTTAAATTTTTTGATGTATTAAAAGTAGGATTGCAAAAATTTGGAAATTGCTTTCTGTATGAAGCTACGGCAATTAGCGCATCTAGATAACCAACTATTTCAAAAATGCGCTGAAGACTTTTAACATTCTTCTTAAGGCTATCAATCGCGGAAATGAATCCGGTAATTGGAGCTAAAGTGTAGGAATTATAAATGGCAACTATAGGGTTATTTGAAGCATCCAACTGAAGCGAATAAACTTTTTTGGAAATTGACTTAGCGTGTCTTAGCTCGTTTTTCAATTCGTCTTTAATATCAATCAATTCATTTGGCAGTAGGGAAGCAATCTTGTGGGACTTACCAATTAGCTCGCTTAGGAATTGAAACGAAACAACAAACTCGCTCAGTTTTTTTTCGTAGAATCTGTAAACAATTAAATTGGTTATGTATATCAATATTGCAAAGCCCCAATGAATCATACCGATTACAGACAAAACAGCAATCCAAACACTTAGAGCAGAAAGAAGATAAAAAACAAAAGAATACTTCGGCTTTTCGGGTATTGGACTCCAAAGAGAATAAGCGAGATGTTTTGCCGGAACTTTTGCCAATCCTAAAAGAGAAATCTGAATATTCCGGCGAAGAGTGGTGTTGTTAGCAAACAAATAAAGAAGTTTTTCACGTTTATGCAGCTCGTCATAGCTAGTTCTAGGATGCTTTAACATATCATATAGTATTTGAGAACCGATTGGCGTGATAGCTCTATTCATAACTTCAAAAAGTTCGTCAAGATTAAGATCCTTCCAAGTTTCGTCATCAAGTGTGTAAATATCTTTGAAGTCTCTTTGTTTGTTGAAGCGGGTGTATAATTTCGATGTTTCTAAATCGTAATAACTAACATGAAACTTACCCCAGCGCTCATCAATCTTTTTGATTAGCCGTTTCTTGTTAAGGTAAATTGCAAGTGCTACACTTAACAAGAAAATAAAAACCGACGCGAAGAAAAATAAAAGATTAGCCATAGAAAAGTTGTTTTGTGAAACCCCAGTTAACTAAAAAGAAAAGAGGCTTTGAGAAACAAAGCCCCTTTATAAAACTATAAAATATACTTACTCAAATCACGGTTCTTAACAATCTTATCAAGTTTTTGGTTTACCATACCGCCGGTAATTTTAATTTCCGCTTCGGGCATTTTATCCGGAACGTCAAAAAGAATATCCTCAAGTAATGTTGTTAAAATTGTATGAAGACGGCGCGCGCCAATGTTTTCAACTTGCTCATTAACAGCCGCGGCAGTTTTGGCAATTTCAATTATCGCATCTTCTTTAAAAGAAATCACAACTTGCTCAGATTGAAGAAGAGCTGCATACTGCTTTAATAACGCGTTTTGCGGAATTGTAAGAATCTTTACAAAATCATCTTCGGTTAAACTCTTAAGCTCAACACGTATTGGAAAGCGCCCTTGAAGTTCCGGAATAAGATCGCTCGGTTTGGAAACATGAAATGCGCCGGAAGCAATAAACAATATATGATCGGTTCTAACCGGTCCATATTTTGTATTTACAGCTGAGCCTTCAACGATAGGAAGTAAATCGCGCTGAACGCCTTCGCGGGAAACGTCCGGTCCGCCTTGTTGGCTTTTTGCTCCGGCAATTTTATCAATCTCATCAATGAAAACGATGCCCGATTCTTCAACGCGTTTAACCGCTTCGCGCTGAACAGCGTCCATATCAATTAATTTTTCCGCTTCTTCTTGCGCAATTAATTTTTTCGCTTCACGGATTGGAGTCTTGCGTTTTTTCTTTTTCTTCGGAATCATACTGCTCATCATCTCTTGAAGATTCATAGTCATGTCATCCATTCCCATTGGTCCAAGCACTTGCATACCAAACGCGGGCGCTGTTGTATCAAACTCAATTAAGCGGTCATCCATTTCACCACTTTTAATTTTCTCACGCATCCACTCTCGTGTTTTTTCATTCTGAAGTTCATCGCTCTCACCATTCTCTTCGGGAGCTAAGCCAACCGGTTTTCTTACCGGAGGAATTAGCTGATCAAGGATTCTATCTTCCGCCATTCGCTCGGCTTTTTCCTGAACTTCGGCAGTCTTTTCAAGGCGAACCATGCTAACGGAAATTTCCGCAAGATCGCGAATCATTGATTCAACATCGCGGCCAACGTAACCAACTTCCGTGTATTTGGAAGCTTCAACTTTTACGAATGGAGCGCCGGAAAGTTTTGCAAGCCTTCTAGCAATTTCTGTTTTGCCTACGCCGGTTGGTCCAATAAGAATAATATTGTTCGGCATAATTTCTTCGCGGAGTGTTTCATCTACTTGCCGGCGGCGCCATCTGTTACGCAAGGCAATTGCAACAGCACGCTTTGCATCACCCTGACCGATAATATACTTGTCTAATTCTTTAACAATTTGTGTCGGTGTTAAATTTTGCATTAACTCATTTTTTGTTTCATTCATTTCGCAATAACCTCAACTGTAATTTTTTCGTTTGTGTAGATGCAGATTTCTGCAGCCGTTTTTAATGATTCTTCAACAATTTCTTTTGTAGAAAGGTTGCTGTATTTCTTCAACATTTTTGCAGCAGCAAGCGCATACATTCCGCCGCTGCCTATTGCAACTATTCCATCTTCCGGTTCAATAACATCGCCGGTACCGCTTACAACATAAGCTTTGTCTTCGCTAATTATTGCAAGCATTGCTTCCAGCTTTCGTAAATATTTATCTGTGCGCCAATCTTTTGCAAGCTCTACAACCGCACGGCTAACATTGCCGCTGTATGCTTCCAATTTTTCTTCGAAGCGTTGAAGTAATGTAAATGCATCGGCGGTTGAACCGGCAAATCCGGTTAAAACTTTTCCGCCGAGAAGTTTTCTAATCTTCATCGAGTTGTGTTTCATAACAGTGTTACCAAGTGTAACTTGTCCATCGCCGCCAATTGCAGCTTCGCCGTTATGAATTATACCAAGTATAGTTGTTGAACGAATTTTCATTTTGTATTCCTAATTTTTTATTAATCTAAATGGAAATATTCTTGTGGTTCTTTTTTGATATTCCCGGTACTCGTTTCCAAAAACTTCAACAAGTTTTTTTTCTTCATAGATTGATCCAACATAAAAATAAACTACGCAACAGATAAACAGAATTAAGTAGAACAAACTCATCTGCGGGCGGAATCCGAGAAACAATATTGAAAACAAATAAACCGGATGCCGCGAAAGCTTAAATGCGCCGCCGAACTTTAACTCTTGTTTCTCATCAAGAGTTTCCGCTTTGTAGGTTCCGTTAAAATATCTGATAATTTGCGAGATGCCGAGAAATTCTTTTGAATCAAACTGACTAAACGTCCAGATCAAACCAATGAGTGAAAGAACTTGCAACGCAAATGTAATTATATCGAAAGGGAATTGTAAGTCATAGATTATTACATCCGGCTTGGGCGCAACGGCTATAAAAGCCAAAAAAAATAAAATTGAAGAAACATTATAGAACATGCGGTAAAACGCAATCATGTTGCCAATCTTTTCTGCCAGCGCGGTTTTAAATTTTCTTGATGCGAGCCAAGTGTGAGAGAATGCGAATAATGAGAAGAGTAAAACAATCAATAGAATATCTAACGCGATCATAAATCCTTGCGCAGGCGCGCTACGGGAATTTTTAATGCTTCGCGGTATTTTGCAACCGTACGGCGCGCAACATGAAAACCCTTTTCTTGCAAGATGCTTGCAATTTTATCATCGCTGTATGGAGCGCTCTTCGGTTCATGCTCGCAAATTTCTTTTATGATTTCTTTGATGTGCTTGTTGGAGACTTCTTCGCCGCTGTCGGTTGTTAAACCTTCGCTGAAGAAATATTTGAGTTCATGTATTCCTTGCGGGCTTTGAACATACTTACCGTTTACAACGCGGCTTATTGTGGAAATATCCATCCCGATTTCATCAGCAATGTCTTTGTAGATCATCGGCTTTAAGAATTTTGCGCCGCCCTCAAAAAACTCATACTGCTTTCCCAATATTGCGCGCATAATTTTCATCAAAGTATTGCGGCGCTGATAGAGAGAAGCGATAAACCACTTTGCTGATTCAAACTTCTCGCGCAAGAATTTGTGAGTTTCTTTTTCCCGGTCAGAGATTTTACGTTTGCGTTTGTTTGTATCAAGCATTTCCAAATAAGTTTTGCTAACGGTAACAGAAGGAACGCTTCTGTCATTCAGCGTAACGATATAATTCTCTTCAACTTTTTCGATCAAGAAATCTGGAGTTATTTGATTCATCTCTTCGGAATCAATGTTTCCTTCGCCCGGTTTGGGATTAAGCTTGTGAATCAACTCTATAATTGTTCGTAAAGTTTCTTTAGCAATATTCATCGTCTTCTGGATTACTTCAAAGCGTCTGTTTGCAAAATCGTCAAAGTGCTCGGATAAAACTTTTTCTGCCAGATAAGAATAGTAAGGGTCGTAAGAAGAGTTTCTTATTTGAACGAGCAGACATTCTTGCAAGCTTCTCGAGCCAATTCCAACCGGTTCAAGTCTTTGAATCTCTTGCAAAACTTTTTCGGCGTGTTCAACAGTTACATCTATGTCTTCAAAAAGTTTGAGCTCGTTTACAATTTTTGCCAAGTCGGCTTTAAAATATCCGTCGCGGTCTAAACTGCCGATAATATTTTCTCCGAGAGAAACTTCATCGTCACTCATATCAAGCATTCTAAGCTGATCTACTAAATTTTCGCGGAGGGTTTTTCTTTGCGGCGCAATCGGCTGAACTGTGTCCTCGTCCGATCTTCTATTTAACCGGTCAAGCTCTTGTTCAGATTCCGATTCATTCATGTAATCTTCTAAATCAAACTCATCATCTTTGCTGTCGTAAGTATCTTCCTCGTCCACAGTTTTTTCTTCAGCTTCGTCAGGAGTTTCTTCTAATTGCTCAAGATCAATTTCATCATCAAGCGTCTCTTCAAGAATCGGATTCAGCTCAAGCTCGGTCTTAATGCGCTGCTCAAGTGCAAGCGTATTAAGCTGCAGCAGCTTTTGATATTGAATCTGCTGCGGCGAAAGCTTTTGCTGTAATGACAATCTGTGTTGAAGGGACAGCATAATTATTTTTTAGTAACCTCTTTTATTTTCTTAAACCACTCTACTCCGAATGCCCGTTCGAGTGAAGCTTTGCAAAAATCCAGTACTGTAACTTTAATTTGTTTGCCTTTTTCAATTGCCGGCTGACAGTCGCGGTATCGTTCATATCTCAAAACCGGTCCCGCAAAGTTAGAAATTCTTACCGGAAAAAGATGACAAGAAATAGGCTTATTGCAGCTTACCTTTCCTTCGTTGTGAGCTTTTTCAATAGAACACTTAGCAATATCGCCTTCGTAAAACACAAACACGCACGCGCGGTTGTTAATACTGCGGGTCATAAGCTCGTTCTGCTGCTTAACCCAAAATCCCTTTTTCTCAATTTCGTTTGAGTGAACTTTAGGAAGATAAGGAACGATCTTCGGCAGCTCTTTTGTAATTGTATCAATCTCTTCTTTAGTTATTGGAGCGCCATAGGGACTTTCCATTGTACAGCAAGCACCCTTGCATTTTCCAAGATCACAAGTAAAGTAAGAATCAACAACTTCTGTGTTTACAACAATTCCATCTATTTGAATAAAATCCGCGTCCATTTACCCTAATTACTTTTTGAAAAAATAATAATTTTGTTCTAGCAAAAAAAATTGATGAGCACTTGACATTGAATATCGGCTCACCAAAGGTAATGAAAATAAACTGTAAGGACGATTATGACATTTGCCGGAAAAACCCTGCTTATCACCGGAGCTTCAACCGGAATTGGAAAAGCAATTGCGCAAAAGCTGCTTAAGCAAAATTGCAATCTTGTTTTGATTGCGCGAAGAGTAGAATTAATTAGCGAATACATTAACCAATCACAAAACATCGGTAGCCAATCGCTGGTAATTAAATGCGATGTTAGCAAGAAAGAAGAAGTCGCCGCCGCTTACGAACTGATTAAACAAAAGTTTGGCGGAGTTGATATTGCAATTCTAAACTCCGGCATAGGAAGAAACGTTACGGTTAAAACTTACAACTCCAAAGATGCGGAAGATACTTTCGGTGCAAATGTGTTTGGAATAATTTATTGGGTTGAAAAGCTATTGCCCGATTTTCTGAAAAAGAAGAGTGGTGTAATTGCAGCAACTTCTTCTCTTGCGGATAACAGGGGATTTAGCGGAAGCGGATTTTACTGTGCGAGCAAAGCCGCCGCAACAATTTATCTGGAAGGGTTACGTGTTGAATTAAAACCGCACAACATAAAAGTAATTACTATCCGTCCCGGATTTGTGCGTACACCAATGACAGACCAAAACAATTTTAAGATGCCGTTATTAATGGAGCCGGAAAAAGCAGCAGAGATAATTATAAGCGGAATAGAAAAAGAAAAAAGAGTAATTCAATTTCCGTGGCAGATATATTTGGCAACAAGAATTATTGGCGCACTGCCCGGCAGAGTTTACGAGTGGCTGGCAGGGAAAGCGAAGATATAATTGTAGAGCCGCATTCCCATAAAAATCACGGGACAAGCGAATGTGGCTCAAGTTATAGCATAAACTAAGACGCGCTCGGCGCGTCTTTACGTTTTACATCTTACGTTTTCCGTTATTTCAATTCTTTGGTTATCATTTCTTGCGCAGTTAAAACTTTTGTTACCGGATAAGGCAAAAAAACACCACCCCATTGCGGCACAAGATATTTATCCCAGAAATTCCAGTAGAGCAAACCATCGTCTGTTTCCGGTTCTAGCAAGTAGGTTGCAACGTTTGCAAGAGGCTGCGCGGTGCGCACAACTAAAGTTCCGGCAGCAAATTCTCTCTTCTCATTAACGTACTCAACTTTTATTGTGTTGCTGTAATGTCCTTGGTTCAAACGTGCGGCAGGTTTTAATTCTTTTGTTTTAATTGTCTGCACATCAAGAGTAACCGGCTTCTCAAGTTTTTCTACTTTTATTCCATGCGTTTTAAGAAGAGCAACTACTTTTGCGTCTGCTTGCGAGATTAGGTAAGCAAAAGGAAACTTTACGCTCCGCTTTGCAAAGTAATCTATATAGTAAGGAACTGAAACAGTTTTTGTCTTATCTGTCGGTTTGTAACGCTCACGACCGTTAGCGTCTTTATATGCTTCCATTTCGTAAGCGTTAATTATTTCCGATACCGGACTTGGTTTATTCACAAATTCAACAGCAACAGAATCGCTTTCTGCTGGATTCATTCCACGTGCAATAGTTTTTTCATCAACCGCTTTCAGCATCTTCTTAATTTCATCTTTGTTAGTAGAAGCGTATTTCAAAACTGATTTGAGCAAATTGTAACATCCAATCACGCGCGTTTTGAAATCTGCATAAACATAGTTCTCGTTTAATATAGATAAACGGTTTCTTAAGCCGATGTAATTAACTATGTAGCGCGGCTGAACTGCATCGTAAACCCAGCCTTTTTCCGGTGTGCGCTGATCAAAGAACTCACCATAGAAAAGATTTTGCCATTTGTAGTTTGTTGTTAAATCGTTCTTAACCCAGGGCATCATTTTATCACGCATATAATTTATTAAGCCGCGGTCCGTGTTTGGGTTTACCATCCATGTGTAAGTAGTTGGTTCTTGATGATACGAACCGTTTGTTGTGTGCAAATCCATCATCAGCGCCGGATCCCATTTATTGAGAACGTTTGTAATCAATCCATAAACTTCCGGCGATTCAACCTTCATCGCGTCGCGGTTTAGATCGAGCATCATTCCGTTGTGGCGAACACCAACTCCGTTTACCGGTCCGGCTTGATGCGGGCGGCTTTGCTTGCTGATTTGTTCGTTCCCATCTGCATTAAAAATTGGGCAGATAAGAATGATTACATCTTTGAGATAATCGGGAGTTTCTTTAAGAAGAATATCGCGCGCCAGCATTTGTACTGCTTCTTTGCCTTCAACTTCTCCGGCGTGAATGTTTGCTTGCAGATAAACTACAATGCGCTTGTCTTTCTTTATTTCCTTAAATGATTTTGGAAGTTGCTTGCCCATTATGATTAAAGGTATATCCAAACCGCCAATGCTTTTTCCCATTGATTCAATTCTGAAGTTTGGAGAAATTTTCTTTAGAGACTTAAAAAAGTTCATCACATCTTCATGGCGGGAGGTGGATTCAAAGTTAGATTTTTCCGCAATAGTTAGATATTTATCTTTGTTCGTTCCGGTAGTTAATGTTGAAGCCAGTAAAACAACAAGAAGAAGCAGTCTTACGGTTTTCATAAGCGTTCCAATCATGTTATGTTTTTCGTTGTTAGAATTAAATAATCACATAGTTAATCAGTAAACAAAGGAATATCCAAGCTGCAAATTTCTTTCGGGTTTCATGAATGAAACCCCTACGAATTTACTATCGCATATAATGTAGGGGTTTGATTTATCAAACCCGGATTCTATAGTCGATTTGAATTAACTGCTGGCAAGTTACAAAAAGTAAATCTTGCTGAAAATATAGTTTTACATTTTGGTAAATTGTAACCGAACAAATGAAAGGAAAGGGTATGAGCCTCTTTTCTATGACGCAAGGTGAAATGGTAAATCAATTCGAGCAGATAAAAGAAACAACGGTGCGTCTTTTAAAAGATGCTTCGGTTGAAGAGCTGAACAAAAAATCTTCGGAGAAAAGATGGTCTGCTGCTGAATGCATAGAACACCTTACCGTTGCCGGACAAAGTTACTTGAGCAACATTCCCAAAATCCCCAAACGCTCTGCCGTTTTAATAGATGATGATGTGAAAATTGGCGCCGGTTTATTTGCAAAGACGTTCATTCATTTTTTCGGTCCAAAGGTAAGAATCAAAATGAAATCGCCGAAAAATATGCTTGTGTCGAATTCAAACCACGACAAAGATGTTATTGATGATTTCCTTTTTCTGCAAGATGAATTTTTAACGGCGCTTAGTTCCGTAGATTATGATGAATTGAAATCGATAAAAGTAGCATGGCCAACATTTGAATTAAAGAAATTCAGCCTTGGCGAGGTAATGATGATTACAATTGCGCATGAACTTCGCCATATTAATCAAGCTGAACGTGCATTAGACGATCAATAGAAAGGAGAATAAAATGTTTGTTAAACAAATAAATGATATAGCGAAAGAAGAAGTTAAAGCCGGAACAAAAACCACCAGACAAGTTTTAATTAGTCCGCAAGAAGCGCCAAACTTTGCGATGCGCAAGTTTTCGATTGAGCCCGGCGGTGGAATGCCTATGCATACTAATTCGGTTGAACATGAACAGATTGTGCTTGGCGGAAAAGCTCATGTTGTAATTGGTGAAAACTCTTACGAAGTAAAGAAAGATGATGTTGTGTTTATTCCGGCGGGAGTACCACACTCGTACGAAACAATTGGCGATGAACCATTTGAGTTTTTGTGCATGGTTCCCAACAAAGAAGACGTAATAAAAATAGTCGGTTGTTAAACGGAGTAGATGTTTTATAAACAGAAATATGTACTGAAAAATGTCACACCGAGCGAAGTCGAGGTGTGTTCTGATTTATTTCGCTGCTATTTGGAATTTTATTACACAGAGTGCCAGCAAGAACCACAGAGTTGCACAGAGAAAAAAATGGCGCGAAAAGTTACTTTTTCAAGTTTTATTGTTTATAGTAAATCGGTTGGTTTGCAGAACAAACGCTGACTTTAAAATTGGCGTTCACTTGACAAGCTTAAAAAAGCAATTTAATTTATAATTGAATTTAACCACAGTGGGAAAATATTTTTACATTCTTATAGCCTCTACTTAATAGAAGCATCAATATAAATTTAGTCTTAGTAGTAGAACTATTTATCGCAAACACAATTGATAATTATTTACTTGTCGTATAGTCAATGAAGATATTAGCAATTGAGTTGATACTTTAGGAGCATCATAATGAAAAAGTGGTCGTTAATATTGTTGCTTTCAGTTTTATTTATGGGCTGTGAAGAAGATAGTTTAACAAGTTCTCCTTTCGAGAACTGTCTTTATTTCGAAATTCCAGCTTGGGATTACTCAGACAACCACTTTTTCGTTGATACAATTTATGCAAATCGAAATAGCTTAAACATTTTCAGTAAGTACTACCGCAATGCCGTCCCTTATTTAATATCTTATTATAGAATAAAGAAAATTGAGGTATGGCGTTCTCATACGGGTCTATTATCTCCAGATGAGAGAAAAGCTAATTCATTTGTTGATTTGAAGGCTAGAGAAAAGGATGGGTACAAAGCGGAAAAAGAAATTTTTTCAAACACAATTCCCGGCAAGCAGGATCTTGATCGTAGATGTATCATGCTTGAAGAAGATAATGATTATATAATTAATCGGGATGTTGGTTTAATATCGTTTATTAATCCACTTGAAGATACACGCCTAGTTGCAGTTAGTTATACAATAGAAGGTCCTTCATCAAGTAATCAAGATGATATTCAGTACGGAGACTTTATTTCTGATATAAATCTTCCTTCAGAAGAGAGATTAGTTCTTAAGCTGGTAAAAGATTACGATATTAATTCTAGCGACAAGAGCTTGTGGAACAAGCGACTAAAAAATATATATAGATTACCAATAAATACCTTTGAGCCGGGTGATTTAGAGATAAACATATGTATGCTAAAAGATGAGAAAATGGTTGATGAAATAACTATAGAAAATAAAAAGGTAGCGCTAAATACTCTGTTTGGAGTTGACCTCACAGATGAAACTTATACAAGCAGCGAGCCTGACGGGAAATTTGATTTTCTTCCCGGAAAAACATTTTTCCCCGAAACCGGAGATATTATTTTTCCCGCTTTGGAACCGTTCGGAAAGGATCTTCCTGCTGAACTACCAATTACATATAAAAACAATAAGATTTATAACTCGGCAAAATATCAGGTTCAATCTCAAACTAATCGTTTTTTTATTAGGTGCAAATACAAAGTTGCTGGTAATCACCTTACAAAATTTTAACACAACACAGGCAATAATTATTTTAGTGGAGCTATAATGAAACTTAATCTGCGAATTCTACTTTTCGCTTTCCTTACATTATTATGTGATCTTAAGGCGCAGGATTATCCAATATCTTTTGATAGAAATATGCTTGCAAATTCCCGGGGGTTACCCAACACATTTCTCATTTTTTCTCAAGATACTTCTGTTGCAGTATTATTTAATCCTGCAAGAGGCGCTGCCTATTCGAAAAAATTTATTTATGCAAATTATTTACCGAGTTCAAATTCTCCTTTGGAGATTAATAAGCCCCAATTATCATACGGAAATAATTATTACGTCGAAAATCCACATTACCAATTTTTGAATTATTCCGGATCAGCCATTTCTGTTGCCACACTTCTGGATATTAACGGGTCGAAATGGCTAATGCAAATTTCCAATAATGCTCTTAAAAGCAAAATCGAGCAATCTAAAAACGGGCGTTCATTTTCTGATAATTATGTTCAGCTAGCAAATAGTACTAGCGATTACACAAGTGATTTATCCCAGTCGTTAAGTTCTTTAAAAATTTCTAAGGTTGGTAAATTAAATGATAAATTCTTTTCCCTTGGGATATATGCGTTGATTTTTCCCTATGAAAGAAATGAAAATAGTTCAAAAGCATCGAATAAATATACTCCCCCGGATAGTTATGGCGACAGAAATGAAATATACTCCCAAAAGGTTAGGATACTTGAAAAAAAATCAAATTTTGTTGCGGGTTTTGAGTATGCACTTGCTGCTGAAGATTGGGACTTAATTACTGGTATTACGGTAGAAAAAGACATACTAAATTCAGAAATATCTTTTGATTTCGGAAAATTAGAAGTAATGCGAAACTCGTCAAGTATAAATATTAGAAGCCAATCAAATGTTGGTAATAAATATATTGACCATAGCCCAATAACGTTTGGAATAAACGGTTATTATCAACATAAGGCAGATATAATAACATCGAACGATCATTACTTTCTGTCAACTAATTTATACCGTTCAACTGGCAACATAAAATATAACCAGTTCTCGCAAGGTCTCTATACTGTTAAAACAAATGCTACATATACTGCGAACGACACAACAGACAAATTGCTTTCACAAAACGAAAATGTAATTAACTACGGAGCCACAATATCGTTTGGATATCTTGTGAAAGGCAAACTTATTGATCTCGATTTTATTGTTGGTATAAATCCTCATGTGGGTTATTATGCATTTAAAAATATATATCCCTACTCTAATTCATTTAGTGAATATTATTCCGACTATTTTTCTTACTATACCCCGGGAATATCCAATATCTATGATTTTAAGGTATGGTCAGCTTCGGTTCAATTTCCAATATATTTAAACTTCACACCGGTACATTGGTTTTCGGTATATGGCGGCCTAAATTATTATTATAAGTTGGAGTACTGGAGAAGAAACACCTATTCACCCGTTGAAAGTGTTTACACAAGTAAGCTGCCTATGAGCAATGCCGATACTTATCAATCAGAATCCTATAGATCATCTTACTTGAACGCTACAAATGATGTATATGCCGGGTTTGAATTGAGACATGAATCTGGGTTACGTGTTCAATCGGCATTCAAGGGCACACTGAGTAATTTTACCTCATGGAATATTTCCATCGGGTATATCTTTTGATACAAAAAGAACGGACATTTAAGCAGTATTGAAACATAATGTTGCTTAGGTTAATTTACTTTTGTATAAAAACAGAATTAGAGAAACTAGATGAGCAAATTTAAATATGTAATTAAACGAAGCGGCGCGGTTGTTCCATTTAATCCGGATAGAGTTTCCAACGTAATTTACCGTGCGGCTGTTTCCGTTGGCGGACGCGATAAAGCAAAAGCTGCAGAGCTTGCAAAACAAGTAATCGAAGTTCTTGAAGCTACATACGAAGAAGGTCACAAACCGCACGTTGAAGAGATACAAGATATTATAGAAAAAGTTTTGATAGAGAACGGACACGCAAAGGTTGCAAAGGAATTTATTCTTTACAGAGAAGAAGCCGCAAATAGAAGAAGAGAAAACAGCAAGCATTTTTCAAAACCAAATGAATTAATTCCTTGGAAAAAAGTTTGGCGCTCGCTCGATTGGGCGGTTGAACATGATTTGAATACTATAGATGGAATCAACTCAAGAATCCGGCGCGGACAGTTTCCGCAGATTGTACACGAAGCGGAAACGTTTTATGAAACTCAGCTTGATACGGCTGCCGAGTTAATTAAAGAACGAGCCGAAGAACTAAGAATGGTAATGGTGAGTGGTCCCTCATCTTCCGGCAAGACGACTACAACATTTAAGCTTGAGCAGCGCTTAAATAAAATGGGAATGAAGTTTGTTGCGCTTGTGGTTGATAATTATTTCTTCGATTTGGAAATGCATCCTAAAGATGAGTTTGGTGATTACGATTTTGAAACTCCGCAAGCGCTTGATCTCGATTTGATTAACGATCACTTGAAACGCCTTGCTGCGGGCGAAGAAGTTTTAATTCCATATTATGATTTTAAGCAAGGCAAACGTTTTGATAACCGTACACCGCTCCAGCTTCATGATAACGAAGTTTTGCTAATAGATAGTTTGCATGGTTTGTATCCCGAGTTTAGCCGCGAAATTCCAGTAGCGCAAAAATTCAAACTCTATCTTGAACCACTTTTGCAGATGAAAATGCCGGATGGGCAATACATCCGCTGGACGGACTTACGTTTGATAAGAAGAATGCTTCGCGACTCTGTTCACCGCGCCTACAACCCAGAACAAACATTGCTTCATTGGCATTACGTTCGTTCATCGGAAAAGAGAACGATTCTTCCTTACAGCAACACCGCTGATTACATTGTGAATACTTCGATGCCGTTTGAAGTGCCGATATACCGCCCAAAACTTTTGCAATTATTTAAAGAGTGGGAAAAGAAATATCAAGGTGATCCGTTAAGAGAAGACGCTTACGTACGTGCGGCGCGTGTCCGTAAAATGCTTGATGCAATTGAACCAATGGAAGATGATTCCGCAATTCCGGGAGATTCTGTTCTCCGAGAGTTTATCGGCGGAAGCACTATGAATGTACATTGATAGTGTAGAGAGAAGAACGAAAAGTGCAGAGTGATAAGATGAAAAAATTCATTTTCTTTAGTTCTTCACTCTACGTTCTTCATTCTATACTTTTTGCCAAAATCAGTTTTCTACGTTTATATTCAACCTACGGCACAATCTCAACGATTAAGCGTCTTAATGCTTGAATACATTTTTCAAGAGGACAAGATGAGAATAAAGCTGTACTGTTCATTAATTGTTTTTTTATTCTTTCCATTTTTAATTAACGCGCAAACAAAAATTTCCGGCAAGATTATAGATTCTAACGGCAATGCTTTGCCCGGAGCGAATATCTACATAAAAGATTCTTACGATGGAACAACTTCCAAAACCGACGGAACTTTTTCCTTCAAGACAATGGAAAAAGGGAGCGCGGTTCTTGTTGCGAGTTTTGTTGGTTACAAGAAATATGAAAATAATGTGGTTCTAAAAAAAGAAGAACTAAAAATAGATATAGTTCTTGAAGAAGAAATCACACAAATGAATGCGGTGGTTGTTTCAGCCGGTTCGTTTGAAGCGAGTGATGAAAAGAAAGGTGTAATTCTAAAACCGCTTGATGTTGTTACTACCGGCGCTACTGCGGACTTATACACATCGTTGAACACTTTGCCCGGTGCACAAAAAATTGGTGAGACGGAGGGATTGTTTGTTCGCGGTGGTTCAGCGGCTGAATCCAAAACTATTATTGATGAAATGATAGTTCAGAAACCTTTTTCCAGCAGCGTTCCGGATATTCCATCGCGCGGAAGATTTTCTCCAATGATGTTCAAGGGAACTGTTTTTAGCACAGGCGGTTACTCCGCTCAATATGGGCAAGCGCTTTCTTCTGCACTAATTTTGAAAACGCAAGACATGCCTACGCAAACTATCAGCGCAATAAACTTAATGGTATTTGGCTTGGGCGGCGCGCACACACAACTTTGGGAAAACACCGCTGTCTCTGTTGAGGGCGGTTACTATAATCTAAATCCGTATAATAATGTTTTTAAGCAAAGAGTTGATTGGGATAAATCACCGGTTGGAATTTCCGGCTCGGCAAATTTCCGCCAGAAGATTTCAAAGAACGGATTGCTGAAAGCATTTGTATCTTACAGTAAATCCGATCTTTCTCTTTATCTACCCGATCTTGATAATCTTCCTAATAAAACTTTTTACGGATTGAAACCGGAAAATTATTATTCGAATGCGAGCTACCGCGATATTTGGGGCGACTGGAATGTGTTCGGCGGTTTTTCGTACAGTTTGGATAAAGATATAATTAATGCTACGGGTAATAACATAGAGCAAGATCAAAGACTGGTTCAAACAAAATTTACAGCCAACAAGAAAATAATTGATAACGCGTACTTAACGTTCGGCGCGGAAATCCTCAACACACTTTACGATGACACCTACAATCAATTCAATGTAAAACTTAACGAAGCACACACAGCGGGATTTGTTGAAAGCGATATATATTTTACCAACGATCTTGCAGCTAAAGTTGGAGTTAGAGCAGAGCATTCAAAAATCTTGGACAAATCTAACTTTGCGCCAAGAATTTCTTTTGCGTACAGATTAGGCACGTACGACCAACTTAATTTTGCTTACGGAAGATTCTATCAAACACCGGAAAAGAATTATCTTGTTCAATACAGCAAGTTTGATTACGAAAACGCCGATCATTACATCGCGAACTATCAATATCTTGGTGAAGGACAAACCTTTCGCGTAGAATTATATTACAAGCAGTATCATAATCTTGTTAGAGGAACAGTTTACAATTATCCATATTTCAATTTGCCGGTTGTTCCTTTTAGCAATGATGGAAACGGTTACGCAAAAGGTATTGATGTTTTCTGGCGTGACTCTCGATCACTTGAATATTGTGATTACTGGGTTTCATATTCATTCATTGATACAAAAAGAATATTTAGTAATTACCCTACAACGGCGTTCCCAACATTTGCCGCGCCGCATACATTTTCGGTTGTGTTTAAACGCTGGTTCGAATCAATTTCTGCCTTTGCGGCATTAACTTACGTTCATGCTTCCGGCAGACCATATTTTAATCCAAATAATCCGGAGTTTCTTGGCGACCGTGGAAGCAGCTACGATAATCTTAGCTTAAACATTAGTTTTATTGCAAAATGGTTTGGAAGCTACAGCGTAATATTTTTCTCAATAGATAATTTGCCCGGCTTTGCTAATGTTTACGGTTACAGATATTCAACCGATGGAAAAATAGTTGCGCCGGTAGTGCCCCCCACTTTGCGCTCGGCATTTCTTGGAGTTTTTATTTCGATTGGAGAGACAAATCAATATCAATAAAGGAGAAAGGAAATGAAAAGTGTGTTAACATTTTTAGTTGTCGTTCTTTGCTTTACAAGCATTAATCGTGCTGATGATGAAAAGTACATTGCAGCGATGAAGAAAAATTTAATTCAAATGGATTCTATGAAAACTGTAGATGATATGGTTGATCTCACTAACGCTTTTTTAAGAATTGCCAATGCCGAAAAAGATAAATGGCTTCCATATTATTATGCTTCTCAGCTTTGTGTGCTTTCAAGTTTTACCGATTCTGTAAAGAGCAAGAAGGATGAATATCTTGATGAAGCGGATAAGTATCTTGCAATTGCTGATTCTCTCCAGCCGAATGAATCCGAGATTTATGTTCTAAAAGGATTTATCTGCCAAGCTCGCCTTCAGGTTGATCCAATGAGCAGATATATGAAATATGGTTTTCAAATGAACGAAAATTTTGAAAAGGCTATTGCGCTCGATCCTACAAATCCCCGCCCGGAGTATTTGAAAGGAGTAACATTGTTTTATACTCCGGAACAATTTGGTGGTGGAGCCAAAGTAGCAAAGCCGGTTTTGGAAGTCGCTCTCAAAAAATTTAATGAGTTCGTTCCCAAGAACGAATTAATGCCGCATTGGGGCAAACAGCAAGTTGAAGATTTCTTAAAACAAATTCCGTAACACTTCTTTTGTTGACCAAGAGAAAACTTTGAACAATATTGTAATGTAAATCTGGAGTTGTTATGGATCAATTTATGCAAGCTGCAATTGAAGAAGCACAAAAAGGTTTGGAAGAAGGCGGTATTCCAATCGGTTCTGTTATTGTTCACAAAGGAAAAATATTAGGACGCGGACACAACCGTCGTGTACAAAAGGGAAGCGTTATTCTTCACGGCGAAATGGATGCGTTCGAAAATGCCGGAAGGCAACCCGCTTCTGTTTACAAGGAATGTGTTTTGTACACAACACTTTCACCATGCCCAATGTGCAGCGGCGCAATTATTCTTTATGGAATTCCCAAAGTCATAATCGGCGAAAACAAAACTTTTATGGGCGAGGAAGAACATCTTAAGTCTCGCGGAGTTGAAGTAGAAGTCCTTCAAGACGAAACATGCATTAATATGATGACAAACTTTATTGCAGACAAACCAACTCTTTGGAGTGAAGATATCGGTGTTTAACAACTTTGCGTTCTCTGCGTTAAAGATTTTCTTTAAATAACCGCAAAGGACGCAAAGAAGTTTTTCAATCATTTGTAACCAATTCCTCTTCTTTTATCTGCAATCACTTCTTTGTAATTTGAACCACAAAATTCATTCGGTTAAATATGAAAATAGCTTTTACGTTCTTCGCAGTTTTATTCTCAATCACATCTTTTGCGCAGCAACAAAACATAAGGACCAAAACTCCGTACGATTATGTGAACCCGTTTATCGGCACAGACGATATGGGACACACATTCCCCGGCGCAGTTGTTCCATTTGGGTTGGTTCAGTTAAGCCCCGAAACTGATTCTCTACTTTATAACAACGGCAAGTCTTACAATCCCGATGTTTACAAATATTGCGCAGGATATCAGTACGCAGATAAAACTATAGTTGGCTTTTCTCACACGCATATGAATGGAACGGGTCACTCAGACCTTGGTGATTTTTTAATGATGCCGACAATTGGAAAAATTCAATTCAATCCGGGAACAAAAGAAAATCCGGAAAGCGGATACAGATCGAAATTTTCTCACGAAAAAGAAAGTGCAAAACCGGGATACTATTCGGTTCACTTAGATGAAAACAATATTGATGTTGAGCTAACTGCAAGCGAGCGCGTTGGATTTCACAAGTATAAATTTCCCAAGACTAACGACGCACATGTGATCCTCGATTTAACTTCCGGCATTTATAACTATGATGGAAAAGTTGTTTGGTCATCAGTTCGCGTTGAAAATAAAACTTTAGTAACCGGATTCCGCCAAACAAACGGCTGGGCGCGCACGCGCTACGTTTACTTTGCAATGGAATTTTCCAAACCAATTAAATCTTATCAGCTTAGAAATGATGAACAAAATGTTTACGGCGGATTCTGGCGAAAGTTTAATCAAAACGAAAACTTTCCGGAACGAGCCGGACACAAAGTTAAATGTGCTTTCAATTTTGAAACGGATGAGGGCGAAGCAATCTTAGTTAAAGTTGCATTAAGCGGAGTTAGTACAGCAAACGCACTTGAGAATCTGAGGGCGGAAATTCCTCACTGGGATTTAAATAAAGTTGTGGCTCAAGCAAAAGAGAAGTGGAACAAAGAACTTTCCAAAATCACAATTGAAGCAAGCGAAGAGAGAAAAGAAAATTTCTACACTTCGATGTATCACGCGTTTATTAATCCAAACATTTTCTCTGATGTAAACGGCGAGTACCGCGGATTAGATCAGAACATTCACAAATCAAATAAGTTTACCAATTACACAACATTTTCTTTGTGGGATACTTACCGCGCACTTCATCCGCTCTACACAATCATTCAACAAAAAAGAACAAGCGATATCGTAAACTCGATGATTGCTCACTACGAACAAAGTGTTCATAAAATTCTTCCGGTTTGGTCTCACTGGGCGAACGAAAACTGGTGTATGATTGGCTATCACGCAGTTCCGGTTATTGCCGATGCCGTAATGAAAGGCATTGGCGGATTTGATGTGAAAAAAGCTTTCGATGCTTGTATTGCAAGCGCAAATTATGATATTTATGAAGGTCTTGGTGCTTATAAAAAATATGGATTCGTACCGGAAGATTTAAGCTCCAACTCGGCTTCGAAAACTTTGGAATATGCTTTTGATGATTGGACAATCTATAAGATGGCGGAGAAGTTAGTAAAGAAAAAGGAAGCTAATGAATACTGGAAACGCGCAAACAGTTTCAAAAATATTTATGATAAAGAAACACATTATATGCGCGCAAAGAAAACCGATGGAACTTTCAAATCTCCGTTCGATCCGCTAAGTGTTGCAAACCAAGGTTACATTGAAGGCAACGCATGGAATTATTCTCTCTACGTTCCGCAAGATGTAAAAGGAATCATTCAGCTTCTCGGCGGAAAGGAAAAACTTATTACGTGGCTCGATTCACTTTTTACATTTGATCTGCCAGATAAATATTTCGGCGAAAGTGAAGATGTAACTAAAGTTGGAATGATTGGAAACTATGTTCATGGAAACGAACCATCGCACCACGTTCCATATATGTACAATTTTGCCGGCGCGCCATGGAAAACACAAGAGCGCATTCATCAAATTGTTAATACCATGTATAAGCCAGAGCCGCACGGACTTTGCGGCAACGATGATTGCGGACAAATGTCTGCTTGGTATATTTTTAGTGTGATGGGGTTTTATCCTGTTGCGCCGGGAAGTAATGAATATGTAATTGGCAGTCCATGTGTTAATAAGACTGAAATCAACTTGGAGAATGGAAAAAAGTTTAACATCGTTGCGGAAAATTTGAGTGAGAAAAATATTTACATCAAAGAAGTTGGGCTTAACGGAAAGAAGATTGACAGAAACTATCTAACTCATGAAGAAATTGTAAGCGGCGGCAATCTGAAATTTGTGATGCAAGCAGAACCAAACAAAACCTGGGCAGTAGATGATAAATCAATGCCTTATTCAATGACAAGGTAAAAAGGAATGGAAATATGAAAAAGTTGCAATTAGGTTATTCAATAGTCATTCTAAGTTTGGTTTTTCTTTTAACATCATGCATGCCCGGCGAAGGGAATTATCACGCAAAAAATCTTGCCGGTTTCTTTACCGGAGTTTGGCATGGCTGGATTGCGCCATTCTCGCTTGTTATGGGATTGTTTGACCCGGCAGTAAGAGTTTACGAAATCAACAATACCGGCTGGTGGTATGACTTTGGCTTTTATATCGCAATAATTGGCGGTTTTGGCGGTGCCTCCTTATTCAGAAAGAAAAAGAAAGATTAACGGAAAATTTTGCTTACTTTCGTAATAGAAAGCGCGTTTATTTTATACTTTAAATTGTGTTAATTCACATTCTTCTGAAAGGAAAAATATCCTCATACATTCAACTCTTATTGTCACACCGTTGAAGTTATTGGCAAGCGCTTTTTACAAAAGACTATTTAAAAGTTAGGGAAGAGCAATGAAGTTTTTCGGACATACATTTCACATTCCGGTACTTGGAGTTGGTTATTCTGTAGATGCACCGGCAAAAGTAGCCAAGTATGGTATTTCATCGGTTATATCAATTGTAGATGATATTCTTTTAGAGCAACTGCGGAAACATTATTATCAGAAAATGAACAAACCGTACGAGCAAATCTCACCTAAAGATGAAGACTCGCGCGCTAAGAGAATTACGGCATATTTGAACTTGATGAATGAGATCGTGAAAGAACAATTTGAAAAGGTAAAACAATCGGCGTTTGAGAAAGGAAGCGAGATAACTAAGTATTTCGAGATGCTGCCGGATGTTTCTCATCTGAAACAGAAATACAAAGAAATGTTAGCTGAAAAAGAAGAATCGCTCAAAGCAAAACTTCAAAAGTATTTGAGAGAGAATCTTCATCAGGGCTCTATAGATGTAAATATTATGACGAAGCTTGACAAAGCAAATTATGCTGCTGACGGAACACAACTCCCCGGTGAGTTTAATAATGCTCACGCAGCACTTCGCGGATATGCAATGAGCGAATTGGAAAGCTCGATTGTTTTTTCTGCCGGAATGAATCCGAAGTTATACAGTTATATGGAAACGTTTAAGGATTTCTTCCCGAGAGCAGACGGAAGTTTTAAGAAGAAGATTGTTGTTAAGGTTAGCGATTTCCGCTCGGCGCTTATTCAAGGAAAATTTTTAGCTAAAAAGGGTTTGTGGGTTTCAGAATATAGAATTGAAAGCGGATTGAATTGCGGCGGACATGCTTTTGCAACGGACGGCTTGCTGCTCGGTCCAATTTTAGACGAATTTAAAAAGAGAAAAGAAGAATTGATTGCTTCAGTCAAAGAATTGTTTCATCCGGCAATTAATAAGAAAGAAATATTTGTTGATGATAGTAAACTTAATGTTGATGTTACAGTTCAAGGCGGAGTCGGGCTTTCAACCGAGCACGAATTTCTTTTGCGTGCTTATAATGTAAAATCGGTAGGCTGGGGAAGTCCGTTTCTTCTAGTTCCCGAAGTAATGAATGTTGATGAGAAAACACTTAAGCAGTTATCTGAAGCAAAAGAAGATGATTTTTATCTCAGCAATTCTTCACCGCTTGGTGTTCCATTTAACAGCTTACGCAACAGCGGCAAAGATGTTGAACGAGTTAATAGAATGGAAAGTGGTAAACCGGGCAGTCCTTGTCCAAAGAAATTTTTAGAATTCAATAAAGATTTTACGGATAAGCCGATTTGCACGGCTTCTATTTCCTATTTCAAAAAGCTCGATACAATAAAAGACAATTCCGAATTGAGAGATAAGTATAATGCCGATTTGCTAAATGCAAACGATAAAAATTGTTTGTGCGAAGGTTTATCCGCATCTACTTTGCTTGTTAAAGGAATTACTGATACCAAGCAAAGTTTAGCTGTAGCAATTTGCCCCGGTCCAAACTTAGCTTACTTTTCAAAAGTTGCTACGTTAAAGGAAATGGTGGACCATATTTACGGACGCATAAATTTGATTACTCATCCCGATAGACCAAATATGTTTCTTAAAGAACTTTCACTCTACATAGATTATTTGCACAAGAAGATTGATGAGCGTGTTGATTATGTTACCGCACAGAAAGAAGAGTTCTTCAATACATTCCACTCAAACTTGATTGATGGAATTAATTTCTACAAGAAAATGATACCGGAAATAGCTGAAGAAACAGATAAGATTAGAGAAAAGATTCAGCGTGATTTGGAAGCGCTTGAGCTAAAATTAATGTCGTACGCTTTAGCGGGAGCTTAATCAATATATACACGCGGAACGCGAGTGTTAATATTGGTAAGAATCTCGTAAGGAATAGTTCCTGCCCACTCAGCAAGTTCTTCAACAGTGATGGAACTGTTTCCATCACTTCCGATTAAGATTACTTCATCACCGTTGTAAGCCGAATCATTCTCAATGTTTACTACTATTTGATCCATCGAAATTACGCCTACAACTGGATATCTCTTTCCGCGAATTAGCACTTCGGCTTTGTGAGACATACTTCGCAAATAACCATCGCCATAACCAAGCGGAACTGTAACAGCATGTACATCATGCGTAGCTTGCCATTTCATTCCATAGCTAACAGTGCTTCCTTCCTTAATTATTTTGAAATAAACAACCAAAGATTTCCAGCTAAGCGCCGGTTTAACTTCAATTGTGTGTTTCACTTCTTGAGATGGATAAACACCGTAAAGCATTATTCCGGGACGAACAAGATCAAGGGTTGCTTCCGGCATCTGCAAAATTGCGCCGCTGTTTGCAATATGTTTTATTGGCGAAGGGACTGAGTGCTTATCGTAGAAAGAAACTGTTTCTAAATACCGCTCTAATTGGATTTTAGCAAAAGTTAAATCGCTGCTGTCAGAACTTGCGAAGTGAGAATAGATTCCAATTATATCAACATGTTTACAGTTTAGGCTAGCCTCCAAAAGTTTTTCAGCGTTGTAATAATGAACGCCAATTCTTTCCATTCCGGTATCAATTTTAAGATGTACGCGCGCCCGCCTATTCATTTGCTGCGCAACTTCTTCAATTTGATTTAGTTTGCCAACAGAAGATGCGGTAATGGAAAGATCATACTTAACAAAATGTGGAATTTGATTTCCCCAGATTCCGCCAAGCACTAGAATGGGAGTTGTAATTCCTTGTCGGCGTAAAAGAATTCCTTCCTCAAGCACCGCAACTCCAAGATAATCGGCATGTAATTCTTGCATTAACTTAGCTACACGCACTAGTCCGTGTCCATAAGCGTTGGCTTTAAGCACGGGCATTATCATTGCAGTTCCGGTGCGTGCTTTTATCTTCAGAAAATTTTCAGCAAGAACTTTTAAATCAACCTCAACACGGGTTGGTCTTAAAACGTCTTCTTCGCTTATTGTAGGATGATTTATTTCGCCGCTCATTATTCATTCATTAATTAATGTAAAGATAAATTTTTTGAACAAAATATTGCATTGTTCCATCGCAGCAATTAGTTGTATTTTTCGGCGGCAATTCAAAAAATATAGATAACATGAAAGTACTATTTATTGGCGGAACCGGAGTAATTAGCTCCGAATGTTCAAAATTATGTGTGGAAAATGGAATTGATTTATTTCTCTTGAACAGAGGAAAATCTTTTAGAACACCACCGGCAAAAGCAACCATAATTAATGCAGATATACGCGATTCTGGTTCAACTCAAAACGCAGTAGCCGGTTACAAGTTTGATGTTGTTGTTGATTGGATTGCATTCAACGAAGAACATGTTAAAAATGATTTTGAATTGTTCAAAGATAAAACCAAGCAGTACATTTTTATCAGCTCAGCGTCAGCTTATCAAAAACCAATTCCTAAATTGCCAATCACCGAAGAAACACCGCTCGCAAATCCATTTTGGGCTTACTCGCGTGCAAAAATTGATTGCGAGAATTTCTTGATGAAAATGCACAGAGAGAATGGTTTTCCGGTTACTATTGTTCGTCCATCGCATACATACGACGAAACCAAGAATCCTCTTAAGGTGGATTATCTTCCATTCCACAGAATGAAAAACAATAAGCCGATTATAATTCAGGATGATGGAAATTCTTTGTGGACATTAACGCACACAAAAGATTTTGCCAAAGGTTTTGTAGGCTTGCTTGGAAACCCGGTAACAATCGGCGAAGCTTATAACATTACATCCGATGAGACGCTCACATGGAATGAAATTGCAAAACTGCTTGCGGAAAAAGCCGGATATGATTTGAAGATAGCACATATTCCTTCAGAGTTTATTAGGCAGTACGATGAAGAATGGGGCGATGGACTGCTTGGCGATAAAGCCCACAGTGTTAAGTTTGATAATTCCAAGATTAGAAATATTGTGCCGGAGTTTAATCCTCAAATTAAATTTACCGAGGGCGCCGCCGAAATTGCCGATTACTATGTTCGTAGGAAAATGAACAACAGTGTTGATGCCGACCTTGATCTGTTAATGGACAAAATAATTAATGATTTCTCAAATAAATATAGGAGGAAGACAAACATGAAATTTACAAGAGTAGTATTCGCCGTTTTAACTTTTTTGATCAGTTCATCATTATGCTTGATTGCTCAGAAAGCCGATGTGTCTCTTAAAAAATTACAAGATGGCAACAAAAGATTTGTTGCCGGTAAGCCGGAACATCAAAATCAAACAAAAGCTCGAAGAGAAGAGGTTGCAAAAGGACAAAAGCCATTTGCTGTTGTTATCACTTGTTCAGATTCCCGCGTTCCGCCGGAAATTCTTTTCGATCAAGGAATTGGAGATTTGTTTGTAATTCGCACAGCCGGAAATATTCTTGATAACATTGGTTTGGGAAGCATCGAGTATGCGGTTGAACATCTGAAAGTGCCGCTTGTTGTTGTGCTTGGGCATGAGCGTTGCGGCGCTGTTGATGCAACTGTTAAAGGAGGAGAAGCTCCCGGACATATTAAAGCGTTAGTATCAAATATTGCGAGAGCGGTAGAGAAAGCTCGGTCAAAGAAAGGCGATTTGCTTGAGAACTCAATTAAACAAAACGTGGACAATGTTGTTGAACAAATCAGAAAATCAAAACCAATTTTGGAAGAGTTTGTACACGAAAAGAAAATTAAAGTAATTGGCGCCCGTTATGATTTAGATGACGGTGCAGTAAGTTTTTTCAAAACTGATTCGCATTGACCACAAGTTGAGATGCAATATGACAAGAAATAAAATTTTAATAATTGTATTGGGATTCATGTTGGTGCTTGCTTATGGCTGTGTTGATAAAGCAATTGAGCCAGTTACAGATTCGTTGGAAGAAAACTACACGCGGTGGAAATCGTTGGGAATTTCCGATTACAGTATGACTCAATCTCAATTATGCTTTTGCTTTTATGGCGGAGATAAAATGATTGTACTTGTACGGAACAATAAAATAGTCAGCGTTCAAGATTCAGCCGGAGTAATACAAGTCCCGCAAGAACATTGGCAATGGTTTAAGACAGTTGACCAATTGTTCGAAACAGCAATCAAAGCGAAAAACGATAAGCCCAATTCGTTTCAAGTTCAATTCAACAACGAATATGGATTCCCGAAATACCTCTGGGTGGATCCAATTGCGCAAGCTGCGGATGAAGAGTATGGGTACACTACAAGAAGTTTTAAACCGTTAAAATAGAAAGAGAAACAAAGTGACCTTTTTACAGATATTTGGCTATGCCGCATCGGTTGTAGTTGCTGTTTCATTGACGATGAGTTCAATAGTAAGATTGAGAATTATAAATCTAGTTGGTGCAACGTGTTTTTCAACTTATGGATTCCTGATTGGCGCGTATCCGGTATTTTTTCTAAATGGATTTATCGCGCTGATTGATATTTACTACCTATTACAAATCTTCGGCGCACAAGAATATTTCAGAGTGCTTGAAGTAGAAACAACCTCGGAGTATCTCGACTATTTCCTAAAGTTTCATGCAAAAGAAATCAGCAAGTTTATTCCAAGTTTTAAGTTTGAGCCGAATGATAATTATCATGTAATGTTTGTTCTGCGCGATACCATTCCCGCCGGACTTGTTATTTCTGAATACCTTAACCAGAATGTGATTTATATGAAATTAGATTTCGCAATTCCCGGCTTCCGCGATTTCAAAATGGGTAAATATGTTTTCGCCGAAATCTTTAGACGGAGAAATGTTAAGAAGATTTACAGCGATTCCGGCAACAAAAAACATGAGCGATATCTTAAGAAAATGGGATTTGTTAAATCCGAGTATAATTCAAAACCAGTTTATTGCTTGGAAGTAATATGAAAACACGGGCCCTGATCGGTTTGTTCTTACTTTTTGCGGTTAATTTTTTCGCTCAAAGCGAAAAGAATGAAAGCACGATTCCGCCTATTACAATTAATAGAACAGAAGTTCATAAGATAACTTCGGTAACCAACGGGAATCTTTATCCAATTTATATAGCACTGCCGGGCAGTTATAATTACACAAAAGACAACTATCCGGTTGTGTTTATGCTGGATGCATATTCTTCCTTCGGCACAATGACTCAAATGGTAAGACTGCTTGCATACAACAAAGAGTTGCCGGAGTTAATCATAGTCGGCATTTCTTCCGAAGGCGGTTCTAAAGAATTCAATTATAACCGCATGCGGGATTATACTCCAACCGAGCTGAAGAGTGAAAAAGAAAAATTAGCAATTCCGGTTTCCGGCGTGGGTGAAAAATTTCTCGGGTTCATTAAGGATGAACTGATTCCGTTTGTTGAATCTAAATTTAGAATCAAGAAAGATGACAAAACTTTCGTTGGTCACTCGCTCGGGGGTTTGTTTGTGTTTTACACCTTATTTAAGGAACCGAACTTATTTAATAAGTATGTTATGATAAGTCCGGCGCTAATGTTTGATGATGAACTCATTCTTAAACAAGAAAAAGCCTTTGCTGAGAAAAATATAAAACTCAATGCTTCGGTTTACACAACCGTTGGTTCGCTGGAGGATTCTTCGTTTACAGAACCTTGGAATAGATTGATTAGTTCTATTAAAGAACACAATTACGAAGGACTGAAATTGACAACAGAAACAGCTAAAAACGAAACACACTACACAATAATTCCTTATATAGCTACTCACGGATTAAAATCGGTGTTTGAGAAATGAAAATACTTTTTGAAGCTTGTGTTGATTCCGTTGAATCCGCGATTAATGCTGAAGCCGGCGGCGCTGATAGAATTGAATTGTGCGCAGATTTACTCGAAGGGGGAATAACTCCAAGTTATGCGATGATTAAACTCGTGTTGGAGAAATTAAAAATTCCGGTAAATGTAATTATCCGTCCGCGCGGCGGAGATTTCCTTTATACGGATTATGAATTTGAAGTGATGCGGAGTGATATTGAGTTTTGCAAGCAAGCCGGAGTTAACGGAATTGTAATTGGTATTCTAAATGATGATGGGACAATTGATAAAACGAGAACACAAAAGTTAATTGAAGCCGCTAAGCCAATGAGTGTTACGTTTCACCGTGCGTTTGATATGACTCGCGAACCGGAAGAAGCGCTGAATACTCTGATTGAGCTTTGCATTGACCGGCTGCTTACATCCGGGCAAGAAGCCGATGTACACAAAGGTATTCCAACTTTGAAAAAACTGGTTGAACTTGCCGGCGACAAAATTATTATTATGCCGGGCGGCGGAGTTAACGAAATCAATATTAAAGAGGTGGTTGAAGAAACCGGAGTGAAAGAGATTCATGCTTCGGCGAGAGAGAAAGCAAGAAGCAAAATGAATTATGTTAATACAAGAACTTCTATGAGCGATTCCAAAAGCATGGAAGAGTATGACTTAATGGTTACGTCTGCGGAAAGAATCCGGGCGATGGTAAACGCAATTAAACGATAGGAAAAAATGAACGACTTAGAAATTCTTTATGAAGACAATGATATTATTGTTGTTAATAAGCCGGAAGGTTTAGCTTCAATTCACGATAGCGCGGGAGAGAAAGAAGATTTACAAACAATTCTTTCCAAGCGGTGCAAGTTAAAAGTCTTCGTTGTGCATCGTCTGGATAAAGAAGTGAGTGGAGTTATTATATATGCAAAGAATGCCGCAACGCATAAATTGCTCAACAAACAATTTGCGGAAAGAACAGTTAAGAAAAGTTATGTAGCGCTGGTTCACGGCAAAATGATGAAGGACGAAGGTTCCATCAATAAACCCATACGCGAGTTTGGCTCCGGGAGAATGGGGATTGATGAAGCAAAGGGCAAACCAAGCAAAACAGTTTATAAAGCGATCAAGAAATACCCGTCTTATACTTTGATAGAATTGAATCCAACAACAGGAAGAAGACACCAGCTTCGTGTGCATCTTTATTACATTGGCAATTCAATAGTTGGAGATGTGCGCTACGGAGAGAAAATGGTTCAAGAAAAATATCCACGCTTAATGCTTCATGCTAAAGAACTCGTTGTAGAAATCAACGGTACAGAAAAAACATTTAGCGCGGATATTCCGCAATCATTTTCAAAATACCTTCAAGTTATAGATGAATGACACAAGGAAGTATCTCCCTATAACATTTGTCCGTGTATCTTCAATGTAATAATCGTTTGTGTACGTTGTAATCTATTCCTTGTTCATCAACGGCAATAATAATGCGCCAAATAATTTATTCTTAGGCGAAGATTAAACTCTTTTTCAAATGCCGATGTCGAATCCGCAGAAACAATAATTGCGGAGATGAAATGAAAAAGTTAATAGCAATTGGTTTGATGGTAATTACAGCCTCTTCATTAATATTTGCACAAACAGCTACACCCGGAATAGATAAAGCCCAAAAACATCAAAGAGCTAGAATTCATCAAGGTGTAAAAAGCGGTGGACTAACCAAACATGAAGCACGTCAGCTTAACAAGCAGCAAATTCACATTCAAAGGGAAAAGAGAATAGCGAAGACAGATGGAGTGGTTACATCGCGTGAAAGAAATCATATTAAGCATGAGCAGAAAAGAGCGAACAAAAACATTTCTGTAAAAAAGCACAACAGATTTGAAAGAAGAAACAAAAGTTAATTTGTCCTAACCCATACATACACCCCTCTGTCCGCTTCATAGGAAACTGTGAAGCGGACTTCTTTTTTGATAAAAAGAAACCCGTCAGCAGACGGGTTTCTTTATGGGAGGTATGTATGAGAATTTGGAGAAAAATTATAATCTAAAGAATGCACCGGCTGTTACATAACCAATTCCGTAACCGAGTTCGCCGAAAACACCCCAGTTGTTGCCAACAGCATAACGGGCACCAACATGAAAGCCAATAAGAACCGAGCTTGCTGCTGCTGAATAAGATACACCCAAACCTAAATTGCTTGGCTCTGTTACGCTTACAACATTGTATCCAACAGTTGCGCCTGCATAAGCATCAAGTTTATCGCTTGGTTCCATAAAGTGGTATTCACCTCTAGCACCAACAATAATGTAGCTGTATTTCCATTCGTAGGATTTTCCAAAGAAACCGAAATCATATTTCGAACCTGCATAACCAACAATACCGCCAATAGAAATTTTATCCGTTAAACCAAATTGCAAACCAACACTTACCGGCGGAATGGTAGCGTCTCCCTCAAGACCAGCAAAACCGAAGCCGGCACCAATGTTTAATGCTTTTCCTTTTTGGTTGTAGCCTTGTGCAAATGTTGTTGATGAAACTAATAAAGCAACTGCAAATAATGTAAACAGCACTTTTTTCATTTTTGAACCTCCTTAATAGATTGAATGATAAATGGTAATTATGCGGTGAGAAACTCAAATAGAATGCCAAGTCCTATTTTACTATTAGAGGCAGAAAACTAAACCAAACCAGCATTGACATTGTTTACATGTTGCAAAGTTGCAACAAGCTGTAAACGTCAATGTTGCAATTATCTTACTTAAAAGAGAAGCCTGTATTAGATTTAATAAACTCTTATTTTAGAACCGACCTTTTAAATGCATATTTGGAGTAATAAGATGATTCAACCTTTCCGCCATTTTACGCTTATCACAACAACTTTTGTTTTACTCTTTCTCATAAATTCAAATTTAATTTCGCAGACACTTGATGAGAAGATTAACGATCTAATTTCCAAAATGACGCTTGCCGAAAAAGTTAAGCAGCTTCATCAAGAAGGCTCATTTAATACCCAGGACAACACGCGCTTAAACATTCCGGGATTTATTATGTCTGATGGACCGCACGGTGTGCGAAATGGAATGGCGACTTCATTTCCTGTTGGAATTGGAATGGCGGCTACATGGGATATTGATGTTGCCTACAGAGTGGGCGAAGCAATGGGAAAAGAGTTACGCGGGAAGGGGATTCATCAGGCACTGGGACCATGTTTAGATTTAACTCTGGATCCGCGTAACGGACGCACACCCGAAAGTACAAGCGAAGATCCTTTCTTAAATTCAAAAATAAATACAGCTATTGTACTAGGAATTCAAACAACACCGGCAATTGCTACAATAAAACATTTCTATACTGAATACAGACAAAACGGAAGAACAACAAATAACTACACACTCTCTCAAAGAAATTTGCTTGAACAGCACGGACTTCAATTTAGAGAAGCGATTCAGAACGGTGGCGCGTTCAGTGTTATGAGTTCTTACAATTCACTCAACGGGTTTAGTGCGGCAAAAAATTCTACTTTGCTAACAACTAATCTTAGAACCAAATGGGGATTTCCATTTTATGTTGTTAGCGATTGGAATTCAATTTACTCTACTCCGGAAAATGCCCTGAAAGCCGGTTGTGATATTGAAATGGGTTCAACTCTTTATCAAGATCCAACTACAGGAATACTAAATCTGGTTAACACCGGAAAGCTTGCTGAGAGTGTTGTTGATAACGCCGTTAAAAGAGTACTACGCGCAAAATATTTATCCGGAATGATGGATTACTATCCTCAAGGCGATCCGGGTGATGTAAACAGTACAGCTCATCAATTACTTACTCTTGAAGCCGGAAAAAAAAGTTTAGTGCTGTTAAAAAACCAAGATAATATTCTTCCATTAAATAAAAATTCTGTAGCAAAGATTGCTGTGATAGGACCAAATGCTGCGGTAATGCAAACAGATGGCAGCGGAAGCAGCTGGGTGGATCCTTTCTATAAAGTGTCTCCCAAAGAAGGAATTGAAAAGTATGTTGGAGCTGCAAAAGTTTTATATGCAAAAGGTTGTGAAATAAGCGGAACAAGTTATGCTTCCGATTTAAACAACGCGCTTACATATGCAAGCCAAGCCGATGTAGTAATCTTTTTCGGCGGGCTCGATCAAACTCAAGAAGGTGAAGGGTTTGATAGAGCAAATAATTCTATAGAGTTACCGGGTAAACAAAAAGATTTAATTAAGCTGCTTGCATCTGTAAACAAGAACATTGTTGTTGTTCTAATTAGCGGCGGAATTTGCACGGTTACGCCATTCGTAAATGATGTTAAAGGATTGCTCTACGGATTTTATCCCGGACAGGAGGGAGGCAACGCAATTGCCCAAGTATTGTTTGGAGATTATAACCCGAGCGGTAAACTTCCGGTTTCTATGCCGTTAACAGATTCGCAGCTGCCGGATAGAAACTCTAACAATTTAGATAATAATGTTGGCGGCGGCTACCGCTGGTTGGATAAAAACAACTCTATTCCTCAATTTGCTTTCGGCTACGGATTAAGCTACACAACATTTTCTTTTGGCAATTTCCAAATGTCGCACACCGGAAGAGCTTATTGGGATGATAATATTTGGTTTACTGTTGATGTTACTAACTCCGGAACCCGAGCCGGAGAAGAAGTTGTACAGTTTTATGTTGGCGGAAGTACCGGCTTCATCACAAGAAACAAAAAAGATTTAAAAGGGTTTCAAAAAATTTATTTAGAACCTGGTCAAACAAAAACAGTAACATTCAACGTAACGCCAAACGAGCTTTATTATTTTAGACAGCAGAGCAACAGCTATGAAATTGATCCTGGACCATATACTTTTTACGTTGGCAATTCATCTGATAATCTTGTCTTTATCGGCAAGTTTGATATAATCAATAGACCGCCGTTGCCGGATCTGCAAATAGCAAACGTTTATACTGTTCCTCGCTATCCGTTAGAAGGTGATAAAGTAATTTTCCTTGCTACTATATTGAACCGCGGAACAGGTCCAAGTCCGAAAGCAACTTTCCACGAAGTTTCATTTAAGGTAAATGGGAAAATTGTTAGTCACTCAATTGCACTATCTGATTCTATTTCAAAAGGAGGAATGGCGTTAGTTTGTGGAAATGTTGGTGAAACTACCGACATCAAAACAAATTATTGGATTGCAGGGAAGCCGGGTACATATACAATTGAAGCTATTATTGATGATAAAAGTGCGATAGCAGAGATGGTTGAAACAAATAACACAAAAACAAAAACGTTACGCGTATATGATAAACCGGCTGTTAACTTAGCATTGAAGAGGACTGTAACAACTACAACGATTAAAAAAGATAGTACCGGCAACATCGTTTCCTCATTAAAGGGAGATATGGCGGTTGACGGAAATTATTTAACGCGGTGGTCTTCAGAATTTTCGGATCCGCAAATATTTATGATTGATCTCGGCGCGCAACAAGCTTTCAATCAAATTAGAATTACATGGGAAGCCGCTTTTGGAAAGGAATATGTAATAGAAACTTCTAACGATGCATCTATCTGGAAGAAAGTTGTAGAACAGAAAAACGGTAACGGTAATGTTGAAAAATGGAATGTAAATGAGAGCGCAAGATATATTCGTTTAATAGGCACTAAACGCGGAACAGAATACGGTTATTCTATTTATGAGTTTGAGGTTTACAACCAAACTGCTTCAGCAATTGAGAACGGTGAAGAAAATCTTCCTTTTAATTTCTCGCTGGCAAATAATTATCCAAATCCATTCAACCCGGAAACAACAATTGAATATACAATCCCTAAAGCAACTAATGTTGAAATAAAAGTTTACGATGTTCTCGGCAGAGAAGTAACAACGCTTGTTAACGAATTCAAGCAAGCCGGAAAGTATAGCGCAAAGTTTAACATTAGTAATTCCGAGCGAAGCCGGGGAATGTCTTCCGGAGTTTATTTTTACAGAATGAGTACGGAAGGGTTTACACTTGTAAAGAAAATGATGCTTCTCAAATAATTTTGGGAGAGTTATGAGTAAAACTACTTTTGGTTTTATTCCTGTTACAAGTAGTGGTTTACCAAAGCCACTGGAGGAAATTGGTTCTGAGTTGTGGCAGCAGCTTTACCACATTGGCGGCGAACAATTTACCGGAGATAGAAATTGTGAAAGCCTGCCGACTGTATTTTTGATTCTAACCGGGGGAAGCGAGCAAAGTGTTTTAGAGCTCCATTCACAAAGGAAAAAACATTATGCCAACGAACCGGTAGTTTTGTTAGCACACCCTGCTCATAACTCGCTCCCGGCAGCAATGGAAATTCTTGCGCGCTTGCATCAGATTGGCGCCAAAGGAAAAATTATTTATCTCGATGAGAAATCCAACAAAGATTGGCTGGATGATCTCGAAAAAACTATTAAGCATCTCACCGTTTATCATCAGCTAAAGAAAATTAAAATTGGTTTAATTGGCGAACCGTCAGCTTGGCTTGTAGCAAGTTCTCCTGAAATAGAAACTATTAAAAATGTTTGGGGTCCGGAAGTTGTTAAAATTAGTTTGAAAGAATTAGAAGATACAATTGCTGAAATTAAAGATGAAGATGTGGAAAACGAACACTTTACATTTTCTAAGAATGCCGGCGAAGTAAAAGAGCCCACTAAAAAAGAAGTAAAACAAGCAGTTCGTGTTTACGGGGCTGTTAAACGCATTGTTCAAAAGTATGAATTGAATGCCGTGTCTATCCGGTGTTTCGATTTGGTTCTTGATATAAAAACAACAGGCTGTTTCGCATTATCAAAATTAAATGATGATGGAATTGTTGCCGGATGCGAAGGCGATCTTGTTTCTACCCTTGGAATGCTTTGGGCAAACGCAATGACTGATCAAACTGTGTGGATGGCAAATCCCGCTCAATTGGATGAACAGAATAATTCAATTTGGTTTGCTCATTGCACGGTTCCAATCAGCATGATTCAAACTTATAAACTCCGCTCTCACTTCGAATCCGGTCTTAGCGTTGCTATTCAAGGTGAATTTACCAAGGGGAAAGTTACACTGTTGAGACTTGGTGGAAGCAACTTGGATAAAATTTGGATTACCAGCGGCGAAATTTTAGAATCGGGCTCGGCAGAAAATCTTTGTAGAACACAAGTAAATGTAAAATTGCACGGCGCTGCTAAACCATCGGATTTGCTGAACGCTCCGCTCGGCAACCATGTATTAATGCTTCGCGGTACCTACACAAAAGAAATGCTAAACTGGTGGGAGACATTTATTGGTAACGACAACATGTAAGCTATAAGTTTGTTTTATGGCATCATTCATTTAGTGCACAAAAAAGCCTCTGCTCATATCACAAGTTAGCCACGAAAAACATTTTCGTATGTGCGAATAGAATTCATTGGTAATGGTACCAATTAGTTGTTTTTGCTGATTAATTGTATTCTTTGTGTTGGGTATAATTCTTGCACAATTGATGCTTTGCAATTCAATGTCGAATATTCCACAATAAACTATATAACTTAGGAGGGAACATGGGATTATTTATTCGGCGTATCACACTTCTTTTTGTATTGCTTACTGCAACGCAAACATTCTCACAAACTAGTTTAATGGTTCTTGATCCTCAGCAATCATGGAGAACATATCCCGGAAGCATTGATGAAGCTATCTTCTCGGTGGGTCCCAAAGGAATCTATTATCAGATTAGTGCTTACTTAACTTTTTCAGCAAAGGGTTCAAATCTAACAACCGCTAATCCGCTGGAAGTTGTTTACAACTTTGAATTGCCAGAGGGCAGCTTTGTTACGGATATGTGGTTGTGGATCGGCGATAAGATTAGTAATGGAAAAGTAATGGATCTTTGGACGGCTTCTCAAATTTATGAAAGTATCGTTAAGAGAAAACAAGATCCCGCAATACTTAAAAAAACCGGGGCTAAAAGTTATCAACTTCGTGTTTACCCAATGGGTGCAAACGAAACAAGAAAAGTTAAAATTACTTATTTAACTCCGGTAACTTGGGGATTGAACAACATTACCTTGAAAGTTCCGACTAATCTATTATCTGTCTCGGCTACTCAAGTTCCCAAAGTTTTGTTGAAAACATGGAAAGAAACCGATTGGGGTTTCCCGACTTTCTCTGATCCAAATTATTCTTTCGTTGCTAAAAGCGATACCTTCTTTGGCGACCACTATGAAGTTGATATAACAAATCTCTCCCGCGTCTATACCAACTACTTAACATTCAATAGCCCGATGATTGACGGAGTATATTTTAAACATTACAAAAAAGGAGAAGACGGCTACTATGAGCTTGCTCTGTTTCCCGGAAATTCACTTACGACAAACTCAAAGAAAGTTCTTTTTCTGATTGATTATGATTTAAGAAAGAGCACAACTACAAGAGAACAATTGCTTTCCAATCTAAAACTGCAAATAAGAACAAACTTAGCATTAAAAGACAGTTTCAATATTATGTTTTCCGGATTAAATATTGGAAAGGCATCCGCAACTTGGGTTAATGGAGATCCGGCAAGCATTGATAAGGTATTTAATACGGTTATCGAAAACTCAATATCAACATACAGCAACTTGCCAACACTTATGAGTGCGGGCGTTGAGTTTCTAAACAAAAACGGTGCGTCGGGAAAAATGTTTTTGTTATCAAACTCTGATCTGCAAGGCAACAATGTAACTGCGAATCAGTTAATTACAGATTTGAGAAAATTGATGGCAGTAAATTATCCGGTGATGGTTTATGATTATAATGATAAAGAATACGTTTACTATTACTTTAATAACAGGAGCTATGTTGGTAACGAATATTTTTATGATAACTTAAGCAGGTCAACTGGAGGAACTTACCAAAGAATAGCCGGCAACATAAGCACAACTTTGGCGGACTTGTTCTTGAAACTGAACGGTACAATTAGCTCGTACGATTTATACACATCCACACAAACCGGTTTTTGTTTTGGTCGTCAGTCACTTAATGGAAAAGGCGAGCCAATATCAATTGGCAGTGCAATGACCCAGATAGGAAAATATTCCGGTGAATTTCCGTTCAATCTAAAATTCTCAGGTATTTATAATTCTCAGGCGTTTAGTAAATCACTGATTTTGAACAATGCGGCTGATAAAAAAGGTGACGAAGTAATACAGAAAACTTGGGTTGGCAATTATATTAACCAGCTTACAAGCACTACAACAAATAATTCGATTATAAACGAAGTAATTGGCTTGAGCAGAACACATTATCTATTAACTACATATACTGCATTTCTCGCTTTGGAAAACGATACTTCCTGGTGCACAACATGTTACAATGAAAGCAAAACCGGTGGTGGCGGCTCCGTAGATTTGGAAATAGATGGCAAACTGGTAATTCCGACAGAGTTTTCTATGGATGCTTATCCAAATCCGTTTAACTCTCAAGTTACAATTACAGTTAAGCTTCCAAACAATATGCTTGGACAAAAACTATCATTCAAAATATTTAATACACTTGGTCAGGTAGTAAAAACTTTCTCTTCGGATGAATTACAAAACAAGAGCGTGGTAAAATTGTTCTGGGATGGTAAGAATGATTTTGGCGAAGTAATCTCGAGCGGAGTTTACTTGTTTAACGTTAGCGGCGGAAAATTTGTAAAGACACTTAAACTCATGTTTATGAAATAAATTTCTTATAGCAAAAGCGCCCGCATTTGTGGGCGCCAGCTATATACATTTTGTTGCTAAATTTTTAGCGCACAAAAAAAGCCTCTTCTCATATCACAAAGCAAAAACCAGTCCACGCGAAAAACATTTTTGAAGTACGAAGAAAATTCATTGGTAATGATACCGGTGTACTTAGTTAAACGTTTACAAAAGATTAATTTGCAAGGTATGATTATTGTTCCCTATGTTGTTTATTTTTAGAGCGCAACAATTGTCTTATTATAACTTTTCATTTACCCATTAATAGGAGGGAATATGAGTTTGATGATTCGTCGTTTAACAATTCTTTGTTTAATCCTTTTTGCATCACAAACCTATTCACAATGGAGTTTAACAGTTCTCGATCCGCAGCAACAATGGAATACCGCACCCGGCAGCATTGAAGAAGCGACTTTTTCGATAGGTCCAAAAGGAATTTACAGTCAAGTTAGTGCTTACTTAACTTTTTCTGCTAAGGGCAGCAATTTTTATACTAACAATCCCCTTGAAGTAGTTTACAATTTTGAATTACCCGAAGGTAGTATCGTATCCGATTTATGGTTGTGGATTGGCGATAAGATCAGCAAGGGAAAGATAATGGATGTTTGGACAGCCTCTCAAATTTATGAGAGCATTGTTAACCGTAGGCAAGATCCGGCAATTCTGAAAAAGATAGGCAACAAAAGTTATCAGCTTCGCGTTTATCCAATGGGAAAAAATGAAACACGTAAAGTCAGGATTACCTATCTGGCACCGGTTGTTTGGAATGAAACCTATGTTGTTACACCAATTCCAACGGAATTACTAAAAGTTTCACGCTATCAGGTTCCAAAAGTATTACTTAAAACTTGGAAAACCCCAGAATGGAATACGCCATCAATCTCTGCGTCTGATAATTTATTTAATCTGCGCAGCGATTCTTTTTTTGGCGATCATTTCGAAATGGATCTTACTAATCTTGCCGGCATTTATTCTAATAATCTGGTTTTCAACAATCCGATGGTTGGCGGTGTTTATTTCAAATATTATAAGCTTGCCAACGAAGGATTTTATCAACTTTCTGTTATGCCCGGGAACTCGCTTACCGGAAATTCCAAGAAAGTTCTTTTTATGATTGATTATGATTCCCGAAAAAGCAACACATCTAGAGCAACGCTATTAACAAACTTGAAACAGTATCTCAAATCAAATTTCAATGTGAATGATAAGTTTAACATTATGTATTCCGGGCTGAGTATTGGTAAAGTCTCCGAAGAATGGCTTAATGGAGATCAGTCCGGTATCGAGAAAGCATTTTCATCTTTCTCCGAAAACTCAATCTCAACTTACAGTAATTTACCTACACTGATGAAAGAGGGCTGTGAGTACTTAAATAAAAAAGGCGCATCGGGAACAATCTTTCTTTTCTCAAATGCCGATCAGCTGGGAAGTAATACTACGGCTAACCAGGTTATTTCAGATATCCGAAAAATAATGACGAATAATTATCCCGTTATGGCTTATGACTATAATGACAAAGATTACGTTTATTACTACTTCAACAATAGATCGTATGTTGGCAATGAATACTTTTATGACAACTTATGCAGACTTACCGGCGGAACATATCAACGCATTGGAAACAACATTAATACAACTCTTGGAGAATTATTTACAAAACTTAACGGAACAATCAACTCATTCGATTTATATACTTCTTTGCAGTCCGGCTTTTGCTACAGCAGACAAGCAATAAGCGGAAAGGGTGAGGTTGTTTCTCTTAACAAGCCAATTACTCAAATAGGAAAATATACCGGCGAGTTTCCGTTTATAGTGAAAACTTCAGGAATGTTTAACTCATCGCCATTTACCCAAACAATGATGATTGACGATGCAGCCAACAAGATGGGTGAAGATATAATTCCCAAAACTTGGGTTGGCAATTACATTAACACTTTGATGAACTCCACAGTTACAAACTCAGTAATTAATGAGATAGTAGGCTTAAGCAGAACGCATCAGATATTAACCAACTATACAGCGTTCTTAGCGTTGGAAAACGATACTTCCTGGTGCTACACTTGCTATAAGGATGATGGAAAACCGATTGGTTCTACGGATGTTGAAACCAACTTAGAAATCCCGACAGAGTTTTCGATGGATGCCTATCCAAATCCGTTTAATTCTCAAGTTACAATTACAGTTAAGCTTCCAAACAATATGCTTGGACAAAAACTATCATTCAAAATATTTAATACACTTGGTCAGGTAGTAAAAACTTTCTCTTCGGATGAATTACAAAACAAGAGCGTGGTAAAATTGTTCTGGGATGGTAAGAATGATTTTGGCGAAGTAATCTCGAGCGGAGTTTACTTGTTTAACGTTAGCGGCGGAAAATTTGTTAAAACGCTTAAGCTGATGTACATGAAATAAGGGGCTGGAACCAAAGCGCCCACACCGGTGGGCGCTGGTCATTTAAAGTTTAGTCGTCTTCAATCTAAACTTCATTTAACATTTCTCGATAATAATAACAAAAACGGTATAACTAAAAATGAAACGCGTAAGTATCTCAATAATGTTGCTAATTATAGCTGTCCTTATGACCAATTGTTCAACAGTCCTTAATACAACGACCCAAGATGTAGAAATCCAATCAGTTCCGGCGAATGCGAAGATTACAATTGATGGGAAAAAATTTGGGACTACCCCTCAAGTAGTAAATATTGACCGCGGCTCTAATCATATAATCAAGCTTGACCTGGACGGGTATGAAGTTTATGAAACTCAATTGACAAAGAAAATTTCTTCATGGTTTTGGGTAAACGCATTGAACGGTTTCATACCGGGCATGGCGATAGATATGTTTACCGGATCAATGTATAAGCTTCTGCCCGAAGGAGTTTCTGTTGAGCTAACGCCGGCAAAGCCGGATGCTTCAAAAAAATCTAAGTGATCTTGTCTCATCAAAGATAAAGAACAAAAAAATGGCGCTCACGAGGCGCTATTTTCTTTTTTGCTATCAGATCGTCTTAATCTAAAAACCATTTTGGAATTGCCGGTTCAGTTTTATTTGACTCATAGTAGAGAAGTTCATTATCAGAAACAGATTTAGTCTTTACAAGTTTTGAATCCGGGTTTTGTACGACAAACTTTTTCATTTCATCGGTAGATGGAAATTTGATTATTGTGGAATAAGAATATTCATCGCCAGCATCTTCTGCCAATAAGTAAACAGTGTATTTGCTAAACTGTTCAAATTTGTCCGACCAAGTTGGAAAGCCATTCTGAAATCCAAGTGATCCTTTAATAACTTTTAGGTTATTGAGTTGTGAAGCAAACTCGGGTTTAGAAAACCTTGCCGGAATTTCGAATAACGTTTCTTTGCTTCTACCGAGAATTGCTTCAAACAATATAATTGTCAGCAGTCCGGCTTCTTTTGTTCCCTTGTCGTTGGCAATTGAAACATAAAATCTTCCTAGCGCGCATTGAACTTGAAAAGGTGTAATACAGACATATTTAGAAAGTGTGTCACGCTTGCCGCATTTCAAGTGCGACACAGAAAAAATTCCGTATGCGGAAGTTGGGTTTATCATTCTATAAAACTCAATACGGAAATTTGTTTGCTTCCACGAAATTTCTTGAAGGAGTAGCTTATCGAATCCATATTCTAAATAAATATCCGCCCCGCCATCTATTATTCCCCAGAGAGCTTCACCGCCAAAGTAACTTGCACGGCTAATCTTTCCGCCGGTAATATCAGTTGTGGTTAAAGCCGGAAAGTCTGTGTCAGCTTGCGCGTAAATAATTCCGGCAAGAAAAAACAAAAATGTTATTAATCGAAAATTTAGAAAGCACTTTGCCATTACAGTTCCGCTTTGATTAACTGAATCTTTTCGATTTCCGCCATACCGAGATTTAGCTTTTGTGCCAAGTCCATAAAAATCCTTCCGCGCGCGTTATCTTCCTTCTGAATCTTTTCTGCAATGCGCTTCTTGATAACAATATCGTAGCCAATTCTATCAACGGCAACTGCGTCAGTTCCAATTAGAAGTGTTTTGTAATCCGTAAAGAATTGAGGATTAGCTCCCGGTCCGCCATTGAAACATCCTTTAATTCCATCAACAATATTCAGCACAACTTTATCGCGAAGTGGTGCAAACGCGCAAACTTCTGCTGTTGTCTCGTGCCAGAGCTGCTTGTGAAGTCTTCCGGTATTTGTAACGCTGCCGTAAGCAAGATTTTTCAAACAAAGCGTAACGGATGAACCGGCGTTTTTCAAAATTGGTACATTGATAATTTTATCAACCATCTGTGTAACAATTTTTGTGAAGTAGGAAAATTTTCCTTCGTTTACCATGTAAGGAATTGTTGCGCTGTCATATTTTTCTTCGCAGTCAGCCCAATAGTACCAATCTTTATCAATCATGCGCTCGCCGTAAAGCTTGCCATTCTCATCGTACATCTTTCCATTTTCGGGGCGCTCTGTTCCAACTATTTTTATACCGGAAAAATTTTCTTTTGTGAATCCCGCTTCTGCCAATTGTTCTTCGCGGCGATCCCAAATAAGAATATTATCTTTTGAAATTCCAGCTTCGGTAAGCTGTTTAACGATTGCTTGAGTTAACTCAACACTTGTAGAAAGAGTTGGTCCGGCAACAGGATTAACTTTCAAACCAATTCTGTCTTCTGGAGTTACAAATTTTAGCCAGGCTTTTTTTAGTGAACTTTCACCGGTTAAATCGAGCATTCCTTTTGCGAGCATATCGTAAACTGCTTGTGCTACAATCTTATTCTCTGCAACGCTTTTTTCGCTGTTAACTTGTACTACTTTAGCCGGAAACAAACCGGGCATAGATAAATTTGTGCGCGCATGTTTCAGCGCGTCTTCAATATTTGTCTTTGGTTTTTCCGGCGCTGCTGCTGATTGAGCAAAGGAAACTAGATTAAATGAAAGTGATAGAATCAATGAAGCAATAATTAATCTAAGAGTAAGTTTTGATTTGATAGGTAAGCTTTTAGTTTTCATGGTAAGACCACATTTGTGATAAACAAACTTAGAAATATCGCCATTGAAATTACATAGTTATTTAAACTGTGTTGAATCTAACAGCAAAGAAAAGAATTTCACAGAGAACCACTAAGGATGCACAGAGGAACACAGAGATAATAATCTATATAACTGCGAATAGCTCTTGGTATTTTTGATAGATGGAATTATCATGCGGCAGAGCGCCGTTAACCTTACAGATTTCCAACGCAAACTCGTTTGCTAATTGGTTTAATTGTGTTAAAGGAAGTTGTTGTAAGTATCCCAAACAAAGAATTGCCGCAAAAGCATCGCCGGCGCCAAGTGTGTCTATTATTTGTGCCGACTCAGATATGTAATAATCAGATTCGTTCTTGTTAAAAAGAAAAGCGCCCCTTTCTCCCAGCGTCAAGCCAATCAAATCAATATCAAACTTGTTTAGAAGGAAGAAACACGCCTCGTAATCGCTTGTCGGGAGATTGAACAACTCCTTTAGTTTGAAAAGCTCTGCATCGTTTATTTTTAGAACATTTACCGAAAGCAATGCTCGTTCAATTAAATTTTTAGTAAACAAATCATGGCGGAGATTAAGATCGCAGAAGTATTTTTTGTTCGGATGGTTCAGCAAAGAGAAAAGAGTTTCTCTTGTAATTTCGCTGCGGGCAGAGAAAGTTCCGAAGTAAATTAAATCTGCTTCTTGGAGGATCATCTTCCTCATTTGTTCATCAAGTTTAACAAAATCATAACAGCAATTGTAGGTTGGTGTAAAGCAGGGCGCTTTGTTTTCGTCTAACACAACCCGAACAGTTCCCGTTGGATGTTCTTTATCAACGATAATGTTTTTAGTGTTAAAGCCCATCGAATTGAGATAGTAGAAAATTTCTTTTCCGTTTTCATCATTGCCTACGGAGGAAATAAAGTTTGCTCTGCCGAGAATTTTCCAGATGTGATAAATAAAATTAAATGGCGCCCCGCCGAGCCGTTTTTCATCGGGATAAATATCCCAAAGTATTTCGCCGAATGCCGTAATGTTTTTCAATTCAATCCGGTTATTGTCTCTTTGAACGCATGGCTTTTGTGTGAGCCAATTTAGAATCGGAACAAAACTTTTTGTATTCGTCCGATTCAACAGCGTAGATAGCAATCTTGCCCTTATCGTTGCTATGAACTCCCCAGCCATACCTTTTTGATAGGGGAGAACATCTCATGCAAGCTTGTCCTTTCGAGAAAAATTGCTGCCGTTCTTTCTCTTGCCTCCTTGGTTCAATATTATTTTTGAAAGCATAAACAGAAAAAATCACATCATCGGAAGTGTGCTTATATGGATTTTCTGCAATCATATCATATTGAATATTGGCGGCTGTTGGACTTTTACCAACCGGTGGAACTTGCGCGGTTTTTGCCGGGCAATCGGCGGCGACTTCTATGAATGTATTAAAGTAGTTTGTTGATTTCATGTGAGATGTCTTTGTTGCTGTGTTATAAATTTTTCTTCATGCAAATACTTTCTTTATTCCCGGCATATTCTCCATAGTTGTCAATCCACTGATAATGCATTCGCTCGTACAGGAAAATAGCTTCCGGCTGATTTACTCCGGTTTCTAAATAAATTGTTTTCTTGTTTAACTCGGCAGCCCATTTTTCTAACTCTTCAACTATTATTCTGCCAATTCTTTTTCCACGGTATTCATCGCGGACAAACATTCTTTTAAGTTCAACGGCGCCATCGGAATCAAAATCTCTTAAGCAGCCGCATCCTACCGCTACATCATCAGCGTAAACTAAAATCGTATGAGCATCATCGGGAATAATATTGCCTCTTTCGTACAAGTGACGAGTTTTTGGATACCGCTTCCTGAGGTCCTCGTTAAGCAGGTTAACAAGTTCGAGAAAATCTTTATCACTGCCGGTGGTTCGTTTTATATGCATAATATGCTACCTTTCAATCGTAATATCATATTTGGTTAGCAAACCTTCAATACCCAATACCGAAAATTTTGCCTTGGCGATCCTATTTTTTTCCGGGTCAATTGCGTAGTTGAGCGCCGAGCGGAAATCGCAGCCGGATAAGTTGGAACTCTCGAAGAGAGTTTTGTTTAAGTCGCACTCTAAAAACCGCGAGCCGGTTAAATCGGCATTTACAAAATCTGTTTCTCTCATCTCGCATTTGGAAAAAGTAGTTTTGCGGAGTTTAAGATTATAAAACGAAGCCAGGTTTAACTGTGAGCCTTCAAACTCCATAGAAAGAAGAAGCTGGTTGCAAGTGGAAAACTGTAATCCGATTAGCTTACAATTTGTGAATTTAGCTTCGCGGAAAACAGTGTCGTTAATTTTTGCGTTGCTGAGTTCGCAGTTAACAAACTCGCAACCGATGAATACACATGCAGACAGATTAACATTTGCAAAGCGGCAATTTTTGAAAACGCAATTCTCATATTCGCCGAAAGTAAAACCATCTTTCACAAAGTCGTTGTTGGAATAAGTTACATCGCAAAAAAAACTTTTCTCTTTCATTTCTTTCTCTTGGCAAGATCTTCTTTAACACGAAACTTAACAATTTTAGTAACTAAGCCGAGCGGCAGTTTCTTATCAAGCGGGAATTGCACCGCGCCTTTCGAGTTTTTGTATTTAGATATTTCTTCTTTGAAAGCCGCAATGCCAGATGAAGTTGGATAGAAACCGATATGATTTTTAAAAGCTGCAAAGTAAACCAAAACACTATTCTGTTTAAATGCCGGCATTTGATAACTGACTACTTCTTCCGCTTTCGGCGCGGCTTTGCGTATTGTCTGCCTTAGACTTCCAGCATTGTTTTAACATCTTTTGGAAAGAGGGAAATGTATTCGTCTATGTTTTGTGGTTTTGTTCTTGGGTTCATTTTGAGGAAGTCCTTTCTATACTGATTTAACTTTCTTTGCGCCGCATTTTAAGCAATTAGGTTTGTGAACACAAAGCAAATCTCCGCAGCTGCCGCACGTCCGTTTAACTTGTTCGCTTGAAATAAACTTTCTTATACCGGCGGCTTTAATGTTGCTTAGGTTTCCTATCATGCTCGTGCCGTACTTTGTTCTGTATCGCTTATCCAGATGTTTAAGATTCTTGCAAGGAAACTCTGTGCATTGATAACAAAACTTTGCATTGGCATTTGTAAAGAAGCCGCACGTTCTAATTTTACATCTTTCTATAGATACCGGCATTCCGGCGCTAAGCTGGCGGCAGCCGGGGCATTTATTCTTTTCTCTTTGAAAGGCATAACACAAGCCGCAGTTCATACCGCACTGGGCTATTGAGGAAGATTTTATTTTGGTGTGTGGTTTCATGTTTCTCCAGTGCTCACTTCTTGACGTTTAATTATTTTCACGTTAGTACCGTGACGACGGGAATAAGCTATTTTAGCTCAAAGATTTTATCGAGTTCACTTATCTAATTTCTAAAATCATTGCCGTCTTTCCTGAAATTGTCAATGTGTTTTTTACATCAAGTTCTTTATCCGTAATTATATCCTTTGCCTTAAATTTATTGGAAATCATTTCAGAATACCTGTTCATATCGAGCGTTACATTTTCACTATTTTTATTCAATAAGACCATAACTTTTTGTTCTTTATTGTAGCGGAAATAAATGTAAACATCATTTTTCTGAGGGGCGTAATGCTTAAAATGCCCATTAGTTATAGCCGAATTTGATTTTCGCCAATTAAGTAATTTTGAGAAATATTTTTTCGCATCTTTTTCCGTACCGGTTAATCCTTTTTCAGTTACAGCATTTTTTAAGTCATTTTTCCAACCGCCATAGAAATCACTTCTTCTTTGACCATCACTTCCTACTTTTTCGTTGGTCATTAATACTTCTGTACCATAAAAAAATTGTGGTATTCCTCTCATTGTCATATACATCGCAATTCCAAGTTTCCATTTATCAAAATTATTATTGAGTCTGGAATAAAATCTGTCCAAATCGTGATTGTCTGGAAAAATCAACTGATTCTCAGGATGTGGAAACTGATAATCTTGGGCTATTCCCTGGTATGTGTCTCTCCATGTCGAGAACCAATCATTTGACCTGGTTAAACTTGAAACGATATTATCATTTAATAAAAAATCCATCAACGTTGGCAAATAAGATTTATACCCATCGAAGTTTAGTTTGTCTTTCTGCCAATAAGAAGTTTGAGCAACAATTCTTGACATCTCCTCTCCCACAATATTAAAATTAGGATATTCATCAAGTATTGCTTTTGTCCAAGCAGCCAAAAATTCTTTATCCGAATAAGAATAAGTATCCGCTCTGAGACCCGAAAGTCCTGCGTATTCTATCCACCAAATTGTATTTTGAATAAGATACTTCACCATTAGCGGGTTACGTTGATTTAAATCTGCCATGTGTCTATCAAACCAACCATCTGTATATTCTTTTTTATCAATTTCTGTAGCATAAATGTCGGTGATGGTAGTTTTCAAAAAATTTGATTGTGTGTGAGTTTCTGGAAAATTGACCCAACTCTTTGTAGGCAAGTCCTTTATGAAATAGTATTCCGAACCACAATGATTTAATACGATATCCCAGATTATCCCAATATTTCTTTCCTTTGCTTCTTCCACCAATTGCTTAAACTGTTGATTTGTTCCGAACCTTGGATCAATTTTATAGAAATCGGTAGCAGCATAACCGTGGTAAGAGTATAGAGGTTCATCATTTTCCGTTAAAGGCGTACACCAAATTTGTGTAAAGCCAAGCGATTTGATATAGTCTAAATGATTAATAATTCCCTGAATATCTCCGCCGTGCCTTTTATCATCACCTTTTCTATCTACCACGTTTTCATTTAATGTCGGAATTACATCGTTTTCAATATCGCCATTAGAAAACCTGTCGGGGACAATTAAATAGATTGCATCCTTTTGTGTATAGCTATCTCTGTTTGCGCTATTTGTTTGCCGAGCCAATAAAGGAAAGTCTTTTGTTATAACAGTTGTGTTACCTTTTTTGAAATCCAATTTTACATTTCCCGCTATCGTTTGCGGATTTATTTTTATAGTAACAAATAAATAATTCGGATTTTCGACTTTTTCAGTTTTTAAGATTTTCACCCCGTCGTATTTTATGGATGGCTGTAAGCTTTGAATTTCTTTGCCGTAAACTAACAACGTAATTGTATTTAATTTCATTCCAACCCACCAATTACTTGGTTCAATACGGCTAATGGTTTGTGCAAGTGAAAGGAAAGGGAAAACAAATAATAAAATTAGTATCCGAGTTTCAATTTTTTTAAGTGTCATAATCATTTATAAATGGTTTTAAGTTTATAGATGTCTGCCTGCTATGTCAGCCAACTCCATATTTGATTAGCATATAACGACATGGCGGTTAGCCCGCTGCACAAAACAACGATGCTGCATTTTTAAGATTTTATTTTGTTGTGCGGTTTCATGTTTATCCAGTGCTCACTTTTTGACGTTTTATTTTCGTCACGGTAGGACCGTGACGACGAGAGGAAGCTAAACCACAACTATTTCCCTACAGCCAAGTCGAAGACGCGGTCGGCTTTGACTTGTAGGTTATTTTGCTACTTTTTATATCGTGAAAGAATTACGGGTTTCATTAACATCAATCTTGTTTTAACAGATTCATCATCAATTTTAGAATTAACATAATCATCAGCTAATGCAACAACTTCAGGTTGCCATGTTTCCATCTGGTAGAAACCAAAATGCTTACGTACTTTAATATCCCAGAGATAGGTTTCAACTTCATTTAGTATTTCATAACCCTTTTTAACAAACTCTTTTGATAACCAAGTGTTTTCTGGATTAACTTTCATATGACAGTAGTCGCTCAAAGCATACCAATACTTTTTTAGTTTGTTAACATCGGGAATAGCTAGTTTACCAATTAACTGGGAATCATCATCAAATAACATTGCGCTAAATTTCAGAATACGATACAAATTTCTTGAATTACCAACTATTTCCATTATCTGTGTAATTACGCTTGTAAGGCTTTCATACTTTTTCGCATCCTCTTCGCTTATATATTTCAACTTCTTCATTAATGCATAAAGCTCAAACACTATTCTTTCAATAGATAATCGAAACTCTATTGAAGAATAGACAATTGGACTGGGAAGTTTACTGGGTTCACCAAAACGTCGCCACTTTTGACCTAGTATTAAATGATAACCGGCATCATTTGCTCGTTGTTCTTTAATAAATTCTAACTCTTCTTCAATACACATTTTTGCAATATAATTATTAATTAGTTCGTCAGCAGATGATTGATTTTGGAATATAGGTCCCGCAACATTGGCGGAATATCTACCGGCTTTTATTTAGTTTGTTAAATAAAATCACACTTTTGTGCGTGTTATCATGCACATCTATATTTATTAAAAGAAAATCTATATGAAGTTACTTCGTAAATCCAAATTCGTAATTCGTACTTGTTTTCCCGGTCCCCCTAAGTTGAATTCAATGGAACCCCGTTGCTGTTTGCAAATTAAATAACACTACACGCATTATCAATTAAGAAAAGTTCAGTTCTCCCTCCTTACCAAGGAGGGAGACAAAGAGGGAGGTCTGCTTTGCAATATATCGCTACAGACCTCACTCCCGCACAAAACGCGGGACAAGCCTAATCCCCTCTCCTTTCCCTCGACTCCGCTCGGGATAACTGAGGGGGGCTAATTATTTCTTTTTAAGTTGTACTAATAACGCACCCGCAGCCGCGATTACCATTCCAACAAATTCCTTTAGCGTAATTGTTTCGCCAAGGAATACCCATGCAAGAATGGCAATTTGTATCAGCATTGTTCCATTTATAATAGAGGATTCCATTGCGGTAAGTGAGCGGAGAGATAAATTCCAAAGTGTGAAGGCGAGTGCGGTGTTAATTCCCGCAAGCCACAGCAAGAAAAGAATGTTCTTCAAACCAATTGCGGGAAAGCCTTGCATAGCAATTCCAACAACAAGAAGAACAATAGAGCCAACACCCATACTTATAATTGTTACGGTTAACGGATGAAACTTTCCGCCACGGTTAACCGACCTTCCGAGAATTGAAGAGCTCGCGTTGGCAATTACACCGACTGACATAACAATCAAACCGGTAATTTTGCTTGCGGATAAATCCGCTGGGAAAAAATAAACCATAACTCCGGCGATAAATAGAAATGCGCCAAACCACTGGCGCGCAGAAGGAATTTCCGAGAGAAGAAAAATTCCCATTACCGCAACAACAACCGGAGTGAAGTTGAGAATCAAACTAACTGTAACCGCGGGAAGTAGTGAGAGACCGAGAAACTGAGTTCCTTGTGTAAAAGTATAGAAGATAAAACCAAGCGCAATAAGTTTAAGCCAATCGCACTTTTCAATTTTTTTGATTTCTTCAACGCGTTCTTTCTTCAGCGCAAAAGGGAGCAGACACATGAACGCGATTGAGTAACGCAAACCCGCAAAAGTTAGAGGGGGAATTTCACCCAATCCAAGTTTTATGATGATGAATGAAGTTGACCATAGAAAAGTAACAAGCAGAGCAATAAAAATCGCGGAAGTATGTGAATGTGTTTTTGGTTTAGTCATTGGCAAATAGTAAGCGTTACTAATTTAAAGTCATTTCGAGCGAAGTCGAGAAATGGTTGTTTGCAGCCTTATAATTCCACGCCTCGACTCCGCTCGGCGTGACTAAGAAAAAATTATTTCTTCTCTCTGTTTTCCAAACGGTCTTTATCAATTTCTTTTGCTTCACGCATCATGTCTTGCACATTATCAATTTCCGGAGAATCTTTTAGCGATTTCCAATCAAACTTTTCATCAAGCGGATCGAGCGCTTTTTGCGGATCGAAAAATCTTACATCGGAATGAAGAGCATTGTAAGGAGTGAAATCCGGCTTGTCTGTAAAAAAATCCGCTAAATCATTTGCGCCGGCATCGTACTGGTTTAAGTATGGAATGCTAAGCACATTCCAAAATGTTTTGAAGAGACTTCCGAAACTGTAATGTACGTGACTGACATAATTCTTTTTAACATAAGGCGAGATAACCATAAGAATACTTCTATGTGCGTCAACGTGATCAACACCATTCTGCGCGTCATCTTCGGTAATAACAACCATCATATTTTTCCAGTAAGGAGTGTGAGAAAGAAACTCAACAATTCTTCCAACTGCTAAATCATTATCAGCCATGTAGCTTTCGCGGAACGGATAACCTTTATCCGGCTTCTCTCCCGCGCCATGATCGTTTGGAATTATGACGGTTAACATAGAAGGAATTTCTTTTTTCTCATCAAGCCATTTTTCTTTGAATTCTTTTTGGAACATATCAATCCGGAATTGATCCGGAATGGAGGTGTTATATGTTGGATAAATTTTTGAAGAGTTCGCAAACAATGGCGCCGGAAGAGGAAAATTTGCGATGTGTCTAACTCCGCCTTGTTTATATTTTACATCATAGTCGGCTGGCTCGAACATCAAGGCAAAACCAAAATTGAAAAAACTTTTCTTATTGCGGTCAAGATGATCCCACATAGAACCGGCTTCATTATAATCTTCGGGATAAATAGCTCCGGCAGAACTAGTAAATGAAAGTATGCCGGGCGATTTCGAATTCTCTTTATACTCGCGGTTATCTCCATAACTCGCCGGAACTGTTGTCTCAATCCATTCATTTGGATAAGTGTTAGAAAGCCAGCGGTGTCCGTCGGCGGATACATCGGCATCCACATAAAAATTATCACTTATTGCAAAACGCTTTGCAAGCGCGAGATGGTTTGGCATAATGGTGGCGTTGCTTACCGAAACAGTTTTGTTTCTGTTGGTGAAGGAAACATTGTAGCCGTATCGAGCAATTGTTGAATCGCCTTCCGCGTTTTTAATTTGACCGAAAACTTCATCGTAAGTTCTGTTTTCTTTTGATATAAACACGACGTGTTTTATTGGGCTTACTTTTTCTTTTGGATAAAGAGGAATTGGATTGTCTTTCCTTTCGGCAAAACGAAGCGAGTTTGACTGTTCAATTCTGAAATTGTTATCTATAACTTTTTGTGTTAGAGCTTTTAGTTCTTCGTCGGAAGGAATATCGAAAACTCCAACCGTTCCTTTCATCAGACTGCCGATGTAACTTCCCTCCGGACCGCGTTTAAAAGTTGTTCCGCCATTTGGTCCGCTTCCGAATCCTTTTGCGTTGGCAACAATAATTTTCTTCCCATCGTTGCTCAATTTTAGTTTAGCTGGGAACCATCCGGTTGGAATGTGACCAAGTACTTCGAGTTTTGCTACATCAATAACCGCGATTGCATTTATTCCAGATTCTGCAACATATAATCTTTTATGATCTGACGATAGAGTCAAGCCGTAAGGAATTACTCCGCGGAAGTGTTTTAGCCGTTCATCAAGAACAAGCTTGATTGTCTTTACAACTTTTTTCTTCTGGATATCAATTACGGAAATGTTGTCGTTTGTTCCGTTGCTAACGAATGCAAGTTTGTTTGTTGCCGCAATTGAATTTGGGCTTGCACCGCCAATTGCCGGAATGTCTTCGATCTTTTCGCCAATCTGAATTCCGGTTTTAATCTTTGCAATTACCTTTGCGTTAGCTTTGTTTTCAATTACGAATACCGAAAACGCTTTTGCATCGTAAGGATTTCCTAGTCCCGGAACTTCAAACTCATCATCCTTAATTCCTTTTTCCGCTTCCTTAGATAGATAAGCAAAAGGAGGAAAATTCATCCCTTTCTTTTTCTCATTTAAGATTTTGATTTTCTTGTATTCATACATTCCAACATTGGCAACAAAAATGTTTTTCTCGTCCGGCGATAAAGAAATCCCAAAAGGATAACGACCTACCGGAACATTCTGAATGAGCTTACGGCTCTTCGTATCAAGCACAATCATTCTAAAGTTAATCTGATCAACCGCGAAAAGTTTTTTGCCATCTTTAGAGAGAACCATATCGCCAATGTAGCCGGTTGAGTAATCGTTTTGTTTATCAACAAGCGCGCAGTCAATCGAATCAACTCTGTTGCCGTCTGCAAGATTGAACAAGTAAATTTTATTTGTCTGCCCGCCGCTTACATAAACAATTTTGCTACCCGGCGATATTGCCAAGCCCATGAATACGGATTCGAGTACGCCCTTATCTGTAGAAGCACCCGGCGGAACTTGCATCACTTGCGGATTCCCACTCAAAATATTTTTGATAATTGTTATTGATAGCGGACCGGTTCCCGAGTTTGCTGTAACTGCTGTGTTTCCATCTGGACTTAAAACCAAACCATAAGGATGCGGCGCAGTAGTAATTTGATTTCCGAGCGGAGTTATAAATCTACCGTTTGGAATTACTGTCGTTCCGGCACGGTCTATTTTGGTAAACTCTTTATAAGCCGGTGCTGATAGAATCCAAAGATTGTTTTGTGCGAAGAGTGTGGAGACAAATATTACATAGGCGAGAAATAATTTTTTCATATCAATATTTATTTGTTGTGAAAAAAAAGCGTCCCGGTAAGTGGATGTCGCGTAATTAATTATTTAATCAGAAATAGCCCACGGATGACGCGGATTTAACAGATGCTTCGGTACACTCAGCACAGGTTTACACTGATATATTTTTGATTCATTAATTATAAGACATCCACCGGGTAGGACGCTTAATTTATTTTCCAAATAGAAGTTTAAAAGCATATAAAAGTAGAAAGACGGCAAAGATTTTTTTCAGAACAGCATCCGGCAAGGATGTAACGTATTTGGATGAAAGATAACTGCCGATTACAAAGGTGATAACCATAATTCCAACTGCTTTTACATTTATGTATCCGGCTTTGTAATAATTCATTACAGCTAAAATGCCGATTGGCAAAAGCAGTAAGCCAAGCGAAGTTCCTTGCGCATCCTTTTGTGTATAGCCGAGAAATCCAACAAGCATCGGAATGATTATTATGCCGCCGCCGATACCAAGTAAGCCGCTAAGAAGTCCGGCGGCTAAACCAATTAATAGTAGGATAAATATTTCGCTCATGTTTTTCTTCTTTTTCTTTGTGATCCGTTTAATACCCGCTTTGCGCTCTTAGCGGTTAAACCGTTTTCCAAATGAACGCAGCAAAGTTAATCTTTTATTAACTCCATCAACAATCGCTCGTTCGCGTCAATTGTGAATTCTTCATCTTGTGTAAGTGCAAATTCACCTTTACCGTTCTGCATATCCAAACGTTTAACTACACCGGCTATTTTTACCTCAACCGGAAGGGGGAACGAAATATTGTTTTCTGTTTCCCACCAAAGAACAATTTTATTTTGTTCTTTCTTGTAGTGGAGTTTCGGCAGCGAAGCCTGGCGCATGTAAACTTCCCAGAACCAATCTAACTTTTTGCAGGAGATTTTTTCTGCCATTTGTAAAAATTCATCGGTTGTAGAATTGCGGCATTGTGCGCCGGTTTTAATTTTCTCCATTGCTTCTGTTGGATAAGCCCAGTGCCGGAAAACCTTGAAGAAAGTTTCATCGCCTAAATAATAGCGTAGTGTGTGTAGAATCCACGCGCCCTTATAATAGATGTCAAGTGTATAACTTTCGCCGCCGGTTTTTTCTCCTCGCGGAGCTATTGGCTCTTTGTTTGCAAAACGTTTTATACTCTTTAAGTAACCGAGATACATTTCCTTGCCAAAAACTTTTTCCAAGTATAGGGGCTGCATGTAAGTTCCGGTTCCTTCGTGAATCCAGAAATCGCTCCAATCGGCAACAGTAACTAAATTTCCCCACCACTCATGAGAAAATTCATGGTGATGAAGCCAATCGAACGGAAAATCTTTATGGTTCTTCCATCCGGCACCGTAAGCAATTGCGGTTTGGTGTTCCATTCCAAGATGAGGAGATTCAACAACAGAGTATTTATCGTTTCTAAATGGATAAGGACCAAGTAGTTCTTCGTTTATTTTCATGTGTTGAACAAACTGAGGCGCATGCGTTTTAGCTTTTTCCAAACTTTCCGGTAAAACCCAAACGGTGAAAGGAATTTTTTCTCCGGTTATGCTTGTGTAATCATATTCGATAGGAATATAATCGCCGAGATAAAACATAACAGAGTAATTGTTAATCGGGTTTGAAGAAAACCAATTCCAAGTTTTTGTTCCGTTCTTGTTATCTACAGAAGAACGAAGTTTGCCCGAACCAATACAAACTAAATTTGAAGGAACTGTTAAATGAGTTGCAACGGAATCTGCTTCATCGCTTGGATGATCTTTACACGGATACCAAATATCTGCGCCGCCGCCCTGGCAAGTGAGTGTAACCCAATCTTTCCCGTCTTTGGATTTCGACCAGATAAATCCATCATCCCACGGCGGACGCCTGGCAATTCTTGGCGCTCCGGCATAAGAAATTTTTACAGAGAAAGTTTCGCCTGGTTTTATTACACCCGGAAAAGTTAAGCTGATTTTTCCATTTTCATGTTTGAATGGAATCTCTGTTTCATTTCCATTAGGGGATATTCGAGTAAGTTCGCTGATTGCCATGGTGTTATCAAGATCAATTACAATTGTTTGCAGATTGCTTAAAGCAGAGGCGGTTATAGTTGTAAATCCGCCAATAACTTTTTCTGCCGGATCAATAGTAAGATTAATATCGTAAAATTTTACATCGTAACACTTTTGTTCCGGTAATAATTTTCCTCCGGAATCTTGAGAGCCAAACTGTGCATAAATAAAGGAAGAGAGTGAGATAAAAAAGAAGAATGCTTTTTTCATAAGGCTTTCCGTTTTATATACAAAGGTTATTGAGTTTCCAATTCAGCGGCTCTTTTAGCTTTCTTGCCCATTATAGCGCCATTGATTGTGGCTGCCGGACCGACTAAGCAGTAAATCCATCCAGCCCATGCAGAGGCGGAAGCTCCGCCAATCAGCACAATTAAAATTGATAGTAAAGCAATTCCCATATTAAGTGCAGATGACTGCATATCAGATTTTGTAACAATAACTTCCGAAGCATTTAATTCTATAAAATTTCTTTTGCTATATGCGTGAAGGTAGAGCAAAAACATTACAAAAAATACTAATAGATAACCGGCACTGTAGATTATCATTAGTGTTGGTGTTTGTTCCGGTCTAATCATTTTAAGTGAGTCATCTAAGTTACTCCAGCCGAGAAGTCCCATTGGTATATTTGCAAGAAAGGTGAATAAAAACTTGAGCGGGTATATGTAAAAGAGAACAACAAAAATCAGCAGAGCATTAAGAGCAAAAACATATCCATCGTTTAATGCATATCTTCTGAAAAAGAGGTATTGGTTATACCAAATCCAAATCAGCAGAGAAAAGCAAAGCCCAAAAGCCAGAAATCCTCTCATTGTTTCAAGAAGCTCATCAAAAGTTTTTGGTACTTCTAATGAAACAACAAGCAGTGTTACCGCGAAGGCAAAGACAGCATCGCTAAATCCCTCCAATCTAACTGGTTCGTGGCTTCTCCAATTAAAATGAGGTTCGGCTCCAACTTTTTTGTTTATCAATTTATTACGCAGCATTTAATTGTCCTTAACTTGTTACTAGTTCAAATTACAAAAAAGATGTTTATTTAAGTAATACGATGGCTATTTTAAAGCAGCCAATTAAAACAACTATTAATTAATGATAAACCTTTATACTACAAGTCTGCGAAGTAAAATTATCCTGGGATTCACGGTAATTCTGCTGATTATGTTTCTAGCTACGCTTTGGAGTATCTACAATTTCTACCGCTTTAACGAGTACATAAAGCAGACGATGCAGGACAACTACCGCGTAATCATCTATTCCGATAATATGAGCAAGTCTTTGGATGAGCAGGTTGAAGCCGTAATTATAATGTTTAACCAGGATTTTGCAAGAGGAGACAGCCTATTTACAAACAGCACAAACGAATTTTTTGATTGGCACCAAAAAACAAGAGAACTGGCGCTTTCAAACGAAGAACATAAAATTCTTAACGAGATGCAGATTGAGCTTACCAAGTTCAAAGAAGAAAACATTAACACGCTGGATTATAAAATATTTCTTCGGGGAGAAGCGCCAAAAGTAAAAGTTGATCTCGGAAATTTGATTATGCAGCTTCAATCTATAAAAGGAAAGTGCAACAAAATTCTTTTATTAAACCACACTTCTCTTAACGATTCTGTTCAAGACGTTAAGACAATTACCCAAACCGCCGCTATTACCATTCTTCTAATTCTTCTCGGCGCAATTTTTATCAGCCTTGTATTCGGTACAAAATTCTCCAACTACATTGTAAGACCAATTACCAAGCTGCGGCAAACTGTTTCTCATATTGCCGAGGGAAATTTTAGCGAGCGGATAGAATTAGATGAAAATTCGGATGAAATTAACACGCTTGCAGATGAGTTTAACAAGATGAGCGAGCGGCTTGAAAGGTATGAGCAGTTAAACCTCAACAAAATTCTTTATGAAAAAAGAAAATCGGAACTGCTGATTGAAGGTATGAACGAGCCGGTGTTAATGGTTGATGAAAACTTCAAAGTGCTTCTTTCCAACAAAGCGTTTAACCAAATTTTTGGGGAGAAGGCAATTAAGAATTCGGAAATCAAAAAAATTCTTAGGCATGAACGAACCAAAGCGAGGAATAAAAGCAAGATTGATCTCCAGACGAAGAAAGATGAGATAATAAACATTAAAGACAGTGAAGGCTCGCAGAAATATTTCAATGTTATGACGGCTACTCTGGATATACCGGAAAGTGAAACACAAGGAACGGTCTTTGTCTTCAACGATGTAACCAAGTACCAAGAGTTAGATAGAATGAAAAGTGAGTTCATCGCAAAGGTTTCTCACGAACTTAAAACGCCCCTTACTTCGATGGGAATGGCGCTTGGTTTGTTTGAAGATGGAGTTGTTGGCAGCGTTAATGATAAACAGCACGATCTTATTGTTTCTATGAAAGAAGATTACGACCGCTTGAACAAGCTTGTTTACGAAATTTTAGAGCTAACCAAGCTGGAAGCAAACATCGGCAGGATTAAGTTTGAGACTTTTGAAGCCGCAAAACTTGCCGAACACATAACAAAGAAATTTTCAATTCAGGCTAAAGAAAAAGATATTAAGTTAGAGGTTATAGATAAAAGTTCCGGCTCTCGTATTAACGGCAACATTAACAGTATGATTAGCGCTGTTGAAAATCTTGTTTCCAATTCCCTTCGCTTTACACCAAACAGCGGCGAGATTAAAATTGAATTTGTTACAAGGGAAGATGATCTCTTCATCGAAATTTCCGATACCGGAATTGGAATAAGCCCGGATAATCTTAAAAAAGTATTTGATAAATTTATTCAGATTGATGACTCGGCGCCCGGAAGTCTTGGTCTTGGTCTTTCAATCGCAAAGGAAATTATCGAAATTCACAGCGGCGAAATAAAAGCTTTTAGCGAACTTGGCAAAGGAAGCACATTTCAAATTAAAATACCGGTAGTGTAAATGCATAGCAATAGAATTTTAGTAATTGATGACGAGATTAATATTCTTAAGACAATTGAGCTCGCACTTATTTCGCACGGATATAATCCCGATGTGTTTTCAAATCCGGTTGATGGAGTTAACCGCACTAAGGAAGTTTTCTTCGATGTCGCTTTCGTTGATCTAAAAATGCAGCCGATGGATGGAATTTCTACACTCGTAGAGATAAAGAAAAATTCGCCCGATACAACTATAGTTTTGATGACCGCACACGGTTCTATAGAAAGCGCTGTTGAGGCAATCAAGAAGGGCGCTCACGATTACATTACCAAACCGTTTACACACAAAGAATTTCTTCACATAGTTGAAAAAGCGTTCGAGCATCACCGCCTTGTAAAACAAGCGCGCGGATTAGCAGACCAGCTTGAGCAAACTTTACACAGCGAATCGTTCATTACGGTGAATGCACAGACAAAACAAGTTTTACGCACTGCAAAAGAAGTTGCCGAAAGCGATATCCCGGTTTTGATTGAAGGTGAAAGCGGAACGGGAAAGGAACTGCTGGCAAAATTTATTCATACTAACTCAAGCAGAAAAGACAATCCGTTTATTGCAATTAATTGCTCGGCAATTCCCGAAAACTTATTCGAAAGCGAATTGTTCGGGCATGTTAAAGGCGCGTTTACAACCGCAATAAAAGATAGAGTAGGAAGGCTTGATTTAGCAGACGGCGGTACTTTGTTTTTAGATGAAGTCGCAGATATTCCCAAGCAGATGCAAGTAAAGCTTCTCCGCTTTTTGCAAAATATGGAGTTTGAGCGTGTGGGTGAAAGCATCACCCGTAAAGTTGATGTAAGAATCATCAGCGCGACAAACAGAAAAGTCGAAGCCGATCTTACCGCCGGAGTGATTAGGGAAGATTTCTATTATAGAATAGTTGGCGTCCGGCTTCAAATTCCGCCGCTAAGAGAGCGCAAAGATGATATTGAAGCATTGCTTCAAAATTTTGTTGCAAAGTATGGCGCTCAACGTAATGTTACAATAACCGAAGAGACCAAAAAACTTCTTCTCGATTACGATTGGCCCGGAAACGTTCGTGAATTTGAGACTATGGTTAAGAGAATACTCGTCTTCGCCAAAAACGATACTGTTTTGCCGGAACATCTACCGCAAGAAATAAATAGTTTTAAACCAAAGCCGGTTAGCCAAAGCGTTCAAAAGATAGATGAGCTTGAAAGGCAGCATATAATTGATGTTCTTAAAATGGCTCCAACTACAAAGGAAGCCTCTCGGATATTGGGAATCTCCGAAACCACTCTTTGGCGGAAGAGAAAATTATATGGACTATAATGCCCCGCGGCATTTCATTTTGAAATGGCTTTCATTTCATATTGAAAAAGTAGTTGCTTAATTGCCCTCAAAACCCCATTTTAAGCCCCTTAAAAGCCAGTTCTGGAGAAATATCGAAGTGGCACATTTTTCTCACGTAATTAACAGAACACATTAAATAATCAAGGAGTAATACAAATGAAACAATCCGCTTTTGTTGTAACCCTCACTTTTGTTGCTATGATTAGCGCGTTTTTAATTTACGAATTCGTATTTGGTAATCCGGCAAACTTCGCTGATTTTGCTGCTAAAGGTACGAAGCATGTTGCACTAGATGGTAACTTATTAGCGCTAGCATATATAGCCGGTCCTATAGTTGCTGTGTTGCTTGGTTTATCAATAATGGTAATTGCAGTAATTATTGAAAGAACGCTTTCTTTAAGAAAAGCTGCCGGAAAACAACCTATCCCAAAATTTTTCAAAGCAGTTATAGATCAAATTAGAAGTGGAAACATTAATGAAGCAGTAACTCTTTGCGATAAACAAAGAGGATCAGTTGCTAACGTATTAAAATCAGCCTTAACAAGATATCAAGAAGTTACAGCAACAGGTTCAACCATTGAAAAAGAAAAACAATTGGTAGAAGTTGAGCGCGCGGTTGAAGAAACGCTTATGCTCGAAACACCACTTCTCGAAAAAAACTTAATTGCTCTTTCTACAATTTCTTCTATTGCAACAATGCTTGGTCTTTTAGGAACAGTAATTGGTATGATTCGTTCATTCAAAGCGCTTGCCGCAGGCGGTGCACCAGACGCTATTGGTCTTGCTACCGGAATTTCAGAGGCGTTAGTTAATACAGCAGGCGGCCTCATTGCGGCAATTATCGGTATTGTAGCATATAACTTTTTCGTAAATAAAGTTGATAACTTCTCATTCCAAATTGACGAAGCCAAATACAATGTTATGCAATTATTAAAATCATCTAAGTGAGGTAATTAATGCCGCACATTAAAAAGAAAAGAGTCTCAATTCGAATAGACATGACTCCGCTTGTGGATGTGGCGTTTTTGCTTTTAACATTTTTCATGCTTACAACTACGTTTAAGCCGCCGGAAGATGTTGAAGTAGTAATACCAACCTCACATTCGGAAATTAAACTTCCGGAAAACAATACAATGCTGGTTTATGTTGATAAAACCGGTGCCATTTTCATGGGTTTCGATTCTCAAACAATGATGGAAAAAATGTTTGGCGCACAATACAAGTATAAACAAGCAAGCCCGGTTAAAAAGGAAGTGCTTGGAGAAACTTTGATAAAAGCGAGAATCTCGAATCCTAAGCTGAGAACAATTGTTAAGGCAGACGCTTCAGCTGAATATGGAATTATTGAAGATATTATGGGCATTCTGGATCAAGTTAAGATTACAAGATTCAATATGGTTACCAACTTTGAAATTGAAAAGAAAAGTTAAAATAGGAGATTAATATGTCCGGTGGCGCAGTTGCTGATAGCGGTGGTGCAAAACGGAAAAATAAGTTTAGCAAACGTAAACCCAAAAAGAGAATCAATATCGGTATAGATATGACTCCTTTGGTTGACGTTGCTTTTCTTTTGTTAACGTTCTTCATGTTAACAACAGTTTTTCGCTTACCGCAGACGCTAGAAATAAATCTTCCTCCTAAAGATGTGGATATTAAAGTCGGCGAATCCAATCTTCTTACTTTGCGTGTTGATGAAACTATGCAAATGTATTGGAACGTTGGATTTGAAGTGCCTCATAAAATTAAGTGGGAAGAAATGAATAAGTTCTTGAAAAATAAAAGAGCTGAAAACCCAAGATTTAACGTTCTTATCAAAATTGATAAGAAAGCAAAATATCATATAATGATTGATATTATTGATGAATTACGTGTAACACAGTTAGACCGTTATGCTCTGGCTCCAATGACGGATATTGATAAAAGAGAAATAGCAAGAGCAATCTAAGGAGAAAAAAATGGCAGAAGTAGCATTACAACAGAATAACGTGTATGGAGCTTTTGAGTTAAAAAAGATCTATCCGCGTAACTATACAATTGGTGTGGCGCTCGCAATTTTTTTCCATCTCTTACTGATCGGTTCATACTACTTATCCGTGTATCTCTCCCGTGAAGATGAAGAGGGAATTCCGGAAGTAAGATTGAAGATCAATTATAGCGATCTCGGTCCACCACCATCTATAGAAAACGTTGCACCGCAAATTCAAGTTGCCGGTCCGGTTGCTGCCCCAACTGTGGGTGTTCCTGTACCTGTTCCTGATGAAGAAGCTCCGCCGGAACAAGTTATAGCTACACAAACAGAAATGGCTCAACAGCAAGCACCGGCTTTAGCAGAAGATTTATCGGGCGGCGCACAGATTACACAGGATATTAAGATTGAAGAGCCTAAAGGCGATGAAGACCCTGATATGAACGCGTTTACAGCAGTTGAAAAATTGCCCGAAATGGTTCATTCGGTATCGCCCGAATATCCTGAAATTGCAAAACGTGCCGGTATTACCGGAAAAGTATTTGTTAAAGTGTTGGTTGATAAAACCGGAAGACCGAAAAAAGCAGTAGTAATTAAATCGGATTCCGAATTGTTCAATCAGGTATCTATTGATGCTGCTATGAGAAGCGCTTTTTCACCGGCTCTTCAAAACCAGCATCCTATAGCAGTTTGGATTGTGCTTCCTTACAGATTTACTTTGGAAGGACAAAACTAAAATGAACATGCAGAAACTGATGGTTTACATTGGTTATACTGCAGGAGTAATATTTGTTGCGTTGGGAATAGCAATAATGGCAACTGAGCTATTCCCAACAACTCTTTTTGCAACACAAAATGTTAAAATAATTTTTGGGGTTGTAATGATTCTTTACGGTATTTACCGGATTGTTATAATCACCATAAAAAACCGCAGAGCAGATGAAGAAGAAACCAAATAGTCTTTTCATAATACCAATGATATTGTTGTTGTTTGTTTCGGGCTGCGGTCCGGAGCCGAGAGAAACCACAACAAAAGGCTCAATAAAGTGCTATGCAGATGAATCTCTATACTCAATGGTTGTTGAACAAAGAGATTCATTTGTTACTACATATCCGGCTTCTAAAATAGAAGTTGAAAAAGTGCAAGCGCGTGAAGGAATAGTAAAAATTTTGAATGGAGAAATCCAGATGTTTGTTAGCTCGCGCGGTCTTACAGATGATGAAAGCAAATTTGTAGAAAAAACTAAATCTGAGGTTAAGGTAATAAAACTTTGTTATGACGGGCTTACAGTGATTGTTGATACAAATCACCAGGCAGCTAGAATGACTACCACTCAGTTGAAACAACTCTTACTCGGTGAGAGTAAGCTATATAAAGTTTTTATTCCGGATCAGAATTCCGGTGTATTTGAAAATTTGAAAGTAGAATTACTTGAAAACAAAAAACCAAGCGGTGCATTTGTTGTTAAGAATGAAGATGACGTAGTGAAAAGTGTAATCAAAAATAAAAACTCTATCGGCGTTGTTGGTTTGAACATCGCGAGAGAATCAAAAGGAATAAAAATTTTAAGAATCGGAACTGATGAAAGATCGGCAACAGGCGGAGAGTATATAGAACCGGTAGCCGGTTATTTATCAAATGGAGAATATCCACTAATTAGAGAATGTTACATATTTTTAAATGAGATTGGAACTGGTCTTGGAACCGGTTTTGCAACATATATGACTTTTACACAAGGTCAAAAAATTGTTCTGGCACATGATCTTGGTCCAGCAACAGTTCCATTAAGGTACAATAAGATGACGAGGTTAAAATGAAGCGAATTACTCTCTTTCTAATGGTTGTTTTTTTAGCAGCTAATGTTTTGGCTCAGGACAAACTTGCTACTGCTCAAAAAGCATTTGATAAGAAGGACTACAAAACGGCTTTTACACTTGCTAAAGAATTACTGGATGCAGGCGATGCCAACGGATCAAACAGGTTATTCATACAGTTGAGAGAAGTAAATTTTGAACCAAGGTTGGTGTACGAATATTTGGGTGATTCGTACGACCAAATGGGTGTTGCTGAACTTGCGATATCAAACTTCGAAGAAGCTGAATTACTAGACTCGCTTAACATTGACCTCAAGTTTAAGAATGCAAAACTTATGGTTAAGCAAAGAAAATATACCGACGCAATAAACAAGTACTTAAAGATTATTTCTATTGATCCTAACAATGCTGCCGCATATTTGGAAGCTGCTACAATTATGTATCAAGCAAAACGTTTTGCCGATGCGGCGTTGTTGTACGAAAAATATTTAGACAAGAATCAAACCGAAGATGCGTACTTAAAAATCACCCGCGCACTCTTAGAAATTAAAAACTTTGAGAAAGTATTTAACTTCGGTTCGGCGGGAGTAGAAAAATATCCCGAAGAGATGCAGTTGAAAAAAAATACTGCAATTGCGGCATATGCAACTCAGAGATATGCTGAAGCTGCTAAGTATTATTCTCAAGTTCCCGATTCAATGTTAAGCATTAATGAAATGGAAAATACTGCCAGAGCATTCCAGATGGTTAAGGATGAAGCCAACTCAATGAAATATTTTGAGAAGGTTGTTAAAGCCGATCCGGCGCGTTCCAGCATTTATATGGAATTAGCAAATGGATTTTTTAGAGATAAAAAATTTGATGAAGCTGCTAAATATTACGAAGCAAAAGCAAAAGCAGATTCTACAAACGAAACCGCCTGGAGATACTTAGGATTTTCTCATTACCAGTTCAGAGAAAACGCAGACTCTGTTGTTGCTAATCCAGACTTTAAGAAGAACCAATTAGAAAAAGCTAGAACTGCGCTGCTTCGCTCGGTTGCATTAAACGATACAAACTTTACAAACAGAAATTTCTTAATTCAAATTTATACCGCATTAGATTCAACCCAAGCATTGTTAGAACAACACAAAGCAATGTTGAGCCTAATCGGAAATAATGAATCTCAGTATAAGGATCAGTACATAGCTTCAAACTCAGCGCTTGGTTATAATGCGTACGACAGAAAAGCATACGCAGCAGCAATTCCATATTATTTGAGAATACTTAAATACAGATCCGATATGTCCACGTTGAAGATTTTGATGTCTTGCTACTTACAAGCTGGTAATAATGACGAAGCTATTAACTTTGCTAGACGTATCTTAAAAATATCCCCTAACGATAAGGACGCTAAAAAAGTGTTAAGAGTATTAAGTGCGGATTAGTCTCCGCACTCTTTTCTATTCCGGAGAAAAACAATAAATGATAAATACTAAAAATTTCCACTTCAATCCCTGGCACCATGTAAGTGCGGGGAAAGAACTTCCCAATGTTGTAAATGCAATTATAGAAATACCAAAAGGGTCGCAAGCTAAATATGAACTTGATAAAACAAGCGGACTGCTAAAATTAGACCGCGTGCTTTTCTCTTCGGTGTTTTATCCGGCAAACTATGGCTTCATTCCGCGCACGTTAAGTGATGACGGCGACCCGCTTGATATACTTGTTATCTGTTCTGTAGATGTAGATCCGCTTTGCATTATAGAAGCAAAAGTAATTGGCGTTATGGAAATGGTAGATAACATGGAGAAAGACGAAAAAATAGTAGCTGTAGCTAAGAATGATATTTCTGTTAACTATATGGATGACCTGCACGATCTTCCTCCGCATACAACGGTCCAGCTACAAAGATTTTTTGAAGATTATAAAAAACTTGAACATAAGAATGTAGTTGTAGAAAAGATTGTTGGAAAAGAAGAAGCGTTCAAAATTGTAAATGAATCAGTTGAACGTTACAACAAAGCATTTATCACAGAAGACTAAACGTATCATGTTTATCAATAATAAAAATGAAGCAGAAGTTTCCAAAAGCAAGATGAGTCAAATAAATTATCTTACACTGATAATTCTTTTGATTGGGGGTTCTATGCTCTTTGTTATGGCATATTATCTTTATTACCTCTTTGTCTAAGCTAAAGAACTAAAATATTCCTTAAGACTAGTTAGCTGTTTTTATTTTGCCGGTATTTCCAGAAAAAGTAAAATGGAAGTCCGCTTGCTACTAGTATTAGTCCCATCATTGCGTTCTGTGTATCGGAAATTATTGAGTTAACCAAAAACAAAAACGCAAAGATGACAAAGATTGCCGGTGTAAAAGGATAACCCCAAACTTTGTAAGGACGGGCTACATCCGGCATTTTTTTACGAAGTACAAACACGCCAAACGCACCAAGCATATAGAACAGCCACGAAGCAAAAATTACATAGTCGGTTATCATATCAAATGAACCGGATAGAACAAGTACGCATGACCAAATTCCTTGAACAAGCAATGCAGTATGCGGCGTACCAAATTTTGGATGAACATTTCCTAAACTTTTGAAGAATAAATTAGCTCTCGCCATTGCGTAAGGAACGCGGGCTGTCGCTAAGATGCTTCCGTTAAGCGCGCCAAATGTTGATATAATTACGGCAATTGAAATTAAAGAAGCACCGTTAGAGCCAAAAATTTTCTCGGCTGCAGTTGCGGCAACTAAAGGTGATTTTGCCATTTCATCAATTGGAAGTACGTATAAGAAGGCAGCGTTGATTAAAACATAGACGCATATAACTATTAATGTTCCGTAAATAAGAGCGCGGGGAACATTGCGCATTGGATTTTTTACTTCGCCGGAAACGAATGTAATATTATTCCATGCATCGTACGCCCAGAAAGCTCCGGCAAAAGCTAAACCAAGCATGCTTATAAAACTGGCTGTAGATTTATGTGGAAGTGCAAATCCGGTGTAAACGTTTGAAAAACTACCGTTGCCAATAAATAAAAGTAAAAACGTAATTAATAAAATGGAGGCAATCTTAATAAATGTAACAATTGTTTGAACGCTTCCTCCGAAAACAACTCCCATGTAATTTACGCCCGTTAGAAATGCGGTTACTGATATAGCAACAGCCTTAGTTCCAAAATCTGCAAAAGGATGAATGTCTCCTACAAGCGGCATAAAAACGGCAAACTCTTGCCATGACTGCGGCAGCTGAGGATACTTTATAAAGTAACCAAGATACTCTGCAAATGCGTAAGCAATAGCAGCCTGGCTTCCGGTTTGGATTACAGAAAGAATAGACCAGCCATAAAGGTAAGCTGTAAAATCGCCATACATTTTTCTGAAGTAAACATACTGACCTCCGGTAGCGTCAATCATACCGGCAACTTCAGCATTAACCAAAACTGCAATAAGAGTGATTAAGCCGGCGGCTATCCAAACAAAAAGCAGCAACTCCGGTGAGCCAAGCTGATCAGCCATTGTTGCGGGCTTACGGAAAATTCCGGAGCCAATCATTGATCCGGCAACTAACATCATTGCCGCGGTTAAGGTGAGTCCGCGTACTAACTCGGTTTTCTTTGTGGGTTCGCTCATTTTAGAATTCTGCAAAAGTTGCGGCAAAATAAACAATCATTGTTTATTCTCAAATCAATAATGCAAATTTCTTGCGGTGTGCAATTCTTTTCAGTAATTGGGACTTCAAAAACTTATCTTTTTGGTGTTCTAAAAAATAATTATCTTCGCGTAGTTTCATAGCGACTAATTATTGGTTTTACTAAAAAGGAGCAGCAATGGAAGAGAATAAAAAAGAAACCGCGGTAAGCAATTTTGGTTTTTATTTCTTGATGGGAATTATAGGCATTAGCATTCTCTATATTGTCGGTTACCTAATTTACACTGCCATCTTTGGCTAAGAATCTTACCGGACAAACACATTTAATGGCTCACAAAAAATCTGATCATACCAATTTTAGAGAAATACTTAAGGCAATGGGACTTGTATTCGGAGACATCGGAACAAGTCCTATTTACACATTAAGCGTAATTTTTCTATTAACAGCGCCAACACAAGAAAACGTTCTTGGCATTTTATCATTAATGTTCTGGACGCTCATCATTCTTGTCACAATAGAATATACTTTTCTCGCAATGCATTTAGATTCAAAAGGTGAGGGCGGAATTGTGGTACTTAAGGAAATTCTGCACAGTAATTTGAAAAAGGGAAAATCAATAGCCTTTGTAACCTTTATGGGTTATGTTGGCGTTTCTCTCCTCATGGGCGATGGTGTTATTACTCCTGCGATAAGTATTCTTTCTGCTGTTGAAGGTTTGCAGCTTATACCCGGAATGGGGCATATTGGAGTTGATACAATTGTTATCATTACAATTGTAATTACGGTTCTTTTATTTGCAATACAATCGAAAGGAACCGATAAGGTTGCGGCTTCATTCGGACCGATAATGGTAATTTGGTTTTCAGCCCTTTTTATTTCCGGCTTCTTTTCTATGATGCACAATCCAATGGTTGTGTTTTCATTAAGCCCACATTATGGAATTCAGTTTTTAATAAATAACGGCGCTGCGGGTTTTATTGTTCTCTCAGAAGTTATTTTGTGCGCAACCGGCGGCGAGGCGCTTTACGCGGATATGGGACATCTCGGGAAGAAGCCGATTCGCCATGCGTGGATATTTGTATTCATCGCTCTCTTAATGAATTATCTGGGACAAGGTTCTTATGTTGTTTCGCAAGGCACCGATTACGATCCCAAAACAAATATTTTGTTTTCGATGGTGAAAGGACAAGTAGAATTTTTATATGTACCGTTTTTAATTCTTACTTTGCTTGCTACAATAATTGCTTCTCAAGCAATGATAAGCGCCGTGTTCTCTCTTGTTTATCAAGGAATACGTACACATATCTTTCCGCTAACACGGGTTAAATACACTTCTACGCATCTCAAATCTCAGATTTATATTGATTCTGTAAATTGGCTCTTGCTCATATCGGTTATCTTAATCATTCTGGTTTTTAAAGCGTCGCACAATTTGGCTGCTGCCTACGGTTTTGCAGTAACCGCAACAATGGCTGTTAGCACCGTATTCATGCTTTGGATTTACACAAAGCAGAAAAGCAGAATCAAAGTAGTAATAGCTTCACTTGTCTTTATTGTAAATGTGGCATTTTTAGTTTCTGTTTTTACAAAAATTCCACATGGCGGTTATTGGTCTATCATCATCGCGGCGGTGCCGTTTGCGATAATTTATGTTTGGACGAAGGGAAACCGCGCAATTTACCGCTCGTTCCGCTCTCTGCCGATAGATACATATCTTGTAAGCTATGAACAAATTTATGAAGCAGGAAAAATTCTTCCCGGAACAGCGCTTTTCTTTACAAAAAGTTTAGATATGATTCCGCCCTACATGGTTCACTGTACTCTACGCGGCGGAATTCTTTATGAAGATAACGTACTAGTCTCTGTTGTTACTACAGATTCGCCGCGCGGAATACAAAAACTTTATGTACCCGAAATCGCGGATGGACTTTCGGGATTTGAAATTCAGATTGGCTACATGGAGCGGCTTGATATTCCAAAGCTGTTAAAGGAAACCGACATTGATCCGAAAGTAATGTTCTATGGCGTAGATGATATTAAAGCGAAAAAGATGTATCTAAAGTTTTTCTCATTCATAAAAAGAATTACACCAAACTTTGTTCAGTTTATCGAACTGCCGTATCATAAACTTCACGGTGTGCTTACCAGAATTGAGATTTAGTTTTTCCTAATTGACAATCAAACAGTTCCGATAATTATTTTGTAGCCGCAACTTTCAAGTTGCGGTTTTATTAAAGAAACGCAAGCTGAAGCTTGCGGCTACCAAAGTGATTTTGTCATTGCTTTCTTAATGGATGAGCTTCTGTATTAAAAACATATTTTGATAAGTCTAACGTCTCTTCCGGTGCAAACAACAGATAAAGATATTTTAATGTTTCGGCAAAGAAAAAACTTTCCATAGGATTTTCTTTCTCTTTTGTCATAACACTTTTAAGCGAAGCATATCCCTCATCAATCCTACAATAGTTAACTAAACTTTCGTAGAATGTTTTTCCCATTTCAAGATATTTTTCATTCTTGGTGCTGCGGTAAAGATAGAAAGCCGATTCTATAATTTCCGGACGAAGAACATAATTGGGATAAGTTATTTCGAAAGTTCTGTAATTAAATTCCTCCGGCTCAATACCGAAGTGCGTCCACATTTTGTAGCAGCTTTCTTGCATTTTTTCCGCTCTGGTTAAATCTCCGCCAATAAGAAGCATGGCTGGCATAAAAGCATCAAGCGCGCCGAACAAACTTCTTGTAATTTTGCCGGTTTTCATATCCCCATGACCATACCAAAAACCGGTTGAAGTTTCTTCAGTAAGATATTTATTTACAGCGTCCATACTTGTGTAATACATTTTCTTGAAGTCTTCATCGCCAAAAAGCATGTAAGCCTTAATCATGTATTCGTAATAAGAATCAATCATTCCGCTGATATGGCTTTCTCTGTTTTTCCACTCACCCGTTTCAACATCAATTGTAGTTCCTACCAAACCAATCGGCGACCTTCTATTGTAGCATTCAACAAAAGCTTTTTTAGCTTTATCATAATAAACCGGGTTGCCCGTAATCTTGCTCAACATTCCAAACTCAAGCATAAGCGTTCCAATCTCTGCCGGATTGCTAACCTTGCCTTTCACTTCTCCGGTTTTGAAATTCACAAACTGATAAGGCATTCCGGTTTTGGATTCAAAGCCTTTCACCAAACGTTTTCCTAAATCTTCAGCCAACTCAAGAAACTTTTTATCGCCATCTAATTGATAAGCTGAAACTAATCCGCCAAGCAAACGAATAGTAATTTCGAAATGGCGACCGAAAATATCGTGATCGAAAGAAAGCTTGGAAAGAATTAGCTGTTTAGTTTCATCGGCTTCTTTATCAAGCTTCATCAGTTTCATTGTTGTGAATGCATCTACAGGAGTTAACAACATTGGAACCGGATACCAATCCTTGTAAGTTTTCGTTACCGGCATCAGCTGATCATGTCCCCAAGCATATTTTTTATAAGCGTTCCATGCATGAAGAAATTCTTGCTTAACCTTTTCGGCATACTCGCTCTTGTTGATTGTTTTTGGATTAACAAGTGCCGTTGTTGATGGCGGAAAAGCAGTTGCTTCATTCCATAAAGTTTTCTTTGGCTTAGAACTCATTGTGAAAGTGAGCTTGCCGCCCTGAGTTAGCTCCTCATGAGTTATGTAGCTTCTCGTCAAATCCTTTCCGTTAAGAGATGCAGATTTCAAATAAATATTCTTTGCCGAAACATTCTGTGCCGTCACTACAAACTTCTTTCCGTTAGGTAAGTTGATGATTGCTTCATCAAACAATGGCGAACCGATAACATAATTTTGATCTGCCGGATTGAATGGATAAAAACCAAGCGCGCTAAATACATACCAAGCCGACATTTGTCCGCAATCTTCGTTGCCGCATAAACCATCCGGTGTGTGGTTGTAAAGTGTGCGCGTAATTTGGTTAACCAGCTTTTGTGTTTTCCAAGCCTCGCCGGTAAAGTTAAACATGTATGCGGTGTGGTGACTTGGCTCGTTGCCGTGCGCGTATTGTCCAATTAAGCCGCTTATATCCGGACTTGCGTTGTCGCCTTCAACTTTAGAATCAATTGTAAAAAGTGAATCGAGCTTGAGAGAAAATTTTTCTTTTCCACCGTGAAGGTTTATCAATCCTTGAACATTTTGCGGAACAAACCAAGAGTACTGCCAGGCATTTCCTTCAGTGTAATCGTGTGTGTTATGGTCTGAGCGTTTAGGATTGAAAGGCGTGCGCCATTTGCCATCATTAAGTTTGCCTCGCATAAATCCGGTTGTTGGGTCAAACAAATTTCTGTAATACTCGGAACGAGACGAGTAATATTTGTAATCTTGTTCAGCGCCCAAGTGCTTTGCCACTTGCGCGATGCACCAATCATCGTAAGCGTACTCAAGAGTTCTTGAAACTGATTCATTTACTTTATCTGCCGGAACGTAACCGAGTTCGCGGTATTCTTTCAAACCAAACTGGTCTTGCATCGCAGAAAGTTTCATCGCGGTAAATGCTTCATTAATATCAAATCCTTTGAAGCCTTTTAGAATCGCATCTGCAATAACCGGAATTGCGTGATAACCGATCATGCAATTGGTTTCGTTGCCGTCTAATTCCCAAACCGGAAGCAAACCATACTCACGGTAATGAGCAAGCATGGAATTAATCATATCACCAATTCGTTCCGGTTGTGTTATAGTGAAAAGAGGATGCGCGGCGCGGAATGTATCCCATAAAGAAAAAATGCTGTACTTAGTATAACCTTCTGCTTTGTGAGCATTCTTATCCGGACTTTTATAGCTGCCGTCGGCATCACTAAAAATTACCGGTGCTAACATTGTTCTGTAAAGCGAAGTATAAAATGTTACAAGCAAATTCTTGTCTTTGGATTTCACCTGAATCTTGTTTAGCTCTTTATTCCATTGTTTTAGCGCAGCGGTTCTAATTGTTTCAAAACTTTGATCGGCTTTATCGGAAGCAAGATTTGCTTTGGCATTTTCAATGCTTACGGAAGAAATCGCGGTGCGAATCAACACCTGGTTGAAATCAAACTTAAAAACAACTTTTACCTTTTTGGATTTAAATTCAGTGCCACCTTGCGGGAGTGTAGTGTCGTTACCAAGCCAATGAAGAGAAAATGGTTTTGAAAACTCAGACACGAAATAAACTCTTTGATCTTCAGCCCAGCCTTTGGATAATCTGTAACCAACAATTCTGGTTGGGCTTTCAATTTTGATGTAAGTCTCTACCGGAGAATCCCAATTAATTGCAAAGCCGAGATCGAGTTGAACATAAGCATCGTTATTCTTTGGGAAAGTATAACGCTGAATGCCGCTTCTTAGCGCGGCGGTTAATTCAACTTTTACTTTGTTGTCTAAAGTAACTGTGTAAAAACCGGGTTCGGCTTTTTCATTTTTGTGAGAAAACTTTGTCTGAAACTTTTGCTGGCTTAATTTGGATTCATCAAAATTCTTTGGTAATGCTGTTGGCATAAAACTAATGTCGCACAAATCGCCAATGCCGGTGCCGCTCAAATGTGTGTGGCTGAATCCGGCAATTAAGCTATCGGAATAGTTGTAGCCGGAACACCAGTCCCATCCGCCTCGTCCGTTATCGGGACTAAGCTGAACCATTCCAAAAGGAACAGTAGCGCCTGGATAAACATGCCCGTGTCCATTCGTACCCATAAAAGGATTCACATACTGTGTCAGATTTCTTTGAGCCGAAATTGAAATATAGAGGAGAAGTGTAAGTAAGAAAAGCTTTTTCATAATTGTTCCATTCAATGCTGTTGATTAAATAAATTTGCCTCACGAGTTCTGTGAAGCAGCAAACGATATTTAGAAGTTGTAAGTGAGACTAATAAGTTTCTTTCAACAATTGCGGATGTTCATTTGCCACTTTAATAATAAACTCGCCGAACAAAGTATTTGCCCACGCAAACCAAGGGCGCGAAAATTTATTCGCGTCATCTTTGTTAAATGACTCATGCATAAATCCTGTTCCGGCATGAGTATGCTTTAAAATCTTAATGCACTCACGGATTTCGCTTTCGTTGATGCTTGTCAAGCCACGCATAATAACTGCAAGATGCCAAATCATTCCAAGTCCGGCGTGTGGTCCGCCGATTCCTTTTCCGGCTTTGCCTTCAAAGTAATATGGATTGCTCTTACTAAATAAAAATCTGCGGGTGTTTTGATAAACCGGATTGTTTACATCAACAGCGTTGAGATATGGAAGTGAAAGCAAACTCGGAACGTTCGCGTCATCCATAAATAGTTTGTTTCCGAATCCGTCAACTTCATAAGAGAAAATTTTTCCAAAGTTGAGATGATCTGCCATCGAATAAACTTTTAACGCTTCCTCAACTTCGTAAGCGAGGAGAGCAAAATCTCTTGCCCCATCTTTATCACCAATTACCGCTTTGAAGATTTCGGTTAGCTGCTTTAATGAAACCAGAGCAAAATAGTTTGAGGCAATTAAGAATGGAAAGATAGTCGCGTCATCACTCGGCCTGAAAACAGAAACTATTAGTCCAACCGGATTGATAGGGTTTCCGTAACCGCCTAGGACAACACCATCTGTAGCCCAAGCAGTAGTACGCATAAACTTGTAAGGTGAAGTTCCATCTTTGCGCTGCTGTTCGCGGAAAGTTTTCAAAACCAATTTCATTGCGGCAACCCAGTCTTTATCGAAGATGGAAATATCACCGGTTGTTTTCCAATAATTGTATGCAAGACGAACCGGATAACAGAGCGAATCAATTTCAAATTTTCGCTCGTGAAGCTCCGGCTTCATTTCCGTGATGTCTTTCTTCCATGGAGAATCCGCCGGACCATCATTAAATGCGTTTGCGTAAGGATCAATTAAAATACATTTTGTTTGCCGGTTGATAACACCGGCTATTAAATCTTTTAGCTTCTTGTCGGACTTTGTTAGCGGCAAATAAGGCCAAACTTGTGCGGTGGAATCGCGGAGCCACATTGCGTTGATGTCACCGGTAATAACAAACGTATCCGGCTTGCCGTTGATAAACTTGTGCGTAACTGTGGTATCAAGAGTGTTTGGAAAACAATTCTCGAACAGCCAGGCAAGTTCTTCATCAGCAATCTTCTTTTTCATCTCGGCAATTTTAGCTTCAACAGCATCGCTTACAAATTTGCGCGCGCTAATAGCTGGGCGTTTGCTTTCAAATCCAATTGGAATAAATGGTTTAGCAAATGAGTTATTCGCGATGCTCAAACCGGCTAATGCAAGTCCGCCGGTTTTAATAAAGTCTCTTCGTGTAGTCATGTTTTTAGAATTAAAAGTTGAAAATGAAAGAGGCTGTCTCATAAGTAATCCTTCAAATTAATAATCTGCGAAAACCTGTGCTGAGTTTATCGAAGCATCAGTTAAATCTGTGTCATCCGTGGGCTATTCTATGATAAAACATTACTTCTGAGACAGCCTCATGACAAATTACTAATTAACAAAAAATGCACTTGCCGAAATTGCTCTGCGTGTAATTCCCGGTCCTTCAAACTCAAGGCTCAGAGCTTGACCACCGCCGTTCTCGAAGAACAAAATTTGTATTGGAAGCAATCCTTTTTCCAAAGTTACCTTTCCGCTCTTTTCAACCAAGCCATGGGTTTCATCATTATCAACAACAACTTTTTTGTTAATGAAAAGTCTGCTGCCGTCATCGGAAGCCAGGTAGAAAGTGTATTCGCCCTCTTTCTCTATTTTAATTTTTCCTTCCCAAAGTATTCCATAAAAATCCTCTCTTGGCTGAACATCAGCCAGAGATACTTTAAAAGTCTTGCCGGTTTTTACCGGCTCTAAAACATCAAAGTCCGGGATTGAAAGCCATTCGCCGTGGTAAAGTTTATATGCTAAACCATTCTTTGCGCTATCTAATACAGTACAAACTACTTGTGCTGTTGGACTTGCTTTGCCGTTCTTCAAAAATGTTTTTGCTTTGATGATTGTCTGATCTTTAACAACAATTGGAGTTTTATACAATAAAGAATTTGCTGTTGGCTCTGAATTATCTGTTGTGTAGAAAATCTTAGAATCCGCAATTGGAGAGGCAAGTCCAACTTTATCTGTATGCTTAATAAATCTTTCGCCGCTTTCTGTAGGTGCTGGAATTCTGAAATTGTAATTGTTCTTTAATAGATAGTCGTATTGAAATTTCATTCGTTCGAGAAAATCTTTAAGATCGTGCGAAGTTTTTGGCGACCACACAACCTCACTAAGTGCAAGCATTCTTGGCAGCAGCATATATTCAAGATAATCTGTTGTTTCAATGTACTCAGTCCATAAATTTGCTTGTGCGCCCATAATGTATTTGGCTTCTTCTTCGTTTAGAGCTTCCGGAACCGGTTCGTAAGAATAAACTTTTTCCAAAGTTGTGTAGCCGCCAATAGCTTTCGGTTCATTAAACAAGCCTTGATAATGATCGAAGTAGCAATGAGTACCCGGCGACATAACGGCAAAGTGTTTTGCTTTAGCCGCGGCTATACCGCCATTTATTCCGCGCCAGCTCATAACGGCAGCATTTGGTGCAAGTCCGCCTTCAAGAATTTCATCCCATCCGATAATCGTTTTTCCTTTTGAATTAACAAACTTTTCAATTCTTTGAATGAAATAACTTTGTAGTTCATGTTCATCTTTCAAACCAAGAGTTTTAATTCTTGCTTGGCATTTCTCGCAAACTTTCCATAATGTTTTAGGGCATTCATCGCCGCCGATATGAATTATCTGGCTTGGGAAAAGCGCCATTACTTCAGTGAGAACATCTTCTAAGAAATCAAAAGTTTTATCGTTACCGGCGCAGTAAACGTCTTCAATCACGCCCCAGGTTGTTCCAACTTCAAATGGTCCGCCGGTGCAAGAATATTCCGGATAAGCCGCAAGCGCTGCTTGCGAATGCCCGGGCATTTCAATTTCCGGAACAACGGTGATGTAACGCTGGCGTGCGTATTCAACAACTTCTTTAATTTGTTCTTGAGTGTAAAATCCGCCGTGCGGCTTTCCATCCTTCATTGTTTCTTTTCGCATCGAGCCGATTTCCGTAAGCTTAGGATATTTTTTAATTTCAATTCGCCAGCCCTGATCTTCGGTTAAATGCCAGTGAAACGTGTTCATCTTATACATCGCAAGAACATCAATATATTTTTTTACAAATTCTACCGGATAAAAATGGCGGCAGACATCAAGGTGTACTCCGCGCCAGCCAAAACGAGGCTCATCTTTAATATTTATGCACTGAATCGAAAACGATTTTCCTTTGACTTCAAGCGGAAATAACTGAAACAGCGATTGAATTCCATAAAACAATCCGTTTCCGCTCCCGGCAGAAATTTTAATCAAGTTTGGTTTCATCGAAATGGAGTATGCCTCAGGCTGCTGAATCTCTTTATTGATTTCAAGTTGAATCAAGCTTTTGGGAATATCGCGTGTCATTTGCGATGTAGCAAAAACCTTAGTTCCGAGTTTGCCGTTAATGGCGGAGGCTAACAAATCGCCAAGCGATTGCATTTCTTCGTTGGGCTCAACCCTAATTTTTGTCTCCGAGTTAATAAAAAAGCTGCCTTTCTGGATTTCCACACTTACCGGTTTTGGAACAATTGAATTTGCAACCTGTGCTGATATGGAAATGAAAAAAGATAAAAGAATTAAAAGCATAATTTTGGTTTTCATCATTCACCCGATTGATTTTCTTTTTTAGTGAAATAAAGTACGTACTTGATTACTATAAATGTATTTGCAGATAAAAAGATTAAAATACTTACCCACGAAAAACTGCTAATTTGCCCCGTGCCGTTAATGTTCGCGTTTAAGAGTTCATAAAACACATATATAAAAAGTGCTAAACACGCGTTGCCAATCCAGAACATCATTGCTTGCAGCTTAAGAAAAGTTTTTTCTTTCCGAGTTTCGCTGAGCCAATATTCTTTGTTTGGTAAATTGATTAAAGAAGGGGGAAAGCGGGGAACAAAAAAGCTCAAACCCCAAAAAAGTAAGAAGAAAAAAAGTATAACGCTGTAATGAAAAATCATGTAACTGCCTTTGCTCATCCAACTATCGGCTTGGTTCCTTGTGTTAAAATGGGAAGCAATTCTTTCCGGCAATTGATCAAAATAAAATAGCGGAACTACAATAGAAATTATGAAGAGAACTAAGAAAACAATTCTTGCGGCGCGTGTATTAGACATTTGACCGAAATTTTTGCTTTCAAAATCCGTAAAATTTTGCTCAACAAAAAGGAGATATTAATTAAAAATAGCGCTTAGAGTTCCTTCAAATTTTCTTCTCAAATCAGATTAAGCCAAATTGTGAAAGATGATGCCGGAAATGCTTACCGTGAAAAACTTCCCATTCTTCTTTATTTAACGCTCCAAAGACCATATTGTTAAAAACAGAATCCGGTTTTTGAAGGAAGCAGTTTGCATAATCATCAATCTCTCGGTTCAAACCGGCAAGAGCCTCTTCAGCAGTTGCAAACTCTAGAGGAAGAAGATTTTCTCCATAATTAGGATTTATAAAATTCTTTGGCAAAGGTCTTTCACTCATTAATATTTTTTTTAGCGTTGGTTGTTTCTCAACCGGAGTATAGCACTCAACTATAAGTTTACCGTTGCTCATTCTAAAAGCTAGGCAAAGATGTTCAATCATATGCTGAAAACTCATTTTACCCCAAAGCGCTTTTGGTTCGCTCGTAACAGAACTTAGAACGCAGAAAAGTTCATTTATAGAAGCCGCCATATTTTCCTTTTAAGTTAATCGGTGATGATTCTCCGGCGCAATTTGAAAAAAATATAGCTTTCTTCAAAATTGATGAATAGCAAACAAGCGTTCCTTATAGGTTTTCGCTCTATCATAATTAATAAAATTAATGCAAATTACACCTACCGAAATATCGGATTACAAAATTTCAATTGGTAATTAGAGATGGGCTCTCAACAATTATTATTAATAGCAGTCGGTGTAGTTGTTATTGCATTTATGATTTACGCGGGGTTTAATCTTGGTCGCGATTACATGGAGAATGCAAACCGCGATCAAGTTATATCAAGCCTCTACGATCTTGGTTTATTAGCTCAGCAGCATTTCAAAAAAGATGGATCGCAAGGCGGCGGAGGCGGAACTTACACCGGCTGGACAATTCCCACACAATTACAAACTACACAAGCCGGAACGTTTAGAGAGGTTGTTAGAACAGACCGTGTTGATTTAAGTGCTGATGGCACTGTTATAGGCAGAAACGGAACAACAAATGTGCATGTAACAGCACGCGTAAACGAAGACGGAATACAGATCACAATTATTAACTGAGAAACCGTGTCATCTGAAAACACGACATATATTAACTATCTCATCGAAATTTCAAAATCCGGCAGACAGCGGGGCTTTCTGGATTTATGCGAAATAATTTTGCCTAATGTTTTTACTGTTGTTTTCAGACTTGTAAACGATACGGATTTAGCAAAAAGAATTACAACCAGAACTCTTGTTAATGCTTGGGACGAAATGAAGGATTTTGATATACGACAGTCTTTTGTAGATTGGATTAAAAATGAAGCAATTCTTTTTTCGATAGAGGAACTGTCCAAAAACACGGCGCTCTTTCAAATATCAATTGAAAAAAGTAAAAAAGATCCTGAAGCAAAGGATCTGGATAGTTTAATTATGTCGCTACCGCCAATGAGCAGAGTAATTTTTGTACTTCATGATTTAGAGGGATATTCATATACCGAGATAGTCCGGTTTTTTCCGGAGTTTATTGAAGATGAATTAAAAACAAATCTTATCCAAACACGCCAGTATTTGATTGGAAGCATAGCGCAATGATTTGCGAAGAAGTAAAAATAAATCTGCATGATTATGTTGATGAATTGCTCGATGATTCAACTAAGAGGGAAGTAGAAAAGCATATTCGTAATTGCGATCTGTGCTTCAAAGAGTATAAGAAGATGACTGTTTTCTTTGATCAGCTAAAGCAATTGCCGGCTTTGATAAATCCTCCGGTTGAAATCTTAGAGAAAGTAAAATCCGAGTTGATGAAAATACAAAGTGTTTCCTCTATTTCGGTACCGCAAATACCAACCGCTAATTCGCGTAAGCTGATGAAGGAGAAAGAGAAGCAGCAAAGAAAATTGCTGAAAGATCGCTCGGTTGTTAAAAAAAGCAATATCACAAAAAGGATTTACAAAAAGCCTTACTCTCCGGCTCCAACGGTAGAAATAAAACGAGTTTTGCTAACCGTACTTCCGCTTGCAATTATAGCATTTGCATATTTTCTGTATGATTTTCAAAAGTATAATTATCCTTGGAGTGTAGTTAGTCTTTCGGGAAATCCAATCATCAGCGGAAGACCCGATAAAAGCGATAAATGGGACCAGGGGGAAACTCTTGTTACAGATGAAACTTCTAAAGCCGCTGTTCAGATACCTAAAGTGGGCACAATGGAAGTAGGACCAAACTCATTATTGGTTTTAGATAAAGCTAAAGATGGAGTCAATCTTGTAACCATGAGAAATGGTAAAGTAAGTGTGATAAATAAAGAAGATATGCCGGATTTCACACTGCAGCTTAATAACTTTGAAATTATAGACCGCGGTGGAAAATTTGATCTTGAGAACCTTTCTGTTCTAGGCGCAAAGTTAAAAGTTAATTCCGCATTTGTTGAAATTTTGTACAACGAAAACTCGTACATAGTAAATGAAAACCATACGTGTACTTTACGTAAAGGATTTAGACCTGGAATTCCAGTTCATCAAAATGCTTCCGATAGTTTGCGTGCAGCGATAGAATCCTTTGATTTTCAAAATGGCGGCGAAGCATCGGTTGAAAAAATAATTTCATTAGCTAAAGAAGAAGATATGCTTACGCTGCTGGCATTAATTCCGGCAGTAACTCAATTACAGCGTCAAATAATTTTTCAAGAGATAAGTAACAGATTTCCGCCCCCGGAAAGTGTTACGCGTGCGGGAATTATCCGTTTAGATAAAGATATGCTTTACCGCTGGTGGGAAGAAATTGAATGGCAGCTTTAATGTTTATTCGTAAGTAAAAGTCGGTGTTGCCAAAAATCTAAAAATTTTCCAGCTTTGGTTTTTACCTTTCCTTAAAACACGAATGCTTCTTTCAGAATAAATAGGGCTTGGTTTCTTCTCAATCGGATTTGGCATTAAGAAAGAGCTGCTGCATATAACGTATGCATAGCCATCACCAATTGTAATCTCTTCAATCTTGGTTTCCCATTTTCCTTCGGGATATTGGCGGCGGTATTGAAGCAGGTCGTCTCTCATAGCTTCCGGACCAATTATATCGGATGAATCTGCAACAATTCCATGATAGTTGGAATCAAAAAACTCTGCTGCGGTTTCAATATCGCCGGTATTGTATGCGGTTGTATAATTTTCTATTACTTCGCGTATGGCTGCTTCATCGGCAGTCTTTATAGATTTTTTTTCATCTTCGCGAACTTCCTTTGTGCATGATGAAAAAGTAAAGGCGAACAAAAACGAAAGAAGAATTGTGCGAATCATTTTAATCCCAAATTTTATACGCAATAATAAGTAAACTTAGCCAAGGTGTAAATTGTAATTAGCTACCAAATTTTTGGATTTTATTTTTGTTGTTGTATGCCGATAATTTGTTAGGTCACTGCGGCGATTGTTTTATCGAAGCTAATAATAAATAGAAAGGGTTAGGAGCTTTTCTCCGCTACTGCCGGAGAGCGCGCAGTGACCTATTTATTTTAATAGTGACTGACCGAACGCAAATTTTAACATCATCAAGAATCCGGCAATCTGATCTTTGGTTAAACCGAGTTCATCCAAAAGTTTCTGCACATTGATTAAATCTTCACCGTAAAACTCGGCCATCATTCTCATGGTGGAGCTTTTGTTATCTCTAAAGCTGATTATCTCATCATCAGACAAGCCGGAATTCTTTTCTTCTTTAGAAAGATGTTCTTGTTTGGAAATATCGGCGCTCATTATTGCCGTATATTTTTTCAAGTCTATGGGAATAGTAAAATCTTCTTGGAACAAGCGTACAGTTGATTTAGGATGGAATCTCTTTTCAATTGATGGCGGAATTTGCGTTGGCTTTTCAGAAGGTGTTTTGGAAGCACTTGTATCTTTCTTGGTCTGCGAGAAAGTTACAATGCTGAGTACAAAAACCATAAGCGAAATGATCAGCAAATACCTCACAAGATGCTCAGCAATAGGATGATTATTACTCCAACGGTTTTAGCAATTCCCAGTACCTGCCTAAGTTTATGAACTGTGGGATACGTTTCAGCTTCGTTTGGCGGCAGCTTCATCAGCGATTGCAAATAAGATTTATTGTTTTTGTAGCGTTTCAGTTCATCCTCAGATAATCCGCTTTTCCGTTCTTCTTTGGTCAACAACAAGTTGTTGAAGAGAAGATTTACTTCTTCGCAATTGTTCAAAGAAAAATCGAATCCTAATGGTAATATACTGTCTTTACGGAGCGGCACTAAGAGTTTTTTTGCTCGGATAGAATCTATACGGAACAATTTGTCTTCCGGATTTATCTTTTTCACTGAGGAATCTTTCTGTGCAAAAATTGGTGTACAGATAATTATAAACAAGCAGATAAACTTCATATGCCGCCGCCTAAAGTTCATCTTATAAAATATTTTCGGCGTGTAGTTCCCTTTAAAACAAAAAACCCCGGTAAGAAATTTGCCGGGGTCTTTTCAGAAAAAGAATTTATTAACGGCCGACTTTATCTAAAGTTTCTTTCTTAGCCATTAATTGTTCTTTCGTTTCAACTCTTTCCGGATCAGCTATAATAGCTTCTGTCGGGCAAGATGGAATACATTGCGGTTCATCATGGAAGCCAACACATTCAGTACATTTATCGGGAACGATGTATGTATGCTCTTCGTTCAAAGCTGCTTTTTCTTCAGTTCCATAAATGTAAGAAACGCCGGCGCCATAGATAGCATTGTTTGGGCATTCTGCTTCACATGCATTACAAGAAATGCATTCATCTGTTATCACTACTGACATAAAAGGATTCCTCCAAGTATTAAAAAATTATTAAAGTCTGTTTCAAAAATAGTAATAATCTCATAATTGAAACCGCCTGCGCCAAGAAATTTTTATTACAATTTTCGTTAAAAGACCGCTAATCTTTTTAAGAATTATCATTACTTCTTAGAATCAATTTGCTTTAACAACTCATCACACGCGGTTTTAAGCTGCTCATCAACACCTTTTGCAATCCAATCAACAGAGTTTTCAACGGTAATATCAGGAACGGCTGGACCGAGTTCTTGGTTTTTATCCGTTGCTTTGGTGAACCAGCCTCTCAACGGCAAGCGAACAAATGAGCCGTCTATCAATCCTTTTCCGCCGGTGGAAATAACAGAACCATTGGTTGCAACGCCAACAAGTTTTCCAATTCCTAAAGTTTTGTAAGCGTGAGAGAAAATTTCTGCGTTGGAATAACTGCCTTCATTGCAAAGTGCGATTGATGGTTTCAACCATGCGGCAAAAACTAAGCGCTCGCCGGTTGGGTAATATTCGCGGAATTTTTTCTTATCGCGTTCAAGGTTATTGCTTGCGCCGCGCGGAATTGTGTAAGCATGCTGCTTGTAGTTTAGAATTGTCATCAAGTAATCTGTTGTAGAGCCGCCGCCATTGTAGCGGACATCAACAACTAATCCCTCTTTGCCGTAACCGGCAGCGGTCAATTCACGTTCAAACGTTTCAAAGCTTCCGTAATCCATTCCTTGAATATGAATATAGCCAAGTCTTCCGTTTGAGAATTTTTCAACCAGTTTCTTTCTTTCATTTACCCATTCCTGATAAAGCTGCTGACGAAGTGCGGTTGTTGGGCGAATTACAACTTCCCGCTCTTTACCATCTTTGCCCTTTACTGTGAGCAAGGTTTTCTCATCAACTTTAGTGTTTAGTAATTGATAGAAGTTTTGTTCTTGGAATGATGAACCATCAACAGCGGTAATTAAATCATCAGCAAATAACTTGCTGTTACTTTTATCAGCAGGGGTCTGAGGAATAACGCGAACTACTTTCATTCCATCAGCGGTTGGAACCAATTCTGCACCGAGTAAACCGGTCGCGTCTTTTTGAGTTTCGCCTCTATCAGCCGCGGTAAAGCCCATGTGGCTTGAGTTTAGTTCGCCAAGAAGATTATTAAACATATCGCGTAGATCATTTGGCGTGGAAGCAATTAAGCATAGCTCTTCATATTTTTTCTTAAGGTCGTTCCAATTTTTGCCATGAAACTGCGGATCGTAAAATCCATCACGGATTGTACGCCAAGCTTCGGCAAAAACTTGCTTGCGCTCTGCCGGATAATCAATTTTCAATTTTGCTGAATATGGAAGCGGTTCGGACTTGTCAGCTTTAATATCATGGCGAGATAATGAGCCGCCCATTTTTGTGTAATACAAATACTTGCCTTCGCGATCCATGTTAACGTTGCCGGGATTAGAACCGCCCTTAGTCATTTCTTTCAGTTCTTTACCGTCCCACTTAACGCTGTAAAGATCGCGTCCGCCTTTAGCTGTGCTGCTCGAACCAACGTAAAAAAATGTTTCGCCATCTTTGCTGATGATAACATTGGATTCATCGCCCGGAAAGTTTGTTACTTGAACTAATCGTTGATGAATGTTCTCAAAATCAATTTTGATTGGCTTTACTTTAACACTGTCTTTCTTTTCGCTTTTCACGTTTGACTTTTCGGCGGGCTTTTCATCTTTCACCGGTTCTTTTTCATCCCAGTCAGATTTTGTTTTTTCCCAATCGTCTTTCTTTAGCCAGGCAAACCAAATATCGCGAGTAAAGTTTAAACCGCCGGTAATTGCATTTTGTCCGCTCCGTGAAGATAGGAAGCCGAGCTTAGAACCGTCTGCACTCCAGAATGGATTTGAATCGCCGCGCGGATGCATAGAAACATTAACCGGCTTTGCGGAATTATCTGCCGGTTGAATAAAAATGTCTTCGTTGAAATAAAGATCTTCAATTGAATAGGCGAGCCATTTGTTGTCCGGACTCCAGGCAACGCCGCTTGGCGAAGCCCAGCTATCAATCAATATTTTTTCGTTTGATAACTTTCCGTCAGCCGCGATATCGGCAACTACAAATTGTTTTTTATCTGTTCCGCGCGTGTAAGCAATTTTCTTTCCATCACCGGAAACAGTTAAGCCGCTCTCATCCTCATCTGTCTTAGTTAAGCGAACGATCTCGTGCTTTAACGATTTGAAAATGTTAGGTTGAGTTTTATCGGCTGATTTAGCAAGATAAATATCGTAGTTGTCGTCTTCTCTATCCGAAGCAAAAACAATAGTTGTATCGGAAAGCCAAGCTACATCAACATCTCTGAAAGGGGAGTCGGAAAGATTAACGCTTCTGTTTTTCTCTTTGTCCGCTTCTTTAACAAACACTTCTCCACGGACAGAGAAAGCAAAAAGTTTTCCGTTCGGAGAAACTGCGTATTCTGTTAATCCGTTGGTCATGGTTTTGAATTCAACGGGATCGAATCTGTCATCGGCGGAAATTTCAACATCAACCCTTTTGAAATCAATTTTAGCCGTTTTTGAAACGTAAATATCTTTTCCTCTTTCAATTATCAAACTTGAGCCATCGTTAGAAACGTTCAAATATCTGATAGAATGATCTTTGAAGCTTGTTAATTGTTCCGGTTTGGAAACAGCTTTTCCGTTTTCATCAATTGTAATTTTATAGATATCATAATTGCCGCTGTTACTGCTTAAAAAGAAAAGGGTTTTTGAATCAACCCATTGAGGCATAACATCGTTTGTTTCAAAACCAACAAGCTTGGAATACTTTTTTGTTTTTGTATCGAACAGCCAGATATCTCTGTTGGATGGACCGCGGTATGCTTCGCGAAAAACCGGATTGATATCTCCACGCACGAACGCAATAAACCTTCCGTCTGGGGACGCAATTGGCTCAAATCCAACAGCGTTCAAAACTCTCCATTCAGTTCCGCCTTTGGATGAAATGGAATAAACTTCCATTGGTCTTTCTATTTGGTTGAACTCTCTGTTCGTCGAGAACAAAATATTTCCGTCATTTGACCAGCTCGAAATATTATCTACTGCGGAATGATAAGTTAAGCGTTTTGGCGTTCCGCCATCAGTTTGAATTACAAACAGATCATTGTTGCCATAGCGAGCACCGCTGAATGCAATTTGTTTTCCGTCAGGAGAAAATTTAGGATAAGCTTCGTAAGCTTCATGAATTGTTAAACGAGTTGCTTTTCCGCCGGTAACTGGAACAGTCCAAATATCACCTTGAAATGAAAACGCGATTAGACTTCCATTATTATTTAATGCCGGAAAGCGTAGAAGAAGATTTTCTTGAGCAAATGTAAGTTGAGCAGCAAGAATTAAAAACAGCAGTACTAATTTTTTCATGCACACCTCTCGATTTGAAGTTTGGACAAAAATATAGCTAAGATGGATAAGGAACAAAGAAGAAAAAGAGGTATTGGATTAGCGGTTTAATAAAAATGTTAACGGTCTGTTTACATGAGTTACAAATGTGCATGGAATAAAAAATAATAGCTTTTAACAAAGGAGCGGGTTAACTTTAAATAAGTTCAATTAAACCCTTGGGGGTTATATGACAATATCTACCAACGCTCAAAATGTAATGTTGGATCATTCTAAAGCGAAAGTTGAGCTATACAAACGATATTTATCCATTTACCTTAATATTCTGTCAAAAGCAGATTTTGTATCTAAGGTGTTTCTATACGATCTATTTGCCGGGGAAGGAAAATATGCGAACAATGAATTAGGAAGCCCTATTGAAGCTATGAATTCTATAAAAAATCACTATTTCGCAAATGGAAAAAAAATTAAGGACATTAAATTTCATATAAATGATTCGGGTATATCTAAAATTGAACCTGGTAAAAAGAAGATCGATAGAATTGGAGAGTTAATCTCAGAAATTTTTACTCCTCCTAATGTGAAAGTTGTACTTACCGCATTTGAATACTCTGACATTTATCCAGAAGTTGAAAAAGAAGTTAGAAGTTTAAAGGCGCATGAAAAAGCCTTGGTTTTTATTGATCCATTTGGTTATAAAGAAATTAAACCTATTGAACTGCGTTCATTATTTTTAAGCAAAAGTGTTGAAATATTACTTTTTTTGCCTATTTCGTTCATGCATAGATTTTCTGAAAAAGCACTAAATGATGAAGATTACACAGAAGGAAAAGCACTTGAATTATTTCTGCGAGATTTGTTTATGAATAAACCACCCCAAATCACAAGTGTTCACAAGTATATTTTTGATTTGAAGTGTCAATTCCAGAACTTCCTTGGAAGTAAATATGTTGATTCTTTCTCAATACAAAGAGACAAGTCAAATGTTTTTAGCCTTTTCTTTTTACGCATAGTAAATTGGGATTTCAAAAGATGATAGAAGCGAAATGGAGTGTTGATAATGAACGAGGTAAGGGCTTCAGATTATCTAATGATCTTCCGTTATTTAGTGAAGTGGAAATAGACGACTATGAAACAAAACTGAAGAACTTTATATTTGAATCTGACGGAAAAACAAACGAAGAAATACGTGATTATGGTTATGAAAACAGTTTTTTACCTAAACACTCAAATCAGATTTTAAAAAAATTGGAAAATGAAATAGAAATTGTGTCAATCGATGGGAAAGATATTAAAGGAACTTATTTAACAAATAAATCACGACAAGTTTTAATAAAAAGAAAGATATAAGTGGCACTTAAATCATCAATAGAATGGACAGAATCAACTTGGAATCCAATTACCGGATGTAATAAAATTAGTCCGGGTTGCAAGTTTTGTTATGCCGAACGTATGGCAAAACGATTGAAAGCGATGGGATCTGAGAATTACAAGAACGGTTTCAAGCTTACTTTGCAAGAACACGCACTAACACTACCGCTCACATGGAAGAAACCTCAGACAATTTTTGTTAATTCAATGAGCGATCTCTTTCATAAAGACGTTCCCATTAGTTTTGTAAAAAAAACTTTTGATGTAATGAATAAAGCCGACTGGCATAGATTTCAAGTACTAACCAAACGTTCCGATACTTTGCTTAAACTAAATTCAGAGCTTAACTGGACTGAAAACATTTGGATGGGTGTGAGTGTAGAAAATCAAGATTATACTTTTCGTGTGGATGATCTTCGCAAAACAAACGCGCATATCAAGTTTTTATCTATTGAACCGTTAATAGGTAGAATTAATGATCTTGATCTTACAAATATAGATTGGGTAATTGTCGGCGGAGAATCAGGTCCGGGTGCCAGACCAATAGAAGAAGAATGGGTAGTTAGAATAAAAGATATTTGCAAAGAAGCCAAAGTCCCTTTCTTCTTCAAACAGTGGGGTGGAGTAAACAAAAAGAAGAATGGGCGCACGCTTAAAGGAAGAATTTGGAGTGAAATGCCAAAACTAAAAAGAGCTGCGTAATTCTAAACTCTTTCCGCCACACAGTTATAACAACCTGGCTTTGCATTATGAATGTGTATATAACTTATTTCTTGGTTGTCAAAAGTTTTATTCAATATTTCTCTTAAACTAGTTCCTTCGGTAACCATTGCCGCTATCATCATGCCTAGTTCGTTGAAACCTCTTACAGAAAGTAATCTGTGCGTAAGCATTTGTGGAATTTCATTAACGCCTAAATCCGCAGTCTTAGCAATTTTACGAACGAAAATTGGTCCGGTTGATTGATAAGGTGAATTTGTTTTGTGATGCTGGCAAGATAACAGAAGAACATCTTCACCTATTTCGGCATCTTCTAAACTTACTCTGCAAGGAAATCCGGGTTTCTCATCAACAATCATTCTTATAATTCCACGTTTGGATAGTTCTGCATCGCTCAAAGTGAATAAATCAGAAAACTCTTCGCTTCGTAATGATTTTATTTTAAAATTATTTGCCAAGTTCAAATCCAATCTTAATTTTGATTTATAAATGTGGTTAATCGCTTCTATCTAGCTCTTTCTAATTCCAGCAACTTTTGTTTGCGCCAGAGCCCGCCGCCGTAACCGCCAAGGTTTCCATTCTTGTTTACAACTCTATGACAAGGAATAACTATAGCGATTCTATTTAATCCGTTAGCATGACCAACAGCGCGTTGACCTTTTGGAACTCCGACTCTTTTTGCCAGCTCTTCGTAAGAAGCCGTTTCGCCAGGGGGAATTTTCAGAAGCTCATTCCATACTTTATTCTGAAAATCTGTGCCCGGAAAAACAATTGGCGTTTTGAATTCTTTTAGTGTTCCTTCAAAATAATTTTGCAACTCTTTCTTTAGCTGAAGTATGTGTTTGTTTTCTCCCGGTACAATTGGGGCTTTGAAAAGTTTTCGCAATGTAGCAAACTGTGCGTCAAGCATTCTCCGGTCGGAAAATTCCAGCAGACAAATCCCATCTTTGTTTGCCGCTGCAATTAGTGGTCCCATTGGACTTTCAATCCACGACGCTAAAACGCAATCGCCAGATTTACTTTTGCCGGGCGAAATTCCAAAAGTTTTTGCAAATGCATCCCGGAATCCGCTGTGGGATTGATAGCCGTAGCCAAGCGCCACATCATCAAGGTCTTTACCTTGCCGGATCTTTTCGAATGAAATGCCTAATCGTCTGCCTCGGCAGTAAGCTTGAAATGTCATGTTATAATTTTTCAGAAAATATCTGCGCGCACGTGCCGGATCAATTTTTATTGAACGAAGGAATTGGTCATTGTAGCGGGCTGTGGGGTCAGCATCAATCATATTAAGCAATTTGGAAACCCAATCGGGCGGTGTTCCGTGAACTTCTAGTGGCTTGCATCTTTTACAAGGTCTGTAGCCGGCAAATATTGCTTCGCGAGATGAAGAATAGTATTCAACATTCTTTGGTAATGGCTTTCTGGCGGAACAGGAAGGGCGGCAGAATATTCCAGTACTTGTAACAGCGAGATAAAAAATTCCATCATAAGAAACATCGCTGGTTTTGTAGGCGCGCTCCATCTCTTTGGCTGATGGAAGATTTCTTTGAGCGAATTGAACTTCCAAAATAGATCCTTTCAAATTTTCGATGAGTAATTATAAAGGCTGTTAAAAAAATCTTCCACCGAAAAATGAACATAGATGTTTAAAAGTTGCTGAGTGCCTTGCAATATGATTTGGGAGATCCTTCGCTTCATCTTCGTTTCACTCAGACTCAGCTCAGGATGACCCTACGGGTCACTTCACATACTTTGAAATAAACTCTTCAACTTCCGGCAAGCCGCCTTGATAAATTAAATAGCCGTTGCTAGGCTCGCGCTCGGTAATTTCTCCGGCAATTGGTGTAAGCATTATATCTTTCACTTTTTGCTGATCTGTTGTTTGTCCAAGCGCCCAGCATAGTTTCATGTAGGCAACTTCAGGCAGCATATTTGCGCCCGGAATTACGCCCAGATCCATCATATCGCGCCCGGTATCGTAAACATACATTTGCACGTAGCCCCAAAGTGTTTGAACGGTCATATAAATTGAAATGCCTTTATCATGCGCGCGTTTTAGCGCCGGATATAAAGGCTTGTTCACGTGTCCAAGTCCGGTGCCGGCAATTACAATTCCTTTGTAGTCGTTGTCTATCAACGATTCAATAATATCCGGCTTCATGTTCGGGTAATAATAAACGATGCTAACTTTTTCTTCAAAGGCTGTGTTAATTAAAGCATTTCTATCTCTTCGCCGATGTTTGTAATCTTGCCGGAGAGGAGTAATTTCATCGCGGCTTACTTTTGCAATTGGAATATCACCAATCGTTCTGAATGTTGAACGATAGCTCGAATGCATTTTTCTTACGCGCGTTCCACGATGAAGCAATCCGTAATAATCTGAAGTTGGACCGAACATACAAACCATAACTTCGGCGATGTCGCTTTCGGCGGCGGTCTTTACACTGTGCATTAAATTTAGGGCGGCATCGGAAGAGGGGCGGTCGCTCGAGCGTTGCGATCCAACCATTACGATTGGGACAGGAGAATTCTGCACCATGAAAGAAAGTATAGCCGCCGTGTGATGCATTGTATCTGTACCATGACCAATTACAATTCCATCAACGCCTTTTTCAATTTCACGTCCGATTGCTTGCGCTGTTCCAATCCATTGTTCCGGACCCATGTTCTCGCTGAACACACCGTAAAGTTTTTCTGTTTCTAGATTACAATAGTTAGCGAGTTCCGGTACAGAACCATAAAGCTCGCCGGGGGAAAATGCGGGAATAACTGCGCCGGTTCTGTAATCTAATCGTGATGCAATTGTTCCGCCTGTGCCGAGAAGTTTTACGTTTGGTTTTGAGGCATCGCGTGGAAAATCTTTTTCCGGAATTTTGTAGTGAGCTTCTTTTCTTCCGCGAATCTGAATGTCAGTGACCAAATCAGCGGCAACGCCGATGTTATATCCAATCGGCATTTTAATTACGATATGAAACGGGTCAGCCGTTTCTGAGCGGGGGAGAATAATTCCTTTATACTTTCCTTTAGTCGTGGTGATTTCTACATCACTCCAGACAAGCGTGTTAAAATTTTTTAATACCGAAAGCGCGTTTCCGCGGTAACCTTTGTAATCATCTGCCATAATTTTTCCTTTGCGCTCTCAGCGGATTTCTTAGCGTTCTTTGCGTTAAAGATTTTTCACGCGGAGACTGCAAAGATTTTCGCAAAGGGCGCTAAGATTTCAATGAGTAATTTTGTTTGCTACTATTTTACCATCTACACTCATTCTAACTTTGTTCATTACAAGTCCAAGCAACACTTCTTTTCTCTTTTCGTTATTTACCAATTTAACTTCGTTCAATGTTGAGCTTGTTTCTGAGATTACTTCTTCAAGTTCTTTTGCGGAGATTGGTTCTGGAAGTAATTCCGGATTGAAATCCTTTTGCTCAATTGCGGATTTCATTGCGTAAAATATACCACCGCTGGAAAGCAAACCATCTTTGTAAGAGCGGAATATTTCCTTCATCAATCCTTCGTACAGTAAGTTTGAGTTGAGCCTCATCTTCTTTAACCGTTTTGGGAATTGAATTAGCGCAACAGCAGCAAGAGTTGGGTTGATTTTCCATTCTTCTACCAAGAACTTGAATAATCTGGCATATTTGGAAATAGATAATTCCCGAATAGTATCTGCGGGAATACCAAGTTCTTTGTACCACTTTTCACTTATCCAAAATTTTTCCGGGAGATCAATGCTTAATCTATTTATATGATCTTCAGTAATTCTTGTTGGCGGTAAATCCGTATCGGGATACATTCTATCTGCGCCGGGCAAAATTCTTTCGAAGCCATTTGTCCCATCTCGCAACGCCTGCCGTGTTTCCGATGGAACACCAATAGTAGCTTCCTTTGCGCGGATGATAATTTCTCTCGCTGCGGTTTCAGTGTCTTGCTCATTTCCCCAAACCAAAACCATTGTATCGTCGTCTGTTGCGCCAACATTTTTTTTAGCATTGTGCCACTCAGCAGAAGTTAAGTTTTCACCTTTGCTATCGGAATGAATAAGGTTTGGAATTGTAGTTAAACAAGCAATAACACGAACGCGGTCGGAGATTTCTTTAGAGAAATAAGTATCGGTCTGTGTTTGCCAGTGCAGCAATCCAGCAAAACCTTTCAGCACAACACATTTTACAAATAAGCCTTGCTCAATCGCGTTTCTGATTGGCTGATAATAAGCTTTCTTAACCAGGCGAGTTATGTCGTGAGTTTTGGCTTCGAAAGAATCTTTTGTAATTCCACGCTTATGCAGAGTTTCGCGCAGACGCAAAAGATTCCACTGCCGCATAGCTTCGTTATATGTTAGATGAGGAATTCTACCAATCTTAGGAACACCTTTGATTTCGATTCTAGTTCCTCCTTCAACACTAACATTAACATCTTCACGAGCAGAACCAATTCCGCGGCGAACCTTATTTGTGCTGCGAACAACATTAGCGCATATCTCTGCTACTTCAGCAACTTCAAAAGGTGTGCGCATGTTTGGTCCGGTAACGGTTTCGATCAACGGCATACCAAGTCTGTCTGTTCTGTAAACGCGTAAGTGTCCGCTATCGGAAACTTCCCGGCAAGAATCTTCTTCGATAGACATTTGTACAATATCAATCGTTCTATCTTTGTAAGGAATTTTTCCATCAAGCGCAAAGATTGCCGTGCGCTGAAATCCGGTTGGAATACTTCCATCCAAATATTGTTTACGGGCGATATGAAGTTCATCTACAATTGAGCAATCAAACAGCATTCCGCAGCGAAGAGCTATATCAAGCGCGTCATCATTGATTAAGAATGGCGGCGTGTCATCCATTTCGTAAGTACAGACAGATTCACGGTTGATGCGGTAAAGAATGTCTTTCTTCGTTTTGAATTCCATCAAAGCAGTGCCGTCATATTCTCCAAGTTCTGAAAGAGTTGGGCGCATGTGACGCAATATCTCCGCATCGTAATGCTCGCTGTACTTACCTGCGGGACACCTACAAAATAGTTTCTTTGTTGTTAAAAGTTGCTGATGAATTTCCAATCCGGATTTGAAACCAACAGTTTCATAATCCTTCTCGGTCATTTCTTCAAACGGTTTGAATATAAATTCTTTCATTTTTTTCTCTGGAGTGCTCTGTGCAAACTCAGTGTCTCTCAGTGCAACATCCTTTCACAGAGTTCCACAGAGAATTCACCGAGAAACTCAGAGGTTAAAGAATGAATCTCCTGATACCATTCTTTAGTACAGTTACATTGAAATTAATTAGTAAACCTATTTTCTTATTTGCGAAACGCAGATAAGTCAGTATTTGTGCTTCGTGAACCGGAAGAATAACATCTTGCGCTTTTAGTTCAACCACTACCTCGTTCTCAACCAACAAATCCGTTCTATATCCGCAATCGAGTTTGATTTCTTTATAAACGACCGGAATCGGTTTTTGCCGTTCAACTTTCAAGCCGCGTAAAGACAATTCATAACACAAACATTCTTCATAAGCAGATTCAAGCATTCCTGGACCAAGTTGTTTGTGAACTTCGATTGCGGCGCCGATTATTTCTTTTGTGATGAGATTAATTTCCATGCTTTTCTCGGTGTACCTCTGCGACTCCTCTGGGATTCTCTGTGTAATTCTTTGTTGTGGAGATGCATACTAAACTAACCAACCACAACATAGGTTGAGGAAGATAAAAAGAGTGCAGCGATAGATATAATTTTTTAAGGAAAGTAGAATAGAAGATGAGTTGTTTGGGCATAGGACCAAATAAAATTTGATTTCCTAAGAAAACTTAGGAACACGCCCTCTAAGAAGCAACATATTCTTTACAAAGCATCGAAGAACATTTACAACAAATTACTTGCTAACTCAGCTAATTCAGATCGTTCACCCTTTTCGAGATTGATATGCGCGTAAAGTTTCTGTCCTTTAAAATGTTCAATCAAGTAAGATAGTCCGTTCGATTGCGAATCAAGATACGGGTGATCTATCTGATAAATATCGCCGGTAAGGACAACCTTAGAGCCTTCGCCCGCGCGCGTAATAATAGTCTTTACTTCATGCGGAGTTAAATTCTGCGCTTCATCAACAATAAAATAAATTCTTTGTAAGCTTCTGCCGCGGATGTAGCTGAGTGGCTCAACAACAAGTTTTTCTTCCTTTACCAAGTTGTTGATTATCTGATGGCTCTTATCTGTTTCCGGAAATTGATCTTGAATTACTTTCAGATTATCCCAAAGCGGCTGCATGTAGGGTGCAAGCTTGCTGTCAACATCGCCGGGCAGGTAGCCAATATCTTTGTTGCTGAGCGGAACAATCGGACGCGCAATATAAATCTGTCTATAATTTTTTCTTACTGAAAGAGCGCTTGCGAGTGCAAGCAACGTTTTTCCGGTACCGGCTTTGCCCGTCATAGTTACAAGAGGAATGTCGGGATTTGAAAGTGCATCAACTGCAAAAGTTTGTTCGGCGTTACGCGGCTTAATTCCATAAACAACTTGTTTATCAATCTTGCGGAAAACGTTCATTTCGTTATTAAGATGGGCTAACGCAGAACGGCTTTGATTACGCAAGATGAAATATTTATTTGGAACGAGATCGGTTTTCAGTTTCTTTGCAATTTTAGTTGCCGGTATTTCAAAAGGAGTTTGATAGAGTTTCTGAAGTAGGTCGTCATCAAAATTTTCAACAATATCTTTTCCGCTGTAAAGTTCTTCAACGTTTGTAACCTGGTCCGTGGTGTAATCTTCTGCCGGAATGCCAAGCGCCTTGGCTTTCATCCGAAGGTTTACATCTTTTGTAACAACTATTATGCTCTCTTTACTTTTCATTGTTCTGTTTGCTTCAAATGCAGCGCTCAGAACTCTATGATCAACATTGTCTTCACGGAAAACATCATGAATTTCCCGCGACAATCCTTTCGTAATTACGATTCTAACTTTTCCTTTTCCACGCCCTAGAGAAACACCGCCGTTGAAAATATCATTGCCGGTAATAGTGTCAAGTGTTCGCGCAAACTCGCGTGCATTTAAATTAATTACTTGATTGCCGCGCTTGAAATGATCGAGCTCTTCAATTACCGAGAGTGGAATGATGATATTGTTTTCTTGAAAGTGATTAATGCAAGTTGGATCGTGAAGAATTACGTTTGTGTCTAAGACAAAGGTTTTCGGATTTTTTTTCATTGCCAGCCTTAGCTATGAAAGAACAGTGTTTTATTGTGGAAAAATTCTAACTAATTTCAGTTAGAACATAATAAAAATTTTCCACGAAGTCGAAATTTCAGATCACATTTAATTATTACTTAACGCGAGGGAAGGGAATGTTAATCCAAACTATTAATCCGGCAAATGGGAAAATTGTTCAAACTTTTGAACAGCACAGCTCTAAGCAAGTAAACGAGATAATCGGTTTAACACACGAAGCGTTTTTGAATTGGCGGAATGCTGGTTTTTCGGTTAGGAAAGTTTTTATGAAAAAGGCTTCGGCGATTCTGCGTGAGAAGAAAAATGAATTTGGAAAAATTCTTACGCTTGAAATGGGAAAGCCGATAGTTCAAGCAATTGCAGAAGTGGAAAAGTGCGCCTTGGTTTGCGATTACTACGCCGAGAATGCAGAGAACATCTTGAGCGAAGAAATAATCGCGACAGATGCTTCCGAAAGTTTCGTGTGTTTTGACCCTCTTGGAATTGTGCTGGCGGTAATGCCGTGGAATTTTCCTTTCTGGCAAGTGTTCCGTTTTGCGGCGCCGGCTTTAATGGCTGGCAACGCTTGCTTGCTCAAACACGCATCAAACGTTCCAATGAGTGCGCTGGCTATCGAAGAACTTTTTAGCCAAGCCGGATTTCCCCAAAATGTTTTCCGAACTTTATTAATCGGCTCATCAGCAGTTGAAAAAGTAATTAATCATCCTAAAATTAAAGCAGTAACACTAACCGGAAGCGAACCGGCGGGGAAAAAGGTTGCTGAATCTTGCGGTAAAGTTTTGAAGAAAACCGTATTGGAACTTGGCGGAAGCGATCCCTTTATTGTTCTTGAAGATGCCGCCATTGATGCGGCAGTAAAAACAGCAATCACTGCGCGTTTAATTAACAATGGGCAAAGCTGCATCGCGGCAAAACGTTTCATAGTTGTAGAAAAAGTTTATGATGAGTTCGAGAAAAAGTTTGTTGAACTGATGAACAAAGTTAAAATTGGCGATCCAATGAATCCGGAAACTGAGCTTGGACCAATTGCCCGGGAAGATTTACTTTTCGAACTGGAAGACCAGGTACAACGTTCTGTACAAAGCGGCGCAAAAATTCTTTGCGGCGGAAAAAGAATTGCGCGCGAAGGTTTTTATTTTGAAGCAACTATTCTTGCAAATGTTTTACCCGGAACTCCTGCTTACGAAGAAGAAATATTTGGTCCGGTTGCAACACTAATAAAAGCTGTTGATGAAGAGGATGCAATTAGAATTGCAAATGATTCTCAATTTGGACTTGGTGCCTCGCTGTGGACATCAAACATTGAAAAGGCAAAAAGGCTTGCGGCTAGAATTGAAAGCGGTTCAGTATTCATAAATGGAATGGTAAAATCTGATCCGCGCTTGCCGTTTGGCGGAATAAAAAATTCCGGCTACGGGCGCGAGATTTCTCATTATGGAATTAAAGAATTTGTAAATATCAAAACAGTGTGGATTAAATAGTCGTTTTGAATATGACATACTGTTGTCATTTACGGCAGTTACTTTGGAATCAACAATTGGAGTAAAGAATGAAAACACGTTGCGGCTGGTCAACAAACGATCCATTATATATAGATTATCACGATGAAGAATGGGGTGTACCTGTTCATGATGATCAAAAACTTTTTGAAATGTTGATTCTTGAAGGCGCCCAGGCCGGCTTAAGCTGGATTACAATTCTCCGCAAAAGAGAAAATTACCGAAAAGCCTTCAACAATTTTGACGCGAAGAAAATTGTAAAGTATGATTCCGAAAAAGTAAAAGCGCTTCTGCAGAACGAAGGAATCGTACGGAACAGATTGAAAATTGCTGCAACAATTCAGAACGCAAAATGCTATTTGGAGGTACAAAAAGAATTCGGCTCGTTTGATAAATACATCTGGCAGTTTGTCGGCGGCAAAACAATTAAGAACGAATGGAAAATGTTGAAAGAGATTCCGGCTAAGACTGCTGAATCCGATGCTATGAGCAAAGATTTAAAAAAGCGCGGATTCAAGTTTGTTGGTTCAACAATTTGTTACGCCTTCATGCAAGCGGTTGGAATGGTTAACGATCACACCGTTGAGTGCTTTCGACACACAAAAAAGTAAAAACTCATGCCGTATCTATAAGTAAATAATTGTTGCCTCTCTCGGTAACTTAGATTAGATTAAATATTGAATATACAAGCAATCCTAATTAACAATAATCATGTAACAATTAAATAAGAGGTAACAATGAAAAAAATGTTTTTCGTTTTTGCAGTTCTCTTTGTCTTTGTTATTAATCTTTCTGCTCAAGGTAAGCAAGACGTAACAGTTGTTAACAAAACCGGTGTGATAATCAACGAGCTTCACATTACTCCAAGCGATGCGGATGAATGGGGCGAAGATGTGCTCGGTCAAGATGCATTAGATGTTGATCAAGAATGCGATATTGCGTTTGATCCCAAAGAGGATGTTTGTTTGTGGGATCTAAGAATTGCAGACAGCGACGGCAATGCAATTGAATGGGAAAAAATTGATCTGTGTAAAGCTGTTAAAATTGTTTTACACTATAAAGATGGCAAAGCCTGGGCGGATATTGAGGAATAATAATTTTGAAATAATGCCGGACTTAATCCGGCATTATTTATTGTAACCATTTTACAAATAATTGTTAAAGATAAATCTAATCTTGTTCATAGGCGATTTCACCATGTAAAGAAGCATCCATACCTGCCTCTTCTTCTTGTCTTGTAACTTTAACCGGAGTAATTAGATTTATTGCCTTCAGCATTATATAAGTGAAAACAAAACAGTAAGCTCCTACAGCAAATACCGAAACAGCTTGTTTCATAAAAAATTCCCATGAACCGCCAATAAGTAAGCCGTCAATAGTTACCATTGGATTGACAGCTTTTGATGCGAAAAGACCTAGCATCATAACACCTAAAATTCCACCAACACCGTGAACACCCCAAACATCAAGTGCGTCATCCCATTTGAGTTTGTTTTTCAATGCTACGGCAAAGTAACAAACAACTCCGGCAACAATTCCAATTAAGGCCGCATGCCCTATTGTTATGAATCCCGCTGCCGGTGTAATAGTAGCAAGACCGGCAACTGAACCGGTTAACAAACCAATAAGTTTTGGTTTCTTCTCTAGAATCCATGCTAAGAATAGCCATGTTACTCCCGCAAAAGAAGCGGCAACGTCTGTATTCAAAAATGCAGCAACGGTAATGTTATCAACTTTAAACTCACTTCCGGCATTAAAGCCATACCAACCAAACCAAAGCAAACCGGTTCCCAAAGCAACCAAAGGAATACTGTGAGGACCTCTTTCAATTATGTTTCTCTTTCCAACGTAGAATACCGAAGCTAATGCAGCCATTCCTGCACTTGCATGAACAACGATGCCGCCCGCAAAATCTAAAACTCCCCATTGAGCTAACAAACCATTTCCCCAAACCATATGTACCAATGGAAAGTAAACGCATATCAGCCACAACGTTAAGAATATCATATAAGCGGGGAAACGAACTCTGTTTGTAAATGCGCCGCTAATTAATGCGGGAGTAATTATTGCGAACATCATTTGGTAAGCTACAAAAACGTAAAGTGGAATTTGATTGTTTCCGGTGAATATAGAATTTAAATCTGTTCCGGCTAAAAATGCCATATTCAAGTTTCCAATTACTCCGCCCTCGCCTCCGCTAAAGCAAAGTGAATAACCAAAAGCAAACCAAAGAACTGTAGTCCAGACCAACGAAACAAAGCTTTGAATCATAATACCAAGAACATTTTTTCTTCCAACTAAGCCTCCGTAAAAGAAAGCCAAACCGGGTGTCATTAACATAACTAAACTGGCGGCTATCAACATAAAGCCTGTACTGCCGGTATCGATCATAATTACCTCTACTTATTTTGGATTGATTAATTAAAAGCTGATTCCGAAAACCATATAGGAGATTTCGGCTTTTGGATTAAGTGTGTAACTGCAATAAACAGGTAAAGAAAAACTTTCCGATATTTTTATTTGCTTCGATGCTTTAATGCCGGTGTTGATCAAACTAAATTTATCAGTTCCGTAATAAAGCGGAGTATCTTTGCTTCCGAATGCCATACCAGCAAAAAATGAGAGACCAAAATCGTCAACAGTTGTTGTGTATTCCGCTTGAAAATAAATATTGTTTCCTTTGTCGTTGTAAACATTCATGTAACAGCACAATGTTAAAGGAAACGATTCAACTCCTGCTATAGAAAGACCGGCTTCAATTGTGTGAGCACCTTGCCCGTTTTTGTCGTCGTAATTATGAAAGTTGCCGATTCTTATTCCGCCGTTAGGATAATAGTAATCAGTAACAACAGCGGTAATGTTTGCTATGTTTTCAACCGGAATTGAATAGCTAATCCACGAATCAATTTCGTGACTTGTGTTGTGAAGTTCATCGGTTGAATTGGTATGCGAAAGACCGTATGAACCCCAAAAACCGAATTGAAGATTTGCAAGCTTAAAAGTGATTGCAGGTTGAATATTCGGCTGATCGTTGATGTTCAATCCTCTCCAAACGTATCTGCTTACCAAATCTGCATTTGCGCTTAAAGATAATTTTTGAGCATGTGAATATTTGATGGTCATTAAGATGAGTATGAAAGTGAAGCATAAATAGAATTTTCTTTCTTTCATAAACAGTTTCCTTTAGTAGTTAAAGAATCTTTAGTTATTGTAAAAAAAATTACACAGCAAGTTTTGAAATAAATTACTCACGAAGTAATTTTTTGCAACGAGCGTAACAGATTTGTCGCAAACGTTCGAATTTTTAAAACGGACAAAACGACGTGATTGAATAATTTGCAAATGGATATATCAGAAATGTTTTCTAAGTTTTGGTAGCTGAATAGAGAAATTATTGAAAAAAGTTCTGGTAATCGGCAGCAAAAGCGAGGACCTTAAAAAAGCTTTTACACTCCTCCCACAAACGGACTTCGAAATTTATTTTTCGCATGATAAAAAAGATGGACTTGAAATTGCCTCGCGATACATTCCCAACCTAATTCTTTTTGAATTTACAAACGGCGAAACTGATTTGCGGCTCATCAAAAAAATTTGCAACAGCGAATCAACTTCACAACTCCCGCTATTTGTCATCTCAAATAATTCTTCTTTCGAACAGCAGAGAAACGTAATGGAACTTGGCGTGGATGACTATATTCCGGCAGAGTTTATTAGGTTGTCTCTTCTTAATTCGATTAATAAAAGGATGGAAAAGCTCGGCAAATTGAAAGCATCAATAAACAACAGTCTTAACTCCTTTGAAGAGGAGTCAATAAAACCTAAAAGGGACGACCACATATTGGTCAAAATTGGAAACAAGCTAAAGCTTATTAAGTTCACCGATATTGTTTGCATTATAGCATTAAAAGAATACAGCAAGCTAACCACAAAGGATAATTGCAAAATTGTTGTTAGAAAATCCCTAAAAAATTGGCTTGGCGTATTACCTTCAAATTCTTTTTTGCAAATACACAGAGCTACAATTATTAATTTGGAATATATAGACAAAATTGTGCGGGCTAACGAACGTACTTATACCGTTTATCTCAAACATATCGCCGAGTCATTCGACTTTAGCCATAGGTACGCGAATATAATGCGCCATACGTTTCCTTCGTAGTTTTCAAGCTATTGATATAAAAATCAAACCGCTCTCTTACAAAAAATAACTTCACTTTGTAACAAAACCGAATAACTTTTCGTCTTTGGTGTGCAAATATTTTGGAGAAACCTTGTCTGCCATTATTCAAACAAATAACCTATCGTTTCGCTTCAAGGATTATTTGGCGCTAAATAATCTTTGTCTAGAAGTTCCAAGAAATTCCATTTATGGTTTTGTTGGGCCAAACGGAGCCGGAAAATCAACTTCAATTAGAGCAATACTTGGTTTGTATCCGGTAGAGCCCAAGAAAATTTTTGTTTTTGGAAAAGAGATAAACAAAGAAAGAGTCTCAATACTAAAAGATATCGGTGCTTTAGTTGAAACACCGGCATTGTATGATCACCTTTCCGCAAAAGACAATCTGGAAATCACGCGGATTGTAATAGGTGCCGAAAAGAAAAAAGTAAATCATGTACTGGAAATTGTTGGCTTATCTAAGTCAGCCACTAAAAAAGTTAAAACATATTCACTCGGAATGAAACAGCGATTAGGAATTGCTATGGCTCTTTTATCCGAACCAAAACTGTTAATACTTGATGAACCTACAAATGGTCTTGATCCTCACGGAATAAAGGAAATTAGAGAGCTTCTTCTTTATTTAAATCAAGAATGTAAAACGACAATTTTTCTTTCCAGCCACATTCTAAATGAAGTTGAGAAGCTGGTTACTCATGTCGGAGTTATAAATAAAGGTGAATTGGTGTTTCAAGGAAAGCTTTCCGAGCTGTATTCCGTCTCGATTAATAAAATTTTAATTGAAACCGACGAAACGGATAAGCTTACCAACGTACTAAAAGAATCGGGTTATGTATTCCATAAAGAAAACGACTTTACGATTAAAGTAGAAATAAAAGAAAAGTCGGACATTTCCAAGTTGCTTTATCAGATTACGCATAATGACGTTTCGATTTACGGTTTACGCAACGAGCAAAAATCTTTGGAAGAGCTATTCTTTGATTTAACTAAAAAACAGCGAGAAGCTTATGAAGGATAATTCTATTTATTTATATAGAGCGTTAAGGGTAGAGATTATCAAAATTAAAAACACACTAGGTTTGTGGAGTGCGTTAATATTTCCACTATTCATAGTATTTATGAATTTTATGATTTTTCTTAGCCGCCCACAAATGCTGGCAACAGCAAAGGGAAATTTGTGGATTCATTACACAAACAATTCTATGATGATGTGGTCAATCCTATTTATGCCTCTTTTCATTGGGATAATAACTTTCTACATCAACTTTAATGAACATAAGAATAATGTTTGGCGGCATGTTTATTCTTTGCCGATACCTAAAATAAGTGTGTACACCGCAAAATATTTAATCAGCATTTTAATAGTTGCGGCTACAATGGTTTTCTTTTATCTCATAAACTATTTGTCAATGAAAATGCTGGCGGCGTTTCGTCCGGAAATACCTTTCGGTAAGTATGTAATTACGTCTATCCTTCCTCTTTCATTTCTAAAAGTTATGCTGGCATCTATTGGGATTATATCAATTCAATTTGTTGTCAGTATAATATTTCAAAATTTTGTACTGCCGCTGGGATTTTCAGTTCTTGCAACACTAACATCAGCATTTCTCTTAAGATGGGAAAATATTGTTTATTATCCGTATGCATATCCATTTTTTGCCGCACAGGATCTAGTAAAAAACAATGGGTGGGTTTTCGTTAACCCGGTGTTATTTAGTTTTGTTTGTTCAATAGCGGTTACAATTTTCGGTTATGCTATCCATGCAAGAATGCGTGTTAAATAAGAATAGACTTGTTTTGTAAATCGAGTGAAAAAAGTCCACCATCTGGCGGACTTTTCTATTTAGAATAATTTAGTGACCGAATCCAGCGCTTCATCAATCTTGGTAACATCTTTGCCGCCGGCTGTTGCAAGATGAGGACGCCCGCCGCCGCTGCCGCCGACAATTTGCGCGACTTGCTTAACAATATTTCCGGCGAGAATTTTTCTCTCTTTGATTAAATCATCAGAAACAACAGCTACAATTCCAACTTTACCTTCAATTTCGGAAATCATAACACCAACGCCGCTTTTCATTTTCTCGCGGAGTTCATCTCCCATAGATTTTAACTCATCCATGTTGGAAGCGGAAACTTTCCCTTTGAAAATTTTGATTCCGTTAACTTCAACCGGCGAGGAAACGATTGAATCAATTCCGCCGAGTTTTTCTTTTAATTGAAGCGCGGCAATTTCTTTTTCAAGTTTTTTCTTCTCCTCATGCAGTTCATTTATTTTCTTTTCATCATTCTCAATTCTCAATTCCAAATTCTCAATTAGCTTTTCAACGCCCGCTCCGGTAACGGCTTCAATTCTACGCACGCCGCTGGCTATGGAAGACTCGCTTACAATTTTGAACAAGCCAATCTCCGAGCTGTTCTTAACGTGCGTTCCGCCGCAGAATTCCATTGTGTAGTTGCCAAACTGTACTACGTTTACTTTATCGCCATATTTATCGCCAAAGAACATTAGCGCACCCATTTTCTTTGCCTCTTCAAATGGCGTATCGCGGTGATGAGAGAGTGGAATGTTCTCGCGCAGTTTTTCGTTTACCAAAGATTCAATTGCGTCAAGTTCGGCTTTTTTTACTTTTTCGAAATGACTAAAATCGAAACGCAGTCTTTCCGGCTCAACAAGTGAGCCCGACTGTTGAACATGCTGACCGAGAATTTCTCTTAGCGCTTTGTGCAAAAAGTGTGTAGCAGAGTGATTGCGCATAATATCAGCGCGGCGCTTTCCATCAACAATAGCAGTTACTTCATCGCCAATTTTTATGTTAGCAACTTCGTCAATAATGTGAACAACCATTCCATTTACTCTGGAAAGCGCATCAACTTTGAATTTTGTGCCGGTGAATTCAATCCAGCCATGATCATCAACCTGTCCGCCGCTCTCTGCATAGAAAGGAGTTCTATCCAGTACAACAAACGTGTTCGTTTCGGTTTTCTTTATACCAACTACTTTTACCTTAGAAGCTAATTCTGTATAGCCGGTAAAAATAGTTGGTTCGTTAGAAGTAATTTCAAAACCTTCCAAGTTATCAACAACGGCATGAGCAGAAGAAATTTTGTCCTTAGTTGATTTACGCGCGCGCTCCTTTTGCTCATCCATAAATTCGTTAAAACTGTCTTCATCAACTATAAACCCTTTTTCACGAGCTAAAATGCGTATTAGATCTTCGGGAAATCCATAAGTATCTTTTAATTTAAATACTTCCTCTCCCGGTATGAGTACATCACCCAAATTATACTTTTTGAGTAGTTCCTGATTAACATCATTAAAAAGGATTTTCTCAACTTCACCACCATTTTCCATGTTGATTATGATTTCCCAGTCCCTATACTCAAACTTGTATATTGCAAAAGCCTTATAAGAAGTTTTTGCAGCAATCGATCTAATTAAAGTACCAGATGCTATTCTATTATACTCCTCAATTCCTCTATCGAGAGTAACATTAAAGCTTTCTTCTTCAGCTTTGATGATTTTTTCAATCTGAGCTTGATTTGCCTTCACTTCGGGAAAAACGTGTGAGAAGTTTTCTACAACCACAGAAACAAGTTTATATAAGAATGGTTCCTTCAGATTAATTTTTCTTCCGTAACGAGCTGCGCGACGAAGCAAACGGCGTAGAACATATCCTCGTCCTTCGTTGCCCGGCGTTGCGCCATCACCAATTGCAAAGGTTAAAGTGCGTATATGATCTGCAATTACACGCATCGAAACGTTGCTTTGTCCAACCGGAGAATTATCGTCCGCTGGAAGAGAAATATCGTAAGCGATTCCGGAAAGTTTGGAAACTGCATTGATGATCGGTGTGAAAACATCAGTATCATAATTTGATTTCTTTTGCTGAAGAACTGCACACACGCGCTCAAAACCCATTCCGGTATCAACATGTTTAGCCGGAAGTTCGTGCAGCGTTCCGCTTTCATCACGGTTGTATTGAATGAAAACCAAATTCCAAATCTCAATACACAATGGCGAACCAGCGTTTACCAAATGTCCGGCGTTCAAATCATCACTAAGATTGATGTGAATTTCCGAGCAAGGACCGCATGGACCGGTATCTCCCATTTCCCAAAAATTATCTTTTTCATCAAAACGTAAAATGTGTTCATGATTAATATCAGTCTCGCTCTTCCAAAAGTCCATCGCTTCGTCATCGGTTCTGTAAACTGTAACCCAAATTCTTTCTTTAGGTAGTTTCCAAACTTCAGCTAGTAATTCCCAAGCCCAAGCGATAGCTTCTTTTTTGTAATAATTACCAAAACTCCAATTGCCGAGCATTTCAAAAAATGTGTGGTGGTATGTATCGTGACCAACTTCTTCGAGATCGTTATGCTTACCGGAAACACGGATACACTTTTGAGTATCTGCGGCGCGTTTATATTCGCGGCTTCCGTTACCCAAGAACACATCCTTAAATTGATTCATGCCGGCATTAGTGAAAAGAAGAGTTGGGTCGCCGTGTGGAACAACAGGGGCGCTAGGAACAATTCTATGTTCTTTGCTTTTGAAAAAGTCTAAAAATTGCTGTCTAATTTCGTTCGATGTCATAGTATTTTCAAGTTTTTTTAAGTGGCGCAAATATAAGAAAATAGCTCACGGCTTTCAGCGGTCGGCTGTAGGCGAACAACCGTATTTTTGCACAAAATTAAAAAAATTGAATGCTGAAAGCTGATAGCGGACAGCAATATCAATTGCAAATTTAGCCCAGTTAGCATACTTTTGATTCATAGTTATTCTGGAAAATTAGATTTGAATTCAAGCAAGTTTAGAGATTTAACCGATTTAGAATTAATGCAAGAGATTTCGCGGTTCGAATCGCGAGCGCTGGAAGAATTGTACGATAGATATTCTCCGCTGCTTTATACAATTATTAAGAAGATTTCTCCCAATCAGGTTGTAGCCGAGCAAACTCTAACCGAAGTTTTTGTAATCATCTGGCGTAAAATTTCTAAATTCGATTTGAACAACGGAAATGTTTACACTTGGCTTATAACATTAGCTAGAAACAAAGCTGTAGATAGCTTACGTCGCGAGCGGGTTGCCGGACAAACGGTTCAACTGTACGATGATGAATATGAAGATTATTTTATTATTCCAATGTTTGAAAAAAATATGGATAGTTTGGATTTCAGAACTGCATTTGCCATAAAGCCAAAGATTGAAAAAGCGCTTGCCAAGCTTACCGATACTCAAAAATACGTCTTGCATCTGGCTTACTATGAAGGATATACCGTTGATGAAATTTCCGACAAGCTGAATGTTCCTATTGAGACCGTCCGCTCCAAAGTAATGAATGCTCTGCATAGTTTACGTGATTTTCTGGTGAGGGAATAATGGCAGACAAAGCAATTCACGAAATGGTTGCGGCTTATGCTGTTGGTTGTATGGACAAGCAAAACTTTGTTCAGTTCAAAGATTATATTCAGGATGGCGGCGAGCTGCCGGATGGAGAACTTGGCGAACTTCAAAATATAATAGCAATGATTCCGGTAATTTTAGATCTGGAAAAACCGCATCCGGCTATTAAGGATATGGTTGCCAAAAAACTTATAGGTATAAAGGATGAAATTAAGGCGAAGATAATTAATGAACGGAACACACTGGTTAATACAAATCCGCGCATTATAACGCCGCCATCTAAAGTAACAAAACTTTCCGGTCCGCCCACTGTTAAATCTCAGTCTAGCACACCTACTTTTCAAACAAAAGTAGCCGGTTCTAAATCCACATTTCAATTTCCGGAAGAGCAGCTTTCTAATACGTTTGCTGACGAGAGTATTGAAAAAAAGAGAGCAAGCAAAAACACCATACCACCGTTAAATACAATTGGACAGAGAGCGGTTGAAGTTGATGAGCCGAAATTAAACACGCAACAAATAACTCAAGAGATAGCAACTGTACCGGAAGAAAAATTATCTCCGAGCGTTCTTTCCATCATTGGTTTAATTATTTCTTTATTGCTTATCACAATTTTAGGCTACTTTGTTTTCTCATCATATCAGAAATTAAACAATCGTCTGGATGATCTGCAAAGTGAAATAAATACGATGCGCAGTCAGGTTGCAAGTGCAAATAGTTTTGTTGTTAACAGTGCTGCTTTGGTAGAGTTTTTTAATTACAAAGACATCAGTGTTTTTAGTTTGACAAGTGCAGATCCTAATGTAAAAGCAACTGTAAAAGTTCTGCTTTCATTTAGCGAAAAAGAAGGCTTGGTTCAGTTTAAAAATATGCTGCCGCTCCAGAACGGACAAGTATTTCAACTGTGGATTGAAAACAAAGGTCAATCTTATTCTTTAGGTACATATCAGCCGGTTAGCGGTGAGTATTTGAGATTAACGGCGTTCCCATTTTTGCCAAAGGAACAGATTAGCGCATATAAGATTACCATTGAACAAGGCGCAGGAGTAACTACTCCCTCGGCGACGGTATTATCATCGAATGCAACGAGTGGATTTCCAAGGTTAAACCGGTAGGATTATTTTTTACGGTTGATAAAAATACTCATCCCGAAAAGGATAAGTATTACGGGCAAGAAAATTTCGAACATATCCCCAACAGTTTTAAGCCATTCAAATAAGCCAATCTTTTTCAACACAGTAAGAGAAAAATAGCTTAGTATGATTAGCGCAAAGCCGCTAAACAGAAAAGTTTTTTGCCTCATGTTGTCAATAAAAAGAATTAGCAACGAAGCGCCGGAAATAAATAGAATTGATACGAGAATTAATCCGCGTGTGTCCATTATTTCGTAAGAGTTTTTTACAATTGGAACAACGCCGACCAGAAATAGAATTGCCGAGAGAATAATTGCTTTGCGGCTGCCGATGCGGAAAGAATAGTTTGTGTTGCTAATGCCAAATGCTGCCAGTACAAGTCCAAGCAAAATTTCGGAATCGTAAATCAGAATGCCGCTCCAAATCAGCAGTAAGCCGGCGCCAAGAATAATTAACGATATAGCTACAAGGTTTTTATTCATTTTGAAGAGGAAGCGGTTGCGGCTCTTGTTGAGAAGTGAAAGCAATAACCAAATATGCAACTGCAAACATTCCCAAAGTTAAACCTGTGAGCAAAAGAAAAATAATACGAAGCGATGATGAGTCAATCCCGAGGTATCTGGCTATACCGCCGCAGACGCCAAGCAAAAACTTGTCGCTTCTTGATCTGTAGAATTCAGTTACCTCAGCCGGGTTAATTTTGGACTTAGCGAGCTTGTTAGTTAAAAGAAAAACCCCACATGCAATTGCAAGCAGGGGAAACATAAAAGTATTAGGCAAAATAAAAATGCTGGAAGAACCGGAGAACCCAAATTTTACAAGCGCAAAGTGCAGTCCAACTATTATAAATAATCCGCTTACAACTGTTTTAAAGTTCTCTTTGCCAATGGATTTAATTTCTTCAGCGGTTAATGACTCATTGTGTTTGCCAATTGGAAGTAGAAAGGCGATAATTAAATAAGCGGCAACAATCCAGGCTCCCAGAAGAAGTAGAAGCATAGCAATCACGCGTATTGTAGCGGCATCTTTCCCGGCATATTCTGCTATTCCGGCACAAACTCCGGCAATAACAACATTATCTCCCGAACGCTGCAACCTTCTAATCTTGTAAACCGGATCAGACTGCGGCGGCTCTCCGCCAAATAGTTCGTTATGTAAGTTTTGTTCTTCCATGCAAACAAATATAACAAAGAGTAAAATCTAATTACCAAAATGAATTTTTAGCTAATAAAAAAGCCGCACGTTGTTTGTGCGGCTTTTTTATTTGAACCTTGAGCCTACTTAGTTAGCAGCAACTTAATGGACTTGTTAAAACCACTAGCTTGTATTGTAGCAATGTACACACCGCTTGTAAGTGTGCTTGCATTAAAATCTACTTTGTAATAACCAGCACTCTTTTGTTCGTTAACTAAAACAGCTACTTCTTTACCAATAATATCATAAACTTTTATTGTTACCATTCCGTCTTTTGGTAACTGGTAATTAATTGTTGTAGTTGGATTGAACGGATTTGGGTAGTTACCGATAGAATATTCTGTTGGAACTTCTATTTCAGCTTTTGTCATAGCTAAAGCGTTGTTTTGCATTGAAGCAAACACGTCACCCCATATTGTCATCCAGCCGTCATCTGAATAAGTGCCTTCGGTTGTGTAATAGGATTGAACTGTGTATTCCAGCCAGGTATCATAATTTTTGGTATTCGTTAAAGAAAAATCATAATCTTCGAAATAGCCAACGCCTTTGTTTACTGTGCCTATATGAACCGGAGTGGTATATACACCGTTAGGTTTTTGCTTGCGGTAGATATAATATTGCGTTACCGCTGGATTTTGGTTGTCTGTCCACATGACTTTTATCGGATCGTTAAGAACACCACCGAAATAAAAACTGACAACTACCGGTCTTCCGGTATAGTCGGCTGTGAATGTTTTGTTTGCAGTTGGTGTAATGGTTGTTCCATATGTTATACCATCTGACTTCCAGCCGTTAAAAGTGTACTCAATACCATCGCTTGTATAGTTTGATGCAGTTGCTGTTACTGAATTTTGTTCAACAACAGAAACACTTGTTGAGTTTGTATAGTAATTTCCATTAACATAAAATGAATTTCCCGGATTAGAGAAGGTGAGGTTATATAGTTTCCTTAAGTTTGCTATATATGTTTTTCCGCCGTCATCTTCTGCAACTGGAAAAAAATAAGTTTGGTTAGGATTTCTACTCGCACCATTTCTTGTCCAATCGCTTGTGCTTACTGCACCGGTATGCCAAGTTCTTTGATATCCTTGATTATCCTGTTGAGAGGAAATTGCTGATAAGGTAAGGTTTTGACCTACGTTTCTTGTTAAAGAAATACCCGAAGAAGGAATAGTTTGAGTAGTACCGTCTATTGATACCTGCCCATGTGTCCCGTTCCCACTGTTATCAACAAAATTATTATCAATAGTCATATCAATAGGCAAATAATATGTTATAACTAAAGAGATGCTTATTTTTGCCATAGAGTTATTTGATGAACCAGCATCTTCTACCCCGAGAATAATGTAATTATCTGAAAAATCGCTGGAAGTTATTGACGATTTAATATCCTGAGACAATGTATCGCCATAATTAAAAGAACCAATTGAAGTACCTGTTTGTGATATTGTATTGTATAACGGTTCCGCATTTGAAGACTCAGTTGACAAATTAGTATTGTTGGGCAACTTTTTTATATTTGCCACAAAGTTATTTGGCGTGTATTCTAGTTGTGTTATATAGGCAGTTAATTTAATATTTTTTATTGTATAACCTGTGGGAACGCCACCTAAGGATATTTTGTAACATGATGCCCAATCCTTCCATTTACCAGAAGCTACATTATAATGACCTAAATCGTGAGCAGAGTCGAAAAAAAAGGCTGAAAATTCTGGGCTAGTCCCATAAAAGTTACAAACAGTATATTTTGTTTGTGCTTCGTTAATTGTTACAGTTTGAGGAAAGATTAAAGAACTGAAAATTAATGCGAAAAATAACAAATACTTTGTCATGATTTTTACTCCTTTTGAATGTTAAAAAAATCATTATGTTTAAAAACAGAATAGCTCAATTCATTCGGAATGAATGAAAAAATAAGGTAACCAGCCTTGAAGGGACTATTCAGAGAGGAGCTGGTGCCGTAATCACCGGCTCCTTGTTATATAATTAGATTTTCTGTTCGGTTATTTCACCTTTATTGCTGCTGATTTAGTTTCCCATGATATACTAGACTTAAACCCGTTTGTGATTCATATACCAGAAAGAACACGTCTTTTTCAAACAATGCTGCTCCATAAATTTGAGTTCGTGGAGTTTTATTAAAATAAAATACATGTTCAATGTTACTGCCATTATAGTGCGCAAGACCGTCAGTCATTAAAAGGAATACATCTTTAGAACTTCTTCCCCAAATTCTTTGATAAAATTTCGGGTTATCAACATTTAATACGGTTTGGAATTTATTATCTCTCCTAACGGATATTTTATTACCTAAAACAAAAAAAACTTCATTATTAATTAGACTAATATCTGCTTGTAAACCTTGCGTCCAAATATTGCTGTAAAGCTTAAGAAATCTCCCATTAGAATATTCATAAATGTGCGTGCTGTCTGTAAAGTTCCGGCCGCCGATAACCTGTATATAAATTTTGTTATCGGGAAAATTTTTATATAAATGTTCTACAATACCATATAAAGCATCCGTATTTATCATCTCCCATTTATCATTATTATAATGTGCTATAATACTGTTATTATAACCATATTGATCTGGGTACGCGCCTAAAGCATAAAAATCACTTGCAGATTCTCCCCATAAATTATCAAACACGATACCATCGTGTCCGTCTTTTGTATGTTTGGCAAATAATTTCCAGTTGTTCCCATCAAACTTCCAAATACTTCCGTTATCTGCGCCCATAAAAACATTATTGCTTGAAAAACCATAGACAGACTTTATGTTGAAAAGTCCCTGAATACCGTAAGAAGACCACTTTACACCACCAAAATGAGAAATCGAATAATCCCAATCTCCAGAAGATATAGTATAAATATCTTCTGGGGAATTTCCCCACATTCTAGAGCTAGGGGAATACGAATTATTAGCTAAAGTATCAACTGTCCACACATAATCTCTTCTGCCGGGCTGTGGTTCGGGGTTGGTTATGCTGTCTTTACAAGAAAGGGTTATTAGAACTGCGGAAAATAAAAAAATTAAGAAGAAGTAGGGTTTCATATCTCCCCCGAGTGTTTAGTTATTCAATATGTTTCAAAATTAACTATTGCAACTTAGCATTTTTTTTTCCCGAATCCAGCAGTGTCAAAAATTTTACGCCAACTTAATTCATATACAAAAATTTCTCCAGAGGTGGATATCCAATTAACAAAGTATTTTGCTTGGGACTTATATTATTCCTTAAAAAATATTAAATTCATCTGCGATTTTTGATTGCGTTACATTTCTAATCAAAACTTACCCAGTTGCAATCAAGTTAACATAACTTCACTAGGATTCGCCAAAAGCGGACGAGTGGAAACAGACGATTCGAGACAATCGAATTGTGTTAATAGATATCTGCCGTTTAGCACCGGTTGAAAACCATAAGCCTCTTGCGGTTTACAAAGAGGTTTTTCGAAGAATAAAATTTGATGAAATAAATTAGTAGGAGATCACTATGTGGTATGGCATAATAATAATCGTTGCGGTTATAATATTTCTCTACGAGTACAGATTAAGAAAACCTGATCAGCTTGTTCTGAAAGAATCTGACGGAAAAATTGCTCTTAGCAAATCCCGCTTTTATCCAAAAGATTTCAGCTTGGTGCTTCCCAAAACAACACAATCAATGCAGCTAACGGTTGAATCAAGCGCGAAAGGAAATCTGGATATTAAAGTAAAACTTTCCGTAGCGGTTTCTTTGGCTGCGGGTAATATTACTCAACTTATCAGAGTAGGCGGATGGAACTCCGGCGCGGTAGCTAAATCGGCTAAAGAGTTCGAAACGGTTCTTCAAAGTTTGATTAAGGAATTCACCGAGAAATATGAAATTGAAGAATTGTCTTCGGAGAAAATTTATAACCACTTAATTGATAAAGTGGGAATAAGCAAAGAACAGTTTGGGCTTGATACTGTTTCTGTTTCCGTTCAATCATTTGAAGTTGTTGATCAGAAAATCTCTGATGCGATTCGCCAGCAAGAATCAGCAAGAATCTTAGAACAGACAGAATTGCTCAACCAGAAAGCGAGAATTACTGCCGCTAAAGCTAAATTAAAAGCTGATGAAGAAATCGCGTTCTTGGAAAACGAACTCGAACTCAAAAAATTTGATTTGAAACGCACCGAGTTAGATAAAGAATCCGAACTTGCCGATAAACGCATGAAGGAAGAGTTGAATCGAAAGAAACTGAATCTCGAGTTTGAAAAGGAAGAATTGGAATTGCTGAAGAACAATCCGGAATTGTTGATACTTTCTCCGCAAGCAGCAAGATTAGCTGAAGCAAGTCAGACATTGAAAAACGCCCGCACGGTTGTTAATCTTTCTCCAAGCGAAATCGCTCAAGGTTCAGACTTGTTAAATGTATTTCAAAACTTTCTTCAGAAGTCGGTTGGTTCAACTTCTAAGCCTTCCTCAGTGAAGGACGAGAAAAAATAATTCTATACAAACCCGGGCTTCATAAATGAAGCCCCTACAAAAAATCCGTAGTGGTTTGATTTATCAAATCCGAAATTTTACATAAGATATTTCTAACTCAAGCATAAGATAAATTTTATTATAAATGATTAGCGAAAAAGATCCATTAGAATACTTTGCAATAAAACCGGTTAAAGCGGCAACGGTTTCCGAGATAAGCGAGGCTACCGCATCATCGCCGGTGCCGCCGGAAGAACGCGTAAATTTTCACATCGGCAATCCGGTGCAAGATGTGCAGCTATCATCCGCATATTTGCGTATGGTGCTTGGTGTTGATATCACCCGTGAGGAATTAACCGACGCCGATCTTGATGCTATCATTAGTGAATTAGGTTTAGATGAAGGTGCAAAAGTTGAGCTTGAGTTTTTCCGCGATCTGATTAAGAAAAGCGCGCCTTACACTCCGCGCGGCGGATTTAATAAAAACGCGCCAAACTTTTTGATAAAACATTTTAACGAGTGGCTTACAAAAAATCAGCAAGAGCCGCTTGCTTACGATCTTGGCGAGAAATCCGGGAGACGTGAAGTAATAATTGCAACCGGTGGAATTAACGAAGCGTTAAGACTTCTTTTTCACGCGCTTTCAAATTTTCTTATTAATAAGCCGGCAAAAATTTTTCTGTACGGAATTTCACTTCCGGCACACTTAACAAATTTTAAGTCGCTAAGCTTTCACCATTTGCCGGAAGCTGAAGAGAAGCTGATCAAATCTCTTAAAGAGGAATTAGTTTCCTCACCAAACACTCCGGCATTTCTTGTTCTTGGAAAAAACACAAAAGAGGAAGTACGCAGAAAGCTAAGACAGCTAAGCATGGAGCGCCCTTTATTTTTTGTTGAAGCAAACGATGCGCCTAATCATCTTTCGCTTGCACGTGAAGCAAAAATGATGAACCGCGTTCTCCGCATTTTAACTCCGGGGATATTTTCTCCTGCGCTAAAAAATCTTTCAACATTATTCTTTGCAGGCAATCCGGATTTTATCGAAATCATTGAAACAATTCACTTCCAGCTAAAAGGAACTCCGTCCGCTTCGGAAATTGAATTGCTTTCGTTCATTCTTAAGAATGATTTAATAAAAAAGTTTGAAACCCCCGGTAATCCAAACGTAATTGTTGAAACGGAATACGACGGCTACATTTCGAAAGGAATTAACGAAGCTGCTTATGGCGCGCATGCAAAAGTATATGAAGAAAAAATCGGCGCTATTATTAGCGACAAAAGCCAAAGGTTTGGCGAGATTGCGGAGTCGTTACAAGAGAAAGCAAACTTACTTATTTCAAAATCCAGCAAACAAACAAACTCTTATAAAAGTGATTTGTTCGGCGGACTAACTGTAAGCGAAGTGCTTGCTAAACTCACTTCAAATATTTATTCGAAAGATTTTCATCAAGATCTGGTTGATAGCTTTCTTTATTCGTTTTTGCATCATCATCCGGAATACCGCAGCAAAAACTGTTATGTAATAAGCGGTTCATCACGTACCGGCTTGGGCTTGCTCGGGTTTCATTGCGGAATTACGGAAGTAATTTTTCCGGATTTAAGCTGGACGTACGAACACTGCTTTCCTAAAGTTACTGTTGTTCCACTGACCGACAATTTTGAGTTAGATGTTGATGGAATAATTGCGGCGGTAAAGAAAAAATTATCCGACGATCCTCATTGGAGAAATTACGGCGCGGTAGCGCTTAACAATCCGCACAACGCAACCGGACAAGAATTTGATAAAGCAGAATTAAAGAGATTGCTCAAATGGCTTTTGGGCAATAAAATTTTTGTTCTCGATGATCTTTCATATCAGAACGTTGCGCCAAAAGATTCGCTTGATGTGATAAAGACAATCCGCCAATTAACTGATGAGCTTGTTGAAGAAGGCTATTTGATTGAAGAGGAAGCAAACTACGCAATTACTGTTCATTCTGTTTCCAAAACAGATTCACTTGCCGGAGCGCGTCTTTCGGTAATCGAAATCCGTCATGCGGAAATTGCTGAAAAGTATGAAGCCATTCTTTCAACAATTGAATTGAATCTCGGCGCAATCTTTCTCACGTATTTGTTTTACAGAAACAAAGTTGAAACCGTGAACGCTTATTGGCGTTTGCGGAATAAAATTTTCAAAGAAAGAAATTCCGCTTTAGCTGAAGCTGTAGAAATACTTCCCGATATACGAAACCGTTTTGATATTTACATCAAGCCGCCGAAGGGAAGTATGTATCCGCAAATGATTATCAATCGGCTTCCGGCCGGGCTTTCTTTAGATTGGCTTGCATCTGGACTCGCACGTCAAGGAATTGGTCTTGTGCCGCTTTCGACTTTTGCCAGAACAGAAAAAGGTTTTGAAACCGGAAGAAAAACTTTCCGCTTAACTCTTGGCGGAACAGACAACGCTGAGATTCTCCGCAGCAAAACAAGAAGAGTTTTAATTGATCTTAATAGAATGATTGCCGAAGAAGCGGCTCATTATAACAGAAAGAAATTCCGCGTTCAGCCGCTAACAGTTAAGAAAAGCCAAAGTAAAATTGATTACACCTCGAACTGGGAAAGAATTGAAGCGAATGTAAAAGCAAATTTTGGTCTTGTTGTAAGCCGCTATGCTAATCAGTTCAACGGTGAAACTTCAAATACAAATAGAATTGAAAAAGATTATCTGGCTGAACGTCTGGAATTATTTAAGCAGCGCTTCTTTGAACGGACAAAAATAATTTCCGATTTAACCGATGTAATAGCTGCTGACAAAGGAAAACATCTTGTGCAAGTTTTAGAACGCGAGTTCTACCGTGATGATTTAGTTAGAAGAGAAGCTTCATTCAAAAATAGATTGTATGATAGAACTGTTCATCCAACTCAAATGTATTCTCTCAAAGCTGAGTGGGCATTTGAAAAGCTGATCGAAGCATTAATTCGCGGAAAAGAAATCTCTCAGAGCCATTTTGATTTGCTTCGCGAAGAATTGGTTAAGGAATATCTTGGATTGAATGTTGCCATTGTTTCCAACGAAGAATCCGAAGAATTGATTTTAGATTTGAATTCAATTATCACAGCCGAAAATTATTCAGCGTTATATTCTGATCGTCCATTTGAAACATTCTTATCATTTTGGGGCGATTGGGATGGAAGCAACAGACCGAGCGGACAAGGGCACCGCTTGGTAGCGGCTGTGCTAATTGAAAACGTTGTCCGCCAAGCAAGAATTATTCAGTTGCTGCATAAGCACGATAAATCTCTAAAGATTGATCCAGCAATAATCAGCGAAATTGAAAAGCTGCCGAAGAACAACAACCGCTTCACGGAATTGTTTAACGAGATCAATTCACTTACGCATCAGCTTGAAAAACGTTACCGTGGAATTCTTCCGGTGAATATTAAAGCGGGAAGATTCCGCCAGTTTGGAATGAAGCTTCATATAGCGCAAGATCCTCTAACCCGCATGTGGCATCATAACGATAGACTTGAGCGCAAAATGCTTGATCTGAGAAAACAGCGCCGCGATACGCTTGAATATTATTTTTCGTTGAACAAACAAATCAGAAAAACTTTGCATGGTTTAATTCCGGCGATACAAAAAAATATTTCTAATCATGAATTAATGATTGAAGCCGGAACTTACCGCGACTTGTTGAAGCGGTTCATCATTACACCGCGCATTCATCAAAAGTTGATTACAACTCAAGACCCGTTTGCAATTGATACGACGGTTCATAATATCAACGAGATAAATGAAATTTCCGGCAAGTATGGAAATCCGGGAATGGTAATGGCATTGCAAGTAAGCATGTCCACCAAACCGGATGCGCTTATTTCGCTTGATAGAAAACTGCGTGCAAGCCGAGAGGAAATTTTAAGAGAGAAACCCGACGCAAATATTCCAAATGTTTGGAGTGTTCCTCTCTTTGAAGATTTGGATTCCGTGAAAAAGATTGGCGGCTTCCTAAATAAAATTTGGGAATACTCTCTGCAAAGCAGAAGATTGAATCAAGAAACGAGTGAGCGCTTCACTGAAATTATTACGGAAGTATTTGTAGCCGGTTCGGATTTAAGCCAGCAAATTGGGCAAGCAGCCGGAATGAGTTTCTACAAAGAAGCTAAGCATGAAGTTACAACCTGGCTTGCCGAGCATGGTTTGATTGGAAAAATTAGAATGAAGATGGGAAGCGGCGAGCCGATGCAGCGGCAAGGCGGTTATTACACAACTATTGCCGGTACACGCGCGTTTATTCAATCAAGCGATTCGGCAAAAAGATTTTCAGAGTATCTGCAAGAATCAACAAAGAAAAGTACAGAGTACGCAACAACTCCGCTCATTGGTGTTTTTGCCGGCGGCGATTTAAGAACTTTCCAGAGCAACATTTCGGAAAAGCTCCGCTACTTGCCGGTTCAAGATTACGCGCAGTTGTTGTATCATGTAAAAGAATCGCAAAAGTTTTATGAAACGGAAATCCACCGCGCCGGTGAACCAATTGTTGAAACTCGTCTTCAATTTAGAAACCGCGGATTGAAAGAACTTGAGCGGTTAACAATCGGCAAGAAAGATAAAGTCTTCGATGAGTTCCTACCGATTCTAACAGAAAACTTTAGACAGATTCTTTACGGAAGAGAAGAAGATGTTGTCGGCATTCATATAATTTCTTACTTCATTGGAAGAACAACTCCACCGCTTAGAGATAGACCAACTGTTCGTCCGGGACAAGGAGTTGGCGGAAGCGCGGGACAAAAAATTCTTGAAAAGATTGCCGGAACAATTCCGTTTTCTAAGTATGGAAGCCTTCTTCGCGCAATTTCGCATAATCAATCGCAGACAGTTGTGCTGGGAATAAACCAGCTAACAACCGGCTTGTTCCGCGCGCTGGATTCATTTTCGCAAAAGCAGTTTACAGAAGGAGTTTCAACTTCTCTAATTGCAGATAGAATTTTGCCAAACCTTCCGGTTTACGAAATTCTTCACACGCTTCGCATTTATCACGATGTTGATTTGGTTTATCTGAACATACTTGAAAAAGCGTTTCCGGCTGGTAATTCTGCTCTGTTAGCGTTAAGAGAAGACATAGACGCGATTGCAAAATATTTGCCTCTGTTCCAGCGAGAGCTTTTACGCCGACATGGAATTGATGTAAATGATTTCTTTGAGAAAGATAAATTTATAGCCGATCTGCTTCCAACGCTTCGTGCCGATGTTGCCGTTCTTCTTCAACCGGATTTGTTTAACACAAGTTTGGATAATTTGCTTTCCCAAATAAACGGAAGTGTTGATAAATCTTGGCGCGAAGAAATGATGAAGCTTCTTGAAATGCCGGTGAAGATTAAAAAATGGCGTGCGGGAATTTGGAATTTACTTGAGCAGCCGGTATTTCAACGCGTTGCCAGCTTTGTTGAACTCGCGATTGCGCTTCATTCTCTTTCGGCAAATAGCTCTTCAAAGGAAAATATATTTACTTCTAAGAAAGTTAAAGCGCCGCAAATGCCGAATCTTTCTCAAACATCTGTTGATGAAAACATGCATCAGTTTTTAGCTGCTGCAATGGAATATCTTTCTGTCGTATCTCAAGAAATGGTTGAAGTGCCGATTAATATTATACGCGCGTTGAAAGAAGCCGAGCGTATAATTAAAATTGAAGTGCAGGCACTCACTTCAAAGCAGCAAGACATGCTTAGATTTTATTTATTACAGATTGCAAGACTAACCGGCGAGAACGGATAACCGCTACATAATTCTCAAACCCAAACTTGAAGCAATTAACTCAGCAGTAATTTCAGCGCTTCTGTTTCTTGAATCAAGAATAGGATTTACCTCGGCAACTTCCAACGATGACATGCACCCGCATTCCGCAATTGTTTCCATTAGCAAATGAGCTTCGCGGTAATTCAAGCCGCCGCTTACAGGTGTCCCAACTCCAGGTGCAATTGATGGATCAATGCTGTCCGCATCAAAACTTACATGTATATGCTGCACGCGCGGCTTCAAATCTTTCAATACTTTATTGATTATAAAATTAATTCCCTTCCGGTCAATCTCCGTCATTGTGTAAACTTTCATTCCAAGCTTTTTAATCGTTTCTCTTTCTTCAGCATCAAGACTTCTTATTCCAATGAATGCAACATTTTGCGGTTTTACTTTAGGCGAAAATCCATGAATGCCGGAAAGTAATTCGCTGCCAAGACCAAGCGAAGCGGCAACACTCATTCCGTGAATATTCCCGGATGGAGTTGTTGCGTCAGTGTTCATATCGGCGTGAGCATCAATCCAAATTAAACCAAGTTCTTGCTTCTGTTTCTTGCAATGTGAAGCGACTCCCGCAAGCGTTCCAATTGCCATTGAATGATCGCCGCCAATGCAGAGGGGAAAATTTCCACTCTCGAGTGATTTCTCAACTTTCTTAGCAAGTAGTTCGGTGGTGCGGATAATCTCATCAAGGTATTTCAGCTTAGAATTTTTTATTAATTGCAGTTCTTGGTTTTTTATAAACACATCGCCGTGATCTGTAACATCATAACCAAGCCGTTCGAGCTGCTGCTCAATTCCGGCAATACGTAATGCCGATGGCCCCATATCAACGCCGCGCCTTCCGGCGCCAAGATCCATCGGGAATCCGAAAATATCTATGTGTTTACTTATTGTTGCTTGTTTCATTTTTTTCCCAAACTTTATGAATAAATTTACAACCGTACTTTTTAGAAAAAAATACAAAATCATGAAAAGATTCGAAGAATCTTTCCGGCAAGCTACACATCTAACAGAATAAAAATTATAGGATAAATCATGGCAGAGAAAAAAGCGGTAGTTAAACACATAAAAGGTGTAACATTCATGGGTAAAGCCGATTCAAACCACTGGGTTACTATGGATGGACCGGAAGAGTTTGGCGGAAGCAACGCCGGCACAAGACCGAAAGAGCTTTTGCTATTAGCGCTCGGCGGCTGCACAGGAAGCGATGTTGCCGTAATCTTGAAAAAGAAAAAAATCAACGTGGAAGGTTTTGAAATAAATTTAACAGCGGAAATGCAAGAAACTCATCCGCAAGTTTACACTAAGATAAATGTGGAATATGTTTTTTACGGAAGTGATATTCCTAAAGAAGCTGTTGAGAGAGCAATTGAGCTTTCGCAGAAGACCTATTGCAGTGTAACCGCCATGCTGCAAAAAGCTGTTGAGATAACACATTCCTATAGAATAGAAGAAGCGAAGTAAGCTATTTAAATGTTGATTTGTCACACTGAGCATAGTCGAAGTGTGACATTTGCTGAACGATCATTTCTCGACTTCGCTCGAAATGACTAAAGCAGCGTAATTATAAATATTCTGGCGGGATGGGTTTTCTTCCTGGAAACCCATCTAACAAACCATGGTAATAACGAATATCCTCTTCGTCACTTTTCCAGCAAAGCAGAACTTCGTTGCCATTTATATAAGCCGGGAAATCAACTAAACCGATTTCAAAATTCCAATCTTTATATGAACACCCAAGTTCTTCAAGTTCACGCATAAAATGCTGTATCTGCGCAGTTAAGGCTTTCACTTCTTCGTTGTCTTCAAAATCTTCACCGATAGATTCCGCAATAGATTTTATTTTGTTCGCGTTACTTAAAATGTCGCGGACAATTTGTTTAACAAGAGGTAAAGTTCTCTGTGCCTCGCGCGGCGTAAAATATCTCACATCAACTTGTGGCATTTGTAATCCTTTCACTTGAGGTAAATTTAGCGTTATTCCCACAACTTGACAAGCCGCAGATTAATATTTATTTTGATGTCGTAATAATTTAATTAGTGATAATTTATGAAAACAACAAAGAAATATGGCAAGAAAGCCGATTTAGCTTTATCAACTTGGGTAAAGCTTGCGCGGGCTTATACTTCATTCAACAAAAAATCTACAGAAAGCATAAGGGCATTTGGCTTAACCCAGCCTCAGTTTGCGGTAGTAGAAGTTCTCGGGCATTTGGGTCCGCTAAAAGTAGGTGAGATTTGCGATAAGATGCTTGCCAGCGGCGGAAACATGACTTTGGTTTTAGATAATGTTGAAAAGCTTGGCTATGTAGAACGAACGCACAGCAAAGAAGATAGACGCGCAATTCTTGTTCAGCTTACATCGAAAGGTAAACAGCTTTTCGACGATGTTTTTGTTGGACACGCCGAGCAGATTACAAAATTTATGTCCGTGCTTTCCACCGAAGAACAGAAAGCTCTTGGCGATTTGCTAAAGAAGCTTGGAATTGGTGTTGGCAAACTTTAAATATTGTTCAACTGATGAGCGAGTATGGAAAAGAATTTGGTAAAACTAATACAAGAGAAAATCTCTGACCAGCTTTCTCTTTGGGATGATGTAACTATTCATTCGCACAGATTTGGCGGAATTGAGTTTCAACTAAACGGCAAAGAGTTTGGGCACATTCATAATTTTGGAACGATGGATATTCTTTTGGGCAACAAGCTAAGAGAGGCAATTGTTACAGAAGGTTTAGCAAAACCGCATCATATCTTTCCGCAAACCGGCTGGATTTCTTACTACTTCGAAAGTGAAGCCGATATTAAAAACGCGCTATGGCTTTTGCGCTTTTCTTATTTGCTCAATTCACTTAAGCAAAAAACAATTACAATAGAACAGTTTGAATCAAGAATAGAAACGCTAAACGTTTCTTCAACAATTAAACAAATAGTAATACGAAAGGGAAGTTGATGTTAGAAGTACTTAGATCTAAAGAGCGGGGGAGAACAAAAATAGACTGGTTAGACAGTTACCACAGTTTTTCATTTGGTGAGTATTACGATCCAAAGAATATGGGGTTTGGTCCGCTTCGTGTAATTAACGATGATTTAATTCAAGCCGGTGCCGGTTTTCCAACTCACCCACACCGCGATATGGAAATTGTTACAATAGTAACTCAAGGCGCGGTCGCACACAGAGACAGCTCCGGCGGTGAGGGAATTATCCGCGTTGGCGAAGTGCAGAAAATGTCTGCCGGCAAAGGAATTTTTCACTCGGAGTTCAATGCCTCCGATAAAGAGATTTTAAAACTTTATCAAATATGGATTATGCCAAACCAGAATGGGCTAAAACCGGGTTACGAAGATATTCGTTATGATGTAGCTGAAAAGAAGAACAAACTTCTTCTCGCTGCAAGTAATAATCATGACGATGGAGTAATCTTTCTTAACCAGGATGCAAAAATTTATTTAGCTGATTTGGAAGCCGGAACAAGCGTATCATATCAAACTGATAAATCCCGCGGAGTTTATGTTCACGTTACAGAAGGTTCGGTTGAAATTGAAGGAACTAAACTTTCCAGCGGAGATGCAATTAAACTTACTGAAGTTGAAAGTGTAGAGATTAAAGCAAGCGAGGATTCCGGAATTCTTTTATTTGATGTGGTGATGAATTTCTAACCCTATTTTGCTTTGGCTTTCCGGGCAAACCTCAGTATTTTAATCCACGTTCAAAATCAAAAACGGGATCAAAAATGAAAAAAACAGTTTTGCTGTTGTTGGTTGGAATAATTTTTCAGCAGTTGGTTTTTGCTCAAGGCAAAGTAACGTTCAAACCGGAGAAGCCAAAAGCCGGTGATGAAGTTACTGTTTCTTATAATCCTCAAGGAACAAAATTAGCCGATGCGAATGAAGTAACTCTTTTAGTTCATCAATTTGGTGTTTTGCTAAGTTCATCGGATGAATATAAAATGGCTAAATCCGGCAAAGATTGGACGGCAAAGTTTAAAATGGCGGATACATCTAAAGGTGCGTTTGTAAAATTTTCATCCGGTGAGGAAAAGGATAACAATTCTAAAAAAGGATTTGTGGTTCTAACACACGACGCCTCCGGGAAAATTGTTGCCGGTGCAAACGCTAGTCTAGGATGGATACAAATATTCATTGGAAGCTTTTTTGAACTAGAAATTGAAAAAGAAAAATCGCTTGAGTTAATGAGAATGGACTTAAAGAATAATCCGACTATAAAAAACGATTATTTGATGAATTATCTCCAAGCTGTTGAAAGCGTGTTAAAAGAGAAAGGTTCCGACTTGATCCTTGCAGAATTGAGTAGTTTTACTAATCCAGAACAATTAAATGAGAAGCAACTTTCAGCCGCTGTTAACGGATATACTATGGCAAAAGTGCTGGATAAGGCAATTCAGTTTGAAAAAATTCTTATTGAAAAATTCCCTAATTGTAATATCGCTCAGTCTAAAAAATATACAGAATTCAGAAAAGCGAAAGAACTTGATGAAAAAATGAAAATCGCCGAAGAGTATTTTAAAAGTTTTCCTCAAGGAACCTTTAGTGCAAACATTAATAATATTCTTTACATTGAATTTTTAAAAGCAAGTCAATATGATAAAGCTAAAGAATATCTTAGCGCAAAAATAACTATAGCTACTCCAATGAATTTTAATTCACTTGCTTGGGATATGTACGAAAAAGATGTTGATTTAAAAACAGCAGAAGAACTTGCACTGAAAGGAGTTGATCTTGCCAGAAAGGAAATATCCAATCCTGGTATGAAACGTTCGGCATTTATTACGGAGCCAGAACAAAAAAAAGGAAAATTGAGATCTTTGGGAATGATTTTGGATACTTACGGAGCAATTCTACTAAAGCTCGGTAAAAATGATGAAGCAGTAAAAGCATTGGCTGAAGCAGTTGAACTTGCTGACGAGCAAGAAGGCGAAACGAATGAAAGATATGTTAATGCACTGGTTGCCGTTGGTAATACCAAAGAAGCTCAAACTAAGTTGGAAAAATATATGTCTGGCGAAAATGCCACTGCAAAGATGAAAGAGCTACTTAAAAATGTATATGTAAAACAAAATGGAAACGAAACCGGGTTTGATAAATATGTTGCCGTATTTGAAAAAGCAGCATTCGAAAAGAAAACCGCTAATTTAAAAAAGGAATTACTTAACGAGCCGGCACCGCAATTCAGCTTGCTTGATTTGGATGGTAAGAAAGTTTCGCTGGCAGACTTAAAAGATAAAACAGTTATCGTAGATTTCTGGGCAACCTGGTGTGGTCCGTGCTTAGCTTCATTCCCCGGAATGAAAAAGGCTGTAGAAAAATATGAAGCCGGAGGAAAAGTTAAATTCTTATTTGTTAATACCTGGGAAAATGTTGAAGACAAAAAGAAAAATGCTACCGACTTTATAACAAAGAATAGTTATCCTTTCCACGTTCTGCTTGATGATAAGAACGAAGTTATCACGACATATAAAGTTTCCGGAATTCCGACTAAGTTTATCATAGACGGAAAAGGAAATATTCGTTTCAAGAGTGTAGGCTTTGGAGGTGATGCTGATAAATTAGTGGATGAACTCGGGTTAATGATCGGAATGATTCAATAAAGCCGCAATATCTTTTACCTCAAATGCCCGGGTCAAAAGTCCGGGCATTTTGCTATCTGCAAATTTTGCAATCATACCTTTAAGTGCTAATTTCACCTACAAAATTTTAATATCTGGAGAAAAAATGGCTGTCATTCGCGCATTTCAGGCTGTACGTCCAAATGCAAAAGTTGCACACCTTGTTGCAAGCGTACCTTACGATGTTGTTAACAAAGAAGAATCTGCCGAACTGGCAAAAGGAAATCCAATTAGCTTTTTACGTGTTACACGTTCCGAAATTGAATTGAAAGAGGGAACAGATGCTTATTCACCCGAAGTTTATGCTAAAGCAAAAGAAAATTTTTTACGGTTGAGAGAAGAAGCTCCGTTAATTCAAGAAGCAGTTCCAAGCATTTATGTTTATAAACTTACTATGGGAGAGCACTCGCAAGTTGGTTTAGCGGCAACGTTCTCGGTAGATGATTACAACAATGATGTAATTAAGAAACATGAGAAGACAAGAAAAGTCAAAGAAGATGATAGAACAAACCACATCGTTACAACCGAAGCGCAAACCGGTCCGGTATTCTTAACATACAAAGCTGTTTCGGAAATAGACAAAGTTGTAAATGATACGATGAAGAAAATTTCTCCAATTTATGATTTCACTGCCGTTGATGGAATTAAGCACACAATTTGGATTTTGCCTACAGAACAAAATGATGTAGTAGTTAACGGTATTGCAAAGGTTAAAAACTTATACATTGCAGATGGACATCACCGTGCTGCAAGCGCAAGCCGTACACAAAAAGTTAAGATGGATCAAAACCCCTCGCACAATGGAACAGAAGAATACAATTATTTTCTTGCTGTACTTTTTCCGGCAGAGCAATTAAGAATTCTACCTTACAACCGTGTTGTTCATGAATTGAAAATGAGCGAAGCTGAGTTCGTTGAAAAGGTAAAACAAAATTTCACTGTTGAAGAAGCTAAATCCGCAAGTCCTACCTCAAAGAAAACCTTTGGGATGTACTTAAGCGGGAAATGGCATTTATTAGTACCCAACCAAAATGTTAAACATGGTAAAACTTTTGGCGATAATTTAGATGTAAGCATTTTGCAAGATTATTTGCTGCATCCGGTTTTAGGAATTGAAGACCCGCGGACGGATACCAATATTGATTTCATTGGTGGAATACGCGGAACGGAAGAATTGGAAAGATTAGTAAACAGCGGAAAAGCATTAGTAGCATTTTCAATGTATCCGGTTACGTTAGATGATCTAATTAATATTTCGGATGCCGGAGAAGTTATGCCGCCAAAATCAACTTGGTTCGAGCCGAAATTGCGTGACGGACTACTCGTACACACAATTTAGAATATGAAGAAAATTAAGTGTTGACAGCACGAAACAAATTATCGGATATAAGCCACATACTGATTATTCTCGGGGTACTTCTAAGCTCGGCAGCAATAGCGCAAGAAAATAATGCCGGTGAACTTGAAAAACGCCTTCCCTCACTCAAAGGAAAAGAACGCGTTGATGTTTTAAACTACCTTTCGTATCAACTCAAAAGAAATTCGTTCGAAAAATCACGGGCATATGCCGAAGAAGCGTTACAATTATCCAGACTGGATGAATATAATCTCGGTGAGGCAAATGCGTTAAACAATCTTGGATTTGCCGAGTACACTCTTAATAATTTAGAGAAAGCCGAGGAATTGTATCGTAGTGCGCTTGCAATTTTTAGAGAGATAAAAGACAATAAAGAAATTGCAAGAACGCAAAACCAACTCGGTTTAATTCATTGGCGCCGCAATCAATTCGTTTCCGCGTTTAAGCGTTACAGGGAGGCACTTAACCTTGCCAACAATTCCGGGGCGCAAGAGCTTGCCGCGGAAGCTCTCAACTATATAGGGTTGATTTACTGGAAATGGAGCGATTACGGCAAAGCTATTGATTACTTCTTCCGTTCGTTAAAAATCAAAGAGACGTTAAATGATAAATTTGAGATTGGACTTACCCTTAATAACATTGCGTTTGTTTATAACGAAATGAATCAGGTAGACCAATCAATTATTTATTCCAATAGAGTCTTGGAGATGACTGACAGTTTAAAAAACAATTATGTGTTGGGACGTGTCTTAAACAATTTGGGGGTAAGTTATTTTAAGAAGAAAGACTATGATAAAGCAGCGTACTATCAAAATGAATCGCTTAAAATAAAAACACAAACCGGTGATAAAAGTGGCATGGCCTATTCATATAACGATCTCGGCAATCTTTTTCTAGCCAGGAAACTGTATGATGAGGCGTTGGTGTACTATAATCGTTCGATAGAAATAAGAAAGCAGCTTAATGATAAATTTGGTATTGCTACGGTATTGTTCGATATAGCCGTAGTTAAAAAAGCTAAAGGTGATATTTCTGTTGCACAGACATCGTTCAAATCTGCGCTGGACTATGCTCTCTCAATTGGCAACAAAAGATTAGAAGCTAATATTTATCGGGAGCTTTCGGAGATAAACAGAGTGATTGGGAAAAACGATTCGGCTTATACATATCTTAAAAAGTACTCAGCAATTCTAGATTCGGTTTGGAGCAAAGAAACCCGCGATAAAATTTTAGAGCTTTCCGTTATTTACGATGTTGATTCTAAAGACAATGAGCTTAGAATCAAAAATCTGGAAATAGAAAAAGAACAAAACAAAACAGTTTACGGATATATTGTTTTCTTTTTGGCTTTAGTTGCAATAGTTGTTTTGTATAAACGTTATTTGTCCATTAAACAAGTTAAGAAGCAACTCGAAAAAGTTAATAAAGACATTAAGGAAAAATCCAAAATATTAGAAAGCACAATAAAATCACGCGATAGATTCTTTTCAATCATCTCTCACGATTTGAAAAGTCCCTTTTTTGGTTTGAAAGGATTAGCCGAAATACTTGCCGAAGACAGTGAAGAATTAACTGAAGAAGAAAAAAATATTTTCTTAGTTAAACTGAATAGAACAGTAAAAGACATTTACATGCTTTTGGAAAACTTGCTGGATTGGTCACGACTACAATCCAAGCGGATGGAATACAATCCGGAAGTATTTGATTTGTTCGAAGAACTTTCTCATTCTCTTTTTCTTCTATCACAAAATGCCGAACGAAAACAGATTAAACTGATTAATCAGATTCCGGAAGGCTCAAATGTTTTGGCTGATAGAAGGATGATTCACTCGGTAATTCAAAATTTGGTTACCAACGCAATTAAGTTCACATACGAAAAAGGTAAAGTTGAAATAACTGCTCAAAGTTTAGAAAATGTAGTAATTGTAAATGTTATTGATCATGGAATAGGAATGCCAAGCGAGTTTAAGGAAAAACTTTTCCAGATAGATTCGCAAACTACTTCCCGCGGTACAAACGACGAAAAGGGTACCGGGTTAGGTCTCATCATTTGTAAAGAACTAATTGAGATGAACGGAGGACAAATTTCTTTTGTTAGCCAAGAGAACAAAGGCACTACTTTTACATTTACTTTGCCTAGAGCGAAAGTCCAAATTTGATTTGAGCCGCTCCTAAATTTCTGCTAAGTTTCACCTACCGAATTTCACATATAAGAGGATTAAGATGGAAAACCGTATTTATAACTTAAGTGCCGGACCGGCAATTTTACCGGAAGAGGTTTTGTTAGAGGCTCAGCAAGATTTGTATTCGTACAAAGGAAGCGGAATGAGCGTTATGGAAATGAGCCACCGAGGAAAAATCTTTGATGGAATTATTAAAGGAGCTGATGCGGATTTAAGAAAGCTGTTGAACATTGGCGACAACTATTCAATTCTATTTTTACAAGGCGGCGCAACTCTCCAATTTTCTATGGTTCCGTTAAATCTAATGCCCCCCAAAAATAAAGCTGATTACATTGTAACGGGCGCGTGGTCAGAAAAAGCTGTTAAAGAAGCAAAGCGTGTTGGTACTGTTAATATTGCTGCGACAACAAAAGCTGATAATCATTCAAGAATACCAACACAAGCTGAAATGAAATTAGACGCTGAAGCATCTTACGTTCATTTCACTTCGAACAATACAATATTTGGAACACAATTTAGAACAGAGCCGGAAGTTGGCAACGTTCCTCTTGTTTGTGATGCCTCTTCGGATTTTCTCCACAAGATGATTGATATAAACAAATATGGATTGATTTACGCCGGTGCACAGAAGAATATTGGTCCTTCGGGCGTTACAGTTGTTATCGTAAGAAAAGATTTGCTTGAGCGCAGCAGCGATTCGCTTCACACATATATGAATTATAAAATTCACGCTGATAACGAAACAATGTATAACACGCCAACTACTTTTGGAATTTATATTGCAAGCTTAGTTTTCAAATGGCTGTTAAACATGGGCGGCTTGGATGAAATGTATAAACGCAACTTGGACAAAGCCAAAGTTCTTTACGATGCAATTGACGGCAGCGATGGTTATTACAAAGGAACAACCGCGGTAGATGCCCGCTCACTTATGAATGTTACTTACAGATTGCCAAACGAGCAATTGGAAGAAAAATTTGTGAAAGAAGCTTCGGCAAAAGGTTTCGGTGGCTTGAAAGGTCACCGTTCTGTTGGCGGAATTCGTGCTTCAATTTATAATGCTTTCCCAAAAGCCGGAGTTGAAGCTTTGGTTGAATTCATGAGCGAATTTAAGAAGAACAACTAATTCAGTCGTTAGTAAATAGTAATTAGTATTTAGTATGGGTCGAAGAGAATTCGACCCTATTTTTTTATGGAGTGCTTTATGAAAAAAATCTTTCCGGTCATTCTGCTAGTTTTTTTAATTATCGGTTGCTCTAAACAAGAAGAAAAGTTTGAGTTATACTCACCTGTTGCGTTTGCTTACTCTTTAGATAATAGTTGGGAGTTAAATGCTAGCTGCCAAGCAAAGGGTTTCGCGAAGAAAGAATACAAAGGAAGATTGGGCGCGCAAGTTTCTTTTGTAATTGATTTGAAAACTCCGGAAGGAATTGTTAAGAAAGATGTTCAGCATGGAAGAGTTGACCAGCTTGCGGATAAAGACGTAATAGATTTAGCAATAAACACACAGATCAATTTAGACTCTACATATAAAGCTGGAAAATACACTGTGATATTCAACGCGACAGATGATTACACCGGAAGAAAAGCGAAAATAGAAAGACAGTTTGAATTATAAAAAATATGTCACACTTAAGTCCGTCGGCTGACGGATCGAAGTGTGACATTGATACCCTATTACATTTCTCGACTCCGCTCGAAATGACTTTTGCACTATTCTCCTATAGCCATATACGTTCCGCCAATCAAATAAATTTTTGAACCGCCCCAAGTTTTCACTTCAACCATAAAACCAGCTTTGTGAGCGTTGGTAACTTTAACATCGTAACGGGTATTGTTGCCACGGTCCTGGTCTATTCTAGTTACGCTTATCTGTATATCGGGAGTTTTGGTAAACGGTTTAGGAAACGTAACGCTAATCTGTTGTGTCCTTTCCATATCTCCGCCGGCAGCAAGCATAAAGTTGGAAATATTTTTATCAGCGTTAAATACTCCCGTTTGTACTTTCATTTGTGCAAACAGTGTGTGACTGCCAAAGAAGAAAACCAATGCTACGATTGCAACTAACGACTTTTTCATTTCAGCTCCAATTTATTTTGGTGATTGTTCTAATGAGCCAACTATTTCTTCTACAGCTTCCAAGATTTCGCAACTCTTTACAACTTCTTTCATTTTTGTATGATCGGGGTAAAGCGGACGATCAACATCTAAATGTTTAACATGCCTGCGGACAACTTCTTTTGCTTTAGTAACACCGAGTCCATTTGTAAAATTGCGGAAATCCAGCGCTTGCGATGCGGCGATGAATTCAATTCCCAAGACGCCGTAAGCGTTATCAATAATTTGCGCGTTCTTAATTGCTGTGTTCATTCCCATAGAAACAAAATCTTCTTGGTCTGCCGCTGCTGGAATTGATTGAACAGAAGCCGGCGCAGAAAGCATTCTTTGTTCTACAATTAATGTATCTGCCGTATATTGACTTAGCATCAAACCGGAAAACATACCGGCGCCTTTGGTTAGAAAATCGGGAAGACCAATGCTGAGAGCTGGATTAAGCAAGCGGTTCAATCTTCTTTCTGAAAGAACAGAAACCATTGTTACTGCGGCACTAACCATATCCATAGGAAGTGAAACCGGAGTTCCTTGAAAATTTGCGCCGGTGAGTGTTATGTTATTCTGAGGGATGAAAATCGGATTATCGCCAACACCATTAAGTTCAATTTCCACTTGCTGCTTTGCGTAAGCAATTGCATCGTGAGCGGCGCCGATTACTTGCGGCGAAGAACGCATTGAGTAAGCGTCCTGTACTTTTGATTTTAACTTTCCGGTTTGAAGATCGCTTCCTTCAATACATTTAATTATTGAACAGGCGCTGCGTACCGAACCTTTAAAGCCGCGAACTTCATGTAGGCGGACATCGTAAGGTTTTAGATTTGCAAACAATGCTTCCAGCGACATAGCGCATGCAATCTCTGCTTGTTTCAACCATCGGTTAATATCATAAAGATGAATTGCGCTCATTGCGGTAAGAAGATTTGATCCGTTAATTGTACCGAGTCCATCACGGGCTTCAAGACCGGGAATTGCAATACCGGCTTTTTCAAAAGCTACTTTTCCCGGCAAACGCTCTCCATTAAAGAATGCTTCGCCTTCTCCCATCAATAGCAAAGCTATTTGGCTCATTGGCGCCAAATCTCCGCTTGCGCCTACAGAACCTTTCTGGCAGACAACCGGAGTAACTCCTTTGTTTAACATTTCAACAAGAGTTAATGTAATCTCGGGACGAATGCCGGACATTCCATGCGCGTGAACATTAATTCTACCAGCGATTGCACCTCGCACATATTCAATTGGTGCCGGGTCTCCAATTCCGGCAGCGTGGTTGTAAATCAAATACTTCTGAAATTCTTTTACTTGCTCATCATCCAATACAACTTCGCTAAACTCACCAATGCCAGTATTTACTCCATACATAATTTCGTGCGCTTGAATTTTTTGCTCAAGCATTGCGCGGCAAATTTTAATTCTTTCAAGAGCTTCCGGGTGTAACTCTGCTTTTTCATTACAGCGAGCAATTGCTACTACTTTTTCAACGGTTAGGTTTGAACCATCAAGAACAATAGGCATACTAATCTCCTTTTGGGATTAAGTTTAATAGCAACTTAAGAAATGGATATGAAAATTTTAACAAAATAATCTAACTTGTGATGCGTCTAAAGAGTAAGTAAAAGGAAAGTAAATGAGCTTATACACAATTGTTTTTATACTTGTAACGGTTCTGATTATGATCGGAATAACATTGTTTGGGCTGGCGATAACCAAATTAGATAAATGGATTGACAAGAAAGAGAGACTGGGGAAAGAAAATATTTATAAAGATAAAAACAAATCTTCCTGAGGAATTGCTTTTAAGTCAATTTCATCAATAATTGAATTATTGCGAGTTGCCTCATTTTTTCGTAATCCGAACAAATAACGAGGTTCGTGTAAATGTTTTTTTGAATTACTTGTCCATCTAAGGGTTCCATAACCAGCATTCAATCTGTGCCCAATCCATCTGTAATCGATTATTGGCTCTTTACCGGGAAGATTGAGAAGGAGCAATAATCCCATATACTTTACCCAACTTTTTTCATCAATTAAGTAAGTGCTATATCCATGATAGGATGATCCCGAATCATATATGTACATGTTTTCTATAATTGGATATTGGATAATTAATGGCATAATAGACCTTACAGTTTTGATCGACCCCGTTAGAAAGTCGATCATAGGAATATGTTTAATATTTCCATCGGGAAATTTTATCGCAGAATTAATTGCAAATTCTTGATTTTTATCTAATGAGGCGAAAAGATTTTCAATTAATGTTATATCTATCTCTCTTACCAAGAATTTCTTGGTTTCTCTTAGCTCTATAATAGATTGTGGTTTATATGTGTAAGCACTAAAAGATAATTCTGCCTCACTTGGTAGTTGCGGCAAAATTTTTGAGAAAAATAGCTCAATGGGATGGTTATTAAAACAAATTCTATGCGTCAACTTTTATACCTGATAGTAATTGAAACGTTTCCAGGGCATGATAATCTGTCATACCGGAAATATAGTCAACTATTAAATGCGCTCTATAATACCATTCTTCCAGATAGATATCAATATTACTCTCATCTGCGAGTTCTTGAATTTTATCTTTGTAAACTTTTACATATTTAGGAGGTAATCTGTGAAATAATCGCCTCTCAATGTCAGTAGGAAGTCCATTTCGAAGTCGAAAACCTCCATTTTGCACTGTAGTAAAATCATCAAAGCATAGGCACAATATAGGAGCAAATTTTGTCAGTAAGCCACTAATTATTGAATAGCCTGCTAATTCAATGTTCTCAGCGTCAGATTTAGTGTATAAATTCTTCCTAGCAAACTCTTTCAGAGCCTTTAAAATAAGGCTGGCATGGTCAGTACCGTCAAAAAGTCCGCAAGATCTTCTTCCTTCCAGAATTTCCTTGTGAGTCTTAATATATTCATTGGCGGCTACTATGACTAATTTTCGCGTCAAATCAATTTTAAAATTGAAGTAAAAACTATTTTGAATTTTATTTGCTAATAATTCAGCATCTGAAATACATTTATTTAGTATATCAATCTGTGTTTTCCCGTCAATAATTTTCTCATATTCTCTTTTTATTTCACTTTTGAAAAAGTCTTCTGAAATTAATTTTTTTTCAATTCCATCCTCAATATCACTAAGACAATATGCAATGTCATCGGAAGCTTCCATGATATAATTCAATGGATGTCTTGAATCAATTCGCAAACCAAGAATTTTCCATACGTTTTCAAACAGTGCTTTCTCCGAATAAAAAAAACCAGGCTTTTTGTAAATATGCTTTGCCTTGTCAACACCTTTAATATCAGCAGGGCACCTAAGATATTTTATAAATGCAGCTAATAATGAACACGTTAAATTCAAACCGCAAGAATCTCTATTCCATTGTAATCTGGTGATTATTCTGAATCCTTGCGCGTTTCCATCAAACTCTTTAAAATCTGGAAAAAATAAAGAGTCAAAATCATTTTTAAACTCAGTCTTACGTTCATTGTCGGTTCCTGTAAGTTGATTATCTATGCTTTTTGAAAATAATTCCTTGCCGTGTTGGGTAAACCAATCTCGAATTGCGATTTCTCCAAAATGTCCAAATGGCGGGTTTCCAATATCGTGTAAAAGGCATGCAGACTCAACCACATCTATAAAAGATTGTTGAATATCTAAATTATTGAGACCATAGGTTTGGGAATTTCCCTTCAAGCTATGTAAAATATTTTTTGCAATAGAACGACCTAAGTGAGCGACCTCAAGGGAATGAGTTAATCTGCTCCGAACGGCTGAATTATGTTCGAGTGAAAATACCTGAGCTTTTTGTTGAAGTCTTCGAAATGGACTAGAAAACAATAAACGTGCTCGATCACTTTCCATTTCATCAGGTAGAAAACTTCTTTGAATACTTGATGGTCGTAATCTAGAGGAAGTAATGATAGAATTATAATTAAACATTAGCACCCCGAAATAGATACTATTGAAAACTAATAATATTTTTATTCAAAAACTCTATAAAAGAATAACTTCGTTTTCAACTTCTCTTAAAAATTTTCCCTCCGAAACCAATTTGAGAATGCTCTTGGTGTCTTCAAAAAGAATTCTATCATGCTTCAAAGTAGGAATTACTTTTCGGATAGCTTTATAAGCTGCACCAGTTCCAACACCGCATCCCAACGGTTTCAAGAAATCAATTCCTTGAGCGGCGAGAAGCAATTCAATCGCAATAACTGTTTGAACATTCTTCAACACTTGATGACACTTTCTCGCTGAAATTGATCCCATCGAATTCAAATCCTCTTTGCCGGCTGAAGTTGGAATTGAATCCACGCTTGCCGGATGAGATAAAACTTTATTTTCAGATACTAACGCCGCCGCAGTGTACTGAGCAATCATATAGCCGGAATTGAGTCCGCCATCTTTAGCAAGAAACTTTGGCAGTTTCTCTGATGTTCCGTTAGTGAGTCTATCAATTCTTCGCTCGGAAATGTCTGCAAGTTCCGCCAAAGCAATCGCCATAAAGTCTAAGGGAAGAGCAAGTGGCTGACCATGAAAATTTCCGCCGCTGATGTAATCTTTATCATCCGGAAAAATAATTGGATTATCATTCACCGAGTTGAGCTCAATTTCAATGCGCGAGCAAACGTAATCAATAGCATCGCGGGAAGCGCCGTGAACTTGCGGCATACATCTGATTGAATATGAATCCTGCACACGAGGATCGTCTTGCAAATGTGAGGCGCGGATTTCGCTGTTCTTTAGCAGAGCCAATAAATTCTTTGCAGTTGCAATTTGTCCCGGATATGGACGCAAGTTATGTACTCGCGGATCGAAAGCGCGGTCGGTTGCGCGTAAAGCTTCGTGTGAAAGAGCACCGGAAATATCGGCGAGCTTCATCAACTTCTTCGCTTCAATACAAATGAAAGCGCCAAAAGCCGTCATCATTTGTGTACCGTTAATTAATGCTAATCCTTCTTTAGCAGCAAGTTTAACCGGAGATAAATGGAATTTCTTTAGTGCGTGCGTTGATGAAACTGGTTTTGTGCTTCCGGCTTTTTCATCAAGAATATTTTTAATGATCTGCACTTCGCCTTTGCCAATCATAGCTAAAACAAGATGAGCAAGCGGAGCGAGATCGCCGCTGGCGCCAACAGAACCTTGAGACGGAATAACAGGAATGATATTATTGTTCATCATGTTAATTAAAAGCTGGAGTGTCTCAAGTCTGATTCCGGAGAATCCGCTTGCAAGTGCGTTAGCACGGAGAAGCATCATAAGCTTAACAATAAACGGCGGTAAGTTTTCCCCAACACCGGCAGTATGACTTATAATTAAATTTTCTTGCAGCCGGGCAATATCTTCTTTGGGAATTCTTACGCTGGAAAATCCGCCAAAGCCGGTTGTAACTCCATATATTGTTTCTCCTTTTTCAACCCACTCATCAACAAGTTTGCGGGCGGCTAACACTTTCTTTTTTGATTGAGCCGAAAGCTCTACAACGGGATTTTCTCGTAAGAAGAAATCTATCTTGTCTAAACTCAACGAATGACCGTCAATAACTAATTTCATTTTGTACTCCCAAAAATCCATAAAACATAAAACGCCACTAAGACACAAGGGCACTAAAGAATAAATCTTTTAATTCCTTGTTTAATAGTAGGCACATTAAAATTGATTAAATAACCTAAACGTAATCCGGTAAGTTTTAGATGACTCAGAATTTGTGCTTCCCAAACCGGATTAACAAGTTCAACAGCTTTGAGTTCGCAAACAACTAAATTCTCCACGAGTAAATCGAGCCTCAATCCTTCGTCAAACGTTATATTATCATATTTAATAGGAACATCAAGTTGGCGTATTACGCTAAAATTACATTTGGTTAACTCATGGGCTAAGCAAACTTCATAAACCTTTTCAAGCAATCCGGGACCTAATTCTCTGTGAACTTTATAAGCAGAGTTTACAATGGCTTTCCCAATTTGCTCTTCTTTCTGAGAAAGAGGTAAATAATCATATCGGTTTTCGCTAATTAAAAAGTCTTCCATAATTATTTTTTGTGTCTTAGTGCCTTAGTGGCAAAATAGTTTTAATTTCAGCTTGCTTCACTAATCAATCGCTTAATTTTCTGTTGATTGGAAAAGCTTGCGCGGTATTTTATCTGCGCTTTATCATCCAAGTATTTTATTGATGTTACGTCTGCTAACTCGTAGAGCTTTGCTATCTTTTTTGATTCATTATTCGGAATTTCTATTTCTACTTCGCTGAAATGTTTTTCATAAATCTCAGTGAGAAATTTTTTCAAATTTCCAATGTTTATTCCACGCTCCGCAGAAACCATTATACTTTCCGGATGATTACTCATTACGAGATCTAACCTATTTCGGTCGTTCAGAGCATCAACCTTGTTGAAAACTTTAATCTGAGTCTTTTTCTGAGCATCAAGCTCATTCAGCGTTTCTTCAACAACACGAATGTGATCTTCGTAAAAATCGTGAGTTACATCTATAACGTGAATAATAATATCCGCATCACGGACAACGTTGAGTGTGGTCTTAAATGAAGCTACAAGATTGTGTGGAAGCTTACGGATAAATCCAACTGTATCGCTTAGAAGAATTGTCTTTCCTTTACTCAATTCAAAGGAGCGAGTGGTTGAATCCAGTGTAGCAAATAGTTTATTCTCTGCTAGAACATCTGAACTTGTTAAGCGGTTTAGCAAAGTTGATTTGCCGGCGTTTGTGTAACCAACTAAAGTTGCCGTAAGAAAATCTTTACGGCTCGCGCTTTTAGTTGTGTGCTGAGATTCAATCTTGCGAAGATTTTCTTTCAACTTGCTAATGCGCGTTCTGATAGCGCGGCGGTCTGTTTCAATCTGTGTTTCACCCGGACCTTTAGTTCCAATGCCGCCATACTGTTTGGAAAGGTGTGTCCATGCGCGGGTTAAACGGGGAAGCATATATTGAAGCTGGGCAAGCTCAACTTGTGTTTTGGCTTCGCGGGTTTTTGCGTGAGAAGCGAAGATGTCCAAAATCAATCCGCTTCTATCTAAAATTTTCCGCTCAAAAAGTTTTTCAAGATTACGCACTTGTGTGGGATTCAAATCATCATCAAAAATTACAAGCTGAATATCATTGAGCTCAATTAACTGCGCAATCTCTTCCGCCTTTCCTTTTCCAATATAGAAAGCCGGATCGGGGCGGTAACGCTCTTGCATAATCTTAAAAACCGTAATTGCTCCGGCTGTATCTGTCAGCAACTCTAGTTCATCAAGATGCTCTTCAACTTGCTCTTTGGTGTATTCGCCAAAGGCTAATGCAATTAATATTGCTCGCTCTTTAGGCTGTGGTGCTAATGTTATCATGTAGTTAAATCTTTCTTAGAACTTCTTGCTAAAAGTGATTCGGCAATAGCTAACAATAGAACAATGATTAAAAAATATTTCCAAAGCTCCGTGCCAAACCGTGATTGATAAACTTCCTTTAGATAATCTGTTTCGGTTGAAAGAGAAATAAACTTTCCTTCGTAACCAATTTGGTTTAAGTAATCTTCAAACTCAGTTTCGGAAGCAGATTCCAAAACAGACTCGCGTGGATCGTGATTTACTGAAAAGTAATCGAGTAAATGGTTTCCACCCAACACTTTGTATGTACCGATCTCGTTTGTATTTAGATAGGGAAGATATTTTTTGTTCGAGAGTGAATCGGTACTGAAATAATCATCAAGATTACTTGGCGTTGTAACTCTTATCTGTTGAGAAAAAGAATTCGAGATATCGGCAAACGCATCTTTCCCGCAAACACTAGAGGAATCTCGATTTTCTTTAACCGAACAATACAAAAGAGATTTTGCCATTAGTGGTGCGAAAAAAGCTTTCATCGGAAAAGTATTCCAGCTGAGAATAGGTGCTGACGAATAGAGCAATACTTTTCCTTTACCAACGTTGTATTCGGAAAGGAAAGAAGAATTATCGGCTAAGGAAATAATGTTTTTTCCACTGGAGCCGGAATATGTTTTGAAGTAGCAGAAGATTTCCGGCGATTCGATCTGTGTTTTAGTTTTCTCTTCAAAAATATTTTTTAGCAGAGGGTGCTGAAAATCAGTTTTAGCGAATTGTGTAAATGAATCAGGCGAACCGGGCTTGCCAACAATAGCAGTAGAACTTGGAATGCCAAGCTCCTTACTGAACTTTTGAAATCCGGAAAGCGTGCTTTGAGAACCGGGCATTACTATTATGTTTCCACCGACTGAAAGATAGTTAGCTAAAGACTTTGCATCAGCAATTTTATCAACGCCGATTAAAATTACAGCATCAAATTTTAGTGGATTAACAGAAGAAATTTGCTCTGCTCGCAGCTCGGTCAACTTAATTTTGGAATTCGGAATGTCCAAAGCGAGTTTTACAAATTTCGCGTCATCTGGTTTGTCATACAAAATCAAAAGAGAAATATCACTAGGAATGTAAACGCTGTAAAATCTTTTGTTGTCCTGAAGAATCGCATCGTCTTCCAGTTCAGCACTGAACTCTACAAGTCCGGTATCTTGCAATGTTGTTTCAAATGAAATTTCTTTAGCTTCATTTGCGGCAAGAGAAAGATTTTTCTGCGCTGTTCTTTTTCCGTTGATGAAGAAAGAAACAACGTTATCATTTATCGTTGAGCTGGAATAATTTTTAGCAATTGCAGAAAAACTAACTTCTTTGCCGACTTCATAAAGCTGGTTGTTCGGTTTCAAATCATCAATACCAAGATTAACAATTTCGTTAGTTGTTCCGTTGAACAGATACAAACGTGTATCGGAAGAAATCGTTTTCCCGAATCCGGAAATCTCCGAATTGGTGTTAACAATTCTTCCTTTTTGCAGATCGCTTAACAAATAAATCTCTTTGTTGTAATTCTTTGAAGAATACAAAACTTGAGAAGCTTTTATCATTGCTTCGTTAATTGTTCCGCTGATGTTGGAAATCTCTAAATCATCTATTTCCCTTTTAACTGAAGCAAAATTCCCGGAAGGAGAAACATTCTTAGCTTTTGGATAGCCAACTGCAATTACCGCAATTTCATCACCCGGCTGAAAGTTGGCTAGCAAATTCTTTGCAATCTGTTTGTAATTATTAAGCCGAGAGCCTTTTTCGCCAATTACAGACATGCTGAAAGTGTTATCTAGAATAATGACCGCGGTTGTCTTCGCGGTGGAAGAATCGCCAAAAGAAATAGTTTTTAAGGTTGGTCTGGCAAAAGCCATTACCAAAAAGAGAATAATTAGAACTCGCAAAAGAAGAAGAATCCATTGCTTCAATTTGATTCTGCGGATTTTTGTTTTCTGCAATTCCTTTAAAAACGCAAGTGTGCTAAACTCGATGGTTTTTAGCTTACGCAAGTTGAGAAAGTGCAGAACAATTGGAATTGCCGCTGCAATCAAACCTAAAAGTACCGCTGGATTAAGAAAGGTCATCTGCTTTGCTTAAAGTGTTGAATTAATTTTTCTGTGCAAATTTCTAAGTCGAACATTTCGATAGCTCGTCTTCTTGCCGCTATGCCAAAACGTTCTCTGGTTTCTTTAGAGTTAATTAGCTTCTCTGTCTTGGATGCCAAATCGTCGCCGTTTCCTTTTTCGAACAAGTAAGAGGTCTCATCATCAACGGCAATATCTAACACTCCGGCAAAGTTAGAACAAACTGAAGGCTTGCTCATGCTGAGCGCTTCGGCAAGCGCAATTCCAAAAGCTTCATCGTGCGAAGGGAAAATAAATATATCAAGCGCGGCTAAAATTTCCGGAGTGTCTTTACGGAAACCGGTGAAAATTATTTTATCCAAAATATTTAACTCACCGGCAAGCGCATTTATTTTCTTTGCATAGCTTTCTTCGCCCCGGCTTGCTTCACCGACAATCATAAATTTAATGTTTGAGTGCTTAGCAAGTATTAGTTCTACGGCTCTAAGAAATTCTTCATGTCCTTTGCCGGGACTAAATCTCGCGATCATTCCGATCAACAATTGATCATCCGCGATCGAAAATTCCTTTCGTACTTTAGTTCTATCAATCTTTGCCGGATCAAACTTCGTTGTATCAATAGCGTTGTGCAGAAGAATAATTTTATCTTTTGTAAGCGGTGTTGTTTCTTCAAGATTCTTCAAAATCATATTGCTGATGGCAAACGCTTTGGTAACGCGGTTGTAAATCCATCGGTGCATCATATCTTTCTTAATAACGAACGACGCCATTTGCTTAGAAAGAAAAAGGGGAATAATGGAGCCGGAGAGTTTAAGCGCCGGAACAACAAACCATAAATCTTTTGAGCCGCCACACTCAACTACATCGTAAGAGTTTTTCTTTATCAAAGAGGAAAGTTTGCTGATTGCTGCCGGACTAAAATAAGATTTGAATCGGAAAGTATGTACAGCAATATTTTCTTTAACTGCTTCCTGGTGAAGCTGCGAATCGGGGTAGCAGACAAGTTCGGTTTCGATATTGTGTTTGAGAAGCTGCTTAACCGTAGTTAAGGCGTACATTTCCATTCCGCCCCAACTTTGGGAAAGACAAGTGAAAAGTACTCTCATTCATATCCTTTTTGAATTGTTGCGCCGCGGAAGTAATGCGTTAGGATTTCATCAAACGTGTAACCCTTTTCTCCCATAACTGCCGCGCCTATTTGGCAAAGCCCAACTCCATGTCCCCAACCGGCGCCAAGTAAAGTAAATTTCTGCGGAACTCCGTTAACAATATTTTCTTTTTGAACAATAAATGCCGAACTGTAGAGATGAGTTTTGGAAAGAACCTTTCTGATTTCAAGTTCCTTACCAATTGTTAAAGTTTTTTTGGAGCCAACGATTTTTAGTTTGATTAGTCTTGATGACGCGCCTCTGCTTACAGGAACGAGATCGAGAATGTCTCCAAAATCAAAACCGCTTTTTGTATTGATTAATCCGGCAATTTCTTCTTGTGTGTATTCTACTTTCCAGCGGAAGAAATCGTTTGTGTCTTGGTCAAAATCAACCAAAACTTGCGAGAGAATTTTTTTATCGGTTGTGTTGCAGAATGCGTGAGGCGAACTCTTAATCCATTTTTCAGCGGAAGCTTCTTTGGTTAGATCAACATCATAGCCATCCAACTCAAACTTGTAATCAACAATAGGAGAAAGATATTTATGCGGTGTATCTTCCCAGCAAGCTTCGAATGCTTCCGAAATTCCGCCGCAGCTTTTTGAGTAACGAGTATCGCAAATTTTATCGTTGTAGGTTAAGAACAATCCGCGCGTTTCAAAGATTGCAGTTGTTGCGTGATCGTTAATAATTTTTGTTATTCCTTGATAGCGCTGGCAATGATCGTCCGCGCAGAAATCAAAGTTTACATGGTCTTCTCTATCGTACCAACGGATTAATTCATCTTCTGAAGCGTTCTCAATCATTGTAGTGGTGTGAGTTTTCTTCTTTGCTAACTGTGCAAGAAGCCAGCCGCGCGAGACAATTGCGTGCGCTTTCAAAAGTTCTACCGACGAGTTTGGGCTCATTTCTGATGAGATAACACTTGTAAGATAATCTTCCAGCGGAAGAATATTGATTGCCGTAATCTTATCATCTTCTTTAATCAAGTTCAGCTTGCCGCGGAAGCGCTGGTTTTCTTTTTTCTGCCAGTGAAAATTGATTCCAATAACAACATCGCGAAGCAGAAAAGATTCTATTTCCAGATCGTTCGGAATAAAAGTAATCTCCTTTGCCGAGAGAACTTCTTTTTTGTCCTGGAAGAGAACTATGAGATTTTCGGCAAGCTTAGCTGTAAACTTACCGCTGAATTTTTTTTCGTAACTGTGAATGGAGAATTCGCCGTACAAATCGAAGCGGATTTCCTTTTCCGTTAGAACTCCAACGCGCACATCAGGCTGATTCATATACTATCACTAATTTTGACCCAAATATAGCAACGATGAAGTTAATTAGGTAGGCAAAGTCTTCGTACTATTTTTATTCCAACCATCCTTTCAAAATCTCTTGGTAGCTTTTCGGGTTAAACTCTATAAAACTGTAATCAGCCGCATCATTCAAAGCGTAAGGATCGTTCTTAAAGAACCCGGTTATCTCTTCCATAGAATTAGCTTTTGCAATCACAATTCCACCCGTGCGCGGTACTTTCGGTCCGGAGACGAGTAGCATTCCGGATTCGTATCCCTGTTGAAGAAATTCTCTGTGAATTGGCGTTAATTCCTCAATTTTCTCAATGGGCGCCTTATAAATTATTTCTACGACAACGTATCTCATTTTCATTCCTATTTACTATTTTTGCGGACAAATATAAGCGCAATGCGAGAAGAAAGGAAGAGAATGGATTACCGGGTTTTACTTTTTTATAAATACATCAGCTTTCCCGAGCCGGAAAAATTTGTACAAGATCATTTACAATTCTGCCAGAATCACGATATCAAAGGACGCGTTTGGATTTCCAGCGAGGGAATTAACGCAACTGTTTCCGGCACAGTTGAAAACATCGAAGCGTTCAAGAATGAAATACGCAGCTATCCGCAGTTCTCGGATATTTGGTTCAAGGAAGATGAAAATTCCGGACACGCTTTTAGGAAAATTCATGTTAGATTAAAAAGGGAAATTGTAAACGCGAGCTTTGGCGAAGTTGATCTTTCCAAAACCGGAAAGTATTTGGCGCCGGAAAAGTTGAACGAGTTTTATGAAAGCGGCAAAGAGTTTCTAATTATTGATGCGCGCAACGAATACGAAAGTGTGATTGGAAAATTTAAGAATGCAGTTGCGCCGAAGATGGAAACCTTCCGCGATTGGGTAAAAGTTGCCGATGAAATTGCAGACTACAAAGACAAAACAGTTGTAACTTATTGCACGGGTGGAATCCGTTGCGAAAAAGCGAGTGCTTATTTGGTTGAACATGGTTTCCAAGATGTTTATCAGATGAACGGCGGAATCTGGAATTACATAAATCAATTTCCGGATAAATATTGGGAAGGCAGCATGTTTGTCTTTGATGAGCGCAGAGTCATCACCCCAAATACAAACGAAGAAACGAAACACATCAGCAAATGTTACTTTTGCGGAACGCCGGCATCATACTACATCAACTGCCACAACCAAGATTGCGATAAGCTGCTGGTAACTTGCAATGAATGTAAGATTGAACACGATTACTGCTGCTCGGATGAATGCCGCACATCAAGCAACAGAAGAAAAAGGTATGATGGGTAGCTATAAGCTTTAAGCCGTCAGCTTTCAGCAAAAACCTATATTGAAAGCAGACAGCTGAAAACTTCTCAGCTTGGATCAGCAAGCGTTCCAACAAAAATTATAGCACCGCTGTTTTTCTCGCGAATCAAAAACAAAAAAGGTTTATCAAATCTGATGTTGTTATTCATAATTGAAGTAACACCTATTACAACGGAGGTAACTGCTGCCGCTTCCGTTCCTTCTTCATTCACATCAACATATGTTTTATGATCAACATCGCTGATGTAAGCGTTGCCGATTCCGGCATAAAGTTTTTTAAAGTTGGCTTTGCCCGGGTCGAAAGCTTCTCCCATTCCAAGTGCTTTTAATACGTCGTTTAATTTTATTTTGTACTCAAGTTTGAATCTTGGTAGGAATAAATTTCTTTTCCCGCTTGCAAGATGATTAACAACTGAATCGAAATTCTCTCTGGTTAAATAAGAAACTACTTCTCGCAGTTTTTTTTCGGTATTAGGAAGAAACAAAGTCATACTGAAAGCGCTGCTTCCGTATGGCAAATCCACCGCGGTAAATAGTTCGTTGCTAAATGTGGAAATCTCGGTTTCTTGTTCCATCATTTTAACGGCAACTTTTTTGCCGGATTCAGTGGTGAAAATATCATCTTTCGTTTTGTTTGCATCGAACTGATATTTCCACGTTCCCTTAAAGTAAACTGCGTTGATGAGATACATTATAGTCTCTGGGGAAATCTGATCAACAATTTTTTCAATCTTGTCTTTGGTTGAAGTCTTAACCCAGTTGTTGATTACGTTTACAGTTGCCGGATCTTGAAAGTTCATCGCGTTAACAACCGCATTGAAATACTTTTTGTTTGTTTCAATAAAATCCGTTTGAAACGTGTAATCCTTGTTGTACCAAATCGAGTTTGCAATGTTCATAGTAACTTTTGGATCAACGGAACAGAGTAGATTCATCAATGATTGATAAGTTTCGTTTGCTTGCTGCCTCGTAAATGAATCCAAAGACAAAACTGATTTCATTCCGTCATAGGTAGTTCCATCGGCACCGTTCATCGTCATTCCCAACGCCATAGAAATGCTAAGGGGGGAGACAAATAAATTTTTATCCGGTTCGGAATTATAAACTTGTTTGAAAAGCTTAAAAGAAAAATCATCTGCTGATGAAGCTAACTGCTTTTCAAGAAGAGAAAATTCTCTTTTTGGGTTTTCAACCGGGTTAACGTTGTTTGAATCGCATGCGTAGATTAGTAAAAATGCTGCGTAGCAAAAGACCTTTAGCAGTGTTCTTTTCATAACCACTCCATTCTTGAAGGGATAATTTTGCGTATTACAACGATTCTTGCCGAAGTAACTAATTACTAATACGCAATAATCATCCAAAACTTTACAGTTGCGGCAGAGAATACTAAATTATTCTACAACTGTTACTGTATAATCTCAATTTCGTAAACCAAACTTGTGTTTGGAGAAATCACAAAACGCTTTTTACCTTCAATCAAAATGCAGTAAAACTATTGGGAAACAAAATTTCTGTTACTCATTATCGTTCCACATCAAATTCTCTTTCAATTTCTTCAATACTTGGCAAGCTTGGTTTTAAATTATCCGGCAGAGATTGTGTTAACTGGTATTCGGAGACACCAATTGGTTTATGTATATCGCTAAGAGCGTACTCGGCTACAAGTTTATCTTTCTTTTTGCATAGCAGAATTCCTATTGTAGGCTGGTCTCCCTCTTTTTTAAATTGCATATCAACAGCTTTAATATAAAAATTAAGTTTACCGGCAAACTCCGGTTCAAAGTCTCCGGTTTTAAGTTCTACCACAACATAGCTGTGAAGCCTTGTATGGTAGAAGAGAAGATCGATAAAGAATTCTTTTTCGCCCACATTAATTTGTATTTGCCTTCCCAGATAGGCAAACCCGGCGCCGAGTTCCAATAGAAAGTGAGTCAAATGATCAACAAGTCCGGATTCCAACTCGCGCTCGTTATAATCTTTGGTCATGCTTAGAAAATCGAAAACATAGGGATCTTTAATAGTTTGTTTTGCAAGATCGGACTGCGGTGAGGGAAGAGTAAGAGTAAAATTGTTAACCGAGCTTCCTGTTCTGCGGAATAACCCGCTCTCTATTTGATGAATTAAAACACTACGGCTCCATCCATGCTCGATAGTATTTTGAATATAGAAAAGCGCCTCCTCAATATTCTTGCATTTTGCGATGATTGCAATGTTATGACCCCATGGGATTTGGGTAATAAGTGAAACAACTTGCTGCCCATTTAGATCAACAGTCTGTTCGCTGTTTGATACCGCAGGCGATTGCGAAACAAGTTGTTTCGTTATTTGGGCAACAGGTTGTTGCCCAATTGCGTTGGTGGTTGATGCGTAAAAACTATACCATTGCCGGATATACTTCAGATTTCTCTCGGAAAAACCTTTCATCTCCGGGAATTCTTCCGCCAAATCTTTGCTCAATTGCCGGAGAAATCTATCGCCCCATTTGGTTTCGGATTGTTTTGAAACGATGTCTGCACCCATTTCCCAATAAAGAGTAATGAGTTCTGTGTTTACTCTAACGGCAGCTTTTAACTGAGCAGTGCGGACTTTGGTTTTTAGCTCGGTAAGCCACTTCTTATATTCTTTATTAGAGGTAATTTCTAAACTCATCATTTATTACCCATAAAAACTTTTTCTCATAAATCAATTTCCGAGACACCGTCCCGGAAATGTTACTGAGTATTTAATCACTTTGTTTCTACTAAACATTGTTACAATACTTCAATCTCATAAACCAAGCTTGTGTTTGGGGAAATTACAAAGCGCTTCTTTCCTTCTATAGATTTACCGTAGAATCCGCTTGTTCCAAATGCTAAGTTTGATGGAACGATTACTAATCTAACTTCGCCTGGTTTCATGTCTGCAAGCGCTTCATCAACTCCGGGATTAATTTTTGTTGTCCCGATTACATATTCAAATATTTCCGGTGAATCAATTGTATTTGCTTTCCCTTCAATGCTTGTGCTTGCAAACTCAACTCCGCTAATTAAAAACTTACCTGTGTATTTAACTTTGATTGTAGAACCTGGTTGAGGCTTTTCTCCTGTTCCCTCCTTCTTGATAATGTATTTCAATCCACTGGCAGTTGTTAAAGCATTAGAATAATTGTTCGCTACAAGTTGAGCTTCGGTTTTAATTCTCTGTTCATCGGCAAGTTTAACTTTTGCTTTGGCGTCATTAACCATCTTCATAAAAGAATCTGTAGTTACTTTGAACGCATTTGCTTTCTCCCCAATGCGTGTAATTGTAATATTTCTAATTGTATCGCCTTGAGCAATTTTATTTACAACATCCATTCCATCAGTAACCCAGCCAAATAAAGTATAGTTGCCATCTAAGTAAGAACGGTCGGCAAGAGTAATGTAGAACTGGCTTCCGTTCGTGTTCGGACCAGCGTTAGCCATTCCGAGCATACCAGCTTTGTTGTGAGAAAGACCGGAATAAATCTCATTTGGAAATTCATAACCGGGACCTTCGGTTTCTTTTCCGGTGTCTGCCCGTCCGGTAGGCGGGTTCGGCATTCCAGCTTGAATAACGTGAGTGGGAACCACACGATGCCAAACTATATTTGAGTAATAAGGGTTGCCTTCTGCAATCGCATCGTTTTTTATTGTTCCTTCTGCTAAGCCAACAAAGTTAGCTACAGTCATTGGCACGTGTTCATAATCGAGAGCAAGTGTAATTCTTCCTTTTGATGCGGTAGTTATATCGGCATAAATTCCATCCGGAGTAAAAGCGCCTTCGCGCGGAAGAAGTTCATCGAGATTAGCGAAACCATAAGCAAGCAAAGCAATTTTTACGGAAGCATCTTCCTGCGCATCCGGAATGGCTTCATTGTAAGTATCGTAAAGCGTGTGCCAGGTTCTTCCATATTGATGTGGCCCTTCGGAACTTAAGCGTGGTGTTGGAACGCCTTCCATTAAGAATGAATGACTATCTGTGCCGCCACGTCCGGCTTTTCTAAATTCGCCGGTTTCGGTAAGCTTGAAAGGATATTTTAATCCGGCGTTTAAAATTGGTTCAACAACTGCTTTGGTTTGTTCCATCATTATTTTTGGAATACCAATTCCAACTATTGGATTTGTTCCGAAATCTTTATTTAGCATTACGGAAATTTTGGGAAGGAGTTCCTTATTTTTTGCAATCCATGATTTAGAACCAAGCAAACCTCTTTCTTCTCCGGCATATATTTGAACCATAATAGAGCGTTTAGGTTTAGCGCCGGAAAGAGCAAGCATCCGCATCGCTTCCATCATTGGTGTTACGCCGGAACCATTATCAATAGCGCCGGTTGCTTCATCGTAAGAATCTAAGTGTGCGCCAAGAACAACATACTCATTCGGAAATTCTGTTCCCGGGATTATTCCGATAACGTTGTTATATGTTACCGGTCCTTGCTTAAAGAAATTACGGATGTCAAATTCAAGGATTACTTCTTCTCCCTTTTCAGCAAGAGATTTTATTTCATTGAATTGAGTATCGAGAAGTTTTATATCGGGGAGAGTCGGCAATTTATTCCATGTAATTTTGTAACGCGCATCTAGCAAACGAATTGGAAGTTTTGTAAGCTGAATTGTTCCAATAGCTCCGAATGCGGTTAACTTTTTTGTTAAGGTAGAAATAGAATCGCGGTCGCGGGGCCAGCCTTCATTAATTCCATCAATTAAAACCCACGCGCCTTTAATTTTATCTTTGAGCGAATCCAACTTTGCATCTGTGCTTGGTATAATAACAACGTGCCCGCGCTGAACACCTTTAGTTCCGGCAGTGAAAGCCGGTGTTCCAAACTCAAGGTGCATTTCTTTCGGCTTAATCATTTTACCGAACCAAGCGCCTCTGTTAAAGCCTACAGGCAGTTCTCCCGATTCATCAAGCTCTGCTTTTATTCCCCAGCTTTTGAATTCGCCTAAAACCCAATTAGCAGCATTGGTATATGCATCGGAACCTATTGGTCTGCCGCCAATTCGGTTGCAGAGAATATCCAAATGACGCATAGTTTGGTTATCGGTCTTACCAATCTCGATAATCTTTTTTGTAACTAAATCGGTTTGAGAAAATAATTGTGCGGTGAAAATTGCAGCGAGTAAAATGGAAGAATAAAAGAATCGTTTCATAATTTATCCTAACTGGATTGTTTCAAATGTGAGTGCAAATTAAAGAAAAGGTTTTTTGTAAGGGAGAAAAATTTAATCGGAATTCATTTTGGAGAGGGCTTACATTTTTAATTTGCGAAGTTTTGGCGCAATGAAGCTTGTAACTGTTGCCACAATCAATGTCATGCATCCCCCAAAAATTACAGAAGGAATCAACCCAAGTAATTTAGCCGCCACGCCGGATTCAAACGAGCCAAGTTCGTTGGATGAGCCGATAAAAATTCCGTTAACAGCAGAAACTCTGCCGCGCATTTCATCCGGTGTATATGTTTGAATTATTGTATGCCGGATTATCACACTTATATTATCAACCGCACCGCTAAGGAATAACACAAACAATACTAAGTAAAAATTTCTCGCTATAGCGAATGCAATAATGCAAAGTCCGAAAAGGAAAACGCTGATGATAAGATTTCTACCGGCATTCTTAAATGGCGGATTGTGAGCTTGTATAAAGGACATTAACACGGCACCAACAGCCGGCGCGGCGCGAAGAAAGCCTAAACCTTGCGCGCCAACATGTAAAATCTGATCAGCGAAAATTGGTAGAACCGCGACCGCGCCTCCAAAGAAAACCGCGAACATATCCAAACTGATAGAACCGAGTATAATTTGATTGCTAAAAACAAATTTCAATCCGGCGGTTAAACTTTTTGAAATTGGTTCCTCTTTGGTTTTTTCCGGCATAGGTTTGTTCTTAACCGATGAAAAGAAAAACCATCCAACTAAACTAAAAATTATAACTAAAGAGTAAGCTGCACCAACTCCCCAAAATCCATAAACCAATCCGCCAATTGCCGGACTGGAAATTTCCGCGGTTTGCCATGCAACACTGTTCCAGGTGGAAGCGTTTCCGAAAAGTTCTTTTGGAATTAACTGAGCAGCAAACGCGCTTGTAGCAGGAGACATAAACCCTCGCGCCAAGCCCGTAATGAAAATAATTATATAAATAGGAAACACACCAAACTTTGCCAGAGCAAAATGGAATTGAGTTGATATCAAAAGCAAAGCTATTGCGCAGACAACATAAATTATGTTTGTAACAAGAATAATTTTTTTCCGGTTAACAGTATCGGCAACGTGTCCGGCAAAAAGCGCAACGGATAAAAATGGAATAGCTTCAGCTAATCCAATCATTCCAAGAGAAAGCGCGTCGTGTGTTAGTTCGTAAATTTGCCAGCCTACAATTACAGACTGCATGTGAATTGCAAACGTTAACAGAAAACGCGCGAGAATGAAGCGGCGGTAATCTAAAATTTTTATTGCAGCGTAAGCGTCTTTTTTGTTCAAGGTTACTTCTCAAAACCCCAGAACTTGGTATTTGGGTTTTTCACTTTCACATCATCAATAAAACGGGCAAAATTCTTAAATGTATTTAATCCTCTAAGTTTTGTTTCCTTAAAAGAAATGTATAGTTCTTTTCGTCTGTTAATTTCAATATCAGTTAAGTCGGCAAAAGTTATTTCAGTAACCTTTCCCAAAATATCTTTCATTTTTATTTGTTCGCCAGTCACTTCAATTTCCATTGGGCGCTTAATGTAGATGAAATAACGGTAGCCGGCAAAAGCAATAATTGCTGCAAAGTAAATGATAAAAAATGGAGAGCTAAATTGGGAAAATGTAAAAGCTAAGTAAGCAAGTACAGCTATAAACGAAATTGGTGTTCCGTAAGCTTGAAACAAGCCGGTAAAATTTTGCTTCAGTTTGTAAGATTCCACAGACGTCCTCAATTATATTTTGAAATAAATTCTCGGTAAACTTATCAATCGGCTAAAGTATAAACAATTGTTTTAGAATTTATTCTCATAGTTATAAAGTAACAACCTATCTTAAATAAAACCTTTTACTTTTCGTACGTCTAACTAAATGCTGTTGAAAAAGAATAATGTAAAACGTAAACTGAAACAGATTTTTAGGAACAATATTTAGATTAAGTTTTTTAATATCTGAAAACATTGGACGAAAAAGTAAAATGGAAGGACAAGACGATTCATCATCAGTAATTTTTTGTTTAAGTAATTTAACGGGGGCAACCATGCACAATCCGCAGCAATTTTTATACTCTCAACCACAATCAAAAAACCTTTCCAGGACTATTCCGGGTATTTAGAATTACTTCTAACAGAGTAAATCAATTTCAGATTCTTCTGTAGCGAAGTATATCTGTTAGAAGGTTACGTGTGTCTTTGCAACAGATTCACCTAAATAAAATCTATAATAACTAGAGGAGATGTATGAACAATCTTGAACAGCTTTTAAGCAATATTCTGCCCTACGCAATTGGTTTAATTGTAATAGTTCTAATTGCAAAATCAATTGTGATAGTTGGCGGACGGGAAATTGCTGTAATCGAAAGAAAATACTTTGGCAAGAAAATGCCGCAAGGACGAGTTATCGCTCTTGCAAATGAAATTGGTATTCAAGCAAGAACGCTTGGACCGGGCTTGCACTTTCTAATTCCGTTTTTATATGTGCCGAAGAAATATTCATTCACTGTGATTACTGAGAATGAAATCGGCATTATTGAATCAATTGACGGAAACGCGATTCCTCCCGGTAAAATTTTTGCTAAGGTTGTAGAAGGACATAATTCGTTTCAAGACGGGGAAAGATTTTTAATTAACAGCGGCGAGAAGGGACCGCAAATTGAAATTCTTCCCCCCGGTGTTTATAGAATAAATCCGGTTCTGTTTAATGTTAGAAAAGTGCCATCAATATTTATTGATAAAGGAAAAATTGGTTTAATAACTTCGATGGACGGCGGACCAATTCCAGCCGGTCGTTTACTCGCTCAAAAAATTGAAGGACATTCTAATTTTGAAAACGGAGAAAACTTCTTACGGAATGGCGGGCAGAAAGGACCGCAGATAGAAGTATTGTTCCCGGGAACTTACCGTATCAATACAGACCTGTTCCATGTCGAAATTCAAAACGCTACTGTTGTTCCGGCTAATAATGTTGGATTAATAACTGCTTTAGATGGCGAGCCTCTGCCGGAAGCGGAATATGTTGCTAAACCGGTGGTTGGGCATAATGATTTTCAAAACGCTTCTAAATTTTTGCAAGCAGGCGGGCAACGCGGTCCGCAGTTCGATGTACTCAAGCCGGGAACGTATTATATCAATCCGTTAATTTTCAAAATCGAGCTTGATGATGTTGCCGTTGTTGAGCGCGGACAGGTTGCCGTAGTTGTTTCAAACGTTGGTGATGAACCCGTAGAAGTTAAAAATGCAATTACTGAAGCCGCCAAGCTGGATGATGTTAAACCAGGCACAGAGGCATATAAAGCAATTGAGAAACGTTTGAATATGGGAATTGAACGTTACGTGGTGCCGAAAGGTTACCGCGGTATTCAGCAAGAAGTTGCGGGACCGGGTTTCTATTATTTAAACCGCCGCGCGTACATGGCTTATGTTATAGATACAACAAACATTACGATTGATTGGGATAACGCCGATTCAACACGTTTCGATCCGTTAAAAGTTATTTCACGCGACGGTTTCGAAATCAGTGTTTCTGTAAAAGTTGTCATTCGAGTTCGTCCTGATCAAGCACCGTACATGGTTGCAAAAATTGGTTCGATTGAAAATCTAATTCTTCATGTAATCCACCCAATGATTGATTCATCATTCCGTAACCAAGCATCTTCAACTTCCGCGATGAATTTTATGCAAGACAGACAGGAAGAGCAGCGCAAAGCTGAGGAACGCGCGAAAGCTGAATTGGAAAAATATCATGTTGAATGTGTTAGCGTTCTGATTTGTCAAATCAATTTACCGCAAGAGTTAATGGATACACAGACAAAGAAAATTATTGCTCAGCAGCAGCAGGCAATGTATCAAGATATGCAGAAAGCAGAGCAGACAAGAATTGCTACAGAAAAAACTCGCGCTGAAGCAGATCAACAAAAGAATCTAGTTGAAGCCGAGATTGGTGTTAAAATAGCAGAGCAGAATAAACAGAAAGCAATTCGCTTTGCAGAAGGTGAATCAGAAAGCATCCGCTTACGTGCTACCGGCGAAGCTCTTGGTATTAAAGCAAAAGGTGATGCCGAAGGTTCTAAGATTCTGGCGATTGGTGAATCAACCGCTAAAGCTTATGAGCTGCAAAATAAAGCTGTCGGTCAGCAAGGTGTTACTGCAATCGAAATTGCAAAACAAATTGCAAGCGGCAACATAAAAGTTACTCCGGATTTTCTTGTTCAAGGAGGAGACAATCTTGGCGGTTTGCTTTCTGCTTTCTTAACCAATCTTGTAGCTGGAAAAACTTCAACGAATGATAAGCAAAACGCGGCATAAATAATTATTATTGGGGCGTTGTACACAACGTCCCTACTAAAATCATATTGAGAGATGACTTATGTTTACAAAACTTAGTAATAGCTGGAACTTGATGAAAGCAAGTTGGGCGGTTTTACGGGAAGACAAAGAGCTGATAATTTTTCCAATCTTATCTACAGTTGCGGTGATATTGGTAACCATAAGTTTCGCGGTGCCGATGTTCTTTGCAGGCTTTTTTGATAAAGGAGTACTGAACGACAGCGGAATTCTAAAGTATGTAGTCGGATTTGTCTTTTATTTTGTCCAATACACAATTATAATTTTTAGCAACACTGCTTTAGTTGGTGCAGCGATGATTCGTTTGCGAGGCGGCAATCCAACTGTAAGCGACGGATTCAAAATCGCATTCGGCCACATAACTACTATTCTGGGTTACGCTTTCATTTCAGCAACGGTTGGTTTGATTTTGCGAAGCATTTCTGAGCGCTCAGGAATCTTCGGAAAGATAGTTGTATCAATTCTAAGCTTTGCATGGAACCTTGCAACATTTTTAGTTATACCTGTTCTGGTGGTTGAGAATATTGGACCAATTGATGCAATCAAGCGGAGCACTTCGCTATTGAAAAAAACATGGGGAGAGCAGATTGCGGGTAATTTAAGTATCGGTTTGGTTACCGGATTTATAACGCTTGCTTTGGTTATAACAATGGTTCTCACGATGGTTGCGCTTGCAGAAGTTTTAACTACCGGGATGCTGATTTTTGTTATCTCTCTGTTTGTACTCTCTTTTATATTACTCGCGTTAATCAGCTCAACGTTAAGCAGTATTTATGAAGCGGCGGTTTACATTTATGCGGCAGAAGGAAAAACAACCGGATTTTTTGAAGAGAGATTAGTGAGCGAAGCATTTCGGTTAAAATGATTTATAAAATAGAGAGGTTGTCTCAAAAGCCATTTCAGAGTCACACTGAGCGGAGTCGAAGTGTGAATCAAGCGAAAATTGTCATTTCTCGACTACGCTCGAAATGACTTTTTCACCTTTTGAGACTGCCTCTCTAAAATTTATAATTATCTAAAACCTCCAAACAGAATCAAAAGCAAAAGTAATGCGTTTAGCTTTGTTTGGCGAGACAACATTTTGAAAATCCGGTGAACCAAAGTTTAGGGCAATAACACCAAAATCAATACCTAAGCCTAATCCCCAATTAAATTTATTAAAACCGCCAACAGACCAGCCGGTGCGAAGCGCAAAAATTCCGAGATCGTACCAATCAACTCCTAACGCAACACGCGCTTTTTTATTGTTGCCCGGTTCATCATTCATTCCTTGGTGATAATCCAACGCGAGCAGCATTGTACCCGGAACATTTTCTACTTTTAATGATGCGCCGATATGCAGAGCGGTTGCCATTTGAGTTGTGATAGAACTTATAAACTTGCCGCTCTCTTTTCCGGTAAGACGGTTTACTAAAGTATCGCGTTGAGCTTTGTCGCTTAGATCATCCAAATAAATTGCTGCGTTGGAAGAATACTGAGCAACATTTTTATCCCACTTTATTTTACCAATGTCCGTGATAGAAAAGCCAAGCGAGAAATTTTTACTTAGCATTGTACTGATTCCAAAATCAAAACCTACGCCGCTTCCAGCCGGAGTTGGAAATGGAGTTCCGGAAAAGTCTTCTTTCTTTTCATCCTTTACAAAGTTGTACTTCACTTTGAAATCCGGCGAGAAGGCAGAGTATGCAAGAAAATCTCCCTTGCCGGTAATTGCATTTGCTTCGCCGGTTTTTAATTCGGTCTTAATGTGATCAAGCCCGGTGTAGAAAAATCCGCTAACAAAATTTATAGATGCGCCAACTTTGAAACTCTTAAACAGCTTTGGAATAATCTTAAAATCGCGTGCATAAGAGAAAGAATATTTTCTTAACCAGCTTGCTTTAAACTGAGTGTCGTTAAAATTGTAAACCTTGTTCGGAAGATTTCCCTCAATTCCCAAATCAATTAATCCTTTTGGAAAAGTCATTAATCCGGAAATTCTATCTGTAATTGTAAACGCCAACGCGCCAAAGGCTTTTGTCGGCTGAATAGAAATACTTACAAGCTGAACGTGTATGTCGGAAAAGACCGTTCCGCCATCGGCAAATAAATCTTTCAGTTTTGTTTTGTCTTGCTCGGTTAATAATCTGCCGGTAGTTTTGCCGTCAGCTCCCGTAACCTTTGTGCCGAAGTAATAGTTGTATTCATCAAGAGAAATAAAATTAGAGCCCACTGCGCCGGAAACATTCGGCAGAGGAATGGGAAGTATAAGTTCTACTTTCTTTGATGAATCTTGAAAAACATTAGCCGGATTTTTTCCGACCGCATAAATTCCAAACGAAGAAGTTGTAAAAGTTTTAGCCATTCCCATAGAGCGTGCGTCTGTAACTCCGTTTGAACCGGCACCCTGAGCAAGAATATAATTCGAAAGAATAAGAATCAAAACAGCAGTAACCAGATTTACTTTTTTCATCACTTTCTCCTTATGGGTTTACACGGTAATTGGTTGAACCGAAAGCGTGAATTAGTAAATCGTCTGTGGTTCTAAAACGAACGGGAGTGTTGCCCGGCGCAGTTGTATTGAGTCTGAAACTTACACGCATGTATTTGGCTTTTGCAATTTTATCAATCTCTGCCTTAAGCGCTTTTACAGTTTTGGTTTGTTTGTTCTTAGTAGAAACATTTCCGGCACCATCTGTTAGCGCGCCGTTAAATGTTAGAATCGAATCTTGATCTGAGTATTTTGGCGGGAAGTAAGTCAAGAAATTATTATTCTGATCGTAAAGTTTTCCGGTGAATGAGATTGATGCCGGCAAACCGTTTGTGAGCACAACTCCGGCTTCTAAGGAATTAATATCTTTTAGATTATCGCGCTCGTCGTTTGATAAATCAACAGCAACAGAATCTGCTATCTGCGCATCGGCAATTCCAAAATCGAGAGGGAGTTCGAAAACACTTCTTCCCGAAATCTGATCTGTGCTTTTCAGACTAACAGTTTTGTAATTGGGATTAAGCGTTCCACCGGCAAATACAATTAAAGAATCCGGGAAACGGGAGAATTTTTTGAAGAATAAACTTAAGCTGTCTGAGTTGATTGATAAAATAGAATCCGCCGGAGTTAGTAAAGTTGTGTTGAGCGTTCTGCTGTTCAAACCAAGAATAGCTCTCTGCCCCAGACTATTTTTAGCTTCAATTCTTCCATCAATTTTGAATTCGAATTGCGAGCCAATCTTTAGCCGAAGCTGAACGAGTGGATTACGAAGATTAATCTGCTGGAATTGCAGCTTGTTCTTTAAGTCTTGCAGATCAAGAGAAACGGCGCTTCGTTCCGGCGAAACAATTTGCGGCTGTAGCTGTCCGCTAAAATCTTTCAGCTGAAGATTACTCAGTTCTACCAAGCCGGAAAATCCATCTGTGCTTTTAATTGTTCGGAAATCCGAAGCAGCTTTTGTTTGCAAAGAAATTTTGTAGCTCATCTGGTTCGTCGGCGAGCCGTTCAAACTTACTATTGAGTAATCCGCCAAGGAAAAATTGTTGAACAGAGTTACCGTTTGTTTCCTTGCTATAGAACGAATCTCCGTAAAAGTTTGTCCGCTTGGATTTTTTAGATTGTTAATCGTAAGCGTGAGTGTCGCGTCAATGTCCAAATTGTTTGTCACTTTTATTGTCAGAGAACCGGTTTCAATTTTTATGTTGGAAAACTTAGTAGGCTGTGTTTCACCTTCATCAATAGTTATTGTGTTATCAATTACCACCGGGTCTTGTGCCGGAATTTTTGCTTGCGCCTCTACCACGCTTAAGTTTACAAATTTAGCTTTAACAGAGAAAGAATTTTGGGGCAAAGTAATCAAAGTTAAACCGCTTCCACTCGTAGAAACCAAACACTCAAGTTTTAGCTGGTTCTTAATAAATATGCCTTTCGTAATTGCAATAGCTTTTATGGTTTTTGTCTCTTTTGCCGGAATAGTTGTGCTGCCGCTATATTGCGCAACAACTTCGCCTCCGGAAGAATTTTTAAGAACAATGTTTTTAAGCGTTAGAGAAACCGGAGAAGGAAATTGATTTGTAATAGATAGATCAATCGTCCCGCCATCAAGCTTTACTGAAAGAAATTCATCAATTATATCTGTGTTGATGGAAACGGGAACGTCGTTAACCGGCGGAATAATAATTTTCATTCCAGGTTGTAAGCCGGGAGCTATCCAATCGAAACCGATGTCGGTAGTAACCGAATCGCCGGCAATAGAAATTGAACCGATTGTTTCCGAAGCAGTTTCGGTGACAGCATCAATTTTAAGTTTGTCCTTCAAATCAATCTTATCAATATTTTGCTCTTGCGAGAAGTAAAGCAGATTGCTGCCGTCCTTGTAGTATTTCAGTTCGGAGCTTTTTTCGAGCAAGTCCATTAAAGTATAACTCTTCTTTGCTATCGGAAGATTTAGCGAAACATCCCACCGCGGCATGTTGGGTTCGTTAATATTGCAACTGAACAACAGAGCAGTAATCAAAAAAGCCGCAAAGTGTTTTACGTGTCTCATATATTCCTTGGTTTTATTCTTTGTTTAACGGAAGATTGAGTAATTCTATTTTTACCGGATTGAACATATCAATTATTGAAAAACATAACAACAGATATAAGCTCTGTAAAAGATAAAGTTGATACGACTAACAATTTGAAAAGAAGAAACTTCATGCAGAGATATTCTTCTTTAGTTATATTTCAATCCGTATAATAACCCACAATTCATACCGCACATGAGAAAAAAATTAATTGTTCTTGCAGCACTTAGCGTGTTGTTCTTCACACCAGTGCATTCTTTTGGTCAAACCGGCTCTGTACTTACTCTTTCCGAAATTATGTTTAATCCATCCGAAAGCAACGGCGAGTTTATCGAAATCTATAACACATCAACTACCGAAACTGTTAACCTTACCGGATTCAAGATTAAGTATTACACTTCAACCGCAGACAATCTTGTTTCGTTTATCGGCGGGCTGGATCTTCAGCCGGGCAAATACGCCGTTGTAATTGAAAACGATTACGATTACAACAACGGCGCGTATAAAAATTTAATTCCGGCAGACGCAATTGTACTTAAAATTTCCGATACATCGTTTGGTACTTCGGGAATGGCAAACACAACCAGCCGCGATGTTTCTCTACTTAACGCTTCAAGCTTAGTTGTTGATACTTATACTTATTCGGCAGATAATAACGCCGGTATTTCCGATGAAAAATATTTATTGAACAAAGATAATAGCTCTACTAACTGGCGTAACGGAACTACTGCAAACGGAACGCCTGGCAAGATTAATTCCGTTACCCCGGTTTCCTATTTATATAATCTTACAGTTAGACTAAGTTCTCTTACTCCGGCAAATCCGGTAGAGCGCGATTCTGTTGCGGTTAACTTCATAGTAAAGAATAGCGGTGTGCTCGATGCCGCCAATTATTCTGTTGAAATTTTCCGAGACGCCAATGCGGATTCTATAGAGCAAGTAAGTGAAAGAATATTCAGCCGGAGTTACATTGATCTCTCCTCAAACGATTCAATTTTTGTGGAAGCAAAATTTTATGCTGATCAAGTTGGGCAGAATCTGCTTATTGCAAAAGTAACTTATGCACCGGATGAGAAAATTTCCGACAACAAAGCTTACGTTCTCGTTAACATTGCCGAGAAACCCGCATCTTATACAGATGTTGTTGTAAATGAAATAATGTATAAGCAATCTAACGATGAACCGGAATGGATTGAGCTTTACAATAGGACAGATCACACAGTAAACTTGAAAAATTGGAGGGTAACAGATAGTTCATCAGATGAGACTATAACTACGAAAGATTTTCTTTTGCAACCTAACGAATATGTTGTTGTTAGCAGCGATGCCGCAATCACGAATTACTATACTAACTCATTAAATGTGATAGTAAGTAAACTTCCTTTACTAAATGATGGGGGAGACGATATTATAATTAAAAGCAATACAAACTCCACCGTAGATTCCGTGAAATACTCGTCAACCTGGGGCGGAAACACCGGCGGCAAATCTCTGGAAAGAGTTTCTTTTGATGTTTCTTCTGCGGAAGCGGCTAACTGGAAAACATCAGTCAGTAAATACAGAGCAACACCATCTAAGATAAACTCTGTCTCAACTAAGAACCATGATTTGAGCGTGAAAAATTTCAGCACCACTGCAATGTACGCCGAGATTGGAAAAACAATTCAGCTAAAGGCGGTGATTGAAAATCTTGGCAAGAATACAGAAGCGAGTTATTCTGTAAAATTGTTCCGCGATATGAATCTAAATGGTTTGATGGATGATGATGAAAAATTAGATGAGATAATCGGAGCGAACATTGCAAGTCTGGCTACAGCCGAATTCAACTTTACAGTAGGAAGTTTTGTCCCCGGACCAAATCAGTTTTTTGTGCGTGTTGATCTTCTAACTGATGAATTCATCGAAAACAATTTTGCTATCTGTAAAATCAATGCAGTACAGCTAAACGAATTGCCGGGCGATTTAGTAGTTAATGAAATAATGTACAGCCCAACTTCTTCGGAACCGGAATGGATTGAAATTTACAACAAGAGTTCTAAGCAGATTAATCTGAATGGTTATCAGCTTGTTAACTCAACATCAAAGAACAAAGTTGTAACTAAGAATGTAATTCTAAATCCCGAAGAATATTTTGTGATAACACGCGATAGCTCAATGTACCAAACCTATCCTAAGCTCTCAAAATTTTCTATCGCAACATTTGCAAATTTGGGCAATTCGAAAGACAAAGTTGCAATTCTCGATTCTTTAGACAGAACAATTGATTCGCTCGAATATAAAAACACATGGGGCGGTGCTGTCGGCAAATCATTAGAAAGAATAGACTGGGTTCGCGCTTCGGCTGATTCAACCAACTGGAAAACTTCATTTAACGAACTTGGCGGAACACCGGGTTCGGTAAACTCACACTCACAAAAGAAATTTGATATTGCTGTTTCAAAAATAATCTTCGCACCGTCAGCACCGGTTGTTGGGCAGAAAGTGAAAATATCTGCCGGAGCTTCCAACATTGGTAAAAATAGCGCAGCATTCAAATTTGTTCTAAATAGAGTTAACAAGAATGGAAGCAAACAGAAGGTTGAAGAATCCAATACGTTTACTCTGGCGAAAGGTGAATCGTTTCCTTATGAATTTACTTTTGTAATAGATGGCATTACCTCAAAACAAACTTTTGAAGTTTTTGCTGATTGTTCCGCAGATGAAGATCAAACCAACAATTTAACAACGGCGTTTGTTCGTCCCGGTTATCCGGCTGGAACAGTTTTGCTTAACGAAGTTATGTACAATCCGTTAAACGGCGAGCCGGAATGGATTGAGCTCTACAATAATTCGGCTTACAATGTTGATTTGGAAGAATGGTCCATTGCCGATGTTCTTACAACTCCGCAAACAACAAAAATTTTTACTAATGATTTTTCCTTCCCGAGTAAAACCTATTTGATTGTAGCAAAGGATAGCACTATAAAAGATTACCACAAATCAATTTCCGGCAAACTGATAGTAAGCCCGTTTGCAAATCTTAACAACGATGCCGATGGTGTTGTAATTAAAGATTCCCGCGGTGCAGCAATTGATTCTTTGCTGTATGATAAATCGTGGGGTGGCGAAGCTGGGAAATCGTTAGAAAGAGTTGCGATTGAAAGTCCCACAAATGCAAAAACAAATTGGGACTCCTCGAAAGATATTGAGTTAAGCTCGCCCGGAAAAATTAACACAGTTGCGCAAAAAGATTTTGATCTTGAGGTTACTTCAATTACATCGCCGCAAAATTACGGTGTGGTTGGTAAGAAAATAAAGATGAGTATCGTCATTAAAAACATTGGTAAGAATAATGTTTCGCAATTTTCCGTTAAACTTTACCGTGATGGAAATAAAAACGGATTTGGTGAGCCGAGCGAATTGGTTTATCTAAAGAATGAAACAAATTTGGCTGCGGGCGCCTCAAGCACTTATAATGTTGAAGACGGTTCATACTTGAATGGTATTAATAATTATCTGGCATCTGTTGAATTTGCGGAGGATCAATTTGCGGACAATAACCAATCGTTGTTGAAAATTAATTGCGTGGTAGTTAATGAAGAAAGAAACGATCTGGTAATAAACGAAATTATGTACGCGCCGCTTGTCGGTGAGCCGGAGTGGATTGAAATTTATAACAACAGCACGAAGCAAATTAATTTGAAAGGTTATCAAATTGGCAACGGCTCGGGCAAAAGCAAAGTTATTACGCAAGATGTAGTATTAAAACCGGAAGAGTTTTTTGTTACGGCTAAAGACAGTGCGGTGTTTACAAGGTTTACAAATATTAGCAAGTCTATTATTGCAGCGTTTCCAACACTCAACAACGCAAGAGATAAAGTTGTAATACTCGATTCGCTCAACCGAACAATTGATTCTCTTGAATACAAAAGCAGTTGGGGCGGAACCGGCGGAAAATCTTTAGAGCGTTTAGACTGGATTAAATTATCAACCGATTCAACCAACTGGAAAACTTCTGTTCATCAATTGGGTGCAACACCGGGATTTATTAATTCCATCTCGCAAAAGAAATTTGATGTTGCATTAACAAAACTGTCTTATAATCCAACAGTTCCATTGGCTGGACAGCGAGTAAAGATTTCCGCTTCGGCAACTAACAAAGGTAAAAACGATGCGGCTTTTAAATTCATCTTATATAGAATTAACAAAGATGGCTCTAAGCTAAAAGTGGAAGAAACTAACACTTTGGTAATTACTAAAGAAGCTTCACTCACTTATGATTTTACATTCGCGATTGAAAGTATTCTCACAAAACATACTTATGAAGCAGTTGTGGATTTTGGTGCGGACGAAGACTTAACGAATAATTCTGCTTCGGCATCCGTTCGTCCCGGTTATTCTACCGGAACAGTTTATATTAATGAAGTAATGTACAATCCGCTTAACGGCGAGCCGGAATGGATTGAACTTTACAACGCTTCCGGTATTGATGTTGATTTGGAAGATTGGTCAATTACAGATGTGTTAACGACACCGCAGAAGCAAATTATTAAAGCAAATGATTCTCTTTTTCCAAAGTACACTTTCCTGGTAATCGCCAAAGACAGCGCGATAAAGAATTTTCACCGGGAGATTCCGTCTAAGCTTATTGTAACGACATTCGCCAATTTAAATAACGATGCCGATGGTGTAGTAATTAAAGACTCGCGCGATGTAACAATTGATTCCGTCCGCTTCGAAAACAAATGGGGCGGAGAAAATGGAAAGTCTCTCGAAAGAAAATTAGTTGCTGTGCTGCCTACGGAAAAAACAAATTGGGGTTCTTCCAAAGATTTGGAATTGAGCACGCCGGGAAGAATTAACAGTGTTGCGATTAAGAAATATGATCTTGCGCTGAAAGCTGTTGTGCCAAAGCCAATTTATCCGGCTGTTAACGAAGACATAAATATTGGCGCCAAAGTTATTAACTATGGAACCAGCGCCGCTGATAAATATTCCGTCCGCTACTTTGTAAAGAACAATAACGCATATACTCTTTTGGGAGAAACAAGCGGAACCAACTTAAAGAGCAATGATTCGCTCGTTGTTTACTCATCAAGTAAAATTAAGTTGAGCGATGTAAAAACAATCCTTTGCAAAGTGGTTTTCTCAAATGATGAAGACACTCTAAATAATTTTTTCAGTGGTGATATTATTCCCGGCGCGAAACCGAACGCAGTTTTGATAACGGAAGTAATGTACGATCCGCTTTCTCATGAACCGGAATGGGTGGAGTTTCTAAATACATCGAACGAAGCAATCAACTTGAAAAACTGGGCGATCAGCGATTTGCTTCCGGCTCCAACAAAAGTAACAATAACAACAAGTGATGATTTTATTCAACCTGGCGAGTATGGCATTGCAACGCCGGATACGCAAGCGTATGCTTTCATTCCGCCCAAGAAATTTTACCAAACTAAATTTGGTTCGCTCGGCAATACAGCAGACGGAGTTATGATTTATGATTTCCGCGGTGCGGTGATTGACAGCTTCTTCTACAAATCAAGCTGGGGCGGAAGCAACGGCTCATCGCTGGAAAGAATTTCTTTAACCAAAGCTACCAGCGACAGCACAAACTGGACGGGTTCAATTTCTACTGTTGGTGCTTCACCTGGAATTAAAAACGCTTCGGCTAATCCAAAGAGTTACAAAACCGGCTCACTTGTGTTCAACGAGATTTTATATGAACCGGAAACCGGCGGAGCTGAGTTTGTAGAACTTTATAATACATCAAACGATTCAATTCAAGTTGGCGGAATGGATTTGGTTATTGGCGCTAAAGAGAGAGTTAAACTTTCGCAAGCAACTTTTGTTGTTCCGCCAAAAGAGTTTTTCGTGCTCGCTTCGGATTCTACGATCTACCAAAAGTATCCGTCGTTAAATAAAAAAACAAGCCGTGTTTCTTCATCGCTTAGTTTTTCAAATGAAGGAACGTCTTTACTGGTTAAAGATTTATTTGGAACAACTTTAGATTCTGTAGTTTATTCGCCAAGCTGGCACAACAGAAATTTTCTTGAAACGAAAAACAAATCTTTGGAAAGATTAAATCCGGCACTCAACACAAATGATAAAGCCAACTGGAGTACAAGCGTAACTTCCGAAGGCGCAACTCCGGGAAAACAAAATTCTATTTATACTCAAAACATTGCCGGCGATTCCAAGGTTAACATTAGTCCAAATCCGTTTTCGCCGGATAACGACGGCTTTGAAGATTTTGCAATCATTAATTTCAATCTGCCATATAAACTCTCGCAAGTTCAGATAAAAGTATTCGACAGCCAAGGACGTTTGGTAAGAACGCTGCTGGAAAACCGTCCTTCGGCTACCAACAACTTTGTAATTTTTAACGGACTTGATGATGAAGGCAGAGCGTTACGGATTGGCATTTATATTCTTTTAATAGAAATTGCCGCAGAAGGCAATAACAATATCGAAACAATAAAGAAACCAATTGTAGTAGCTAGAAAACTTTAAGGTGCAAAAATGACTTACAAAGAAAAGGTTGATGATTTTCTTTCGCAAAAAAGAATTGCGATTGCCGGTGTTTCCAGAAATCCAAAAACAGAAGTTGGAAACGCCATCTACAAAAAATTTAAGGAAGCCGGTTACACACTTTATCCAATCAATCCAAATGCGGATTTAATTGAAGGAGATAAGTGCTATAAGAATCTAGCCGAAACGCCGGAGAAAGCCGATGCTGTTTTTATTGCAACAAACCCAGCAGCTTCAGCAGAGGTTGTTAAACAGTGTGTTGATAATGGAATCAAGCGGGTTTGGTTTCATCATGGAATGGGAAACGGCAGCTACAACAAAGATGCGGCGCAGTTTGGCGAAGAGAATGGGTTGACTGTAATTCATAACGGCTGCCCTATGATGTTTATTAAAGGTGCCGATCCGTTTCATAGGTTCATGGCATTCTTGAAAAAGATTTTCGGGAAACTGGATAAGTAAACTAAACTTTGCTAACTGAGGCGCGGTTTTTATCTTTCGGCGTTATTTTTTAGAGATTAGGAAAACCATTAAACACTTATTAGAAATAAAGGAAGCCTGGAAAACCGCGCTTGCGGATAAAGCATTCCGTGCAAAGTTTTTTATATCAGTCGCTATGCTTGCTTTGGCGCTTTTCTTCCTTGCAAAATTTTTACCTTACAGCGAAACACGTCCCGGTTTTTCTTTGGATGATCCGCTTCTTTCAACATTTAAACCGATTGATTTAACATGGATAACTTTTGTTTTGATTTACGGCGCTTTGGTTGTCGGACTTGTTTCAATCGCAAAATATCCCAGAAGAATTATAATCGCGTTTCAGTCTTATACATTAGTTGCCTCGCTTAGATTGATAACAATTTATTTTCTTCCATTCAACGCTCCGCCGGATATTATTCCAATGGAAGATCCTTTTGTAGCTTTCTTTGGCGGAGGGAAAACACTTCTGCGCGATCTTTTCTTTTCCGGACATACCGCAACAATGTTTTTGTTGGCTCTTGTAGCAAAAAATAAAATTCTTAAAACAATTCTGGTTGTTTGTACAATTCTTGTTGCCGCTGCGGTTTTAGCCCAGCACGTTCACTATACAATAGATGTAATTGTAGCGCCATTCTTTGCCTACACCGGTTACCGTATTGCCCGCCTAATTAATAAGAAGAAAACTGCGAAAGTGGAAAAAGCTGCTTAACACAATTTTCCAAGGTCGCCATGGCTCTACATAACGCTAGAAAAAACGCTGTAACGGAATGACAAAAAATACGTAAAGTCTTGCCGTCAGCCTCGGCTGGGTCGAGTCTAGACGGGCGGCAAGTCTCTACAAAAGACACTCAATGAAAAAGAAATAAAAATCTATTAAGACTGAAATGAATTTGAGTGGCTGGAGCCAAATTCTCAATGGATCTGATAATAGGACGTCAGATGCACCAAACTTCAGTTAATCGTTTGTCACTCCCAAATCAGGTAATATTGAAATCAAGTTTACAATATTATGGGCAATTTTAGCGAAACCCTACAAACAGACACTTCCGACTGAAATTTTTAACTTTCTGAAAAAAACTGAAAAAGAATTTGCGAAACCGAAAAGTTGCACATATATTTGCAACCAATCGGTTGCACGTTTTTATAGGATATTAATAGAATGAGAAGAGACATTTTTCAAGCAATTGCAGACCCAACGCGCCGCGCAATTATTGCGCTGATAGCAATACACGCAATGACACCAAACGCCATTGCCGAACAATTTGATATTAGCAGACAAGCAGTTTCCAAGCATTTGAGAATTTTAACTGAATGTGAATTAGTGAACCAAGAATACCAAGGCAGAGAAATTTATTATCAATTGGAAATAAAAAAAATGAAGCAAATTGATAAATGGTTAGAACAATTCCGCAAAAATTGGGAAGACCGTTTTGACGCTCTTGACAATTTATTAACTACAATGAAAGGAAAATAAAAATGAGCACAAATCTGCTGTTTGACTTTGTTGTTGATAAAAACAACAAAACGCTAATCATAAAACGCGAATTTGACGCACCATTGAATTTGGTGTGGGATGCGTGGACGAAACCGGAACTGCTTGACCAATGGTGGGCGCCAAAACCGTTTGCGTCAAAGACAAAAGTGATGAATTTTGAAGTTGGCGGAAGAAGATTTTATGCAATGGTCAGCCCGGAAGGATACGAACGCTGGGCAATTCAAAAATATACTTCCATAAATCCCAAAACTAATTTTAGTTTTTTTAATGTTTTTGCAGATAAAGACGAAAATCCAGACCCGACTGGCTCTGACTGGGATATAACTTTTAATGAACAAAACGGAAACGCAACCGTTACAATTAATATTTATAACGAATCTCTTGAACGAATGGAAAAAATGATTGAAATGGGCTTCAAAGAGGGCTTTACAATGACATTAAACGGATTGGAAAATGTACTATCAACTATAAAATAAAGGTATTTATGAAAAAAGTATTTGTGAAATATAATTTTTTCAGACCCATTTCAATTGTTTTCTTACTTTTTTGTTTAGTATTACAATCGAACGGGCAACAAGTCAAACCCACTGATAGTGGCTATGTTCCTGCTAATGGGATTAAAGTTTACTATGAAGTATATGGTAATGGTAATCCTATCATTTTACTACACGGTGCTTTTTACAACATTGAGATGAACTGGGGTGAATTGATACCTGAACTGTCAAAAACCAGAAAAGTAATTGCCATTGAAATGCAGGGGCATGGGCATTCCCCGTTTTCGGATAGGGAATTATCAATTACTACTCTAGCAACTGATGTAGAAAAAGTGATGGATTACCTGAAAATTGACAGTGCTGATGTAGCAGGGTTTAGTATGGGTGGCTCTGTGGCATATCAGTTTGCTGTACAAAGCCCTAAGCGGTTGAGAAAATTAGTAATCATTTCTTCTACTTACAAAACTGATGGCAGACTACCAATAGTAAACGCTGGGTTTAATGATCTTAAACCAGAATTTTTTAATAACACTCCAATAAAAACAGCATACGATGCAACAGCACCTGATAAAACCAAATGGACAAAGTTTTTAAAACAGATGTTTGATTTTGCCAAAGCGCCATTTAACTGTGGAGACTCCAATATCGCAAACATTACTGCACCAGTATTAATTATTTCAGGCGACAATGACGGACTTGATAAAGTTGAGTTGATGAAAACATATAAATTATTGGGTGGCGGCGTTTCTGCTGATTTGCAACCAATGCCAAAATCGCATTTAGCAATTGTACCATCACAAGGACACGTGAGCCTAATGATGCAAACGAAAACAATTTTAAGTTACCTGAAAGAATTTTTAAATTAATAAACAAACAATAAAAACTACTCATAACAATGTATTGCCAAACCGTTAAATTCAACTGGGACACAAATAAATTCTGGAACTGTTGCTCTATCAATTCTCCCAGTGTCATGGTCCTACTATGACGAAAGAAAAGATATATACTGTCACGGAATGATCCGTGACAGCTTAGATAATGTAGCTTTCCCAGCTGTTATTGTTCACCATGACGCTAAAAAGAATTAACTGTCACTGAATGGTTCGTGACAGCATATAAAAAACAATAAAACAAAAATAGCGGCAGAGGTTTAGTCGCAAGGTCTTATATGTTCAAGAATATAATAAAAGCATTATTGTTATTAGTGGTGTTAGTGGGTTGCACTCAAAAAGTAAAATATGGTGAATATGAATTTATTGCTGACCAGACTGGACCAATTTGGAGACTTACACTTACTACTAACAATACTTTCCAATTTAAAATCTATAACGATCTAGAATTTTGGGGACCAGTTACACTTGGTAAATGGTGGGCTATTAAAGACACATTGTTTATTCGAAGTTATCTAAAAGCTTTTCCTAAAACCATAATATTGAATAATATAAAAGAGAAAAAGGTTAATTCAAATTCGCTTTCAATTGATATAATTGATAGCACATTTAAAAGTTATGGAAGTTGGCATAAATTATATGATTCATTATTCCTAAATAATGAAAAATTCACAATGATTGCCGATATGCCTTTACCTGATGGTAGCAATATTAAAGAAACAAATTACAAATACATTGATCAAAGTAAGTCTTATTTGAAAATTAATAAGCATGTCGATAAAGTTAAATCTCTATACTTCTTTAAAGATAATTACAAATATTCTGTTCCTATTAAAGATAGTTCTGCTAATTCATTTTTTGTAATGCTAAGTAAAGCTGAATATAAAACGTTAGTAACAAAAGGAATAAATATGAAGTTTATAATTAGAGAAGACTATTTAAAAGAAACAAAGTATGGGATTAGGTTGAAAAGGAAGAGCAATTAAACATATTTCCTCCGTCGTCATGGTCCTAGCATGACAAAAGAAAAACCGTTTAACAAACTATATCCTTACGCTTATACAAGCAGAATTAATTATTTTGCCCCATCAAATTTTGGAGATATTAATGCGGAAGCGCGCGCTGCTTTTGGTTTTTGTTTCGATTTCCTGTTTAATAAACGCTCAATCAAAAATTACAGACATTATAAAACCGGTAAACTTAATTGCCGGCAAGCCGGATTCTATGCTCATCAGCGATATGTTCTTCAGCAAAAATTACGAAGCTACATTCCGCCCAAACAATGATGTAAAAGTTAAGTATGATAAAAAATCTGGAGTAGTGCACTTCACACCTAATATGAATTTCTCCGGAATCACTTTGGTGGATTTCAAGCTCGGCAAACAAACTTACTCTATTCCAGTGCGGTCAAGTGTTCAGCCGAAGTTTAAGTTTTCATTCAAGCCAACGAAGCAGTATAAGAAGTTAACTCTATTTGGAAGTTTTAACGGCTGGGACCGCGGCAACTTGCCAATGAAAGATGAAAATGGTGATGGCGTTTTTGAAGCCGAAGTCGCGTTAGAACCGGGCAGATATGAATACAAATTTTTTGGAGACGGAGAAGAAATTGTTGACCCAAACAATCCTGATAAAAAGCCAAACGGCATGGGAGATTTTAATTCACTCTTCTTCGTAACAGAACCAAATCTTGGCAAACTGTTTCTTCACAAAGAGGGAAAAGAAATTACTTCTTCAACAAGCAAGTTTAGCTTCTACTACGAAAATGAAAAAGAAGGAAATGATGTATCAGCCTCAAACATAATTGCGCTGCTTGATAATCAAAAGGTAAATGAAAAGAACATTTCCATAAGCGGCGGCAAAATTGAAATTGCAATTCCGCGTAAGGAATTAAAAGGAAATAACCTTCTGCGTGTTGCGGTTACCAAAAATGGAAGAGCGACAAACATTCAATCTGTGTTTCTTAAGAACGGAACAACTGAGCCGAATAACGCAAGCTGGAACAACAGCATTATTTATTCTTTGATGATTGATAGATTCAGCGATAGCGACAAATCTCTCAACAAACCTATTGTGCAAGATTCCTTGTTCGATAAAGCAAATTACATCGGCGGAGACTTTCAAGGAATTATAAACAAGCTGAATGAAGGATACTTTGATTCGCTTGGTATAAACACAATTTGGATTTCTCCGGTTTACGATAATCCAAACACAGCTTACAAAGAATCTCCGGCGCCGCACAGATGGTACAGCGGCTATCATGGCTACTGGCCGGTAAACTCTTTCGGTGTGGAAGAAAAATTTGGAACGATGAAAAAGCTGAAAGAGATTGTTGTCACAGCGCATAAACACGGCATCAAAATTCTTTTGGATATTGTAGCGAATCATATTCACATAACTCATCCTTTGTTTAAGCAGCATCCGGAATGGTTTGGCGAACTTAATTTGCCGGACGGAAGAAAAAATTTGCGCTTGTGGGATGAATACCGCTTAACAACCTGGTTCGAACCATATCTTCCTAAATTCAATTTTGTAGGATCGAAAGAAATTATAAACTACCAAGCCGATAACGCAATTTGGTGGCTTAAACAAACGGGCGCAGATGGATTTAGACAAGACGCCGTAAAACATATCTCGAATGATTTTTGGCGCACGCTCACGCGCAAAATTAAAACCGAGATTGAAATTCCCAGAAAAGTTTCTGTTTATCAGATTGGCGAAACTTTCGGCAGCTACGAGCTAATAAGTTCTTACGTTAATAACGGTCAGCTTTCAGCGCAGTTCAATTTTAATCTTTATGATGCGGCGCTTCCAACATTTTTAGATAAGAAAGCATCCTTCAGCTCTCTTGATGCCGAGATGAAAAAATCATTTATGGTTTACGGCGAAAATAATTTAATGGGCAACATTATGGATAGCCACGACAAGAACCGCTTTATGGCTTTTGCCGATGGCGATTTGGAAGCATCCCAGTGGAGCGCAATTGAAGAAGGGTGGAACAATCCGCCAAAAGTTGATAACCCGAAAAATTATAACAAAGCTAAACTCTATTACGCTTACATGAATGCGATTCCCGGTTTGCCGGTAATTTATTATGGTAGCGAGTTTGGAATGACCGGCGCTTCTGATCCGGATAACAGAAGAATGATGCGCTTTAATAATGAATTAACCAAAGATGAAAAACAAATGCTTAATGATGTTAGACAAATAATAAATATTCGAAAAAATCATACTGCATTAAGCAGTGGAGATTTCTTAACTCTGCAAGCCGATGCAAATATTTACGCTTTCATCCGCTCAGATTTTAACGAAAGAATTCTAGTTGTGCTTAACAAATCTGATGAACCGGTTAAAGTTAGTTTAACTCTTCCAGCTAATTATAAAATCAGTGAAGTGGTTGATTTGAAAACGAATACAAAAATTGGTGTTGCCGAAAACGTTATATCGCTTGAAATGAATTCGACTAGTTACAGGTTTATTAAGCTGCAGTAATAGTAAAAAGAGGTTATCTCAAAAGGTGAAAAAGTCATTTCGAGCGTAGTCGAGAAATGAGAATTTTTGCTTAACTCACACTTCGATCCGTCAGCTGACGGACTTCAGTGTGACTCTGAAAATAGCTTTTGAGACAGCCTCTTTTCATTTGCAAATACACTTCTTCTATTTAATCAAATAAAGTTCTTTCTGTCTTTCCGAGAGGAACTCACATCCATCTTTAGTTACCAAAACTTCTTCTTCAACAGTGGCAATTCCAAAATCCTTAACAGTTAGGCGAGGCTCAAGCGTAAAAATATTTCCTTCCTCAACTGTGAGATAAGGTAAGTTGTTGTATCGTTCCCATTTTGGACAAAGCAAGCATCCGCCATCATGAGCGAATCTTCCAACTTGATGTCCCAGTCCGTGCGGGAATTCATCGTAACCTTTTATTTGAATGTAGTGGCGTGCAATCTGATCAATTTCCCAGCCTTGCTTGCCCGGTTTTAATTCGGCAGCAGCTTTAGAAATTGATTCAACAATTACATCGAAGCCACGCTGAACTTCCATTGGGGCTTTCTCTTCGTGCGGATAGCAAATGTACCAAGTGCGTTGTAGATCGGCGCAATAGCCGTTAATCTTAACGCCAAAATCCATATTAACAACGTGTCCGTGTTGAACAACCCGATTAGTTGGACCGGAATGCGCGCCAGCTGTATCCGGACCGGAAAAAACCGCCGGACAATGTTCAACATCCCAAGCGGTTTCAAAGCCACGCTGCTTAACAAGATCGAGAACAAAATCCGCTACTTGTTTTTCCGTTACACCTGCTTTAAGAAACTTAGTTACTTCGCCAAAGATTTTAAGAGTCTCGTTAATTGCTTCTTTCATGTTGGCAAGTTCGCTTGCAGATTTTCTTCCTTTTAACGCAGCAATAATTTCTTCGGATGAAACAAGAGCGTTTACATAAGGTGTATCTTTTAAGTGATCAATTAGCTCAAGATATAATCCGTGAGGGAGACCATCTGCAAGTGTTGAGTTACGGGAAAAGTTGATAGCAATTTTTTTCGGCTTGTACATATCCAGCACTTTTAGCAAATCATCTTTCACAAATTTCAAGTAAGGATGAATGTTTTTATATATTCCAACAGTTTTCATGTTTTCAAATTCAAGCGAACCGATAACAGCGTGAGTGTTTCCGCTTTTGGTAATAATGAATGCGGATTGCCACGTAGCTCCGGTACCAACCATCATATCCATCATTGGGTCTTTCATGTTTCCGGTTTCGCGGACGTAAATCATCCACATATCAATATTTTTTTCATTCAAGATTTGTACGGCTTGTTCAATCTTTTCGAGAATCATTTGTTTGGACATGCATCCTCCGAGCTGAAGTTACGCTTATGATTTATTTTTAGTTTACTATCGTCCAACGTATTGTTTCAAAATGTTTGGATCATCTGTAGATTCGATTGCCTCGTTGCAAACTGTACATACAAAATTAACGCGAACCGGAACCGCGCTTATTCCAATCCAATATAAAACTTGTCCGAAACCGGAATACTCGCATTTGTGCTGAACTTTAAGATTTGATTTATCGTACCCGCAAGAACAGGCCGGTTTTGAGAAGTTGTTTGGGTTTTCCATCTATTCAATAATTTGTTACCGAAAAATTACAAAGAATTTCCCATTTCTTAATTGGTAGAAATAAGATAGATTCCGTCCCATAAAATCAAAACCGAAGGCGTCACATGAAAAAAGTCCTACTTTTAATCTTCGCATTGTTTTTACAACTGAACGCACAGAATCAAGAATACTTTTTAAGCGATCCGGCTCTTTCGCCCGATTCCAAAACGATTGTTTTTTCTTACGAAGGTGATTTGTGGACGGTTAATGTTAATGGCGGAAACGCGTTACGTTTAACAGCAATGGATGGAAATGAAACCCGCCCGGTTTATTCGCCGGATGGTAAATGGATTGCTTTCACCAGCAATCAAGATGGAAACAACAATGTTTATGTAATTCCCGTTGAAGGCGGAGCGATTAAGCAGCTAACTTTTCACAGCAGTAACGATTTAGTTGAATCATGGTCTTGGGATTCAAAATATGTTTACTTCGCTTCAGATAGATTTAACTCAGTAACAGCTTTCAAAGTGTCGTTAAATGGTGAAACGCCGGTGCGCTTGTTCGATAACTTCTTTAACTGGCCTCACAATTTGGTAGAAGACCCAATCAGTAAAGGATATTATTTTAATGATACCTGGGAAAGCTGGAGCCAGGCAAACAGAAAGCGCTATAAAGGCGATTTCAATCCGGATGTAAAGTTTTACAATCCGGCGACAAAAGAATACAAACTGCTTACGGATTACCGCGGTAAAGATTTTTGGCAAACGATAGATAAGAATGGTAAAATTTATTTTGCCAGCGATGAAGGAAACGACGAGTATAATCTCTACACGTTTGAAAATGGAAAGAAGAAACAACTCACAAAATTTGATGCTTCGATTAAGAAACCAAAAGTTAGTGCGAACGGAGAGAAAGTTGTTTTCGAAAAAGATTACCAGCTTTTTGTTTATGATGCAAAATCCGGCAAAGCGGAGAAGGTTCCGGTTGCTCTGATAAGCAATTATAAATTAACAAACTCGCAAGAGTATAACACCAAAGGCGCTGTTACAAACTTCTCAGCTTCGCCGGATGGAAAGAAGTTTGTATTTGTTTCCCGCGGCGAACTTTTCGTTTCGGATGTTGAAGGAAAGTTTGTAAAGCAGATTAGCGCTAATCCGGCAGAACGGATAGTTGAAGTCCTTTGGATGAATAATGACACAATAATTTTTAATCAAACTGTTAATGGCTGGTTAAATCTATTTACAATTAAGGCCGACGGTAAAGGTGAAAAGAAACAGCTGACAAAAGATGAGCAGAACAATCAATCAATTGTAATTAGCAACGACAGAAGTAAGGTTGCCTACTTTAGCGGAAGAAACGAGCTGCGTGTTCTCGATTCAAAATCGCTGGAATCAAAAACAATAGTGAAAGATGAATTCTGGGCTCTCAATCCGGGTGATCCAAGCTTTTCTCCCGACGATAGATTTTTAGCATACACCGCACAGAGAAATTTTGAGTCGGATATTTTCGCTTACGATTTCAAAACTGAAAAATCTAACGAGATTACTAAGACGGGAGTTTCGGAAAGCTCGCCAACATGGTCGCCGGATGGCAAATACATTTATTTCTCGACAGATAGATTAACTCCAAGCTATCCCCGTGGTACAAGAAACGATGATATTTACAGAATAGCACTTCAGCCGATTGATAAAGAATTTAAGTCCGACCGTTTCGAAAAATTGTTTTTACCCGAAAAGAAAGATTCCTCCAAAGTAAAAGTGGAAATTGATTTTGCCGGATTGAAGGACAGATGGGAAAGCATTGTAAAACTTAGCGGAACTCAAGGTCAGCCGTATATTTATCAAAAAGGTGATGAGACAAGACTGCTCTTTACTTCTAATCATGAAGGTGAGGGCACCAATCTTTACCAAATGATTCTAAAGCCATTCGATAAACCGGAAACTAAAAAATTTGAAGGAGCTAAAGTAAGCGGTTATCAAATTACTAAAGGCAAAGACAATTATTATTTGCTTTCCGGAAACAAGATTTACAAAATTGATTTTGCCGGCAGCAAACTTACCGCCGTAGAAACCGAAGCAAAATTCACCAGAAATCTTTCCGCGGAATTCAGCCAGATGTTTTATGAAACATGGGCTAATCTAGATGAGAATTTTTACGATGAAAAATTCCACGGAGCCGACTGGAATAAGCTCGGGAAATATTACTCAGCATTTTTACCTTATGTAAAGTCGCGCGCCAACTTGCGCTTGCTGCTAAACGATATGCTCGGCGAGCTTAATTCATCTCATCTCGGCTTCAACTCCAATGGCGATGAAGAAAAAGTTTTCTACAAGACAGAATCAATGGAAACCGGAATTGTTTTTGAAAATGAGAATCCATACAAAGTAAAATCAATTCTTAAAAACTCTGCCGCGTGGAAGAAGGGTAATGCAATTCTTCCGGGCGACGAGCTTGTTTCAATTAACGGAATCGCAATTGATAAAGACGCTAACCGGGATAAATATTTTTTAACTACATCACAGCCGGAAGAAATTACGCTTGGATTCAAACGTGGAAGTGAAAATGTTAACGTGAAGCTTCATCCGCAAAGCTATGGCGAACTTAAAACCAATTTGTATGATGAATGGGTCGAGCAGAATCAAAAGTATGTTGATGATAAATCGAAAAACAAGATTGCATACGTACACATGAAAAATATGGGCGACGGTGAACTTGAAAACTTTTTGATAGAGATGACAAACGAGTTTCACTACAAAGAAGGATTGATTTACGATCTTCGCTTCAACACCGGCGGCAATGTTCACGACGCGGTTTTGCAATTTTTATCTCAGAGACCTTATTTGCAGTGGAAATACAGAAGCGGCGCACTAACAATACAGCCTAACTTTGCGCCGGCAGCAAAACCAATTGTAATTCTTATCAATGAACAAACACTTAGCGATGCCGAGATGACTTCGCAAGGATTTAAGCAGCTTGGACTCGGCAAAATTATTGGAACAGAAAGCTACAGATGGATTATCTTCACATCCGGCAAAAGTCTTGTTGATGGTTCTTTCTACCGGCTTCCTTCTTGGGGCTGCTTTACGCTTGATGGAAAAGATTTGGAAGCTGAAGGTGTTAAACCCGATATTTACGTTAAGACTACTTTCAAAGATAGGTTTGAGAAAAAAGATCCGCAGCTTGATAAAGCTATAGAAGAAATTATGAAAGGAATAAAATGAATTCGCTAAAAAGTTTTTTGGATGAACAGAAAGAATATTTGCTGGAATCCTACGCAAAATTATTATTGATAAGCGATGGTGAAGCTTCATCTAAGCAAGATGGTAAATGGTCTAAGAAAGAAATCTTGGGTCATTTGATTGACTCAGCTTCAAATAATCATCAGAGATTTGTTCGCGCACAATTTAAGGATGATTTGGTTTTTCCTGGCTATGACCAAAATGAATGGGTGCGGGTGCAGAATTATCAATATGTAAATTGGTTTGCGTTGGTTGAGTTGTGGAAGGGATTTAATTTTTTGATTGCACACTTAGCCACCGAAATTCCGGACAATATTTTACGGGAACCAAGAACAAATCATAATTTGTTTGATATTGCGTATATCGAAGTTCCGAAAGAACAGCCGGCAACACTGGATTACTTTATTCGCGATTACTTTGTTCACCTAAAACATCACATGGAACAAATAGTTGCGTAGCTAATAACACAAAGTAAAATTGTGCAACCGGTTTAATGAAAGGGTTAAGCTTGACGGAGCAAAAAATAAAAGTAGCCGTTATTGATTTATACAACGGAGAAGAAAATCAAGGCATTCGTTGCATTGGCGATATATTAAATGAAACCGATTGCAATCTGCCGGAAGTTTCTCTTGAATATAAATTTTACGAGACGAGAAATAAGTTAGAACTGCCAAACTTAGACTATGATATTTACATTTCTTCCGGCGGACCGGGAAGTCCTTGGGACGGTGTTGGCAGTGCGTGGGAATCTCAATACTTCCGCTTACTGGATTTTATCTGGTCACACAATCACAATAACCAACGCAAGAAGTATGTTTTCTTTATTTGCCATTCATTCCAAATTATGGCAAGATATTTTAAGCTGGGCGAAGTAATTAAGCGTCATTCAAAATCATTTGGCGTAATGCCGGTTCATTTAACCGAATTTGGCAAAGAGGATAGTTTGCTTGACGGATTATCCGATATGTTTTACGCGGCTGATTTCCGTGAATGGCAAGTGGTTCAGCCAAACAGAATTGCGTTTGATGAACTTGGCGCAAAAATTCTTTGCCTGGAAAAAAATAGACCCCACGTTCCTTTCGAACGGGCAATAATGGCAGTTAGAATTAATGATGAATTCTGCGGAACGCAGTTTCATCCTGAAGCTGACTCGGCAAGTATGTATCATCATTTCCGCCAGCCGGAACGGAAAGAACATGTAGTTAGTAAATATGGCGAGCAAAAATATTACGATATGTTGGATCTTCTTGAAATTGAAGATGGAATTAAACTTACAAGAAAAACTGTTATACCAAATTTTTTAAAGGATGCGATAGCAAAGTTGCTACAAAGTTAGGTCTTATACCGTCCCTAAAGGGACTAAACAAATATTGTGTTCATTAATCTATTGATATGTCGCTCCTAGCGGAGCTAAAAATCCCGTAGGGATAAAATATCTATAAGCAAAGAATACCAAATAAACCAAAGTCCCTTTAGGGATGATACAGAGTACATCTATACTCATCGCTATATCGGTTTTGTGGTAATTTGCTAAGTTTAATCACTCGTGTTGTTTTGTCGCTTTGCGTAACCTATCCATAATAGCTTGCCCCAAACCTTTCTCTTCAATTTGTTCAACGAGAATCAAATCGAGATTTTCTTTTTCGAGATCATGGAGAAAAGAAAACAAATTAGCAGCGGCTTCGCGCAGATCACCTTTTGGTGAAAGAATACGGGCATCTGCAAAAGGAAATTTGTATTTGTTTTCCTTGAAAAATAGCGCGCCTATTTTTTTATCCTCATCAAGAAACTTTTCGTTGAAAAACCTTAACGGAGTGTGCGGCGAATAATGAAACGGAAGCTGACCGGGAGAGTTAGGTTTGTTCTCGTCGGTTATTCCAAATTTAATTTCTCCAATTTCCTTTTCAATTTCTTCTTTGGATAAACCGCCGTGACGAAGCAAATAAAAATTGTTTTCATGGAATTGCAGAATGGTAGATTCAACTCCAACTGTGCTTTTGCCTCCATCTAAGATCATATCAACTTTATCACCAAGATATTTTGCAACGTGAGCCGCTTCTGTCGGACTAAGATGCCCGAACTTATTTGCGCTGGGAGCTGCAATTGGTCTTCCGCTCATTTCAATTAACCGGATTGCTACCGAATGATTCGGCATTCTAACGGCTACAGTTGGATTGCCCGAAGTTACAATATCGGGCACAAGTTCAGTCTTGGGGAGAACAAGCGTTAGCGGTCCGGGCCAAAACTTATTAATTAATTGTTCAACCCGTTCGTTCTCAATTGAAGAAAGTTTTTTCAGCCAGGTTCTATCAGCAATGTGAAGAATTAGCGGATTGAATGCCGGGCGTTTCTTGGCTTCAAAAATTTTTGCTACTGCAATCGGGTTTAATCCATCAGCGCCCAATCCGTAAACTGTTTCGGTGGGGAAAGCAACAAGTCCGCCCGATTTAATTATTTCCGACGCGCGGAGTATGCTTTCGTTATTTGCTTTGTAAGTATTCATAACCTTTACGAAAATATAATTTTTGATAAAGACTTGTTTGAAATATCTTTGCATTGGAATACAACACAATTATAAAAATTGTCTTTATGAGAATTCTCGTCAGTCCGAGCGCCCACTTCGCGACTCGCACAGGTCTCGCTATTGGCTTGCAAGACAATAGAGCGAGTTGAGTAGCAAAGGACAAGTTGGACAGATAAATACAAATTATTTTCGGGCTTCATGAATGAAGCCCCTACACCTATTGTAGGGGTTTGATTTATCAAACCCGGTGTTAATTAAGACAAACATGGAGTTAGAATTGAACGAATTAAAAGTATTTAGCAGACTTCTTGCAGACGCAAGCGGCAAGATAATCAACCAATACTGGCGCAAAGAATTTACTATTGATGACAAAGCCGATTCAACTCCGGTTACAATTGCTGATAAAAAAGCCGAAGAGTTAATGCGCGAAATGATTATGAAGAATTATCCCGAGCATGGAATTATTGGCGAAGAATTCGGCGAGTATAATTCCGACGCAGAATACAAATGGATTCTTGACCCGATAGACGGAACAAAAAGTTTTATCCACGGAACGGTTACGTTTGGAACGCTGATTGCGCTAACACAAAACGGCAAACCAATTTTAGGAGTTATTAATCAGCCGGTGCTTAAAGAATTTTTAATCGGTGATAATGAAACCGCGGAATTAAATGGTGTGCAAGTTCATGTTCGCGAATGCAATAATCTTGCTTCGGCAACACTTTTAACGACCGACCATATTCATATTGAAAAATATCAGAACATAAAAAAGTTTGAAGAACTGATGCACAAAGTAAAAGTTTACCGCCAGTGGGGCGATTGCTACGGCTATTATCTTGTTGCAACCGGTTATGCCGATATTATGATTGATCCGATTATGAGCGTTTGGGATTCTATGGCGGTTATTCCCGTAATCCGCGGTGCCTGCGGAACAATTACCGACTACCAGGGCAACAATGCTGAAACCGGAAACAGCATAATTGCAACTGGTGGAACTATTCATAATGAAGTAATAAGCATCTTAAATTCTTTAAAGAAATTGTAGGTTATGAAAAGTAAGCTGCTCAAAAATTGCAAAGGTGTTTTTTCGATTTATACGGAACGCTTCTAGTTTTTAATGATGCGCAAAAATCAAATTCTGATTGGGAATTGTCTTATTATAAATTTATTAGTCAGCATATAGACAGTTCATTAGCCGATGTTCGCAAGATTTGCAAGGATATTCTAGAAAGCGATGTTGAAAAGGACAAACTGCTTGGGTTAACAACTTATGAAACTAAGATTAATTTATGGCTGGAAAAACTCGGAATAGAAATTTCTAGAGAAGAACTTGAAAAGTTTGCTGATGAAACTACCAGTGTCTGGCAAGCAAACATAACACTAGCGATGGATGCCGCTTTTGTTTTGAAAGAGTTGCAAAAGACCTATAAACTTGCTTTAATAACCAACTTCGATCATACTCGTCACATTAACAAAGTTGTGGAACAGCATAATCTTAATCATTATCTCGATCCGATAATTATCTCCGACGCAACGGAAATAAAAAAGCCGGACCCGGAAATTTTTAATATCGCGCTCAGACAAACCGGACTGACGAATGAGGAAATAATTTTTGTTGGGGACAGTAAAGATGATATTAACGGGGCTATAGCGGCAGGAATAAAACCGATTTTAATTAAGTATAATGGCGTCTCTCAAGAAGATTCAAATAAGGAATTTGAAAAAGTAACAACAATTTATTCCCTCACTCAACTGCTGGATTAGCTTTCAACCCCTGGCACTAGTAAAGCAATGATGCAGAAACTGGAAACAGCATTATTGCAACCGGTCGAACTATACATGCTGAAGTTATCAACATGTTGAATTCAATTTGATAATAAACAGAAATACAGTCGTTTTCCAATATTCCCAGTAGTCTTTTTTTGATTATAGCTCTTTGTCCTTGATAAGCAAATTTATCTTAAGCGCTGTTTCTGCTTCATGACCCTTACCCATATATATCTCTCTAATTATTCCCTTTTTATCTATAAGAATAGTTACCGGATATAGATCGACTTTAAATATTTCCTTAGTCAATAATTCGGGATCGTGAAGCATTGTCCATGTTGGCACCTTATTACTATTGAGAAAACTTTCTAAAGTTGCTTTTTGTTTATCAACAGAAATACTCCATAATTGAAATTTTTCATGCGAAAAGCTGTTGTTTATGGTAGCCAAAAATGGTAAGGATTCAACACAAGGCTTACACCAGGTTGCCCATAAATCAATCAAAGTAATTTTCCCAATTAAGTCAATTTTAGAATATTGTTTCCCTTTAATATCATTAAAGATAAAATCAGAAACTTCTTTTCCAACCAATTGGCTAGATACTAATTCGGCGCTTTTCAAAACTTTGCTAAAACTGTTTTGAACAGCAATTTGATTTTCGCTAGAGATTAAGGCGGTATCTTTTTTTTCGCTCAGAGAAACGGTATTAGCCACTTCCAATTTAAAAGGGGATTTCATCGGATTGCCAAAATCATCCGCATTGAATACAATGCTGCTATCATATTTATTAATAAAATAATCTACAGTGCCAATTCCATTAATTGTTTTGGTTATCCTATAAGGCAAGCTTGTTGTCCCAAACATTTTGTAATCTGAGAATTTGTAAGAGAATAAGAGTTTTTTACTAAGTACTTTGACGTTGTATTCAAATGTTATTTCCTCTAATAAGTAACTCTTTGCATTAATGAAGAGATTACATTTGATACTGTCTCTATTGATTTCTTCGATCAAGTATTGTTCTTTTTCCGGAAGATATGTATTTGATTGTAAGGTTAAATATGTGGTTGAATAAAACGGAGTGCTAAAATTATGTCGGTCAGTCTCACCAAAGAAATAATCGGAATTAGCACCAGGGAAAAAATGTACGCCTCTTTTAGGTTGTACTATTATTTTGCTGGTGTTGCCGTTATATTTAGCAAAGAACCCATACAGATCATTTGTCGTTTTGATTTCTTCGAACGATCCATTTACTAACCATTTCCCGCTCTCCCCACTTCTGGCAACGAAAGCACCTTCAATTCTTAAGTTAGAAATTCTCTCGATTGCTTCGCGTCCACCAATTGCAGATATATATCGTTCGATAATTTCTTCTGCCGTCGGTTGTTGAGAATAAATACTCGAGAAAAAGAGAACTGATATTGAAATTATTGTTACAATGATTCTTATATGCTTCATGTTTCCTCCTTAGGGGCTTCCTGAATTATTTCGCTGCAAAGAGTTATTTTCCCATATCAAATTCAATTGGAATTATAACGTCCATTTTATGTGCTTTCCCGTTTTTAATGCCAGGTTTAAATTTTGCTGATTTCATTGCTTCCATCGCCGCTTTATCCAAAATTTCACCAGCACTTTCAATGATCAGTGATTTAGCAACTTTCCCCTTTTCATCAACAGTAACTTTCAAAAAGGTTTTTCCACGTAAGCTGCCTTTTTTCTGAGATGGAACTCTGGGGGTTGGCATTTCTATCAAGCGGGGCAATTCGTTTAGTTCGGCAATGCTTTTAGTGCTTTCATCACTGTTTTTTAAACCAAGAGAAAATGATGATTCCATTTTATTATTGTTACCATTTCCAACGTGATACTCAAAAGCGAAGCGATATTTGACCTTATTATTATCAGAGAAAGAGGTAAGTTTTATTAGTGCAAAACGTTCTAATAACTTCGGTTCTATTTTATCATAAAATAATCCGGGTAGATTCGGTTGATATGAAACATCCATTCGCTTTATTTTATCAATTTTCCCTTCTTCATTTATATAGAAAACATATCTGATTGTGATAATTCGATTTAATCTAGAAATATCCGTCCAATAATTGCTAAACGTTTGGTTAAATATCTTGAGAATGTTTTCAATATTAGTTCCAGTTAGGAATAACGATGTTGTGACGACATCTTCTTGAAGCAATTCGTATTTAGCATCCAAATCTTCAATGAGCTGAACCTTACGTTTAGAGGATTGACAAAAAATTACGAAAGGAAGTAGGATCAATAATAAAATAGTTCGTTTCATGATTTGCTCACAAGTTCGTTCTTATTACAATTTTATTCCCGTCTTGAGATGTGACGCGAACAGGCGGGATGCTATTTTTCAATATTTCTATTAGCTCTGATTGTTGCTTCATGTTTTTCGAAATTAATTCCAATTGACTAGAGTAACCTTGCATTTTTGTAAAGAGAAAAAGAGAAATAATTACAAGAATAAAAATTGCCGCGTATTTAAGTGGCTGAAACTTGAGGATGATTGATCTACGCTTGAAGAAAGAATAATCTGTGCTTTTTGCAAGTTTTGAATCATCCGGCAAAAAATCAAAATTTGATCTAAAAACCCCAGATGCTTCCGAATTAAGTTTGATAAAATTATAAAGTGTTTTTCTTGCATCTTTGTCAGCGCTTAAAAAAGAAAATAATTTTTGTTCTTCGTCCGCGTCTATCTCCCCATCAATAAATTTGCTTAGTAAATATTCGATGTCTTTCATATTTGGGTCTCTAATATTTTTTTTAGTTTTTGTCTGATTCTGTATAATTTAATCGCAACATTTTCTACAGTCTGATTTGTTATTTCTGCTATTTCCACATATGAATAATTATAATAAACCTTAAGAAATAATAGTTCGCTTTGTTCATGATATAAGTTATTGATGGCGGCTTTAAGCGTTAAACCCACATCGTATTCTGGATTATACATTATTGGATCATTGTCATCAATTCTAACATTGGCTCTATCTGCTTTTTTCATTTTTGAATAACAGTAATTTCTTGCAATAACCAAAAGCCATGTCTTTTGAGAAGATTCCCCACGAAATTGAGATTCATTTTCACTATATCTGATAAAAGTTTCATGAACAGCATCTTTTGCGTCTTCTGTGTCCTTTAATAAGCTCAAAGAGTACCTATATATATCAGTAGAATACAATTTATATAACTCTTTAAGCGAGCTTAAGTTCTTTTTCGGTATCAGAAAATCTCCAAATCAATTAATAAATAGACTTTTATGTTTGCCAAAAATTACAACTTCGCAAAATATATTTACTTTTAAATTATCCGATCACCAACAATGTTATTACCATACCAAAGTGAAACCGTAAAGCGATTTTGTATATAAATTGCTTTTACTGAAATTTATTTCTTTCTGTTTGTAACGATTTACTCTCTAACTGCGTCTAAAAACTGTAAGAAAATTCCATTCACTAAAATTTTCGAAAGGCTTGCTGATGAAACAAAGTGTTTACTATTCTAAGGCTTTATGGGGTATTCTGTTTATTATTTTTCTTCTTTGTTCAAGCGCGGTCGCTCAGCAGGCTGTTGCTGATCAGAAACCAACAATAAATGCAGTAAGAATTGATTCTCCAATTGAGCTGACGGGAAAGTTAGATAATCCCGCTTGGAATAAAGCTAAGCCTGTAGAACTGAACTATGAAATCCGCCCCGGTGATAATACTCAATCAAAACAAAAAACTTCTGCACGGATTCTATACGATAACGAATTTCTTTACTTCGGGTTCGATTGTTTTGATGACGATCCCAAAAGCATACGCGCTAATGTTTCCGACCGAGATAAAATATTTAATGATGATTTTGTAATTGTTGTGTTTGATACTTACGGCGATTATCAAAAATCTTACGAGTTTGCCGTAAACCCATACGGCAATCAAGGTGATCTTTTGGCCACCATGGGAAATGAAGATGCTTCGATGGACTACATTTGGTACTCGGCAGCTTCGTTAAATGATCATGGCTGGACAGCTGAAATGAAAATTCCATTTAAGAGTTTAGCTTTTACGGAAAAAGATGAACACACATGGGCACTTCATGTGATAAGAACAATTCCAAGAGAAAGCCGCTATCAAGTTTCCTGGATGAAAATTGATAGAAATATTCCAACCTTTATGCCGCAAGCCGGATTGCTTACCGGATTGAAAGACATTAAAAGCGGAGGCTCTGTAGAACTTCTTCCTTATGCAATTGGACAAAGTTTTGGGCAGTTAACAGATTTTTCCGATCCAAAATCTAATTTCAAGTTTGATCCGCTGAAAGGGAGAATTGGTGCGGGAATAAAATATTCGCCAAGCCAGAATTTTTCTCTCGAAGGTGTTATAAATCCGGATTTCAGTCAGATTGAAGCCGATGCCGAGCAGATTGAAATCAACACAACTTTTGCATTGAATTATGATGAGAAGCGTCCATTCTTCTTAACCGGAAATGATTTGCTTCAAACGCCAATGTATTACTCGCGTTCGATTAACAATCCTCTTGGTGCCGGAAGAATTTTAGGTAAGAGCGGTAAACTTTCTTACTTATTACTTTCTGCTTATGATAGAAATACCGTTATCGAAGTTCCCGGTGAGGAGAGAAGCAATCTTGTTTCTACCGATATGAAATCGCTTGCAACTATTGGAAGACTGCGCTACGATTTTGGTGATGAAAGTTATCTCGGCTTGTTAGGTCTTAGCCGTAATTTAGAAGACGCGGGCAATTATGTTTTAGGCTTCGATTGGACATACAAATTTTGGAGCAACTGGTACTTTAGCGGAGAAGGATTTTACAGCAAGACTAAAGAGTTGAACAATACGGCACTGTTTGGCAATACAAGAAAGCTCGGTAGCACAAATCACACTGCTGCGTTTGACGGCGAAAGTTATTCGGGCGAGGGCATTCATCTTTTACTTTCTTATAACAGCCGCAATTATTCTTTTTCAACTGTGTTTAACAATTTTTCGCCGACATATCAAACCTACAACGGCTTATTCGGTCAAGTAAACTACCGTCAGTTTTATATGGAACATGAATTTGAGTTTTATCCTACAGATTCTTTTATTGATAACTGGGGAATTTCAATGCAGAGCGGTCTTCAGTTTAATTTCAGCGGAGTTAAAAGAGAACAGTTTTTAATGCCGCAAATTTACTTTACTCTAAAAGGGCAGACAAATATTTCGGTCAATTATTTATTGTTAAATGATGAACGCTTTGGCGGTATCTGGTTCGATAAAATTAATAGAGTGGTTTTTAATATCAATACCCGTCCGCTTAAAGAACTTTCGTTTTACGCTAACGGACAGGTAGGTAAATTCATTTTCAGATCATCAAAACCGGAGATGGGTAACGGGCATAATTTCTACGCCGGCATTACTGTTCGTCCAAGTTCTCAATTTAATTTGTCGTTTGATTATTCCCGCGCCAGACTATCGAGCGAAGCTACGGGAAACCTATTTTACGATGGCAACATTTACCGCTTTGTTGGTATTTACCAGTTCAATTCGGAAATGTTTGTAAGAATAATAACGCAGTATAATACATTCGATAAATCATTCAATCTTTATCCGCTATTCAGTTACAAGCTCAACGCGTTTACAACATTCTACGCCGGCGCTTCATCCAACTATGCGGAGTACAACGAAATTGGTTTGAAGAACACAACCCAGCAATACTTTGTAAAGGTTCAGTATTTGTTGGGCATTTAATGATTTAACGTAGAGACGGCTCGGTGAGCCGTCTCAAAAATATGCAGTCAAAGCAGACGTTCCACCGGAACGTCTCTACATTAACTTCTTTATACGCAAGAGCAGATTGCTGAAAGCTGATAGCCGAAAAAATTTTCCTTCTTGCTTCTCAAAACTATAGCCGATAGTTTGCATGTAAGTTTTTTTAGGTGTACTGATGAACGACTTAATCCTTACCAACAAAGATCAATTTCCAACCGAAGAAGTTATTTTCTCACACATCGGCAAAACTAAAACACATTGGGAATCTTTATTCAAACACATTCATTCCGAGCATCCGGATTTTAATGAGGAGTGGCGCTATTACAACGATGGCAAAAGCTGGCTGATGAAAGTAACTCACAAAAAGAAAACAATATTTTGGCTTTCGATTATACCCAAAACTTTTCGAGTTACTTTTTACTTTGGCGATAAAGCCGAGCCGGCTATTATGGAATCCGCGTTTCCCGATGAAGTTAAAAAGGATTTTATGGAAGGAAAACGCTACGGCAAAATCCGGGGAATTACTTTAGTGATGAACAACAAAAAGAATATTGAAGCGGCAAAAAAGTTAATTGAAATAAAGCTAAAGACGAAATAGAAATTTGGTTGTAACTTAATACTGCCGACGATGCGATTAGAACCTCAGATCAAGAACAAGATTAAGAGTAAGATCAAGAAAATGTTTGGATTTGGCTTCTTGCTCTTGATCGTACTCTTATTCTTAATCTATTCTTAGCTTTACTTAATTACCAATTTACCCCGTACCGTATTGTTGCTTCTATCAACATCGTTTAAAACATTTTCCGGATCTATTGAGATTCTGTATTCATGTTCGCCGGGTTTAATAGATTTAACGCCATAATAAAAATGAGGACCCTTTTGCTGAGCCCAATTTATATCGGCTAATCTAATAGCCATTACAATTTTGTTATCTAAATATATTAGTACATTATACCTTACGTTCATCAATGAAGAAGTGGGCTTTTTATTTGTGAGTGTCAGTTCAAGATTTTTATGTTTTGTTGTAGAGTTGTAAATAAATGACTTTACTGCAATATCAACCGGAGTATCTTTGCTAATACCAAAATTAAATGGAATGATTGTGCATGTTTTTTCACCGGAAGGATAGCTTGAAATCGGAAATTCTTTAATTGCTTTAATTACTTCTTCATCAATTCCATAACCAAGACCTTTTATTAGTTGATAGCCTGCGTAATTGCCGTCTTCATCAAAAAATATTTCAACGAATAATTTTCCGCTCACTTTACGCTCTATAGCTTCTTTGGGGATATTTATTCTATCCTTTAACAGTTTATAATCATTTTTTAACACTGCTGGAAAGAAACCAAGAAAATTCTCTTTGGTTTGGTTTCCTTTAATGTGCGGTATAAAAAAAGAAAGATCAATTTCTTTAATATTCCAAGGAGAAGATATTTCTCCATTAGCTAGAAGACTAATATCTATTTGAAATGCTTTGCCGGAACGGACTTTCTTTCCGTTCAAAATACCAGCCAAAGCATTGAAAAGGTTTTTATCTATAACTGAATACTTCTTGAGAAAAAAATCTTTCAGATTAATGGCCTTTGAGTCTCTTTCCCTAGATGTGACTACTGCATGTTCATTTGTTATTTCAAAGTCTTCCTCGAGAGGTCCACGCTCGGAGCGGTTCCAACCTATAAACCAAGAACTAGCTTCCGGAGATATTTTAAAATAATTTGTTCCATCGGGATTAATTTCTAAAAGTAAATAGAAAACTTTATATCCAGAACCGAATAATTCTACAATTCTTTTTTGCGGAAGAATTTTGTTCATTTCTTTTCTGAACTCAACCGTGTCAACCTTTGCCGTTGATTTAACATCCAATTCGTCATCGTAGTAAAGATATTTTTCCCCTCCGCTTTTAGATTTTTTCTGAACGGGCTCGTTTTTTTTGTTTTCGCCATTACATGCAAAAAAAACAATTAAACAAGCGCTAATAATTACTATTAAGTTTTTCATAGTGTTTTCCCCTAATTAATGACTGATGTTTTTATTGGTTGGATTTCAACAGCCGGCAAGCTGTTCATCATATTGTACATTTGCATAGCCTGATAGTTAATCTGCTGAAGAGAGTTTTCGTACCTCATTTGGAAAGCATATAATTCATTACGTAAAGAGGCTGTCTGCAGAAACGAAAACAAAGTTATTGCAATAACTATAATTCCAAGCAGATAGTTAATGTAAACCGGAGTTGGTTTGGTTATCCAGCGGTGAGCAAATGTTTTGTTTCTGTTTTCTATAGTGCTAAATAATTTCTTCTCAAATCTATCACTTACTTCCCGCTGGTTTATTTTGGTCTGGTGTTGGATAGAATTCTGAATCTTAAATTCTTCCCGGCAATCGCCGCAGGCAGAAAGATGCGTGAACAAAAATGCTTCTTTCTCTTTCACAAGCTCCCCGTCAAGATATTCGCTAATCATAAGTTTAATATCATCGCAATTCATGTTAACCTCTTTCCAATTTTATTATTGCTGTTCTTAATTTTTGTCTAACCTTAAAAATACGGCTGCGTACAAGGTCTTCTGTTATTTCCATTATTTCCGCAATCTCTTTGTAGCTAAGTCCACTGTATTCTTTTAAGTAGTAAACTTCGCTCTGCGCGGAATCCATTTGTTTTAGCTCTTCTTCTATTAAGTCTATAAGCTCTTGCTGTTCTAAATCATAAATTAGGTTGGATGATGGAAGTACCGATTCGTAATCGCTTATATCTTCTTCAACTTTATTTTTAGTTCTTCTGAAGTGAGTAAAGGCTTCGTTTCGCGCGGTGCGGAAAATCCACACTTCGATAAATTCGGTGTGACGGATACGGGACATATTATCATAGAGTTTCAAAAAAACATTTTGCATTATGTCTTCGGCAAGCATTTCCGCTCTTACAATCTTGAATAAATAATTGTAAAGCGGCTTTTTGTACTTGTTGTAAACAAGAGTAAAATCAATAATGTTTTCTTTCAACGTGCCCGCCGGAATAATCTTTCTAAACAGATGCAATTTTACTCAAAAAGTTGCTTTGAAAAGCAGTAATTTTTCAACTACTAAAAACATTGAGTTTACCAAGAGAGATAATGAGTTACTTTTCCCGCAAGATTCCTTTCCTTCTGTTCCTCTTTTTAATTGGTTTAACAATAAATCTGCAAGCGCAAACGTTAAGAGAAAAAATCGGGCAGATGATTTGGGCAAGCTTTTCCGGCTCGAGGCTTCACGATACAACTAAAGTAGATTTGCAGAAACGGAATTTAGGCGGAATTATTTTGTTTGCCGGAAATATTAAAAATCCTACGCAAGTAAAACTATTGAATGATACAATCAAGATGTTTTCCAAAACTCAGCCGTTCATTGCGGTTGATCAGGAGGGTGGAAGAATAGCACGACTTTCCGTGAACAACGGTTACAAAGCAACAAATTCGGCATACAGATTAGGAGTTATAGGTAGGGAAGATTCAACACGAAAAACCGCCGCAACAATGGCTAAATGGTTAAAGGATGGCGGCTTCAATATTGATCTTGCGCCGGTTGCAGATGTAAATGTTAATCCGGCAAGCCCGGCAATTGGAAAATTGGAGCGGAGCTTTTCCAAGAATCCCGATTCGGTTTATTATCACACAAGTTGGTTTATAGATGAATTCAACAAGCAGAAAATCCTCACCAGCTTAAAACACTTTCCGGGTCATGGTAGCGCGAACGTAGATTCTCATCTTGGTTTTACGGATATCACAAACACATGGAGCGAAGCCGAATTAATTCCATACAAATCTTTAATTGCCAACAACTTCAACGGAATGGTTATGCTTGGGCATTTGTTCAACAAGAATCTCGATCCGGTTTATCCGGCATCGCTATCTAAAAGTGTTGTTACAAACTTGCTGAGAAATCAGCTTGGCTTTAAAAGTGTAACTGTTACAGACGGGATGTCTATGCAAGCAATTACAAACAACTATGGCTTTGAAGAATCAATTGAGTTTGCGGTGAATGCCGGGGTTGATATTCTTTTGTACGAGTACAATTTGAAGAATAACAAATCGTTGGTGCGTCAAATTATAGATATCATCGAACAAAAAATTAATCAAGGGAAAATTCCAGTAAGTAGAATTGATGAATCTTATAATAGAATAATTGAGCTAAAGAAGAAGTATGGAATAATTGACAACACAAGTAATTTGGCTGAGGAAAATATTCCAGGTGAGTTTTCACTGAGTCAGAATTATCCAAATCCTTTTAATCCGGAAACTACTATTAGCTATAAGTTACAAGCGGCAAGCAACATAAGTCTAAAAGTGTATGATGTGCTTGGAAGAGAAGTAGCAACTCTCATTGATGAATACAAACAAGCCGGTGATTACAATATTACATTTAACGCACGTCATCTCGAGCGAAGTCGAGAGATAGCTAGTGGAGTTTATTTCTATCGTTTGGTTACCCCAACAAATTCGATAACGAAAAAGATGGTGCTGATGAAATAAAGTGCAGACATATTTAGAGCTAAAAGAATCTTTGCTTTTGCTCTTGATCGTGCTCATGCTCTTAAACTTTTCTACGTGAATCCTTTCTAAAGTTTATGCATCCTATTATCAGTTAATTTCAAAAAGGAGAACAAAATGAATAATGTAGTGATAGGAACGGATTCTAATTTTCAGCAGGAAGTTTTACAATCTCAAACACCGGTGTTGGTGGATTTCTGGGCACCATGGTGCGGACCATGCCGCATGGTAGCTCCGGTTGTAGAAGAAATTGCTAACGATTTATCCGGCAAATTAAAAGTTGTAAAAGTAAACACAGATGAAAACTACGGTGTAGCTTCTAAGTATGGCATCATGAGCATTCCTACTTTGGGAATATTCAAAGGCGGCAAGTTGGTTGATTCTGTAATTGGTGCTGTTCCAAAATCTCATTTGGTAAGCAAGATTGAACCACATTTAACAAGTGTGAACTAAAAAAAAGAACCCCGCTTAGGCGGGGTTCTTTCTAAATACTCGATACTAATTACTAAATACTATTTGATTACTGCGCCAAGACCTTTAATCTGATAAACCTTAGCAGTTTTTTCGCCATCGCCGCAATCGCTCTTAGCTTCATCACCACAGGAACTAGCGCTAGCACATCCGCCGCAATCACTCTTAGCTTCATCTTTAATAATTACTTTGTCACTCTTAGATTCTTTTTTATGATCGTCGCTGCAAGAATTTTCCGGAGTTACTTCTTCAACAATTCCTTGAACAGAAACCATTTTGCCCTTACTGTCTTTAGGAACAGAAACTTTTCCCTCTTCAAACTGCACTTTAATTTTTTGTCCGGCTTTATCGCCCGCTAATTCAATCCAGCAGCCACTGTCCTGGCAAACTTCCAAAATTTTGCCTTCAACAAGAACTGTTTTGCCTTCAAACTTTGCCGGATTGCTCAAGATTTTAGAAACGGAAGATTTATCTTTTACTGTGATTGATTTTCCGAGTTTAAGATCGGCAGCATTTGTTAGGGTTACAGCCAGAATTAATAATAAAACAAAGTATTTTTTCATGATTTCTCCATTGATTGATTTTTTTGTTGTGCCAATTTAAGCTAAAGTAACGATTCCGAGCAATCCGGTTTACCAATGTTTATATTTGTAAAAAAGCTATCAGCACTCAGCCGTCAGTAATCGAAATATTGGGCTAAGAACTGAAAGCTGAAACCCGAGAGCTAAGAATGTTTTGTCAAGTCGTTTTTCCTTTACCATTTAGAAATTCTTTTACCTACTCAATACCGGATGAGTTCCGCTCATCCATAAAAATTGGTGTGCGAGTGGTTGCGCCTTTCGGCAAAAGAGTGTTAACCGGTTTTGTAACCGGGCTCTCTGAAACAACCGACGTTAAGGAGAAAATAAAACCGGTCCGCGATGTACTGGATGAACTTCCTATATTTGATGAAACCTCACTAAAATTTTACGAATGGATTTCGGATTACTATATAAGCTCGCTTGGTGAGGCGCTGCGTAATTCTGTTCCTTACGGTAGCGATGTTGAATCCAAGCGTAAAGTTGTAACAGATATGAAATTTTGTGCTCAGCTTTACGATCAAGAAATGAAAAAGAGTTCTCCCCGCGCAAAACTGTTAAGCGTTCTCGCAGAAAAAGAAGTTCACTACATATCGCAGCTTCAGAAACGGTTGAAAACAAAAAGTATTTACACATCGCTTCGCTCATTGGAAAAAATAGGCGCGCTCTCAATTCTTGATCTTGTTGAACAAAGCAAAGTTAGAGTTAAGAAAGCAAAGTTTGTTCAGCTTGCAAAATCGGTTGATGAGATTTACGAAGTTATGCCTGAGCTGGAAAGAAAATCTCCAAAGCAAATTGTAATTCTACTGGAATTAATTGCAAAGAAAGAAGCGATTCAGCAAGCGGAACTGCTGAAGAAAACAAATCTCAGTCAAGCTACAATTCAGAGCCTGGAGAAAAAAGGTTTTGTTGAAGTAGTTGATAAAGAAGTTGAGCGAGTTTATTCGGAAACATATACCGAAGCGGCAAGAGAGTTTGATCTAACCGAAGCGCAGAAAAATGTAGTTGAGAAAGTTGGGGCAAAAATTGATAACGATGAGTTTGAAACTTTTCTGTTGCACGGTGTAACCGGAAGCGGCAAGACACAAGTTTACATTGAACTCGCAAAGAAAGCTCTGGCAAAAGGACAATCGGCAATTATTCTTGTTCCGGAAATTTCTCTTACGCCTCAAATCACCTCACGGTTTTATAATCACTTTAAGGATAAGATTGCGGTTCTTCACAGCCGCATGTCTCTTGGCGAACGCTACGATTCTTGGCGCGGAATTATTGCCGGAAAATATAGTCTTGTAATTGGTCCTCGCTCAGCTTTATTCGCGCCGCTAAAAAACATTGGGCTAATTGTGGTTGATGAAGAACATGACCAGAGCTACAAGCAGAGTGATCTTGTTCCAAAGTATAATGGAAGAGACGCGGCAATAATTCGCGCAAAGTTTAGTAACTGTCCGGTTGTGCTTGGCTCTGCTACACCCGCGGTTGAAAGTATGTACAACGCGCTTAATGGAAAGTTTACTCTTCTTGAATTGCCTGAGCGTGTTGATAACGCAAAGCTTCCGCGCATTCGTCTTGTTGATGTAACAATTGAAAAGAAGCGCAAGAAGATGGAAGGCATTTTTTCTCAAAGTTTACTGGAAGCAATCGGCGAGCGAATTAAGAAGAAAGAAAGTGTGATCATTTTACAAAACCGGAGGGGATTTGCAACGCAAGTTTTCTGCAACGATTGCGGCGAAGTGCTAATGTGCCCGGATTGTTCCGTGGCGATGGTTCATCACATCAACAAAAATATTTTGCAATGCCATTACTGCAACATTGTTCAGCCGGTGCCAAAAGCTTGCCCAGTATGCGGATCTATTTCGCTTAAATTTTTTGGAACCGGAACGCAGCGGGTTGAAGATGAGCTCGGTTATTATTTTCCAAATGTTTCCATAGAAAGAATTGATTCCGACTCGATAAGCAAGAAGGGAAGTTTGGGAGAAATTTTAAACCGTTTCCGCAAAGGTGAAATACAAATTCTTGTCGGAACACAAATGGTTTCCAAAGGATTGGATTTTGGTGATGTAACTTTGGTTGGCGTTGTTGCCGCAGAAACTTCTTTGTGGATTCCCGATTTCCGTGCCGATGAGCGAACGTTTCAGCTTCTTACTCAAGTTGCCGGAAGAGCCGGGCGAAGCGAGAAAGAAGGCGAGGTTATAATCCAAACTCAGAACCAGAAACATTTTGTACTGCAAAAGGTTTTAGCAACGGATTACAATGCTTTCTATCAAAAAGAAATTACGCTGCGAGAACAAGGGGAGTATCCACCTTTTACAAGAATTGGATTAATTGAAGTTAAGGATGAAAAGGAAGATAAGTCACGCGGCGCTATTAAGGATTTGTTCGAAATTTTGAAACGGGAATCGAAAGGATTGAAGCTTACTCCGCCTACGGAAGCAATCATTTACAAGATAAAAGGTTTTTACCGCTGGCAGATTTTGATTAAGAGCAGCAAGAAGTTTGATCCATCCGGTAAAGTTTTGCGTACTGCATTGCTGAATTCGATGATTGAGTTCAATCAAAAATCCCGCTACCGCGATGTGAAACTAATAATTGATGTAGATCCGCAGAGCATAATATAAGGCAAATTCAAAGCACTAAATCCAAAACTCAAAACGTTTTTGTTTGGATTTTGAATTTGGAATTTTGTGCTTAGATACATTTATGAGCAACTCAAAATTAAAATATTACATTCTCAATAAACCTTATGGTGTGTTAACACAATTCACCGATGATGAAAACCGCCCTACGCTTGCTTCGCTTTATAACTTTTCGGAAGATGTTTATCCGGTTGGCAGACTTGATATGGACAGCGAAGGTTTGCTCTTGCTTACGAATGATAAACCGCTAACAAATTATCTGCTCAATCCAAAACAAAAACATGAGCGCGAATACTTTGCTCAAGTAGAGGGAATTCCAACTAAAGAGGCTCTGCAAAAATTTTGCGAAGGAATTATAATTGAAGGAAAGAAGACTCTTCCGGCTAAAGCGAAGTTAATTGATGATCCTAACTTTCCTCAGCGCGTTCCGCCAATTAGAGAAAGAAAGAATATTCCAACAAGCTGGATTTCGCTTACGCTGATAGAAGGAAGAAACCGGCAAGTTAGAAAGATGACCGCCGCAGTTGGCTTTCCAACCTTGCGTCTTGTCCGAGTGAGAATAGAAAATTTATATCTTGGTAATTTGAAAGTTGGGGAAGTAAAAGAGATTTCAGAACGAGAATTAAATGTAAAGACGCGGCATGCCGCGTCTCTACGCTAAATCTATTTACCCGGCAAAGTTTGCTAAGAATGGAACTGCTTTTGTTAAGAAATGGAAGAGTAATCCAAAACCAATCCAGATTGCAAAAACTGCAATAACATATTTTTTAACATTATCGGATTTATTCATCTTAGCCAAGCCAATTCCAAAGGCAACATAAAACCAAATTGAGAACAGATTTACTTTGCCTAAGACAAAGCCTGTTATTGTAGATTTATCTGTTCCCATAAGATCTGCTGCGCTAAGTCCCGTCATTAGCTTACTCATTGCCAGCGCGGCAATAACAGTAATTATAAGTTCGATTACGGAAATGTACCATGGTAAGCCGTAGGCAACCATAATATCTTTATAAGAGCCTTCTCCCTTCAGGCCGAATTTTGCGACCGCAAAGAAAAATCCCGATATCACAAAGAATACAATAAAAGTCCCTACTGGAATTCCAACTACAATTCCAATTGTCTGAAAAGCACCAGCGGCGCCCATATTGTCTTGCATGGTATCTAATTGCTGATCAGCTTGTTCACGTGTCATCTGCCCTTTTTCAACAGCTTCATCAAATTGCTTTTCCATTCTTTCCATTATCTTATCTTGCTGCTGACGTTTAATTTCAGCGTTGCTCATCATTACAAACTGGGAAAGAATAGAGATTACAATAACTACAAGAACCGGAATGATCCAATCGGCAGTTTTAGCAGGAAACTTTGCCGCCTTGCTGAACATTGCAGCAGGTTCTGTAAAAACTCCAACCAGCTTATCGGTGTGTGAAAGTTCTTGTTCTTCTTGTGCGTCTTCAACGGAGGACATCTTTGGTGCATCCTGGTTTTGCATTTCTTCCATTTGATTTCTCCTTGATTCTTATTTGGTGAGGGTTACCGATGCAAATTAGCAAATTCCAACCAAATATTAATACAACTTTTTATGGGAGTAAGGCTTAAAGCCTCCCGGAAGAAATATTGCTTCGTCTATTCAAAACTTGATAATATTAATCCAGCCGAGGAGTGAGCTATAAGAAAAACCGGAACGAGAAAGTATCCCCAGTATTCGTTTATTGTAATTCCATTAGAAATTGAAACAGCCGTTCTCAGAGAAAAATAAACAAGCATCAAAAAGATTAGAATAAAAGCTGCGGCTCCGCTTGTTTTGTTAACGATAATTTGCTCTCTTTCATCGAGCTTCAGCTTGAAATTAATACCATAAATACGATTGAAGCCAAATAGTAAAATATTGAGTTGGACGAAGCCGTCTATAATTCTTGGAATCTCACCAACATACATTAAGGAAAAAGGAATTAGTAATAGTAACATTCCACAGAACAATTCCAATTTTAGCTGCTTCGTCAGATTCATTTTTCCTCCATAAAAAATATCTCTTCTACTTTTCTTTCAAACACTTTGGCAATCTTTAATGCAAGGGGCAGACTCGGGTCATACTTCTCACGCTCGATAGCGTTTATAGTCTGGCGGGAAACTTCCAACAGTTTCGCTAAATCATCTTGAGATAAACGCCTCTCCGCGCGTAAAACGTGTAAGTTGTTTTTCATGAAATATGAAAACCTACGCTAAAAGTATTTCTCCTTTGTATTCTCTGCGAGAACTTTGCGTCCTTTGCGGTTAAGGCTTTTAACGCAGAGAGCGCAAAGCGCTGTGAAAACAGATTTGCAAAGTTCACAGAGAGAAGCATGTGAATAATAGTTCTTTCTGCAACTTCCAGCAGTTTCGCCAAATCATCTTGAGATAAACGTCTCTCTGCGCGCAAAACGTGTAAATTGTTTTTCATGAATATTTCTTTCTAACAATGAATTTGCATGAAGGCCAAATTCCGAGAAAACCTATTAGGTAAATAATGGTAAAAGTTGAACTCCCTAATTTGTACACGTTGATATCTATAAGCATTATAAACCAAATTGCGACAATTAAGGTGTTGAATGAAAGAGATAGAGATTCCAGATGAATCTTTTTTTCCAACTCATCTCCATTTTCAATTTTATTGTGTTCGCCTAATACATAGTATATTATTCCAACAACAGAAAGTATTATTGGAAAAAATTTCAAATAATCTGGTGCGAAATATGTTCCGTAGATTCCAATTAGAAATGATAAGTATGCGACGGCTTTACCAAAGCGGTATTTTTTCTTGATTGAATCTTGTTTCATCTTGTCTCCTTACTGAATTATATATCTTCACTTTGTGTTATCTGCGAAAACTTGACGTCCTTTGCGTCCGCCAAAGGCGGAAAGGCCTTTACCGCAGAGAGCGCAAAGCGCTGTGAAAACAGATTTGCAAAGTTCACAGAGAGAAGCATGTGAATAATAGTTCTTTCTGCAACTTCCAGCAGTTTCGCCAAATCATCTTGAGGTAAACGTCTCTCCGCGCGCAAAACGTGAAGATTGTTTTTCATGAATATTTCTTCTTTAAGTATTGCTGTGCGCTTTGAACGATGACAGCAAATAAAATGAAAACGATAGTTAGATCAATGCTGATTTGATAATATTGATTAATAAGGAATACAACAAAGATTATGAGAGGAATGAATTGACTTAACAAATAGCCCCGCTCCAACTGAATTAATTTTTGTAATTCGTCCATTTTATCGAGTAATTTATAATTACCAAGAAATGAATAAGACATTAGTAGTGTGAAAAATATTAAAGCAAAAATTGGGTAAAAGTGCCAGAAGGTTTTTAAGTATGTAATTGAAAGAATAAGAATTATACTTGCAAACATTGCTTGCTTACGGTACGGAAATGAAAAATTTTTAAAAACTAGTTTCATTTTGTTCTCACATGAGTTAATTAATTTCAAAACCAACATATAGCATTCTTTACAAAATGTCAAGTATGCTTTACATGTGCTTCCAGAGAATTATCTGTGTAAATCAGTTTAATCAATTAAATCTGCGTTCTATTCCTTGCTGATAATTCTTAATTTTCTCTCACTAAAAAGAGGAATTATGAAAACCATTATTGAGCCTTTCAGAATCAAATCCGTTGAACCGATAAGATTTACAACTAAAGAAGAGCGCGCAAAAATTTTAGAAGAAGCCGGCTATAACCCATTCTTAATCAAAGCTGATGATGTATTGATTGACTTGCTAACCGATAGCGGCACATCCGCAATGAGCTCGGATCAGTGGGCGGGGATTATGCGCGGCGATGAAAGCTATGCCGGCGCTAGAAGTTTTTACCGCTTCGAAGCGGCAGTAAAAAAAATTACCAGCGATAAGTTTATTATTCCAACTCATCAAGGAAGAGCAGCAGAGAAAATTTTGTTTTCCATTCTAGGTGGAAAGGGAAAATATTTTGCCGCGAATACTTTCTTTGATACAACGCGTGCTAATGTAGAATTCTCCGGAGCGGAAGCGCACGACTTGCTGAATGAAGTTGGCAAACATCCCGAGCAGCGCGCGCCATTCAAAGGCGATATGGATGTTCCGGCGCTTGAAGCATTTATCAAAAAGTATGGAAGAGAAAACATTCCGCTAATTATGCTTACTGTAACCAATAATTCCGGCGGCGGACAGCCGGTTTCGATGAAGAACATAAAAGATGTTTCTGCTGTGTGCAAGAAGAATAACATTCCGTTGTTCTTAGATGCATGCCGCTTTGCAGAGAATGCCTACTTTATAAAATTGCGGGAAGATGGTTACAAAGACAAAACCGTTTTGGAAATCTGCCAAGAAATGTTTTCTTACGCGGATGGTTCAACAATGAGCGCAAAGAAAGACGCGCTGGTAAATATTGGCGGCTGGCTTTCCTTAAATAACGACCGTCTTGCTATGCTATGCCGCAACTTGTTAATAGTTACAGAAGGATTTCCAACATACGGCGGATTAGCCGGACGCGATCTCGAAGCTATTGCGCAAGGTTTAGAAGAAGTTGTTGATGAACATTACTTAGAATACAGAATCCGCAGCACGGAATATCTTGGCGAAAAAATGCTGAGCAATGGAATTCCAATTATTGAACCGCCGGGAGGACATGCAATTTATATTGATGCGAAACGTTTCGCGCCGCATATTCCGGCAGAACAATTTCCGGGACAGGCAATCACTTGCGAAATGTACGTAGAAGGCGGAATACGCGCATGCGAAATTGGCAGTGTAATGTTTGGTAAGAAAGATGAAAATGGAAAACTAATTCCGGCTATGATGGAGTTGATTCGCATGGCTATTCCTCGCCGCGTTTACACTCAAAGTCATATTGATTATGTAGCCGAAGTCTTAATTGAAGTTTACAAAAAGAGAAATGAACTGCGCGGTTATGCGTTCACTTACGAAGCACCGATGCTGAGACACTTTACGGCAAGGTTTAAGAAAATTTAATTCTGAGGAGCAGAGCGACGAAGAATCTCAAACTAATTTGAAGATCGGATTCTTCGCTTCGCTCAGAATTTTATGAAAAAACATTTTGAATTCAAATCTGATAAACAAGTTTTCAGAATTCTGATTACTGAAACTGACAAGCTTTTAATTGAAACGCGCGACACAACAACAAAGGAAGTTTCGTTTCATTGCTATGATTTGCAAACTGGTGATTGTGTTTTCAGCAATTACCAACTGGAAGAAAAGACCTGGCTTGGGATTGAAGCGATTTATAAAGATGTAATTTACTTTCACAAATTTCCCAAGCCAGATTTACCCGGGCACAAAGAAATAATTGCGCTTGATATTGCTTCGCAGAAAGTTCTCTGGCATAACAACGAAAACGCTTTCTTGTTCGCTTATCAGGATAAAGTTTATTCATTCACTCAAGGATTTGAAGACAGATATTTCCTTACACTGGATTATATGTCCGGTGAGCAAAAGGAAAACTTGGGCAGCGATTACACACTGGTTAATTCTCTCCGTGCGGAATCTGATATCGCAAAGGACTGGAGCTGTTACGTTTATCCGGAGCTAAATCTTTCTACTGCCGATGAAACTACAATGCAAACTATCTTGAACTTCACCCGGAGTTTTTCTGTGAAGGGTGAAATTGAGTGGGCTAGCATAAACGAACTGCTGATGTTTTCATTTCATGCTAAAGAGAAAGATGAAAAACTCACAAACCGGTTTGTCGCGCTAAATAAAAATTCAACAAAGACAATCATGGCTGAAACTCTAAACGAAAATGTAACTGCTTTGCTCACGGATTCCTTTTTTGTTTACATGGATTTTCTTTTTCTTCTGAAAGAAAAAAATGAAGTTGTGGTTTACGTATTACGCCAAGATCAAGATTAAGATTAAGAGCAAGATTTGAAGGAGGAGTGAAATGGAATTGACTAACGATGAAAAGAAGATTCTCCTTACAGCGGCAAGAAATTCAATCTTTTCTCTTTTTGAAAATGTGCAAGTTGAAGTGCCGGATTACGAAGTGCATCCGGTGTTAAAATCTCACGCGGGCGCATTTGTTACTCTAACGGAACACAAACAACTTCGCGGATGCATTGGTTACATCATCGGCGATCAGCCGGTTTTCAAAACTGTTTGCGAAGCCGCAATTCAAGCCGCTCAATATGATCCGAGATTTTCTCCCGTCCGTCATGCAGAGCTAAAAGAAATTTCGCTTGAGATTTCAATTCTCTCCGAGCCATTCCCGTTAAACAGTTATGATGAAATTGAGCTTGGCAAGCACGGTTTAATTTTGGAAGAGAAAGGAAGACACGGTTTGCTGCTTCCGCAAGTTCCAGTCGAACACAAATTAAACAAAGAGCAATATCTTGATGCGATTTGCCAAAAGAGTGGTTTGCCAAGAAGTTATTGGCGTGAGAAAGAACTAAAGCTGAAAGCATTTACTGCCACAGTTTTTTCTGAAGAGGAGATGGAATTAAAATGAAAGCAGTACGCGAACCAGCGGTAGCGGGAATCTTTTATCCTGCTTCTGCAGCAAAGTTATCAGCAGAAATTAAATATCACTTAGATTCCGCTCATCTTAAAAAATCTTACCAAAGAGTTTTTGGAATTATTTCGCCGCACGCCGGCTATGCTTATTCCGGCAAAACGGCAGCGCACGCTTACAAAACATTAGAGAATAAAAACTATAAAACCGTTGTAGTAATTTCCCCAAGTCACAGAGAATACTTTCCCGGAATATCGGTTTACAATGGCGATGCATACAAAACTCCTCTTGGTGAAATAGAGATTAATAAAGAAGTGATTGCGAAGCTTGTTGCGGAGAAGAGTTACATTTTTGAAGGAATGAACGGTCACCGCTTAGAACACGCGCTCGAAGTTCAGCTTCCGTTTCTTCAAACAGTTCTAAAAGGATTCGAACTAGTTCCAATTGTTATGGGAGATCAAAGAAAATCGTTTGTAGATACTTTAGCTGAGAAACTTGCTCAAGTTGTTGATGACGAAACTTTGATTGTTGCAAGTTCCGATCTCTCACACTTTCATTCGAAAGTTAAAGCGGATAAGTTAGATTCGAAAGTTGAAAAGAGAATTTTTGATTTTGACTACGAGGGCTTACAAAGCGATTTAGAAAATCAGAAATGCGAAGCTTGCGGCGGCGGACCAATTGCAGTTCTGCTAAAAACCGCTGAATTAAAAGGAATTCGCAATGTAGAAATACTTTCGCGCACAGATTCCAGCGACACAACGGGCGACAATACTGAAGTTGTTGGTTATTTAAGCGCAGTAGTATTTTTGTGAAGTTGATACCTATCCGAAATTTTATAACTTAACAATACAGTTATGGAGACAGGAAAGATTCACCACGAAGACTCTAAGGCACAAAGGTTTCACTAAGAAAATTTCGTAAAGCGGGACAAAAATTTTGTGAGGATTTTGTGCCTTTGTGCCCTGGTGGCAAAGTTTTTTCAAGTTGGTTGCATAACATGAGTTGGTAACACTCTTAACGCTTCTAAAATTTTTAACCGGATTTACCGAATGCCGCTTCGCAACTTATATATAGATTTTAATTCTTACTTCGCTTCTGTTGAGCAGCAGCTAAACCCAAAACTGCGCAACAAACCCGTTGGTATTGTTCCGGTTATGACGGATAGAACTTGTTGTATTGCCGCAAGCTATGAAGCAAAAAAGCTTGGTATCAAAACCGGAACACTTGTATCGGACGCAAAGAAAATTTGTCCGGATATAAAACTTGTTGAAGCCAACCATAGAGTCTATATAGAATTTCATCACAAACTTGTGGAAACTGTTGGCACTTGTCTTCCGGTGGATCAAGTTACATCTATTGATGAAATGGTATGCTCGCTGATGGGAAAAGAAAGAGAACCGCAAACCGCAGTTGCAATCGCGTTAAAAATCAAAAAAGAAATTGCGGAGAAAGTTGGCGAGTATGTAAAATGTTCTATTGGAATTGCGCCAAACAAATTCTTATCTAAAACAGCGACCGATATGCAGAAACCGGATGGTTTAGTTGTAATCGAAGAAAAAGATTTGCCGCAAATTCTTTACAGTTTGAAAACAAATGATTTGACCGGCGTAGGCAGAAGAATGGAAGTCCGTTTGCGCAAGCATGGAATTTATACTGTAGAGCAATTATGGAATGCGCCAAAATCAAAACTTCATGAAGTATGGGGCGGTATTGAAGGGGATAGAATGTACGCGCAGCTTCGCGGAGAAATAGTTAAACGACCGCCGACTCACAGAACAACAATCGGGCATTCGCATGTACTACCGCCGGAACAAAGAAATAAGGATGAAGCGTTTGCGGTTTTAAACCGGCTGTTACAAAAAGCCGCGATGCGTACGCGCTATCTTGGCTATGCTGCCGGCGCAATGTCAGTTGGCGTACGGTTTCTCGGCTCACAGCGCTGGCGCGATGAAATGAATTTCAATCACACGCAAAACACTATCTCGTTGTTGAATGCCTTAAAGAAAATGTGGGAAAATTATCCGACGGAAAATTTTACTCCACTTGCAGTTGGCGTTACACTATATAAATTGATTGAAGAGGGAGATAACACTCCGGTATTTTTTGAAGACTACGATAAGATAAAATCCTTAAACTCAGCCGTTGATAAACTGAATAAGAAATATGGATTTGCTTCAGCTTACTATGCGCCTTCGCATACCGCACTTAAATCGGCGCCGATGAGAATTGCCTTCACTCAAATTCCAGACCTCGAAGTCGAAGATGATGAGAAAGAATTCTGAAAAAATCCGTCCCCATTGAATTCACTTGACGCAATCCGATAAAAAAATTACTTTGCACCACTTTTCTGAGGGATCTTAAATTTATTAAAAAGTAGGAGTTAAGCATGAAGAGAAATTTCCTTCTGCAATTTGCTGTATTTAGTGTGGTTGTAATGTTGACTGTGGAAACAAACGCTCAATCCACATTTAATTGTAAAGTAGATGGCGATGATTTTTCCGGCAAAGTTGCCGATGCAGTGCAAGTAAGCATGGGCAAAGAAGATTTCATTCAGATACGCACCCAGCACGAAAATCAAGGAATGCATTTATACATAAAGCTCACAAAACTTAATACTGGCATGCCGTTAACACTCAAGTATGTACCTCAAAGTGCTGAAAACCAAGCAGCGCCGGATGCAGAAGTTATTTGGGTTCCGGATCCGGAACAACCTCAGTGGAATACAATTGAAGGCGAATTAGTCGTTACATCATTTGATCCGGCGAACAAAACGATAGCCGGTAATTTTAATTTTGTTGTTGAGAAAGCCGAATATGGTTCTAAAACGAAGAAAACCTTAGAAGTTGAAGAGGGCAAATTTCAGATAACACAATACAAGATTGAAGAACCTGTAAAAAAATAGTTATACAAAAAGTTGTTCAATCAGTCCGTACAGCACTATTTTGCTGTGCGGATTTTTTTTGCTCAGTAATAAATTAGCGAAGTAAGCTGTAATTATAATAGCGGAGTTTTGATGAAAAGTAGAATTCTCTTGTTTTCGGCTGTAATTATCTTTTCTGTATCAATAATTCAAGCGGCTGGCGGAAAAGTGAAATCCTCCGACGGTGTTGAAATTGCATATTCTGTTTCCGGCAAAGGAGAGCCGGCACTCATTTTTGTTCACGGCTGGGGCTGGGATCAATCACTTTGGAAAAAGCAAATTGCAAAGTTTTCATCCAAGTATAAAGTTGTAACATTGGATCTTGCCGGTCATGGTGAATCTGGAAAGAAGAGAAAAAGCTTTACAATAAAAGCTTTCAGCGATGATGTCGTTTCAGTAGTGAATAAGTTGAAACTCAATAAAGTTATTCTTGTAGGTCATTCAATGGGTGGAATAATAAATTTGGAAGTTTACCGGCAGATCAAAGATAAAGTTGTTGGAATAATCGGCGCCGATACTTATCAGCTTTTCCAAAAAGGAGAAAACCCGAAGAGCGCGGAAGACTATCTAACAACTTTTAAAGAAAATTATTTGGGAAGTGTTCGCGAGTATGTTAGAACTTTATTTCTGGAATCCGCCGACTCTGCTTTTGTTGAAGGCATGGTTAAAAGAATGCAAAAACTTCCGCCGGAAATTGGAATGGATATTTTTAGAAATATATACCAGTATAACTCTTTGAAAGCAGCAACCGAACTTCAGCCAAGAATAATTGCTGTGAACGGACAGAAGTTCAAAGTGAAAGAAGCAGAGAATATTAAAATATTGCCAGGCTTTACAGCAAAGATAATTCGCGACACAGGGCATTTCCCGATGATTGAAAATCCTGAGCGGTTTGATGAGCTTTTGCAAGAAGCAATTAATGAATTGACGAAGTAGTTTAGAAAAAAGGGTCGCAAAACGATCCTTTTTTTTGCCAATGCGAATCTTTAGAATAGAAAATGATTACTCGTTCAGCTAATTTAGCATGGTCTAAAAAGAGGAACGCTATGAAACTTCGACTTGCCTTATTTACCTTTCTCCCGGTTATACTTTTAGCCGCATCTACCACAGTGTCTGTAAATCCCAAAGTAAAATCATCCGATGGAACCGAAATAGTTTATACTGCTGCCGGCAACGCTGAGACGGCTTTAGTCTTTATTCATGGGTGGAGCTGCGATAAATCTTACTGGAACACTCAAGTAGAAAAATTTTCTTCACAATACAAAGTAGTAACAATTGATTTAGCAGGGCATGGTGAATCCGGTACCGAGCGTAAAGATTATAGTATGCAATTGTTTGGAAGTGATGTAGCGGCGGTGGTGAACGATCTAAAACTTAATAAGGTGATTCTAATTGGTCATTCAATGGGCGGGTCGGTTATACTTGAAGCTGCGAAACTGTTGAATCAAAAAGTTATTGGTTTAATTGGCGTTGATACATATCAAAGTTTTACAGATGATTGGACAGCCGAGCAGAAGGAAAAATTTTTAGAACCGTTTACAAAAGATTTCAAATCAACTACTGTTGAGTTTGTTAAGCAAATGTTTCCTAAAGGAGCCGATTCTGTTCTCGTAAAAAAAGTTGCCGAGGATATGTCTTCTGCTCCGCCGGCAGTAGCAATTAGCGCTATGAGAAATTTATTCTTTTACGATCCGCTTCCCACATTATCCAAACTGGAATTGCCGATAATTTCCATCAACTGTGATATGTATCCGCTATCTCTCGAAGAAAACAGAAAACATGTAAAATCATTTTCATTTAAGCACATGAGCGGAGTTGGGCATTTTCTTATGCTTGAAAAAGCAGATGAGTTCAATAAACTATTAAACGAAGCAGTCCTTGAGTTTATTAATGATAACGGAGCGAACAAATGAAACGAGTTATTCTGCTAATTCTGCTTCTTGCAGTTTCTGTTTACGCACAAATGAAAAAAGATTATCCTATTCAGCCGGTTCCGTTTACTAAAGTTCATGTTACGGAAGGTTTTTGGTTTGATAGAATGGAAACTAACCGCACAGTTACAATTCCTTACTCTATCAAATTGTTGGAAGAAACCGGGCGGATGAAAAATTTTGAGATTGCCGCTAAGAGAGCAACTGGAGATTTTTGCAGTCCTTACTATTTTGATGATTCCGACGCTTATAAAGTTATCGAAGCAGCTTCATACTCGTTAATGTTGAAACCCGATCCGGAGTTAAGCGCAAAGCTTGATAAAATGATTGAAGTGATAGGCGCGGCTCAAGAACAAGATGGTTATTTGTACACACCAAGAACAATAGGTACAAAGAAGTTCGAAAAAGTTACGGGCGATAAACGCTGGCTCAACGAAGAGGGAAGTCACGAGCTTTACACAGTTGGTCACATGTACGAAGCAGCAGTTGCACATTACCTGGCTACCGGTAAAAAGAATTTCTTAGATATTGCATTAAAGAGTGCTGAATTAGTTAACTCAGTTTTTGGTCCGGGAAAATTACAATTGCCTACAGGGCATCAAGAAATTGAAATTGGCTTGGTAAGACTTTACCGCTTAACCGGCGAAGAAAAACATTTAAAGCTTGCCAAATTCTTTTTAGATATGCGCGGCAATTATGTTAACGGTAGAAAATCTTGGGGTGAATACAATCAAGATCATAAACCGGTAGTTAAGCAAGATGAAGCTGTTGGTCATGCGGTTAGAGCCGCTTATATGTATACCGGCATGGCGGATGTTGCGGCATTAACCGGCGACAAAAGTTATATCAGTGCATTAGATAAGATTTGGAGTAACGTTGTAAGTAAGAAGCTTTATCTAACAGGCGGAATTGGCGCGAGCGGTTCTTGGGAAGGGTTTGGACCGAACTATGATTTGCCTAACGCAAGCGGGTACAACGAAACTTGTGCTTCCATCGCTAACGTAATGTGGAATCACAGAATGTTTTTGCAAAAGGGTGATGCAAAATATTTAGACATTCTGGAACGCACACTTTACAATGCTTTGCTTTCCGGCATTGGACTAAGCGGCGATTTGTTCTTCTATCCAAACGTGCTGGAGTCTTTCGGCACACACGAAAGATCAAAATGGTTTAGTTGCGCATGCTGTCCGCCAAACGTAGCTCGCTTAATTGCTTCGCTCGGTAATTATGTTTATGCTTCAAAAGAAAACCAGATTTATGTTAATCTCTTCACAAGCAACAAATCGGAAATTGAACTTAAAGAGGGCTTAGTAACACTTCAGCAAGAAACAAATTATCCCTGGAGCGGCAGCGTTAAGATTACTGTAACACCGCAAAGTGAAAATCAAAATTTTGTTCTTAAGCTTCGCATCCCCGGCTGGGCACAAAATAAAGCAATGCCGAGTGATCTTTATACTTTTTCCGACTATCCCAAAGAAAAAGTATTTCTAACAATAAATGGAAAACTAACTCCACTTAATCTTGATAAGGGATTCGCTACTATCAAAAGAAATTGGAACGCTAACGATGTTGTTGAGCTGACCTTGCCGATGGAAATTAGAAGAATTGCCGCCAACGAAAAAGTTGATGCAGATAAAGGAAGACTTGCTATTCAACGCGGTCCACTTGTTTATGCTGCTGAGTGGAAGGATAACAAAGATGGTTTTGTAAGAAATATTCTTTTGCCGGAATTAGCCAGCCTCTCAACTAAGTTTGAGCAAGGTTTGCTAAACGGAGTTCAAACGATTAGCGGAAAAGCTTTTGGCTATAAAGCTGATGACAAAAACAATCTTGTAAAAACCGAGCAAGATTTTGTTGCAATTCCATATTACTCCTGGGCGCACAGAGGTAAAGGGGAAATGAGTGTTTGGATTGCAAAAGAAGAAAGTGCTGTTCGACCGTTGGCGGGTAAATCAATTTTAACAGATGCCAAGATTACTGCATCGCACGGAAAGAATCCGGAGATGATTAAAGATCAGATGCAGCCTAAAAATTCGAACGATCATTCGCTTCCTTATTTTCATTGGTGGCCAAGCAAAGGTGAAAAAGAATGGATTCAAATTGATTTTGAAAAACCTACGGAAGTATCAAGCGTAATGGCTTATTGGTTTGATGATACCGGCGAAGGTGAGTGCCGTGTGCCGGAATTCTGGAAAGTTCTCTACATGGAAGAAACCGGAAAATGGCGCGCTGTTTATCCTACTATTGAAAAACCTTATGGTGTGGCTAAAGACAAATATAACGATGTAGAATTTGAAACTGTAAAAACAACGGGAATAAAAATTGAAATCCAATCGCAAAAAGATTTTGCGGGCGGAGTGCATGAAATAATGTTGAAATAGCAAATTAAATGAGAATGGAGGAACTATGAGTATTGTAAAATCAATTAACGATTTTTCTTCTTCTTGGAAGTATGAAAGCGGAGCTACAATTAAAGTATTTGGTAATCTTACTAACGAATCGTTGAATCAAAAAGTTACTGAAAATGGACGTTCACTTGGTTTTATAGCGTGGCATATTACAATATCATTCGGTGAGATGATGTCTAAAGCCGGTTTGTCGTTCGAAAATTTTGATGAAAACGCACCGGTACCGGCAGACGTAGAAAAGATTAAGAGTGAATATGAAAAGCTCTCCGCAAAAATGTCGTCTCAAGTTGAAAGAGATTGGAATGACGGAATGCTTAATGATGAGTTAAATATGTATGGACAAGTTTGGAAGCGGGGCGATGTGCTGGCAAGTTTGCTTGCTCATCAAACTCATCACCGTGGGCAAATGACGGTTTTAATGCGTCAAGCCGGCTTGAAAGTACCAGGCGTTTACGGTCCTTCCAAAGAGGAATGGGCTGCTTATGGTATGGAGCCAATGCCTTAATAATTTATTAAACTGATACAGTGAGAATCCGATAATAGAACTGAGCACAAAGAAACCTTAACTATGCATAAAAAATGGTTTTTATTATTCATCCTGGTTTCTGTTATCAACGCGCAGAATAAAGTTGATTCACTAGTTACTGCGATACATAGTAAGCCGGTTACGGAACAAATTAATATACTTAATGATTTTTGTTGGAAGTATAGAGATATTGATCCGCGGCTAGCGGTACTTGCGGCAGAAATCTCTATGTCTCTTTCGGAAAAAATTGGTGATATACACCTCCAGGCAAAGGCGCTTAATTATCAAAGTGTTATTTACCGTGATCAGGGTGCGTATGAAAAATCTCTGGCATTTAGCACACGAAGTTTGCAACTGGCACAATCCGTTAGCGATCAAACCCAGATAGCGTATTCTTACAATAATATTTCTACTATTTACCGGTTGATGGGAAATTACTCGGCGGCACTGGAAAAACTATACAGAGCACTGGAAATTTTTGAAAGTATAAAAGATAAAGTTGGAATTGGTTACTGTTATTACAACCTCGGTTTTGTTTATATGAGGCAGGAAAATTTTGATAAAGCGCTGGAAAACTTTGAAACAACGGTTAAAATCCGTGAGAGCTTGAACGATGCCGAGGGGAAAACAAAAGCTCTTGGCAGAATTGCGGAAATCTATTTGCGCAAAGGGGAAAACCAAAAAGCATTAACAATCTTTCGGGAAGTAGAAAAAGCTTACAGCAATTTTGATGATCAGAGAAGCCTGATAAGCATCAGAATGGGATTAGCTGAACTATATAAAAGAAATAATGATTTGAAAAAGGCACTGTATGAACGGAAACATGCTCTCGAATTATCTGAAAAATTTGCCGATGTAATTGGAATAGTTACCAATGCGAGCGAGATGGGAGTTATTTACGCATTGGCTGGAAATATTAGCGAGGGTAAAAAGTTTCTTGAATATGGTGCAAGTACAGCTAAAAAATATAATTCATCCGAACTCAAACTCACCAATTATAAAAGCTATGCAGAGTTTTTTGAAATTCGAAAGGATTATACTAACGCCTATAAATATGCCAAGCTTCTTAAGCAGTACCAAGACTCAATCTATAAAAAAGAAAAAAGCACAGCTATTAGCGAAGTAGAAGCTGCTTATCAGCTAAATAAAAAGGAAAGGGAAAAAGAGCTTGTTCAAAAAGATCTGGAGAAAAATCAGCAGCTGATTAAGTATTGGACTCTTATAAGCGTTCTTTTTGTTGGCTTAAGCATTGTTGCAATACTTCTCTATTTCCTTAAAAGGAGAACAACTGTTAAGCTGAGAGAGCTGAACGCCACCAAGGATAAGTTCTTTAGCATTATTGCTCACGATCTTAAAAACCCGATCACCGCCCAATTTACTTTAACTTCCATGATCATTGAGAATTATAAAGACATGGGTAAAGATGAGCTCCTTGAACTTATTGAGGCAGTAGATAAAGCAGGCAAACAAACTTACCGGTTACTCGAAAATCTATTGTACTGGTCGAGGGCACAAATTGGAAGGTTAGAATACGACCCCAAAGAAATTTTCTTAGATGAAATGATTCGCGAATCGTACGATTTGTTGTTTGATAATGCTAAAGCAAAAAATATTACTTTGGTTCCGGTAGCTCAAAGTTCTTTCGCGGCATATGGCGATGAAGAGATGATTAAAACCGTATTGCGTAATTTGATTTCCAATGCTATAAAATTTACAAATCAAGGCGGGACTGTTAGGGTCGAGCTCGAAAAGAAGAAAGAACAAAGAATTGTGCGCGTTATTGATAATGGAGTTGGCATACCGCCGGAGTATTTAGATCAAATATTTAGAATTGATGTTGTAGCATCTACTCCCGGCACCGAAGGAGAACGCGGCACGGGCTTGGGTTTAATTCTCTGTAAAGAATTTGTGGAAAAGAATGGCGGTAAACTCCGGGTTGAAAGTGAAGAAGGAAAGGGTTCTACATTTAGTTTTTCTCTGCCCGTTAAACCGACCCACCGCATTGGCATGTAAATATTTGCTTTGTTTTTTGAGGTATTGGTATGAAAAATATCTTGGAAAAAATTCTTCCGATTATTTTTTTGTTTGCCGGGTTGATTAGCTGTGTAGATAAAAATGTTGAACCGGAAAGTTTGCTGAACGAACCGGAGTTTCTAATCAACACTCATAATGTTTGGACCTATGCATTTTATGATAGTCTCAGCGGGGAAAAAGATACGGTTTTAGTAAGACCATTAGGTGAAACGCTGTATGATAATAGGACTCCCGCTTTCATTTGGCAGCTCAAATTCAAAAACTATACAGACACACATTACGTATTCATTTCTAAACATCTTGATTCGCTTAGAATAGTTCCAAATTTTACTTCATGGGAACGCTATTTCAAACTGAGCATGGTTTTCCCGCTTGCTGTCGGTATGAAGTGGAAAGGGGAATGGATTAATGATACTGTTCGCGTTTTGAAACAAGAAAGCATTCATGTCGGCAAAACAGCTTATTCCAATGCGTTCTACCTTGAAGAAAAATGGGGCGCCTTAAACGAGTACGGGATTATGGAAGTTTGGTACTATCCGCAAGCAGGCATACTAAAACTTCACCGTAAAGGATGGGGCTTCAGTTTCATGAACCAAACATGGGAATTGATTCGTTTGGATAAACAATGATATCTTCAGGAAGAAATCAATAATAAACAAGCATCTTCGCATAAGATAATTTGATTTTCGAGAGGTTTTTTTCATAAGTTCATTAGGGATTTTACATAGGGAGGAAATAATGCGGTTGCTGATCGTTTTACTGCTATGTACAACTTTACTTTTTGCACAAAATCAGTTAGATGAGCTCAAGAAAAAAATTAAAAATCTGCCGGACACTGTAAAGATTGATCGGCTTACAGATTTTTGCTGGGAGAATAGAAATAAGATTCCCCAACTCGCTTTAACAAGCGGCAAAGAAGCAGCCCGCATTGCTAAATCAATTCCAGACTATAAAAGACAAGCAAACGCGCTAAATAAAATTGGTGTGGTTTATCGTAATCTTACCGATTATGATAAAGCTCTCAGTATGTACACTCAGGCACTCACGCTTTCCGAAAAAATAAAAGATTCAATTCAGATTGCATACTCGTTAAATAATCTGGGCGGTATATACCGTCTGGAAGGAAATTATGAAGAAGCACTTCGTTACATCTTAGAATCTCTTGGAATTTTTGAGAGGCACAATCATAAAGAAGGAATGTCGTTCTGTACAATTAATATTGGGTTGATTTACCGGCGGCAAAACTCGCCTCAAATGGCGCTTAAGTATTTGAATTATACCTTAAAAATACGAAATGAAATTAAAGACCTTCCCGGTAAAGCGTTAGCTCTAAATTTAATTGCAGAAGTAAATTTTGAAATTGGAAAAATAGATGAGGCGTTGAACAATTATCTTCAAGTAGAGAAAGAATATTCTGCCATTGATGATCAAAAAGGGCTTGCTGCTGCTTGGGGAGGAATTGCGGGAGTATTTCTTTCGAAAAACGATCTTGATAGAGCCAAATTATATACAACACGTTCTTTAGAGCTGTCAAAGAAAATTTCTTATTTCGAAGGTGAGGTTTCAAATCTTAACCGGTTTGGTAAAATTTATGCAAAACTCGGTCTGAATAATTTGGCAGTTCAATTTTTTAATCAGGCATACTCAATAGCTTCAAAAGCAAAAGAAGTTCAGGTAAAATTGGAATGCTTAAAAGTCCAATCCAATTTTTACGAAAGCATTGGAGATTACAAGAGTGCGCTTATTTACAATAACCGATATCACTCGCTTCGCGATTCAATTCTGGATTACGAATCTGTTGCTTTAATTTCTCAGATGGATAAAGATTTTAAAAAAGCCCGGGAAGAGCAAAAATATAATTCACTTCTTGCAGAAAAATCGTTGATAGAAAAACGGCGTGATTATTTAATTGTTATTTCAATTATGATTTTAATTGTTGCCGGAGTTATTTACAGTCGGTACAGAGCGAGTAAAAAGTATAATAAAGAATTGGCGAAATTGAATGCAATGAAGGACCGACTATTTAGCATTATTGCGCATGACTTAAAAAATCCCTTACAAGCAATGTATGGTTTAACGGATCTTTTGATTACGAACTACGACTCAATTAGCGATGAGGAAAAAATAGCTTTTATTGGGAAGATGAATAACTCAGGTAAGCAGGTTCTCAGGCTACTCGAAAATCTTCTTTTTTGGTCCCGGTCTCAAGTTAATGCCATGGATTTTTCCCCCGCAATGAACAATCTAAATGAAATGGTCGAAGAAACGATTTCCGTGTTAAACGAGACAGCTCGCGGTAAAAGAATAGAAGTTGAAAATAAGATTTCGCCGGTAATCTCGGTTTATTGCGATTCCGAAATGATTAAAACCGTTTTACGTAATCTGATATCCAACTGCGTAAAGTTTACGAATAGAGAAGGAAAGGTTAGCATCAATGCTTCCGAAACTAAAGGCGCTTGGAAAATTTCGGTTTCCGATAATGGAATCGGGATGGATAGCAACGTCATTAATTCTCTATTTAGAATGGAATCAATAAATACTATGCGGGGAACCGAAGATGAGCGCGGTACCGGGTTGGGATTATTGCTTTGCAAAGATTTTATTGAGAAGCATAAGGGAATAATTACAGTTGAAAGCAAAGTAGGGCTGGGAAGTACATTCTCATTTACATTGCCGAAATAGAAATTTGCTTTAAAAGCATGTTTGCTTTTAAAGCAAATTTCGCAATAAACAAGCAGAGCTGATTTCTAAAGTATTAATTGCCACCTTGGATCTCTTTTTGCCTACCAGATAAAAACCCCAAAATAAAATTCAGTTTTCGAAGAAATTGAGCTTTTACAGTACACAAAAAATACTTAGCACAAACTTAATATTTGGTTGTTCAATACTTTCTTAATTAGCTATTTTTGTCCCAATTAATAATAGAAAATAGGGAGTAAAAAATGTTCAAAAGAGTATTTATGCTTGGTATGTTTCTTTTGGCGGGTATTTATATGGTTGGGTGTGGTAGAGGAAAAACTTCTATTACATTAGCTGGTTCAACAGCATTTCAACCTTTCGCCGAAAAACTTGCAGAACAGTTTATGGATAAGAACCCAAACGTAAATGTAACTGTACAAGGCGGCGGTTCGGCGGTTGGAATACAGTCTGCGAGCTCCGGTGCAGCCCAAATAGGCATGGCGGATTTAGTTACTCTTCCTGAAGAAGCTAAAGGATTAACATCTACAGTAGTTGCAAAAGATGGTATTGCGATAGTAGTTAATCCTAAAAATAAAATTAATAATCTTACAACAGACCAAGCGCGAGATATCTTCAATGGAAAAATTGTTAATTGGAAAGAAGTTGGTGGAGATGATGTACCAATAACTGTTGTTTCCCGCGAAGCTGGCTCAGGGACCAGAACTTCTTTTGAGCAGATACTTACAAATATTACGTTGAAAAAAGACGCCCTTATTCAAGATTCGAATGGAACAATTAGAGAAACAGTTGCCAACGATGTAAACTCAGTCGGATACTTGTCTCACGGTTTAATAAACGAAAAAATTAAAGCAATCAAAATTGATGATGTAGAATGTACATCCGAAATGATAATCGCGGGACAGTATAAACTCGTTAGACCGATTTTCCTTTTGGTTAAAGGGGAAATGGTAGGCGAAGTAAAAAACTTCATTGATTACATCCTTTCTGTAGAAGGACAAAAAACGATTAAAGATAACGGTCTCTTACCGGCAAAATAATTATTAAGGATTTTTAGTGAAGCTAGTAGGAGAAAAAGGGGTTCAAAGAATTTTAATGATAACAGCGCTGTCTGCAATTTCATCGCTGTTACTTATTGCCCTTTTTATTTTTAGCGAAGGTCTTCCATTTATATTCAATTATGGTGTTGGTAATTTCCTTTTAGCAAATGAATGGGATCCCAGCACAGGGCATTTTGGAATTTTCCCGATGATAATGTCATCAGTCTGGGTTACACTTGGGGCAATGGTTGTAGGAGCACCGCTCGGTATTGCCGGCGCAATCTTTTTAAGCGAGTATGCAAGTCCAATAATAATGAAGATTGTTAAGCCCACCATAGAATTATTGGCGGCAATTCCTTCGGTTGTTTATGGATTTATTGGTGTAATGGTTCTTGCCCCGATTATTAGAAATAACCTTGGTGGTCCGGGTCTTTCACTTCTTGCCGGATGTATAATTTTAGGTATTATGATTTTGCCAACAGTAATTAGCATTTCGATAGACTCAATTCTCGCAGTTCCAAGATCATATCGGGAAGGTTCGTTAGCTCTTGGCGCTACAACATGGCAAACTACTCACATGGTTACAATTAAAGCCGCACGTTCCGGAATAGTTGCAAGTATAATTTTAGGATTAGGAAGAGCAATTGGTGAAACAATGGCTGTTATAATGGTTGCCGGAAATTCCGTTAACATTCCCAATTCAGCGCTCGATTCTGTTAGAACATTAACAGCAAATATAGCTTTGGAAATGAGCTACGCTACCGGAATGCATAGAGAAGCTTTGTTTGCTACCGGTGTAATTCTTTTTATCATTATTATGATTTTGAATTCGATTGCGAGCGTTGCTATTAGAAATAGGAACGCTAAGAAATGAGAGTTAATCCTAAATACACTCAGTGGGGCGCAGTTACAATTCTTACCGGTGCAACCATCTTTACAATTTTGATTTTGGTGTTTATTATTTTCTTTATACTGGAAAAAGGATTGCCGGTACTAGGCTTAAGTTTCTTAACAGAAAATCCTCAAGAGATGGGTAAAGCCGGCGGTATTTTTCCAACACTAATTGGTACAATCATTCTACCGGTTTTTGCTTTGTTGATAGCCACTCCTCTGGGTATCAGTACGTCGGTTTACCTTGCCGAGTACACAAAGGAAACAAGGATTACAAAGGTTATTAGATTCGGTACCGATTGTTTAGCTGGAATTCCCTCAATTATTTTTGGATTATTTGGCTACATATTTTTTGTTATCACATTAGGATTAGGGTGGTCTATACTTTCCGGAGGATTAACACTTGCAGTGATGGTGCTTCCTACAATCATCAGAACTTCGGAAGAAGCAATTAGAGCAGTACCAAACTCATATAGAAAGGTTAGTTTTTCGTTGGGCGCAAGCCGTTGGCAAACAGTTAAAAAAGTTGTTTTGCCAAACGCATTGCCCGGAATTGTAACCGGTATTATGCTAAGCGTTGGTCGTTCAATTGGAGAAACTGCGGCAGTTATTTTTACAGCCGGATCATCATTAAGAATTCCTTCTTCGGTTTTCGATTCTACCAGAACAATGGCGGTTCACTTTTACATTTTAGCAAGAGAAGGCATATCATCTGAAAACGCTTACGGCACTGCTGCAACGTTAATCATCGCCGTACTTTTTGTGAACTTATTAGCTTACTATACAATGCACCGCTTTATTGCAAAAAGAAGTTAGTCTCAGATAAAAAATGAATATCAAATTCAAAATAGAAAATCTCTCAGTTTACTTTGGTAAAGAACAATTTCTGAACAATGTAAATCTGGAAATTGAAGCCAACAAAATTCTTGGTATCATTGGTCCTTCCGGTTCCGGTAAATCAACATTGCTTGGTGCGTTAAACCGTATGAATGAATTGGAGCCACATTGTAGAACCGAAGGAACTGTTTTGATGGATGGTGTTGATATCAATTCTTCAACTTATGATGTTATTAATCTACGCAAGAAGGTGGGAATTGTTTTTGCGATGCCGGTTCCATTACCGATGAGTATTTATGAAAATGTTGTGTACGGGGTAAGACTTTCCGGTGTTAATGATAAAAAGAAGCTTGATGAACTTGTGGAGAAAAGTTTAACCGAAGCATTCTTATGGAATGAAGTAAAAGACAGACTCAATTTATCCGGCTTGCGTATATCCGGCGGGCAGCAGCAGCGTTTGTGTCTTGCGCGAGTTTTGGCAATGGAACCGGAAGCAATTTTACTTGATGAACCAAGCTCCGGGTTAGACCCGATATCTACTTCTAAAATTGAGGATGCACTTAATCAATTAAAAGAAAAGTACACTATAGTTCTTGTTACAAATAATACGAAACAAGCAGCTAGAATTTCGGACAACACCGCATACTTCTTATTAGGTGATATGATTGAAGTCGGCTCAACTAAACAAATATTTACTGCGCCATTAAAAAAAGAAACGGATGATTACATTACCGGACGGTTTGGATAATAATGGAAAAGCAAAATTCGGCTGAATACATCATTAACATAAAGAATTTGGATCTCTTCTACGGGAAGTTTCAAGCGTTGATTGCCGTAGATATGCTTGCCCAAAAGAATATGATAACGGCTTTGATTGGACCATCGGGCTGCGGTAAATCTACTTTACTTCGCTGCTTAAATAGAATGAACGATTTAATTCGGGGCGTAATAATAACCGGCAAAATCGAAATAAATAATCTTGATATATATTCCAAATCTACCGACGTAACAGAACTAAGAAAAAATGTAGGAATGGTTTTTCAGCGTCCTAATCCATTCCCCCTTTCGATTTATGATAATGTTGTTTACGGATTACGTGTTGCCGGTGTAAGAAATAAAACAGAGTTAGATGAAATTGCCGAAAAAAGTTTACGCGGAGCCTGGCTGTGGGACCAAGTGAAAGATAAACTACATCATTCCGGTTTGGAACTACCTTTGGATCAGCAGCAGCGGTTATGCATCGCGAGATTACTTGCCGTTCAACCCGAAGTAATTTTAATGGATGAGCCTTGTTCCTCTTTAGATCCGATTGCTACAATGAAAATTGAAGAACTGATGATTGAGTTGAAGAAAGAATACACAATAGTAATTGTTACTCACAATATGCAGCAGGCTTCTCGTGTTTCTGATTTTACCGGATATATGCTTTTGGGTGAGATGATTGAATTCGATAAGACGGTAAATATATTTACCCGTCCTTCTAATAAACTTACCGAAGAATATATCTCCGGTAAGTATGGTTGAGCAGTTCTAATTACCCTCGTTCAAACGTTCAAGTTTTTTTCTATGAGAAATAATTTGAGCATCCACATAAAAAACTAAATCTTCGGCAATATTTGTTGCGTGATCTGCAAGCCGCTCAATTTGTCTTGTTAACACAATTAAATGACCGCACGGTTCTATAATTGATGAATCCGATTGCATTTTGCTGATGAGATGTTTGAAAGCCGATTTATTTAGATTATCAACTACCTCGTCACTGTCCAAAACTTTTCTTGCTAAATCTGTGCTGGCATGGATAAATGAATCAATTGCGTTTTTCACCATTTCGCGGGCGTTTTTACCCATTTCAATAATTTGCGATTCTACAATAATATCGTGATAAGCCGCGGTTTTTTTCACTCTTTGTGCAATGTTAACTGCAATATCACCGCACCGTTCAAGTTGATTGTTAATCATTAACGCAGATATTATAAATCTTAAGTCGGAGGCTACCGGTTGAAAAAGAGCCAGAATATTTTCGCATTCGGTCTGGATTAGATTATCGTATGCGTCAACTTCAAGGTCTTTGGATTTAATACCCTTGCACAACTCAACATTTCCGGTTTCCAGAGCTCTAATTGCTTTTTCTACTTGCTCATCAACAATTGAAGCCATTTTTACTAAATTATTTTTTAACGATTCTACTTCCTTTGAGAAATGTTCTTGCATGGCTAATCCTAAAAATATTTGGAGAAGTAATGCGTTAAATTAATCGTTAGTTTTTTATAATGCCAAATATTTGAAAAGAATAAACAGCCTTTCTTTAGATACCAAAGTGATTCTTGTTCTTAGGGAAAATCAGATTCGTAATAATCAAATGGTTATTCTTACAGCAAATTTTTTGCATCTTCTAACTTCCTTTCTCATTTACTATATTTACTACATAGATGGAACAATCCAACTGTTGTGTATAAAGCAAAAAGATGTTAATATAAACTCGAGAATTGAAACAAAATTTTAGAAAGAAGAGAGAATAAATGTCCGTTGCACAGACTATAAAAACAAAAAAGAATCTGACTGATCGCAATTCGAAGAAAACCAGTAAAAAGAACGCTAACAAAAAAAAGCTTCGTTTTTTTGTAGAATCTGCAACAGCAGAAGAGATTCGTAAATCCTTATCAATTACCGATAAACAGTATGCAGAAATAGAAAAAGAAATGAAAAAAATTCTTCCGGAAAAGAAAGCGGCTCAAATTCGTAGATTATATGCCCACTAGCAGCAAAAATAATAGATGGGTTTTCATCAACATTCCTTTCGATCAGTCATACGAAAAATGCTATACATCACTAATTATCTCGTTGGTTTCTGTGGGTTTAATACCACGCAGTGTATTGCATATCCCCGAACATGGAGAGGGCAGATTAGACCGGCTTATTGGCTTAATTCAGCAGTGTAAATTTTCCGTTCATGATTTGAGCCGAACCGGAACACCTGTTCGTTTCAATATGCCCTTTGAACTAGGGCTGGCTTATTCAATAAAAGAATTAAAAGGCAATCACGAAATAATAATGCTGGATAAAAAAGCATATAGGCTTCAAAAAAATTTGAGTGATGTCAACGGAAGGGACCCGCTTATTCATAACGATTCTGCGCGTAGAATGATTGAGTGTATTCTTGGAGTTTTTTATTCGAGATCGGTTAACCCCGAACCGGCATTTGTATATTATCTTTGGAAAAAACTTTGGGAATATGCTAAAGAGCTTAAAAACGAAAAGGCAAATCGTTCTCTTTATGATCGGCTCTCATTTGAAAAAATAGTTTCTGCGGCCAATATTCTTATTCAGTTAGAAAAGAATTAATCTCTGCCAATTGGTAAATATCATTTTAATGTGGTTGCTTACTTTCTAACTTCCTTTCTCATTTACTATATTTGCGCCTAAATTTCAGCGTCATTCCAGTATCTTGAAATACAATTATTAGGTAAAGTAATGCCAATAACAATTGAAAAACCGACTATCATTGAAGCCGCGGGCAACAAGCCCAAAATCATTGAAGAGTTTATTGGCCGTGTTAATTCCGGGACCAAAGACTTGAGCGTAGCAAAGATGAAAAGTCCGGGCGGCTGGGTAGAACCCGGTCAAACTCCGGAGTTTGATGAATACACGGTTGTGCTAAAAGGAATGCTTCGTGTTACAACTGAAGAAAATGTTTTTGATGTTCTGCCGGGACAAGCAATAATTACAAACAAAGGTGAGTGGGTTCAATATAGCACTCCCGGCGAAGATGGTGCTGAATATATTGCCGTTTGTTTACCGGCATTTTCACCGGATACTGTACACAGAGATGAATAAGTTTATATAAAAATTATCAGCAAAGTTTATTAAAAAAGTAAGAGGTGTATCATCGCAAAGGGACAAAACGAAACAGTAGAAAAAATTGTATCGCTCGCAAAGCGTAGAGGATTCGTATTTCAATCATCCGAAATTTATGGCGGATTAAACGGCTGCTGGGATTACGGTCCATTAGGCGTTGAACTTTTGAAGAATGTTAAAGAGGAATGGTGGAAAGCAATGACCTACCGCGAAGACGTTGAAGGTTTGGACGCATCCATTCTTATGCATCCGCGAGTTTGGGAAGCAAGCGGTCACGTTGAAAACTTTACCGATCCGATGATTGACTGCAAGCAGTGTAAAGCCCGCTTTAGAGTTGATACTTTGGCAGAATTAATTTCCGATAAGAATAAAGAGAAAGCATTAAAGGAATTAGATTCTTCGATAATGCAAGCAGAAGGAACCCTTTCCGAAAAATTTGAAAAAGTTTTGGATGATAATACTAACGCCCCTAAACTTTTGGAATTGCTTGGCTGTCCACAGTGCGGAAACAAAGGCACATTCACACAGCCGCGCAAGTTTAATCTTATGTTCAAAACTTTCTTGGGACCGGTTGATGATACTGCAAATGTAATTTACTTGCGTCCGGAAACAGCGCAAGGAATTTTTGTTAACTTTTTGAATGTTCAAAACTCAAGCCGTCAGAAACTTCCTTTCGGCATTGCGCAGATTGGCAAAGCGTTCCGTAACGAAATCAACACAAAGAATTTCTTGTTCAGAACAAGAGAGTTTGAGCAGATGGAAATGCAGTACTTCTGCAAACCGGGAAGCGACACACAGCATTATGATGAATGGAAAGAAAGAAGAATAGCTTGGTACAAATCATTAGGAATGACACCTGAGAAACTGCGCTTCCACGATCATCCAAAAGATAAACTTGCTCACTATGCAAAGAACGCGACAGATATTGAATATGAATTTCCATTCGGATGGGGCGAGATTGAAGGAATTCACAACAGAACAGATTTTGATTTAGGCAGACACCAAGAATACAGCGGCAAGAACCAGCAATATTTTGATGATGAAGCAAAAGAAAAATTCATTCCTTACATAATTGAAACTTCGGCCGGAGCCAGCCGTTCTTTTATGGCGTTTTTGGTTGATGCTTATCATGAAGAAGAAGTAAAAGGAGAAATGAGAAGCGTTCTTCGTTTTCATCCTAAACTTGCACCGATTAAAGCCGCAATTCTTCCATTGGTAAATAAAGATGGAATGCCGGAGGTTGCGCGCAAAATTGAAGCTGATCTCCGTCCATACTTAAGAATATTTTATGATGATAAAGGCGCCGTTGGCAGACGTTACAGAAGAATGGATGAGGTTGGAACTCCTTTCTGCATTACTGTTGATACGCAAACAATGGAAGACCAAACAGTTACAGTCCGCGAGCGCGATTCGATGGAGCAAGTAAGAGTTTCAATTTCTTCTTTGTTGACTTATCTCTTAGAAAAACTACGTTAGTTTTTTAGGGAGATGCATCTATCTGTGTCTCCCAAACTTTATAACCCGGCAGAGTTTTTGTTTTTGCAGAGAAATATTTTTTGCGGCTTTGCCGGTTAGTTTTATATTGAACTGCAAAATGGGTATGTCTATCTTCCATTAGATTAATTCACACCTAAATGACTATAAGTATACTCACTGTATGAGAATTTTACGCTTCACGCTCGTAATATTATTATTTCCCGTTCTTTTGCTTTCTCAAACGGCTTCCGAATTTCTAACTATAGATCAAGGTCTTTCGCAAAACTACATTTACAGCATCTGCCAGGATAAAAAGGGCTTTCTCTGGATTGGCACTAAGGATGGTCTTAACCGCTACGATGGATATGAATTTATTTGCTACCGGCATAATCCTGCCGATTCAACTTCATTATCGGAAAATAATGTATCTATTGTTTTTGAAGATTCTCATCAGCGGTTATGGATTGGCACAAACGGCGGAGGGTTAAATTTATATGACCGCGCTAAAGAATCGTTTGTGCAAATTACAAGTAGTGCGGATACAACAACACTTAGCAGTAATTACATTACGTGCATATTCGAAAGCAGTGATGGATTTCTCTGGGTTGGTACTACTGACGGAGGATTAAACAAATTAAATCCGATAACTTTTACCGTTCAGCGGTTCATTCATCAAGCATCAAATTCTAACAGCGTTAGTTCCAATTACATTCATGCAATTAGTGAATCCGACGACGGATTGCTGTGGATTGCAACAGCACAGGGCGGATTAAATTGCTACAACACGAAAAGCAAATCGTTCTCGCATATTCTTCCAAAAGACAAAGACGGAATAGAATTAAAATACTTGAATGATGTTACCTCTCTTTCGGTGAATAAAAAAGGAATGGTTTGGTTTGGTACTGCGTCTGGATTGAATCTTTACGATACTCATTCCGGGAAAATTCTACATTATCCGGTACGTGATTCGAATGGAAACCCATGTTTAATTAGCAATATACTCGAAGTTAATAACACTCTATACATTTCTTCGTTTCAGCTTTTTGCGGCGTTTAATATACTGGAGAAAAAATATACCGTGCTTAGCGAACCATCAGATAAATGGTTTACAAACGCAGTGTGTAAAGATAAATCCGACATCTTTTGGCTTGGCACCGGCGGATGGGGAGTGATGAAATATAATCCGAACACAAAAATGTTTCACTCAACACCGGGCGTGTTTTTGAATGAAACATTCCCAATAGCTGTAAAAGCTTTTCATAAATACTTTAGCAGTGTTTCAAATTCTCTTTTGAATGGAAGGGGCACGGAGTTTCTTCCTATAATAAAAACAAATTCTGGAGAATATTTAATTGCTACTCCGCGCACGGGTCTTTTTAGAATTGATAGAACCGGCAAACTTATTGAACGTATAAACACAAATCCTTCTAACGTACCGGCTGCACCGGTCTGGCCTGTAAGTGATGTGTTTGAAGATAATTTCGGTACAATCTGGATAGCTACTGTTGGCGGAGTAAACAGATATAACACAGATAAAAATAAATTTACACATATACGGCTATACAAAGATAAGAGAATGATTCCCGAATACTTAAATAAATCAGGTGCTGCGGGTTACCCGGATATTTCTGTTACTCTAGTTGATCATGATAATGTTTTTTGGCTTGGAACTCCGGACCGAGGATTGCTTCGTTACGATCCGCAGAAAAATATAACTACTACTTATCATCAAGAACCGCGCGGCAATTCTTCTCTTAGCAATAATAACATCCTTTCAATTGTTGAAGATGTACAAAATCCGGATAAATATTTATGGATTGGAACGGAAGGGGGCGGGCTAAATCATTTTGAAAAAGCAACGGGAAAGTGTGAACATATAACTACAGATAACGGATTGCCAAACAATGTTGTGTATGGAATTTTAACAGATGATGAAAGCAATCTTTGGATGAGTACCAACAAAGGTTTGTGCCGTTTTAACCCGGTAAGCAAATCATTTAAAAATTATGATGTTGAGGCGGGACTGCAGAGCAACGAGTTCAACCGGAGAGAATATTACAAAGCACCGGACGGCAAAATGTACTTCGGCGGAATTCTTGGTTACAACGCTTTCTATCCTAAAAATATCCGTACAAATAATAACGCTCCTCAAATTGTATTAACCGGATTTAAGCTGTTTAATAAACTCGTTTCCTTCAAAGATGAATCGTCGCCGTTAAAGCAATCAATTGAAACAACAGAGAAAATTATTCTTGAATATGCTCAGAATGTTATTTCATTAGAATTTGCCGCGCTTGAATACACTACTCCAAAACACAACTTGTACCAGTACAAACTGGAAGGATTTAATGACGATTGGGTAAATGCGGGAACGGTTCGCCAAGCAACGTTTACTAATCTAGATCCCGGGACGTACCGGTTCCGTGTGCGCGGCGCCAATAGCGACGGCGTTTGGGGAAAGAATGAAGCCGCTATTGATATTATTGTTCTGCCACCATTTTATATGACTTGGTGGTTCAAAGCCGCTGTAATTCTTATTGCATTAGGAATTGTAATTGCTGTAATAAGATTTATGATTATGAGACGTGTGCGCGAACGAATTATTAAATCTGAACACGAAGCAGCGATGGAACGGGAGCGCTTGCGCATTGCTCGCGATCTTCATGATGAAATTGGCTCTCGTCTTACCGAGATACGGCTTGTAAGCGAAATGGCAAAACAAAAAAATGTTAGTGCTAATGATGTTTTGGAAAAGCTGGAAGAAATATCCTCCGCATCGGAAAATGTTGTAACAACATTTAGCGAAATTGTATGGTCTCTCAATCCTAAAAACGATTCGCTCGAAAACTTAGCATCTTTTATTGGACAATGCTCAACGGAATTTCTTGGGAAAGCCGACATTCGCTGCAGACTTGATTTTCCGCCCGAACTGCCCGGCTATAATATCCCCTCCGAGGTTAGGCATAACATTATTCTAGCTGTAAAAGAGTTGATGAATAATATTGTTAAACATGCAGATGCTTCCATTGCATCCATAGTTCTTTCAACGGACGAGGAAGCCTTATCAATTACAGTTAAAGATAACGGCCGCGGATTCGATATGAGTAATGTGCGTATGTTTGGAAACGGACTAAAAAATATCCAACGTAGAATTGAAAGCATTGGCGGCAAAGTTACGATGGAAAGCGTAATTGATAATGGAACAACAACAAGAATTATTCTTCCTTTAAAATCTTTCCAAACTCAATAGCCCAAACTGGCTATTGTACGGCGCGGAACCTTGCGCTAAGTTGAAACACCAATTAGGAAAGTTTATGATACGTGTTGCCCTTGTAGAAGATGATGAAAAAATTCGTAGTAACATGATAACGCTGCTGGAAGAGTCGGAGGGTTTTAGATGTGTTGGTGCTTACCCGGATTCTGAAACTGCTTTGAAAGATATGCGGAATAAATCTCCGGAAATTGTTTTAATGGATATAAACCTTCCGGGTATGGATGGCATTGAATGCACACATAAGTTGAAAGAACTAATGCCTGAACTTCTGATTGTTATGCTTACGGTTTATGAAGATACCGGTAAAATATTTCAATCACTTCAAGCCGGAGCGGTTGGTTATTTGCTTAAGCTAACAAAGCCGGAAGATATTTTAACAGCTTTAACGGAAGTTTCAGTTGGCGGCTCACCTATGTCTGCTCAAATTGCCCGCAAAGTTGTTCAATCTTTTCAAAAGGAAAAAACCCGCACAAGCAGCGGTCAACAGCCACTAAGTACCCGCGAAGAACAGGTTCTCAATCTACTTTCAAAAGGTTATCTCTATAAAGAAATTGCCTCCGAGCTTTCCATAAGTTCCGATACAGTTCACAATCATATCCGTAAGATTTACGAAAAGCTGCAAGTGCATTCCCGCACGGAAGCTGTTGTAAAGTATCTAAGGCATTGAGCAGAGAGGACTTCTTCTAAATTGGAAAAAGTAAATGTTAGCACAGACTAATAGAGCGCTGGTGAGTAGATTTGGCACTCCTCTGACTCGCGCCTGAAGTGCCTTCGGTTAGCTGAGGCGGATCGTGTAAGGCGAGTGTGTTATCAGTGTCTTATTTTTTCGGAAGTCTATAGAATAAACGCATTACGGTTTTCCGCAATACTTTGATTCGATAAAACTATATTCTTATGTTTGACTAAGAATTACAGAAGAGCATTATGGATAAAAATGATTACATAGAATATTGGGTTAAATCATCGAAAAATGATTTATCCTCAATGGAAAGTAATTTTAATTTGGGTAATTATGACTGGGCTTTATTCATTGGGCATCTTTCACTTGAAAAAATTTTAAAAGCCTTATGGGTTAAAAACAACTCCGGCACTATTCCTCCAAAAACTCATAACCTCAAAAAAATTGCCGATGAAGCTAATTTCCCGCTTTCTGTAGATGAGGCAGCATTATTACTTGAGATAAATGATTTTAATCTTGAAGCGCGCTATCCCGACTATAAATTCGACTTTCATCATAAATGTACAAAAGAATTTTCGGAAGGATATATTTTGAAAATAAAGGAAATGCACAAATGTATAGTCAATCTGATATAAATAACATTATAAATAAGTTTATTAGCCTTGTTTCGGTTGAGTTTCCTTTGAAGAGTGTTTACTTGTTTGGTTCGTATGCTAATGGCAAGGCAAAGGAATACAGCGATGTAGATTTAGCCGTTGTATCAGATGAATTCGAAGGCAGTAGATTTTTCGATAAGAAAAAGTTAAATAAATATATTCTTCAAACCTCTACCGATCTTGAAGTACATCCTTTTAGAACAGATGATTTTACAGAGGATAATCCGTTTGCCAAAGAAATAATGCAGACCGGGCTGAAAATAAAATAGCAAATTATTCTAAGGCGATAAATGAATTATTAGAGAACTAAAAGGAACAACGCATACTTTCCTTGTTGCAAAAACCAGTTAACCAATCGAGGCACACCATATTTGTAGAAATCCGGCTAAAAGTTATGAAAAGCTGCAAGTGCATTCCCGCACTGAAGCTGTTGTAAAATACCTCAAATTGCCTTTGCCAAAAATTTGATTCCTTCCCTCTGTGGTACTCTGTGCTTTGCTCTGTGTAACTCTGTGAAATAGATTTTAAGGAATTACACAGAGAAGCAGTTGTAAAATATCTCAAAAACTAATTTTCCATCACCAAATTTTTTTATTAACTGAAGAGAATCTCCACTCTCAACCCGCCAAACCCGCCAAAAAACGGCGGGCAAGCAAAACGGTGGACAAGTTCTCAATCCTTCATTCCTTGCCTCGCTCGACTCAAGCGGGTCCATTCACAATTCACAATTCTCAATTTTCAATTTTTCATTTTTAATTGCTTTTATCACATTTACCCAAACTGGCTATTGTATGCGCCATATACATTGAATAGTTTTGATTTGCAATAACACTTATTTAAGGTGTAATAATTTGAATAGTACAACAAAGGTTTAGATAATTAATTCACCAGACATCAAACTTTATTAACCAACTAGAGGGACAACATGAAAAAAATGATTTATGCCGTATTGTTATTGGTACTTAGCGTTACACTTCTATCGGCTCAAACAAAATTAGGGTTAGGAGTTAGTGGTTCATACTTAAGTCCAACCGGAGATTTCGGCGATGTTTACAAATCCGGGTTTGGCGGAAATGCCTGCTTAACTTACGATGTATCGGATAATTTTCAACTTTCCGCTATTGCCGGTTATTCCCAATTCAGTTTTAACAATGAAAAGTATAATGAACTACTGAGCGCTTTCTTTAGCTCTTTCGGCACCGAAGTGAATGTTGATATTCAATCCAAACTAAAAATTATTCCGTTGATGATTGGCGGAAAATACCTTTTTTCATCTTCCAATTTTAGACCTTATTCGGAACTTAACCTTGGATTACACTTAGTATCTGTCGACGCATCATCTATCAAAGTTAACGGAGAAACTTTGAATGCCGTGGCTGAACAATCCAAATCAACTTTTGGGTGGGGACTTGGCGTTGGATTTCTTATTAAAGTAGCTTCCAAAGTGAACATTGATATTAATGGAAAGATTTGCGGAAATGGACTGGAGGTTGGCACCAGTATGTCTTCAAGCAGTTCGGGTTACTCAGAATCTCAGTCTTCAAATTCAACCGTTACGTTTTTTTCTGTTAGCGCGGGATTAATGCTCGAGTTGTAATAGCTCATGTGGCTGTTCTATGAGCAGTTATTAAAAATTATACTGCACTTAAACAACAGCCACACATTTTATTCTTTTCTGCTGCACTCCAATTAAAATATTTTTACTTCTCCATTCATAATCCTCAATCCGCAAAACCCGCCACAAAACGGCGGGCAAGCAAAACGGCGGACAAGTTCTCAATTCCTTGCCTCGCTCAACTCAAGCGGGTCAATCACAATTCTCAATTTTCAATTTTTCATTTTTAATTGCTTTTATCACATTTACCCAAACTGGCTATTGTATTAGCGGCAACCTCTAAATAGCTTGTGGTGTGTTTATTACATATTGATTACAAACTAAAAGTAAATATAAAATGAAAGGCAAAATCTATTTTACCACCATAATTATTCTGCTCTCCTCTTTATCGTTCTTTGCCCAAACGCCAACTGTGTTAACCCTCAAAGCGACTGGGGTAAGTTCATCATCTGCGAGTAATCCGAATACTTTTATTTACGCCACTTTACAAGGAGTTGTGAACGCCAATGGCGCCGATTGTAGCGTAAGTTTTGAATATGGAAATACCACAAGCTATGGCAATACGGTAGCAGTGGGCACAGTTACCGGAAGCACCGATGTAGCCGTAAGCTCCTCGGTTACACTTAATTATACATTTACCAACTATGAACAGCATAGAGAAATAAACTACCGCCTGGTGGTTACAAATGCCAACGGCACTTTTTATGGGCGAAACTATATTGCCTTACCTTTTGATGCCACACGCAAAATTAAAATTTGCACATCCTGCTCCGATAGCCCAACGTGGGCAACCTATGAAGTAAGAAATTCTAATAGTAATATTGATGTTATGGTATATTTTACAGACGGCATTCATTCTGGGTCGACTTTAACATTAACTTCATATCAAACAGAATTGATTATGTATTCAGTAGAAAAAAATAGAATTACCACATTCGCCTATCAAACTAATACATTTAAACAAATAGTAGCCAACAACCAGTTTTGTTCAGAAACGCAAACTCCCGAAAAGAATATTCTTATTTACACATTAGGTCGATTTTATGGCAGTTATTCGCAGCTCTATAAAATAGAAAACCGGAATGCAAATCCCGCTACAGTAAGCGTTCAAATATATGCCGATACCTACACCCAAACTATTCCAGCTATGTCGGCGGCGTATGTTGCCACCGGAGGATTATGGGACATGCAAATTGCTTATAATGGAGAACCATTTGCAATTGCAAGTTATTCGCTTTTTGAATACGAAGAATCAAACTGGTTAGATATTACCGCTATTTCATCAACATCAACTACAGCCACCTTCGACCTATACAACCGCGACGATGTAGCACATACTTACGTACTGCGCAACGCGGCCGGAACCGAGCACAGTTACAGTGTACCCGCGCACCAAAGCTACCTTGTTACCCTTCCGAACGAAGTATGGGATGTGTTAATCTCGGTATACGATATCAATGCCGAGGAGTGGAATTCGGGCGGAGCTGAAAGCATACGTGTTGGCGAAACTTTTGGCGATCCTGTTTATGCCATTAACGGCAAATTAAAAATAGCCACTGCAACACCCGGTTCGGCTTTAACACCTTCTGTAAGTTCTGCATCAATCGCTTCTTCAACATCGTTAACATTGAACGGGGCAATTGCCAACAGTGCTTTTTCAAGTGCTGATGTAGATTACCATTTTATTTACGGAACCGACCCGAACAACTTGAATCTAAGTTCAGCAACGCAAAGCGGAACAGTGCCGGCAAGCGGAAGCTTAAATGTAAGCGCAACTGTAACCGGATTAACCGCCGAAACAATGTATTACTTCAAACTTGTTGCTGCAACAACTCAAAGTTCGGCAAAGAAAATTTTTCTAAGTACGGCAATCCCAACAGCAAATCTAAAATTACATCTTCGTTCGGATTTGGCTGTAACATCGGCGAGTTCAGCAGTTTCAAATTGGGGAGATGTTTCCGGTTTTGATAATGACGCTTCGCAAAGCACAAGTGCGAATCAACCTACACTTGTTTCTAATTCCATGAATGGAAATCCGGTAATTAGATTTAATGGAACGAATTCAAAACTAACTTTGCCAACTTCTTCAACACTTGGAATACAAAGCAATCCGTATGAAATGTTTGTTGTGGCGAAATCAAGTTCAAGCGATGTTCAGTTTCTTATAAGCGGAAATGCAAATGAAAATTTTGAATATCATCTGAACGGTGTAGGCGCGAGGTTTATACCGCTTCAAACTTCACCGGGTACTTACCTAGATTTAGGAAGTACAGGAACGTACACAGATGGAAACGCGCATATCTTTTCAGCAAGAGCCTCATCTTCCGGCGGCGCGGTTCGTGTTGATGGTAATGACGGCGGCACAACAAGCACGAATATTCTATCATCAAACAGCGGAGCGTTGCAGCTTGGCGCGCGCAGTGACGGCAACTATTATTTTAACGGAGATATTGCGGAAGTAATTCTTTACAACACCAATTTAAGTACATCAGATAGAAGCACAGTAGAACATTACCTTGCTAACAGATATGGAATAACATCCAGCGCACTTCCGGTTGAGTTAACTTCATTCACAGCATCTGCTGCCGATGGAAAAGTTTTGTTGAATTGGCAAACAGCAACAGAAGTGAACAACTACGGCTTCAGTGTAGAACGTAGAGTGAAGAGTGAAGAACGTGCCTCGACTGCGCTCGGCATGACATGGCAAAAGATTGGTTTTGTTCAGGGACATGGAAACAGTAACTCACCAAAGAGTTATTCTTTTACTGATAATCTTGCTCTTGCTCATAATCTTAATCTTCTTCAATACCGCTTAAAGCAAATAGACTTCGACGGTAAGTATGAATACAGCAATGTTGTTGAAGTTAAAGTTGAAATGCCAACTCAATTTAGCTTAGCGCAGAACTATCCTAATCCATTTAATCCAGAAACCACAATAAAATATCAGTTGCCGGTCAGCGGGCATGTAACGCTAAAAGTCTTTGATATGCTGGGAAAGGAAGTGGCAACACTTGTTGATGAATACAAACAAGCGGGAACACATAATTCTCAATTCTCCATTCTAAATTCTCAATTAGCTTCCGGTACTTATTTATATCAATTAAAAGCCGGAGGGTTTGTGCTTACAAAAAAGTTTCTTCTGATGAAATAAAGATGTGATTTTTATCCCGGACAACTTTGTTGGTGTTTATTTAAAGGCGCGAATGCGGCGCCTTTTTTATTTCACCATTCCGATAATCGTTTTTGATTGAACAGTATTTACGCCTTCTTCTTTGTTCACCAACTTGTAAAAATCGCATTCAAGACAATTGGCTAGTCTCGAGGCGAAACTTCCTTGAACTTTTCCGCCGCAAAGAGTTCCTGTTAATGCCCAACAAGCCCGCCCACCATTCAAACCATGATTTATATTATTAGTTCTGCTTTCAATAGAAGCCGGACAGATACCCAGCTCAATCGCTTTCAATCCGTTTGGCTCTCTGCCGCATTTTTTAAATTCCCAACAATTTACGCTTGCCATAATTACCTCTCTAAATGCTTAGCTAATAATCGAAAGCAAAAGTGGTTAGTTAAGATTTGTTTATTTCTTGATGTGCTCTTTTTATGCAATTAGAATTTAACTTTTCCTATTTTCAATCGTATCATAGATGGAAACAATAAAGAATTCATGAATTCAAAAATTATTGCTGAAGAAGAACTGTTTAGGTTAATTAAAAATGCGGTGGAAGGCGATTTATCGGCATTTGAAGCGATCTTGAAAAATCATCAATACTACGCCTATACTGTCGCGTTCAGAGTTCTTACAAATGATGACGACGCTAAAGATGTTGTACAAGAATCTTTTGTTAGAATTTGGAAGCACCTCGGCAGCTACAACAAGAAAGTGAAGTTCACTACTTGGATGTACAAAATCGTAATCAACCTTTGTTATGATAAGCTGAGAGCGCGTAAAACGGAAAACGAGAGACGAGAAACAATTGGCGATGACTTTGTAAGTGGTCTTGATAATCCGGAAAAGCAGTTGACAAATAAAGAGCAAGCAGAAATAATAAAACATGTTTCAAACGGATTGCCGGAAAAACAGCGAATGGTTTTTGTGCTGAGAGATTTGGAAGAGTTAACAACAGATGAGGTTTCGCAAATCATGGATATTTCGGCTGAGTCTGTAAAAACAAATCTTTCTATTGCGCGCAAGACGATTAGAACAAAATTAATTAAGTGGAGAGTTACTAATGAATTGTGAATCGGTTAAAAAGATGATGCTGGAAGCAGAACTTGATATCTGGCAAAGCTATAGCGTAGCCGAACACATAAAGAGCTGTAAAGAATGCAAATCTTTTTCAGCCAACATTAGCAAGGCTAATAGTTTGCTTACCAATCTAAAAAGTAACAAACCAATTCTTGATGAACCGGAACTGCTGACGGGCAGAATATTGCATCAAATAAGAAATGAGCAAGTAGAGAAAAGCGGAAGACAAGCTTCACCGGTTGATACATTTTTAAGTTGGTTCATGTTGCGTCAAGTAAGGCTTGCAATTTATTCGGTGATGCTCGTTTTCTCTGCTCTTTATTTCTACGAAGAAGCAACCGCGTTAAAAAGTGTTGTAGTGCTGGAAAACAATCTAAACAATGCCGGACTTCGGTACGAAGCGAGCTTCGGCGATAACCTGCCAAATCTATCTTTTTTCTACGATGCGTACAAACTTATAACCGGAGAGAAAAAGCATCTTAATCTTTCCAAAGATTGGATGGTTGTAAATAAAACCTTTATTAAAGCATTGCTGGTTGAGTACAATTCATTAACTCCCGAGAGGAAGAAAGAAGTTGATGAGCTGCGAAAAAGCTTAACAAAGGAACAAAACGAATTTCTTGACGAGTTAATGAACGTTAAGAAATAAGAAAAATTTTAGCGGAGAAGAGAAAATGAAAAATGTAAAGAATCATTTATTTGCTATAAATATTGCCATACTGCTGCTGATTATCGCCGGCTGCAAAGAATACACTACAAAAACCAAAATCAACTCTGACGGCTCGTGCGAGAGAATTGTTATTGTAGAAGGAGACACATCCAACATTGCCGGCTTGCCTTTCCCAATTCCAACAGACAAATCATGGAAGATTGAAAAGAAGAAATCTGAAAAGGATTCTACCAAAGTTGTTTACACAGCCGAGAAGAAATTTAATGATGTAAATGATTTGAATGCCGAGTATGGAAACCAAAGCAAGATTGGAGTAAAAATCAATTTCGAAAAGAAGTTCCGCTGGTTCTATACTTATTATGAATATGAAGAAACGTACAAATCATTTTATCCTTTTAAGTTAACTCCGCTTAAAAACTTCTTGAGCAAAGAAGAATACCAGAAGTTTTTGGATGGAGACACATCCAAGGTTCTGAAGAATAGAATAGATGAGTATGCCGGCAAAGGTTATATCGAACAGTTCCTTTCAGAATTTTTGAAAGCATGCAAGAAACATAATATAACCGATGTTTCCGAGACTTCTATTAATGCTCACAAACAGCAATTAATGGAAGAAATTGATAAGAAAGGGGAAGATGTAAATGAGATAATAAATTTTTTAGAGAAGACTCTGGAATCGAAATCTTTGAAAGTTGTTGAGCCTGATATTGAATTGATCATCAAAAACATTGAAAGTAAAATGGAATGGGCTGGTTCTGCGAACGGAACTTACGCAAATCAAATAAGTATGCCGGGAGTAATTCTATCAACGAATTCCAAATCGGTTAAAGGTAACACAGTTGAATGGAAAATTGATTCGCAGAGATTCCAATTTGAAGACTTAGCTATGCGGATTGAATCAAGAAGCGCTAATGTTTCTATGTTTGTTGTAACGGGAGTATTGTTTGCCTTAGCTTTCCTGCTGTTAATTAATCCAAAGATTAGAAAAAAATAAACTTGCATAGTTTTGTAAAGACGCGATTAATCGCGTCTTTACGAAGACCAACAATTTCTATTTCACGCCAAACCAATCACTGCGGTTCTTATCGACTTGGCTTCTAAACCATGTAATAATTGTTGACCTTTAGAGTAAACTATCTGCAACCTTTAAACAGCAAACTACTGTGAATAGCGTTCTCTTTGAATTGTCGACTAGGGTACTAATATGATTACAGAAGTTCAATCGCAAGTCTCCGATTATAAACACTAATTTGACGAACATTTAGAAACTTTAGATATTTCAATGTAGTAGTGTCTAATTGAAAAATCCGAATTTCAGAAAACCATATAGGAAGTAAACCGTTTATAATATTTGTTGCTTCACTGGACAACTTATTTTGCAAACCATTTATATTTATGTCGTCGACATTAATCTGTGAAGCTAATATTTCGCCTGTTGATGAAATATAAGAAGGCAGAAATGATATAGATGCTTTGATTGGGATTTTCACATTTCCCGAGAAGGTAATAGTTTGTAATAGAACATTTGCATGAATCCTATCAGATCTATCTTTTAGAATTATCTCCGGCACCTTACTCATTTCTATTTCTATAATTCCTTGATACTTTTTGTTAATAGGCAATTTTAAAGATTTAGCAATCTTCTTCTGTAAAAATGTTTGAGAAAGATTGACTGTAAGAGCTCCATTGTTCAAGAAATCAACTCTAACTTCAGATAGTTCATTACTTGGCATTGTTTGTCGAATTATATCATATCCATTAGAACCGATGAAGAAAACATCGTTCGCATCAAAACGAAAACCTTGAACCCACCCAATTTCTTTCATTTTCTCCGCTTGAATAATAAACGTTGCATATTTTTCTCTGGCTTCTAGCCATATCTCTATGGGTAGAGGGGAGGTGTTCCTTATTTGAAGAACATAGGAACCACCTAATAAAGATTTCCTACAAGTAACTTGCACAGGAAGTGGTTTTGTTTGCGATTGTGCTATGCAAGTTGAAAACAAAACTAAAACTGTAAAAACCGTGAAAATCAATTTTGATTTTATATATCTCATTTCCAACGCTATGATTATGCTCTTACAACGTTGTTTTTAAGCCGTCTCCCAACACTGCAATGCAACTTTGAAAACAAATGCCAAACAATTTAAATCTGTCGGTTTGTAAAACTGGTTATATAACTATATTGCAACAGGAATATATACATTATCATTTTTGTTATATTTTGCAAGAAACATCAATACTGCCATAAGACAAAGTAATGATGCAATTGAATCTGATTTCAAATTTCTATTTAGAATATCCCCGTGAGCCAATGAATTGCGATCATCCCAGAATTCCGAGATCAAAAAAGAATACAGTTCAAATGGGATCACTTCTTGTAATCTAGTTTCCATTAATAATGAACGGGCCGACGTCAATCTTTTTTTATTCTTTAAATAAGCTTGATTCTCTTCATCCCAATTGAAAGGAAAAAATTGAGAGTTACTTTCATAATATATTTTCAATTCTTCGGAATTAACGGCTTTTGCAAAATCCCAAATCAAGCCTTCTATTTGTGTTACCGCTACTAAAGTTGATGAAAGATAATATTTAGACATAAAATTGTTTTTTATTTCGTTCATAAATTGGGAGCGATCTTTTGTTAAATTGTTTCTTTCCACAATTCCAAATAAGAACAATAGTTTATTAAAAAACGCTCTTCTTCGAACATAGTTATATAAAAACGTTAATGTTTCATTAAGATTATTATTTTGTTCCCAATTAGTCCTTGTATCAATATAAATTTTCGCAGAGAAGGATGAACTGAAGAAACGAAATGGAAAGAAATAATCTTCTGGATTATTCTGCATTAATTTGGAATTTAGAAAGAACCACTTATTGAAATAATTAAAATAATTGAACGAGTAAACTGGTTCATTATCAATTCTTAGTTCGAAATCAAGAATCATTCTTTGAACGGTTAATAAATCTAATCTATTCTTCTCAAAAGTAATTTTTCGATCTTTTCTTTTATTTACCTTGGCATCATTCAAATATTTCTCGTTCAATATTAAATATGAATCACAAGTATTCTTTAATCCAATTACGGCTGTTTTTATATCCATTTTATTGGTTGTAAAACTCTTAATTTGCCCGTGAGCGGATAACATATCTTTAGAATATTATCTGCTCACTTTTACTTAGTTTACTAAAAAAAATCTATATGAAGTTACTTCGTAAATCTTATATCGTAATTCGTACTTGTTTTCTCGGTTCCCCCGAAGTAGTTGAATGGAGCCCGGTTGCTTTTAGCAACATAACAGTTGAAAATTTGAATATCAAGTAAAGACGCGATATATCGCGTCTCTACGAAAGACCGACAATTTCTATTTCACTCCAAACCAATCGTAACAGCTTTTATCAAACTGATTTGTTTTTAGATTGTAAACCGGGAAATCAAATTTTTCTCCGAAGAGCCAGAATTTTCTGGAGGATTCCATTTCCATTTCAACACAAGGACCAAGCGCGTCCGGTAAAGCTTTAATTGCCGCGCCGGAATTCAGAACCTTCATAACATCCGCAAGAATTTGATCGCCGCCGTAGAATCTAATTAAGTTGCTCAAACTACCGGCAGAGACAAGCATTCCTTCTTCTTGCGAGCGCTTGTAGAGATCGCGCATCAGATCGTCCAAATTCTTTTTCCGGCCGCTGTTTTTCATAATAGCTAGATTAATGCTATGCGCTAAAATATCTCCCCGCATGTAGAGGAGTTTGTTAAGATCACCGTCGTTCCAAAATCCATCTGCAAGTTTTTCATTCTTCTCATTGCGTGCGGGTGATTTGCCATATTGCTTCAAAACTCTGTTGTATTCATTGATGTATTCATCCAAAGAAATTAAACCGGCGCGCAGCAAAAGCAAACGAGCGTAGTAGTCGCTAAATCCTTCCGAGAACCAGTAGAGGAGCGATTCCGGTCCGGCTAAATTAATTTTTTCGCCAAGCCATGTATGAAAAACCTCGTGCGCTAAAAGTCGTTTCATGCGGTAATCAATTTGTCTATCCTCGGTAAGAAATAACGAAAACGAATTCACCCTGCCGGTTCCACCTTGGTCGTTATCTCCTTCAATTGGAAAAACTGTTATTAGAAAGAATGGAAAATTGTAATCATTCCAAAAAGTTCTTTCTTCAAGCAGAATTGTTTGAATCATATCAATGAACTGCTCGGCTGGAAAAGTATAATTGCCTTTAATTGCAACGTAAACGGGATTATTGTAAATCATGCGCTTTTCTAATTTGAAATTGCCGCCGGTGAAAATAGTATGGCGGAATTTCCAAAGCGGAAGTTTCACTTCCTGGTATTTTTGATTTACACCAAAGCTGTTTGCAAGATTCCACTTTGCCGGAAATTTATTCCAGCTAACCCGGAATGTGAACTCAGAATTGGCATCCCAATCGGGATAAACAAAAAATGTTTCGCCTAGAAAGTGAAAATATTTTTTATCGAGTGTAGCCATATAATGATTACCAAGCTCGATTTCTTCTCGCCTTACTTGTTCAAACTGGTAATATATTTTTACAGCAGTGTTTGGGTGATACTTAACAAATTTAACATCACGCTCGGAAGTTTCTTCGATGGTAGTGTTGTTAGAAAGCGCTTTAAGAAATTTCACTCCCTCCCAATCGTTATTACTTCCGTAATTGTTGGGAAGCCGGAGCCGCGTTTGTCCGCTTTTGTCCCCGTTGAATTCTAAAACAACAATAAGCCGGAAGCTTTCTACATCGTAAAATGGCTCTATGCTATAGTTAATAACGGTAGAAGTTGAGTTGGACTGAACAACATCTTGATGAACAAGAGATAGCCTTGACGGGTTAGCATTTGAAAGTGTTGAAGTAACAGCGAAAACTGAAATCAAAAGTAAAAAACGTTTCATCTAATCCTAATAATTTTGGTGCGTAAATACGAAAATCCAAATTGAATTAAAATCCATTAATTTTCTCACATTGTTTAAGTAAAATTCTCAACCCTACTAGCTATAAGCCAAACTTCCGGGCGGCTGAAACGTCAAATTATTCGCAAATGAAACAGAATTTCCCAATATTTTCGCATCAAAAAACCGCAATAACGGCTTTTCAAATCAATTCTAAAAGGAGTAATTAATGAAACGCAAACTCATTTTGTTTTTAGCGCTGCTTGGCTTTGTCGGCATATCGGCTCAAAGCAAAAAGATTAGTTATGAGCAGTACAAATTGGATAACGGCTTAAATGTGATTCTTCACAAAGATAACACTACGCCTATCGTTAATGTTTCCATTCTTTATCATGTGGGAAGTAAGAACGAAGACCCGCAGCGCACCGGCTTTGCACACTTTTTTGAACACCTTATGTTTGAAGGTTCGCCAAACATTAAGCGCGGCGAGTATTTTAAGACTATAGAAGCTGCCGGCGGAAGTTTGAACGCTAATACCAATTTTGACCGCACATTTTATTTTGAGACGCTTCCATCAAATCAGCTTGAACTTGGTTTGTATATGGAATCCGAAAGAATGCTACAATTGAAAATTGACAGCGTTGGTGTTGAAACACAAAGAAAAGTTGTTAAAGAAGAACGCAAGCAAGGTTTGGAAAACAGACCTTACGGAACGCTTTTAGAAAAAATGTTCAGCAACGCATTCAAAGTTCATCCTTATAGATGGATGCCGATTGGCTCAGCTCAATATATAGATCAGGCTAAGATTGAAGAGTTTATAGCTTTCTATAAAATGTACTATGTTCCCAACAACGCAACCTTAACAATTGCGGGTGATATTGATGTTGCAAAAACAAAAGAGTTAGTGAAGAAATATTTTGCAGAAATTCCAAAAGGTAAAGTTGCAATTGTAACTCCAAAAGAAGTTGAACCGGTAAAAACAGCAGAAGTCCGCGAAACAGTCTATGATAAAGTTCAGCTTCCGTTAGTTGCCGAAGCATATCACATGCCGGCACAGGGCACACCGGATTATTACGCACTCAGCATGTTAACAACTCTTCTTTCCGGCGGAGAAAGCTCGCGTTTCACAAAAGAAATTAAAGACAAACAGCAAAAAGCAGTACAAGTTGCTTCTGTACCTTTTGCGCTTGAAGACCCCGGCTTGTTCGTGGCTTTTGGACTTTGTAACGTTGGCGGTAAAGCCGAAGAATTGGAAGCCGCGCTGGATGCCGAAATCGAAAAGGTTAAAAAAGATTTAGTTACTGAAACAGAATTCCAGAAATTGAAAAATCAGATTGAGAGTGATTTTGTAACAAGAAACTCTACTGTAGCCGGAATTGGTGAAAGCCTGGCTAATTATTCTGTTTACTTTGGCGATGCAAACTTGATCAACACAGAACTTCAGCGTTATATGAAAGTTACACGCGAAGATTTGAAGCGTGTTGCTAATAAATATCTAACAAAAGAAAACAGAGTTGTTCTTTACTATTTGCCAAAATCAATGGAAAAGAAATGACGAAGTCATTCTGAAGGAATCCCGTTGGTTTAATCTTTGTCGTAGACCGGGATGACTGAAGAATCTATTTAATTTTGGTTTAGAATAAACGAAAAATTTTGAAATTATAACGGAGTTAAAAATGAAACGTCTTTTGATTTTCTTCCTCTTGTTGAGCTTAACGGCAAATTTTGCTCAGCTTGATAGAAGCCAAAAACCTAAACCTGGTCCGGCACCGGAAGTGAAAATTGGTGATGCTGAATCATTTGAATTAGCTAACGGATTGAAAGTTTTTGTTGTAGAAAACCACAAATTACCTAAAGTTACATTCAGCTTGATGCTGGATAGAGACGCAATTGTTGAAGGAAAGAATGCCGGATATATTTCTACAGCCGGACAGCTTTTGCGCACCGGAACAAAGAAACGCAGCAAAGATAAACTTGATGAAGAAGTTGATTTTCTCGGCGCAAATTTGAGTACGTCTTCCACAAGTGTTTTTGCTTCCGGGCTTTCCAAGTACACGGAAAAAATTATGGATTTGATGGCGGATGTAATTCTTAATCCGGATTTCAAGCAAGAAGAGTTGGAGAAAATTAGAAAGCAATCACTTTCCGGCTTGGCTTTTGCTAAAGACGATCCGGATCAAATTGCTAACCGTGTTCAAGGCGCACTTGTTTACGGAAAAGAACATCCTTACGGTGAATTTGAAACGGAAGAAAGTACAAAATCTATTACGCTTGATATGTGCAAAGCTTATCACGAAACTTACTTTAGACCAAATATAGCATACCTTGCAATCGTTGGCGATATCAGCAAATCAAAAGCAAAATCTTTAGTTGAAAAATATCTCGGCAAATGGGAAAAGAAAGATGTTCCTAAAAACACTTTCACAAATCCAAAAGCTCCGGTTGTAAATAAAGTAGCTTTAGTTGATAAAGCCGGTGCAGTTCAGTCTGTAATTAATGTTTGTTATCCGGTTGATCTTAAGATTGGAAGTGATGATGCATTGAAAACAAAAGTTGCCAATTTAATTTTAGGCGGAAGCGCTACCGGCAGACTCTTTATGAATTTGCGCGAAGCTAAAGCATACACTTACGGCGCTTACTCAAGCTTGAATCCGGATAAGTTAGTTGGAAGTTTTTCGGCATCAACAAAAGCTAGAACAAGCGTTACAGACAGCGCAATTACAGAAATTCTAGCTGAGATGAAAAAAATCAGAAACGAGAAAGTTTCTGAGAAAGAACTTGAGAACGCGAAGAATCTACTTGCCGGAAATTTTATCCGCAGTTTAGAACAACCGGCTACAATTGCGAACTTTGCAATCAATACCGCTATCTATAATCTGCCAAAGGATTATTACAAGAATTATCTAAAGAACCTTAGCGCGGTTTCTGTTGATGATGTTCAGTCAATCGCAAAGAAATATATTAAACCGAACAACGCTAACATTCTTGTTGTTGGTTCGGCGGAAGATGTTGCCAAAAATCTTACTAAATTCAGCGTTAGCAGCAAGGTTGATTACTTGGATATTTACGGCGAAAAATTTGATCCAAACGTAAAGAAAGCACCGGAAGGATTAACCGCAGAGCAAGTTATTGCAAAGTACGTAGAAGCAACCGGCGGCAAAGCTAATCTTGAAGCAATCAAAGATGAAACTTTGAAGATGAGCGGCGCTATGCAAGGCATGACCATCAACATTACTCTGGTTCGTAAAGCTCCAAACAAAATGTATCAGTTAGTAGATTTTGGTGTTGGACAGCAGAAAACTCTTTTTGATGGTGAGAAAGGCAAGTCAAGTCAGATGGGACAAGAACAAGAACTAACCGGCGCTCAACTTGAAGCCATGAAAATTGAAGCAACGCTTAATTCTTATCTCTATTACGATAAGCTTGGTGTTAAGTTAGAACTCGGCGGAATGGAAGCTTTAAACGGTAAAGATGCTTACAAAGTAAATCTTATTTACCCTTCCGGTAAGAAGTCAACTCAGTATTACGATGTTGAAAGCGGATTCCTTGTTAAGAGTTCAAATACTGTTGAATCTCCACAAGGAGCAATGAGTATTTCTACTGAGTTTGCAGATTACAAAGATGTAAAGGGAACTAAAGTTGCTCATAAGATTATTCAAGGTACACCAATGGGTTCTATTGAGCTTACCGTAACTTCTGTAGAGTACAATACTAATCCTAGCGATGAAATGTTCAAATAACTGTATTTAGTATTGAGTAAATAGTATTTAGTAGTTAGATAAAGCCGCATCAAAAGTGCGGCTTTTTTATTTTAAATGAATTTTGCCATAGCTTCGTAACCCTTACACCCAACTTTAAAAACCTTCATTCACTCCGATAATCAATTGGTAAGTAATTACTAGTTGAAAAAGGACGTTCAAATGGTAACTTTTAAAAAACATATCGTATGCGTAATAAATACGCCGGCTAAATTTTCCTACAGACTTTTATTTATTCTTTTCCTCTTTTTAACTTCTTTTTCGGCAGCTCAAAATCTTGTAGCGGTAAACTATAATGAATCCAACCAACCAATACAAAAAGTTGTAGCAGTAGAAGAGCAAATTGAATTTAACTCACTTTCAGGCGATGGTGGGGACTGCGCACAAATCTTTATAAAAGTGGTTATGAGTTTAACTTCACAATGAAGAATGAAGTTTATTCTTCATTTGCCGGAAACACCAGCGGCAGCGATTATCTGAATATGTTTGATTTTAATGCTACGCTAGATCTCAATGAACTTTTGGGCTGGGAAGACATGACCTTCTTTGCACAAATTCTTGGTATTAACGGAACCGCACCCGAAGTTAGGTCTGGCGCTATTCAAGGAATTAGCAATATTGCCTCGCCGCAGCAATGGCGGCTTTATCAATTATTAATTAGTAAGCGGTTTTTCGGTAACTCACTATCGGTTGTGTTTGGATTGGTTGATCTCAATTGTGAATTTGATGCGCGCGCTACTTCTTGTTTGTTTCTCAATCCTTCATTTGGAATTGGAGCTGACTTTGCGCGCAGCGGCTTAAATGGTCCCTCGATATTTCCTTCTACCTCATTGGCAGTAAAGGCAAAGTATAATCCAACAGAGCACATCTACCTGCTTGCAGGGGTTTTTGATGCAGTACCGGGAAATCATTATGAGCCTTATTTGACACACATTTTTGCCCACAGTGAAGATGGAGTTTTGCTAGCTGGAGAATTTGGCTATTATGAAGATGGGGAAGAATTAAAGGCGGGCTACGGAAAATATAACATCGGCGGCTGGTACTATCCGCAAGCTTATGATGATTTGGCAGAAGTAGATGAATCGGGAAATCTGCTTCGACATGTTGGCAATGCCGGTTTTTATCTTAACGCTGAAAAATTTGTTTGCTCTAAGCCCGGTTCATCGGAACTTGGGCTGTCTGTTTTTGGAAGACTCGGTTTTGCAAACAGAAACATTAATGCAGTGCAAACTTTCTGGGGATTAGGTTTGAACATCAGCGGAGTTTTCTCAGACGATCCGGAAGAAGTACTTGGTTTGGCAGTAGCTAACGCACGCATGAGTGATAAATTTGTGCTGGTGAATTCCGCAAATCCAGCAGAACCAAAGTTCAACGAAACTATTTTTGAGTTAACATACAGTTTCAATTTGCTAAACTGGCTGCGGGTTCAGCCGGACTTTCAGTATGTAATTAATCCAAACCAAAGCGTAAATAACCGCGCGCTTGTTGCCGGTTTACGTGTGGAGATGAGTTTTTAGATATTAGTGTCATTCCCGAAAACTCTTAAAGGGAATCCAAGTTTGGTAAGTTATTATGGATAATACTCGAATAGGACGCGGATGACGCGGATTTAACGGATTTTATTTCTTCAACTTCGAAATGATTTCTTCCCAGCTTTTGCCTAGCTCCGGATTTGTCTTTAATTCCTTACTGCGCCGCTCGATTTCTTGTTTTTGTTCTGAAGATAATTCTAACTGAATGTTTTCTTCGGTAATGCCATCCCATATTTCTTCAACCAGAATAATGCGTTCCGAAACGCTGAGTTTTTTTATCTGTTCTCTAATATTTGATTCCATTCTGGCTACCTTTCAAACAATACTATGAAATTATACGAAATCTTAAAACAAGATTCTTATATATCTATCCGCACAGTTGCTTTTCTTCAGCGAAGTTGTTAATAATAATTTAATGCAATAATTTCATATCAATTTTCCAAAAGATTTCGGATTAATGTGAGGTGATTCTCTCGATGTTCTAGAGAACCTGAACAAGGTACCTCGTTGGTTTGATCCGGAAGTGCATGGAAAAATGGATTAGATAAAATTCAGATTCAAAAGAGAAAAAAGAAAAACAAAAATAACTGCTAGGTTAGAAATGAATATTTTGAATGTGTTTATGGTCATTATACCAGTTCTATTAAGTTCTGCATTTGCATATTACGTCTCCAAATTTCAAGTCAAGTCTCAATTGTCCTCTATCAATAAGCAAAAATGGATTGATGAATTCAGAGAAAACCTTGCATGTTTCTTAAGTAGCGCTGATATGGCTATGGTAATGACTGACATTGCCTTAACAGGCGATAGAATGGTGGAGCCTGGTACTGCTAGAAAATTATTCCAAGAGCATGTTAGTAAAATGAGTTTATATGAAGAAAGGCTTTTGCTATATCTCGATTCCGAGAACAATAAACACCATGAACTTCTGAAATATGTAACGTCTTTTGCCTATGAAGTTTACACAAGGCCAAACAATTTACTGGAAAAAGAGACTGTAAAAGATCACGTGGTTAATATTCGAAAGCTTGGACGCGAAATATCTAATCTTGAATGGAAATCAATACTGAATTCCTAATTAAAATAAATCAACAGAATAGATTTAAGTACCATTCAACAGCAATCTGCTTAATAGCATATTCCAACCAGTTAAACGTCTATTACTGTATCACTTATTGTGCTTGTAAATCCAGTGAAGATACCCAATGCCCGTTTTAGAGCCATTTTCGCAGAATAATTTTTTTTCTAAGCCACGGAACTTTTGTAAGTTTGGAAACGACTAAAACACATATCGTTTCCAATGGAACTGTAATTATAGTTTTGTTGTTAAGATATAAATCAACGGAAAACAGAAATGACTGAAGAAAAAGAAATAAAGCAAAGGATTGCGCTAAAAGCTGACGAGATGTTCCGGCAGTTTGGCTATTCTAAAGTAACAATGGAAGAGATTGCTTCCAGCCTTGCAATGAGCAAAAAAACGCTTTACAAGCATTTTTCAAACAAAGATCACCTTCTCAAAGAAATTGTTCATACAAACAAGTGCGAAGTGGATAACTTCATTGAAAATCTAATGGCACAAAAAACAATGCCCTTCATAGAAAAGTTAAAAACTTTTATGAACTTCATTGCCAAGCAAGCCGAAAAGCTTGAGGGTCCAATGGTTAGCGATTTGATGAAATGTAACCCGGAAGTTTGGAAAGATATAGAAGAATTTAGATCGAAGAAAGCTTATAAGCATCTATCAGCATTAATTGAAGAGGGCATTGAAGACGGAATATTCCGGAAGGATGTAAATACAAGCGTAATTGTGGTGGGCTATGTTGCTTCGATCCACAGTTTAATCAATCCGGAAGTTTTGGCGAAACTGCCTATTTCAGCCGACCAGGCGTTTAGAGACATTCTCAAAATTTTATTTGAAGGAATTTTTACAACCGAAGGCAGAGAAAAATATAAATCAACAATAGATAATTACGGAGAAACAACTGTATGATCTTAGGTAAAATTAAAGCAACAACTATTGCAATTATTCTGGTAACCGCATCGCTTTCGTTTGCGCAAGAAAAACTTCAGCTAACTATTGAGCAGGCGGTTGAAATTGGAATGCAGAACAGTAAAATGCTTCATTCATCTTTGATGAAGGTTAAAGGTGCTGAGGCAAAAGTTAAAGAAGTCAGTGCATCGCGGCTCCCATCGTTAAAACTTAGCGCGCGCTACACAAGACTAAGCGAAGTGGATCCGTTCGTGATTAGCACACCGTTTGGTTCGTTCCCTATAGCTCCCGGCATTTTTGATACATGGGGCGCGCAAGCATCTTTATCTCAGCCATTGTTTATGGGTTTTAGAATAATTGGAAACATAGAAATGAATGAACAACTTTCCAATGCAACTAACGAAGAATACAATAAGGATAAGAGCGAACTTGTATTCAATGTTAAGAGTGCATATTGGAGCTTGTTCAAGGCAACGCAATTCAAAAAAGTGATGGATGAAACTGTTGACCAAATTAAAGCACACGTTGAAGATGCTAAGAATCTTGAGAAAGCCGGAATGATGACTAAGAATGATATTCTGAAATTGGAAGTTCAGCTGTCGAATGTAATGTATCAGCAGATTGAAGCAGAGAATGCTGCTAAACTTGCAATGGTTGCGCTTAATAGTACAATTGGAATTGCTCTGAACACACAGATAACAATCACTTCTACAGCAACATTAAAAGAATCTAACTTTGATGAAGTTGAGAAACTGATTGCAGATGCAACCCAAATTAGACCGGAAGTGAAAGCTGCTGATGCGAGAGTTAAAGCGAGCGAAGCCGGGATAACTCTGGCTAAATCATCATGGTATCCGCAAGTAAGTCTGTACGGAAACTATTATTACAATAAGCCGAATCAAAGAATTATGCCTACGCAAAATAAGTTTGATGCTACCTGGGATGCCGGAGTAAACCTTAGCATGAATGTTTGGGATTGGATGACGACGGCGCATCAAACGGACCAGGCAGAAGCACAGGCAGCGCAGGCTAAAGATGGTTTGGGAATGATTAAAGATGGAATTACGCTTGAAGTAACTCAAAATTATTTGAACATGAAGCAGGCTTACAAGAAAGTAACTTTAGCGGAATTAACAGTTCAGCAGGCAGAAGAAAACATGCGCGTAACTTCCGGTAAGTTTAAGAGTGGATTGGTTACGAGTTCGGAAGTAATTGATGCGGAAACAGCATTGATAAGCGCTAAGACCAATCTCTCGGCATCAACAGTAGATTGCGAACTTGCAAAAGCAAAACTTGATAAATCAATTGGCAAATAAGAATTAAATATCTGGAGAAATATATATGAAAAACTGGAAAGCTATTGTTAGTGTTGTTTTAGTTATGGCGGTTATAGTTACAATACTGGCAATCAACAAAAAGAAACTCTCAAGCAAAACATCAGGCGGAATTGAAGACGCTTATTATGTTTCCGTTGAAACAGTGGTGAAGAAAAACCTCTCATCAAGTTTATCTATAACCGGAACGGTTAATGCTAATAACGATGTAAATGTTCTTTCGGAAACAAGCGGAAGGGTAGTTGCTGTGTTTGCTAAGGTTGGCGACTACAAGCAAGCCGGTTCCGTTCTTGTTCAAGTTGATGATGAACTGAAAAAGGCAGCTCTGATGAGTGCCGAAGCTTCTTATGAGAAAGCAAAAAAAGATTACGAACGCTTCAAAGTTTTGTTTGAACAAAAATCTATCAGTGATACACAGCTTGACCAAGCTAAAGTTGGTACTGCAATGGCAGAAGCGCAGTACATTGTTGCCAAACGCCAAATGGAAGACACAAAAGTAAAAACTCCAATTTCCGGTTATGTTACTATGAGAAACGTGGATATTGGTACTATGCTGCAAGGCGCACCGCAGCCGACTTTGGTTGCAAACCTTGTTGATATTTCCCGCTTAAAAGTTAAACTCAACGTCTCCGAAACAGATGCGTTTATTCTAAAAACCGGCGATGCAGTAAAAGTAACTACGGATGTTTATCCGGGTGCAACATTTGCCGGAAGGATTGAATCGGTGAGCAACAAATCTGATGAAGCACATACTTATGCAGTTGAAATTTCTGTTTCAAATCAAAGCGCTCATCCTCTTAAAGCCGGAATGTTTGCCCGCGTTGAATTTACAAGCTTGCGCGATAGAGACGCAATTGTAATTCCGCGCCAGGCTCTTGTTGGCAGTGTTAGAAATCCACAAGTGTTTGTAGTTGAAAACAGCGTTGCCAAACTGCGTAACATTTCTATAGGAACACAAGCCGGTACTTCCGTACAAGTAATTGGCGGCTTAAACGAAGGTGAACAGATTGTAGTTAACGGGCAGAATAATATTGTAGATAACACAAAAGTTGAGATACTTAAATAAGTAAAAGGATTTGAACAATGACTATTACCGAATTATCAATTAAACGACCCTCACTAATCATCATAATTTTTGCGGCATTGATGGTGCTTGGTTTGTTCAGCTACTCAAAGCTGAAATATGAATTGATTCCAAAATTTTCTCCGCCAATTCTAACAATTACAACTATGTATCCGGGTGCATCGCCGCAAGAAGTTGAAACCGGCGTTTCAAAAGTTATAGAAGATGCAGTTGCCGGAATGGATAAGGTTTCCGAAGTACGCTCTTCTTCACTTGAAGGAGTTTCCTTTGTAATTATAGAGCTGCTTCAATCTGCAAAGACGGATATTTCTTTGCAAGACGCACAGAGAAAAATAAATGAAGTTGTTACCAAACTGCCTACAGGTTCAAAAGCTCCGGTAGTTTCAAAGTTTGCGCTGGATGAAATTCCGATTTTAAGAATGGGATTGAGTGCCGATATGGACACGCGCGAACTTTATCAGTTTGTTAAAGATAAAATTCAGCCGCAGCTTTCCCGCGTTCCCGGTGTTGGTCAAATTGTGTTAATCGGCGGCGAGCAGCGCGAAATAAAAGTTAATCTCGATTTGCAGAAAGTAAAATCTTTCGGTTTATCTATTATGCAAGTTACACAAGCTATTAAAGCCTCTAATCTGGATTTTCCAACCGGACGCGTTAAAGACCAGGATGGTCAGTTCATCGTTCGTGTAGCCGGTAAGTTAAGTTCCGTTGAAGAATTACGCGCACTTCCAATCGGAGAGTCGCGCCAAGGCGGAGAAATAAAACTTAGCGACATAGCTGAAGTTGAAGATGGAATTAAAGAATATAGCAACATCACACGTTTGAATTTTAGAAACACAATTGGTATTACAATCCAAAAGCAATCCGATGCAAACACCGTTGAAGTTGCTGCGAAAATCAAAAATGAATTAGCAAAGATTGAAGATCAGTACAAAGAAGATAAACTGAAATTCGAAATTGCTGCCGACGGTTCATTATTCACTATAGATGCAGCGAATGCTGTTAAGGAAGATTTGGGAATAGCGGTACTGCTTGTGGCTATTGTAATGCTAATGTTCTTGCACAGCGTAAGAAACTCTGTTATCGTTCTTATTGCAATACCGGCATCGCTCATATCAACGTTCATTGCGATTTATGCTTTCGATTTTACTTTGAATCTTATGACCTTGCTCGCTCTTTCCCTTGTCGTAGGTATTCTTGTGGATGACTCGATTGTGGTGCTTGAAAATATTTATCACTACTTGGAAAAGGGAACCGATAGACGTGAAGCTGCTCTTCGCGGAAGAAACGAAATTGGCTTTGCGGCACTTGCTATCACTTTTGTAGATGTGGCTGTATTCTTGCCTCTCGCACTTATCGGTGGAATAGTAGGCAATATTCTGCGCCAATTCTCTGTAGTAGTTGTGGTTTCAACTTTGATGAGCTTGTTTGTTTCATTCACACTTACGCCGCTGCTTGCTTCAAGATTTGGTAAGCTGGAAAGATTAACCAGCGCAACTATTCTCGGCAAGTTTGCTCTTTGGTTCGAAAAAGAATTCCACGCCTTTACGGATAAATACCTTTCCATATTGAAGTGGGGTTTTGTAAACCGAGGCAAGGTTTGGATTCTTGCTTTTGTAATGTTTGCTGCCTCTGTTGCTCTTGTGCCAATGGGCTTAATTGGTTTCGAGTTTATGACTCAAGTTGACCGTGGCGAATTTGCCGTAACTCTTGAATTAAAACCGGGAACGCCAATTGAAGAAACCAATAAAATTTCCCAGCAAGTTGAAACTATCATTGGGAAAATTCCTGAGGTGCAGCGTTTATATACAAACGTTGGTGCATCCAACGAAGGTTTAATTGGTTTCTCAAGCGCTAACGCATCTGAGGTAACCGTTACGCTTATTCCAAAAAATGAAAGAAGCCGCTCAACTCAATCAATAAAAGATGAAATTAGAGGCAAGCTTCAAAGAATACCCGGTTTGAAAACCCGCGAAAACGAAGTTGGTATTTTTGGCGTTGCTAACGAAACTCCAATTCAGCTTTTACTAACCGGACCGAGTTACGAAGAGGTAATTGCAACTGCTAAAGATGTTGCAAATATTATGAAGAAGATTCCCGGAACATCGGATGTTCGTCTTTCATCGCAAGATGGAAACCCCGAAACAAGAATTAACATTGATAGGAGAAAACTTGTTAGTTATGGCTTAACGCTTGCAGAAGTTGGCGGAACGCTGCGTGTGGCTTTAACCGGAGATGATGAATCCAAACTGCGCGAAGGTGATACCGAATATGATATTCGTGTTATGCTCGATCAGTTTGACCGCTCTAAGACAGATGAACTTGGAAACATTGCTTTTACAAACAAAAAAGGGCAGCAGATTTATCTCAAACAGTTTGCAGATATTTCCCGCGCTACAGGTCCAACTAAACTTTCCCGTCAGGCAAGAGCGGCTTCCGTAATTATTTATTCCAATGCAATTGGCAGACCGAGCGGAAACATTGCTCAAGACATTGATAAAGAATTGAAAGATTTCAAATTCCCAAGAGGTGTTGCGTACGGCTATGTTGGTCAAGTTAAAAACCAAAATGAATCTATGACAGATATGATGTTAGCGCTCTTTGCCGGAATCCTTTTCACTTATATGATTATGGTTGCGTTGTATGATTCATTCATTTATCCGTTCATCATTCTGTTCTCAATTCCGTTAGCTATGATTGGCGCGCTGCTTGCACTTGCTCTCTCGTTGAAAGCGCTTTCTATTTTTTCAATGTTAGGTGTAATTATGCTTGTGGGGCTGGTTGGTAAAAACGCAATCTTGCTTGTTGATAGAACTAATTTTATGCGCTCTAAAGGAGAAAGCCTGCACGATGCGTTGATTGATGCCGGTAAAATGAGAATACGCCCGATCTTTATGACTACGTTAACAATGATTTTTGGTATGATGCCTATTGCTCTTTCTACAAGTGACGGTGCTGAATGGAAAAGCGGTTTGGCTTGGGCGTTAATCGGCGGTTTAACTTCTTCACTTTTCTTAACATTACTTGTTGTACCAATGGTTTACACCAAAGTTGAAGAAGTGAAAGTTGCTTTCATTCCGTTTGTTAAGAAATGGTTTTTCAAACTAACCGGAAAAAAAGCTGAAGCAGTGCCTGCAGCCGAAGAATTAATTTAATTGCATTGTAAAGACGTTCCGCCGGAACGCCTGACCATTCGTTTTTTGTAGAGACGCCATTTATGGCGTCTTTACGTTTATAGAAGTCATTTCATTTTTAAATCCATTTGACAAAACAACCCAGTTCCTTTAAGTTGCAAAAGAAAGATTCCATTCAAACAATGCGGGGGAATCTTGTTGCTAACCGAAAACTAGTTAACTAAAAATAGATGTAAAACATTATCTACGCAGTACTATTTGATAAGCGCTTTGCATAAAGAACAGTTAGCAACAACTATAAACATTAAAACGAGGTGTGAAATGGCAAGTGTTTCTACAAAAGTATATGATCGTCTAAGTTCTGGTATAAAGAAATTTCAACCAATCCTAAATAATGCTAAGTCCAGAGATGTTAACGAATCTGATACAGTAATAATTATAACAGATATGCTTAGTGAAATATTTGGCTACGACAAATATTCAGAAATTACTTCGGAATTTATGGTTCGTTCAACATACTGCGATTTAGCCATAAAGCTTGAAGGTAAACTTGCCTTTTTGTTGGAAGTTAAGGCAATTGGACTCGAATTAAAGGATAACTTTATTAAACAAGCTGTGGACTACGCTGCGAATCAAGGAATAGATTTTGTTGTTTTGACAAATGGAGTCCTTTGGAAAGTGTATAAGATTACATTTACTAAACCGATAGATCAAGAATTGGTCTTTGAAATTGATTTTCTAGGCATGAGTAACAAAAATTCTGATGATGTTGAAAAACTCGCTTTACTTGCTAAAGAAGGATGGCTGAAATCTTTTCTCTACGACTATCATTCTCAGAAACAAGCTCTAAGTAAGTTTTTCCTAAGCGCATTAATACAAAGCGACTCAATAATAGAGGTCATTCGTAGAGAATTAAGAAAAATATCTCCCGATGTCAAAGTTACATCCGACCAAATTAAAGAAGTGATTTTCAAGGAAGTCTTGAAGAGAGAAGTTATTGAGGGTGAGAAGGCTGATGAAGCAAAGAAAAAAATAAATAAAGTGTTTAATAAAATTTCTAAAAATAAAGTCGGCAAGCAAAGTACCCTCGAAGCGCCAGAAGATAAAAGCGCAATAGTTGAGACTAATAATGAAAAAATTGCGATATAATGAATTATTGGACATCCCACTTTTGCGGGAATGACAAATGATTTTGCCTCACCATTAAGGTGCGGCTAATTTATATAGACAAAATATTACCTAGCGTTCTTAATATGACGGACGCCATCTTTGTTAATCAAGTCTTTTATATGTACATTAAGGCTGTACAATTAGAAAGGTGTTGGGATGTCAATTAGTTTAACATATACGCAAGCACGCGCTAATCTTGCAAAACTGCTGGATGAAGTTTCGCATAATAAAGAAGTGGTTATTATCAACCGCAAAAATGCTGAAAATGTAGCTTTGGTTTCGGAAAGTGAACTATCAAGCATTTTAGAAACCGCTCATCTTCTCCGTTCACCCAAAAATGCTCAAAGATTGTTAAAGACTTTGTTAAAAGTTCATGAGCAAAAAGAAACCCCTCAAACTCTGCAAGAGCTTAAGATGGAATTTGGTCTTGAAAGGTAAAACTCCAAAAGAACGGCAAAGTGTTTTTCATTCCGAGTTTAGAGAAGACTTAGCCTACTGGGTGAAAATAGACCGAAAAGTTGCTCTAAGAATTCTGGAAATTGTAGAAGCAATAATGCGAAATCCCTTTGACGGAATTGGTAAACCGGAACCGCTTCGCTATTTGGGCAGCGGAGTTTGGTCGAGAAGGATTACACAAGAACACCGCATTGTTTACGTTGTTTGCGAAGATAGGATTGATTTTGTTCAATGCCGGTATCATTATTAGCAGCAAAAGCTAATAATAAGTTGTTATCCATATTTATTAACACTCAATCTTTAATAAAAAATTCTGCATGAAGAAATACTCTGTTATTGTTTTCGATCTTGGCAAAGTGCTAATCCCGTTTGATTATTCGCCCGTTACGGAAAAGTTTAACAAGCTTAAGCCAAACCTTGGCGATAAGTTCAAGGATTTGTACGCAAAGAATTATCACATTCATCAGCAGTTTGAGCGGGGCGATTTGAGCCAAGATGAGTTCATTTCAATAATGCTGGAATGGCTTGAAGGAACAATTACCGCCGAAGAATTCTGCCGGGTTTTCTCAGATATATTCACAGTGAATCAAGATGTTGTAAACCTTCTTCCCGTGCTGAAACAGAGCTACACGCTGGTTCTTCTTTCCAACACTAACGAAATACATAAGAAATATGGTTACGGACATATGAAGTTCTTGCAGCAGTTTGATAAACTTATTCTTTCTCATGAAGTACGAGCGATTAAACCAGAAGAAAAAATTTACAGAGCAGTTGAATCCTTCACTCAAAGACTATCAAGCGAACATTTCTTTATAGACGACATTCCGGAGTATGTTGAAGGCGCCAAGAAATGCGGCTGGGGCGGAACGCAGTTTGTTGGTTATGAAAAACTTGTAACTGATTTTAAAACGGAAGACATATTATAATTCTGTAAAGACGCCATATATGGCGTCTCTACCACTAGTTATTCCCATTTTTTCCAAACTTCCGGCTGGTAACCGGTTGTAGCTTCCTTTCCGTTTCTAACTATTGGCGTAACTAACAAAAGTGGATCGGCAAGCAGTTCTTCTTCTAAATTGAAAACCATGAACTGCATATTCCTTTTCTTGTATTGCTTGCCTTCTTTATCAATTAAATTCTCAAGCGGAATTACGCGGGTTATGTTATCAAGTTCTCCTTTAGATATTCCCTTTTCGTTCAAATCGCGGAAGTGAAAATTGATGCGCCGTTCCTTAAAGTAGCGCTCGGCTTTCTTTGTATCGTTACAGTTTTTAGTACCAAAAATTTGAATGTTCATACTCTCTTATTGCTTTGTTTGGCTACAGCAAAAGTTATATTTTTCACGGCGATAATCAAACAACACTTCACAATAATGGGAAGAAAATGAAATTTGTTGCAAAATTTTTATTAATAATCATGGCGGGAATAATAGTTATGAGTTGTTCAGACAACAAACAAAAAAGTGCAGCACCGGATAATTTTAAGTATGAATCGGAATCATTTGCTGATTTAAGGATTCAGCGTTACTTCGTTCCCGGTTTTGAAGAACTTACAGCAAAGCAAAAGGAGTTAGTTTATTATTTGTATCAAGCTTCACTTTCCGGCAGAGACATAATTTACGATCAGAACTACAAACACAATCTTTACATTCGGCGCTCTCTCGAAGCAATTGTTAGAACTTATTCAGGCGATCGCAATGAGCCGGAATTTCAAAAATTTATGACTTACGTTAAACGGGTTTGGTTCTCAAACGGAATTCATCATCACTATTCAAACAAAAAGTTTTTGCCGGAATTCTCGAAAGAATACTTAACAAAACTTGTTGGCGGTTCGGATGAATACGAATTCCCGCTGCAGAATCAAGAATCGCTCGATGATCTGCTTAAGAATCTTTTCGTTTACATGTTTGATCCAAATGTTGCGCCGATGAAGGTAAACCAAGCAGCTGGCGTTGATCTGATAAAATCTTCCGCTGTTAATTTCTACGGCGAAGTAACACAAAAAGAAGTTGAAGATTTTTATAGAAAAGAAGCTGATGCGAATGAGACTGAACCAATTTCTTATGGGCTGAATTCCAAACTTGTTAAAGAAGATGGAAAAATTTTCGAGCGTCATTGGAAATCCAACGGAGCGTATGCTTATTCAATACGCAAAATTGTTTCCTGGCTGAAGAAAGCTGTAACTGTTGCGGAGAATGATCAGCAGAAGAAATGTTTTAATCTGCTTATTGAATATTATGAGACCGGCGACTTGAAGAAATGGGATGAATACAATATTGAGTGGGTGAAAGATACAAGCTCTGTAGTTGATTTTGTAAACGGCTTTGTTGAAACCTATAACGATCCGCTCGGCTTCCGCGCTACTTATGAATCAATCGTTTCGATTAAAGATAACGAAGCTACAAAGCGGATTGAAGCGATAAGCAAAAACGCAAAATGGTTTGAAGATAATTCTCCGATTGCAAAAGAGCATAAGAAGCCGGACGTCAAAGGAATTTCTGCAAAAGTTATTACAGCAGTTGTAGAAGCCGGTGATGCAGCTCCTTCTACTCCAATTGGAATTAACTTGCCGAACGCAAACTGGATTAGAAAAGTACACGGCTCAAAGTCGGTTAATCTTGGCAACATTGTTCACTCGTACAACAAGTTTGCGGAAACAAGTGGCGTACTTCAAGAGTTTGCTTATTCAAAAGAAGAAGTAGAACTCGAAAAGAAACATGGTGTGCTTGCAGATGATTTACACACCGATATGCACGAAGTCATTGGGCACGCTTCCGGACAAGTGAATCCCGGAGTTGGAGAGCCCCACCAAACATTGAAAAATTATTATTCCACATTAGAAGAAGCCCGTGCGGATTTAGTTGCACTCTATTTCTTGTACGATCAGAAACTTGTTGATCTTGGTGTAATGGAATCGCTTGATTGCGGAAAAGTTGCTTACAACGATTACATCCGTAACGGATTGATTGTTCAGCTTGCGCGCGTTCAGCCTGGCGAAAATATTGAAGAAGCACACATGCGCAACCGCCAGTTAGTTGCTAAATGGGCTTTGGAGATGGGCGCAAAGGAAAACGTTATTGAGAAAAAGGTAAAAGATGGCAAGACTTTCTTTGTGATAAATGATTATGCAAAGTTGAAAAACTTATTCGGTCAGCTGCTTAAGGAAATCCAAAGAATAAAATCCGAAGGAGATTATGAAGCCGGAAAAAATTTAGTAGAAAATTACGGCGTTAAAGTTGACCTGGTACTTCACAAAGAAATTTTGGAGAGATACAAAAAGTTAAACATAGCTCCGTATGCCGGATTCATTCAGCCCAAGCTTATTCCTGTAATGGAAGGAAAGAAAATAATTGATGTTAAGATTGAGTATCCAGAAGATTTTACGAAGCAGATGCTTGAATATGGAAAAGAGTTTAATCTACTAACAACGTATAATTAATTTTTTTTGTCATTCTGATCCCGCACTTTTTGCGGGAGAAGAATCTCATTAGTAAGAGATATTTCGCTCCCGCCTAGTCGGCGAGGCGGGTCGCTCAATATGACAACATTAATTTAATTCAATCCACACATACCATTTGCACAACCGCCACCATAAGATGGAACACCACAGCTTCCGTCACTGCAAGAAGAACCGCCTTCAAAACCGCCGGAAGACATTGAAGCGCTGAATGAAGAAAGCAGCTTCTTAGAATTCTTGGATTGGCAATCCGGACAAACTACTTCTTCCAAGTTGGTGCTGGATTTGTGCAGAACATCAAATTTTTTTCCGCAATCGTTACATTTGTATTCAAAGATTGGCATTGTTACTCCGTATTTGTTTCAATAATCTATTTAGAAATTTGTGTTACTATCGTTCCAATATTTTCAATTTCGCCGAAGAGTTTATCGCCGGGAACAACTCTGCCAACACCTTCCGGTGTTCCGGTAAAAATCAAATCACCTTTCTCCAAAGTCATTCTTGAAGAAATGTGTTTTACACATTGAGCTGCATTGAAAATCATATTTGAGATTGATGTGTTTTGTTTTACTGTATCATTTACTGAAAGAGAAATATTTTCATCTCCGCGTAGCTGATAATCCTTCTTTAGAACTACATCTCCAAGAACTGCGGCTGTATCAAAACATTTTGCAAGTGTCCACGGATCACCTTTCTCCTTGAACTTAAACTGCAAATCGCGTAAAGTCATATCAAGCCCAACTGTGTAGCCGTGAATTGCTTTCTCGGCTTGCTCATCGGTTCCGTTTTTAATGTCTTCGCCAATGTAAAGAACAAGCTCAACCTCATGATGAAGATTTTCCGAATAAGGGGGATGAATAACAGACTCCCCGGAAAAAATAACATTGGAAGCCGGTTTGAGAAATATTATTGGAAACTCGGTTGAGGCTTCGCCGCCAAGTTCTTTTGCATGTGCGGCGTAATTACGCCCAACACAAACTAATTTCCCAATCGGTACTTTTTCGTCACTGTTTTTGAATTTTAGATATTTCATGTTACCTCGTTAGATGCAATCTCGCTTAAAAAGATTCGTTTTGGAATCTGGATACTAGATTCTTGATACTGGAAAAATCAACTACAACTAAGTTATTCTTCAGTTGCATTTGCCTATCCAGAAACCAGTATCTAGTATCCAGGGACCAGTATCAAGTTTACGTTTTCTGCTCTTTTTTCTTCGCTGCCGGAAAAAGAATATTGTTAAGAATAAGCCGGTAACCGGGCGAATTTTTGAACAATGTTAAATCTGTTGGCGGATCGCCAACAGCGTGCTGATAATCTTCCGGATCGTGTCCGCCGTAAAAAGTAAATGTTCCTCTGCCAAAACTTCCGTGAATATATTTTACTTGATCAGTTCCGGCGCGCTCACCAAGTATGATCACAGAATTCTTAATTACTTTGCGCCTGAACATTGAAGTCTGTCCCATAAATCCGTGAATAACATTTAAATGATTTTGAGTTAGCATTGTCGGAACCGGATCGTACTTGGCTGAGAAATCAAACAAAGTAAAAAAATCATTTTGTTCGGGTCCAATTTCAAGAGGTGCGATATCAATGTCGCTGTATTCATAAACTAACGGATTCATCTCAATCTTAAAATTTTCGAAAGCGAATGTCTGAGCAAAATCAACTTTGTCTTGCGCGTTCAAATCCGGCGGATCGCCATCATACATTCTATCGGCAATATCAACATTCTGAGTAGAGAGAGAAATATCGTAAGAATCAGTAGCCGAGCACATTGCAAACAAAAATCCACCTTGCCCAACATAATTTTTCATAGTTGCGGCAACTGCTTTTTCCATATCGGAAACTTTTTTGAAGCCTAACTTCTTCGCTTCCTTTTCGTAAACTACTTGCTGCTCAACGTACCATGATGCTTCGCTGAAAGAAGCGTAGAACTTTCCATACTGTCCCGTAAAATCTTCGTGATGAAGATGAAGCCAATCGTACTTTTCTAAATCGCCGCGTAAGATTTCTTCAATCCAGATTTTATCATACTTCACCTCGGCATAATCAAGAGCGAGTGTTACCGCATCATCCCACGGCTTAAAATTTGGCGGAACATAAACTGCAATGTTCGGAGCTTTTTCCAAACGCACAACATCCATATTCTGATCTTCACTTTGAACCAAAGCGTAAATCTGAACAACTTCTTGCTGAGAAAGAGGCTGAAACGAAACTCCTTTAATGCGGCATTTGAGAGCAAGCTCATTTGAATAATCCAGCATAAAAGAACCGCCACGGTAGTTAAGTAGCCAATCCGCTGTTGAGCCGCTCTGCAATGCATTAAACGTAATTCCGTACGCTTTTAAGTGGTCGGTCTGCTGCAAATCCATGTATATAAGAATTTTGGATTGCGCCAAAACCAATCCGGAAAGCAGAAGTAATATTGCCAGAAGTTTTTTCATAATTGCATTTTTAGTAGAAGTAAAATTGAGCCAGGCTTCGAAATTTTCGAACCAAAACCGTATTTTGAATTCAATAATAATCTAAATCTATTATGCGTTCAAAAAAGAAATTTACAACTTGCCCAAATTGTGAAAACAAATTAACTGCAAATGATCATTTTTGTTCCCGTTGCGGGCAGCCCAACCATGATATTAAAATTCCCTTTGGGCATTTAGTAGAAGAAGGAATTGAGTCTTTCCTTCACATTGATAGAAAAGCTCTCAGCACATTAAAATTATTGGTCGTTTCGCCCGGCAAACTAAGCAAAGAATTTAACGAAGGAAGGCGAATAAAATTTATTCCTCCGATGCGGCTTTATGTAATAATTAGTCTTCTGTTTTTCTTCTTGCTTAATTTCAATGCCCCACATAAACAATCGCATGTCAAAACCAGCAAAGATGGAATCGCAATTTCATACTCCGGCATAAATACTCATGAGCTGGCTGGATTAACAAAAATTCAAACCGATTCGCTTGTCAAGGCGAGAAATATTAAACAAACGGAGTACAATAAATTTTGGATTAATCAGTTGTACAAAATTGCAAACTCAAGTTCCGCCGGGTTCTTCCATTCGCTATTCAAAAACATTTCTTATATGATGTTTATTCTTATGCCTGGCTTCGCGTTCATCCTTTATATTTTCTTTGGCAATAAAAACAGTTTCTATGTAGAAAATCTGATTGTCTCGGTTCACTTTCATTCATTCGTATTCTTGCTGATTTCGGTTATGCTGATGATCGGATTGATGAATGTGAGCTTTACGTTTCTATTGTTGCCTATCATTGTCCCGGTTTATCTATATCTTATTTTGCGAAACTACTACGGGCAAAAGGTTTTTGCTTCAATTTGGAAAACTGTGGTGATTGGTCTTTTACACTCTATTCTTTTTGCGGGTTTATTTATTACAACTGTCTTTATCAGCATTTACCTGGTATAAAAAAAGCCCGGCTGCAATAAAGAAGCCGGGCTTAGTCAAAAAATTATTTCACTTACGCTGTTTTTCTATCGCTTTCTATGTAAACCGGTTTTTCATTCTTAGCAACAACATCTCTCGTAATTAAGCACTTATCAACGTTTTCCATTGTAGGCAGTTCGTACATAATCTCAAGAAGAATCGCTTCAACAATTGAACGCAACGCGCGAGCACCGGTTTTTCTTTCGATAGCTCTCTTAACAATTTCTTCCAAAGCTAAATTATCAAATTCGAGATCAACTCCTTCCAAAGAGAAAAGTTTCTTGTATTGTTTAACAAGAGCGTTCTTTGGTTCCGTCAGAATGTTCTTCATTGCTTTCGCGTTCAAGTTTGAAAGCGGAGCTATGATTGGCAAACGTCCGACTAATTCCGGAATTAAACCATACTTAACCAAATCTTCCGGCTGAGATTTTTGAATTAAATTATCGCGTTCAACTTCGCTTGCATTCTCTTGTCCGTGAGTATCGAAGCCGATTGGGTTTCTATTTATTCTGCTTGCGATAATGCTTTCGATCCCATCAAAAGCGCCGCCGCAGATGAAAAGTATATTTTTTGTGTTAACGTTGATTAAGCTTTGTTCCGGATGTTTTCTTCCGCCGCGTGGTGGAACGCCGGCAACAGTTCCTTCTAAAATTTTAAGAAGAGCCTGCTGAACACCTTCACCGGAAACATCTCGGGTTATAGATGCGCTTTCACTTTTGCGCGCAATCTTGTCTATTTCATCAATGTAAACAATTCCTTTTTGGGCTTTATCTAAATTGTAATCCGCCGCTTGAAGTAAACGAACAAGTACTGTTTCAACATCATCGCCAACGTAACCGGCTTCTGTTAATGTTGTGGCATCGGCAATCGCAAAAGGAACATCCAAAATTCTTGCCAGCGTTTGAGCAAGCAAAGTTTTGCCAACACCGGTGGGACCGAGAAGCAAAATGTTGCTCTTTTCAATTTCAACATCATCCATTTCGAAAAGTGAATTGCTTGCGTTAACTCTTTTGTAATGATTGTATACTGCAACTGCCAAGACTTTTTTTGCTTTATCTTGATCAATTACATATTCATCTAAGCTTTTCTTAATTAAGTCCGGCGTTAGTGAAGATTGGTAGGTATTGTCTTTTTTGGGATAACTCGTGATGTTATTCTTAAGAATATCAACACTGGTTTTGATACAAATATCGCAAATGTACACATCGGGTCCGGCAACCATGGAAGTTACTTCGCTACCGTCTCTACCGCAAAAGGAACATTTTACGCTGCGTGGTTCTCTGGAATCGCTCATTTTTAACCGTTTTTTGTTTGAATGCTATTTAACTCATCTCTTGCACGGTCAAAATAGATGGAGTTTGGGAAATTTTCAAGTAATTTCTGGTAGATTTGAGCTGCTTTAACCGGATCGTGAATTCCGTATAAATATGTGTTTGCAAGCAAAAAAGTAGCTTTTTCAGCAAAAATCGCAGCTTTTTCATCCGTTGAGAACTTTTCAAGGATTTGCAGCGCAGAAAAAAAATTGCTCTCGGCAATAAAAATTTCCGCAAGCTTAAGTTTTGCGAACTGATTTATAACAAACAGATTATCGTTATCACCTAAAGTTTTGAATTCAATCGCAGCTTGTTTGAGATTATTCTGTAACAAAAGCAAATCGGCTTTTGCATACTTAACAAGATTAGTTGAGTCTCTTTTTGCTGAATTAACAAAGAAAGATAATTCTAAAGCGTCGTTTGTGTAATCGGCAGAGGTAACTTGAGTAGCATTTTTCAAAGCATCTATTGCAACGGAAAACTCACCTTTCCAGAAAGCGATCTTTGCCAATAGGAATTTCGCTTCAAAAGATTTTGCCGGATCGCTGCGCGGATGATTTGCAGCCGTTTCAAAAAATTGTCTGGCTTCATCAGGCTTGCTGAGCGAGATGGCAATTCTACCACAAGCGATGTTTGATTCAACGGTGTAATTTGTTAGAGGAGAATTCCGGATTACTTTTTTATAAACACTGTCTGCTTTTGGCAAATCAAGAAGGCGCAAACGGTAAACTTCTGCTATTCTAAAAATAGCTTCTGTTGAAGAAGCGTTGTCTTTGTATGAAGCTATAAAATCGTTGTAAGCGTTTATAATCAATTTGTAATCATCTGGAAAAGAAATTGCGGGGCTTGAAAGAGGTTTCCATTTCTCAACCGTCAAATCACTTTTTTGATTGAGAGCTTCTTCTAGCGTTTTTGCATAACCAAGACGAGCAGAAATTTCGAGTGGCGATTTTGAAAAATGATCTAGAATATATTTATACGCTTTAGATGCGGTTTCGAACTGACGGTTTCTAAATGCCTCTTGCGCAAATATGATTATACTAGTTCCGTTGCTCTTAAATTTTTCTTCAGATTCGGTAATTGTTTTCAGCGCTTCATCAAACTTGCCGGTTTGAAAATAAACGAATGAGAGGAAATCAAGCAGCTCGGATGTTTCTTTCGTTTCAATAAAACTAATTATTGAAGCCGTTGTCTGTTCCGCCGCCAGAGGACGATTTAAATAGGATGTGACACGCGCTTTAGCTGTTGGCAATTGATCCGGTCGAATTGATATCAACTCGCAAAGCTCAGTTGCCGCATCCTTAAAATTCATATTGATGGCGTAGATGTTGGATAAATCAAGCATGAATGGAAATGGATCATTTGTAATTTTCTTTCCGCGTTTCAAAAAATCAATCGCCTTTTCGTAAGCGCGGTTTTCGATTGCAGAGTTGGCAATAATTCTATATGTGATAAATGAATTTGGGTTAGCGGTAATTCCCCTTTCCCATGTATCGTAGGCTTTTTGAGTTTGATCAGAATAAAAATATGTGGTACCGAGTAACCCATATAAGCCGGTATCGTTCGGAGAATCTTTCAACCTGGCTTCAATTAATCCGGCGGATTCATCATACTTTTTCTGAAGAATTAATATGCGGTTGAGAGATTCGAAAAAGGTGTAGTTCCAAGTCTGAAGTGTAATGAGTTCTTTATAAAGTGATTCAGCTTTTTCTAGCTGCCCGACCATTTCATAATTCTGAGCAAGGCGGAATTTGTTATCAACATTGGGATTATTCTGCGCGCTCAAAAAAGAAACAAAACAGAAGAACATTATTAGAAAGTATTTTTTCATCAGTTATTGAAGATACTTCTCTTCAAAAATGTTCCCGATGTTAAGGATTCTGTTTGGATCAAAAGTCAGTTTAAGCTTTGCCATTTGTTTAATTGTATCTTCGCCATACATCATCAGCAAATAATCACGTTTCATTTTGCCAATGCCATGCTCGGCAGAAACTGTTCCTTTTAGGCGCACGGCTTCTTTGCAAATCTCAAAATAAATTTCTTTTGATCTCACAAAATCGGCTTGATCCTTTGGCAGCATATTTAAGTGAGGATGACAATTTCCAAAGTGTCCGTAAACCACATATTCAATATTGGTTTCCTCAACAAATTTCGTCATCCATTTGTAAAATGAACGAAATGATTCAACCGGAACGGAAATATCCGTCCCTATTTTCTTTAGTCCTCGTCGTGCAACAGTTTCGTTAACGCGCCAGGCAATTGCATGGCGAAAATCCTTAAATTTTTCTTGCTCGTTTTTGTCAACAGCAATCCATGCTTTTTCAGCATCGGCGTTGTGTTTATCAATTAATTCAAGCCAGGCTTCTGTTAATTGCTCTTCAGTTTCGTCAAGCTCTTGCTCAAACCAAACGCAGCAAGTATCTAATGGAATAGTAGCATAATCTGGACGAAGAAAGTCGAGTGTAAGCTTATCAAAGAACTCCAAAGCACGTGCTGAGATAACGCCATTACTTTTTGTTATTGCGCGAGCCTCATCAATAAAATTAAACGCATCATCTTCAGTAGGGAAAAACACTACGCAAGAAAGCACGTTATCATTATAATCAAGCAGCTTTAGTTTTAGCTCAGTAATGATTCCAAGTGTACCTTCCGAGCCGATGAAGAGATCAATCAAATCCATATTGGCTTTGCAGTAATAGCCGGAGGCATTCTTAGTGTTTGGCATTTCAAATTGCGGAACAGAAATATTTATTTCACTTCCTTGTTCGGTAAGAAGCTTAGCTGAGTAATTTTCAACGTTCTGCTTACCTCTTTCAAGGTAAACAATTTCGCCGTTCGGAAGAACAACCCGAATTGCTAAAACATAATCTCTTGTTGGTCCATATTTAAATGTTCTTGCGCCGGATGAGTTTGTAGCAACGGTTGCACCTATAAAACAATTACGCTCTGTAGGATCCGGCGGATAAAACAACTTTTTCTCTTCAACGTAATCTTGTAAATCTTTTAAGATTACAGCCGGTTGAACACGAACAAACTTTTCTGTTTCATTCATCTCTAAAATTTTATTCAGTTTCTCCAAAGAAAGGACAACTCCGCCTTCGGGTACTCTGCCGCCATTTAAGCCGGTGCCGTTTCCGGAAATGGTAATTCTGGTTCTATTCAGATTTGCTTCTTTAACAAGTTCAATTATTTCTTCTTCACTTTCTGGAAGAAAAACTTTATCTGCAGTACCACTATAGTTTGATGCGTCGGATAGATAGTTCTGAAACTCTTCCGGATCGGTTTTTAATATCATCGTTTACTCTGTTGGTTTGTTGTGCTGTTTCATTATTGCTTTCCAAGTATCAATGTCGAGAACTTCCGATTCTTCGATTAGCATAATTGGAATGTCATTTTCGATTCTGTAACGCCGCCTCGAGTTTTTATCAACCGAGACAAGTGTGTAACCATCCAGCACTAAATCAGCTTTAGTCTCCGGGCAACAAAGAATATCTAATAAATCCTTGGAAATCATTATTCACCTTTATGTGATTTTCTGTTAAATTTTCGTGGAGATTTTATAAATAAATGTAAACAAAATATGAGTGATGAGAAACCTTTAGACAACTTTCCGGTCTTGGAAACAGAGCGACTTTTGCTTAGAAAGTTAGAAGTTTCTGATTCAGAAGATATTTTTGAATACGCCAGCGTACCGGAAGTTGCAGAATTTTTAATCTGGAATCCACATACCAAAATTAGCGACTCGCTGGATTTTATTCAATTTGCGCAAGAACAATTTGAGACGGCGAGCTCTTTGATTTGGGGAATTGTACTGAAAGCGGAAAAGAAACTTATCGGCACGATTGATCTGCGGGGCTTCAATTCGGTTCATCGTTGCGGCGATGTTGGTTATGTTATCTCAAAGAAATATTGGAATAAAGGAATTGTTACTGAAGCGTTTAAGGAAATTGTACGTTTTGGATTTACCGAACTGAATCTGAATAGAATAGAAGCCCATTGTGAAGAAGAAAATCCCGGCTCGTGGAAAGTAATGGAAAAAGTCGGACTGAAATATGAAGGAACTTTGCGCGAAAAAGTTTTCTTTAAGGATAAATTTCACTCAATGAAAATGCATTCGATATTAAAAAGAGATTGGCTAAGTAATGACAAAAATTAAAATCTGCTGTATTGCAAACATAGAAGAAGCGGAACTCGCAATTAAATATGGAGCTGATGCAATCGGGTTGGTCTCCGAAATGCCAAGCGGTCCTGGGGTAATAGATTTTAAAACAATAACTGAAATATCTAATGCTGTTACTGGAAGGATTGATACATTCTTGCTTACGAGTAAAAGAACAACTACGGAAATAATTGCTCAGCTAAAAAGCTGTAAAACATCTACCGTACAAATTTGCGATTCACTTATCAGAGGTTCACATTTAGATATAAAGAAAGAATTGCCGAATGTGAAAATTGTTCAAGTGATTCACGTTTTCGATGAAAGCTCGGTTGATGAAGCAACAGAAGCAGCTAAAACTGCTGATGCTCTGCTTCTTGATTCCGGCAATCAAAAATTAGCGGTTAAAGAACTTGGCGGAACGGGAAGAACACACAATTGGGAGTTTAGCAGACATATTGTTAAAGGGGTTAAAATTCCAGTTTATTTGGCTGGCGGATTAAATCCCGCAAATGTGAAAGAAGCTATAAAAACTGTTCATCCGTTTGGTGTGGATATTTGTTCCGGCTTGCGAACTGATGGAAATCTTGACGAGGCTAAACTTAGCGAGTATGTAAAACTTGTTAAGGCTTGCAGCTAATCATTTGTCTGAAGTTTGAATCCCGTTCCATGCACATTCACTATTTCAATTGAGGAATCATTCTTAAAGTAGCTGCGCAGCTTCGTTATATAAACATCCATACTGCGGGCAGTAAAGTAATTGTCATTTTGCCAAATCTTATTCAGCGCAATAGACCTTTCCAAAATGCTGTTTTTGTGCAGACACAATAAATTCAAAAGCTCAGCTTCTTTTGATGTAAGCTTCTGCTCAAAACCATCATGCTTCAGAAGACGTTTTTCAAAATCGAAAGTATAACTTCCGATAGAAAACTTTGTCTGCTCAATTTCACTTTCAATTAAAGCCGAGCGTTTCAGAATTACTTTAATGCGTAGTAAAAGCTCTTCCATGCTGAACGGTTTTGTAACGTAATCATCTGCGCCAAGTTTTAGACCTTTTAACTTATCATCGAGCATAGCTTTGGCGGAAAGGAATAAGAAAGGCGTTTGAGGATTATAATCTTGAATCTTTTTTGCGAGCGTAAAGCCATCCATCTTTGGCATCATTACGTCAAGTATGCACAAATCATATTCGCTTTCTTGATATGCCGAAAGCCCTTCTTCGCCATTGAATGCTTGCGTAACTGAATAACCCTTAACTTCGAGAAATTCTTTTAGAAGAGTGCTGAGGTTTTTGTCATCCTCAATTAGCAATATTTTTATTTCGTTTTTCATTGCTGGGGCAAAGTGATTTTAAACGTTGTGCCCTTATTGATTTGGCTTTCAACAGAAATAGTTCCGCCATGCAGTTCAATGATTTTCTTGGCGTAACTTAATCCAATTCCGTTGCCCCGCACGTTTTGCACATTCCCGCTTTGCACGCGGTAGAACGTTTCAAAAATTTTATCAAAACTCTCTTTAGGAATTCCGATTCCGTTATCAGAAATTGCAAGAACAGCGCTCTCGGGTTCTGAAGATAAAGTCAGCTTAACTTCCGGCTTTTGCTCGTTAAACTTCAGCGCGTTATCTACCAGGTTGCTGATTGCATTTGTTAGGTGAAACTTGTCGCCAAGTATTGTGCTATTTGGGCTTTGCGTTTCAACAACAACAGAGCCTTCTCGCTGACGGATAGCTTCATCAAATTTTGAAATCGTAGTATTTATAATAACTTCTAAATCAATTTCTTTTCTCTCAATTTTAATCTCATCTCGTTCCAATGAAGCTGTATTTAATAGCGTATCAACCATTAATTGAAGCCGCTCATTTTCTTCCCGGATAATTTTTGAGTAACGGGCAACTGATTGCTTTTCTGCAGAAAGTGCCGGCTCATTCAAAGCTTCGCAAGCCAAAGATATAGTTGAGATTGGCGTTTTAAATTCGTGAGTAATGTTGTTAATCAAATCGTTTTTAACATCTGTAATTTTCTTTTGCCGAATAAATAGTTGAACTGTCTTAAGAAAAACTCCAACGATTAAGGCAATAAACCCAATTGATAGAGCCAGCATTCCAACTAAAGAGCTTAAGATTAGACTGTTTTTGTTTGGAAAATAAACACGCAATTCATTTATGCCGGTGAAAACCTCGCCCGGAAATAAAAGTGTTCTGTAGTTGGATTTATTAAGCTCGGCAACTGCAGTTCCTTTCTTAAGCAATGTCAAACTGTCTTGTCGTACTTTAAGAATACCAAACTGAAACTCGCTGTTAATTCCTTTGCTGGCAAACTCTTGAGTCAAAACTGAATCAAGGGCTTTTACCGATAGACGTTTTTCAATTGGTCGCTGAATATTAATGTCTATCATTTCGGCAACAACATTTTGCACCAAGCGTTTTTTAGTAGTAACAAATGTATCAAGCTGTTTTTCAAAGACTATTTTAGGTGAAGAAACTTGCACCCTCATTTTGGGATCTGAACTTACAGCAAATACTTTCACCTCGGAGACTTTTCCTCTTTCAGTAGAATCATCCCGGAAATGGTAAACAAAATTGTCATCATCACTTTCGATTTTTATGATGCGCCCTTTTTGAGTTGTATCATGATTGAAATAATTGAAATGGGTTCCGGTAAGTCTTAACTCTTTAACGGATTTTGGTTTTCTTTCATTTTTGCCAACCCAAACTGTATTAACCAGCATTTTGGCTGCTTCGCCGCGTTCAAGTTTGGAAGCTGCCGCAATCATAGCATTGCTAACACTGCGGTTAAAGCGCTCTTCTTCAACCTTTATAAGATTGGTTAACCAGAAAACCTGTACGCCTATTAAGCCAATAACGGCAAACGCCATCAAGCCGATAATTATTTTAATGCGTCTCTCTTTCATGGCACAAATTTACATGAATACGCCGAACAATTCTGAGTTTTAACACTTTTTAACACTTCTTAACGGTTCTTTAACAGATTCGTGTTGTATAAGCCAATATCTTTGTACAACTCAAAAAACAAAAGGAGAAACCATGAAAAAGATCAATCAATTAAAAGCAGCTCTCATAATGTTGTTTTTGGTTCTTGGCGTAACTTTATACGCGCAGGATAAAGAAGCAAAAGAGAAACTTGCCGATCTTAAAGGAAAGGTTGAGAAAGTAACAATCAAAGTAGATGGAAAAGATGTTGTGTTCGAAGGTAAAGATGCGGAGCGCATTGCTAAGATTGCTAAAGCTACCGGAGAATCTAAAGCGTTTGTTTTTTCCACCGATGAAGATGAAGCCCCGGGAATGAAAAAAAGAGTTAAAATTTATACCAGCGGCGGCGATTCAAAATTTGATGTAGTTACTTCCGATGATTTCGATTGGAAAGCTGATGGTGATCAGAAAAAAGTGAAAGTTGAAATTAAAGATGGAAAGAAGAACATTACAGTTACAACAAACAAAGACGGCAAAGAAGAAACAAAAACTTACGAAGGTGAGGAAGCCGAAAAATTTCTAAAAGATCAAGGTGAAGATGGAAAAGTAAAAGTATTTATGAAAAAGATTGGCGAAGATGACTGTGAAGGCGAAGATCATATTATTATGTTGAACAAGAAAATTGGGGGCGGCGAATGCGGCTGCTGTTGCAAAGGTGGTGGCGGAATGAGTCACATGAAAATGATGCATGGCGGAATGGGCAACATGATGTGGAAGATGATGGATGACGAATCTGACGGAAAAGAAGTTCATGTAATTGTTGAAAAGAAAACAGACATGAAAAAGGAATTGAAGGAAACAAAAGAAACTAAGAAAGAAGAGAAGAAATAATAATTCTCATGGTTTATTTGCTATAGAAGCCTCGCTAATATTAGCGGGGCTTTCTTTTTTCTTCTTTTTCAGAAACACGTTCCTTAATTTCAAGCCGGAAATAAAATGGTAAATGAATGAAACTAAAACTGCCGGATTCTTCAAAAAATTGGATTTCTCTCGTAGGTGCCACAATAGCGCTAATCACCTTCTCAATGATAGTGTTCCTTTTTATTATCACATCAGTTACGCATTCCGGCAATACATATCTCGGATTAATAATATATGTTCTGCTTCCCGGTGTGTTATTTATCGGCTTGCTGCTTATTCCAATCGGCATGTGGTTAAAAACCCGAAGAGATAGACGCAGAACTGAAGAAGAGAGAAAGGGCTGGCCGGTAATTAATTTCAACATAATACAACACCGCCATGCTGCTCTAATTTTTGCAATCGGTACATCAGTTTTTCTGATGGCAACTGCCGTCGGAAGTTACGAAGCATTTCACTATTCCGAATCCGTAGAATTTTGCGGAAAGACTTGTCATTACGTTATGCAGCCGGAGTTTACCGCGTATCAAGGCTCTCCGCACGCACGCGTAAAGTGTGTTGATTGCCATGTAGGTTCCGGCGCAGATTGGTATGTTCGTTCAAAACTTTCCGGTTTGTATCAAGTTTATGCAGTTACCTTAGGAACAGTTCCAAAACCAATTGAAACACCAATTACTAATTTGCGTCCGGCAAGAGAAACATGCGAGCAATGTCACTGGCCTCAAAAGTTTTACTCTCGAAAACTGAGAACAGAAAAACATTTTATGACCGACGAGAAAAATTCCGAGTGGGATATTACTCTTACTATGAAGATTGGTTCTATTCTTAGCGCACTTGGTCTGGAAGAGGGAATTCACTGGCATATAAATCCCAACGTACGAATTGAATACAAAGCGATTGACAAGAAGCGTGAGAAAATTCCTTGGGTAAAGTATACTAACCTAAAAACCGGCGAAGTTAATGAATACGTTGACCACGAAGTAAAAATATCAAAAGAAGAATTAAGCAAACTGGAAACAAGAACCGTTGACTGTATGGATTGCCATAACCGTCCTTCGCATAATTATCAGCCACCGGCATTTTTTATTAATAATGCATTAACCAAAGGCACAATTCCGAAAGACTTACCGCAGATTAAATTTGCAGCGCTCGAAGTTTTAGCAAAGAAATTTGAAACTACCGAAGAAGCTCACAAAGCGATTGCGACAGAGATAAATCAATTTTATGAAGATAATTATCAGGATGTTTTTAAGAATAAGAAAGAATTGATTGCAAAGGGAATTAAAGGAATACAAGAAGCATTTAGTTTGAATACTTTCCCGGAAATGAAAGTACGCTGGGATATTTATCCCAACAATATTGGTCACATGGAATTCATTGGTTGCTTCCGCTGCCATAATGATAAACATGTTACCGATAAAGGCAGATTAATTAAAAAAGATTGCAATCAATGCCATACGATTAATGCTCAAGGTCCGCCGGACAAACTTGAAGTTGCTGCAATTAATAAGCCGCTGAACTTTAGACATCCCGGCGGAGATGTTGGTGAAGTGTGGAAGAAGATGCTTTGCGTAGAATGCCACACGGGATTAAATCCGTAATATTTTGATTGCATAGAAAAATTAAATCCACGAGTAATCTCGTGGATTTTTTTTTGGTCTGAAATAAATGAAACCAATTATCTGAAGCGACTGACGAGAGCTTATTTGTTTTTGCCTGTAAGCCAACGCTTAAAGACATTATCAAAACTTATTCTGCCTCCACCTTTAACCAATAACATTAGAAGCATAAGAAGATAGTAGAGAGGGATTTCATAGCCGTTATTGCCGGCTTCAAATCCGTTTACCCAATGTACCGTTACAATTGCGACTATCATAACAATGATCAGTGGAATAGAGATAAGCCTTGTTGCTAATCCCAATGTTAGCAAGACAACTCCGGCAGATTCCGTTGAAGCTGCCATATAAGCATTTAGAGTTGGCATTGGAATTCCAAGCGACCCAAACCATTCGGCAACGCCGGAGATGTTCTGCCATTTCATGCTTGAGGTAGAATAGAAACCGTAAGCCAGCACAATTCTAAATAGTAACAAGGTTACATCGAATCCTACTGCAAGTTTGCCGGTTATTGATGAATATATTTTTAAGAGCTTGTTCATTTTCTAAATCCTAGAATAAATGATTTTGTTTTTAATTCACTTAAGAACGGAATAGAGTTGTTCAGCAATGTCGGGTAGTCTAATCCAAATAAATCTGTGCCTTCCGTTAAAATATTGTTTAGTGAATCTTGTGACGCAGCAATTCTTTCTATCAGCCATACATAGAACAAAGAAAGATTTACAAACTGAATTGCTCCGCTTAACTTATCTCTAAACATTAGAAGAAAGTACTCTCCCTTATCTTCATCGCCAATTTCATTTGGGTTTTTCTGATGCACAGGATAACTAAGCTTCATCAGCTTAAACTCCGGATTGAATATTATTACGCTGCTTTCAAAGTCGCCCGAAATCTGTGCCTCCGGAAATCGCATATCTTCCATCATGTATAATTCTATTTCCATCCATTCGAACAACAAAAGCTCTGTTAAAAAAGGATAAATCTTTTTCAGATTAGTATCACTGCCTTCGATATACTGATAAAACTCGTATGGCATTTTCCAAACAGAAGTAGACCGGCAAGCATGATTGCTGAAAAACTGATTTACTGTTTCATCCCATTCTTCTTCCGAAAGTAAATTATGGGTTAGCGGAAATGCTGTTTGAAGAGTGTCGTCAATAACATTATAAACTAATCTTCTGTAGTTGCCAACTCTGTTTTCCGTTAGACCCTTAATTGGTTCCAGCACACCGGTGCGGCAATAATTAGCAAGCCGGCTTTGCTGAACGGCTGTATCATCAAGCAAATAATTTTTCATGGGTCCATGCCTTTTTACAAATTGTATCAAGTTTATTTAACTCGTACTGAAGTTCATGCAATTCCGGAATGTTGAAATCTCTTTCAAGAAGAACCGGAACCGGACTGGAAAGTTTTTCGACGGTGTATTCAAACAATTGATAAACCGGATCAATGATTGGCTCTCCGTGTGTATCAATTATTAAATCTGGCGCAACTTGCTCGTGTCCCGCCATGTGAATGTATTCAACTTTATCGAGCGGAAGCTGGCTGATAAACTCTTCGGCATTGTAGTTATGATTAAATCCATTTACATAAACATTATTTACATCGAGCAGCAAATTACAATCGGCTTCTTTTACGATTGAACTGATAAATTCAACTTCGCTCATTTCGGCAGCGACAGGTGTGTAATAGGAAACAATCTCAATGGCAATCTTTCTTTCCAAAATATCTTGCACGGTTTTAATTCGTTGGGAGATATGCTGAACTGCATCCCACCGAAATGGAATAGGGAGTAGATCGTACAGATGCGCGTTTTCGCATTTGGAGTAACTTAAATGTTCAGAATAAATGCCGATGTTGTATTCGTGCAGAAACTCTTTAATATTCTTTAGGAAAACAAAATCCAGTTCTTCCGGGCTTCCAATTGAAAGCGATAATCCATGAGCATATACGGGATATTTCTCTGCTACTTTCTTAAAAACTTTTTTCCAGTACCCGCCAATGCCCATCCAATTTTCCGGAGCTACTTCAACAAATGATGTTGTTAGTTTGGTACCTTCAAGAAACTCTTCCGCAAAATCTTTTCGGAAACCAATGCCTGTATGCTTTATTCTATTCTTCATAATTAATTCTCTCGGTTAAATGAGGAGACCTCTAAAATTTCAGAGGTCTCGTTGATACAAAGATTACTTTTTCTCTGCTTCTTTTTTCTCCGGAGCCTTTGCGTCCTTCATTTCTTTGCTCTTATCTGCACCGCACTTAGCGTCTTTTACTTTGCTGTCGGCTTTTTTATCGCCACATTTTCCTTCGCCGCACTTACCATCTTTTACTTTGCCGTCAGCTTTTTTATCACCGCATTTGCCTTCACCACACTTATGGTCTTTAGCTTTGCCTTCCATTTTTTTGTCACCACACTTGCCTTCGCCGCATTTCCCATCTTTAGACTTTGAATCAGATGAAGTTTTGCTATCTGGTTTGGTTTCGTTTTTGGAACCACATTTCATTTCCAAATTGCGGTCCGGTGAAGTATTTAATAGTGAAGCTCTCAGATCTGATCCGGAGCCAAGGCTTCTATAGTTGAAAAGTGTTTCAGCATTAAGAGACTTTGGTGCCATTCCCAAGAGTGAACCGGCAACAATTGATCCGGTTAAGAAAATGTGCTTTGCGATGTTTTTATTTGAACTTTGCATAGGGTAAATCCTTCCTTTTAAATTAATGGATTGAATGTCCCTTATTAAGACGGAAGGATTGTTAAAACCTTACAAAGTATTAAAAATTATTTTGAGGAATTATTTTCGAGGATTTTAGCTTGAATTTGCTCTTTTTCCAAGTCGGTCAAGGTAGCTTCGGAATGGATGTGTTTAATTTCTTTTATGATCATTTTGTTTTGTATGGCGAAAAGGCGGCAAAATTTGCAGATAGCAAGGTGAAGAAAAAGTTTAAATCTATCTTGGAAAGAAAGTTTTCCTTCCTCTCTCTTGGAAACATACATGGTTGCATCGCTGCACGTTATCATCATTTTATCAATCATTATTTGTTTATCCAATTCTTTTCTAAGCAAGCTCTTAAATTTAGCTTTGCCCGGTGTATTATAACCCAGTAGTTAGACGTGGTAATCGCCAATTCCTTACATATCTCGTCCGATTCCTTTTCATCAAGATATTTCATAGTGAAAACTATCTTCAACAATTCCGAAAGCCTGTCCATACATTTATTCAAAATCTCAATAAATTCTTTGTTCTCAACCGGTGATGAATAATTAACGCTCCATTCTTTTGGAACGGACTCTTGTTTCCAATGCTCGTTCTCATCGAAAAATTGATTTGTACTTGCACAGAGTTCTTCCACCTCCGAAATCAAAACAGAAGATTTTTTGCGATAGTGATCAATGATTTTATTCTTCAGAATAGTAAACAGCCAATTCTTCTCTGATATTTCCCCTTTATAAGTCTTTGAATTTCTTAACGCGGCAAGAAAAGTTTCCTGAACAAGATCTCTTGCAATCTCTTTATCATTAATTCGTAGGCACGAAAAACGATAAAGGGTATCGCCGTAGGTTTTAACCCAGCTTGAAGGATTTAATCTATTCTTTGTGGTTTCCAAAAACTCAGTACCTAATATTCTTTCTGAAAAAAAATTGTCAAGACCAACAACATAATCTAAGCCGAATATATGCAATCACAGCCATATTTTTCTGATAAACAGAGAAATACCTCAATCTCTGGATAGGAAATACAAGGATGGTAAAATATTAATATGATAACAGATTTAATGAGCAATAAAATTCATCCGCTTGTGAATCGTTTTATACAGTCCCTAAAGGTGGGTGTCGCATATTTAATGATCAAAAATATATCAGTGTAAATCTGTTAAATCCGCGTCATCCGCGGGCTATTTCTAATTAAATAATTAATTATGCGACATCCTCCTAAAGGGACTTAACAAATATTGTATTCATTATTCTATAGATATATCGCTCCTCCGAAGGAGTCCTTCGGACTAACGGAGCTAAAAATCCCGTAGGGATAAAATATCTATAAGTAGAGAATACCAAACAAACCAAAGTCCCCTTGGGGACGATACACAGAACATCTATGCTATTGCTATATCGGTTGTAAGGGAAAGAACAAAAATCGAATCAGAGCCAATTCTTTTTTATATTTCACTCAACAAATCGCTCAATAATCTGATGATTGAAATTGTTGACTTGCACAAAAACTTTGGCGGAAACTCAGTCCTTCGCGGAATCAATCTAACTATTCAAGAAGGGCAATCGCTGGCAATAATTGGCAGAAGCGGATGCGGCAAAAGCGTTCTGCTTAAACATATTGTTGCGCTTCTTCATCCCGATAGCGGCTATGTAAAATTTGAGGGAAAGAATATCTACGAAATGAATAAGAAAGAACTTTACGAAGTTCGCAAGCGGTTCGGCTTTCTGTTTCAAGGCGCGGCTCTTTTTGATTCTATGACTGTTGAGGAAAATATTTCCCTTCCGTTAGTTGAGAACAATGTTGAATCGAAAGAAACAATTGAAAGAATTGTTGCGGAAAAACTAGAGCTGGTTGGTTTGCCTAACACACAGAAGCTTAAGCCGTCAGAGCTTTCCGGTGGAATGAAAAAGCGTGTGGCTTTAGCTCGTGCACTTGTTACCGATCCTAATTATATTCTTTACGATGAACCAACTACCGGACTTGATCCAATCATGTCCGATTCTATTGATGATTTGATTAAGGATCTTCCTCAAAAAATAAAAGTTACCTCAATAATTGTTACGCACGATATGTTCAGTGTTAAGAATGTTGCTGATAAAATTGCCATGATGCACGAAGGTAAAATCTATTTTACCGGAACTCCGGAAGACCTTTTAACAAGTAAAGATCCGGTGATAGAAAAGTTTATTCAACGAACAGGATTTTAATCCCGCAAATAGCGGAAATTTTTGAAGGACTATTTTGGCACGAAACAGAATCAAATATGTTTGCTCAAGCTGCGGGTACGAATCGCTTAAATGGATTGGGCGCTGCCCATCATGCGAAAGCTGGAACACGTTTACTGAAGAATTGATCGAAGAAAAGAAAACCGGCAAAAAGAGCCACGCCGGAGATGAACAAATTTCAAAGTTGAGCGATCACGTTGTTGAAACCGAAGAGCGTGTTAAGACCAACATTGCTGAATTTGACCGCGTACTTGGCGGCGGATTAATGCCCGGCTCGGTTGTGTTAATTGGCGGCGATCCGGGAATTGGAAAATCTACTTTGGTTATGCAAGCCGCAAGCAAAGTTGATGGAGATGTTCTATATGTAACGGGTGAGGAATCGGCAAATCAAATTAGCTTACGAGCGAAGCGGTTAAAAGTTACCGGCGATAAAATTTCTATTATGACTGAAACAGATTTGGATGTTATTCTTGGCGGAATAAAAAAACTGGAACCTAAGGTTGTAATCGTTGATTCAATCCAAACAACATACAAACCGGATTTTGATAACGCTCCCGGAACGGTAACGCAAATCCGCGAGTGCACTGTTGAGCTGATGCAGCTTGCAAAGAAAACACATTGCGCAATTATGATTGTTGGACACGTAACAAAAGAGGGAATGATTGCCGGACCGAAAATCCTTGAGCATGTTGTTGATACTGTACTTCAGTTTGAAGGTGAGCGGAGTTATTCATACAGAGTTTTACGCGCGCAGAAAAATAGATTTGGCAGCACCAACGAGATTGGTATTTTTGAAATGCACGATGACGGCTTGCACGAGGTTTTAAATCCAAGTGAAATATTTTTAAGCGAGCGCGATAAACAAACAACCGGCTCGGTTGTTACGGCAAGCATAGAAGGAACACGCCCTATCTTGCTTGAGGTTCAAGCGTTAGTTACGCCATCATCGTATGGCAATCCACAGCGTGTTGCAACGGGATTTGATTACCGCCGTCTTTCAATTCTTCTTGCAGTACTTGAGAAGCGCGCCAATCTTCGCCTTTCCATTCAAAATGTTTTCTTGAATATTGCCGGAGGTATCCGCATTGATGAACCAGCAGTTGATCTTGCAATCTGCTGTGCCATTGCTTCAAACTTTTCTGATAAATTTGCGCGCAACGATACTGTTGTAATTGGAGAAGTTGGACTTGGCGGGGAAGTACGCAGCGTTAATCATATTGAGAAGAGAATTCAAGAAGCGGCTAAGCTTGGTTTTAAGCGGGTTATTCTTCCAACCAATAATATTAAAGCGATTAAATCCAAAGCCGATATTGAAATTGTTGGTGTTGATAATCTTGGCAACGCGCTAAACAAAATATTTTAATTGAGTGAACCAAATGATTGAATATAAGATTGAAAACGATTTAAGTGCCGAAGAGTTTATTAATGTACTGAATGAATCATCACTTGGTGAGAGAAGACCGGTTAATGATTTAGAGCGCATCAAGAAGATGCTGACGAATGCAAACTTAATCATCGTTGCAAGAGAGAATGGTAAAGCAGTTGGAGTAGCGCGTTCTATTACTGATTTTGCTTACTGCACTTATCTTTCCGACCTTGCTGTGAGTAAAGACCATCAGAAGAAGGGAATTGGTATTGAATTGCTGCGGCAAACAAAAATTGCCTCCGGCGAAGCAAAAGTAATTCTTCTTTCCGCGCCAGCCGCCGTTGAATATTATCCTAAAATTGGAATGACTAAACACAATCATTGCTACTTATTAAGTTCACCAGATGAACTCAAATTTTCCAATAAATAAATCTTGTCTAGATGCGATTCGTACAATGAATGATTATGGCGCGATGCGTGTGCCGTTTATATTTATTGTTGATTTTGAAATGAACAAACCGGTTGTGTTTCGAACAGATGAAATCAGCGGGAATAATATTCGCTTTGCAATTGGTGAAAAAGAAGTAAAGCCGATACAAAAAAAGATTTACTTCAAAACTTACCCGGTTGAGTTTGAAAAGTATGATGACGCTTTTAATTATGTGGTGCACCAGATTTCTCTCGGCAACAGCTATTTAACCAATCTTACTTTTCCAACCAGGATTGAAACGAATCTATCGCTTGAAGAAATATATACTCATAGCCGCGCACGGTATAAACTTTTGCTCGATGACAAGTTTGTTGTTTTCTCGCCGGAGTGCTTTGTTAAAATCGAAGACGGAGTGATTTCTTCATATCCAATGAAAGGTACGATTGATGCTTCAATTCCATCCGCCGAAGAGATTATTTTGAATGACGAAAAAGAAATGGCGGAACATATTACAATAGTTGATTTGATTAGGAACGATTTAAGTATTATTGCAAAAGATGTGCACGTTGAAAAGTTTCGTTACATTGAAAAGATAGAGACCAATAAAAAGAGTTTGCTGCAAGTAAGTTCAAAAATTGCCGGAAAGCTGGAAGGAAATTATCACGAGCGAATTGGAGAAATTATTTTTTCAATGCTTCCGGCTGGCTCAATTTCCGGCGCGCCAAAAAAGAAAACCGTTGAGATTATTCAAAACGCCGAAAAGTTGGAAAGAGGTTACTACACCGGGGTGTTTGGTTATTACGATGGTAACAATCTCGATAGCGCGGTGATGATTCGCTTTATTGAACAAACAGCGGAAGGTTTAGTTTACAGAAGCGGCGGCGGAATAACATTTATGAGTGATGTCAATTCAGAATATCAAGAACTAATAGATAAAGTGTATGTTCCGTTTACTTGAAACCATAAAACTGAGCTACAAGAAATTTTACAATCTTGAATATCATCAGAGCCGCTTGAATAAAGCGCGCAAAGAACTGTTTGGATTAACAAATGAAATTAATCTCGCTGCAGAATTAAAGATTCCGGCTGGTATTTCAGATTCGGTTTTTAAGGTCAGAGTTATTTATTCCGACAAAATCCACGATGTTGAATTTCATCCATACACTATGAGAAATATAAACTCGCTTCAAATTGTTAAAGCCGACGACATTGATTACTCGTATAAATATGAGGATAGAAGCAAACTTCAAAAACTTTTATGTAAGTGCAGGGCTGATGATGTGGTTATTATTAAAAACGGACTAGTTACCGATACAAGCTATTCCAACATTGTTTTAAGCAAAGGCTATAAATTCTTCACGCCAACATCATTCCTTTTGAGCGGAACAAAGAGGCAAAAACTTTTAGCTGATGAAGTTATTGAAGAAGCTGAAATAACAATTGGCGATCTTGGCAAATACGAAAAAATTTATCTCATCAATTCGATGATGGATTTGGATGAGCAGCAGGGAATTCCAGTTGAAAAAATAAAAGGTTTAGAGGTCCTATGAGTAGGAGTGTTATCATTTGGAGTCTGCGCATCCTCCTTGCCGTAGTATTTATTTTCTCGGCATATTCAAAACTTATTGCGCCGGGACTAATTGAAATAATTTTAGTAGATCAAGGCTTTGCTTCTTCGCGCGAAGCAGTAGCAATTTATGTGCGTCTGCTTATCGGTTTAGAACTTGCACTCGGCTTGCTTTTGCTACAGCCAAACTATCTAAAACGAATTATTGTTCCGGCTTCATTTTACTTTCTACTTGGGTTTACTTTTTATCTAATCTACACCGGTTTCTTTCTGGGCGAAAAAGATAACTGCGGCTGTTTTGGAGAAATGCTCAAACTTTCCCCGGTTGAATCTATTTTCAAAAATATCATGCTTATGATTCCGGCTGTTGTACTGGAAAGACTTATCAAGGAGGAAAGGAAAACTGTTTGGATTCCGGCATCACTTCTTATTCTTTCAATTGCATTAGTATTTTTAATTAGTCCGGTGAATGTTGTTAGAGATTTTAAGTTCAACCAATACACATCTTTTGAAGGTTCCGGTCGTGTGGATTTATCATCCGGGAATAAATTACTTGCGGTGTTTAATACTGAGTGTGAGCATTGCCAGGCGGCAGCTAAAGATTTAGCAAAACTAAAATCGCATCACAGCTTTCCGGAAATGTATGTTCTCTTTTTCTCGGAAGGCGTTGTGTCTGTTGATTCATTCAAAACAGTAACTCACTCAAACTTTCCATTCAGAATAATTCGTATGCGGGAGTTTTTTAGTTTGATCGGTCAATCGCCGCCAAGAATTTACTGGCTGCAAAACGGCAAGATAAAAGAGATGTGGGATGATAACTTTGAGAGCAATATTAAGAAAGCTTTCTTTGGTCAATGATTATTAAGAAAAATCACTATAAAACGTTTCTATATATTTAGCATTGTTTACACAATTCTATTTGATCATATCAATTATAATTCTATTGCCAATTCTTTAAGGTGAACAACGGTTTGGCAACTTATCAATGTTGAATTCCATCTATCGGGGCAAAAAAATCACACTAAATATTATTCCCTCTAGAGCGAGTATTTTTACTTTTTGTCGTCAAACAATACAAAGAACAAACAATATGTTTTTTAAGATCATTTAATGATATATGGAGTTATAAAATGGTGTACAAAAAACCAATATTATTCTTTGTATTTGCGCTGGCAATTTCAATTCTTACCGGATGCAAAAGTGAGACGGCTACCGAACCTGATATTACGGAAACTCAGGCAACCACAGGCAATGGCAGTGCTAGCATAGGTTCAAGCGGAAAAACACTTACTGAAGTTTTGGCTGCGAATAAACAAGATCACGAAACGGCTGAAGATTATATTTGGAACAGTTCCGATATTATTCCTATAGTATTAAATGGAGCAACAATAACTTCTAGCGGGAACGGTGTTTCTATTAGCGGAAGTACTGTTACAATCACTTCTGGTGGTACATATAGCATTAGTGGAACTTTAACAAACGGTCAGATAAATGTAAACTCATCCGATGCAAAAACTGTACGACTTATTTTAAACGGAGTAAATGTAACCAATGCAACCAGTGCCCCAATTAATGTCATGGCTTCAGAAAAAACGGTTATCATATTGGCTGATAACTCTCAGAATTTTGTTACAGATGCATCAACTTATGTGTTTGCAAATACCGGCGACGATGAACCAAACGCTACCATCTTTAGCAAAGGCGACCTTTCTTTTTATGGTAACGGTACATTAACAATAAAAGCAAATTACAATGATGCTATTTCCTGTAAAGATGGGCTTATAATAAAGAGCGGTACACTTAATGTGAGTTCGGTGGATGATGGAATTCGCGGTAAAGATTATTTGATTGTGAAAAGCGGCAACATAACGGTTAATGCAAAAGGTGATGGCTTAAAATCAGATAACGATGAAGACTCCACTAGGGGTTACATCTACATATCTAACAGTAGTATGAATATAATTAGCGGCGGCGATGCAATTACTGCTCAGACAGATGTATTAATAAGCGATGGAACCTATACTATAACTTCGGGCGGAGGAAGCGGTTTTACAGCCAACGCAACAAATTCTTCTAAAGGAATTAAAGGTTTAGTTTACGCGATTATTTCGGGCGGGACATTTACTCTTAGCACCGCAGATGACGCGCTTCATTCTAATAAAAATCTCGTGATTAACGCGGGTACTTTTGCAATCACTTCCGGTGATGATGGTATTCACGCGGATGCAGCGCTAGTAATTAATAGCGGAACGATCAATATTACAAAATCGTATGAAGGAATTGAGAGCGCAGCCTTAATAATCAACGGAGGTGAAATTCACATTGTCTCCAGCGATGACGGATTAAACGGTGCAGGCGGCAGAGATGCTTCGAGTCCGGGCAGTTTTGTTCAAACAGGCAATTATTATCTTTACATCAACGGCGGTTATATTTTTATAAACGCAACCGGCGATGGAATTGATATTAACGGTTCCATAGTAATGACAGATGGAGTTGTAGTTGTTAACGGACCAACTGCAAACATGAATGGAGCAATAGATTATGATGCTTCTTTTAAAATCAGCGGAGGATTTATTGTTGCATCCGGAAGCTCGGGAATGGCTCAAGCACCTGGCACCACTTCAACACAATATTCTGTTTTGGTTACATTCAAAACAACACTATCTGCAAATACATTATTCCATATTCAAAATAGCAGTGGTTCGGATATTCTAAGCTTCGTCCCCAAAAAGAATTATCAGTCGGTTGCCATTTCTTCGCCTAAACTTGCAAAGGGCACCTACGATATCTATTACGGAGGAACTTCTACCGGAATGTTAAAAGATGGTTTATATCAAGATGGTATTTATTCGGCTGGAACAAAAGCAACCAGCTTTACTATTTCAAGTATTGTAACTAAGGTAAGCTTTTAATGCAGGCACTGTGAATTTGGTGACAATAAATAAATTTGTTTCGATTCAGCAGTAAAGGCGAATGAGTTCGATTGCAATTATTATATATTATAAACCAATCCCAAACTAAGAGCGTAGTAGTGCCTAAAGTAATCCATGTTTTTTGTTTGAATTAAGCGCTTGTATTCTAAAGAAAATCCATAATTGGAATTGATTTGCTGTGTGAATCCAAGACCAAATCCAAGTCCATACAAACTTTCACTGGTTGATTTTCTGGAAGAATAATCCGGATAGAAGGATAAAACTTTACGTTGTAAATCATCCTTTATCAGCACCATATCATATTCATTATATGTCAAATGATTGAACCCAAACTCAAAATCGGCAAAAACCTTGAACGATTTTATTGTGTTAAGTATCAGTTTACTGCCAACAACTAATTTGTAAAGTTTGTGAGAATCCTCGGAATAACTTGTCGGGCTGTCCAAATGGTTATCCGTGTAAACAGTATTTTTGTTGAAATAAGAATATCCGGCAGAAGAGTACAAGCTCCAACTTTCATCAAGCTTGTGTGTAAATTCGAACGAGGTAAGCAAGCCATTCTGAGCATTAGTTGGAAAGATTAATCCGCCATTTACTTGTACGCTGTTAATGAATTGGCAAAATGAAACATTGCTAACAAAAGTTAGCAAGGCAATCAACATTAGTTTTTTCATAATAAAGTCCCTATGCTTTAGAGGAAAACAGATAATTAATTTCTAATCTATTGGATAAAGCTGAAATATTCTTGATTGCCGCACAATTAAGACCCCGGAAAATTATAAGAGCCTAGACGATTAGTATTGTTCGTTTCTGTTTTCAAACTAAAAGGAGAGAAGCAAAATTACAAGTGCAAAATTTGGGACAAAAAAAATCCCGCCGAAGCGGGATTGCAAAACAGAACCGGGACTTTTGCCTTGAAGTATGCAGATTGCTAACCGCTATTTCACAAGCATCATCTTCTTTACTAGGTTTACACCGTCTCCCCGCAAACAGTAAAAATATACTCCACTGCTAAAACGGCTACCGTCAAAACTTACTTCGTGATAACCGGCTTCAAATTCTCTATCTGCTAATTCTTTCACCCTTTCTCCAAGTATGTTAAATACTCCAAGCACATATCTTCCTTCTTTGGGCAACGAGAACTCTATCGTTGTTTCCGGATTAAACGGATTAGGATAGTTCTGTTCTAAGCTAATTTGCATTGGTATATCTTTTCTATTTTCAACCCCAACCATTACTGCTTTTCTTCCGAAAGCTAAACTATCATACGGCAAAGATTTTAACAGCTTAACTTTATTGCGCATAATGGTAATACTTTCCTTGTAATCTTTACCAAGCGCAGGCACAAGTGCCATCATTACCCACTGCGTATCGTTTGGAGCTAGATTAAATGGACCACTAAACAAATTAAAACCTGCTCCTCCGCCTGTATAAGTCCCGTTCCAAATCCAACCCTTATTAGTAACTGGATCTCCACTAAAAGTAAATTTTGTTGGTTTGTTCTCTGAAGGATTGGTTTTAACAATCCCATTTGTATATAAACCTCTCGCAATATTCCAAGCTTCGGCAGTAGATGTTGATAATCTGTATGGAACTCCAGCTCCTCCGCCAAAAAACGCATCGTTTGAGGTTACTTCGAGATTCTTATAATGGGGTCGTTCTTTACCTTTGTATATTGCTTTTGCCCCGTTTGCTGGAACAGAAGGACCATACAACATTACATAACCAACAGCTGGTTGTGGATCTGTTGTATTTGACCATAAATACCCAAGTCCACTCGTTGAATCTATCTGCGGAATATTATATTCTCTAATCCCAGAGCCTCCTATTGCATTTAGACCAAAATCAATATCTGTCCAAAAAGAAAAGTAAGCTGAATCAATCGGAAATTTCCCTTTGTTAATTATTGTCCATTCAAAGAACACAATGTTCGAGAATATATCTACTTCGTCTTTACTATTTCCTTTCTTAGCATATGCCAATTGCTGTATCTCAATTGGAGTTTGAGGAAGTGAATCTTTCCACGGATACTTATAAATAAATGCCGGATCGTATTCATTAAACACAGCCCAAAGCATTTGATCTTGAAATAGTTTTGGTTTACCGTCTTTTGTTTTGGGTGCACCAAATTCAATTGGCCATTCAAGATAATCCTTATCAGAATTATCGTCTCCTCTCGATATTTTATAAATGCGGTACTTAAGAGAGTCCTCCGGTTTGTATTGCATTGCTGCAATGTTGTTAAGTATTGGTCCAGGGGAGTAATTACCAGACCATTGTTCAAATGCTAAATGGATTTTGTTATTTATTTTTCCAATGATCCATGGACCTTGATCAAAAATAATAACTGTATCCCGAACTATAAGTTTCCAAATCCCTCCTCCATTAGCATAATTTCTATAGTTCATATTTCCTATATTTTGTAATAGTAAATGAATATTATTAGCATTAAGTAACTGATAATTAATTTTGCTTTGAGAGAATAAAATTTGTGGGAGCAAAAAAAAGATTAGAAAAGTTATTTTTTTCATAGTTCGCCTACTTTGTAATTAACATTTTTTTGCAATAAGAAATATTACCGATAATAAGACGGTAATAATATATACCCGAGGGTATTTTTGAAGCATCAAAATTCATTCTATGTAATCCCTTTCCAAAATGGCCCTCGGCAAGAGTTACTACTTTTCTTCCTAAAACATCAAATATTTCCAGATGAATATTACTATTTTCTGCTAATTGAAATGTTATTTCAGTTGATGGATTAAATGGGTTAGGGTAATTTTGAAAAAGTAAATTTTCATGTTTCTCATTTTTGTTTAACTTATTTGATTCGTTATTTCCTTCTGTTACTTTATGAGGTATTATACTAATATTAACTACATTAGAAAATGCAGAATTTCTTTGATTATTTCTTTTGCAAACTTTATAGTAAGCCATTGCACCGCTCCCAGTAGAATAACGGGTATCGTAGTAAGATGTAGCGTTTGAGTTTAGCGAAGCAATTAGACTAAATGAAGTGGGATAGCCGGAATAAACCTCCCCTCTATAAACATCAACCATAGTCCAATAATCCTCTTGATAATTATTATTCCAATTTAACTGAGGATGTCCACCGTTTGAATACACAAATAAATTTGTTGGTGCCTGTGGTTCAAATAAGTCTGTTTGCTGGTAGGGAGCTAATTCTGGTACCTCGTCCCAAGAATTAACATATCCTTCAATTACTACATCGGTTTCTGTTAATCTAAATTCTGAAGTATTAGCGTAATAATTTACTTCTAAATCCGGAGAACTGCCCAGATAGTCCTTTGAAGTCCTTAGGTCATAAGCAAAACTCGCTAAAATAGTACCATTGCTATTCTTAACTGTAATATTATATAATCCCTTGCTCATGCCATTTGTATAAGTATCCTTAAAATTGAAACGGGCATTTGGATCTGAGGGTTGAACAATTTCCTGTTGGTAAGTATAATCATTATTTGTTACTAAATTGTTTTGAAAATCCCAATGGGATGCAGAGGAAATAGTTGCCTCGAAATTTAATTGGTTACCTCCACCAACATACAATACGTGAATCCATAATTCTGACAGATTCTGTGTTGACTGTTGTGCTTGGATTAAAGTACAAATAAAAAATAGTATCAAAAGTGCTTTCTTCATTTTAGCTCCTAATTATTTTTTGCGGTAACGGTTTTTCCTGTTACTTTTTACTTTTCGTAGAAACGCTCCGTGGTGAAGTCTGTTTTTCTTTTGAGACGGCTCATCGATCCGTCTCTACGTTAATTTATTTTACCGGTTCCGGTGTTTTTACTTCTTCTGTTTTTTGTGGTGTACCTAAATCCTTAATTACTCTTGCAGAGTAATACTGGTCATAAAACAATGTGTTGGTTTTTCTAACCAATTCAATCAGCGCGTCAAGCTGTTCGGTTAAAATACTATCAGCTTCATCAAATTTTTCCGTTAACGCTATTCTTAAAGCGCCCCGGTTTGCAAATCCGGTATCTTTTCCATCTAACGCTTCTCCAAATGCAGTTATTTTTTCTTGCAGTTCTGTCAAGTCTGTTTCTGTTATTTTATAAGCAACCAAGTCAGTCAAATGCTTTTGCGCTTCTGTTTTTATCAACTCTGCTTTCTGTAAAAATTCCGGGTCTCGCATTCTTTTAAGGGTACTTTCACTTTCTTTCGTTAACACTTTTAGTTCTTCGTTCTTATTTCTTACTGCGTAGGCATACAAAGCCGCCTTAACCGGCATTAAATCTTCTATCAGTTCATCTTCAAACAGATTCTTTGTGCTGGTCTTGCCGTCTATGCTTGTACTAAACTTATTATCAATTGCGTTTATCTCGGCTATTTTGGTTTTTAGCTCTGTAGCGGCTTCACTTAGTGCCGGGTATTCGGTAACTATTGTTAAGCCGCCTTCTAATACTGCATTTACTGCTTTCAGCATGTTTAGTTTGTTGGCTTCATGGCGGTTCATAGTTGTTTTTCCTCTTCTTCTTGTGTTTTATTTTTGTTTATTTACCTCAAAACCCACATTTCAAAGGTAAAACACAATAATTCCTTTAAAATCCGGTTTTGTGGTACTTTACTTTTGTTTTTCATTAGCGCACTTTCATTTTACAACATTCAAAACGTGCTTTACGTCACATTAATTACGTTTTACAAGACATCACTTTTATTTTACGGCACTTAAAATGTGTTTTGCTTCATAATAAATGAGTTTTGTGAGACCACACTTCTCTTTTGCACAAGTTCACTTTTGTTTTGCCGAACCCAAACATTGTTTTGCGCAGCATTAATTTGGCTTTGTAACAACTCAATTTTCTTTTGAGATATTTACAATTTTCTGTGTAAAAGAATAAACTTGATTAGATATAACTCAGCCATCTTTTACACATAACAAAAACGTAATGCCTTATTGCAATCTATTTTTATCTTGGTGTTTTTTACTTTTGTAGCGAACTATAAGTGTGTTTTTAATTGAGACCCCAATTTTGCAGCGAGTCCCGCCCTTTTTTATTGTTTTATTTTTCGCTTTCAACTTAAGGGAAGATTTTTGAAGATACAAGTGCAAAAAATCCCGCCGAAGCGGGATTGTAAATTTTAGAACTGTATTTTCTTTTCGGCTTCTTCTGCAATTTCTTGACTAATCAAAATTCTGCCGCAAGACTCGCAAGAGAAAATTCTTTTGTTAGATTTGATTTCAAGCTGTCTTTGAGGCGGAACAACGTTATGACAGCCGGAACAAGCCGAGCGGTTGATAAAGGAAACAGCTTTACCGTTTAGAGCTTTACGGATTCTCATGTAAGTGTTGTAGTCCGGTTTCTTAACTTTATGCGCAACCTTATCACGTTTATCTTTCAATCTAGCTTCTTCGCGCTCGTTAGTTTTGATGATCTGTTTCAGCTCGGTTTCTTTTTCTTTTAAGTCTTCGGTTAGTTTTTCAAGCTGAGGTTCAACTTCTTTGATTTCTCTTTTTAGCTTTTCTACTAATTCTTCAAGAGCTTTTGTTTCAGCCTCAAGTTTACCGGTTTGCTCTTCGGCATGGTCAATTTCTTTAGTAAGAGCATCGTACTCTTTATTGTTACGCACTTGATAGAGCTGGGCTTTGAATTTTTTAAGATTGTTTGTAAGACGCTCAACGTCATCATCATTTTGTTTGCGCTTCTCAAGAGAATTTTCCTTCTCCTCTTCCTTTGCTTCAACTTGCTCTTCGAGCGATTTAATCTGAGACTTTAGCTCATTGACTGCCGCAGGAAGATCACCGCGAAGTTCCTCAAGCTCATCAAGCTGATTGTCAATTAACTGCAGCTCAAATAGTGTTGAAAGACGATCTACCAATTTAGACTCCTTATTGTTTATAAAACTTTACCGGGTTTGTTGAACCCGAATATTTGAAAACCTTAACACGGTCTTCTAATTCTTCTTCCAAAAACTTTTTGATTTTTCTTTCCACGGCATTCATTGAGAAAATTTCCGTTTCAAAATGCCCAGCATCTATAAATAAAATTTTTCCTTTTGCGTCGTGATAATTATGATACTTTATATCGGAAGTAATAAAAGCATCGGCACAGCTCGAAATTGCTTTACCAAGCATGTCGGCTCCGGCACCACCGCAGACTGCTACCTTCTTAATCTTTCTGTTTCTTCCATCGCTGTATTTAAAGTTCTTTATCTTCAAGGATTTGCTTACATGAAGAAGAAAGCTTTTCTCATTCATTTCGGTATCAAGTTCTCCAATAGCACCGGCACCGTAATTTGTGTTCTTATTTTTCAAAGGATAAACATCGTAAGCGGGTTCTTCGTAAGGATGAGTTTTTAACATTGCGCCAAGTACTTTATTCAAATTCCATGAATCAACAAGTACTTCAAGTCTAACTTCATTTACAGTCTCAAATTGTTCTTTCTTACCAACAGCAGGATTCGATTTACTCGAGCCGCGGAAAGTTCCTTCACCGTTTAATCTGAAACTGCACGCATCATATTCGCCAATTTTTCCGGCGCCGGCAAGAAACATTGCGTTGGCAATTTCATCAACTCTTTCAATTGGAGCAAAAATTACAACTTTTAGCTGGTTCGATTCTTCATTTTCCAAGAACTTTATATTCTTAAGTCTTAGCGCATGAGCGAGCTCAAACGAAACGCCCTCTTTTGTGAAATCTAAATTTGTATGTGCGGAGTAAAGAGTGATGTTATTCTTAAAAAGTTTTTCGATGAGCTGGGCTTGTTGATTTTTTTCTGTATCTAATCTTTTAATAGGATAAAAAATGAAAGGGTGATGAGTGAAAATCAAATTACAATTTTTTTGAATGGCTTCTTTGAGGACTTCTTCATCGAGCTCGAGGCAAAGCAAAATATTCTTCAACCTTTCCGCCTGCGAGCCAACTTGAAGTCCTACGTTGTCTCGTTCCCAAGCGGCGCCCGGCGGTGCCCAATCTTCCAAATATTTAGTCAGATCACATATAGTCATAATAAAAAAAAAGCACTCCGGTTAAATTTGGGAGTGCATTTACGTTTCACAGACTTCTGAGAAGCGCGGTTTTAAATTTTATATCTATTTTTTTAGAAAAATTACTCATATTCTTGCTCAAAATATATCATTTCTGAGGCATAACTTCAAGCCGCTCCAAAATTAGATTTTTGGCGCTTCAACCCAGTTTCCATCTTCCTTAATTAACCCGATTAACTCGTCAAGAGCGTTTTCGGAGCCTATATTGCGCTTTAGAACCTCTTTGCCGCGGTAAAGAGTAATTTTACCCACTCCGGAACCAACGTATCCGTAATCAGCGTCTGCCATTTCGCCGGGACCGTTAACTATGCAGCCCATAACAGCAATCTTTACACCTTTAAGATGTTCTGTCCGCTTACGAATTTTATTAGTTACTTCAACCAAATCGAAGAGCGTTCTTCCGCAAGACGGGCAAGAGATATACTCGGTTTTCGAAATTCTCGTACGGCATGCTTGCAAAATGCCAAACAGTGTTCTGTTGATAAAATTTTTGGAGAGATTTGATTCAAGCCAAACGCCATCGCCAAAGCCATCCAGAAGCAGCGCTCCCAAATCGGTAGAAGCATAAAGACGCGTTTCTTCTTCTTGGTTGGAATAAGAACGTTTTAGAACTACCGGATTTTTGATTTGTTGTTTTATCAGTTCGAAAAAGATTCTCCGCTGATCCGCCATTCCATGAAGATTGTTTGTGGTAATAACCAGCACAACAGTTTTATCGTTTGCGATAGTTGAAAGTTGAGAGGAGAAAGTTGAAAGTGAATTCAACTCAACAAAATTTAATACAAAAGATTTGGCTGGCGAGTTGATGTAACTTTCCAATAAATTGAAATATGGAAAACCTTTCATTTTGTTTTCAAATGAGTTCCACTTCTCAAAAGTGTAAACGAGTTTTAAATTTGTCGGTGCATCGAAAGGCAAATCGTTACTACCAAGAAACAAAAAATCGCAAGCTGTGTCGGCTATATTCCATTTATCTGTAACGGCATCGTAGCTATAACCAATTTCTTTTAGTTCATCATACTTCTGTATCGCTGTTGAACTGAAATCTGCAAAAACTTTCGGAACTGTAGTTCCGCCAATTCCCGCAACTTCAAAACTTTTACGCCGTTCATAATTAAAAGGGTTTTTTGGTGATTCATCAACCTCTGTAATTGGTTTGTGCATTTCTCTGTTAGCATATCTTGACGCAAGCGAAATAGCTACCGGCGATTCAAATTCCGGTTCTTCTGTAAGCGAAACTCTGATTGTATCTCCAATTCCATCTTCTAGCAAAGTTCCAATTCCGACTGCTGATTTAATTCTTCCATCTTCACCATCGCCGGCTTCCGTTACACCAAGATGCAACGGGTAATTCATTCCTTCTTCATGCATCTTTGCAATAAGCAAACGGTAGGCTTGCACCATCACTTGCGTATTGCTTGCTTTCATAGAAAGAACAATGCTGTGGTAGTTTTCATCTTCGCAGATACGTAAAAACTCTAATGCTGATTCCACCATTCCAAGCGGAGTATCCCCGTAGCGGCTCATAATTCTATCTGATAAAGAACCATGGTTGGTTCCAATCCGCATTGCAGTACCATATTCCTTGCAGATTTTTACGAGCGGAGTAAATCTTTCACGTATGCGTTCTAACTCTTCATGGTATTCGGCGTCTGTGTATTCAATCGTTTGGAATTTTTTCTTATCAACATAGTTGCCGGGATTAACGCGCACCTTCTCAACAATCCGCGCGGCAAGCTCGGCTGCATTTGGAGTGAAATGAATATCGGCAATTAATGGAGCGTTATAGCCGCGACGTCTCAATTCATCTTTTATATTGCGAAGGTTTTCCGCTTCTTTCAAACTTGGCGCTGTTATTCTCACATATTCACATCCGGCGTTAATCATTCTAATTGATTGCTCAACTGTAGCGATTGTATTCATCGTATCTGTTGTAGTCATTGATTGAATGCGAATCGGGTTTTTCCCTCCAAGAGGAATATCACCAATTGATACTTCGCGGGTAACTAACCGACCGTATTTTGTTAGACTGTTACAGTAAGATTTTATTTTTTCGAAGGACATACTTTAATTTCTTTATTACTTAAACAAAAAGTGATGAAGATAAGTTCTGTGAGAATTATAGCTTCGAAAGCTCGTGTATAAATCTGTTAACAAATTCGGTAGAAGAAGCCGGGTCTTGCCCGGTTACAATTTTTTGGTTTGCAACAACCGGAGAATTAACAAACTCAACTCCTTCACGTTCAAGAGCCTTTCTATCATCAGCAAAACAAGTTGCCGGTTCGGTTAATAAGCCGGCTTTTGCCAGAATAATCGGAGCGCAGCAAAGAGCACCAACCGGCTTTTTGTTCAGCGCAAACTTTTTTGCAATGTTTTGCAAGGAAGAATTATCCCAATAATTCCGCGTTCCGCTTCCACCAATTATTATAAATCCCGCAAAGTTGCTTTCGTGTGCGTTATAAAGCTGAATATCATTTTTAACCTTTAATCCGTTTGAACCAACGCATAGAAAAGAAGAATCGCTTACGATGAATGTTTTGTAGTTGGCAGAATCTAAGGAATTTGAAACGATTAGGAATTCGTGCTCGTTGAAATTTTGAGCCGGAAGAAAGAGGAGAACGCTTTTATTTCTGTGTTGTTGACTTATCATACTCATTGAAAGCAAAGTTACAAAGATTAATCTGAACGGGCAATTTGAAGAATGTTTGCTATAACAATATAAATCTCTAATTTCGAGAAGACATTTCTTTGAAGGCAGAAAAACCAGCTAATGCGCATTTCCGAAAACAAAATAGATGAGATTCGTAACGCGGCAGATATTGTTGATGTTGTCGGCGGCTACGTTCAGTTACGAAAGCGTGGTAAGAATTTTATTGGGTCTTGTCCTTTTCACCAGGAGAAAACTCCTTCGTTTACAGTAAGTGAGGATAAGCAGATTTACCACTGTTTTGGCTGCGGGAATGGTGGAAATGTTTTTAAGTTCTTGATGGAGTTCAAAAACATTTCGTTTGTTGAAGCAGTTGAAGAAGTAGCTGATCATCTGGGAATTAAAATTGAGCGTGAAGAATCGCCTAACGACCAGCAGAACGAACTTGAAGTGTTTTATGATATAAATGTTCTTGCTGCGCGCTTTTTTTCGGAACATCTTGCTAAAAGTAATGAAGCGGAAGAAGCGAGAGAATACTTAAAACACCGCGGAATTAAACATCAAACTCAGCGGAGTTTTGGAATTGGCTTTGCGCCGTTTGGCTGGAACCATTTTCTCGATCACGCAAAGCAAAACAAAGTTGATTTGGCAAACGCAAAACATCTTGGTTTGATTGATACAAATGAGCGTGGTGAATATTACGATAAGTTCCGTGCGCGTATAATCTTTCCAATCTTTTCTCCAAACGGAAGAGTAATTGCTTTTGGCGGACGAATACTTGAAAAAAATGATAACATTGCTAAGTACTTAAACTCGCCGGAATCGCAAATTTATTCTAAGAGAAAATCGCTCTACGGCTTATTTCATTCTAAAGATGAAATAAGAAAGTTAGACCGCGCTATTCTTGTTGAAGGCTACATGGATTTGATTTCACTTTTTCAAGCCGGAGTTAAAAATGTTGTTGCCTCTTCCGGTACTTCTTTAACCGACGAGCAAATTCAACTTCTTTCACGCTTCACAAAAAACATTTTTGTTTTGTTCGATGCAGATTCTGCCGGGCAAAAAGCCTCTCTTAGAAGCATCGAGCTTTTACTGAAACAAGATTTTGAAGTAAAAGTTATTGCGCTGCCAAAAGGTGAAGACCCGGATTCGTTTATAAATAAGTTTGGTAAAGAACGCTTTGATGAAGAAGTAAACCGGGCGGTTAATTTTCTCGAGTATCAAACGGCGCAGTTTGAAGAGCTCGGTTTATTTGAAGATCCCGCCGAGATGACAAAAGCTATCCGCGAGCTTGTGAGAACTCTTGCGCTTGTAAATGACGAGCTGAAAAGAAATTTGTTAATGAAAACTATCTCAAAGAAATTTGGTTTGCGCGAAAAGTTGATTGAATCGGAATTGAATACAGCTCTTTCCCAAAATAAAACCCGTGTTGAAACACAAGCCACCAAACAAGCAGTAAGGATTGAATCGGCGGCTACAGCTTCGCAATTGAATCTAGCAGCGAAACCGGTGAATGAAAATCCCAATGAGAAAGAGCTTGTCCGGCTACTCTTTAGCGGAGAGGAAAAAATCCTTGGCTATATTTTCGATAATGTTGCTATTGAAAGTTTCGCGAATATGAACTATATGAAGCTAGCCGAACTTGTTCATGATGGCTGGAATGATGGGAAATATTCTCCGGCGGATTTAGTCGAAAAAATTGATTCTGTTGAGTTAAAGAACTTTGTTATGAAGCTGACTTTGACGGATGAATCAATTAGTAAAAAGTGGGATGATCTTTCTTTTACAGGAAAGATTGAAAAAGATACTTTTGAACACGCAGTTGAAACGGTGAGAAGTTTTCAAATATTTCAGATTGAAGAAGAGATTAAACGAAACAATCAGATTATGTCGGACTCGAAAGATGAGCGACTACATATAGAACTTCTGCAACGCAACCGCGAATTACAAGACGATAGAAAAGCACTGCTTGGACTTAAATCTAAAAACGAATTTGATTGGTAACTAATGCAAAACAATCCAGCCATCTACGAAATTAATACCCGCGTTTGGATAAAAAGATTTGATGCACCGACCCGCAAAGCTAAACTCATAGATGTTCCGTTAAGCTACTGGCTGGAGTTAGCCGAGCTTGGAATTGAGTATGTCTGGCTAATGGGAATTTGGCAAACGTGCGAATCTATTGTTGATAAATATTGCTTTGATGATTACTTAAAGAAAAGTTATTCGAAAGCATTAAGGAATTGGAAGCGGGAAGATGTTTCTGCTTCTCCTTATTCAATTGATGTTTATCAAATAAATGAAATACTTGGAAGCGAAGAAGATTTACTTTGGCTAAAAACCGAGCTTAATAAAATTGGATTGAAGCTGATTTTGGATTTTGTGCCCAACCATTTTAGCGCGGGTTCATCATTGATTCAAACGAATCCGGAATTGTTTTTACAAGTTAGCGGGCAGACATTCCGCAACGAGCCGCACACTTTTTTCCAGCCATGGATTGATAAGGTAGAATATTTTGCTCACGGGCGAGATCCCTTTTTTCCGGCATGGCAAGATACTGTGCAGGTAAACTTTTGTAATAAACAAGCGAAAGAATATTTAACACAAGCTTTGCTGAGACTCACAGAATTGTGTGATGGCGTGCGGTGCGATATGGCAATGCTCGCACTTAACAATGTTTTCAAAAACACTTGGGCGGGAGTTTTGCCGGAAGATTGTTTGAAAAACTCAACTACGGAATTTTGGAGCGAAGCAATTTCCGATGTGAAAAATAAAAGAAGTGATTTTATATTTCTTGCGGAAGCTTACTGGGATTTGGAATGGAAGCTTCAGCAGCTTGGCTTCGATTATACTTATGATAAACGCCTAACAGACCGGCTGAAACATTCTTATACAAGAGAAATAACCGAACATCTTCGTGCGGAAGATTCCTATCAGAGAAAATCCATCCGCTTTTTGGAAAATCACGATGAAGAAAGAATTATTAGTGTGTTGAGCAAAGAGAAATCGAAAGCGGCTGCGATTGCAATTTCCACAATTCAAGGTATGAAATTTTATAACGATGGACAGTTTGAAGGAAAACGGATTAAGCTGCCAGTTCAACTAATTATGGAGCCGGAAGAAAATTCTCATCCGGAATTAAAAAAATTCTATGTCAAACTTCTTAAGATTTGCTCACACTCTGTTTTCAAAGAGGGCATTTGGAAACTCCTAACTCCTATTCCATCATGGGAAACCAATTTCACATATCAAAATATTCTTGCTTGGGAGTGGCGCTTGCGTGACGAGCACAGAGTTGTAATTATTAATTACTCTGAGTTTCTTTCTACTTGCAGAGTAAAACTTGATGTAGCCGGTTATCCGGAGGAATTACAACTCACCGATCTGCTTAACGAAATGAAATACAATAGATCAGCTGAGGAGATTCATAGTTTGGGTTTGTATGTGGAGCTGAAGCCCTGGCATGCTCACATATTTTCTTTATAAAAAATCCCGCGCAAGGCGGGATTTTTTTTGACTAGAAGGTGAAAGTCATGCCAAATTTTATTGTTTCATAAGTGAGCGGTGTTTCAGTGCTAAAGGGCCAGTTCATTTTGTCTTTTTTCAACGAATGGAATGCATAACTATAAGCGCCTTTTAATATAAAATTTACAAGAGGAACTGAAAGAGGAGATGAATCACTGATCTCATTGATGAAATGATCAAGCATTCCCATTCCGGCTCCTTCAATAACCATACTGCCTAAGTGTTTCCAAAATAAGTGGCGGGGGAATACTACGGTTGCTTCGTAACCAACATTAATTCCAACTGAAGAGGCTATATCGAAATTGATTCCACTTTCCACAGTTGTTCCAAAACGGAAAGTATCGTTTAAACGATCAAGAAACTGTCTGTCTGCTTCTGCTGCTATTTGTCCTGGAAGCGGTGGATAAACTGCCGGCCAAACCGAAGGTGGAAAATCTTTCATGTGAAGTCTTGACCAAACCAAACCGGAAGCATGATATGGCATTACATAAATACCACCAAGTTTATAACCATATCCGGAACGTTTTGCAAATCCAAATCGCCACATTTCGGAACGCAGCTCATTCAGTTTGGGGTCTGTTTCTAAAATATCGGAACCAAGACGCGAGATAAAAAAGTATTTATCGCTAAACTCGATAATTTTTTCTTCAAAGAAATCTTCTCGACTGGAGTAGCCAAGTTTTACTTCAGCTAAACCGACTCTCTTAAAATCGTAAAACATATTTTTGTTCTTAACACTGCCTATTCCGTAATTCGCTTCGATAAATGGTGTTCCGTTAAACTCCCAATTAAACCAATTCGCATCTTCCCAGTTTTTCCACCAGCGGTCATGCTTTCTTTCAAAAAAGTCTTCATCGTCTTCGGTCTCGGTAGAATCAACCACCTGGGCAACTAACGGCGAGCCAATCATCATAAAAGAAAATAAAATTAAAAGAAGGGTTTTTTTAGACATAAGTACTCCAAGAATTATTCTAAACATTAGACGGAAAAAGCGACACAAATGTTACATCTATATTGTGTTACTTGGTTTTCTTGTTACACTCTGCCAGAGAGCTTAGCAGAGTATCTAGCAGTACTTTTGCATCAACGGGTTTTGTCATAAAGAAGTCTATGCCGGCGTTATATGCATTGTCTTTGTCTTTTTGAAATGCGTGTGCAGATAGTCCGATTATTGGAAGTGAACCGAATTCGGGATGAGATTTTAATTCTTTGGTTAGCTGTAAACCATCCTTAGTTCCTTTCAAAGATATATCCATTAGAATTATATCTATAGGCTGCGTATTTAAAATAGCATAACAATCTTCGGCGTTGTCGCAGACTTCTACTTCAAAACATTTTTTTAAGAAGATTTTCAAAAACTTCTGATTTTCTATATCATCTTCAACTATCAATATAGTCGGCAATTTCGAAGCCGTCATTGACCCTCCCCTTATTTTTGCTTGTTAAAATACAAAGAAACTTTTTTAAGTAAAATCCCATGCCGCCACTTTTCTAATATTCGTCCCAGCTCTTAACATCTAAGTTTAGTGCATCTTTGTTTGTCATTGCTTCTGCAAGACGCATTGCAAGTTGACGGTTTGTGATGAGCGGGATTTTGTAATCAACCGCTGTTCTTCTAATCAAATAATCGTTTGTTAACTCTTCTTCCTGAAAGTTCTTAGGGATGTTAATTACTAAATCAACGGATTTAGATTTTATCAGTTCGACGGCATTTGAGTTCTTATTGTTATTTGGCCACTCAATTGTTTCAACCGGAATTCCGTTACTATGCATAAACTTAGCAGTGCCGGAAGTAGCATAAAATTTAACGCCGAGTTTCATCATTTGCCGCATCGGTTCAAGTAACTCGGATTTTGATTCAATGGTACCGGACGAAATTAAAACTGATTTAATTGGGAAGCGGTAGCCAACGGAAGTGAGCGCTTTCAAAAATGCTTCATCGAAATCTTCACCAAGACATGCAACTTCGCCGGTTGATGCCATTTCCACACCTGTTGTTGGGTCTGCTCCTTCAAGACGTGTGAATGAAAACTCCGGAGCTTTAACGCCTACGTAATCGTAACTAAAAGTTAAGTCTTCAACCCTTTCAACTTTTTGTCCAACAATAACTTTAGCAGCAATCTCAATAAAGTTCTTCTTTAAAGTTTTTGAAACAAACGGAAAACTTCTCGAGGCGCGCAAGTTGCACTCAATCACTTTTACCTTGTTGTCTTTAGCAAGAAACTGAATATTAAACGGTCCGTTTATGTTGAGCGATTTTGCTATTGCAGCAGAGAATTCTTTAATCTGCCGCATCGTTTCTAAGTAAGTACGTTGAGCGGGAAGTACCAACGTAGCGTCGCCGGAATGAACGCCCGCATTTTCAACGTGTTCGGAAATAGCAGAGCAAACTATCTTGCCATTTTGAGCAACAGCATCAAACTCGAGTTCTTTTGCGTTAACTAAAAATTTAGAAATTACAACCGGATGTTCCGGAGAAACATCAACAGCTTTTTGAAGGAAGCGCGTTAATTCAAAATCATCTGTGGCAATTGCCATTGCCGCTCCGCTGAGGACGTATGAAGGGCGAACTAAAACGGGATACCCAACTTTGTTTGCAAAGCCAAGAGCATCTTTTATTGTATTTAGATTACTCCATTCCGGTTGACCGATTTCCAGCTCATCTAACATTTTAGAAAATTTACTTCTGTCTTCAGCGCGGTCAATTGATTGCGGTGATGTGCCGAGAATTTTTATTCCGACTTTATGAAGCTTGAGTGAAAGATTGTTAGGTGTTTGTCCACCCATCGAAACAATAACACCCTTCGCTTTTATCGCGTCGTAAATTTCCCAGATCGTTTCAGTAGTAAGCTCTTCAAAAAATAAGGCATCGCTCTCATCGTAATCCGTGCTTACGGTTTCCGGATTGCAGTTAATCATTACGGTTTTGTAACCATTCTCACGCAGAGTTTTGCCGGTGTTTACGCAGCACCAATCAAACTCAACAGAACTCCCAATTCTGTATGGTCCGCTGCCAAGAATGATTATTGAATTTTTCAGTTTGAATTCAAAATCGTGCGAAGAAGAATTGTAGCTGAGATAAAGATAATTTGTCTTTGCCGGATATTCGGCAGCGAGTGTATCTATGTGCTGTATGAATGGATAAATTTTGTGTTTCTCACGCAGCTTGTAAACATCGTGCGCATCTTTACCAACTACGTTCGCAATTTGTCTATCGGAAAATCCATGCTGCTTTGCGTGCTGCAAAAGTTCTTTAGAAATATTTCCTTTTGTCTCGCCGACTTTCTTTTCTATATCAACAATATTTTGAATTTTGTATAAGAACCATTTGTTAATATGAGTAAGTGTGTGAACCCAATCAACGGAATATCCTTGTTTGAGTGCTTGAACAACGGCGAACATTCTTTCTTCTGTGGGATTTTCGAGTGCTTCCTTTAGCTCGTCAAATTCAACTTTGGTTCTGCTGGCAGTTAAACCTTCAACACCAATATCAAGCATTCGCATAGCTTTCTGTATTGCTTCTTCAAACTTTCTACCGATAGCCATTACTTCGCCAACGGATTTCATAGAAGAACCAAGCTTGCGTTTTACCAGACGGAATTTTTTCAAATCCCAGCGGGGAACTTTTATAACAATGTAATCGAGCGCCGGTTCGAAAAATGCTTTTGTTGTTTTGGTGATTGAGTTTGGCAGTTCATGCAAGCCGTATCCGAGTGCGAGCTTTGCGGCAACAAAAGCAAGCGGGTAGCCGGTTGCCTTGGAAGCAAGCGCGGAACTTCTGCTTAAGCGCGCGTTCACTTCAATAACTCTGTAATCTTGCGAATGAGGATCGAGTGCGTATTGAATGTTACACTCGCCAACTATTCCTAAATGGCGGATTGTTTTTATTGCAATCTCCCGCAGCATGTGGAATTCGTTGTTGGTTAAAGTCTGGCTTGGCGCAACTACAATACTTTCTCCGGTGTGAATTCCCATCGGATCAATATTTTCCATGTTGCAAACTGTGATGCAATTATCAAATCTATCACGTACAACTTCGTATTCAATTTCTTTCCAGCCTTCAAGATATTCTTCAACTAAAATTTGAGCGGAGTAGTTTAGTGCTTTCGTTGCAAGTTTTTTCAACTCTGCTTTGTTACGACAAACACCGGAACCAAGTCCGCCAAGCGCATACGCAATTCTGATAATTACCGGGTATTCAATTTCTTCTGCAAACTCAATTGCTTCTTCCAAAGAAGTAACAGCTTTGCTTTGAGGAAATTTTACATCAATCTCAGAAAGTTTATTACAGAATAATTGCCGGTCTTCGGTGTTTTCAATTGCGTCTATCTGCGTTCCCAAAACTTTTACATTATACTTTTTTAGTATTCCTTCGCGGTGAAGTGCGAGCCCGCAATTAAGGGCGGTCTGTCCGCCGAATCCCAAAATTATTCCATCCGGCTTTTCTTTTGCGATTACTTTCTCTACATAGTTGGTGTTGATTGGAAGTAGGTAAACTTTGTCTGCTAAGTAATCCGAAGTTTGAATTGTAGCAATGTTCGGATTGATGAGAACAGTATAAATGCCTTCTTCTTTTAATGCCTTGATTGCTTGTGAACCGGAGTAATCAAATTCGCCGGCTTCGCCAATTTTGAGAGCGGAGCTTCCAATTATTAATACTTTTTTAAATTTCACTTTACATCCTTCAAGAATTCATCAAAAATAAATCCGGTATCAACCGGTCCCGGTGCAGCTTCGGGGTGAAATTGTACGCTGCGGAAAGGAAGCTTCTCGTGCCGCATTCCTTCATTAGAGTAATCGTTCAAATTTTCGAACCAGGGTTCGTAGCCTCGCGGTAGGGATTTTGTATCAACTGCAAAACTATGGTTCTGAGATGTAACGTAACACTTGTTTCCATCAACTTCCTTTACCGGCTGGTTCTGGCTTCTGTGTCCGTATTTCAATTTATAAGTCTTTGCACCGGCAGCCAACGAAAGAATTTGATGCCCCATGCAAATGCCAAGTGTAGGTACTTGTTTCTGAATTAATTTTCTTGCACTTGCAACGAGCTGTTTGTAAACAACCGGATTTCCCGGACCATTGGAAAGTAAAACTCCATCATAATCTTCTTTATCAACATTATAATCGTAAGGAACGCGGAGAACGGAAACATTTCTGTCAATCAAATTCTGGAGAATGCTCTTTTTACAGCCGCAATCAACCAAAAGAATTCGCTTCTTGCCGCTTCCATGCTGTTCAACTTGCTGAACAGTAACTTTAGAAATCAGATTATCAATATCCGGATTATAGTATTCAACTTTTTGTTTTTCAATTTCAACTTTGCCCAGCATCGTTCCGTGTTCCCGTAGTATTTTTGTTAAGCGACGGGTATCAATTCCATAAATTCCGGGAACGCCAAATTCTTTAAGCCATTCATCCAAGCTTTGGAAAGCATTCCAGTGACTGTAATTTTCCGATTCTTCCGAAACTATCAGCGCTTGAATTTGAACGCGGTCAGATTCAAAAAACCTTTGAAGTTTTGAAATATCATCCATTTCGGGAATTCCGTAATTACCTACCAATGGATAAGTCATTACGAGAATTTGTCCTTTATATGATGGATCTGTCAAAGTTTCGGGATAGCCGACCATTCCGGTATTGAATACAACTTCTCCGGCAACGGAACGCTGAGCGCCGAAAAGTTTTCCTTCAAATATATTTCCATCTTTCAATACGAGTTTAGCGGTTAGTTTGGGTGTGCGGGTGTTCTTATCCAATTCTACTTTGGCTCCAATTCTTTGTGATTGTTTAAGGCGAGGGTCTTTCAAAAGTGCCTTACAAAAATAAAAAAAAATGAGCGGCTGACAAAAAGATTACTTTCAATACTGAAACTAATTATGAATAATTATGCGGTGATATATCTCACCACATTAGAATTCCGGAGACTATATTTTTCAAATAAAATATGTAGGACTCCTGGCTGGAATTATCCTACATTGGTGAGGTCGAAAGGGAGCGAAGTTTCGCTCCCTTTTGTATTTTAACGCAACATTTTCCGAAAGAACATGCTTAGACTCATTTCACTTTTATTTTTAGTCATTCTCCTTGCAGCTTGCAGCGCTACCGTTAGATATCAAAAAAATAAAGTTGAACAAGCCGAAAAAGAAGTTGTTTCCGATATTGAGCCCGGAATTGACGATGCCGAAGTCCTCGAAACTCAAACCGGTGTGGCTTCTTTTTATGCCGATAAATATAATGGGCTACCAACTTACAGCGGTGAGATTTACGATATGAACGGTCTTTCTGCCGCGCATCCGTCATATAGAATGGGAACGATTGTTCGTGTAACAAATCTCTACAATAAAAAATCGGTAACAATTCCAATTAATGACAGAATGCCGTTTCGTCCTGACCGTATAATTGATTTATCCTACGGTGTGGCTATTGCGCTTGATATGGTAACTGCGGGAATTGTTGATGTTAAAGTTGAAGTTTTGAAATGGGGAGAAGGGAGAAAATAAGCTAACCATTCCGCGAATCGAATAATATTTTTTCACATCTAATTGTTGTATTAAATCGAATCTGAAAAAGGAGTTTCTTGAAAATTGATAAAGCATTTTTGCTGAAGCGTATATTGCCGGTTGCCGCAGGAGCTTCGCTTGGTTACGCTTACTATTATTTTATCGGCTGTACATCCGGCACATGCCCAATAACAAGCAATCCGTGGATTTCTACAATTTATGGCGGAGTTGCCGGATTTATAATTTCATTTCCATCGAAGAAGAAAGCAGATGATAACGCGGCAAATTGAAATAGAAGAATTAGTAAAAGTTTTACCGGAAGCAGTTGCATATCTTAGCGACAAAGGAATTAGGTGCTTGCGTTGCGGAGAGCCGGTCTGGGGAACGCTGGAAGCCGCAGCAAAAGAGAAAGGTTTTACGAATGAGCAGATTTCTGAGTTTGAAGCGGAACTAAACCGGAAGTTGATGTGTAAATCAAATTGAATTTTCTACCCAATAAGAAATTGTTATTTTTAAACAGATCAAACAGAGGAACAAATGAGTCAAATTAAAAACAAGAAAGAGATTCCGGTTTTGAGTAAAAAACATAGAAGCAGAATTTATACGGGGATATTTTTTGCAGTAGTTATTCTTCTTTTCGGTTTCAATAATGCAGATTACCTCTTTGGTGGCGAAGAGCCGAACGGACCATATCCGCCAAACTACGTTCCGGCTGGCGAACAGAAATCTGTTGAAGCCCCGGATTTTGAATTACCTACAACCGACGGAAAGAAACTCAAACTTTCCAGCTTAAAAGGAAAAGTTGTTATTCTCGATTTCTGGGCAACTTGGTGCCCGCCTTGCCGTAAAGGAATTCCCGATTTAGTAGAACTAAAGAAAAAATATGGCAAGAAAGGATTTGAGGTTATAGGGATTTCTGTTGATTCACCTCAAACTAAAGAAGAAGTTGTTCCATTTATGAAGGATTATGGAATCAACTATCCAGTTGTTTATGGCAACGAAGCAATAACTATCAGTTACGGCGGAATCCAGTCTATTCCAACTGCTTTTGTGATTGATAAGCAAGGTAAAATAGTTGCCAGCTATGTTGGCCTGAGAGGAAAAGAAGTTTACGAAGAGCATATTAAGAAACTTTTGTAAGATTAGATTAAGAATAAGAGCAAGAGCATGATCGAGAAAAACTCTTGCTTTTGCTCATGCTCTTATTCTTGCTCTGTTTCATTCGTGCTCAAAATCTTGATGTAAATTGTTTTTTACTTCTAAGTAATCGCCAAGTCTCTGCAGAACATCCCAAGAATAAATTCCAAAATCGTAGCCGTCTTTCCACTTAATTTGAATTGCATAATTGCCGACCATTTCAATTTTCTCAACTTCGTAGGCTTGCGGAGTAAGTGGTTTCTTTGGCGGCGGAGCGTAATGTTTCCAAAGAATGGTTTCTCCTTTGTTTCCAGCGTCTGGAGATTCATCTCGCAGAAATTTTAGATCAAAATTGTGCGTCTTTCCATCATCCCAAACGATTTCTAAATACTCTTGTTTGTGTAGCTTTATTTTTGTTGGTGAAGCCATTAATACCTCGATTCTTTCTGGAAGTTGGATATTAGATACTTGATAATGGATACTGGATAAAAACCCATACGGTAAAAATATAGTTTTGAATGAAACATTGTAAACGTATTTTTGTTTTGGAGTTATTTGTCGCGCAAATAACAATGGAGAAATTATAATGGCAATACCGGACTTTCAAAGTATCATGCTTCCCTTTATGAAAGAAATTTCAGATGGTGCTGAACACTCAACCACAGAAGTGCTTGAAAAACTACAACATCACTTTCAACTAACCGAAAAAGAAGCGAACCAATATTTACCGAGCGGAACGCAAAAAACATTTTATAATAGAGTCTTCTGGGCGAAAGCTCATTTGAAAATGGCTTCGCTAATTGACAATACCGGAAGAGGGATTTTTAGACTTACCAGCTCAGGCAAAGAATTACTTAACAGAAATCTCCAAGAAGTAAATCTTAAACTCCTTAAGACTATTCCCGGATATATAGAAAACACCGGCAGACAAAGGGAAAATTCATCTTCCACTGAAAGTGAAATTGATATCACACAAAGTACAGCAACACCGGAAGAAATTATTGAAAGCAGTTATCTGAGCATTAGAAAAAATCTTGCACAAGAATTACTTTCTAAAGTAAGAACATGTTCGCCTCAATTTTTTGAAAATCTCGTAGTTGATCTGCTTGTAAAAATGGGCTATGGCGGTACTATAAAAGAAGCTGGTAAATCAATCGGGCGTAGCGGTGATGAGGGGATAGACGGAATTATAAAAGAAGATAGATTAGGTTTGGATGTGATTTATATTCAAGCAAAACGCTGGGAAAATGTAGTGGGGCGACCAGAACTTCAAAAATTTGTCGGTGCATTAGCTGGTCAAGGTGCTAAGAAAGGTGTTTTTATTACAACATCCCGATTCTCCTCTGAGGCAAAGGATTATCAACCCAAAAATGAAACCAAAATTGTTTTGATTGATGGAGAACAATTATCTCAATTTATGATTGATTTGAATTTGGGCGTTGCAAATCATCATGTTTACGAAATAAAAAAGATTGATAACGATTACTTTGAAGAAGAGTAAAGACTCGCCGAGTAGGGTGGCGAGTCTCTTCAAAATATACTTTCTGTTTTTGATCCAGCATTCAACATCTAGTATCCAGCATCCAGCTCACATTTTATATCTTACACCGGCGTACATTGATCTACCGTTTACCGGTCCCCAAATCATCGAAGCATCAAAATAATTTCCGTTTGGATGAAGCGGATCGAGAATTGGATTATCTTGCTTGAAACCAAGTAAGTTTTCTATTCCAAGGTAGAGATCGAAACCGGCAAAGAAAGATCTTGTAATCTGCATATTTACTAGAGCAAAACTTGGGGAATTTTCCCTCGCTTGAAAATTAATCGGATTCGCGTTAGTAGAAGGTAAACGTTTTGGACCGAACCACTGTACTGTTAAGTCGTAAGTCATTTGCGGATCGTCTTTAGCTTCGCGCAAAGTTGAGTAAGCAAGATTTACCAAAACACGATTCTTAGAAGTGAACAAACGGTCCTGCATCTTCCCTCCAATCTCTTGCTTTACATCCATGTAACGGTAAGCAATACGAGTATCAAGTCTTTCAATTACCGGATAATTCAATTCTACTTGAACGCTGTTCGAGTAACTACCATTGGCAACAGAATAGAAATTTACTTCTTGCGGATTGAAATCAAGATCAGCAATTGTAGCCTGCTCAAACTGTGTACGGTAGAAATCAACGGAAATTGTTCCATCTCGGTAATCGTAAGTAAAATAATGTGTGAGGTTCACACCAAAGTTCCAAGCTTTTTCTTGAGATAATCCGTAACCGAATGATTCGCTTGCTAAGATGTTAAGCTTACGTGCACTTGCAAATACCGAAGAATTCTCCGTAAAAATATTTGAAGTGCGGTAGCCTCTTCCGGCAACTGCACGGAAAACCCAATCTTCTTGAGGAGCCCATCTCATATGGAAACGAGGAGTAAACATAAATCCGTAATAATTATGCTGGTCAGCCCGAGCGCCAAGAATGAAAGAAAGATTCTCGTCCATAGTGTAAGTGTATTCGAAAAAAGTACCCGGAATTCTTTCTACGCGCTGAAAACGGTTTGCTATAAACGTTTCATCGTATTGATCGAACAAGAAACTAAAACCGGTTCTAAACTTGTGATTTGGCGAGCCGAAGTTTGATTGGTAAATGAAATTAAAGTAGCCGGTTTTTTCGTTGCCGTCGTAATTTCTTAAACCAAACAAAGATGAGTTGCGGTAACTGTTAAGCGACCACTGAATTCCGAATGACTTGTACACAGCGTCTTGAAAAACGTAACCAAGTTTTCCGTAAAGATTTAGCTGATTGTTTTTGGTAGAATATAAATATGTAGAGTTTGCGTGATCGGCAGTTGCTGCATGTGAATCTGTTCCGCCATCTTTAGCATCACTTAAATATTGAAAGCCGAATTGACCTTCCCAGCCTGCATCTGTTTGAAAATGCCAACGCTGCATAACGTTGTAGGTTGTAAATTTAGGCATATCAATAAATCTATCATTGTTAGCGTCAAAACCATGCTTACGTGAACTGGCGTGAAATAAATTGATTACAGAAACTTTATCACTTAAGGAAGTTCTGTAATTCAAATTACCTTCAAACCGCTGGTCGTAGTCTGCATACATGTTAACGAAAAACTTTTCCGTTTCAACAGTAAATGGCTTTTTTAAATCAACATCTATTTGCCCTGTCATTGATTCAAATCCGTTTGCGACCGAACCAATTCCTTTTGATACGTTGATTGATTGCACCCATGTGCCGGGGATAAATGTTAATCCAACGTTGGACATAAGTCCGCGGATGTACGGCAGATTTTCCATTGTTGTTTGAGTATATACTCCGGAAAGTCCTAACATTTCAATTTGTTTTGCTCCGGTAATTGCATCGGTGAAAGAAACATCAATAGAAGGATTTGTTTCGAAGCTTTCCGAAAGGTTGCAGCAAGCGGCTTTGTATAATTCTTTATCGGTCATTATCCCTTTGTTTTCAATAGAGAGATAATCGGAAAAAGTTGTGTTTTGCTTGCCAACAACTTCAACATCACTAAGCTTTGTTGCTTCACTTAATAAAACAATTTCGAGCGGTTCTGTATTTGAAACATGCGACGTATCAGCACGGTAGCCAATCATGCTTGCAATTAGAGCATGATATTCTTTTTTGAACGGGATGGAAAATTTTCCATCAATATCGGTTGTAGTTCCAACTTTTGAGTCTTCCCAAAAAACATTAACGCCCACAAGCGGAACAAGCTTTCCTTCTTCGTCTTTTTCAACAACTCTTCCTTTCAGCATCTGCTGCGAGTAGAGAAAAGCTGATGACACAAGAAGAAGAAGCAATATTAATTTACTTTTCATTGCTTTCTCCAAATTTTTAGTTGATATAATTAGTGCGTTGTTGGGTTATCGCGGTACAAGCAGCACTTTGGCAATTTTGCATAAACAGCGTCATCTGCTTTGAACTTGTCTGTATCGTGTCCAACTTCGGCAGCGCGGTGTTTAAGCGAATCAACTGTAATATCCGGAGAAAGGTAAGCGACCTTCATCAGTTTTGTGGTTTTGTCCCACTTGGCAAACTTAACTTCTTTTATCTTCATCACTTTTTCTAATCTAGCTTTACACATTCCGCAATTGCCGGAAATCTTGAACTCGGCTTCAACAACTTTACTTTCTTGTGCATAGCTGAATGATGATGCGAATAATAAAACGGCGAATAATGAGATTAACTTTTTCATAAAACTCTCCTTGAGTAAAAATTTAAAATATTGTTAGATCAACAAACTTGTGTTGAGAAAAAACTTACGAGTGTGATCTAAATAAGGAGAGTGCGGTTAATTATGTAAGCGGGGTTATCGGGCGGTGAGAGGTAAATAGTATTTTGTATAGAAATGTTTTCAACTACATCAGTCTGGTAGGATGTTTCTACCGGAATGAGAACATAATCTGAATAAGTCTGTTCTACCGTAATTTTTGCGGCGGCAAAATGTAGATCATCAAGTTTATGAGAAACGACCTGATCTGTGCAGCAAGGATCATCAACCGGTTCTTCGCCGCAGCAATCAACAGGCTCTTTTACTTCGGAAGTCATGATCACTTTTGTAGAAACTAATGTATCGCCACAAAAATGATAAGCTACAGTTAACCCAACTGTTGGGAGTAAATAAGCCAGAATGAACAATATGTGAATTAATTTTTTCACGGGTTTAATTTACGGATTCTACAGCTCATTATCGAGGAAAGTTTCTGAAAGTAGATATTACATGAAACTGAAAATGTGCGGATATTAATTACCCGCACATAAGAAACAAGTTAGTTTTGATTAAGAATAAGCGGCAATCCGCTTTTACCGGCGCCAATAACTACAATTTTACTGTTTGTAGAAGCAGCAAGTTTTTCGGTTGCTTCAATTCCTTTCCATTGAAGAAGCTGGTCGTTAATCCCTCTGGAAACTATAGCTTGAAAATCCGCAATACCTTTTGCTTCAATGCGTTTGCGATCAGCTTCTTGTTCTTCACGCCTTAAAACAAATTGCATACGCTGGCTTTCTTGCTCGGATTTCAACTTCTCTTCGATAGCAGCAGTTAAACCTTGTGGAAGGATAATCTGACGCATTGGCGCGAACTCAATTGTAATTCCTCTTGGACCAACTAATTTTTCAAGTTCGTTTTTTATCTCAAGCGAAAGTTGTTCGCGTGAAGCCGTATATAATGCTTTTGCGTCATACTTTGAAGTAACACCGCGTACAACGGAACGAAATTGCGGAATCAGAATTATGTTGGCGTAATCCTCACCGACTGTTTTATAAATCTTAGAAGCGTTTTCCGGATCGAGACTGTAGAGCAAACTAATTTCCAACTGAACGCTTAACCCTTCCATCGAAGGAACATTCATTGTTTCTTTAATCTCTTGAGTTTTTATACTGAACTTAACAACGTTAGCCAGAGGGTTTACAAAGTTTACACCGGCTTTAAGAGTGTTATCGCTTACGTTACCAAGAAAATCTACAACTCCAACTGTACCGGCCGGGACAACAGTAAAGAGCTTGAAGAGTATTAGTAATCCGCCCAAAGCATAGCCTATAAAAGCGAATTTTGATTCTCTGTACCTTCCGGTTTTTTTTAGATTTACGTATGTAGCGTAAGAGATCGCTATTATTAGTAGTGCAAAAATGAACAACATATTCGCTCCTTTGATTGTTTGTAAACTTTATCTTCAAAGAACCTCTAAAAACCTACTTTTTGTTTCTCGCCAAGACGCAAAGAACGCCAAGTTTTTCTGTTTTGCGAACTCTGCGTCCGCCAAAGGCGGATTGCGAGATATTTTTTTGAGTCTTTAAAGATACCCTTTATATAACCTTATGTATCAGTTTTACCGGCTGCGTTTTCTTTTGTGATACTTTGACTGCGTTCAGCAGCTTTTGTTTCACTTGTTCTACTTTTTCTTTTTTGTCAGTGAACAACTCCGCAATCGCCTGTCCTTTCTTAATTTGATCTCCAATCTTAGGATAGAAAATTATTCCGGCTTTAGGGTCAATTTTATCAGTCATCGTCATTCTTCCGGCGCCAAGTTCAAGCGAAGCCATTCCTATTTCGAAATTGTTCATGGATTCAATGTATCCGGTTTTTGTAGCGGTTACTTCAAGATGAATTTTCGATTTGGGATATTTCTCCGGATTCTTTAGGTAAGAAATATCTCCATCTTGAAGTTTTGCCATTTCTAAAAATTTATCGAACGCTTTGCCGCTATCAATCATAACTTGAGAAACCTCTACACCTTCTTTAACTGATTTAGCTTTTCCGCCGAGATAAATCATTGCGCCGGAAAGGTTCAGTGTAACTTCGAGCAGATCGCTAACCTTTTCGCCTTGAAGAACCTTTACGGATTCATAAACTTCCAGCCAGTTCCCAATATAATTGCCAAGCGGCTGATTCATGTCAGTAATCATTGCAATTACTTTTTTCTTGAATGCTTTGGCTGTGTTCACCAATGAATCGGCAAGTGCGAGAGAATCTTCATACTTCTGCATGAACGCGCCGGAACCGGTTTTAACATCAAGAACGAGAGCGTCAATTCCTTCGGCAAGTTTCTTACTCATAATGCTTGCCGTAATGAGCGGAATTGATTCCACCGTCGCCGTAACATCACGCAGTGAATAAATAAGTTTATCAGCCGGTGCGATTTCTTTAGTTTGACCGATTAAAACGGCGCCGCATTTTTTAATTACACTTTTATAACGCTTCAGATCAAGATCAGTTCGGAAGCCGGGAATCGCTTCAAGTTTATCCAGCGTTCCGCCGGTATGCCCAAGTCCGCGCCCGCTAATCATTGGAACACTTATTCCGGCTGCAGCTACAATTGGAGAGAGGATGAGCGATGTCTTATCACCAATTCCACCGGTAGAATGTTTATCAACCTTAATTCCCTTTATGGAGGAAAGGTCAATAACTTTTCCACTGTAAAGCATAGCTTTTGTTAATGCGGCTGTTTCTTGCTTCGTCATTCCTTTTAGAAAAGCCGCCATCAGGAAAGCGGAAAACTGGTAATCGGGGATTTTACGGTTTGTAAAGTTTGTAATTAGATATTGGATTTCTTGTTCCGTAAGCTGATTTCCGTTTCGTTTTTTGCGGATGAGTTCTACAGTATTCATTTTGGTTCCGATATTTGGCTGAATATTCTTAAACATGTTGGCTTGAAGCTTGAAGCCAACTCTATTAACTTGCTCACACAAAATTAAACTAAAAGAGGAAAACATGTTCGATTCCAATTACAAATTCACTTGCGTTGACCGCTTTCTTAAATATGTAAAAGTTGATACACAGTCGAACGAAGATTCGGAAACATTTCCAAGCGACCCGAAACAGTTAGAGCTTTCCCGCCAATTGGTTGATGAACTTAAACAGATAGGTTTAGTTGATGCTGAAATTGATGAGTATGGTTATGTGATGGCAACGCTTCCATCTAACACAGAGAAAAATGTACCGGTAATTGGTTTCATTTCCCACGTTGATACTTCTCCGGCGGTTACCGGAAAAGATGTTAATCCAATCATTCATAAAAACTATCAAGGCGGAGATATTGTTCTTCCGAAAGACCCAACTAAAATTATTGATGCCGCGAATAATCCCGAACTGAAAGACATGATTGGAATGGATATCATCACAACAGACGGAACTACATTGCTTGGCGCAGATGATAAAGCCGGTATTGCAGAAATAATGGATGCGATGAATTACTTAATTCAACACCCGGAAATTAAACATGGTACAATTAGAGTTTGCTTTACACCGGATGAAGAAGTAGGACGCGGAACAGAGAAGTTTAATGTTGCCAAATATGGCGCAAAGTATGCTTACACAATTGATGGCTCTACCCGCGGCGAAGTTGAAACAGAAACATTCAGCGCGGATGCTGTTGTAATTAAATTTCACGGTAAGAATGTTCATCCCGGTTATGCTAAGCATAAGATGATTAACTCATTAAAGATTGCATCGCGCTTTTTGGAAATGCTGCCTAAAGAAACACTTTCACCGGAAACGACGGAATTGCGGGAAGGATATGTTCATCCAACATCAATGAATGGAAACGAAACTCTTACAACAATAAAATTTATCATACGTGATTTTTACGCTGACAAGCTGAAGGAGTTCGAAGCATTCTTAAAAGACTTGTGTGAGAAGACTGTTAGTCAGTTTCCCGGTTCAACTTATGATTTTGAAGTGATTCAGCAGTACCGAAACATGAAATATATTTTGAATGATCATCCGCAAGTAGAACAATTTGCAATTGAAGCATTGAACCGCTTGAATATTAAGCCGATTCAGTCTGCGATTCGCGGCGGAACAGATGGCTCGCGTTTAAGCTACATGGGCTTGCCAACACCAAACTTGTTTGCCGGCGGGCATAATTTCCACGGCTATTTGGAATACGTTGCGGTTCAAGATATGGAAGCATCTGTTAAATTGATTATAACTCTTGCTCAAGTTTGGGAAGAGAAATCATAAATATTTTGTCATTCTGATCCCGCCAACGGCGGGAGAAGAATCTGTTTGTTTAATTAATCGAGATATTTCATCCCGCAAGCGGGATTCAATTTAAAAACAATAGAATGCCTAAACGACTAAAACGCGCAACCGATGTTGCTCTTGGAATTAACATTTTTCTCTTTGCTATCAAAGCAGTTGTTGGTGTTCTGTCCAATTCAATAGCTGTAATAAGTGAAGCGCTCAATTCGTTTACAGATGTACTCGTTTCATTCGGTATCAAAATCGCAGTAAACATGTCCCGCGAGAAGCCGGATTCCAAACATCAGTTCGGGCATAATGCGGCACAGCCAATTGCGGCATTTATACTTTCCGTATTTGCTTTCGTTGTAGGTATAAACATTGTTGAAGAATCCATAAAGCGTTTCATTGAACCAAAAGAAATCAACACAATTCCTGCGGTGTATGTTGTCTTAATCGTTACAATTATTACAAAGGTTTTGCTGAACCGATACCAGGTTGGAATCGCAAAGATGTTCAACAGTCCGGCAATACGAGCGGCATCGGTTGACAGCATCAACGATGTTCTTGCTTCTTCAATTGCGCTGCTTGGTGTAATTGGTGCGGCTTTGAATTATACGGTAATAGACAGTGTGGCTGGGATTTTAGTCGCTATGTTCATTTTCAAATCCGGTTGGGAGGTTGCCAGAGAGAACATAGATTATTTGATGGGCACTTCCGCCGGTAAAGAGTTCGATAATGAAGTAAGAAAGATTGCTTTAGCTACTAATGGCGTAAAAGGAATTAACGATTTACGCTCGCTCTACGTTGGCGATAAATTTCACATAGAAATACATGTAGAAGTGGATGGAAATTTAACTACTCAAGAATCTCACGATATTGGAAACGAAGTCCGTTTTGCGCTGGAGAAAATTGATGAAGTACATAAAGTTTTTGTTCATGTAGATCCGGTTTAGAATCTCCAATTTTCGACTCTGAATTTCCTTCTGCTATCAAGCAATACAAACACAGATTATTTATTTTCACACCCACTAAATGCGAGTGAACATGATACATCTTGATAAGCATACTTTGCTTTGTTTATTGAACAATGCTGTAGAACAGTTTGCAGACCGTCCGGCGGTTTCCTTTGTAGATCAGCCGAAAATAACTTACCGGGAATTCAAAGCAAAGGTTGATGAGGTAATCCGCTTTCTAAAAAGTGAAGGTGTAATTGCCGGTGATAGAGTTGCAATTCTCAGCGAAAATCAGCCGAACTGGGGAATAGCATACTTTGCCATTACTACCATCGGCGCAATTGCCGTTCCAATTATGACGGAATTTCACTCCGAAGAAGTTCATCATATCATTCGCCATTCGGAAAGCAAAGCAATTTTTATTTCTGCAAAGTACTTCAACAAGATTGATGATTTGGAATATGATTCTTTGCAAACAAGAATCTTGATGGATGATTTTTCCGTTATTCCTCCAAATACAAAAAACGATTTGCTAAAAGAAGTAATTGCCGGTGGTAAGAAAGAGTTTGCTAAGATTAAAGAAGCAGCGATGAAGTTTGTTGGATTAATTCCGGATGAGGTTGAAGAAGATAGCCTCGCGCTGATACTTTACACAAGCGGCACTACCGGGCACTCAAAAGGAGTTATGCTCACTCACAAAAATGTTGTTTCCGACGCAATCTCAACGCTCGATATGGTTCATTTAGATTCCAGCGACAGAATGCTTTCTATACTTCCTTTATTTCATACTATTGAATCAACGCTCGGGCTTGTTGTACCGCTAACAGTCGGAGCTTCGGTAACGTATCTTGATAAACCGCCAACTGCGGCAGCACTGCTTCCGGCGCTTCAAAAAGTAAAACCAACTGTAATGCTTGCTGTTCCTCTCATCATAGAAAAAATTTACCGCAATAGAATTTTGCCTGAGTTTAATAAAAAAGCAATTGTACGCGGACTTTATAAGATTCCAACTATTCGAAGAAAGCTGAATAAAATTGCCGGCAAGAAATTGATGCAAACTTTTGGCGGCGAGTTGAGAATGTTTTGCATTGGCGGTGCCGCTCTATCTGCCGATGTAGAAAAGTTTTTAAGCGAAGCCGGATTTCCTTATGCAATTGGTTATGGTTTAACTGAAACATCGCCGCTTGTAACCGGTACCGGACCGGAAAAAGTACGCTTGCGTACCGCAGGCAAGCCGATGCTCTGGATGCAAGTTAAAATAGATGATCCCGATCCGAAAAACGGTGAAGGTGAGATTTTAATTAAAGGTCCTAATGTTATGAAGGGTTATTACAAAGACCCGGAAAAAACGGGCGCTGTTTTTACAAAAGATAGTTGGTTCAAAAGCGGCGATCTCGGTGTGATAGATACTGACGGTTATCTTTATATCAAAGGCAGATCAAAGAATGTTATTATTGGCTCCAACGGAAAGAATATTTATCCGGAAGAAATCGAATCCATAATAAATGAGTTTCCTTTTGTGGCGGAATCTCTTGTAATGGAAAAAGGAGATCAGCTTGTAGCAAAAGTTTATCTTAATTATGAAGAAATTGATAAAGAGTTTAGAATTCAGAAACTTGGCGAGCCTAAAGCCAGAGAGATTATCGCCAAGATTTTTGCAGACCTGTTAGTGCAAATAAATATGCGAGTTAATACTTTCTCGCGGATTAATAAGATTTTTGAACAGCCGGAGCCATTCGAGAAAACGCCTACGCAAAAGATTAAGCGGTATCTTTATGTGGAATAGGAAATGCTTTTTTGCATGGTCTATTGTGAAACTAAAAGATTATTTTATGTGTATTAGTAATAAAGATTATTGAAAAGGAAGTATTAATGAAAAAAATCTCAGTTCTGTTTTTGCTGGTCTTATTTGTTGTTTCAGCTTATGCACAAGATCCAAGCCTTGTACTTAAAAAAGACCATAAAATAGATTCTACAAAAGTTATTGTGCCGGATGAGTTTTACAAACGGGAAGGGCAGATAATTTTAAGTCTCCTTTCCGTTTATCACTATAAGAAACAGCAGCTTAACGACTCACTTTCATCTGTAATTTTTAATGAATACTTGAAAAGTATGGACGTTACGAAGAGCTATTTTCTTAAGTCGGATATTGATCAGGTTGAAAAGTACAGATTCATGTTTGATGATATGATTCGCAACGGCAGTCTGGAAATTCCGTTTCAGATTTTTAACGTTTTTAAGAATAGAGTGAATGAAAGAGTGGCGTATGTAAAGAAAGTTCTTCAAAAAGAGTTTGATTTTACAGTTAACGAAACTTTTAAACCGGACCGTGAGAAAGCAGAATGGGCTAAAACTGAAGAAGAGCTTAATGAGATTTGGCGGTTACGCCTAAAGAACGATGCGCTCAGTTTGGTTCTTTCAAACAAAGACGCTAAAAAAGTTTATTCCGATTTGCTAAAACGTTACCAGAATTTTCACAAAGTGGTTCTTCAGTACGAAGCCGAGGATGTTTTTTCGATTTACATAAACTCGGTAACCCAAACTCTCGATCCGCATACGGATTATTTCTCTCCTGTAAATTCCGATAACTTTAGCATTGCAATGAAACTTTCGCTTGAAGGAATTGGTGCGCAGCTTAGACAAGAAGGAGATTATACAACAGTTGCAGTTGTTGTGCCGGGCGGACCGGTGCAGAAAAGTAATTTGCTGCATGAAGAAGATAGAATAGTTGGTGTTGCTCAAGGTGAAGATGGCGAAATGGTTGATGTGATCGGCTGGCGGCTTGATGATGTTATTCAGCTTATTCGCGGAAAGAAAGGCACGTTAGTTCGTCTTCAAATTTTAAAGAAAGAAGAAGGTGATAACGCGATTCCGAAAGAAATTAAATTAATCCGCGACCAAATTAAATTGGAAGAACAAGCCGCAAAAAGTGAAATTCTAAATTTTGAGCAGAATGGCAAGCATTTTAAAGTTGGTGTTGTAAAACTGCCTACTTTCTATACCGATTTTGAGGGACAGCGTACCGGCAAGCCGGATTATAAAAGCACTACAAGAGATGTAAGAGCGCTCATTTCAAAATTCAAAGAAGAAAAAGTTGATGGAATAATTATGGATTTGCGCGGTAACGGTGGTGGCTCTCTTCAAGAAGCAATTCAGCTAACCGGGCTATTCATAAAAGAGGGACCGGTAGTTCAAGTGAAAGATGCACGCCAGCAAATTGAAGTTGACCGCGATCCTGATCCAACAATTTTGTACGACGGACCTTTTGCTGTTTTAGTCGATCGTTCAAGCGCTTCGGCTTCTGAAATATTTGCCGCTGCAATTCAAGATTATGGTAGAGGAGTAATTATTGGCGAAAAAACTTGGGGAAAAGGTACTGTTCAAAATATGATTGACCTTGGAATGATGATTCGTACTGAAGGTAAGAAAGCCGGACAGATTAAATTAACTCAAGCAAAATTTTACCGCATTAACGGAAGCAGCACACAAAGAAAAGGAGTTTCGCCGGATATTTTATTTCCGTCACGTTACGAAATTGATGAGTTTGGCGAGGAAGCTAGACCAAGCGCGTTAGCCTGGGATCAAATTCCTTCTTCCGATTACGTGCCTTACATGAATATTAGCAGCGTTATACCGGAGCTGGAAGCTAAACACGAAGCTAGAGCTCAAAAGGATCCGGAATTCCAGTTGGTGATTGATGAAATTAAGGACTACAAAAAAGCACGTGAACAAAAAGAATTTTCGTTGAATAAAGAAGTTAGAAAGGCAGAACGTGATGAAGCCGAAGCAGCTAGAAAAAAACGTGAAGATGAAAGAATGAAAATTTTGGGAATTAAGATTGAGGATAAGAAAGAAGTTACTCCGGCTGTTTCAAAGGAAAGCGATTATGATTTAAAAGAAACCGGAAGAATTCTTGCCGATCTAATTCTATCTAAGAATAAATTGAAGCTGGTTACTACGGATTAATTGATTGTATTGCGGAGAATGTTTTGAAGACGAACGCGGTACGCATTCTTGAATCGAAAAATATTGTTCACTCAACAGTAGAGTATGAATCCGACGAAAATGAAATTGATGCGGTTTCCGTTGCAAATAAAATTGGCGCAGAACCGGAAACCGTTTTCAAAACACTTGTGGCAAGAAACGAGCGCAACGAACTTCTTGTATTTGTAATTCCCGGTAACTTCGAACTTAACCTTAAAAAAGCCGCAAAGGCTTCAGGCAGTAAAAGTATTGAGTTAATTAAAGTAAAAGAACTGCAACCACTAACTGGATACATCCGGGGCGGATGTTCGCCAATTGGAATGAAGAAACTTTTCCCCACATTCATTGATGAAACTGCACAGCTTAACGAGAAAATTTATTGCAGCGCCGGCGTGCGCGGAATGCAGTTGCACCTTTCACCAACCGATCTTCTGGGCGTGGTAGAAGGTGAATTTTGTGATCTGATTTAACCGCAAGAATTCTCTCAAAAACTTTTCTACAACCAAGCTGTTTCGATATTTGATTCGTCTAATCAGCATCACAAACGCGAGATATTTATGAAGAATGGACTAACAATTCTTTCACTTCTTATCTTTTCATTTCTAACATTGTCAAATAATTCCACTCTCTTAGCTCAAATACAATTTCTTTCAAATCCCCGGCATACAAGTGTTTTTGAAGAGAAAGCTGTTCTTTCTTCACCGGAAGTAAAATTTATTTTTGAAACAAAAGGCGCTGTAAGATCAACCCCGGCGGTTTATCAAAACAAAATTTACTTTGGAAGCGGCGATTCATTTCTTTATTGTCTTGATGAACTAACAGGAAATGAAATCTGGAAATTCAAAACGAATGGAGCAGTTACATCATCTCCAACAATTGCAAATGATAAAGTGTTTTTCCAAAGCAAGGATGGATTACTTTATTGCCTTAATTCAACCAATGGAAAGCTGATCTGGAAATTTAATTTAGGAAAAGAGTTAGCCTATAAATGGGAGTTTGATTATTACGTTTCCAGCGCGACAGTTGTTGATAATGTTGTTTACACCGGCAGCGGCGATGGCAATTTATATGCTGTTAATTCGAACAACGGAAAACTTCTCTGGAAATATTTTGCCGGCTCAAGGATCAGATCAACTCCGGCTGTTGCTGAAGGCATAATCTACTTTGGAGATAATGCCGGAAAACTTTACGCGCTTGATTTGAAAAGTCATGAGCCAAAATGGATTTATGAAACTGACGGTGTAAAAATCAATATCGAAGAATTTCTCTTTGATAGAAGCGCGCTTATTTCATCGCCAACAATCCATGAGGATGTAGTACTCGTGGGAAGCAGAGAAGGTGTTCTTTATTGTGTTAACCGGGAAACCGGAAAACTGAATTGGAAATATGATCACAAAATGTCCTGGGTTATTTCTACTCCGGCTATTTACAAGGACAATGTTATTGTTGGAACATCTGACGGGCATTTTGTTAATTCACTAAACATTAAGACCACGTATGAAAATTGGAGATACAAAACTAAAACGCCGGTTTGGACGACTATGGCGATTGCATCGGGCGTAGTTTATGGAGGCGATTACAGCAGCAATTTTTTTGCGTTGAGTGCAGAGACCGGCAAAGAACTTTGGAATTTCAAAACCGGCGATAGAATTCACTCCTCTCCGGTTGTACATGATGGAGTTGTTTATTTTGGCTCGGATGACGGATGTTTATACGCTATTGGCGGTTCGCAGCAAACCAGCGATAGACATGGAAAATCTAAGAAAGCAGTTTACTGGGAAGAATCTAAAATCTATAATTACTTCTCCAACAAGACGGATGAATTTATCCGCGATTATTTTGTACGCGAAGGATATGAATTGCTCGATGCTGCAAAGCTAAAAACTTTTATGCAAGATAGAATGAATGACCGGCTCCCTTCTGTAGTAGTATTCGCTAAGAATTATTTCCCTAAACCGGTTGTTAACGATTCCACAAAAACGGATTTGCTGCGGGAATTACTAAAAGGTGATAACAGAGTAGTTCTGTTAGGCGAGAATCCCCTTGCTTACATTCAAGATCAATCCGGAAAACTCACAGAGCTAGATTACCGCAAAGCCACAAAGTATTTTGGAATTGATTACGGCGGTGAATTAACAGAAGCAATGAAAGGATTAACACCTTCTTATTTAACTGAAGAAGGAAAGAAGATTGGTTTAAGAGGATTCAAAATTACAATGGCTGGTGTGAATGCAGATCAAGTAACCAAGGTTTATGCTAAAGATGAAAATGGGCGTGCGGCTTCATGGATAAAGAATTATGGCGGACCGGCAAATTCTGGTTTAGTGCAGCTTTGGGTTGATAGGCAAACACCCTCAGCGCTTCATACTATCAAAAATGCAGTAGAATTTGGGCTAAAGTAGCCGATAACCAAATTTTAAAGGTGATTTCCATTTTTAGATGTTTTTTTATAGATTTGGCAGCAAAAATTAAACGAGGTATATAATGGCTAAAACCCAGACCTTTGGCGACAAAGCAAAAAAAGTAAGATCCACTGTCGTTAATGTTAAAGTGGTTAAAACTGTTAAATCAGCAAACGGAAGCTACAAATTCAACGAAAAATTTGTTAGACTTGACGATATCAGCAAAATAAATACGATTAACTAAATCTAAAGAATTGCTGTAAATGAAAAATCCCGCTGAAGCGGGATTTTTTGTTTTAAACACTTTAGAAAGAATTACGCCGAAACAACTTCAATTGTAGAATTAACCTCGCGGCGAAGAAGGTTCTCTATTGCAACCAGGGTACCACGAATTGAGCTTGGGCAGCTTCCACAAGCGCCCTGGTAACGAATCTTCAATGTGTGTCCATCAAGTCCCATTACTTCTAAGCCGCCGCCGTCACCAGCCAATGCCGGTCGTACGCGCGTATCGAGAATTTCATTAATCTTTTTTAGAAGAGCAGTTTCTTCTTCGCTCGACATTTGAGGAACATCATTCTCCGCCGGGATTTGTGCTTTGTCAAAATTCTTTATGAACTCGACAAATGGGCGCTGGATGTTTCCCCATGCAACTTTAGGGTCTTTTTCGATAGTAATAAACTTATCCATATAGAAAACCGAAACAACTCCGCCAATAGCAAAAATGCCGCTCGCAAGAGGATCGTTCTGGGCTTCTTCGGAAGTCTTGTAATTGCGCGTTTCCCTAGTAAGCAGTTTCTCGTTTAATATAAACTTAAGCGCTTGCGGATTCGGCGTTAGATCAACATCTTGAACTTGTAACATAATTTTCTCCTTTACTTACTAAACCAAAAAACTATCCGGTTAGTTTCTTTTCAGCAAACTTAACTAAAAATAGAATTTGGATTCAAGAATTGTTTAAACTCCAAACTGCCGTAAGTGATGATCTAAATGTTTATACATCTGCGAACTCCACTGAATTGGATTAAGCTTACCAAAGAATGCATTAGGATTGGTTGTACATTTAGCCTCACCGCCAGCATGAAATTTTTGAATAAGAGAAAGTAAAGTCAGCTTCTCTTTTTCGAACGATTCCGTATTGCCAATTATAAAGCCGGGATGTGTTGGACTGCTTCTTCTGAATGGTTTGTCGTTTGTTGTCTGGGATTTCAAAAGGGAACCAATCATTCTTAAGAAGATATTTGATTGTAGAAACTTTTCGCCGGTAGCGGTTTGCATTCCCACAGTGCAATGTGCAAGCATTTGGTCAACGCGCATCGTTCCCCAAACTCTTTGCGTTTCCGGTGTTAGTTTGTTAATTCTATCTACAATTTCTGTAACAACTTCTTTTTGAAATAAAATCTTCATGTTTATCCTCTCTGAGTTTACCTCTTTTTCTTCTTGGGAGAGGGCTTTGCTTTCTTATTGTATTCTAAAGAAAGATTAATCCAGTATTCAAAATCTTTTTTCTTTATGATTCCATCGGCACTAACAAAAACAAATCCTTTCATTGGACGACCCGTAAAATCCATTTCGCGGCAGCCGTTTATTTCTAAAGCAGTTTCATAATTAGCCGGGTCAATTCTACACATTAAATCGTTGTTTATTATGCCGACGCACATTTTGTCGTTCACCATAAAAGTGAGCCCGCCCATCATCTTTTTTTCTTCAACTTTTCCAACATCGGAAATAGCTTCCCTTACTCTATTTGCAAGCTTTTCATCAAACGCCATTGGATACTTCCTTTCTAAAGATTAACTAATTGTTCTTAATTAGAAGTACAAACTCGCCTTTAAGATTTTTCTCTTCGGCAGTTTTCAGAATTACAGCAGCGGTTCCTCTCAAAAATTGTTCTTTGGGAAGAGTTAGATCGAACGCAACTACAATGTTTACTTTTTCACCAAAGATTTTTGAAACATCGGCAAGTATAGCTTTTAAGCGGTAGGGTGTTTCCATCAACACAATAATTTCTTTGATGTTCTTCAAACGCAGCAGTTCTTTTTTTCTAACTTCACTTTTGGGCGAAAGCCAGCCGGCGTAGTAAAATTTATCCAACTTAAAGCCGGAGCCAACGAGAGCAGACATAATAGAACTTGCGCCGGGAACGGGAACAACTTCAATCTTTGCGTCAATGCACATTTGAACAAGCTGAGTTCCGGGATCGGAAAATAGAGGTGTGCCGCAATCGGAAATTAGCGCGGCTGATTTTCCTTCTTTAATTTTTTTCAAAACTTCCCGGGAAGCTTCTTCTTCGTTATGCTCGTTTAGTGAGATTAATTCTTTTTCAATTTTGTAATGAGAAAGGAATCTGCGGGCTTCTTTGAATTCTTCGCAAATGATGAAATCAACATCCTTGAGAGTATTGAGCGCACGGAGGGTTATGTCTTCGTAATTACCGATGGGTGTTGAAACGATATGAAGTATTGATTTCATTTCACCGCAGAGTCGCAAAGACGCGGAGAAGTTCTTAGCGTTCTCTGCGTCTTTGCGGTTAATTTTTAAACCGGCTGTTGAAGTTTGTCAATCAGCTTTTCAAGTTCAACAATTGTCTTTTCGCCGGTACGTCTATTCTTTAATTCAGCTTTGCCTTCTTTAAGATTTTTCTCACCAACAATAACTTGAATCGGCATTCCGAGCAAGTCGGCATCGTTAAATTTAACTCCGGCGCTACCATCAAGTCTGTCGTCAAAAAGAACTTCGTAACCTTCTGCAATCAAGCTAATGTAGAGCCGTTCTGCTGTTTCGGAAACCAATGCGTTCTTCATATTCAAACCGATTAAGTGAATATCGAACGGAGCGAGAGGTTCTTTCCACGTTAATCCTTTCTCATCATAATTCTGCTCGATAAAACAAGCGAGAATTCTTTCAACGCCAATGCCGTAACTTCCCATTACAACCGGCTGCTCTTTGCCGTGCTCATCAAGATAAAGAACGCCGAGCGCTTCTGAGTATTTTGTTCCAAGTTTAAAAATATGTCCAAGTTCTATTGCTTTGAACACCTCCAAAGTAGAATCGCAGCGGATGCATTTCTCGCCATTTTCTGCTGTGCGCAAATCAAAATATTCTATGTTCGGAACGTCGCGGCTTAAATCCAATCCGCCAATGTGATAATCATTTTTGTTGGCGCCGCTGAACATATTATTGGCGTCTTTTAAAAGTGTATCTGCAATTATTTTATGCTTGAAGCCAATTGGTCCAATCGAACCGGCATCTGCGCCGGAAATATCTTTTAATTCATCCGGATGACAAGGACGTACATTTCCACCGAGCACACTTGTAAGTTTTGTTTCGTTAACTTCATCGTTGCCAAGCATAAGAACAAGAACCGGTTTTTCATCATGCATGTAAACTCTGCTCTTTGCCGTTTCATGTTCATGTATCTTCAAGAAGTCGCAAAGTTCATCAATAGATTTTACGTTCGGAGTAGAAATTTCATAAACCGCTTTGCTTTCTTCGTGGTGTTTCGCCGTTTCTGTAACCGATTGAGCTACTTCCGAGTTAGCGGCGTACTGGCATTTTTCGCAATAGGCAACAGTATCTTCACCGGCTTCGCTCTTAACCATAAATTCTTCGCTCTTGCTTCCACCCATTGCGCCGCTGGATGCACCTACAACAAAATATTTCAATCCACATCTATCAAAAATTGCGCGGTAAGCTTTATCGTGCAAGGCATAACCAACATCTAAACCGGCAGCATCGCGGTCGAGTGTGTAAGCGTCTTTCATAATAAACTGTCTTCCACGAATTACACCGCTTCTCGGACGAGGCTCATTTCTAAATTTGGTTTGAATCTGATACCAGATTTGAGGCATATCTTTGTAGGAAACGATTGCGCCTTTTGCGTGGTATGCAACAATTTCTTCGTGAGTCGGAGCTAAAACATATTCGCGGTTTTTAATTTGAAAAAGAATATCGCCGAATGCTTCAACACGTCCGGTCTGTTCCCAAATTTCTTTTGGATTCAATCCCGGAAAATGAAACTCTTGTCCGCCGATTGCGTTCATCTCTTCGCGGATAATATCCATCACTTTTCTTAAAACTTTATAGCCGAGCGGCAGCCAAGAATAAATTCCGGCTGAAAGTTGGCGCACAAGTCCGGCGCGTATCATTAAAATGTGGCTTGGTATTACTGCCTCTGAAGGTACTTCCTTAAGAGTTGGTATAAAAGACTTACTTAATCTCATTGATATTTCGTTTAGTTGAAAAATGTTGGGCAAAGATAAGAAATGAGTGCTCTAATTGGAAACGAACCTCATTTATAAAATGGCTTCTTAATTTTCCTTATTTTAGATGCAGATAATAAACGTGAATGACAATGGCAGATAACAAGCGACCCTTCGATCCCGTTACACAAGACGATCCGAATTCGGGTGAAAAATCTCCTTCGTCAATGTCTCCACTTTTCTTTATGAACAACGGCAGCAAAGTATTGGGAACATTTTTCAGCGCTGCGGGGGAAGGATTGCATCCTACAATTCTATTGCTCGGCGGCTTTCCCGGTAATGAAGTTAATTTTGATATTGCCCACATGCTTCGCCGGCAAGGCTTTAATGTTTTCACATTTTATGCCCGAGGCTCTTGGGGAAGCGAAGGAGAATATTCTTGGAAGAATTTGGTTGATGATGGCGCCGCGGCAATAAAATTTTTGCAGAGCGATTTAGCCAAGGAAAAGTTTTTTGTAGATGTTAGCAATATCTCTTTGGTTGGGCATAGCATGGGCGGATTTTCTGCACTTTACAATTCAATTCGCTTCGATGAAATAAAAAATATTTGTGCCATCGCTCCGTTCAATGCCGGCATGTTTGGTCAATTTTTATCGGCTAACTATCAAGTAAAGCTATATGCAATTCAGCAAATGCAGCCGGCAATGGATTTTGTTAAGTGTGATTCGGCAGAAAGTCTGTTGAACGAATTAAATGATAACCGGAAAGACTGGAATCTTGTTAATCATTTGGAAAAACTGGCGACAAAAAATTTGTTGGTTATCAGCGCTAAATATGATTCGATAGCTCCGATGGAATTGCATCACATTCCGTTTGAAGCAAAGCTAAAGCCGGTAAATCCCAATTCCGAGTTTGTTATTCTTGAAGCGGGACATTCGTTTTCGGATAAGCGAATTGAGTTAATGAGATTAATCTCCGATTGGTTTAATAAATAATTTTAGATTTTGCTTTTCTTAGCGGTCTTTGCGCCTGCTTTGCGATCTTTGCGTGAAATTTTTTACTTAGTTTTTTTTGTAACCGGAAATAAAATCGATTGAATATGAATGAGAATAACAAAAATCTCGACATGCCTTCGGGCGAGTTTAATGAAGTCGGTAAAAAATTAATTGATTGGTCTGCAAACTATTTAGCTAACCTCGAATCGTTTCCCGTTCTGCCAAATGTAAAGCCTGGAGATATTAGAGCTAAACTTCCGCAACAGCCGCCGCAAAAAAGTGAATCGTTTGAACAAATAATTTCTGATTTGGATAACATTATTCTGCCTGGAATAACTCATTGGCAGCATCCGAAGTTTATGGCTTACTTTGCTTCCACTGCAAGCGGACCCGGCATTCTTGCCGACTTAGTTAGCTCTACATTCAATGTAAACGGAATGATCTGGCGGACTTCGCCGTCGCTAACTGAACTTGAGCAAACGGTTTTAGTTTGGTATCAAGAAATGTTAGGGATACCCAAAAACTTTAAGGGCATTGTTTACGATACTGCTTCCGTTAGCTCGCTTCACGGAATTGCAAGTGCGCGCGAATATGTAAACGCGGGCATTAGAAAAAAGGGAATGAGCGGTGCGCCGAAATTAAGATTGTACTGCTCTGAACATGCGCACAATTCAATAGATAAAGCTTGCTTAACTCTCGGTCTTGGTCTAGATGGAATCCGTAAAATTTCTTGCGATGAAAACTTTGCGATGATTCCTTCCGAGCTTGAACGTGCGATTAAAGAAGACAGAGCAAAGGGAATCTTGCCGATGTGCGTTGTTGCAACAATTGGAACAACCTCTTCAACTGCTGTAGATCCGGTTGATGAGATTGCGGAAATCTGCGAGAAAGAAAATATCTGGCTTCATGTTGATACTGCTTACGCCGGTGTAACGGCAATGTTGCCCGAAATGAAAAAATATTTTGCCGGAATTGAAAAAGCTGATTCTATTGTTTCGAATCCGCATAAGTGGCTTTTTGTGCCGATTGATTTCAGCACGCTATACATACGCAAGCCGGAAGTTTTGAAGAGAGCTTTTTCTCTTTCTGCCGAGTATCTGAAAACGGCGGAAGATTCTCTCGCTGAAAATTATATGGATTATGGAATTCAGCTTGGTCGGAGATTCCGCGCGCTCAAACTTTGGTTTGTTATCCGTTACTTTGGTGTTGAAGGATTGAAAGCAAGAATACGCGAACACATACGCATTGCTCAGCAAGTTGCAAAATGGATTGATGAAAGTGATTCATTCGAACTTCTTGCACCAACGCCTTTTAGCACAGTTTGTTTCCGCGCTAAACCACAATCAATAAGTGATGAAAGTAAACTAAACGAGCTTAATGAAAAGTTGATGAACGAAGTTAACTCGACCGGTAAGGTTCTTCTTTCTCATACAAAGCTTAACGGCAAGTTTACAATCCGTTTGGTGATTTCCGGACTTAGACAAGAAGAACATCACGCAAAAGAAGTTTTGGAATTGCTTATAAATGCTTTGGAAAGTTTAGAATAAATATGAATGCGCAATAAACTGCGGAGGTGATTATAAGATCAAGAACCTGCCTCGCGTTGCAGTTTAACAAGGCGGACAAGATTAGGTTCGCAACTAAGATAAAGAGAATAAAAAGAAACTGCTCTAATCCTTATTCAATCCGGCAACTTTTGTTGTCAGATAGGTTTGCAGCTCCGGGAATAGGAAATTTCTTGGAGGCGTCATCAAGTACCAATACCCAATCGTTCCCGTTTTCTTCTTTACCGGGTGGTGTAAATAGTTTTATTCCGCAATTTTTTATTGTTCCAATCAATTGTGCAATACCATTTCTCGGATTGTACCACCATGCTTTCACTTTGCTTCCGGAAATACGTCCCATCTTAATTTTAAATCCCCGTCCTGTATAGGTATAAGCGAACAAATACTCATTCCCCCTTGCAGTAATAATAAAATTGTATCGCGTTCCTTGATTAATAACAAGCGTTGAATCATAAACCCGTTCGAAAAAAGGCCGCGAGAGTAATAATTTTGTTGCATAACAAATTTGAAAAGATCCGGAGTCATCAATTGCTTCATACCAAAAATTCTTGGCACCGTAAGCTGGTTTTGTATCGGCTGGTTTGTAAAATTGCATCACGGCATTATCTCCGTATGTATGTCCTAAAGAACCGGCAAACAAAGACCAATACATATAACGCCGGCAATCGCCGGCTTGCCAATAAGGCTGGGTGGTATCATGAAGACCTTTGGGAATATTTTCGTAAGAAGGTTCTCCATCGAGCGTTGGCTTTTGTGGCTGCAAAGCCAGGTCTTCTAAAACATAACGCCAGTTGTCTTCACCTTTCCAACTTTCGGCTCCGTCACCCTTGCGTTGATCGTAAGCTCGGTGACCGGATTGAAACATATTGAAATCAAGCCATTCGGCATTATGAAACCACGTTGAAGATTGTGTTCTTCCAAACGGATGAAAAGTTATTAAATGACTTGGGTCGGTTTTGCGTAAAGTATTTCCTATAGCAGTCCAGATTTCCGGTTTTATATCTCCACGAATATCACCGCCATTTATCCAAAAAATGTTTGCTTTGCATTTCATCATGGAGGCTAACCAGCCGGCGTATTTTTCCATTTGAGTAACAGTAAATTTTGATGACTTAACAACGCTTCCCCAAATTGGAACAAGAGCAACGTAAATATTATTCCTTGCTGCTTCATCTATTATAAAAGTAATGTGATCCCAATAATCGTATTGATCGGTATCCTCATAATTATTACCGCTGGTTACCAAAGGTTCTAAAGGGTTGCTATTTATAAAAGCAGAATCGCCATAAATATTAGTTAAGGGAAAATGGGGAATTACCATGCACTGTATTACATTAAAACCTTTTACAGCACGATTCCGGAGATATTGTTTGGCTTCTTCTCTGGTAAGTTTATTGAAGAGATGCCATGCTGTATCGCCTTGCCATAAGAAGGGTGTTCCGGTTTCGTACTGAAGAAATCTTTTGTTTGGCGAAACGACAATTTTCTGCGGAATTGTTTGCGCGTATGAACCGGAATAAAACAAATTGAGCGGGATCAAAATAAATATCAAGTAGGATGGGAATATTTTTTTTGCTTTGTTAATAGACTTAAGCATAATTCAAACCCGCTTTTTAATAAACGGTTAGTGGAGTAACAATCTTTACTAAGCAAGATAATGAAATGAGAAGAAATCATTTTGAGGCAGCAAAATTTTAGAGTAACGGTTTTAAGAAATATTACAGACGAAGTTGAAATTAGGAGTGAGCTTGATTTTATAATATCGGTAGATATAGGATTTAATTTCGATATCTAGTAGTGTACTTCTACAAATGTAAGTCAATGAATTAAATTGTTGTATGACACTTTATTTAGCTGTTGATAAATAATTCCCGAAAGCTGCCGCAATAAAACGCGGCGGCATTTTAGATCAAGATTAAGATCACGATCAAGAACAAGAAGTTTCTTTTGAGAAGAATAGCTTCAATCAAATAATAAAATTTATCGGCTCTTCAAATTCTTTGTTGGTTTTGATTCTCACTTCACTTTTGTTATACACAACCGAATCAGGCGGAATGCTTTGTGTAACCCAAGAGTTGCCTCCAATTACACTATTCTTTCCAATTACCGTACTGCCACCAAGAATTACAGCTTGCGAGTAAATTATTACATCATCTTCAATTGTTGGGTGGCGCTTTGTCTGCGCGAGCGATTTATCAACACTTAGCGCGCCAAGTGTTACACCTTGATATATTTTTACATTCTTGCCAATCACTGTTGTCTCGCCGATTACAATTCCGGTTCCATGATCAATAAAAAATGGACTTCCGATACTTGCGCCGGGATGAATATCAATTCCGGTAATTTGATGCGCGTGCTCGGACATGATTCTGGGAATGATTGGCACTTTAAGAAGATAAAGCTCGTGCGAGAGACGGTAGATTACAATTGCCATAAATCCCGGGTAAGCGAGAATTACTTCATCAATACTTTCAGAAGCCGGATCGCCGGAGTGAATGGCTTGCGCGTCATTCCAAAGTTTAGAATGAATTTCCGGAATTTTATTTATAAACAAATCTGCTATTTCGCTTGCGTTTTGTGGAGTGTTTCCGTTTAACTGTTTTATCAACTCAACAAGATTGCGCTTTAACAACTGTAAGTTTGCCAATACATCTTCGGAATCCGAATAAACTTTCTTGGAGAAGTGTGGAAAAAGGAAATCAATCAATTCGTGCAAATAGTTTACAGCTTCCGCTTTCAGCGAATTAGTGCATGCGTGGGCTTGGCGCTTGTTCAAAAATTCATTAGTAAATTCATCAAATAAATAATTCTTTTCCATAATGGGTTTCCTATCTTAAAATTGTTTTAATTAAGTGTGGAGCAGAAGATTAGACTAGCAACAACAGCAAAGTGCAGTACAAGCAGAAGAAGATTCCCGGGCGGAATCGGTTCTTAAAAAATTTCGGTATGTTTCTATGAGAGCAATCATTTTATATTTGCGGTGCAAAGTTAAAAAAATTATGAACTCTGCGCTTGATAGAATAACATTACAAGTAGAATTTTAGTTCACGGGAAAAACATGGATAGAATCTTTCAGTTTGGTTTTCTGGCATTTACCTCGCTTTTTACAATGGTAACTCCTTTTGGAATTATTCCATACTTTACTTCTTTAACAAAGAATATGACTCACAAAGAAGTACAGAGAATCGCGTTCAAAGGTGTGCTTACTGCTTTCATAATCATGGTACTCTTTGCTTTCGCCGGAAATTTCATCTTCGAGTTTTTCCATATTTCGGTAAACGGATTAAGAATTGTCGGCGGAATTTTATTCTTCCTCTCCGGCTACGATATGCTTCAAGCCAAAATGAATAGATTGAAAGAAGAAGGACAAAGTTTCAGTGAATTTGTAAACGAGTTTGCTATAACTCCACTCGGAATACCAATCATTTGCGGTCCCGGCTCAATTACGATGACTATAGTCTTGTTCAACGATGCAAGAAATTATTCCGAGAAAGCAATTCTATTTGGAGTAATTATTGTTGTTCTATTTACAACTTACCTAATACTTGTGGGAAGCAGAACTATTCTTAAAGTATTGGGAGACAACGGCAACAAAGTTTTGATGAGAATTATGGGTTTGATTCTAATGGTTATCGCGGTGGAATTAATGTTTGCCGGACTGAAACCGATGATTCAAGAAATGATTGGAATAAAACCAAATTGAAAAAGGAAAATGTCATTCTGATGAGTCCCGTAGTCGAAGACGAATCCCTTTGTTATTTAAGAAGCAGATTCTTCACTCCCGCTTCGACCATAAATCGGGCGAGTCGTTCAGAATGACAAATTATTAAACATTACATTCCTTTAATCATTACTGCAACTTGGTTAGCTTGCTTCTGATTATACTCAAACGCAATTTTCTTGTAATTCACCAAATCAATGATTGTTCCAATCATACAAATACCACCGGTGAGCAGGTATAAAATTCCTAAACCGATTTGGTCCGTTAAAAATCTTTGAATGCCGGATATACCTAGAAAACCTACAAGTGTAACCAAAAGAATTACCTGCGGGTCTTTCCGGCGCGCGCGGTAAATGTTGGCAAATTGAAAAGCTTGTTTGTCGTCCATGTTCTTAACTAGACTCGAAATGTACATCTGCTCTTCACCAACTATTTCGGGTAACAATTCGTAAATATTAGCCATACATAACCTCGTTCTGTTTGTTGTTGAAATATTTATTTCTGATTAAATAAACTATTCTTACTGCTATTATTACGAAAGCTATTATGCCGAGCGGATGAGTATTAAAGGAATGCAGAAAATCGCCATGATAGAAAAACGAAATTGACTTTCCGAGTCCGCAGCCGGGGCAGAACTCGATTCCAAGATTTTTGTAAGGACAAACAGTAAAATGCGAACTTTCGTAAGGATTAATAAAAAGTAAATAGATTAAACCGGCACTCCAGAATAGAGCTTCCCATTCAACCAATTTTACCATTTGCCGTTTCTTTTTCATTAGCGCTAAATTTTTGTTTTGATAATAACCCAAAAACTTTCTCTAATCAAGCTTCTAGGGTTTAGTCGTTTTAAGACTGGAATTGTTCTGTTTTGATTAAAGAAATATTTCTTTCAGTGTTGTTACTTTATTGTCTTTATAAGAAACAATATCAAGCTTCCCGATAGCTCCCACTATCTCAATATTTTTACTATTAATCTCATCGGCTAACAGCTTGGAGATTTTCGCATCTCCGCTGTTCGCAATTCCAACGTGAGGAATGAAGGGAATATCGAGCCGGAGTTCCTTTTCCAAAATTCCGGTATAAAGAGCATCGTGCAGTTTAACAAAAATTCTGTACCCTTCTTCCGGTATTAGAAAGACATCTGTGTAATCACAAAAAGAGTCTTTTACTATTTGAGCACAGCGGAGGACAAAAAAGAACTCTTTGAATTTTCTAGAGACTTTCTGTACGTGAGCAATGAAATCTTCTTGTGGTATATTGTCTGTCGGAAAGACTAACGTAAAGTGTGGGTCAACAATACCGAAATATCTCTCATCATGTTTTGCCCGGAAGGATTGAATCCAGTTGTAATCTTTCTTTTCGATTTGTGGATATGCTAAAACAAGTAGTGCCATGTTCAAGAGTTTTTTGTTTATAAGTATTTCTCTTTCAAAACGTTAGTATGATGAATCACATGTCCGGCTAAATTGTAAGCAACTGCACGGACAGACATTGCGTTTTCGCTTGCTGTGCCAATGCGTAACCACATTTCATCTGTGAATGAAGCAAACAATTTTAAGTTGGATTTTCTAACGAGTGTAAATTCCTCTACAAGGTCCTTCAGTAAAACATTATCGTGGTTTGAATTTGGAACGAAATCATCTTGCTCGAAGCCGGGTAGCGCGGTTTTGTCATTTCTTGAAAATCTTAGCGCGCGGTAAGCAAAAACTCTCTCGGTATCAATTATGTGTCCAAGTAGTTCACGAATGCTCCATTTGCCATCGGCATACCGGAATTTAGATTTCTCTTCGGATATTTCTCCAAAGACTTTTTGCGTTGCAGTAATTTGTTCGTTTAGAGTTTCTAAAATATTTCCCTCGGGAACTCGGCTGACATACTTTTCGTAATAAGCAGCGTACTCATTTGCTAATGGTCTTGCGTTCATTGATGAATCCTTTCTCTTTATTTAATTAGCATTAGTTTTAATGATGAATTAAACTTTCCGGCAGTGATTCTGCCAAAATAAATTCCGGATGAAACTTTAACAGCAAAATTATTCTCACCATTCCAAATAGTTTTGTACAAGCCGGGAACCTGTGCCGCTTTGGTTTCCTCCCAAATTCTATTGCCGAGCAAATCATAAATGGTAATCGAAACATCTGATTGAACCGGAAGAGAATATTGAATTGTTGTTGCGGGGTTAAATGGATTTGGATAAGCCGATAAACTAAATTCAGCCGGAATTTCTTTTTCTGAAATATTTGTCGTTACGTTTGAGATTCCCGGCGTTGGTTTCATGGAAGACCATTTTTCTCCGCCGCTTGGTACCCTTCCAAAAGAAACATCTGTCTGCTGCGCGCCAAAAGTAAATTCATCTATTATGGTTTTCCCATCTGTAGCAACTAAAGCAATATACTCGCCGCTTTTAGAAAGTTTAAAACTTGCGTGCAACCCGCTCTGGCTTCCTTGCTCATCACACCAAATTAAAATATGCTCTCCCGGTTTTAATTTTAAATCGGGCTGAGTAAACTGCCATTTGTCTAACTTTGTATTATCGTCCGTCATATACATTCCGGTAAGCAAAATTTCGTTTTGGGTCGGATTGTATAATTCAATCCAATCATCAAACTCATCTTTAGTTGTATTTGCGGGGTCTTTAATTGTCTTGGAATTATCAGCCATTACCTCATTTAAAACTACATTGCTGCCTGTTGTTGCGTATTCACGCGCTTGCACTTCTGTAAAGCCGTAACGTGGATATAAAACTTTAGCTCCATTCTTGTCTGTGATTTCTAATCTGAATCTTCCATAACCGTTTTTACCAAGGGGTGGAATTACACCAACCCAGCGGTCTGCATCTTCCACTTTTGTTGAATTGGCAACGGGAGAAAACTTCATCGGGTAAAAATAAATAACAGTTAAGGCTCCCGGATGAAATTGTATGTTAACTTGATCAATGCCGGCAGATGCAAAGCCGGATGCGTAAACATAAACCGAATCATCCGGTCCCGGATTCTTCGGCTCGTAATCAATTTTATAAACTATTGGTGAAGAACCTACATAAGTAATTTTATCTTTCAGATAAATATTGCGCTGATTAACAAACTGGAGAATTGATTTTTTAACATGTGTGCCTTGAGAAGGAATGGTATAAGGACTTTGATTAAAACTATTTTCAAATTCTTCGTCGGTAAACTGATAATCTTTCCGGCGGTAAGTATCGGATAAAGCAAAAGGACGAATTTGATCTCTTATTCCGAGTACTGTACTAGACATCATGTAATATTGAAAACTGGTATTGATAATATGTTGCAGTATGTGCGCGTATAAATCCCGGTACTGTTTGTTGGCGAGCATTTTTTCAATCAACGGTCTATTTCCGCCACTAATTTTAGGAAATTTGAATGGATCTGTCGTAGTCCAATCATTACTGCCAGACCAGGAAATCCCAAAAGTGTTGTCGTAATCATAAGGTATCCAATGAAACTTACCGGCTTTTGGTTCAAAGTAGATATAATAATTATTCATGTTGGACCAGTAATCATCCCACTGACCGATGATTACATCCATCGCTTGATATTTTAGAAACTCGTCTACGAACAATATTTTTTCCAACGAATCCGGAAGAACTTCCGCTGGAATTGTGTTAAGAATATTTATCATCCTAACTATTTGGGATTGATCCAGTTTGTCTTCGTTAGTTTCTTGGTTGTAGTTATTGCTGCCGGGGGCAAATGAGGCGCCGTACAAACACTTATATAAATTTCCGGAGGCATCGTAAAAACGCTTTTTCAAAAACTGGTCATCAATGTTTTCAACAGAAATGTACAAGCCCATGTATTTATCATTGATGTAAACAGCGGCGTAGCTTGCGCGGGTGGAAGGCAATCCGCTTTTCTGAAACAATCCCCAAGAAACTTTTGAGCGAGCTATCGAAGGATCGTTATGCTCTCCGTTTAGGTTAAGCTTCTCTACGTCGTAAAATTCTCTTCCTTTTTCAAAATCGTTAAAAGATATTTTGAATGATTTCTTTTGCGCTGAACGGGAAGTATTGCCGCGGATTCTGATTGCTACATTCGTAATAGTTGTGTCAATATATTTGTTCTTAAACTTGAAAGTACAAACATGTGCGGAGTCGCTCATGTAGTTTGCCATCATCCAATCGAAAGCCGCTTGGCTCATTGTAATGTTGACTTGCGCAACTTGACTATCGTCGTAAAGTTTCCAGCTGGTATCGGTTGTTTGTGCATAAGTACTAAAAGTTGGTAAAACTAAAAGTGAGAATAGTAGAGCAGAGTAAATGAATTTCATTGGATGATCTCGGTTTTTATCCTAACCAAAATTAGGAAAGTAGGCATAGAGAAGCTAACTAACTACAGACGCAAAAAAATTGAGCTTAATGGTTATCAATCAGTTTAAGTCTGGTAGGCGGATTAAAAAATGCGTTTAGAGTATATCCTTTTTCTGTGATTTCTTGCCTGTGTTGAACAATAAAATCTTTTACCGCTTCAATTCCCAAAACTTTTGTTATTCCGGTTCTTAAGACTTGTTCCTTCTCAACAAACACTTCTCCTTTATATGGAATCATCGGGTTGAACTCGAAAGCGTTATCCTTGGCAAGCGGGCGGAGCGTTTGTTCAAACTCTGCCGGTACTGAGCGCACTAAACCAACTAATTCAAAGTTAGGAACGCCGTCGCGGATTCCTAATACTATTCCACCGCTGGAACCGCGGTTAAAAACCGCATCAATCAAAAATGTGTTTTTGTCTTTATTCGGACTGCTGACTATTCCTTTTGAAATCATCTTGTAGTTCATTGGAAAACCAAAAATATAAACGAAGGAGCCCCACTCAAGCTCAGTAGAACTTCCCCAGGAATACTTAAATGGCTGAATTCCAATAACATCTTTTACGTCGAACCTACGTCCGAGCAGAGCAACATCAAGCGTTCTGTCTTTTGCAATTATATCAAGCTCGCCATTATCCGGCAGATCCGGAATGTAATTTGTTTGTCTTGTCTTAATGGAAATACTTTGTACGAACAAGGAAGAAGTACCATCGGAATTAATAAAGTAGGAATAGATAGTATCCGGAAAGCTTACAACGTGCGCTACTGTTAGCAATACAACCGCTACGTTCGATACATCAATTACTGTTGCTGTGCCGGAAGCTGTTCTGTTAAAGTAAACTTCTTGTGTAGCCTTTTTTTTGAAATCCATCGAAGCTAATTCGCGGCGTAGATGTCTGCTTCCTTCCGGAAAAACGTAGCCAGTGTAAAAGGCTATGCTGTTAATTAATCTAACCGAGTTACTGATTTCTTCAAGCTGTGTTGATGAATTCCGGTAGGGAAATTCGCTATCGTACTTGCCGTCGCTTAGTGTTGGGTAAATGTTATCATAAATTGATGACGAGCATGAAATAAAAAGAAGTGAAGCAAAAAGAGAAGCTAAGATTTTCAATCGGCACAGCTTATTCATAATTACTCCAAAGAGAAAAGCGCTTTCGTTTCACCTAAATCTAAATCTTTATTAGGCGGAAAGAAAGCGCTTTGTTTGTGCACAAATTAAATTGTGCAGATTTATGTTAGCCTTGATTTTCGGAAAAAAAGAAATGTAACTTGCAACAGTTAATTACAAAACATTCTGACTAACTAAAAACTCGGGGGAGAGATGAAACCCTACTTCTTCTTAATCTTTTTATTAACAGCAGTTCTAATAACCCTTTCTTGCAAAGAAGAAATAACCAAACCTGAAGAATTACCCGCCGGCAGACGAGATTATATGTGGACAAGGGGCACTCTACAGGCTGATAAAGATGGATTCCAATTTTTTAGCGGTATTTGGGGAAGTACTCCTAATGATGTCTGGGTTGTTGGCGATGCCGCAACTTACGTAAATAAAGTTTGGCATTATGATGGTGTCAAATGGAGCAATTATTTGCTTGATCAATATGCAGAACCTATAAGAATTTGGGGTGTTTCAAGCAATGAAGTTTGGATGGTAACTACAAATAGTGATATTTGGAAATATGATGGGGCAAAATGGATTAAGTATTATACCGAAATTCCTTATGGTTATTCTAGAATTATGTACGAAGATATTTATGGTTATAAAAACAATCTTTATGCAGTGGGAATAGCAGAAAAAACTGATGGTGATTACACGGGAATAATTGCACACTACGATGGAACAAAATGGGAAATCATCAAGACACCTCAGATAAAAGAATATTTTTTCAATGTTATTTTTATTGATGGTGGGGATATTCTCATTAGCGGGCAAAGTCTTCTAGATACTAGTGAATCGTGTAGATTATATGTGCTCAAAAATGGCTCGCTTAGTTTAATGGGCAAAAATAGATTCACCTATTTTCTTGGCCTATTAAATAAAAAATGCTATGTAAGTGTGGGCTCTAAAGTATTTGAGTATGTAAATGGAACATTGGAAGAGCGCCTAACTCTTCCGCAAAACATTTATGCGGGTGGAATAATAGGTCGTTCGTTAAAAGATTTCTTTTGCGCGAATAGCGGCTGGTATTTAGGGCACTATAACGGAACAAACATAGAGAATCTTTACTTTGTTGATGCCAGTATAGCTAACGGCTTTATTTTTGAAAAAGAAGTATTCTTTATACTATATAACCAAGGTAGCGCAATATTACATGGCAAACTAAATTAGGAGGAAAGAGAATAATTAACTGTAACCGTAATTAAAACAAAAGGCGGCGCTCGTAACACCGCCAAATTGTAAATATAATCTGTAGTGTACCGGCTATTACAAAGTAAATTTTGATGCCAGCAAAAATGAGGAGCGGCGTTTATATCTGTTCAATTCAATCAAATAGTTTCAACAAATCTATCAAGTTACTGCTGTCTAAGCAGGTGCAAGGTTCAAATGAGAAAGCCGCACAAAAATGTGCGGCTTTTTATTTTTATAAGTTCTGCATCCACGCACTGCGGAGAGCGAGTTGAGCTTCCGAAGCATTATCCAAAACTTTGAACTCATGTTTAATAGGACGGGGCTGCATGGTAACCTTAATATCTTTCTGCTCGCCTTTGCGGTCAACGGTAATATCAAAGGACTCACCAACTTTCATCTTAGCCATAAACGCAAATTTTGCTTGAGCATTCTGCATTGTAATTTCTTCGCCGTTAACTTTCAAAACAAAATCTCCGGCTGCAGTACCATCAACCGTTGGGTTATCTACTCGGGTGATAATAAACTTTCCATCCTTAACGCCTATTCCAAATCCAATAGAAATTTTAGAACTATCTACACCAACGTATTCTTTGTAGTCAATTCCAAGCCAGCCATAGTATTCAGCTACAGGCAGTTTTTCTGTTCCCTTAATGTAGCGGTTAATAAAATCGCCAATCTCGGGATAAGTGAGCTTTACAAGTTCATCGAAGAAATCTTTTTCGCTGAAAGCTTTATTAGCGCCGTAATCTTTGTATAGTTGATTAATAACTTCGCGCAAACCTTTCTTGCCGTTACTTAACTGAAGCAGACGTATATCCAGCAAGCCCGCTACAAGCGCGCCTTTCTGATATATGTTTGGATATTGATCTTGCTTTTCCGTTGAATGAAGAGAAAGTTCGGTGAGAGAAATTGATTGATCAAAATTATCGTTTGCGGAAAGTTTACCCTTTATTTGCTTGCCATATTCATCAAGCGTTATTAAATAATCGCGGAGCTGAAGAATATCGGAAGCCCATTCTGTAACGCCTTCGTAAAGCCAGATATGCTGAGACATCGTCGGCTTTTCAAAATTAAAATTGCTGACAAGTTCGCTGTGAATATTTAGCGGAGTTACAACATGGTAAAACTCGTGAGCGGCAACGGATTTTAATTCTTGTGAAAGGTAATCGCTCAAATCAGATTCAGCAAAAACATAGAAGGAGCTGTAGTTGTGTTCCCAAGCTCCGGCAGAAAAATTTTCAAAGTGAAAAAGGAAAGTGTAGTTATCAACCGGCAAGCCTTCTGTAAATTGGCTTGTGGCGTTGAGCATGTCCTCAAGAATCAACAAAAGGCTTTCAGCTGTAATCTTTCCGGTTTTAGAGTAACTGTAAATATCAATGTTTGTGTTTTCAATTTTGGTTGAAGTTTTGGTAAGCTTACCAAGCATTATCGGTGAATCAACAACTTCATCGTAATTTTTTGCACGGTAGAAACCTTCGCTGTTCAAATGAAGCGCTGTTCCAATATTCCAATCAGCCGGATAATCAATCTTAATTTCAATTGCGTCTTTTTGCTTCCCGTGGAAATAGCCGAACACAGCTTGTCCGTTTATAACCGCGTGATCACTTTCAAGAGAAGTTCCGCTCATCGCATAAACATTGTTGGTCTTAACCGGTGTATCCCAGGTTTCGGCAATTGTGTAAACAATTTTTTTGGTTTTAGCTGGCTCGCTTATTTCCCATTGATTAGTTTGAATCTGCTTGCACTCAATTTCGCTCCCGCTTTCATCAAACGCTTTGAAGGAACGTACGAATCTGCCGATATCCATAGTTTGATAGGTGCCGGGCGCCGTAGAAGCAAATTGGAAAATCTTATTCTCGCTTGTTAAGCCGGATGGGACTATGGTAACTTTGAAAAGGTCATCGGCTCTATCATTAAGATTTACAAAGAATTTTTGTTGTGCGGAAGAAATGGAAAGTATTGAAATCATAACAAGAAAAACGTAGTTGAGTTTTCTCATTTGTTATCCTTTAAGCTATTGGTTTTGTACCATTAAGACGGATGAAATACTTACTGGTTAGATAACACATAGTCTAAAAAGTAATTATTCATTTGTAATAGAACGCTGAAGAAGCGGATTAAACAGATTAACGCTGATTCCATTTGAAAATTACTTTTTAGACTCCCTCAATAATTAAAATAAAGAACTTCCGTACTGAAGCGAGATTCCAATTGCACGCAAGAGTTTTTTATAATCCGACGAACTGTTAAATGTTGATATGGAAACATCATTGATTGGTATGAATGAATAATCAGCCAGGAGAACAAATGGAAGACTAATCCCTATTTTTTGCAATGGAATTTTAACTCCAAATCCATAACGGAATAAAGGTTTTGCGCGTTCATAAATTAACCAATACTCCGGCGTTTGAAAGAAACCGGCACGCGCAACAAATATTTCTTTGATTGTAAACTCTGCGCCGCCGCCCCAGTAATCCACGTTTGTAACTTCTTTTCTTTGCGGATTTGTAAGCCACTTATACTGTCCGGTAAGAGTTGCTTCAATATCATTTGAACCGGAAGCGTTTCGGAATTGAGAATTGAAGGCGAAGCCAAATTTCAAATATCTTGGCAAACGGACATACTTGTAATCAGTATCGAAATAATCATCTTTCTCTTTGTAATCTGTTCCAAAATTTTGAAAAGCTGCGCCGAGATTTAGATTGTAAGCGAATTTTGTTTCTTTATCATTAAAGCCGATTGAATACAGCGCGCCAATATCAAAAAGAAATGCGCTTTTAGAATCTAATCCGGTTGCCGAGCCGAAACTGCTAGTTCTTGAATGCCCGAAAGCTTTTACGCTAACACCAAGAGTAAGGTTCTCTGCAAGTGGACCGGAAAACGAAAGAGATAATGTTTGATTTGATTCCTCGGAATTGTAATCTTCTAAAGTTAAGTTCATCGGAATGGGTCCACTTGTAAATTGGCTGTAAGCTATTCCAATTGTAGCGAAAGATGAATTAAGAATTGCGCCGGCAGAAGTAAACTGATATTTGTTAGCGTGCTCTGCCCAATCGTGAAAACGGATGTTGTAGAACAAGCCGGTCTTGCTATGCTCGTTAAGGTTAGCCGGGTTTTCGATGAACGAACCAATATTATTCCGGTTGGCTACAAAAGATTCTCCCATTACAATACTTGCCGGACTTGTAATAACATCCAGCGATGTGTTTTTGTAAGTGTAGTAATCAAAAGTAGATTGTGCATTAATAACAACAGAGATTAATAGAACAAAGAAAAATTTTAGTTTCATTTTTTACTTCACTTTCTCGAATGATAATTCCGTAAAAATAAAATCCGGCGAGTTTGGAACCTCTATAGTGAATTTCTTTATCTCAGCGTTAAAGTTCATCTCAAACTTACTCCAGCCGCGCGTTAAGAAATCATCTTCCCAATCAATGTAAAAAGTATCGTAGTGATAGTGCTTTAGTTCTCCTCGGAAAAAAGGTGTGGGGAGAAACTGCATAAAGAGTTTTCCATCCTTCAAACTAATTTCTGCTTTGCCGTACATTGCATCTTCGTAGATGCCGCAATATTTTTCAAGCGGAAGCGATGGCTTAGTGTCTTTCACTCTTACATCTTCACGCCGCTTGTCTTCCTTTGCAAAACCATCTTCGCGCTTTTGCCAGTTTTCAAGCATTGTCTTGTTCCAGTCTTTCGGCTCTTTGTTTATAAATGTTTCCATAATATAATTTCTGATCGCAGTTACCATCCCGGATTCTGCGTTGCTAAGAATTACTAAACCAAAATTTTCTTCAGGAAGAATGGAAACATCGCTAATCATGCCCGGCATTCCACCGCCATGGTTTAGCATTTTCTTTCCGTTCCAGTAACGAATAAACCACCCGAGTCCGTAGTTGGCGTTACCTATTGCAGTTTGGTTAGACCACATTTCGTTCGATTGTCTTTCGCTGAAAATTTGTTTGTTACTAAATTTTCCATTTTTTAATTGAAGGCGAATCCACTTAGACATATCGGCAACACAAGAATTTATTGCACCCGCCGGCGCAACAGTTTCGATAGACCAGAAATCATTGTAAGGCACAACATTTCCTTTTACAGTTTTATGCGGGAATGCAAAGTTACTGGCATCTTTCATCTCTTTGATTGATGTAACACTTCTATTCATTCCAAGCTGAGAAAAGATGTGAGCTTTAATGTAGTCGCTCCAGCTTGTATCTGTAACTACCGGAATGATAGAACCGGCAACGCTAAACATTATATTTTGGTAGCCGTACTTGCTGCGGAAACTCGAAGTTGGTTTTAAGAACCGTGCGCGGCGGATAACTTCTTTTGCATCATAAGTTGAACCAAGCCAAAGAATATCTCCGCTGAAAGTTTCAAGTCCGCTTCTATGTGTTACTAAGTCACGAATTGTAATCTCTTTTGTAATCCAAGGATCATACATTTGAAAGGATGGGAGATAATTAATCACCTTATCGTCCCACTTAATTTTACCGCGGTCAACAAGAGTAGCAAGCGATGCGGTAGTGAAAGCCTTTGTGCAAGAAGCAATCATGAACAAAGTATTTTCATCAACCGGTTCGTTTGTTCTTACATCACGAACGCCGTAACCTTTTGCAAAAACAACCGAATCGTTTTTAACAATTGCTACAGCAAAGCCGGGCATTTTCCAGTCTTTCATTGCAGAGTTAATATAGGAATCAATCTTTTGAAGTTTTTCTTGTTGCGCGAAGGAGAGGTTTACAAATAAAAAAACTAAAACGGTAACCAGTAGGCTTCTACTTTTCATAACTATTCCGGTTTCTTTTTGAGAGTTTAGAAATTTAAGAGCAAGATAATTATTTCTTGCTCTTTTTTTGCAAACCGGAATAGTCTCTTTCCTTTAAAACCGGCTCTGCTATTTACAATCGCTGCCTAATATTCCTGGACAGCAGTTGCGAATCTTGCATGAAAGAATTTAGGAAACCGCTTCACTACACACTGTCCAATCATAGTAGCAATTTCCTCAAAACTCAGCAAGTGAGTGTTAATGATAATATGATAAAGCAGAGGATCTTCGATATTCTTGTGGAAGTATTTCCAGATGTAAAGTTTTCTGGCTTCATCCTCATGCTTAATAAAATCATATGCGGCTTTCTTATCAAGCTGATACAGATTCATTGCGGTTTCAATTCTGTAATTTGTTGGAGCTACTAAACGAATATGAAACGCGTTACCATACTTTGCTGTAATTATGTTGGAGCCGCGTCCAACTAAAATTACATTACCAAACTCCGAAAGCTTTTTAATTGTCTGAGAAGTCTTGTGCAGAAGAGAAAGTCTGGAAGGAGAAATACCGAGAATTTCGCTAAACCAGGCATCCATCTTTGCCGGTTCTTCATTGTTGAGCAGTTTCTTAAAATGATCCGGCAAGTTGTGGTCTTGCATTACCCTTTCCATTAAATCTTTGTCGAAGTAAGTCCAATCATCATAATGTTCAACTGCGCGGGAATTAAAATACTCGGTTAGTTTTTGGCAGATAGCTCCGGCACCAACACCGGTCTCACGTGAAATTGTTATTACCGGTCCTGGATTTTGCTTTCTCTTCTGCGTCAGATAATCTTCTTCGGAATTTTTTTGAATGTAGTAGCGGGCTTTTTCATAAGCAGTTACGTTTTTCATTTTGCACCTCCTTACATAAGGGTTAAGGAGGAAAGGGAAGAATTACATATGCAAACTAACTTATGGGGCTTGCATTATCAAGCCCCGGTTTTTATACTGATAATTATGAACGCAGAAATCATTCTTACAGTATTTACTGAAACATGTTAAAATTTAGTCTGAATTTCTAAAATCAGTTTATCGGGATTAGCAGTCCCATCTTTGTAGTCAAATTTTTCATAGTTAATTCTAAAGTGGGCGAAAGTAATTTTTGCAAATTCAAATGTTAATCCAAAAGTCATTCTTCCAGCTTCATCGTTGTCCTTATCAGTGTTCGGATCATAAGATTCGTAACGGAATGAGGGAATTATCTCTTTTAAGAAACCATCATTTGCAGCAAAGCTATATGTAACAAAAGCTAAATAAGAATTTCCCGTTATATCGCCGGGAAGTAAGGAAACTGTTTTGTTTGCAAATTCGGCTCCAACAAGTAATGAGTTGTATTTATAATCGCCGCTAAAGCCGGCAAAATTTTGATCACCGCCGGAAACTTTACCAGCGTAATAACTGGCGGCAAAATTCAAATCTTTTATAGGAGAAACAACGGCTCTCAGTACGTAATCCATACTTTTATCTGTTTCTGCTTTATTAAGACCCGGGCCGTTAAACGATCCGGCAATAAGCTCTGAGTTAATACTCCCTTTGAATTTGTAGCCCATTGTAAAACCAACATCGCGTCCATTCGGAGAAACACTTGCAAGCAACGGGCGGTTTGCAAACTCATGGTTTTGATCTGACTTTAAGTTATCTGTGCTGAAGGGAGTTTTGAACTGTCCGGCAGTTAATTCAAAATTCTTAAAGGGTGTAATTACTGCTGCGGCATCAAGAAGTATTTCCGGGAAACTGGCAGAAACACTATTAACAACGCTGGTATTGTTAACAGTTGTAGTAGTAGAAGTAAGCTTTCCAAGACGGGTTAAATCAACTTGAAACTTATAACCGGCATATTCGTTAACCGAACCGGTAATGCTAATGCGTGCTTGCTTTACTAAATATTGACTTGAATTCGTTGCGTAATCTGCTTGATACCATGCTCTAACAAAACCGGTAAGTTGAGGTGAGTAATCCGGTTTTTCTTGAGCGATAGCTAATGAACAAACAATAAATAGAGAAACAATTAACAATCTTTTCACAGAACCTCCTCGTTCTTATTGAATATATTCAACACTGTATCATCGGGAATTTTTTTGTTGATTTCATTCTTATTGTTGCGGTAGGTAAAAATTTGTTGCAAAATTTAAGGGCGAACGTTTTTACTGTCCAAATTTTTCTTTGCTGAATTTTTCCAATAAATTTGTCCACCATGATTAAAAACTATAAACATATTATCTGGGATTGGAACGGCACAATCCTTAACGATGTAGATCTTTGTGTTGAGCTAATAAATGAGCTGTTAAAAGAACATAATTTAAAAACCGTTACTAAAGATGAATACAAAAGCATCTTTACAATTCCGGTTAAGAATTATTATGCAGCCCTCGGCTTCGATTTTGAGAAAGAATCTTTTGAAGTCGTCGGTAAAAAATGGATGGACGGTTACGAGCAGCGTAAGTTTGAGTGTAAGGTTTATCCGGGCGTTGTTGAGGTGATGGAAAAGATTAAGAATCTGGGAATCGGGCAATCAATTCTTTCTGCTTACAGCCAACATACTCTTGATGAAATGTCTGCGCATTTCGGGTTAACCAAATATTTTTCTCACATAGTTGGTTTGGATAACATTTACGCCGCAAGCAAACTTCATCTTGGGCAGCAGCTTATAAAAAAACTTGGCAACGGAAAAGGGGAAACCCTAATGATTGGCGATACCGAACATGATTTTGAAGTCGCGGCAGAGATGGGTGCAGACTGCGTGCTGCTTTCCGGCGGGCATTACGATAAGAAACGCTTGGAAAAACTTGGTGTTACTGTGCTGGATTCAATCAGAGGACTGCTCTAAATTTATATTTAGCACGTTAGCCGGATCAATCCTTTTCTTGAACCACTGAATTCCAAGATGAAGATGCGGTCCGGTTGATCTTCCGGTCGAGCCGATTTCACCAAGTAGCTCGCCTTTCTTAACTATCTGGTTATTCTTAACGTGAAGTTTACTCATGTGAAGATAAACACTGCTTAATCCCTGTCCGTGATCAAGTAAGACAAAGTTGCCGTTGTAATAAAATTTCTCGCCGGCTATGCGAACAATTCCATCTGTTATTGCATAAACAGAATCGCCTTCATTTCCGCCAAAATCAATTCCGTTGTGGTCTTTTTTCTTTTTCCCATTAAGAATTCTTTGACCACCAAACTCCGCAGTAATTCTAACACTATCAACCGGGAGAACAAAACCTTCATTGTAATAAGCGGTTTTAACGCCGGCCATTTTTGCGCGGGCGTTTTTCATCTTTGCCGCTTCTCTGTTAATTTGTTTCAAAAATCTTTTAGGAGGATTAACAAACTTTTTGGGTATAGACAAAGATTGTTTCTCGTACTCCTTTTCTTCTATTACATAAGTAAAAACTTTTTCTTTTTGTTTCTTTTGCTTAACACGAAGAATGAACTTCCCTTTCGCTTCGCTGTCAAAGCCAAAGATGAAAGTTCCGTCTTTATCTATAAGGAGTTTTTGCTTGTTTAATGTAGCGGAAGTTATGTTTTCTCCTTTGGCGATAATAATGCCGGCTGGTTTTGCTTCACCGGAAAAAGTAATTTCCTGCGCATAGGCTGAAACAAAAACGAAAAAGGTAATAAGAAAAAGTTTTCTCAAGAATACTCCGGAGAATTATAAAAGCTGTTGTGAATTGTTTTATTAAAATATCGTCCAGTAAGCGGAAAGCTGTCCCGAGAAATAACGATAACTCTCGTTATCCCTCGAAGTACTTCCAATACCGATCCGGCAAGCGATCAGCAAATTTTTGATCGGTTTATATTCGCCGTCAAAATGTCCTTCTAGTACAATCAGAGAGCCTTGCGGAATTATACCAAGTTTGCCTCCAATTGTTATGCGCAGATTTTCTTTTCTATCTAATTCGTTATCAATCCAAATGCTGTGAGATTCAAAATTTCTCGGCGAGTAGTAGTAAGAAGATTTCCATTTGAAATTATCGTAAGCGTATTCGTATCCAATAGCAAGATCTTTGTAGAAATATCTGCCTAAGCGCAAATTAAAATTGTTTCCTTCATTTCCATCATCAACCCCAATGTATTGAAACGTTCCCTCGATCTTCATTCCATCTCTGTGGCGGTAGTATCCTTGTATTTTATACAAGCGCGCCATTTGGCGGATGCTGATCAAATATGGCGAATACAATATTAAAGAAGCATCCGAGTTTTGATATTGAAGAGTGACGGAAGCGGTATCTCTGCGTTCAAATTTGAAGAACGCATCCTGCTCATCTCTGGAGAATAGACCCTGAGAACTGCTTTTGCCTATACCAACCCCCATATTAAATTGATCTGAAAAGCGAACGAAAACATGCCCTTTGAAAGTTGTAAATCTTTGGTCTGCGTAAAAATTAGGAATAGTATCAATGATAGATTGTGTTAATACAGCTGCGTTGGCTTTTAATTGTTGTCTTGCAAACGAAACTCCGAATGAGAGAAATCTCGTTAAGCCAAGATCAAGTCTGGCGCCGGTTGCAAGCAGCCTGAAGCTAAGGTTATCTGCATAATATTGTACCGAAGGAGCTAAACCGATATAGTTTGGAAAAGTTTGGATAATGGCTTGTATGCCGGTAATTGGCAGCCAGCCTTTTCGCTGTGTAACCATTTGTGTTTGTGTCGAATCAAGCTGCCATGTTTCCAACAGCATATTATAAACGGCACGCGCAGAATCATCTTCTGCTATTTTTGCGTATGAATCGCCGAGATATAAATTAGCTTCAAAATCGGCAGAATCTTTTTTAACTAATTCTTTAAACTCGTGTAATGCACTAACAGAATCACCCATGGAGTAATATAATTTTGCTCTCTGCATCTGTGCCGGATAATTATCGCCTTGCGCAAGAACTTGGTTGTACGTTTCTAAAGAACGCTTGTAATCTTTTGCAGCAAAAAGAACATCGCCAAACTCTTTTTTAATTAAATCATTTGGTTCTGCCTTGCCCATATACTCTTCATAATATTGAATGGCGCCTGATGGATCTCCATCTTGCACGCGCTGCCTTCCAAGTTCAAGAATTGCATAAAGTTTTTCTTCTTCGGCGCGCATTTTCTGCCAATCAATATTCGATTGCAGTTTAATTACATCATCATCATTGGGATCAATATCTTTTGCTTTATCAGCAAGTTCCTGTGCTTTTTCAAAATCTTGTTTAGTTAAAACTGATGATGCTTTGGCAATTATCGCCTGCAAATCATTTGGTCTTTTTTGAAGTACATTATCAAGATACTTCTCTACAATATCAGGGTCGCGGTTTGTCCATACAGAAACTTGAGCGCGGAAAAGCTGGTAATCTATGTCATTAGGATTTTTAGCGAGCAGTTCATCTGTAATTGCTATTGCTTTATCAAAATCACGGCTCCAAGCGCAAATTTTAGCATAGCGGAAACGAAGTTCTTGGTCCGGCTCATCCGGATATTTCTCAAAATACTTATCTAGCATAACCATTGCGCTATCATAGTTTTGCAAAAAGTCATAATAGTTTGCAACGGTCTTCAATGCTTCTTTATCATATTCATTCTGCCGCAGAGTTGCTTTTGCACCCTCCAACTTAACACGATAAAGACTATCTCTATATGCGGTAACGTAAGTCCACTTGGTCTTGTATCGTTCATCTTCACTATGTAAAACGCTTGCTATTTTTAACTGCTCGTAAGCTTCTTCAATTCTGTTAGCTTTAATTAACTCATCAATAAGTTTAAATCTGGTTTCAGTATCGCCGGATCTTCTTCTAAGCAATCTGTAATAACGGTCAATAGGAAATTCTTTTTCGTAAGCTCGCGGGTCTGATTGAACTAGATATGCTTGTTGATTTACAAAGTCTAAACCTTCTTCTGCTTCTTTGAAGAAAGGCTTGTAAGCTAATGCGGTTTCAAATGCTTTTTTAGCAATTTGATTTTTGCCGAGCCACAAAGTGAAATAACCATAGCGGCTCCACAAACGCCAATCCTGCGGATAACGGGTTGTGTACTTCTTAAGAATTCTTTCCCCTTTAACAATGCTACCGGTTTTAGCTAAGATGATTGAGTAACGAATAATTTCATCCGGTGAAGCATTATCATCTCGCATTAAATATTCATCGTACCATTGTTCGGCTTTATCCCAAATTTCCATCCACGAGTAACATTTTCCAATTTCCAGATAGTTAAAAGGCAGGTTCGGATTGATATCAATTTCTCTACGGTGACCAACAATTTTTTTGTTAAGAAGTGCATACCAATAAGTTAACATTTTCTGTAAGTCTTGCTCATATCTTGCGCGTAATGCCCCATCTTTTTGAAGAGCTACAGCGCGGCGGTATTGCACGCGGGCGTTTTCATAAGATTGTCTTTTCTCTAAACATTGTGCTTGTAAATAGTAACCAACCGGATCTTGCGGCAGTGCTGCAATGTATTTGTTTAACTGATCAATTGCTTCGCCATAACGCCCGGCACCCATGTGCGATTGTGCAGTTCTCATCAAAGCATCAGCAACGTTTACTTTTTGCTGAGAAAAACTGAGCTGAGAAATCAGAGTGAACAATATGATTAAATAACTTTTTCTTAGAAGCATAGTTTTGTCTTATTAAAGTATCATACCGTGCAAAAATCAAGCCTGCTGAATATTGCGTTTATTGGCTTTCTGCTTCCTTAATTTATGTAAATTTTGAGAAAGATGAAGGATTGTGACTTATTTTGAGAGGAATATTGGAAATTACAATTGTGGTTTATTCTGTACCTTTCTACATCTTCATTACCACCGAAAACCAATTATTAAAGTGCGGGGGGACGATGGTTCAATTATAACTACAGATTTTCCTTTTTTAGCATTCCGCTGCCTTGAGTTTCTGTTCCCATCCATAAATGTCCGTTTGCATCTACTGCTAAGGTTCGAACCTTGTAAAGTTGGAGTGAAGAATTGGCTTGGTTATAGAAAACTACATTTTCCGTATCGTCCGAGTAAATACCAATTCCGTTTAAAGTTCCAAAGAACACTCTTCGGTTAGTGCTGCAAATAGTATATGTTAGATTAGATATTAATTTAGGTTCAACCAGCATTTTCCATTCTTGCCCGTTATCGTAAAAAATTGGACCATACCCATATGGATATCTCGATGTTCCAACCCACATGGTATCACTATAGCTTATGTGAAGCGAGAAGATACCGGTTGGGCTATCATTAAAAGTTGTCCACTCATAGCGATTAAAAAACGTCAATCCATAATTTGGCGAGCCGATCCAAACATTCTCGAAATCATCCACAGTCATGCAGTTAATGTTATTTTCCTTTAGTCCTGAATTTAAGCTATTATAAATGATCCATCTATTTCCCATAAGCTTACACAAACCGACTCCGGTTACGGAAGCCCATATTGTATCTTTCTTACTGCAAGAAATCATTTTAACGTTTTTGTTTGCCAGGTTATATGAATAATCGGTTAAGATTGAATTTCTCAGTAAAAAAATTCCCTTAGAAGTTGATAGCCAGATCCCATCATTATTATCAACTGCTATGTGATTAATAGTATTGGTTGGTAATGAAGTGTTTTCAGTAGTATAATTAGTCCACTTACTTCCGTTTTTTCTACTCAATCCCTTGTCTGTCCCAAACCAAATATTGTTTTTCTTATCCGCTGCAATACAGTTTATGGTATTGGAAAGAATCGGTGAGTTTTTTTTATTGTAACTGACCCATTTAGTAGTGTCTTCCAAAGTAATAAAAGCTGATGTCATTACATCACCATATACAGTTACAGAGACACTATCTTCTCTATGCATTGGGTATTTGTATTTTATATAATGAGTACCAGGCTTAACACCCTTTATAGTGAAAGGGGTTTTGCTGTTTATCGGCAAACCATCAAAGAATATCGCAGCGTCTTGCGGATAAGAAGTACAGTTGATCTTTCCGAGTCCCCTAGAGTTAGCTTCGAAGTTGATGAATAGATGACTCATTTTATTTTTGACTAAATCCACTGTGGCTGTTGTGTCGTCGTAGTAGTTGGTTTTAAGTGTTATTTTATTTTCGCCAGAGCTTAGCCAACTTAGCGTGTCCGGAGTTTTTTTGCCGGTATTCATCCCATTTAAATAAATTAAAGCTTTTGATGGGTCGCTTTCGATAAAAATTTTGCAGTTTTCAACTTCTTCAATTTCTTCGTATCCGGTAAATACATCTCTTTCGCAGCTCACAAAGACAATCAATATGCCTACAGCTACTAAGAATCTCCTAATCATAAATTCCCCATGATTTTTGTTAGAACTGGAAATAGATAAACGGCGTTATATCTGCCGACTTAAACTGTGCTGCAATCCAAATAACAGTAACTAGTAAAATTGCCTGGATAAACCAAGGTAACGCGACAAAAAATTTCCTAAAACCATTTTCAATTTTTGCCGGCATAAAATGCAAAACATATCCTAACAACATCAATCCCAAAATTATGGGCAGTTTTTCTGCAAACTGTAAGAACACTTCGACGTGGAAGAAATCAAAAATCTGAGAAAACATGTCTTTGATTACCTGCATATCATTAGTACGGAAAATGATAAATGAAGCCGCGATCAAATGAAATGTAATGACGACTTGGAAGAAGCGTAAGAACTTTGTGTCGTTGATTCGCAGCAGTTTGTAAAGTGCTTGTTTCGGTTTTTGAACAAGCAAACTGAAAGACATCATAAAACCGTGGAGTGCACCCCAGATAATAAAATTCCACGCACCGCCATGCCATAGACCGCAAATTACAAACGTGATAAATATAGCAATCACGTTTGCCCAAATTCTAAGCGAGCGCATGCTGAACTGCATCGGTTTGAAAAGATAATCGAGCAGCCATTTGCTGAGAGAAATATGCCAGCGCCGCCAGAAATCCGCAATGCTGGTGGCTTTAAAAGGTGAGTTGAAATTATCCATCAGCTTAAAGCTGAGAAACAAAGCAACACCAATTGCCATATCTGTGTAGCCGGAGAAATCGCAGTAGATTTGCAAAGCATAGCCATAAATAGCGAGAAGATTTTCTATACCAGTGTAGCGCAGAGGGAAGTCAAATATCCTATCTACAAAATTCAAGCTGATGTAATCCGCAATTACTACTTTCTTAAACAAACCAGCTATAATTAAAAGTGTGGCTTTGCCCAAATCTTCTTTGGAGAGATAAAGTTCTTTTTGAACTTGCGGCAAAAATTCCGAAGCGCGGTCAATCGGTCCCATCAATAAATTTGGGAAGAAGAAAACATACACGCAAAAATCACGGAAGCTGTTTGTTGGTTCCATGTTATCTAAGTAAACATCAAAAACATAATTGAGCGATTTGAATGTATAGAAGGAAATTCCTATCGGCAGAAAAATGGAAAGAGGTTCAAACTGTGCTTTGTTCATCTCAGCAATAATCTGCATTATAAAATTTGTGTACTTGAAGTAGCCAAGTATTCCAATATTAAGAAGAACTGCCAGCGCAAGATGAATTCGCTTCCAAGTAAAATTTTCCGTTGAAGCAATAAACTTGGCGAAGAAGAAATTCACAACTGCCGAGACGACGAGTATTCCCGCGTAATATCCAGCTGATTTATAATAGAAGTAAAGTGAAAAGACGATCAGCAGCGCAAGGCGAACCATTTTGTTTTTGCCAAACAGATTGTAGAACACCAAGAAGAACAAAAACAAAAAAAGAAATAAACTTGTGCTGAATATCAGCGGATCGGAGGGATTGTACTTTAGCAAATCCCAAATGTATTGCAGATTAATATTAAACATAGAATGGTTTTGTTTTTGCGGCTTTGCGTAAGCTTAGCGGTCTTTGCGTGAAAGCTTTACTCTTTTCCACGCAAGAAACGCAAAGGAAACGCAAGGAACGCTAATGGAAGAATTATTTACCTAATTTTGAATCAACAAGCTTTTGTAAATCGCCAACACATTTAAGCTGAAGAAGCTCACGGCTCTTAAACTTAACTCCAAACTTATGTTCTACTTCCACAATAATGTTAATGTGATTGAGAGAATCCCAGCCCGGAACTTGCGGCGCAATTGTATCGTCTTGTAGATTGAAATCATCCAGGTTTAGCTGCTTAAGAATCACTGCTTTTAATTCTGCTGAAATCATTATTTACTCCAAACTTGTGGATCTGATCCATTGATTAATCTTTCTTTATTTGCTTTGCGGCTTGGTTTACCCGCGGAACTTTTAATTAGCCAACGCGACGGCACTAAATATACTTTGTGAATATTTATGTCTATACTCATTCCCGCACGCAAAATTGCCATGCGTACGTTTTTCTTTTCTTCTTCAGTAACTGCTTTTGTTTCAACAACAACGGCTACTTGTTCCGTGCCCATTGTTTCATCATCTTCGCCAAAAGCAATAACGCGTCCGGGAACAACGCCTTCGGTATGATTGACCACATTTTCAATGTCTTCTGGATAAATGTTTTTACCCGCAACAATGATGATATCTTTCTTTCTGCCGATTATGTAAAACTCATCTTTGTATTTGAATCCGTAATCTCCTGTGTAAAACCAGCCATCTACAAAAACTTCTGCGGTTTTTTCGGGATAATTTCTGTATCCATCAAACATCGAAACAGAATGAGTAGCAACTTCGCCAACTAAGCCGTCTTCAATTTCATTTCTGTTCTCATCAACAATTTTCATTTGGCATTCACCAATCAACTTGCCGGATGAAACACAAACGCGCACAACTGCGTCACCTTCGGCAAATTTAAATTTACCATTTGATAATTCGTTTCTATCTGCGGCAACTTCCGAAATCGGTTTTCCTTCTTCGGTTTGACTACAAGCCAGAGTTGTTTCAGCCATTCCATACATGCCGGTTAATGCCAAAGGATCAAACCCGTACTTGGCAAATCTATCGGCAAATTTTTGATGACTATCGTGACGGATTGGTTCGCTTGCGTTAATTACCCTGCGGACGCTTGAAAGATTAATTCCTTCGAGCTCTTCTTCATCAACTTTTTCTGCGTAAATGTTATAAGCAAAATTTGGAAGCCAGAGCAGAGTTCCTTTTTCTTGTGTAATTGCTTCAAGCTGAATTACCGGCGCGAGTACCCATTGGAAAGGATCAATTTGTACAGAAGGAATTCCGTAAGCAAGCGGAAGATGATATGCGCCGATCAGACCCATATCATGGTATAATGGAAGCCAGCTTACAATTTTATCTGTTTCACTAAAACCAATTGCTTTTCCGTAATGCTTAACATGATTGAGAACTGCTCTGTGAGAAAGAACTACAGGTTTTTGTAATCCTGTTGTTCCGCTCGAATGCTGAAGCAGGAACGGTTCTGTATCTTTAACATTGTTTGCAATCTTTTCTATTTCATCATCAACTTTTGGATCAACTTCGCTTTGTGTGTCCCATTCAAGAGGGAAGAGCATTGCCTTAATTGTGCTGCCCGGTTTTTCAATCAACGGACGAATAAGCGGTTCAAGTTCTCGCTCGGTTAAAATATAATCCAAACCGGAACGCTGAGACATTCCTTCAATACCTTGCCTAAACTTATCCGGGTGCAAACGTGGATTTGGATAAGCCAAGCAAGCAGGCAATGCAGCAGTACGGCTGATTCCCATATACAATGGATAGAAATTTGGATTGTGACGCATTACAATTGCGCAAACATCTCCGGGTTTTATTCCGGCAGATTTAATATGAACAGAAAACTTTTTCGCTGATTCGAGTAAAGTGCTAAATGTCCAGCGGTGATGTTCGCCGTCGGCAAGCCAGTGAATAATTGCTTCGCGGTCAGGATATTTTTTCGCGTTAAGTGTCCAGCGCTTCCAAAGCGTGTTAGCTTCTTCGATGTTGAAATTAAACTCGCTCATTTATTTGCTCTTGTTAAATTCATCAAATAATGCATCTGTGAAAAGTTGCGCAACTTTCTTTGCACCTTGATCATTAAAGTGGATGTAATCCTTAAACGCCAATGGCGGGTTTGAATTTACCCAAGTCGGCATGGAATTTTGCCCGCCCATCGCATCAAACAAACTCCAGATTGCTACATCGGTTGTCTTAGCAAGATTTTTCTGTGAGGCAACTAATCTTGTAATTGCGGGATCGGTAACAAACTCGCTTCCTTTTTTCATTGATTTATCGTGAACAGAAACAAGGACTATGCTTGCTTTTGGAAATGCAGCTTTGAAGTTGTTAATTACTTTTGTCATTTCGCGTTCGTACCATGTATAATCAGTTTTGTTGCCTGCAATGTTCAAACCAAATTCGAGAATGATGAGTTTGTAATCCATATACTTTGCAAATTCTTTAAGCATCGGAACACTAACTTGCTGGAGATCAACACCGCTGTTTCCGCGAAGAGGGAAATTATCTACATAAACTCCGGGATCGTTTTCCAATGTAGCGCCAAAAAACGTAGCTTGTTCGGCAACCGGAAATTCGATTTTAATCTTCTTTGCTTTTCCTGCCGGTTTCAAAATTAATTCTTGAACTCCAGCACCCGGCTTTAGAGCCATAGTTTGTTTAGCTCCGCCATCAAAAGTGTAATTGATTGAAGAAGCTTTTGCGTTTGTATAATAAACTTTTACTGTGTTGAAATCGCGTAAGTATCTTCTCATCGGCGTTGTTTCATACTGAACCCAAGCATTTCCTTTAGGAACAAAAGCTTCTGCGCTTACTCCAAGCGGCAAACCTTTAGGATTGTTTGTGTATGCAGAGGCAACATCCCAATTCCCTTGGGAAAAAGAATGCTTGGTAGTCATTCTGAAAGTAATGTCTTGAGAAACAATACCAAGCCAGCCAACACCGTTACCGCCAAATTTGTTCTGCATAGTTTCGCGCATATCAGCAGTAATCAAATCACCTTCAATAGCGGAATCACCAAAGTGAGCTACGCGTACACTTTTTGATTTTGCAAGCTTAACAGCTTCAAAAAAATTGCTGAGCTGTTTTGTGTTTCCGGTAATTGGAGTTTTTACGCCTTGAGCCGGTGCCGGTTCGTTGAATAATTCAACAATGACTTCTGCCGCACTTCTAAACAAAGGAATAATATTAAGCGATGCTTTGTTGTAAAGAGGAGTTGCGTTAAGAGCATTAATAGCGGGTTCTTCAACCGGAACATCTTTAATGTCGGATAGTACATCAACAGTTCTGATTGTGAAATTTACTTTTTCAATTAGGTAATCAACCTTTACAAATGAAAGTACTACAAGAAAGATTGCGGTTAGTGCGACAATGTAAAGCGGTTGTTTAATTTTGTTTTCCATTAAGATAATTCCTTTATATAAATTTATTCGTTATAGCTTTTGTTCTTCCAGTATCACCAATTGAGTTTTTGCTTGCTAAATCTTTTCTCACTATCAAAGTAAACTGTGCATTGTAAAACATATAATGTTTCGTTAACCGGCGTACAAAAACAGAGCGAAGCAGTGCTTTTGCGTGTCCGAGTTGAACGCGTTGTTAGTCATTTCCTCTGGATTTAGCACCAATCCTCCACACCCCAATAACCGCTGCTGCCACAGTAAGCAAAACATTTACCGCTCCAAAGATTGACTCTTGTATATACGCAGACTTATACTCTGGAAGGAGCTTGCCTTGTACAAGGGAGCGAACGGCAATTTCTGTTGCCGAGGTTGCTGCGGGCGTAATGAAAAAATATGCGTTAATTACAACCAGCGTTATAAGCAGCAACTTGATCTGAAAAAAACGCTGTTTCAGCCCATAACGTTTGTAGCCCATCCAAACACCGGTAACGGCGAGCACCCACATTCCGGGGAGTGTCAAGACATTGGTGCCAGTGCTAATGATTTTTCGCCCAAAGGCGATGTTCTCCATGCTGGCACCTTCGATCATGGCAGATATGACGGTGAAAGTAAAAATGCTGCCTAGAAAAATTACGAGTCCGCCAAAGTGGGCTAACTTCAATACTCGAATCATTGTTTTTCTCCATGTTGAAATGCTAACATGCATATATCGTGTTGCATTCCGGTAATACTATTTAGCTGCTGTAAAGTTTCGCCGGATTTTTGCCCGCGAGATCCGCAACGTTTCTTATTCCGAGCTGCCAGATATCAAGCGAGCAAGCTTTGCCAATACCGGGAATCTGCTGAAGCTCTTTAAGCGCCTCTTTTTGATCTATTTCGATTTTGTTCAATGTATGTCTACAAGTTAATGACGCAAACTATAGTTAAAACCTTAATCCGAATTAATTTTTAGAAAACTCAAATAAATCTTCTTTGCTCATTTCGACTATATAATTCTTTGAGTCGCTTTCTGAATTGGGCTTATCATCAATTAAAACATTCATTATTACTCGCCAGGAGCTATTCAGTGTTTTGTGAATCTTTATAATGTGCCATTTATCTTTTTCGATTTCATTTGAATGAATTATTACTTCTGAACCATCATAATCTATGGTATGTTCCATCATTGAACGATCACCATCTAAATACTGACTTCGTAAATAACTTATTCCTTTGTCACATGTTATTTTGATAATTGCCCATTTTAATTCTTTAGCTGTGAGACCAATATATTCATATGTGCTATTAAACCTTGGAACTCCGTTATCTTCAAAAGATTCATTAGCTTCAATAGGATCAAAGTACTCTTCTGGAGTAAGTAGCAATGATTTTATCTCCAGATGCTCCTTTAATTTATAACTAATTCTGATTTCCATCTGACAATAGCTCGCTTATGTTGACTATAAATCTATAGCTTGTATTTAAGTAACACTTTTTCTATTTCGCGAACCCAAATTCTGTAAGCTTCGGCATTAAAATGAACGCCGTCCCAGGTTAACTCATCTTTCAAGTAACCGCCGCGTGAAAGTAGAGAAATTATATCCACATAATCTATGTTGTTCTTCTTTGCATAATCGGAGAGCATTTTGTTTAGTTTATCTGCTTCACGGTTTCTTCCGGCATTACTTTCCGGCGTTCCGCCCCAATCTTTAGCGTAATTCTTAGCAGCATATGTGGTTGATTGTATAACCGGAATAATATTCTTCGCTTTTAGCTGCTCAATAATTTTTACATAAATAGGGAAGATTTCTTCTACCGGAGTCCAATTATAAATATCATTAATTCCGCCCATTATAAAAACAATTTTTGGGCGGTAGCGGATTACATAGTTCAATCTGTTTAGGTAACCACGCAGAACATCGCTCGTTATTCCCATCCCGACAACATTGTTTCTGCCGAGCAAATCGCTCCAGGAAGCGCCTTGAGTTAAGGAATTTCCAAACATTACAATATCTACTTGGCGCGCCTTGTAAGTTTTATATAAATCAATGTTCCTATCGTACAAAGGATTTTTCTTATAACGCAAAGTATCAACCGGAAGCGGTTTTTGCTGTGCAATAAATATGGTTGTGCTTAGTAAAATGAAGATGAAAATCTTCAAGTGGATATTTTTAGGAAACATAAATCTCACGGATGTTCTTTCTGGGATTAATGTGTACTAATTAAATTTTGTCTGATAGAAAAAAATTAGCTGCTCTGTTGTTAATCGCCGCTTTCAGATTTCTTTTCGTGCTCTGCAATTTTGAAGCGCAGATTTTTTTCCATTGCAATCAGCTCGCTAATCTTTGCAGAATATTCTTCTTTCTGCGTTTCAACTTTCGCGGTTTCGTTTTTAAGTTCACGCAATTGCGCGCGTAAATCAGCAACTTGGTTTATCAAATCTTCCAGTTCTTTAGAGCGTACAGTAATTTCATCGGTTATACTTAATTTATTTTCTGTGAGAGTAGAAAATTCTTCGCTGGTTTGAGAGAAAAGCTGTTTAATTTCTTTTTGGAATGAATCCCGTTTTGATTCGTAGGTAGTGCTTTCGCTCTTTAGCTGATGAAGGATCAGCTTTTGTTTATTAACTGATTCTTTAAGAAGCAGAATGTCCTGGTTCAACAAATTATGCTCTTCCTTAAGACCGGCAATTTGCTGCTCGGTGTTTGTCCGCTCTTTCTGAAAGACTTTTGCTAAACCACTGTACTCGGCAATTTGAGTTGTCTTTTCCAGCAATATGCGTTCTTTGCTAACAAGTTCTTTTTCCTTTTCAAGAATTTCCTGGCGGATAGAATTAAGCTTGGCTTTGTATGAGCTGGTTTCTTCGTTGAACCGGGCAAATATTTGAGAAAGGCTGCTATCTATTTTTAACTGGCTTTCTTCCAAATTAAGTTTGCGTTTGTCTAACTCTTCAACCGTTTTTTTCTTCTCTTTAATCTGGTCGGAAAGTGATACTTCTTCGCTCTTTAATTTTAGAACTTTTTCTTGTATCTCGGCTTTAACTTCTTCAAATCTATTTATCTCATCGAGATAAGTATTTCTGCGCTCGCCTAATTCTTTTACTTCACTTTCAATTTTCTGAATGTTTTCTTTTGCAAAAGTATAGCGTGTATCAAACTCATCGTAATCTTTTTGCTTTTGGCGCAGCTCTTCAAGAAGCGAATCGCGCTTCTCCGAAAATTCGTTAAACATTTTCTCTTTTTCGGATACTTGTCCAATAATTGCAGAAAGTGAGTTCTCTAAATTCGATTTGATTTCTTCGCTTAGATTTATCTTTTCTTCAAGCTGCTTTACTATTTGATTTCGTTTTACTTCTTCATTCTTTAAGTGATTCAGGCGTTCAGCTAATTCGGTTTCTGTTTCTTTTACTTTCTTAACAGAATCTTCAACATCTTCGCCATATTGTGATAGCAAAGTTTGAATTCTGATCTCTTCACTTTTCAAGAACTCAATCTTGCTTTCATATTCACTTAGTTCACGCTCCATTAGCTTATGAGCATTTAACATTTCCTCGGAGATTTGGGAATTGCTTTCGAGCAGAGAAACTGAATTTTCCAGCGACTCTTTCTTTTCTTCCAGCTTACGGATAAAATTGTCGAGCTCGGTAAGTTTTTCATTTTTAGATGATAACTCTTCGTTGACAGATTGAAGCTCATTTTTGTGCTTTTCGGATTGTGCAGCAGTATCAGCTAATTCTTTCTTTGCCTCAGTAATTTTTTTCTCTATCTCAGTTAGACTTTGGTTCTTTTGCAGGATAGAATGAAGTGTGTTTTTCAGCTCATCGTTTTCTTCAATAAGCTTTTCTATTTCTTCTTTAGACTTGGAAGAAAATAATCCCATCTAAAACAACTCCTTCGGTAAGCTGATTTAATTTAATTTGAAGCAAAGATAATAAACTTTGTGCAATCTATCGCCTTTTTATCAAAAGGGCAATCGAGTGTATATGGTTCTTATCACAGCGTATTTTTTCTGATGGTGTTAAGAGAAATAATGTAGCCTGCAACTCCAAAAGCGAGTGATAAGAGCATGAAAATGGCAAAAGGATCTCGTGTTGTAAAATAGATTGAAGCTGCAATAGTTGCAAAGAGCATGGCTATGGAAACAAATTTTGCGCGCAGCGGCATACCCCGTTTTTCTAAATAATTTCGAACGTGAATTCCTACATAGCGGTCATTTATTAATCGAGTGTAGAATTTTTCTGAGCTGCGGGCAAAAGCCCATGCCGCAAGTATAAAGAAAACCGTACTTGGCATAAGAGGAAGTATTGCGCCGAGAATTCCAAGACCAACGCATAACCAACCGAAAGCAAAGTAAAATGATTTATAAAGTCTTTTCATCTATCCGTCTGCTAATCTTCGATGGCTATTCGTTCTAAATATTCTCTGTATAAGGATTTGGGAATCGAATTGATAACTTGATGAAACTGAGCTTTATCAATAAAACCTTTCATGTATGCGATTTCTTCTAAGCACGCTACTTTTAACCCTTGTCTATCTTCAATAACACCAAAGAACTGCGCGGCTTTAAGTAGTGCTTCCGGCGTTCCGGTATCCAGCCATGCAACTCCGCGTCCAACTTTCTGAACTTTCAACTCACTTAGTTCGAGATACTTTCTGTTTACATCTGTAATTTCAAGTTCGCCTCGTGGAGATGGTTTTAGGTTTTTTGAAATCCCTACAACTTTGTTATCGTAAACATATAATCCGGGCACAGCATAGTTTGATTTTGGCACTTTTGGTTTTTCTTCAATACTAATTGCTTTACCGGATTGATCGAACTCAACTATCCCATACCGTTCCGGATCGTTAACCTGATAAGCAAAAATTGTTGCGCCAACATTATTATTTTCAACAGCTTTATAGAAGAAATCGAGTGTGCCGTAGAAAATATTATCACCAAGAATTAAGGAAACGGAATCGTCGCCGATGAATTTATCTCCGAGAATGAATGACTGAGCAATGCCATTTGGTGCCGGCTGAACAACGTACTGAATATCCAGACCAATGTTGTGCCCGTCACCAAACAACTTCTTATAGAGAGGAATTGTTTCGTCGTTCGAGATAATTAATATCTCTTTTATACCGGCAAGCATCAAAATAGAGAGCGGGTAGTAGATCAGCGGTTTATCATAAATTGTAACTAATTGTTTGCTGTAAACTTTCGTCATCGGGTACATTCTTGTTCCCGAGCCGCCGGCGAGTACGATTCCCTTCATTCAATCACCTTAAATAGTTCAGTTAAATATAAATTCTTTTAGAATTATTTCCTCATAGGAACAGAAATTAACAAATCATATGAGAAACATAATTATCCATAGGATTAAAATTCCTATTATCCGAGCAGCAATGTTTACAAGGCTAAAAGCTCTGTTGAGCATTCTTGCTTTTGCAAAATCAATTCTCATAATCGGCAAATAAGTCAACCTAAAAATCGGAAAATGAAACAAAAACAAGGGCACGTAATTTGAAGCTACCTGTAAAAACAAAAGCTTTGCGTGCGTTCGACTTATCAAAAACATTAATATAAATTTTTTGTTTAGCGTTACTAAGTAATTTTATTTTAGAAAACTTATTGAATAAGTAAAAGGTTTTCATTACAGTGGATCGAACGCATACATCAATAGTTCATGTCGAAACTCTCTCCGACAAAATCGAAAGACTCACGAATCAATCCCCAATGTTATGTTACCAATGCGGTAAATGTTCGGCAGGATGTCCGGTAAGAAATTACATGGATGATTCTCCAAACAAAGTTGTACGTTATGTTCAGTTAGGATTTGATGATCAAGCTCTTCAATCAAAAACGCCGTGGCTTTGTGCCGGATGCTTAACTTGCAGCGCACGCTGTCCTCAAAATTTTGATGTCGCGAAATTTATGGATGCTGTACGGCAAATTTCCTTGGAAGAGAATGTTGAAATTGCTGAGAAAGATACTGTGGCTTTTCACAAAGCTTTTCTTAATCAGATTAAGAAATATGGAAGAGCTTTTGAATTTGGATTAGTTAGAGAGTATAAATTAAAAACACTCAACCTGCTTCAAGATGTTGATGTTGCGCCCGAAATGCTGTTGAAAGGAAAACTTAGTTTACTGCCTCACCAAATAAAAGATAAGAAGCAGATAAAGAAAGTTTTTGAGAAATAGATAAGGGCACTCCCTTGAAAATAGGTTACTATCCCGGCTGCTCTCTAACGGGTACCGGAAAAGAGTACGATCTTTCTCTAAGAAAGATTTTGCAAAAGCTTGATGTTGAGCTCGAAGAACTAAACGATTGGTCTTGCTGCGGGGCAACATCCGCTCACGCTACAAATCATCTTATGTCAATTGCACTTCCCGCAATTAATCTTTCCATTGCAGAAAGCCAGAGAATTAAAGAGTTGTTTGCCCCTTGTGCCGCTTGCTATAACAGAATGGTTGTTGCCAAACAAGAGCTTGACACAAACCCACCTCTTGCAAAACAAGTTGAAGAAATAATTGAGCGCACGGTAAATTATTCAACAGAGATTATAAACATTGTTGAGTTGTTTCAAAAAATCGGCGCAGAGAAAATCTCTGAGCTGAAAACCACAAGTCTCAGTGGAATTAAAGCTGCATGTTACTACGGCTGCTTGCTGGTTCGTCCATTTGATATAACACACTTTGATGATGCCGAACAGCCATCAACAATGGAAGAAATTATAAAAGCAACCGGTGCCGAAGCTGTTGAATGGAATTACAAAATGGAATGTTGCGGCGGCGCGCATTCAATTGCTCACAAAGAGATTGTTGTGGAATTATCGAAAAAGATTTTAGATGATGCAAAACTTCACAGTGCAGATGTTGTTGTAGTTGCTTGCCCGATGTGTCATTCCAATTTGGACATGCGCCAGCGTTCTATGAAAAATCACACCGAAATTCCAGTTCTGTATTTATCAGAGTTCATTGGACTCGCGCTTGGCGTTTCACCAAAAGAACTTGGTGTTGATTTGCATTTCGTTTCAGCTGAACCATTGCTTGATAAAGTAGGAAAGTCATCATGAGAATTGGTGTTTTTATATGTCACTGCGGAGAAAATATTGGCAGAACAGTTGACTGTGCCGCTGTTGCAGAATCATGCGGAAGATTTCCTGGAGTCGCTTATTCAATAGATAACAAATACATGTGCTCGGATCCCGGACAAAATGTTGTTAAGAATGCTATAAGAGAAAAAAATCTTGATGCGGTTGTAGTTGGTTCTTGTTCGCCGCATATGCATGAAAAAACATTCCGTAAAGCATGTGCTGATGCCGGATTGAATCCATACTTATTTGAAATGGCAAACTTGCGCGAACATTGTTCTTGGGTTCACGAAGATAGAATTGAAGCAACAAAGAAAGCGATTGAACTTACACGCATTGCGGTCGAAAAAGTTAAACGCAACGATCCGCTTTCTCCGATCCGTGTTCCGGTTACAAAACGTTCGCTTGTAATCGGCGGAGGAATTTCGGGAATTCAAGCAGCGCTTGATATTGCCAACGCCGGATTTGAAGTTGTGCTCGTTGAGAAAGAACCGTCAATCGGCGGACACATGAGCCAGCTTAGCGAAACTTTTCCAACTTTAGATTGCTCGCAGTGTATTCTCACACCGCGAATGGTTGAAGTTTATCAGCATCCGAAAATAAAGTTGCTCACTTATTCCGAAGTTGAAAATGTTGAAGGATTCATCGGCAACTTCAAAGTCACAGTCAGAAAAAAAGCCCGCTCAATTGATGAAACAAAATGCAACGGATGCGGCAACTGTCAGCAGAAATGTCCAATCAAGAAAAAAGCGTATAGCGAGTTTGAAGAAAACTTAGCGTTCCGTCCGGCAATTTATGTTCCGTTTCCGCAAGCCGTTCCAAACATTCCGGTAATAGATAGAAGCGTTTGCACATATTACCAAACCGGCAAATGCCAGATGTGCGTTAAAGTATGCGGACGCGAAGCAATCATGTTCAATCAAGAAGATTCTTTTGTTACGGAAGATGTTGGCTCTATTATCGTGGCAACCGGTTACAAGCTTTATACAATAGACAAGAAGCCGGATGAGAGCGCAATTAAAGGTTACGGCGAGTATGGCTACGGAAAATATAAAGATGTAGTTGATGGACTTCAGTTTGAAAGAATTGCGAGCGCTTCCGGTCCAACCTCCGGCGAAATTCTTCGTCCATCCGATAAAACTGTTCCTAAGAAAATTGTTTTCATTCAGTGCGTCGGCTCGCGCGATGAAGCAAAGGGATTTTCTTACTGCAGTAAAATTTGCTGTATGTACACAGCTAAGCACGCGATGCTGTACAAGCACAAAGTTCATGAAGGTGAGGCTTACGTTTTCTATATGGACATTCGAGCCGGAGGAAAAGGTTACGATGAATTCGTCCGCCGTGCAATTGAAGAAGATCATGTAAAATATATTCGTGGAAGAGTTTCCCGCATCTACGAAGAGAATGGAAAATATATTGTAAAAGGTGAAGACACTTTAAGCAACATGCCGGTTACTATAGACGCAGATATGGTAGTGCTTGCAACTGCAATGATAGCCCAGCCAAACGCGCCAAAGCTTGCGCAGACAATAGGAATGTCATACGATAAATATGGTTTCTATAATGAAGCGCATCCGAAGCTTCGTCCGGTAGAAGTAAGCACAGCTGGAGTTTTTCTTGCCGGAGCTTGCCAAGCACCGAAAGATATTCCGGAATCCGTTGCAATGGCTTCTGCTGCTGCGAGTAAATCACTAGTGTTGTTTGGCTCAGATTTTCTTGAGCGAGAACCAACAATTGCAAAAGTGAATGAATCGGTTTGTGCCGGATGTTTCTATTGCCAAAAAGTTTGCGCATACAATGCTATTGAGAAGAAAGAAATAAAAGACAGAAACGGAAATGTTGTGAAGGTGATTGCTTACGTAAACTCAGGATTATGCCAAGGGTGCGGAACGTGTAACGCTGTGTGCCCATCAAAATCTGTTGAGTTGATTGGTTTTAATGATGAACAAATCTATGCGGAAATAAATGCATTGTAGAAATGCTGAATGAGGCATTTGCCGAATGAAGCATCTCATACTTATTAAAGTTAGAGATTCTTCGCCACGATGAAACCGTGACTCAGAATTAAAGAGGAAATATGGAAGAAAAAAAGTTTGAACCAAAAATTGCGGCTTTCGTTTGCAACTGGTGTACTTACACCGGAGCCGATCTTGCCGGAACATCACGCTTGAAATACGCGCCAAACATTAAAATGATTCGCGTTCCATGTACGGGAAGAATTGATCCGGTGTTCATCATTAAAGCATTTGAAAAAGGTGCTGATGGAGTTTTGATTTCCGGCTGTCATCCAAACGATTGCCACTACAACACCGGAAATTTTCATGCTCGCAGAAGGTGGATTCTCTTTAAAGAGCTGTTAAGTTTTATGGGAATTGATTCAACTCGTTTGCACTTCTCGTGGGTCTCTGCATCTGAAGGGAAAAAGTTTGTTGATGTTGTTACCGAAGTTGTTGAGAAAGTTAGAGAGCAAGGCAGGTTCGAAAAATACGCGAAGATAAATGAGGAGTTTGTAATTCATGAATGAGCTTAGAGAAAAAGCTAAAGAGCTTCTTCAAAACGGAACTGTAAAAGTTATTATCGGCTACGTTGAAGGAACAACTCCAAACAGAACAAAACCATTTATTGCGCGAAGTGTTGAAGATGCCGACAAGCTTGTGTTCAATAAATTTTGCGTGAACAATCTCGCGGTGTATCTCACCCGCAAAGAATTTAAGCAGAACGGCGTGGTCGGAATTGTAGCAAAAGGATGCGACGTAAAAGCAATAGTTCAGCTAATTCAAGAAAACCAAGTAAATAAAGATGACGTTTACATCATCGGAATGAATTGCAGCGGAGTTGTTTCAGATCTTGGTGAAGAATTTAACGAGAATACGGTCGCAGTCAAATGTTTACACTGCACTGTTCACACGCCGCATCTTCATCATACATTACTGGGAACTTTGGAAGAAACACCAAAGCATGAGGACAAAAATTTTGCCTTGATGCAAAAGATTGATTCAATGACAGCCGAAGAACGTTTTGATTTTTGGGAAGCTGAATTTGAAAAATGTGTTAAGTGTTATGCTTGCCGCCAAGCTTGTCCAATGTGCTATTGTGAAAAATGTATAGCTGATAAATCCGTTCCGCGCTGGATTGAAAGCAGCGCTCACAAACGCGGAAATTTTGCGTGGAATATGATTCGCGCGTTCCATCTTGCTGGAAGATGCGTTGGCTGCAACGAATGCGAACGCGCGTGCCCGGCAGAAATTCCTCTTTCCCTTCTCAATAGAAAAATGGGAATGACTGCGAAGAAGGAGTTCGACTATGTAGCCGGTATGAATTTGAACACACCAACATTGGTTGGAACTTACGACGTAAACGATCGTGAAGATTTTATAAAGTGACGAAGTCATTCTGAGTCCCGATTTATCGGGATGAAGAATCTCTAAAGATTAAATGGAAGAGTTTTTGCTTTGTTAGCAGATAGCAAGGAGTAAAAGTGGAAGAAAAATTAATTAGCCAAGAAAATTTGAAAATGCTTGTTGCTGATTTGATTAAGACAAATCACATTGTTGTTGGACAAGACCAGAAAGCGGTTGGATGGAAACGATTATCACTTACTGATGACATAATTGTGAATAGCAAAAATGTTCCTTCAAATCTTTCTTATAAAGAATTCTTGTTCGCAAAAACAGAGCCGATATTTTATTTCCGTAACAACAAAGACAACTATGATTTAATAGAGCCCGCCGATGGCGAGGCAAGCCCAAACCTTGACGAACAAAAAATAATTTTTCTTGGCGCAAAACCTTGCGATGCGCGTTCAATAGAAATTATGAGCCATGTTTTTAACTGGGATTACAAAGACAAGTTCTATAATGAAAGAGCCGAGCGTTCAATTGTAATTGGCGTAGCGTGCAATCATCAAGATGAGTTTTGCTTTTGCACTTCGGTCGGGCTGAATCCAACTTCTGAAGCCGGTTCCGATCTATTTCTTGTTCCGCTTGATGAAAAAAATTATGCACTGAAGATTGTCTCAGATAAAGGAAAAGAATTCATTCAACCGTTTACGAATTACTTAAGCGAGGGAAATCCTAAAATTACTTCTGAGGTTTTGGCTAAGATAAAATCGCCCGAAAAGAAATTTGAGCAAGCTAAAGTACGTGAATGGATTACATCGAATTTTGAGCATAAGCTTTTTGATAAAGTTGGTGAGACTTGTTTAGGATGCGGACAGTGTGCTTTTGCTTGTCCGGTTTGCCATTGTTTTGATATTGTTGATGAAGAATGCGACTACACTTGCGGACGGAGAATGAAAAACTGGGACGCTTGCCAGTTTGGTTTGTTCACGCTTCATAGCTCGGGACATAATCCGCGCGAAACACAAGGCAAACGCTACCGTCAACGCATCGCTCACAAGTTCAAATACTATCACGATAAATTTAGCGAAACTCTTTGCACCGGATGCGGCAGATGCAGCCGCGGCTGTCCGGTTGGAATAGACATTTCATTAATACTGAGTGAAACGAAGTATCTCTAACGCATATGAGTAAGAGATTCTCCCGAAGGGATGCCTTCGGCATTCTTCCTCGCTTTGCTCGTCATCAGAATGACAGAAACAAAAGGAAACAAATATGTGCAGTAACAACATCTACAAACCGGAATTGATGGAAATTACAGACATCATCGAGGAAACATTTGACACAAGAACATTTCGCTTGAAATTTAGAGATGAAGAAGTTGCGAAAAATTTTTCATTCAAAGCCGGACAGTTTGGCGAGTACTCGGTTTTTGGTGAAGGTGAATCAACTTTCTGCATAGCTTCTTCTCCAACAAGAGAAGATTATATAGAATGTTCTTTCAAACAAATTGGAAAAGTTACAACTGCGCTTAAAAGATTGAGCATTGGCGATACAATCGGTTTTCGTGGACCATACGGAAATTACTTTCCGGTTGAAGAAATGAAGGGAAAGAATGTTTTGTTTATTGCCGGCGGAATTGGACTCGCTCCGGTTCGCTGCGTAATCTGGAATACACTTGATTTGCGTGATCAATTTAAAGATATAACAATTGTTTACGGTGCGCGCTCATATAAAGATTTGGTTTACAAACGTGAACTTAAAGAATGGAAGGAACGCTCCGATATTAAAACTGTTGTAACAGTTGATCCCGGTGGCGAAACACCGGATTGGGATGGCGAGATTGGTTTCGTTCCGGCAATAGTTGAAAAGGTAGCGCCGCAAAGTGAAAACACTGTCGCGATAGTTTGCGGTCCGCCAATCATGATAAAGTTTACTATTCCGGTTTTACTGAAACTTGGCTTCGAAGAAAAAAATATAATTACAACTTTAGAAAACAGAATGAAGTGTGGACTTGGCAAATGCGGACGCTGCAACGTTGGCAACGTGTACGTTTGTAAAGATGGTCCGGTGTTTACCTATGCGCAGATGAAAGAACTTCCGCAAGAGTATTAAACGTAGTTTAGTCCCATCAACTATACGGCAAATATTTCGATAATAACCAAAAATCGAAATTGCCATGCAGTCTATTTCAAAAATCAGTTCGTTCTCTTCTTTTGTTTGGGAGAAGCAACCGCAAGAAAAAATTATAACCGACAGCCAAACCAAAAGTGATTCAATCGAAATTTCCAACACTGCTAAAGTCTATGATAAGGTTGATAAGTTTTTGAACCTTGGTGATTCTGACAGACTTGACATCGGCGAGCTTAACGAAGCTGAAAAGAAAGAATTCCTCAAAATGCTTTCCGCTTTGATTAAAAAGGGAATTGTTGGTTACGAAGTCTTAGACGTAAATGGTAAGCCGGAAAAACATTTTGTAGATAACCAAATTGGGGATAAACGACTTAAAGGCGTTAAGCTTTACAAGAAAAAAGATTTTTACATAGTTAGAAAGTGAGATTAACAAGAGTTCCGTTTTCTTTTTTCACGGTTGAATTATAAGCAAGTGAAATTTGCTCTCTCAGTAAATCTGTTTGGCTTTTGGGCAGCAACTTGCGCCGATTAACCGATGCTTGATTTGCTACAATATAAAATTCGGAACCTCTTTCTTCGAGTGTTTCGGTTTCTTCGGATTCATCAGCCTCAGTTGCTTTCCGTTCGCTAATCTTAAAGTCATCAGTCTTTTTAACAAGTTCTGTTTCGTTAAAAACTTTTACTGTTGTTAGAAGTTTTGCAACGGGAGTGCTGATATGGAAGCGAACATCATTGGGTTGAAATGCTTTTCCATCATCCAGTTTTTCCGAAACGAAAACAGATTTCGTTTCACCATGCTTGGCTGGCGAAAAAACTTTCTCGGTCGTTTCCCTTTTATTGCTATCGGCATTGTTAGCACTCTTTGCAGCTAATTGCGTGTTAGCAATTTGCGAAACATTGTTATTTATCAATTCTAAAGACATCCGCCATCCCAAAAGAGCAAACTATTCCATCTCTACTATCGGTTTAGTTTAGGAAAAGTTTAATGTATTTGGTGTAGATGTTCTGCACATTAATTCCTACATTCATTAGAGAAAATTCAAATTATTAAACGGGGTAGTTATGAAACGCAGAATCTCTATTCTCACTAATTTAGAGTTCTGAGCTATGATAGAAGATATCAAGAACTCAGAAATAATTAGTAAAAATGATGAAGCTACAATAAAAGAATTTTTGGAATCATTTGATTTGCGTGTTGTAAAAATTGATTCAAAAAGGAATATTAATAAAACACCTGACTTTGGTGTGGAATCATCAGAGGGGTTTTATTTTTATTGCGAAGTCAAGTCAATTGATTCTGATATGAACGAAGCTATTTTGCATAATACTAAATTGAATAAACTAGAAAGGAAAATTATTAATTCTTACGAAAAATTTGTTTCTGTAAATAAAAATCACTTCGCTCCTAATGTGATTTGTTTTTTGTCAAATGATTTTAGAATCAATTCAAATTCTTTAGAAGAGTATTTTAAAGGTTACATTGATATTTCTGTGGAAAAATTAGATACAAGAAAACACAGAGATGGAAATGCATTTGACGCTGTTAGAAATATTGACCTTTTTATTTGGTATGCAGATATAAACCATGTTCGATATTTCATTAATAGAATTGAAAATAGATTTGTCAATAAATTCATAAGTTTATTTAAAATTGAGAGTATTAAAGAAAACATGAAATTGTAAAGCGTATATCACGCACCTCCCCGACAAAGGGAGTCGGGACAGGCAACAGCACTTCGTTTCATAGCGGGGTAAACTGTTTTTGCCGCTAGAACGGAATCTCGATTTAGCTAAAGCCATCGGGACATGTTTGTTAATTATTAAGTTGTGTTCACAAAACTAATTAATAAAGAAAGGTTCTGTTTCCTTATTCTAAATTGAATAATAACTTCATTCATGAAAAAAATTGTTTTCCATATCGCTCTGCTCTTGTTTCTCCCATTTTTAGCTGAAGCCCAAACTTTGTTATATCCCCAAATAACTACCGACGAAGTAACTGATCTTGTTTTCCTAAACCAAACCGACGGCATACTGATAAACAAAGCCGGCACCATAATGAAAACTACTGACGGTGGTTTTAACTGGAAGATAGTCAAGTTCTATCAAGGAATGGGATTAAATGAGATAAAATTCTTAGACGCAAATACCGGATTTATCCGGATGTACAACGAAATCATTTTCACTACTGACAGAGGAGATACGTGGGAGAAGCAGTCTATTTCTTTAGCAGACGCATACACTTTCTTGCCCGTAACAGAATCGGTAATTCTTAAAGCTACAAAAAGCGGTAAAATTTTGCGCCTCGATAATTTTTACAACATCTGGGAAGAAGTTTACGCCGCTCCTACTTTTATAATACCACCGGAAGGATGTTTTGGAACCCGCATTGAACCTTACGGCTACATAAATAAGTTTATAAAATTTGCTTCCGGCAGAATACTTGCTTTTGGAACAAGTGATTTTGCAAAAGCAAGAAATGTTATAAAAGATTCCATTACCTACATTCTCAAAAGCGACGATACCGGTAAAACATGGGATACTTTGTGGGTAGGATTAAAGCAAGCTCTAGCTACCTCTACATTTTCTGATGAGAAAAACGGATGGATGGGCGGAAGTAAGGAGTTATATAAAACAACTGATGGGGGTGAAACCTGGGAAAATATTCACCTCGATTTATTGGGCAGTAATATTTATAAAATCTTTGCTGTAGATAGCCAAAATATTTGGGGAGTTACCTACTGGAATGTTTTCTCCGGAATTCAATTTATTAAAAGCACCGATTCCGGCATGACATGGAGTACAAATTATATTGGCGATTATGAATATGGAAGGTTATTAGTAATTAACAGCACAACCGGATTTCTATTTGGCAGTAAACTTCAGCGTACCGGTGACGGAGGCGGAAATTGGATTGATATTGACAAATCTGCAGTGGGAAACATTGCCAGCATCAGCTTTTCTTCACAGCAGAGTGGATTTGCTGTCAGCGGTTATTCCGGCAATAATTCTCTTTATAAAACCTCCGACGGTGGCAAAACATGGAATAAAAGTTTTGTACAGGAAGAAGAGGCGCGGCAAGTTAAAATGATTAACAATTCCATAGGCTGGCTTGTAGCCAAAAACAAAGTATATAAAACTGTAAACGGAGGAGCTACATGGGAAACACCCGTTTCTCTTAACAGTAATTATTCTTATGCTGGAATTACTTGCCTTGGCGATAATCATGCTATTCTTTACAATGTTAAACCCAATTCATCCGAAACTTATTACAACTTGATTACGAATGACGGTGGGCAAAGCTGGGAAAAATTCTTAATAAATAATTTTTCCTACACCGATTTGCCTTATAATTTTCAGTATCTCGATAAAAACCACCTCTATGCCATGAATAAAAAAGGGCTATGGCTTACAGAGGATACAACTAAAACATGGAAGATGCTTCACGATTTTGAAAATCGTTACGCCGAGTGCTTCAGTTTCTATGATAAAAATATTGGCGTCCTCTTTGCTGATTTTCAAACCGGCTCTATTACTTTTGACGGGGGTGCTACATGGAATCAGTTTGATAAGGTAGTTGGAGGCAGAGCAAATAAATGCAAAATGTTTGGAGCCAATTTTAAAGATCAGTATTCTCTTTTTACTGTAGGAGACGGGGGGTTGATGCAATATTATCTTTTTTATAAAAACAGCCAGTTTATGTATAAATATAATTTGAACTCGTTTACCAAGCAATCCTTAACAGACATAGATGTAGTAGTGGAAAACAAAGTCAACTTTGTAATGATGGGAGGGTACGGATTCACTTTACTTAAATATGATGCGGGTGCATCATTCGTCGGTATAAATTCGGATCAAGAAATTGCGACGGAGTACAATCTCTATCAAAACTATCCAAATCCTTTTAATCCTGTAACAAAAATAAAATATCTTGTTAACGTTCAATCCAAAGTTGAGATAAAGGTTTACAATATTCTAGGCAAAGAAATAAAGACTTTGGTCAACGAAGTAAAATCTCAGGGGTCGTATGAAGTTACGTTTGATGCAAGCCAATTTTCTAGCGGTGTTTACTTCTACAGAATTCAAACGCCATCATTTTCCGAAACAAAGAAAATGGTTTATCTTAAATAGTATCAAATGATACCAAAGGAAGGGTGAAATAAAATTAAGAGTCGTAAGGTAATAAGTCAATATACTGGTTAACGACGGATTT
>MHAZ01000020.1 GCA_001803165.1 Stygiobacter sp. RIFOXYC2_FULL_38_25 | reverse complement strand
GATACCTCCGAATGAAGTGTTATAAAATAACTCTTCTTCCTTTGGGTATCATATGATACTAACTATAAATAACGACATCAGTAGAGAATCGGTTAATAGTTTGTAGGGAATAAAAAGAGCGGTTTTAAGCCGCTCTTTTTATTTTAAAGAAGTCGCTAACAGTTATTGAACGGTAGTTTGCCATTAGTCCTTAATCATTTTGGGGGAGGAACGAGACATTTTCAAATTATTAGACTTACTTCCAGTTAGCTTATACCCCTCTCCTAATCTGCCTTATTATTTAAGAACAAGATTAGGAGAAGGAATAAGACTATTCGATAGAATCTAAACAGCTAAATTCATTATCGTTATTTAACGAGTGTCATTTTCTTTGTTTCAGAAAAATTGCCGGTTTTTATAGTATAAAAATAAACTCCGCTCGGTAAATTTTGTGCATTCCAAGTTTTTTTGTAATTACCCGCCGATAAAAATCCATTGTGAAGGGTTTCTACCAATTGACCGAGTGAGTTAAAGATTTGTATCGAAACATTTCCATCCGAGGAAATTGAAAATTCAATATTGGTAGTCGGGTTAAATGGATTCGGGTAATTTTGATCGAGCTGGTATTTATAGGGAGTATTATCCTTGCCAGAAAAATCATTACCTAAATTTATTTTGGATAGCGCAATATAGTCGCTCTGTTTAACCCAAACTTTATATCCGCGTGCCGGTGCTGAGACATAAACGCGTCCGTCTGAGTAAACCTGAGTTGTTTCATTAGGATCGTAAGCATTAACCAGAACAGTATTTGCCCAATTGGAAAATCCGGACGGCGAGCTGTCAACCCACAGTCCTTTTGTATCAGTACCGTGATTGTTGATTACGACAATTGCACCATCGCGCGTTCCGTTTCCTTGTCTTCTTGCAACATAAACATTATAAGTGTCTGCGGAAGGATACGGATTGCCAACTTCGCTTAATACAGAGATAACTCCACCTAAATAATTTTTTCTAACCTGAATTAATTTATTAATGTCCGTTCTCAAACTTGCCGGAGCTGTAACTGTAGTGTTTGGATTGTGATTATCAACTTGCGTAATGCCATAGTAATGAGGATAAAACACGCATGGTTTTCCTTCGTGAGTAAGCATATAAGAGTATGCCATTTTCCAATCTTGCCAAATCCATTTATCGCTCTCTTTGCCGGAATCATGGTTCTCAGCAAATGTAACAACAGAAGTTCCGGAAAGAGCTTGCCCGGTATTGTTTCTAATCATGCCGGAATGATTCAGCCAAGCCATGTTAAAATCATACTGGTTTTTGTTGCACATATCGGTTATAGTAAATTTTAATGGGAAGTCGAAAGCATCTGCATCAGCACCATTTGATGCAACGCCGGTAACCCAATCATGAATTACCTGAGAGTTACCCCAGTATTCAGCAACAATAAATCTTTGTGAGCCGCTCAAAAGAGGAAGATACTTAATCCAATCGGCGGCAAAAGAAATTTGGAATCCGCGAACGAAGTCAAGACGGAAGCCATCGAACCCGACGGTGTTTGCGAGCCAGTAACCCCAGTCTTTCAATCTTGTTTGTACGGTTGTACTGAAAGTGTTGAGATCGTTGCCAAACCATTTTGTGTTGGTAATAATTTCATCGTTGGTACCGCCGTTGCCAAGCCAGTCATTTGAATCTACCGGATGAAAATCCGAGTAAGTCCATGAGTAATTCGGTTCTCCGTTTCCGGTGTGGGTAACGTAATCAATGCCGGTCATTGTTAAAGCTTGCAGAGTAGTTTGTGCAAGGTTATTTCCATTGTACCAAATATTTTTTGGATAGTATCCGTTGACTTGATCTGCCCAAACCCAGTCCCACGGATTGAAGACTTCTTTCTTAGCAATCAATTTTATTATGATATCGTGAGCGGAAGACAAAGTGATTTTGAACTCATCAATATCTGAAGTACTGGCACTATGTCCGCGAACAGTTCTGCCAGAGCCGGGGAAGATGTTGTATTGACCGCTGCCGTTGTTAGGTTCGGATTCCCATGTGTCGGTTCCGTTTGATCCGGCGCCGGTCCAGTCAATGTAAACATCATAGCCTCTTTCAGTTTCGCTTGCCGCCCAATTGAGTTGATAGCCAACGATTTGGATGTAGTAGTCGCCGGCACTTGCGTTCGGAATTTTCCATGTTATTTCGTTGGTTGGATAAGGTGTATGTTGTGAACCGTTTGTGTACGCTTCCAGAAACACATAACTCTTAACAGAGGGATTAGCTTCTCTTTCGGGTTCGCCCCCGTAAATGTGGTTTAAAATAATATCGGCATAAACTTTAACATTGTTGTTATGTAATGCAGTAATCATCGAGTTTAATTCCGATCTACTTCCAAAGCGTGTTTCGGTTGAACCTTTTTGATTGTAATTGCCAAGATCGTAGTGATCAAATAGACCGTAGCCCATATCGGCAATGCCCCAATTACCTTTTGAAGGAGGTGGAACCCATAGACCTGTAAAACCGGCAGAAGATAAACTTGATGCTTTAACACTGAGTGTATCCCACCAACTGCCGTTTTTATTTGTGGTATCGGTCGGAACATTCCAGTAAAATGCTTGCATCATTACATCATTTTGAGAATAAATATTTGTAAGATTTGAGGAGAGGACGAGAAGCAAAATTAGAAGAACACTAAAGTTTTTTTTGTGTTGCATGATGCCTCCAAATAATTTGATTGATTTATGTTTGCTTATATGAATCTACCCTTTGTAGCGAAAAAATTTTGATTGTCAAATTTTGTAGGCACAATAAGATTTTATAGTTAATCACACAAGAAAAAATCTGCAAGTAATAGGAAAATCTACGTTAGCGCTAACTGAAGATTAATGAAGTTCTCCAACACAAGCGTCGGAGAATTAGAGGTAGAAAGAAATGCTCATCTTACTACGAAGTGTATCATCTCCTAAAGAATAAATTGTTAAGAAATCTTAACATCATTTTTTAGGATAAGAAAAGGGCGATGATTCAACCGGACGATTCATTTGCTTTGAAACTTTTTATACCCGCAGTTTTACTGTTTAACTACTAAAAATCCTACCCGTCGGTTGATTGGTTTCATACTAATTACTTGGTAAGTAGATAGTCAGCAATCTTGCCAAGATTTTTTACATCAACATTATTGTAAGAAGGCATTACTACGTTTTTGAATTTGGATTTATATTCAACAAACCGTTCGTCTGAACCAAATGAAGAAGGATTACGCAGATAATTAATTAACTTATCGCGTGACCAGTATTCTTTAAGTCCGGCAAGTGCGGGCGCCATCTTTGTGCCTTGTAAATTAGACCCATGACAAGTAACACAGCCGGTTTGTCTCATCAAACTGAGTCCATCAGTTTCTTGTGCTGCTTGCTGAGATTGCTGCATCATTTGCATAGACATGGCTTCCGTTCCATCATCTTTCTTAGTTACTTTTCCAATAATAAGTAGTATTAAAAACAGCCCGAGAAAAGCAGCCATCCATTTTTGTGCATTAGTCATTCGTAAAACCTTTCTAAAAAATTAGTGGTGTAAAGTTAGGCATAAGCGGTACATAACTGCAAAGAGGTGTTCGGCGGTCAACTTTCAGTTTAAAACTATTGCTAAAAAGATTTTACATACTTTCTATAATAGCCAAAAGCAGTAGCTATTTTCCAATTTCCTTTTCGTAGAACTCTTTATACATTTTAATAGAGTTGAAAATGGTTTCGGCTATTACTTTTTGTCCGCTATTGCTTGCAAGGTAGGCTTCATCTTTCCGGTTGGAAAGAAATCCGTTTTCTATTAACACGCTTGGCATAGAAGCGCCAACAAGAACGTAGAATCCGGCTTGTTTAATTCCAAGCGATGGAATTGATACTTCCCGTTTCCAATTTTGATTTAGAAAATCCGAAAGCGATTCGGAGTAGCGCATGTATTGCGAGTGAACCATGCTTACAAGAATAAAATTCTCATCGGTAAGTTTTTCATACCTGTTGGGATTTTCTTCATACTTGATTACACTGTTTTCAAACTCCGCAATTCTAATTGCTTCTTTAGTTCTGCCTGGGCGAAGCAAGTAAACTTCAAATCCGCGGTAGCCGTTATCTTTTGTTTCCGTAGAGTTGCAGTGAATAGAAATGAAAAGTTTTCCACCGGCTTCGTTGGCAATTTTGCCGCGTTTATATAGCTCGATAAACTCATCAGTCTTTCGTGTATAAACAACACGAACTCCCTCAAGATTATTCTCGATTAATTTACCCAGCTTTAATGCAACGGCAAGATTAACATCTTTTTCTCTTACTCCTGTAACACCAATTGTTCCGGGGTCTTTTCCGCCATGCCCGGCGTCAATAACTACGCAATCGAAATTCCATTTGGATTTATCCGAGTCTTCGTTTTCCGGTTTAACAAACATTTTATTGTGGATGGTTATCATCAAATAGTTTGTTTCGGGGTCAAGAAATGTTTCGGTGGTTGAGTAGCCATCTTTAAGCGCGAACTCTAGCTGAACATTTTTAGCACTAATGAAGTGTTGCTTAATTTTATCAACTAAGCCGGCTGGTTTAGCTTTTGCCGCCAAGCCGGGCATAACAGTTGCATTGGAAAGAAAAACATATAAAGTTCCGTTATTTATTGAACTTCGCGGAATTCGTATTGCTTTGTTTGTCTTAAGTGTAATTAATGTTCCGTTAGCTTTTTCTTCCACAAGGATATCATAAACATCATGTTTTCTAGTAGATGCCGCTTCCGGTTTTTCTTTTTCAGCCTCATCATCTTTTTGATTTGCAATTGCATCTTCAATTGAATCGGCTTTGGCTATAATTAAGTTTTTGGAATTCTGCTCATAAGTAAGTTCACTTCCGGATACTTGCTTGTAATACTCAATCATATATTTCAGCGGAACAAAAACATCCTCCTTGATAAACAAAGTAGAGAGTGGAATTTGGTAAACTTTCTGCGAATTGTTCTCTTTATTAGTCACAACTACAAATTGGCTTCTAGCGGTAAGTTTCAAGAGGTACTTCGGGAAATTGGATTCAATTTTTGCAGTCTCGGTATTATAAAAATTTTTTGCACCAAGCAGACCGGCAAACTCTCTAGCTGAGATATAATCCAACCCGTTACGTACCAAATAAGAAAGTTCGCTTTTACTTTCACCATTCCGAACAGAAATTTTATAAAGTCTCTGCGAGAAGAATGTTGAGACAAATAAAAACAGAAACAGTATTAGTAAGTTTTTTCTCATTAAGCTCAACCAATAAATGGAATCATAAAACCGGAATGTTTTTTATAATTAACAAAACTTTCGCCAAAATGTTTCCTAAGCATTTTTTCTTCTACTGCTGCACGCATAATGAACAATGGAATCTCAACAATCAAAACCAACGGAACAACTAGATAGCTCATCAATGCAAGTCCGGCTCCAAGATCGCTAAGAACTTGGCTGATATATTGCGGATGTCTAATCAACCGGTAAACTCCTTTTGTAACCAAATTATGCTCTTTCATTATAACAATATCTTGTGCGTAGTTCTTACCGAGAGTTTTATAAGCCCAAACTTGAATCCATGAAAAAACAACAAAGATTGCCAAACCTACAATGCGGAGAGTCTGGTAATTTTGTTCAAGCTCTACGGGCAATGTTCCAATTTTGAAAACAGAAACAATTGTTAAAACCAAAATTAATGCCGCAATATTGGGTGGGGTTTTTTGCAGAAAGGTATCCGGGCGTTCAACTACTTTGGTGATGGAGGTTTTAAGTCCCTTTTTTGCGCCGGAAAAATTAGCACTCATCGAGACAAAAAGATTTATTGCAACCAAGAGATTTATTGGATCCATTTGAATATCCGCTTAATTCTTGATCTAAATATAACAACTTTAGGTTTCTTCGGTTTGGTGTTAAGCTTAGAGGCATTTACTCCAAAAATTACATGTACATTCTTCTTAAAAAATTGGGTATGGCTCTAATTCACTCCAAATTGATTTAAAACACGCAACCAATCCTTGCACGATTATTGAGTGGTTACAAGAGTTAATTTTATCTATTTTTCTACAGAACAAAGGAATTGTATTAATGAATACCGGACAAATGCTCATTACAATTGGAGCTTTGGTTTTACTTGCGCTGGTAATTATGCGTGTTAATACCGGCTTTCTAAATACCGGCGTTAGTGTAATGGAAACGAAATTCAACGTAATGGCTGTTTCCCTTGGTACTTCATTAATTGAAGAAGCAAATTCTAAAGCATTTGATGAGTCAACTGATACTACTTCAATAGCCACAACCACACCATTGAAAGCATACAATCAGCTTGGACCTGAGTCCGGCGAAACCTATCCGAATTACAACGATTTTGATGATTATAATAATTACAACAGATTAGTATTAGCCGATACAGTATTAACTATTCCTTCCGGAGTGGAGACTGTTTTGGTTGATAGCACATTTCGTTCGGCAAATTTCAGATTAGATTGCCAGGTTGACTATGTTACAGTTTCATTAAATACAATTGCTTCTACTACAAGCAAGACATGGAATAAAAGATTAAGAGTAACTGTAACTAGTCCTTCGATGAGAGATACGGTTAGGCTTCAAACTGTTTTCAGCTACTGGTATTTTAGGTGAGATATGGGCTTTAGTACATTAATAGACATATTGGGCTCTACAATTGTTGGCGGTATGCTGCTTATGATACTTTTCCGTTTAAATGATGCGGCTACCCAAAACACATATAATTATGGCGCAGACCTTATAGTTCAGCAAAGTCTAGTTGAGGTAGTTCAGCTTCTTGAGTACGATTTCAAAAAAGTAGGCTATTGTAGAGATTGGACAAAGATTCCAGATCCATCACAGGCAATATTGTTAGCTGATTCGACCGGCATTAGATTTCTAACCGATACCGACAACGACAGTAATGTTGATACAATGCGTTACTATGTTGGTTCGGCAGATTCACTAGCCGGCACACCAAATCCTAATGATAGAATGCTCTACCGAGTAGTTAACCATGATACACCGGGAAGTGCAAACCTCGGTATAACACAATTCCGTTTAAATTATTTTAATGCACTTGGTCAGCAAATGAGCTTCCCAATTACAAATCTTTCACAAATACAAACCATTCAGCTTAGTATTACTGTGGAAAGCAGTTATGCTTATGCAAATGATTATTCAAAAGTATTCTGGAGACAAATTCGTCTTGCAGCTAGAAATTTAAGGAACAGGTGAGACTATGGGCGGCAAAGCAGCAATACTCTTAGTTCTCGGTTTTAGTATGATATTCCTTGTTGTTGGACAAAACTTCTTAGGAATTACAAATAGAGCTGTAGATAATGTTGGCAAGTATTACAACGATACTCAAGCAAATAATATTGCCATTGCTGGTGCAAATATGGCTGCTAATGCAATATTTATGGATAAAACCTGGGAAGCCGGTTATGATAATTTAAGTTTTGCCGGCGGAACTATAGATGTTTATGTTTCTAATCCGCAAGGCGTATCCAGCGGAAGAGTTACTATATGTCACCGTCCTCCCGGTAACCCAGCGGGACAAAAAACATTGTTAATACCAGTTTCAGCTGTTGCCGCACATATTGCTCATGGTGATGTTATGGGAGCTTGCGGCAGTGAAACCGTTGATAATACTATGGCTACAATTGTAGCTGAAGGAACCTTTAATAACATAACTAAAGTAATTAGCGTGCAGTTACGCCCCAGCAATTTCGCAAAGTTTGGAAACTACTATTCCTCAATTAGTGCCTTGCCTGCTACCGGAGATACATTTCACGGACCATTTCATGTTAACGGAACTCTTTCTACTTGGGGCTCGCCGGTCTTTTTAGGCAAAGCTTCATCAAAGGGTGGATTAAGTAAATATGGCAGCGGCGACCCGGTTTTTAATGCCGGTTATCAAACCGGTGTTGATGTACCACTTCAGTTTGATACTACCGGTTTACGCACCAGAGCCGGTACCTCTGTTTTTCGCGGAACTTCTTCTCCGAACAGAGGCGTGGATGTGCGTATTTACTTTAATAATGATGCGACTATTACGTATAGTCAAAAGCCGGAAGGCGGCTCATGGACTGCAAACACTACAGTTGCTTTATCTACTTTTGCGCCGGATGGAGTTATATATGTTGAAAAGGGTAATATTTATACAAAAGGGACTGTTGACGGAAATGTAAGTATAGTTGCTACGAAAAAAGGAAGAAGCGGATTTGGAAACGTTTACTTAGAGGACAACATCAGATACTTAGATAACCCAAAAACTAACCCAAACTCGGATGATATGCTCGGAATTATTGCAGAAGAGAATATAAGAATTAAAGATAACTCCGATACAAGAGGAAAAAGCATTTACACAGAAGCCTCTATGTTTGCAATGAACGGTAATATAGGACCCGAAGACGGACTAGTAACACAAAGCTTTTTAGGTAACTGGAATATACTTGGCGGAGTAATTGCCAAAACAACAAGAGTTACCGCAACTTATTCCGGGAGTAATCCCGTAAGAGGATTGCGCTTTAATCATAGATTCGATGAAAGATTTTACACTGTTACTCCGCCCGCATTTCCTAATACAAGAAACTTTGAAGTGGTTTCCTGGTATGAGTAGCTTATTTTCTCAATAGATTTATTAGCGCAGCATTAAGGTCTTCAAACCTAAATTCATAACCATACTTTTGAATTTTTTCCGACTTAACATTTGCGCCGCCTAAAACAGCCCCAGCACCTTCACCAAGAACTAATTTTAATGCAAAGCCCGGTACGTTAAAGAATGCCGGGCGGTGCATAACTTTTCCCAGCGTTTTAGCAAAGTCTTTCATTCTAACGGGATTTGGTGCCGTACCATTGATCGCACCGTTTACATTATTGTTATCGAGAGCGAACAAAAATATTCCTACAATATCATCAACATGAATCCAGGAAAACCATTGATTACCTTTCCCAATAGAACCACCGAGGTAAAATTTAAACTGCTTAATCATTGGTGCGAGTGCGCCTTCTTTATCATCAAGCACAATTCCGGTCCTAACATTTACACGCCTGATTCCAAATTCATCCACTTTGTGAGTTTCCGCTTCCCAAGCCTTTACAACGTTTGCTAAAAAATCATGAGCTGGCGCAGAACTCTCGTCAACGGGAATTTCATGATTACCGTAAATACCAATTGCTGACGCTGAAATAAATACTTTGGGTTTTGTTGGTAAATGAGAAATCTCGTCAACCAAATTTCGTGTTCCATTAACACGGCTTTCCATGACTTTCTTTTTATGAGCCTCTGTCCATCTCTTTCCCATTACATTTTCTCCGGCGAGGTGAATTACAGCATCAACACCGGAAAGTTTTGATTGCCAAGCGTTGGAATTATTGTTCCATTCAATGTAATCAGCCGCGTTTGGGATAATTTGTTTTGCGGATTCAATCGAACGAGATAACACAATAACTTCATCTTCCCTTTCAATGAGTTTTCCAGTGAGTTTCTTGCCGATCAATCCGGTTGCACCGGTTATAGCTACTTTCATTTTTCCAACATTTATTTTATTAATAGAAACAATCCGCGAAAAGTTTAGTTTAACATACGATTAAATAAATTTTTCTTGTCTCAGCCAATCCATAAGTTTAAGCCGGATTGTTTTATTTTTGCCATCAATGCTTGCATCAAGCCAGCCAATAATACGGAGTTTTGTATGAAACTAAGTCTTCTTTTTTTGCTGCTACTCTTCACAACTCAAGTTATGCCACAACATCTTGTACTAAAAGGAAAAATTGCAGATAGGGTAACACTGCAAGGATTAGCTTACGCGAATGTTAGAATAGCCGGAACTCTCTCCGGAACTTCTGCCACTATTGACGGACTTTATGAGCTTAGGCTTGCAAAGGGAAACTATAAGTTAGTTGTGTCAAACATCGGATACATTTCGGATACAATTGCTGTGAAGCTTAACTCAAATGAAACATTAGAAATTCTTTTAGCACCTGTCCCGGTACATTTGCCTGAGGTAACAGTTCTGCCTGGCGAGAACCCGGCGTTCGAAATCTTGCGCAGAACAATTATGGCTAAACACGACCGGGAAGAAAAAATCAACTCTTACATCTTCCGCGCTTACACAAAAGGGATTGTTAAAACCACCCAGGATTTTTCTTCTTCAGGAACAAATGTTAGTGTTGGTATTGGCGGCGGCAAAGATACAAGCCGTTTAAAAATTACCGGAATAATTGAGAACGAAAGCAAAGGGTATTTTAAAAAGCCGAACGAGTACAAGGATGAAATAGTCGCGCGCAAACAGTCTGCTAATACACCGAGTGCAATTAACATCTTTACAGGCGGAAGGCTTTTGCAGAATTTCTATACAGATGATATTCGTTTTCTTAACCGGCCGCTGCTGAGTCCAATTGCCGATGAAGCGGTTGAGTTCTACGATTATTTGATTGAAGATACACTTGCAATGGATAAACAAACTGTGTTCAAAATAAAATTTGAACCGCTGCGTAAAATTGATCCGGGGTTTGTCGGCACATTGTACATCGCCGATAAAACTTTCAATCTGGTAAAACTCGAAGTAGGAATGAACAATCCGGCTAATCCGGGAAGAATTTTTGACAAGATCAGCATCATCCAGCAATTCACCGAGTTCGAAAACGAAATTGTTATGCCGATTGATTACCGCATTTCTGTTGAGGGCAATCCGCTTGGCTTGATGAAATTTGGTTTTGAGCTTAATACAATTTTTTATGATTACCAGATCAATAATAAGTTCGACAGTGATTTTTTTGATATGACGATTGTTAAAGTAAATCCGGATGCCGATAAGAAAGATTCGCTTTACTGGAAATCAACACAGACAATTCCCAATACAAAAGAAGAACTTGAAGCATACGCGCGCATTGATAGCGTTGAATCTGTTCCTAAAAGTTTCTGGGATAATTTATCCGTCCTTTCTCCTACTATTCCTCTCGGTAATAATTTTTTTATTAGCGGACCGCTCTCCCTTTATTCATTTAACCGGGTTGAAGGACACTCTGTTAGCTTCGGTGCTAATGCTATTCAGCAATTTGATAAACGAAGCAACTTTAGATTGGATTTATCTTACGGCTTTGCCGATGAAAAATTTAAGGGTGAGTTTGCCGGCAATTATTTTCTTGGTGATTACAGAACAACAAATCTGGTTTTACGCACATTTAGTAAACTAACAGATCTTTTCGGCGAATCAATACGCTACAACAAACTAACTTCCACTCTGGTAAATCTTATTGGTAAATATGATTTCCGCGATTACTATTACACAAAAGGCTTTAGTGCCGGCGTGTGGAGCCAAGTTTTTCCGGTGCTAAGTCTTGGAATCGGCTATATGAACAGAACCGATAACAGTGCATCAGTAAACACAGATTTTTCTTTTTTCAATAAGAGTAAAACTTATAACGCTGTTCAACCGATTTATGAAACAAAGATTAACGCAGTAACCGCAAACTTTCAGTTGGATTTCAGAAAGTTTATCGAAGACGGTTACTTTAGAAGAAAAATAAGTCAAGGCGGAGCTTTTGCTACATTGAGCGGCAATTTTATTTTCAGTAATTCAGATTTGTTAAAGAGCAATTTAGATTTTCAGATGTACCGTGTAACACTAAACGGTTACATACCAACTTTTGAATCTGCGAGATTGAACTTCGCGCTCATGGGACTTCATTCAAACGGTAAAGTTCCGTTTCAAATGATGCACGCGCTGCCGGGAAATATAAGCATAGCAAGCCAGTCGAACACATTTAGAACTCTGCGCACAGGCGAAGTGTTTGGTGATAGAGCGCTTGTTCTTTCAATTGATAATGATTTGGGCGATGAAATTTTCCGCTTCTTAAATCTTGAGCTTATGGTTGAATGGCAAATGAATATGAGTGTACACTTCAACGCAGCGTTTATTGAAACGAAAGCCGAAAGTAAAACAATTATGCCAAGTATAAATAAATATGGAATCGGATACTCATTAACAGAATTCAAGAAGCCTTTTGCTGAAATCGGTTTTGGAATCGGGCAAGCTTTGTTTCCTTTTAGATTAGAGTTTACGTGGAAGTTGAATTATTTTGGCAACAACAATTTTGTGATTGGTCTTAACGCGCCAATCTTATAACATTCAGAACCAAGAAAGAGGATGAAATGAAAAGAATTTTTGCTGCTCTTCTATTTTTTTCTGTTGTAACGTTGGCTCAAAGCATTTCCATCAACAGAATTGATCCTCCGAATTGGTGGGTTGGAATGAAGCACAACAAAATTCAGCTGATGCTTTACGGTAACAATCTAAATAATGTATCAGCCCGTTTTGATGATTCTAAAATAAAAGTAACCAAAGTTCACAAAATCAAAAATACATCTTATGCTTTTATAGATATTGAAATCCCGAACAATCTTACACCAAAGGATTACCGGCTTATACTAAGAAAGGGCAAAGAAGAATCTTCTTTCACTTTTCCAATTCTAAAACGTGAAGATGCAGCAAACCGTTTTAAGGGCTTTACTCAAACCGATGTTATCTACTTAATCATGCCGGATCGGTTTGCCAACGGCGATGTAACAAACGATTCGGTTGCCGGTTACTCGGATAACATGCAAAAGATACATGGACAGGGAAGAGCCGGCGGTGATTTGCAAGGTGTTATCAATAAGTTGGATTATCTTAAAAACCTTGGTATTACTACAACATGGCTTACGCCGGTTATTGAGAATAACACTTTCCGTTCTTACCATGGATATGCTGCAACGGATTTTTATAAAGTTGATCCAAGATTGGGAACCAATGCCCTCTACAAAAAATATGTGCAAGAATCTCACATACGCGGAATGAAAGTGGTGCTCGATCATGTTGCAAACCATTTAAGCGATGATCATCCTTGGTTTAAAAATTTGCCAACCGAAGATTGGCTTAACGGAACACTCGAAAAACATCTCAACGCAAATCATCACAAAATGGTTTTTAGCGATATTCATGCGGACAGCGCAACAATTAAACATGTAGAGCAAGGATGGTTTGTTCGTTCTATGCCCGATATTAATCAGCGTAATCCTTTTGTGCAGAATTACATAACACAAAACACAATTTGGTGGATGGAGTTTGCCGGGATTGATGGAATCCGTGAAGATACATATCCATATAGCGATCAGAAGTATATGGCTCGCTGGGCTAAAGCTGTTAAAGATGAATTTCCGACAACAAACATTGTTGGCGAAGTCTGGACCGGAGATTCGGATTTGCTTTCAACTTACCAGCAGAATAATCATTTCAGAAAAATTAATTCCAACCTGCCCGCTGTAACAGATTTTGCTTTGCGCGATGTTCTTATTGGCTTAGCAGAAGGAAGAAGCGGTACATACCAGGTTTATAATGTGATTGCAAAAGATTATTTGTACGCAGATCCAACTCAGCTTGTTACTTTTGCAGATAACCATGATGTGCCGCGTGTAGCCTACTTTGCAAAAAGTAATTTGAAAAAAGAAAAATTGGTTTATGATATTCTCTTAACAACGCGCGGAATTCCGCAACTGTTTTACGGTTCTGAAATTGGGCTTGTTGGGACTAACGATGACGGCACTTTAAGAATGCCTTTTCCGGGCGGCTTTCCCAATGATAAGCGTGATGCATTTACAGAAGCCGGAAGAGATAAAAACGAAAACGAATTATTCAACCACATCAAAGAACTTTTGTTTTTGCGCAAGACTCATCCGGCGCTGGCAACCGGAACTCTAACTCAATTTCCGCCGGCTAATGATGTGTACGTTTATTTCAGAACGCTCGGCTCAGAAAAGATTATGGTGGTAATCAATAATTCTAAATCAAAACAAGAAGCCAACTTTACTTCCATGAGCAATATGGTTTCACCAAAAAATATTTTACTAAATCTTAGAACAAATGAGAAAACAAAGCTCAGCGTAGAATCAAAACTTCCTATTGATGAAGAGAGCAGCAGTATTTATAAAGTAATGGATTGAATTTTGAATTCCAATAAACTTTTTTCTTCGTGAAATAATTAGGTTATAAATTTTAGATCAATTTTTATATATTGAATTAAGTTCTGAAACCAATTTGCTGTATTAGAGGATGTGATGGCTAAAAACCCGAAAGGGGTCACAATGAAAAAGACGCCAAAGAAAGTGGTTTCGAAAAAATCTTCAACAGCCAAAACTAAGAAGCCTACACCTACAGTACGCGTTTCTGAAGATTCCAACTTTCTTAAAGCCATTTATGATAATGTTGGCTTTGGAATTGTTTTATTCGATTGTGACGTTAACATACTAAAGATAAACAATGCGTTGTGCCAAATGCTCGGGTACAGCGAACAAGAAATTCAAAAATTATCTATTGCCGGAATTAGTCATCCTTTAGATCAAGAGAAAGATCAAAAACTTTTCAATGAATTATTAGAAGGGAAACGTTCTCAATATCAACTCGAAAAACGCTATTTAACAAAATCCGGGAATATTTTATACGGAAGACTTAGCGTTAGTATAGTAAAAAAAGTGGATGGGGAAGTTAAAGAGCTTGTAGCTTTTGTTGAAGACATCACAGAGCAAAAAGAAATTACAAGCAAGTATGAGGCAGAACAAAGTCTTCTTCAAGCCTTACTAACCAGCACGCCGGATTGTATTTACTTTAAGGATTTGAAAAGCAAGATTATTAAAGTTAACCCCGCTATGGCTTTGAAGCATGGCGCCCAAAACCCCAACGATCTCGTTGGTAAAACAGATTTTGATATGTTCGGTTATGAACATGCTATTTCCGCATATAATGATGAGCAAGAAATTATTAGCTCCGGCAAAGCTATTATAGGCAAAGAAGAAAAAGAGGATTGGCCGGACGGACGAACGACCTGGGTTGCTACCACTAAAATGCCTCTTAATGATCCCGATGGAAAAATTATCGGCACATTCGGAGTTTCAAGAGATATTACAGATGAAATCGTTAGTAAAGAAAGAATTAGAGAAAGTGAACTACTCTACCGCTCTCTTTTCGAAAACTCTATTGACGGTATGTTCTTAATGACTGAAGCTGTAATAGATTGTAACCAGGCTGTTTGTGAAATGCTTAAATACTCTCGTGAAGAACTAATAGGACTTACACCGGATCAATTTTCTCCGGAGTTTCAACCGGATGGTCGCACTTCACATGAATCGGCAATGGAAAAGATTAGTGCGGCGTTGAGCGGCGTGCCGCAAAGATTTGATTGGCTGCATACTACAAAAAATGGCGATCTGATAGATGCGGAAATAACACTAAAGGCTGTTTCGTTTGAAGGAAAAACTCTTGTTCAAGCTATTTTGCGCGATGTAACAGAACGAAACCGTAACGATAAAATTCAGCAAGCTCTATTCGATATTTCCGAGTACGCTTACACAGCTTCGGACATGTTTAGTTTGTATCATAAAATACATGAGGTTGTTGGCAAATTAATGTCTGCAAAAAATTTCTACATCGCCATGTATGATGAAAAGTCAAACATGATTTCGTTCCCCTACTTTGTTGATGAGTTTGATCCGCCTCAGGCACCCAAAAAACTTGGAAACGGACTAACTGAATATGTTTTAAGAATTGGTAGAGCTACTCTGATTGACGCGCAGGGAGATTTAGAGCTTAGAAGAAGCGGCGAAGTAGAACTTATTGGAGCGCCACAAGCTATTTGGCTTGGCGTACCGTTAAAAGTTTCCGACAAAACTATTGGTGTAATTGTAGTTCAAGATTACGAAAATGAAAAAGCATTTGGCGACAGGGAATTAAACATATTAATGTTCGTTGCCGAGCAAGTTGCTCAAGTAATTGCACGCAAACAAACTTCAGATGAAATCAAAAAAATTGCGGAAGAGCTTAAACAGCTAAACACAACTAAGGATAAATTCTTCTCGATAATTGCTCACGATCTTAAAAATCCGTTTATCACTATTCTCGGCTTTTCCGATTTACTTCTAACCGATTACAGCGATTTAAGCGACGATGAAAGAAAATTCTATTTGGAGGAAATGAAAAAGTCCGCTGAGGTTTCGCATAATCTTCTTCAAAACTTGCTTCAGTGGTCCAGATCCCAGACCGGAAGAATTGAATTCAACCCCTCCGAAATTCCGCTGGCAAGTCTGGTAAAAGTGAATTTAGAACTTTTGGAAACTACAGCCGCCCGCAAGGGAATTACTATTGAGCACGAATTGCAAAATGATTTGATTGTTTTAGCTGATGAAGATATGCTCAATACTGTAATCAGAAACTTGATTACCAACGCAATCAAATTTACCGGAAAGGATGGCAAAATAACTATTCACGCTGAAGAACAGGGCAAATACGCAGAAATTCGTGTTATTGATACCGGAATAGGAATGGATGACAAAGTTTTATCAAACTTATTCCGTTTAGATATTAGCCATACTTCATTTGGTACCAACAGCGAGTCCGGCACCGGTTTAGGATTAATTCTTTGCAAAGAATTCATCGAAAGACAGGGCGGCAAAATTTGGGTTGAAAGCCAGGTTGGCATGGGAAGCAAATTCATTTTCTACTTGCCGCTTGTAATTCATGAATGAAATAGTTCTTCAAATATTAACAGTGCTGCATAAAAAAAACCTTACCTCCGCGTTCATTAATTTTAATTTGTAGCTTCTAACCGCTTTTTTCCCTAAATAAGAAAAAGTGAAATTTGCACTAATAGGAAACGTGTGAAAATCGGCAAAACCCAATCCAAAATAATTTTACTTATAACTCTGCTAACGTTGTTCTTCACTGCTATTTTATTTTTCATTAAAGAAAGCGAAGAAAAAGAACTCACCAGAATTTTAGCTGAAGAACGGGCAACCAAGCAAATTCTAATAGATAATATTTTTGCGCTTGTTGGAAAGGGTCTAGAATCTTGGGCATTTAACGACACTTACTGGGATGAAATGGTTACATGCGTAACCAACAGCGACACTAAGTGGGGCGATGAAATTGTGGCTACAGCATTGCCAACTTATAATGCACATGCCGCGTGGCTTTACAAAACAAATTTTACTCTCGCCTACTCTACTAATATTGTTGGTGATAAAGAACTAACCGAATTCCCTCTTCCAAAACAAGAGCTGGTGAAAATGCTAACGGAAAAAAGTTTTAATTATTTTTTCGTTAACACCAAACACGGTCTGTTGGAAGTAAGAACTGCGCCCGTTCAACCGAGTTCCGATATCGCAAGAAAGACGCCGCCGCGCGGCTTTTTTTTAGTCGGAAGACTTTGGACACCGGAATATATTCGTCACTTTAATTTGATAACGTCAAGCTCAACTTCCATTCTTTTTAATGATAAGAATATACCGGAAGAAAAAAAATCTTCCTTGTACTCAATAGTTATTAACAAACCGTTATTTGATCATAAGGGAAAAACTCTTGCAACTCTTTCGTTTGCCGGCAATTCGGAGATGCTTAAAGAATCTGCAGATGCCTTGAATTGGCAGTTGATAAACGGAGTAATGCTTACCGTTGGCTTGCTGATTGCAATTTCTCTCTTTCTAATTCGCTACGTTACTGCGCCACTCAGAAAAATATCTAGAAGTCTAGAACATGAGAGATCTCTATTCTTAACGGGTTTATCAAAGGACAAAACAGAGTTCGGCAAAATTGCTTCGATGATTTTGGAATTCTTCCGGCAGAAAGAAGAACTAACCACAGAAATGAAACGCCGTGTAAAAGTTGAAGCAGAGTTAGTTAAAAGTTCGGAAGAACTTAAAGAGCTTAACGCAACAAAAGACAAATTCTTTTCGATTATTGCTCACGATTTACGCGGTCCCTTCAATGGCTTTCTCGGACTAACGGAAATACTCGCTGAAGATGCCGCAACAATGGACAAAAAGGAACTCCTTGAGTTGAGCATGCAATTGCATAAAACAGCAAAAACTCAGTATCGTTTGCTCAGCGATTTACTTCAGTGGTCAAGAATTCAATCCGGCCGCATGGAATTTTCTCCGGCTTTATACTCGCTCAATGAATTAGTTGAATTCATTTTTGACATTCAAAAAACAAATGCTGCAAACAAAAATATTTCTCTTAATAAAGAATTTGACACCTCATTCAAAATTTTTGTTGATTTCGAGATGATGCAGGTGGTTATGAGGAACTTAATATCAAATGCGATTAAGTTTACTAATTTTGGCGGAAGTATTACGGTTAAAGCAAAACAAACCGACCGCACCTATATTACCATTACCGATACCGGTGTTGGAATTCCGCAAGAAGTAATTTCAAAATTATTCCGCATAGATATGCATCATTCAACTGATGGTACCAATAAAGAGCAAGGTACCGGATTGGGATTAATACTTTGTAAAGAAATTATAGAAAGGCATTCGGGCAAAATTTTAGTAGAAAGTTCCGAAGGCAAGGGGTCTTCATTTACAATTTCAATTCCTCTAGCGCCCAATCCCTAATTTTGTAACAAATTCATTTCGATATAGAATTGTAAGGAGATCATATGCATGAAGCAAAATTAGCTCTGTTAAATTTTGTTGAGCTTCCGGAAAGCGAAATGCTCTTACGGGCAAATGACTACAAAGAAGAGTTACAAAAACGCAGAACCGTTCGCGATTTTTCAAGCAAACATGTCTCTATGGAAGTGATTAAGTCTTGCCTACTAGCAGCCGGCAGCGCGCCCAGCGGGGCTAATAAGCAGCCATGGAAATTTGTTGTCGTAACTGATCAAATTCTAAAAACAAAAATTAGATATGCCGCCGAGGTAGTTGAGCAAGAATTTTACGAAGAACGGGCGCCAAAAGAATGGGTTAACGCTCTTTCGCCTTTGGGCACAGACAAGCACAAACCTTTTCTTGAAGAAGCTCCGGTACTAATTGTAATCTTCGAAGAAAAATTTGCAGTGTTATCAAATGGCGAGAAATCTAAAAACTATTACACTCACGAATCTGTTGGAATTGCAACCGGTATATTAATAAGCGCATTACATCACAGCGGATTGGTTTCGCTTACGCATACTCCAAGTCCAATGAGTTTTCTAAATAAAATTCTTGATAGACCCGGGAACGAACGCCCCTTTATGATACTTGTGGCTGGTTATCCCAAAGAAGGCGTTTGTGTACCGGCAATCAAGCGCAAGCATTTGGATGAAATCTCAATTATAAAATAACTACAGCTCAAAGTTTGTTGTGAATAAGACATAACTTGTTTTGCTATCCGTATTCCGCGAAATATTATTTTGAGAAATCAGTTTATATGTTACGTTTAGATAAAACTTTCTCATCGGCTCTGCTTTTATGCTTGCAGTAAAAATATTTTGGTTAACCCTCTCGCCATCCAAAAAATCTATGTACTCCGGGTCTATATCCATCCGGTAAGGAACAAACGCATCGCCGCCGGCATTGAAGACCAAACGGTTTTCGGAATCGTAAATGTTTTCGCCGGAACGAATGTACTGATAATTGCACTTTAGTCTTATCCAATCATTTATATTATACGCGGCGCTCAATAAAATTTCATCTGAGTTAGGACCGATATTGTGGCCGATTAGTTCGCCGTATGTTGTGTAAGAATTTTTCTCGTTTGTGTGAGTATAAACGTAAGGGCGGATTTTTGTGTACTCGGCAACTAATGATAAATCGCTTATAGAAAATGGCGAATACCAGTACACACCCATCTGATAAGCTGTCTTGTTGGAAAACAAATTCATTTCTTGCAGATGCGAAAGAATGTTTTCATCCAAAAAGAATGTTCCGCTGATTTCAATATTCTTCAAGAAATGAGTTTGAAAATCGAGCCATACAGAACCGTTGTCTCTGTCTTGCAAAGACATTTCAACAAACTTGTAAAAGATCATTGGGTTGAGATAAGCCAGATCAATTCCTCTGCCGGAGTAAATAATATTCTCTCCAATACCAAACTCAATCAGCTTAGGAAAATTTAGCTTGAACCGATTAATGGCGAGATATTTTGTGTAGTTCAAATCGCGGTTAACGTTGAATGTACCAACGGTAGAAGCAGTTAGAGAGGTGAAACTGAAAACACCGTAATCAAAATTGAGGCGAAAGAAATCCATCAGGGTATGATCGCCGGAAATAACAAACTTGCTTCCGTAACCGTAGCCAAATTTTAGTTTCTCTCTTCCCAATTGTAAAGCAAGCCGCATATCTTTTGCCGGCTCAACGTAATAACGCAAATAGCCTTCGGCGAAATCGTAATTGCCAATGTTCTCAATCGCTTCAATAAATTTGAAATTATATTTAAGACGGGGTTCAAATAAAACGGCGTAAGTTTGAGAGCCGCTAACTCCGCCCTTCTGCAACGACAAACTGTAACCCAAATGATTAAAAACTGTTCCTCGAAACCGGAAACCAATATCATATAATGTTGAGTTGTTCTTTGAAGGCTCGAACGTTTGGCCGAATGAAAATCTTCCAAGAACGTTCAGATAAAAACTTGCTTCCGGCTCACGGTATGCATACATGTAGCGGTTTTTCCCGGAAACCAAATCTGAAAAAGAATTTGAAAATCCGGTTTCATCTCCGAAGAATTGAGCCGTGTTGCTGCTATCGGCTTCTTCATCACAGAATTCATCACTAAACTTTTTAAGCAATCCTTGTTCTGTATTGCTTAGTACGCTTTGGTTTTCCCTAATCGTACCAAGCAATTTCTTAACTTCAAACCGGGACATATTCGGACTGTCATCATGTATTCCGCTAATAAGCCCTTTCACTTTCATCTCTTTCAAAAAAAGATAAACATCATTATCGAGCGGTACATTTTCATGCTGGGCATAAATTGTTGTAAACAAAATTAAAAAGAGAATCGAAATACTTTTTTTCATTTCCGTTCCGTTTTATGCATCAACATGTTTAGGTGCTAAATATTTATTGAAAAGTAAAAGTCCGATGATGGTTGCAACACCAATCATAGCGAAAATTACCCAAAGCATTGTTGGGTTTTTAAGATTATCAACAAAATGAACATAGAGATTGGCTCCTAAAATTCCACCAATTCCGCTGCCCAGCACACCGTATAAAAATGAATAGCCTAAGTAAACTGCTTTTTTATCTTCCGGCGCAATCAACCCAACATAACTGATAAACTTTGGATGAGCCGTCATTTCGCCAACAGAGAAAATGAAAATTCCGGCAATGAAAACAAACGGATGTGTTGAAATTGCAAGTATTGCTATACCAATTGTGCCAATTGCAATTCCGGTAATCATTGTAGGAAGCGCTTTCTTGTTCTTAACAATGTTGGAAACAAAAATTTGCAGCAGAATAATTGTACCTGCATTAATAACTGTTACATGCTCAACATCAAATTGCCAGTTAGGATTTGTCATGAACAATCCGAGAATTCCATTAACAGCATTATTGATTGGTGTTTTATCAACATAATCTTTGAAGTACCAAAGCACTGAATCGAACTGTTGGAAATATAAAATCCAGAAACCGGAATAAATTACAATCATTAAAATGAATTTTGAATGAGGATAGTAATTCTGTTTTTCCTTTAAGTCTATGAACCAAATCAAAAAATTTAACACGAGAAAAATTACTGTGTATCCAAAGACTTCCTGAAAATCGAAATTAAAGAAAACAAAAAGAGAAAGTAGTAATAGAATTAGGGAGGAATAATAGTAGAGAAGCAACTTGTAGCTATGATGTTTGAATCTTAAGAATAGAATGAAAAGAAGTAGTGCAATAAAAAACTCTAGTAATAAAATCGTCGGATTAAGTAAAATAATGAGCAAATTAATTATAATAGTAATGAATGCAGTAACAATGAACTTTTCTTTAATTCCTTTTTCAAGTAAAAAGTAAAGAATCAGTATTGGACTATATAACAATTCAAAAGCTGATGCAAGAATGCTTATAATTTTCTTTTGAGCTACACTTTTGTCAAGTTTAATTGGTTCTTTATAACCAAGAAAGTTTAGAATCAGAAGCCAACCGGTACCAACTGCTGCCATTATGAATACATACGAGTAAGAGTACTGCTTTAATATTGGGACAAGGATTAATGGAAACAAAAACGCTCCGAGGTTTATTGTCCAATAATAAATTCCAAAAGCCAGTGTAGAATTAGTTTTGTCTGTTACGCGGGCAATTGTTCCGGAAATAATTGGCTTAAATGTGCCCGCACCAACTACCATTAAGATTAAAGCTGCAAAAACCATCGAGTAGCTTGTCATCATACTTGTTAATAGATAACCAAGACTCATAACAAAAAATGCGAAGACAAGCGTTTTTCTATATCCGAAGCGGTCTGCCATGGCGCCGGCTACAATCGGTAGAAGATAAAGCATTGGCTGAAATGTACTGGTAATAACACCTACGCTTGATTTTGAGAAGCCCAAACCGCCATCAGCTACAGCCAACACAAGATATACAGAAAGAATAGAACGAACTCCGTAATAAGAACCCCGTTCGAAAAACTCCATTATAATTACAGTCCAAAAGTTTTTCGGGAAGGAAAAGAGTGACACTTTTTTTGTTTCGGTAGATTCCATGTTTTATCCAGTTTGTAGTAAATGAAAGATAACTATTTATTATTCTGTTCTCTCTTTACAGTTTGTGTAAATTGTTGCTAACTCAAATTTAGAAAGTCCAAATATCTCGCAAACATGGTCTAAGACATCATCAATAACCCGGCGTAAATTTAATGGTATAAATGGAAAGATGCTGAAAAGCTGTGTGCCGGCGCTGAACCGGCACAACTATTTTAGAAATACTTCTTTTGGAGTTTTAAGGCTACGTTCACTAAACTAATTAGTACCGGAACTTCTACAAGCGGACCAATAACCGCTGCGAAAGCTTCGCCGGAATTGATACCGAAGACTGCAATTGCCACGGCTATCGCCAGTTCAAAATTGTTGCTTGCCGCAGTAAAAGAAAGCGTTGCTGTTTTGGAGTAATCTGCCCCAACTTTTTTACCAAGGTAGAAAGAAACAAAAAACATAACTATAAAATAAATAACCAGCGGAATTGCGATGCGCAAAACATCAAGAGGAATTTTTACAATGTACTCGCCTTTGAGAGAGAACATGACAAAAATTGTGAACAACAGAGCTATCAATGTCATCGGCGAAATTCTTGGAATGAATTTCTTCTCGTACCATTCCTTCCCTTTCGTTTTCAGCGCTACAAAGCGCGTAATCATTCCAGCAAGGAAAGGAATACCAAGATAGATGAAAACGCTTTCGGCAATTTGCCCAATTGTAATATCTACGGCAAAAGTTTTTAATCCCAGCCAGGAAGGGAACACTGTTAAAAATAAGTAGGCGTAAACGGAGAAAAATAAAACCTGGAAGATTGAGTTGAACGCCACAAGTCCGGCGGCATATTCAGTATCGCCTTTAGCAAGTTCATTCCAAACAATCACCATTGCAATGCAGCGTGCAAGACCAATCAGAATTAATCCCGCCATATATTCCGGGTAATCTTGAAGGAAGATTATCGCGAGAGCGAACATCAGCACTGGTCCGATAACCCAGTTTTGAATTAACGATAGTGATAACACTTTTACATTTTTGAACACATCTCCCAGTTCTTCATACTTCACTTTTGCCAGCGGCGGATACATCATTAATATCAGTCCAATTGCGATTGGGATATTTGTTGTTCCGGATTGAAATGAATTCCAAAAACTTACAATTGATGGGAAGAGATAGCCGGAGAATACTCCTACAAACATTGCTAAGAAAATCCACAATGTTAAATAGCGGTCTAAGAATGAAAGTTTTTTCGTTAAAGTGCTCATACTTATCCTTCTAATAATTATTAAACAGTAAGTAGATTCCACCAAGTATTACAAGTATGCCGCAAATCCTTCTTATCCAAACTACAGCTTTGGTATTTTCTGTCCAGTTTAAGTATGACTGAACTTTTTTTGTCATCATTCCGGCAGTTATAATTACAGAACAATGTCCAACACTAAAAGCCAGCAGCAATAATGAAGCTTTTAAGAAACTACTTTGTGCGGTTTCAAAAACCACACCGAGCACCGGCGCCATAAATGCAAATGTGCATGGTCCAAGTCCAACACCAAACAACAAACCGAGAATGAGCGCCGCAAACAACCCTTTGTGTTTTGTATTTCTAATTAGATTAAAATCCCAGGGCAGCTTTAGTATATCCAGCAAATTAAGCCCGACGATAAAGAACACTAATGCCACCAAATAATTTCCGACGGCACCTACATCGCCCATTAATCTTCCCAGAGAGGCTGTTATTATTCCAATGAGTCCAATTGTTATTAATATTCCTAAAGCAAAGACTAAGGATATTTTGAACGTTCGCCAAAGAGTAATTTCACCTTGGGAATTAATAAACCCAACAATTAGCGGAATGCTGGAAAGATGACAAGGGCTAAGTAAGATGCTTAACACTCCCCAGCCAAAAGAAGCCAATAGCGCCAACCAAAAGCTATTATACATTGCTTCGCTTAAGTATGTAAAAATGGAGTCAATCATTTTGAAATTACCCTTAGTCCTCTTTTAGCAAGAATTTTGTCTATTTCGGATTCCGCGAAAAATCCTTCGTGGCGGAAAAATTCTTTTCCGTTTTCATCTAAAAAAACTTGAGTTGGTATTAGCTTTATTTTGTACTGCCCGGCATATTTCTTTTGCTCTTCTTTCCAAACATCATAGAAGATCACCGAGATTTGCTCGCCATATTTCTCTTCAATAGCCTTCATAACCGGCTGCATTTTTTTACAAGGGATACAATTGACCGAACCCAACTCTACAAATGTAACTTTACTTTTCTGCTTCTGAATTGCATCGGCATCCGATACGTAAACCATAATAGAAGCTGCAATCAATAAATAGATGATGATAGATTTTGTTTTCATTTTAGGAACTCCGTTTAATCAATATATTACATTGAACAAATAGCCGACCATTATTATACCCGAAGCAACGACACAGACAAAGACAACAATAAGCTTCAGCTTTAACACCTTTCTAAGAATTATCATTTCCGGAAGAGAGAGACCGATAACGCTCATCATGAATGCGAGAACAGTTCCCAGCGAAGCTCCTTTTTCTAAAAGTGCTTGAACTACCGGAATAATACCGGCTGCATTTGAATACATTGGAACGCCAATCAGTACCGAAACCGGTACCGACCACCATGCGCTTTTCCCCATCAATCCAGCCATAAAATTTTCCGGCACATAGCCATGTATTCCGGCACCCACTGCAATTCCGATTAAGATATACAACCAAACTTTCGCAACGATTTCTTTAACAGCGATAATTCCGGAATCTATTCTTTCTGTAAAAGTTATTTTCTCTGATTCTATTTCTGTTTGCGAAGCAGATAGTTTTCTCACCCAATCTTCAATTAGATGTTCAAGTTTTAGTTTCCCTATTACAAAGCCGGAAACTATTGCTATTACCAAACCGGTCGAGATGTATATAAGCGCCGTCTTCCAACCGAATAATCCAAACAGCAATACAACTGCTATTTCATTTATCATAGGCGCGGCAATAAGAAAAGAGAATGTTACGCCAAGAGGCACCCCGGCTTGAACAAAACCAATAAATAATGGAATTGCAGAACAGGAACAAAATGGAGTTACTATTCCAAGTAAGCTTGCAAGTACATTACCAGTAAACAGCGACTTACCGCCTAAAATTTTTCTTGTCCTCTCGGGTGAGAAATAACTTCGGATAACCCCAACAACAAAAACAATTATTGTTAACAGCAAAAGAACTTTTGGTACCTCATAGACAAAAAAGTGAGCTGCATTTGTTAGATGCCGTTCCTTTTCCATTCCTAAAAGAGAATAAACCAAATAATCCGTGATAGTTAAAAGGTTAGTATAGATTAAAATCCAAACCGCCAGCACTACAAACAGTAAGAGAATTTTATTTTTCATGGATGCGATTAATTTGAGTTCTCTTTAATCCAATGAATTAATGTTTCTTTGGTAGGAATTTTACCCGCAGATACCACTTTACCGTTAATTTCCAAACCGGGGGTCATCATAATACCCGATTTAACGATTGCCTCCAGATCACTTACTTTTTCAACAGTTGCCTCGATGTTTAATTCCGCTACTGTTTGTTTGCATAATTCTTCTAACTGCTTACATCTGGCACAGCCGGTTCCATAAACTTTAATTGAATTCACTTTTGCCTCAAACTATAGTTCTATAAAATGTATAAAAATCATTTTTTATTTGATCTCTGATTCTTCTAAACTCAGCCAGAATTTCTTCTTCCGTTCCGGTAGCTTCCGCCGGATCTTCAAACCCAATGTGAAGCTGCTTGCCAACCTTGCCAATAAACATCGGGCAGTTTTCCTTTGCATTTCCGCAAACAGTTATTACATAATCAAATTCATCATTCAAAAACCGGTCAACCATCTTGGGATAATTTGCCGATAAGTCAATTCCAATTTCCTTCATCACTTGAACTGCCTTGGGATGAACGCGTTCAGCCGGTTTTGTTCCGGCTGAATACACTTCTAATTTGTAATCAAACGATTTCAGCAATCCTTCAGCCATCTGGCTTCTGCAAGAGTTGCCCGTACAAAGAATTAGTATTCTTTTAGTTTTTGCAGCATCCGTCATCGCAGCATCCCTTATCTTTCTTATCAGCAACAACTGTTATACTGAAGATTCCCGTTTTCATTTCGCGGAAAGAATTGATTTCTTCTTTTGTTAAATACTGTGCAAGTATATCATCCGGCAGATTAATCACTTTTGTCTTTTTGATTTCGACATTAGTGAATCCGGCTGACTTTATAATTTCGAGGTATTCATCTTGTTGTACCGCGCCGGCGACGCATCCGGCATACATCTCAGCAGATTTTTTCAAGTTAGCTGGAAGCTCCCCTTTAATCACAATATCGGAAACGCAGAAGTGTCCGCCGGTTTTCATTATTCTATAAATCTCTTCAAATGCTTTTTGTTTGTTTGGAACAAGATTGAGTACGCAGTTACTTACAACAACATCGGCAGTTTCTTTTTCAAGAGGCATAGCTTCAATTTCACCGAGATAGAATTCAACATTGCCGTAGCCTAATTTTTCATTGTTTCTTCTGGCTTTAGCTATCATATCTTCGGTCATGTCAATTCCAATAACTTTTCCGGAATCGCCAACTAAAGCGCGAGCAACAAATACATCGTTTCCGGCTCCGCTGCCAAGATCAACAACAACATTGCCCGGCTTGATATCTGCAAATTCCGTTGGCAAGCCACAGCCTAAACCTAAATCAGCTTCGGCAACGTAACCATCCATTTCGGTGTATTCATCTTTCATAATTGTGTAACCGGCATTTTTGTTTGATGTAGTACCGCAGCCACATCCACAGCCGGAAGAATTATTGCGCGCGATCTCTCCATATTTTTCTTTTACTATATCTTTTACTTCTTGTTCGTTTTGCATGATCTTTTACACTCCTTATTAATTGTATCAAAATAATTTTGTATTTGTGAGTAGGCTTCATTTATCGAATTTGTGTTAATACAGTAACATGTTTTTGGTCCCTCTATATCGCCTTGAATAAGACCAACCCGTTTTAGTTCTTTGAGATGCTGCGATACGGTTGCTTGTGCTAGAGGGAGTAAATCCACTATTTCTCCGCACATACAAACATCCATCTCGGAAAGAATTTTCAATATTTTTATTCTCGCCGGATGGGAAAGAGCTTTAGCTATATCAGCCAGTCTGCTTTCTTCTTGGGAGAATTCTTCTATTTTTGATTTAGCCACCGAAGTTCCTTTATCGTTCATCGCAATTATACGATAAAGAAAAATTCAGGTCAAGACCTTTGTGAAAAAATTTAGAGTAGAAATAGAAGTTGGTTTTTCTTCTCTTGATATTTAGTTTAGTTGTGGAGACTGGGTTTAATAAACCAAGGCGGCGGACTTAGGTGGACGCTGCCGTCTCCGTTGTTTTTATTTCGAAGAATCTCATATCCTTACGCGTCTAATGTTTGTCAAATCATAATAACTTAGAGAGGAGTTACTTCATGACAAAATCCCACAGTAAACTATTCCTATTAATTTTGGTTTTATTTGCCGCAAAAGTTTCTGCACAAATTGATGCCAGAATGATTCAGTTTCCGGATGTATCAAAGACTCAAATCGTTTTTAATTATGGCGGCGATTTATGGTTGGTTTCTAAAACGGGTGGAACTGCTATTAAGCTAAGTTCGCCAGCCGGACAGGAAGTATTTCCGCGCTTTTCTCCCGATGGAACACAAATAGCTTACAACGCCAATTATGACGGCAACACAGACATCTATGTAATTCCTACTAACGGAGGAATTCCGCAGCGCGTTACAAATCATGGAATGGCGGACCGTTTAGTAGATTGGTATCCAAACGGCAATAGTCTGCTTTTCGCTTCTTCAATGAACAGCGGCAAGCAAAGATTTAACCAGTTTTATGAAGTATCAACTAAAGGCGGAATGCCAAACCAACTTCCTTTAGCTTATGCAGAGTTTGGCAGCATTTCTCCTGACGCCAAGAAAATTGTTTACACTCCAAGAACAACCGCCTTTAGAACTTGGAAAAGGTACCGTGGTGGTTTGAATTCCGATATGTGGATTTTTGATTTAGAAAAAAAATCCGCCGAACAAATTTTTGATAAAAGCGTCGGCAATGAAATCCCGATGTGGTCTTCACAGAATAAAATTTATTGGATTAGCGACCGCGGCGCTGATAAGCGTTATAATATTTGGAGCTATGATTTATCAAACAAGCAGACTAAACAATTAACCAAGTTCACAGATTTTGATATTCACTTTCCGGCAATGGGACCGGAAGAAATTGTTTTTGAAGCTGGCGGAAAATTATATCTGTTAAATCTTGCTTCAGAAAAAATGCATGAAGTAAAGGTAAATGTTGTTACAGATGAAATTACTTTAATGCCGAAAACAGAAAATGTATCGGGATTAATTTCCAGCGCTTCTGTTTCACCCGATGGAAAGAGAGCAATCTTCGAGGCTCGTGGTGATTTATTTAATGTTCCCGCACAAAACGGACCTTCATTTAATTTAACTAAATCAAATGGCGTTGCAGAGAGATTTCCATCATGGTCTCCTGATGGGAAAAAAGTTGCTTACTGGAGTGACCGAAGCGGCGAGTACGAACTCACAGTAAAAGACTTAAACAAACCAAGCGAAGAAAAGAAATTGACCTCGTACGGCGAAGGCTATAGATATCGTTTGTATTGGTCGCCTAATTCTAAGATGTTAGCCTTCATTGATCAATCAATGAAAATCAATATTTATGATTCTGAGAAAGACAAAACATATAAAGTTGATCAAGCTCTTTATCACATGCATGGCGCATTGCAAGGATTTAAAGTTAGCTGGTCTCCGGATAGCAGATGGATTGCCTATACTAACGATACAAAAGGACAAAGCAGCGCACTCTATATGTTCGACACAAAAGAAGAAAAAACTCACCAGATTACAACCGGCTACTATGCTGATTCTGATCCAGCTTTCGATCCCGATGGAAAATTTCTTTACTATTTAACCAACAGAACATTGAATCCGGTGTACAGCGATATTGGAAATTCTTGGATTTACCCTAACACAACAAACATTGCTATTGCAACACTGAGCGATGATACTATCTTCCCTCTTTCTCCAAAGGTAGATACAACCTCCGCGAAGAAAGAGGAACCGAAGAAAGAAGAAAAGAAGGATGATAAAAAAGCAGATGCCGCAAAGGATAAATCCGCCGAAAAAGAAAAACCGAAAGAAACTAAAATTGTTCTAACCGGTTTTGAAAACAGAGTTGTTATTGTTCCGGTTCCGGCAGGTAATTACAATAGAATTTCCGCAGTCAGCGGGAAAATTATTTTTCAAAGAGCACCTAACACCGGTTCTGCTGATAAAAAGAATCCGATAATTTTTTATGACCTGGATAAACGTGAAGAGAAAACAATTATAGATGACGCGAATGGTTATCAGCTTACTGCTGATATGAAAAAAATGCTTGTCTGGAAGGGCAATCAGTATGCGGTTGTTGATATTGCCGAAAACCAGAAGATGGATAAACCAATGCCGACTGCTCAGCTGGAAGTAACTGTTGATCCTAAAGCTGAGTGGAAACAAATCTATAAAGACGCTTGGCGCATATTCCGCGATTATTTCTACGATGAGAACATGCATGGCGTTGATTGGAAAGAAGTTGGAGAACGTTACGGCAAGCTGGTTGATTACTGTGTTACACGCTGGGATCTAAACTACTTACTTGGTGAATTGATTTCCGAGCTTAACGCTTCCCATACCTACAGAGGCGGCGGAGATACAGATGAAGCTCCGGCAAAGAATACCGGTTATTTAGGAATTGATTGGACTGTTTCGAATGGCGTATTCAAAATATCTAAAATAATTAAAGGCGCTGTTTGGGATACCGAAGTTCAATCGCCACTTGCTCTGCCCGGCGTTAAAGTAAAAGAAGGCGATTATATTTTAGAAGTTAACGGTGAGAAACTTGATGTAAACCAAGCACCATGGATTTCGTTCCAAGGATTATCCGGCAAAACAGTTGAGCTTACTGTTAATGATAAACCATCATTAGAAGGCTCGAGAAAAATTTATGTGCAGACTCTTGCTGATGAAACCCGTTTAAGAAATTTGGCTTGGATTGAAAGCAACCGTAAACGAGTTGATGAAGCCAGCAATGGAAAAATTGGTTACGTCTATGTTCCAAGTACAGGCACGGATGGTCAAACAGAACTAGTCCGTCAGTTTGCTGCACAGATTACAAAAGAGGGATTGATAATTGATGAGCGCTTCAACAACGGCGGACAAATACCTGACCGATTCATAGAACTGCTTGATAGAAAACCTTTGGCGTTTTGGAAAACACGCGACGGTGCTGATTGGCAATGGCCGCCTCATGCTAACTTTGGTCCAAAAGCAATGTTAATAAATGGATGGAGCGGTTCCGGCGGTGATGCATTCCCCGATTATTTTCGCAAAGCTGGTTTAGGAAAACTAATTGGCGAAAGAACCTGGGGCGGATTAATTGGAATAAGCGGCGCTCCGGCTTTAATTGACGGCGGTAATATCTCTGTTCCAACTTTTAGAATGTTTGATCCGAATGGAAAATGGTTTAAGGAAGGTTACGGTGTTGATCCTGATATTGAAGTTCTTGACGATCCGGCTCTGTTAGCAAAAGGTATTGATCCTCAGCTGGAAAGAGCAATTCAAGAAGTAATGAATGAGCTGAAAAAGAATCCAGTTATTAATCCTAAACATGAAGCAATGGAGAAGAGATAAACTTTTTGGGACTAAAGTCCAGTTGAGACATGGTTGTTGTTAACCCCACGCTTAAGCGTGGGGTTAACACAAATAAAAATAAAGAGGGGCTTTTAGCCTAAAGCTAAACATGACGACATCGCGCTTTTAGGCGTCTTTTTTTTACATCATCTAATTATTTGGAGTATGAAGATGGGAGTTTATATAAATAGAAAAGCGACCACAAGGATCGCAATTCTATAGGAGGCACAAATTTTTTACTGGAAGATCAATTCCCAGATATCTTTCTTCTGTTTAGGCGGTTTATAATTGCGCCAATATTTTGTGTACTTGCTTTGTTCAATCAATCCAATCGGTCCCTCATAAATACCGCCATCTCTAAAACCATCATAAACACGAACCGCAACAACATTTTCTTTTCCATATTCAAGCAGATCATCGGGAATAAAATATCCTCTCGTAAGTTTATATTCACTTCGTGTATCGTAGCGAATAGGATCACCTTTCATGTTTCCCGTAGAACCGATTTGTTTTCCATTTAAGTAAGCTTCATCTATATCATCTATTTTGCCAAGAACCAACACAAGCTTTTTTCCTTTGAATGATTGAGGAACAGTGAATGATAATCTGTACCAAGCAAAACCGTCATAATCATCTCCAATCTGCCGCTCCCAATGTGCCGGAACAAAAATCTTATCCCACATTTTATCATCATAATTTTTCTCTTTCCAATCCTTATCATCACCTTTTTCAAAACTCCATTGCCCGGCAAGATCAAGATCAAGCCGCATCGCTCCTTTCTTTTCATACAAACCAAGGTCACCTTCAATTAATCCGCCTTCCAATTGAGAATCATAAACTCTTATTGCAATCACATTTTCGCCGCCAATGTTTAGATACTTCTGCGGCACATGATATTCTCTCCAAGCAAAGTAAGCTGTGTTATACTCCGGCGGAAATGTTCCGGTAGCACCAATTAAATATCCGTTTAAGTAAACTTCATCAACATCATCTATTCTGCCTAAGCGAAGTGTAACTGTGTGATTTTTCAAATCACCGGAAGCAACAAAAGTTTTTCTGTACCAAGCATGTCCATCATAACCATTGAATCCCTCATTCTCCCAGGAAGATGGGGCAGTAATTGTTTCCCAATCTTTATCATCATAGTTAGGTTTGGCTCGGTTCATATCATCGCCAATCGAAAACTTCCAAAAGCCCTTCAAGCTAACAAGCCGCTGCCAATCTTGGGCTTTATATTCAGCGTTGAGCAACGCCAAAACAATCACTAATATGTATTTTGAAAGCATAGACTCAGTCTTACCATTTTTAAGTGCAAAATAAAATTCTCTCATATAACGATTGCCACAAGTAAGTAAGTAATTGTAAAAAATTGTCACGACTATTCATTTGCAGCTATAGCTTTTGCGGCTTTGTATTCGGCAACAATGGCGCTATAAGTACGTTTTACTTTTGCGTCAGATTCAGTTGACGCGGCATCGTAAACCGCTTGAATTCCCTTTTCGTCGCCTATTCTATAAAGCGCCAATGCAATTAATGCTCTGTTCTTAGGGTTTTTTTCGTTTTTCAAAACATCAATTAGAACATCTACTGTTTCTGTAAATTCATATTTGCCGGCGTAGTAAATACATTCTCTCTTTACACCTTCATTAGGCGATTGAATGCCGATTATTAAATTCTCAATCATCCTTTTGTGTTTTTTTAATTCTGCGCTTGCCGTTTGTCCATTGCTTATGTTGCCGGTTAATAAAACTAAAACCAATGTGAAAACTAAAGTTTTGGTTAACTGCATTGTAATGTTAGCTGCTCTCATCTCACACCTCCGTTGTAATTATTTTTTTGATCTTCACATATTAAGACTAACGGTGTGTGTGGGAAGTTGTCATGCGTGAGTAAGCAATTGTAAAAAGTTGTAACTGAGAATTACAACGAAGGACTAATTAGAATCTTGTAGAATGTAATTACTGAATTAGTTTGTAACCAATTCCATGTACGGTTATTATAATCTTTGGCTCGTTAGGATTGACTTCTATTTTCTGACGAAGCTTAACAACAAAATTATCTATCGTTCGTGTTGTAGTAGCTTCTTGCTGCCAAACATTTTTAAGAATGTCATCTCTGCTAACAGTTTGATTTCTTCTTTCATATAAATATCTAAGAAGCTCAAACTCCTTGTGAGACATCGGAACGTTTGTTCCTTCTTCATAAGCATTATAAGTAGAAAAGTTTGTCTCAAGTTTTCCGATATGAACTACCGGAATTTGAGTTGTTGGGATTTCAACTCTGCGCAATATTGCTTTTATGCGGGCAAGCAGTTCGCGCAAGCTGAATGGTTTTGTAATGTAATCATCAGCGCCAAGTTCAAGTCCTACAATTTTATCTATCTCTTCACCTTTAGCAGTAAGTAAAATGATTGGCGTTTTAATTCCTTTCTCGCGCACACGCTTGCAAACATCAAATCCGGAAATCTTTGGCATCATTACATCAAGAATTACCAAATCGAATGTGTTAGTCATAATCAGAGAAAGCCCGGCTTCGCCATCTGTTGCGGTTTCAACAGTGTAGCCTTCAAACTCGAGATTATCTTTTAATCCCATTCTCATGTTCGGTTCGTCTTCAACTATTAGAATCTTTTGCATGTGTGGCTCCTAACTTTCTAACAAAGGAAAAGTCAGCCGGAAACAACTTCCTTTTCCGAGTTCACTTTTCAAAGATATTTCACCATGGTTTGCGTCAACAATGTGTTTAACTAAGGTCAATCCTAAACCGGTACCTTTTGCGTTGTGTACTTCTTTAGTAGAAACACGGAAGAATTTTTCAAAAATTCTCTTCTGATCTTCTTGAGAAATTCCAACTCCGTAATCTTCAACTTCTACAAAAGCTTTCTTCCCTTCCGTACCGGTTTTGATTACAACTTTTTTGTTGTAGCCGCTATACTTTAAGGCATTATCCAAAAGATTTATAACAGCTTCCGAAATAGCTTCGGCATCGGCAAGAATTTTCATTTCTCTTTCTTCCACATTCAATGCAAACTCAAAACCATTGCTGGTTAGATGAAACTTATAAACCTCAAAGACCTTGGCAACAATCTGATTTAATTCTATCTCCGCAAAGTTATATTTCCATTTGCCGGCTTCAATTTTTGCAAAGTTGAGAATCTTGTTTACAATTTTTGAAAGCCGCTCGGTTTCCTGCTGAATGATTCCGTAATACTCAACTTTCTTTTCTTCAGTCTTCACACGTCCGAGAGAAAGTGTCTCGGCAAACATATTAATCAGCGCGAGCGGAGTTCTTAGTTCATGCGAAACATTAGAAACGAAATCATTTTTTATTTGTGCCAGTTCAATTTCTTTTTTAATACTTTTGAAACCAAACCAAGCTGCTGCTATCATAATAATCGCAAGAACGACTAATAATATCACATTGGATTTATTGCGCTCGCTTACAAGCTGATCTATGGTTTTTCCTTGAAGCGCAATTCCCATTTTGTAATCTGGAATCATCCATAAATTTCTTGTACGCTGAAATTTTTGTCCTTCCGAATAATCAATCGTTAAAATCTGTTTGCTTGTCGTTGTATCAAATACTGCAAAGGAGAACTCACTTTGCGAAATACTTATGAACTTAGCCGAAAGTTCTTTGTTTACAAACTCAGCTTTATCAATCGCGATTCCATAAACAAGTTTGCTCTTCGAAATTGAAATCAAATATTGAAGAGCTGTTTCATCCGGTGCCGGAAGCGGCTCAATTTTATTAAAGTTTGCCGACTGATATGTAAATAGACGTTTAACCAGCTTGTTTTGTTTTACAAGCAATTTTTTAAGATAAGGATCATTTAGGGTTTCTCCGCTTGTTCTGAAAATGGCATTGAAGCTAAAAGAAGTATCCGAAGCAAAAATGTATTTGATAGAAGGATTTTCGCTCAGCATCTCCTTGAATATATTTTCGTCTGAAATAAATAAGGAATTTCTTCCATTATCATAAGCTTCAATCCGGTTCATCCAATTTCTTGCAAGGTCTTCCGAATACTGGTTTACCGAGAATAGAACTGCATCCAACTGCTTTTGGTAAATGGATTCAATCATTTTCTCTGTTTCATTCAAATTGGAAGCTTCTTTGAACAAAAAGAAAAGAATTGGCAAAGCAATAATTAGTATTAGAAATAGAATGATTTTTTTTATAGGTTTCGTCATAACTCTATCGAAAGACGATGTTGTTTAACAAAAAACTCAAAAACTCTTCCCAAAAACTTACCACTAATGTAACAATTAATTCAAATCAATTGGAGCGAACATGAAGCTTAAGCTTTTACTTCTTCTTTTAATAACCTGTGCGCAATTTCTTCCGGCACAAAAAAAGGATGACGCAAAATCAGAAAAGAAAGAGAAAGACAAACTTGTCAGTAGCACTTTCAGCGGATTAAAATTCCGCAGTATTGGTCCCGCGTTTGCAAGCGGACGCATAGCCGACTTTGCAGTAAATCCTAAAAACCATAGCGAATATTACGTTGCTGTTGCTAGCGGCGGACTTTGGAAAACTACAAACAACGGAACTACATGGCAAGCGCTTGCAGATACAGTTCAATCTTACTCAATGGGAGTTGTTGTTCTCGATCCGACTAATCCTAATGTTGTTTGGCTTGGTACTGGAGAAAATAATCATCAGCGTGCGCTTGGTTACGGATGCGGCGTTTACAAATCTACCGATGGCGGACAAAGCTGGACTTTCAAAGGCTTAAAAGACTCGCGCCAGATTGGTGCTATTGTTGTTGATCCGAAAAATCCAAATGTAGTTTATGTTGCTGCGGAAGGTTCTGTTTGGGGACCTGGCGGCGAACGTGGTTTATATAAAACTATTGACGGCGGAAAAACTTGGAACAAAGTTCTTAACATCAGCGAGAACACCGGTGTAAATAATGTTGTAATGGACCCGCGCGATTCTAATGTTCTCTATGCTACTTCAGAACAAAGACGCAGACACATCTTTACAAAGATTGGCGGCGGACCCGAATCGGCAGTTTATAAATCTACAGATGCCGGCACTACCTGGGATAAAATTATGAGCGGACTTCCCGGCTCCGATAAAGGTGGAATGGGAATCGCTATCTCGCCAGTTAATCCCGATGTACTTTATTTGATAGTTGAAGCAGTTGAGGGTGGTGGATTTTTCCGTTCGATGAACCGCGGCGCTTCGTGGGAAAAGATGAGCGATTATACTGCTTCAGGTCAATACTACAATGAAATTTACTGCGATCCGGTTGATATAGATAAAATTTATTCTGCCGAAACAGTTTCTCAAGTTACTGTTGATGCTGGTAGAACTTGGAAAGCAATTGGCAACGATGGCCGCCACGTAGATGATCATGCAATTTGGATTGATCCTACAGATACAAAACATTTAATGATTGGCGGCGATGGCGGAATTTATGAGTCGTTCGATTCCGGTAAGACTTGGAACTTCAAAGCTAACTTCCCGGTGACTCAATTCTACCGTGTAAATGTTGATAACGATTTTCCATTCTATAATGTTTATGGCGGAACGCAAGACAACAATAGTTTCGGCGGACCATCGAGAACAATTTATTCCAGCGGCGCTGTTAATGATGATTGGATTGTAACCAATGGCGGAGATGGTTTCTGGACTGCGATTGATCCAACCGATCCAAACATTGTTTACGCAGAATCTCAGTATGGCGGAATGGTTCGTTACGATAAAAAGAGTGGCGAAGCGACAGATATTCGTCCCGAACCGGTTAAAGGACAAAAAACATTTAAATGGTATTGGGATACTCCGCTTATCTTAAGTAACCATAACCATACAACTCTTTACACAGCGGCAGAAAGAGTTTTCAGAAGTGATGACCGCGGTGATTCATGGAAAGAGATCAGCGGCGATTTAACAACTCAAACCGACCGCAACACATTCCAAGTAATGGGCAAATATTGGAATTACGATGCCGTGGCTAAAGATGTTAGCACATCTCAATTTGGTTTGATTACTTCACTTGCCGAATCACAAAAGAAAAAAGATTTGCTCTATGCCGGAACTGATGACGGATTAATTCAAGTAACTGAAGATCAAAAAACATGGCGTAAAATTTCCGAGTTTCCCGGCGTTCCAACATTCACACTCGTTAGCGATGTTTGCCCATCGCGCCACGATGAAAATGTTGTCTATGCTTCATTCAACAATCACAAACGGGATGATTTCAAACCTTACTTAATTAAGAGCGTTGATAAAGGCTTAACTTGGAAATCAATCGCGAATAATCTTCCGGCGAACGGCGCGGTTAATACAATTGTGGAAGATCCGGAAAATCCGAAACTGCTTTTTGTTGGAACCGAGTGGGGCGTTTATTTTTCTGTTGATGGCGGCGATAAGTGGATTCAGTTAAAAGCCGGAATGCCGTTAGTAAAAGTTCCGGATATTACAATTCAAGAAAGAGAAAAAGATTTAGTTGTAGCTACATTCGGTCGCGGCTTCTACATCTTAGATGATTACTCGCCGCTCCGTACAGTTACAAAAGAACTCTTCGAAAAAGATGCTCACATCTTCCCGATCAAAGATGCGTTGATGTATGTTCCTAGCGGAAGAGGCGGTTCTTACGGTTCATCTTATTACCGCGCAGCTAATCCAGAGTTCGGCGCAACATTCACTTATTATTTGAAAGAGGCACCAAAGACATTAAAAGCTATTCGTAAAGAGAAAGAGAAAGCTGCCGCTAAAGATAACAAGCCGGTTCCACAGCCAACTCTTGAAGAACTGCACGAAGAAGCTTTAGAGATTGCACCATATCTAGTCTTCACAATTACGAATGAAGCCGGAGAAGTTGTAAGGAAAATTAACAAAGCTGCTTCCGGCGGATTAAGCAGACTAAACTGGGATTTGAGAAACGAAGGCACAGCTCCAATTGCAGTTGAAAAATTTGAGCCGGTTGCTGCTGCCGGCGGTGGAAGAAGATTCGGCGGTGGCGGCGGAGCTTTGGTAATGCCGGGCAAATACAAAGTCGCTATTTCTCTTGTTGCTAACAATCAAGAAAAAGAACTTGTACCGGCAACAGAATTTAATGTTGTTCCGTTAAACAACACGTCAATTCCGGCAGCAAACAGAGCGGACTTAGTTGCGTTCCAAAAGAAAGCCGCTGAATTAGCGCGCACAGCTCAAGGCGCTCAGCGTTTAGCCGAAGAATTAGCTAAGAAAGTTGAAGCGATGAAACAAGCTATTAACAACACTCCGCAAGGCGCAGTTAGTTTGTTGAACCGCGCAAACGAAATTAGCCGCGAACTTGATAAAATTAATACCGCGTTCCGCGGACTGCCGGGCAAAGCCGCAAGCTCAGAAGAAACTCCGCCATCTCCGGTTACATTTAACTCACGCATTTCAACTATGCTTTATACATCTATGAGAACAACAACAAATGTTACTCAGAATGAAAAAGTTGCTTATCAAACATTGTATGAAGAAATTCAGCCGGTTCTTGAACAGCTGAAGAGAATTAATGATGTTGATATTAAAACTTTGGGTGATGCTTTGAACAAAATAAACGCTCCTTGGACTCCGGGCAGAATGCCGGAACTGAAAAAATAAAATTGTTTTAGTATTAGTAGGAATTAAAGCCCCGTTGGTTATTAACCGGCGGGGTTTTTTATTGAAGCCCCTCTCCTTAATAAGGAGAGGGGTTGGGGTGAGGTCTGACCTCATCCGCCCCGCCATTGGCGGACAGACCTTCGGGCACCTTCTCCTTAAAAAAGGAGAAGGGACTGAAGACTCACATTTAAGGAGGGAGAACAACAAGTTTTATTTATTTATAATGCTATAGCCGACATTTATTTTGTTAATAAGTAAGGGGAATATTAAATGACACGCATCTACAACAAAATAGAACTGAAGAATACACGAAGAAAATTGCGCAAAGAACAAACTTACGCTGAGAAGATTGCTTGGATGGTATTGCGAAATCGAAGTTCATTCGGATATAAGTTCAGAAGGCAATTCTCTGTTGATAGGTATGTAATTGACTTTTATTCGCCCGAACTAAAACTTGCAATAGAACTTGATGGGAGTGTCCACAACGAACCGGATCAAAAGTTATATGATATTGAACGACAAAAATTTTTAGAAAGTTTGGGAATAACTTTTTTGCGGTTCACAAACGATGAATTTGTTGATAACGGTGATTACGCTGAAAACAAAATAAAGGGAACAATTAAAAAACTTTCAATTAAACGCCCCTCTCCTTAATAAGGCCTGTCCCGAGTTTTTTCGGGAAGAGGGGTTGGGGTGAGGTGAAAAATGAATTGCTAAAGGCTGACCTCATCCGCCCCGCCATAGGCGGACAGGCCTTCGGGCACCTTCTCCTTAAAAAAGGAGAAGGGATTGAAGACTCACTTAGTAAGAAGAGAGAGCGACAAATTTTCTTTTCTTGAAATTGCAAACACTAATAAGTAATTTGCCAAAAGCAACGGGGCTCCATTCTATACGCTATTGGGGAAACCGGAAACTGCAAGTACGAATTACGAAGTAACACCAAATAGATTTCAGTAAATAAAGGCTTTTTACAAGATGATAGATATGCAGCACCGTGCATACCTGTCCGACGAAAGGCGGATATATATGCCTAAACCAATATTACGGTGCAGTATAATTATAAGTTAGCCACCAAAGATTCGATATTTGGATTATTATATGACTGAAACGAAATTAAAACCATTCATTAGAAAGAACTTAGATGTTTTGTTTGTTGCATTAAATCCACCTTATCAATCAAATAAAAACGAACATTATTTTTCTGGTAGTCAATCAAGATTTTTTCAGTTGTTATCCTTAAGTGGACTAATTACAACCAACATTGATAGATCTCAAGCAGACGAAAAGGTCTTTGGTGATATTTTATACAACCACAAAAAATCCAAGTATGGTGTCACAGATTTAATACAGCACATTGTTGAAACAAACAGTTCAAAAGTGAAAGCAACAAGAGAAGATGTTTTATCATTGTGTAATACCATAATTAACTATTCACCAAAGTATGTTTGCATAATTCATTCTAAAGTTAAAGCAGCTTTTGAAAGATTTCCCAATGAACATATAGTTGGAAATCTTGTCTATGGTAATTGCGGAACTATATTAAAAGATTGTCCATCAGTTTTCTTTTATAATTATTTCCCGAATGGAAATAATATTCCAGATGGACCCAAACTAAAAATATTTGAAGAACTAAAATCATTATTATAAATAAGTGGCCAACAAGTTCTTCAAACGACCGCATCTTCAATACGGTCGTTTGAAGTAATATAAGAGTTGGTTGACAAAACATAGTTGCTCTTTGAAGTAGACTATAAAGAAAAATAAAAATTATTGACGTTGGTTTTCAAAGTTTCATTGTTGTTATGGGCGGCGTCCTAAAAACGACACCGTTAGACACGTTTATATAATAAGAAAATAAAATAGAGTGAGATTTCAATGGATCCACAGCCATCACAGCCCATGAACAAATATTGTAGAATCCTTGCTCTTGACGGTGGAGGGGCAAAAGGTTTTTACACATTAGGAATTCTAAAAGAAATTGAAGCATTGATAAACCAACCACTATCAGAAAAGTTTAACCTAATATTTGGCACTAGTACTGGTGCTATTATTGCCGCCTTGATAGCCCTTGGAAAGAGCGTTGATGATATCCATTTACTTTATAAAAAACATTTACCGAGTATCATGAAGGCTTTCACGAAATCAAAGAAATCAAAGAAGTTAGAAATATTAGCAAATGAGGTTTTTGGAAATTCAAAATTTGATGAAGTAAAAACTGGTCTTGGAATTGTGTGTGCTCGTTGGGATTTTGAGACTCCAATGATATTTAAATCCAATATAGCACAAGCACATGGTAGAAAGGCAACTTTTGTTCCTGGATTTGGTTGTACGATATCTGAGGCAGTTCAAGCCTCTTGTTCAGCTTACCCATTTTTTAAAAGGAAACAATTGACCACCAGCGATGGCAATTTGGTTGAACTTATTGATGGGGGTTACTGTGCCAACAATCCGACATTATATGCTATTGCTGATGCAGTAATGGCACTAAAAGAAGAATATGAAGATCTTCGTGTAATTAGTCTAGGAGTAGGTGTTTACCCAAAACCGAATAAATTTGGTTGGCCGTGGTTAATACAAAGATTAATTAGCGTTCAATTACTTCAAAAGACTTTGAATATAAATGCATTGTCAATGGATCAATTGCGAACCGTTTTGTTCAAAGAGATCCCAACAATAAGGATAAACGATAAATTTGAAAGACCAGAGATGGCAACTGACCTTTTGGAACATAATCTTAAAAAACTTAACCTATTGTATCAACGGGGACGGGAATCTTTTGCAAAACATGAAAGCCAACTAATTGAATTTCTTATTTAAAAAAATAATATAATTATTTATGCAGGGTATACTATGGCTATTCCTGAAGCACAATTAGAAACATGGTCACATCAAGGTTCAATTACGCAATCTAGCTCAACTTATGCGACTGTAAAAAATGCACTTGAGGAAGTTGGGTCAGCATATCATGATAAAAATTATAAAGTCTTTCTTCAAGGTTCATACGGCAACGACACGAACATATATAGCGAAAGTGATGTTGATGTTGTTATACAATTAGATTCAACATTTTATTACGACATTGATGATTTGCCACAAAACCAAAAGGAAGCTTTTCAGAACTCTCTAACAAATGCAACATATTCATGGGCACAATTTAAGAATGATGTTCTAACTCATCTTTCTTCTAAATATCCTTCGGCTATTAGTTCTGGAGAAAAGGCAATAAAAATTTCGGCATCTGGTAATCGTCGAAGCGCAGATGTCATTGCAGCCGCCCAATTCCGAAGATATTACAAGTTCAATTCCCCTTCTGATCAAAATTATAATGAGGGTATTTGTTTTTTTAATTCAAATGGATTTAGAATTGCAAATTACCCACAACAACATTCAAAAAACTCTACAGCAAAACATCAAGCTACCAATTCGTGGTTTAAACCAATAGTACGTATTTTTAAAAATATGCGCAGTAAGTTAGTTGCTGATGGAATCATTAAAAATGATATAGCCCCATCATATTATATCGAAGGACTGCTGTATAATGTGCCAAATGATAAATTTGGTAAAAGTTATGCTGATACTTTTGTAAACGCTATAAATTGGATTGATTCTGCTGATAAAACAAAATTTGTTTGTGCCAATGAACAGTACTATCTTCTTCGAAAAGACGTATTAGTTTGTTGGGGCCCAGATAATGCTGATGAATTCATAAAATCAATAATAAATTTGTGGAATAATTGGTAAAAACTGCGTAGCCCGCCGCTCAACGCGGACAGCGTTTTTCATTGCGGCATTTGAGTAATAATAAAGTTGTGTTTACAAAACTAAGTTGCTCTTTAAGGTAGGTTGTTCTAAGAAATATTTTTAATAACTAAAAGTTGTTGCTTCTATTCGACATTGCTGCTCTGGCTGCCAGTTCGCTACAACGTAATTAGGTTTTTTGAATATGATCAAACCACCACCAAATTCTATTCAACCAAAATCACGCGCTGAGTGGCGCGAGTGGTTGAGTAGCCATCACACTCAAGAAGAAGGAGTTTGGTTAATTACATTTAAAAAATCCAGCGGTAAACAACAACTGGATTATGCTGAGGCAGTTGAAGAAGCGCTCTGCTTTGGCTGGGTTGACAGCAAAGGAAACAAACTTGATGAAGAACGAACGATGCTCTGGTTCACTCCACGCAAAAAAGGTTCCGGCTGGTCTAAGCTAAACAAAAGCCGTATAGAAAAACTAATTGCCGCAAAATTAATGTTGCCGTCGGGGCTTGCTAAAATTGAAGCCGCGAAAAAAGATGGATCGTGGAGTTCGTTAGACAATGTTGAAGAGTTGGAAATTCCGCCCGATTTGGAAAAGGCTTTCGCCGCAAACAAAACGGCTAACAAATATTTCAATGAGTTTCCCCGTTCTGCAAAACGTGCAATTCTATTTTGGATTGGCAGCGCTAAAAAGCCGGAAACGCGCGCAAAACGAATTCAAGAAACTGTTACATCTGCCTCAAAGAATATTCGCGCTAAACAATGATGGCGGTAAACCAAAACAAATAATGCCCACTGCCCGCCGGTATTTTCCTTCTTGATAATCTTAGCTTCAATAAGTATGTTGCAAAAACAACAGGCTCCATTCAAGAAAGGAAGAAAATGGAAATCTCAATAGATACAACAATTAAAGCCGCAATTGAGCAAGTTTGGTCGGCTTGGGTAACACCGGATGACATTAAGAAATGGAATTTTGCATCGGATGATTGGCGCTGTTCGGATGCTAAAATTGATTTAAAGGTGGGTGGAAAATTTAACTCACGCATGGAAGCTAAAGACGGCTCAATGGGTTTTAACTTCGAAGGAACGTTTACTTCCATAATTACAAATTCAAGTATTGAATATGTACTTGATGATGACCGGAAAGTGAGAGTATCTTTTTCCGAAACTGAAAATGGAATAAAGGTTGTAGAAACATTTGAAATTGAAGATGAGAATTCCGCCGAGCGGCAAAGACAAGGCTGGCAATGCATTCTGGACAATTTTAAGAAATACGTAGAAGCAAAATGAAATTAACAAGCAGCGCATTATTATTTCTTCTGCTATTGCCCGTTATATTGCCGGAGAATTTTCTATTAAAAAGAAAGACCTCTTAGCAAATAGCATAGTGTTTTATAATGTTTTCAAGTATATTTTTGAAGGTATTTAATACAAAGTAAAAATATGAATAACGAATATTCAGAAAAGATTGCCAGCTGTCTCAGAAACAAACCGGTAAAGAGAGCTTTTTTATTTGGTTCCGCTGCAAGGAATGAAGATGATGAACTAAGCGATATAGATATATTGGTAGAGTTGGATTATTCGCAGCCCATTGGTCTTGGTTTTGTTAGAATGAAACTGGAACTGGAAGATTTATTAAAAAGAAAAGTAGATCTTCTCACAAGCAACAGTATTTCAAAGTATATCCAACCATTCATTGATTCAGAAAAAATATTGATATATGAGAAATAGTTTAGGCGATAAAGCGCGGTTACAACATATTTATGATGCTATTCTTGAAATAGAATCATACATTCATAAAACGACTTACGATACATTTCTCTTGAACACAATGATGCAATATGCTTGCGTAAAACAATTAGAAATTATTGGGGAAGCAGCTAATCATGTTACCCCTAACTTCAAAAAGCTTTATTCTGAAATACAATGGCGCGAAATAATTGGGCTTAGAAATATCTTGATTCACGAATATTTTGGAATTGATACTAAAATCGTGTGGGATATAATTAATAATGATATTGTTTCCTTAAAATTACAAATCAAAGAAATCATAGAACAAATATGAGTAAGAGCCGGACATCCATCTCATTAATGCGGTTTATCGAACAAATTTGATATGCGTTTTATATGAAAAAACCCGCTTAACGGGTTTTTTATTGAGACTTACTGTGGCAGATACTTTTTAATAGTAGCTCGCAGTTCTTCGCGGGTGAATGGCTTTGCAAGATAGTGATCGAACCCGGCTTGCAAGAATTCTTCTTTATCACCCTTCATAGCAAAAGCAGTAATTGCAATAATCGGCACGTTGGTGTAATTAGGTCTTTGTTTCAGATTCTTGGTAATATCAAGTCCGGTCATGCCTCTGCCTAAATTCACATCCATCAAAATCAAATCGTATTGATTGTTGTCTGCCTTTTCAAGAGCGGTCTGTCCGTTGCGGGCTTCATCAATTTCAAAATGATTCTTGAGAAATAGAATTAAAACGTCTCTGGATATTTCATCATCTTCTACTACAAGAATTTTTTTCTTTACCGTCTCTTCACTCATCTGTTTTCCCGCACAAGAATATTAGTCAATTGCATCTTTTGTTGTTGTTTCCTTGAATTTACTACTGTTATTCTACCACTATTAACGAACAATTTCCATCACCTTATACTCGATAAACCTATCCGGTTGCATTATCGAACAATTCTGCTAAAAATTAATAGCGCAAATTTTCATTACATAAAAGAGCTGATTCTGCTCATTTCGTTATCCAGTTCTGCCAGCCCAATATTTCTGGACTTACGCAGAACTTCTTTGCCTTCAACAAATACAATTATGGTTGGTACGGTAAATACAGAGTTTTGAGCCGCAGTAATTTTATTTGCATCGCAGTTAACGTAACCAAAAACGAAATTCGGGTAATCCTCGGTGAGCAGTTCCATCACTTTGGGTTTTAATACTTTGCAAACATTGCAATCCGGCGTGCTGAAGTAAACAACAGCGGCTTTGTTTGTTTGAATGAAGGAACCAAAACTTTCGAAATCGAGTAAATCAGTCTGCATTTTCTACCGAAGGAATCTCTCTGATTGCAAGACATTCGCCGGAAAGGATAACTGTTTCGCCCAGATTAATTGTTGGATCGGAGCCATCAAGTGAATCCGCTTCGGCTACCAGTTTTTCATTATCCATGCGCGTAAATCTTGCGGCAAGCAATGCGTTGTTGCTTTTGGTTTTGCTGTACTGTTCCAAAACTTCTTGAGAGCATTTAAGCTTAACAAAGTATCTTTTTGCGCATGATAAATTAATCTGTGCGCTCAAGAAAACATCTTCACCATTTATAGAGACTCCCAGCATAGTTGTATCAACCACAACCGGTTTGCTGAAAATGTTTTGAGTCGAGCAGTCAAAAACTATTGCATCAAACTCTTGAAGCAGCAATTTAACTACCGACTCTTTGTTTCTGAGAAGCTCATCCGCTGTTGATGAATCTTCACGGCTCTTTGTACAGTTTTCCAAGGAAAGCAATGAGAACCCGATGTAAGAATAAAACAGTACGTGAAAAAGAAGTGACCGAAGTTTAATTACCAATTTTGGCAATTTATGCCTTTCCCTTGTTTTCATATTCGTCACGACTCACCAATCTTTTTTCGCAGATACGGAATTCGTGAATATCGAAATACTTTTTTAAACCGTTGGCGTACTTGGTAAGATCCGGAACCTTAACATAACCATCCTTAAGTTCTCCGGTTTTACGGTTTTTGAATTTAATGTTCAGGAAGAGTTCTTCCGGCATGTCGCAATCCCTCTAATTTTGACACGCAAAAATAAACCCTAATGGAATAATTTTACAAATTTAATTGACGAAGAAGAAAAGATTTAAATTGGACATTAAGAGGAATGATCAGCGGTAATAAGCCAATTCCCTTCTATCTTCTTCCAAATAAGCATAAAATGGCCGGAAACGCTGTTTTCCGCACGTTCTAAACTCCATTTGCCAATCATGAATGCGGAAGTCTGGCTGAGAAATTCCAGCGAAATTAAATTAAAAGTAAGGTTCCCCATTTCAGTTTTTGAAGGATAACCTTTCCTGTAGGAGTTCAGAGTTTCGTTCCAGCCATATCTTACGCCGGTTTTGCCAACAAAGCGTAATGAATCGGATTTCCAGTAACCTAGCATGTAGCCTTCGAAATTGCCGGAATTCCATGCGATCCGCTGATCTTCAAGAACCTTCAGGATTGCTTCGCGGTCTGCATTCTTAACATTCTGAGCAAAAGTAAAACCGACTAAACAAATAAAGATTACAACCGTTAAAAAGTGTTTCATGTTTTCAGCTCATTTATTTTGAAGCGAACCCGAAGCACATCATTTTCAAAACTTGTTGAGACAATTTTGAATCCGCCGATAACTTTCGTTGATTCAACGTGCGGACCGCTGCACAAACATTTATCGTAATTGCCGATTGTAATTACGCGCAAAGTTTCGCCGGCTTCATCAGGCAAACGGGAAAGGCTAAACTCTTTCTCTGCTTCATCTCTTGTGATAAAGCTCTCGGCAATTTTCATATCGGCGAGAATTACCGAGTTAACCTTTTCTTCAATTACAGCAATCTCTTCCGCTGTTAAATCACGGGTAAAGCGGTAATCGCATTTGGATTTTTTCTTTTCGATGTGCGCACTGAATGCTCTTCCGCAGCCGAACATTTGATTGATCGTTCCGTTCAGAAGATGCTCTGCAGTGTGCATCGGCGCGTAATATGATTTTGGATTTTCGTTGTAGTCCACTTATAATTCTGAGTAAAGTGAAACGAAACGAAGAATCTCAAATAATGAGACCCTTCTCCAAAGGAGTCCTACGGACGCTTCGCTCAGGGTTAAAAAATTAGTCTTTGTTTACATCTAACTCTTTGCCGAGCAAATGTTTAAACCAGAATTGATTTCTCAATCTAGTTACGTGAGGCATTCCAACACCGTGACGGAAGTTTGGATAGAACATCATTTCAAAATCTTTGTTTTGCTTTTGAAGCTCCGTTACCAATTGAACAGAATTTTGGAGATGAACATTATCATCAATTGTTCCGTGAGTGATAAGCATTTTGCCTTTGTATTTATCTATATAAGAAAGAACCGAACCGGCTTTGTAGCCTTCCGGATTTTCTGCCGGAGTGTCCATGTATCTTTCCGTATAAACGTTATCGTAAAGTTTCCAATCCATAACTCCATACTCTGCAATTCCGTGAGTGAAGTAATCCGCGGCTTTTGTTAAAGCAAGAGCGGCAACATAACCGCCGTAGCTCCCACCGGTAATTCCAATTCGTGTTGAATCAATAAACGGTTTACTCTTTAGCCATTTCACTGCTGCGGAGTAATCATACATTTCCCATTTGCCGAGATTGCGGTGCATTAGAGCTTGACCTTTTTTACCAAAGTGACCCGAACCGCGATGATCAACTGAAATAGAAATTATTCCTTTTTGAGCAAGATAACTTTGTACTACTCCAACCGAATAAGAATTTCTAACCGAGCCGCTGTTTGGTCCGCCATACTCATTAAAAATTACAGCGTATTTTTTGTTTGGATCAAGATCAGCCGGCAAATACCAAATTGCGGGAAGTTCAAATCCATCACCGGAAGGAATTCTAAACAATTCCGGTTTAGCCATTTCGTATTCATCGTACTGTGTGTTTTTACTGTCGCTCAAAGCTTTCACCAAGTTACCATCTGTTGAATACAACTCACTCTTTGCTGGAGTAGTAACGTTGCTGTAAGAATCAATGTAATATTTTCCTTTTGGAGAAACTGTTGCGGTATGCTGTCCCGGAAAAGTTGTTAACTGTTTGAAGTCTTTGCCGTCAAGTCCTACAACGCAAAGATATTTATCCGTGCTGTTCTTTAGCGGACTATGGAAATAAACTTTCTTGTTTGCTTCATCAACCAACGCAACGTTTGTAACTTGCCAATCGCCTTGTGTTAAACGTTTTTTTAACTTTCCATTAAAATCGTAATAGTAAAGATGATCCCATCCGTCAACATTTGATTTGAGCAAGAAACCGCTGTTGTTATCGAAGAAATACAAATCTTCAAACCACTCAACCCATTCTTTTTGTTTTTCATTGTAGAGTTCGGTTTTCTTTCCGGTGTTTGTATCAATCCAATAAATTATGATGTTGTCTTGCGCACGGTTCATCCATTGAACTGTAAGCTTATTGTCTTTTGTCCAAGTCGGCCAGGCAATGTAGTGATCGGCTTTTTCATCAAAATCTGACCAGGTAATTTTTCCATCAGCAACATTCGCGATCCCAAATTTCACATAAGGATTTGGGTCGCCGGCTTTGGGGTAACGCTGGCGCTCAAGTTCTCCATGATGACCATCTGCGTGGTAAATTGGAAATTCCGGAACCGGGCTGTCATCAAATCTTAGAAAGCAAACTTTATCACTCTTTGGCGACCACCAGAAAGCAGAGTACTTAGTCGCTCTGCCAAGAATTTCTTCCATATAAACCCAACTTGCTCTTCCGTTGTAAATTAATTCAGATCCGTCTTTTGTAAGCTGTGTTTCTTTTTCAAGCTCAATATCAAAGACATAAAGATTGTTGCCTTTTACATAAGCTACTTTTTTACCATCGGGAGAAAGCTGAAAAATATTTTTTTCAGCCTCATCATTCGTTAATTGCTTAAATGTATTTTCGGGACGTGAGTAGTAATAAATATTCTTTTTTGAATAAAAGAGATAATAGTTGTAATCACTTGAGAATAAGTTTGGACGATCAATAGAAAAGCCTTCAGGTAGTTGAACTTTGCTGTTGTCAACCAACGGAACTGATGAACCATCCTTAACATTAGTTTTAAATGATTCTGCACGCAAACCACCTTCTTTCTGGTTGTATTTTACTTCAATGTAATGTTCATCATCAACCCAGCCAATCGCACGACTCGTTCCCATCATACCCATCATTCCGCGCATGCCGCCGCTACCTTCAAAAACTTGTTTATAAGTAAGTCTCTTTTTTTGCGCACTTAAATCAGAAAAACTAAATATCACTCCAACGATTGCTAGCAAAATGATTAAAATTCTTTTTTGATGTTTCATCTGTTCTCCAAATTCTTTTTAAGTGGGTGAACAAAAATTATCAAATTATTTATCCTCAGCCAATTTAATTATTGTTGGAGACCTCTGAATAATTAATTTAGTGTCACCCTGAAGTCCGTCGGTTGACGGATCGAAGTGTGACAATTAAGTTTGTATTGTCATGGTTCGACAAGCTCACCATGACTTAGTCTTAATATTTCGGAGGTCACTGTTGATAAATTCTTATGTCCAGCTACAAATCACGAATCACTAATAACTATTTTACCATGCGTAAGCTTCCGGTGCTTGGTTTCCCGGTCCGGGCCAAATTTCATCCAGCATCTTAAGGGTTTCAGTATCAAGTTTAATATCAAGCGATTTTACATTCTGCTCGAGTTGCTCAACTGTACGCGGACCAATAATAGGTGCCGTTACAACACGGTTGCTTAACACCCAAGCTAAAGCAACATCAGCCGGAGCTAGGTTTATTTCTTTGCAGAGTTTTTCGTAAGCCTCAAGTTGCGGACGAAGTTTCTCAACAGATTTTTGCAAAGGTTCTCTTGTTCTTCTTCCTTCTTTACTTTTTTCCAAAACTCCGCATAGAATTCCGCCGCCCAATGGACTCCAGGGAATTAATCCTAAACCAAAATGTTTACAAGCTGGAATCACTTCCAATTCAATATTGCGGTTCCTCAAACTGTAAATACTTTGCTCGGACATAAGTCCAAGAAAATTTCTCTGCTTAGCAGTCATTTGTGCTTCGGCAATATTCCATGCCGCAAAGTTGCTGCTGCCCAAGTAAGTAATTTTTCCTTCACGTACCAACTGCTCCATCGCTTGAAAGATTTCTTCCCATGGAGTTTCGCGATCTATGTGATGCATCTGATACAAATCAATATGATCGGTTTTCATTCGCTTCAAGCTATCTTCGCAAGCCTTGCGGATATGATACGCCGAAAGCTTTGATTGATTTGGTGCGGTTCCCATTCTACCGTAAACTTTTGTTGCTAAAACAATTTTATCTCTGCGGCTTTTGTCTTCTGTAAGCCAGTTGCCTATAATTTTTTCAGTATCGCCAAGACCGCTTGGGTTTTCGATTCCGCCATAAACATTGGCAGTATCAAAAAAATTAATTCCAAGCTCAAGCGCGCGGTTCATAATTTTGAAGCTATCAGCTTCGGTTGTGTAAGGACCAAAATTCATTGTACCAAGACAAAGCCGGCTAACCTTCAATCCGCTTCTGCCAAGATTTACATATTCCATGCTATTCCCTTTTAATGTTTGCTCAAATCTATAAAAGAAATTATTCTTTTGTTAATTAAGCTTGCTAAAAGTGCTATGCAATTTTAATAATAGAAGTTGTTCCATTTCAATTTATTTTGATTGACTGGTTGATGATACTTTGCTAAGTTGATTTCAAATGAAAATGAGGGTAACATGAAAAAGTTATTTTTGATTTTACTCTTATTCAGCCAAATATATTATTCGCAAAATCCTTGTCCCGATACACCCACAGTTAATTATTCCGGTAAAGTTTATAATACGGATCAAATAGGAACTCAATGCTGGCTAAAAGAAAATCTTGAAGTCGGGACTATGATATTTGGCAAAGAAAATCCGAGCAACAACAACGCTATTGAAAAGTATTTCTATAATAATGATTCGATAAATAATAAATCATACGGAGGATATTACCAGTGGGATGAAGCCATGCAATATAAAAGCACACCGGGCGCGCAAGGTATTTGTCCGCCTGGTTGGCACATTCCCACCTTAAAAGAATTTCAAGTACTTGCAGACTTTGTCCAAAACAATGGGAATTCATTAAAAGTTTTTGGCAGTGGTACAGGAGCTGGTGCTGGTACCAACACCAGCGGATTCTCCGCTTTACTTTCCGGTTACCGTGGAAATGATGGTAACTTTTCGTTTCTTAATTCTTTTGTAAGATTCTGGAGCTCCGAAACTTTTAGTTCGTTTGAGGCAAGCATTATGCAGCTATATAATAACCTTGGGAATATTGCATTTGGCGGCGGAGATAAAGAGTTTGGATATTGTATTCGCTGTATAAAAAATAATTCTGCATCAGCAATTGATAATGATGTAAGCAAAGTAATTCCAACCAAATTTTCATTAAGTCAGAACTACCCTAATCCATTTAATCCGGAAACTACAATTAGCTACTCTATACCGGTAGAGACGAGGCATTCCGCCAATGGCGGATCGTCTTTACAGCACGTAACGTTAAAATTTTACGATGTACTTGGAAGAGAAGTAGCAACACTTGTAGATGAGTTCAAACAGCCGGGAAATTATGAAGTTGCATTTAATGTAAAGACGCCATATATGGCGTCTCTACAAAGCGGAATTTATTTCTATAGAATACAAACTAACGGTTATTCTGAAACTAAGAAAATGCTACTGTTGAAATGAGCATTGGCAACCACATAACGATGTTTTTTGTTCGTTTGCGTTTCTATTCTTTCTTTTAATTCAGGGCTATTACTCTAATAGCTGAATCACCTCAAATCCAACAACATCACCCAAATTGTTACCGAGCCGATTAATTAGTATTTTTGTAATGAGTTTTGGATAAGAACACCCTCAAACAAACGAATTTGTGTCTTTTCCTCTCCGGTTTTCAAAAATTGCCTTGGTTAACAAACATCTTCTTCTTTGCAAATCTTAATTGATGCAAAACAGCTGTGGAAACAAGTCAAGCATAAATTGCGCACCGATTAAAGCGTTACAAATTTTTGTTCACTAATAAGAATATGGAATAATTTATAAATGATAAGTACAGGCAACCTCTCTTTAAGATTTGGCAAGCGGACATTATTCGAAGAAGTAAGTCTAAAATTTACTCCGGGAAATTGTTACGGAATTATCGGTGCTAACGGTTCCGGCAAATCAACATTCATAAAGATTCTTTCAGGCGAAATTGAACCGACTTCCGGCGAAGTTAGCATTACCAAAGGCGAACGCCTTGCAACACTGAAACAAAATCAATTTGAATACGATGAATACCAGGTTATTAAAACTGTTATGATGGGACATCAAAGACTTTTTACGATTATGGAAGAACGCGATGCTTTGTACGCAAAGCCGGACTTCAGTGATGAAGATGGAATTCGCGCCTCCGAACTTGAAGGTGAATTTGCTGAGTTATACGGCTGGGAAGCTGAATCCGAAGCGGCAGAACTGTTAAGCGGACTTGGCATCAACTCGGAAGATCATACAAAGTTGATGAAAGAAATGTCCGGAAACGAAAAAGTAAAAGTTCTTTTGGCTCAAGCGTTATTCGGCAATCCGGATATATTGCTTTTGGATGAGCCTACAAACCACCTCGACATAATTTCGATTGGATGGCTGGAAGATTTTCTCGAGAAGTTTAAAAACACAGTTATTGCTATCTCCCACGATAGACACTTTTTGAATCAAGTGTGTACACACATTGCCGATATTGATTTTGGAAAGATTCAGATGTACACCGGCAATTATGATTTCTGGCTGGAAAGCAGTCAGCTCGCGGCAAAACAAGCCAAAGACGCAAACAAAAAGATTGAAGCTAAGAGAGCAGAGTTACAAGAATTTATTTTCCGTTTCAGCGCCAATGCGTCAAAATCCAAACAAGCCACATCAAGAAAAAAGCAGCTGGAAAATCTTACGCTTGAAGACATAAAGCCTTCTTCACGTAAAATGCCGTACATTGCTTTTAAGCAGGAACGTGAAGCCGGAAACAATCTGCTTGAAATCAATAATCTAACTAAGAGTTCAGCCGAAGAAATTATTTTGAACGATCTCACATTCAAAGTTGAGAAGTGTGATAAGATTGCTCTGGTTGGTCCTAACGATTTGGTTAAAACTACTTTGTTTAATATTCTTACCGGCAAAGAAAAAGCTGATAAAGGAAATTTTGTTTGGGGAGCCACAACTAAATTCGCTTACTTCCCCAAAGACAATGCAGATTTCTTCAATGTTGATTTGAATCTAATAGATTGGCTCCGTCAATATTCGACGGAGAAAGAAGAAACTTACATTCGCGGGTTTTTAGGAAGAATGCTTTTCAGCGGTGAAGAAACTCTGAAGAAAGCCAGTGTGCTTTCCGGCGGAGAAAAGGTACGCTGCCTTCTTGCAAAAATGATGTTGACCGGAGCAAATGTTCTTATTCTTGATGAACCGACAAATCACCTTGATCTTGAAACAATCTCCGCACTGAATAATAGTTTAATTGATTTTCCGGGAACGGTTCTCTTCAGCTCGCACGATCATCAGTTCATACATACAATCGCGAATAGAATTATAGAAATTATTCCTTCCGGAATTATTGATAAACGGATGACGTTTGATGAGTACTTGAATGATGAGGGAATCAAAAAGATTCATTACGAAACCTATCACGCATCGGCAATAAATCTTTAATGGTTTTGTGGTTTAATCCAATATTTTTTTCACGCGCCCAACTTCACCGGTTTCGAGGCGTACTTTAATTCCATGCGGATGGTTCGGTGAGTTGGTAAGAATGTCCTTAACAATTCCCTCCGTTAGTTTCATGCTTCGCTGATCTTCCTTGAGTACGATTGCTACATGTAATCCTTGCTTTATCTGCTTACGGCTATTGGATTCCAAGAATTAGCTTCTCCCCTTTTTGGCCCAAGATTTTCTTCTCGATCTATTTCTACTCTTTGGTTTGGAAGCCGCTGTTTCTAAAATTTTTCTATTCTTAGGCTTCTTTACATCTTCTTTATTGATAAGCTGTTTTGAATTTTCCCATACCCATTCTGTTAGAACGTAGGGATGATTTTCAACGACCGGAATCGGTATCGAAATTAGTTTGTGAATGTCTTTTAAGTAAGCTTTCTCTTCCGAGTCACAAAGTGAAATTGCTACTCCGCTTAGTCCGGCACGCCCGGTTCTGCCAATACGATGAACATACGTCTCTGGAACGTTTGGTATATCAAAATTAATAACATGCGAAAGCTCGTCTATATCAATTCCACGCGCGGCAATATCTGTCGCAACCAGAACTTTTATTTGTCTGGACTTAAAATTATTCAACGCGCGCTGACGCGTATTCTGCGCTTTATCTCCATGAATTGCTTCGGCATGTATTTTAGCTTTGTTCAATACTTTCGCAACATTATCGGCGCCATGTTTTGTTCTAGTGAACACAAGCGCAGAAGCAATAGCTGGATCCTTCAACAAATGAATCAACAAAGCTTTCTTGTCAGACTTAGCTACGTAGTAAATACTTTGTTTAATGGCTTCAACGGTTGGCTGCTCTGGCGTAATTTCTACTTTAACCGGACTAATTAAAATTGTGTTAGCAAGTTTTACTATTTCAGCCGGCATAGTTGCGGAGAAAAATAATGATTGTCGCTTAGAAGGTAATTTGGCAATTATCTTTTTAATATCATTAATAAATCCCATATCAAGCATACGGTCTGCTTCATCAAGTACAAATAATTTTATGTGGCGGAGATCAATAAAATTTTGGTTCATCAAATCAAGCAGTCTTCCCGGTGTAGCAATTAAAATATCAATTCCGGATTTCAATTTGTCGGTTTGAGATTTTTGTGGAACTCCACCAAATACAACCATATTTTTAAGTCCGGTGTGTTTACCGTATGCGGTAAAACTATCTCCAATTTGAATTGCTAATTCTCTAGTTGGAGTAATTATTAATGAGTGAATTATTCTTTTCTCATGGCTGCTTCTTTTTTCATCGTGAAGAATTTGTAGAATAGGTAAAGCAAAAGCGGCAGTCTTTCCTGTGCCTGTCTGGGCACAGCCAAGTAAGTCTTTTCTTTCAAGTATGATTGGTATCGCTTGCTTCTGAATTGGTGTTGGAACTGAATAGCCTTCTTCGGCTAAAGCTTTTTGGATTGGTTTGATAAGATTAATTTTTTCGAATGACATTAATTCATTTTCCTTTTAAATCGGTTTTTTGAAATTTTATTATGTTCCGGATCAGTGGATAAATGAATGAATATCTCATAAAGAATTGCAAACAAATGTAGATACTGAAGCCTTACAAATAAATACGTTGCAAAGTTAGGTTAATCAGACACCATCTCAAAGTAATATATGCCGGTTTTGATATGTTTAATGCTCTTGTTAAAGCAGAATAGTCCGAAATTTGCAAGTCATTTATGTCTTATAAGTAAGTTTAATTTTTAAATCATCTTGATTGATTCATAAAAGTTTGTTATTTGGTAACTGAGAATTAAAGGTTTTCCAATTTGGGACTGTAGCTCAGTTGGGAGAGCGATTCGTTCGCAACGAATAGGCCGAGGGTTCGAATCCCTTCAGTTCCACAAATCAACAAATGGAGATTGTGTATGGAACAATTTGACGATTTGAACATTGAATCAGAATCTACACCGGCTATCAAACCACCAAGCCAGTTTCAGTTTCTTTTTGATAAGATGACCGGCGATATGCGTTTTGTTGGCATGTTTACAATTATATATGGCGTAATAACCTGTCTAACAATTATTGGTGCGCTTTTCGGTGTTCCAACAATCATTATTGGTCTTCGTATGCGCGAAGCGGCAGATCAGTTTTCTATGTACAAGGCAACAAATAACGCTGCCGCTTTAAGGCAAGGCTTTGAATTACAAGGCAAATACTTTCGAATCATCAAAATCTTAATCATCATCGGAATTGTTTTTACAGTACTATATATAATTTTACTTATTTACTTATTCACCACAGGATTGGGCGCTCTACTTACTTCCCCATCCTACAGCACATTATAGAGAAAGGATTATTTTGATAGAACAGATTACCTCTGACCATGAAGAAAAAATGTATCGCTTAGCTTACATTCTTTCTCTTGTTACAATTTGCTACAATATAGCCGAAGGATTAATTTCCGTAGCATTCGGTTATGAAGATGAAACGCTTTCACTTTTTGGCTTTGGCGTTGATTCTTTTGTGGAAGTGTTTTCCGGAATTGGCATTTGGCACATGCTTAGGCGGCTTAAGCAAAATGGTGATGAACGAAGAGACGAGTTTGAAAAAACCGCACTTAAAATTACCGGAACCGGATTTTACATTCTCGCCGCCGGCTTGGTTGTTACATCTATTTTCAATCTTGTTACAAATCAGAAACCGGAAACAACCTTCTGGGGAATTGTTATTTCGCTGATTTCAATTGTAACGATGTCAGTGCTAATCAGATACAAATTGATTGCCGGAAGAGCGTTAAACTCCGCAGCATTAATTGCTGATGCAAACTGCACTAAGACTTGTCTCTATCTTTCAATCGCGTTGCTAATTTCCAGCATTGGCTACGAAATAACCGGCTTCGGCGGAATAGATTCTCTTGGCGCTTTGGCTATTGCTTATTTTTCTTTTAATGAGGGAAAAGAAGCATTTGAAAAAGTTAAATCGGGGAAGCATTGCGGTTGCGAAAACGAGGAATGTGAGAATTAAGTTTGAGGCTGTCTCAAAAGTAATGTTTAATCGTAGAATAGCCCGCAGATAACACAGATTAAACTGATTTTCGCAGATTATTTATTTGAAGAATTACTTATGAGACAGCCTCTTAATCAAATCAATCAAAAACTTTCTCTAACTCAGCATATTTTGTATGCATTCCATCAACTGCATCTGTAATCGCTTTTTTATCTTTACTCATTGCAACAACTTCATTCAATTTAACAACTGAGTCCATTAACTCTTTCCTCGCTAAATCGAATTTCTCTTGTCTTGGTTCTAAACGCTTTGTCAGTTTCGCACTCATCATTTCATCCATCTTGGTCTTCAAAACCGTAGCTGATGTTTTAATTTTCTCTACTTCAAAATTAGGCGAGTAATAATGGTACATCATATAAAGTTCTTGATGAAAAGCATCAACTTCTTTTAACACCGGCTTTACTATTCTTACCAATCCTTCATAATCAGCATGCATTTTTTCAGCGGCGTCTAATAAAGCTTGTGCATTGTCTTTACCGGAAGCATCTTTATAAGCAGCAACCGATGCACTGAATTTTTTTAATCCTTCATCCCACTTGCCTTTCTTATCGCGTAGAATTCCAGGCAATTTTGCGTCTTTAACTTTTGCGTATGATTTCTCAACATCCGGAAGAAGGTCTTTTAGCATTTGGATATTTTTTTCCGGCCATGCTGTGTGCCAAATCTGATAAACAACATCGTGAAATTCCGAAAGTTCTTTTACCTCTGAATTAACTTCATGCTTCTCTTGTGCCGTAAGCGGAAGGCTAATAACAAATAATACTAATAGGAAATAACGTAGTTTCATAACTGCCTCATTTATTTGGTTGGTGGTAAATAGCCAAATCAATTTTGTTTCTTAGACAAAAATAGGAAGATTTGGTTTCCGCTATTCAAAAAAAAATCCCGCCTTTAACCAAACAGACGGGATTACTTTTCTTTTGAGGAGGTTGTGTCTAATTTTTAGGTTGATAAACTATCTTGCGAATGGTGTCAAATTGAAGGTATGGATATTCGTTACGGAGTGTTTCGATTGCGTCGCTTGCACTCACTTTCTTCGAGCGCATATTCTTAAATTTTCTTCTGATGATAAAATCACGAACTGATTTTTCATCAATGAGACCCCTTGTGCAAAGAAGGTCATAAATCTCATCGCTAATTAAATCAGCGAGTGGATTTCTTTCGTTAATTAATACGCTTTCCATTCTTCCTCCATTCATGGTTGATGATTTTCTGTTTCCTAAATACGCAACGGTATTTCTTTTGGAAACCGCACATGTGTGTGGTTTTTCCGGAAATGGAGGCAAATTTTGGGATTGACCTACATGATTATGTAGTGGTATTACAGATGAGTTAAATAATTCCCTTGCGAATTGCTTTTGCAACTGCTTCGGATTGCGAGTGTACGTGGAGCTTTCTATATATATTTTTTATGTGGTGACGAACAGTATCAACACTTATAAAAAGCCTGTCGGCAATTTCTTGATAATTATTTCCATCGGATAATGATGTTAAGACTTCTTTCTCACGCGAAGAAAGCTCGGTATCTTTTTCTTCGTTCTGCTTACCTTGAGTCTGCTTAAACACATCTATAACTTGTCTCGCTATTAAGGAACTCATTGGCGCGCCGCCATCGTTGGCATCTTTAATCGCATCCAGCAATCTTGCCGGAGGAGTTTTCTTTACAAGGTAGCCGCAAGCTCCGGCACACAACGCTTTGAAAACTGTCTGGCTATCCTCGTAAACAGTAAGCATAAGAATATTGAGTTCCGGCCTCATCTTTTTAGCTTTCACAATTCCATCTATTCCGCTCATTCCGGGCAGACCAATATCCATTAAAACAACATCGGCTGGTAAAGTTGGAATTTTCGCAAGGAAAGATTCACATTCAGAAAAAGCGCCAACACAACTGTAACCCGGGGTTCCGTTTATCAGTGCTGCCAACCCTTCCCGGATTGTGTTATTATCTTCTGTTATAACAACCTTGATCATTCTATCATCATTTGTTTATTGTAAAGTTATGCTTTTTTTCTCTGGTCTAAAATTATTTTACTTAAACGGTAGAAAAGACAGTTTAATAGTTGAATTAAGCTTACCATTGAACTTAAGTGATGTACCTTCACTACTGCTTGCTATTTCAAGCTTGCCGCCAATTGTCTTCGCCCTCGCTTTCATATTCCTAATTCCATTACCGGAATCAATCCGGCTATTCTCAATTCCATTTCCATCATCAATTAGAGCGAGCGTTAGAATATCTTTTGTGATATCCGCTTCCAAGGATATCTTTTTGCATTTGCTGTGTTTTATCGCGTTGTTTAATGCTTCCTTAAAAATCAGAAATAGGTTTTGTTTGTATTCCATCGGCAATTTTACGGAGCTAAGTTTTTCCAAATTTGCTGTTTTGTATGAAATGCCGGCAGCCATCATTAAATCGCTGTAAGTATCCTTTAGCCGAACAATCAAATCATAGAAAGAATCTCGCTGGGGATTTACCATCCAGACAATATCACTCATACTGTCTATTAGCTGTCTTGCCTTTTCACTAATCGCAGATAAATTGTGAGAGACACTTCCAGTTAAATTTTGAACATCGTGCGCGGTTAACTCGCTTAGAATGGAAATTTCAGTTAAACCGCTTCCAACATTATCATGCAAATCCGCAGATAGTTTACTCTTTAGCCTTTCTATAGCGAGTAAACTTCTGTAACGCGCAGCAACTATATAGTAAATGATTACAACCGCAAGAGATATGGTTAATAGAATAAACCACCAGCGTTTCCAGAATGGAGGCAAAATTATTATATAAACATTTTTGCCTTCGTAGTTCCAAACACCATCGTTGTTAGAACCAATAACGCTAAAAACATATTCGCCGGGAGAAAGGTTAGTATAGTTGGCAATTCGTCTGCGTGAATCAACAAAGCGCCATTGTTTATCAAAGCCTTCAAGCATAAACGCGTATTGGTTGTCGCTGGAGTTTGTGTAATCTAAAGCAGCAAATTCAAATGAGAAAAAATTTTGCTCGTAGGATAATGTTATTGTATCGCGGTCTTCCCGCATCGGTTCATCAAAAATTCTTATGGAGCTTATTGCCACTGGTGGTACATAAGCGTTATCTATAACACTGTCGGGGAAAAAGTAATTGAACCCGGCAATTCCACCAAAGAACATTTCTCCTTTTTCAGATTTACAGTAAGCGCCGCCGCTAAACTCAAGATTTTGCAATCCGTCATTCTGGTCATATTGTGTAAACTGCTTTGTCGGAATGTCCAGCTTAAAAAGTCCATTGTCCGTACTCATCCAAAGCTGCTTAAAGTTATCCTCAAGAATTCCATACACAACAGAACTTTTTAATCTCGTTTTATCATTAAACCGCTGAAACGTTTCCTTCTTCTTATCAAAAAGATTTAAGCCGCCGCCGTATGTTCCAATCCAAAGATTTTTTGAACCATCTTCGTGAATAGCCATTACACGGTTGTCGCTCAAACTGGATCTATCGCCCGGTAAATTTTTATAGGAAATAAAATGTCCGGTGGTTTTATCAAACTTGTTTAAGCCGCCGCCAAATGTTCCAATCCATAAAACACCGTCTGAGTCTTCATAAATAGTGTAAACGCGGTTATCGCTAATGCTGAAAGGATCGTTACTGTTAAAAGTGTATCTCTCAAATTTTATATCACCTTTAACAACGTTCTCTTTACCAACCTTGTTTAGTCCGCCGCCAAACGTTCCAATCCAGTAATTGCCATCTCTATCAATCAAGATAGACTGAACTTGATTTGCGCCAAGAGAAGTTTGATCACCCGCAATATTCTTATACGTGCGTGCGGTTTTAGCCTGTTTATTAAAAACATTCAACCCGCCCGAGTAAGTGCCAATTAGAAGATTTCCTTTACCATCATCTTTTATAGAACGAATATGATTATCGCTAAGAGACCCCGGTTGAGCTTTGAAATAACTGAACTTTTTTTTCCTTCTGTCCCAAAGATTTAAGCCACCCTTAAAAGTCCCAATCCAAACACGTTCTTCATTATCGGCAGATAAAGACCAAACAACCTCATCATTAAGACCGGCTTTACGAAATGTATTTTTAGAAACGTGTTCAAATTTTTCTGTTCTATGTTCAAGTTTATTTAATCCTCTTCCCAAATGAGTTCCAACCCAGAGATTGCCGGAGCGGTCTTGAAATATAGATATAACTTCATTTTTGGAAAGAGAGCTTTCGTCATCCGGATCGTTTTTGAAATTCAAAAATCTGTTGGTACGGAAATCCAATTGATAGAGCCCGCCGCCGAGAGAGCCAATCCAGAGTCTGCCATTAGTATCTTGAAACAACGAAGTTATTATTTCTTTCGTAAATGAATTTGACTGTTGCGGGTTGGTATTATATCTGAAAAATTTTGCTTTTGTAGAGTTAATACTTTGCTCTTGAACGGAAAGCATATTTATTCCGCCGCCAAATGTTCCAATCCATAAATTACCAAAGCTATCGTTGGCGAGAGCCGTAACATTATTGCTGCCGATGCTGAAAGTATTGTTTTCATCAAAGAAATAGTTTGTTAGCCCGCCATTATCTGAATTGAAGCGAAACAGCCCGCTGCCAAGCGTACCAACCCAAATATTGCCTTTAGCATCAACTAAAATTGTTTTAATCCGGTTTGAATGAAATGAATTTGGCTTCTCTTTCTGATAATGAAAATGTTCTATTTTATCATTTACCGGATTTAACTTAACAAGACCCTTGCCCCATGTACCAAACCAAATATTGCCGTTTTTGTCTTCGGCAATTGATGTGATGGAGCGGTCGTTGTTTCTTGAAAGCGGTAAAGGGAAATCAAAAAAGTTTTCTTCAGCATCTCCATTAGCGGTTAAACTTGCTGTAATATTATACCGCTTAAAAACTCCGCTTCGCCTATCGTAGCGGTTTAAATTTCCCTCAACAGTTCCAATCCATATATAACCTTTCGAATCTTCGTAGATTGATAAAATTCCATTGTCGGAAATTGTTGTTGAATCTGAAGGATCGTTAGAAAAAATTCTAAAGGAGTAACCATCGTAACGGTTTAGCCCGTTAGCAGTTCCAAACCAAAGGAAGCCAATTTTGTCTTGAAGAATACAGTGAATAGAACTTTGCGAAAGTCCCTCTTCAATCCTTACATGGCTAAAGCGGTAATCTTCTTGCGCTAAGTTTTTGCCGGCGAAACATAGCCCGGCAATTAGAAGTATGTAAATAATTAATTTTTGCTTCACTGGTTAATCTTTTAGCAAGTATGCGAATTAAGACAAATAAAATCTACTTAATTAATATTCCATTTTCACACATTAGATTTTTTTATGATTGAAGCTCAAGTTCTATTATATTTTAGACGTGCAAGCAAAGGATAGTTTTATGCGTAAGCTATTGGCTCTTATTTCAGTTCTCGGTTTAACAGTTTTAATGATTTCTTGCGATAAAGGAATTGAACCGCTCGAAGTTGTTGGACCGAGTGCTTTTAGCGGTAAGGTAACTTTTGAAGGTCAGTGGCCGGAGGGAATAAAAAGAACTCACGTTGTTGTCTTCAAGGAAGAAATAAAATCCGTTGGTGATTTTTTTCTACCTAACTTAAGTTTTGTTGTTGATTCGATTCCTTACGGGACGAAAGAATTCACTTACAACTCTTTAGAAAAACCGTTTAGTACAATTTTCAAATTTGCGCCGGGTACTTACAAATATGTTGTAGTTGCTCAATCTAAAACTCCAGTGCTTACATTTAACCGTGCCGATTGGACTGTGGTTGGCGTTTACTGTGAATCCGGAAACCAGGCAAACCCCAAAACGATGATTGTAAATCCCGGCAAAACTACGACAGATGTAAACATTACTGTTGATTTTCAGAATCCGCCGCCTCAACCGCCGATGTAAGGAGCAATGGAAAATTGAGAATTGTGAATGGAGAATTTAGAATTTTCAGCATCATAATTCATATACAATTGAATAAGGAATTGTAATGAAAAAGATTTTTCTAATAATGTTTTTATTCCCTCTTGTTTATATAACCGCACAAACCGGAATACTTACAGGCAAAGTAATAAATGAAAAAGGGCAACCGGTTTTTGGCGCAAGTGTTTTAATTGCCGGAACGGCTCGCGGTGCTTCCGCAGATGAGAACGGCAATTTTGAAATACAAAACATCCCGGGAGGAACATATGACGTTCAGGTTTCCGCAATCAGTTATGAGAAGAAAACTTTAAACAATATTTTGATAAATGAATCAACAAAAGCTATAACTATTATTTTGACTGAGGCATTAATTCAAACCGAGCAGATTATTGTAAGCGCGGGAAAGTATGAGCAACGGGTTCAAGATTTAACAGTTAGTACGGCAGTACTCCAGCCGGAAGTAATCAGCAAAAAAAATCACCTCACTTTTGATGATCTACTCCGCTACGTTCCGGGCATTCAAATGAATCTTGAACAAGTAAGCATTCGCGGCTCAAGCGGATACAGCAAAGGAGCGGGCGCCAGAGTTTTGGTAGCTCTTAATGGCTTGCCAATGTACTCCGGCGATAATGGCGATATTGTTTGGGAAATGATTCCAGTTGCAGATATTGAACGCGTCGAAATCATTAAGGGTCCGGCGAGTTCGCTTTACGGTTCAACTGCAATTGGCGGAGTAATAAATATCATCACGAAAGGCTCTGTAAAGAAACCAATCACAAATTTTAGGAGTTACTTTGGCGCATATGATAAGCCATCTTACGATGTTTGGGATTGGAGCGGCTCATACAGACAGTTCTTCGGCGCTGAGTTAACTCACTCTAACTCATACGAGAATCTTGGTTACACTTTCTCTATCAAAAAATTTGATAACGACAGCTACCGCCAAAATGATTTCACTAAACGTTATCTCGGCTATGTAAAGTTGAATTATGATTTAACACAGGAAAACAAATTAACCTTCTTTGCTAATTATTTTTCGATGAACCGCGGAAACTTTCTTTACTGGAAAGACTCCCGCAATGTTCTTGTTCCGAAAGATGAAGATAACGGCAATACTGTTAAATCAAATAGAATTTTCACCGGATTAATTTATCATCATCATTTTAGCGATGAATTAACTTCAGAGTTCAAAACGAGTTATTACAGAACAAAATTTACCGGTTATGGTTTGGAAATTACAACTTCAACCGCAGATCTTTTACGTGGGGAAGCGCTTGTAAATTATAAGACTTCCAACGAATTTTTAATAACCGGCGGAATAGAACTCTCATATGCAAATGTTGCCTCAAATATTTTTAAGAACCCAACCTTTTTCGGCGGAGCCGGTTATGCTCAGGCAGAATACAAAGGAATTCCGGATTTAATTTTAACCGCCGGTTTTCGTTATGATTACATCAAGTTAGACACAACAAACGGAAAGAACGCTGTCACTCCGCGCGCCGGATTGAATTATAAATTTACCAATGACTTAATTTTACGAGCGTCAGTAGGAACAGGATTCCGCGCACCAACTCCTTCGGAAGTTTTTACCAGCACAGCTGTAGGCGGAGGAGTTAGTGTAATTGAGAATCCCAATCTCACATACGAAACAAGTTTTTCTTTTGAAGTTGGAATGCATTACATGATGAAAGACATTTCTCTTGATGCTGCTTTCTACCAAACCGATTACAATAATTTCATTGAGCCGAATCTAACAAAGGAAGGAGATATCCAGTTCTTCAACATTTCCAAAGCAAGAATTCAAGGATTGGAATTGGTAAGCGACTGGAATATTATTCCATCTATGTTGACCTTTTCTGTCGGCTACAATTATATGTGGTCACGTGATATTGAAAAAAATAAATCTATGAAGTACCGTCCGCGCAATACAGTATATACAAATTTGCGCTTTACTCCAGCTCAATTTGAGTTTGGCGTTGATTTCCGTTATTGGAGTAGAGTAGAAGAAATTGATTTCGCTTTGACCGAGCCGCCATTAGCTTTAGTCGTTGATGGCGAACAGCGCGTTCCGGCATATATTACGGATTTAATGGCTGGATGCAACTTTTTTATAATGAATATTCCGGCAAAGGTTTACATCAACGCAAAGAATATATTTAACTATAATTACGTTGAGTTCATTGGCAACTTAGCGCCAATACGCAATTACTCGCTCAGCTTTGAGCTATTCTTCTAATAAAAACGGAAACAAAAATGGATTGGGCAAAAGAATTACCTTCAGCAATTACAATATGCGATCTGGATGGAAAAATAATTTTTATGAACGAGAAATCTGCCGAGGTTTTTAAAGATGACGGTGGTTATAAATTGATTGGACAAAATTTATTCGCTTGTCATTCAAATGAATCAAACGAAAAAATAAAACAGATTATTGCTGAACAAAAGCCGAATACATACACAATTGAGAAGGCTGGAAAGAAAAAGTTAATTCATCAAACACCTTGGTTTGAAAACGGCGAACTTAAAGGATTAGTAGAATTCTCAATCGAAATTCCTTTTGACATGCCTCATCATGTCCGCTCATAGCTAAAATTATATCACTCTTGATCGTCCGGCTTTATTACTTCAACAGTAAAGTTTGAAGCCAGCGCCGCAATGGCTGCTACCGCTGCCATTATTGGTGCAAGCACAACGCCAATAACACCAATCGTTACGGGAATTTCTATGTATGTTCTTCCCTTTTCATCTTTAATGATGATTCTGCGCGCGTTGCCTTCTTTAATAAGCTCTTCAATCTTTGCAAGCAATTCTTTTGCGCTGAGTTTGAATTCCGTAGCCATGATAACTCTCCTCTTTCAATTTTAGATGAATGAAGAGCTTCGTTTGTTCCGTAGAATAGCCGTGGGGATGAATTACACTTTTAGGAATATTTTTTTCTTATAGAAAATCCACATTATGCCAAGCCAAAATAAAACATAGAATAATGCCCATGCAAGCGAGGCGTTTGTTGGAGATAAAAATGGTGTGAAAAAAGTATTGTAGAGAAATGATTTAACAGAGACTGTTCCGCCGGTAGTATCAATCCAGTGAATTCTTGAAAGCAGTATACTAACCAAGCCGGAGAGCACATAAACAGTTATTGCGTTCGTACCATAAACAACAAAAGGTTTTATCCACCAGGTAATTTGTTTTATATCTGCAAGCCAGTAACACATTGCAAAAAAGTGAAGCGCCATTCCGGCAGTAAACACAACATAAGAACTTGTCCACAATGCTTTGTTCATCGGGAAGTACATATCCCAAACTATACCGGTTATTAGTCCAACATTCCCGAAGAAGAAAATCCAGCCAACTTTTTGTGTTTTGTCTAATCCGCTTTTTAGAAATGTTCCAAGAAGAATTCCCAGCAAGCCGGTAGATATAGCCGGAAGTGTGCTAAGCAATCCTTCCGGATCCCAAATTTTTGATTGCCGCCAAAGATGCCCGGATAGTATTTGATTATCTATCCACGCAACAAGGTTCGGTGCAATTTCTTTATTGTTCAGTTTATCAATTATAGTTGGTTGGGATAAATCTGGAGCGCCAATACCGGGAACAGGAATAAGAGTGATTAACGCCCAATAGACAAAAAGAAATACTACTGCTATAATAACTTGCGTCTTCCAGCTTGTTTTAAGATATATAAATGAGGCTATTATATAAACAATAGCAATTCTTTGAAGTACCCCTGGAATACGAATGAGGGAAAAATTATAAGTTGGAAATCCGCCAAGAGCAATACCGATTATAAAGATGAGTAAGCCCCGTCTAAATATTTGCATCATCAATTTATTTTGATTGTCACCTCTTTCTTTTCTTTTTGAAAGAGAGAGCATAATTGAAACACCTACTATGAAAAGAAAAAAAGGAAAAACAAGATCAGTTGGTGTGCAGCCGTTCCATTTAGCATGTTCAAGTGCGGGATAAATATTTCCCCAGTCGCCGGGATTGTTTACTAAAATCATTCCCGCAATAGTTAATCCGCGGAAAATATCAAGCGATAACAAGCGATTTGATTGTTCTGCCATAACCTTTCATCTGTTAGATTAAGGTATAGTTAGTTTTGTAATCCTACCGTACGTCAAGGATTTTAAAGAAGCTTTTTGTTTTGTCCCTCTTGTCCGACATCAATTGAATTTAGATTTTCAGTTGTGCCGGAGTCTAGCGAATCCTCAAAACAAACACGTAGTTCGGTAAGGTCTCCCTCACGAACGACCTTCAATTTAAAATCCCAATCGTTACTCTTGTGCGATGGATTTTGTACTATTTGCCCTTGGGGTTCTAGTGTAATTTGTAACATTAATCTCTAATTAAAAGTGTGGTGAGCTTTTAATTTATCTTAAAACAACATATTAAAAATGTTTTTTTATTCCTAATAAGAAAAAATTTTTTTTATTTGAAAAATGTTTTGTCTGAACAAAAGTCAACAAGAAAAATATTTTTTTCTATAAAACGATTTCGATCTTGTGTTTCACCAATTTTTTTTCATTGCCAATGTTTTTAACCATCAACTTGCCGTTTTTATATTCAGCGCCGGATACAGATTTAATTAATTCTCCGTTCAACACGCCAAGTTCGTATTCTTTATCTGGTTTAACTTCACAGAATATCGAAAGTATTTTTCCGTTCAGTTCTTGAGATACGATTTTTATTCCCTCATTTGTCGCACCAATTGACGCAGCAGTCTCAATCATGTATATCGCCACGGTTGGTCTATATTCAAATATAACTTTACTTTCGCTTTCAAGATCTAGCGTGATGTTTAATTGTTCCGATTGACTGTGGTGAATCATTTTGGGCGTTACAGCATTCTTGTTGATCCTTGCTGAAATTATTTCCGTACCAAGCGGAAGCTCCGGCGAGAATTCTATTTGAATGTTTTTACCGCCAACTTTCTTTACTAACAATTCCATTCCGGTTTTATCTATTTTCAAATCAAAACAAACGCTTGAAGAACCAATCTTAGCTTTATTAACTTTGAGATATTTCCAATCCGCCGGAAGCTTTGGTGAAAAAGAGATTTTGTTGTTTAACGCGTCAACTTCTAAACCGAGCAAGCCGCGTACCATTGGGAAAATATATCCGCTTACGCTAAATCCTTGGTTATTATAAGCTTCTCCAAGTTTAGTATTGATATCGCCGGAAAAAACTTCCGGTAATATTCCCAATCCATAATCAAATGAGTGCTGTGCAGTGTTCCGAACTGTTTGGTAACCCTGTAAGTTGAAGTGTGTTGCAAATTGTGCGGCGCCAATAAAGAATGAAGTAAACGGCCAGATTGTTCCATAGTTGTAGTTGGTAGGTTCATACATAGATGATTTACTACTTAAGTTGCGAACACCCCAATCCGTTACCATGTCACTTTCGTTGAACTGCTTTATAGTGCTTTCACTTCTCGTTGCATCGTACAAACCGAAAAGAATCGGAGTTGCAGAGTAAATATTTTTATCCCGGACTTGCTTACCATCTTCCGCAGCGCCAAAACTGTAAAATCCCAAATCTTCAACCCAGTAAATTTTTTCTAATGCTTTCTTTGCAACAGCAAAAGATTTTTCAGCGTCAGCCTCAATTTCTTTATCGCTGCAATAGCCAGCCATCAGCTTAACTTCTTTTATTGCTTGCGTCCACAAACTTTGAGTGTAGTTATCATTAAATATTTTCACGAGTGAGCCAAATTCAAGAACACCAAGCCCGGCACCACGCAAATCCATTAAGCCATCGCCGTTGCTGTCTTTGCTTTTGCACCAATTATATGCTTGCACAATTGATTTCCAACTTTGCTTAATAAATCCAATATCGCCGCTTTTTCTTAAGTAATCCCCCATAGCAACTAAATACCATGGAGTAGTATCAGCGTGATTGTATCCGTAGTGATAATCATTCCACCAATCAATTAAGCCATCGCTTTGAGAGAGCTCGTGGGACATTTTACCAATATCAGTTGGTTTATCGGTGGCATTTTTTTTCCGAATTGGAAAGTTATCTTGCCGCTGCCATTTTTGCGTAAACACCAATGCGTCTTTTACTGTTGAATAATCTCCGTAAGTATTCATTGCGAGTGTATTAATAAACGCATCGCCGCCAAAATACCAGGCAAAACCCGGGCGACCGCCGCCGCCGCTTAATCCATAACCGGCAACTAATCCCTTGCCAAGTGTTGCGTTATCTACTATTAAATTATTTAGTGCTACTTTTCCATACTCATAAGCCAGATTCAGTCTTTGATTGGGCGTTATTACTTCTAAAGTATTCTCGCGGAGATTTTTATAATATTCAAAATTGTCTTTGTAGTTCCGCTCAATATTAACAAGCAAGTTTTTATAAAGCGCTTTCACTGAATCGTATTTTGTTTTTACCGGTGAGCCGGCAATTACAATGGGGATAAAACTGTTTTGTGCATCGCCCGGTTTTATATCCATCTTAAATTGAATTGGATTATCTGCAAACATATGTGCCGGCGGAGCCGCCATTTGTTGTGCTGCAGGCGAGCCGCATAAAAATAGTCCTCGTTGCTGCGATTCGGAAATTACATAAGCTTTTACACCATCATCCCAATAACTGTACTGCCCGCCAATTCCGGCAGGCCACTGCGGCTGCATAACCGGCATAAAGCCGGGAACAATTGTAAGCGGAGTGGTTGTGTTTACGTCTAACAAAATTACTGCGGCGGGTTTATTGTGGGGAACAAAAATGATTTCCTTAACAGTAAACGATTCGTACACATACGTTAGCGTTGTTGCTTCCGGCGTTACGGAAATATCTCGTAGAATATCTTTTGCAAGAATTGCCTGAGTTGTTGTACCAACGAAAAACTGTATTTCAAAATTTCTAAGAACTTTCCAAGGCCAAATCCACATTTCGAAAGAGCCGCTTTCAAACCCAAGCAACGCCGCTTTCTGCCCAATCTTGTCCATGTATTGGTTTGGCTGAGCCGGGCGAGAGAGTATTAAATTATTCTCATTCAGTTTGAATTTATCAAGAGTAATGTCCTGCGCTTTTAGGACCACCACAACCAAAACTAAAGTGAAAAAAATTCTTCTAATCATAAATTATTCCTATTATGACATTATCTGTATTCTTTGTTAATCCTTTTTCTTATTTCTTCTTTCTTATTAACTTCCTTTACATGTTTTTCAAATTCTTCTCCTGAAAACAGCATATCAAGAACACCCTTTTGCTGTCTATTATCAGAATTTTTACTCAGTTTAGAAATACTGGAAAGTATTTCGTTAAAAACTAGTTTATCGTAAATAATATTTACCTTATTGTCCTGTGCTCTTAATAACTCTAGAGCTTCGGCAAGTAATTCCCGGTCGTTTCTAGCAGGCTTTGATTTGTTAGTATACTTTGTTTTTGCTTCTCTAAACACGTTCTCTATATCTGGCCAAAATTTTTCAAAACTTTTATTGAGATTTTGTTCTTTTAAGGGTTTTCCGCCTTTTTCCCCAACACAAGAATTAATATTTTGAAGAAGCTTAAGCATATCTTCTTTATTAGATAGTGTATGCTGAAACTGTGCAAGAGGATATTCTACATCGGTATTTTCAAGTTCATAAAGTAAGGTACATACATACGAGTCAGTCTTTCTAGAAAGCGCACCAGCCTCAAATAATATCCACCTTTCGTCTAGATTCTCTTTGGTTAAGCAGATTATTCCAATTTTTGATTTTTCGAGTTTATCAACTACCTCAGTATTCCATCTCTTCCCTTTTTCTATATCAATAGACAACCACGGTTCAAGAGACTGTAAAACATTTTCAAGCCAACTCTTTAGGTTTTCTGCTATAAACTTACTTACACTACCAGACCAACTAATAAACACCAACATAATTCCTCCAAATATTTATTCTTCCAAATATTTTCTAAGTTCATCTCCGCTAACAAAGTATTTATCACCAATTTTTTTTCCTTTAATCTTCTTTTTCTTTATCAGATTCAAAATATCATCTTCCTTTATTTGCAATTTTTCAGCTATTTCTGATGAAGAATAAATGTCGAGTTCATTCATCTCTTGTCTGTTAGCAATTATTTTTCCGCTAAGGTTTACTTTAGAGTTTTTAGGAACAAGATAAACTATGTAATTAAAGGTCGGCGAGCTTGAATATTCTTTTGTTATAACTTCAAACGGATCATAATCTTTGTGCTGAACCTTTATAGTTATAGATTCCACAGAGAATTCTTCTTTACCGTATTCACCGGAGATTATCATTTTTCCCAGAGTATCGGTAACCGCTGTAAAGAATTTCTCTTTGGCATCTTCCAGAAGAAACCGTGTGTCCTTATATATCACTTGCACGGAAACAGATGCCTTAGAAACCAGCCTCTTGTTTATGTCTTTAATCCAAATTGTTTGCGAAAACAAATTTGTAGTTACCACTATAACCAAGAATATCATTTGCACTAATTTCATAAGCGTTTGACTCATTTTAATTTAATTTCACTACTTCTTTAACAGCCCGGAGGTTAATATAACCCATAAAATATTTTTTATGTCAGGGTCAGACAGTTCCGTTGTACACCACAATATATGAATCTCTTTGATTTACTTTTTGTATTTCTCTATCAGCACGCGCGCCATTATTGAATCCCAGATGTAGTTTGAGGGCGAGTTGAGAACTTCGTTGTCGGGACTATACGATTCCCAAAAGTTATGATTCTTTTTTAGTTGAGTTGAAACAGCAAGCATCATTTTGTCAGCAACTTCCGCAGCTAAATTTTTGTAGCCATATTTTTTCAGTCCATCCAAGACCATGTAATTCCACAGCAGCCAAACCGGACCGTTCCACTTGCAGCAATAATCTACATAGGGCGTGTACCAAACATCATCTGCGGCAAGAGTTGGAATTCCATACTTGCGCCAAAACTTTTCCGGATTTGTAAGATGCTTCACCAGCTCTTTTGCTCTATCCTTCGTCGCAGCTTCAGCCCACAAAGCCAAGAAGCCAATTATTTCCATTCGCCGTAAATCCCTTGTTAGAAACTTGAATGTGTGATCTTTCTTATTGATTGAATAATAAAACTTGCTGCTGTCGTCCCACATTTTTTCATTTACTAACTTGCTCGTTAAGTCCGCCATTTCTTTCCAGGCATTAGAAGCATCTTTCTGCCCAAGTTCCTTAGCCATCTTTGCAAGCGAGCGCATTTCTTTAATCATCATCAAGGTCAAATCAACACACTCCAGCTCATCGGAAATATCTTCCTTGTCAATATCGAGATGGCGGTCTTTGCTAACTTGGAAAACTGCATTGTACCAATCGCGCACGTTTTCAATTATTCCGTAAGGTCCCCACTCGTACAAACCATCTTTATCCAGATCCCGGTTTTCAATCAGCCACTTTAAGTATTTCGTTCCGCTCTCGTATGAATCGGAAAGAAAGTTTTTGTCTTTGCTAACTTTGTAAACTTCCCAGTTTATCCAGCTAAAAAATGGTGCGGACGTCGTTGACATATTCTTATTAAGTTCTTTGCTGAAGTGAGGATAGTCTTGCAACCCGCGTGGACCGTGGCGATATGCAATCAAACCATCTTCCCGTTGTTGATCAATATAAATTCTCTGCGAGCCTTGTGCCGATTGCGGATCGAGATAAGCGTATGCTAACATGCTCAACGATTCATGCAATACTTGATGCCCGTGTCCCCAACCCCAAAGCGGCTGGCGGGAGAAGACATAAAAATTGTGATTGGCTTTTTCTGCTGGCGGATAAAAATTTCCACGGGCAAGATTGAATGAGCTTAAGTAAACAAGTTTTTCGTCTTGCTTTTTAAAATTTATTCGGGGGATTTTGACAAACAATTTTACATTATCATCAACATACTTTTGAAGCGGTTCTATTTTGAGCTTTTCAATTTCATCTGCAAGTTTTTGCAAATCCTCTTTCTGATCCTGCCAGCCACGGAAGTAGCAAACATTAATTTCTTCGCCTGGCTGTAACGAAAACTTGCCGTGAAGCGAAACAAAATTTACTAGACCATTCTGCTTTTTGTTAAGAGAATCGTTTCTATTCTCTGCATAGAAATCTGTTTTAATTGTATTGTAGAACGCTTCGAGCGAATTATGATAGCCGCCAAACGAATAAGCTGGAAAACTTGCTGTGAGGTAATCCCTTGTCTCTGTTGGATAAGGAGCGTTTTTATAAAGTGAGCTAATCAATCTATATTTTGATTCGTGATGATTTGTAACGTAAGCGTTTCTTCCAGCATCAAATTCTTTAATGAGCAACGAATCATTGCCAAGTTCTAAAATTGGATACAATTCTAGTTCATGCTTAATCTTATCTACGTTTTTGATTTGCAGATTCACCATTGCGATGGATGAGCTGTAAACAAAAAATGTTTCTTGAACCTCAATTCCGTTGAAAGGTTGATAATTTATAATAGCCATATCAGGAAAGGAAGATGTTACCACCGGCTTACGAAAAAATTCACCGGTGTTCATTACAACAACTTGATCAACTTTCCACACACAATAAAATCTGCCCGCTTGATCTCCGGAATAGTTTATCGGCAGATGATCGGAATAGTAATCCATCTTATAACCTTTATCGCCATAAAGCCGGGATCGTTCCATTGCCGAAGTGTAAGTTGTATAAAGCGGATCGGTTTGCTTTGCAGAAATTTTAAGGTATGAATCGGAAACTTTAAGTTGTTGTGCAAAAGAAATATTGAAACAGAGAAGGAGTGAAAGAAAAAAGCATGATAGTTTTTTCATTGCATTTTCCTCTTGGAAAATTTTGGAAGCAATAAGTTGTAAATCATCCTCTTCAATTAACGAAGAGGATGATTCAATCACAAATATTATTTAGCTCCCGCCGGAAGGTTTTCGTTTAAATATCTTGTTAAGAGACTAAACAAATGAAGTGTTGTTCCCTCTCCTTCATAAATTCCGTGTGAGCGGTTTGGATATGCCATCATTGTAAAAGGCTTAGTGTGTTTAATCAATTCGTTAATAACCAACTCCGCGCCTTGATAGTGAACGTTATCATCTCCGGTGCCGTGAACAATTAATAAGTTGCCCTTAAGATTTTTCGCATGAGTTACCGGCGAGCCCTCTTCATAAACTTCCGGATTTACCGAAATCAAGCCCATGTAACGCTCTTGATAAATTGTATCGTAAAGTTTTTCGTGACCGACTGCCGCAACAGCCATTCCGGTCTTGTACAAATCCGGAAAACGGAACATTGCATTGAGAGTTGCAGAACCGCCGCCACTCCAACCCCAAACACCAACTCTATCGGCATCAAGAAAAGTAAACTTTTGCAGCAATGCCTTAACCGCCTCAGCTTGGTCGCTTGAGTTTAGAATACCAATCTTTTTATAAATAGATTTTCTCCAATCTCTTCCGCGGGGTGAAGGAGTACCGCGGTTATCTACACTCACAACAATATAACCTTGCTGGGTAAGCATCGTATGCCAGAGAAAATCTCCGCTCCAACGATCTACAACTGTTTGCGCGGCTGGTTCAGTATAAACTAAAAATAGAACCGGATATTTTTTTGCGGGATCAAAATTAAAGGGCTTCATTATCCAGCCATCAAGCATTACACCGCCGCCAATATCAACTTGAAAAAACTCAGTCGGAAGCTTTTTTAGAGTTGCTATGTTTTCTGATAAGGCTTTGTTCTCAACTACCTTTTTAATTACAGCATGATCCGGGAGTTTAATTAATTGAGAAATTGGTGTTGAGTTAGCGGAAGAAAAATTGTGTATCGCGTAATTAGCTCCCTCTGAAATCTGATACGAATTTGTTCCGGTAAATTCCTTCGGCGTTAAACGTTCGGGCTTTCCTTTGCCGTCAAGCTTTGTTCTGTAAAGATATTTTTGCGTAGCGTTATCCGGCGATGCGATGAAGTAAGCATAGCCGCTTTTTTCATCAACAAGCTGCAAATCAATTACATCATAATTGCCGGGAGTTACAAGCTTAACATTTTTTCCATCGCGTGAAATGATATAAAGATGCCGCCAGCCGTCTCTTTCGCTAATCCATGTTAACTCTTTTCCATTCTTCAGCCACATCAGCTCGTCGTGAATATCAATCCAAGCAGAATCTCTTTCTGTAAAGATTGTCTTTACTTCGCCGGTCTTAGCGTTACCAAGAATTACTTCATTTTGATTTTGCAGCCGGTTTAAATGCTGAATTACAATTTCATCTGAGCTTGCCGCCCAGTCCATTCTTGCGATGTAATTGTTTCTCGGGTCGCCGGGAACATTAATCCATACTGTTTTCGCGTCGGCAATATTTACAACACCAACTTTGCTTGCCGAATTTGTTGTTCCAACTTTTGGATACTGAACCGGAATTACTTTTGAGTAAAGTGAATCGGTGTCATTAATCATATAAAATACATTTACGCCGGATGCATCTAACTGCCAGTAAGCTATACTTTTGCTGTCGGGACTCCAGCGGAATCCGTCGCGTAAATCCAGCTCCTCTTCATAAACCCAATCAAATGTTCCGTTAATAATTGTATTTGAACCATCAGAGGTAAGCTGAGTTACTTTTCCATCAGCAAGGTTTTCTACATAGATGTTGTTTTCGCAAACGTATGCCGCTTTTTGTTCATCCGGGGAAATTTTAGCAAACATCAATTTGGAAGGCTTTGCAAAGGCGCCAATCTTTTGAAGCTTGCTCGTTTTAAGGTTCAACACATAATAATCGCCGCGAGTGTTCTGCCGCCAGACTCTTGCGGTATTTGTATAAATCATCAGCAAATTTCTATTGGCTGACCAAGTGTAATTGCTAATTCCCAACGGCTTTGTTTGCCCTTCCGGAATTAAAAGTTTAGCCGAAACCAAGACTTCTCGTTTTCCGGTTTCAGTTTCATATTTAACTATGTCTCTACCGCCTGGTGCATCTTTGGAGGCTTCCAACGTTGTGTAAAATATTCCTTCTTCAACAAATCTGGCTGGACCAAATCTTTCTGCAGAAAAATCTGCGCTGTTAAAAATTCTGTTAAGCGTTAGAAGTGATTTATCTTCTGTTTGCGGAAATGCGTTCTGAGATAGAATGAAAACAAATAATGCTGATAGAATAAAACTGGCGGCGTTTTTCATAAGTTCCTCTGATAGCAAATTGAAAAGATATGTTTATGTGGAGAGCTATAAGTTAGTTGCATAAGTTTTTTCTTTCTGTACCCTGACAGGACTCTTCCGAAGGAATCCCTTCGGGAGAACCTGCCAGTTGTACCCCCGGCGGGAATCGAACCCACACTTCGAGCTTCGGAGGCTCGCGTTCTATCCATTGAACTACAGGGGCAAAAATATTTTAGACAAGAACTAACAATTAATTTCTTAATTCAACGTAAAAAATAGCAAGAATCTTACATTATTGTTCAATTACTTTCTATAAACTTTCAAGTGATAAAAAAACTACTTGATGATTTTTTATATTTATTACTAAGTTTATTAAGTAAAAAATAAAGGGTGTAATTGTGCCAGCGTCTATGAAAAAAATTGCGAACGATGTGGTTGCTTCTCTCAAGAAAAAACCTTCTCCGGATAAATCCAGCAGTTCATTCTGGGATTTTATGAAAGAGCAGCTTTACTCTGATTCCACCTGGGATCAGAACGATTTGAAGACAATTGAAAAAGAAATTGGTGTTCATCTATCCAAGTTAGAAAAGAAAGAACTTACAGACTTGTGGAAGAGCACCGATGTAGGAATGGATAAATTTGATGAGGGTAAAAAAGCAGATGCTGCAGAAATGAAGGAAGACCTTACAGCTGATATCCTTGGGCAAGTTATGGATAGAATGGATGATAATTATTCCGGCGGCAGTCTCTATCAATCCAGCGGGGCTTTCTACGCAACGGAAGAAGATACTTCTAAAAAGAGTAAGCGCGTTGATGAAGAAGAAATTGAGGAAAAAGAGCCAGGCGGACTCGCCGACGATAATCTAAATCTTGACGACGAAGATATTTTTGGTGACGAAGATTTAAGCGAAGATGAAGAAGAAAATTTTTAACATTCTTCTATTAGCAGGCATTTCTGTCTTTGCTCAGAACGTTAAACGCGATACTTCGCAAATTAATGAACCACCACTAAACTTTTCAACTTACTTCAATCCGTTGAGATACTTGCCTGATTCTTATTTCGGTAATGAACTTAGCTCGCTAAACATAAATACCAACTTCCTAAATGATTCTACTTCCATCCTAATGCAAACGAGAATGCAGCTTGCCTGGCTTAACAATCAAAATCCGGCAGATGCAAAAGCAAACCTTCTTAATCCACTTTACCAAAATTACATGGCTAATCAAAGTATGGGGTGGTTCAAACAAATTTTGGGCGCAGTTCAAGTTGGGGCGGTAGGCTTTTTAGCTTACAAGCATATCGAAAAGTATTACATCAAAAAAAAGAAATAAAAAAGCCCGGATAGCCCTCACAGCACTCCAGGCTTCATCATTAACGGGAAAAATTTATTTTACGCGAGTATAAACTATTGACATGTTCTTTGTTTCTTGAGTGCCGTCAACGGTAAACATATCGAAAAGCATCTTGTTATCATCAGCTTGGGTGGTTACTGTTTTTACAGTCGTTTCTTTTCCAGTCATCGGGTCAACCATTTTTCCTAAGTAAGTTAATTTGTTTGTTGCAGGATCAATCTTTCCTTTCATATGCATAACTCCGGTACCCATGTTATCTAACCATATCGAGATATATTCTTTGGTGATATTATCGAACGCATCCAAACCAAAACCTTCCATAGGCATTCCCATAATTGTAGAATTGAAAGATGATTTCATATACCTGCCGCCGAGAATCATTTCAAAAACTGCTTTGCCTTCGGCTTTCATTTCCTGTCCGCCCATATATTGAGTAATATCGGCTTTCCAAGTACCGCAATTTTTTTCAAATGTTTTGTGAACCGGTCCCGGAGTCATATAGTCTTGCCATTTTTTCATCATCTCGGCTTGGTCTTGCGCGCTTATAGCAGCAACAGACAATAATAGAAATGAAGCAATCATTGTTTTAAATGATTTCATACGGTGTTCCTTTCTTGATGTTTTTTGATGTGTGTTGCAATATAATAAAGTGAATTTGAGAAAGAAAAGAAATTTATTTCTCAGTTTTCTTGGTCATCATAACAAACATGGTTGTTGAAATTAACGCAAGCACAAACGCACCGCCCCACAAAATTGTTGAGTTGAGTTTATCTAATACAACAGCGCCAAGCCACGGACCAAACATAAACCCAAAACTAAAAACCATTTGATAGTAACCCATGTATTCTCCCCGCTTTTCTTCCGGAGATATTACCGAGCTGTAAGAAGCGCTGGAGGGAAAGAAAATCATTTCGCCGAAAGTCCAGATTACTATTGTTATTACAAGCCAAATAAGTGAGCTGGAAAAGCTCATCATACCAAAACCAACTGCGGCGAGCAATGAACCAAGCGCTAATGATTTTCTATCATCCCAATTAGACATTGCATTGTTAAGCGGAACTTCTACCAGTACAATCATAATTGTATTGATGGACATAAGAATTCCGAATGTTGCTTCCGTATAGTGTAGCTCATTAACTATATATAGCGGAAGTCCACCAAGAAACTGAAAGAAAACCAGATTAATCGGAATTAGAGCAATCATAAAAAACAAAAAGCGTTTATCGCTGAAAAGAGCAACTTTATTTAGCAAGGACTTCGTGCTGTTTTTCGCTTCGGATGCCTCAAGTCTATTTTCCGATGATTGGCTTTCGATTTTTATGAAGCTCAAAAAGATTCCCGAAAGAATAGAGCTGGTTCCGTTCACATAAAAAAGCAGCGAGTAATCTATCTGCGTTAGAAATCCGCCAACTACCGGACCAATGCTCATGCCCAAATTTATTGCCAGACGGTTAAGAGCAAACGCCGTCTTTCTCTGCTCAGTTGAAGTTTCAAAAGAAATCAAGGAAAGATTTGCCGGGCGGAACGCTTCGCTAATAACCGACCAAACAAAAGTTACTATCAATATTAGATTGTAATCTGTAATAAATGAGTAAAGAATTATCATTAATCCGGTACAGATAAGTGAAACCCGCATAACCGTAAGTGAACCGATTCTATCGGCAAGTCTTCCAACAAATGGTGAAGTAAGTAGCGCTCCTAAACCATAAACCATTAGCACCATTCCGGCTGCAGTAGGACTAACGCCGATTTTCCGGTTCATATAGATTACAAGAAACGGAAGCACCATTGTTCCGGAGCGGTTAATTAAAGTTGCTAATGATAGAAGCCAGATGCTTTTGGGTATATTTTTTAATCCTTTATAGGGATTCACAGGATGATCCAAGTAATTAGTCAAATCAAAGGCAAACTTATAAAACTTTGATCTCGCAATCATCCTCTTACAAAAGAGTTGCTAATTCATTATGTTTCATTAGTTAAAAATTAGCCGGAGGATTTTCATGCGATTTAGGAATGCTTTCGCATTGTTGGTGCTTCTTATTACTGCAATTGCTTGTTCAACTTTAACTCTCAAACCGGCAGAATATGCATGGCCTATTGAGAATGCTCTAAAAGTTGATGTGAAGGGAAACGTAATCGAACAACGTTATTCTTTCACTCTCAACGTAAAGCCTCTTTTCTTTGAAGAGTTTCAAGACTCTACAAACTACATTGGCAAGGAAGTCAGAATCATACGGGATAAAGCCGGTTACTATTTTATCACGGCAAAAGAGTTTAAGAACGTTTATGTTTTTAAATCCATAGAAAGCGGAATGCAGCTTGAAAATAAAATTCTAATTTCGGAACAGCGCGGACTTACAGCGCCGGCTTTTAATCAGAAATCCCCAAACATAGAATTGCTTGATAACCCAAACAAGTACCTGCTCAATTTCAAAGGTTTAATGAGGTAGAAAAGATGAGAACAAAATTATTCCTAATTGTTTTTTTTGCTATTGCGTTTGGGGCGACACTTAGAGCACAATCCGATTACGAGAAGACACAAAATTTCAAAGCCCGCTACCAGCAGCTTGAAACAGCAATTAAAAATGCTACCTCTCTCGATGAGTGCAATACAATTTCGGAAAACATAGCCATGCTGAAATCGGAATTTCTCGCCGATAAAGGTTTGCTTGATAACTCACTTTATCCGGAAAATTTTGAATCATCTTTTTCTAAGATTGAACGCGCTGTAGAAATACGCAAAGGCGATTTCACACAGATTACAGAACTCACCACAGAAGTAGGAACTCTAAAAGACAAAATTTCTACGATAAGCCAAGAAAACCAAGGTTTGATCGCGCAGATAAGAACTTTGCAAATCCGTTCTGCAAAAGACGCGCAGACAATTGCCTCGCTTCAAAAGCTTGTTGCTCAACTAAAAGCTAACATTCAGCAGAGAGATGAACTTGTACGCGGAATTGTTGACAGCTTATTAGCTCAGTTTGTTCAGCTTCCTGGCGGACTTAATGAAGCAGAAAAGCAAAACATCTACACAAAAGTTGATGCCGGAAATCTGTTTTACAATATCGAGAGAACAATTGCCGATAACGTTCAGTTTATGAAAGTAACGCAAATGACTCCAGCTGATCTTGGCGAAATGAAAAAGCAATACAAAGACTTTAACAAGGTTTGGCGCCAGATTGGACCGAAGTTAGCAGAAGTATATTTGAATAGAAAAGACAAGACTGCTCAGATTGCAAACATAGACGCAATGTTTGCCGATTGGAACATTCGAGTTAACGATGAAATGTGGGGACAGGTAAACAAACTTTTCCGCGAAAAGAAAATTGCTATGCTGCAATTCAAATCGGGCGAACAATTTGTTAACAGCGTTGAATCATTTGTTGGCGATGAAATTAAAAACCTTGGCGTTAAGAGCGGCGGTGAATCAGAAAATATTTACAACGCTTTTACCGACAGTGTTTACTTCAGAGTTGTAGAGCCGGTTTGGATTCCAATTTTGATTGAAAATAATATGATGACCGACGCGAACAAAGATTCAATTGATTCTCACATTGCAAAGTGGAAAGAGAAAGTAGCTCCAGGCTCTTCACTTAATTGGGTTTACATTGGCGGCGGCGCAGTAATAGTATTTTTAGTAATTGCGTTCTTCATGAAAGGAAGAAAGAAACATGTTGTGAGATATGACGAAAAGAAAGAAGATGCGTTATAAACCTTAAAATGATATTTACAAAAGACCCCGCACCAGCGGGGTCTTTTTGTTTCTACAATTTCACTTTTTACGCCTACAAAATTTTAATCCGCTCCAGGTTTCATCAAACGAGCAAACTTTGTAATCCACAAAACCTCTTGCCAATCCGTAGTTCCTAACTTCGTTCTGGTTTAAGTCGGATTCAATTCCACTTGTTTTCTTCGGCCACAATATCCAAACTGAGCCTTTTTCGGAAAGCAGTTTATTCATTTCATCAAAATTGCTTTCAAGTCCACCCATAAATAGCGTGAACAGCAAAAATAGTTCGCACTGCTTCTTGGGATTTTTAACAAGCTTCACTCCTTGAGGAAGTTCGCCAAGAATTTCTTTCAGTTTTCTCGGTGGATCAATCAATCCAACAATACTGTTTTCTTTTAAACCAAGTTTTTGGGGAAGCGGTGTGTTCCAGTATGCTTGCAAAATATTTTTCTTCGGAATCAGCTTTACAGTATCAATACTTTCAGCTTCCTTAATTCCAGCTTTCAAGTCTTTCCACGTACAAAATGTTGCATCCGGAAGGACTTGCTTTACCTTCTCAACTTTTTCTTTTTCCCCTTCAAGGAAAATGATCGGAATATGCTTTGTGGATTTATACGATCTCAAACCGGTTCCAACCTCTCTTCCGTGAGATGGAAGCCGGCTGAGATCAATCACAAAAATATCCGGCGGATTATTTCTAATAGTTTTGAAATCTGATTGAGAATTAAGCACGCCAAGTTCAACCTCAACACCCAGCGATTTCATTTTCTTGGCGTTCGCCGCTGCTTCATCTTGATTCCAGTGAAAATAGACAATCCTCTTTTTCATTTTCTTTATTCTTTCACTTACGATTTCGCACGAAATTTATTCCAGATAAAATAAACCGGAATTCCAAGCGCAACAATTAGTAAACCGGGCCAAGTTGAATCCGGTTTGTAGATTAATAGAATAATTGAAATTGACGCCGCCAGGAAAATGTAGAGCGCCGGCAGATACGGATAGCCAAATGCTTTATATGGGCGTTCGGCATTTGGCAGCCGCTTCCTCAAAATAAACACACCGGCAATTGTTAGTATGTAGAAGATTAGCACAGTACACACAACATAATCGAGAAGCTGACCGTATGTGCCGGAAAGGCAAAGTAAGCTTGTCCAAATCGCTTGAATCCACAAAGCTTTTGCCGGAACAGACTTGCTGTTTAACTCACCCGTTACTTTGAAAAACAAATTATCTTTTGCCATAGCATAGTAAACACGCGCGCCGGCTAAGATTAACCCGTTGTTGCAACCAAATGTAGAGATCATAATTAAGACTGCCATAACTGCAACAGCTACATCGCCAAAAATAAAATGTGCCGCCGCAGTGCCAACTCTGTCTTCAGCCGCAAATTGAATTCCCATTCCGGCAACACTATTAGCAGAAGGATCGCCTTGAAGAGGAAGAACAACTAAGTAGGCAACATTCGCAAGAATGTAAAGCACAGTTACAATCATTGTTCCAAGAAACAAACTCCAGGGAATTACTTTCTTTGGGTCTTTAACTTCTGCGGCAATGAATGTAATATTTTCCCACGCAACACTTGAGAAAAGTGAGCCAACCATAGCTGTTCCAATTGCCGCTATAACGGCAAACCCGGCAAGCGGTTCAATTACATCAATCAATCCATTCTTTAGATGAATTTGTTTTGCGCTCCACATGTCTGTAAAGTTAGCTGAAATAACATCGGTATTTGAGCCAATGATGAAGCCAAGTACAATCAAACCAAGCAGCGCAATTGTTTTAGAAACAGTAAAAATATTCTGGACAAATCTTCCCTCTTTAACTCCGCCAACATTTACAAATGTCAGAAAGACTACGCTTACAATAGCCAGTAATTGAGCCGCCGAGATTTTTAATCCGGCAAGCTCGAGCAAGACATTGCTTGGGCTAAACCAAGGAATTATAACTCCGGTATATTTTGCGAACGCAACTGCAACTGCGGCAATCGTTCCTGTTTGAATTACGAGAAACAATGTCCAGCCATACAAAAAACCAACTAGGGGATTGTAGGCTTCGCGTATGTAAACATATTGCCCGCCGGCAAAGGGCATTAATGATGCAAGCTCGCCATAACTTAACGCGCCAATCAAAGTAATTACTCCGGTGATTAACCAAACTAATAGAAGAAGTCCGCTGGAGCCAACAGTGCGCGCAATATCAGCGCTCACAATAAATATTCCGGAGCCGATCATTGAGCCAACGACAATCATCGTTGAATCAAGCAGTCCAAGTTCCCGCTTAAAGCCGATTGATTTTTCTTGCAGAGACATTCTACCTCCAAGAGTTAATGCTTTTGTGTTATTTCATGTTAAGTTAATCTTCATCGTTGTTACAATCTTGATCTTACCCGCCTTGCCTCCGGCAACGCGAGGCTGGCTCTTGACCTTGATCTGCTTACACTTCACTAAAGACGATCAAGATTAAGATCACGAGCAAGAGCATGAACTGCGAAGCTACACCCAATTGATATTTCTAATACTAATTTTCTTTTGCATACTTTTTAGCAAAGCCAACAATTTTCCAATAAGGTGGTTGATAATGATTTTCTTTTGCAAACTTCTCAGCATCAACTAAAACTTTCTCTTTTATCGAATTGAAAATACTTTCATATTTTTTGTGTCTGAGTCCCGATTCAGCACTCATTCCTTCCGGAATACTTCCTTCAGCGCCAAATTTATTTTGAATCACACTGTAGAATTTCATCAACCGCGCAAACGGAAGCATATACCAGTCGTAAGAAAGTTCTTTTCCTTCATTGGCTTCATCAAGCAGAGCTTCCACAATTGCATTATCAACATGATCTTGATAAAGTGTTTCCGGATTTCTCCACTCTGCTACGACTTTTAGCTGCGGGTCGTATTCGAGATCGGAGGGCTCTTGTGTTTCGAAGTGTGTTACACCAAATCCGGCAAGCCATTTTGCAGTTCCCAAAGTTGAAATACTTGAAACTGACATCCAGAGATTTACGCCCAGTTTCTTATAAGTTGATGAAGCAACTTCCGAGCAGAACCATTTATCATCATTGCTAAAATCCATTTCGAAATCGTAAGGAATGTGTTCGGCTTCGGCTCTTTGATATGCAAGCCGGGCTGCTTTGCGCGGAAGCATCGGATCAATCTGCAATTGCTGTAAATCTTTTCGAAGACGCAAAACCATCACACGCAATTTTTTGTCTTTCAGATAATCATAAATACTGGAGATTGTAACGCCCCTCTCTATGTGAGATTCAATGATGTAAGGAAGTTTTGTTTCATCATCAACATACACCAATGCAACGTGAGAGAAATTTCCCGGGTAATCATTTCCACGCGCGATTAATGCCGAGGTCGGCGCTCCGCCGCGCGAAACCAAAATATCCCCGCTATGAATTTTCACTCCGAGAATACTTGTGTATGGTGTCGCGGATTCTTCATCATCGCCAAGAGTAAGCTCTTGTATATTTTCTTTTTTTGATTGAAGCAGTAGCTCCTCTACAGCGGCTCTTCCGCCGTAAATAATTTTGTAGAGTGTTTGGCGCACTATAATGTCTTTCAAATTCCATTCACGCGATTCATTCTTAATAACGCTTCTTACTTTGGAAAACAAATCAACAAACTCCTCTGTGTGTTTTTCGCAGCCACCAATAAGAGCTGCCGTTGAAAACATCACTTGTCCAATGTCCTCAAATAACGGATCACTTGGTTGCAATTTTTGATTAGTAATTTCATCCGATAAAGAATTAATAAATGCAAAGTTTCTAAAGATTTGGCTTTCTAACTTTTCGCAGCCAAGCGATTTTGATTTAACATACTCATTTTCCAAAGAGCGCCAAAGCGAATCTCTATCCCAGACAAACAGCTTCTTAGCTGCAAGTTTTGGAGTAATTACACTCTCGGTAGGAATAAGCAATATTAAATAGAAGAATAGCAGCGTGCCGAGTATGTAGAGTATTTTTCTTTTCATACGCTTACTTTTTGTTTCTATACATCACAAAAATGAAATCACTTTCTATTTTCTTCTGTGTTAACAGCGTATCTTCAAAATCAAAACACATTTTAAGCAGTTCTTTCGTTACTGTTTCTTCGTTCAAAAAATTGTGAGCAATTCCATCAAAAACAAGATGAAGCAGAGTACCGGCACAAGGTTTAAATTCCAGCAGTTCAAAATTCTTTGAGAATAGCGGTAATATTTTGCTTGATTCTATTGCTTCGGAAGGATCATTCATAATCATTCTCATCCTGCCAGGCTTATATATATCGCTTTTGATTTCCACGCTGTTATAAAACGTTCTGTATTTTTCCGGGAGTTTAATCAATAGTTCTTTAGCGTAATAAACTTGCTCTTCACTCCACTGAAACCTATCCGGACCGGCATATTCATTAACTATAATTAATCCATTGGGCTTTACGGAATATTTAATTTTTTCTACTACTTCATTCAAAGGAGAAAAATGATGCAAAGATTGCTCCCCTAGAAAAAGATCATATTCGCTTTCATTTGGGCGAACATCTATCACATTCCCAACATTAAAAGAAATGATATCAGATAAATTTTCTTTTTCCGCTTGAGATTTTGCAAAGCCTATTCTCTTCGGTGAAGCATCAAAAGCATCTATTGCACCGAACCTGTTTGTCTTAGCCCATTCAATTTCTCGCGAACCCGTTCCGCAAGCCAAAGAAAGCGCCTTGTATTTTCCCTCATTCCGCAAATATTTTTCTGTGATATAGGCATAATAGTCGAGATTGTAATCACCCGTAATCAAATAATTCCAGCGACTAATCACTTCCGGAATGTACCACCACTTGTCTTGCGGCGCAGAAACATGAGACCAAGCTTGTATAGCTCTGTTATTCTTGGTTGAAAAAAATTTTCGTGCGATTGAACCGGCTAAATTGGGGTTACTCTTGACTCGTCGTATTACTTCTTTTAAATCGTTTTTGTTTACCAGATTGTTCAACATTTTTTTAGTCACTTTTTATACAAATCCAATCTAAACAGTATATTGCATATCATCAATAAGAATTATGGTAAAGTATGGAATTCAAAATGTCCCGGTTCTCGCTCGGTTTCTGGCGGGCTAAAGAGTGGAACTACAACTCACATCAATTACATGAACTTGTAAATCAATCACTCGAGCTTGGAATAACCACAATTGACCATGCCGATATTTACGGACAATATTCTTGCGAAAACATCTTCGGCAACATCTTAAAAGAAAATACATCGTTAAGAGAAAAGGTTCAGCTTGTTTCAAAGTGCGGAATTAAACTTGCGACTCCCCGTTACCCGGAATTTTTAATGCACTCTTACGATACCTCCAAAGCGCACATTTTGTGGTCTGCTGAAAATTCTCTGCGCAACCTAAACACAGATTATCTCGATGTTCTTCTCATTCACCGCCCCGATCCTTTGATGAACGCAGATGAAGTTGCTGAAGCTATGAACGAGCTTAAGCAAAGCGGAAAGGTTCTTCACTTTGGTGTTTCAAATTTTTTGCCCCATCAGCTTAATTTGCTTCAATCCAGATTAGACTTCCCTTTGGTAACAAATCAGATTGAAGCTTCAGTTCTCTGCACAGAACATTTTGATAAAGGCAACATAGATTTCTTGCAAGAGAAAAGAATTCCGCCAATGGTCTGGTCGCCATTTGCCGGAGGAAGAATTTTCCACGAGAATAGCGAGAAAGCCAACCGCGTGAGAAATGTTTTGTTTGAGATTGCATACAAATACCAAGTTGAAATTGACGCGATTGCCGCCGCGTGGTTACTCGTCCATCCGGTGAATTTTGTTATTGTACTCGGCACCGGCAAAATTGATAGAATTAAAGCGGCTATGAAAGGATTGAATGTAAATCTAACCCGCGAAGAGTGGTTTAAGATTTGGGTGGCGTCGCACGGACAAGACATTCCGTAACTTAGTATCGAGTCCGCCAAGAAGATGGCGGATAAATTCCGAGCGTAGAGTGAAGAGTGGAAAAGCATTATAGAACTGTAAGCTCTTTTCCGGCTTTTTATCTTCAGACAAATACATTAGTATAGATTGAAAACGTATCTTACTCCGACTCCAAGTTTTCGTATGCTATTATAACTAGCAAATACTTTGAATTGACTATTAATCGAGTAACTCGCACCTATACCCAACCCAGCTATCATCTCATCTCTATCAATCATATGATAGCCACCATCCTTAAATCTTTTGTCAATATAATTGGTGTAATATTTCCTTTGGCCGATTGATAATTCCACAAACAATTCTATAGTATCAATGATTTCATATCCATAACCCAAATCCACAGTATAGAATTTAACACCGCTTCCAGAAGTTGAAAGTCCATAATTAGTTTTCCTTTCAGATTTTTCCTCTCCCTTTGCATCAGTTAATTGATAACCTAGACCAAAATGAAAAAAGTGTGTGTTGTTTCTGTAAAGTACGTCTCCAAAAACAACTTTTTCTGTTGAGATACCTAAACTCATACCCCAATTTTGAGAGTAAGCGGTAGTAGGATTACTCAACAAAATGATAATACTTGAAACAATAAGAGCAATAAAACATTTGATTTTCATATTTGGTCCGCATTGACTTCCATTCAATCGGCTCCCCCGGCAATTGCTTTTAATGGAGCCCCTTTACTATTTACAACTTATCTATAGAGAAGTAAATTATCAAGAAAAGAAAAAACTTCCGCTCTCCCTCCTTACTAAGGAGGGAGACAAAGAGAGAGGTTAGTTTTTGCTATTTAATTTTCCGACCTCACCCTAAATCCCTCTCCTTTCCCTCGACTCCGCTCGGGATGACGGAGAGGGACTTTAACATTTCACTTATAGTTAGTATCATATGATACCCAAAGGAAGAAGAGTTATTTTATAACACTTCATTCGGAGGTATCATGATTCATAATAATGTTGAACAG
>MHAZ01000019.1 GCA_001803165.1 Stygiobacter sp. RIFOXYC2_FULL_38_25 | reverse complement strand
GAAAAAGAATACACTGTTTTACACAAAGAAACACAATTGACACTATTCCATTAATTTGATACCCCGCTGCTTGCGGCGGGGAGCTTCATTTCTATGGCTTTATCTTGCGCGTATAGAAGTGCCCAATTATCATGCACACGCTGGTCCCGTTGGATCCAGTAAACAATCGGACCAACTTTTTGATTCCCTTCAGGAAGGATTCTTAAACGTTTGAGATTCATTAAAATCTTTGTGATAATTACAAAGAAAACAATTCTTATAACGGATTGCAGTTTGGTGAAGTTTGGTAAAACACAAAAAAATTATTCTAAACGTTTGAGTATGCACTGTTACGATAGGCGCTTCTATTCTTCTTTTAATAATACTTCAACTTGAATTTTCAGATCAGGCAATTCCCTGCAGACAATTGTCCAAATTACTTCATCTGAAATGTTATCATAACTGTGAATAATACGGTTCCGTGTTCCGATGATATTTTTGGCGTTGTTCAGTTGAAAATTACTGTCGGTTTTTAATATTCGGTTTACAGCCTCACCAATTATTTCGATGTTTCGTTCAACAGCCTTTTTGGTTTTCAAGTCAGCCTTATAAGCTAAAAAGTCTCTATTCTCACCAAGAAAAAGATAAATCTCATCAATACACTGCCGGATATCCAACAGTCCGGTTTTTATTCTAATATCCATAGATTTTAACCTTAGTGCTTTCGAGGTGTTGCTTAAATATTCTGTTCCGGATTGCTCTCTCTTCTAAAAGATCCACTTGCCGCTTTAATATTTCTTCGAGTTTGGATTTCAAACCAAAATAAAGGTCTGTGTACTTAAATGGGTCTTTCTCTTCAAAATCCACAATTAAATCAATGTCCGAACTTTCATCGAAGTCGTCTCTGGTTACTGAACCAAAAGCAAAAAGGGACTTCACCCGGTTGGCTTTACAAAGCTCTTGAATCTGCTCTATTTTGGGTTCTTCAATTTTCATGTTCAAAGATAACTTTTTGTTTTTGGACTGCAAATGTTTTGCGTCTTGAACCCTGCTAACTAAATACGCTCTGATTTTGGTAATAGTAGGCTTGTAACGATTATATTTGTCATTGATTACTGAATATTAATGCTCCACTCGTCCCAAAGTACACCGTTTTTAAGTTGTCCCATTTCTACTTTTGTCCTTATTTCATCAGAATATATTTTACTTTCCCATTTTCTCATATATCCTTTTCCAGAACCTTGAATATTTGTTAATGTAAAATAGCGTGAAAGTTGTCGTAAGTTTGGATACTCCCAACCAAGTTTGTTTAACAATGATGTAATCATTGCACCAATTGGCGTAAAAATTTCTGTTTGCTGTTCCATAACTTTTGTGTGTCCAATGTATGCTGATGTTGCTGATCCTTTTTCGCCGTAAGTAGAAACCAAAGTCGTCCAATTGGGTATTTGACTTGGTCCAATGAAAACCATTTTACTTGACGACCAGCAAGCAAGATCAGCAACACATATAATGTCCGGCATTTGTATTGGATGAGTTATTAATGAATTGTCAGCCTCTATCAAGCTATTCCTAATGTTTTCTTCTGGTTTTGAATCGTTTCCTTTCCAAGTATGAGAATGGGCAAGTAAACCATATATTATTGGACTTTGCAATTCCTTATATGGGGTTCCTTTTCTTGTTTCAAGATGAGATTTAATATCAATAGAGTTTTTTATGAAATCTACAATATGCTTGGCTTTTAATGTAACTTTACATTCAAATGCAGCTAATACACCACCTGCTAAGTATAGCTTTTTATCAAGTAGATGTTTAGGATACTCTGGTTGCAAAACCAAAACATCAACTTGTGGACTTGCAATTCCTTTGTGGCTTAGAATTCTACCTTTTGTAACAATTTGAAAAGTTGTAGGTAACCAGTTGCGTAAGAGAGTTGCCCAGTTTTCTTCTCCCTGATCTCCATCAGTACCTGGGTCTTCAGTTGCTCGTTTTTGGATCCTATCATACTCTTCACCGATTTGTCGAGTTGCAGAATTCATAAAATCAATAAGATCATTTGATTGCATAACGGTGCCTAATATAATTGTTGCTAACCTGTTATTACCGTAAAAATAGCAAAACCAATCTGCTTTATCTTCCCATCTTTACTATTTCTTCAAACTCATCTTTTTCAACCGGCATTACAGATAAACGGTTACCCGGCTGAACTAGACGCATCTTCTGTAATTTCTTGTTGGACTTAATTTCATCTAAGGGAACAAGTCTGCTGAACTTCTTTACAAACTTTATATCAACCATCATCCAGCATGGAGAATCTTTCTTGCTCTTAGGATCGTAATGCTGATCTTCCGGATCAAATGCTGTAAAATCGGGATAAGCTTCTTTAGCAACTTCACAAACGCCTGCGGCACCGGGCGGCTCTGCATTGCTGTGATAGAAAATTACTTTATCGCCAAGGTTCATTTCATCGCGCATGAAATTTCGTGCTTGATAATTACGGACACCATCCCAATGTGTAGTTTGCTTTTTTTCCTTTGCTAAATCGTCTATTGAGAAACAGTTAGGCTCAGCCTTAACCAGCCAGTATTTCATTGTGCTGCTCCAATCATTCTTCTGTGATAATTTATTTGTCCAACATGATAATTAAGATGGGTTAACAGATGCATCAACATGTGAGCAACTGTTACCTTCTCACCGTTGTATTCCAAAGGGAAAATAGAATTAAGGCTTTCATCATTTAGTTTGCCGAGAGATGTTTTTACCATAGAAATTGTTTCGTGAAGGTCATTAATCACTTCATCTCTTGAACGGAATGTTGTAGAAAATTCTAATTCGCGGGTTCTAACATAGCCGGTATTCCCAAGTGCGAAACCGATAAAATGATTTAGATTCCCGATTAAGTGTAACACCAAATTGCCCGCAGAATTTGAAACTAATCCTTGTTTCGCCCAAATCAATTTTTCATCATTGTATTGATTTAGCTCGGCAATAATTTTGAAAATATCACGCTCAAAAATTTTTGTAAAGCTCTCAATTATCATCTATACCTCTCCATAATTTATTTTACAATTTTTTCCTTAGCGTTCTTTGGGGAAACTTAGCGTTCTCTGCGTTTAAATAGTTAACCACAAAATGCGCCGACTTAGTCGTCCCTTCAGTGGATGTCGCATAATTAATAATCAAAAATCTATCAGTGTAAATCCGTTAAATCTGCGTCATCCGTGTGCTATTTCTGTCTAATAATTAATTATGCGACAGCCTTCCTCGGGAAAAGAATACGCTGAGATAACAAAGCTATGTCGCTAAAAGTTCTTTCAAAAATCTTCCGGTATGTGATCTTTCATTCTGCGCAATTTCTTCCGGTGTTCCAACGCAAACAACTTCGCCGCCTTTGTCGCCGGCTTCCGGACCAAGATCAATCACCCAATCGGCACATTTTATTATGTCCAGGTTGTGCTCAATAATTACAACAGAGTTTTTCTCGGCAATCAGCATTTGGAAACACTTGAGCAGTTTGCCAATATCATCGAAGTGCAAACCGGTTGTCGGTTCATCAAAAATGAAAAGTGTGTGAGAAGTTTTCTTCTGCATCGCCAAATGATAAGCTAACTTAACACGCTGCGCCTCGCCGCCGGAAAGCGTGGTTGACGGCTGACCAAGTTTTATGTAGCCTAATCCAACATCGGAAAGAACACGGAGAGTTTTTAATATTTTTTCATTATTGGCAAAATATTCAATCGCTTCGTCCACTGTCATGTTTAGAACATCAACGATATTCTTTCCCCGGTATGTAACTTCTCTTACTTCTTTTTTGAAACGTGTTCCTTTGCAGTCTTCACACTCGAGATAAAGATCGGCAAGAAATTGCATTTCGATTGTAACGTAGCCATCGCCTTCGCAAGTATCGCATCTACCACCGGGTACATTGAAAGAGAAATAGCCCGGTTTGTAGCCGCGCGCTCTGGCTTGCGGCGTGTTTGCAAACAGTTCGCGGATTAACTCGTAACCTTTAACATAGCTTATTGGATTTGAACGGGGTGTTTTTCCAATTGGTGATTGATCTACAATTTCAATTTCGTCAATGTAGCGGGAGCCTTCAATCATTTCATACTTGCCAAGCTTTGGCGGATTGCCGCCATTCATCTTTACAATTCCGCCGTAGAGAATATCGTGCACAAGTGTTGATTTGCCCGAGCCGCTTACGCCGGTAACAACAACTAATTTCTTTAGCGGAAATTCTACGGAAACATTTTTGAGATTATTTTCTCTGGCTCCCGTAATTTTTATTGACTGCGTTTCATGAAAGTTTCTTTCTTTGGGCACCGGAATGGAAAGTTTGCCGCTTAAATATTTTCCCGTTAGAGAATTTTCGTTGGATAAAATTTGGTCGAATGTTCCTGTTGCAATTATTTCGCCGCCATGAACTCCCGCACGCGGACCCATATCAAAAATCAAATCCGATTCTCTCATCATTTCCGGATCGTGCTCAACAACTAAAACTGTGTTGCCAAGATCGCGCAGAGATTTCAAAATATTTATTAAACGTGCATTATCGCGCGGATGAAGACCGATCGAAGGCTCATCTAAAACATAAAGCGTTCCCATAAGTGCAGAGCCGAGAGATGTGGCGAGATTGATGCGCTGAGTCTCGCCGCCGGAAAGTGTGCTGCTAAGCCGGTCTAAAGTTAAATAGCCGAGTCCAACATCATTTAAGAAAGCTAACCGTTTTACAATTTCATCATAAACACGTTTAGCAACAGTTTTTTCATATTCAGTTAGCTGAATAAGTTTGAAAAATATTTGCGCACGCTCGATAGACATCGAAACAATATCGTACAAAGAGCGGTCATCAATTTTCACTTGCAAAGCTTCTCTACGCAAGCGTGAGCCTTTGCATGCGGTGCAAGTTGTATAGCCGCGGTACTTACTCAGTAAAATTCTAATTCCCATCTTGTAAGTTTTTTCTTCAAGATGTTTGAAGAACCCGTTCAAACCGTGGAATGAGCCGAAGCCATCCCAAATTAAATTTACTTGCTCTGCGCTTAAATCTTTAAACGGAACTGTGAGAGGAATTCTGTTATTGTTGGCTTTGATTAAATCGCGGAGATATTTGCTGTGACTAACAGTCCGCCAAGGTACAATAGCGCCATCGCTAATGCTAAGATTTGGATTTGGAACGACTCGCTCAATTTCGTAGCCCATCGTTTTACCAAAGCCCTGGCAAACCGGACAAGCGCCAAACGGATTGTTGAAAGAGAAAAAGCGCGGTTCCGGTTCTTCGTAACGTATGCCGCAGCATTCATAAAATTTTGTAAAGCTCTTAACTTCATTTGTGTCGGCGTTGATTATTGCTAACCGACCTTCGCCTTCTTTAAATGTAGATTCAATTGATTCGGCAAGAGTCTCGCGGACTTTTCCAATCTTAACTTTGAATCGGTCTATAACAACAAAAATATCTTTCTTTGTTTTTGGCGTAGGAATTTTGGAATTAAGATCATGCAGTTCTTTGCCGATGAAAATTCTGAAGAATCCTTTTTTCTTTAGAAGCTCAAGCTCTTCCTTAACGCTTCTTCCTTCATGCGAATGGATAGGAAAGCCGAGATAAAATTTTGCTTCCTCGCTTTGGGTTTCAAGCCATTCACTTACAGTTCCTACAGTATCTTTTTGAACAACCTTTCCGCAGCTAAAGCAATATGTTTTTCCAATCCGCGCGTAAAGCAAGCGCAAGAAATCGTAAATCTCGGTGTTTGTTCCAACTGTAGAGCGGGGATTGCGTGCGCCGGTTTTTTGTTCAATCGCTACAGCGGGAGATATTCCAAAAATAAAATCAACATCCGGCTTGTTCATCCTTTCCAAAAATTGGCGTGCGTAAGAGGATAAGCTTTCTACATAGCGGCGCTGTCCTTCCGCGTAAATTGTATTGAATACGAGGGAAGACTTTCCGCTTCCGCTTACTCCGGTAAACACAACTAACTTGTTACGCGGGATTTCCAGCGAAACGTTTTTGAGATTATGCTGGCGTGCGCCTTTAACAATGATTTTATTTTCTGATGAAATGCTTTTTTTCTTTGGCATGAGTTCTTTTTTGTAATTGCAAAAAGCAAATTAATAAATAGCGCTAATAAAATTCCAAAATAATTATGCCCTTTTGAATAAGTGCTAACTAATGATTCCTTTTATTCTCTGAAATACTTTGTTGAATTTGAAAATTCCGGCAAAAGTAACTATGGAAACTCCAAAGATTATTATGGCGGCGGAAATAACAAGTTTAAGTGTTAGCGGCTCGCCAACAATCATTATCGAAAGTAGTGTAGCTATAATAGGCTGTAAGTAGCTATAAATTGCTACAGAAGTTGACTGAGTGTTTTGCAGAGCAAATGTAACAACAAGATAGGGAATGAATGTTCCGCCGACTAAGACCATCAATAGTGAAAGATAACCTTCCATCGGTATTGCTGCGTAGTTAATTGTGCTTAAGCTTCCCATAGTAAAAGGGGCAACGAGAAAAGCAGAAAATATAAAAACGTAAGTTATCACTGTAAACGAGTTGTAAATGCGAAGCATCTTCTTTGAGATTACTAGATAGACTGCATAGAAACAAGAATTAGCCATGATGAATAAATCGCCTAGCAAATTCTCGTTTAGCTGGAATCTGCCAAAGTCTATAAGAAAAGCTACACCGCTGAAAGCAACGAGCACACCAACAATTTTAATGAAGTTCAGTTCTTCCTTTCTTAAAAGCAGTGCTACTATTAACGTAAAGATTGGAATGGTAGTAACAAGAATTCCAGCGTTAACTGCGGTTGTTATGGAAACTCCGGTTAAATAGAAAAGTTGATTACCCGCCACACCAAAGAAACCAAAGAGAGCAAACCAAGCAAAATGCTTTTTCTCTTTAACTTCTTCCTTTTTGAAAAGGAAAAAGATTGTACTGAATAGCAGAGCCGTTGAGAAAACTCGAAAGAACACAATGCTCATCGGCGGAAAATATTTTAACGCGAGCTTAGAAAAAGGGGGAAGCGAGCCAAAAGTAATCTGGACAATCAAAAGGGGAATGTGAACCCGCCAAATAGTATCTCTGTTAAATTTTTCCATCAAATCAATTTTGTCAATGGTTACAAAGTTAAAAAAATGATGGCACATCGGACGGCGGAAATGCAACTAATATGATTAAATTTACCGCGCAAAATTTCTATATGGTAAATGAAGCAGAACCAGCCCAAAAATATTCTCATCATTAATCTGAAATATCTCGGAGACCTAATCGTGTCAACTGCCGCGATTAGAGCAATTAAGCAGAGTTTCCCGGAGTCGGTAATTACCTTGCTGGTGCGAAGCGAATATAAAGATGTACTAAGTGGAAACAAGAATATAGACGGAATTATTACTTACGATCTCTCAATCAAAAAAATGAGAGGATGGGAAAAGCTTAAGACCGAATTTAGGTTTGTGAAATATTTGCGAAGCAAAAAATTTGATGCTGTGATTTCTTTGCAAGCGGGTGATAGATATGTGTTCTGGTCTTTCTTTAGCGGAGCCAAAGTTCGTGTAGCTCCAATAGAAAACAATTTCGGATTTCTACTTACAACAAAAGCAAAAGTGTTTGAAGAAAAAATTAGTTACCTGGATTACTATCTGAAAATTGCCGAAGCATTTGGTGCTGAAATTGCAACGAAGGAATTAGATTTTACTCCAGATGAAAAACACCGGAATTGGGTTGAAGAATTTTTGTTTACAAAAGAAATCTCACCACAAGATAAAATTATTGGCATTCATCCCGGCGCAAGCGAACCTACAAAGATGTGGCCCATTGAAAATTATTTGCAACTGGTTGATATTATTAGCAAGGATGTTAATACAAAAGTCATTCTGTTCTTAGGACCTATGGAGAAGAAGAAATCCATTTTTAATGATGTTTTGAAAAACAAAGTTGTTGTAGCCGATACATCGGAGAGCATTCAACATCTCGCTTGGCTTTTAAGCAAGTGCGGGCTGCTTATTTGTAACGATTCCGGAGCGCGGCATTTGGCAGCCGCATTGAAAACTCCAACAATCACACTTTTCCCGGATGATAAAATAATTCCATGGAAATTTTACACCGAAGAGGAAAAACAGTTTTTCATTTTAGGAAAGAGAAATATCAACAATCCCGACAAACCGTTTTTAGATTCGATAACGGTCGAAGATGTTTTCCACAAAGTAAAAGAGATTCTGAGTTGAAGAAAGAGCCCAAAAATATCTTAATAATAAAATGGGGCGCGCTGGGCGATATGGTTATCTCTACGGGCGCCATTCGTTCTGTGAAGGAGACATTTCCCAACGCGCGCGCGGTTTTACTTAGCAACAGTTTAATGCAGCAAATTGCTCCTTCCGGTTCCATTATTGATGAGTTAATAATTTACGATGAGAAAGAATATCACGGTGTAAAAGCAATTGCGCATTTATTTCGGTTGGTGCTTCATCTTCGTAGATACAAATTTGATTTGGCAATCAATCTGCGCTGGCATTCCGATAGGTGCGCAATGATAGCATATCTTAGCGGCGCAAAAGAGCGCGTTAGTTCTGGTCCGCATAACATGATGGGTCTGTACACAACCAAAGTTCCTTTTCCGCAAGGAAGATACCATGAAGTTCACCGCAATCTTGATATTGTAAAAGCTGTTGGTGTTAAAGTAAATGATGAAACACCCTACACTTATATTTCTATTGATGATGTAAAATTTGCCCGGGATTTTTTTACTCTGAATAATCTTGAAAAGAATAAAACTATATGCATTCATCCCGGCGCATCTAAACCAATTCGAGCTTGGCTGCCGGAGCGTTTCCGTGAAATTGCAAAAAAACTTGTAGAACAATATGATGTAAATGTGATTGTTACCTGGAGCGGAAAAGAAAAAGAACTGGCTGAGTATGTTGCTTCAGCTAATCCACTTAAAATATTTTTAGCTCCGCAGACCAAAACTATCGGCGAACTTGCTTCACTAATAAAGAATTCTAATATGTGTTTAACAAACTGCACCGGACCAATGAATGTTGCCGTAGCGGTACGAACTCCAACTTGTGCTATACTTGGTTCTTCCGATCCAACTGATTGGGGACCTTATGGTGAAATTCACCGTACTATTAAATCTCCATTAGTTTTAGAATCGTACACAGATGAACAAGAAGCGGAAGCAATGAATGCCGTTTCTGTTGAGCAAGTTTGGAATGTTGTTAGTAGAAGGTGGGAGGAAATAAGAGCCCATCCCAACCCTTCCCTAAGGGAAGGGCTTTTTTAAACCTCATTTGTTATAAAACTGTAACCCACAACGCTGCAGAGTAGTCTTTCAGGCAAGCATGGGAAAAAGAAAAGTAAGGAGGGGTCTCCGCCATAGAACGGCGGACAAGTTAGACCGTTCCCTACGGAAAAATCATTTTGTTTGGTTTTGAAGTTTAGCTTCCAGTTCGTTTAGCACTTTCATTTTCTCATCAAGAATAGACTGCTGTTTCTTCAGTTCTTTCAACTGGCTATCAATAGCTTGCTCGTATTCCGATTGATTCCAGTAGCCGCGCTGTTCAAAATAACTTTTGAATAACCAGTTATGTTTTAGCGCTTCCATGTTTTCTGCAAAGCTTGTAGTAGCAATTCGTGCATACTCACTTGTTTTGGCGAGGTTTGTTATCACCGAAGTTACAGAATCCGCCATGCGCTGATCGCCGATTAATTTCCCCAACGCGCCTTCACCTCTATCAACTTTAGCTAATAATTTACGTGTATCAATTATTGTTGTATCAACTTGACCGATAACTCTTTTTATTCCACCGCTGGTGCTTACAATTATATCGGAAATTTCATCCAAGCGTTTTGTAATTAAGATAAGACTCTTATCGGCAGACTGTGTTAACGAAACAGTAGAATTATAAAGCGCGTCGCTGTTAACGAGTTTGCCAAGACTTCCTTCGCCTTTGTTAATCTTAGCAAAAACATCCGAGAACTCTTTGCTAAGAGATTTAATGTTACTCATAATTGCTTGCGATTCTTCAATAATAGCCGAAACGTTAACGGGATTTTTTGAAGGGATAATTCCACCATCTGAAATTTCCGCTTTCTCCGGTGAGCCGGGTGCGATTGTAACAATCTTTTTCCCAACCAATCCTTCCGTTTCAACTGCAGCCTGACTGTCTATGCGAATAAATTTTTTGAGTGCAATATCAATGTTTAATACAACTTCAACTCTTCCGTTTGAACCGCTTTCCAGAGAAATACTTTGCACGCTGCCAACGTCGTAACCGCTCAAACGCACAGGCGCGCCGGGTTTTAATCCCTCAATTTGATTAAAGTATGCTTTGATTTCTATTGTTGAGCTGAAAAGTTTTTCTTTGTTACCGAGTAGAAAAATTGACAGCACCAGCATTACGGTTCCAAGGAAAATAAAAATTCCAAGTCGCGCGCCTTCTAACTGCTTAAACATCTAAAACTCCTATTCTTTTACTAATTCATGGCTAAAGAAATTCCGCAAGAACGGATCAGCCGAATTTGTAAGCTCTGTAATATTTCCTTCATAAGCTATTTTTGCATCCCGCAAAAATATTGCGCGGTCTGCTATAATTTCTGCGCAGATTAAATCGTGAGTAACAACTATCGAAGTCATGTTCAACTTCTTCTGCAAATTTATGATAAGCTCACTAATTTCTTTTGTCGTAATCGGATCAAGTCCCGTTGTAGGTTCATCATAAAGCATCAATTCGGGATCTGTAATTATTGAACGAGCCAAGCCAATTCTCTTCTTCATTCCGCCGGAAAGCTCGCTTGGCATTTTGTCTATCGCGTCTTCCAATGAAACAAGCTCAAGAGTATTAAGAACTTTTTCATCAATTTCTTTCTGCGGCTTATCCGGAAAATGCTTCTGAAGAGGGAATTCCAAATTTTCTCTTACAGTCATCGAATCATACAACGCCGAACCTTGAAAAAGAAAACCAATGTCTTTGCGCAGACCGTTCAACTCTTTCATAGAAAGAAGCGAAATATCATTTCCTTTAATATAAATTTTGCCCGCGTCGGGATGCATTAAACCGATTATACATTTCAGCAAAACACTTTTGCCTTGTCCGCTTCTTCCGAAGACAACAAGATTTTCTCCGCGCAGAACATCAATTGAAATGTCATCCAGAACGGAAAGTGTTTCGAATCTCTTAGAGAGATTTTTTATTTCAACTAACTTATTGTCGGCCATAACCACAACGAAACCTTTACTAAAACCATATCAAAAATTAAAATGAGCAGGGAGGAAAGAACAACGGCTGTTGTTGAAGCCCGTCCAACGCCTTCAGTTCCACCTTCTGCTGTAAATCCTTTATAGCAGCCAACCATTCCAACTAAATATCCGAAGACAAAAGTTTTGCCGACGCCGGGAATGAAATCGCCAAATTCGATTGCAGTTACAACCGAATCAACAAAATATTTTAGCGACATGCTTTCCATTAAAATGATAGCCATATATGTCCCAACAAGCGCAATCATAATAACATAGATTGTAAGAATTGGGAGAATCATTGTTGTTGCGATTACTCTTGTAACAACAAGGTATTTGAACGGATTGATTGCCGAAACTTCCATCGCGTCAATTTGCTCTGTAACGCGCATAGAGCCAAGCTCTGCGCCGATTCCGGAGCTAACGCGCCCGGCGAAAATTAAAGCCGTAATTACCGGGCCAAGTTCCCTCACGACAGAAATAGAAACCATTGCCGGAAGAAAATCAGTTGCGCCAAACCTCTGCATAATCGGCTGGCTTTGCATTGTAAGAACCAGCCCAATTATTAATCCGGTGATGCTAACGATGCCAAAAGTTTTAACGCCGAGTTCATCCATATGCTTTTTTATTTGCCCAATCTCTAAAGGAGTTTTGAACATTTGCTTAACAAACTCAATGTTAAAGATTGTTAACCCGGTGATGGTAGCAAAAAAGTTGTAAAGATAATCTGCGTAGGTTAAGGGTCTTCCATATCTAATTCTTGGTATTTTCATTCTGGCTTTGATTATTTCAAAGGAAAAAATAATAAAACTTTAGATGTAAAGTAGTGAGATTATTAACCCACATTTTTGTAATGATTTAAGAGCGGTTCACGCTCATTCTGAATTAAAATTGTAATTGCGTCAATCCGGCAAGTTTGCTCTGTTATGTTTTTCTGAACAAGATAAGCCGTTGCAACTCTTCTTATTTGACTGATCTTATTTTTGGTGATTGCAAACTCGGGATCTCCATATTCCAAACTTTTGCGAGTTTTCACTTCAACAAAGACAATTTCATTATCGTCTTGCACGATTATATCAATTTCTCCGTGTCCGAATTGGAAGTTTCTTTCTAAAATTTTGTAGCCAAGTTTTTTAAGAAATCCGGTGGCAATATCTTCGCCAACTTTGCCTTTAGCACGTTGGTTAATTGGAGTTCCCATTTCACACCCCTAATTTTATTTCTTCATGTGTTCCGCTTAGAATATTGTTCAAAAAAGTTTTTCTGTGAAGTTCCGTTGCCCCGTGTTTCTTAATTGCCGAGATATGCTCTTTAGTAGCGTAACCTTTGTTGTGTTCCCAGCCGTAGTTCGGAAATTTACCGGCGTATTCTTTCATCATTCTATCGCGGGTAACTTTCGCTATAATAGATGCCGCGGCTATCGAAAATGATTTTGCATCACCTTTTACTACTGTCGTAGATTTTATATTTGAAACGAAAGATTTATTACCATCAATAAGAATGAGATTTGGCTTTGGCTCTAATTGCAAAGCGGCTATCTTCATAGCTTTCAACGATGCCTGAAGAATGTTAATCTCATCAATCTCAATATGGTCAATAACTCCTATCCCATACGCGACACAATTTTTAACTATCCACTCGTAAAGTTCTTCCCGTCTTGTTCCAGCAATTTTTTTCGAATCATTAATCTGTTCGTGAAATGTTTTCTTATCAAAAATTACAGCAGCTGCAACAACCGGACCGGCAAGAGGACCTCGCCCGGCTTCATCAACACCGGCAAGATGCTTTACTTTCTTCGTTAAGAATGATTTATCAAATTGTTTAAGATGATTCATGTGTGAAATATAAACAACGATTAAGTTATACTAAATCTTCTGTGTAAGCTTACAAAATATATTTTACTAACATGAGATAATATTTTGTATTTTGTTGAAGCAGCTTACTTAGAGTTTAATAATGGACAAAGAGAATAACGAGGAAGATTTTCAGTTACTCGACCATATCAAAAAAGATGATCCGCTTGCTCTGAAAGCTTTGTTTATTAAGTATTACAATCCTCTATGTTATTTCTCCTTTCAGATTGTTAAATCTACAGAGCTTGCGGAAGAAACTGTTTCCGACGTATTTGCCGAGCTGTGGATTAAGCGCAATAGAATCAATATCCAGACAAGTTTCAAATCATACTTATATACAGCGGTTAAAAACCGTTCTATTAATTATTATAAACAAGAGAAGCGGATTTCCGAACCGATAGATCCGAACCAGCTTCATCTCATTACTTCGCAAACGGAAACAGACCAGCTAGTTAACCAACAAGATTTGGAAAAACAGATCGAAGAACTGCTAAATCAGCTTCCGGAGAAAAGAGGATTAATTTTCCGGATGAATAGAATAGATGGCTTGACTTATCAAGAAATTGCCGACATTCTTTCAATTTCAATACACACCGTACAAAACCAAATGGTAAATGCAGTAAAATTTATGGCAGAGCAACTCCCCCGTATCAAAAAGTTGTTTTCAATACTCTTCTAAAAAAACCACAAAATTTACATCGTCCGAGTAGTAGGTTAAGAAAAGATTCTTTGTCTAATAGAGAAAGAATACTCCCAAAACGCATAAGTGAAGAACATGTCTGAAGAAAGATTTATTGAACTGGCAACTAAGTATTTATCACAAGAAACTTCCAAAGAAGAAACAGCAAGTCTGTACAGCTATTTAGAAAAAGATGAATACTATGCACTTTTCAACTGTATTAAAGAAAAGTGGAATGAGAAGAGTGAAAGTAATGAACAGCCTAGCTTTAATGTTGAAAAGAGCCTAAGAACTCTGGAATCAAAGATTAGAAAAGTTGAACCTACCTTTACATTTTCAAAACCGGAACGAACAGCTAACAGATTTCGGATTAATCCAATGATTTTAAGGATTGCCGCAACTGTGTTAATTATGGTATCGGTTGCCGGAGGGTATTTATACTATACTCATTTCAGCAAAGCGAAAGTAGATGAAACAATTTGGCAAGAGAAAACTACAGCTCTTGGAGAGAAAGCCATAATAATGCTACTGGACGGAAGCATAGTTACATTAAATGCAGATTCCAAATTCAGATACCCGCAGCACTTTGAGGGGAGACAAAGAGAAGTTTTTTTAGAAGGAGAGGCTTTCTTTGAAGTGAGCAAAGATTCGGCAAAACCTTTCATTGTTCATTCAAACAATCTTGCAACAACTGTACTTGGGACAAAATTTAACATAAAAGCCTTTGCCGGTGATGAAAACATAGAAGTTTCACTTGTTGAGGGTAAGGTAAAAGTTTCCAACGTGAACGCAGTTGGAAACGAAGACATAATAATATTAAAGCCAAACCAACAGTTTGTTTACTATAAAGAAGCTGCAATAAGTTCCGTTGAAGTTTTCGAGCCGCAAAAAGAAACAGGCTGGATAGAAAATAATCTTAAGTATGATGACGAACCGCTTTCCAAAATATTTGTTGAATTGGAAAGGACTTACGGCGTAAAGTTCGTATTAGCCGATAAATCGGCTGGCAATAAAAAGCTTACGGTTAATTTCAAAAATGATTCCTTTAGAACCGTATCTGAAGTAATTAAAAAATTAACCGGATTAAATTACAAAACAACTAAAGAGAACAACCGTATCACAAAAATCACTTTTTATAAAAAATAACAGAGGAGAAGAAAAGTTTGAGGGTCCTACTCGCCAAAGGCGATTAAAAAAGCCCCCACTACCGAACAATCGGAGTAGGGGCAGGCATACCGATGGCTAGATCGGTACGGCTCAGAAGTCAAACAAAATAATATTTGTTCAACCATCACAGGACAAAGTTATGTTAAATTTATTTAAAACAGAATCCCGCTTTTCGGGAAAAAATTATTTTTTGAAGGTATTAAAATTGACAGCTCTTTACACAGTACTAGGATTTCTGCTTCAAGGTCTGTTTGTTAATTTGCTTTTAGCATCTTCGCCAACAGAAGCTCAAAATCTCAAAGATATTAGGGTAACCCTGAATGTTGTAAATGTTAGTCTGGAACAAGCACTTCAGATTATTGAACAAAAAACCGATTTCAAATTCAATTATATAAAAGAAGAGATTCCTCTGAATGAAAGAGCAACAGTCATAGTGGAAGATGAATCTTTATATAACATTCTCGAGGTTTTTGCAAAAGATTACGGATTAACATTTAATAGAATTAACAACCAGATAGTAATCAAGAAAGCGGAGAACGGGGAAACAGAAAAAATTACTGTTGTAGAAATTGGTAGTGTTAAGGGTACGGTTATAGATTCTAATACAAAACAACCGTTAATAGGTGCTACTGTGATTTTAAAACCATTTTCTATTGGCGGCATGACTGATGAAAATGGTGCATATTCTATTACTGTTCCATCAAATCTTATTGGCAAGAAAGCAACACTTGAAACTAGTTATGTTGGTTATATAAAAGTAACTATTGACCTTATTTTGTCCGGAGATATTACTCAAGACATTGCCCTTAAGGAAGATATTCTCCAGATGCAAACTGTTGTGGTTACCGGAATGGGTGTTGAAATTGAGAAACAAAAGCTCGGTGTTACAATTGGAAATGTTTCATCCGAGGCAGTAGTAAATAGTAAAGCGCTTGATGTTATTTCAGCAATTCAGGGTAAAGTTGCAAACGTTGAAATAACCACATCTAGCGGCGAACCAGGTGCATCATCTTATATTCGAATTCGTGGTTCACATTCAATTACAGGTGGAACCCAGCCGCTGATTGTTGTTGATGGATCGCCAATTAATAATTCTGAAATTGGTTCCAGCACTGGTGGATATACCCAAATGAACCGTGCAATGGATATTAATCCTAAGGATATCGAATCGATAGATGTTCTTAAAGGACCCGCGGCGGCTGCGCTGTACGGTGCGCGTGCTCAAAACGGTGTAATTCTAATTAAAACTAAAAGCGGCAAACCGGGAAAAGCAAAAGTAACTTACGACGTTTCTTATACTTTCGATGAAATAACAAAGGTTCAACCGTTGCAGCAAATATATGGACAGGGTGATAAAGGCATAACTAGTAAAACAGCAATTGGTGCTTGGGGTCCGTTATTACCGGAAGGCACTCCAACTTATAATCATGAAAGAGAAATGTTTCAACCAGGGCATACTCTTGATAATAATCTCTCTATCTCAGGTGGAAACGAATGGACAACCTATTATTTATCTTTAGGCAGAACCGACTCCAAAAGTACACTCATTGGTAATTCAAGCTATTTAAGAAATTCTGTCAACTTAAAAGCATCCCAGCGTATTAATGAAGATATCAAAGTAACGGGAAGCATACATTATGTTGATACTGATGCAGGCAAGCTTAGAAAGGGATCTTCTGTCAGCGGACTTTTAACTGGATCATGGAGAACTCCTCCCGATTTTGATAATTCTGTTTATTTGGATCCTGTTACCGGGCTGCACAGATCATACAGATATCAAAATCCAACTGCCTTAAAAGTTACTCGTGGATATGATAATCCGTACTTCATTGCCTATAAACAAATTTTTGATTCAAAAGTCTCAAGAACTTTTGGCAATATAAGAATTGATTATGACCCATTAGATTGGTTGAATTTAAGTTACACACTCGGTAATGATTATTCATCGGACGAGCGAAAAAATGTTATTCCGCCAAGCAGTTCGTACCGTCCAAACGGACAAATAATTACGGAAAGATTAATCAACCGAGAAACAGATGGTAATTTGTTAATTACAGCAAAAAGGAGTTTTGACTTTGCTGATACAAAAGCTACCCTGATGCTTGGTCAAAATATGAATGAAAGTAAATACAACTACTTTGGTACTACAGGGGAAGATATGGCTGTTTATGATTTTCACCAATTGGATAATGCTTCCTCAAATTTGGCAGATGAATATCAATCAATTGTAAGAAGAGAATCGTATTTCGGACAGTTAACTTTTGATATGTTCAATCAATTATATCTTACTGCCGGTTTAAGAAACGACGGTTCTTCTACATTCGGAAAAAGCAAGAAACGCCATTGGTATCCGAAATTCAGCGCTGCATGGGAATTTTCAAAGCAAGATATTTTTGCTAACTATTCGGATTGGTTCAATTTTGGTAAACTTCATTTCGCATACGGTGAAGCCGGACAGGAACCTGAAGTTTATTCAACAATAACTGCATTTACTTCCAGTTCTACCGCATACAGTGATGGCTGGGCAGCTACTCTTACTTCAAACGCTTACGGCTACGTGGGTTTCTATACAAGTCCAACTAAAGGACAGACTAATATTCTTCCTCAGAGATCAAAAGAATTTGAAATGGGAATTAACCTTGCATTTTTGAACGAACGTGTAGGTCTGGATTTTACTTATTATAATTCAAAGACAACCGATGTTATCTATTCTTTACCCATAGCTCCTTCTACGGGTAGCACTTCTCAGGTTCAGAATGCAGGCACAATTCAAAACAAGGGTATTGAAGTGGGGCTTAATTTACAGCCCATTAATATACCCGACTTCAAATGGGATATTAATTTGCTTTATGCAAGTAATACGAATAAAGTTCTTGAACTGCCGGGAGCGCAATATATTTCGCTTGCGGGTTCTGCTATTGGTAGTTCGGTTGTTATGGAAGGACAACCATTCGGCATTTTCTATGGTTCCGATTATCTAAGATTTGGAAGAAATGTTGTTTACAACGGCGTAGACATCGATAAAAAATACAGTGGCTGGCAATCCGGCGATCTTTACCTTGACGCAACGGGATATCCGGTTAAAGACCCTCAATTAAGGATTATTGGCGACCCAAATCCGGATTGGACGGGTAGCATTAGAACTTCATTTACTCTCTTTGATAATCTTCAAATCTCTGCTCTGTTTGATTTCTTTAAAGGTGGAGATGTATCTAATGGAACCGTAGGTGCATTAATGTATTTTGGTACCGCAAAAGAAACTGAAAATAGAGGTCAAAAAACTGTGTTTGCTGGGTATGGACCCGGTGCAGGAAAAGAAGTTGTGCTAGATCAATCATATTATCAAGGTATAGGAAGCAGTTTTAATGGACCGGCGAGTCTCGCCATAGAGGACGGTAGTTATGTTAAGCTTAGAGAAATTGCTATTGCTTATACATTACACAGCGAATTAATAAAATCGTGGACCAGTATCAACACTATAGATATACGTCTGAGTGCCAGAAATCTTTATACATGGACAAAATACAAAGGCATAGATCCTGAAACAAATTTAGCCGGTACTGCTAATGGACGGGGATTTGATTACTTCAATAATCCTCAAACAAGGTCTATCATCTTATCTCTACGATTTAATTACTAGGAGCTCAAAATGAAAATATATATCAAAACACACAATATAATTTTGGTCGTTGCTCTTCTTGTTAGCTCTTTGTTGATTAGTTGCAGCAACTTTATAGATGATCCTGAAATTCAGGACGATCCAAACAGAGCTACAGTAGTCTCTGCCGATTTGCTTTTTAACGCCATACAAGTTCGTCAATTCTCTAGATACGAAGGACATACATCTAGAACAGCTGCAATCTGGACGCAGCAGTTGGCAGGTGTTGACCGCCAGGCAATTAGCTTAGGTAAATATGATTTCACCGAAAGTGAATGGAACACTGATATGAATAGTCTTTATAGCGGTGGTGGATTGGTTGACATTCGCAATATTTTAAAAGAGACTGAAGCCAAAGGATGGAGATTATATTCCGGTATAGCTAAAACCTGGGAAGCACTAACTATAGGAATGTCCGCAAGCTTATGGGGCGATTTACCATATTCCGAAGCTGTCGGCGAAATTTCGAATCCAAAGTTAGATAAACAGCAAGATATTTATACGGCTGTTCAAACTTTGCTGGATCAAGCGATTGCAGATTTAACTGCTGGCGGCGGGTATAAACCACCAAACGATTTTGTCTATAGCGCTAATACAGCAAAGTGGATTCAAGCGGCTTATACTTTAAAAGCCCGCTTCTATCTCCACTGGGCTGAAGTCAATCCGGGAAATTATGCTCTTGCACTTAGTGCTATTCAAAAAGGAATTTCGGCTAATACTAATAACTTTAAAACAAAACACACCACAGTTGAAAATGAATCGAGTACCATTTACCAGTACTGGCGCACAAGAAATTCTGATATCCGCGCCGGTAAATATTTAGTTGATTTGTTAACAACAAGAAATGATCCGCGTTTGCAAAAGTATTTTCAGGCAGGTGTAGGTTCGGTTGCCGGAAAGTTCATTGGAGTTGAGCCAGGAGGCACACTAACCGACGCTTCAAATCTTAGCGCTGTATTAAGAGCCGCCGATTATTCTTTTGATGTAATGACCTTTAGTGAAGCAAATTTAATTTGGGCAGAATGCGCATTTAAAACCGGAGATGAAGCTACAGCATTAGCAAAGTTAAACGCTGCAAGACGCGCTGAAGAAGGCAGATGGGCACTTACGGCAAATTCACTTGGTATAGCTACAGGATTAACCGGCACTTCTTTAATTAATGCCATAATGGAAGAAAAGTATATTGCTTTGTTTATGAATATAGAAGTATATAATGATTGGAAGAGAGCAAATCGCCCGGTTGTAACTCCTTTTGCAGGCGGTCAAATCCCAAGACGATTATTGTATAGCCAGGGCGAAAGGGCAACCAATCCAAATATTCCGGCTCCATCTCAGCAGCCGGTAAGAAATACTAACGATCCGGGCAACGCTTATTAATTGCCGCTAAAGTGAATTAATACATGGACTAACAATTATAAATCCGGCTTAATATAAATAGTAATTGAGCCGGATTTTTTATCTAAAAATTTGAAAGGAATGTTTATGAGAGATAAAATTTATACTTACGTTAAAAGAGGTTTTTCGAAATTCTTGTTTGTGCTATTCTTTTCACAATCAATAGTTTTACCATGTACCTCTGCAATAATTTCCGGAAAAGCTTCTCCAAATGGAAGACCTTTATTGTGGAAGCATCGTGATTCAAATGCTTTTGAGAACAAACTTATGTTTTTCAAAGGATTTAAATATGATTTCATAGGTGATGTTAATGTAAAGGATACACTCGCCAATTCAGTATGGATGGGAAGCAACACTACAGGTTTCAGCATTATGAATACAGCATCATACAATGTTGATACTATTAATACTAATCATCTTCCCCGCGAACGTGATGGCTATTTAATGAAGAGAGCGCTTGCTGAATGTTCAACGCTTGCTGACTTTGAGACATTGTTGGGAGAACTTGTAGGTAAATGGGGTGTAGCATCAAACTTTGGCGTTATAGATGCACAGGGGGGCGCGGCATACTACGAAGTTGATTATAAAACTTATAAAAAATTTGATGTTAATGATCCGGCAATTGCGCCTGATGGTTATCTCCTGCGCACTAATTATTCTGTAAGCGGAAGGGAGCTGCAAGGACAGGGCTACATCCGTTATGAAACAGCCAAAGAAATTTTTAGTGAATATTATAAGAAGAATAAATATGTCTGTCTGTCATTTCTGCTTAAAACAGCAGACAGAAACATGCTTCACTCTTTAACCGGAGATGATGTTTATAAAATGGATTTACCTCAAGATACTACCGATAAAAAATTTATTGCTTTTCGTGATTTTATAGTTAGATATTCTTCAATCTCCACTATGGTTGTTCAGGGAGTAAAACCGGGAGAAGATCCGGCGTTAACAACTTTGTGGACAGTTTTGGGATTTCCCGTAACAACTCTGGTTACACCTGTATGGGTTGCTGCCGGAGAAAAAATGCCGTCTGTTACTATTGGAGAAAAAGGTGTAACTGCACCCATTAATAAAAAATCACTAAAGCTAAAAGCGAAATGTTTTCCAATGACTTATGGTCATGGAACGGATTACTTAAATGTTTCTGCATTACTAAATAAAAAAGAGACCGGAATAATTCAGAAATTATTTAAGCATGAGGATAAGATAATAACTAAAGCAAAAGACCTTGTTACGAAGTGGACTACAAATTCTTTTCAGCAGAAAGAGGCAGAAGAGTTTTATCAATGGCTTGATGAATATGTTAATTCTATTTATCAGAAGGAATTTGGTATCTAATTAACAGTGACCCCCTGAATATCTTGAAGTTGGTTGATGGAATAATTCCAATGCGGTTAGTTTCCTCAAGAATTATTGGCAATTCATAAAAGAGGTTAATGATTATCCACTCATGCATAGTTAACCCGCCCAACAAACTCGCCTCGCTGAAAACGCGAGTCGCGAAGCGGGCGGCGGGCAAGCCCTTGCTCATACACAACTCCGGCTCGCCAGGGACATCCTCTGATTCCTGGCGGGCATTTAAAGACAATTCCAGCACGCACTGCTTCATCAACTCAGGCAAGATGCTTTACTTTCTTTGTTAAGAATGTTTTATCGAATTGTTTAAGTGAATTCATAACTGAAATATAAAGAAGAGAAAATTCTAATGTGCTAAGTTCATAAACATGCCATTTGAATGTTTAGATTTACAAATATATCTTGTAACTAGATTTAACGGTGAATTTTATATGGAAATCTTATCAAACGAAGAAGCAAGAGCTATAGGTGCGTTAATTGAAAAAGAATTTACTACACCGGAGTATTATCCGCTTACGATAAATTCCCTTACAAATGCGTGCAATCAAAAATCCAGCAGAAATCCTGTAGTGGCTTATGATGAAGTCCTCGTTGAAATTACAACTCAGAAATTGAGAGATAAATCTTTAGTTGCAAAAGTAACCGGGCCGGATTTAAGAGTTCCCAAATACCGCCAGCAGTTTACTCAGTTTTATAACTTATCCAAACCACAAATTGCAGTTATGTGCGTTTTGTTACTACGCGGGCAGCAAACCATAGGAGAAATACGAAGCCGCAGTTACAGAATTTATGAATTTAAAGATCTGGCTGAAACAGAAGAAACACTTGATAGCTTAATCCGCATAGAAGGCGGTCCATTTGTAGCTAAACTTCCTAAAGAAAGCGGAAGGGAAAACCGTTACACGCATTTATTCTGCGGCGAACCGCAGCAAACAGAAGTTGCTAAAGAGCCGGACTTAAATGACCGCGTTGCCGTTCTTGAAAAGGAAATTGATACTCTAAAAGATTCTCTTACGGAACTTAGAACCCAATTTGAAGATTTCAAAAAATCCTTTGAGTAAACGAAAATAATTTATTGTAGAGACGCATCGCATGCGTCTCAAAAATGTTGTGAGACGTTCCACCGGGACGCCTCTACAATAAATGAATTTAGTTTGGATTTATCTTAATTTAAAGAAGGGATAAATCAAGACTGACCAAATGAACAAAGAAAAATCGACTCTTATTCTCAATTACTTTCACAGAGTAAAATCCGCAAACAAAGAACTACCTAAGAAAGAAGCGTTCAAAGATTTACTAAACCGCTTATATCACGGCGATAAAGAAATTGAACGGGTAATAGATAAAATTTCTCTCGGTTCTGAAACTACTATACTCGACATTCCGCGCAAAGACAAGATGCACAAAGGCAGCGCTGATACTCTCTACAATAAAATCATAATAGAGTTTGAAAACGACTTAAAGATTACACTCAACCATGCAAAAGAACAGTTAGCCGGTTATCTGCTCGGTCAGTTTAATGCCGGTGAAGGTTACAACTTTACTCTTATTGCTTCCGACTGCATAACATGGAAAGTTTACGCGCCCGATATTTCTTGCCTTGAAAAAATAAATGAACTGAATGAAGAAGAACTGATTCTGAATGAAATTAAAAGCGCTTCATTCACCTTAACAGAAAAGAACGCGGAGGACTTTTACTACTGGATTGACCGCTTCCTTTTTAAAGAGGAAAAACAGAGAGCTACCTTAAGAAGAATTGAAGAAGCTTTCGGCTACCAGAGCATTGTTTTTATTGAGTGCTTCCGTGAGATGAATAATCATTTTAAGGCAGCTAAAAAGTATGGCGAAGTTCAAGTATCCTTTGAGCAGTGGAGTAAATTCTTAAGTATTGCTTACGGTTCTTACGAAGCAAGCGAAAGCAATTTTATTATTCACACATACCTTAGCGTTTTTGCAAAGATGCTGGCTTATGCTGTTGTTAGCAACGATGCCTACATTGATGACGCCGAAATGAAAGCCATCATAGATGGAACTATCTTCCATAAGTTTTCAATCCGCAATTTTGTTGATGACGATTTTTACCATTGGGTAAAGAGCGATAGAAACTTCAAAGCTCTCAAAAAAGTATTCCGCTTAATAGCGCAAGAAATAACCACGTTTAACTTTCATGAAGTTGACGAGGATATTCTTAAAGGCGTTTATCAAGAACTAATTGATCTGGATACGCGCCACGCGCTTGGCGAGTATTACACACCCGATTGGCTCTGCCAGAGAGTCTTGCAAGAGTTTGATTTGAAAGAAGGCAAACGGGTTTTGGATCCCGCGTGCGGAAGCGGCTCCTTCTTAATTGCCGCCGTTCACCGCTTTAGAGAGTTGAACCCTAAGATTTCCGTTGAAGAAATTAACGCCAGCATTTACGGTATTGATATTCATCCGCTTAGTGTGCAGATAGCTAAAACAAATATGCTTCTCGCTCTTGGTAAAGATGTTGTAAATGCCAGAACTCCGGTGCATATAAATGTAATACTTGCAAACACGTTGCTTGCGCCCGATGGAGTTGATGATCTTTTCGGCAATCAGTTTAAGATGCAGATTGATAAAGATACGCTTGAACTTAGCTCTAAGATATTGAATGATGTAAAGATATTTGATGAAGCCTTGGAACTTGCCGAAGAACTTGCAGAGCAAACCTACAACAAGAAGAAAGCAACTGAAGAAACTTTTGAAACCATTTTGCGCAGGCAAGTACGCGGCGGTTTTGATAAACAAGTGATTGAGAGCTTTTATAAGATTTACGGAAGCCTCCGCACGGTTAAAGAAAAGGGACGCGATTCCATCTGGAAGTTTATTGTGCAGAACCTTTACAAACCTTACTTTCTTTCTAAGAGTTTTGATTACGTTATCGGCAATCCGCCTTGGTTTACCTACAGCTCGGTTAGAAATGAAGAATACCAAAACATATTAAACGCTCTTGCTGATGTTTACGATGTTAAACCGGAAAGAGTTGCAAACTTTCCTCATCTGGAAATTGCCGCAATCTTTCTTGCTTATTGCAGCAGTTATTTCTTGAAAGATAACGGCACATTGGCTTTCGTACTTCCGAGAAGTTTTTTTAGCGCTGATCACCACGATAATACACGAAGCGGAAAAGCAAAGGGTTTCCGCATAAGTCAAGTGTGGGATTTAGATGGAGTATCACCGTTATTCCGCATCCCAAGCTCAGTTCTATTTGCACAAAAAGAAAAAGATAATTCAAAAAGAAATTTACCGGCGGGTGGTCTTGATGGAATTTCCTTCAGCGGAAATATACCGGCACACAACTGTAATCTTGAATCAGCAAAGAATGCTCTCACAGAAACTAACACAAAATGGTATTATGCTAAGCAAGGCAGCTCAACAGCTTTTTCAAATAGAAAGTACAAAGCACAGAATAAAGTAAATCCATACAAAGATGGTTTTAGACAAGGCGCTACTATTGTTCCACGTTCATTTTACTTTGTGGAACTAACGCAAGAAACACCGAATGATTTTTCAGATAGAATTATAAACATAAAAACTTCTGATGCAATTAAAGCTGATGCAAAAGCGCCTTGGAAAAACATTGAGCTAAGCGGCAGAATAGAAAGTAAGTTTTTGTTTAGAACAGCGCTTTCTAAAAGCATTTTGCCATTTGCATTGTATAATCCGGATTTAGTTGTTCTCCCAATTACTGTTGAAGTAAATGAATCCAACCAAAAAGAAATAAAGTTGCATTCTGCTGATGAACTTATGAGCGAGGGATACTTGAATGCTTCTCGTTGGTTCAAAAGCGCAGAAAGATTTTGGGATCAGCTGAAAACTGAAAACAATAAAGAAATGTCACCAGAGAATTATCTTAATTGGCAAGGTAAACTCATTAATCAAAACCTTGATACACCCTATTTGGTTTTGTATAATTCATCGGGCCTAAACGCCAACGCTGTTGTTCTTGATAGAGAAGAATACGATATAGATTTTATTGTTGATCACAAAACTTACTTGAGCAATTATTCAAATAAAAAAGAAGCCTTATATATTTCTGGAATATTGAATTCTACAATACCCAATCTAATGATGAAAGATTTCCAATCTCGAGGCTTGTTTGGAGCCAGAGATGTTCACAAGAAGATTCTCGATATATACTTTCCAAAATTCAACGAAGAAGAAGAAACACACATTCGTTTAGCGGAGTTAAGTAAAGCCGCGCATAAAAAAGCAGCGCAATACATAAAAGACAATCCGCCCCAAAAAGAATTAACCGCAATACACCTTGGCCGCATGCGCGTAGAAATAAAGAAACACCTCTCCGCAGAAATGAAAGAGATAGATAAGATTGTAAAAAAATTAATAGGGTAGGGAAAATTACCATGCAAAAACTGCTCATTTTTGCACAATTTAGCTTCATTGTAAAAAATAATTAACCTATAGGTTGATTAAGTGGAGCATTTACCTATATTTGTTCTCCAAAATCAAGGACTCTTTTCATTAAAATATGAAGGTGAGGTATTTGATGAATTTAGAAGAGTTTTTAAGTTGTGGGAAGATCCAACCTATCTTTTCGAATTTTTTACTGAAAACGAAGCCGACTTAAAAAGTTGGTACGGTGGTAATATTTCAATTGAAGATGCTATTAATATAACTATCGAAGATTCTCATATGCTTAGAAAAAATATACTTGATGTATTTAAAAGCAATGAAAAAAATCCTAAATATCTCAACAATATCTTTCTTCCATTCGATAATGAAACAAGAAGTTCAGACCAAGGCTTGGAACGCTGCAAAGCTAAATTTAAAAAAGGCTGGCTTAGAGTTTACGCTATCAATGTTCCGGATGATCATTTTGTTGTTACCGGCGGCACCATTAAGCTTACTCGCAAAATGCAAGATAGAGAACACACAAATAATGAACTTATCAAAATTACAAATGGTTTAGATTACCTAAAGACTAATAAGTTTTTAGATCAAGACGCACTAAAATAATTACGAAATCAAAGAAAGAGTTTATGAAAGAGACTGCAAAAAGATTAAGAGAATCAGCATCTAAAGAAGTTTCTCCTTGGTTACATGAAGCAGAATTGTATGTTAAGAACGAAGACTGGCTTATTAAATCGGCTCGTATTGCTGCTAAAATTCTTGTTACTCTTAAACAAAAAGGTCTTAAGCAAACCGATCTTGCTGTAATGTTGAATACTTCACCGCAGCATATCAATAAAATTGTTAAGGGTAAAGAAAACCTTACTCTGGATACAATTGATAAGTTGGAAAAAGCTCTTGGTATTTCTTTCAACCAGCCTGTGCTTTCCAATCCAAATTTATATGGGGCTCTTCTTTCAGCAGAGGCAGTTGATGACATTAAAATTGAGGTAGCTAAAAAACCGGTTACTCAAGAAGTACATGCTTCATTTTACGCTGCTATAGAAATAACTACCAATTTTAATGCTTCTATCAGCGTTAAGCCTTTTACGGTTTCAGCAAAAGGACCAAGTGGTAAGATATTTTGTAAGTATAAGTCAGAACAATCACTAACTCTTCGTGCGGCATAATGAGCGACAGTAAGGAAATAAAATTTAACCTTATTAAGGTTACTACAGAACAATTTGCTGCTTTAGATATACCTACAGAAGATCAGAAAATTGTTTTTAATTCTAGCTTTAAGTTTGGGCTCAGTTTTGAAGAAAAAAGAATTGGTGTCTTTACAAACTTTAGCTATTTAACAGATAAAATGCCTTTCTTATTATTAGAAAGCGGCTGCCATTTTACTATCGAAGAAGGTTATTGGGATAAAATTAGCAACAAAGAAACTAAATCTGCCTTACTTCCCAAAGGTTTTGTTTCCCATCTTTTAATGCTTTCTGTGGGTACAGCGCGTGGCATTTTACATGCTAAAACAGAAAATACCCCATATAATGAATTTATAATACCACTTATAAACGTTACCGAAGCTGTAAAAGCCGATATTGAACTTTCTGATAATAGGGAAATAAAATAACTGCGGGATTTGAACCCGCGACCCCCTTGAACCCCATTCAAGTGCGCTACCGTAAATTCTTAACAAGCAACAGAAGTTGTGTTTTTTAATTCGCTTGCAAAATTATGCCCCTCTTATAAAACTACGAAGAGGGGGTGTGGTGAAGTTTGAATTAGCTTACCGGTGAACCGGTACTCCCTTCTTCTCAAGCTTTGTACCTGTATCAATAAGACCCTGTGCTTCTAAATCCGCATTCTCTTGCAATAACTTTACGTATTGCCAACAGGACAGTTTTGTTGTTTCTCCAATTTATTTCTAGGTAATTCCCAATTAGCTGTTTTAGCTCGCAATTGTAAAAGTAACGTTTTTTAGCTACCTTGAAATTAAATTTGTCTAGTTCCTCTTTTCATAATCATAAAGTAAGGGGAAAAATATGTTTAGTACATCGGGTTTTTCTAAGGCGCTTTTGTTAAGTGTTGTTTTTCTTAACATAATCTTATTCCAGACAACAATTTCTGCAATACCGGCTTTCGCAAGAAAATATAAAACAAGCTGTACAACATGCCATGTAGCCTTTTCTAAAAGAAATTTATTTGGTGAAGCTTTTAGAAGGAACGGCTATGTTATGCCGTTAAATGATGCTCATCTGGTTAAAGAGAAACCTATAGCGTTAGGATCAGAAGCTTGGAAAGACCTTTGGCCCGATGCAATTTGGCCCGGATCAATACCGGAATCAGTTCCTATTGCTGCGGTTACAAATATGCGTGTCAGTTATGATCTGCAAAAAGCAAACAAGGGGAATAGAGTAGAATTTGCTATGCCGTTTTTATTGAATATTGTTTTTGGAGGAGCGTTTGGAGAAGACGTTTCCTTTTTTGGTGAATGGGCGGCTTACTTATTGGGTGAAAATGCTAGGGGACTACAAAGATTTTTTGTTCAATTTAATAATGTGGTGGGAGAAAAAAGTCTTCTGAACATAAGAGTGGGGAGATTTGAACCTGGAATTACAGACGGCTATACAAGCACGCAAAGATTGACTATGGGATACCCATTGGCAATAGATTATGATGCTACCAACACATGGAAGCCGAGAGACCCGCAATCGGGTATTGAAGTAAACGGAATATTAAATCATCATCTGTATTATGCCGGTGGAATTGTTAACGGAGAAAGCAAAACAATAGCAGATCCCAGCGACCGCAAAGATGTTTATTTGCGTCTCGCTTATCAACTAGGTGATGACGGTTTAGACGGCAGAGACACTTCATATCAATCACAGGATATCAAAGACTGGTACAATTCTATTTCGGTTGGAGCTTTTACATATTTAGGAAGCAGAGATAAAATTCAATTAACTAACGGAAATACTTACAATAATAATTTTAGCAGATATGGCTTTGATGTTCAGATGCAGATTTCAAATCTTGATATGTATGGCGGAATCATTTTAGGAAAAGATGATAATCCGGATAATGATTTGAAATCTTTGGAAAGTAATGCTCTTTTCGCAGAAGCCGATTATAGTTTTTATCCTTGGCTAATTGGCGTGCTACGTGTTGAAAGAGCATATTCGTGGAAGAGTAACAACGATAAAGATAAGTACGTCAATATTATACCGCATGTAACAATTTTATACCGAGCGAACATACGTTTCTCAATCGAAGGTGTGATAAAAATATTTCAAGATAAAAATTTTAACAATACTGTTATTCGTGCAAACAATGAGAACCCATTTCAATTAGTTATGATAAATGCATTATTTGCTTTCTAGGAATTTAATGTCTTGTTCAAGGCAACCATTTACAAATTATTAAACGGACTATTTTTATGAAGGGTTATACCATATACATTCTTTTATTTTTCTTATTAACAACAAATTTTTGCTATGCCGGAAATTTGAAAGGCAAAATAAAGGTTAATGAAGAAGGACTAAGCAATGTTGTAGTTTATCTGGAGCCGGTAAACAAAGGCAGTTATGCACCGCCCAAAGAGCCTGCTGTTCTGGATCAAAAGAATTTGAACTTTGTCCCTCATGTACTTCCTGTGTTGTTGGGAACAAAAGTGATTTTCCCCAATAGCGATCAAACGCGCCATAGTGTGTTTTCGACCGGAGACGTAAAGAAATTTGATTTTGGTACATATAAGCCCGGAATTGAAAAATCAATAGTTTGCGATAAACCCGGCTTAATTCCCGTGCTTTGCTATATTCATCATGATATGTCTGCATACATTTTTGTGCTTGAAACACCTTACTTTGCGTTAACTGATGAATCGGGCGAATATGTTATAAATAATCTTCCGCCCGGCAAATACCGTCTAAGCTTTTGGCATGAGGAAACAAAAATTAAATCGCAGGATATTTTAATACCTGAACACAATACTGTTACTAAAAACATTTCGATAGATGATTAGTTGATCAATACAATGAATCAGTTGTTAAAGAAAATAATTCCAACTCTTGGTATTCAAGAAAAATTAACACTTATATTTATTCTGCTTTCAACATTGCCCATCATTCTGGTCAGCATCATAACTGTCAATCAGCAAATAGAGTTTAAGCGTGAAGAAAACTTACGCGATATGGAAAGTGATATTAAGGGGCTGAGGGAAAGAACCACATTATTCCTTACCAGAATAGAAAGTGAAATATTGCTGGTAATGAAGTCAACAGAATTGAATAAAGTGCTGAGAAATCTGGAAACCGGAAAGGGCATAGAACCTGATTTACGCGAGAATGTTGAGAAAGAATTTCTAAATATAATTTCCGGGAATCAGTTTTACTTAAAGGGATCGCTGTTAAACAAAAGAGGGAAAGAGATACTCTCGGTTATTAATGTTGGCGACAGCGCTTCGATAATTCCTAAGGAAGAATTATCCAAAACCCCCAAAAATTATTATGCACATGTAGTAAGCGAAATGAATCCGGGTGAAATATATTTATCGCCGTCAGAGATCAGTTTTAAGCAAGATAAGTTTTTCATCCCGGTAATAGATTTTATTTTACCCATTCACAATCAAAACGCCAAAGTATCGGCTATTGTTACGGTTAATATCCGAGCAGAAAAACTGTTTGAACTTCTGGTTCCGCTGCATAACGTTTCATCCAAAAAAATATTTATAGTAAACGGCGAAGGCTTCTATATTTTTCATTCGGAGAGAAAGAATGATTGGAAAATGTTATTTACTAATAGATTTGATGAAAATATATTCCACGATTATTCAACTGATCTTGCCGAAAAAATTCTGAAGGAGAAGAAAAACACAACTTTGTATCACCAGGATAGAATAATTCAGTACTCGCCGATATTTTCCGGTAGTAAAGCCGTAACTGATAAATATTTTATAGTTGAAGATGTGGCTGCTGAAATGGTGATGCTTTCAATTAACAAATTGAAGACTACTCTTTTAGTTGTAGTGCTCATTGTTGCAATCATCTCTATGCTGATTGGTTACTTAACTACGCGCCGGTTCCTTAAGCCTATTAAGCAGCTAATTAAAGGAACTCAAATTATAAGAAGCGGAAATCTCGATTATAAACTTGAGATAACCACACAAGATGAGATTAGAGACTTGATAAGTAATTTCAACCAGCTCGTACTTGAATGGAAAAACAAACAACTGCTTGAGAAGGAAGTAAGAAAATCTGAAAAACTTATATCGTCATTAACTCAAACAGCAACAGATGCCATATTGGTAGTTGATGTAAACGGAAAAATAATTGTATGGAATTCATCTGCCACAAGAATATTTGGATTTAGAAAAGGTGATGTAATCGGCAAAGATGTTTTTTCGTTAATTGTGCCGGAGAAAGAAAGAGAAATAGCAAGGCAAAGACTGGTGGAATTTTTAAACTATGATTCCGAGGTGAACTCGGGAACAACAATAGAAGCCTACGCTTTGAGAAAAGATGGAACGGAATTTCCAGCGGAACTTTCTATTTCGAGCGTAATATTAGATGAAACTTTATATGCAACCGGAATTATCCGTGATATTACGCAAAGAAAAAAAATGGTTAACGATTTAATCGAAGCTAAAGATAAAGCAGAAGTTGCAGATAGGCTAAAGTCGGAATTTCTCAATCAAATGTCTCATGAAATTAGAACTCCACTCAACGGACTTTTGAATTTCTCAGATTTTATCCGAGATGAACTACAAGAAGGTGAGAATCTTACCGAAGATATTGATAAGTATTTTACAGCGGTTCGCGAGTCCGGTGCAAGAATAATTAGAACGGTAGAACTAATATTACTTATGTCTGAAATACAAACGGGTTCCTACGAAAATAAGCCGCAGAAAACAGACATTTACAAAGACATTCTTGTTCCGCTTAATTCCAAATACAATACGGATGCTTGCAACAAGAATTTGGAATTTAGTGTGATTAACAAAAGTAATTTCCCAATTTCGAATGTTGACCCCGGTTCAATAATGCATGTCTTTTCCCATCTTATTGAGAATGCAATTAAATTCACTGAAAAGGGAAAAGTAACTGTGCTGGTAGAAAATAATCATATGAACAGTTTAGTAGTTTCGGTTGAAGACACAGGTATTGGAATTGCGGAAGAATATATGCCCAAAATGTTTAATCTATTTTCTCAAGAAGAACAGGGTAATTCGAGAAGTTATGACGGGAACGGACTTGGTTTAGCACTTGTAAAAAAATTATGTGAAATGAATAGGATCACTCTTCAGGTTACCTCAGCTAAAGGTTCAGGAACAACTTTCAGGCTAAAATTTCCCAACGGGGATTTAAATAAAGATGCTTAAATGATTCGTAGATAAAAATAAATATTGGAAGGATATCTAAAAGGGGTAAATAAAATTACGGTTGTTACTGACCGTTTTAGAATTAATTAAAATCCTTTTTTAAGTTTTGCAGCACCGCATATAGAAGTCGCAATCCAAATATTTCCATCGTTATCAAAAGTCGTTTGATATACATTTAGTTCCCAAAGCTTAGTGTTTCCTTTTTTAAAGTATTTGAACTCATTTGAAGGAGAAAGAATGCCTAGTCCAAATCTAGTAGCGAAACCAACATTATCATTCCATGTTTTAATTTGCCGAATGACATTATTATTTAATTCAGTTTGAGAATAATGACTCCAAGAATTATTCTTAAAGAAATATACCTTTCCTACATCACCAGATGGGCTGTTAGTACTTATCCAAATAGTTCCTTCCTTTGAAAAACAGATCGACGCAACACCAGGAGAAATATCCTTTACATTCATTGATGATGTTGGGATATAACTCCATTTGCTTCCGTCTAAAATTGCAATCCCAAAACTTCGTGAACCAATCCAGACTCTGTTATTATCATCAGATGCGATACATGTTGGAAAATTATCGTGCAACCCGGAATTAGAAATTTTAAGCAATTCCCATTTTGAGTTAGACAACTTACAAACTCCACCCGCAATTGCTGTCCAAATTGTACCATCTATACTTTCTGTAATTCCAACTACAGTTTGATCCGGCAGGTTAAGGGAATAGTCTATTAGAGTTCCATTTATGATTACATAAATACCTCTTGTAGTTCCAATCCATATTCGGTTTTGTTTATCAACAAGCAATGTGTTGATAACATTTGCCCTAAGCGCCGAATTACTTTTAGTATAGGTAGTCCATCTCTTTCCATCAAATTTGCTGAGACCGTCTAACGATCCAAACCATATTCTATTGTTCATGTCTGTAGTTATAGAATAAACTAATTCAGATTGCACCTGTGAGTTCTTAGGATTGTAACTTACCCACTTGGTTGTGTCTTCCAAAATGATGTTAACCTGTGTAGTTGTACTTGCTGCAAGTGTCACATTTGTACTGTCCTCACGATGTTCCGCTTTTGTAATAGTAATTGAATGTATCCCGGGCTCTAGTTTTGAAAAGGTATGAGGAGTTGTTCTGTAAGTTTTTGATTTATTTAGAAGAATAGACGCTCCAAGCGGGGAAGATACGCATGAAATATTACCATAGTTGCCCGGATTGGCTTTAAAGTCTATAAACCGCTTTTGTTCTGCTGCACCTTTAATATCGGTAATGAAAGTTGTATCTCTGTATAAAAAAAGTTTGAGACCTATTGTATCTTTTCCTGATTCTATCCAAGTTAATAGTGAGGGTGTAGTAAATCCGGTATTTTTACCATTAAGGTAAATTTTTGCATTAGAAGGATTAGAAGTAATCTGAATCTTATTGTTTTCCGGTTTTGGTTCTTCATATCCTGTAAAAACTGACCTTTCGCAACTTATAAAAAATATACAGAGAGAAATCGTAATTGCTATAACTCTTGCTTTTGAGGACATATCCCCCGCCGTTAATTTAAAAATATTATTCAGTTCAATTTCGGATTGAAAAGTATTGTATTGTCTTCGCGTGAACAATACCTTTTTTAGGTACCATTAAAATTCGTTAATTATTCCGAAATGAATTTTGCCATCCGTAAATGAATCTCCATTTCCTAACGCGAAGCTTACACCGAGCATACCCAATCCGGTTTCTATGTTTAGTCCAAAGCCGTAACCGGTTTTGTAAGCCGAGTTTTGCGGAATTTTTAATTGTTCATCTTCATTACGCAAGAAGTACCCGGAATCAAAAAAAGCAAACGCGTATGTTCTGCCCGAAATTAAGTAGCGGTATTCCAGATTAGACCACAAAATTCTATTGCCTTGAAATTGTTTTTCCCGGTAGCCTCGCAGAGAATTTGTTCCGCCGAGAAAATATAGATCGCTTAATTCTAAACTCGAGCCCCGCAATTCTCTTCCGTGAAATGCAAGCGAAAGTATCTGCCGCTCGAAAAGTCTTTGAAAAAACGAGAAATCAAACTCAAGCCTCTGATGATTATATTTGGTTTGGGTAATACCGGTAATTAAACTTTGCGGACCGTTAATGCTTTTCTTGGTGAACTTGTAAGAAGTTGTGAACAATAAACCTTTTGCCGGTGCGTAATAATCGTCACGGGTATCAGCCTTCAAACTAAAACCTGTTGTAAGAGAGCTTGAATTGAAAACCAAAAATGTACCGTTGTTTCTTTCCGTTGGTATTGTTGATTGAGAATTAAGAATCAGCGCTGCGGAAAAATCTTCATTCGCCAGATATTCGAGATGAGCTTCAATATTGCGCTGCACGTATGTTGAATCTTGCTTGCGTTGGAATAAACTTATCTCAACATTGAAGGGGAAATTAAAAAGCCAGGGTTCAAGATAGCGCAGCTCAAGTTCTTGAGAATTTCGGTTTTCCTGCTGCCACTTTATAAGCGCCGCGCGCCCGGTCCCAAACAGATTGCGCAAGTTAATATTTATGAAACCGGTGAAATATCCATTCTCATTTGTGCCGCTGCCGGGAACGTAACCGGCAATTCCGTCAAAGCTATTGGTTTCTTTTTCCTTTAGAGAAATTTTTAAGACACCTGAATTGCTTGCAGTTAAATAGAAACTTGGTGTTTCAACAGACTCAAAAAAGCGGAGACGGTTTAAGCGGTTGGGAATGTCATCAATTATTTTTTGTGTATAAACATCGCCGCTGTTTATCCTTGCCGCACGGGTTACAACATAGTCTTTGGTTTTGCTATTGCCTTCAATCTGAACTTTGTCAATGCGGCTCCTTTCCCCTTCGTTAATTGACAGAATCAAATCGGCAATGTATTCTTTGGCTGTAGAATCTTCTTCGAATGAAACCGCATCTATTTTGATTCTTGCGAAAGGGAAGCCGGTGTTCTCGTAATTTGTTAGAATTTGATCGAGCGATTTTTCCAGAATTGCCGAAGAGAAAATTTCTCCATTGAGATTTTTAACGGTTTGCAGAACAAATGTAGAATCGGAAAGTTTTTCTTTTATAGTTACATTTCTAATTGTTGTGGGACCACCTTCGTCAATATCAATTGTTAAAGCTGCTGAAGTTGAATCAATTGTGCTGAAAGAAATTTGCTTTACTTCACTATGGTAGAATCCCTCGGCTGAAAGCGCATCATAAATTTTCGCCTTGATTGAATCTGCTGAAAATGATTTGATACTGAGGTTTTCGTTGAATCCGATCCAGTTTCTGTAATCACCCACAGAAAAATGTTTTGCGCCGTTAATTTCAAATTTAGCCAGCTGCTGAGAAAAAGAAATGCTGGAGAGGAAAAGTAGAAACAATAACATAGAACGCAGATGACGCGGATTATTATGATCTGCGCGGATTAAAAGCCCATCCCAGCCCTTCCCAAAGGGAAGGGTTTTAAAAAAACTCGGTAGAAGTATTTTATCTTCAACCTTCTTCATAAAGTTGCAATCCACATCTTAAGCATCTGGAAATTAGCAATTAAATTATAAAAGCTCTTAATCAGAGTTAAATTAGTTTGTAGTTGGCGAGTCATCAATCAGCTTCATCTTTTTGCCGATAGTGGAAATGTTCACTTCATCAAGATATTTAGTGTATTGCTCATGGTTTACATTGCATGTCTCAAGAACTGTTGCGTTAGCAATTCCAAGTGCAGATGCAATTTTGAGTGTTTCTTCAAATACAATTGAGTTTTCAATTCCATAAACTATTCCGGCAGTAAATGCATCACCGCTTCCGGTAGAGTCAAATGTTTCTACTTTAGGGGATTCAGCTTTGTATTTGTAATCAAACTTTGAAGCGTATGTAGGATTGGCGTCATCGGTTAAAAAGCAAAGCCGGATTCCTTTTTTGTATAGCTCACTTAGGTAAGCAAGCCTTTGTTCTTCACTTTGCAGCTCAATCCCAAGCGATTTCTCAACTTCAGTCACATTATTATGAACAACAGTCGGCGCGGCATCCAAGCATTTTTGCAGGTGTGAACCGTAAGTATCAAGGACAGAAGTCTTATCATGCTCGTGTGCTAAATTTATTCCGTAAGCAAAAATATCGTCCGTGGCTTCGCAAGGTGAACTCCCGGAAAAAACTACAACCGAACAATTTTGAATCATCTTGCCAAGTTTGGATTTGAAATCTTCCGCTTCTTCTTTGGTAATTATGCTATTGCTGCCGAAGAAACTGGTAACCCGCTTGCTATCTTTTTCAATTACCAAATCTGCAATGCGCGTTTCCGATTTGGTTGATACAACACTGAAATCAATTTTGTCTTCTGTAAAACAGTGGCGAAGTAGTTTACCATTGCTGCCGCCGAGAAAAGTAAAAGCTTGGTTCTGCAATCCCAATTGGTTTAACTGTCGGGAAACATTTATTCCTTTTCCACCGGCAGAAAAATATTCTTCGCTGCTTCTGTTAGTTTCGCCTAGTGAAATGGAATTGAAAATTAATCTTCTTTCTAAAAGTGGGTTTAGTGTTACGGTAAGAATCATAAGTTATAATTATGTTGTATCTGTTTTAAATTTATGTGTAACGGCGACAAAAGTAATTACATAATCGAAAGACTGAACGCAGATTTAACTGATTTATTATGATTAAAAACTGATGAATATTTGAAAATTACTTTTGTCTTTTCCTTCCCTTTCAATCTACGTTCTACATACCTCGCATTGCAGCAAGTCAAAGCGGGGACTCTTCACTCTTCGTCTCGCTTCTCTTGCGTTCAGTAAGTCGAAGCCGGTTCGTTCAATTACTGTCTGTATCCTGGCCAGCGGGAAAAATCGGGATTAATCAGCCGGTAATTTCCAAAGCCGGTTTCATCAACAAAAGTAAAGCTGCGGTTTATTTCATAATAATCCCAAATCTCGTAAGGCTTCGCATCGGAATCGAGCGGGTGGCGTTCAACATTGCTTGGTGGACCAAAAGTAATGTAAATCATTCCCATATCGGAATGCCAGCCTTCGCCAAATCCTTTGAATGTTTTGTTGGCGTATTCAACTCTTCTATAGTATTCATACATAATCGGATTCTCTTCAACTTTTTGATTTGGTTTTTTCTTTTCCCAAAAAGCGAGAAACCGGTTCATCTTTTCTTCAAAACTTTTTGCGTCTTCAATAAAATCTTTTTCACTAGGAGATGCTATATATACCATTTGTTCTACCGCTTTGTCTAAATCCAAAATCGAATTAGGAACGCCGTAAATCTTAGCTTGAAAATTCTTTTCAATAGTTTTGATTTCCTTCCAATCCATATCCTTAAGCATAATTTTGAGCACATAGCTTCCGATAGAAAAATTTGCTTTGTTAATTGTAAAATTGATGGAGTTGGTTCCAGCTTTCAACTTTTTGGGGTCGAGTTGCTTTGTAGAAGTACTCAATTGCGGATCGTTCAAATAGTATTCTATGTAAACATCTCTGTCTTTATCGGCATAAACATTGTAATAAAACGAAAGCGAATGATCTTTGTTGGTTACTGTTTTGGATACGTTAAGAATTATCTTTTCTCCGGTCGAGTCTTTTATTGTTTCGGAAACAAGCAGTACATCGCTTATATCAATTGAGTCGGTAATAGTTCTAATTTTAAGAGGCATTTCCCGTGAAGAAGTTCTTCGTGAATCGCCATCTTCCAAAATTGTTTTAAGAACGTAACTGCCGGGCAGCAAATCCCAGTACTTATTACTGAGACTAAAATTCTTGTTGCTCAGTGTTTGGTTAAAATCAGCCGAAGAGAGTTTCTCTTTCCAAGTTTTTTCGTTTAGAATGTTTTCTTTCTTTTCATCCATCAAAGAAATTGTAACATTATAGCTTGCATTAAAGCCTGCATCCTTTTTAATAAATGATAAACTTGAGTAGGGAACTTGCACATAAACTTCCAGGCGTGTTCTGCCGGCACTGCTGCTCTTTACCTGCGCAACATCGTAATAAAACATAGGCGGGTTGCCTGTGGAATTTTTATTCCCGGAATATTCTACTTGTGAAAAACAGAGACCATTTATAATTAGGATCAGCGCAAGAATTTTTTTCATTTTTAAACTCCTTTAAAGGGAATGATTTTCCCGAATAAATCATACTCATTACTATCATAAATTTCAACGCTATAAAACTCACCAATTTTTACATGCTCATTTTCGGCTTTGATCAAGACTTCGCCATCAACTTCAGGCGCATCCCGCTCGGTTCTTCCAACAAAATAATCTCCTTCGGTTCTATCAACTATTACACGAAGTTGTTTACCTACCAATGCACGGTTCTTTTCTTCGGAGATGTCTTTTTGAATTTCCATTATAATTGCTTTGCGTTCTTCTTTCTCCTCGGAAGTAAGCGGATCGCCTAAAATGAAGCTTGGCGTGTTTTCTTCTATGGAGTAATTGAAAACACCAACCCGGTCGAATTTGACTTCTCGAATAAAATCGCAAAGCTCATGGAATTCTGTTTCTGTTTCGTTTGGATAGCCTACAATAAATGTTGTGCGCAAAGTTAAATTTGGAATGCGAGTCTTAAGTTCATTTATTAATTCAATGGTTCTTCTCTTTGTAATACCGCGCCGCATTGATTTGAGAACGTTATCAGAAATGTGCTGGAGCGGAATATCAATGTACTTGCAAATTTTTGGATTGTTCGCGATTTCATTTATCAAATCATCCGGAACGTGAGATGGATAAACGTAAAGAAGTCTTATCCATTCAATTCCATTTATTTCAGAAAGTTTGCGAAGAAGTTCGGCAGAGTTTCTCTTGCCGTATAACTCAATTCCGTAATCGGAAGTATCTTGCCCGATTATGATTAATTCTTTTACTCCTTGCTTTGCAAGCGATTCTGCCTCCGCAAGCAATTCTTCTACCGGCTTGGTTTTATGTTTACCACGCATTAGCGGAATAGCGCAGAAAGAACAAGGATTGTCGCATCCTTCCGAAATTTTTAGATAAGCAAAATGTTTTGGAGTTGTAATAACACGCTCGCCGAGCAATTCATATTTCAGATCGCCGCCGAATTCATCTACTATTGCTTCGTAAGCTTCGGTGCCAAAGTAAGCATCCACTTCCGGGATTTCTTTGCGTAGGTCTTCAACGTAGCGCTCCGATAAACATCCGGCAACTACAACTTTTTTAATCTTGCCTTTTTTCTTCAACTCAATTGCAGAAAGAATAGTATTAATGGATTCTTCCTTTGCAGCATCTATAAAACCACACGTGTTAATTACTATTGAATCGGCGGAGTTTGCGTCGTCAACCAAATCGAATTGGTTTAGCTTTAGCTGGCTCATCAAACGTTCGGAATCCACTGTGTTTTTAGAACAGCCGAGTGTTATTACAGAAATTTTTTCTTTGCCCATAAACGAGATTGTACTTTCTAAATTATTTACTTGAATGTATTATTATCTTGATCGTACTCGTAATCTTAATCTCCCTAATTTGAGATTAAGATCTCGTCTCACTGAAGACGCGAGTCGAAGCGGGTATGAGCAAGAGTAAGAATTATTGTGAAATTAACTTATCAATCGTAGGTACAAATATACTATTGGTGAAGCGAAAAGAAGTGAATCGAAGCGGTCAAAAATTCCGCCGTGACCCGGAATGATGGCTGATGAATCTTTTACGTTTGCATCCCGTTTGATTAAGCTTTCTACCAAATCTCCAATCTGCCCGAACAATCCAACAATAATTCCAATAACAAGTGCTTGTACAGTTGTAAGAAACTCAAGCACAAGAGATTTTGCGGCAATCATTCCAATTACAGCAAATACAAAACCGGCAACGGCTCCTTCCCAGCTTTTTTTAGGGCTAACACGAGGCATAAGTTTGTGCAAACCGTATGCGCTGCCGATAAAGTACGCGGCGGAATCACAAAGCCAAATTGAAACAAGAATTGATAGAATTAAATATCCGCCTTGAGAATAAGTGAACGCCGATGCATTGTAAAACTCGCGCACATTTAGAATAGAAGCAGCAAAAAAGCCGATGTAGAAAATGCCCAGTAGTGTTGAGCCAATATTATTAATCGCAGAAGATTTATCTCTAAATAGTTCACTTAAAAGTAAAACAAGAATTATCATGACAAAGAAAATGTGATACTCAATAAAATTGGAATATTCATTTAGGATTATGAGAAGTACGGAAAGTGAGCCGATAATTCTATTCGTGTAAGAATTTTTATTCTTCATCATTCCGGAGAATTCATTAAAGGCAAGTAAGCCGATAAGCAACACAAAAATCAGAAATGGTATTTTGCCGATTAAACAGAGCGCAACAATAAGAGGAATGCCTACTAATGCAACCAATACGCGGGAAACCAAATTACTCATCTGTTTTGCCATCAGCCTCGTCATCCTTAATTTCTTCATTATTAATTTGGTTTATAATCTGCATAGCATCATCATAGTTCTCAACTCTAACAAAAAGTTTTATAGGTGCAGAGCCAACGTAGGAAAGGTTTAAGCGCATCCTATCTTCTTTGGAAAAGATAAAAGCGTTAATTCCTGCACCGCTAAGATTTGATTTAAGCATCTCGGCTTCAATAATATCCTGAGTTGAGTGAACCACTACCCAATCCTCAAGCGAAATTACTTCGTCCGGCTTCTTAACAAATTGATCGTTGGGGATTAATGTGGTTCCGCAATCGGAACAAGTAGTTATTCCCTCAACGTATTCGGCTTCACAATTTGGACAGATCATGGGTTGTCTCCCTTTACTGTAGCAAACTTAGAATAATTTCTCTTCAAGTAAATGATAAATCCGGCAAACAAAAGAGCAGATATTAGAAGGACAAAAATTTGAGCTGTTACGGAACCATCATGCTTAACATTTGTGCCCATCAGTTCATCGCTGCCGAGAACCATGAAAGCCAGAACGGCAAGAAAATTATTTATAAAGTGAAGTACCATCGGAATGAAAATAGAATTGCTGACATAAGCGGCATAGCCGAAGTAAAATCCAAGTGCAATTAAAGCCACTAATCCGTAAGGATTAAAATGATATAAGCCAAAGAAAAGTGAAGTAATAAAAATGCTGAAGTAAGGTTTAAATTTCTGCTCAAAACTTTTCTGAACAAAGCCACGGAAGAGAACTTCTTCGCAGACAGCCGGAATTACGGCAACTACAAAAATTACAAAGGAAGCTTCGAACAGCGAAGTTGCTTTTAAGAGTTCGCCGTAAGTCTGCTCTATCATCTTATCAAGTTCATCAAGCATGTTCATTGCTTTTTTTAGGATAGGAGAGTAATTCGAGACCGTTTCAAGAAGAACATTCTGCAAGAACAGGTAAGATTGCAGCAGCGGGGTTAGAATTATCAAACCGAGAATGAAAATTCCAATTTCCTTAAGATTTGGAAAGCGGACCCGAAGCATTTGAGTGGTGTTGAGCGGATAAACGAAACGTGCAAATATTAGCGTAGGCAGAAGCATTAGCATAATTTGTCCGCCCATTGTTAGCAGGCGCATCTGGTTTACATCGGCTTTCTGAAAATCTAAGCCGAATATTAATAGTGTCAAAATTGCGCCGCCAACCTGATAAGTGATAAAAATACCAATCAAAGCAATAAAAGCTGCCGTAGCCGGCTGAATAGTGCTAAATGGTTGAGGCTTTGGTTCTTGAGTCGGTGTTTGGTTGTTAAAGTCTTCAGTCATAGTAATTCTAAATTATAAAAAAGGGGAGTGACTTGCTAAAAGTATCTAATTCGAAGAAATTATTTCTTGACAAATTGAACCAGAATTGTTTAATTGAAATAGAGTTTATAACATGATGGGAGGATATATGATTCTACTACTTCTCGAAATCTCTTTTCTTTTTGCCTTTGTAGCCGTGCTCTTCTTTTTGATGCGCAAAAAAAAATTCAGTAATTACCGGGCAATCTTCGATCATTACACGGCGCTTGGTGTTTTAATAACTTTTACACTTTGCATGATTAACAGTATAGTGCTTTTAGATTTTTCAGAAAAGCTTCCGTTGCTTGCCGGCATAGCAATTATTCTTGATGTACTCTCTCCGTTCTGGGTGCCTATTTTTTTCTATTTAATGAACAAGCGGATTGAAAACTTAACGCTTAGAAGGTTCTTTAGAACGTTATCTATTCTGGGTATTTCGATTGTTATAGGAGTTTACACAGTATTGTTAAGCGGAATAATTAGTTAACAAGAAAAACGAAAATGAAAGCAGTTATAGTTCGGATCTTAGTAGCAGCTGGGATTTACCTGCTCTTTTTAATAGCGCGTACTTTCTATTTGGGGTGGAGGTTTATAAAAGAAAGAAACACAGAAGCAAAATTTGCAAACTATCTTAAAAAGGACGACACCCTTAGAGACTTGTCCTGGATATTGCCGGTAGTTTTAGGAAGTGCAGTTGCAAATTCTGTTTTCAGAAATAATATTACTTATGAAATAACAATTCTGGTACTTACAGGTATTCTTGGAGTATTATTTGGAGTGACAGCATTTCGGAAGAAAAAGGATATATCTGAAGTTGAGGATATCGTCAATCGAAAAAAACTTTTGATTACAATTCTATTATTTGCTGTATTCACTATTGAAATTTTCTGGTCGAAATTTTTTGCCAGACTTATAACACCGCTTTACAGCATCTATGTGATGGCAATTATTTTATTGTTGGTTTTGGGTTTTGGAATTCAGAAACATTTAAGAAATGGTAAGCCTATTAAAACAATACCTGGTTTCTACTATTTGCTTGTCTTGCTATTCTTTAATGTTGCTGTGATGTTGCTAAATTTGATTTACAGTTAAAAGGGAGGACATATGTCAAAAGTAAATCTTAATCACTTACTAAATTTTGTGTTGATTGCCGCTAATAGTTACATAGTAATATTTACAATGATCTTAATCTTTGAAGGAAAACTGAATACTATAAAGCCCCTCTATTTGGGAATAGGAATTGCTGCCGGACTGACTTTTTACTTATCCAAAAAGAAAGTGATTAACTAAAAATATAGTGCTTCTATTTTCTTTTCGATTTCAACTCACCGGCAAGTCCGCTGTAACCGGTTAGTTCGGCATCAATAGAGCCAATAATAATTTTAGTTTTCACTTTTACCGGAATTCTACAAACGTCATTCGAAAGCCAAATTACAACATTGCCTTCACTTTTAAACAAACCACCTTCTTTAATTTCCGGTTCGAGAATTATGCAGTCGAAAGTTCCGGCTTTAACACTAACAGTTTCTTTTCCTTTGTAAACAACATCAAGCGGATAAGTCTTATCCTTGTAGAAATTCTCGAGATGTACGCTTTCCCCTTTCTTCATTTTCGAAAAATCAATGGTACGGGCAAAGTAGAATGCGGAAACTATATCATTTACATACTTGGGAATTTCATACGCACCTTCCGAAGTTCTTGCTTTTCCTTTCCTCTGATCGAAGAATGCGGAGAAATCCCGTGAGTATTTTCCTTCGCGGATATGCTGTTCAAATCTCCAGGGGAATAAACCTTCAACATCAACATAAGTTTCGTAGCGGTCGCGTACTTTGTACAAAGCATCAAAAGTGGAGACAGTATTAACACCAAACGTAATTTGGTAAACATCACGCCCGGCAAGCTTCATCACTTTCGGAATGTTATACTCCGCAACACCGGCAGTAATAAAGCCATAGTTAACATCGAAAGTGAGTTTCTCGCCAACCTTAAAGGATTTGTTTTCAATCTTGCGGAAGTCATCTTTCTTTTGGGCATAATATCCCGATGAAAAGGAGATTAAGATTAAGAGCAAGTGCATGATCAAGATTTTGAGTTTAGAGTTCATATTAGTTCCTCTTCAAAATTTCTTTTACTACAGAAAAAACTTCATCAATTTCTATGCTGTTCATACAATTAAGTTTTTGGCATTTATCCCGGGAACATTCACCATCACAAATAATCGGCTGAAAGATTTTAGCTTTGCTTGAGTATGGTCCCCAACGTTTTGGAGAAACCGCAGCAAACTTCGGATAGAAGCCAATTACATCCTTTCCCAGTGCCGCTGCAATGTGAATTGGTCCGGTTGAGTTTGCAATCAATATGTTTGCGTTACTAATCAATGCTATAAGTTCTTCTAAGTTGAACATGCCTGCTGTGTTAATTACTTTTTTGCTTACAACATATGAATTGCAAAGTTCCTCTTCAGTCTTACTGCCGGTGATAATAAGCACAGAATCTGTTTCGTTAGAAATATTTTTAACGAGCAGTTTCATTTTTTCTTTCGGCAGATCAATTGCGCTTCCGCCGCTTCCCGGATGAACAACAATTAATTTCTTTTCGCCATTCCAGCCAAGGGAATTCAGTTTTCTTTCTACTTTTTCATTTGTTGATTGATCAATCTGGATTCCAAACTCAGCATTATTCGGATTTACTTCTTCGTTAATGCCAAGCTGCTGAAGAAGACGCACGTTATATTCCAATTCGTGCCGCTCGCCATACTTTCTGTGTTCAAAAACTTTTTTATTGAAGAGAAATGAATACCAGCGGTAGCCGCTTCCGATTCTGTTTCTAATTCCGGCAAGAAAAAGTATTAACGCAATTGGATATGTCGGGAATGCTGCTATGCAAGCATCGAACTTGTTCTTTAGAGCGGCAACGTTTTTAGCTATTTGCGGCTTGCCGTTCTTCTCAGAGAGAATAAGCACTTCATCAACAAATTTGTTGTTCTTAATTAGAGGGGCGGTGTAATCTCTAACAAGAAATGAAATGCGCACACCGGGAAAGTGCTTCCTGAGAATGGCGGCAAGGGGAAGTGAAAGAACAACATCGCCAATTCTATCTGTGCGGACAATTAAAATGTTTTTCAATGAATTCATTTCTTTGAGACGAATGGATTATCTTTTATGTAATAGCGCCAGAGCAAATCTATAGATTTTTTAATCCCGATTCTTGGCGTAGAAACAATTTTACTTGTCGGAATTTCAGGTGCATCGAGAATATAAATTTCATCACCGCTTAGGTTAATTCCATTTTGTTCTCGAATTATACTAAACGCTTGGCAAATTTTTGCCGGTCCGTTACAAAGATTTATCAATTCTTTATGTGAAATATTTTCTTTGAAAAACCTGTTCTTCGCAAGTGTAGAAATTCCATCAATTGGTTCAATAGCGCGTATTAAAACAGCGGCGCCGAAGCCTTCTTTGCCGGTTACAACGTTTGCGCAGAAATGCATTCCGTAAGTGAAGTAAACATAAAGGTGCCCGGCTCTCCCAAACATAATTTCGTTGCGCTTAGTCATGCCGTTGAAGGAGTGGGAAGCTTCATCACCTTTGCCATTGTAGGCTTCAACTTCAACAATTATTCCGCTCATAACTAAATCATCATTTCTACGAACGAATATTTTACCGAGTAAAGATTTTGCTACGGATTTAACTTCCCGGTTGTAAAATTCTATTGGGAGTTTGACGGGATTACTCATGAAAATTTAGAGGAGAATTTTGCAATGAAGGTGGTATACTAAAGCTGTGTTTCATCAGGCATCATAGTTCTAATATCGGAAATACGCTGCAAGTAATATTCTACCTTTTCCGGTTTTTGGCTCAACAGTTCTTCATACATTATAATGGCTTCGGCAAAGTTTTTTTGTTTGATATGAATTTCCGCGAGCGTTTCAGAGATAATCTTTTTGCCGGTAAACTCCGGAACACTTGCCGGACTTTCAGCAACATCTTCTTTAGGAATAATTTTGGCTTTGCTCAACTTCTTTGCAAGAAGATCCAATTTGTCTTCAAGCGCAAGGTCTTCCTCCGAAACTGTAACTTCTTTTTTCTCTTCAACAAAAGACGGTCTTAATACTTCGTTAATGGAATTTCTTTCATGGATGATTTCAGCAATTTTCTTTTCGTAAGCAGAAAGAGTTTTGCCGTCTCCAATTAAATCAGCGCCTACTTTGGCTACAATTTTAGCTTCTTCTTCTTTTCCTTCATAAGCTTTTGCAATAGATAAAACTAAAAATCCGGTTGGATAGTTCGGATAGATATCAATTCCATCATCTAAAATTTTAATGGCTTCTAAGTAATTTCCGTTTTCAATTTCGGCAGCAGCTACACGAGCAAATAACGGCGAGTTTTGATTGAACTCGTAGATAAGTTTTATTTTTTCCGCAGATAAATCTTTCTTCAACGAACTTACTCTGCCAATTGTTTTCGTTTCAAATAAGCTTGCCTTAGCGACATTAATGAAACCGTAGCAAATCCAAAGAAAAACATCAACTGAAATGGAATAGCGGCAATCTCCATAAAATAAACAGCTGCCCCAACCCCAATTAAACAATAAGCGGCAAGTAATAACTCAATGTAAGTTGATGGCTGAATTTTGGTTTTAGCCAGATAAATATTTTTCCCGGATGAAAGCTGATCGGATTTCTTTTCCACCTTAAACTTTGGTGTGCGTACAAATTCACTTTTTCTGCTCATCAATCCTTCTACAACAGCGCGGGTATTATTCAAGGTGAAGCCCATACTGCCAGCCATGAAAAGAGGGAAGAGCGCAATTTTTTTACGCCAATCGTGGTGAACATCTTTTTGAGCAAAGAGATAAAACAAAAATGTGCTGATAAAAGCCACGATAAAAATTGCCATGAAGTTGAAGAAGTTCCAGTATGGTCCGGCGTTCTTAATAAAGATTAACGGAACATTTAAAATTCCGGCAAGAAGTGTAAAAGGAAAAACCAAGTTGTTGGTTAGATTAAACGTAGCCTGTAGTTTTACACGTAACGGAATATTTCCTTTCCAAACTAACGGAAGTAATTTTTTGCTTGTTTCAATAGCACCTTTTGTCCAGCGGAACTGCTGTGCTTTAAGCGCGTTCATTTCTGCCGGTAATTCAGCCGGAGTAGTAAAGTCACGCAAGTAAACAAATTTCCAACCACGCAACTGGGCGCGGTAACTTAAATCAAGATCTTCCGTAAGCGTATCGGCGTTCCAGTTCCCGGCATCTTCAATACATTCTTTCAACCAAACTCCGCCGGTTCCATTGAACTGAATAAAGAAACCGGATTTGTTACGAACGGTTTGCTCTATTACAAAATGCCCGTTAAGCGCCAAGGCTTGAATTTTTGTGAGTATTGAATAATCTTCATTCAAATGTTCCCATCGGGTTTGAACTAAACCGATTTTATCTGTAGTGAAATAGCGGAGCGTATTGCGTAAAAAATCTTTCCTTGGAATAAAATCAGCATCGAAGATTGCAATGTATTTACCCTTGGCAGATTTCATTCCTTCTTTCAATGCACCGGCTTTGAAACCTTCGCGGTTTGTTCTGCGAACATGCTGTATGTCGAATCCGAGGTCTTGTTTTGCCTTTACAAGTTTGGCAACTACATCAACAGTTTCGTCAGTAGAATCATCCAGCACTTGAATTTCAAGTTTGTCTTTCGGGTAATCAATTTCGCAAACGGAATCAATTAGTCTTTCCACAACATACATTTCATTGTACATCGGCAATTGTATTGTAACAATTTCTTCTTCTTTATCAGCGCCGGGACGAGGAATATTCTTTCTGTACTTGTGATGATAAAACATCATAATGAAACCGTGGCTGCCAAAGACAAGAATAATACTGAGAGAAATTATGTAAGCGAAGAGGACAATTTCATCAAATATCATAAATTGATTTTACCTTATTTAATAGTGAACCAGCCGAAACCCATCTAAAGTTTCGGGAAGAACTCTTACCAGTTGGATACAACGCCAAGCAAAATGTCTTCTGTGATTTTATCAATTGCGGTTTCTATTGCAGCTTTGCGAGCACTGGTGATTTCTCCGCCAACTGTGTAATCGCCGTAATTTGAAAAGCTTCTCTCAAAGATAGTTTGTTTCTTTACAAGGTCTTTGTAAATTATTTGAACGTTCAATGTAACTCTGCGTGAAGAAACTTTCTCTCCGCCGCTAATTGTTGAAGGCGCGTCTGTTAAGGAGGAAATCGAGCCATCAAGAACCGCGTTTGCGTTTGTTCTATCGCTTACCATCAGAGTGTTATCATCAATAAATTTTTGTGTTAGCTGGCGCGTAACTCTATCGCCAAGATTAAACTCGCCGGAGCCGCTTCTATCTTGAAAAACCGTAATGTAAATTGTCTTTAGATGAGGAGGAACCGAAGCGCCGGAGAATGAATAACTGCACGATTCAAGTGTTGCAGCAACAACTAAAATCACTAAAGTGAAATAACATTTATTCTTTAAGCTCAGGCACTTTGGCACCAAGGTACTTAGGTACTTTTTATTCAATTCCATACTCTTGAATTTTTCTGTAGAGAGTTCTTTCGCTTATTCCAAGAAGCTGTGCTGACCTTCTCTTATTGTGTTTGGTGAAAATAAGCGCATTCATTATTGCTTGTTTTTCAATCTGAACCAACGGAACAACTTCGTTGGGAGAGTTACCAAGATTTCCCGCAGAGTTTTCGCTTTGCGTTTTCGCCGCTAAATTTTTTAGATCAATCAAATCTTTTTTTATTTCGATCAAAGCGCGGTAAATCATTTCACGGTCAAGCTGCTCGGCAGTCTTATTTATGTGTACCGGCAAATTATGTGTTTCATCCTGATAAGATGGAATAGTAAGCAAGGGAATAAAAGCGTCTGCATCCAAAACATTTGTACGTGAAAGCGCAACAGCGGTCTCTACTACGTTTTTAAGTTCTCTAACATTCCCGGGCCAGTTGTATTCATTCAATACATCTTCGGCTTCTTTTGTTATAGACATCTTCGGCATTCTATTATATAGCGTATAATTTTCCAAGAAATTTTTTGCTAATTCTATTATATCACCCTTGCGGTTTCTAAGCGGAGGAATATTTATTGAAACAGCTTTTAAACGGAAATAGAGATCATGACGAAATCTTTTCATATCAACTTCACGCTGAAGATCTTTATTAGTGGCGCCAATTATTCTTACATCAACTCTGGTAACCGTCTCGCCGCCAATCCGCATAAACTCTTTTGATTCAAGAACGCGAAGAAGTTTTACTTGAGTAGTTAAAGCCATCTCGGCAATTTCATCTAAGAAAAGTGTCCCGCCATCGGCAATTTCAAAGTAACCTTTGCGGTCATCGGTTGCGCCGGTGAACGATCCTTTCCTGTGACCAAAGAGTTCGCTTTCAAGCAAACTTTCCGGAATGGCTCCGCAGTTTACATTAACGAGTTCGTTATTAGAGCGGGAGCTGAAATGGTGGATTGCACGCGCGAAGACTTCTTTTCCAACGCCGCTTTCTCCGGTGATGAGAACGGAAATATCACTCTTTGCGACTTGCATTATAATATCAACAAGGTCGCGAATCTCTTTCGATCTGCCGATTATGCCAAACTTTTTCTGAAATTCTTCGGTACGCATAAGCCGTTAATAATTGTGCTTAAAAATAGCATAAAGAAAAGAATGAAAGAAATTTTAACGAGTATGAATTTTTGACCTGGTTGCGGCTCTTATGGCTTGCCTGGAAAGGGAATGACTCTTCCTTTTAGATTATACTTCGCTTCAATTTGTGAAAGAGATGATTTGGCTTCCGCTTCGTTCATAAACTGTCCGGTAGTAACAACTTTGAGTAAACTTCCGCCAACTACTTTATTAATGATCTCTGAAGGAAAACCATCTTTAGTTAATTGTTCTTTTAAGCGGTTGGCGTTTTCAACACTTAAAAATGCTCCGGCTTGAATTGTAAACTTAGCTTTTTCTTTTTGAGGTTGAATTGCGGAATTGTTTTTAGTAGAGTCGGTTGTGCTTGCTGTGCTTACTGATGGCATAACTGTCTCTTCAGTGTCTGGAATTTTTCTATCGGCAGCGGCAATGTATGGTGAAGCGGGGTAATCAATCTTTAGTCTCTTGAAATAACTCTCCGCTTTCTTATAATATCCAAGCGAATAGTAGTAAGAAAAAACGCGGTAAAGGGAAACATCGGCGTATTTACTCTTAGGATATTTCTCAAATACAGTTGAATATTTTTTAATTGCTTCTTCTGCTTGTTTAGTTAGTATTGCATCTAAAAAGATTACAGATGGATTTGAAGAATTATCTTCTTTCAACTTTTGTAGTTCAGCCTCTGCAGCATCTATCTTACCAATCTCAAGATTTTTTAGCGCATTGGTAATATCAACTTCTTGTGCAATGAGGTAAGTACCGAAAAGAAAAATTAAGGCAAATATGTAGGTTAGTTTTTTCATATAAGGTTTCTGAAAGCCGATGACTATGCAACATCTCCAAACAAAGTTGCTGATGTTGCGCGGTTAATTTTCACCTTAACGTAATCGCCAATTTTAATTTCATCTTTGCGCGGAATAATACAAATCTTGTTTGTGTCTGTTCTTCCGGCTAAAAAATCTTCCGATTTCTTACTTGTTCCTTCTATTAATATAGTGTCTTCAGTACCAATCAATGCTTGGTTAACTTCCCAAGAAATTTGCTGTTGTAAATCAATGATCTCATTCAAGCGTTTGCTCTTAACTTCTTCGGGAACATCGTCGCCCATGTCGTAAGCCTTAGTCCCTTCTCGAGGAGAATATTTAAACATATAAGCGCCGTCGTAGCGGACTTTCCGCATCACTTCAAGAGTCATCTTGTGGTCTTCATCAGTTTCGGTTGGGAAACCGGCAATAATATCTGTAGAAAAAGAAACGCCTGGAATAATTTTACGCGCCTTATCTATTATAGTATGATAATGTTCAATTGTGTAAGTGCGGTTCATTTTTTCAAGAATTACGTTTGAGCCTGACTGAACCGGGAGGTGAATATAATTGCAGAGATTATCGTGCTCGGCAATTGTATATAAAAGTTTATCAGATAAATCTTGCGGGTGAGAGGTAGAAAAACGAATTCGCATTGTTGGTGCGGCAACTGCACAAGCAGCTAATAGATCAGCAAAATCTTTTCCGTTGTCATTGTAAGAATTAACATTTTGCCCGAGTAGAGTAATTTCCTTAAAGCCACGGGATGAAAGCTGAGCTACTTCAGCAGCAATTGATTCTAGTGCACGGCTTCTTTCACGTCCGCGTGTAAAAGGAACAACGCAAAATGTGCAAAACTTGTCGCAACCGCGCATAACGGAAATCCATGCGCTTAACCCATCTTCGCGGTAAGGAGTTATATCATCGTAAGTTTCAGTACGGGAAAGTTTAACCCCGATTCCTTTTTCCCCGCCGTATGCGGCATCAATAAATTCCGGCAGGCGGCGGTACTCATCTGGACCTACAACTAAGTCAACAATTTTCTTCTCTTCAATTAAATCTTTACGCAAACGCTCAGCCATACATCCAAGTATTCCGATTACAGCGTTTGGGTTTCTCCGTTTATTTCCCCTTAGATGTTCTAACCGGGAATGTATTTTTTGTTCAGCGTTATCCCGAATGCTGCACGTGTTTAATAGAATGATATTTGCGTCCCCAATTTCTTTAGCTACTTCGAATCCTTTGTTTTTAAGAATTCCCATAACAAGCTCTGTATCGGCAAAATTCATTTGGCAGCCGTAAGTTTCTATATAGACATTATTTTTGTTCATCTCAAACTTTCGTAATAAAATAGAGGATAATATTTAGTAGTATTAAACAAACAATAAAGCCAATGATCGCAACCCACCGTCTCTTTCTTTTTTCGTATTCGAATAAATTCAGCGGCATTGTTTTCTCGAACTTTGGTGCAAAGATAAGAAAGAATGGCTCCTGTTTACAATTAATGACAACATGAGTTAAGTAAGAGTACTTGGGTTTGGACCATGCAATTATGACATATATGTTCATAGGTTTATAAAAAATACTGAGACTGCTTATAGGCTTGGTAAAAGCATACTAGAGCCGAGTGACATTTTGGCGGATGTTGATACTGCATACTTGACTCCAGATAGATGAACCATGGATAAATCTTTGTTTAGGTGACTAAAGAAAATAAATTATATTTCGAATAAAGTTTAACAAGAGCATCGTAGTACCACGAAAATTATTCATGGTTGTTTTGAGATGGTATTTACAATTCTCTCGTTTTTCAAATAATTAATTGTGGCTCGATTTTTACGTAGGAAGTTGAATGAACTTTAATAATATAAAGAAAATTGCGGCTGAAAAAGCTGTAGAAGAAATAAAAAGCGGAATGGTTATAGGGCTTGGTACAGGTTCTACATTTCATTTTGCCCTGTTGAAAATCGCAGAGAAAATAAAAACCGGCGAGCTTAAAAATATCATTTGTGTTTCTAGTTCAAAGCAAACGGAACAAAAGGCTAATGAGTTAGGTGTTCCTTTGACTACATTGAATGAACTATATGTTAGCAGTCTGTCTTCAACAGTCATCCTTCAGTCAATTGATCTAACAATTGATGGTGCTGATGAAGTTGACAATGATTTGAATCTTATAAAAGGGGGCGGCGGCGCATTATTGCGTGAGAAGATTATTGTACAAGCCAGTAAGAAATTTTTTGTAGTTGTTGATGAATCTAAGCGTTCTCCAAAACTCGGAATGAATTTTGCAATTCCAATTGAAGTTTTACAATTTGCTTTAGAAGCTGAAAAGAAATTTTTAGAATCGCATGGAGCTATTGTTACTATTAGAGAAACCGGTAATGGAGAACAATTAATAACAGATGAAGGAAACATTATATTAGATGCAAAAGTAAATGCTATTGAAAATGTTGATGAATTTGCATCTGTATTAGAGCAGCGTGCAGGAATTGTTGAGAATGGATTATTCAGAAATAAAATGGTTACAAGTGTTGTTTGTGCTATGAACGATGGGACTGTGAAGGTATTGAGTAACAGAGTGTCTGAGAAAAAGCAAAAAATAAAAAACTGAATGATGATTTATTATGTAAGATTGATATTAAGAAGCGAGAGCAGAAAAGTATTTTTTAAACAAAGGCAGAACAAAGAACTATGCAATTCTAGATTGTGTTGCTGAACAGAAATTGTTTAAAATTTTAAAAGTTTCTTTAAAAAAGAATTGACTGATGTATCCTTAATTTATATTTTAAACACAGTCTTTTAACACACAACAGACAAAAACACATAAAAACGATGAAATTCTGCATTTTTCTACATAAAAAAGCCTTGACAAGATATACCCCACTTATTATATTAAACCATAAATTAAAGAGAGTTGGCTTAAGTACGTGATTTTTAACAACTTACCTTTTAAATACCGACGGACAGTGTGTGTTTCGAAAGTTAATTTTCAACCAATAACTATATTCAAAACAAATCAGGAGGACATTAATGCAATATCCAATACCAACTTAGGGGCGGTCCTTCCCAAAAGTTTGTTTGTGTGTGTAATGTGTGTATTAACAAAACAAGTAATACTTAATTAATTTTTCAACCAATAGGGAGAAAAAAATGAATTTGAAAAACCTATTTAAAACGCTTTTTGTGTTACTATTCTTCGTTGGAATAGCCAGCGCTCAAACGTTTTATGTGAACAACCAGACTGGTAATGATGCGAACCCTGGTTCAGCTGCTCAACCAAAGCTGACCGTGGCTTCTGCTATTATTGCCGCTCCTCCGGCATCGACGATTTCAGTAGCTGCTACTGGAATTAACTATACTGAAGGAAATATTACAATTAACAAGGCGTTGACATTTACATCAACTGGCGGAACACCAGTTTTTGTTAATGCTGATTTAATTGTACAAGTAAACACGGCGTTTACCGGTCCATTTCAGTTTGTAAATTTAACATTAACAGCTGGTGCTGTTACTGGTGCTTCTAATTTAACTTTCAGTGGTGCTACAATCACTAGAACGGCTGGTACAGTTGATACTCAAATCAACTTTACAGCTGGTGCACATAATTTCGTTTACAATGGCGCTGCAGCAATTACATCTGGTTTTGAATTACCAGCTGCTGCTAATACAACTAACTTTGGTAATTTAACCACAGTTGGCGCTGCTACTGCTCTTACATTGAATGAAAGTAAAACAATGAACGGCATTTTGACAACAGCTGGAACGTTAGCTGTTGGTGCTGCTAACACATTATCTATAAACGGTGCAAATGCACATACAGTTGCTGGAAACGTAACTGGTGGAACATTAGCATTTACACTTACTGGTGCTGCAAGTGTTACAGGTAACTTTAATTTACCAAACATTACAGCTACAAAATCAACAGCCGGTCTTGCTGTATTAACTTTATTAACTAATACAACAATCGGAAACATCTCAGCAAGTGTTAACGGTTCAGTTCTAGCTGATAACGCTGTTACACTAGGCGCTTTAACTAATACTGGTGCTGGACAAATTAGCGGTGATGCTGCTACTACAGTTGGCGCAGTAAATAACTCAGGTGCTGGTAATGTTGAAATATTCCAAACTTCTGCTGCTCCTACTACTGTAGCTTCTGTTTCTAATACTGGCGCTGGTTATGTATTATTAAACAACCCGGCTGGTATCAACTTAACAGTTACAGGCGCAATCGCTCAAAGCGGTGCTGGTTTTGTTTCAGTAGCTCCAATTGCGGGCGCTGGTACTATTTCAGTTGGTGGAACAGTTACAAATAATCCTTCTTTAGCTCTAACTGCTTTGACAGTTAATGCTGCTTCTAATAGAGGCGTTATTCGTTTTGGTGACAAACCTGCAACAATTACTGGTTTAGTTACAGTTGGTTCTACTTTCACTGGCAGCGCTACTTGGGATGCTGGTGCTGGTGTTAATACTCTTTGGTCAAACACTGGTGAAATTTCTTTTGCAAATACAAACACATTATTAACTTTAACTGGTGGTGTTTCCGTCTCTTCTAGCAGCTCTTTTGCTGAAGTTGATGGTGGTGCTGCTGGTGGTGCTGTTGGTTTCACAAACAATGGCGGTGTTACATTTGCAAATACTTCTGGTAATTTAGTTGCAGCTGGCGGTTTTAATGTTAGCTCAAATTTCGTAAATGGTACAAACGTACCTAGAACAGGCAATGGTAGCGTAGTTGCAGCAGCAAGAACAACTGGTACAGTTGGTACTCTTGGTGTTAGAACTGGTGCTGTTGTAAACACTTCTTCATCTGTTAATGGTTCTACAAACGGCGACATCAACTTTGCGGCTGGTGCCGGTACATTCTTCGGTACTTCAGTTACACAAGGTCCTGGCGCTGCAGGTGGAGACATTGCATTCGGTGATAACGTAATAGATGTTACAGGAAATATATCAAACTCAAGAACTGCAGCTGGCGCTGATATTACTACAGTTGCTGCTACAGCTCTTCATGCTAACACAGTTGGCGGTTATATTATGAATTCAGGTGCAAGCATTATTGATATTAATCTTGCTTCTGCCTCTACATTAACAGTTACTGGTCGCTTAGAAAATACAAGTACCGGTACAATTAGCTTTACAGGTGCTTCAGGCGGTATTATCTCTGTTGGTGGTATCGTAATAAGTGCTGGTAACATTACAGTTCCTGCAACACATACTGCTAATTTTAACTTGTCTGGTGCTTGGACAGTTAGCGGTGGTACATTATCTATATTAGCTGGTGCTGCTGTAAATGTTAACGTATCTCAGACAGTTTCTTCTCCAATTTCTTGGACTGCTGGTACAATTGACTTTTCCGGTAGAACAGCAGTAAACGTTGGTAGTGTTAGCACAACTATTGGTGGTGCTTTAACTAACCCTACATTTACTTCTTTAACAACAACTTTGACTTTTATTGAACCTATTCCAAACGTACTTCAATCAGTATATATTGGTGGTGCTAACCCAGTTTATGGTGGACCACTTTCAGTAACAAATGGCGCTAACATTCCAGCTCCTATAGTAAGATTCTTACCTACAACTGGTTCTTTAGCTAACCTATACGTTCTTAATAACGTAACATTTAATGCTGGTGTTGTTATCAACTCAGTTTCGTTAGATGGCGTTAGATTGAATGTTGGCAAAAACGGTGTTGGCGGTGGTAATGGTAACTTCCAGAATACAACAGGTTACACAACTGCTAATGGTGGTTATGTAATGATGTCTGGTACAACTGCTGCTCAAACAGTAAACGCAATTGCTCCAACAGCTGGCGCAACTTTCGGAAACTTCGGTGTTGATAATGAAACTGCTGGTACTCCAGACGTTACTTTCCCAGCCGGTACTTCAGTATTCACATCAGATTTCTATTTAGCTGAAGGTGATGTTAATTTATTAAATACACAATTCAACGGTACAGCTCCAAATTGGCCAACAGTATTTAGAACTGAAGGTGCATTTGTAACAACAGCTCCAATTTTAGCTGCTGGTACAAAAATAAGTGTAACTTATTACGGTTCTGATAAAGCAACAGCTCTTGAAATTCCTGCTGCTGCTGCCGACTTATGGAACTTGACAGTTTCTACTACTAACGGCGCTGTTGCCGGTAAAGGTATTGTAACAATGGGTGGCGCTGCTACAGTTAATGGTACTTTAACAGTAGACGCAAATCAACATTTATATACTAATGGTAACTTATTAACAATTGCTGGCGCTACAGCAATATTAAATGGACATTTAGTTGATAACGGTGGTGTTGAAGTTGCATTAGCAAATCCAACAGGTACAGCTTTCACTGGTACCGGTTCAGTTCCATCTATCCAAATCAACAATGGTTCATTAGGCAATTCATTAACATTACCAGGTCTTGTTAGCGATGCATTTGGCGCAGATAATACTTTAAATACTGGTGATGACGCATTCACGACTTATGATGGAAATATCAGCTACCAAGCTGGCGCAGATGCCGGTTCAGCTCTTACTGTAACTTTCTCTGGTGCTGGTCCACACTTTGCTGGTTTAACTTTTGCTGATGGTGATGTTGATCAAACATTTACACTCGGATCTAATGCTGTTATGAGTGGAAACATTGCTCAAGCTGGTGGTAACATCAATCTTGGCGGTTTCACTTTAACACATAATGGTACAGCTCCAGGTATGACAGTTGGCGGAACAATTACAAATGGTTTATTGAAATTTGTAACTGCTGCAACTAACTTCACAGTTACTGGTCCTGGTACAGCAGTTATTGGTGCAAACTTTGAATATGCAGATGCAACAGATAACAACGTTGCTCAAACATTTACATTCTTAACAGGTTCAACTGGCAACTTACAAATCAATGGTACTTTAACATTAAGTGCTACAACAGGCGGTGGAGACGGTGCTCAATTTGATATTGGCGCTGGCAGAACACTTACTGCTGGTAATAATGTAACAGTTGGTTCTGGTTCTTCTTTCTTAGCTACTAACGGTGGTGGAACTGGTATCTTATTATTAGATGCAGTAACCGCTCCTTTAGTATATTCTACTCCTGCTGCTTCTGCTGTAGCTAACTTAACTGTAGCAGATGATGTTAATTTAACTGGCGGTATTGCCGGCAGTACATTAACAGTTGGTACAGCAATGATTCATAATGCTGGTGCAATTGACATCGGAAGTGCAAATCTTCAACTTGGTGGAAATTACACAAGAACAGCTGGTACATATACAGGTACTGGATACTTAATTTGGAATAGTGCTGGTGCATGGAATCATGGTCCTGCGGTAGCTTATCCAAAACTTCAGGTTGCAGCCGCATTAAATATTGGCGCTACCGGAGTAGTAACAGTTAACGATGAATTATTCTTAAATGGTTTTGTACTTACACAAACAACTGCTGGTGTTTCTTACTTAACAATTGGAAACGCTGATGGTGCAACAGTTCAAGTAGCCGGTGCTGGTAATATCAGCAACGTTGCTGGACAAATTGTACCAACATTTGTTTCGCCAACAGATTATTTATTCTCAGGTGCAAGTTCAGTTCCTAATACATTAACTTGGCCGGCAGCTCAGGCTGATGATGTTACATTGAATACAAACGCTGCTCAAATTGTAACAGTTGGTGCTAGCAAAACAATCGGCGGAAACGTTGATTTAACTGTTGGTACATTACAATGGGATGGTGCTGTAACAGTTACATTAACTGATGGCAAAACAGTTACAAGAAGATTAAACGCTTCTAAATTAGATAGAAATACAAACGGTGATGCTACTTTAGGTGGTTTCGTTGCTGGAAACATCAACTTAGCTTATCAACAAACATTAGCAGCTGATGTTATTACAACTGATATTGAATATTCAATTCCAACTACAGTAAATAACATTAGTTTATTAGCACACACAACAGGTGCTGGTAACACTACTCAAGTTACTATTGCTGCTGGTGCTGGTGCTGCTGCTGGTTATTCAAGAACAATTGCCGGTACATTATCAATGGCAAGTATTCTTAATATTAACTTAGCAACAACATGGACATTAGCTCAAACAATCCCGGCTGGTTCTACTGTTAACTCAAATGCTGCTACAACATGGACAGGCGGATTGACAGTAACTGGTACTTATGTAAATGCTGTTGGTATTACTTCTACTGGTGCAATTACTGGTGCCGGTACTATTACTAACAATGGTACACTTACATTAACTGGATTAACTGCTACTGGTACAACTAACTTCGGTGCAGCATCAGTTCTTAATCTTACTGGTGACGCTACATTGAATAACTTAACAGTTCCGGTTGCTCCTGCTGTTGCTACTGTTAACACAGCTAACAACTTGACATTCACCGGTACATTAACAAACGCTGGGCTTAACTTAAACTTTACTGGTGCAGTTGCTCAGACAGTTACATTACCTGGTAATAGAACAATTAATAACTTAACACTTAATAAAACAACAGATCAAACAGTAACAGTAACTGGTGGAAATGTTACATTGCAAGCTACAGCCCCTGCTGGTGTTCTTACACTAACACGTGGTGTGCTTACACTAACAGATCCATTCGTTATTACATTAAATCCAACAGTTGCTGGTGGTTTTATTACAGCTCTTGGATATGTAAGAAACCCTGCTAACACAACAGACTTAGCTCACGTTCAAGGTAAAGTTGGTGTTGCAGTTCCTGTTAATACTTTAGGTCGTATGGAATGGCCGGTTGGTTCAGCTACAAAATACCGTCCAGCAGCTATTACTTTCACAGCTGGTAACGCTACAATAGCTCCAACTACAGTTATCGTTGGTCATTTTGACACTACACCAACTGGAACAAAGAACTTCCCAGTTGATGGTGGTTTCAAATTTGTTGATCCATCTAAGAAACTTTGGATTGCCGGTAAAGCTCCTTATTACTGGTCATTTGAAGCTACAACAAGCTTAGGTGCTGCTCAGAAATTCGATGTTGAATTACAAGGTACAAATCTTCAAAAACCACTTGAAAACCATAACGATTTAAGAATTATCCGTAGATTCGACGGTGACGTTGCTGTTAACGGATGGTACTTAGAAGGTGCTGCTAATTCTTATAGCAACGCAATGGCAACTCCAAACGTTGGCGATACAGTATTAGTAGTTAGAAACATTGGTTCAGTTGGTAGTGCAATTTCTCAGAAAGCATTATTCACACTTGGTTTACCATCATTGAAACCGGTATTTACAGCAACAGCTCCTGCTGCAGTTACAGTTGCTGAAAATGCTACTTATACATTTGCTTTCGCTGCACAAGATCAAGATGCTAGCCCTGCAACAATGGTTTATTCATTGCAAGGAACAGTTCCTGCTAATGCATCAATCAATGCTTCAACCGGTGCTTTCACTTTCGCTCCTGACTTTACACAAGGAAGTGTAACTCCATATGCATTCACAGTACGTGCTGCAAAAAATAACGATGCAACATCTTATGTTGAATATTCATTCAACGTGACTGTTACAAACGTAAATAGAGCTCCAGTATTCACAACAGCTGGTCAAGTTGCAACTGCTTCCGGTAAATATGGCGCTGCTTACAACTTTACATATGCTGCAACAGATGCAGATGGTGAAGCAATCACTTACACTGTAGCAATCGCTCCAGTTCCAACAGGTGCTGCTAGCATTTCTAACGCATTAGGTTCAATTGGAATATTCACCTTCACTCCAGTATTCGCTGATAAAGCAGCTGGTCCATTTGTAATTACTGTTACAGCTACAGATGCTAGTGGTGGTGCTACAGTAACAACAACTAACTTCACAGTTCTTGCCGGTTATGATAGAGGCGATGCTAATACAAACTCAGTTGTTGATGTTAATGATGCTATTAAGATTCTTGAACATGTAGTTGGTTTGGGAACTCCTCTTACAGCAGAACAAATGATTTACGCTGATGCAAACACAGCTACCGGTGACGGTATGGTTGGTGCATTGGATGCTTCATTCGTTCTAAAGTATATTGCTAACGGTAACTCATGGACAGGTGTAAGCAAGGTTGTAGCTACAGCTGGTTCAGTTGAGTTCTCACGCTTGTCATCTGACAATGGTGTAGTAAGCTTACCATTCGCAATCAGCGGAACAAAGGGTGTTACATCTATCTACGCTGAAGCAGACTTAAATAACGCTAACATTGAAGTTGGTAAAGTTAATTTAAGATTGCCGGAAGGTTGGTTATCTGCAACAACTACAGAAAATGGTAAAGTAAGAATAGCTGCTGCCGGTACTACTGCAATTAACGATGGTATCTTTGCAACAGTTGAAGTTACATTAAAAGATAAAGAAGCTGCAGTTTCAATATTAGGAAACGCTAAACTGAATGATGAGATTTCTTCATCGTTGACAGCAAAGGTAAGAGAAATACCAACAGAATTCGCTCTTAGCCAGAACTATCCTAACCCATTCAACCCAACAACAACTATTAAGTTCTCGGTTGCACAAGATGCAAAAGTAAACTTGGTAGTTTATGATATGTTAGGTCAAAGAGTTAGAACATTAGTAGATGGTATTCAAGAAGCTGGATTCTATACAGTACGTTGGGATGGATCTAATGATTTTGGTAGCAAAGTAGCATCTGGTATCTATATCTATAGATTACAAGCTGGCAGCTTTGTTTCCACAATGAAAATGAACTTAATGAAGTAATTTTCAATTGGAGCGGTGTAAACCGCTCCAATATTAGATTCTGACAAAATGATTATTAAATAATAAGAGGTGATAATGAGAAGTTTCAAAATAAGCGTTATAAAGTTTCTGTCTGTGTTCGCTTTGATGCTTATGTTAGGAACTAGTATTGCCTTTGCTCAGGTTAGCGTAACTTTTCCAACTGTTTCTGGCGCTGTAGGTTCTTCTACTACGGTTCCAATCACAGTAGGCGATCTTACCGGTCTCAACGTAACTTCGTATCAGTTTACAATGAATTATGATAAGAATATCGTTGAAGTAACCGGCATTGAAACCGCAGATACTAAAAGTTCTGTCGGACAAATTCAATACAATGCTGATCAAGCAAATGGTAAGCTGCTCGTAGCATGGGCAAATAATACGGCACTTACAGGTTCAGGAACTTTGCTAAAGATAAAAATAACGTTTAAGGCTGCCGGCATGACGGATCTCGATCCGTTGGCAACTTTCTTATTCAACGCTGGAGTACCGGCTGCTGCTATTACTAAAGGTAAAGCTACAGCTGCTTCAATTCAGGTTTACGTTGATAACGTTACTACATCTGGCTTAACAACTGAATTCAAAATTCCGATTAAAACAACAACTTTAGCAACAGCTGATAATGTTTTGTCTTATAATTTTACCGGTACATTTGATGCCGCTAAGTTAGAATTGACAGGATTTGATTTAGTTGGAACTAAAGGTGAAGGCGGACAAGGAGTTATTAATTATAACAACACTACCGGTACAGTAAGTTTTGCCTGGGCAAAAGCTACTGCAATCAGCGGTGACGGAATCCTTGTTTACCTAAAAGCTAAAGCAAAAGTAAAAGGAACTCAAACAGTCGGTTTGACCACTTTTATGTACAATTCTGGTTTACCAGTTGTTGTAACATCTAGTGGAACAATAACTGTTGTTAATAATGCACCAACTTTTGCAACAGCGACTCAGGCTTTAACAACTGTAGAAAATTCGGCAGTTGGCTTTACAGCAGTTGCTACAGACGGTGATGCAGATGTGTTAACTTACAGTGCTACAGGTGTACCAACAGGCGCAACTTTCTCTGCTGCCGGCGTTTTCGCTTGGACTCCTTCTTACACTCAGGCTGGCACCTATACAGTTACCATTACAGCAACAGATGGTATTGCAACGGCAACTTTGGTTGTTACAATTACTGTAACAGATGTTAACAGAACTCCAACTATTTCCTTAACTCCGGCAGGTCCATATACTGTTGCTGAAGGCTCTGCTTTAACTATTAAAGCAGTTGGTGCTGATGTTGACACTGATAATACTTTTACATTATCTGCAACAGGTTTACCATCCGGAGCTTCATTTGCGGCTGCAACCGGCGACTTTGCTTGGACACCTAATTTCTCTCAAGCAGGAAGCTATACGGTTGTATTTAAGGTAAAGGATAATAAAAACGCTGAAGCTACTGTTAACGGTGTTATTACTGTAACTAACAATAACCAAGCTCCTCGCTTCGATGTAGCTGGTGCAAAACAAATGCCGGATACTACAATTTTAGCTCATACTAACTTTGTATTTACGTATAAAGCAATTGATCCTCAGGCAGATCCTGTATCATACTTTGTTAAACTAACACATCCCGCTGGTGCTGCTAACTTACCAGAGAATGCGGTAATAGTTGCTTCTACCGGTGTTTTTGGTTGGAGACCTGTAAATCAACACTCAGGATTAAATTATATTGTTGTTAGTGCAAGTGATGGTGTTTTAACTACTGATTCCAGAATTGCAAAAGTAACAGTAACATATAATCCGAATTTCCCGGCAGGTATTGATGATGAGGGTGGTGTTCCTACAGCATTCGAACTATTCCAAAACTATCCGAACCCATTCAACCCAACTACTAGCATTAAATATGCTCTTCCAAAAGAATCGAGAGTAAGAATAGCAGTATTCAATATTCTTGGTCAAGAAGTTGCAACTTTGGTTAACTCTGTAATGCCTGCTGGTTATCACAGTGTTGATTTCAAAGCTAACAACATCCCTTCCGGAATGTATATTTATAAGATCGAAACCGAGAGTTTCTCTCAGGTTAAGAAGATGTTGTTGATGAAGTAATATGATTTGATGCACAGTATTAAAAATGCCCCTTTCTTAAGGGGCATTTTTTTTTATATTTGGTAGGTAAAAATTTCGAGGGAGTATAGATGAAACTCAATTTAGCTAGAAACGCCGTAGTATTTTTTATTTTACTATTCTCTACAATCAATGCGCAAATTCAATTAACACTGCCAACGGTATCAGGCAAACCTGGTACAGAGGCAATTGTTGGAGTGATGGTAAATGACATTACATCTTACGGTGTAAAAGGGTATCAGTTAAAAATTAGCTATAATAAAGAATTTATTTACGTAACAGAGCCAACAACTAATTCCGGAAGCATGACTAGCCCTACATATACTGGCGATGTTCGTGTTGATTCATCTTGGATAATTGCAACTACAGCTAGCGGTTCACCTTATACTGGCTCTGGAATTTTATTTAAGCTAAAGGTTAAGTTTAAAAAACTTGGCTCAACAACTATTTATATAAACAAAAATGACCCAAATTTTGTAAGTCAATTTACAACTGGTTCTACATCTGTGGCGTATACAGTAATTGATGGCAAAGCTACAGTTGCGAATGAAAATACACCTCCATCGTTCGATGCAATTCCGGCTAAAACAGTAAATGAAAATCAAGAACTTAAGTTTACTGTTAACGCTACTGATGTTGATGGTGACCCAATTGTTTATTCCGCAACAAATTTGCCGACCGGGGCAGCATTTAATTCAACAACAAAAGAGTTTTCGTGGAAGCCGACGTATTCGCAATCCGGCAATTACACAGTAACTTTTTCCGCACATGATGGAAATTCGCCCGGGACAACAACCGTAAGTATAACTGTAGTTGATGTGAATTCGGTACCAGCTATAACTCCAATACCCGATAAATCTGTTAATGAAGGAACCACCTTGAATATAGATGTAATTGCTACGGATGCCGAAGGCGATGTATTATTATATAGCGCTGCTAATCTACCCACGGGTGCTGTGTTCGACGCAAGTACGCACAAGTTTACATGGAAGCCAAGTTCAACGCAAGCTGGTGACTATACAGTCACCTTTTCTGTTTCAGACGGTAAACTGAGTGTATCTACAAATGTTAAAATTACAGTTGTAGATGCCAACACTGCACCGATAATTACGCCGGTTCCGGATAAAACAGTAAATACCAATCAGCAATTAACTTTTGATATTATTGCCGTAGATGGTGAAGGTGACCCATTAATTTACTCTGCTGCAAACCTACCTACCGGTGCTACTTTTGATGGGGCATTACATAGATTTTCTTGGAAACCGACAAGCACACAAGCCGGTGATTATACAGTAACATTTTTTGTTTTTGACGGCAACTCAACATCAACTTTGCAAGTTAAAATTAAAGTAGTAAAAGTAAATTCGACTCCGGTTTTCGTTAAATCAATGCCGGATACTACAATCACAGTTCACAATGTACAAGTGCTTTTCAAATACCAGTACAAAGCAACTGATCCTGATGGTGATGTTGTTACATTTAAACTGGATTCCGGTCCGGATGGCGCAACAATGAGCAGCGCCGGTTTATTTACTTGGATTCCAAAAACCACACAAGCAGGTCAACAATTTTTATTAATGATAACAATCAGTGATGGAACTTTATCTGAAACTTTAGTAACAACTCTCACAACAAGTACTGTAGTTAGCGCAGAGACAGAAGAAGTTATACCGGTTAAATACAGCATGGCTCAAAACTATCCCAATCCGTTTAATCCAAGTACAACCATTAAATATAGCTTACCAAAAGAGGGAAATGTTGTTTTGAAAGTTTACAGTGTAATGGGTGAAGAGGTTAAAACACTCGTAAATGGTTTTAGGTCAGCAGGTGTTCATACAGTAAATTTTGATGCAAGCTCCGCCAAAGGTGGATTAACGAGCGGGTTGTACTTCTATAAACTTGAAACTCCAGAGTTCTCTAAAACGATGAAGATGCTGCTCGCTAAGTGAACAAAAAATAATTGCGTAGTAAAACAAAATCCCGCATGAACGGGATTTTGTTTTTTAAATACCTAAAAGTAGCTGATGTTTACAATGTTTTGCCAAGACGGACAAATAACTCTTTGTTTTCAAGATGATTAATTTTTGAGTAGGAGTTGGAAAGGTTTGAAAGAATTCTTTTTATGATTATTGCTGCAGTTGGTATCTCGCTAATTATGTGAGCGATAGAATCTTCGCTGCCCTTTGCCAGTTCGGAAACATCTGACTCATAAATAATTTTCCCGCCGTTGAAACAATCAACAAGATAATGCTCATCCTCATTAATAACTTTTGCCAGAAAGTGTCCTGGGAAATTGCAGCCGGTTATATTGAACCCTAATCTATCTCCGATGAAAGCATATATCAAACAAAGTGTTATTGGATTTCCCTTTTTCTCAGTTAAGGCAAAGATAGCGTTAGAGTTAAACGGATTGTAATAGTTCTCTTGATCACCCTTAATCCCTATTTCCTGAAACAGAAAAGTAGCTAGATCAATTTCATCTCCGTAAGGAATCTTATTTCGGAAAACATCAGCAATTCCATCAAGCTTGTCTGCAAGTTCGCGGGTATCGTCCAAGCCATATTGGAATTTGGAAATTAGATCCATTGCAATTTCAATTTTGTCTATCGTATCGGAAGTTTCTAATACGTTTACCCAGTTTTGTTCAAGCCAACTTCTCCGGTTTTCTTCAAGAATTGGGGAGAGGAGAATTTGCTTTTGTTCGTTCATTAGTTCTGAGAATTCTTTGAGATCAATCTCAAGATAAAGTCCGTACGTAGAAAGTTGTCGAATAATTTCATCTCTAACCTCTTGAGAGTCGTCATCCAAAAGATCCAGCATGTAGGAAAGTTTATTTGAGTCCATAATTTTTTTTCTTTATTTCTGCCTAAAAATAGTATTATTTTTTCTGAAGAAATGATAATAATTAGAAACGTGAGGAGCTAATGAAAAAAATCTTTATTACTATACTGCTTTTTATTGTATCAGTTAGCGAATTTATTTTTGCGCAGCAAGAAGCAGATAAGACAACACATAAATTTGATCCGACGAGAGATCCGTTTGTAGATTTAAAAACCGCCGTTGATGAAGCTACTAAAACGCACAAAAGAATTTTACTAGATATTGGAGGCGAGTGGTGTATCTGGTGCCACAGACTTGATAAGTTTATCGAAGACAATGACGAGATCAAAACTTATCTCAGTGAGAATTTCATTGTTATCAAAGTAAATTTTAGCCAGGAAAACAAAAACGAAAAATTCTTGGCTCAATTTCCAAAGATTCCGGGGTATCCTCACTTTTTCGTATTGGATACAGATGGAAAATTTCTGCACTCCCAAGGGACAGGCGAGCTTGAAAAGGATAAATCGTATAGTGCAGAATTAATTTTAAGTTTTCTTAAAGAATGGTCGCTTAAGAAAAATTGATAAATTAAATTCCCCGTAAAATTCTTGCGGGGAGTTTTAGTATCGTTTTTAGAAGATCAAACACCACATCCACAGCAATTCCCGCCAATCGAAACGGAAGCAACAGTAACCAAATAATTGGGTATAAGACTAAAACAATCAAAGCTAACGGCCAGCAGAAAAGAAGCAGCAGTAACCATAAAATAATTTTCATAATTATTCCTCGCTATGGCGGATAAAGATATATGAATCCCAAGCATCATCCAGAATGATTTTCTCAGAGAGTTTCATCGAAGATTCTTTAGCCAGCTCATTCAGCACCGTATCGTTCAAGTCGGTAATACTGTTTGAGTTTATGTTTGGGAATGAGATTACTAGATTTCCTTCACGTTTAACAAGCTTTGATAGAACCGGAAGTTCAACAACAAGTTCTGCCTTCGATTGTACAAAAAGAAAAATTGTATCAACCGGCCGATGCAGCGTATTTACGAATTCCACCCCGGGAACAATACCTGAAAGACGTACTCTAAAATGCATCGGTTCATTTATTAGTTTAACTTTTATACCATATACCGACTTAAAAGTTGTACTCAAAGTGTTCTGTTTTAGAGAATACATGTTCTATTCCTTTCCGAAGGTTTAGACGAAAAAAGTAATAGAAAGGTTATGAACGTGTATTAACTATTGTTGAAGAGTTATTGAGGGAAAAAATCCCCGGCTTAGAGAGCCGGGGTTGGGTTAGTGTGACTAATTGTTAATTGTAGTTGAAGTAATTCTATCCGGACCAATTACCATTGTAGCTTGAACCGAGCTGGTTCCGTTATTTCCTTTCTCATTACCTGTTCCAACGATTGTAACAGTTTGAGCGGCTACGGTTGCAGAATAAACACCGTTACCGGTTGTGTCAAGAGAAGCTGGAATAGCCCAGCTTGTAAAAGTATTTCCGCCGCCGCCAAGCGCTGTTGGTTTTCTGTAATATTGCTGTGCAAGAGAAGCTAAATTAGTTAAATCTGAGATAACTGCGTCTCTATTTGCCTGCGAACTGCTTGCAGTGAATACATTAATTCCAACTACAACTGCGATTCCCACGATGATAACACCAAGAACGATTAAAAGTAACTGCTGCTGGCCCATTTTGTTGCTCCTTTATTGTTCGGGAGATATTATGCAATCAGCGTGCCGAATGGTCTGCTAATATCAGGTCAAAATTTGCACATGGAAGAAATAGGTAAGAAAGTTTTACGTGTTAGATTTACTTTGAATAAAACGGAGTGATGAACTATTCTTAAAAACAAAGAACTCACGCTAGGTGAGTTCTTTGGCAAGTAGTGGGAATGCTTTTCCCATGTTTATTAATAGTTATGCCTTTCGGCACTTCGAATATAGTTCCGAAAGAATAAAAAAGAAAGATTAATAACGTCTTCCGCCGCCGGAACCGCCATAGCCGCCTCTACCACCACCGCTACCGCCGCGTCTATTATTATCATTCTTAGGACGAGCTTCGTTAACAGTAATTTTTTTGCCCTGAAGGTCTTTGGTGTTAAGTTCTTCAATAGCTTTAGTGCCGGCAGGTCTTTCTTTCATTTCAACAAAACCAAAACCTTTGGATTCTCTGGAAAACATGTCGCGAATGATATTAACACTAACTACAGTTCCATATTCCTTGAAGAGAGATTCTAATTCATCTTCTTTAACTTGCTTTGCTAAGTTTCCAACATAGATATTCATTACTACTCCTTTATGATTGTTTTCCAAGCAAATTATTACAAGCAAATACACTAATGGTAAATGCTGTTTTTGGAATCGAGAAAATGATAAAAAAGTAAAGGAGATGGTTTGTTTACCGAATTATCGAGTCGTATGTAATAAAGCGCTTTGGAAAGTTACAAGAATTATATTCTTGCACGATTAGTTTACTAAAGTAAATATAGTGTTAAAAAGTTAAGATAGCTTGAAATTCTATCGGTAAAACAAAAATGCCCCGACTCTTAACGAATCGGGGCCTTAAGAGCAGGGCCGACGAGACTTCACGACTAGTCTGGGACGACCTCCTGCGATTAACTTTTCAATCTCCTTTTTACTTTTCCAACTCTTGATTTCATTCTCTCTATTAATTGCTTGGGATTTTTCCATATTTTCTTCCGAATAAATAAGTTGCCATGGAATCCCCTTGGTAGAGAACTTTCCCCAGCCGGAGTTATGTCTTTCAAGTCTAAGATTTAGGTCGTGGGTATAGCCAATTGAAGGGAGTATAAAATGTAAGTGTAATACATAAATGAAAAAACCCACCAAATAGTGGTGGGCTTTGCGGGACCGATCCCGCAAAAAAGCAGCGGGACGGGCGAGACGGAATCTCATAACCAATTACCAACAAAAAAGCCTTGCAATAAAAACTGCAAGGCTCTTTTGTTAGCGGGGCCGACGAGACTCGAACTCGCGACCTCCTGCGTGACAGGCGGTCTTGATAATTCTCGTCAATCTCGCTTTTCAATCTAATTTATTATAATAAAAAAACTTAGCCTATGTAACCTTTGGAACAATTTGGACGATTTTCTAATGTTTGGAGTATAAATCGTAGCCAAATCGTAACCAAAACACACGTAAATATAGACAGAAATAATCAATAAGTACAGAGGCATCGATAATTTTATTCTAAACGCCAAAAATATATGCGAGGGAAGATAGCCTGATTGTTGGTATGCAAAAGTAGATTAAGCGACATTGCTTAGAATGCTTTGGGTATGAATCGTTGAAAGCAAGAAATTTTAAGGATACGGAAAATAAAGCATAGCTTGCAATCCGATATTATCTGAAAAGAAAGATTGTTTATTTTAGAATGAACTTGCATATAAAGTAAAGTATTCATAATCTTCGACTGAAAAACGAAATTAGTCTGAGTAACATGAATAATTTATGTAAAGATGATATAGTAAAAAACTCAATTATCGAGGCAGCAAAGCGTGTATTCCAGAAATGGGGATTGCATAAAACCACTATGGAAGATATTGCCCACGAAGCCGGAAAAGGGAAAAGCACTCTTTACTATTATTATAAAAGCAAAGATGAAATATTCGAAGCAATGATAACAGACGAATTCAGTAATATCATTATTAAAGCAAAAACATCGGTTAGTAAAGTTAGTTCATCTAAAGAGAAATTGAAAAAGTATATTGCCACAATGCTAACCGAGATAAAAAAGACTGTAAGCGTTTATCCTTTGGTAAAAGGAGAATTAAAGGGTAATCAATACATTGAAAAACTTCGCAAACAGTTAGACGATAAAGAAGAATCGATAATAATGGAGATATTGAAAGAAGGTTTTGAGAAAGGAGAATTTAATTTTTTTAATGAGACTCAATTGAGTAAAGCTGCAAATGTAATAGTGGGTACTATCCGCGGATTGGAACTCTACCTTTTTTTAGATATCGATGATAATGAAAAAATTGATATCGTTACAAGAATGATAGCAGAAGGAATATAAAATTTTTTATCCGGCTTTCGACCCAAATACAAAATATGTCTAATAATCTATAGGAATATATAAAATGAAAATGAACAAAATCTTTATTTACTTACTCTTTGCAGGTGTTGGTTATTTTTTTCAAGGCTGCTCTGATAAAGCGGAAAATCTTAACAATGGGATAGTTGAAGTTGAAACTGAACAAGTAAAACATATCGACGGAAGCGAAGTGTTTGCTTACAGCGGAACAATCGAAGAAGCCGAATCAATACCATTAAGTTTTTCCGTCGTAGGAAGTGTTGCCAGCGTTCTTGTTTCTGAAGGAGACTTTGTGAAGAAGGGGCAGCTACTTGCTGTGTTGAATAATGAAACCTACAAGAATGTTTATGAAATGTCTTTGGCTTCTCAAAAACAAGCAGAAGATGCCTATAAAAGATTATTGCCAATGTTTAAAAATGGCAACCTTCCGGAAATAAAATTGGTGGAAGTCGAAACCGGTTTGCAGCAGGCAAAATCTGCGACACTTATTGCTAAAAAAAATCTTGACGACTGTAATCTCTATTCACCCGTTGACGGGATTGTCGGTAAACGATCAATAGAACCGGGAATGAGTGCGATACCAAATTATACTTCAATAACTCTTGTAAAGATTGAAAAAGTGTTTGCCAGAGTGCCTGTATCGGAAAGCGAAATTTCATCTATAAAAAATGGCGATAAAGCCAAAATAAAAATTGGTGCTCTGAATAACTCCGAATTTACGGGAACGGTTGAAGAAATCGGGGTAATGGCTGATCCTATTGCACATACTTATAAAATCAAAATTGGAATCGTAAATACAAACCGGCAAATAAAACCCGGTATGATTTGTAATGTTACTATTTATAAAAATAAAACAAATGAAGCTGCGGGACTGTTTATCCCTAGCAGGGCAGTTCTTGTTGACGAACAAGGGGACAATTTCGTTTATGTTGTGGATAACAATAAAGCGGTAAGAAAATATGTTAAAACCGGTAAACTCTTGAAGAACGGAGTTGAAATTACCGAGGGTTTGAATGACGGAGAGCAAATTGTAGTTGCCGGTCAACAGAAACTTGTTGACAATTCATCAATCCGAATTGTTAACCGGTAAGCATAGGAAAAATATATGAAAACGAAACGAACGTTAATAGAAGTAATTCTGCGCTATAAGCAGCCAATCATAATTTCGACTGTTCTTCTGGTATTGTTTGGAATTGTAGCCCTAACTCAGATGCCGCGCGATGAATTTCCGGAATTTAAAATACGGCAGGGATTGATAATAGGAATATTTCCGGGCGCATCATCACAGCAAGTGGAAGAACAATTAACAAAGAAAGTAGAAAACTATTTATTCCAATATGAAGCTGTTGATAAAAAAAAGACCCATTCGATTTCGAAAGAAAACGTTATGGTTATTTATGTCGAGCTTCAGAAAAAAGAAAATGATCCGAAAGCATTTTGGGCTAAACTTCAGCACGGATTAAATGAGTTTAAGGGACAACTTCCATCCGGAGTCATGTCGTTGACAACGAATGATGACTTCGGCAACACTTCTGCGATACTATTAGCGGTTGAATCTGAGACTAAAACTTATAGGGAACTTGAGAAGTATATAGAAAAATTTGAAGATGCTGTTCGAAAGATACCTTCAACATCGAGAGTGAAACATTACGGCTTACAGAAAGAAGAGATTAATGTTTATATAGATGACGCCAAGCTGACGAATTACGGCATTAAACCGCTTATGGTATTTGTCGCACTAAAGCCACAGGGCACTGTTAATTATGCGGGAGATATTGATGATGGGAAATTTATAAGACCAATACATATTCCATCAGGATATAAAACAGAAAGCGACATAGCCAATCAAATTATTTATTCCGACCCTACTGGAAATGTTATACGCGTTAAAGATGTTGCAAAAGTTGTAAGGGAAGATGCAGAGCCGGATTCTTATATACGACTTAACGGGAAAAAATGTTTGATAGTTTCTCTTGAGATGCTTCCCGGTAATAATATTGTTCAATATGGAGATGACGTAAAAAAAGAAATTGAAAAATTTACTACAGAGGTTCCATCTGATGTTCATGTAGGACTTATTTCCGATATGCCCGAATTCGTATCTAAGTCGATCTATAATTTCCTTAAAGAATTTGGAATGGCAATTTTTGCGGTTATTCTCGTAACCATACTTTTGTTACCAAGAAGAGTGGCTCTAGTAGCTGCGGCCACTATACCAATTTCGATTTTTATTACACTTGGCATAATGTGGGCAACCGGAATGGACCTTCAGACGGTGTCGCTTGCCGGACTAATTATTGTTCTGGGAATGGTGGTGGATAACGCGATTGTAATTATAGATAACTATGTTGAAAAACTTGACAACAATATAACACCGCACGATGCCGCATCGCAGAGTGTAACAGATCTTTTCGGTTCGGTCTTTTCGGCTACATTAATAATTATTTTCTCCTTCGTTCCAATGGTAATGTTTTTGACCGGTACGGCAGGAGATTTTGTGAAATCGTTACCGCTCACAATTACTTATGCACTTTCTATATCGCTTCTTGTCTCCGTGTTGTTGGTTCCGTTGATGAGTTATATATTCATAAAGCATGGTATAAAAGGGGTAAACAGCAAAGGGAAAAAAGCAGCTTTCTTAAATTGGGTGCAGTCTTTTTATGATAGGATTTTAGAGGGATCATTCAGAAAGAAAAAAATAGTTGTTATTATTGGAGCCTTATCGTTTCTGCTTGGACTTTTGCTTTTGCTGATAACACCCCAACAATCGTTTCCTCCTTTTGAACGCAATCAATTTGCAGTAGAAGTTTTTCTTCCGGTTGGCAGTTCTTTGCAGCAAACCGATCTCGTTATGAGAGAAATTGAGGATAAACTAAAGAATGACGTTCGCGTAAAAGAAGTAGGGGCATTTGTTGGTACGAGTTCACCAAGATTTAATACTCTGTATGCACCGAATTTTCCGGCAAAACATTACGGTCAGTTGCTTGTAATAACTAAATCAACTGAAGCAACAAAGGAAATACTGGATGAATACAGCAAGAAATACAGCGATTCAAATCCGAAGGCTTATATTAAGTGGAAGCAGCTTGAAATGTCGCTTTTTACATCTCCGATTGAAATCCGCATTTCCGGCGACAGTATAACTACGATAAAACAAGTCGCGGCTCAAGTCTCGAACATTGTGCGCGGAATCGAAGGCGCTCAATGGGTTAGAACCGATTATGAACAACCTCTCCAGGCAGTTAAACTAAATCTAAAACAAGATGAGGCAAGCAGGCTCGGTTATTCGAAACAGATTTTGGATTATTCCCTTATGGTTGGAACAAAAGGATTTCCGGTTTCAACAATCTGGGAAGGTGATTATCCGGTTAATGTAAATCTAAAGGTTGATAAAAAAATAAAAACGAATATTGATGATATTATGAATCAATATGTAACATCACCGTTTTTGGTTTCTTCAGTGCAGGTAAGGCAATTGGCAGATTTAGAACCAGAATGGACGGAAGGTGAAATTGCCAGACGCAACGGAATCCGCACTATAACCGTTCGCGTGGATGTTGAAAGAGATCTTTACGCGGCGGGCATATTTAATAAAGCAAAAACTTTAATAGATAATTTAAAATTACCAAAAGGTGTATCCATCGGCTATGGTGGGGAATATGAAATGGGCGAAGAAACATTAACCCCGCTTTATTATGCAATGACGGTAACGGTTGCAATAATATTCATCATTTTATTATTCCAATTCAGAAACATAAAAACATCACTGCTAATAATGATGACATTACCTTTAAGCATATTCGGTGCAGCTTTAGGAGTATTGATAACCGGATATCCGTTCGGCGTTACAGCTTTAATTGGAATTATTAGTTTGATGGGAATAGTTGTTCGTAATGGAATTATCTATATCTCATATGCTGAAACACTTCGGCACGAACACGGACACACGCTTGAAGAAGCGGCAATATCTTCGGGCAAGAGAAGAATGCGCCCGATATTTCTTACATCTGCAGCGGCGGCTGTCGGCGTTATTCCAATGATTTTAAGCCGTTCGCCTTTGTGGGGACCACTTGGTGCAGTAATTTGCTTCGGGTTGATTTTTGGTATGATATTATCGCTGATAGTTCTTCCGGTACTTTATTACCTTTTTCACAGAAAGGATTTTGAAAAAATTGAAGAGAGTGAATTAGTATGAAAAATATAAATTTATATATTCTGTTAATAACTCTGCTAAATATCAACCAGGTTTTTGCTCAGAGAGTTTTAACGCTCGAAGAAGGCAAGCAACTCGCATTGCAGAACAATGCAAAAAGTAAAAACAGCAAATTAGAAATTGAAGCTTCACGACAGATTAGAAAATCGGCATTTACAAACTATTTCCCAAGTATAAGCGCCGGTGGAATGATGTTCGAGGCACAAAGAAACTTGATGGAGATACAAACACAAGGCGGCGATCTTCCCGTTTATGACGGCGACCCAGCTAATCTTGGAAGTGCAACTCAGTTTGCATATTTCCCGAGTTCAACAATGGGCTTGCTGAAGAAAGGGACTGTGGGATTTTTGAATGTAGTTCAACCTGTATTTGCCGGCGGAAGAATAATTTATGGGAATAAACTTGCCTCTTTGGGTGAAGAAGTATCTGAATTTAAAGATAAGATGACGCAAGATGAGATACTTTTGAAAACTGAAGAACAATATTGGTTAATTGTATCGCTCGAAGAAAAATCCAAAACAATCAATAAATATGAAGAACTGTTAAATCGACTTTTACTGCAAGTTGAAGATGCTTATAAATCCGGTATAGTGATGAAGAATGATGTACTAAAAGTAAAACTAAAACTGAGCGAAGTTCTTCTGAACAAATCGAAATTAGAAAATGGGAGAAAACTTGCGACGATGGCTTTCTGTCAGTTTATCGGAATACTGTACGATTCAAGTTTAGTGTTAAAAGAAGAATTGAAAATTTCAGATTTACCTCAAAGTTACTTTGTTGATAAAAACGAAGCCTTAAAAAAAAGAGTCGAATACTCCTTACTTGAAAAATCAATTGAAGCAGAAGAACTTCAAACAAAAATGAAACGCGGCGAATATCTACCGCAGGCAGGTATTGGCGTTAGCGGGATGTATATGAAATTAGATGAAGGCAAAGAAAGAACACTCGGTATGGTGTACGGAACTGTTTCGGTTCCAATTTCCGGTTGGTGGAGCGGCTCTTATGAACTTCAGGAAAGAAGTATTAAAGAAGAAATTGCCAAGAATAATTTTAAGAACAACTCCGAACTTCTTGTCCTTCAAATTGAAAAAGCATGGCAGGATTTTTCAGACGCATACAAACAATATTTGTTAAGCGAAGAATCGAAAGCTCAAGCAGAAGAAAATTATAAAGTTAATAATGACAGTTATAAGAATGGATTGATAACTATTTCATATTTGTTGGAAGCGCAGGCATTATTACAGCAAACGCTGGATCAACTAACGGATGCAAAGACAAATTATGTAGTTAAGAAAACAACTTACTTACAAGTAACGGGAAGATAGGGTTCTAAAATGCATAAAAGATTATGATTTACTATTTGACCATATTATTCTTCAGAATTTATTTTTTCTTCTTTTTAGATAAAACTGTAGAAGGAACAGAAAATATACCTACAGAAGGAGCTGCTTTATTAGTATCCAACCATATAAGTTTATTGGATGGACCGTTGCTTGCCGTAACTAATAAAAGAAAACTTTCTGCTTTTGCAAAGAAAAGCGTTTTTGGTAGTAAGGTTAAACTTTGGTATCTAAAAGCGATTGGCGGTATTCCGGTCCAATCGAAAAGTATTAACAGGGAACTATTAACCAAAACAATGCAGCTATTCAACAAGGGAGGGATACTAATGATATTTCCGGAAGGAAAAATCAATTCCAGCGGTGAATTAGGTGAATTTAAAGATGGCTTTATTAAAATAGCGGCTCAATTTCATGTGCCAATAATTCCGGTAACGATTAAAGGAACTGAGAAATCATTAAATAAAAATCAAAAATTTCCAAAACCGGCAAAAGTGGAAGTCATTTATAACAAACCTATAAAGCTTAATGCTGTCAAAAATCAGTTAACTAAGGAAGAGATTCAAATAAAAGTAGAAAAAATTAAAAGTATAATCCAAAATAATTTGCTTTGTAAATCAGAATAATAAAATGATAAAAAAAATAGAACAAAGAAAAGAAGAACTAAAAATAGGCCTCGCACTTGGCAGTGGTGCAGCCCGTGGGTTAACCCATATTGGAGTTCTAAAAGCAATTGAAGAAAACGGTATAAAAATAGATTATATATCTGGCAGTAGTATTGGCGCTTTAATCGGTGGGGCTTACGCAATCGGGATGTCTGTTGAAGAAATTGAAAACATCGCTTTACAAACAAATTGGAAACTTATGGCGAAAATATTTTCGCCGACTATTTCATTGTCTTCTTTGGTGAATACTAATTACTTATCAGAATTCCTAAGCACTTGGTTTGGAAACAAAACTTTTGATGATCTTAAAATCCCTTTCTCGGCAGTAACGTCTGATATTCAAACCGGCGAAATGGTTGTTCTTGAAAAAGGCGATCTTCTTTCTGCTATCAGGGCTAGCATATCTATCCCTATACTTTTTTCACCAGTAACAATCGGCAAACACAAACTTGTTGACGGTGGATTGGTTAATCCTACCCCGGTAGATGTTGTTAAGAAAATGCAAATGGATAAAGTAATTGCCGTTAACCTTAGGAGATTTGGAACCTACGGAATAGGTCAGGAAAACGGTAAGCAAATTATAGAAGTGAATAAGAAAGTTAAAGAGTTATCATTAAATGAAAAGATACAATACTTTATAAAACATCCTATAGAGTATTTGAATAATAACGCAAATGAAAAAACTCCCGATCCCAAATTCTGGAGCGTGTTGTATCAGATGTTCATCATCGTACAAGTTCAGATTAGCGATTTAACTATGCAAATCGCTAAACCGGATATTCTTATTGAACCGGATACCGGTGAATTCAAAGTTTTTGAGTTTAGAAAAGCGAAAGAATTAATTGAAGTTGGTTATAAAACGGCGAAGAAACAATTAAAAAACAATGATTTCGTGTAAATAAAATAGAATATAGTTGAGATGAAAAATGTATACATAAAATATAGTGCAGCCACTTTATTACTCATTACTTGTTTTATGGATTCTTCCAGTTTCGGAAATACTTTTCAAGATACATTATATAAACAGGTAAATAAAGGAGCAATTCAGTTTCTTACTGTTGGTGAAGAACTCACTTACGAAGTTAGCTGGTGGTTTATCAAAATTGGGACTATCCGTACTAAGGTAATTGAAGTTACAAAGCATAACGACGATTATGGGATCAAAGCTGCTGTTTATATTGACTCCTATTCCGGGCTTCCCTTTGTAGATCTGCACTCGGTATTTGAAACTGAAATGGATAAAAACTGCTTCTCGAATTCTTTTATAAGTAAAACAAAAGATGGGGAAACCTGGTGGGCAACAAGATACCGATATGACCGAATTAACAATAGGCTGTTCGTTGAAAGCGGCAGAACAAACAACAAAAACAGCGGAGAATTCAAAATAGAAAAAATTGATACTGTTACTATACAAGAAAAAACGCAAGACGGTCTTTCCCTCTTATTCTTTGCCCGCGCTAATGTTAGAAAAGGCACAGAGGTGAAAGTACCAACTATGATTAACAGCAAGAAAGGTCTAACAATATTGAATTTTTATGAAAAACATACAGACACAGAAATTGATGCTGTTGAATATCCAGTCGATGTTGTCGAGTTTGATGGTCAAGCATTATTCAAAGGAATATTTGGTCTTACAGGACCTTTTAAAGGATGGTTCAGTAATGATACTGCGCAAATTCCAATACGGGCAAAAATGAGTGTAATACTCGGCAACATTAACATTGAACTAATTAAATGGTCACGAGCTAACTGGAAGCCTCCAAAATATAATTAGTCAAATGAGTGAAAGATTTATTAAGGATACATTTAAATGGTAAAAATCGGGAAAATGGTACTAACGATTCTCTATCTTAAAAGAATATTTATTGTTGGGCTTATTTATTTAATGCACTCAGTATTATATGGTTATGTTAGTATCCATCACATTAACGACAATTTTAATTTGCTCACCGACCTGGACAAACTTTTCCCTTTTGTGCCGGAAATGGTTTATCTCTATGTGTCCTTTTACGTTGTAGTCGTTTTATCGGTATTCTTTTTAAGAACGGAAGAATCATTTGACAGAATAATTGCATCAATTCTTGGGACATTATTATTCACCTATCCATTATTTTATTTTTTCCCGGCATATTATCCGGTTCCTTTATTTGAAGCCAATACTTTTACAACAAAATTTTTAAAGTGGTGTTTTGACTCTGATGTTCCCAATAACACTTTCCCCAGCTTACATGTTAGTTTATCTTTTACAATGGCTTTAGGGATTAAACATTACCGAAAGAAACTTGGTACGTCTTATTTAATATGGGCAAGCGGGATTGCATTATCAACACTCATGATTCGAAAACATTTTCTTATTGATTCTTTCAGCGGAATTGTGATGGCGACTTTTAGCTATAATCTTTTTGTTTCAGGAAAACTCACTAAACCCTTGTTTGACATTTTTGAAAAAATAAAGCATTACCTTGCGAATTACATTGAGAAAGAATTCATCGTCAAACGAATCAGCCGTAATTTTATTTATTTGTTCGTTACAATTCTAAGAATGAAATGAGGAAAAAAAATAAATCATATTTCTTTGCAAATAACATGGAAGAAGAATTAACTAAAAGTAACATATAATAATGGTTAAACTAAAAACATCAGTAAAGAAATTTATCATGATTGCTGTTTTCGGTATAGCGATGGCTTATCTTGAAGCAGTGGTAGTTGTTTATTTAAGAATGCTTTTTTATCCGGAAGGTATTCTGTTCCCTATTAAGATTATGCCATTAAGTACGGCTCTTATTGAGATTGGAAGAGAATTCTCAACTATTATTATGCTGCTCGTTATTGGATATTTATCCGGGAAAACGCTCATCGAAAGATTTTTATATTTCATTTTTTGTTTTGGTGTTTGGGATATTTTTTATTACGTATGGCTTAAAATATTTCTCAATTGGCCCACCTCTTTGTTAGAAAATGATCTTCTTTTTTTAATCCCCATTCCTTGGATCGCACCGGTTTTGGCTCCAATCATTGTTTCTTTGACAATGATTATTGCTTCAGTTTTAAGTTTATTTTTTCAAAATAAAGGTCATACTCTAAAAGTTGAAAAAAAATATCTATTATTAGCAATTCTTGGCAGCATAATAATAGTGATTTCATTTTTCTGGAATGCATATACAGTAAATCTTCTTGAAGAATCCAATCCGGGTTTTCAATGGGAAATATTTTTTATAGGCGAAGTTATACTGATTATCGGATTAATTCTATTTCTTAAAAAAAACAAACCCAAGACTATGAAATTTTTCATAAAATAATAGAGAACTTATGGGACCAAAAAATCAAAAAGCTACTGCAATTATGTGCGCTTATAATGAGATGAAAACTATTGGAGATATTTTAGAAACATTACTAAAATGCACTGAGCTAAAAGAAATAATAGTTATAAACGATGGTTCAATCGATAGTACCTCAAAAATTTTAGAAAAGTTCATAGGGCTTAATAAGTTGAGAATTATTGAACTGCCGGAAAATAGAGGGAAAGGATTTGCAATGGCTGAAGGTATTGCGAATGCACAAAATAATTTGCTTGTTTTTGTAGATGCTGATTTAACGAATTTTAAGGTTGAATATATCCTACAGCTTATACAACCCTTGTTAGAGGGAAAAGCAAATATGGTCATCGGACAACCAACAGAAAATGTTATGGACTATCGTTTGAATCCATTCATATCTTTAGCAGGTGAACGCTCACTATTCCGTGATGAAATTTTCCCTTTGATAGAACAAATGAAAGAAACTCGTTTTGGTGTAGAGACACTAATTAATCTTCACTACAAAGCAAACAATATGAAAACACTTTACGTAAGTCTTTGGGGGCTGGTGCATCCTATTAAAATACAAAAGTATCCTTTCGCAAAATCTATGAGGGAATATCTTTTAGCTGCAGAACAAATAGTCAAAACACTAATGATGAATTATATGCTCGTTGTTTTAACAATCCGTAATATTTTCTTAAGGTAAACCGGATGAAAGAATACTAACCAAAATTAGCATTGGTATTAGGCGGCGGCGCAAGAGGTTTAGCTCATAATGGAGTATTAAAAATACTTGAAGAAAATGATATAAAAGTTGATTTAGTGGTAGGAACCAGTATTGGCGCTTTTGTAAGTGGGTTTTACTCAGCAGATATTACGGCTAAAGAAATGGAAGAAATAGCTCTCGCAATAGATAGGGCTATGGTTGCAAAAATGCTCGCACCGGGTCTTTCATCTTCTGATTTTGTTGACAGCGAACGAATAAGAAAATATCTCAAGCAGTATTTAGGTGAATTTAATATTGAACGGTTACAGTATTGAGGTAAGATAATTTTTTTGCCCAACGATGACTGAAAAACTAAAATAGACGGTTTAATCGAAAAGGAGCTGTAAATGAAATATTTCTCTCTATTTAAAAAACTCCGTGACATTAAAATTTTGTTGCTTATAATATTTTTAATAATTGTTATAATTGTTGCGAGCTATTTTGGTTTACACGGATTTTTTAAATGGATTAACTCTTTAATTGATATCATTTAATTAATTGATAAGGAAGGTATTAATTTGTCATTTTTAATTAATGGAAAAAAGGGAGTCTGCCATGAAAAACATTATTAATCAAGAAGATGAAATTGATCTATTAAACAGAATAAAATGGTTAGATGAAAAAGATAAACCTAAATGGGGCAAAATGAACGCGCATGAAATGGTTTGCCATGTGAGCGATCAAATAAGATTAGCGATAGAATTGAAATCAGCAGAGTATGTAGGGAATAGAAAACATGAAAAGATACTAAAGCATTTAGTACTTTTAGGCATACCCGCTCCTAAAGGAAAAGTGGAAACTGTAAAAGAATTAAAACAAGGAGATGGCGGAACTAAACCAACCGAATTTTATAGTGATAAAGCTGAATTAATAACATTGATTAAGAAAATCAATGTTGCCTTTGATGATAAAAAAACTGTTCGACACCCAGTGTTTGGATATCTGAATAGGAAAGAATGGGGTAGATTAATCTATACTCATATAAATCATCATTTAAAACAATTTGAAAGATAAAATATTTAATCACAATAATTCATCCGGCAGTTACATTAACGGAACTATTCCTACTTCGAATTTTATTATTTTACGAAATATTTAATTGACCGTATTCCAAGATTAACGAGTCTAACTTATCCTTAGGGATTATAATATAAATTGCATTCGATTCTGCTATGATTGTTTCATCTTTGTCTAACATTTTACCCATTAAAAAAACTTTCTTCCCATCAATTTTTTCCACCCAAGTTTCAACAATCACTTCACTTTCAATAGATAATGGTATGCGGTAAGTTATGCTGAAACTTGCAGTAACTGCGGGATATCCATTCATAAAAGATGCAGCACCCAAAGTCTCATCGAGCACGGCAGCTATTGCACCACCGTGTACAATTTGTGGTTGGCCTTGTGCTTCTTTATGGAAAAAGACTTTTGCATAAAACCTTTTAGTTTCTTTGTCGAAATAATATTGTGTGTCAATATAATTCTGCTGTTTACCAGAAACAAATGAGTGAGTGTAAACTCCCATATCAAGAGGTCTTAGTTTTTGAATTTTATTGAGGGAACTCATGATCATAACTCTACTAAAAGTTTTTTATCTGCAAGACTTATACAAATATATTAACTTAGAACTAAAATGTCTTGTATAATTAATAAAAGTACATATTGAGTATTGAATAAAATATTCTCAAAATAAATTCATTCATTAAAAACTGTTTTAAGAAATATTTTCGTTTTGACACAAGTCTCTTTATCCGCTTTTTCGTTATCAGTAATAGGCATATTGAATTTCTTGCCCAATTCGGTTGCTTCGGGATTTGTAAATGCATGTAAACTTCCTTAGTAATTAACAAATTCAAAATTAACGTACACATCTCTCATTTCATTTATAAAAGCATCAATTTGTTCTTGAGGTACAAATTTATCATTGGCGCCGTTACAAACTAAAAATTGTGCTTTCACTTTTCCTTTCTCAGCTATTTATAAAGGAGCAAGAATACCGCGAAAACGCACAACTCCATCTAAGTCGAATCCTTTGTGCACAATGTGAAGAACAATTCCTCTTCCAAAGTAGTATACTCTCTTGACTAAATGAATAAGAAGTCTTATTTTTACTTTAATAATTGAACAATTATTGAAATATTAAAATGGCAAACAACAAATTTAGTGATCATGCAGTAAAAGTTTTCAAAGCATTAGCTGACCCAACCAGGTATCAAATTGTTACTTTGGTTTTAGAAAGAGGTGAAATGGGTTGTATGGATTTTGACAAAGAATTCAGATCAACTAAATCGGCTTTATCACATCATTACAGGATTTTAGAAAATGCTGATTTAATTATAACCAGAAAAGAGGGACAGCATGTATTTGTTTCGCTTAATATGGAAGTACTGAATAAATATCTTCCGGGTTTTAAGAAAACTCATCTAAATAAAACTTGACCGTTAATTAATGTATTCACCGTTTCTTTTACATAGTAATTCAATAGTCAAGCAATTATTTAATAATTAAACGTATTTATGGAAATTAAAATTGATTTTTTCCACGATGTGCTTTGCGTATGGTGCTATATTGCTTCACCACGACTTAGAAAAGCAATCGAACAGTTTGATGGAAATATTGAAGTAAAGCACAGATGTTTTGCATTAGCACCAACTCAAGACGATATTACACGGATGTTCGGAAATCATATATTGGGTAAAGAAGAAATACTTAGACACTGGCAGTCTGCAAAAGATCATTCTATTAATGAGGTAGAAATAAATGTCGGATTAATGCGTGAAAGAACATTTCCCTATCCCCATTCGCTACCCGGGCTTATAGCGTGCAAAGCGGCAGAACTTCAAGGTGGTCAAGAATTACATTGGAAATTTTTCGATCGAGTTCAATATGCTCATGCTGCTGAATGCGGAAATATTGCTGATAAACAAGTTTTATTTGGCATAGCCACAGAATTAAAATTGGATATGGCGCAATTTGGAAAAAATTTTCAGGATGATTCAACGAAAGAAAAAATTTCAAAGGATTTTGAACTTGCCAGGTCGATGAATATTAATGCGGTTCCCACCGTTGTAATAAATCAACAAATAAAAATCTCCGGTGCAGTTCCAACTGAAGTTTATCTAAAAACATTTGATGAACAACTTAAAAGACAAACATAAAGGAGAGTACAATGGACATACTTGTTTTAGCAGCTCGTTTTCTTTTTTCAATGATATTTTTATTTTCAGGTTTGGGACATTTCACTCAAACTGAACAAATGGCTCAATATGCTGCATCTAAAAAAGTACCCGCGCCAAAATTAGGTGTTATAGTTACCGGAATAATGTTGATGCTGGGGGGACTAAGCGTTCTATTAGGAGCTTATGTTGAAATTGGAGCTTTATTAATTGTCGTTTTTTTAGTGCCAACTTCTTTCTTGATGCACAACTTTTGGACTGTTAAAGATCCAATGATGAAACAAAACGATATGATAATGTTTATGAAAAATATGGCATTAACCGGTGCTGCTATATTGATATGGTATCTTTATAAAGTTGTTCCAAATGTTCCGTTGAGCATCAATTAAAAGATTGAGAGTAGGATACAATCCAAAACTTTCTTTATGGCACCTCTAAAGATTGAGCGGTGCAATAATATTTGTTAATAAAAAGAAGTGAATTATGATGAGCACTAATAATTACATCCCCGGTGTTTGTAACATCGGTAAAGATGAAATAAATAAGCGGAAACGAGCCGGTATTGTAGGATTAATTTTAACCGTTCTTACACATTCTCTTTTCGTTTATTTTGAAGTTTCAAAGGGAGTTCGTTTTCTTACATTTATTCCGGCTGTAATATCTGCAATTGGTTTTTTACAAGCACGAATGCGTTTCTGTGCTTACTACGGATTGGCTGAGATGTTCAATTATGATTCATTAGGAAAATCAAACAAAGTAAATAATAATGAATTTGTGAGAAAAGATAAGAAGAGAGCAAGGCAAATAATTTATTATTCTGTTTTAATTGGAATTGGAGTTGGTCTGATTGCTGCCATTATTTAATCTGCTGACTTTGAAAGAAAACTCGGAAGAAACAATGAGCAAGAATAACAATGCTTGCTCAAATAACATTTAAAAAAAAGACTGAAGTAGAGAAATATAATTTAAAACAATAATTAAGAGGAAAATAAATGATACTAATAACTGGTGCAAACGGACATCTTGGCGGTGCAACAATTGATTTTTTACTAAAGAAAAATCCGAATTCAAAAATAAAAGCTTTAGTAAGAGCCGAAGAGAAAGGTAAAGATTTTAAAGCCAAAGGTGTTGAATTAGCAATCGGCGATTACCTGAATTACGATTCTTTAGTAAATGCATTTAAAGGTGTTGAAACATTTTTGCTTGTTTCATCAAGCACGATGGGTGATAGACACGCACAACACGCTAATGCAATTAAAGCAGCTAAACAAAACGGTGTAAAGCACATTGTTTATACTAGTGTTTTAGGAGGTAATCCAAATTCAAAATTTTCTGCCGGGATAGATCATTATAAAACAGAAGAAGATATAAAAAATTCCGGCATCGCTTACACAATTATGCGCAATACTTATTACGCCGATTTCTTACCGGATATAATTGGCAATGCTCTTGAAAGCGGAGCTATTTATTATTCTTCCGGCAATGCAAAGATTAATTTTGCTGCAAGAATTAATATGGCAGAAGCGAATGCAGTTGTGCTTTCAGATATAACAAATCATCAAAATAAAATTTATGAAATTACTTCCGGAAGTAAATATACATTTGATGAAATCGCGGGAATGCTTTCTGAGATAACCGGAAAACAAATTAAATATGTTGATATTCCAGTTGAAGCATTGAAGGAAAACATCATAAAATTCGGAATGCCGAAAGAAGTTGCTGAATTAATGGGAAGCATAGCAGAATCAATGAAAGCCGGTGAATTTGATTTTATTGATCCTACTCTCGAGAAATTACTTGGAAGAAAACCGGTTGATCTTAAAGATTTTCTGTTAAATGTTTATAAAAAATAATAAAGGAGAATACCATGAAAATTAAAGCTGCTGAAAACGGTCCATATTTGCTTGAAGTAACCGAAGCAAAGTTAATAAAAGATGGGAAAGAAGAGATTCTTTCTCAAAAAATGATTGCACTTTGCCGATGCGGGCAATCATCAAATAAACCATTTTGCGATGGAGCTCATAAGAAATGTGAGTTTAAAGGTGAAGTTGTTGAAGTGGAAGTGAAGTAATCGCTTTCTGATTATATATTCTCACACAATCACTTTAGCAACTCCGGTTGCAAGCAAATATTATATAAAAAACATATAGTTACTAAATAATTTTAAAGATTCAAAAAAAGGTGAAAATATGAAATATCGAACTTTAGGAGATACAGGTGTTTTGATATCCGAATTGTGTTTTGGCACTATGGGTTTTGGAGGCACTGATATGTGGGCTAATGTTGGTAAAACACAACAAGACGAAGCCGATAGATTGGTGGGTATTGCAATAGACGCCGGTATTAACTTTTTTGATACTGCGAACATTTATTCGACTGGTATTTCAGAGCAGATACTCGGGAAGTCTTTAGCTACGAAAAGAAAAAATGTAATCCTTGCAACGAAAGTTAGAGGCAAAATGGGTGAAGGCGTTAATGATGTTGGTTTATCACGAGTTCACATTATGCAGCAAGTTGATGAAAGCTTAAAGAGACTTGGAACAGATTATATTGATCTCTATCAGATTCACGGTTTCGATATACTTACACCTCTTGAAGAAACATTACGTGCTTTAGATGATTTGGTCAAAAGCGGAAAAGTCAGGTACATCGGATGTTCTAACTTAACAGCCTGGCAATTGATGAAGAGTTTGTGGATATCTGATAAAAATGGTTTCAATAAATTCAAATCGCTTCAAGCTTATTATTCGATTGCTGGGAGAGATTTGGAAAGAGAAATTGTACCATTGCTTAAAGATCAAAAATTGGGTTTGATGGTATGGAGTCCACTTGCTGGAGGATTTTTGTCCGGTAAATACAGAAGAAATCAAATGCCGGAAGAAAATTCGAGAAGAAAAGAATTTGACTTTCCACCAATCAATAAAGAAAAAGCTTTTAATATTATTGATGTGATGAATGAATTAGGTAAAACACATAATGCTTCAGTTGCTCAAGTTGCTTTAGCGTGGTTATTACATCAGAAAGTTGTTTCGAGTGTTATAATAGGCGTTAAAAATGAAACCCAGTTAAAAGATAATCTAAAGTCCACTGAAATAACTTTTACAGAAGATGGGCTGAGAAAATTAGATGAAGTAAGCAAACTTGATCCGGAATATCCCGGCTGGATGGTTGATTTTATGCAGCAAGATCGAATAGTTAATCAATAAGGTATTTACTCGGTGAAAAGTAAAAACACTTTAACGAAGGCGCTATTTATAATGATTCTAAGCTTTGTCCTTTATAATAGCGCCTTTTCACAAAACTTCTCATCTTTTGTATTCTCATTTGGAAAATTTAATGCATTAGAAAAAGATATCGGAGTACTTGAGAGCGGAATTGAGCTTCGGGCAAATATAACCGACTTTCTGACATTAAATCAAATCATTGGAATAATGACTACTTCAAAGATGAGTAATTATTTTTACTTTGGTTTATGCAAAGAGATAATCTTCGATTCTTATTTTATTACACCAAGTTTTGCAATAGGTCTTTATACAAAAGGCAGGGGTAAAGATCTTGGTAATCTCTTAGAATTTAGATCACAAGTTGGGATTTCCTACGTTAAAAAAAAGGGTCTGCGCGTTGGTATGAGCTTTAATCACATATCTAATGGTGGATTTGCCGATTACAATCCCGGTGTTGAAAGTCTTTCCTTCTTTTTGATTTTATATTAGAAAAATATAACTGCCAAATATTCTACACATTTTTTTTGTAATGCAAGAAAGCGAGTATAACTACTTGACAAATATCATGATTATTCATACGTTTCGAACATTCTAATAATAAGTTTGAGAAGAATAATGCCAATAGACAAAAAGCAAGAAGCTAGTGCAGAAAATAAGAAGAGAATGATTTTAGAAGTCTCAAGAGATCTTTTTGCGAAGTACGGATTTTCTAAGACGACACTTGATGATATAGCAAACGCCATAGGGATGAAAAAAACCTCACTCTATTATTATTACAACAACAAAGAAGCCATTCTCTTTGACGTAATACAAAACGAAAGAAAAACGTATTTAAGTGGATTAACCGCTGCGATAAAAAGTAAATCAAAAATATGTGATAAAGTTCTAGAGTATGAAAGAGCAAAAATAAAATATCTCAGGGCAGCCATAAATCCTTACGATATGACTGTGAGTCTTTATCTGGAGATTAAGAACAAAATTCAAACGGTACTGGAAGAAATAATTAAAGATGAGGAAACAATTGTCAAACAAATTATAGACGAAGGAATAAAAAACAACGATATAAAAAAATGTGATTCAAACGGATTAGCAAAATCAATAGTTACCATTTCAGAAGCTATACGATACCGGGAGTTATATAATACTTCTACACCAAAAGTAAATCAAATTGATTTTAGTAAAGTAGAAAAAGATATAGAGTTCATATTAAAATTACTTTTTGAAGGTCTCAAAAAATAAAAATAGACGATGATTTTAAAACGATTAGCAAATAAGAGAATAAATTGGAGTAGTAATAAATGAAGAAAATACTTTTCTGTTTAATTACATTGACAAACTTGCTCTATGGTCAAACACAAGAAAAATTAATCTTAGATATAAATAAAGCTGTAGAGCTTGCATTAGAAAAAAATTCTAACATAAGAATATCGAAGATGGAAGTGGAAAAATCCGAACAAAAATTACGCGAAGCACGGAGCGGATTATTTCCAAAGATTGATGCGAGTGCACAATATCAGCGATTTATTGAGAAGCCGGTCATATTCTTACCAGCGGGTTCTCCATTCAGTCCTCCGGGTCAACCAAGTATATTAGAAATAGGTTCCGATAATTCATATGTTGGAACAGTAGGAGCGAGTGTACCTCTTTTCGCTTTAGGTTTATATGATGGAATTGGAATTGCCTCCTCAGGAGTTGAATTAAGCACTGAAAACCTTAAATCAATGGAGGTTAAGACCATTACCGATGTGAAAAAAGCTTTTTTAAATGTGATAATTGGCAGAGAGTTTAAGAATGTAATGCAGCAGAGTTTGCAAAATGCTTTGGATAATTTTGAAAATGTAAAAAGACTAAATAAAAATGAAGTTCTTTCTAATTACGACTTGTTAAGGGCTGAAGTGGGAGTTGAGAACTTAAAACCGCTGGCACAACAAGCTGAGAACAATTATAAGTTAGCTAAGGATGGATTAGGAATAACAATAGGATTAAGTTATGAAAAAGAGATAGAAATTACAGGTGATTTAGAATTTGCAGAAGATTATCAAATTCCCTCCATAGATGAAATAATAAATCAAGTGCTAATAAATAATCCGCAATTAAATATAGTTAATAAACAGTTAGAGATCACGAATACCTCAATATCACTTGAAAAATCAGCATATTTCCCTTCTCTAGCTGCATTCGGGAATTATCAATATCAAACACAAGCAAATGATTTCAAATTTGAGAACTATAAGTGGGTAAGTACTTTTGTTGTAGGTGTACAACTTCAAATACCGGTTTTTAACGGGTTTAAAACACCATCAAGAGTGCAACAGGCAGAGATTGCATCGACACAGGTAGATGAACAAAAGAAAAACTTGATTGAAGTTCTTAAAACACAAACACAGAGCGTTGTTTACAGAATTGAACAAGCTGTTAAAAGAATAAATGGTCAAATGAAAACAGTACAGCAAGCAGAAGAAGGTTATGCTATAGCCAAGACAAGGTTAGAAAATGGTATCGGAACTCAACTTGAATTAAATGATTCAGAACTTGCATTGCGGCAAGCCAAGCTAAATAAATTACAAGCAATTTACGATTTGAAAGTTGCAGAAGCCGATCTTCAATACTTATTAGGTAGAAAATAAAAAAAAGATTAAGGAGAATAAAATGAAGAAGAAATTTTTAGTAGTATTTTTTGCCTTATCTCTACTTTTTGCCATAGGGTGCTCAAAAGAAGATAATAATACTAACGGAAAAAATATAAATGAAGCTATTCCCGTTGAAACAAAGAAAGTTGAGAAAAGTAATCTCGATCAAACAATTTATTTGGTAGGAACTCTTTATGCGTGGAAAGAAGCCAATCTTGGAGCGCAAACAACAGGGAGAATTGAAAAAATATTTGTTGAAGAAGGCAACGAGGTTAAAGAGGGTGATATTCTTTTTCAGATGGATGATACACAATTAGCCCAAGCTAAGATTCAATATGAAGTTGCTAAGGATGATTTCAATAGAATGAAACCTCTGATTGAACAGGGCTCTATTAGCAAGCAGCAATTTGATAAAGTGAAAGCCGGATATGAAACAGCAGAATATGCTTATAATTTATTGTTGGCAAATACTCAATTCAAAGCTCCTTTCTCCGGGATAATAACATCGAAAAAAATGAATGATGGTGAAGTATTTCTTCTTGCACCGGGTGGAAGCGGGGCGCCGGCAGTTGTTACACTAATGCAGTTGAATCCCCTTAAATTAAAAACCAGTGTGAGCGAGTTAAACTTCAAAGATTTACGTCTTGGGCAAAAAGCAGATGTTCAAGCAGATGCATATCCAGGAATAAAATTTACTGGAGTCGTTAGCAAAATCAATCCTACCATTAATTCCGCAACCAGAACTTTTGATATAGAAATAAAAATACCTAACGATGGGAGAAAGCTTAGACCGGGAATGTATATAAGATCAACTATAAATTTTGGGCAGGTATCCGCACTAGTTGTTGATCGCTCCGCAATTTTGAAACAAACGGGTACATTTACTTTCTACGCATTTGTAACCGAAGGGAATAAAGCTGTTAGAAGAACAGTAAAAACCGGAAGAGAATTTAATAATCAAATAGAAATAATTGAAGGATTAAAAGAAGCCGATAATTTAATTGTTAACGGACAAGTACGCGTTAAAGATGGTTCGACTGTAAATATCAAAAGAACAGGAGAGACCAAATGACTTTACCCGAAATATCTGTAAAAAGACCGGTATTAACAATAATACTCTATCTGGCAATTATAGTTTTAGGATTAGTTTCTTACCAAAGATTATCGATTGACTTGTTACCGGAAATTGAAATACCGATGATAAGTGTCTTAACTTCATATCCCGGGGCAACTGCTCAAGATATTGAAATAAATTTATCGAAAAAAATTGAGACAGGTCTTAGCTCCGTCAGTAACCTTAAAAAGATTACATCAACATCAATTGATAATGTATCGGCTGTTACCTTAGAATTCGAATACGGTTCAAACTTAGACGAAGCTGCCAATGATATACGCAACGCATTAGAACTAGTAAAAAGAAACTTGCCCAATGATGCCGATGAACCGATAATATTTAAATTCAGCACAGATATGATGCCTATAGTTATGCTGGGGATAACTGCTGATGAAAGCTATATCGGTTTGAATAAATTAGTAGAAGATAAGATTGCGAATCAGTTGAAAAGACTACCCGGTGTTGGCACCGTCCAAAACTTAGGTGGTCCGGTAAGGCAAATCTCAATTGATATTGATCCCAATAAATTACAAGCATTTAACTTAACTACTTCGGGGATTGGCAATGTTTTAGCAGGCGAAAACCTAAATTTGCCGGCCGGTTCTATAAAAATGGGAAGAATAGAATATAATGTTAGAACTGTAGGCGAATTCACAAGCGCTAAAGAGATGGGAAAGGTTGTAGTCGGTCAACAAGCCGGAAGAATAGTTTATCTTAAAGATGTCGCTACTGTTCGCGATACATTGGAAGAAAACACGAGAGATGTGAGGCTGATGGGAGGAAAGCGTGGTTTGATGTTGATGATCCAAAAGCAATCCGGCGCGAATACTGTTGATGTAGCAAGGGAGGTTTTGGCTAAAATAGAAACTATTAAAAATGAATTGCCCTCTGATGTAAGCGTAGAAAAAATAATGGATAGCTCTGAATATATCGTAGATTCAATAAGTAATCTTTCCGAAACAATTCTTTACGCATTCGTTTTTGTTACAATTGTACTCTTGGTTTTTTTAAGAAAATGGCGCGCAGCTGTAATTGTTCTTTTGACTATACCGGTTTCATTAATAGGCGCTTTTGTTTATCTATACTTTTCCGGCAACACATTAAATATTATTTCACTTTCTTCGTTAGCAATAGCCATAGGGATGGTTGTAGATGATGCCATTGTAATTATAGAAAATGTAACACGACATGTGGAAAGAGGTTCAAGGCCAAGAGAAGCCGCAATTTTCGGATCCACTGAAGTCGGTTTAGCTGTAATGGCTTCAACGTTAACGATTGTAGCGGTCTTTTTCCCGTTGGTATTTATCACCGGGCTTTCGGGCATTTTATTTAGACAGCTCGGTTTTATGGTTACAATAACTATTTTAATTTCTCTTTTTGCAGCTTTAACTATAGTCCCTATGCTTTCTTCAAAACTACTGGCATCCCGAAAAGATGAAAAACCTATCAAAAACAAAGCCTTAAAAACAATTGATAGTTCTTTAGGAAAAATGCTCGATTCATTAGACGAGTTTTACAAGAAAGTGCTTATTTGGGTTTTGGGGCATAAGGGTACAACGATAATTATTTCGGTTTTAATTTTTGCAGGATCGCTTGCTTTAATACCTCTGGTAGGGACAGAGTTTATGCCGAAATCAGATGCCGCTTCTTTAACCATTTCAATGGAACTGCAGTCAGGCACCCGGCTTGAAGAAACATCTGCTTTAGTCGCTAAAGTTGAAGATATTATTAAAAGAGATTTTCCAGAAGTAATTTATTTTTCCGGCAGAGCCGGAACCAGTACTAAAGGCTTTTCTTCTATTATAATAGGACAAAGTGAAGGATCTAATATTGCTAGTATAATGATAAGGACCTCAAAAAAAGATCAAAGAGAAAGATCAATTTTTAATATGGCAGATTCCTTTAGAGAAAAACTTTCACACATACCTGGTATAAAATCATTAACTATCTCAACTAGTACGGGAGCTGCTATGATGGGAGGCGCTCCGATTGCCGTTGATGTAGTTGGTCAAGATCTTGACGAAACCGAAGGGATTGCTAATCAAATTAAAGAATTTATGTACAATCTAAAAGGTACCAGAGACGTAAAATTAAACGTTACTGATCCCAAACCGGAATTACAAGTTGCACTTAATAGAGAAAAATTAGCGTTAAACGGATTAAACACGGCTATGGTTGCAAATGCAATTAGGAATAATATTTACGGTTTAACAGCTTCAAAATATAGAGAACTTGGTGATGAATATAATATTTTTCTAAGATATCCGCCAAATGAAAGAACCTCGATTAATCAAATTGAAAACCTTCCTTTAACCACACCAATGGGAGGAATTATTAAATTAAAAGATGTAGGAAGAATTGTTGAAAAATATTCTCCTTCTGAGGTGAGAAGAAAAAATCAAGAGAGAGTTATAACAGTAGTTTCCGATATTGAAGGCAGACCTTTAGGGGACGTAACAACTGACATACAAAACTATGTTAATAAAATGTACATACCAAGCTCGGTAACTATTGAATATGGCGGACAAATCGAACAACAATCAGATTCGTTCCGGGATTTGGGCTTATTGTTATTACTCAGTATTATATTGGTTTATATGGTTATGGCAGCGCAATTTGAATCATTCCTTGATCCGTTTATAGTTATGTTTTCAGTTCCCTTTGCATTTACCGGAGTTATAATAGCGTTGTTAGTTACCGGTTTCCCTATAAACATAATGTCGTTATTGGGTGCGGTTATGCTTGTTGGTATAGTCGTAAAAAATGCTATCGTTCTTGTTGATTACATAAATATAACCCGCGCAAGAAATATTCCGCTGTACGAAGCAATTATTTATTCAGGTAGAAACAGATTAAGACCGGTACTTATGACAACTTTAACAACTCTACTTGGCACTTTGCCATTAGCGATGAGTAAAGGGCAAGGTTCTGAAATGTGGCAATCATTGGGAATAGCTACGATTGGCGGATTGTTCTTCTCAAGTGTTATAACCTTAGTTCTTGTGCCGGTACTTTATTCCATTTTTGAAACAAGAATTAAACAAAAAAAAGAAATTGATTAAGGAGAAATTATGAAAGCGGTAATGATAGTATATAATCACGGGATTACCGAAGAAGTTGATGAAGCACTAAATAAATTAAATATAAAAGGATTTACAAGATTTGTAGATGTCCACGGACAAGGCAGCGATAAAGGCGAACCGCATTTGGGAACTCATATTTGGCCAAGTAAAAATGCGGTTGTCATAACGGTTATAGACGATAATTTAGTTGAAAGTTTATTGGAAAAAGTAAAAGAAATAAATGCAGAAGCTGAAGAACAAGGAATTCACGCCTTTGTATGGAGTATTGAAAAAATGATTTAATTCCCTAAGAGGTTACTATGAAAAAAGAATTAAAACTCGAATTTGAATTTGAAGATATTAAAAGTTATAAAATCGGGTCTCTGGTTATTTTAGAGCCGAAAACAGATGGGTTTCGGACTCTTTTAAATGTTGACGAAAGTTTCGAATTAATAGAATGGATTGATCTTGCTGGTAAAGATAAATCAGTGAAGGGAATTCTTTTTATAGGAAATGAAAATTGTTTTTGTGATAAAGCTTATGCTAAACATCTTGCTACTTTAACTGGTGAGTATATTAATCCCGAAGAACCTCGTTTGGTAAAAAAAATTATTGATGATAAAAAGAGATCAATACAAATTAACATGCTAAACAATTACATTAGAAAAATAATAGAAACACCTAAAATGATTTTTATTGCAATTACAAGTTGTGTTGTCTCCCCATTTTTTGGATTAAGTCTTGCTGCAGATTATAGAATTGCCAGCCCAAATTTGTTAATTCATCTAAATTCCAAAGAGTATGGGTTACATCCAAGTGGCGGCGTTCCTTTTTTTATGATAAAGCAGGTAGGATTATCAAAAACTCAAGAGATACTTTATAGCCAAAGATATATGGATGCATTAACAGCAAAACTCCTTGGAATAATAAACCATCTAACTTCTCCAAATAATTACAGAAGTGATGCAATTTCTCATGCGATCGAAATGTTAGAGTCAACCAGCTATGAATATTTCTTTTATACGAAACAACTAATAAATCATAAAATACTTAATGAATTTCAAGTCTATACGGAATTAGAATCCCAAATGGATTTACATTAAATAAACCCGTTGTGTGAATTATGTGAGGTAACCAATGGTCAAAGGCTTATTCATTACAGCAAATTCACCGCATCTCTTAAATTCTGTTGCTGAAGATGGTGGTGGATTTGAGTAGTAGTCTAATATATTTAACCGCTGGATTTTTGAGGATGCGTATTGACAAACTTAATTATATGCACTAGAATATAATTGGCAATACTCCCGAAATTATCTGCAAAAGTATATAACCAGATTAATCCTCCCGGTTGAATTACAATCCGTTTTTATCACAAATGACTTGGAAAAAACAGAATTAATTGTGCCGACACTACGTTCTTTTAATCGGGCAATATGCCTCGCTTAAAAAGAACAGCTACCTACCTTACTTGACTCATAATAAAATCAATATTTCGCACAAGATAAGCTCGGTAGCCGTTCTTACGAACGAGTGTCGGCTAATAATATAAATAATATGAAACATCAAACCCTCCATGAGCTTTTATCAATTCAAGCCGGAAGTAAAAACAACCTCTTTTCTTATGATGCCAAGACCTATAAAGGATCTTTATTGGGTGTTGACAAAAAGATGAAAGAATATCAGAAAGCAGGCTTGATACAGCAGATACCCTTCGACATCAAACCACGCGAAAGAAGAAAACAATATTTCTACTTCGTTACCAGAAAAGGTGCAATGGCTATTGACAGATTAGAGGATTATAAGCAGAAAATAACCAAGTCTTTGCATAACGCCGAACATGAGTCTATGAAGTTTGATATTGCTTTGGCTTTTATCAGGAATTATTCGGATTACGAGTTCAGTTTTAACTACAAAGCTGATTTAGATGGATTGAAGCCGGATATTTTAGTAAAGGCAAAGCACATCGAAGATAATAGGGAATTTACTTTTTTAGTTGAGATCGAACGCAAGAAAGAATTAACCCGTATTTACAGCGATAAGATTTTGAAGTATAATAGATTTATCAAGGCAGGATTATTCGCCAAGCATAATCTATCCCCCAAATCTAAAGTCTTATTTGTTTGTTCAAATCTCCGATATGATTCATATCTAAGGCCGCAGCAATATTCAGAAGCTATACCGGTTATTGACTTACTATATAGGCAGTTTAATCATTTTATGAATGTTATACAGGCGGAAAGTGACAAGTATTATCGTTTTATACCTTTTCCTGAATTTACCTCAATAGCTAAGCCGATCTGGAGAATGCCAAGCGGAGTTAAGGTGAAGATAATTGAATAATTAAACAGCTCTTTAACAACTCAATAAAATCTCCCAAAATTAATACTCATCTGCTCTCTCAGTATAGCGATAGCCTTTCCCTTATCAAGGTAAATTCCACCTTGACAAGGGTAGGCAACCAATCGCTGCACTCGTGGCAGAAATGAGTATTAAGACGCTCTGCCATTTCACTTAAAACAAATCCGTCAATCAATAAAATGAGGTATGAAATGAACGCTAAAGTAAAAGCAGTATTAGACACAATCCTTGACCAATTCCTGAATGGGAATATTCCTGAACTGGTCGCACTCTCAACTTATCCGGTTTCCATTCTTCCAATGAACAAGTGGTCTTTATTAAATCAACTTGTCTGTTATATAACCGGACTAAATGATTTCAGAGGATATAAGCAATGGCTTGAAGTTAAACGTTATGTAAAAAAAGGAGAAAAGGCCACCAACATTTTAGTACCCTGGATTAGGAAAGATAAAGATGAACAAACCAATGAAGAAAAATCTTTCTTGGCAGGATTTATTACAGCTTCAGTTTTCGCAGTTGAGCAAACAGACGGTGAGCCGTTGGATTATCAGAAATTAGAACTTCCTCCGTTTCCACTGATGGACCGGGCTAAAGAATTGGGCGTAAATGTTGCGGCGATACCGGGAAGTTATGATCATTATGGATATTACTCCCAAACTAAAAAAGTCATCGCACTAGCCAGTCCGGAGGAAGCCGTTTTCTTTCACGAAATATGTCATCTAGCTGATGATAAGATAAGCGGGATACAAGCTGGCCAAGACCCTATCCAAGAAATTACCGCCGAATTAGGAGCCTTAGCACTCTGTCAGATAGTTGGATTAGACGGTTCTAAACATTTCGGAAATCACTACCGCTATATTGAAAGCTATGCTCAAAAGCTAGAATTGACACCTTATTGCGCAGTGCTGAAAGTATTATCACGCACTGAAAAGATCTTAAACTTTCTTCTAAAGGAGGCAGAGCATGAGTTGTGTAGTGTGCCGCAATGAAAATTGCGCTGAGATAGACAGAAGTCATTTAATGTTTGATAACCTCAGAAATATCCTCAACACTGATTTTACTTCCATCAAGATTTCACTTCAAAAGATAAAAGGCAAAGGCAAAATATTTATTGAGGATTACATTCATTGTCCGTTCTGCTATGAAAAACTCCCCGAAGTAAAAACATTTATTTTCTTAATTAAGGAGGCCGAGATGATCTCAGAAAAAACTATATCCCTGATATTTGCTAAACCGCTTGATTACACTCCCATTACTCCGCAAGAAATAAAACGAATAAGGAAAAAAGTTACTCGCACTTTAGTTGAAGTCGCAAATCGTTTTGATGGAAGCTGCAAAATGACAATTAAAATACAAGCAAAAGGAAATGCTTAGGAGGCTATGATGAACGATAAAATAGTAAGGTTCAAAACCCTAGTCTGGAAGTTTAGAGAAACAAGTTTCAAATATCCCGACCATTCGGAAATACCAAAGAAAAAAATAACCTCCCCTAAAGACTTCTTCGAATTATTCCAACCCCTGTTTAAGGAGGAGCCATCGGAATTATTTGTTGTCGCATGGTTAAGTAGTAGCAACCGAGTAGTAGGTTTTGAAAAAGTTACTCTTGGGCTTCTTAATTCTTCTCTTGTGGATCCGCGAAGCGTATTCAGAGGAGCTATTATTGCGAATTGCGCCAACATCATACTTTCCCATAATCACCCTAGCGGCAACGTTGAGGCATCTCAGGAGGATATTTCAATAACCAAGACCTTGGTTGAAGCCGGAAAGATTATCGGTATAAATATCTTTGACCACATAATATTTGCCGAAGATAAGTTTACTTCTTTTGTTGAAAGGAGGCTTATGTGAGCGGATGGTTGGAATGGTTTGAAGACTTTATTATCTGCCCGTCTTGCGAAAACAAAATCGAAATACTTTTAGTGGAAGACGGAGACACTCAAGGCAATATAGATAATTCAATAGCAGGCGAACAAAATTGTCCGCATTGTAATTATCCTATAACTGACGAAATCTTAAAAGAAGACCCTCTCTAAAACAGAGGGTTTTTTATTGGTTGTAGCAAATTAAATGACGATAAAAAAAATAATAATTAATAAAATCATTTGATGTTTTAATGGCTGTTAACAAGTCTACATTTTGGCTAATGTTAGTTGTATTGACTTTCTTTATGGATATGGTATTATTAACATATCAACATTACTGCATGCATCTCCATTTTGAATATTAATCTGAGTGAAGTAGCAAATCAAATATCTAAATAATATGTCCAACCGTAGAAAGCATTCAAACAAAAAATCAAACGAAGTATCTCAAGACGAAATACTTAGTAAAAAGGAAACGACAGAAGGATATATTTATGATCAACCAGTGAAATGGGAAACTCCCAAAATGGTCAAGGAATTAACAAACATTATTCTTTTCTATAATTAATAACCTTCAAATATTATGGGTAAAATTTTTGCTAGTCCACAACAAAAAGAGTTCATAGCCAACCTGATTTACCGAAAGAAAAATTACACGAATTATTTAAAAAAGATTTGGTTAGATACACCCAGAAATAATCGACAGCATGCTGATACCCAATGCGATTATACCCAGATCATTTTGGCCGAAAGATTTAGCCGATTAACTTCATCTCAAGCAAACTACATCATAAAAGCCTGGCAGGGAGAGAAGGGCTATAAGGTGTTAATCGCTAGAAATATAATTGTAGAAAACATAATTAATTAAACAATATGAACAAGCTATTACAATTTCAAAAGAGAGTTGGGGCGATTGCTAAAGATAGTACTAATCCATTTTTCAAAAGTAAATACTTCGACATCAATAAATTAATAGAAGAAGTGAAGCCGGTATTAAACGAGTTAGGGCTGATCTTATTACAGCCGTTAACTTCTAGTTCAAATAGTGACAGGTTAGCAATTAAAACAATTATTGTGGATGCAGAAAACGGAAAAACATTGATTGAAGGATGCGCTATTTTACCGGAAAATCCAGACCCGCAAAAAATTGGGAGTATCATAACTTATTACCGCCGGTATGCTATTCAATCTTTATTATTCTTACAAGCGGAAGATGATGACGGAAATAGTGTAGCGCAAGTTCCTAAGTCGATAGCCAAACAAACACCATCAAAGCCAACTGATAAAAAAACTATAATCGCTTCTTTATTAAAAAAGAAAACACCTGGAATAAAAACCGCCGAAGATTACAAAGAGACTTGTATGACTTTAACAGGTTATGAGTTGTTGCCTGCCAATTACGACAATATTATTAATTATTTAAAATAAAAATCTATGTCAAAAGAATTCGTTGACGGATTATTCGTTAATAATCCAAGAGAGAACGCACCTGATTTTGTTAAGGGAAGTTTATCAATTCAAGCTGATAAATTTATTCCTTATCTAAAATCTAAAGCCAATGCGAAAGGCTATGTTAATATTGATATGCTTGAAAGCAAGGACGGAAACCTTTATCCGAAATTAAACGAATGGAAACCAAATACGGGTAATCTGGAAAAACCTGAACCAATTGAACGGGCAATGAGAGAAGATGAGGAAATCAAAATAGAAAATATTCCTTTTTAGTTACCTCTCAGGGTTCGGCTCCACGGAATACCGAGCCGAGCCTTATAGATGACGCTAATTATTACAATATGTATCTATTCAAATGTCAGTATTGCGGCAAAGATGTAGAAGGACAAATAAATAATCCAGTCGCTACGTGCTTTGAATGTAAGAAAGATTTAGCCAAAGAGAGATTGATAATTAATCTACATAGAAAACGATATGGAAAAAATAAATGAGCTGAAAGTTAAGCTATCGGGAACAGTTACTATACCGAGAGAAATATTAACCAATGCAACTATTGATCTTAAAATAAATCGGGCAGATTGCTTAGACTATCGGGTAATTAATAATCATGATGGAAGTTTTTACAAGGTGTATAATGTTAAGATTAGCGAGATATCCGAAGTTGAATTTATTTCTGATCGGGAGAAGATTGAGGGGAATAAAAAGAAAAGCGCAAGCCAAAGACTTAGAGGAAGAGCTTATATCTGGACGGCTGAAAACGACGACACAGATCCCGAAATGTTTTATCAAATGATCGTAAACAAAATCATAAATAATTTTGACATCTTAGTGGATTATTTAAGAGACAAATAAATATGACCAAGCAAAGCAGAAAAAATAAAAAATATTTAGAGACAAATGGAATTGAACATATTCATATAGCCCTACCCAAAGAAACTAAACGAGCTTTCAAGTCCAAGCTTTCAGATGAGGGGAAAAATATGACAGACTTCTTGCTTAAATATATTTATAAATATGTCTCAAGAAGAAAGACCTTGGAAAATATTGAGAAGCTATGATTTGAGAATCTGGAATAAGAAGAATTAGAAATTGCATCAAAATAGATTGAGAATAGTACGGAAAGTAATTCGATAATGTAGGTCTCAGACGAGCCCTTTCAATAAATATTAATTTGTCATCTGCCTTACAATTATAGCAAGCTTGAGCCTTTACAAGTCAATGTAGTATTTGCTTTGCAAATCTCCACATTAGACTAGCGGCTCTAAGCTCGCCACTCGTTTGGCATAGATGACGATTAAGTCATCACAAGAATTAAAAATATGTTTATTAAAGAATGCGAATGTGGAAGTAATCATTTTATTATTAACGAAGGGATATCTCACAGTGCAGAATTAGATTGCGATGGAGATTTAACCGTTTATGCTAATCAAGCAAACGAAATAGAAAGTATTATTTGCCGTGATTGTGAAAAAATATATTCCGAAAAAGATTTTAATCAAATTAATTTTTAACAATATGAAAGAGTTTAAATATAAGAATGGCGATGCAGTAATTAACAGATGGAATTGGCATTATATAATTGTTGGGAGATATAGAAATGAACGAGGAACGAATTGTTATAAGGTTAAGAATAACGAAGACCTGATGAGTAATTTTGAATATAGTGAAGACCCTATCTGGAAAGAGGGTTGGGTCGGAGTTCAGAAGGAATGGGAGATTAGAAGATTAGATAATTAAATAAAAAGTGGAACACGAATTAAACAGTGATTAAATTATTAATTAGTACAGAATAATTTACAGTACTATGGTCCTATCAAGAGTGAAAAACCATAGTCAGTAGGGAAACGAGCAAAATAGCGTAGCTTTACAGCATTCTGCCAATAAAATTTTTAAGATTTCGCTTTTCCTTCACAGTATATTTAATTCTCACAAAGCTTGTATACTGAGGGAAACTTCCAGAAACAGCAAAAACACTATTTAAATAAATCTTAAATACAGAATTATTAGAAACTATTTTTATAGTGTTCCACCCCCTGTCATTGGATACTGAACTCCACTCGCCCTTGCTTAATCTATTGGAGCGAATTCCTTCCAATTCAATAATATCAGCATATGGTGCGGCATCTATCCTAATTAATAGTTCCTTTCCTTCCTTGTCAACAAGAACAAAAGATTCCCCCATTCCACCAGTATATCCCCAAAAATCAAATTCAAATGAGAAATTTTTAGGAAATTTAATATCATGCGTCAGTGTTACTACACCTGCTTGATTTTGAATATAGTATTCATTACTTACTGATTTTTGAACAACAACATTTTTACCCCAGTCAGAAGCTATATCGCCAATCTCATAATTTGAAAAATCTTCTTTAAAAAATATATCACCGCTAGTGTTGGTATTAGTATTTTTCGCTTTAGATTCGCCCGTAATATAGACACCCATAAGTTTTTTTACAGTATTATCTTTTATATATTCTTCGGACGCAACTGAAAATATCTGTCCCGTTTCTGTTGAAATTAATCTTGCATTTACTTTTATAGCATCACCTAAGTCAGTAATTGTACCTGAAATAATTGCATCTACACCTAATATTTTCCCCAATTCTTTAGCAGAATTTGGGTCAATTAATCCCGACAAATTAAGTTTATGTTCAGTTATTATTTTATTTAATAATTGTCTTTCTATAACTTCGAATTTCTTAGTGAGAAATAGTTTTGTTATTAATTCTTCAGCGAGAAATTTTCCAAAGTCATTCGTATTACCATTCAAATCAGAAAATTCTATCACAGCAGTTTTAGTTTTTCCCGCTTCTCTCATACTGTTTACGATTTGTTCGACAAGCTTATTATTATGATTATCTAAACTGTTTTGAGCTTCTATGTATGGAGTAAATGATAAGAAATAAACAATAAGTGCCCAATGCGAAATTCTATTATTCACAATTTCTCCAATAATTTAACTAGATTATTTTATTTAATATTTTTGAATACTTTTCGGCAATTATTTTGATGGCTTGTTTTAGTGAAAGGTCTTCTGAAAAACCTGGACCGACGGCGTTAATAACATTTGAATCTACAATTACCCCGTGTCTATTAAATATTTTGTATGATAGATTAATATCACATGAAATTAAATCTTTATCTAATGTTGTATTTGTTCTGAATGAATAGTTAATTCTACCTAACGCAACATAGTTAACATTAGAAAATACTTTTGATTTGCTTAATAATGTTGTCTCACCTAAAAATATTTTATCAAAGTAACCTTTACTTTTAAATGTATTTTTAAAATAATTATTCAGTATTATATTGGACTCTAACTTACTTAAAAAATCATTTTCAATAGTGCTATAATTATTATTGCTGGATTCAATAACAACGGCAATTTTAGACATGTTATTGGTGCTAACAATTTCTCTATTGATTGTAGAATTAAAAACGCTTAACTCATCATATTTAATTGAATTTAACTTTTGATAACTGTTATCGGTTTTTTCGATTTCAATCTTATCCTTGTCTTTAGACGAAATATCATTAGGAGTAACTATTGAGATATAGTCTGCTTCTATCCAATATCTAGGACTATTTACATAACTTCCATTTTGGTTTTGTATCTGTATTTCAATGAATCCCTGTCCTTCATATGATTTCACTGGTTGTTTAACATCAAACACCTTAACTAAGGTATGGGCGTTTAATTTAATTGGGATTAGCTTTAGTTCTAGGATATTTCCGGCGTCATCTAATTTTGCCTTATATAACACATTAATATCATGAGGAATAGAGCCATAAGTAACGAGAGCTTCCACTTCATTCTTGAAGCTTTCTTTATTAAGAGTTTTGTTTAATAATTTTTCGTTTGAGCCAAATAGTCTTTTTAACGAGTAGTAGTTTTCTGGTAGGAATGCTTTCCAGGCGGATAGTATAATCAGTATTATTATTATTGGTGCTATGAATAATTTAACTTTTTTTATTTTCTCTTTTACTTTATTTGAGTTATATGAGTGTCCTTTCGTTAGTAAATCGATTGCGATATTTTTTAACACGAATATGTATACTGTCAATATCACTAAAGATATTAGTAAGATTGCCATTAGAACGATTAGGGTTAATTCCATTTTACCTTATATTTTAATGTATAAATATATTATTATTTTTTTATATATAAACCCGATGCCGATCCCTAGACTTTAATACCTCAGTTTTCTCACCCTCCGCACGAAACGGAGGATTCGACCTTCGGCCTTTAAGTCTTACGCCTTAATATATTAGTATGTAAATTTATCTATAAAATGTAATAAAACAACAACTTAGCTTTCAATTTCTGTAAATATTTATTATTTTATAAAAACTCCTTTTTACAGCCATTTTTACAGGTTTTTATTGAAAGTTGACATTTATGATATTAAGCGGAAACTAATTTTAGGAATTCCTCTCAACTCTTGGGGGAGTTACGAAGCAATATGGGATATGCTTCACGATATAAGGAGGCTTAAGTATATCCGCAGAAGTCAAATAGCTTCTATTGATAAACGCTATAATAAAACTTGTTCTGAGAAAAAGATTAACCGACTATTAGAATTAGGCTTAATTAAGAAAACCGATAACGAAATATTAATCTCAACAGAATATTCTTTAGAGCTTCTCAAGCAGCTTAATTATAACACCTCGATACTCCCTAAAAACATTAAAGGCGAAGGCTCAATCAACGAGCTAAATAATACAGAAGTTTTTATTCAAGCTCTTAAGTTACCGGATTTCTTAGCACTGCTTTATCCAAATTTTGAATACATAAGACCAGATGCTTTACTTGTTAGAGGGGTTAAAGAGAAGTATTATTTAGAGTTCTTAGAAGTAGAAGCGAGCAAGTCTAATTGGGGTAATTGGTTAGAAGAAAAGAGAATTAATTACTTTAAATTAGCTCAAGAGAAAAGACCATTTTCTTATTGGGTGTCGCAATGTAAATTACTTGATTTACCAGTTCCTGATATAAATAAATTTAAGTTTTCAGTTTGTATAATTGGAAAGATAAAATATAATTTTGAAGAGTGGTTTAATTTTATGGAGAAACTAAATGAAAATATATAAATCTAATAATGATGAATTGGGTAAAAATGGTATTCGGGGTAAATATTTTGATTATATGAAAAACCCTTTTAAAAATTCTATACTTTCCTTAATAAAAAATACTAATCCATTTAATTTTATCTGCCCACATTGCCTTAAAACTATATTAGCAGATAAAATTCAGGGTACTGAGTGCCCATTTTGTGATAATGTAAATGAGGGTTGCTCTGGTCTTTTTTTACCTTGCCCTAAATGTGGAGGGGTTATGCCCGGTTATATTTGTCCAAATCCAGATTGTGGTAAGGAAATTGATTTATTAATAGAATATAACGAGGAAGAACTAATTAGGAGGCGTTATGAGTAAATTCCCAGGTAAAACAACTATTTATGGTTACAGAGATGATTCTATCGTGCTTAAGCAAGAGTCGTCTATAGATCCCGAAAAAGAAGTCGTTAATTATGAAGCAGAGTATGAGGTTATCCAAAAAACAGTTGGGAATTTATTAGATGAAATTTCTAATACTATGAATACGAATACTCCATTTTTTGTTTTCAATGTTAAAAGACGTAATGAAAAAATAAGACTTAATAATGAAGCTCAGGTTTTGATGTTTAATCAAATCCAAAATGTTAGAGCAATATCCAATGAGTTGCTGAATTTAGAAGCCGATAAAATATATGGCCCGAAGCTCCTTAAATATCTTGTTGATATGAAATTATTGGATGCCGAACATTGTTTTGAAGAGGTTATAGCTGCTCACAAATTAAGTATTACTAAGAAAGAAGTTGATAAAACCTTAACAATTTCTCTAATCGACCACGATAGTCTTGATAAACAAAAAAAGTTATCAGAGATAAAATTAAATGATGGTGAAGCAAGAATATTAAATGCTAATGCCGATAAGACTGGGGCAGAAGCTGATTTGATTATGGCGAGGGTAAATTCGATTAATAAATTTAACGAATCATTCGACCCGTCTAAATTAAGTGATGAATTAAAAGTTAAGATATTTATTAGTTCTGTAGCTCCTGGCGTTGAATATACAGACCCTAACATTGAAAAATCATTAAATGATAGTTTTTCAAAATCAGAAAAAGCTAAGGCTGACATACTTGAACACCAGGCTACAGAGCAGGAAATTAAAGTTGATGAACTAAGAGAAAGGAAAAAGATGAATGATAAAAAACGAGGAAAATTATAGTTTAGATTTTGGTATTCAGCTTAATCTAGACCATATAGAGCCGGTTATTTATGATATAAAGGAAAGGTTTGAACACTCCTATATTTTAGGAAAAACCGGAACTGGAAAATCTGTCTTAATGGAACAGATGGTTTTCAATGACATCTCAAAAGGTATAAGCACTATCTATATCGACCCAAAGGGAGAAAGTTGTAAAAGACTTTATAGTCTTGCCCCTGATAAATCTAAGATAAAATATGTATCCATTAAAAAGCCAATTGTTATTAACCCCCTTAATAAAACTGGTTTTGATATAGATGATATTATAGCAGAGTTCGTTCAGATACTTGATATTCTTATTACTCTTACCGCTTCAAATCCTGAATCGACAGTTTTAATGCGTGAGATAGTCGGAATGGCCTTAAGAACTTTTACAAAGGAACAAAAAAATCTCAATTACTTAGTTGATTTCCTTTTATACAGCGATACAAGAAAAACACATATTCAAAGCCTGCCTAATAATGACCGGTATAAAAAATATTGGACAGAGTTTGATTTTACAGAAAAGAACGGATACCCTAAAAACAAAGATAAAATAGAAAGTGCAAAAAGAGTGGCGAGCCGCTTGCTCGAAATCTCTGAAGGCAAAATGAAAGATATAGTACACGGAGAGAACGAACTTTATATTCACGACTTAATTAACAATGGCGAATCTCTTTTTGTGGATACATCCCGAATGAGCAGGAATAGCAGAATATATTTATCTAACCTTATAGTTTATTCCGTTCTGTCTTATTGCGAGTATTATGAAGGAAAGACAAAACCGCTAATCGTATATGTTGACGAATTTCAGACAGTTGTTTCTTCTTTATTTACCGAACTGTTAGCGAGAAGCAGGGGAAAGAAAGTCGGTTTTGTTTTAGCACATCATAACCTTTTGGAAGTTAAGCCGGAAATTCTAAGCAGTATTTTCGGAAACACTAACACTTATGTTATTTTTAGATGTGGATTGGATGAAGCTGATAAACTGGCTCCGATGTTTGACGTTAGGCCGAAAGATCTTTTTAATCTTGATAAGTTTAACGCTTGGCTTAGAATAGGGAATGAAAATATTTTAATAGAAACATTACCGCCTCTGATGGAAGAAGTACCTGAACTGCCGGAAGATGTCGAGAAAATTCAAGACAACAAATTATCTCCCGATGATATGATTGGCTATTTCTTTTTGTCTAACGACCCGATTGTGGTATAATTAAAATGCCAAGACTGCTAAGGGGAAGCTCTTAGCCGAATCGAACTTGCCGCAAAGTGCCTATAATCTTTTAAGCATGCCGAAAGGCTAACGGGAGGGTAACGACCTAGCTTAAGAGGAATGTCCAGCGGTTCGATTATGATAAGCCGGGAAGTTGAGGACATACCTTTTCGGATATTATTTGTTGGTAATCCAAGAATAAAAGGCTAAGGAAACTTGGCCTTTTATTTTACCTATGATATAATAAAGGCAGTTCTTAAAAATCATAGGAGTTTGCAATGAGTGAGTTCATTAATTTCTCAGAGATTAGCCAAAAAATCCCTTTCAAAGATTTACTGGATTGGCTTAATATTCCATACACCGCAACACAAAACGGAGAGCTTAAAGGCGAAGGATTTATAATCACCACCTCAAAGAATCTTTATTTCAATCCAATCGGCGAGGATAAAGGAAGTGTCATTAATTTTCTAGCCAAGCAGAAAGGACTGGATCTAAGAATCGCAGCGCTAGAGCTTAAAAAGAATTTCCTAATGGAGTCCAAAGAACCGAAAAGAGAACTGCCTAATCTTGAATTACACTACTGTAAGTTCTTAGAGGAAAAAGGAATCAGCCAGGAAATGGCCAAGGAATATGAGATCGGTTTGGTAAAGCAGCATTCTATTATTTCCGGAAAGTTAGCCTTTAAAGTCTATGACGAGCTTTCTAACCACAGTGGATATGTTGCTTATAACATCTCCAAAGACGAATGGTTTTTCCCTAAAGGATTCAAGCGAACCCTTTACAACGCCCACCGCATTACTGCTCAAGAAGTTGTTCTAACAATTTCAATATGGGAGACCTTAGATTATCTTGAAAAAGGTATTCCAAGTGTTTCACTAATTGGCAAAACCATGACGGATAAACAAGCCGAACAATTGGCTAAGTTTATTAATATTCTTGTTATTCACCCGGAACCAGAAAATATTCTAGTCCGGCTGGCAAGAAACTCTTATGTAAAAGTGAGCTCTGCTTAGGCAGGGCTTTTTTAAACTTGACACTCCGGGTAGGACGGCTATAATAAAGTGATATGATAAATGATTATTACCAATCTCCTTCAGACTCTTAAACATTAAGAAACAATAATATGCAAGCCATATCGGGTTGTGTTCTACAATTTATAGTTGCGATTTTCTTCATCTGGTTTGTAATGGTTCATCCCGAAATTGTAAACGGGTTAATTTCAGCTATGTCCAGAGTCTTCGATTTGATAATACTACTGCTCACGCAAATTATCAACGCAATTCAATAAGGTACTCTAAAACTTGATAGCTAAAAAGGTGGTAAGCGAATAGCGAACCGCTTTTTTTGATTGATCGAAAAACATAGATCACCTAAGTTCCGCATAATATCCTAAAATACATATAGTTCATTTCGTATATTACGAATTGGAAGTATTAGAACAATATTTTGTTACTCGTTCATCATTTTTTCTAAGAGATTTACAAAGTTTTGAAATTGAATCATTTGCGATGGCTGTATTTTTGGATATTTTAGTGTAGATTGAAAAAATTATTAACACAAATAGGTCTTCGTAGTGAATAAGCTCTATCAGAACGAATACTATTATTCCCCTAAAACGAGTTTTCGGGTGTTGAGCTTTATACATATAAGAAGCTGAAATTGATGCAAGAAGTATTCTATTATATGAAAAATCAAAATATATTTTGGAGTTGCAATAAAATAACATGTATATGATTTGTTATGGTTGAGAAAGAATATAACATACCAGAATCCAGGAAACTTGAATTCAAAGAAACTCTTCCTTCCGGTAATAAGATAGAGAGAACAGCAGTTGCTTTCAGCAATGATGCCGGGGGTGAAATTTATATCGGCATCAGAAACGATCCAAGAGAAATTACCGGCATTCCGGAAAATGAATTAATAAAATTAGAAGAACAGATTAGCAATATTATTTATGAGAACTGCAACCCTACAATTTTGCCGGACATACTTGTACAAAAAATTGAAGACAAATATATTTTAGTTGTTAAAATTCCACGCGGTAGTTTACCCCCTTATTACATAAAATCACTTGGTAAAGAAAATGGAACATTTATTCGTGTTGGCTCATCAAATCGACTTGCAGACAGAGAAATAATAGAAGAGCTTGAAAGAAAAAGTAGAAGCATCTCTTACGACTCCACTTCTGTCTATGAGCTTAAACCGGATGAATTAGATTTAAGCTCATTCACAAAACTATACCAAGAAAAGACCGGCAAGAAAATAAATATTGAGTCCTTAGCAAAACTTGGTTTAATAAAAACAGAAAACGAAAAACAATACCCAACTGTTTCTGCAATTCTCTTATCCGAAAGAGAAATCAAACAACGTTATTTTCCATACGCAAAAATAGAGTGTGCCCGTTTCAAGGGAACAAAAACAGATGCAACCTTAGATTCTAAAACAATAGACGAATCCATTTGTTCACAACCCGACTTAGCAGTTGCATTTGTTGAACGTACTATCAAGAAAGGTTCAAAGATCGGAAGAGTTTATCGTGAAGAACGTTGGGAATATCCAATGCTTGCGGTAAGAGAAATAATTATTAATGCCGTTATACACAGAGATTATTCGCTTCAAGGCAAGGATATTAAAATTGCCATTTTCGATGATATGCTGGAAATTACAAGCCCCGGCACAATTCCTCCAAGTATTGATCTAAACAACCTTTATTCCGGGCAATCGGAAATACGAAACAAAACACTTGGGCCAATATTCAAGGAGCTTCAGCTTATTGAACAATGGGGAACCGGTTTTCAAAAACTTTCCGATGAATTAAAGGAATACCCCGAAATTGAGCTAAAAATAAACGAACCAGGTCTCTCTTTTCAAATTCAGTTCATTAAAAGGGATTATCAGTCTGAAAAAGGCGGGGATCAAGCTGGAACCATGCTGGAACCAAGTTGGGACCAAGCTTCTCCGCAAGTACCCAGCAACCATCCCGCAAGTACCCCGCAAGTGCCCCGCAAGTATTTGGAAAGCACCCCGCAAGCTGTAAAAACCTTGCAATTTTGCGTAGAATACAAGTTTAGACAAGAAATCCAAGACCATCTTGGATTGGCGGATAGAGAACATTTTCGTAAAACGATATTAATTCCTTTAATTGAAAACTTATTGTTAAAAATGTCATCACCGGAAAAACCGAATAGCCCAAATCAAAAATATATTATTACAGAGAAAGGGAAACTGTTGATGGAGGAATTGAATTAGTGAGATTGCAATTAACAGACGGTTATTATCTGCATTTCAATTTCTTTGCTAAAAGAAATATTAAAATCGGTGAAGAGCTAACAGCAGATTATTCAACTTATTCAGAAGAATATCCATATAAAATCTTATGAACCACAAACCAAAATTAGAACTTACTTGGATTGGGAAAAACCAGCAGCTAATAATTGTAAATGCTTTTTTGATCGTTCATTTGAAAGACACAGAAATATTGTAAAGTAATGTTAAAGGAAATTTCGGCGTAATAATGGATGCCATTGCTATTTCAATAATTAAACTAGATCTCATCCTTGATAAAAATATCCCAGAACAAAAAATAATATTAGTTAACGTTGCAGAGATGAAAAAAATAGTTAATGGTAAAGTTTATGATGATAACAGTAAAGCCAATATGATGTTATTATATGACATCATAGTAGATAATGCTAAAACAATTATTCAAGAGGAAAGAAAGACGATTGAGAAAATCTTCAAATAAAACGCAAACGGATTTCTGCGCTTGAGGAATAAATTAATATATATCTAACACTCCCGGCGCAAGAACAAGAATGGTAGATTAATGCAGTAATCAATACAAAATAAAAACAAGTAATTCGTAATCAAGTATTAAAAAGCAATTACAACCAATGAAAAAACCTCACTTATATTTTAGAAATCCTGTTGAAGGTGTTGTCACATATAAACCTCATCAAAGGAAAGTCGGTGATGATGAAGGCGCTGATGAGCCAATTGAAATTGTTCCTAGAAATTATTTGCTCATGCAAGAATCATTCAGATATTCATTAACTAATTTCACAACAAAAAGAAATCAAAGAGAAACTCATCGCAATCTTCAATTAAATATACCTGCAAAAGTTGATTACATAATTCTAAACTTCTTCGATTATTTTGATTCATCAAAATATGAAAACAAATACAGAGAATATTTCGGCTTAAGTCCAATTAGATATGATGAGTTTAATACTATTGGCTACTATGCTATCAGTAACGAAGAAAAGTTTCAAGAATTTATTGATAGCATTAATGTGTTTATTAATTCAGTAAATCCTGATGATTCGGAGGATTACAACCGGTTAATCCGCTATATAAAACGCTTCGATTTTCATTCATCAGATGACATAAAAAAAATTGCTGAACCAAAAGATTACTACATACTTGATCTCTTTGAGTCACTTGAATTATACCCTCAGCTTTCAGCAATAAAAAGCTCGCTAATTGATTATTGTTCTTCAAATGGCTTGAATTTTATTCAAGACGTTTCATCAAACAGAATTGAATTGCTAAATGTCCCGTTTGTTACTATTCAAGAAATTGTTGACAACTATGATGTAATCCATATAGTTAATTCTCCTTTTGCAGGTATCATAAGGCCATCTGTATTCAACCTTCCTATTAGAGAGTATGGTTTTGCAATCGCAAATGGAGCTGAAGATTTACCGATTATTGGAATAATTGATACTGGTATCAGCAGTGCGACACCGCTTGCCCCTCTAATTATAAATGACGGGAATGAATTCGATATTACTGGCACTAGTCCTAAAATAGACAGTGCTAATCATGGTACAGGTGTCTCCGCAATTGCGGCTCTAGGTAAGTCATTATATAATTCTTCATCTAATCAAATCATCGCGGATGCAAAACTCTTATCAATAAAAGTCCTCGATAGGGAAGAAGGATACATTTCAGAATCGCTAGTAATTAGTATGATTAAAGAATCGCATCAAAAATATGGTATAAAAATATTTGTCCTGTCTCTTGGTTATTGTAATCCTCTTCCAAATAATTCGCTCGTTTCCAATTATGCTTGTACTCTTGATTCATTATCCAATGAATTGAATATCCTAATATTTATATCTGTAGGTAACTTCACAAATTTTGTTGGTCACTTCTTTGATAATGAAAACAAAGGCATTTACCCTCATCAATTTCTTAAGCCAGACTTTAATCTTCGTTCTCCATCAGAAAGTATGAATAATATTGGTTGTGGTGCAATTTCTGATAATCTGGAACCATATAGCGCTGAATGCTATTCAGCTGAAAGTTCATTCCCTGCAAGTTATACGCGTAAGTTTAATTGCGATCGCTCTGCCTCATATTATAAATCAACTCGCTTTAGTAAACATCTAACTAAACCGGATCTATGTTATTTTGGAGGCGATATTGATAATAATACTCTAACTGATAATACTGGTCTTAAAGTTCTTAGTGCTGAAATGGGTCAGTATTATTCAAGGGAAATCGGCACAAGTTATTCCGCACCATTTCTCGCAAATCTTGCAGCAAAAATTTTAAAGGAGTATCCTCAACTTGCTGAAAATATGCAAACAATAAAAGCTCTTTTAGTTAACTCCGCGGAACATCCACAAACTGGCAAAGCATTTAAGAATCTTGAGCACTTCAAATTACAAGACCTTATTGGGAAAGGAATACCCGATGATAATCTTCCGATTTATTCTGATGAAAATAATGTAACTCTTGTTTTAGAAGATTCAATAAAACCTGGACATATAAAAACATATACCTTGAAACTTCCGGAATATCTTGTTACGCTTTTACATGGTAAATCAGTAGTCCATATTGATGCAACCCTTTGTTTTAGTTTTGAGCCCATCCCTCACAATCACCTTGCTTATTGCCCGGTTCATATCTCCTTTGGTATATTTAAAGATATCGCTCTTGAAGAAAAACGCTTAAATGATAAAGGAAAGGAAGAAAACTTTGGCTTAAGTGGTGCTAGAGTTGAAGATTTTAAAGTCTTTCAAGGATGGTCAGAAGATTACTACTTCAAAGCAAAACTTTTGAGTAATTGTCATAAAATGAGTTTTGGGATTACTAAGAATAAATTACTCAAAGAGAATAATCAGTTTAAGATAGCAATTCATTCGAAGCTTCATAAATTGTTACCGGCTCATTTGCAAGACGACTATAATATTTTACACAAATTTTCTTTAGTAATTACAGTAAAAGAAATGTCGCACAAGGGCGCTGTTTCAAATAGATTGTATAATGAACTGATTTTAATAAATAATCTAGAAGTAATCGCGGAGCTTGAAGCTGAATTGGAGAATTAATTCGTAATTTTCTCTTTTTCTTGTTTAATAAGATCCAACCAGATGGACGATGTAATTAATAATCCATTCTTATTTTTAGTAATATTTTTATCAAGGATACTTCTTTTAATAGCTCCTATTAAAGCTTTTTGAATGCTGTAATATGATAAACCTTCGGCAGCTTTAAGAACTGTTGTAATTGCATTTATTTTGTCAAACTTAAATTCACCATTTCTTAGTACAAGTTCTATTAGTTCTTTAATTTGCTTTTTATTTGGAAGATCAAGTTTAAGTTTTACATCAAATCTTCTCAATAATGCATTGTCAATCATTTCTATCTGATTGGTTGCTGCAATAACAATACTGCTTTGAGGTAAATAATCAAACAATTGAAGAATCGTATTAACAATCCTTTTCATCTCCCCATGATCATGAGCATAATCTCTAACTTTTCCTAATGAATCAAATTCATCAATAAAAATTATGCAGTCTTCCATTGATGCTTGTCTAAAAACCTTCGCTAAATTTTTACTAGTTTCACCAAGTTTTGAAGATACTATAGCTCCGAGATTTATAACATACATCATTTTTTCTAACTCACCAGCAATAACATAAGAAGCAAGAGTTTTCCCACAACCAGAAGGACCATATAATAATACTTTGTTCGAAACTGGTAAATTAAATTTCTGAATTAATTCTTTTGATCTATGTTCGTCAATTAAAAACTCTAGCTGATTCTGAACCTCATCACTCACAATCAGATTTTCAAACTTATACTCCGAAGTAATTTTTTCTAATACAAAATCGTTTAGTTCTTTGTCTTCCAATCTGGCAAAATACGCGTGGCTGCCAACTAACTTAGGTCCTTTGGATTGCTCTTGTCTAATGGCATCTTTAAGCAAAGACTGTAGCTGTAATGCATAGTTAATCTTTTTTGTTTTTTTGGAATGCTCAATCAATTCATTCAAAGCTTCCTTGAATTTTTCTTGATCATTTTCCAAACCGGATTTAACTATTTCTTTTATGTAACTAAACTGAGTCATACTAGTTCTGATTTCTTTATTAATATAACATGCGAATATTATTTCGTACTGTCAATTTACATAATTGGAAACACTTTCATAATAATTATTTTTTCAATCGGTTCCCAGACTAGTTTATCTTTTCATATACTCATTATTTCCACATATTTTTGAAAACTAATTTGGATAATTGCCAATTACAAATCATTTCCTAATCTTCTCAACAATCTTCTCACCAGTTCTGCCAACAACATAACCACCAAGACCGATTTATAATAAAGTTCATGCTTCATTACATAATCGAAATGCACGCCAAAAAATATATAAGCTGTTCAAACTTGAAGGAAAATGTTAAAAGTGGGAAAAAAGAGGCAAGCAACTTCTTCTATTGTCTAGAACACCCATTTTATGCTTAAAAATCCTTGAAATTAGCCTACTAGACGAAGAAAAAGGCTCAAAAAGGTATAAAGTACCAGTTTGAGCCTTTTTTGCTGTCCTAGGGCAAATAAACCCCTACTTTTTCTCCCGTTTTCTGGTCTCTTTTTCCAGTACACCGGATTCTTTCAGAAAGATACCAATCGGGTGTATTTTCTTTTTTAGATCGGCAACCTCATTTTCCTTGGTCTCAAGTTGTTTAATAAGGTTGTCATATTCGGCTTTTGCCATTTGCGCTAAGTCCGGCATATATACTCCTGTTTAGTGTGGACTAAACTTAGCCAGGTAGTTGAAAACATGAAATGGAAGAAATTGTAAATATTTAGAAGATAATTGAGTATTTACAAGTATTGCGACTACCTGATATAAAAGATTGCCGATTATAGGAGGCAAAAATATTATTTATTAAATTTCTTTATGAAGACAATTATATTCTCCGGTCAGAAATGGATTATTAAAAGTGGAAATGGCAAAGGACCAGGAAGTAATAATTGGAACGAGAATAATGTCTATGTTGACCGCGCAGGGAATTTACATCTGAGAATTAATAAGATTGATGACAAATGGTATTGTGCCGAGATTATTACCGAAGATCCCATTAGGTATGGAGAATATGATTTTTATGTTTCTAGTAATGTCGAGCTTTCAGATAAGAATATCGTTGTTGGTCTCTTTATTTATGAAAATGATAAGAAAGAAATTGACATCGAGTTTCATAATAAAGAAACATTATATACCGTTCAGCCTCATAAACCGAAACGGTTCAAAATGAATCTTCAAGGGGATTATTCAACACATACAATATTATTCTATTCTGATCTAATAAGTTTCAAAAGCTATCACGGACACGGATTTCGTTCAGATCTCTTGATTAAGAAATGGATTTCACCAACCGATATTTTAGTTAATCCTAAAACGGCCCATCTACATATTAATTTTTGGTTGAAGAATGGAAAATCACCGAAAAAAGAAGCTGAAATAATTATTAAGAAAATTGTTTATTCAAACCCCGAAAGGCGTTGCTAAGTCTATTCCAAGTAATTTTTCTAAGATAGTCTACTTCTTAAGACATTATCCATAAAAAACCTTTTAACTCCCTGATACTTTAGGGATTTAATTATGCTGTTCTATGTAGAAACCTTTTTCCGACTAATAACTTCCCACCCTAGATGTTCGGGTCTCCCCACCAGAATCAATTGATGCAATATTCAATGATTTTTATCGCTTATAAAAGCGTCTGTTTATTCGGGATTTATTTTGTCGATCGTGTGATGAATAAATCAGGTCGCCGGTTGTTAAGGTTAAAACATTGCCGGCACTTTTTTCATCTATCCACCACACAGGATTTAAAGGAATAGTTTTATAAGACTGCCTATTTATCCAATTCCTAAACGCAGTCAGGCTTCATTGTAAATAAAAAAAGCAATATTCTGAGTTAATCTGCACGCTGCCGACGGGGGAACGCCAAACAACGGGCATGAGTGATTAGCTCATAATACTGCTTTCTGTTCCCCCGTCTTATATTTTAAACTACTCTTTTATTTTACACCTAACCGTTTTGTTTGTCAAGGGCTATGATTATCTAGTCCGTTAGCCGGAGATATGGACTTGTCCGATATTCTAGCTGGAGGACTGATTTAATTATACCACAGTAAGCGATCATGTCAAACAGCATCTAAATATTTTTGTTATAATTGGGCATAAGTGGAAGAGCAAAGTATTATTTAACTGTAAAATATTATTATGAAATATAATTTTGTAATCAGAATAAGAAGATTGAATTTTTAATAGAGTGTGGTATAATTAAACATAAGAGGCTTTACTTACAACCAAATCTAAAATCTTAAATCGTAGGATATTCGGTAAACCCTATTGCGAGCTATTATAGACTATTAAGCAAATAATAGCGGACAACAAGAATTTATAGACAATTCTTAGACTATCTTCCAATCAATTCCAATCGTTTCCAATGCCCTTTAACAACATATAAAATAGTTTTCCTTTGTAATTAAACAGAGGATAAAATGGCACGAACATTACTTCAAGAAATCGCCCACCAGATTTTTTACACACCTAAAAAACACAAGCATTCAAACAACCGCAAACCCCGAGACAGAGATTACGAAAAGGTAATGTACAAACTTAAACAGGCGGCGTTTGAAAACAAGAAGTCATTTGAAATAGCACAACTAAGAGCTAAAAGTAGAGGCTGGATTTAATGCGGCGCAATCAAGATGTGCCAGCGAAATACTTCCCGGTGGCATTACACCACCGGGGGGTGTCTAAACCAATAAGCCATTACAACCTACTGGCTTTTAATAGGCTAACTGCGAGGCCTAAGTCCGGACAGAAAAACCTCTCTGTTAAACAAAATCGCTCCTGCAATTCTAGTGTAACCAGGGATTTTCTCCTTTCGTTGATAAACCCACTTATTACACTTTCCAAGCATTACAGCCACCTCTTTAACAGAGAAAAATTTGGCTTCAATCGGGGTATCCATAAGATTAACTCCTATGCTCCCCAACCTCCTTTTTTTGTTTTACATAGTCGCACACCTAAAACCACCACATACATACCTATTAATTTTTCCACGAAAATAATTTAACGATTTATAGGAGATTTAACAATGGCAACTTATTATAGGAAACTCAGAAAAGGTATTAGGTTCTACTATAAGTTTGATTTCAATAGTAAGACCTATTATTCAAAATGTATTTACCACAGCAAGAGGGAAGCGCAACAAGCCGAAAGAGAAAAATATAATTACCTAGACGAGGAAAAAAGATTCGGTAAGCAGGACAAACCTTTATTACTCTGTTCGGTAATTGACGACCGGTTAAAATATCTGTCCGTCAAATACAGCGATAAGCATAAGCAAGATAGTGAATATCACCTTAATCGTTTTGCAGACTTCATTGGGAATCAGGAAATTAGAGAAATCACAAGAAAGGAGATTGAAGATTTCTTATTAGACTATTCCGAAAAACTGAAGAGAAATGAGGTTGATAATTATCAGGTAAACTCAGCCCTCAAGAATATCAAATCATTATTCAACTATATTATAGACAGCTATGACTTGGTAATCAGAAATCCCGCAAGGAAGATCAAACCTTATTCAGTAAAAAAAATGTTGAAATATATTCCGCCGGATAGCGAGATAAATAAAGTAAGAGAATATTTTAATCCACGCCAAAAACTTTTATTTGATTTTGTTTTAGCATCTGGCTGTAGAATTAATGAAGCGTTAAACTTGTCCTTTGAGGATATCAATGAAAGCTATTTAATCCTCTATACCAGGAAATCAAAGAATAGCGACAGAGTTCCTAGAAAGGTCGAGATACCGGATTGCATAAAAGGATTAACCGGCAAGGGAAGAGTATTCCCGGAATGGAATGACACCCCCAAATTTTTGGACAAAACCTTGCGGGAAAATAAAATGAAAGTTTGGGGTTGGCACTCTCTGAGGCATAGATATGCAAGCCTACTGTCAAAGAAGAATATCCCTCTTTTTGAGATAATGATAAAGCTAGGACATAGCCAATTAAAGACCACTCAGTTATACCTTCAAATGCTGTCTTAAGAAATCGTAGCCAAATCGTAGCGAACAAAAAACCATTTAAAAACACAAAAGCCTGTAAGTGATTATCTTACAGGCTTTTATCTTGTGCGGGGCCGACGAGACTCGAACTCGCGACCTCCTGCGTGACAGGCAGGCGTTCTAACCAACTGAACTACGACCCCGTACGTTAAAAACAAAGTAAAATTTTTCGGCAGCCGTTCTAACACAATCCACCAGAGGCGAACAGGCTGAACTACGACCCCTTTCAAATAACGTGAGCAAAAATAGTGATTCTAACTAATCCAATGCAAGGATAGTTATAAATTTTCGGAACCAAAACTTACACCAACAGCTCTTGCTGTAAGCACTGTCGAATCTTTTGGGCTCACTAATTTTTGTTTAGAAATAGCATCTGCAATTCTAACACTTTTGATTTCCGACCCTTTTAGCGCAACCATTCTTCCAAATTGTCTTTTCATAACAAGCTGTATAGCGTTAGTGCCAAATTTTGTTGAGAGAATTCTATCAAAAGGAGTGGGGCTTCCTCCGCGCTGCAAATGCCCAAGCACAGTAGTTCTTGTTTCCAAACCGGTATTGTCACTAATCATTTTGGCAACGTATTCACCAATTCCTCCAAGTTGAATGGGATCGGTTCTTTTCAAGTCTTTTGCTTTTGTAACTAATGAACCGTTTTTGGGTTTAGCGCCTTCTGCAACACAAACAATACTAAAACGTTTTCCGCGCATATTGCGCTGTAAAACTTTTTCGTAAACAGTATTCCAGTTAAATGGAATTTCCGGAATGAGTATTATATCGGCACCGCCGGCTATTCCTCCGTTTAGTGCTATCCATCCGGCATATCTTCCCATCACTTCGCAAACCATAACACGGTGATGAGCCGATGCAGTTGTGTGCAGTCTGTCTAATGCTTCAGCAACAACGTAAACAGCCGAGTCGTGTCCAAATGTTAAATCGGTAGCTTCAAGATCATTATCAATAGTTTTAGGAACACCAACGATGTTCATCCCCATCAAACTCATTTTGTGAGCAATGTTCATCGTGCCATCGCCGCCAATTGCAACGAGTGCGTCCAAGCCCCATCCTTCATAATTCTTAAGAGCGTCTTTGGAGCGATCAACAATTTTTACTTTCCCGCCAGATTCTTCGGGCCAGTGAAACGGATCGCCTTTGTTAGATGAGCCTAAAATTGTTCCGCCCGAAGCAAGTATCCCGGAGACATCTTTGTTGTAAAGCTCAATTGATTTTCTTTCGACCAAACCCTCAAATCCATCAAGAATACCAATTACAGAAATACCATAGTCGTGAGCTGGCTTTGTAACGCCGCGAATAACTGCGTTTAGACCGGGACAGTCGCCGCCGCCGGTTAGAATTCCAATACGTTTAATTTTCGGTTTCACTTTTTACTCCATTTATATTACTGCAAATATTGCTTAATCGTCTTAAAATGAAGTTTGGTAAAATGTTTTAACTGAGCCGGATCATTTTGTTTTACAAACATTTTAAGAAAACTCTGAGCTTTTTCGGAAGCACCTTTGGGAAATAAAACTCCCAGTTCTTCATGTTTGTAAAACCATTGATTGAAGCAATTGCGCGCCAATATTGATGCGGCAGCAACGCCAACAAACCGCTCGGCTTTTTCAGTATCAATAAATTCTACATGCGAAAATGCTTTATCGCTGTGTATCTCAAGTCCGCGATTTCCAAATTTATCTGAGATCACTGTAATTGCATCTATATCATCGAGTAAATTTCTAATAGCTTTAGAATGTCCGAAGCTCAAAAGCTTATTTAGATTTTTATACCTTTCATAGGTGTGATTATATAGTTCCGGCTTGAACTCGACCAACGAAAAATGATTCTTGCAAATTTTTTTAATCTTTACTGCAAGAATATCTATTTGGGTGTCGCTCAAGTCCTTGCTATCACGAACGCCTATTCTGTACAGCTCATCTTTAGTTTCTTCGTTAACATAAACTGCAGCAATAACAAGCGGACCAAAGATATCTCCTTTGCCGGCTTCGTCTGTACCAATGTAAGCTGCGGGTTCATCTACCTTCTGCTCATTAAGTGCAAGAGTTGGTTGTTCACTCACAAGACTATTCACCAGATTATACATGGAAGATTTTTGATCACCTTGAACAATTAATTTTAATCCCTTTTTACCGAAGTAAAGCAGCACCTTTATTCTCTTGCCCTCTTGAATAGCATCAAACTCGTAGTTGTATTCTTTATGAACGATTGAAGAAGCATTGAGGCCGGATTTTTCTATAATTGATTTGAGTTGTGAAATTTTTGAATGAGCTTTTTCTTTAATCATTTTATAAGTGGAATTGGTGACGGAAATTAATTGCAGAAGCAGTTTATTAGAGAGTAATTCACTCGCTTACATTAACTTCTATTGAACTTGACACAAGTTCCGCGAAGAATTAACTCTGTATCTATTACAATATTCTTGTTCTTAAAATTATCTATGTTGTTAATGTTCTCAATTAGCAAATTCATTGATTTAGCCGCTAACTGCTCGGTTGGCTGATTAACACAGCTTAACGGAGGCGATAAGAAATTCTGTACTTCGGAATTGCCAAAACAAATTAAATCAATATCATCCGGAATTCTTAAACCTACTTCTTGAGCGGCTGTATAAATTCCAATTGCTGTTGGGTATGTTACGGAAAGAATAAAATCGGGCAGATTATTTTCCCGGTATAATTGCATAAATGAATCGTAGCCGCTTTTTTCACCAAAATCACCTTCAATTACCCAAGATGGATTTACTTCCAAGCCATGATTATTCATTGCTTGATGGAATCCGAGCATTCTTTCTCTACCAATATTGATATTTGTATGACCGGCAAAGTGGGCAATTTTTCTGTAGCCAAGCTTTATTGCATGATCAATTGCTTTGTAGGCAGCGCCCATGTCATCTACGGCAACTGTATTGCAATCCGCTAAATCTGGAGTCCGATCCATAAAGACTAAAGGTACGCGTCTTTTCTTTGCAGTCTCAAAAATCTCAAAGTCGGTAGTATCTTGCGAAACGGAAATAATAATTCCGTCTACCCGCATAGAAAGTAGAGCTTGAATTTGTTTTTTTTGCATTTCCGCATTTTCGTGAGAAACCGTTAAAAAAACTTGGTACTGGCGCGCAAAAGCTATATTGTAAATATGGTCTATAATCGAACTAAAGAAATGATGATCAATCTGGGGAAGAACAACGCCAATAGTGTTGGATTTCCTAGCGGCTAAACTTCTTGCCATAAAATTCGGAGAGTAGCCAAGTTCATCAGCTGTTTTTTTAATTAATTCGGTAGTAGCTTTTGAAATATCCGGATGCCCGCGCAAAGCTTTGGAGACAGTTATTGTAGAAACCCCTAACTTTTTAGCAATGTCGTTAAGGGTAATCAACTTAGTAGTTTGAGCATTATTTATTTTTTGTTTCTTCAAGAGAATACCAAAAATTTTGTTGAATTATAGCAACATCTAAAAAATTAATTTGTGAATGAAATTTGATCTGAGCTTAATGAAAAACCAAATTCCTTAAACTGAGTGTTAATATAATGAATTAAAGATTAAGCTTTTTAGATAGAATTACGCCCTATTCCAAGACAAATTCCATGCATATAACTCATTTATGTATTTGATTTTAAAGGGGAGGATTTAGTATTTTGAAATCAGAAATCAAATCGGATTGTTTTTCCGATCTTTTGTTATTTGGTGTTTTGAAACGGTAAAAATGATTAAACAGTACAGAACTGTATTCAAATTTATTTGCATCTTTTTATTACTTATCAGCCATACCTTCCAATCACAACAGTTAGCGCTACCTAAAGAAGTCCTTGCAGAAGTCGGAACAACTAAAATTAATACTACGGATTTTGTAACTCGTTATTCGGAATACATTCTCGCTTCCGGTATTAAAGATAATATTGTGACTCGCAGAGCAATTCTTAATAACATGATTAACGAGACATTACTGCGCCAATATGATGATAACAAGAAAATTTTTGATAACCCAGAATACAAAAAAGAATTAAAGTGGGCGGAAAAGCAGACCGTTTTAGCTTTCCTAAAAGACCGGGATATTTACGCAAAGATGAAAGTTACTGAGGCAGAATTACGTGATGCGTTTTATAAAACTAATCTAAAAATTTCTGCCAGACATTTATTTGCCGAAACAGAAGAAGAAGCAAAAAGTCTTTATCAATTACTTCAAACCGGGCAAGATTTTTCAACATTAGCTAAACAAGTTTTTACAGATTCCACACTGCGCAATAACGGCGGCTATCTTGGTTTCTTTTCGTGGGGAGATATGGACCCGACGTTTGAAGATGCAGCTTATTCTTTGAAACCTGGCGAAATTTCCAAACCGGTTAAGACACAATTTGGTTATAGTGTAATTAAGGTTGAAGAGAGAGTTCCGAATCCCTTACTGACGGAAACCGAGTTTCTGAAGAATAAAAAACATATTGAAAGAACTGTGCGGATGAGGAAAAGAGGTATTGCAGAAGCTGAATTTGTAAGCAAATATTTCAATGCCGGCAAGGTTACTGTTGATGAAAAAATACTTAGCAAAACATTAGATAATTTATCATATTCAACGGCAGATTTGGTTGAGTCTGCACCGAAAGAATTAACTTCCGGTGTGTTGGTTAGATATCAAAACAGAGTTTATTCACAAAAAGATATTTTGCAGCGTATCAACGCTATTCCGTTTTTTCACAGAGAAAAAATTAGTTCAGTAAAAGCTCTTGAGGCAACAATAAAAGGGTTAGTACTTCAAGATATATTATTTGGGTTGGCAGAAAAGAAAGGATATACAAAATCCGAAGAAGTTTTAGCTACAATAGAAAAATACAACAGCAACATTTTCCTAAAATATAAAAGGGCGGAAGTAGCGGAAGCGAAAACGTTCCCGGAAAGTGATGTTAGAAAGTTCTATGATGATAACCCGGCTTATTTCAAGAATGAAGATCAGATTAACATTCAAGAGATTATTGTAAGCAGAAAAACATTTGCCGATACCTTATTGGAAAAAATAAAATCCGGTTCTGATTTTGGCAACTTAGCTTTCATGTATTCAAAAAGAAGCTGGTCTGCAAAAAACAAAGGAGTTATGGGTTTTGCCGATTTATCAAAGTTTGGCGGATTGAAAGATACTCTCTCTAAATCAGAGGTCGGCAATATTATTGGACCGGTTAAGATTCAAGATATGTTTGGAATATTTAAAGTATTGGGCAAAAAAACCGGTGCAATCAAAAAATTTGATGAAGTAAAAAACTTAGCAGAAAAGTTATTGAGGAAAGAAAAGTCAAAACCGATTATGGAAGAATACATAACCGGTTTAAGACAGAAGACCATTGTAAAATGGGATGACAATCAGTTAAGTTTATTAACTGTGAACTAGCATTACTTTTATTTGTTCTTTATTTATCGTTTGTAATATAGGAGCGCACTATGAAAAAACTAGTTACCAAGTTACTATTATTGGTTGCTTTGGTACCGTATTGTCTTTTGGCCGGAACAACCGGTAAGCTGACGGGAAAAGTAACCGATAAAAAAACTGGCGAGCCGCTGCCATTCGTAAATGTCGTTATTGACGGCACTTCGCTTGGTGCAGCGACAGACCTTGATGGAAAGTACACTATACTTAATATTGCACCTGGAAAGTATAGTGTGAAGTTTCAGTATGTTGGCTATCAAACAATTGTTGCCCAAAACATACAAATCTCAATAGACTTAACAACGACTCAAGATGCTGTTCTTGAGGAAACTGCCGTAGAGATGCAGGCAATTGTTGTTCAAGGAAACGTTGAAAAAATTCAACGAGACGTTACATCCAGTCAAACAAGAGTAACTTCAGACGAAATTAAAAACCTACCGGTAGCAGAACTTTCAGACATTTTACAATTACAAGCAGGTGTTACAAGGGGTGCCGGCGGCGAATTCCATATTCGAGGCGGACGTTCTTCCGAAATTGCATACTGGGTAAATGGTATTTCAATTACGGATGCCTTCGATAACAGCCGCGGTATTGAAATTGACAACTCCAGCGTTCAAGAACTACAGGTGATTAGCGGTACATTTAATGCCGAATATGGACAAGCTCTTTCCGGCATTATCAACACAGTTACAAAAGAAGGGGGACGCAGTTACAAAGGCGACTTCAAAGTTTACGGCAGCGATTATGCAAGCAATTTTAAAGATTACTTTGTAGGGATTGATAAATACAATCCGGTTGCTAATTACAATGTGCAGGGAAGTTTAAGCGGACCAATTCCGTTAACCGATGATAAAGCATCTTTTTTTGCAAACTTACGCTACGTTTACGATGATGGTTATCTATACGGCTACAATAAGTACACAACTTTAGGCGATTCCGCAGACGGCGCTTTGACCTCGATGAATTGGAATAAGAGATTGATTGGACAGGCTAACCTAAGCTGGATGGCTTCCGGTTCTATTAAATTCAACGCCGAAGTTCTTTTCTCTGATGAAAAGTATAGAGACTACAGCCATTTCTATAAATGGAATCCAAGCGGTGATGTAAATAAGTATGCAAACAGCTACAATGCAACTTTTACAATGACTCACACCATTTCCAGCTCAGCATTCTACACATTGAAGGTTTCCGACTTCTTCAAAGATTTTAACGAATATCTTTATGAAGATCCTTTTGATGCCCGTTACGTGCATCCGGATTCATTGCGTACAGTTGGTTATTCTTTTGTTACTAAAGGAACTAACAACCATAGATTTTACAGAAAGACAAATACTTTAATTGCTAAGTTAGATTATACAAGCCAGGTTTCAGAAAATCACATGATTAAGTTTGGTTTGGAAGGAAGAATGCACAAACTTTCTTTTGATGATTACAACCTTGAACCGCTGCGCATTAACGGACTTCCGGTTGAACCATTTCAGCCTTCAATTCCGGAAGCAAATACACCTAATAGAACAAAGTATGATTCTGAACCGATTGAGTTTTCAGCTTACTTACAAGACAAGATTGAATTTTTAAATGTGATTATTAATATCGGCTTGCGTTTAGATTACTTCGATTCCAAGGGAAACATTTTAGTAGATCCAACCGATCCTAATATTAATCTTCCTTTAAGAAGTGAATTAGCAAACTTGAGCTTAGTAGACCGCGAACAGTATTTCTACAAAAAAGCAGAACCTAAATGGTCGGTTGGTCCACGCTTTGGTATCGCTTATCCAATCAGCGATCAGGGTGTACTTCACTTTTCTTACGGACAATTTTTGCAAGTTCCTTCATTTCAGTATTTATTTAACCGCGGACCATTTTACGTTCCGAACACTGGAACAGGTTACGGACCATATGGAAATCCGGATTTGAAACCGCAGACAACTATCATGTATGAAATCGGATTTAAGCAGCAGTTCTTTGAAGACTTCTCTCTTGATGTTACCGGATTCTACCGCGACATCAGAAACTGGATTACTGCCGGTCCGCTTATTACAACAAGAAATCTTGTTACATATTCTACATTCATCAACAAAGATTATTCTAACGTAAAAGGTATTACGTTCAACTTGAATAAGAGATTTACAAATCATTATTCAGTTGATTTGAATTATACATACCAAGTAGCAGAAGGCAGCAACTCAAATCCTGAAGATGAATTCTACGCACAGCTTGGCAACAACGAACCAACTCTTTATTTAATTCCACTTGATTGGGATCAGAGACACTTACTTAATTTTTCAATGTTTATTGGCGATACGGATTGGGGTGTTTCTACAATTGCCAGATACGGAACCGGATTGCCATATTCTCCATCCATTACACAATACACAGCAGATAGAGGTATTACAAGCGGTTTACAACGTAACAGCAGAAGAAGACCAACCCAATTTTCTCTTGACTTAAGACTTCACAAAACTTTGGAAGTATTTGGTCTCAATGTTACAACATTCTTAAGAGTGTTTAACTTACTTGATAATAAAGTTACTGTTAATGTGTTTGGAGATACCGGAAAGCCTGACTACACAACCGAAGGAAAAAATATTGGTTATGATCCGAACAGACCAAATACAGTTGAAGAATATTTACGTTATCCGTGGAATTACGGCGAACCAAGAAGAGTTGAATTTGGTTTCGAGTTCTCATTCTAAAAAAGATTATAAAGAGGAGAAATAAATAAATGACTAGAGCATTCAAAATCTTGATGATACTTTTCATCGCGATGATTATGACGGCTAATGTTGATGCTCAATATAAGCCCGGCAAAGAAAGGGGAGACCCTACCAAACGTGCCAAAGGACAGATGGAAGGAAACAAAATCAGAACTTCTGTTTTCAACTTCGGTTTATCCGGCCGCGAAACCGGAAGTGTACCAATTGCGGTTCAAACACCTTATGAATGGCCTAAGAACACCGGTCATGTTTACCTTGCGTTATTAGGAATTTTGGTAGGTGGAGAAGTTGTAGATAACAAAGGTGAAATTCAGCATCCGATTGATGTGATGAGTTATAGAAGATCGCCCGAAGGTAAAACCTGGAACATTGAACCGGTTGCAGGCTACAGCACGCCAAATTTAAAAACAAATGAAAACCAAATAGCCACAAGTGTTGATAAAGATACATGGCCGGATTCTTGGCCAGATAGAATGGGCGATGAAGTTGATCCGGGCTGGAGAGGTTCCTGGAATGGTTACTTTGGTAAAAATATTTTTAATGCAGATCAAGAAATGTTTTACAGAGCTTCCGATGATAGATATGACCGCTATGTAAATTATTTTCCGGACGAAACTGATCTTACAAGAAAAGGGTTAGGAGTTTTACTTGATGTGAGAGCTCTTGCATGGTCGCAAGTACTTGTTGAAGATGCTCTTTACTTTCTTCATTATGTTAAGAACGACGGAACTAAAGATATCAGCAAAGTTGGCGTAACACTTTGGTATGCGGATTTCGTTGGCGGCAACGGAGATTCTCAAGATGATATTTCCGAGTTTGATCTTATTCAAGATATTGCTTGGTCCCGAGATAATGACCATAAAGCTCCCGATTTTGGAAGTGACCCGGTTGGTATGGTTGGAGTAACCTTCCTTGAAACTCCGGGTAATGCTTTAGATAGAGTTGATAATGATGGCGATAGTCCTGAACAAAATAATTTGATTACAGCAGCAATGATTGAAGGTGAATCTCCTGATAATCAAATTGATGATAATGGAAATGGTTTGATAGATGAAAATGAAACACATATTCCTTTCGGCACTCAGAAAGGTGTTTCTTATGCAGATGGAATTGGACAAACTGTAAGTGCAGAATTCATTTCAAAGCATCCAAAATTCAAAGTTGAAAAAAACAGTCCCCTTGTTACACAAGCTATGATTGATTTAGTAACTCCTGCCTCAAATAAATATCACATTTGGCCTCCGCTCGATGCGTTCCAGAATAAGCAAGTTCATTTGATTGGTGTTTCAAGCGATAAACTTGGATTGCCGTTTAAAGACGGAATTGATAATGACGCCGATGGTGAAAGCGGATCGCCGGTTGTTACACAAGCAATGATTGATCAAGCCTCTAAAGACGCTCCATTTTACCGCTACCGCGTAAGCGAAAAAGTAATTCTTTATAACCTGCTTGCTACTTCATTAGGTCAGAAGTATGCAGATGGAAAAGATAACGACGGCAACGGCGCGATTGATGAAGGAATTGATGATGGCATAGATGTAATGATAGATGAAGCCCGTGATGACGGTATTGATAACGATTCTGATTGGAATGTATTACGTGATGACGTTGGTTTAGACGGCGTTGCCGATACTGGTGACCCTGGAGAGAATGATGGCAAACCAACAAGCGGCGCTAAATACGGCTTGCCTGGCGAACCTAAGGTTGACGTAACCGACGTTTCCGAAACGGATCAAATTGGTATTACCAATGCGGATTATGTACCTGCCGGCGGATTAAACATAAACAGCGATGCACAAATGTGGTTCGATTTTATGATTCCCGGAAAGTTTTATGATCCGCAAGAAGTTGTTGCCGGCGAATATGACTTATTTGTTTCTTCCGGATTATTCCCATTGAGATCGGGTCAAACTGAACCAATTTCAATTGCAGTATTATTCTCCAACGGCCCTGTTCCGGATCCGGGCGGTGCTTATAGAAAGAATGAAATTCTTCGTAAGAGAGTCCGTGCTCAAGAAACGTATAACAACGATTACCGCTTTGCCAACGCTCCGCTTAGTCCAACACTAACAGCAATTCCGGGTAACAACCGCGTTACATTGTACTGGGATGATGTAGCCGAAAATTCTTTCGATCAATATATAGATGCTATTGGCGGAAGAGGAAGAGATTTTGAAGGCTACAAAATTTACCGCGCTTCGGATGCTGCATTTCAGGATGCGGAAAATATTACTAACGGTTACGGCGTAAAACAATTTAAAACTCCAATAGCTCAATTCGATCTTAAAGATGGTCTTGCCGGTTTCGATTCTGTCGGAATTGATGGAATAAGATATTATTTAGGAGAAGATACCGGTATCAAACATACATTTGTTGATTCAACAGTTCAGAATGGATTTTCATATTACTATGCAATTGTAGCCTATGATTTTGGCTTTCCTGCTGGTGAGATTGCCCCTTCAGAATCACCAATACGTCTTTCTTTATTGCCTGATGGTTCTGTTAAGTTAGGACAAAATGTTGCACGAGTTAAACCGGAAGCCCCTGCCGCCGGCTTTGTTGGTCCTACACTTGGAACAATACAATTAGTTAAAGGAACAACCAGCGGTAACGCTGCTTACGAGATTGTAGATTTGAACAAGATTAAAGATGGTCATGTTTATAACATTACTTTTGAAGATACAATCAAAGTTTCTAAACGAGTTGGTCAGCCAGATACACTTACAACCAAGAACTGGACATTAACTGACTCTACCGCCGGAGCTATTCTGATTAGTAAGAGCAAATATTTTGCTACGGATTACGAACAGCCACTGGTAGATGGTTTCAGACTGAAATTTAGAAATGAAGCACGTGTAGAACTTGATAGAACAACCGCTATTTGGAATGACCCTAAAATAGTTGATTACCGCTTCGAGAAATTCCAGGCAAGCGGAGGATTTTTAGGTGAAGAAAGACCAAACGATTATAGAATCGAATTTGGCGATTTAGGTTTTGGTAAATCGAAAGAATTAAAACTCGGAGCTACAACTTTCCCATCTAAGAATGTAAACTTTAAAGTGTATAATCTTAGTACCCAAAAGTATATCGAGTTCGCTTTCTTGGAAGTTGATGGTACAGATGGAACTCTTTCAACGGATGGTGCGCGCAGAGATAGAATTGTGTTCCTTGAACCAGATCAAAGCAACAATCTTGTTTATACATGGTGGTTCTATTTGTTCGATACTCCGGATGTAACTGCCGGAACCCGCCTACCAAAAAGCGGTGATAAGATTGAACTAAAGCTTAAGAAGCCGTTCTTGTCGTCAGACAAATTTAGATTTGTTGCAAAGAGAGCTTTGATTGATCCTGACTTAGCAAAACAAGACATGGATAAAATTAAAGTAGTACCAAATCCTTACGTAGCCAGCGCACAGTGGGAAGCAAAGAACCCGTACGCCAGCGGAAGAGGACCACGCTCGCTTCACTTTACGCACTTACCAAATATGTGTACAATTAGAATCTTTACGATAAATGGTGAATTAGTTGATATGATTGAGCACGATAGTCCGTTTAACGATGGTTCTGAAGAATGGAAGATGTTAACCAAGGATAAGTTAAATGTTGCATACGGAATTTATGTTTATCACATTACAGCACCTGGTGTTGGTGATAAGATTGGCAAGTTTGCAATAATTAAATAACGTAAATGGACGAAAAATTTTAAGGAGTTTAATCGTGTTACATAAAAGAATAATAACAATGGTCATATTGGTTGCAGCATTGCTGCAGCCGATTTTGGCACAGCAGGTAACCAAAACCGGTACTACTGCTGCCAAGTTTCTTAGCATAGGCGTTGGACCGCGGGCTAATGCAATGGGCGGCGCCTATACTGCAATAGCTAACGATGTCTCAGCTATGTATTGGAATCCGGCAGGCATTGCGAATGTAAATGAAGTTCAAACTTTGTTTACATATACAAGAATGTTTGCCGATATAAATGTTAATTACTTCGGTATTGTTTTCCCAGCCGGCGAGTTTGGAACATTTGGTGCAAGCATTACGGCTTTAAATGTTGGCGAGATGGATGTAACATCGGAAGACTACCCGGAAGGAACCGGCGAGAAGTTTAGTGCGGGCAGCTATGCTTTCGCTTTAACTTACTCGCGCTTTATTACAGAAGACTTTGCTGTGGGTTTCAACATTAAGTATATCCGGGAAGACATTTTCAATTCTTCTGCAGATGGTCTCGGATTCGATATTGGAACGGTTTTCAAAACGCCATTCTACGGAATTAAGTTTGCTTCAAGCATTTCCAACTATGGCTCAAAGTTGCAGATGGCTGGCGATGATTTATTAATCCGTCATGATCCGGATCCTACTAGAGCCGGCAATAATCAAACGATAGATGCTTACTACAAAACAGATCAATTTGAGTTACCGTTGCGTTTGCAAATTGGTATTGCCCGCGACTTTACAATTATGGATGAACACAGATTAACTATTGCGGTAGATGCAATCCATCCAAACGATAATAACCAATGGGTAAACGTAGGCGGCGAAATTTCTTTGTTTAATAATTTAATTTCGCTACGCGGCGGCTACAAGACTCTTTTCTTGAAGGACACCCAGGAAGGGTTAACACTTGGCGCAGGTATCAAATATGATGGTCTAAGCTTTTTCAGAATTTCGGTAGATTATTCTTACCAGAAGATGAAATACTTGGATAATATGCACAGTTTTGGTGTTATGTTAGGTTTTTAATTGAGGATTTAAAATGATAAATTCCACCACTATAAATAAATATTCCATAACCAACTAAATGGAGGCACAATGAAAAAACTAACAGTACTAGTTCTAGCACTTCTTGTTGTAGCTTGGTCTGGCTCAATGGCTCAGACATATAAAGTTACATTCAAAGTGAACATGAAACTTGAGCTACAGTTAGGTAAGCTTACCACCGCAGATAAAGTTTCTGTACGCGGAAACTTTAACGACTGGGGTGAAACACAAATGTTAGATGCCGATGGCGATAAGATTTACGAAGTTCAAGCAAGCTTCGATAAAGCCAAATTAACGGACGGCAAAACTCTTGCTTTCAAATTTTTCCACAACGGTGCTAAAGCAACCAATACCGGTTGGGAAAGCATCAATGATAGAAAAATTGATATTACAGGTGACAAAGTATTGGATGTTCTTTGGTATGACGACAAAGGCGCATCCGGTGTAAATGCCACAGTTAATTTTGTTGCTAACATGAAATTGCCTTTGAAACAAGGCGATCTTGTAAAAACTCCTCTTCCTGGTAAAGTATTTGCCGCCGGTGATTTCAACGGTTGGAGTACTTCTGCTACCGAATTGAAAGATGATGACGGTGATTCTTTGTACACCGCAACTGTTGATACAATTAAATCCGGTACAACAATTAATTACAAATTCTTGTACAGCAACAAATCCAACGGCTTAGTTTGGGAAAACGATCCAAACAAGACTGCTCTTATTCTGGACGGAACTAACAAAGTTGAAAGATTTTTCAACGATGTAAATCCAAATGTTCAATTGAAAGATGGTACAGTATCTTTTTATGTAAATATGTCTGTTCTTGAACAATTGAAAGTTTACAATGCCGCTAATGATGGACTTCAAGTACGCGGCGGTTTTAACGGTTGGAACGGAGACGATAAAGACCGTTCTTGGATGATTCAAGATTTCTTAGCTCCAGCAAACTGGTTCTTACCTGTAGGTTTTGTTAAGACAGAAGTCCCTTCTGTAAATCAGTACAAGTTCTTTGTTGCTAAAAAAGATACCGCAGGATGGCCTGACGGATGGGAAAGACCATTATCGCAAGGCGGTGGTAACCGTGAATTTACATTTGAAGGCAAAGCTAACCAAGAAACCGCAGCTGTTTTCTACGATGACGTATATCCTGGTTATTTTATGAGCGCGGCAGGAACTATCAAATTCCGCGTTGACATGAAAGATGCTTTTGACCCTACAAAAATTGCTGTTGTTATGAAAGCAGGAGATAAAGTCTACTATATCTCAGAACAGCCATTATTCTGCAAAGTTATGGGCTGGAGAGATTCTGATAACCAGACCTATGCTGAATTAACTGATGCTGATGGTGACAAGATTTATGAAGGCTCTGTTACAATGAAAGCTGGTGGATTCAATGCCTTTGAATATCGTTATGGAATTCTTAGAGCTGCTGATAAATCTTGGACAGTTGAAACTGCCGGTTTCGGAAAGAATGCATACAGAGTAAGATTTATTGCTCAAACCGGTAAGAATAAATTCGTTCAACCTTACACAGCCCCAACTGATAAATGGACAGATAAAGAAGATAAGTCTGATCAAGTTGAAAAATTCCCAACCGGATATGATCCAACCGATATCGAAGAACTCAACACAGGAATACCAACAAAGTATTCTTTAGATCAAAACTATCCGAATCCATTTAACCCGGTTACAAAGATTAAGTTTTCTATTCCTGCTGAGGAAAATGTTAGCTTAAAAGTTTTCAACGTTCTTGGACAAGAAGTTGCAACTCTTGTTAACAAACAAATGAAAGCTGGTTCATATTCATTTGATTGGAACGCCTCAAACTTGAGCAGCGGTGTTTATTTCTACAGAATAGAAGCAGGCAGCTTTAACTTAACAAAGAAGATGCTTTTGTTGAAGTAATTCTAGTTTTATGGTGGAAACAAGAAGACCCCGCTGAACAAGCGGGGTTTTTCTTTTTAAACCATTAGTTTTATTTACTAATCAAACCACGAAGCTGAATTTCTAATTCTCTGGCACCGGGATAATTTGAATCTTTCTGTAATACTTTCTCAATTGTCTGGAAACCTTTGCTGTATTGTTTATCTAACGCATAAGCTCCGGCAAGATTGTAAAGAGTTTGTATATCACTGGCATCATAATTAACGCTTTCTTCCAAATACTTTACGGCGGAGGCGATATGCTTGTTGTTCAAATCAATATTACCAAGCCATTTTGTAACGAAAGCATTCGGCTCAATCATATACCGCTTTTGCAATATTTTATATGCGAGCTCAAAATTTTCTTGTTTAAGTAATGATAATGCTACGTTGTCTATATAGTTATAATATTCTGTGATAACCGGATACTGGTAAATCAAAACACGCATTTGGTTTACTGATTCATCATATTTCTTTTCTGCAGACAATTTGTTGGCTAATTTTTCATGTGCTTCAGGCCAAGTAATTACATCTTCCATAAATTGGTACGCTATACTATCTGAGAAATTTGCAGGGTGAAGAAGTGTATGCATTTCAATTTTATTTTTAGGATCAATAAATGGCCAATCGTTTTTCAGTAAAGCTATTCTATACTTTGCCATTGTAGAATCAAGAGAAGAAAATAGAAATGCCTCACGTGTTTTGTAATCCTGCGCATCATAGGTAATAACCGGATCTGACTTTGGCAATAGGTTCATCTCTCTCATCTTATCAAAAAAAACACTTCCCATTAACTGAAAGCCTTCAAGAGTTGGGTGAAGGTGATCGGTCATTAGATTATCACCAACAATTCCGTTTGGGCTTTTTGCATTAAATACCGAATCTATATCGGCAACAGCAATGCTGTATTCATCTTTATACTTACGGATAAGAGAGTTAATCTCTTCCGGGGCACGGAAACGAAGGGCATCTAAATCCTTTGCTTTGCGGAATAATTCTAAAGCGAGTTTATAATTACCGCTGGCGTAAGCCTTTTGTGCTTCGGCATAAGTAGAATTTGCATCCGGTTTTGAAACTGATTTAACCGAAATAAACGGTTTCTGATCTTTGAGATTATAGGTGAGTGTTCCAAGAATCAAAGGTATGTTGGCATTCTTACACATCTGTATAACATCCCGCATATTACCGTCAAACTGATCAATGCCGTCGTTGAAACTTCCCGAATCAAGTCCTATGGATTGCTCTTTAGCCATGCGAGACATCAATGTTCCGTTTCTTTTTTTCTCTTCCCCGCTGAATGACTTTACTACCCATTGCAGAAAATCTTTTACGAGCTGTACTGTTTTGAAGTTGTTCAGCGATAAATAAAGATTAACCAGTGTCCGCGATTTACCCAGCGATTCCAGCGAGCCGACACCCAGAGCGCCGTAGTATTCATTATGCCCTGTGTAGATAAGTACAACATCCGGTTTTTGTTTTATCACTTCCGGCATGAAATCTCTAATTGTATAGCTGCAAATTGCAGTCATACCAAGATTAACAACTTCTATTTTATTGCCGGGGTATGCAAGCTCCAAACGTTTACGGATGTAGCGCGAGAAAGAGCCGAGGGGCATATATGGATAACCGGCGGCGCTGCTTTCTCCAAGTACAAACACACGAAAGGAATTTTCAGCTTTGGATGAATCGAAAACATCTTCGATAGTTGTTGGGGGATTCTTAACATTTGAGAAATATCTTTTAGCTACATAAGCATTGATGATTTTCTTTCCCGGAGTAGCTTGTTCCCACATTGATAAATCATCGCCGTAATTAAAAACTCTGAGTCCAACTTCGAGAAGGACAAAAAACAACAAAGGAATAGAAAATAGAATTAGATAAAAATAGAAAGGTGGCTTCTGGTTCGGCTTCTGCTTGTTTAACTCTGCCGGTGTTGTATTTGCTTTGCGGGAATTTGCCAAATTAGCTCCGATTAATCTGCTGAAAAATAATCAAATTTGAATAGCATAGGAAGAAGCTGCTTGACTCGAGAAGAATGAAAAGTTTAACTTTGCCCTTGGTTAGATAAGAAAAAGGTAAAAATGAGCAAACTTTCAACAGTTGGGCAGTTGTGGCAATTCTTGAGACAAAGAAAAAAATATTGGCTGATGCCGATTGTTTTCTTTTTAATTCTACTTGGCGGATTGATAGTTCTAACTAAAGGCTCCGCGCTAGCGCCGTTTATCTACGCAATCTTTTAGAAGCAGCACATAGTTGATAGTATTTAGTAATTAGTACTGAGTAATTAGATTTATTATCTGCTACTTTTCTGTCAGATAGCCGAATTCGTTTAAAGCGTATTGCGAATCAAACTTTAGAATTTTCTTGGCTGAAACATAAGAGCCGAAAAATCCTAACCCGCCATTTATGTTTGTGAGATCGGAAGGATAATTGCGTACCGTGAATCCAAAATCATAAAATAAATTCGTGGAATAATATTTAGTTAAATTTTCGTCAAACGAAAGAACCTCAACTTCAAGATAGGCGAGAGAAAATCTTCCCTTAGAAGTATAACCATCCGAAATTTCTTTTAGTGCTTTTGTAAGAAGTTGCCTCTGGATCTTCAATTCGTTCTGGAAAGAAAGATCATTATAAACGATAGATTCAGTAATGCCATCAGTAGAATATTTTATAGGGACTAACTTTTCATGCCGTGTTTTCTCTCCGCTTAACTCTCTATAGTAGTATATAATTTTTACGCGTTTAGCTTTCACCACATCAAGTCCAACACCATTCCAGTAAATAGAAGCATAGGTTGTATCGCGACCAAGAAGGGGACCGGGAATATAAGAGAGTGATTTGGTGTTATCGAAAACCAAGCCGGTTGGAGTAGTAGAAGAAGAACTAAGCTTATTGGTATTTGGTAGTTCGGCTTGCAACTGAATTTGCTTGCCGAATTGCGGCTTAAAGTTTTTTATGTAATAGTATTTAGCCGGTGTGTTATATGCCGTGTTTATGTTGCTGTTATCAAGCGTGTCCCTTAAGTAATATTTTTCATTTGAATCCGAATACTTTAGATAAATTATTGCGCCGCTAACTGCCGGATCAGTTTTCAAAGTTGACGGATCGTAACCCTCTACATCATACAGTTTTGAAAGGTAGGCGATTTGAAAAGTAGTATCGCCGCGTAAGATAAAATTAATAGCATACTTCTCCGGCAGTTCGCCTTTGGGCGAAACATTTTCCTCGCAGCTAACGAGAATAACTATTGCAAACAGTAGTAAAATTAGAATGGCGGTTCTTTTCATAGCTCAGCCTTTATCGTTCCTGTTAGTAGAAAAGGAAGCATGTTTACTCTTTTCCCGCTGGTTTGGTCAAAATAAAAAATGTTTTTTCTGTTATAAGTATTGATTGCGCTAATATCGAAATGAAGATTAACAAAACTGAGATTAATAGTTTTCGATAGAATTAAATCCAGCCGGTGATAATCCGGTAGAACAGAAGAGTTTTTCAAATCGAAATATCTAACCGGAAAGAGAAGCTGATAAGTTCTGTAATCATCTAAGAAATTATCGAGGGAAAGTTTTTGATAGTAGCCAAGCTGCTTAGTAAACGGATGCCCGGAATTATAAACCCAGTTTGCGCTGAATTCAAAATCCGCCGGGAGATGCAAAGTAAAACTAAGATTCAGATTGTGGCGCGAATCGAAACGGGGAGCGTATTTAATTCCGTTGACTTCTTTGAAAGCCCAGTTAATTGAGTAGGAAGTTGAGAAATCAAATAAATTTGATCTGTACTTGGTTTGTATCTCACCGCCGTAAGCTTCACCTTTGCTTTCCAGCAAATCGGGATCGGAGAATAAAACTTTTTCTTCGTTGTAAGTTGGTGCCGAGATTATGTTTTTGTAATATCCTTCAGTCTCGATTGAAAACGCAGTTGTTAGTTTAAGGGTCATTCCAACAATATGATGAACAGCTTTTGACTTAGGAAGTTCTTCGGGAATAATTATTACAGGGTCAAACAGAGAGAGCACTTCGCGTTCATCCGAAATTGTAGTGATGTCTTGCTGGTAAATCCCGGATGCTGCTTTGAATATTAATTGCGGAATTGGGGAATATGATACGTTAATTCTCGGCTCGAAGAAATCTCCTTTAGCTGCAGCGCTTGCGATATTTAAGCGTGTACCAAGATCAATTCCAACATCGGAAATTTGCAAAAACTTGTAACCGAAATAAGCGTTTGAGCTTAAACCGGAAGCGCCAACATCGGATCGGAAGCCAAAACGGTTTTCCAGAAACAATTTCGTTTTAAGATATTTTAGATCAATCCCAAGATTAATTTCGTCTTTGCTGCTCATTGTATAGGAGAAATCAGTAGAAATAGTGAAATCATCAATCTCATTTTCTTTCGGTTTTATTGTGCTCTGCTTTTGCGAAATGGAATTAATGTATTGGCTATACACAATTCCAAAATCCAAAGTGAGTGCGTCTGTCCCAACAGAAAATATTTTTAACCCGAGAATCTTATTTGACCATCGGTAATCGGGATCGGTAGGCTTTGAGAAATTAAGATTGTCTTCGCTGAACAAGCCTTGAAGTGTAAATTTAGAACCGGCAAAAAAAGATGGATGTGAAAAATTCAATTTGAGTGAAGCGTCATAAAACTCAACCGGCAGTTCGTTTTGATCAACAAACTTTTTAAGGATGTTGTTAGATGTACTTTTTCTTCCGCTGAAATAAAAAGAACCATTCGGTATTGGGCCTTCAATTAATCCCTTCAGTGAAAGAAGACTCGCGCTGAAGTTTCCGGCTAACCGGTTTTTGTTTCCTTCTTTGGTTACAATCTTTAAGACAGATGATAAAGCTCTGCCATAGTTGGAAGGATAACCACCCCGGAAAAACTCTACGCTGCTAATAACATCCGGATCAACAACGCTGAACAAGCCAATTGCGTGGAAAGGGTAATAGATCGGCATTCCATCAAGCATAATTAAGTTTTGGTTGTTCTCACCGCCGCGAACGTTAAACTTTGCAGAAACATCTCCGGTAGATTGCACACCGGGCAATGTTACCAGCGAGCGCAACACATCAGTTTCAACACCTTTTGGTATAGAGTTTAGTTCTTTTGCAGAAATAGTTGTAGTGCTAACGCTGGGTGTGTTTTCTGCTTTTACAAATTGTCCAACTTGCTCAATTTCTTGCAGCTGAATCTTAGAAGGAATAAGAAATATTTCCAGATCGGTTACTTTATCTGCAACGACCTTCACTGTAACTTGTTTTGGTTTGAAGCCGATATAAGAAACAATAACTGTATAATTTTTATTTGCCGGAACAGAGGTTATAACAAAGTAACCTCTGTTATTTGTTGATGTTCCGGTTCCAAGTTCTTTTATCATTACTGTACTGAATGGCAATACTTCTTGGGAAGTTGAATCTCTTACAATTCCGCGGAGTGTTCCATTTTCTTGCGCGAGCAAACCAGCATGGAAAAATGACAGACAAACAGTTATCAATAGAAACAGTTTCAATTTGGGTATCACAGAACACCTTTATTTAAGCACGACTAATTGATATGGCGCTAATTTTATGTTGTATTGATTTCTCTCCATTTTTATTGAAACTCCGGAGACTAAATCCTTATAGCCGGCTTTTGATCCGAGAAAATCATCCGCAGCTAAATTTAGTGTATTACTTTCCGAATTGTTGTTCGCTATTACATAAACTTTTTCATTGTTAAGTTCTCTCGTATAACCAATAATCTTTAGATTGTTATCAATAACATTGAATGAGATTGTTCCTAAGCTTAGTATTTTATTTGAATTTCTGAGCGAAGCCATCTTCTGATAGAATTTGAAAAGATCATTATCAAACTTAACTTCATCTACCGGTCTCGGTTTATTAAAAGGATGAGTTGTTTCCGGTTCGTATTTAAACTCTTGCCAAACATTCGGCTTCCTTTCATCCGGATCATCGCCGCCCCACATTCCGGCTTCATCACCATTATAAATATGTACGCTTCCCGGCTGTGTAAACTGAAGCGCTACCATAAGTTTTTGTTTCAATCTCTCGGTTGCGCTCGGCTTACGAATATCATATTCCTTACTGTCTCTCACGTTTGCTTGATGATCGTATTTGTAATCGGGATTAATAACTACCGATGCCAAACGTTCCGTATCGTGACTTCCTAGCAAATTGAGCATTGCATAGTAACTATCTCCAAATGATTTCATCATTGTAGTTAAGGAATCTTGATAAGCTTGCGAGTCATCTTGCTCTTTTTTGTTGAGAACAAAATTTTTGTTAGCACGCATATAACGGTAATTCATAACAGCATCAAACTCATCGCCGGCAACCCAAGGACGCGCATCAAACATTTTATATTTATTCCAATCTTCCCACCAGACTTCTCCAACAATATAAGTTTCGGGATTTATTCCTCTAACAAAGGTTCTAAACTCTTTCCAGAATTTATGACTGACCATTTCGGCAACATCTAAACGCCAGCCGTCAATTCCATCTTCTACATTACCATCTCCGTTTGGGTCCATCCAGCGCTTGACTGAATTAAAAATATATTCTTTAGGTCCGGCTACAATACCATTCTCATCTTCACGAACTTCCGGCAAATCTTTTATTCCAACCCAGCCTTGCCAGTCAAACTCATTTTCTTTAGTTGTCGGGTCATCCCACTTCTTTATTGTGAACCAATCTTTGAATTTAGAATTTTGCTGATTCTTTTTGATATCAAGAAAAGCCCAGGAAGTTTGTCCCATGTGATTAAAAACTCCGTCAAGCATTATTTTCATTCCTCGCTTATGAGTTTCTTTGATGAGCTTCAACAGAAGTTTATCAGCGCTTGTCCATTTCCAAGTTTTTGGATTAGACGGATCTTCTTCTCCCCACATTTTTCTATCACCTTCCGGGTCCGGACCAAAATTATTATCAACATGATGATACATAGTTGCATCATATTTGTGAAGTGAAGGGGATTCAAAAATTGGATTCAGATAGATAGCGGTGATTCCCAGTTTTTTTAAGTAATCAAGTTTATCAATCACACCTTGCAGATCGCCACCATAACGGCGGATGTTAACAATCTCATAAAAATTTTTTCCGCGGACTTTTTCATACGGCTGCAGTTTATACCAATCGTGTGTCCATGGAGTGATTGTCCAGCCTTTCGGCACAAAGAATGGCCAAGCGCCCTCCATATCAATTGCTTTTGGGTCGTTCGACTTATCACCGTTATAAAACCGTTCCGGAAAAATCTGATACCAGACTGCTTCTTTTGCCCACTTGGGCGGTTCGTTAAATTTAGTTTGTGCTGAAGAAAATGTACCGAATAGAACTAAAAGTAATAGAATCTGTTTTTTCATAGTGCTCTATGTAATTTCATGTGTAAATATAAAGAGAAGTAGGGGGATAATGTTTGAACTAAAATGGAGAATTATTCCGAATTTTATTATTGTTGTACCGCTTTTTTACGGAAGCAAAATACTGGAGAGTTGGCAGAGTGGTTGAATGCGGCGGTCTTGAAAACCGTTAAGAAGCAGTAAAATTCCTCACAAATCAAACTTTTTCCCCTCACTCACTACTTTTTTAACTACCAAATCATAATTCTTTTATCGCACTTAGAGGAGTTTCAACTATGATTCTCACTAAGCGAGCCAACGGTAAATATTATATCGTTTACATTAAGCCAAATGGTAAACGAACCGGAATTTCAACACGTACAAAAATTAAATCTGAAGCACTAAAATTTCTTAGCCAATTCGAGCGAGAATTAGAACAAAGAAAACTCCAAAAGCTCACTCCTATAACACTTCAAGAATTTAATCAAAGGTTTCTCGATTACTCGAAGACCGTTCACACCCCAAAAACTCATAAAGCATATTCATTAACCCACAGCTTTGTCGAAAAATTCTTTGGAGAGGTTAGCTTGACAGAAATAACACCTTCAAGAATGAACGATTATTTTGAGCAAAGAATTAAAAACAGTTCAATCTATCAAGCGAGAAAGGATTTAATTTGCCTCAATAGTCTTTTCAACAAAGCAATATCGGAAGGTTATTTATTGCAAAATCCTTGTAAAGTAATTAAACGGTTTCGTTTACCGGAAAAACAACCATTGTTTTTTAGCGAGTTGGAGCTTGAAACTTTACTTAACAAGGTCAAAGAAAAGGACGTCAGCGATTTAATTGTTTTTGCAATGCAAACCGGACTTAGGCAAATGGAACTCCTCACCCTTGAATGGTCGCAAATCAATTTCAAAGATAGATACCTAACCCTAACTAATCAGAGCCATATAACAAAATCAAAAAAGGTTAGAATGATTCCTTTGTCAATCAAAGCAATGCAAATAATTGTCGAACGGGAACTTACTAAAGCAAGTGAGTTAGTCTTTACGTTGAACCGGAAAGCAATAAACCCGAATTACATTTCACAAAAGTTTAAAAGTTATGTGAGAGAAGCTGCAATAAATGACAACCTAACCTTCCATTCACTACGGCATACCTTTGCGAGTTGGTTAGTGCAACGGGGAGTATCAATTCTCCAAGTATCAAAACTATTAGGGCATTGTTCGGTTAAGGTTACTCAAATTTATTCACATTTAAGAAGCGAAGATTTACAAAATGCTATTAACGTATTAAACAACTAACAACATAACAGGAGCAGCACTATGAAAACGATTGAATCAATATTCTGTCTTATCCCTACAAATAATTATTCTTTGGATGCAAATTTAATCCATGCCTTGAAAGCTGTGGGTGCAAGTATCAAGCAATCAATAGACCTTACCGATTTTAGCAAGCAATCATTTCAAGTCTATGGAGTGAAAACAAAAATCAAAAGTGTTCTGAGAAAGTTTAATCATAATAATTCAATTACGTTTTGTGAGGTTATATGTCGCTAAACTGGATTGAAGAAATAGAGCAACCTGCAAAATATTTAAGAGGTGATGCAAAAATCATAATGGAAGATTTCGGGAAAGAGACCTTTATCAAACTATATTCGATTTTTAGTAAAACCCCTGTTCATTTCTCAGAGTCTCATTTAATTTCTATGAAGCGAGCTTATATAGCAAAAAAATATAATGGTGAAAATATTAGTGAACTTGCGAGGATTCTCGATGTTTCTCAAAGATTTGTTTACGATACTATTGCAATGAAGTTTGAGAAACCAAAACATTGAAACGTCTTTAAATGCGTTTTAAAGCGTACTTTGCATTTAGCCAGTACAAAGTTCCAACCACAAGGAAAAGAGGGCTGTATTCCTGTGGAAATGCGTGAAACATGGAAATAAAATATCAAAGTAATTAACAATTGTGAGGAAAATAAAATTGATGCTTTTTATTCTCCAAATTATGATATTACCACAGCGAGGGAATAAATAAATGACAAATCCTATTCAATTGTTTCTTAAGAAAAAGAATGAGTAAATCGAACGACTTTTAATCAAAAAAATGAGTTTTCTATGAAAAAAAAATTATTCTTTTTGTTGATTATTATAAGTAATTCGATTTTTGCACAATTTGAAGATGAATTACTAGAAAGAGGTAGAGAAGAATTATTTCGAGGCTCTGCGAAAATTGGAATCTCTATACTAGAGTCTTTAATGAAAAAGTATCCCAAAAATTCAGAAGCGCCCTACTATCTCGGCTTACATTATCAAGGTAGATACCTTCTTGAGAATAACAAACAAAAATTAAAATTAGCCGAAAAATATTTCCTTGAAGCAATTAATAGAAAACCATTTTTTAAGGATGCTTTTTTGCAGTTAGCTGATTGCAACATTTACACTAAAAATTACAAAATTGCGAAAAAATATCTTGATGAAGCTATTTTTATAGATTCAACAGATGCCAAAATTTATGAGGGATATGGTAGTATATATGAAAACACAAACGATTTAGATAAGGCTATTTCATATTACACAAAAGCAGTAGAATTAGAACCGAATGAAAGGATTTATTCCTCACTTGGAAGTCTATATTTCAAATTGCACCAGTATGGTAAAGCAATCCAAAATTACGAGTATGAATTCAGGAACGATGAACATCCACTATGCGGTTATGAATTAGCATATAGTTATTTACAGATAGCGGATACTATACGCGCCAAAGATGTTTTGGATTTTGCCATTGAAAAAGATTTTGCAAGTGTTATGCTTTATAATTTGATTGCGGAGGTATGCTACGTTCAAACTGATTATAATTTGTCAATCAAATACAGCATGGAATCACTTAATAAGAATCCTAAGCAATCTGAGCCCTATGCACTTTTGAGCAAAGCATACGGCAAACTAGGTAATATTGAAAAACAAAATATATACTTTCGCAAAGCTGAACTTCTAAAGAAGGGGAGAAGATAAATTTCTATTCGTGGCGGAATAATGAAAAACGTTGATAATGAAAAAAATAAATTATTAAAAAAGTTAGCTAAACAGAATTCTCAAATAAGAGAGATGAATCTTTCCATTAAGGAACTACAATCAGAAATTGAATTTCTGGAAAGAGAAATTGAATGGTACAAAAGCGAATTACTGAGAATAAATAAAAATCTCACTACTGATTATTATTATGAAAAAATGATTTTTAATTTAACTGATAGCGTCGGATTTTCTCCTCCATTTGAATTTGAAGGCAAAAAAAATCAACTGTATAGAAATGAAGGAGAAAAAATTGACCTTAAAACACTTTTGTTTCGAGTGATTAGCGGAATCGGAAATCCGCCCAAATTTCTAAAGGATATTATAAACTCACAAAAGGCAGCTCAAAAACTTTCACTGAAATTTGACTCTGATGAATTTGCAATATTTTACAAAAAATATTTAGACCACAGAAGCGAAACCAGCTCCAATAAAACTACAAAGCAAAAAAAACGTAAATAAAAATCCGCCCCTCGGATTTTTTCAATCCTGAGACAACTTTAATTTCGCTAGAGAATTATTGATAAAGTTTCGTGGCGAGACAAACAATAAATTTTTACGAGAACCCGTTTGATGTTTCCGCCACGACATCAAACGGGTTTTCTCGTTATTAGCAAAATGAGGTTAATATGGATTTAAGTAATCTCTTGCAACTTTACGAAAGCAACCGAATTTTATTACTAAAAACCGAACCGATTACAAAAGCAATTGAACAAATAAAAAACCCACAGCTTAAAGAAAAACTAATCGAACTATCGCAAACAGTACAATGCGACTTGTTGATATTAACTGATTTTCTTTATGAGGCTACTCAATGCGAAACCGAATCAGACATTGAGTTATTACTTGAAATAAATAGCGCCCTCTGTGAGCCGATAAGTTAAAATGAATTACATAAAACTATATCGGCAAATAATGGAGAATGAATTTTATTTCTCGGAAAAGTTCACAAAATCGCAAGCGTGGCTTGACCTTCTATTATTGGCATCTTATAAAGAACGGACTGTATTTATTCGCGGAATCGAGATTAAATTAATAGCAGGTGAGTTATGTTACTCACAACTAACTTTATCGAAACGTTGGAAGTGGAGCGATAAAACAGTTAAAAAATTTCTGGATTTGTTGGTTCTTAGGAAAATGATTGCCTACACAGGCGGAAAAGTAACAACCATAATTTCAATTTTAAATTGGTCAAAATATCAAAATTCTACGGAACAAAATCCCTCAGTAAAATCAAGGCTTTCCCTCTCATATAATGACATGGATTCCGAACAACTTTCGGAACTGACTCCGAACAACTTTCGGACAAACAAGAAAGAAAAGAATATAAAGAAAGTTAAGAATCCACTAACGGGCATCACCGAAAATTTAACCCAGAACCTACTTGATGTTTTTATTGAAGAACATCTTGAAGTGAAAGGATACCCCTATTCATTAATTGATAAAGAAAATGAATTAAAGTTTATTGAGAAACTTCTTGCGCACTATAAAAGCGAGAATGGAAATTTTAGTAACGAAAGTTGCATGACTGACTTTAGAACATTTTTCAAGGGCTGTTTACAAATCAACGATAAATGGCTTAAAGAAAACATGAATCCTCGAACAATCGTTAGTCAATTCAATAGAATTAAAAATATAGTCGGAAAACTCGACCAACGTGCGACAGCTTATAATATTGCTCAAATAATAAATTCACACTTTCCAACCAACTAAAGGAGTAGCAACATGGAACACTTAAAACATATTAAACCTGCCGAAAAATATTCGGAACCTCTTTCTATCAGAGAAAAAATATCAAGTCTTGAAAAAGAAGTCTTGTTACATGATAGTTCAATTTCGGAGCTTAACGATAGATTAGCCCCGGAATTAAAAAAACTAAATAATTTAAACGTTTCATTTCATTTAGGCGAATCTTCTCCCGATGAAATTGAAACGCAAAAGAAGAAAGTCCAAAAACTACAAGCTGAATATTCGGATTTAATCAAAGAACACAAATTGGAAACAAAAGCGAAACGCGAAGCAATCACAATTTTAAATGCTCGATATACAGAAGCACTCAATGTAGCTAAAGAAAGAAGGTTGTTAGACTTGAGGGAAGCAGTAAGCAACTATCGTGAGAAAAACTTGTCAACCCTTATAGATGCAATGAAAATTTTGCACGATTTAAACGAAGCGGATATAATTTATATTCGCGAAACTGGAAAAGCCAAAAACTTTATAACTTTTCACGAAAACAATATCCCGAACGCTCTACATCATTTATCTTTTTTGTTCAAAGAATTAGAACAAAGAACATGGGCAGAGCTAGAAGGCATTCTCTATAATAATGCGAAAAACAGATTTTATTACGACAACCTCTGAGTGGTTGGTTAGTGGGAGTCGGCTCTTTTTCGTTTACGATTAAGAGCCGATGATTTTCAAGCTGTGGGTGATATTTATTAAAATCGAGATACTAATGGACGCAAAACAACAAGAAAAAAAGCTACAAGTAATTAAAATGACTAAGGATAATCAAAACACCCCCACCCTTTCTATTATCCTACCACGAAGGAAACGGATGCGAGCTAGAGACGTTTTAAGGATTCAATCGCAACTAATCAGAAGTTTTATTGACGGGAAAGTGGAAAGCCAAAAAGCAAAAGACCTCTCCTATTTGTGTAGCAACTACCTAAACAATATCCAAGCTGTTGAATATGAGGAAAGGTTAGAGCAATTAGAAAAGAAATTGAATGAGGCGAAATAATGAGAAATCTAAAAAGCCGACTTGAAGTAATCGAATCAAAACTTCAAAATGTTTTATCTGAGAGTAAGTTAATAATGGTTACTGATATTATTGACCAAAAAGATAAAGACGGAAGGGTTCATGTAGTGCATAGAGAAATTCATCAAACAATATTTTCTAAGGATGGTAATGTATTTGAATCAAAAATTATAGAAAGTGGCGACGTGGATTTGTGGGAAACTGTTGACTAATGATTTTTGAAATGCTAAATTATTTTTAGTTGAAAAAATTGTATTGGTCGAAAAAACAAAGTTTGATTTTAGAAAGCCGTTTGAAGTTTTATAAGGATTCGACCCCTTGCAATTTCTTCAAGCGGTTTTCTGTTATAAAGTGCGTTCATTGAATTGTTTTTGGTGGCTAAAAAGTTACTACAAAAGTTACTACCAAGTACCCTTTTTAAATAAACTTTTGTATGTTTGACGCCTCAAAAATCAGTTGTTTTTGACTGGAGAGTTGGCAGAGTGGTTGAATGCGGCGGTCTTGAAAACCGTTAAGGATGTAAGTCCTTCCGGGGTTCGAATCCCTGACTCTCCGCTAAAGGCTTAAAACGAATTGTTTTGAGCCTTTTTTGTTTTAAAGAAAAAATGCTGTTGAAACTATTTTTTACTGATAATCAAAAAATAGTATTCGTTTTGGTTATCGTTTTTGGAAGGCTTTTTAATAGTCGAGGAGCCGTTTTTAATAATAAGCCTTAATAAACCCCGATTTAGGTTAGATAAAGCCGCAGTGCCCCGTTTTCAAGCGTTTTCAAGCGTTTTTAAGCCTATTTTTGATTGAAGTTTATGCTAATATGCAATGTATTTAGAGATAACTCAGCTTAACCTCAGTTTTGTTACTTATTACTTATGATGCCACCAGATTTGAATTTTTGTAACAAAGTAAATAATAACTGCCGCTAAAACTAGAAACACTCCAATCTGTGCACCTGTCCTAGAACTTTGAGAAATCATTAATGCAATTACTATTAATAGAATAGGAAAAATGCAGCCCTGCTTTTTTAATTTCTTACTGGTTAATTGAACCGTTGTTATTTCTTTTTCTATATCATTGTTTATAGATAAGGGTGCCCCACATTTAGGACATGATTTAGCTAAGCTTGATACTTTGCTATAACATTCTGGACATTGAAGTAATGCCATTTAGTTTTCTCCTATGTTTTTGAAATAATGTAGGCGCAACTTTCTAAATACTTACTTTTAGTTTTTTTATTCTATTTGTTAAGATGTAGAAAGTGCGCCCACTGTTTATTTTATTTTTTTTTACAGTTGCTTGGATTACACACGATTGATTTTACAGTGATATTTATATAGGTTGAATTGAAATTTGTGGCTTCTAATAACTTATTGAGGTTATAAGAGAATTTAGAAATACTAAATAATTAACGCAGCTATTGCGTTGTTCTTACACGAAAACTGCCAAGTTTCAAACAGTCAAGAACAAAGCAAGAGAGTTGCGTCCAGTTAATGGACGCGCTTTCTTATGTCTTTGACTGTAGGCATGGCAGTGCCTCGTGTAAGGATGTAACGGAAGTTGCGTCCTTTTTTTATGTTTAATGGAAGGGAGTTATTATGGCATATTTAAAAGACAAGTTAAAATCTAAAAAACCAGCAATTACCATTTCAAGAGTAGCTGTTAAAGAAGAAAAGTTAGTTTACATAGGTTGTGCAAATAATCGTATAAAGTATACGTATGGTCGTTCAAAGATTGCATATATAGGCACAACTAAAACTGGTGCTGGTAGAATTGCGGCAAGTGCAGCTGCAAAAGCAAAATTACTGTTGAATAAACATGGCATTAATCAACTTGATTTTTATGTTGTTGTAAGTGGTAAAAGACCAAATGTTATAACATGGAGAGCTTTAGAATCTGCTTTGTTACTTACGTTCAGAGATATCCACGGAAGGGTACCTGAAGCCAACAAACAAGGTGCAAAAATCAATAGAGATAAAGTAAAGAAGTTATTCAAAGACACTAATCTTATAAAGATTATTGAAGAACTATCATAAGTATTAGACACTAACTGCCCAAATACTTTTTCATTGGTCTATACTTTTCCAGTAATTGCTTCATATCATTTTTTATAATATTAAGCATTATTGAAAATTCTTTTTCATTACCAGGATTTATAATTATTGCCTCTGCATAAAGCTTGTTATCTGGTTGCAAGTAGTATTTGCTAAGTAAAGTGCTTTTATTCAATTCATTTATTGCTGTTAATAGTAGATTTGTTTCCTTTATTGCATTATTGTTTAGCTCTTTTATGTTCCTAACGACAGCACAGTTTTTAACTATTTGAAAATATAATCTTGGATAATTTTTCCGCATTGCAATTAAACTTTTGTTCTTTTCTACTTCCTTTACTTGAAAGTTATTTTTAGTAAGTAAAGTTGTTAGAGTAGTAATTAGACTTACGTTTTTCATAGAACCTCCTTTGGGTTGTTTGTTGATTAAGTAATAAAAATTTCTTCGGCTGGAAATACAGAAACATTTTTTGACAGAATTATTTGATGTGGTTTGCAGTTACATATAAAAGAAAGTTTATTTGATTTATTTAGTATATAAGAAGTTATAATAAACCGTATAAATCAAATAAACTTAGTTATATAAAATTGAATAATATTTCTTCCTTTAATGTAAATCTTAAGCGGGGGTATATTATTTGACATCAACTTCTAAATATTTTAAGTTAAGACTAGAAACAAGTGGTTCCATTCTAAACAACTGCAGGGGGAACCGATAAACTACAGAATAGGAGTAATACCATATAGATTTTTTTTGATTGCTATTGTGTAAAACAAAATCGGCAGAACTTAATGGTGATACATATGCACGCCTTATTTTTAAATATGGGTTAATGAGCTAAAACCGAAACAATTGGCACGTAGATATGCAGCACCGTGCATATATATGTTCCTTAAACATTATTACGATGCAGTATAATTATAAGTTATGCATTAAGAGAGATTTATGACTCTTGTATATGTTATAATCGGAATTATCGTGCTGTATTTGATTTTTAAACCAGCTAAAAGAGTTAATACATATTCTTCTGGTTATGTTCGGACAGCACCAAGAATTCAGCCTTCTTGGAAAACAAGAATTAAATCGTATGATATTACCGGAATTGAAATAAATGATGATTTTAAATTGGCGTTATCTATCATTGATGGCGATGGTAAAAGTATATTTATTACTGGTAAAGCCGGAACTGGAAAATCAACATTGCTTAAGTATTTTCGTGCAACTACCAAAAAGAATATTGTTGTTCTTGCCCCAACTGGTTTAGCTGCAATTAATGTTGATGGTCAAACCATTCATTCGTTTTTTAAATTCCCACCAACATTCATCGAAGCGAATAAAATTAGACCATTGCGTGACAAAGAAGTTGTCAAGAAACTTGATATCGTAGTAATAGATGAAGTCTCTATGGTTCGCGCTGACTTAATGGATGGCATTGATTTATCACTACAACTAAATCGCAATAACAATTTACCTTTTGGAGGTGTTCAAATGGTCTTTATCGGGGATTTATTTCAGTTACCCCCAATAGTTAAAGACCAAGAACTTAAGGAATACTTTGCAGAACATTATGGTAGTCCATATTTTTTTAGTGCAAAAGTATTTAATAAAATTAACATCCATATGCTTGAGTTGAATAAAATCTATAGACAGACAGATAATGAATTTATCGGATTTCTTAATCAAATTAGAGAAAAGAAAATTAATGGAATATCTTTGACGAAATTTAACCAACGTGTAAAACCAAATGGTGAATATGATAGAAATTCATATGTAACCCTTACACCAACAAATGCAGTTGCAAATGAAATTAATCAAGAATACTTGGAAAGAATTAACTCTCAAGCATTAATGTATTATGCTCATAAAGAAGGTAAATTCGAAGTCAATGCCTATCCAACAGAAGAAGAATTAAAGTTAAAAGTTGGAGCTCAAGTAATACTTATAAAAAATGATAAAGATAAAAGATGGGTTAATGGAACAATATGTAAAATAAGTAATCTTTCATCTTCCCAAATCTTTGTAAATATTGAAGGTCATACTTGTGAAGTCAAAAGAGAGCTTTGGGAAAATATTGAATATTATTTTGACAGAGAAAAAAATAAGATTGAAGAACGAATAATTGGTTCCTTTGAGCAATACCCACTAAGATTAGCTTGGGCATTAACTATCCATAAAAGTCAAGGTCAGACATTTTCAAAAGTCATTGTTGATATGGGTAATGGCGCCTTCGCACACGGGCAAACTTATGTAGCATTAAGCCGTTGCACTTCCATTGAAGGACTAATACTTAGAAAACCGCTTGAATATAAAGATATAATATTGGATGACACGGTTTATAAAGCAGAAGAAATATTTAATAAGATAAATTAATGCATAACAAGCCAATCAAGCGGACACCGTATTCGCATTTGGCATTATATAAATTTTAGGGTTAGTCGTTCCGTATCGGCTAAATTGTTTAAGGTAGTTCTATTAAATAACATTGTTGCAAACTGCGCTTACGATGTAAGTTAAGCACAGTTTACTAAATCATCGGCAATTGTTTTTTAAGTGGCATTCCTGTTCTGGGGCGCCGCTTATCGGCAACGCCGTTATGCATTGAGATATTTATGAGAGATTTAAGAACATTAGTCATTCCAAAAGTATCTGAATCAAATATATTTGAGCAGTTGTGTTATGATCTTTGGAAAAATGATACTCGCAATGATTCTGTGAATCTAAATGGACGTAGTGGTCAAAACCAAGATGGAGTTGATGTTTTTGGGCGTAATAACCAAACCAAACAATGGTTTGGTATTCAATGTAAGTTGAGAAATAAAGACACTTCTCTTTCTAAAAACGAAATAACTGTCGAGTTGAATAAAGCTATCAATTTTAACCCATCCCTCGTTCGCATTATAATTTGCACTACATTGGATAGGGATTCGAAATTGCAAGAAGTTATAAGATTACTCAATCACAGTAACGATTACAGATTTACTATTGAGATTTGCTTTTGGGATGATATAGCAGAATTGCTAAAGCAAGAAAGCAATTTTAATATTTATCTAAAATATTATAGTGGGCTTGTTGTTGATAATACCACCTTAGGTCATTCGATTGGCAAACTTATTAATATTGAACTAGGAGTGGATGGTAAATATGATACAAATTACGAATTAATGATTGGAAAGATACCCAGTTATAAAAATAATAGTTATTACAATGTCGATTATTTTCGTGATGCTTATTTTATTGTGAACCTCAATAAAAACAAGAGTGCTGTTTTCAAACCACCAGTTTATGAAGGTGATATTGAAGATATATTTATTACTCGTTATGATGCTTTTAGAATTGCAAAATGGATTAACTCTATAGTTAAAATTGATGATTTTATTTACAGTGACTCAAGAGATTATAAAACGTTTATTACGCCTGAAGAGCGGGTAGAATATTTAAATAAATATAGCAATGCATAACCAGCCGCTCAACACGAAAAGCGTTTTTCCGTGCGGCAGTTGTGTAATTATAAAGTTGTGTTTACAAAACTAAGTTACCCTTTAAAGTAGTTTGTTCTAAGAAACATTTTTATAAATAAAAGTTAGTTGCTTCTATTCGGCATCGCTGTTCTGGGCTGCCGGTTAGCGGCAACGCCGTTATGTGCTAATTATTTAATGAGTTTTTATGGGTTCTGAATTATCAGTTTTAATAATTGGAGCGTTGCTTGGTGCTTTAATCAGCTCAACTGGATATTTACTTCGAAGAAGGACTGAGAGGAAAAAAGTGTTTAATCAATCCTTATTCAGTCTACTAGAAATATGGTCGCAAATTAATAAGATAGTAAAAGTAGATCCTGCCAATTTTGTAGAGCAACTAAAAGGATATATTAGCAAGAAATATCCTGATGTAAAATTTGACGAAAAAGATTCAGCTTCATTTGTTTTGATTGTAAAAGTATTTAAAAACCTAATCGTTGAAAAAGAATTATCAAAAAACAATGAATCATTTGAACAATTGTTTTATGAAACGATAAAAGAAATAAGTTTTTACTCACCCGTTTTAGCATATGAATTAAACAAGGAACATTCAATTAAACATATTCTTTCAATAATAGATCAATATATTAATTCAATTTCAGCAATAATTGACTCAACTCAACTGGCAGATTTGAATAATAAGAAGCAGTTGATTACAGACAAATTACAAGAGAAAATTATGAAGGAGACTTTACTTTCTTTAGAAAACGATCTTAAAAAGGTTGCTTTGAAAGGTAGTATTCGTAATTATTATAAAGTTAAGAAACTCTTAAAGGAGAAAAAAAATATTGTAGTAGATGATACTTTTTTTGATTCTTATATACCCGAACTTATAAAAGATGTTCAATAGAAATATTATGCACATAACACGCAACTCAAAGCGACTGCTTTAAACGTTGCGGCATTTAACAAGTTTTAGAGTTGCGTTGCAAATGTAAATTGCTTTTTAAATGTAGTGAACTAAACAAATTAGTAAATAAATATTGGCGTTGGCTTTCAATACTGCATTGCTGCTATGGGCGGCGGCTTAAAAACAACACCGTTATGTACACCAAAATAATACGCAAGAGAATTTTAAATTATGAAAAGATTACAATCTGTTGAGAATGCTTTAATTGAAATCAATGAAGCTGTTTTCCAAGAATTATGCGATACTTTTTTAGCGTTGCGTGATAAAAATTACATCGCATTTTCACGTGTTGGAAGCCAGTCCGGCAAGCAAAAATCCATTAAAGGAACACCAGATGCTTTTAAATTATTGCCAAATGGTAAATATATTTTCGTAGAACATACAACAAACATTTCAAATAAAAACAAGTTGGAAGATGATATAAAAAAATGTTTGGATTATAAAACAACAAAAATCCCTTTAAAAGATATTGAAGAAATAATATTATGTGCAAATTTTAAGCTTTCAGTTCAAGAGGTTGATGGACTGAAAGACTTACTAAAAGGGAAAAGAATTTCTTTACGTCTCTACCTACTAGATGAGCTTTCCATAGAATTATTATATCATCACCGCGATTTATCTAATCAATACCTTGGTTTGCCTCTTGATACTGGTCAAATTGTATCAATTTCACAATTCATTGAAGAATACAACAAAGCAGCTAAAAGTGTTGCGACTCCTCTTGATAACGAGTTCGTACACAGAGATAATGAACTTAAACAATTACAAAATTCAATCAGCGCATCAAATTTCGTTATTATTACTGGTTCGCCCGGTGTCGGTAAAACAAAATTAGCATTAGAAGGGATTAATTCATTTTTATTAACAAACCTCAACTATACTGCATATTGCGTTTCATTTAAAAGCGCTTCTTTATTGGAAGATTTATATCAACACTTTGACACAAAACGTGATTATATACTTTTCGTAGATGATGCTAATAGGATTGATTCTTTTAATCAAATTATAGGATATTTCAAATCAAGCAGAAAAGGAAATTTAAAAATCATTATTACTGTAAGAGACTATGCGCTAAATGAGATAGCCAATAGATGTATTGAATTTAAACCTGAAGAATTACATCTCAATAAATTTACTGATGAGCAGATAATTGACATTATCAAAAGCGAATCATTCAAAATATACAATCCTGATTATCACAAAGAAATTGTCAGAATAGCTGATGGAAATCCACGTTTAGCAATTATGGCGGCTAAACTTGCTGTACAAGAACAAAATTTGTGCGCATTATCTGATGTCTCAGAATTATTTGAACAATACTTTGCTAGGTTCGTAACTGACAACATAGATTTAACAAAATCAGTGAATTTAAAATCACTAGGCTTAATTGCATTTTTTTATACCATACCATACAAAGATAAAACAAGATGCGCTTCTTTATTAAGTAAGTTTGATCTAGCTTATGATGACTTTATCGAATCTATTGATATATTGAATAAGTTAGAATTAGTAGAACTACAATTTGAGTATGCGAAAATATCTGAACAAAATTTATCCACATATTTTTTCTATAAGTCATTTATCAAGGATGGAACTCTTTCTTTTAGTGTTCTTCTAGAATACTACTATGATTCTAATATAGAACGATTTCGAGATACAATAATACCAGCAAATAATACTTTTGGATATCATAATGTAATCGAAAAAGTGAAGCCAATTTTATTAAATTATTGGCAAAGTGTAATAACTATCGATGAGAAAGCATTCAACCTATTATCTACATTTTGGTTTTATTTAGAGGAAGAAACTATTGAATTTATTTATAATCATATAAATACAATTCCCGAACCCATCGCAACAAAATATTATACAGAATATGAAACAAATCAGTTTTCATATAATCGTAACAAAATAATAGAACTACTCGGTAATTTTTTTAATTACCCTGTCAAGTTAAAAGACGCATTAGAACTTGCTTACGAGTATGCAAGAAAACTACCCGAAACACTTCCCGAATTAATATATACCATTAGGGAGCATTTGCTGTTCGATACCGACGATCAAAGGATGGGATATAAGAGACAAGAGATTTTGATAAATCTATTATTAGAAAAAAGTGATAGATCTGAGAGTATTTACGAAATTACTTTCCCAGCCATAGCTACTTCTTTTCTCCAATATAAATATCATCATACTAAAGGCGGAAGAAATTATTCTTTCTATTGGTACGATTATCCTTTCCCATTAAATAATCTTACTAAAATACTTCGTGAAAAAATATGGGATAAAATAGATAAAGATTTTGACAATAATGTTAAGGCATATACTCAACTACTAAATGAATATTCTCAACGCACCCCAGATGTTGTAAAAGAGGTGATGGAATTTGATGTAATATATGTTTTGAAAATAATTAAAAATCACTTAACAAATTCTAATTTTCAACATTGTCATTATGTGCAATCACAAATACGGTGGTTCATTGAAAATGATATTCAAGATGAGACATTTGATATTCTTAAAAGTACATATTTAAACGAATTATATCTTGTTTACTTAAAAATTGATTGGGACCGTCTTAGAGACAAAGAATCTTATGAATTTGAAGATTATGCAGAATATGAGAAATTAAAAGAGAGTGAAGTTCGCGAATACTTCGTTTTTGATTCTTTGGATTCGTTTGCTGAATTTTATCAACATTATAATTATTTATTAAACTGGGAGAAGAATACCTACAGTATAAAAAATTCATTTGATTATGTAATAGATGAAAATTTTAAGAGAAATTATGAATTAGGCATCGAATTTCTTAAATATATAATTAATCACAATAATGATATCCAATACGTACCCCACTTGCCTTTTCAAAAATTATTAGTTAGTAAAAATACAGCTCAATCAATATGGACTGCTATCTCAAGCAAAGATTACAATCAATCAGCAACCTGGAAGTTGCAGTACTTTTTCTATTTGGATGATAATTTGGTTGATGAAACGCAATGTAAAAACCTTGTATCAGCAGTTAACGACATTAATGATCATATATTCATTCACTTCACTGACTTGTTAAAATACTTAAAGTGTGATGCTAATTTATTCACTAAAATTCTCAAAATAATTGTTAGCAAAAGAAAGAGTGAGAATTTATCCATTAGAATAACACACAACTTTTTTAGTAAGCATAGTGAATATTTGAAAAATGATTTCGAAACAGTGAAGGAAGCATATATTCAACAAGAAAGGTTTGATTCACATTATGATTATGGTGGTAGTGAATTACTATCTATACTTAGAATAGATAAAAATTTCCTTTTGGAATACATTGAATATTTATATGCACAAAAAGATCGTCACCGTTCTTATGAGCATAAAAGTTTTTCTGTAGTTTGGCTAGTTGAGGATATACAAGATGTACTATTTAAGGTGTTTGATTTTATTGCAGCTAAAGAGATTTATATGGGCATATTAGATCATTTTTGTAATTCTTTTTTCTCTGGAATAAAAAAAGAAGAGAACATAAAAAAAAGCAATGAATTTATAATAGATTACATAAATGCCAATTATAATGATTTGATTAGGATGAATATGATTGTTGACATTTTGAGACACACAAAAAGTGATTTCTTTGAAGAAGCCTATATACATTTTTTGAAATTAACACAAGATGTTAATATTTATTCCAAGATATGGTGGATTGGTAATGGAGGTTCAACAACTGGAAACGAAAGTCTTGGTGATAGGATGGCTTTAAATTGGCGGAGGATATTGGATATTACCAATAGATTGGATTTAGGTATTAAATTAATCCCGATAAAAAAATATATCAACGATGAAATTGAAGCCGCATTGAACTATGCAGAAGGAGAAAAAAGAAGAAGATTTCTCGATAAATTTTAGAGGTGTACATAACAAGTTGCTCAAGGCGGCAGCGTTTTCGCTTTCGGCATTTGTGAATTTATAAAAGTTCGTTCTACCATATTGGCTTTGCTGTTTAGCAGTATCAATATATGTAAGTTTTGAAGTATACAAAATTTGTTTAATAAATTCGGCTGTGTTGTTCTGGGCTGCGCCTTAGCCACCACGCCGTTAGTTGCCTAAAGTAAGGTTGGATTAATGAATCCACATGCTTTATATATTAAATGTGATGGTTCAATGAATTATGATGCCAAGAATACTGGTGGAATTGGCTTTGAAATTATATTCCCAGATTCTGTTGAGTTGGAAAATATCAAAGAGTCACATGGTAGATATGAAGGCGCAAATATAGAGAGACTTGAACTTGAAGCATTGATTTCTGGAATGGAGTATGTCATTAGTCTTTATGAAAAAGACAGAGAAAAACTTTCTAACATTAACACAATCATATTCGTTACTGACAGATTCAGACTAAATGATAAGGATGGAACTAGCCCATTTAAAATTCAAGAGTGGAGAAAAAATAAATGGTGTAACCATGAAGGTAAAGAAATAAAAAATCATGACCTTTTAGATAAGCTAGATAAAAAAAGAAAAAAACTTGCCGATCTAGCACGTAGTAAAGTATTCATTGAATATATGCCTAGAAAGCAAAATAAAGTTGCAGATAAATTAGCCAAAGCTGGCAAGCAATTTTCTATCTCTGATGATAGTATTGCAATTAAGGGTCTTAAAGTTGGGAAAAGGAAATATGATGGGTCTGAGATAAATTATAAGTCATTAAAAGAAAAGGAAGAAATCCATATTCATGTATTCCTAAAAACTCCGTTAAACAAACAATGGGGAATATCTTCTGAGATTTGCGAGGCAACAAATTTTGGCAAAAAGATAAATATTTATTCGGATGATAAACTAGCATCCAAATTGCAACGAAGACATGAGTACATAGTGAAGATAAAAAAAGTTTTTACTCATCACATTCAAATATATCGGACAGTAAAAGAATTTAAAAATATAAAAATTGAAGACGGCAACTAACAAGCAACTCAACCGGACGCCGTTTTCGCATTTAAAGTTGTGCAACATTATAAACAGCCGGGCAAGGTGTTATCCTTGCCCAAAGGAATTAGAAAGGCAATACATTTCTTCTTCAATAAAGTTTGTTTAATCTCTTCTTGTCCTCTTGTCGATAGAATCCATTTTCTAGCATGCTTACTGCTATTTCATTTTCGTTTTTTATTTTCCCCTTAATTAATAAATCCTTTATTCTTTTCCTAGCTTCAAGAATAGTGTACGATGTATTGAACTTTTCTTTTGAACCTCTTCTAAATAAATCAACAAAATCACTACCTTCCTTACCAGTAAGCGCAAAATAATAGTTATTGTATTTATCATTTAACATTATCTTGAACTTTTGATTTTCGAACATTACAGTTATGTATCCATTTATATCTTTTTTGTAAGAAAAGTAATCTGCAATATCCTTTATGTTGACTGCCTTATTTAATAGTTGATACATTGTTGGTGCTTTCTGGTTAACTTTTAACAAATATTTCATTTTATTCTCCTTGAGTATTCTGATAGTGCCTTAAACTGATGATTAATTATTCTGTTAACTTTTGATATCAAACAACATTACTTTTAATCAGTGTAATCATTTGGATCCCCCTCATTTGGATCTGCGGGAAGCCATTTAATTATCTTTTTACCGAATGCAAAACCTTTTTTTATTTTCTTAAACTCTTCTGGCATTTCACTTTCAAGAAAATTATAAAGTTCTGCTAAGGAATTTTTATTAGCGGCTCGTATATATCCCTTAATTAAGTACTTAGAAATTTCTAGCATTGCATTATTTGGGCTGTACTTCATTTCTTTACAGGATTTAGCAGCCTTTCTAAAGAAGTCCAAATAGTCAAAAAATGCATCCCTTTCACCAACTATGTAATATCCTTTCCTCTTTTCACTAAGACTTATTTCAAGCCCCCTATCATCATTATCAAAATATACAGTCGCCCATCCATGACGAATGTCTGGATAAAAATAGTCAACCAGATGATGCATTTTTATTGCACTCTTTAGTAAGTAATACAACTTTTCTTTTTTTTCCTTTTTGATTTTCATTTTTGCTCCATTTTGTTATTTGTTACTTTTAGGGTTTTATGACCTAATATCTAATAACGATTTTTTTTTAAAATAGTTTTAACTAGCAAAAAAATATTTTGAAGTGAATACTTTTTACTATTGAGGGGCTTTTTGAGGTTAAAAGGTGAATATCAGAATATTGGTTTAGAATTAATGAGCACAAACATAATTGGGAATACAGAAATGCAAAGCTATACTATCAAATCATATGAAACTTATTGAATGAGATAAAAATATTAAGCTATCATAGGGAAAATGGTTAACGTGTATGAACTGTTTATAATGAATCTTAACGAAACAAAAGAGAAGCGTTGAGGAGCGTTTGAAATTATGAAGGGATAAAAAGTTAGGGTTGAATTAAGAAAAGGGTGCCTTGGGGTGTTTGCGGATGTAATAGATTAATCGAGGTGAAATATATATCAAGGAAAATGCAAGCACATAGAAATTGAAATATAAGTAGCGACTTAAGAATGCTTAGAGACGAAAAGTAAAAAGGAACAACGTATTTCGAACTGAAAAAATGGAATGCTTTAATGAATTATAGATTAAGTAGTAGGGGAGATATGGATATATATTAATTGATTATTGCTAATATTATTTGGGGATTGAATACCTAAAACCAGTTATTGCTATATATGTAATGAAACTTATGCGGAATAATAAATTGAATGAAGAAGTAACTGACAACGGAGCAAAATGAAAATATTACAGAAAATGTAATGGGGCGGGTGAGGATGTAGATAAACATAGCTGAGTAGATTGTAAACAAATATTGTAACAGAATTAAGAAAATGCAGAAAATAAAAAGCGGGAGTGATTTAAGCCTTTGAAAATATTAAAATATAAAAAACCCCTCTATGATAATGAAAACATCTTAGAGGGGCTGTTGCGATTGTTTTAGACTTATCTATACGATTGAAAGGCGAATAAAAAATTGAGAAATTAATTTCCGCCGCTTCTATTTTTAATTAACATACACTACATTAGCTATTGATATACATATAACTGAATTAGTAATAATAGAACCCTTTATATAAACTAATCATACTAAGGGCAAATATTACCGAGCATTTTGTAATAAGCAGCCTTGCCTTTTATTTCTAATCGTATCATATCATTTTTTGTCTTAGACGTTTCAAAAGTTGAAACATATTCTTTAGACTTTATTAAGCTCGTTCTAATTCTACTGCGCGTCACGGCATCTTTTACCTCGTTTTTCAAAAAAGGTTTAATTTTCTTAGCCCCAATAGTTTTAGCACCCTGGTGTTGTAAAAATATATTAAAGTCCTTTGGGGATTTAATAAAATTAGTTGGTGGTAGAAAAGGAGAATCAATAGTTCGTGTTTTCATTACTTTCTGAAAGTTAAAAAGCCATGCATCAACTAGTAGTTCCAAAAAATTGTCGTCTTGGATAGCGCAAATATTCAATTGCTCTGAAGAATCGTAATTAATCACTTTTTTAATATTACCTCTTACTTGAAGTTCATAGCGCAATATTTCTTTTTTTGTAATATTACTGATTGTAGGAACTGTTTTTCTATGCTGACGCATTTCTAAAAGTTTATCATAAAATGATAAAGTAATATTCTTATTACAATATTTGATAGTGCCATTATTATAAATGGTTTTGTCAAATCTATCAAGCATTTCAAATTTTGATAGATAATTATGTACTGAATGTTCCATGTTAAATGAACAGGCAATATCTATTCTTGATAATAAAAGTTCCTCATAAGGTATATTTAATAATTCAACAAAGGCGTCTACACCTAATTTTATTTTATCAAACGGTACATTCTCATAATTGTTTCCGTTAACAAATTTTGATAAGCTAAAATTAATCTTGGTTATATTTCCACCAATAAGCTTTAACTGCTCTTTACGAAAAGTTATTTCTTTACCTTCGTAAGATTTTGTTACCTGAGATTTCATACGTCTTGTAACTTCTTCTCTTGAACGATAAATTTTGATAATTATTGTGTCAATCATTTTACTTTCCTCAGCTTTTTGTTTTTAAATGTGTTCTTACATTTAAATAACGTCTTCTTTTATAAAAAGTTTTCAGAAAATGAAATATATTTCGCAATAAAGGATGGGTGGTGTTATGATAAATTGTTTTGCATTATGATGGGATAGAAAGTTTATTTTTTAAATACAGTTAACAGATGTTAATAAATCATCTTGCCTTAGATGTGAATAAATTTGTGTGGTTTTAATATCAGCGTGCCCTAATAACTTACTAACCAAAAATATATTTACACCACCCTGTACTAACCAGCTTGCAAAAGAATGCCTTAAAGAATGGAAATGTAATGACGGGTTTAATTCAGCTTTTAGTACATAGGATTTGAATTTTTGTGAAATTAATACAGATATATTTCTACCAGTGTAAGAAAACAGATTATCAGTTGCTGCAAGTCTTTGCATTTCTAATAAAACAGGGTAGATATTATTGTTAATTGGTACACTTCTGATTTTCTTTGATTTAGTTATATGCACTCGTTGGTCTAATAAAATGTTTTTGTGTTGCAAATCTATTTGCGTCCATTTTAAAGAAAGTAGCTCCATTTGTCTAAGTCCTGTGTTAGCAGCAATCATAACCAAATTTCTAAACTCAACGTTATCTATAATGCTTAACAATTTTTCATAATCTTGTTTTGAAAAGTAGACGGGTTGTTTTTCAGCAATTTTAAACTGCTTAATGCCTTTGCATGGATTTATTTTGGTGTAGTTTTCTTCTAAAGCATATTTGAAAACCCCATTGAGATTAATAACATCTTTTCTAGCCGCAAAAACAGAACTAGAGGTTAAGCGGTGGTCAAGATATTTTTTAATGTCATTATTTGTGATCGTATCAATATTTACATTACCTAAATATTTTTGTAAATAGTTAAAGGTAGTTTTATAAACACGTACAGTTTTTTCACTCTTGGTGCGTTCTGAATTTCGCAAAAACTCTAACCTAAATCTTTCTAAGTTGATGGTAGTTGTTTGTTCATTAGCCCTTTTTTCGATTTCATTTTCAAAGTTTGTTAGAAATTTATACGCATCACTTTTTGTGTTCTTTTTTGTAGATATGGTTCTTCTTTTACCATCCTTAGACTTATAATACAGATGATAAATACCATTACGTCTTTTAATTAAGAACATAGCTGTACCTTTGTTTTATTGGTTGTTTAGTTAGGAAAAGCTTTCGTTTGAGTTGTTAAAATTTTATAAGCAGTTGTATTAGATTAGTTTTTAACGGTTTAATAAACCGTTAATACTTTTTAAGCCGTTTTTTTTTCTGGTTAAAAAGGAGGGAGTTTACAAAGCTTGAAATTTTAAGTATCGGTTATCAATTTAGTATTCATTCCTTATAAGTTATTGCAGCAACGTTGAATGCGGCGGTCTTGAAAACCGTTAAGGATGTAAGTCCTTCCGGGGTTCGAATCCCTGACTCTCCGCGAAAGCTCACATGTGTATGTGAGCTTTTTTATTTTGTACTAGGCGAAATAAAATATAAGTCTCCGGGGCTCTCCCGAAGGGACTCCTTCGGAGGAATCCCTGACTCTCCGCTAAAAGCTCATATGTGCATGTGAGCTTTTTTATTTTGTACTAGGCGAAATAAAATATAAGTCTCCGGGGTTCTCCCGAAGGGACTCCTTCTTAGGAATCCCTGACTCTCCGCCAGAAACGATGGATTTAGCCCAAAGTCGAAAAATGGTGGGCTTTTTCTTTTTAAAGATTCATGGTGACATACAGTAACGTGAGATTACAAGTTTAACTCTCCGCATTTTTTCAATTCTCTATCCTTCCGGAGTTTTGAAAGGTAAAACAGTAAGTAAAAATGTATAAGTAAACCCGCCTTTTGTATAACTCAACCAAAATTATCAATTCTATATTTACATCGAAAAATCAAATGATTTTATAAAAGTTATAATAAAGGAATTAATATGGAAAAGAGAAAACTTGGAAGTAGTGGATTAGAAGTATCTGCCATTGGACTAGGATGTATGGGAATGAGTTTTGGCTACGGTCCCGCCGCAGATAAAAAAGAAATGATTTCTCTAATTCGTACCGCTGTTGAACAAGGTGTTACATTTTTTGATACAGCCGAAGTTTACGGTCCATTCATTAACGAAGAATTAGTTGGAGAAGCGCTCCAGCCCTTTAGAGATAAAGTTGTTATTGCTACAAAATTCGGATTTAATCTGGATCCCAGCGGTAAAGAGCAATGGATTGGTCTTAATAGTAAACCTGATCATATCAAAGAAGTTACCGAAGCATCATTAAAAAGACTGAAGACAGATGTAATAGATTTATTCTATCAGCATCGAGTTGATCCAAATGTCCCAATTGAAGATGTAGCCGGCGCAGTAAAAGATCTAATTAAAGATGGAAAAGTGAAACACTTTGGTCTATCTGAAGCTGGAGTTAAAACCATCCGTCGCGCGCATGCGGTTCAGCCGGTTACAGCGCTTCAGAGTGAGTATTCTTTGTTTTGGAGAGAACCGGAAGCAGAAATAATTCCTACATTAGAAGAGCTTGGAATTGGCTTCGTTCCATTCAGCCCTCTTGGAAAGGGTTTTTTAACCGGCAAGATAGATGAAACTACAACAATCGATAAAAATGATTTCCGCAACACTGTCCCTCGATTTTCACCGGAAAATAGAAAAGCCAATCAATCTTTGGTGGACCTACTTGGTCGAGTCGCAAAAATGAAAAACGTTACACCAGCCCAAATTGCTCTTGCATGGCTGCTGGCACAGAAACTCCCGAATAAAAACATTTCGGGACAGGCTTGGATTGTACCAATTCCCGGGACAACTAAGCTAAACCGGTTTGAAGAAAATATAGGTGCAGTTAAAGTAGAACTGACTGCTGACGATCTTAGTGAAATTGAAACAGCGTCTTCAAAAATTAAACTGCAAGGTGAAAGGTATACGGAAAACGCTCAAAAAATGATTGACAGATAGGTAAAGTAACTTGAAGGCAAATTGTACTTTGAATACAGCATCTAATTTAGCTTGTTTTAGAAATGAAAAAAAAGTAAAAGGAGTAAGTGAGTATATTTAATCCAAGCAATTTATTAGGAGAAATAATATGAGAAGATTATTACACGTTCGTTTGATATTTATTTTTTTGTTATCAGGTTTATTAGTAAGTAATGGGTTTCCACAGAAAATAGACGATGTTAAAAATCCAGTTGTCTATTTTACAAAAAACATCAGTCCAATAGCTTTAATGGATATCTATAAAGCACTGGGCACAAACCTACCAGATAAAGTTGCTGTAAAAATCAGTACCGGTGAACCTGGGGGACACAATTTCCTATCGCCGGATTTAATTAAGGACCTTGTTCAGTCGGTAAACGGTACCATAGTTGAATGCAATACTGCCTATCCCGGCAAGCGGGCAAACACAGAAGATCATAAGAAAGCGGCTGCTGATCATGGTTTTACAGCAATAGCAGCTGTAGATATTATGGATGAAGATAGTTCGATTGCTTTGCCTTTTCTTCAAGGTAAAAATATTAAAGAAGATTTCGTTGGTTCGCATTTCAAAAACTATGATTCATTCATTATCCTTTCTCATTTTAAGGGGCACGCGATGGGTGGATTTGGAGGCGCTTTCAAAAATATGTCGATTGGTATTGCCTCGGCTAGTGGTAAAATGTGGATTCACACTGCCGGTTTGACAGATAAATTAAGTGATTTTGCAAAAGCATTTACAACTCCACAGAATAAATTCTTAGAATCCATGGCAGAAGCAGCCGGAGCTGTAATGAATAGTCTCGGAGATAATATTGTTTACATCAGCGTGATGAATAAATTATCCATTGATTGTGATTGCGATTCCAGCCCGGCAGATCCAACCATGGCAGATATCGGAATTTTAGCTTCACTCGATCCGGTTGCATTGGATCAAGCTTGTGTAGATCTTGTTTACAAAGCGCATGACGGACATGATTTAATCAAACGTATGGAGGAGAAAAACGCAATTCATACTTTAGAACATGCGGCAGAGCTAGGTCTTGGGAAGAGGAGTTATAAAATAATTGATATTGGAAAATAAATAGTAGGTTTGTGCAAAATGAATACTCATTTTTGCGAAACTTAAAAACAATAGGAGCTCTTATGAAAAAAATAATTTTCATTATGTTTTTATTCCTTGTATGTACGCAATTATCCTATGCACAGCAGACGGGTGCAAATTCAGCAACTATAAGTAGAACAACATTGGAACAAGAAATCATTAATCTTTCCAAAGACAAATGGCAATGGATGTCGGATAAAAATGTAGATAAATTAGACCCTCTCTTTCACGAAAAGGCGGTGTTTGTTCATATGGGAGGATTCTGGGGAAAGGAACAAGAAATCAATATTATTAAAAGCGGTGGAATTTGGTATAAGAAAGCGGATATCCATGAAGTGTCTGTGAACATAATTGATAATACTGCAATTCTTCTAAATAGGATTACGCTGCTTGCAGTTGTAGGCGGAAATGAAGTAACTAATCCTTTTGAAGTTACGGAAGTTTATATACATCAGAAAGATAGTTGGAAATTAGCTTCCTTATCATTCACAAGACTGCTAACTCCTCCAACCAATTAATCAAGATGTAAAGTTTTGGAATGTAGAATAGAAAAATTTCCAGATAGGAAAAACATTTTATAAGTTAGAAAATATTTCGAGTAAGTTATGAGCACTAAACACTTTCAAACTATAAGCGAATTACATAAAGCTCAAGGATATCCGCTGCCGGAAAATCCATTGTTTGGATTGAAGCAATTAAAGAAATCAACTACACCCGTAACGGTAACGGCTGTTTCTTATGACTTCTATTTCATTTGTTTTAAAAGGCTTAAGACCGGTAATATTTGGTATGGTAAAACTAAATATGATAACGACAGGGGATTTATGTATTTCATGAAGCCGAGACAAATTATTTCTCTTCACAAAGTACAATTAAAAGGGAAGGGCTTCTCAATTGAAATCCATGAAGACTTTTTAATGGGACATCCGCTGTTCAACGAAATAAAGAAATATGATTTCTTCGATTACGAAACAAGCGAAGCGCTTCATGTAACACCCAGAGAAGAAAAAATAATGTGGTCTTTGTTTAACAAAATGGAATCGGAGTATCATAATAATCCGGATGAATTTAGTAAAACTATTATACTCTCACATCTTGATTCTATTTTAAAATATGCTCAACGATTCTATAAAAGACAGTTCATAGACCGCAAACCAATATTGGGCTTAACTGTCACTAAATTCAATGAATGTCTTAATAAATATTTCGTAAATGGAGAGGCTGGCGGTAAAGGACTGCCATCTGTAAATTATATCGCCTCGCGATTAAATTTATCTCCCAAATATTTAAGTGATTTGTTGAAACATGAAACCGGCAAGACAGCTTTGGAGCTGATTCATTTATTTGTAATCTCTGAAGCGAAGAATATGATTGTTGAAGGAGAAAGGAGTATCTCTGAAATAGCTTACCAGCTTGGTTTTGAAAATCCTCCCTACTTTTCCAGACTATTCAGAAAAGAGGTTGGTATGAGTCCGAAGGAATTTAAGAATCATCTTTTAAATTAATTGGAAAGCATTCATCGAGTCTGTCAAAGCCGCAGAAAATATTTGGGACACATCATCTATTAAATCTAATTCACACAACTGGTTATAAATTCTATTTTTTTACCCTTCATGCAGCAATGACCCTGGCAAAGTAAAACCAAAAAACTGAAGTAAAAATAAGTCTGGCTTATTTCTGGCTTAAGTTACTCTTCCTTAGTAAAGATTACTTTCTTTAACTAATTCCAATTGCAGTATCTTTATACACAAAATATTTTTGTGCAATAGAGAGGTCTTGTATGAACCCGGAAAGAAAGTTAATACCAATCAAGTATGAAGACCCATCCGTCTCTAAGAAATTCTCTCAAGAAGCTTTACACCACGAATTAGAATTCGAGCTGGACTATTCCAGACGCGAGACGGAAGTAATATCTGTTAATAAATTTGTGCGCGGTATAATCCGTATTTCAACTCAGAACACAGAAGAGCATCTTTTTTCGCCAAAGGATATGATTTATTCGATTAATGAAATTGGAGATTTTGCTGAGCGGGAGAGAACCGAAGATGAATTAATTGATAATTGGTTCTACGGAAGATTTGAATACTCAAAGAGCCAGAATGGAATTGACCGGTATGTGTTTAATCAAAATATTTGTATGTATAAATATCATCATAATAAACTGCATAGACTGGTTTCAGACCTTATCTATTCAGAGCTTGATAAAAGCAGAGCAAATGAATTAAAAACAAAACACGGTCATTAAAAAAGCAGAAACGGCTTTCGGGCAATTAATAATTGATTTAACATAATAGCCCCAGACTTAAGAGCCTGTATGAAAATGGCAAGAAAATTGGTAGGCGCAACTTTCAAGTTGCGGTTTTATTAAAGAAACGGAAGCTGAAGCTTGCGGCTACCATAAAAATTTTAAGATTAACACAACCTCTTAAGCCTTGGGCTAAATCAAAAAAAATATCGAAATTAGGAACAACTGAAGGAGTGAAATATTTACTATGAAAAATTTGATAAAATATTCAGTACTCTTTTTTATTTTCATTTCAGTAACAAATTTCCTTTCCGGTTGTACTGCATCAGAACAATTTTCTTCGCAAAAATTTGAGAATGCAATTATAACCGCACAGCAGTGGGGAGGAACACCGGCAGTTGATTCCCTTGCAAAAAAACATACTATCAGTCATATTACACTTCATCATCAAGGCGAGCCGTTTCCCAAAGGAAAAGACCCCATACAATACCTTCGCAATCTTCAAACATGGTCTCGTAGAGATAAACACTGGATTGATATTCCCTACCACTACATCATTGATCTCGATGGGAAAGTTTATGAGGGGCGCGATATTAAATATGCGGGTGACACAAACACTGAATACGATCCGACCGGGCACGCATTAATTGAGGTTGTTGGTAATTTTGAAGAAGTAGAACCAAACCAGAACCAGCTGGATGCTGTTGTGAAGACTATGACCTGGCTAGCAAAGAAATATAATGTCCCGGCTGATTCAATTCGCGGGCACAAAGATTATTCTTCTATAACAGTATGCCCAGGTAAAAACCTTTACCGTTATTTAGAGAGCGGATACTTTATGGAAAAAGTAAAACAGATTTTAATTAAGTAGGATTTCGTTTGGTCTATCAAAGGAATTTGTGTTCGTTAAATATCTTTGACAGATAATCATAAACTATAAGCTAGCCAAGCTCGAAAGTTGTAACGCCATAAACGTTATTAACATTAATGGTTGGTTCTTCTTTAGTGTACATTCGCGCTGTTTCAAATACTTTTTTCATTCCATAATTTTCAGCAAGATTCACAGCGTTTAGGTTAATCTCCGGAGTATCTAAATAAATAATTGAACCTTCTCCGGCGAATTTATTTGCAGAGATAAACAAGGAATTAGCTATATCATAATTATCTGCGAATAAAGGACCAATTTTATAACCAACTTTACATTTTCGAATAGTGGCATAACCATTCAACGTATCATTCTCAAACGAAACAAATGTTAGCGCATCAGTTAGATTAACCCAAGATTCCAAAAACTTTGTTCTGGATGCCGGGAATAGTGTGCTGTCGTATTTTACAAGTTTTTCAAAGTGATGTTTTGAGTATGGAACACTGCTGGTAGTGTTGTCAAACACGTCCGCCGCTAGTCCTTCATAACGAATGTTTCTATACGCCAGTTTAAATCCGGATTTAACGTAATTACCTTGCTGGGCAACAACACCATCTAAGCCAATATTTTGCGAATCCAAATACTCTAGCGCTTTATTCCAGATCTTAAGACCATAACCTTTTCCTCTAAACTCCTTCTTAACAATATAAAATCCTATAAATCCAAAAGTACCTCCATATGAAACTGCGGAGATACAAGCAATTGGAATGTTATCCAACAGACCAACAAAGAAACCATTTGTATCGGTGTTATAAAAGGCTTGCGCATCATTAGGACTCGGATTCCATCCCTCTTCTACTGCCCATCGAGTGGCAATATCTTTTACTTCGGTTGCCGTCATGTTGCGGATTGTATAAATGTTCATAGTAGTATATTATTTTGTGAAAATTATTTCTGATCTTAAAGTAGTTTAAGTAAGATTTCCTTTTGTATTTAACAAGATATGAAATTAATCGCCGGTAAATTTTTCAGCTATTTTGTTGTTGAGTACGTAAAGGCACACTTGTATTGCCCCCTCTTCGGAGTACTTAAATTTATTCATTAAGTTTTTAATCAAGTATTTTACCTGTTCTCTGGTCTTGTTATCGTACTTTTGGAATTTAGCGCTGCCATATTCTTTTATTGCGTTTTCAAAAGAAGTGTACTGCAAAAACGGCTGAAAGATATGCTCGCGCAGATTTTTCATATAAGAATTGTAGAGCTCAACATATATATGAGTTTCAACTAAAGTAACTCCGTTTGCCTGCATCTCCTGAACAATGGTTGTAAATTTAGCCGCCATTTCCTTCCTGAAATTTTTTCTTTCACTCTCATCAACCGATTTCTTAAATAAATGCTGTTCAAAAGAATTGTAGAACTGATCCGTTACTTCAATATTCTCCAGAGTATAAGGTGATGATAGCCTCTCCCCAATATCGTAGCTTAATGCAAAAAGATAATTCTGTATATCCTTACTTATTCTTTCTTCATTTTGGTGAAAGAGTGATTCCTTAATTTGCTGCATAAGACCATAATCGTACAGCTGAATTATAGAATCAATAAACCCTCTTGGAATTTTGGAAGAATATTCGTCGTGCTTTTCGAAAAACTCTTTGATGTTGCTCATGGTAATAAGCAGATGCTTTTTTACTCCATCGCCCTCTAGATATTTCCTCCTTATTTCATTATAGAATTCATTAAAAATATTAATGGATTCTCTTCCGGAAAAACCTCTGCATCCTTCCAATTCCGATTCATTAATTATTTCTGTCCGGATTTCTTTACTAAACGATCTTCTATCCTCATCGCTTAAATAACCGGGAATGATATTATTGTATATGCTCAGTTTTAATAAAAGTAAGTTTTCGTCGCAATATCTTGCATACTGCCTTGGATTTTTAATCCAATTCTTCATTGCATCGGAATAAGTATTAAGTCTCGCGCTAATTATTATTTTGGCAAAATTGTCCAACACCTCCGGCAAGAATCTGTTTTTGATTTGCTGTCCAAAAGCGTGACAATAGATTTTTACTTCTTCAATATAATTTAGAATGTAGTTTACATTTATCTCTTTAATTCTGTCTTTGAACGATTCTTTATTAATTATTTTTTCCTTGTCTTCCGGATTCATTACGGCAATAAATAATGAATGAACGTTCTCTTCGATATCATCTACCTTGTGTGTCCCCTCGCTTATTATTCCATGTAAATCTTGAAATCTTTTTTCGTTATAGCCTTTTATATCCATCAACACAAATACGCCGTTGTTAGTCTTGGCATACCGTGAATAGACATATTCAACGAGGTTGCTATCTCTGAAAATGTGAGTCAGGTCGTCGTGTATAGCATCGTTAGTGTAAATTAATTTTTCCGGTTCTTTATCGCCGGGATTAAAAACACTAATTCCATTTCCTAGTCTTCTATTAAATAAATAACGTTTGGCGAAGAGCATATTGAAAATATCCGAAGGAACGTCCAGCTTGGAAGCAAGTGCATTATAAAGAGAAGTGCAAATTGTACACGCGTTTTTTTTGAATATCCATTCATATTCTTTTTTGTTAAAGATTTTAATTTTAGCATCTCCCACCAAAATATTCTCTAAAACATCTACGCGTTGTTCTTTAGGTATAACAGTTATTGGATGATCATGATTAGGGCATGGAATTTCGATAAATGATGGCTTTGAAGCACCGGGCTTCTGTTTCGATTTTGTAAAATATTCTTCGAGAGCTTCTTTGATTTCGGCAGACAACTTTGGACCAAATTTAGCTTCGTCTATTTTCCAAAATAACTCATAAGTTAAACCCTCAGGCAGCCAGGTAAATTCCTCAAAGCGCCTGAGCAAATTATTTACAAATGTACTTTTACCACTTCCGGGCGGACCGATAAAAACATAAATTTTATTTTGCTGCGTTCCTTCTTTGAATGAATCGGCAAGTTTCAGGAGTCGGTTTGCGAGCGGAAGATCTGCAAAGAAGGGAGTGTCCGTATCCTTAACAAAAAGCTTTTCAGTATCTACATTTTTAAAATTTATACTTTCGGGATCATCGGCATACTGGTCTTCTTCAATTACATTGTAATAAATCATGCTGCTGAATAACTGGAATACACTTCTAAACATTAGCATTGGCTGATCACCGGCTTTCTGCAGAAACTCCTTGAAAGTAATTACAGTACCGGCATCTCGCTTTTTTAAATTTGAGTCGAGAAAATTCAGCGCTGCATTAATATCGGGCTTTCTCTTTGTCATTATCAGCCGAATTTTTGTCTGGTGACTTTTTTATCTTTTACAGTATACAAAACTCTGTTAAATGCCGGTTTGATTTTAATGTCTTGAGGCGCTTTTCCTTTATCAAGCTGAGCATATTGTCTCTTCATCTCATCGTAATCAAGTTCAGTTGTTTCTAGTTTAACCGTATCTCCCCACAGATATTCTATTCCAATTAATGTGTTCTTAACATAATCTCTATACAACTCTTTTCCTTCAAACTCATGGTTAATATAGAGAGTACCGTTTTCCCTTTGGTGAAAAGCTACATGAGGCGGATGGTATAAACTCTCGAACATCATCTGCTTGTAATCTTCTGCCTTTCTGCTTTTCACGTAATATTCCTTAACTCCTTTTTGCATATTAATTCTTTGCCCAACAACCATTAGCTTATGTTTATCTACAAACTCCTGATCTACAAAGCGGTTTACAAAAGTTGAATCGCAATAGTTTGCGCGTACGTGAAAAATGAAATCATTGCCGCTCTTTGTATCGGAGTCAAATAGTTTTCGTTCATTAGCATTATTTAATTTTTGATAATCGTAAGTGTACTTTCCTTGATTTGCCATTTCTTCAACATGCATAAACAAGCGCCAGCCAATTGCATATGGATTAAGCCCTACTCTTGAGAGCGCGGTAACTTTTGCATTGATTCTTGCGAATGCAACTTCGTGCCCTTTAATTCTATCGTCGGAGAGGAATAGTTTTTCGTGCCAGTAACTTGCCCAGCCTTCGTTCATTATTTTTGTTCTCATCATAGGTGAAAAGTAAAGCGATGTATCCCTTATAATTTCGAAGATAGTTTTCATCCATACATTTTGTTCTTTGTTAATAAATTTACTTTCGTTCATTATGAACTGCATTAAATCCGGGCGGGCAATATCTTTTTCAATTTTACGGTTATGGAATAGCTCTTCGAATTCCGGATTCTTGAGCGTTACCTTATCAAAAAAAGATTCTACCTTACTTTTCCCTTCTTTCTCTTCCCACTTGTTATATAATTCTATTTCTTGAAGGTATTCTCTTAAGCCGATTTTCTTTTCTGATTGAAGAAAGTGATTGAAGTAATAATCCGCTTTGTCGGGAAGGCTTAAAATATTCCGTACGTTCTCGTCTTCCGCCAAATGACGGAAGTAGCTAACAAGGTTATCTATGCTTTTCGCGAACTCGATAACATAATCAACTACACGACCTTTCTGAGCTCTGAGCTTTGCAATAATTCTTTTTTCAGTTAATGCTTTCTGCTTAAAATCATAATCCCAAGTTTTTTCAAAGAACTTATTGTTCTGGAAGAAATCTATATGACCGATTACATGATAAAAAATCATCACGTTTAGCCAATCGGGATTAGTATCATTATAAAAGGAAATTACCGGACGTGTGTTGATAACGGTTTCGTAAGGATTACTCGGATAGATTTCGTATTCACCTTTGCCATGCAGCACTTGAATGTCTTGCAGCCAATAATCGTAGAGAGTTGGAATCATGTGTTTGGGTGATAGCTCAATTAAATCAACGTTGGTTACATAATACTCAAGTGTATCTTTACTAAAGTTCAGACCAAATTCCTTAGCCCTCGCTTTGCAGCCTTCCATAATTTTCTTAGTATGTTGATTTATTAGTTTCATGATTAAGATATCAGCGTTTTTATGCTGCCAATTAGTCTTTGTTCATCGGCTTCATCCGCTTTAAATGAATCCATGTGAATAATTTTGCTGTATGTTTCTAACAGTTTAGAGCGGCGCAAATATTTTTCCACAATTGAATTTGCCCTCGAAGTGTAACTGTTTTCGGCTATTGTAATTCCAATCCGGTTTGCAAAGTCAATCATTTTACTTAACTCTTCTAATGATTTGCTGCCATCGTCATCGGAGTCATCTCCATCAGTTCCGTGAAAAATATAAATGTTGTAATCTCTAGCTAAGTTTTCCTCTTTCACAATTTTGTTTACCAGTTGATAGCCCGATGCTATGTCTGTACCTCCGGCAACATTTTTATTGTAGTAGGTATAGAAGTCGGGAACCTCAACTGCATCCGTATCGTGAACAATAAACCGGCTCGTAACTCTTCGCTGATACTGATAAACAAGCCAGCTATGAATGTAAACGTGTTGAGTTACAATAGCTTCGGTAGGCTTGCCTTGCATTGAACCGGAATAGTCTCTAACAAAAAATATTATTGCCTGGGACTCGTAATCTTTTTCGCGAGACAGTGTTCTATAAACTCTATCTCTAGGAGTAACAATAAATTTACTTGTATCAATTCCTTTTTTAAGATCAATGTTATCCATTGCAAGATTGGTCTTTACAATTCTTTTTAGCGTAGATTTTTTGTCGAGAATTTGACCGTGACCTCTATTTAAATCCGTTAAGTCATAAGTATAGCGTGTGAGCGCTGTCTTCTTGCCTTTGTCTTTAATGTTGGGGAGTTCGAACTGTTCTGTAAGAATTCTACCTATTTCAAAAGCATCGGCTCCGGTACCATGCTCGCCGCCTTCACCTTTACCGGCACCCCCTTGTCCTTCACCTTCATCCGGTCTTAATGGCTCTTCACCAATTACTTCTCCTTCTTGTTCATCTCCATTGCCGCCGGTTGATTCACCTTCGCCTAAATACGGTTCGCTGTTCCAATGATAAAATTTTTCTTCCGCTGCCGAAGGAATAATTACACTCTTATCTTTTCCATCTTTGGAAGGTTTAACAAGTTTACCAAGTTTTATTTTTCTCGGGAATCCATCTTTCTCACGGAGTTTATCGCGTTCCAAAAGCCGGTCTAAATCAAAAAGCCTACTGGTAGAAGAATAGCCACCGGGCTGGAGGTTCAATGTTATTTTAGAGTCATCATAATCGTAAATGCCCATAAACCCCTTGGGAGCGAAACGAAAGTAATCGAGAAGATTTATTTTTTCATCAGTAACAGGCTTCTCAGATTCTGTTCTATCTTTCTTACAAATATCAGCCATCAGAAGCGCTCCTTTTTAGGATTATGTCTGATGATCTTGAGTACAGAAAAATTCTATTGTTTTTTCAGCGCATGTTTTACAATAGTTAAGTTTGTTAGCCATAGTAGAAACGATTCGGTTATATAACTTTTCGTTGTCTTCGTTGGTTCTGTTTGCCAAAGCGCCAACCAATCCTCCGGCGGAAGCAATATCGGAATTTAGTCTTGTATCGGTAACTGCTTTAACTAAATCAACGTTGTCCATAAAATCGTAATTCTTATCTGTCTGAAGTTTCTGAGCGTAAATTTTTCTTATCTGCCCTCTGAAAGATTCTTTCTGTTCATGAGTTTTCATTTCTAATTCATTTTCAACAGCGTTCACAAAGCGCTCATCAATTTTAATTGGCTGGGTCTTACCGGTTTGCGGATCTTTATAAGTAATAATTTTATCCGGACCCAAATCGCTTCTGCCCATGCCAATAACCATATTCACATACATCATTACATCTTTCTTAATCGCTGTCGGTTCGTCCATAAAAGCATTGAACATTTCCGTGCGGATGCGTTTCCGGTAAAGTCCTTTAGCGATTTTCATATCTTCAAAATATTTGGCGCGGTCGTTATTATCCTGAACGTAATCCAGAATTACATCTTCGGCAGCTTTGAATACATCCAGAGCAAACATGCATTCGCCCTCATTCGTCTCCGGGAAACCACGCAAAGTATTTATCATTCTTGCCAAATCTCTTTGCCCCAATCCTTTTTGACCAAATCTTTTTGTGAGATCGGATTCATGTTCGAGCTGCTCAACAATTTCAGCCAATGCTTTTGCGCTCTTTTCTCCGGCTACTTCACCGGCGGCTAACTTCATCATTTCAACTGGCGTAAGTTTGTCTTCGAAACGGGGCAAACGGCTTAATGTTACTACTACAGAAAGAGTGTAAATTAAATTTGGATCAATGTGTAACTCCTTGCCGGTGAATGTTGTTTTAATTCCACCGCCAAGAGCGTAATGGGTTAATTCTTCCTGAAGCTTGTAGTTAGTGTTGTGAGAAACATAGCAGAACTTACATCTATCAAGAATAGGTTTCTCTTCTCCGTTAGCTCTGTAATTCTGAACATCCGTATTGTTGCTAGTTGCAATTATAAAAGTATCAATCGGCCACTTGAATGCATCAATTTCTATTACTCTGTTTTGAATTACGCCGAGATAGATTTTCATCAAATCGGTTTTGTTCTTAAAAATTTCATCAGCAAAGTGAACTCCGCCACCACCAACACGAGCTAGAGCGCCTCTTCTGAGATCGAAACGGTATGGGTTATTTGAATTTGTTATGTGCAGCAGTCTTTGAATACTTTCTTCACCGACCAAATCAACGCCGGAGCTCGTAAGTTTATCTTTAGCCGGATACTTTCCGGTTATTGTTCCAAGAGTAGAGCTTATTGGAATCTTAACTACTTCAATACATTCTTTAACTTTAGCGATGTCTCCGTTAAAGAAATTCCTAAAATCATTAAGAATGAATTCCGTATCGGCGCCCAATGAACGGAAATTTTCGTAGAAATCTAAAAATGATTTCTCTTTGAAACCGAGTTTTAAAAATTCTTCTTTGCTTTGTTCCGGAGAATCATAAAGATTCATTTGGAGTATAACCGGGTCTTCGTATGACTGAGATTCAATTTCTTTTATGCCGCCATAGCCGCTCAATCCATCCGGCAGAATGAATTTGAAAGTGTACTTGTTGTTTTCCGGCACGCTTATAAAATCTCTATACATTGTTGAAAGGTAATCAACAAAAAAAGTTTTGCCGTTGCCCGGTTCACCAACAAGTACAAATGCCATTTCTTTACTTTCACCTCGTTCAGCAGCATCTTTTATAAACGCAACGAAACTGTTGATAACGTCATACAAACCGATTATATGTTTTTTCCCTTCACGGAACTTTTGAAAATCATAAGTATTCTTTCCGTTAACAATAATTTGTTTGATGTTGTCTTTATCGTTGAAGATCATCCGGGCAAGCGATTGAAAAACATTTTCGAAGTGGTGCTTTCCCTCTTTCAACTCAATGAGGTAATTGTCCAAGGTTGTAGTTACTTGACGCATTACATCCTCCATTCTTTATGGAATTGCATTGCAGTACTACAAAAAGATAAGAACTAAGTAAAAGATGTGAAATGGAAATATCAGAGTCAATTCTATTATCGAACTATTTTGAGTTATGATAAAATTCCGTGCTTAACTTTAATCCGATTAGCTGAGATAAATAAGAGGGGAAGAGGCTGAGAAGATTCGAAACCAGACCTAATACCCAATAAAAAATCTTTCATTCTTCATTTATAATCTCTATTTTCTTTAAGAAAAGAAGAAAATTCTACAAATAATAATTGTAAGAGGTTTTCATGAAGTACCCTTCTTTGAAAAATTATATTGATGGAAAATTTGTAGATAGCGGAGATAAAAGCATAGATGTTATCTCTCCGCTTGATGGAACAATAATCTCAACTGTACCTATCTCCGGCGCCGAAGCGATTGATAACGCCGTAACTGCCGCACAGAAAGCATTTCCTTCCTGGTCGGCTAAACCCATTAAAGAACGCGCACAAATATTTTTCAAGTATAAAACCTTACTTGAAAAAAATCTAAATGAACTTGCCGAATTAATACATGAGGAAAATGGTAAAACAATTTCCGAAAGCGTAGCAGAGATTGAAAAAAGTATCGAAGTAACAGAATTTGCTTGCTCACTTGAGCAGCTTGCAGCCGGCGAGGTAATGGAAGTTAGTAATGGTGTTGAGTGCCGTGTTGAACGATATCCGGTTGGTGTGGTTGGTTGTATCACTCCTTTTAATTTTCCGCTGATGGTGCCTAACTGGACAATCCCGAATGCACTTGTGTTAGGAAATTGTATGATTCTGAAACCATCCGAACATGTTCCGTTAAGCGCGAACAGAATTGCTGACTTGCTAAAAGAAGCCGGCTTGCCTGACGGCGTTTTTAATGTTGTTCATGGAGCAAAAGATACTGTAGAAGCCATTTGTGATCATCCCGGAATTCAAGCCGTTTCATTTGTGGGCTCTACAAAAGTTGCCAAGTTAGTTTACACACGTTCAACATCGAATCTAAAAAGAGCTTTAACTCTTGGCGGTGCAAAAAATCATTTAATTGTTTTACCGGATGCAAACATTGGGATGACTGCATCAAATGTTGCTGCTTCAATGTCCGGTTGTGCGGGGCAGCGTTGTATGGCGGCATCCGTAATGGTTGCAGTTGGATCTGTTGATAAAATAATTGAGCAGCTTGTAGAGGAAGCGAAAAAAATTATTCCGGGGAAGAATCTTGGCTCTGTAATTTCCAAAGAAGCAAAAGTGAGAATTGAAAATTATATTACTGAAGCAGAGCAACAGGGTGCTAAAATTCTTTTAGATGGTAGGAATTGTAAAGTGTCCGGCAAAGAAAACGGATTTTATGTTGGACCTACTGTTATTGATAATGTAAAACCGGGAATGAAGATTGCCAAAGAAGAAGTATTTGGTCCGGTCATTGCAATCATAAGAGCAGATACAGTGGATTCTGCGTTATCAATTCAGAAAAGTTCGTTGTATGGAAATGCAGCTTCTGTCTTTACCCAAAGCGGTGGAATGGCTAGATACATTAGCGAACGCGCGAGTGCCGGAATGATAGGTGTTAATATTGGAGTGCCGGTTCCAAGAGAACCATTTTCTTTTGGTGGCTGGAATGAATCCAAATTTGGCACTTGCGATATAACCGGGAAAAGTTCTATTGAATTTTGGACTAAGCTGAAAAAGACTACCGTAAAGTGGAATCCGGAATCGCAAATAAACTGGATGAGTTAGTATAAGTAAGTAGTAGTGACCTCTGAAATATTAATTATTCAGAAACCAGTTGTGTGAATTAGATTTAATAGATGATTTGTTGGCGATTTACCTAAAAAACGGGCTTCATGAATGAAGCCCCTACAAAAAAAATGTAGGGGTTTGATTCATCAATCCCGAAAAAATTATTCTTGTGAACCCTTTTGTATTTTTGAATTTTACTTCACACAAACGGTTTCAGAAGTCTCTAGTAATAAAATGAAAAAGCACACTTGAGAAATTATCTATCAAAAAGTTAAAGGTAAGAATATGTCAAGAACAGTTCGTGGAGGTTTAATTCAGGCAACTCTTTCAATATCTGCTGAACAACCTATTGCAAAAGTAAAACAATCAATGATAGAGAAACACTTATTGATGATTGAAGATGCTGCAAAGAAAGGTGTACAAATTTTATGTATGCAGGAGCTTTTCTATGGTCCTTATTTTTGTGCCGAACAGGAAACGAAATGGTATTCCCTTGTCGAAAGTATTCCCGATGGACCAACGGTTAAACTGATGCAAGAAGTAGCTAAGAAACATTCCATGGTGATTGTTGTCCCAATTTATGAGGAAGAAATTCAAGGCGTTTACTATAACACTGCTGCGGTAATTGATGCCGACGGAAAATATCTTGGCAAATACCGGAAGCATCATATTCCTCATTGCAATCCCGGTTTCTGGGAAAAATTTTATTTCAAACCCGGCAATCTCGGATTTCCGGTTTTCAAAACTGCGTATGCTGATATTGGAGTTTACATTTGTTATGACCGCCACTTTCCGGAAGGAGCCCGTATTCTCGGATTAAACGGTGCAGAAATTATTTTTAATCCATCTGCTACTGTTGCCGGATTATCGGAATATTTGTGGGAACTTGAACAGCCCGCCCATGCAGTTGCCAACGGATATTTTGTTGGCGCAATTAATCGAGTTGGTACGGAAGCCCCCTGGAACATTGGAGAATTTTATGGAAAGAGTTATTTCTGCACTCCACGCGGTAAAATTATTGCCCAAGCATGCAGAGATAAAGATGAAGTAGTTGTTGCCGATCTTAATTTAGATGAAATTCAAGAAGTAAGAAACGTATGGCAGTTTTACCGCGATAGGCGTCCTGAAGAATATGGGGCGATAGGTGATGTTCAAAAGTAAGAAGTAAGAAGACAGAAATCAGAAGTCAGTATAAATTGAAATGAGGCGGTGGTGGAGGTTAAATCGAATAGTTTTCAAGATTTAATTGTATGGCAAAAGGCTCATCAATTTGTTTTGAATGTTTATAAGATTACTAAATTATTCCCGAAAGAAAAACAATATGGTTTAAGTAGTCAGTTTCGTAGAGCCGCAGTTTCTATAGCCGCAAACATTGCTGAAGGATTTAGGAAAAATGGGAAACTGGACAAACTCAGATTTTTTAATATAGCTCAGGGTTCGTTGGAAGAATGCAGATACTATATTGTTTTAACACACGATTTAGAATATGCTGAAACTACATCTTTGATTTCAATGCTCGAAGAAGTTAGTAAAATTTTACATTCATACATGGAGAAAATCCGGAATTCAAAATGAGAGCATTTTTAACTGATTCCTTATTTCTGAATTCTGATTTCAGCTCTTAATAAACGAGGTACAAATTGACACCGGAAGAAGTTGTTGCAATAACCGCGAAACATACTTATGGTACCTGGAGATTTCAGAAAAATTGGACTCCACTTCAAATAGTTGATGCGGAAGGATGTTACTTTACAGATGCTGCGGGTAAGAAATATTTAGATCTTTCATCTCAGCTTATGTGTGTTTCTATTGGTCATAAAAACAAAGCTGTTATTCAAGCCATTGAAGATCAAGCGAAAAAACTTGCCTATGCCGCACCCGGATTTGCAACAGAAGTACGCGCTGAGTTGAGCAAACTATTATTGGAAGTTTTACCTAAAGGTTTGGAAAAATTTTATTTCTCTACTTCAGGTACGGAAGCGAACGAAGCGGCAATTAAAATTGCGAGAATGTACACAGGCAAATACAAAATCATTTCGCGTTACAATTCATATCATGGTTCTACTGCTGCATCAATTGCAGCAACCGGTGATCCGCGTAGATGGGCTGTTGAACCTTCCGGCAAAATTGATGGAGTAATTTTCGCACCGGAATGTAATTGTTATCGTTGTCCGCTCAATCATTCTTATCCGGACTGCGAAATTGCGTGCGCAAACTACATCGAACACATGATTAAGAATGAAAGTAATGTTGCCGCAATTATTCTTGAGCCTGTCGTTGGAACAAACGGAATTCTAATTCCTCCTAAAGAATATTTGCCAAGGCTAAGAAAGATTTGTGATGATTATAATGTTCTACTCATTGCAGATGAAGTAATGAGCGGATGGGGAAGAACCGGTAAATGGTTCGCTGTTGATCATTGGGATGTTCAACCTGATATTCTAACAACAGCTAAAGGAATTACTTCTGCATATGTTCCTCTTGGCTTAACAGCAACCACTATGAAAATAGCCGACTATTTTAACGATCACTATTTTTCTCACGGACATACATACGAAGCGCATCCGTTAACTTTGGCTCCGGCAATAGCTGCAATCAATGAGTTAAGAAATAATAAATTGATTGACCGCGCTGTAGAAATGGGAGAGTATCTCAATGAAAAATTATCGACGTTGAAAGCCAAACATCCTTCTATTGGTGATGTTAGGGGTATCGGACTTTTTTATGCGGTTGAGTTAGTGAAGAACCAAAAAACAAAGGAATCATTTAATACAAAAGAAGATAAAGTAAACGGAAAACCTTTACTTGTAGATAAAATTGCTGCGGAGATGATGAAGCGTGGTGTTTACATTCAGTCGTGGGTTAGCCATTTTATAATTGCACCGCCATTAATAATATCAAAAGAAGACATTGATTTTGCCGTAAAAAATCTTGATGAAGCTCTCACAATAGCAGATGATGCATTAAAAGCATAGCTGGTCATTTTCGAAAAAACTAGATTGGAATAAATCTATGAAGAATATTGCACCAAAACTTCAAGCAGATCAATACGAGAGGAATTTTTCCGATCTGCATCCGCCATTCACACAAAATGCAGCAACTACCGAAGCTTTACGATGTCTTTATTGTTACGATTCTCCATGCATGAAAGCTTGTCCTACTCATATAGACATATCAACATTTATAAAAAAGATTTCTACGGGAAATTTACTTGGCTCGGCAAAGACAATTTATCAATCGAATTGGGTGCCTCTTACTTGTGCGAAAGCTTGCCCTGTAGATGTATTATGTGAAGGTGCTTGTGTTTATAATGTAAAAGGAGAAGACCCAATTCAAATTGGAAGACTTCAGCGCTTTGTAATAGAAAATTATTTTGAAAAAGGAATGCCGACTATCTTTGACAAACTGCCTAATAATGGAAAGTCTGTAGGAATTGTTGGCTCGGGTCCTGCCGGTTTAGCATGCGGTGCCGAGTTAGCTCTGTTAGGTTATGTTGTAACTATTTACGAAGCAAATAAAATTCCGGGCGGACTAAATACCTGGGGCATAGCTCCGTATAAAATGAGAAGGGAAGACAGCTTAAAAGAAGTTGAGTTAGTAAAAAGTTTTGGCGTTGATATTAAAACAGAAGTGATGATTGGTAAAACTGTAAAAGTTGATGATCTCTTAAAACAGCACGATGCGGTTTTCTTAGGCGTTGGGCTTGGCGAAAGTCCGCAACTCTCAATTCAAGGCGAAGAATTATCCGGAGTTATTGGAGCTCTCGATTTTATTGAAAAAGTTAAAACGGAAAATTGGAAAGATGTAAATGTTGGTAAGAAAGTAGCTGTAATTGGTGCCGGTAATACTTCAATTGATGCGGCAACTGAAGCTAAACGTTTAGGTGCCGAGCAAGTGTACATCATTTATAGGAGAAGCGATGTTGAAATGTCTGCTTACGAATTTGAATATCAGTTAGCGAAGAAGGATGGAATCGTTTTTCATTTTCTTACTTCACCAAAACAAATTATTGGTAAAGATTCTGTTGAAGGAATTGAATGCGTAAAAATGAAATTAGAAGAACCTGATATTAGAGGAAGAAGAAAACCAATTCCAATTTCCGGTTCTGAATTTACAATCAATGTTGATATGGTTATTAAAGCAATCGGTCAAGAAACAAAATCAAATTTCCTAAGCTCAATTCCAAACGTCACTCTTGATGAAGAAGGCTGCGTTATTGTTGATCAAACATCATATCAAACTACTAATCCTAAAATTTTTGCCGGCGGCGATTGCATTAACGGTGGCAAAGAAGTAGTTAACGCGGCGTACGATGGTAAGAGAGCTGCTCAAGGTATTCACGCATTTTTGTCGGATCAATCGAAAGGAGAAAAATAATCTATGGTAGATCTATCGGTTAACTGCGCTGGAATAAAATCTCCTAATCCTTTTTGGCTGGCATCAGCTCCTCCTTCAAACTCAGCATATCAAAATTGCAAAGCATTTGAAAAAGGATGGGGAGGAACTGTCTGGAAAACTATTGGCGAGCCGGTAATGAATGTATTTAACCGCTACGGCGGTTTAGATTACAACGGACAAAAGATTTTTGGCTTGAACAATATCGAATTAATAAGTGACAGACCAATAGAAACAAACTTCAGAGAAATTGCAGAAACGAAAAAACTTTGGCCGGACCGTGCGGTTGTAGTTTCGTTGATGGTAGAATCGAAAAGAGAAACCTGGCATGAGATAGTTAAACGAACAATTGATACAGGCTGTGATGGAATTGAATTAAACTATGGTTGTCCGCATGGAATGAGTGAACGTGGAATGGGTGCGGCGGTTGGGCAGGTTCCGGAATACTGCAAAATGATAACAGAGTGGGTTACGGAAATTTCGACAATACCTGTTCTTGTAAAATTAACTCCCAATGTTAGTAATATTCAATTACCAGCGCGTGCGGCTAAAGCGGCAGGCGCCAATGGAATAACTCTCATCAATACAATCAATAGTATCATTGGAGTTAACCTCGATACATTCGAATTGAAACCTAATGTTGGCGGCAAAGGTGGGCATGGCGGTTATGCCGGTCCTGCAGTTAAACCAATCGCGCTTCATTTGCTTTCTCAAGTAGCAATTGATCCGGAAGTTAATCTTCCTATTTCAGGAATTGGCGGAATTAGTAATTGGAGAGACGCGCTTGAATTTATTTTACTCGGCTCATCAAATGTGCAAGTGTGCACTGCTGTAATGCACCACGGATTCCGGATCGTTGAAGATATGATTGACGGAATGACAAACTGGATGAACGAAAAGGGAATCACTTCTCTCGATCAGATTAGAGGAAAGTCTTTACCTCGTATAGATAATTTTGGAAATTTTGATTTGTTGAATAGAACTATTGCCAGAATTGATCAGCAGAAATGTATTCACTGCAATTTGTGTTATGTTGCTTGCGAAGATACAGCACATCAATGTATTGATCTTACGGAAGAAAACGGAAGCAGTAAAACTGAAGTGAGAGAAAAAGACTGCGTTGGCTGTGCATTATGTTCATTAGTTTGTCCGGTTGAAAACTGTATCTCAATGGTTAGAATTGATGATGGTTCGGCTTCCAAAACTTGGAATCAGTTAAACGAGGAATTTAGAAAGAGCGGCAAGCAAATGACTTGGGAAGAGCTTGCAAAGTTTCAACATAAACATGGAATTGAAATACATTAGAGCAGTCAGCTTTCAGCTGTCGGAAATCAGATATAACTGAAAACCGGAACAGATAGCTGATGGCTGAATACAGAAAGCAAATTGAAAGGAGTGAATCATGTCGTTGTTAATTAAAAACGGTCGTATAATTACAGCCGAACAAGATTACATTGCCGATATTTTTATCGAGAAAGATAAAATCACAACAATCGGTTTATCACTTAATATTAATGCGGATAAAGTGATTGACGCGAAAGGAAAATATGTTATTCCCGGCGGAATAGATGTTCACACGCATCTTGATATGCCTTTCGGAGGAACAACATCGAGTGATGATTTTGAGACTGGAACCATCGGCGCAGCTTTTGGCGGAACAACTTCCCTAATTGATTTTGCGATTCAGCCCAAAGGCAAAAGTATGCGCGAGGGACTTGATATCTGGCACAAGAAAGCTGAAGGAAAAGCAACTATTGATTATAGCTTTCACATGATAATTACCGATTTGCCCGATGAACGAATAAGCGAAATGGATGATATGGTTGCTGAAGGCGTAACAAGTTTCAAATTATTTCTTGCTTACCCGAATGTCTTGATGGTTGACGACGCCACGATTTATAAGGCATTGAAGCAAACCGCTAAGAACGGAGGTCTAGTTTGCATGCACGCAGAAAATGGAATGGTGATTGATGATATTGTAAAAGAAACTGTGGCAAAAGGAAATCTATCTCCGTTATATCACGCGTTAAGTCGTCCGGCAGCCGCTGAGGGTGAATCAACTAACCGTGCAATAGCATTGGCTGAAATGGCTGGAACTCCAATTTATATTGTTCATCTTACTTGTAACGATGCGCTTGAAAAAGTTGTTAATGCGAGAGATAAAGGACTACCTGCTTATGCTGAAACATGTCCGCAATATTTATATCTCTCACTTGAAGATATTTCCAAACCGGAATTTGAAGGAGCTAAATATGTATTCTCTCCGCCGGTAAGAGAAAAATGGAATCAAGAAAAATTGTGGGGCGCTTTGCAGAAGAATGATCTGCAAGTTGTATCAACCGATCATTGCCCATTTAATTTCAAAGGTCAAAAAGAATTAGGTAGAGAAAACTTTACAAAAATTCCGAACGGTGGTCCGGGATTGGAAAACCGCTTGCATCTAATGTATCAAGGCGGTGTAAACGAAAAAAGATTTTCTCTCAATCGCTGGGTGGAACTTACTTCTACTAATCCGGCAAAAATATTTGGTATGTATCCTCGCAAAGGAACAATCGCTCCTGGCTCTGATGCCGACATTGTAATTTGGGATCCGGAAAAAGAACTTGTAATCTCAGCTAAGACGCATCATATGAGAGTTGACTATTCTATGTTCGAAGGTAAGAAAGTTAAAGGCGATGCAGATATAGTTATCTCTCGCGGCGAAGTGATTGTTGAAAACAAAAAGTTTCTTGGTAGAGCCGGACGAGGAAACTTTGTAAAGAGAAATACACATGGTCTTGCTTGGAATTAATTGTAAGTGACCTCTGAAATACTAAGACTAAGTCATGGTGAGCTTGTCGAACCATGACACTACAAACTAAATTGTCACACTTCAATCCGTCAGCCGACGGACTTCAGTGTGACACTGAAATAATTATTCTGAGGTCTCTGTAAGTAAGCATAAGCATTTTGTTTTTCTGCACACCTTCTTATTAACGAAAGGATAGCTATGGGAAAATTGTTTTCCGAAAGCTTAGTAGAAACAGATCTTTCCGGTCTTAATGACACAAAACTTTTCAATAAAGATTTAGCGCCAACAAAAATCAACCAAAGAACCTGGGGCACTTACAATATTGCTTCGCTCTGGATAGGTATGAGTGTTTGCATTACAACGTATATGCTGGCAAGCGGGTTGATTGCCGGTGGAATGAATTGGTGGCAAGCGCTTATGACAATTACTCTCGGCAATATTATTGTTCTCGTTCCAATGGTTCTAAACGCACATGCTGGAACTAAATATGGAATTCCATTTCCTGTACTTGCAAGAGCTGCATTCGGCACTCTTGGCTCAAATGTTCCTGCTTTACTTCGTGCTGTTGTTGCGTGCGGTTGGTTCGGTATTCAAACATGGATTGGAGGACAAGCGTTAAGTTCTCTTCTTAGCATTTTAATTCCACAATGGGCGACTTGGAGTTTAGGTTCGGCAGCCGGCTTTATAATCTTCTGGGCTATGAATGTTTATTTCATTGTTAACGGAATGGAATCTATAAAATGGCTTGAAGCTCTTGGCGCGCCGTTTCTTCTTGTTGTTGGAATTGTGCTTCTTATTTGGGCATACGTACAAGGCGGCGGCTGGGGACCAATATTAAGTCAGCCAAGTAAATTCAAAACTGCCGGAGAGTTTTGGCAATTTTTTATTCCATCACTCACCGGAATGGTTGGTTACTGGGCAACGCTGTCTCTCAACATTCCGGATTTTTCCAGATTTGCAAAAAGTCAAAAAGCACAAATGCTTGGTCAAGCAATCGGACTGCCCCCAACAATGGCTCTTTATTCGTTCATTGGTGTAGCTGTTACTTCAGCTACTGTAGTTGTTTTCGGCGAGGCGATTTGGGATCCGGTTGTTCTGCTCTCAAAATTTCATAATCCGATTATTGTTGTAGTCTCCCTATTGGCTCTAATGATTGCAACCTTAACAACAAACATAGCGGCAAATGTAGTTTCTCCGGCTAACGATTTTTCAAATCTTTATCCTACAAAAATTAATTTTGTTCGCGGCGGATTAATGACAGCAATTCTTGGAATAGTAATAATGCCGTGGAAATTACTTTCGGATTACAGCGCTTACATCTTTGGATGGTTAGTTGGCTATTCCGGGTTCTTGGGTCCAATCGCTGGAATATTAATCTGTGATTATTTCTTAGTGAAGAAAAGCAAATTGGTTGTGCTTGATCTCTATAGAAGAAATGGTGTGTATGAATACAAGAATGGATTTAATGTAAAAGCTATTTATGCGTTAGCTGCCGGCGTGTTTGTTGCTTTGATTGGTTTGTTAGTTCCTTCACTTAGATTTTTATATGATTACGCTTGGTTTATTGGTTTTGCTGTTTCCTTTTTAGTTTACCTTGCAATCATGAAAAAATAAATGGTCTATTTCAAACTAAGTCCCAAATTAAACCGGGATTTAGTTTGAGTTATTTTACGTCTTGTCCAATTAAACATTCTTTACATCTTCCCACGGTGAAAAAATCTTTTCTCAACTGCGCTCTACATAGGATAAGCAAAGTCATTTCTAGGTTGGTATCACCACAAATGTTAATAAATTATTTACGATTCACTTCTTCAAATGTAATTTCTTAGATTTAATTCCTAGCCAATTGTCCAAAGACCCTTCTATCTGAGGGAAGGTTTTTTGGTCACCTATATAACCGAGGAACCATAATCGCAGCCTCATTATTTTTTTAAAAGTTCTATAGTTTGAAGTTGGGTACTTTATTGAATATAATTCTATACCATAAATCAAAAGCGGATTGAAAAATTAATCATGAAATCAGTACTAGAAGAAATTGAAAAAGGTAAAGTACTTGTTTCAGATGGAGCGTGGGGCACCTACTTATATCAACGTGGTCTGAAGCAGGGTGAATGCCCGGAACTATGGAATGTCGCCCACAGAGAGGATGTGTTTGCAATAGCCAAAAGTTACATTGATGCTGGAGCGGATATAATTCTTACAAATAGTTTTGGCGGATCTCCGTTTCGTTTGAGACATTATAGACTCGATAAACGCACAATTGAATTGAACAATGCAGCGGCGGAAATCTCGCGGGAAGCTGCCGGTGATAATCATTTTGTACTTGGGTCAATTGGACCTTCCGGTTCTATGCTGATGTTAGGAGAAACAACTGAAAGTGAATTATACGATGGTTTTTCACTTCAAGCCGAAGCTTTGAAAAAAGGCGGTGTTGATGCAATTTGTATTGAAACAATGACGGATGTACAAGAAGCATCAATTGCAGTTCGGGCTGCAAAAGCTGCTACAAGCCTATGTGTTGCGTGCACATTTACTTTTGATAAAACAGCCACAGGAGATTTCACAACAATGATGGGAATTTCGCCGGGTGAAATGGTATTGGCGATGAAAAATGTCGGTGCTGACATAATTGGAACAAACTGTGGTAACGGAATAGAAAACATGATTGGTATCGTAAAAGAAATTCGCGCCGTTGATCAGGCTACTCCAGTTCTTGTACAAGCAAATGCCGGTCTGCCAGTATTTGTAGATAATAAAGTAAGTTACCCGGAAACACCTGAAATGATGGCAAACAGAGTTAACGAATTAATTGATTGCGGCGCAAATATTATCGGCGGATGCTGCGGAACTACTCCTCTGCATATAACAGCCATCGCGGCTGAAATCCGAAGCAGAAAATGAAAAAAAATCTACCGGAAAAGGAGCTTGGGGAAAATACATTCGAAGTAATTATCTCTTACGAAGATATTTCTATAGATATAAACGAAATTGAAATTCTGCTTGGTTATCAATCTAACCAAATACCTGAGCATTTTAGTAATTTAATTGGATCAGCTATTACTGATCTGCGAAAAAAAATAAATATAAGAGCGGGATACAGAATACTTAATACAAAGCAGAAAGCAGGCAACAGTAGCGGACTTTTAATTGGAGACAAGTTTTTCAATCTCGGAAAAATTGTAACCGGGTTCCTTAAAAGGTCTGAAAGTATGGCTGTTTTTTGTGTTACAATTGGCTCTGAAATGGAATCATATTCGAAAGAATTAATTAGAAATGGTGATCCATTATTGGGATATGTCTATGATACTGTAGCATCTGAAGCAGTTGAATCTTCTGCAAATGTTCTGCACGATCATATTACTGAGCAAATGAGAAAAAGCGGATTTAAAGTTACCAATGGATATAGCCCCGGTTATTGTAACTGGAAGGTTGATGAACAGCATCTCCTATTCTCGCTTTTACCTGGAAACTTCTGCGGAATAAGTTTGACTGAAATGGCGCTTATGCAACCAATTAAATCCATCAGCGGGATAATAGGTGGTGGACACAATGTTAAATTTTCAGATTACAGTTGTGACGAGTGTACTATTAAAGATTGTACACAAAGACTCATTAACGATTCGAAAAAAAATAAGTTGAGAATACTGCATTCGACTAAATAGAATTTAATAGATGTATCGCTCAGTTTATTAGATGATTTGTTAATTGAGCGGTTAATCGTGGGGGCAATATTATTTATAAGCGTAGTCAAAACTTTCAGCCAGATTGTGAAAACGTTATAAAGGTATTACAGCGAAAATCACCAGCCCGTCCAACCCTTTTTGAATCTGCGCTTAATGACATGTTTGTTGAAAAACTTTCCTGAATTGAAAGTTTAGATACTTCAGATAGGCATGTGCTGTTCGAACGAATAAGTTAATCTTTCCCATGTGAGAAGTGAAAAGAAAGAAAGCATAGCACTTAATTCCGGTTGTGTAATAACCGACCGTGAAAGTTTCGAAAAATATTCTTAACCAAATGCAGATGAGGGCGATTATTAAATCTACTCTGATCTAAAAAGTTATTTACCCTACTGAATGAAACTAATTGCGAGCGGCAATGGTGGTGTGTTGGCAAATGTTATTGATTTAATAGGATTTGAAAATTTGTGCATTCTGTGCTTAATGGATGAAGAACTTACCATACAAATATTTAGTGCCATAGGTCCCAGATTTTTCCTCTTATATGAAATTGTTGCGTCAATCGAAACAATAGGTGCTTGTATTGTAAATGATGATTGGGGGTTTAAGAATCAGGCAATGCTTTCGTCTGATATGCTAAGGAGATGGGTATTCTCTCGGCATAAAAAAATTGTGGAGACTATTCATAACGCCGACAGTGTGCAATTTTGCATTCCTGTTGACTGGTAAAAAATGTTATGAAGGACATTATTTATGATCTGTATTAGCTGCAAAGCATTCTTTCGAAGATTGAATCATTCCAATAGAAGATGCATATGAGTTGTGGGACTCAGATATTGCAATTTTTGGTGGCATTGATTCAGATTTTCTTGTAAGAAGCACTACAGAAAATATTGTCAAAAGTTCATTAAAAATGTTAGAACGAAGTGCTGAGAGAGGTAGATATGCACTTGTTTCTGGTAACAGCATCCCAAGCTATATCTCAGATGAAAACCATTTTGCGATGAAATCTACATTTAACATGTAGGAATGTATAATGAGATGTTCAAGAGAAATATAAAAGCCTCTAGATTTTCAGTTAAAAAAATGGGACTAGTTTTTAAAAACCAACATCCTTGGGAGACATTTGGAATTATTCTAACGTGACGAAGCCGCACAATATTTTACTATTCCATAGTACACGGAAACTTCTAAAATTAATTTGTAGCTGCAAAAAACAATTTGACAATAGATTACGATTTTGTATATTTAAACGTTCACTTAGTCTTTTTATATAAAAATATTATATATCCTTTTATAAAAATAGTCACTTATATCCTTTAATGGAATTAATATGGTCTTAACAGAAATCATTTATTCTTCGCTTAGCATATTCTTTTTAACGGTTCTGATTCTTTTTGTATCTCTATTTCTTGCCAGTAAAGTCAAAAGAAAAAAAAGAGCGTATTCGATTTCCGTTAATAAAAGATAAATGGGAATTGCTGAGTGAGATATTCTACATTAAAAAACAATAGTATTGAAATGATAGCAAGGAAACTCTACGGCTGGGGTTCCCTTATTTCTTAGTATAGAGGAGACTCTCGGCTGGGGTCTCTTCTGTTTTCTTATTAACGAATTATTTATAAAAATATATTGTGATTTTGCACATATAATACCTTCAGTCATATTGACAATCACTGATGGACTGGCTATTATATACTGCAGTATAAAGGATTAAATAAATATGAGGTATATAATATGAAAAAGTACTTTTTGTTGTTCTCCACCTTATTGATAGTTTTTTGGGGATGCAATAAACAAGACGGGATTCTAGAACCGTCGCAAAGTTCAAAATTAGCAGAAACTGTAAAAATGGACGATTCTCAAAATTTACAGCTTATCTCATTGCCAGTGAATCTTAAAAAATCGTCTGGTATTTTAGCTTCCTTACTTAAGGTGGAAAGAATTAACGGTAATAGAGGCGGTGAAATAGAAATAGAGTATTCTGAAAATAATTTCGGAATTAAAGCTCATCTTAAAATTCCGACCGGTGCTTTTATTGGAACTAAGAATTTGAGTATGGAGCTAAGTAATTCCTCGACTGAGGTTACCTTTGGACCGAGCATGGTGTTTACTAATGCTTTATCGCTAGATTTAGAATATAGTGGACTTAATTTAAAAGGTATCAATCCGAACTCTGTAAGATTTGTTTACCTTAGCCCGTCTGGGCAATATGAATTTGTTCAGTATGATAAATTAGAAGTTAACACAAAGGATGGAATTCTGAAGGTTGAAGGAGCTGTAATTCCTCACTTTTCTAGATTTGGTTTTTGTAGATAAATAATTGTCTAGCACAATGCTTCTAAGAGAAAATATAGTTCATGATTGAGTAGCTAATTAAAAACAATTAGCGAAAGTATTTCACTTAATGATAGGAAACCGTTGTTTAACAAATAACAATATTCAATGGTTTATATGATCGGAATAATTATGAATGAAAAAAATAAATTTATAGTAGATCTGAATTCGTTGATTAAAATCTATCTATCTAAGAAGGATGTTGACGAATATACTAGTACCATCTTGAATACATTGCATCCAAAATTGCCTTCAGATTGTTCTTCAGATGAATTATTTGACTTTTATTTCAAGGAGTCAATCCTTTCTGAAAAAGTTAGATTACTGACGGATACATTAATTACGTTTGTAGAAAAGAAACTGTCGCTTAAAAAATATGTTGATTTTTTATTGCCGTTCGGCAAACTCCTTCTTACTCAGGGAGAGCATGATATTGCAAATGATATTGCAAATATCGTACTTAAAATTTCCGCCTCAGAAAAGGGAATGGAAAATCAAAAGGGTGAAGCGTTATTGTTGATTGCAGAATTCCACATAAAGCAGGCAGATTGGAAAACCGCGGTAACCAATATCAAAAAAGCGCGCGACATTTTTGAAGTTACTAATAAAAAAGATGGTCTTGGGCAGTGTGAGTTCTTGATTGGTTCTATGTATGTAGAAAAAGGTGACCTGAAAGCAGGCTCAATTCGATTAAATAATTGTTTGATGTATTCTGGTGAATCAAGAAATCCTTTATTAACCGGAATGGTTGAAGTAAATCTTGGAATTATTTCCTATATAGAAGGAAATATGACTAAGGCGTTGGAGTTATATGAAAAAGCTTTAGCTAAATTCAAAAAATTAGGAGATACCAGGAGAGAAGCCGAGGTTATGCAAAATATTGGAATGATTTACCGCAATAAAAAGGATTATAGTGCAGCGTTAAATATATATAATGATTGTTTGGAAGTTTCAAAGCGATTTGGTTATCAGCCGATAACAAATTTGTGTTATTTAAATATTGCGGAAATACAATTAGAAAAAAGTGATTTGGCAGAAGCTTTTAGTTATGCTCAGAAATCTTTAGTACTGAGTTACCAGCTAAATGATAAACTAACTCTTGCTGATATTCATAAAATGCTTGGTGTATTGTCTTTAAGAGAAAGAAACTACGCGTCAGCAGAAAACTTTTTATTAACAAGCTTAAGATTAAATAACGATCTTAATCAAGAATTAAATTGTGCAGAGACTAATTATCAATTGGGGTTATTGTATAAAGAAAAAGGAAATAAAAAAGACGCTTATAATCATTTAATGAATGCTTTCAAGTTCTACCACAAGAACCATTCAAAGCCTTTATTAGCTGAGATAGAATCCCATTTATCCTCGCTCAATAATTAACATAGTCTCTATTGTTTAATTACTGCATTTAAATCCAACTTTTTGTCAAATGTCGGATTCATAGGTAAATGGATTGAAATAATTGCCTCATCTATCAAGCATATTATCCTTTGTAAGTTTCAGACCTCTCAAATTCATAACTTTATTTATTCCCAACTGTAGTAGATAAAGTGATCAATCATCGGTATAAAGTACTAAAGGAAATTGGAAAGGGCAGGAGTCATGTATTCCTTTGTTATGATGTTTTAAATAAAATAAATGTCTCGGTCAAAATCCTATCCCATAAGCGTTCAGAATTAGAAAAAGAGAATCTTCGAAATGAGCATTTAGTGCTTCGCACTTTCAATCACCCGAACATAATTAAATCATACGATTTTGGAATTGTGCTCACCGCTGATCCAACTCTTGAAGATAGATTTCAAATTGAACCAACCGATTTATATATAGCACTAGAATACTTTGAAGGTTATAACCTGGTTGGAGTGATAAATGAATTAACTGAAATGGAAGTTGATTCATTAATATATTCATTATGCTGTGCACTATTTTACATACATCAATCTAATTATATTTATGGGGATTTAAAGCCGGAAAATATTCTCTACAAAAGATCCACAAATGAAATTAAGTTAATTGATTTTGGACTTTCGTTTCATAAATCGAAAAAGAGAGATAAAATCTTCGGCAGTTTAAAATTTATGGCGCCAGAAGTATTAAACAATGAACCTCTTAGTTACAAGGTTGATTTATACTCGCTTGGTGCTTTGCTTTATAAAATTATTTTTAATAAACATCATATCAGTTCTGATAATGAAATAGATATATACAAGGAACAAATTGCCGGCAAAATAGATTTTCCGCAAAATGAAAAATCCCAGAAGTATATCTCTGTCATTAAAAAATTATTACAAAGTAATCCGGAGAATAGATTTTCATCAAGTTTGCTCGTCCTGAAAAGCTTAGGAATACCTATAAAAGATGATGTGTGGATGGGATGGAGTGCGGCAACTGTATTTGTTGGAAGAGAAGAAATATTAAAACATACCGCGGATTTTATAGCCGATCCTATCAATAATAAACCAATTCTCTTCGTTGGTCCGTCAAATTCGGGGAAATCTTTTTTGCTTAGAGAAATCTGCCGAAAAAATGAAAACTGTATACTCATTTCTTCTGAACAGTTTTTTCATTTTTTGCCAGAGGAAAAACAGCTACTCAAACTTATTTGCTTTAACAAAGTAGTCTTTCCAAATCTAACTGAAGAGCTTAGAAAGAAAATCGCGCAAATTATATTTAGCCCAGATAAAGTAAATATCGAAAAATATTTGGCAGTTCTGGGCGAAATGTCCAAATCGAAGAACTTTATTTTACTAGTTGACGAAGTGAGTACATTTGAACCTATTGTGATTGAAATGTTATCTCTGATATTACCAATACTAGTAGTAAATGGTGTTAAGGTGTTGATCGCAGAGAAGCAGACAACTTCATTGAAGAACGATTTTTATCCCTCACTTGATATAATACATTTAAAACCATTCTCTGAAGTTGAAACAAAAGAATTTATTGAAACTAATTGCTCAGATTTAATGCCGCAACGCAGTTTACTTGGTATTATTCAAGAATATACCGACTTACAACCGGGCAACATTAAAAAGTTCATCGAAATACTTGTTCGTAATTACCTTTTGCTATACGACTTTGATGAAGGTTTTATACTAAAAAATGTCAATGACATTTCTAAAATTGTAAGCCTTTCTAATAACGAACTCGTCGTGTATCATAAAAAAATACTAACAGAAGATGAAATTGAATTTATTAGAATACTAGCTATTCTCAACAATCCATTAAACATAAGTATTGTTACCAGTATTCAAAAGCAACTTTTCAGAAAAAGCGGCATAAGGATTCCGAAATTAGTTGAGGAAAACATATTGCAGCTCAATATCTCAAACAACACATACGAATTTTATTCTCGTAATTATAAAGATTATATAGTATCAGACATTGCAAACGTACAGCCGTATCATATATTAATCGCAGGTTGGTTGGTTGGGGCAAACATAAACGTTAGTAATTATGTTATCGCGTATCATTATGAATTGGCAAAGGATTATGAAAATTGTTTCAAACACTATTACATAGAAATAAATAAAGCAAAAAAAGTCCCCACGCATAAATATATCATTGAGCTGTTAAGCCATTTATTAACTCTTCCTTTTGAGGAAGACAAACTAAATAAAATAAAAACAGATCTCAGCGAAGAATACTTATTGCATGGTGATTATAATTCTTGTTACAGCATATCCGATGAAGCATTAACCGGTAACCTCACACACGAAGAACGGCGGGCTTTGCTAATAAGGAAAGGAACTGTTCTTATAAATCTAGGTGAGCTACAAAGCGGTATTGATACTTTGAATGAAATCCTGGATGACATTTCGGATATTCAAGAAAGATGTGAAGTTCTTGTTTCAATTGGTTATGCAAATTTACAATTAGGCAAATATGACGAAGCCCTTTCAATTTGCGAGAGTATTACTTCTCAGAATGAAATTAAAGCAGAAACAAGAGGAGAGGCTTCCATATTAATTGGTCTAATGGAGTTTTATAATAATAACCCGACGCCAGCAATAAACAAATTTAATGATGCAATTAACTTGTTCAACATTGAAAATCTCACCAATAGAATCTGCGGCGCCAAAATTAATATTGGAAATGTTTATGCTATGAAAGGCGATTTAGTAAACGCCCAATTATTCTGGAGCGAAGCTTTAGAACTAAATAAGCTAAATGGTAATCTAGAACGCGAAGGGAAACTACTTCTTAATTATGGAGTTCTCTATTATGACCTGGCTGAATATGATAAGTCCATTACAATGTACACTAGAGCTAAAACCATCTTCGAAAATTTAGGCGATAAGAATTCATATGGAATAGCAATAGCAAATCTGGCTGAGGTTAACTTCAAGATATGCAATTACGATTTAAGTGTTGAATATTTATCCAAAGCGAAACTAATATTTAATGATATTGGCAATTACGTAGAACTGGCTGAAGTATTGTTACTTGAGGGCAAAATATTATTTACCTTATGTGAAGTAAGTAGATTGTTTCCAATTCTTAACGAGTTAAATAAATTATCCGAAAACAAATTGCTTCCAACATCATACAATAAGAAAATTGAATTGCTGAAAGGACTAATTAAACTCTCAAGTGATGAAAAAAAGACAGCCATCGAGCTATTAACAAATAGCTTAGATGAATTAGCATTATCGGATGAAAGAGATAGTAATTATAATTATGCTTTCATTAGCTTTTTATTAGTTAATTTATTTATTGAGATGAAATTGCTCGATAAGGCGGAAAGTTTATTGACGGATAAAAAATTAAGTGAATTTGCTAAAAACAACATTTTTGTAGGAATTGAAATGGACTATTGGGCTGCATTCTTTAAAATGAAAATTAAGACCCAAGATTCTTTTGATGATATTCAGAGAGCATTGGAAAAGTTGAAAAATATAAATATTACTCCGCTATCTTGGCGGGTTATCTTTTTGGCTGGCAAATATTTTGTAAAACGAGGCAATTATTATAAGGCTGAGAAATATTATTATTTAACCCAGGCAATGGTTTTGAAAATAAAAAACACATTAGATGTTGAAAATTTATCTAGTTATGCTAAACTTAACGACGAATTAAATCTGATTTTGAAAGATATTACTAAATTCGAATTAAAATATTCAAGCTAGTTTGAAAAATAAATTTAAAACAAACAGCGGAGCTGCTTTGAAACTTTCCGAATTTGTACAAAATATAGAAGAAACAATTAAACCAAGGGAAAGCAATAATTCCAAACTTGAGTTAGTGCTGGACATATTAAAGAAAATTAACAGCTCTTTAGTATTGTCAGAGGTACTTGAATTAGTTCTAAATAATGCGATAAATATTACAAAATCGGAACGTGGTTTTATAGTTTTAAAAAGTGAAAACGGCAACCTTGAATACATGTTGTGCTTAGATGCAGAAGGGAAAACACTGCCTCAGGAGTTGTTCAAATTATCCACAACTGTTGTTAATGATGTCTATGAAACCGGACAATCAAAATTTATTGAATCGGCACTTAATGGTTCGAGCGATCCAAGCGAGAGCATAATTAATTTGAAACTACAAACAATTATGTGCGCTCCGTTGATGACTAAAAATGAAAAATTTGGTGTTATTTATGTTGATAGTCAAATACTGAATAAAATTGATAACAAAGAAGTTGTAGAAATGTTTGAAATATTAGCTAGTCAGGCTGGAATAGTTATTAATAATGCTATGATGCATCAAAGGCAGGTAACTGCAAATTTTAAATTGAAAAAAGCTTATCAAGAACTAGAAATTACCAGGCAAGAAGCTGAGAAACTGGAAAAACTAAAAAATCATTTCTTGTCGCAAATGTCTCACGAAATTAGGACTCCTTTTAATATAATATTAGGCAGCACACAGTTATTGAAATCAAACAACTTTCCGCTCGAGTCAGCGGAAATTGATGAGATATTTAGAATGCTCGAACAAGGAAGTAATAGAATTATTAGAACTCTTGATGAAATTATGGAAATGTCCAAAATCATCTCCGGTAACTATGAGATCCACCAAGAAAAAATAAATTTAGAAGGAGAAGTTCTTAAGCCGATAATTTCAAATTACGAAGTGATTGCCAGAGGCAAAGGATTGTATTTTATTTATGAAAAGTCTGTTGAAATAAACGAGGTGCTTTGCGATAAATTTATGATTTATCAAATCATTCAAGAGTTGATTGATAACGCTGTTAAGTTTACTCAAAAAGGAACTATTAGAGTTAAGCAGTTCCTTAACAGGGAGGGTAAATACTGTATTAGCGTTCGTGATACCGGCGTGGGAATTTCTAAAGAATATTTACAATATTTATTCGAACCTTTTACACAAGAAGATACCGGTCATACTAGAAAGTTTGAAGGCAATGGACTTGCTCTCGCACTTGTAAAAAAATATGCAGAAATGAATAATCTCTCAATTGATTTGAAAAGTGAAAAAGGCGTAGGGACAGAAGTATTTGTAGTCTTTAACTGATAGAATTCGAATAAGGATGGTTACAATAAGTGATTGAATAATCATCCTCATGCTTTTCTATCTTTATTTTGCATTGGATAGTTCCTCTGTCACATCTCGAAAAAAATCCGCAAAGTTGTATATCCGAGTTTTCTTGAAACGTACTTGGTTTTGCCGTTAATTTGTACTCGTCAGCTTCAATCAAATATTTTGAGTATGGATGTTTCGGTCTAGAGAAAAAGTGAACGTTATCAGATTGTTCTACAATTCTACCAGCTTGCAAAACAACTATTCTATCAGTCAAATTCTTAAGAATTTCTAATTCGTGGCTAATACATACAATAGTAATTTTTCTTTGTGTGTTGAGGTTTTTGATGATACTTCTAATCTTTTCCTTTGATGCAAAGTCCTGTGCTGCAAAAGGCTCATCCAAAATCAGCAGTTCGGGATTTGTTAGCAGCAAGCGGGCTAAACCAATCCTTTGTCTCTCGCCGCCGCTTACTTGATAACCCATTTGATCAAGAATAGTTGGCGCTAGACCAAGATCGCCGATTACTTTTAGAATCTCACTACTATCTGATTGTATGTCGCTCAAAATATCACGGATTCTTCGTAAAGGATTGATAAGATATTCCGAATTCTGAAAAAGAAGTTGAACCCGTCTCGCCTTATCATGGTTGCTGCTGAATTGACAGGTTACTTTTCCTAAATCGTTACTCAGAATGCCGGCAATTATTTTCGCCAGCGTGGTTTTTCCACTGCCGGATTCTCCCACAATGCCCAGTATTTCACCCTTATTAATATTAAACGAAACGTCATCAATAATTCTAATTTGACGCTCATCGCCGAAAATATGACTCTGCTTTTTAGCAGAATATGAAATAGATTCGAGCGTAACTAATTTATCCATAAGCCTTAGTTAATTAAGATTGTCTTTTAGTGTTTCTTTTAATTGTAACTGATCGGCAGATGAATTGGCATATTCAAGGCAACCGGAGTTTGTGATCACTATAATGTTATCTGCTGTTTTGATTGCAAAGTTAATATCCTGAGTCGTAAAAACTATGGCGGTTAATTTTTCTCTTGAATGCTCTATAAGTTTCTTACTTAATAAATTTGAAATCGGCAGATCAATAGCAGAATTTGGCTCATCAAGTAAGAGTAACTTAGAATTAGAAATAAACCCAAATATTAGCGCAACCCTTTGAGCCATGCCTATACTTAGCTCATGTGGATATGAATCCAGAATATTCTCCATTTTAGATAGAAGAAAATAATCAAAGAGCTCGGCTAGTGTGTTTCTCTCGGCGGCTATAACATCTTGGAAGTAATAACTTACTTTTTTAAGAGGATCAAATAAATTTTGAGAGTCTTGGAAAATATATCTTACAAAGTTCCTTCTAATTGCTTGCATACCTTCGTTGCTGCAAGTAAGAACATCATTTTGGTTGATGAAAATTTCACCCTCTACATTGTAGTGATTTTCATCTAAAATCCTAGAAATTGAATTAAGGAGTGTGGTTTTTCCGGTTCCATTTTTCCCGAGAATTGCATAAACCAAATCCCGCTCAAATTTACAATGAAAATTCCGGAGAACAGTTTTTGTATGATGCCCGGCGGTAATTTTAATCGCACCAATATCTACCGTACAAATTATTTTATCTTCCTCTCCGATTATGTCTGTTGGTTTATCCGTCATATCCTTATCTTAAATTAACCAATCGAAGATATTTAATATTTTATAAATTATTAAACCTAAATACATAATTCTAAATGAGCCGGCTAATAAAATCTTGTATTACACTACTATCAGTCATTTGTTTAACTGTAAGCTGCACAGAGCCACAGTTAAATAATCATCAAGCAGTGGTTATAGGACTGGATTCTGATGTAACCACGCTTAATCCTTTATATGTTTCTCGCGAGGCGGAAGCAAACATATCCGAGCTAATCTATCTAGCCTTAGTAGGGTATGATTGGGATAGTGAAAAGGGAGAAGTGATTTCCTATCCTCTGCTAGCGAAAAAAATAGAATGGAATGGAGATTCAAGCTCTGTCCTAATTACAATACGAGATGATATTAAGTGGAGCGACGGTGATAAAGTCACTACCGATGATATTGTATATTCATTTGATTTGTACTCCGACCCCAAAGTCCAGAGCCGATTTTATGGAATTTTTAACAACTATTATCTGAACCAAGATTTAAGCATAGATTTAGAAAAAACTTTCAAAATAATAAGCCCGACTCGACTCGAAATAAAGTTTAAACCAAACGTCCCAACTTCTACTTTTGATTTTGATATGCCGATTTTGCCTAAGCATTTATTCAAGAACATCAAACGAGAAGAATTGGCTACTTCCGATATTGGGTTTAAACCCATCGGCAGTGGACCGTATATACTTGACAAGTGGGATAGAAATCAAAGTATCCAGCTTGTTAAAAATGCTAAATCAGTTTTAGTGAATGGCAACACTATTGATAAGATCATATTCAAAGTTATCCCGGATTATAATTCCAGAATTAATCAGCTCAGGAAAGGTGAGATTGATATTACAGAAAATATTAGTCCGGAAGATATGCGTGATCTGAAATCCGATAATGATATTGTAATGATAGCTAGAAGAGGAAGAGAGTATGATTACCTTGGTCTAAAGAATGTTGGTTCAGAAAAAGAAAATCAAGGCTCAAATCAATTATTCGGTAATAAGAATATTAGAAAAGCTCTGTCGTTTGCTTTAAACCGTGAGTCCATTCTAAAGGAATATTTATTAGGAAATGGTGAACTGATGACCGGTCCAATTGCCCCAATATTTAAATCTTCCTTTAATAGTGATTTAATTTCTTTCAAATATGATTTGCAGAAAGCGAAGGAACTACTTCAAAATGCAGGGTGGAAAGATAATGATGGCGACGGTGTGATAGAAAAAGATGGAAAGAAGTTTGAGTTTACATTGTCAATTCCCTCTGGTAATCCTTTAAGAAATTATAGCGCGACAATTTTCCAAAATAATTTAAAAGCTGTGGGAATTGATGTTAAACTAAATACTTTAGAACCTGCAGTCTTTTTCGAAAAAATGTTTAATAAAGAGTTGGAAGCCTGGATAGCCGGATGGATGGTGCCTATTCCATTGGATTTGAAACCATATTGGTATTCCGATACTCAGATAGCACAAGCAAATGTTTATGGCTATAAGAATTTGAGGGTTGATTGGCTTTTAGATAATCTTGAGAAAAAACTAACTAAGAGCGAATACGCAAATACACTTCGCGAATTCCAGCAGATTATATATGATGAACAGCCGGCGTTGTTTCTTTTTTGGATTGATAACATAGTGGGCTACAACAAGAGAATTAAAAACATGAAAATTAATCCATTGGGGGCAGTACAAAAATGTTGGACATGGGAATTAGCACAATAAGAAATGAAAAATTTTTGGACAATCTTTCGAAAACGCCTATTCTCTACAGCACTCATATTATTCTTAATAACCAGCTTTATATTTCTGTTATTAAGATTAGCACCTGGAGACCCAACTCAAAGATTTCTTTCTCCCGAGTTGAGTCCCCTATTATTGGAAAAGATTAAAAAATCTTTTCTGCTGGATAAACCGCTGTTAGAACAATACTTAATTTTTATTAAAAATATTTTTTCCGGTGAATTCGGCATCTCCTACAATTACAGAATTCCGGTGATGTCTGTTATCTGGAATACACTGCCATTCACTCTCATCTTCGCTACAATCAGTTTCAGTTTACAGATTTCAATTTCACTATTACTGGTATTCTTTATTTCACAGAGAAGAAATTCTCTTTTAGATAGACTACTTGGCAAGATCAATCTGGTATTTTACTCAATCCCCACAATGATAGTTGGAATGTTTTTGATATTCATTTTTTCACTACAGCTAAATCTTTTGCCAATGTCAGGTCTCCATTCAATTGATTTTGATAATGCTTCTGTTTGGGACAAACTAATTAATTACTCGGTGCATTTAATACTTCCTTTGGCAACTTTGTCGCTTCCCGGGATCATTGTTTTTTATGGTTATCTAAGAAATAACATAGACGAAGTTTATAAGAGAAGTTTCGTTTTGTTTTTAAGATCGTGCGGAGAGAATGAGAAAATAATTTTTAGAAAACATGTTCTGCCCAACTCTGTAGAGCCTTTGATATCGGTTTTAGGAACCGAGCTTAGTATACTTCTAAGCGGAACCCTTATTACAGAAAATATTTTTGGGTTGCCCGGTATGGGCAGACTAATTGTGGATGCTATTCTAACTAGAGATTATCCTCTTGTCGTAGGATGTGTTTTCGTCTCAGCAATTTTGGTCATTATAGCAAATACAGTTGCAGATGTGGTTAAAGTGAATATTAATAAAAGGCTGGCTTCAGAGTATTTCGAATGAAACCAACAAGAATACTCACGTGGCATATAATTCTACTCGTTAGCTTTGCTCTAATTATAGCAAGGCTTGGTGAGATATCTAATTCGCTAATTCTTTTTTATTTGTTTGCCAAATTATCATTCACAGATACCGGCTATTTTACGAACAATCTATCGCTTGAATTTATTGACCAATTTCTTTCTATCTCCATACTGATATTGTGTACAGCTATAGTGATACTGAAAAGAAATAAATGGAAAATGCTCAGTAATAAAGTCGGGCTGCCTTTATCATTAGCAATAGTGTTTGTATTAATAATTACATACGGCGCAATCGTTGCTCCATTTAATCCAAGCCTTCAATTCAATTTATCAATAGCGAAAAATCTTCCGCCAGTATCTGTGAAAACATTAGTAACAAATTCCGGAAGTAATAGCAAACATAGCAATCCCATTGCTGAATTTGCGGAATTTAAAAAAACTGTTATGCGCGAAGTAGTTGATGACGATTATTATTTAATAGATGCTGGTGGGGCTGCACAACAGTTAGCCAACGGAACAAGTAGAAAGCAGAATAACCAATACTCTAAGATTTGTTTTCTGTTGGGAACTGATGAATATGGCAGAGATGTCTTTTCGAGATTGATTTACGCAACAAGATTATCTGTGTTCATTGGAATAGGTGCTGTAATTGTAACTTTAATTTTTGGCGTGCTGCTTGGTTTTCTAGCCGGTTATTATTCAAGGTCCGCCGGTAAAATCTTAAATAGCTTTACAGATATGTTTTTGGCGTTTCCGGCAATCTTCTTAGTAATTCTCTTCTTATCGTTGTACGGCAACTCTCTATTTAATGTGATTTTCGTAATCGGTTTCGCCAGCTGGATGAGTTTATTTAAGATTGTCAGAGGAGAAGTGATTTCAATAAAATCAAAAAACTTCATAATTACTTCTCAACAATTAGGTATGAACAAACTAGCCATACTTAGAAAAGAAATTATTCCTTTTCTAATGCCTTCCATCACCGTTAATGTCATTTTCCAATTTGCAAACATTATAATAGCAGAGTCGTCGTTAAGTTTCTTGGGATTAACCGGAAACCACGTTTATCCAACACTTGGTCAGATGGTTCAAGAAGGGCAGTTCTATATTAAACATGCCTGGTGGATTTTATTGTTCCCCTCAGTAACAATCGTTCTCATTTTATTCTTAGCGAACAAAGTGGCAAGAAAATTACAACTAAAATTCAGCGGGCATAAGTTTTTCAACTGATTGTAAGCATCGTCAAAATATAAAGTTGTTTCAGACTTCAAATTTTTGTTATTCACAAAAAACCCTTCAGTTAATGAAGGGCTCAAAATTTATTCCTAGTATAGAATCATTTCTTGTTAGAACAATAGCGCTTGTTCCAAATCCTGGATAAGATCATTTGTGTCTTCAATTCCTACCGAAAGGCGGATTAGTCTTTCATTTATACCAACTTTTGCTTTCAAGGCTGGATCCATTGACGCGTGAGTCATGGTTGCCGGGTGGCATATCAAAGATTCTATTCCTCCTAAAGATTCCGCTAAAGAAAAAATCTTAGTTGATGTTAACACCTTGTTGACTTTACCAATATCACCGTTAACTTCAAAAGAAATCATTCCGCCAAAACCGAATTGTTGCTTTTTAGCAAGCTCGTGTTGCGGATGCGTTTCTAATCCGGGATAGTTTACTTTTAGTACATTTTTATTCTTAGCCAATGATCTTGCTACGGCATTAGCATTCACTTCATGTGCTTTCATTCTTGGTACTAAAGTTTTTATTCCTCTTAAAACAAGCCATGCATCAAACGGAGCTTCTCCTTGTCCCAATGCGTTTACTAAATAATGTAACTTCTCAGCTAGTTGCGGTTGATTAACAACAATTGCACCGCCTACAACATCACTGTGCCCGTTTAAATATTTGGTTGTTGAGTGTACAACAATGTCGGCTCCTAATTCAAGCGGTCTTTGGTTTACAGGTGAGAGAAAAGTATTATCAACTATTGCAAGCGCATTATTGTTGTGAGCAATCTCGCATATAGCTTTAATATCATAAATGTTTAGCAATGGATTGCTCGGTGTCTCAATCCAAATTGCTTTTGTCTTCGGTTGTATTGCTTTTTGAATTGCTTCATGATCCTTCATATCAACGTAGGTAATCTCAAATCCGAATGTTTCTGAGTAAAGGCGCAGCAGTCTCTCTGTTCCGCCATAGCAATCATTTGTGCAGATAATATTATCGCCGCTTTTGAAGAAGTGAAGCGTAACCGTTATAGCAGCCATACCGGAAGCAATAACTCTTGCGCAAGTTCCGCCTTCAAGTGCGGCAATGTTTTCTTCTAAAGCAGTTCTGGTCGGATTACCTGTACGGGTGTAATCATACCCTTTCGTTGTTCCTATATCTTCAAATCTGAAAGTTGATGTTTGATAAATAGGTGTAATGATGCTGTTGTACGCGCTGTCTTTGTTCACACCCGCGTGAATTGTTTTTGTTTGCAGTTGCATTTTGTTTCCCTTTATTGTTTAAAATGAAAAACCTCTTCTTGATGAGTGGAAGAGGTTACATTTTAGCGTATCCGTCCTCTCCTCATCTTTCCCGTAAAATTTTACAGGTAGGATTTAGCACCTGACACCCGGAGTTATCCGGATCGGTTGCTACGGTGTCTCCGGGCCTAATCCCTCAACCGTTCTCGATAAGAAAAAGTATTTTTGATTAACTAAGGGCAAAGATAATGGAAATAACGCCAGAATCAAGGAATTGCAAATATTTTTTCGGACTTGACATCTTAAAGTTTACGAGGTACATTTGCCTACAAGATTATGAAAAACATTACTAAAAATAGCGCAGTTGTGTTAGCTAACAACAGTTGTTGTTGTACTCCGGCAAATATGATGTCATCGGAGGTCTTTGTTTAATTTCATAATCACAATACAAAGTTTTGTAAAAAGCCCTTCGATACTCGAAGGGCTTTTTTGTTTTAAACAAGTTTATTAACAACAAGATAGGAGCAGAGATGAAATACAATAATATTCTCGAAACAATTGGCAACACGCCGCACGTTAGAATAAATAAGCTATTCGGCAATAACGAAGTTTGGTTAAAGCTCGAAAAAACAAACCCCGGCGGAAGCATAAAGGATAGAATTGCCTTAGCAATGATAGAAGACGCTGAACGTAAGGGAATTCTGAAGAGCGACAGTGTAATTGTTGAGCCAACCTCCGGCAATACCGGCATTGGATTAGCTATTGTGGCGGCTGTAAAAGGATATGAGCTGATTCTGGTTATGCCCGAATCAATGTCTGTAGAGCGCAGAAAACTTATGTCTGCTTATGGTGCAAAGTTTGAGCTTACTCCTCGTGAGTTGGGAATGAAAGGTGCTATTGCTAAAGCAAACGAGATTGTTGCCGGCAATCCGAAAGCATGGATTCCGCAGCAGTTTGAAAATGATGCAAACGTTCAGATTCACATCAAAGCAACTGCGCAAGAAATTATTACTGATTTTCCGGAAGGCTTCGATTACTTAATCACCGGAGTTGGAACAGGCGGGCACATTACAGGTGTGTCGAAAGTATTAAAAGAAAAATTTCCGAATCTAAAAGTATTTGCTGTAGAGCCGGCATTGTCTCCGGTAATATCCGGCGGGCAGCCGGGACCCCATCCAATTCAAGGAATTGGTGCGGGATTCATTCCTAAAATCTTAGACACTAGTCTGCTTGATGGTGTAATTCAAATTACCAAAGAAGAAGCGTTTGAGTTTGCCCAGCGCTCTGCAAAAGAGGAAGCTATCTTCGGAGGAATTTCTTCCGGGGCAACGTTAGCAGCAGTAAATAAAAAACTCTCTGAAGGAACGGAAAAGAAAAGAGTTTTAGCTTTTAACTACGATACAGGTGAACGCTATCTCTCAATAGAAGGATTGTTCTAAAACCATCAGCGAAGATCAAGAAAATATTTTTTAGTTCACGGAAAGGAGAATTAAGGTGAGCTCATCTAAAAATAAGATAGATATCAATGCGTTAAAATTTAACCAGATAAGTATTTCCACGGGCTTACTGATTGGCTTCGTTTTTAATTTAGGTTACGTGCCAATATTAATTGCTTTCATAATGCTGCTTGGTTCATTGGTTCCGGAATTAAGCTTGTTCAAACAAATTTACAAGTACATATTAATTCCGTTTAAATTAGCAAGCCCAAATATTGTAGAGGGAACTTCTAAGCCTCATACCTTTGCACAGGCATTTGGCGGAGCGGTTCTAGTTATCTCAAGTATATTTCTTTTTTACGGAGAAGCTGTTACCGGTTGGGCAATAACATGGATGGTTATTATTCTAGCTCTTGCAAATATTGTTTTCGGGTTTTGCGCCGGTTGCTTTATTTATTTTCAACTTGGTAAGTTAGGTGTACCCGGGTTTAGTGATAATTAAACTAGGAACATTATGAATAATGTTTTAGAAAGAGTTTTAATTGCTTTGGGCGTAGTATTACTTTACGTCGCTGGTGTGTATTTGTATAAATACTTCAACAGAATAAAATATTTGCGGCGCAAGTTGAATGCAGAACTTCAGCTGGATATTAAACCGGGAATTGCATCTATACTTTACTTCTGGGGTCCCAACTGTGTGCAGTGTAAAACACAGGAGCTTTTCTTAGACGAAGCCTTAGCAAAACTGGCTGCGACTGAGAAGGAAATAGAGCTTCGCAAAATTAATGCTCACAAGGAGCCGGATATGGCTAACCGGCTTGGTATTATGACAATTCCAGCGATTGTAATCTTTAATCGAAAGGGAAATATTGTTTCCTGGAATCCGGGTTTAATGAGTACTAGCGAGCTCATTAAACAGCTTTCGTTAAATCAAGCTTAGAATTAGTATAGTATTATGCAGTATTATTTCCTTAACCTCAGCTATAATACTGCTCTTTCTACTAGTTGTGGAAAATCTGAATTTAGATTTAACTGATAGGTTCTTGTTTCGCCGTTGAAGGCAATACAAAAGTAAACTTACTGCCTTTATTTAAATTACTCTCTGCCCAAATTTTACCTTTTTGCCGTTCGATAATTTCTTTACACAAAATTAAACCTAAGCCGGTACCTTTTTCTTTTGCAGTTCCTTCTGTAGAGTAATGAACGTCAATTCTGAAAATTTTATCCAACGCTTCTTTTGCTATGCCTACTCCGGTATCTGATATGGTTACTTCGGAATATATTTCTTTTCTTTTAGCTGAGATGCTGATTAAACCTCCCGGCTTGGTAAATTTTATGCTGTTGGAAATTAAATTGCGGAGTACAATTCTGAGTAATTCGTGATCGCTGTAAACTTCCGTTTCATCGTCAACTGCGTTTTCAATTGTAATATCCTTCTGGTTTGCAAGTAATTTTAGTGAATCTATTACCATTTCAACCTGAGATGACAGCGGGATTATTTCGGGAATAGCTTCAATGTTTCCGGTTTGTAATCGCGCCCATTCTAGTAAATCGGAAAGTAACTCGTATTGCTTTGTAAGAGAGTATCTTAATTTATGCGAAAAATTAGCAATCTCACTTTTGCTCAAAGAGTCAATTTCATTAGTTAGTAATTCCACAACGCCTAATATTCCTTGAAAAGGACTTCTTAAATCATGCGCTATAATTGAGAAAAACTTATCCTTTGTCGCGTTCGAAATTTTCAATTCATCATTCTTAAGCTGAATATCATTTAAAAGCCGGGCAGTGTGTACAGCGCCGGCAGCTTGTCCGGCAAAAATTGTTAAGAGCCTCATATCGTTTTCAGTAAATTTTTTAGCTGTTTCACTAAATTCTTCAACTGCTAAAACTCCTATTAACTCGCCTTGATAAAGCATCGGTACTTCGATTACTGTTGTTAATACGGTTCCATTGTAAATTGGTAAGCCATTAGACCAAGAGCGGTAATCGTCAATTATCATAGGCTGGCGAGTAAGTGCTACGCGCCCTGCCATACCCTCGCCAAGTTGCACACGAAAACCAACCGGCTTTAAAGGATTTGTAGCTGTTGCAACAACTAAATCACCACGGTCTCTATCATATAAATACATTCCGCCGTCTGTTCTATGAAGAAGTGATGTAGCACGTTTTACAATATTACTCAGTAACGTATTCAAGTTATCAGGTATGTCGGCTAAATCGTGGGTTAATTCGTATAGGTTGGTTATTTCGTTAATGTGTTCTTGTTTCGTTATTTCGGATTTCATACGGTCTGTTACATCGCGAAAACTCCATACTCTTCCAATAGGTTTATCCATCAGTAATTGGGGACGGGAAAATCGTTCGAAATATCTTCCGTCCTTAAATTTAAGCAAGTCAAAACTTTCAGCTTTTGGATTAGAATATAATTTGTGTACTTTTTGCAAAAAGCTGTCTGCATCTTCTAATTGATTAATAACAAAATCGAGTGCCTGTTCATCGTCGTGTAATTCTAGAATACTCTCGGGAATATTCCACATTTGTGCGAATCTCTTATTAAAATCTGTAATCTTGCCCGAGTTATCAACGACAAGAATTCCATCAGCTGTAGATTCTAATGTTGCTCTCAAGAGAGAAATATTTCGGATTCGCTCTAATTCTATACGCTTCCTATCGGAAATATCCCGGTACTGCCAAATATGCCCGCGGTAAACTTTATCAATAAATAAGGGTATGTAATCTCTTTCCAGTGTTCTTCCATCCACAAGTAGAATCTCTTCGTTCTTAACAATTTCCTGTTTGGTTATTATATCTTCAATTTTATTAACAAAGTCCTCTTGATCTACAAAAGCAGTTTTTGCCTGTTGGGAAAGTATCCGGCAATCTGAATCAATGATTAATTCCGGGCTCGAAATTCCAAACAAATTGCAGAAACCTTTGTTGGCGTAGATAACGCGGCGTGATTCATCTTCGTAGAGTATTCCCGAATCCAGATTATTCATCAGTGCGTTTCGTTGAGAAGAAGCAAGGCGTAGAGCGTTCTCTGCTTTTTTCCTTTCAGTAACATCTCTCCCGATTCCCAAAATTCCAATTACTTTACCGCTATCGTCGGTCTTTAGTTCACTTCTAAATAATAAAACCTTTCCATTTATAAGATTAACCTCAGATTCGGAATGTCCGGTGCTTAAAACTCTTTGAACACCCAAAAAAGCAACCTGTCTGCTTTCTTCGGTGAGAAGGGGCATGAATGATTTTCCCATCCACTCAGATACTTTTTCTCCCGTTATTAATTCAGCAGCTTTATTAACAAAAGTTAAATTTCCATTTACATCCAATTCATAAGCAATGTCGCTAAGATTTTCTAAGAATGTTCTATGCCTTTCTTCACTCTCTTTTAATAATCTCTTAGCCTTATTTTGCTCTGTAATATCTCTAATAACTATTTGAACAGCGCTTCTGCCCTTGTAAGAAATAGGTACTGCGGACACTTCGGCATCAATGATAGTTCCATCAAGCCGAAACAACTTTTCTTCAAGTACAGGAGCTCTTTTTCCTTCAATTGTAATATCATTGATTCTTTTTTTAACAGTGTTAACAAAATCCGGATGAACTCTATCAATGACTAAAGTTCCTAACAATTCAGACTCATTCTTAGCTCCGAAAAGTTCTATAGTCTCTTGATTGACTGCCACGAAGCGCCCGTCTTGATGAACCATAATAGGAGTTGGGGCAAAATCCACCAGCCGCTTATATTTTTCTTCACTTTCCTTTAAGGACTTCTCAATTTGCAATCTTTTTGTAATATCGCGGGCGGAGGCAAAAAAAACTGTTTGACTTTCCAAAGCAACTTTGATCATGCTAATTTCAACATCTATTAAATGCCCGTCCCGATGCCGGTGCTTCGTATTAAATATTTTGACAATTTTTGTCTGATGTTTGAGAATCTCTTTTAGTTCATCTTGAGTCCGGTTAGCTTCCCATTGTGCAACATTCAACTTGCTCATTTCCTCTGCAGTATAACCCAACATTTTGCAAAAGGAATCGGTTACCTGAACAACATTGCCTTCGGTATCAAGTATATGAATTCCGTCAGCGGCAGAGTTGAATAACAATTTGTTCTGTAAAATTTCACTGTGAAGTTTTAAGGTAGATTTAATGGAAGCTATAAGAATTGCTTCGCTGGAATTCTTATTTATGTAACCGTATGAAGTAATATGATTTGAATTAATTATTGCTTCATTATCTAAATCGGAAATTAATAGCATTAGAGGTATATCATATTCGTTCAGAATTTTCTGAACCGCTTGTGTTTCATTAACCCCGTTGCACAGATTAATATCTAAAAGAATCAAATTGATTTTACGATCTTGTTTCTGAGTTTCCTTTAATGCTTGATCACAGGTTGAGGCATGTACCGTGGTAAAACCAGCACCCCTTAATACTCTAATTGCTTCTTTAACATATAGAGTTTTTTTATCAACTAATAAGATCGTCTGATTTCTCATACCAATCATCCTCCTAGTTGTTTAGTCTAAAACTCTTAAAAGATTTCCCACTCGGTTATTTATCAAAAAGGGACTTAATTAACAATGAATATTTTGCATATAGAAGGCAATAGGTCAGATTTGCCGGCAATAACACATTGCAATAGAGCTGAACAAAAAGTTATAGAGAAACCGGATTTAGCGTATTAAGTGAGAAGGTTGCTGAATATTTATTTTTTTGAAAATAGTACAACCATCCGCTTTTACCACTCATCGCAAGTAAAAACCACTTGTCGCAATTAAAGGGAAAATTTTAGGAAATAACTTAAATTAAATATGAGAGTTGAAGAGGTTTCAAACTAATAGGCAAAAATTCCCTAAACAATAAATGACATTCATTAAAAAGATATCATACGACAAAGAGAAAACTTTCTGGTTCCTGCAAATTTCGGGGTGGACTTTATTTTATTTCCAGCATGTGTTTGTATTTAGCGGCATAATTGATATCACCGTAAATAGTATGCTCAATAGAACAATAACCTGGGCTATTGGTTTTGCAATTTCCATTATACTTAGATACCGCTTAAGAAAAATTGATTTCCTCGAATATTCTTTTGTATTCCTTTCAATAATAATTTTTGTCTCGTCGTTTTTATCTTCCATAGTATGGGAAGCCTGTTCATTGGTTGTTTTCGAGTTTGTTAAACCGCTCAAAATGAATTTTAACGATATTACTTTTTGGTCGGTTACTGTAAGCATTTTTAGGAACAATGTAGTTTTCATAGGCTGGACCGGCTTGTATTTTGGCATCAAGTTTTGGATTGAATGGGTCTCGCAGAAAGAAAAAACCGATAGTGCTTTAACTTTAGCACGCCATGCACAGTACGAAATGTTGCGTTATCAACTTAATCCTCATTTTCTTTTCAATACACTTAGCTCTTTGCGCGCATTAACTTCGGAAGAAAATGTGAAGGCTAAGGAAATTATTACCAAGATTTCGGAATTTTTGCGCTATACTTTGATTGAATGTAATGAAGATGAAGTTCTGCTTTCAAAAGAAATTGAAGTGATTAAGAATTATTTAGATATCGAAAAAGTAAGATTCGAAGATGAATTGCTGGTTGAGTTTGATATTGATACACAAGCCGAAGAATGCTCGATTCCCATTTTTCTTATTCATCCTCTGGTGGAAAATGCTATTAAGCATGGAATGCAAACCAGCACTATTCCGCTCAAGATAGATATATCGGCTAAGATTATAGACGATACTTTAAGCATCTGTGTTAGCAACACCGGCAAGTGGATTGAGCGGAAAGAAAAAGATTCTACACAAAGAGGGTTAGAGAATATTAAAAGGAGACTTGAAATTTATTCGCCCAATCATCACGAGTTTCAAATTGTTAAAAACGCTGACTCAATTCAAGTAAAGCTTTCTCTAAAAAAAAGAATTAAATAGTTCTTGATATGGCACCTAAATACAAAGCAATAATAGTTGATGACGAAAAACTTGCCAGGCTTGATCTTAGAAATGTTCTCAAGTCTATGGAAGAGATAGAAATTATAGGAGAAGCTAACAGCGTAAACGCCGCAGAACAGCTTATTAATAAGTTGCATCCCAACCTTGTTTTCTTAGATATACAATTACGCGGTGAATCCGGATTTGACCTTCTGGATAAAGTAGATGCGGAATTAGATTTTGTATTTGTTACGGCGTACGATAAATATGCAATAAGAGCTTTTGAAGTTAATGCCCAAGATTATTTATTAAAACCGGTAAGCGCAGACAGAATTAGATTGACGATAGGGAAGCTAAATCATAATGCAAATAAAGAAGCTGCAAGCCAGCGCCGACTAAATTATGATGATGTTATCTTTCTAATGCTTAACAGCAGATATAGATTTTTGAAGATTGAAACCATTATTGCTATTACATCGGAAGCTGATTATTCGTACATCCATACAAATGATAAAGTACGCTCTATAACAAGAAAAACCATGCGGGAATGGGAAAACCGTCTGCCGGAAAATCATTTCTGCCGTATCCACAGAGAAACAATAGTTAATCTGGAATACGTAACAAAAATTGACGATTCACTTTCAAACTCCTATAAAGTTTACATAAAAGGAATTGAGAAGCCATTTCTAATGAGCAGAAGATACGCGGCTAAAATAAAAGAGAAGTTTTTTTAAGATAGTATATTATAACAGACTAACATCTCGCAGATAATCTTATCGGAACTCGGAAGCCCCTTTTAAATAGAAGGGATATTTTTTGACAAAAATCTACGAAACCGAATTTCGCACCTAATAACCACTCGTCGCATTTGCATTCTCATGTTAATAGAGCCTTATTAACTTGCTATCAATCGTAAACCGGTAGAATTAACGCGGTGGTTTTAAGATCGGAAAACTATGTCTATTTAGAATTGTAAGGCAGAGAACAAAATAAATAATCGAAGTCTATTTATTAATTAACTTAACGAGGTAAGCAATGAAAAAACTATTTACCGTTATAGTACTTGTTTTAGCAGTTCAATTTGTAAATGCACAAACAGTAATCTTTTCGGAAAATTTTGAATCCGGTACTGCAAGCTCAACCTGGGGAACACATTATAAAGGAGAAGAAACAGTAATTTCAAAACCAATGTCTGCTGCTCCAAAAGTATTAACTGGCGGAGGTAATTATGTTGGGTTACTTCAAGACATTAATGGAAGTTATACCGGCTCTGCAGTTGCTGTTAACGGTGATGTAACGTTAAAAGACTATTCGATTGAAGCAGATGTTTATTGCTATCAAAATCAGTCTTTGTCAGCTTATGCCGGATTAGTAGTTTATTCAGACAGTTCAAAGAAAGATTTCTATAAAATCCGTGTAGATTTTGACGTTAGCAATAGAATAAATTTTTCCGGCTTAAAATCTGATCCGGCAACTTTCCTTCCATTATTTTCATATGATTTCAAGGGAACCGTATATGCCGGCGGATATCCAACCACGGACGGATGGCACAAAATAAAAGTAGAGGTACGTACAGTAAGCGCTACCAAAGTTAGTTTCTGGTGCTACTTTGATAACATTCTTTTAACCGGTTCTCCAGTTTCTTATGATAAAGCAGGTGCAGTAACTGCCGGGCGTTTTGGATTGTATTCATTCCAGCAGAGTGCAACCGGGTTGGCAACTTATTACGATAATATTGTTGTTAAAAGTATGCCTCCAACTGCTATAGAAGATGAAAACAACATTCCAACTGAATTTTCATTAGAACAAAATTTTCCAAATCCTTTCAATCCGGAAACTAAGATTAGTTACAAGTTGCAATCACCAAGCCACGTAAGCTTAAAAGTTTATGACTTGCTGGGAAATACAGTTGCAACTTTGGTAAATGAATATCAACAAGCCGGCAGCTATAATTCTAATTTCTCGATTAACAATACTCAATTAAGCAGCGGCGTGTACCTTTATACTTTACAAGCAGGAAACTTTACATCAACTAAAAAAATGGTACTAATCAAGTAAGGTTTCAATTGGTGCAACAATGGTATTCACGAATAATATTTAAGGGAGGTTCCCCCTTGAGAAGATATATCAGCAATAGTTTGTTTGTTCTTCTTTGCTTTGTATTGGTAAATATGTCCACAGAAATTTTTGCCGGGACAACCGGCAAAATCTCCGGTACTGTCAAAGATAAAGCTACAGGAGAACCATTACCCGGATGTTCAATTTCTGTTGAAGGAACCACTCTTGGAGCTGTTTGTGATGTTAACGGCGAGTATTATATCATTAATATGAGACCGGGTAAATATACTTTGGTTGCTACGATGGTTGGTTACAAATCATATAAAGTTACCAACATACAAGTAACTGTAGATTTGACTACGAAAGTAGATTTCTCGATTGAAGCTACGACAATTGATATGGGCGAAACGGTTGTTAGAGCCGAGCGCCCTATCATTGAAAAAGATGTTACTTCTAAATTATCCATCGTTAGCTCCGATGAAATAGTAAACATGCCGGTTGCAAATTTTCAAGAAGTGCTAACAACTAAGGCTGGATTCACTACAGATTCAGAAGGCAACATACATGTGCGAGGTGGAAGAACCGGAGAAATAGCGTACATGGTTGATGGAATGTACGTTGAAGACCCGCTTTACGGCGGATTCAATTCTATGGTTAATAAAGATGCAATTGATGAAATGGTGGTTCTAAGCGGAACGTTTAATGCTGAGTATGGCGATGCAATGTCGAGCATAGTTAACATTGTTACTAAAGAAGGCGGAGATACATTTAAAGGAAAGTTTGAACTAACCTCGCCAATGTTAAATCAATCACCCTACAGAAAAAGTAATCCATTTGCCGGGGTTGAAGACACTTACGGGTATTCCAAAAAGAATGTAATAGACAAGGTGGATTTCAATCCGCTGAATTTAGATATACCATTTAACGGCTTGCTAAATTTATCTATGAATGGACCAGTACCGTTTATTCCCGATTTAACTTTCTTTGCCTCAGCAAGAGTTAGGAATGAAGATAACTATCTGCCGCACGGATATAATATTGAGCGAGATGGATTTGCAAAGCTTACTTACCGCGTTACACCAATGTTCAAAGTCTCGCTTTCCGGACAGCTTACAAAGAATAATTATCAGATGTACAATCATGCGTGGAAATATCTGAGCGATAATCAAACTCATTCAACAAAGGAAACTTCCCGTTATGGTTTAACAATCACTCACACACTTAACAACAGTTTATTTTATACCGCGCAAATCTCCCGTTTTGAAAACGCTTTGAAAGTTCAAGTGGGTGATAAACTTCCGAGTGAATATGTTCGCAGTCAAACGGGAAAGAGTGTTTACTTTTACGTCAGCGGAGATGATTCACAATTCTCGGATGATCAAACAGTTACATACAGCGGTAAAGCTGATGTAACATATCAAGCTAATAACTACAATCAATTCAAATCCGGAATTGAATTCAAGAGCCATAATCTAAAAGTTCATGAAGAAAGTGAACCTTGGCCATCCGGAGCTCAATTCAAAGATTCATATGATCAGAACCCGTTTGAAATGTCGGCTTATGTTCAGGACAAGATTGAGTACGATTATCTAATCATCAATCTTGGTCTCCGGTATGATTACGCTGATCCTCAAGCGACAATGTGGCCGGATATCCGCCGCTTTGGTTCGTTCGATGCAAACAATAATTGGATTCCATCTAAAGAAGAAAAAGTTGCCGTGAAGAATCAATTAAGTCCGCGCATTGGTTTAGCACATCCAATTAGCGACCGCGCGGTATTGCATTTTTCTTACGGGCATTTTTTCCAGAACCCGGATTACAATTCGCTTTATTATAATCGGTTAAAAGATTTATCAACCACAATGCCGCTTGTAGGAAATCCCGGTGTTAAAGCGCAGAAAACAGTTGCTTACGAAACCGGTTTGAAATACAAACTCAACGATGATTGGGCTTTAGATGTATCTGCATGGTATAAAGACATTACAGATTTGCTTTCTACACTTCAGGTTAGTTATCTCTCCCAGGATTACGTTGTGTTTTATAATGCTGATTATGCCAGCGTTAAAGGAATAGATTTAACTCTTCACAAGAGATACAGCAATTACTTCTCCGGCTCAATAGATTATTCTTACATGATTGCTAAAGGAAATAATTCTCAGCCGCTCGCCGGTTTTATTGATGCATTTTCAAAAGAAGAAATTCCTCATCAAGAATATTATTTGGATTTCGATCAGCGCCACGATGTTTCTGTGAATGTAAACTTCAACATCCCAAGAGATAGCGGTCCGGAAATTTTTGGAATAAAGCCACTCTCGGATTTTAACTTCAACATTCTTTTCCAGGCGGGTAGCGGTTTGCCATATACGCCTTATGTAGATCCAACAGTTAGAATAGAAGTTAACTCGGCAAGAAAACCGTGGACTTCTACAGTTGATCTTAGAGCAGTAAAGAAATTTTCATTCTTTGGTTTTTCAACAGCATTGTTCCTTGAAGTTACAAATCTGCTGAATACCGAAAATGTACGCTATGTTTATTCAAGAACGGGTAAACCTTTTGATACCGGATTAGCCGGATTAGTTGGCTCATCGCCGGATGCGGATCATAATCCGGCCTATTTAGAAGCACCAAGAATTATCAAAGCCGGCATTCAATTAATATGGTAAATGGAGAGAGATAAAATGATAACATTTTCCAAAAATATTTTCTTTCGGTTCTTAATTATTTCTCTTTTTATGAGTTCAGCTGTTTATTCTCAGCTTAACAATTGCAACAGCTGCCATGCCGGTTTGAAGCCGGAACAGATTGCACGATTACAGAAAAAAACTGCTGCCGGTGAACGCGGACTTGGTGTAATGGATAAAGGACAGATTTCGAATTACCTTGGCAATTATGGAGTGATATCAAACTTCCACGAATATTTTAACAACGCAATTCATTGGCCGGCAGATGCAAACACGGAAACACAATACAGTTTTGGGTTGGGTTTAGTAGTTGCCGTAAAGGGAAATGTAATAACTTCAGTTATTGGCGGTCCATCAGAAAAAGTTGATTGGAGCCCTAAGAATGGTTCTCGCGGAAAATTATTTTCCGGCGATGTAACTGCACCGCCGCCGGATGAAACTCCGTTTCTCGCTTCGAGCGATAATCAAGATACTTGGCCGCAAGGATATTTTGATAAACAAGGTAACTGGATTAGCACGCCGGGCAAAAGACATTGGCCTGGTCATTTCAGAATTGATATTGATCCTCTTTCTACAAACTATGGCAAAGAAGTTCCTAACGAATTTGTTTCCGATAGAGATATTTATTGTGTGTTTGATGATAACGATAACTCCAACCAGAATGGAAAAGTTGGAATTGAAGTTGAAGAAACCGCTTATTCGTACGGCAGACCTTATGCAGAGGATTTTCTTATTTGGGAATTCACGATTCATAATAAAAGCGGTAAGCAGCAAGACAGCGTTTATGTTGGTTATGTTTCTATCTTCAGACCGGACTACGATAACAAGGACCTAATAAATATTATTCCAAGTACGCCAGGCAAGAATGGCGATTTTGTTTACGTTTGGGATGTTAACAATACTAAAGATGGCGCATGGGCAAAAGATCCAAGTCCGATGGGAATGATTGGTCTTAATGTTTTAGAAACGCCAAAAAATCTTGGCGTAACTGATTTCCACTTCTTCAACCGTGAAGTAGCTCCCAAAGTTGATGAAGAGATGTGGCCAATTATAACGAGTAATCCAAATAGCAAATATGTTCCTATCCCGAAAGGAATTTTTCATGGGAACAATCTTAGAATGGATACAACACATCCGGATAGTATGAAAGCATATTTCCCGGAAGGCGCACCGCTTAACTTTTTCATCACGACTGGCCCTTTCAGTTTAGCTCCGGGCGAATCTGTTAAATCGTCGGTAGCTGTAGTTATGGGAAATTCCGGCTCGGTTCCATTCGAACCTGATACAACAGATTTGATGAAAAATTACAGAATGGTTCAGCAAATGTATAAGCGTCAGTATCAAGGCTCTAATGCACCGCCAATGCCAAGAGTAGTTGCTCAACCTGGTGATAAAAAAGTAAAGATTTCTTGGGAGTCCGATGCCGAAAATGCAAAAGATGTTCTCACCGGACAAAATGATTTTGAAGGTTACAAAGTTTACAGAAGTGATGATTTGGGCAAAACATGGGGAACACCAATTACAGATTATTTTGGAAATGTAATTGGATATAAGCCAATTAAAATTTTTGATTTGATAGACGGCGTAAAAGGACCTGATCCGGCTTACAATCAATCTTTAGGCGACGATACAGGCATTCAACATAGTTTTGTTGATGAAAATCTTATTAACGGAGTTGAGTATTGGTACTGTGTAACAGCTTACGATAAAGGCAACCAGCAAGCGGGAAGTTTAGAACAATCATATCAATCTTCGTTGGGACATTCTTTATTACAGCAGAATACTGTGTCTGCAATTCCCGGTGTTAGGCCGCAAAACTATACTGAGCCGTCATACACACCAGTAGCAAATGCTGCGGGTGCTATTCCGGCAATAGGCGGGGTATCTCAAGGATTGGTTAAGATGGATATTGTTCAACCTGAATTAATAACCGATAGCGATTACTTAGTAACATTTGTGGATTCAGCCAAGCAAGTTGTTGGCAGCAAAACAAATTATGTCCTCGGTTTTAATTTGTACCGGGTAAATCCAACTACAAAACAAAAAACATTATTGCTTGATCATCATCTGTTTTCTGATGGAACCGGCGACAACTTACCAATTGTAGATGGTTTTAGAATAACAGTTCAAAATTGTCCTTCCGGCGTTGAGAAGATTGGCTGGACAAAAGTGAAAGGTGATACATGTACATTCGATTGGAGAACCGGTCCCGTAGAAAAATATAAAGGTCGTCTGGATATTGTTCCCGAAACTATTTACACAATTGATGACTACAGAATTACAATTGATACAACTAAAACCGGCGGAACGGATGCGCACTGGTATGATTTCTTTACAAATAAAGAGCAGAAGGAGAAGCAGCATCTGCCTATAAAGGTTGAGATAATTAACGATCCAGAAAACCCGGTTGATGTTAGCAAGAATACCTGGTTGTTTGAATTTTCTGTTGCAGCGCCGGAAGATTACAGACAAAATTATTACAGTCCATTAGGCTGGGATGCAGTACCGGGCGGTAAAGGATATACAGCCGGCAGTTCCGGTTTCTACGAAAAATACACTGACGTACTTGTTTTAGAAAAAATGATAATTGACGAAGCTAAAAAAGATACTACTTACACCGGTCTATACTTAAACACAAATAATTTTCCGGATCATTATACAAATGCCAATGGCGATCCCGTTCACAAAAAAGCTTTTGCCCCTTCGCACGGAGATCAATTTACGATCAAGACTTATAAGCCATTTAGGAAAGAGATCACGTACGAGTTTTCGACCAAGAAAGTGGATTATTCGAATACACAACAGATTGATCTTAACAAGATTCGTGTAGTTCCCGATCCTTACATCATCTCAAATATTTGGGAAACAAATCAGTTCGGAAAAAAACTGATGTTCAATCATCTGCCAAATCAATGTAAAATTTCAATCTTCACTATGGCAGGCGATCATGTTGCAGACATTGACCATAGCAATAATTTAGGCTACGAATACTGGAATATGAGATCATCGAACGATCAGTTTATCGCTTACGGATTATACGTTTATGTTGTGTCGTTACCGGACGGTCAGAAAAAGGTCGGAAAATTTTTAATTATTAAATAAAACCCCAAGCCGTTGGAGAAAAAATAATGAAAAGATTAGTGTTAATATTAATGATCATTTCTCTTCCGATAAGCGTTTATAGCGGGGGATTTTCGAAAGTTGGAACAGCAGCCGCACAGTTTCTTAAAATAAGTGCCGGTGCCAGACCAATGGCTATGGGTGAAACATTTGTTGCCGTAGCTAACGATGTTAGCACTTTATACTGGAATCCTGCCGGTATCACAAATATAAATATGATGAGTGTTAGTGTGAGCCACACTCAATGGTTTGCAGAGATTTTTCATAACTATGCCGGAATGGTTATTCCGTTGAGCGATAATGAAGGTTTTGGAATTAGTGTTTTATCACTTACAACGAATGAACAAGAAGTTACTACAGTTGACCAGCCTGAAGGCGCCGGAGTTTATTACAGTGTAAACAATGTTGCCATTGGTCTTTCTTATGCAAGAAGACTAACTGATTGGTTTTCGGTTGGAGTATCTGCAAAATATATTCAAGAAGACTTGTTCAACGAAAGCGCGAATACTTTTGCTTTGGATATTGGTACTTATTTGAAGACCGGTTTTCATAATCTGGTTATTGCAATGTGCGTTTCTAATTTCGGCGGCAATATGCAGCTCGAAGGGCGCGATTTAATTCAACTTGCAGATATCAATAAAAATGTTTCCGGTGAGTATAATCCCGATGCAAGATTAAAAACCGAGCCATACTCACTTCCTCTCAATTTCCGTGTTGGCGTTTCGATGGATATTCTTGGCGGCAAGGACCCGTTTTTCAAATCCGATTACCATAGATGGACAGTTGCAATAGATGGTAACCATCCGAACGATAATGTTGAGCGCGTAAATTTTGGAACTGAATATTCTTGGAACGAAACTGTTTTTGCCCGTGCCGGATACAAACTTAATTATGATGTTGAAAATTGGACTTTCGGTGCCGGCGTTAAACTAAACTTGGGCGGACAAAATGTAAGCTTTGATTATGCTCTTGTTGATTATGCTGATTTAGGTAAAGTTTCCCGTATCTCAATTGAAGTAGGATTTTAATAAACGATAAAGACTAAACTTTTGTTCATATAGAAAGACTATTTCCATTCGAAAAACATTTATACATACAGCTCATTCAAACAATCACAATATATAGGTTCAAGGAACTCGGAGTAAATGAAAATGAAAAACCCAAAATCTAAACTTTTATTCAGCATGCTATTTGCAATTATTTTTTTAGCTCAGATTATCAGTGCTCAAGAAAAAGTAGAAGCAACTTCACAAACACAAGCCGCGCCAGCACTTCCTAAGGGAGTTTCAATTTATCAACTCGATAACGGCATTCATGTTCTCTTAATTGAAAATCCGGCGTTACCGATGGTTGGCGCAAATATGATTATCAAAGTTGGTTCTGCTTACGAATCATTCTCTACAAGTGGCATGAGCCACATGCTCGAGCATCTTCTCTTCAACGGTACAACTACCAGAATTCAAAAACAACTTTATGATGATGTGGATATGATTGGCGGTTACAACAACGCCAGCACAACTGAATTCTATACAAACTTTATGATGGTTACTCCGACTGAGAATATTAGAAAGGGAATGGAAATTCAAGCGGACATGCTCTTTAACTCAACTCTTCCAAACGAAAAGTTTGAAAAAGAAAAAGGAATTGTGTTAGAAGAGATTTCCAAGAGCTTGATTAACCCGACTGAACAGTTTGAAAGGAATACACTTTCGGTTTTGTATGAAGGACATGCTCTTTCGCTTCCGACACTTGGTACTTATTCAACAATTCAGTCAATGAAACGCGATGATGTGAATTCATTCTACAGAAATTATTATGTGCCTAACAATATGATTTTGAGCGTCATTGGAAATTTCCAGACCAAACAAATGCTTGCAATGATAAAAGAGATTTACGGAAAAGCGAATTCTGGGCAAGTTAATTACGATGCAAATCCGCAATGGGCAACGGGATTCCAAAATTCCATAATAGAGGCAACCACTGATAAAACTTACTACCGGTTTTACGACGGCGAAGAAAAAACTGTGCAATTGTTTTTTCCAATTTCGCAGAAAGGCTCGGGAGAATATTTCCAGTTAATGCAAATGGTACTTGATAAGAACAAAGAAGCAATTCAAACAGCAATTAAAAATGAGTTTCAGCAGAATATTAAATCTGTAAAATTTGCGACGAGACTTACACCAATTAAAAATTATCTCGAAGCAACTATAATTATCACTAAAGATGTTGATCTCAACGCTGTAGCAAATTCTGTCTCTTCAAAATTGGCAAACATAAATTTTTCTCTTCCAATTGAAACACTAAACTTTGAAGCCACAAAAGCCCGGACGGAATTTGTTAGAAATATTGAGAAGCCGCACATGTTCGGAATTTATAATTCAAGCGCAATTGTGCTTGAAGGAATTGAATCTGTAATAGCTTCTTTTAGCGGCAACGAGTTATATAAAGCAGCAAAAGAATTGGAACCATTGAAAATCAGTTCCAAACCTTTAGTGTTGGTTCAAACTCCTTCTGTAAAAGGTGGAAAAGAAGCTACGGCTGTAGTAAGCAACGTAAAGCAATTCAAAGATGATGCTACCGGAAAAAATTTAATTGTAGTTCAAAATGAAGTTAGCAATCTGTTAGCAATTCATTATTTGGTGAAACACAAAGCGGTTTACGAATCTAAGTATGGAAAAGATGCTGCAAAAATACTTCACGATTGTTTAGACCAGCGATTCAAATCGCCGGAGAATCAAAAAGTTAGCAGCAAGTATGGTTTTACTTACACAGTTAATGATAATCCGATGATTCCGATGGATGATATTTATCTCCATCCGGATTTTGGTTATGTAAGAGTAGAAGGACTTGCAGATGATCTTACCGGAGCCATCAATTATTTGAATGGTGTTTTTACAGATTTTACGCCAACAGAAGCCGAATTCAAAAAGTCAGTAGAAAAGTTTAAAGGTATGGGTATGATGATGATGGGTGGGGACAAACCCAAAAAAGTTTTTGAAGCAGATTATAAAGCTTTAGTCTATGAACCGAATAGTTTAACTCAGAATCAACCGGAATTGACTTACCAGAATATGCTTTCATTTGCGAAAGAATATTTTCAACCATCCAACATGATTATATCTGTTGTTTCGCCTGGAAGTCCGGAAGCGGTTAATACACTTTTCAATACCCTAAAATATTCAGCAATTCAAAATGAACCGGCTGTGTTTACAAATGTATTCCAAACAAAAACAAAGCCGGAAACAATTGATAAACCGGGCGGCGGAGAACGTTCATATTTGTTCTACGGATTTGTAAGCGAGATTGATAAGAAAGACGCTCCAGCAATTCAAGCACTGTCTTTGGTTCTTTCAGATAATATCGTTTTTGATATCCGTGAGAAACAAGGTATGGCTTATGGAATGAGCGCGGGCATCGAAGTGAATGGAAATAAAGCTCTCTTCTTCATTAATCAAGGTACACGTCCACAGAATGTAGATAAGCTGATTCCACAATATCCGCGCTTCTTCGAAATGAAAGCCATTGATACTCTTTCGCAAAAGACTGTTGAGAAATCTATCAATATGTATCTGGGTAGAATGATGTTCAGAAGGCTCTCGAGCATAAACCAAGCATTTTATCTTGGAAGTTCTGCCTACTTCTTTAACGATTACAGCAACGACAAAAATTTCCTCGATGCGCTCAAAGCCGTTAAGCTGGCTGATGTTAAAGCAGTCGCAAAAAAATATATGAAGAAAGTTAATCCGATGACTTTGATAGTGAGATAAAACTATTACTCGGTCATCAATAAAAAATAGTAGTTCGCAACGGACTTTAATTGGAGAACAAGATGTTTAAGAAAATAGCTTTTTTATTTACACTGATTTTATTTACAACAGCCATTCAAGCCGGTTCAACCATTCATCATAAATTATCTGTTAAGGTTGATCCAGCAAAGCATTCGTTTGAAGCTGTGGATCAAATCACTATTCCGGCAGCGCAAGCAAAGTCAAATATGTATTTCCTTCTTAATGGCGATTTGAATATATCTTCCGAAACGCCCGGCGTAACTGTTAAGCTGAGTCAAGAAGGAATTAAAGCCGAAGATTTCGGAATGGACAGAGAAGATTTTCATCTCGCTTCAGAGTTCAAACAAAATAAATACTCGATTACTTTTTCTAATGAGATAAAGGGCGACCAAACTTTTACTCTAAAATTTAGCGGCGTAATAAATTATTCTATCAAGCAGATTGGTGAAGAATACGCAAGAGGATTCAGCCAAACGCCCGGCATCATTGACGAAAAAGGAACTTACCTTGGCGGTTCAACTTACTGGGTTCCTTGGTTCAACGACAACTGGATTAGCTTTGAATTAACTACAACAATGCCTAAAGGTTGGAGTGTTGTTAGTCAAGGCAAGAGAACTCATAATGAATTGAAAAATGATATGCAGATAAGTGTTTGGGATTCTCCCGAACCGATGGAAGAAGTTTATTTGATTGCTGCAAAATTTAATGAGTATTCCAAATCAGCCGGCGCGATTGATGTAATGGCGTTTCTGCGCACACCGGAGGAAACTCTAGCAAATAAATATTTGGAAACAACAGCGCAGTATCTTGAAATGTACCGCAAGTTGATTGGCCCTTATCCGTTTACAAAATTTGCCTTGGTAGAAAATTTCTGGGAAACCGGTTATGGAATGCCTTCCTTCACTCTTTTAGGTGAACAAATAATAAGGTTTCCATTTATTCTTCATTCATCTTATCCGCATGAACTACTGCACAATTATTGGGGAAACAGTGCCTACATAGATTTCAAAAGTGGAAACTGGTGCGAAGGATTAACCGCTTATATGGCAGATCATCTTATTGCAGAGCAGCGCGGACAGGCAGATGAATACAGAAGAACAACACTCCAGAAATATACCGACTATGTAAATGAAGCAAATGACTTTCCGCTTAATAAATTCATCTCAAGAACAAATCCCTCTTCCGAAGCAATTGGTTATGGAAAAAGTTCGATGCTATGGAATATGCTTCGTGAGTTGGTTGGTGATGAATCTTTTGTAAAAGGTTTTCAGAAATTTTACCGCGATAACAAATTCAAAGCAGCTTCATTTGATGATATCAGAAAGTCATTTGAAAGTGTTAGCGGGAAAGATTTAAAATCATTTTTTGATGAATGGGTAAATAGAAAAGGTGCGCCGGAGTTAAGTGTTTCGAATGTGAAGTGTGAAAAGAAAGACAATCAGTATCAGCTTCAGTTTACTCTAAAGCAGCTTCAGAAAGAAGAAGCCTTTGCTCTTGATGTTCCCGTGACAATTTCCTTTGCTAAAAATGTAGTTGTGAAGAAAGTAGCAATGACCGGCAAAGAGCAAAAGTGTGAATTTACTTTTTCGGAAAATCCTCTCTTGGTGCAAATTGATCCGCAGTTCAATCTTTTTAGAAAATTGAACTACAAAGAAATCCCGCCGTCACTTTCTAAAATTTTCGGTGCCGAAGATTTGCTGATTGTACTTCCTTCAACTGCTAGTAAGGAAAAACTAGAATACTACCAGCAACTAGCAAATATTTGGTCGGAAGACAAGACAAAAAAGATCGAAGTTTCGCTTGACAGCAAATACAAGAAACTTCCTGCTGATAAGAACATCTGGATCTTTGGAGCTGAGAATAAATTTACTTCCGTTATTAAAGATGGATTGAAAGACTACAACAGCGAAATCAAGAACGGCTCTGTTTTATTAGGAAAGAGCGAATATCCAACAACTAATAATAGCTTCATTATTTCAGTACGCCATCCGGAAAATCCAAGTAATGTTCTTGTTTATTTATCAACCGAGAATAAAGACGCAATTGGCGGGCTGGCAAAAAAACTTCCTCATTATGGCAAGTATAGCTATCTGGTTTTTGAAGGAAATGAACCGGCTAATACCGGAAAAGGCGAGTGGGGTTCTGTTAATTCTCCTCTATCAGCAAAAGTAATTACAAAGGGAGAAAAAATTACCAACGAAGCTTTGCCGGAATTATCTAAGCGAAAAGCGCTTGCAATGTTAACTCCGGTTTTCTCTTCCGAACGAATGTTGAAGACTGTTCAATATTTAGCGAGCGAAGAATTATCCGGAAGAGGACCTGGCTCGAATGGAAATAATAAAGCCGCGGAATTTATTGCCGAGAAATTTAAGATCGCCGGTTTATTGCCCGGCTCTGATGACGGTTCATACTTCCAGACATGGAATGAAGTTGTTGATGCAAGCGGAAATAAAGCTCAGGTAAAAAATGTTATTGGAATAATTCCCGGAACAAATCCGAATCTTAAAGATGAGTCTGTAATTGTTTGCGCACATTACGATCATTTAGGTTTAGGCTGGCCAGGCGCAAATAAGGGCAACGAAGGCAAAATTCATCCCGGGGCGGACGACAATGCCAGCGGCGTTTCTGTAATTCTGGAATTAGTAGAACTTTTAGGAAAATCATTGAAGCCGCAAAGAACAATAATTTTTGTGGCGTTTGCCTCTGAAGAAAGCGGACTCCTCGGATCAAAATATTACGTACAGAATACAAAACGTTTTCCGGCTAAGAAAGTTATAGGAGTGCTCAACTTTGACACTGTTGGAAGATTAGGCAACAATAAATTATTTGTACTTGGCGCAGCAACTGCCCGTGAGTGGAGATTTATCTTCATGGGCGCAAGTTATGTTACCGGTGTTGAAACCGAGATGGTAACTCAAGAATTAGATGCCAGTGATCAAAGAAGTTTTCTTGAAGTCGGCATCCCGGGAGTTCAGTTTTTCGCCGGTGCAAACGCTGATTATCATAAGCCTTCTGACACTGCTGATAAAATTGATGGAGCCGGTCTAATTAAAGTAGCTGCAATTGCTCAAGAATCAGTAACCTATCTTGGCGATAGATTAGAGCCACTTACCTTTCAAGGACAAGCAATTAGTGAAGCTAAAAAACCGCAAACAGCACCGGCTGGTGAAAGAAGAGTATCTACCGGCAGCGTACCGGATTTTGCATTCTCCGGTGAAGGAGTGAAGATAGCAGATCTCGCGCCCGATTCTCCAGCCGGAAAAGCCGGTTTACAAAAGGGTGATGTGATTACAAAACTAGGTGCATTTAAGATTGCTAATCTGCGCGATTATTCAGATGCGCTAAAAACTTTTCAGCCGGGTAATGTTGTTGATGTTGTTTATCTGCGTGACGGAAAGGAGAACACAACAAAAATTGAACTGATTTCTAAATGAAATAAACTCATTCTTCCCGAATGATTACGGAGAATATTATGCAAACGAACAAACTAATTTCTAAGCTGACATTAAATTTGTTAGCAGTAGTGTTGTGTGCTATTTCAGCCCCTACAAAAATCTACTGCCAAGCTGCAGATCAAAAAGAATTCAAAGTTTGGGCAATACCAAATATTAACGAAGGTGCTGAATTTTATTTTTCGCCCGATGGAAAAAGGTTAATTGGCAATGCCAAGATGAACGATGATCCGGTTCATCAGGTATATACATTTAATGTTGATGGAACAGACATTCTCCGTATAAATAATTTGGGCGAAGATGCTTGTTCATTTTATTTCCCGGATGGTAAACGGCTGCTTTTTACTTCCACCAGAGATAATCTTGATATGCCCAAGGGAAATTATTCCGACCCGAAAGATTATCCGCAAGGCGCAGAAATTTACTCATGTAATCTTGATGGAAGTGATGTAAAGAGATTAACAAACAATAGATATTATGATGCAGAGATTTCTATTTCACCTGACGGCAAGTGGCTTCTATTCACTCGCCAAATTGATGGCAAATTAGATTTGTGGAAAATGCGTCCGGATGGCGGCGATCAAACACAATTAACATTTACACCAGAATGGCAAGAAGGTGGTTCGTTTTATATAGATAATGAAACAATTATTTGCAGAGCCTGGGATATAAAAGATCAAGCACAACGCGGTATGCCAATGAGCATTTTCACTATGAACGGCGATGGTTCCAACATACAGCGGATTACTAAAGACGCTGGTACAAACTGGGCCCCTCATCCAGCACCAGACAAAGAACATTTTGTATTTGTAAAAGTATTGCCGCCTCATAATTACGAAATCTTTTTGATGAGCTTGAAAACCGGTAAACAAACCCGGCTAACTTACAACGATGCTTTTGACGGTTTCCCGGTTCTTTCTCCGGATGGCAAGACACTAACTTTTGATTCAAACCGTGATGCTAAGAATGGAGATAGAAAGTTGAGACCTTACTTGATGGATATTTCATCGTTAAATCTTGGCGAAAAGAAATAACATTTACCTTAATCGGTTGTGTGAATTAAAATTCGAGAATACAAAAAGGTTCACAAGAATATTTTTTCGGGTTTGATTAATCAAACCCCTACAATTTTTTGTAGGGGCTTCATTCATGAAGCCCGCTTTTTAGATATATCTGAATAAATGATTCGATGGCATCTAATTCACACAACTGTTATCTAAATAATCATATATAAATTTTTCCAAAGGAAATTATTCTGCTTATGAAATTCATCCGCTTGTTGCTCTCGTTTTTAGTCATTCCTTTCATTTCTACATGTATTGCACAGGGCACACACACTAATTCAAGTAACGATTTAACGCATTCCGTATTCGGTCCCCCAATTTCGCCAATATGGGAATTTCAATTAGGATATCTAAAAGAAGATGGACAGAATATTTCTTCCTTTAATTTTTATAGAAAAGACCAGAGAAACAAAACGCTATTTTTTAAGATTGCCAATAACAATCTCAATAACAGAAATGAATTTCGTGTTAAAGAAATAACCGGCGGCGCTCTTCTTTTTCCAATTAACGATGATGATCGCTTTCAGCTTGATCTTGGCGGAACCTACGATGTTGCAAAGGATACATCGCTTGCGGGAAAAGCGTTTTACTCAAGAATCACATATAGACCACAATCTAATCTCTGGTTTCGTGCCGGAACTGAATATTTTGACGGCTATACGATTGGTCATTCATACCGGAATACAATTCTTAATTCTAATTATTTAGTTGGTAAGTATACACTAAGTACAGTTTCTGTAATTGGTTTAGTCGGCAGCGGAAAAATTGATAACACGTTAAATACGCGGTATGGCTTTGCAGGAATAGTAGAAGGACCATTCAATACTTTTGCATTAGCCGGATTTATTAATAGTACGGAAGAGAAAGAAAACGTAAGAACGCTTGCCGTTGGTCGTTGGGCTCCATTCCGTCCCGATGGTTTACCCAGCGCCATTTTTTTCTGGAAGCATAAGGACAACTACGATTTTCAGTTGGGCGGAATATTTTTTGGCGGGAATAACCTTTTCGTTCGTCCGGCAGCAATTGGTATGAGTCAAGGAATGTTTATCAGCAGTACAGCCTTAAGAGAGAACAGTGAACTCAGACAAGGACAGTTGATGAGCATAACGGACGATTACCGGAATTCCGATATAACTTTATTTTATGTTTATTTAAATCAAGCCATAGAAATGATTCCCGGATCGGTTAATCATGTTGGGTTTAGGGCGGTTCAGGCATTCAAGATTTTTAATGAATTGCAATTCTCAATTTTCTCAAAACCGGTTGTTGGTCTTTTCTATAATGAAGAAACAGAACCAGTCTTTAACTCAAAGAAGCGCAAATTTGTAGATGAACAAACTTCGTTCTGGTCATTCCAGGCTGGCGTAACTTTGAATGAGAATTTTATTCTAAATGTGATTCACACTCCCAGCAAGTCGGAATGGAACGTAGCGCTTTCATTTTTGTTATTGACTCCCGGTACTGGGAGACAGTAAAAGGTCGGAATTGAATAAAAACGATTCTCCTTTACTAACTTTCTCGTTAGCGAATAGAGCAGTTTTGTGCACTCTATATTTCTTTAGCGTTGAATACGACTTTTGGTGTGATTTGAATGTATAAGTGGAAATAGCTACATTGGCGCTATGAAAAAGTACATTTTGTTCATATTTCTTTTTGTAGTTTGTTTTCACGATGCCATTGAATTGAAAGAAGATTTAGGAACAAGAGTAGCTCAGAATTCGATGAATATATCGCATTATAACCAGATTGATCATAGCTTTGAATCAATAGTTGTTGATACAAAATATAAATGTATTCCCTCTAGTTTTGATCCTGAATCAATTTCGATATCTCCCAAAGAGAACTGTTTTATAATCTGGAAACCACCGACCAGCCGCCAAATTTAAAAATCATTTTGTGTGTTAATAAGTTTAAGGACAAGATTAGAACTTGTCTATTTCCTATTAATATCTGAAACGCTAAAGAATTTTTTACTAATTCATTCACATTAAAAGATTGTTATGATAAAGCTGCAACATTGGATTTATTTACTTATTGGTACAACTACCTTTATTTACTTGGGTTACTCCGGGTATAGTTATTATTTAACTCCTTACGAAGAGCGTTTCTTTCACCCGGTTCACACTATCCTAAAACCAAGTGGAATTATTGGACATGGTTTGGGAATAATTGGCTCGCTAATGATGCTTGTTGGCGTAGGTCTATATATGATGAGAAAGAGGTTAAAATCTTTTTCAAGATTGGGAGCTATCAAACATTGGCTGGAACTACACATCTTTTTGTGCAGCGTTGGTCCGGTGCTGGTTTTGTTTCATACGGCTTTTAAGTTTGGCGGAATTGTTGCTTTAAGTTTTTGGTCTATGGTAGCTGTGGCGGTTAGCGGAGTGATAGGAAGATTTATATATGTTCAAATTCCCCGCTCTATTAGAGGTAATGAATATTCGATGGATGAATTAAAAACCTTGAATCAATCTTACGGCGAAAAATTAAGAAATGAGTTCAATCTAAATGATACATTAATTGGAAAGCTTGAATACTTTGCCTCGTTAAAGGTTTATAAGTCTCCCAATCTGATTTCAATAATTCCTCTTACTATTAAAGATCACAACGCAAATAAAAAGTTGCTTAATGAATTTAAGATTGAATTGAGAAATGAGAAACTGTCGGAGAAATCAATAAAACAAATTACTGCCATATGTAAATCTAAATTGGTACTATCGCGAAAAATTAGTTTGCTCAATTCTGTTCAAGAAATGTTTCGCTACTGGCATATTATTCATTTACCGTTTGCAATTATAATGCTCATAATTATGATCATCCATATTGGCGTAACCGTAGCCTTTGGTTACCGCTGGATATTCTGAGAGGATCCGTAATGGAAGTTCTGATAGAAAATATTATTACCTACTCATTTATTGTTTTGCTGCTGGCGTCTTTAATTTACTTTCAGCTTAGAAGAGGAAAGAAACAGACTAAAACAGTAAAACAAAAAATTGAGAAAGCTAAAGAGCTTGGTTTTCACGAGCCGGTTTCTTTGCATCCGGTTGTTAATTTAGATATTTGCATTGGTAGCGCGGCTTGCGTGGCTTCTTGTCCGGAAAAAGATATTCTTGGTATGGTAGAAGGTAAAGCGGCTACTATACATGCATCACGTTGTGTTGGACATGGAGCTTGCTTTCATTCTTGTCCTCTTGGCGCAATCACGCTTGTAATCGGTACTGAGAAGAGAGGTGTTGATTTACCACATGTTAGTCCGCACTTTGAAACAAACGTAAAAGGAATTTTTATTGCGGGTGAACTTGGCGGTATGGGTCTTATAAAGAATGCGGTTATTCAAGGTAAACAAGCTATAGATAACATCAGCAAAAGCTTAACCCGCTCTCCCAAAGCTGAATATGATATTGTTATAATAGGCGCTGGTCCAGCTGGAATATCTGCTTCGCTTGCCGCTAAAGAGAGCAAATTAAAAGCTATTACTATTGAGCAAGATAGTTTGGGTGGTACGGTTTATTCGTTCCCCAGAAAGAAAATAATTATGACAGCGCCGATGCATTTGCCGTTGTATGGAAAGTTTAAAAAAACTGAAATAACTAAGACAGAATTACTTGGTTTATGGGATGAAGTATTAACAAAAAACAATATTACAATACAAGAAAACGAACGTGTTATTTCTATTGAAAAGAACGAAGATCACTTCGTAGTTCAGACAAATAAGAAAACAATTACAACCAACTCTGTTCTTCTAGCTATTGGGCGCCGCGGTTCACCAAGAAAATTAGGTGTTGAAGGAGAAGAACTGGAAAAAGTTTCTTACAGATTAATCGAGCCGGAATTTGTTAACAATCAAGATGTACTTGTAGTTGGCGGCGGAGATTCTGCTATTGAGACCGCATTAGCTTTGATCGAAGGAAATAATACTATCACACTTTCGTACAGAGGAGATTCTTTTTCAAGAATCAAACCGAAAAATTTTGAGAATATTAAGAAAGCCGTTGAAGAGAAAACAATAAATGTCATGTTCAAGTCCAATATTGTTAAGATATCAGAAAAGACCGTAAAAATTATGTTCGAGCAGAACGGTGTAACAGTAGAGAAAGAAATTAAAAACGATTTGGTTTACATTTTTGCCGGAGGAGAGCTTCCAAATGAGTTTCTCTCCAAAGCTGGAATTAGAATAACCAAAAAATACGGAGAGGCGGTATTAAAACATCAAGACTAATAACTGTAATACTTTTCTCGGTATTTATGTGCGCAAAATTATCCGCACAAATCTCGCCGGGAGATTTGTCAACTGCGCATTCCAATTTAGAGGGAATGAGCAACTGTACCAAATGCCATAACATCGGCGGACAGGTTCGCAATAACGAATGTCTTGCATGCCACACCGAAATATCACAGTTACAGAAAGAGAATAAAGGATTCCACTCAAGTTCCGATGTTAGAAGTAAAAGCTGCATCAAATGCCACAGTGAACATCACGGCAGAAAATTTAGAATAGTTAATTTCAATCCCAAAACCTTTGATCACTCCAAAACAAGTTTTCAACTCACCGGAAAACATGCTCAAACAGATTGCTTCAAATGCCACACGCCGGATTTAATGTCGGATGCGAAATACAAAAAAAATAAAGGAACATTTTTAGGATTAAAGGCAACATGCGTTTCTTGCCATCAAGATTCACATCAAGGAAGTTTGGGCAACGCTTGCCAAAATTGTCATGAGGGTGATTCTTTCCGCCCGGCTTCAAAGTTTAAGCATAATTCGGCAAAATTTGATTTGACCGGCGCGCATCAAAGAGTTGACTGCGCTAAATGCCACGCTGTTGAAACGAGAAATGAAAAGAGATTCCAGAAGTTCAAAGGAGTGGAGTTTTCATCATGCACTTCGTGCCATCAAGATTTCCATAAAGGAAAGTTTGGAGATAAGTGCAGCTCTTGTCACGTAACCGAATCATTTCATACCATAAAAAACTTAACCAACTTTGACCATGCCAAAACAAATTATCCTTTGCTCGGAAAGCATACCAATGTTGATTGCAAAGCCTGTCATAAAAATGGATTGAATACCAAACCAAAATTTGAAAAGTGTATTAACTGTCATTCGGATTATCATCAAGGAGAATTTACCAAAAACGGAACTCAAGCCGATTGCGCGGTTTGTCATTCCATAGACGGATTCAATTCCACTTCTTATACAATTGAGAGGCATATAAAATCCAACTTCATTCTTACCGGAGCTCATCTTGCTATTCCATGTCAGAGCTGTCATAAAAAAACTGAAAAGTGGAATTTCAAAATTGAAAAAAGAGAATGTACCGACTGTCATAAAGACATTCACGGCGGCTCAATTCCGCAAAAACTTCTTACGGGAAAAACATGCGAATCATGTCACACAACCGAGAAGTGGAAATCGGTAACTTTTGATCACAATACGACGAAATTTTTATTGCTCGGAAATCATCAAAAGCAAAGTTGTAATAAATGCCATGTCCGTAATGAAATTGGAAATAGGTTAATAATTAGTTTCAAGCGAAAAACGGAATGCCTTGAATGCCATAATGATGTTCATGCCGGTCAGTTCACAAAAAATGGTATTGAATTATGCCGGAGCTGTCATCAATTTAATAACTGGAAGCCGGAATTATTCGATCATAATAAAACATCCTTTCCATTAGATGGGGCACATTCTAAAGTAAGCTGTAACCGCTGCCATAAACAAGTGGTTGATGAGAAAGGAAAATACATAAAATATAAATTTGGAGAGGTAAGATGCGCCCTCTGTCATTCATAATAATTTTACTGCTGTCAGTCTCTCTTTGCAACGCCCAATCTCCGCACGGAGATAAGTTTAAGCGCGATTGCCAGGATTGCCATACTGTTGATGGATGGACTGTGATACCTTCTAAAATTTTGTTTAATCATAGCGAAACCGGATTCGAGCTAAAAGGTCAGCATCAAACAGTACAGTGCAGAACATGCCATAGCAGTTTGGTTTTCAGCGAAAGCAAAGGAAAGGCAAACTGTTCCGATTGCCATACCGATATTCATACAAACACAGTTGGAAAAAATTGCGCTCGATGCCACAATAACAAAACCTGGATAATTGAAAACATAACTGATCTTCACCGCACTGGAAAATTTCCGTTACTAGGTAACCATGCTAAAGCTGATTGCCGGCAGTGCCATAAAGCCGCATCAAGTTTAAAATTTGAACCGATAGGAATAAGATGTTACGATTGCCATATTGCAAACTATAACGCAACGAAAGACCCTAATCATATACAAGCAAATTTCTCAACAGATTGCCAGCAATGCCATAATTTTACTGCTGCAAGCTGGTCGGCAACTTCCATTATTCATGATTTCTTCCCTTTATCAGGCGCGCATAATATTTCAGATTGTTTTTCTTGTCACACAAAAGGAAGCTACAAAGGTCTTTCTCAGGATTGCTATTCATGCCATCAAAAGAAATATGAATCCACCACATCTCCAAACCATGTAGTATTGAATTTTGCGAAAGATTGTAAACAGTGTCACTCAATTAGTGTAGGCGGATGGAAGCCGGCTACGTTTGCTAACCATGATTTAAAATATCCTTTGGTTGGCGCTCATAACACAATTAGAAATGATTGCAGTAAATGCCATGCAACCGGTTACAATCAAACAGCAAGGCAGTGTGTAAGCTGCCATCAGCAAAAGTATGATTCAGCTATAAATCCAAATCATAAAGGTGCTCAGTTTTCAACCGACTGTGCAAGCTGCCATTCGCAGACGGCTTGGAAGCCGGCAACCTTTGATCATGACGGAAAATATTTTCCAATTTATTCCGGTGAGCATAAAGGGGAGTGGAGTAATTGTTCCGATTGCCATTTGGACCAAACAAATTATAAGACATTTGAATGCACCAACTGCCATGAGCACAATAAGAGCGATATGGATAAAGAGCATCAAGGAGTGAACGGTTATGCTTATCAAAGCAGGGCTTGTTATGCTTGCCATCCATCCGGTACAAAGCAGGGCGGGATAAATCACTCGTTAACAAAATTCCCATTGATTGGTGCACACACGACGGTTCCGTGTACGCAATGCCATCAAACTACTTATGCCGGAACGCCGACAGAATGTGTATCGTGTCATCAAGCTAAGTTTGCGGCGGCACCAAATCATTCTTCGCAAAATTATCCGCAGGATTGCAAGCAGTGCCATACGCCGGTGGATTGGAAGACAATAAACTTCAATCACAGCACGACGAGATTTCCTCTACTTGGTTCTCACACAACTGTTAAGTGCAATTCGTGCCATACAACAACACTAACCGGCACGCCAACAACTTGTTACTCATGTCATCAAGCAAAGTTTGCATCCGCACCAAATCACGTATCGCAAGGATATCCTCAAATTTGTGAACAGTGCCATAACACAACAGATTGGAAGAGTGTTACATTCAATCACGCTACAACAAAGTTTCCATTAACCGGCTCTCACGTAAGTGTAACATGCAACAGTTGTCACTCAAAAGGATATGTAGGAACACCAACAGATTGCTATTCTTGCCATCAGGCAAAATACACGTCCGCACCGGAACATGTTGCTAAAGCTTATCCCCAGACATGCGAACAATGCCATAGCACAACTAATTGGGCAAGTGTAACATTTAATCATGCAACGACAAAGTTTCCGTTGCTTGGCTCGCACACAACAGTGAAGTGCAGCAGTTGTCATACATCAGGATTTGCCGGCACTCCGACTGAGTGTGTATCGTGTCATCAAGCTAACTTTACGGCGGCGCCAAATCATACTTCGCAGAATTATCCTCAAGATTGTAAGCAGTGCCATACGCCGGTAGATTGGAAAACGATAAACTTCAATCACAGCACGACAAAGTTTCCGTTGCTGGGTTCGCATACTACTGTGAAATGTGGTTCATGCCATACAACAACATTGACCGGCACGCCAACAACTTGTTATTCGTGTCATCAAGCAAAATTTACTTCCGCACCAAATCACGTATCGCAAGGTTATCCTCAAACTTGTGAACAGTGCCATAACACAACAGATTGGAAGACTGTTACATTTAATCACGCTACTACAAAATTCCCGTTAACCGGCTCGCATGTTAGCGTAACTTGCAATAGTTGTCACTCAAAAGGATATGTTGGAACACCAACTGACTGCTACTCGTGCCATCAGGCAAAATACACGTCCGCACCGGAACATGTTGCTAAGGCTTATCCCCAGACATGTGAACAATGCCACAGCACAACTAATTGGTCAAGTGTAACATTTAATCATGCTGCTACAAAATTTCCGTTGCTGGGTTCTCATACAACTGTGAAATGTAATAGTTGCCATACAACCGTTTTTGCCGGAACACCGACTGAGTGCGTATCTTGTCATCAAGCTAACTTTACAGCGGCACCAAATCATACTGCTCAGAATTATCCGCAAGATTGCAAGCAGTGCCATACACCTGTGGATTGGAAAACAATAAACTTCAATCACAGCACGACAAAGTTTCCGTTGCTGGGTTCGCATACTACTGTGAAGTGTGGTTTATGCCATACAACAACGCTAACCGGAACGCCGACAACTTGTTACTCATGTCATCAAGCGAAATACAGTTCCGCACCAGAACATGTTGCAAAGGGTTATCCGCAAACATGCGAGCAATGCCACAACACAACTAATTGGTCAAGTGTAACATTTAATCATGCTGCTACAAAATTTCCGTTGCTGGGTTCTCACACAACTGTGAAATGTAACAGTTGCCATACAACCGTTTTTGCCGGAACACCGACAGAGTGCGTATCTTGTCATCAAGCTAACTTTACAGCGGCACCAAATCATACTGCTCAGAATTATTCGCAGGATTGCAAACAGTGCCATACGCCCGTGGATTGGAAAACAATCAATTTTAATCACAGCACAACAAAGTTTCCGTTGCTGGGTTCTCACACAACTGTTAAGTGCAATTCGTGCCATACAACAACGCTAACCGGAACACCGACAACATGTTATTCATGTCATCAAGCAAAGTTTACAGCAGCGCCCAACCATGTTGCTCAGGGCTATCCCCAAACTTGTGAACAGTGCCATAATACAACTGATTGGAAGAGTGTTACATTTAATCATGCAACTACAAAATTCCCGTTAACAGGTGCTCATGTTAGTGTAATATGTAATAGCTGTCACTCAAAAGGATATGTTGGAACACCAACCGATTGTTATTCATGCCATCAGGCAAAATATACTTCTGCACCGGAACACGTTGCTAAATCATATCCGACTGATTGCAAGGTTTGCCATACAACAACAACATGGCAAGGAGCTGTGTTTAATCACTCAACAACAGCGTTCCCATTAACAGGTGCGCACATTTCCGTTACATGCGCTAGCTGTCATACTACAACATTCAAAGGAACGCCAACAGCTTGTTCAAGCTGTCATACTACAAAATATCAAAGCACGACTAACCCGAATCATGCTTTAATAAATATTCCTGTTACTTGCGAACAATGCCATACTACCAATCCAGGTTGGAAGCCGGCAACGTTCCCAATTCATAATAATTATTATCAAATTCTTGGCGCGCATTTACAAATTGCAAACCAATGCTCAAACTGCCATGCCGGTAATTACAATACTAAGCATTCCGGTTGCGTTAGCTGCCATTTAACTCAATATAATCAGGTTACTAATCCTAATCATGCAACAGCCAAGTTCCCGCTGGCTTGCGAACAATGTCACACACAGAATGTTTGGAAGCCGTCAACGTTTAATCATGACGGGCAATATTTCCCGATTTACTCCGGAGAACATAGAGGCGAATGGTCGCTATGTACTGATTGTCATACCAATCAAAGTAATTACAAAGTTTTTGAATGTATCAACTGCCATGAACACAATAAGACTGATATGGACAAAGAACATCAGGGTAAGAGCGGATATCTCTACCAGTCAACGGCATGTTATAATTGTCATCCAAATGGAAAAAGTTAAAAATGAATAAATTAGTTTTTGCAGCACTATTATTTATAGCACAATTTGTAAACGCTCAGGATAAATCTTTTGAACAAAGAACCGGCAGGATTTCTTTTGTTACTTCGCAAAATATTTATGTCCGGTTCGAAAGCACCAACGGTATTAACAAGAACGATACTTTATATATAGCAGATAACGGCAAATTTAAGCCGGCAATTGTTGTTCAGTATGTCTCATCCAATTCGTGTTCGGGTCTATCGGTTACAAACTATCAATTCAAAGTTGAAGATGCGGTAATCGCGTTAGTTAAAAAAGTAATTCCGCCAAGCGAAGAAAAAATCTCAGAGAAAAAGATTACACAGACGGAGCCAAACTTAACTCCGTCTTTGGTTGAGCCGGTGAAGATTACACCTTTACCATTTATGCGGCTAAACGGAAATATTTCTGTTTCATCATATTCGAATAAATCTAATGGTCCAAGTTCTGCCGATTTTCAGCACTGGCGGTTAAACTTTTCATTTGATGCAGACACAGTAGCGCGGTCTCCATTATTCTTATCTTCATACATTAACTTTTCTTATAGAGCAGACAGATGGAATGAAGTAAAGAACAATATTGGTAACGCACTTAAAGTTTATGATTTAGCTCTCCGGTATGAGTTCAGTCCGGTTACAAAACTAACACTTGGTAGAAAAATAAATTTCAAAACATCCAGCCTTGGTGCAATAGACGGAATTCAGTTTGAAACTTCATTTAAGAAATTTGTAGTTGGAATTATTGCCGGCTCTCATCCTAGTTTTACTGATTACGGTTACGACCTCAAAATGTTTGAATATGGAGGTTACGTTTTCAGAAGCGACACATTGGGCACAGTTTCTATGCAGAACACACTTGGAGTTTTTAACCAAACAAACAATTTCAAAACGGATAGAAGATTTCTATACTTGCAGCATACTAACAATTTATCTCAGAGCTTGGGCTTTTTTGTTTCTTCCGAGTTTGATCTTTACAAACGGCAAAAGGGGGTTGACAAAAACATTTTTGACATGACAAGCCTTTTTGCAATGTGCTCGTATAATCCAAGTAGCTGGATTGGTTTTAGCGCTTCTTACGATGCACGCAAAAATGTAATCTATTATGAAACATTCAAAACATTTGCCGATAGTATTTTGGAATCTGCAACCCGGCAAGGTTTTACTGCAAGAGTGAATGTGCGTCCTCTGAATTATATTTGGTTAGGTGTTAATTACGGTTACCGTTTCAGTAAAGATGATCCGCGCCCATCAAAAAATTATGGAGTTAATTTTAGCTATATCCAGACGCCTCTGTTCTCATCTACTCTTTACATAAACTATAATAGAATAGAATCCGGTTATGTAACCGGAAATTATTATGGTGCATCACTAGCCAAAGATTTATTTAATGGATGGGTGAATTTGACTACTGGTTACAAACGTGTAGAATATAAATTTGCATCCGGCACAACAAACTTTTTCCAGCAAATCGGAAACGTTGATCTGTCTTGGAGAATACTCAGTTCACTGTTCTTCACTGCAAGTTATGAGGGAACGTTTCAAGATAAACAAACGTATGGGAGATTGTACGTTAGCCTTTCTAAAAGGCTGTCAAACTAATCGCGGCGTTAATGTACTAACGAATGGAAATCCTAAAGCTGATTTTTTAAAAATAGAAGTGTTCTGGAGTTAGAAGAAAGGTCAGTATTTAAGCTCATCAATTGCTCTTACAAAATCCTTGAAATAAAGCGGAGTTTAGAATGGATAAGAAATTCTACTTGTTGTTAATCTGGATAATGCTGTTTGGATTAAATGCTTTTGCTCAATCTGAAATTGAAACCAAATCAACTCCCTCATTTAGTTTGGAAACTGTAGTTGCTAACAAATATGCTTGGAGGGGAATACTTTACGATCAAGGATTAGTAATTCAACCAACACTGGGTGTTGAATATAAGAACTGGACTTTGCAACTCTGGGGAAACATTGCTGCTGTTGAAGAAGATGGCTTTGCAAAAAACCATGAATTGGATTTTTTGTTGCAGTACTCTTTTGAATTTGGAGATTTAACTCTTTCACCATTTCTGCAATTATATACTTATCCTGATAAAGATGAGGATTCGGCACTAGAGTTGTCTTTAGCCTGTGATTACAATATGGGCGCCTTTACAATCAGCTCAATACTTTCGAGAGATATAAAACTTGGAATTCCATATTTGTTTGGTGATCACTGTATTAGTTTTGAAAAAGAACTGAACGAAAAGCTGATTCTTAATACAAGTGCCGGCTTTGGCTGGGGGACAGAAAAGTTTAATCTGTACTATGTAGGAATTGGAAAAAGTGCAGTGAATTACTTTTTTGCTTCTGCTTCTTTAAGTTATTTCTTAAATGAGGAGATTTGCGTTAAGCCGTTTGCAGAGAGCTATCTGCTGACAGATCAGGAGATTAAAAATCTTACGAATGATTCTTTTGTGAATTTTGGATTAAGTATTTCGGTCGGTTTCTGAAAAATAAATCTCTATTCGATTCGCCTCTTGAATCAATTTAACGAGGGTTCCCGGGTGCTTAAAAGGGAACCCCCTCAGATCCCTTCTCATAAAATGCTCACCTGTCAAAAATCAATGCCGCAATTTGGAAATCCGTGAGTTCCTTATTTGGCAATTCTTTATGACGGGCATAGGAATTATAAAACTTGCCAAGAATCTTACACGTCTTTGGACAATCGCTCAGTTCCGAAATGCGTTTAACAAGATTAACTCCAACCGGGCTGCCGATTTTGATCAATGAAAGAGCGGAAACAATCCTTACAGAATAATCTTCATCTTCCCGCAAGGCTTTCATTAATGCAATATCAGCTTTCGATTCTTTTAGCTCACCTAAAATGTAGGCGGAATCAAAACGGATCAAAGGGTTATCGGAATTCAGTCCATCAATAGGATTTGTGTGAACAACTTTGTGTGAGATTAATTCTTCCGAAACGTGATAGAACTGTGCGTTTGTTACTGTAGAGAAGGCGAGCAATACAAAAACCCAGATCGCAAGAAATTTCAATAGGTTCTTCATAATTGCACCTCTTTTAAATAAGAACTACTACGGCTTAATTGCCGGTTACAATTCTTAAGACAATTTATTCGCGATATATGTTTTACCTTCTGTCATTAGAATAAACCTTTCAACACATTTCGAAAAAACCTCTCTGAAGGGGGAGGACTTCAGAGAGGATAGATAGGCTAAAACTTTTCAAGTTATGGGACCCAGTACCCATATATTAGCCCTCTTAAGGAATAAAGATTAATTTAATCAAGCTCTTCATCTACAAAGAGTGGTGCAAATTTCGTTTATGAATTGTGAATTTACGAGTCGGAATTGATGGAAGGCTTGTAGAAGTTTTAAGTGGATTAATATCCCAGTGAAAAATCAAAACACTGTTATGCTAATTTGTCTTTTAGTTTCAAAGCATAGCGTCTGCTCATAATTACTGTGCCTTCAATTCCTTTTAGATGAATTTTGTATGAATAGTTAAACCAATCTTCAATTTTTTCAACAAACTCGAGATTGATTACTGAGTTTCTATGAACTCTTACAAATTGATTGTTAGGCAAACGGTTTTCCCATTCTCTAAGAGATTTTAGAACAAGCCCCTTTTGTTTTCCATTTGTATAAACTTCGGAATAATTGCCGGCTGCAATAATTTTTATGATGGTACTAATTTTTAAGAACTGATAGCTGTTATTTATCATAACGAATATCGTATCGTTATAATCAAGCTGGTTTAGTTGAATACTTTTGTTCTCTTCACTGGTTCCCAAATGATCAAGGGCTAATTCAATTCTTGATTTGCTGACCGGCTTTAGCAGATAATCTTGCGCGCTAACTTCAAAAGCTTTTATGGCGTACTCATCATAAGCTGTTACGAAAATAATTTTTGCGCTTGTTTGTACTTCGGCAAGCAGATCGAAACCGGTTTTGCCCGGCATTTGAATATCTAAGAAAAGTATATCCGGCTCAATTGTTTTTAGTAAGTTAGCCGCGCTATCAGCGCTATCAGCTTCGCCAACTATTTCTATGTTGTCAAATTCTCTAAGCACGGATTTCAAATCTTCCCGTGCAAGTTTTTCATCATCAACTATCATACATTTTAAGCTCTTGTTCATATTAGCCTCTTCTAAGTTTTAATTCTGCTTTCACAATTCCGTTTTCTTCGAAAGTATTAAAACTATAATTACCGGCATAAGTACTTTCTAACCGATTGATAAGGTTACTTATTCCAGTACCAGTACCAATTTGTTGATCAGTTTTCGCATCATTAATCCAAGAGCCGGAATTCTCAACAAGTATTGTTAACCAATCATTTACAATAGCAGCTTTAATATTTATGATTAATGGCAGCGAGCTTGATGACATTCCATATTTAACTGCATTTTCAATAAGCGGGTGCAGAATAAATGTAGGTACCGGAAAATCTTTTGTAGAGTTAGGAATAGCAAAGTTGAATTCTATTTTTTCGTCAAACCTTATTTTCTCAATAGAAGCATAATGCATTATTGCTTCAATCTCTTCTTTTAGTGGGACGAAGGTAGAATTGCGTGTGATTAAAGTATAGCGGTAAAAGTCGGAAAGCTGGTTTAACATTTCTTCCGCCTTGGCGCTATTTGTTCTGATTAACGCACGTAGCGAACTGAAAGAATTAAAAAGAAAGTGAGGATTGATTTGATACCGCAGCATCTGTAATTGGGCGCTCTGTGCTAATAAATCGGATTTCTCTGCGCGGCTGCGCGTTGTTTGTAAATCTATCCAAAACTTAATTCCAAAGTAGAGCAAACTCCAGGTTGTTAACAAGGGTAAGTATCTGGTTAAATTATTTGCCACAGCCCTAATTGTAAAAACATAGTCCAGATATTTGTCTATCCGTTTAAAGTTGTACGGAAGACCAATTAGATGAACGACAAAGAATAGCAATACAGAAGCCAGCAAGCTTATGATTAAAACAAAGGAAACAACTTTATAAATGCTTTGCGTTGAATAATTATACTTGATATAAATAATGCGGATATACAAAGAAATTAAATAACCGCTAAACCACTGAAGAGAATTGACTGCCAATAAAGAAATGTCGTTTAGCAACAAGTCTGGACTAACAATAAAAGTATCTGCCAGAAGAATCAAAAACCAGCCGGCAGCGTTAACTAAATGAAACGGCGGGTAATCGTGTTTGTCTATATGCTTTTTCAACCACATATTTATGTAACTAGTGTTCATATAAAATTTTTCCATAAACCGTCGTTAATATCGTAAATCTATTGTAAAAATTAATTGAAGATTGATAAGCGGTCATTAGAAATGATGAACGGCTGGATTCCTATCTTTTTTCATTTCTTCAAAAAACATGAATATGCGGGGTTTGTTTTCTACACCGAACAATTCTCGCCTTTACCCGTCCTACAAAGTATATTATTCCAAAATCCGAGGGTAATTCATGAGCAAAGTGTACAATATAATTTTCCTTCTTATTGGGGCTATCTTGGTTTTCCTTTATCAGTTTGACATCATGTTTACAACATCAATATCAGTTAAAGCTGCTAAAGAGCTATTCGGAATAATCTCAATCAGCGGAGCTATTCTAATTATTGTTGCTTTAATCAATCTTTATTCGATGCGTGAGATTGGGAAATCCTTGCCGCGTGAAAGAACTTAATCCAAAAATATTTTTGCTGATAATTCACTTTAACCGTTCATCATATCAGTTGACCTCTTGAACAAGAAACGTTTTAAGAAGTAATCAGCAAATTTATTTTGATTGTGAAATTCAAACGTGAATTACAAACTAACAAACTTTTCAATTGCAATTTCATCAACTAAACAGAGAGAAGTGTATGAAGCGAATCTTACTTTTTCTATTGCTCTTTACTCTATCAAATAGTTTTGTCTTCGGGCAATCTACTTTTAAGATACGAGGAAAGGTAACGGATCAAAATGGTGAACCGTTAATCGGTGCAAGTGTAGTCCTAAAATCTACGGGACTTGGAGCCGCAGCCGATGTGGAGGGAGAATACTCATTTGATGTTCCCTTAAGTTTAGCAAAGGGACATGAAACAGAATTAACAGCATCATTCATCAATTACAAAAAGGGTGTAGCAAGAATTATTTTAAATGGTTCGGAAATCGTTCAAAATTTTTCGTTGGAAGAAGACGTATTCCAGAATGAAGAAATAGTTGTTACCGGCATTGCGTCGAAGACTTCTAAGTCTGTAGCAGAAGTTTCGGTTGCCAGAATTAATGCAGCTGATTTACAAACGATCAACTCCTATAACGGAATCTCACAAATTGTTGCCGGTAAAGTTTCCGGTGTTCAAATGACTAACTCTTCAGGTAACGTTGGCGGCGGCTGGAGATTTAATGTTAGAGGCGGCGGCGGTTTGAACGGCACCGGACAGCCAACAATGTATATTGATGGTGTTAGAGTTGAAAATACTGAAATTGGTTTAGCAGCCGGCGGTCAGTTAAATAATACGCTTTCCGGATTAAATGCTAATGATATTGACAAGATTGAATTCTTAAAGGGTCCAGCCGCTGCGGCTATGTACGGTACAAACGGAGCCAACGGTGTTGTACTTATTACAACAAAAACCGGTAAGATTTCTGCTGCGGCAAGAAAAGGTTTATCGGTAGAATACAAATTCAATTACGGATACAACGAACAACAGAGGAAGTATGATTCTGATGTTTATGTTACTGCAGATACTGCAAATAAGAATTTCAGAAAGGGACCAATCCGCGAGCATTTCTTAAACATAGTCGGCGGAAACTCCGAAGTGAGATATTACGCCAGCTTAGAAAACAGAATTGAAGATGGAATCTTGGCAACTAACCGGCAGGAAAGAACTTCAACTAGAATTAATCTTGTTGCCAATCCTTATAATAATCTGAACATTAAGCTCAATGCTTACTATAACAACAACAAAGTGTTTAGACCGAACAACGACAACTCAATCTATGGCTGGTTGGGCAATATGCTTCTACGTTACAAACCATTTACCTGGACATCGCGTGTTATGCTTGACCAAGCTTACTTGGAAGGGACAACAAATCAGTTTATCGGTTCTATCTCTGCAAATTATACGCCGATTGAAAATCTTGAAATCAACGCAACGCTTGGTGTTGATAATATGAACTACAGAGAGAATAGATTTTATCCAATCGGATATAATGCATTAGTAGCGGATGGACAAAAAGCATTATATGATAGAAGAAACACAAATCAGAATATGGAATTTAACGCGGCTTATAATTACGACTTCAGCGATTTCAAATTCCGCTCAGTAATTGGCGCTCAATTCTTTAATAGATACTTACAAGGCAACAATGTTACGGTTGAAGATTTTAACTCAACATTGATTACAGATTTGGGATCGGGCGGAACGGTAACAACCTGGGCAGAGCAATTCTTACATGCCCGCGAAGGAGGAATTTTTACAGAACATTCAATCAGTTATCTAGATCAATACTTTTTAACGTTGGGTCTTCGTAAAGATTACGCTACTTCAATTGGCGATAACGCGCCATCAATCACTTATCCAAAAGCAAGCTTCGCGGTTCGTCTTGATAAATTCGATTTCTTGCCAAGCTTTGTTAATTTGTTAAAGCTGCGTGCTGCTTATGGAGAAGGTGGTGTGCTGCCTGGAATAACAGATGGTATTCCGCTTTTGTGGGACGCACAAGTAGGCGGATATGGCGCCGGTGCAGCTATTGCAGTAATTGGAAATGATAAGATTGAACCGGAGCGTGTAAAAGAAATTGAAGTTGGCTTTGACGCAGAGTTATTCAAAAATGTATCATTGGAATTAACTTACTATAACACAGTCGCTGAAAAATCAATTGTTAACAGAGTATTAGCCGGATCAACCGGAAAATTGCAAGTATCAACCGGTTCACTTGCTCAACCATATAACTTGGGTAAAGTAACCGGCTCCGGTTTTGAATCTTTGTTGCAGTATTCTCCTATCAGAGGAAATGAATTCAACCTGGATTTATCGTTGATATGGAATTATCAAACCAATAAGATTGAAGATTTAGGCGGAACCGGTGATATCATCAATACACCTAATGCTCACGCTGTAGGTTATTCGAAGAGCAGATTCTATGCTTTCGTTCCGGTTGCACCAATCTATAGTTCAACTACCGGAAAATATATCGGCGCAACTCTTTCAACAGAAAGAAGAGATTTAGGTTCACCAATACCGGATCACTCCGGATCTTTTACTGTCAATTTCAAATTCTTCAAGAACTTTAACTTGTATGCATTCGCCGAATGGGGTCTTAACAATAAGATCAGCAACGGGTCAAAACAATTTGCTTCTAGATTGGGCGGCGTTGCGGAAGTGAATAGATATAGAGCATTGTTAGGTTTATCTGCAGCATATCCTGGTGCAGCTCCGGCCGGTGTTGTTGCATTAACGCCCGGAACTGATGAGTACAAAAGAGTTGCTGAAGAGTACATGAAAGTTGACGGTTTGTATGAAGCTAATTTTATTGAAGATGCCAGCTATCTAATTATTAGGGAAGTAAGCTTTAGCTACGACTTCACTGAATTGTTTGGCGATCTATCGCTTAATTCATATATAAAAAGTGTAACGGCTGGTGTGTCTGTCAGAAATCTGGCAACATTCTCAGAATACAAAGATGGAGATCCCGGTGTAAACTTTTCCGGTGCAAGACAGAATTTAGCCATAGGACAAGAATTCTTAACATTACCAACGCCAAGAACTTTCAACTTCTGGCTGCGTTTAGGTTTCTAAAGGAGGAATAACCATATGAAAAGAAATATATTTTTATTGAGCATCGTTATTATGTTGGGACTTTTCTCCGGCTGCGATGATTATATCAATGAAGTTGATCCTTTGATTGATCAAGTGGAAGATGCAAGACTTACTGCCGAAGGACAAGTTAGATTTCAAATAACTGGTGTTAAACAAGGATTCTCTGTAATCTCATCACAGATCGGATGCCAGTCGGATTTATTATCGGATGCGTTAGAATACAGCAACCAAAATCCGGATGCTTCTTTCCCGCAGTTTGAAGAAATCAATACCGGGGTTATTGCTTTAAATAACAATTCGATAGCGGGAACATGGAATTCACTCCATTCATTGCGATTTATGGCTGATACACTTGCTGTTCGTGTTGGTCAAATTACATTCACTAATGCTGCTCTAAAAAATGAAGCTTTATTTACTGCCACGTTTTATGGTTCGATAGCTCGCTTCTACCTTGGAACAACATTCGCGCTAACTAAAACTGAACCGGGCGCTTCTATTAATGCAGGTCCATTTATTCCGGCAGCAACACTGCTTGATGATGCACTTAATCTTGCAAAGAGTTCTTTAACATATACTACTGATGCATACATGATTAAGGTGGTAAATTCATTTATTGCCAAAATCTATCTCGCAAAGGGAGACTATGCTAATGTGAACACTTATGCTGCAAAAGGAATGCAGAAAAATGATGCGGATTTTACAGCGTTGAATCATGATGCGAGCCAAACTTATTTCTGGGGATTTGCCGGAAATGGTCGTAAACAAATTCACGTTGCAGATAGATTTGGCGCATACGTAAAAGCTGACCCGAAGGAAGCGGCAAGAATTGCTGTTAAAGAATTTACTTTTGGTGGTGCTACTCACTACTACCAAAATAAGTATCCTGATAAAAGTAGCGCTTACGTATTTCTTACTTGGAAAGAGAACAATCTAATGCTTGCGGAAGCTTCTCTTAGAGGACAAGGTTCCGGAAACGCCTTGGCATTAGTTAATGAGGTAAGAGCATCTTATGGAATTGCAAACTTAGCTACAGTCAATTTGGATGTACTTTATGCAGAAAGAGATAAAGAACTTTTCTGCCAGGGTACAAGATTGATTGATCAGCATAGATTTGGCAAATGGCATTTGACAGCGGAATCATGGAAGCAATTTCCAATTCCACAACGTGAGAGAGATAATAATTCTAATTTCTAAATGATATCTAAATATACCGCGTAGAAGACTTCCCTCTGATGCGTGGTTGATGAGACCACAGAGCTTCGGCTCTGTGGTTTATTTTTTTGAATGGAATCGTATTTGGAAGTCCTTAACAAAAACTATATTTCAGTAATCAAACTTGAATTTCGAAAGATTGGGCAAAAACTTTTTAGGTCTGGCTTTGTCATACTCATAAATAACTTTTCCTAAGTTTGAAAGAAACGGCATACCGATTTTATCATACTCATAAATGCCGTCGTTATAGATTTGATCTTTGTTGACATGAATAGTTGCGGAGAGCATGAACTCTACCTTGTTTTCAAAATCTACTATGTAAGCTATATCGGTTAAATAGCCGTAGGCTAAACCAACTTTGTTGAAGATTCTGAAATTCTCGGGTATCGGTTTCTTCGAATCACCAAACAAGAAATACTTTACATAGCTATCGTAGTGTGTTGTATCATAACCGGGATGTTTGCTTTCCTTCGGAAGCATAGACATATATTTATACAAAAATCTGTAATCATCCTTGGTAAGATTAAAGCGCGTCTTTGCTTTTCGTATTTCAGGGAATAAAACTGTTTTCAGAATTTCTGTAAGGTTTTCAAGAGAAACAAAGTTCTTCGCAGAAAAATCATACGGTCCATTAATCAGGCTGTCTTTCGAATCCCAGTAGCCAATCCCTTTAATTAGTCCATTCAAATCAAACGAATAATTCCCGGAATTGTATTGTTCTGGCTGTGAGTAAATTATTTTATCACCGTTATAGAAGGTAAAAGGATTAGTGTAACGGTTTCTTTCACTATTGAATCCACCGGTGTAACGGTTTGTAATTTTTACGTTCTTGTAACCTTTCTTATGAAGTCCTTCGTTCAATTCTTTTTGTCCAACAAATTCATACAAACGGCAGTAAGCATCATTGTCGCTTACTAAAAATATTTTCTTAATGTAGTTGGCTATCGTTGGCAAACCCGATTCCGAAGATGTATCGGCGGTTACTTTTATTTGCGGCGCTCTGGCGCTGTCTATTCTTAGTGGTGTGTATTTATCCAATCCTTTTATTTTCAGACTGTTCAGTTTTTCTAATGCCATTAATGCTGTAGGCAGTTTAACAGTGCTCGCTGCGTAAAAATAGTTTTTTGGGTTAACGCGGTACTTGTAAGTCCTAAATGATGGGAAATTGTTTTTGTCGCGATTGATTTGTGTATAAATAATCTGCACTTCAAAACTGTCTATGTTGGAAAGAACTTCTCCAAACTTGTCCGGATTGTCCTTCAGAAGTTTTTCAATAAGGTTGCTTTGTGCGGATAGTTCGACGGCTGCGAAAATTAAAAATAAGCAAACGAAAGAAACCAAGTTTCTCATTATAAACCCAAGTTATGAATTTGAAATTGCTCTGCGCACAAAACCATCCGCCTTATCCAAACGTATTTTTGCTTCAGCTAAATCAACGTTGGCAAGAATCATCACAAGCGCAGTTTTAACATGCCCACCGGCTTCATTCAAATACTTTTGGGCTTCCTCGTAAGAAACGCCGGTTATAGTCATCACAATTTTCTTAGAACGCTCGACTAATTTTTTGTTTGTCATCTGCAAATCAATCATCATGTTTTCGTAAACCTTACCCATGCGTATCATTGAAGCGGTTGTAAGCATATTCAGAACTAACTTTTGTGCTGTTCCGCTTTTCATTCTTGTAGAGCCCATAATAACTTCTTGACCAACGTTAACACAGATTGCTACATCAACATTCTCTATGTTAAATGTGCTGCGGGGTGTACATGTTACGTAGAGTGTTTTCGCCCCAAGTTTGTGAGCTTCTTTTATAGCACCGATTACATAAGGTGTTCTTCTGCTTGCAGCAATTCCGCAAACAACATCTTTACTATTCACTTCGGCTTTAATAACATCATGTGCGCCATTTTCTTCTTTATCTTCGGCACCTTCCTGTGCGCGGAACATTGCCTCTTTACCTCCTGCTATGTAACCTACAATCAAACCAAAAGGAGTGCCGAATGTGGGAGGACACTCGGAAGCGTCAACTACTCCGAGTCTACCACTTGTTCCAGCCCCAAAGTAAAGTAATCTTCCGCCGTTTTTTAACGCGTGAACAATTACTTCAACCGCTTTTTCTATGTATGTAAGTTCTTCTTCAACAGCGAAAGGAATTGTTTTGTCTTCATTGTTTATGATTTTCAAAATGCCGCTTATACTTTCGTTATCAATGTTCATCGAATTTTTGTTTCGCTGTTCGGTTGATAACGCGCTTATTTCATCAAAAAGTTTTTTTGTATCACTCATTAATATTTCCTTGAAGTTTTTCTATTGCAGCTTTATGCCGAAGGCAATAGAGTATTCATATTCATTGATGACTTTGAAGCCGGTCTTTTCATAAAACTGAATTGCGTTTGTGTTTCGTTTTCCTACTTCCAAATGTAAAGCCGGAACTTTTAGATCAACAAGTTTATTGCAAAATGTTTCAATCAGCTTTCTTCCCATTCCTTTGCCCTGTCCTTCCGGCAAAATATCAATATGAAGATGCGCCGGATAAGAAAGCAGTTCCGGTTTTGGAACGTGTCCTTTATGTATCAAACGGATGATTCTCGCATCCAGAGAACTATCACTTTCTTTTGGCAATGGATATTTTCCTCTTAGCGGAGGAAACCACTCCTTTTCAGTTATTTGGTAGAAAGATTGTGAATCATTTGTGCCAATAATATAGCCAATCGGTTTATCATTCTCCGCTAAAATAAAAGTTAGCTCGGGATGAAAAACCGCGTAAGGCGCAGCATAGAAATGACCAATCAGCAAAGAATCTTTGTATAAGTTAGTCGCGTCTTTGCCGCTATCGCCGGTTTTAAGGCAAATTTCATACAGTGCCGGCAAATCAGATTTTTTGTAAGGCCGAATTACTAAGTTCATGAGATTTTAGTTTATTGTTTTTTAAAAGAAGTCTTTTAGAAGGCTATCCATTATTGATAGTATTCAAATTATCATTTTCCCCAAATTTATAACCACCCGATTGTGTAGTTAGTTTTTTGCTCAGAATTATAGATTTTACACCTCAATAATAAACTTCCGTTTGATATTCCTTATCCCGGAAATAACAAATAAATTAAGCCCATAAATAATTGATGCTAATTGGAGATAAGATGAAAAGGCTTTTACTAATCTTTTTGATTACAACGATTCCTTTGCTTGCACAAATGGTTACTGTTGTTGAAGATGCGGCAGTAACTAATTTGAAAGATGGGGCTTTCTATTATCCGGCAGTTAGCCCGGATGGAACAACACTTTTGTTTTCGAGCGAAAGTTATAAGGGATTGTGGTCTAAAAATTTATCAACCGGAAAGGTCGTAAAGATTACCAATGTAAACGGTGCCGGTTACGAACCGGGTTTTAGTCCGGTAAGCAACGAGATACTTTTTAGAGAAGATAAGTTCGTAAAAGGGAAAAGATTTTCCTCTTTGCTTTCTTATGATGTTGCCGCAAAGAAAGCTGCTGTTTTGGAAGAAGGTGTAAGAGACTTAAAGATTTGCAGAGATAACAGCAACGCGTTTAAGAATTATGTAAAAGAAACCGAAGTACGTTCTACGATGAAGCAGACAATGCTGCAAAAATCTGCAGCGCCGGAAAAGGTTGTATTCATACAAGATTCTAAAATTGTACTTTCAGAAAACAATACTAAGAAGGCTCTTCAGCCTCTTGGTGAAGGCAGCTACATTTGGGCATCTTTATCACCGGATAAAACCAAACTGCTTTTTACTTTTGCCGGAAAGGGAACTTACGTTACTAACCTTGAAGGAACAATTCTGAATAAAGTTGGTTATGCTAATTATCCTTCTTGGTCGCCGGATGGAAATTGGATTTTGTTCATGAAAGATTTAGATAACGGTGTAAACCTTATTTCTTCCGAAATTTACATAGCTAATTTGAAGACCGGAAAGTATATCAACTTAACATTGCTGAGCGATGATATTTCCATGTATCCAAAATGGGAAGTTACAAATTCGGAAATTTTTTACAACACAGATAACGGACAGATTAGAAAAATTAAACTAAAGTACGAATAGCCGAACATCACATGAAAAAAATAATTTTACTTATCGGATTAGCACTTCTGAGTTTATCAAGTTTACAAGCTCAATCATTAGCCGGATATAAAATTTGCATTAATCCCGGGCATAGGGGTTACAATCCAGCTTATGACAGATACATTCCACTCACTTCTGAAATAGCATTCTGGGAATCCGAAGGAAATCTAGCAAAGGGATTATACTTAAAGACAATGCTGGAAAATCTTGGCGCAACCGTTGTAATGACTAGGACAACTCAAGTTCCTTCAGACAATCCTGAAAGCCTTTCTCAAATTGTTGCAATTGCAAACTCTAACAACGTTGATTACTTTCATTCAATTCATAGTAATGCACAAAATAAAGCAACTAATTACACGTTAATACTTTTTCAAGGTAGAACTAGTGCCCCTACATACCCCGGTTCTTTAATAATGGCAAACTACTCAGCAGAAAATATTTTAAAGATAAATCGAACAACAAAAAAAATGATAGCCGGGGATTTCGATTTTTACGGTACAGGTCAAGCATATCTTGGTGTGTTTAAAGGATTAAATATGCCTGGCACACTTTCGGAAGGTTCTTTCCACGATTATACTCCGGAGAGCTGGCGTTTAAAATGTGAAAGTTATCTTAAGCATGAAGCCTGGGCAATTGCGCGCTCGTTTTTGCAATACTTTAATGGTGGGATTTTAACGGAAGGAATTGTAGCCGGAATAGTTAGAGACATGTTGGAAACTGTTCCTACAACCTATAATCCAATAAGCAGCACAAATGACCGATACAAGCCAATAAACAATGTAAAAGTTAAACTAGAGCCTGGCGGAAAAACATACACCGGAGACGGCTATAACAACGGGTATTATATGTTTGATGGCGTTACTCCCGGTAATTATAAAGTTATTGTTGAAGTAGATAGGATGAGACCGGATACGGCTACAGTAATAGTGAAAGCAAACGAATCTGTTTTCTCTGATAGACTTATGACTTTGAACCCAATTCTTGAGCCGCCGAAAGTAGTTAATTATTCTCCGGCTGATAGTGTTAATGAAGTCAGCAACGTAGCTCCGGTTGTAATTGATTTCGATATTAGAATGAATGCGGCGGAAACTCAGAACGCGGTTTCCATTTCTCCGGCTGTTGATGGTAGCTTTAAGTGGGATACTGATTTTAAGAAACTAACATTCACTCCATCAAAATGTTATGTGCCGGGCGGACGTTACACTGTAAAAGTTTCTACGGCGGCTAAAACTCATTTTGGGTTTTACCTCGAAAAAGAAAAATCTTTTTCTTTCACCACTAGATCAAAACTAAATTTGGTTTCTATCTATCCAAAGAACGGCGCAACGGATATTTCAAAAACTGTTTTGGTGAGAATTGCTTTCGAGAAGGGAATAAACGCTGTAACACTTGCTCAAAAAATATTCTTTACAGATAGCTTAGGAGCTTCAGTTCCGTTAACAGTTAACCAGGCAAAGTATAGTCAAGGAATTATTGAGTTTGAACCTAAGACTCCGCTCACACCAAATTCGTTATACAAAGTTGTTGTTAAAGAAGGAATTGGCGATGTTGAATTTGTTTATTCTCCTACAACTTATACAGTAGAATACAGAACCGAAAAGAACTACACATTCACCGGAAATATTCTTGAGGGTTTTGAAAATGATAATGTTTGGCAAGCGCCGGCATCTTCGCCGAATACGAAAGGAATTAATACAAGTCTGACTAGTTTTTCAATTCTAAACACAAAACCAAAAAGCGGCAGTTTTTCCGGAAGACTTGAATACACTTTCTCCGGTAAAGATGGCGAAATAGAAATTGCTAAATTTATTCCGATTCCGCTAGGCAACAGCTCGGCTGCGGAATTTGGTGTTTGGGTTTTTGGAGATGCGAGCGGCAATACACTCGAATATAGATTTATTAGAGAAAACTCTACCATAGAAAAGGTTAAGATAGATACGCTTAATTGGACGGGCTGGAAATTGAAAAAAATCCCGCTCAATCAAATTCCTGGAACAGGCTCTATACAATTTAAAAGTATAAGTGTTACGCAAAGCGGCAATGGAAGTTTGTCCGGCAGAATATATTTTGATGAATGTCTTTCAAACATTATAACTGATGTTTATACGGATAATTCAATACCAAGTGAATTTAGACTTGAGCAGAATTATCCAAATCCGTTTAATCCGGAAACAACAATAAAATATACAATACCAGCCTCCCTAAATCCCTCCAAAGGAGGGACTTTAGTTTCGTTGAAAGTATTTGATTTGTTAGGAGGAGAGGTTGCAACTCTTGTAAACGAATACCAGCAAGCGGGTTCATATGTAAAGACGTTGCATGCAAAGTCTCTACCTAGCGGTGTTTATTTTTATAGATTACAAGCCGGTAGTTTTTCTGAAACTAAAAAAATGTTGTTAATCAAATAGGCACTTAGAAAGAAATGATAAAGAATTAAGTAGAGAGAATTATTTATGACTAAGACAAAACAAAAAAAATCCGAAGACAAAACTGAGATGCAGATGCAATCAAAAGTAGAGCAACACTATCTTGCCTTATCGGGCAAAGAATTTATATACAAGCCGGTTGAAAAAATTCCGGTTATACAAGTAGAAAGTTTTCCGGAACTCGGCAAACTGACAGCACTGCGCTTTATTGAATGGGTGATCGAAAATCCAAATGGAGTAATTTCACTTCCCACAGGAAAAACGCCTGAACACTTTATTAAATGGGTCGCCAAAATTATTAAAGAATGGGAAACTCCAACTATTCAGAACATTCTTGGTGAAGCCGGTGTTAAGACTGATAAAAAGCCGTCACTCGAAAAACTCCGCTTCGTTCAGATTGATGAATTTTACCCGATTGACAGCGGGCAGCACAATAGTTTTTATTACTACATCCAGAATTTCTATTTCCGTCTCTGGGGCTTGAATCCGGATAACGCTTTATTGATGAACATAAATGAAATTCCTACAGCCGGAAACTTACCGCTGAATGAAATTTTCCCGGATCAGAAAGTTGATCTATCATTAAGAACCCGCTGGCCGGCTTCAAGATTAGAGAGACTGCAAAAGGAAACAATAGAAATTCTTGATGAGTATTGTTCCAACTACGAAAGAAAAATTCGTGAGATGGGTGGAATTGGATTTTTCCTTGGCGGAATTGGACCGGACGGGCACATTGGTTTTAACGTTCAAGGAAGCGATCACTTTTCTACAACGCGCTTAATTGCAACCAACTATGAAACACAAGCCGCCGCCGCTACTGATCTTGGCGGAATTGAAGTTGCTCGAAACCGGCTGGTTATAACAATTGGTTTGGAAACAATTACTAACAACAAAGAGGCTACAGCAATAATCATTGCTGCGGGCGAAGCTAAAGCAAACATTGTACGAGATTCAATTCAAAATTCTGTTTCGAATAAATACCCGGCAACCGCTCTGCAGAAATTAAGTAACGCCAGATTTTATTTAACTCACGGTGCGGCGCTTAGATTAAGCGAACGCCGTTATGTTGAAGTTACACATGAGTCTCCAATTACACAGCATTCAATTGAGCGCAGCGTAATTAATCTTGTTGTTGATAAATCAAAAAGACTTTCGCGTTTAACAAAGGATGATTTCAAAGAGAATAAGATTACCGATTTGGTATTGAACAATTTAGGTTGGAAGGTTGATGAGATTACGGGCGGAATAGCAGAGAATATTAAAATCCGTCTTGAAAGCGGAATGAAGGTAGTTGAGAATGAAGTAATCTTCCACACGGCGCCGCATCATGATGATATTGAGCTTGCTTATCTTCCATACATAACGCACTTGGTGAGAACGCCAAAGAACAAGCATCACTTTTCTTATATGACGAGCGGGTTTACTGCGGTAACAAATTCTTTTATGTTGAGCTTGCTGGAAAATTTACAAAACTTCTTAAACTCCGGTGAGTTCACAAAGAAATTTACCGAACATTATTTTGACCGGAGTTACGTTGATGGAAGAAACCGAGATGTGATGCATTATCTTGATGGAGTTGCCGGGCATAGCCGCACATTACAGAGCGAAGGTTTAGCAAGAAGATTATTGCGCAACATCATGGAAGTTTATGAAGAGGAAAATCTTGTTTACCTAAAAGATAGAGTTAATGAGTTAGTCAACTATTTCAAAACTCAATATCCCGGCAAAAAAGATATTGCTTATGTACAAAAGTTAAAAGGAATGCAGCGCGAGTTTGAAAGCGAAATTTTCTGGGGCTACTACGGTTTTAGTGTGGAAGATGTTTCTCATTTGCGCCTTGGTTTTTATCAAGGTGATATTTTTACCGAAGTGCCGGAAATGGATAGAGATGTGCTTCCAATTTTTGAGCTGATGAAAAAAGTAAAACCAACAATTGTTACCGTTGCTTTCGATCCGGAAGGAAGCGGGCCGGATACACATTACAAAGTAATGCAAGCGATTTCCGAGGCGTTACAGTTGTACGAGAAATACTCCGGCAACTCAAACATTAAAGTTTGGGGATATAGAAATGTTTGGTACCGGTTCCATCCGGCAGAAGCAAATATTTATGTGCCGGTTAGCTTAAACTCATTTGCCATTCTCGAAAACCAATTCATAAAGAGTTTCAGTTCGCAGAAGGGCGCAAGCTTTCCAAGCTGGGAATATGATGGTCCGTTTAACAGACTTGTTCAGCAGATTCAAGTTGAACAATACAATGTGCTGAGAGAATGTCTTGGAAAAGATTTCTTCCTCAAGCATCCGCATCCGAGAGTTAGAGCGGCAAAGGGAATGTTATTCTTGCGTGAATTAACTTTAGAAGAATTCTACAAGCATACGAGAGAGTTGAAGAAGGTAACTGAATAGCTATAAGCAGTATGCTATAAGCCGTAAGCATTAAGTAAGAAAAATAAGTCCCGGTTAATGCCGGGATTTTTTTCTTCTCGTCGTCATTGTCCAACGATGACGAAAACTGCCACAGGAAAAGGTATTGCGTAGATTTCTTATACCATTATAGTTAGATTATAAAGGAAGAGTAATAAAGCAAAGTTTTTATTTACTGCTATAGTGAGGGAGGTATGAGAAAATATTTAGCAATTTTAATTATGGTTATTAATAACATCACCTTTGGGCAAGTAAACCAATTCATAAGTACTAGTTGGGAAGAGTACAAAAGTAAAAACCCGGGTTATGTTGAACCAATGTTGTTTAAAGTTAGTAACCATTTTCCCAAAGCAAATGAAGAAATTACTATTGAAGCAAAGTATACTTCTAAGTTTAATTGGAGTAAAGATGAGTTGGATCTATGTTTTAAAATTCCAGATGGATGTATACTAGTAAAAGGAAATAATTTAATAACTAAAGAGGTTAAAAAAGGGGAAGTTATAGATTTGGAGATTTCTGTAAGATTTAACACTAGATCAGTTTTTCGGTTAGGTATACGGATTCTAAATGGAGCGATGAAGGTGTTGGGGCTAACTTGTATTTCTATGTAGAAGGAGGTTTTAATTTGGCATCAGAAGTTGCGAATTTAAAATCTGATGTTGTAGGTTTAGAAAAAACACTTGAAAATATAAGTAAGGGAACTTTACCAGCTATTCTTCCATACAGAGATAATTTGGAAAGCAACGAAGGAATGATTGAGAAAATATTGATTATACCAAATAATGATTATGAGAAATCAATAATAGAAGAATTAAAATTTAGAAATATTCAAGAATTGAAAAGCCTAAGAGCAAAATATGATTCCTTAAAGACTGAGGTTCATAAGAAAATTGAAGAACTTAATAACAAGAGTCTTAAGAAAAATAACGGTGGTAAAGGGGTAGAATTTGAATGGAAAAGAAATTGACCTATCTACACATAATAAACTTCTTGCTGAGGAGGTAATCCGCGACAAGAATGTAAAGATTGAGATTCTTCACCCCGATAAATCGGGACTCAGAATGACAAAAATCTAATGCGGTAACGCTTTCGAAATGCCGATTCCCGGACTGTCATTTAAAACAACTCTGCCATCAATAACTTTTGTCCCAACAAACGGATCATTTTTAATTAGCAGCGCGCCATCCATATCAGCCCATTCGCATTGAGATGAAAGCTGAGAAACGGCGGAAATGGCGCATGAAGTTTCTGTCATGCAGCCAAGCATCACTTTCATGTTCAAAGATTTGGCAAGGTCAATCATTTTGTGTGCTTCACGCAATCCGGTGCACTTCATCAACTTAATGTTAATACCGGAATAAACTCCGTGCGCTTTAATTACGTCTGGAATTCTCTGAACTGATTCATCGCCAAAAGTCGGTAACGGACTTTTATCAGTCAGCCAGGCATTCTCATCAATCATTTCCTTTGGCATAGGCTGTTCAACCATTTTCACGTTTCGTTCATTAAGCCAGTGAATCATATCCAAAGCAAATTGTTTGTCTTTCCAGCCTTGGTTAACATCAACTACAATTGTTTTATCGGTGACTGTGCGGATTGTTTCAATCATCATTTTATCCGTATCTCTGCCGAGTTTCACTTTTAAGATTTTGTACTCTTCAGCTTCTTTAACTTTTTCGATAACAACTTCTTTGGAATCAATTCCAATAGTGAAAGAAGTATTAGGAGTTTTTTCTTTATCGTAACCCCAGATTTTGTGCCACGGTTTTTTCATTAGCTTGCCAACCAAATCGTGAAGCGCGATATCTACCGAGGCTTTTGCCGCGGGATTTAGTTTATCAATCTTATCCACATAATTCAAAATAGTTTCCAGTTCAAACGGGTCTTTGAACTGAGTAAGATCAACTTTGGCTAAAAACTTTGCTGCGGACTCATGCGACTCGCCTAAGTATGGCGGCATGGATGCTTCGCCGTAGCCGATTAGTCCATCATATTCAATTTGAGTTAGCATTACCGGAGTTGTTGTTCTTGAACTTGTTGCCAAAGTGAAAACGTGTTTGAGCTCAAGCGTGTAAGGTTTAAATGTTAGTTTCATTTTAGAATTCTTTTTGTTGATGTTAATGTTTTTAGCGAGTGAGTTTGTATTTAATCCGCCGGTTAAAATTGCTCCACCTATCAAGCCGGAGTTAAGAATAAAATCTCTTCTATTTTGTTTCATCAAAATTCTCCAAGATAAAATTTATTTCTCTTTATTGATGTAACGCCGTTTTCATCAACCGAACCAAGAATTCTCTTGGCGCGAATGAAATGTAATAATCTAAACTCGCTGAAGTTTGGCGCGTTTTTATCAAAAGAATTTATTTTAATTCTTCCGGCAGCGTGGATGAATTCGTTGTTACCAATATAGATAGCAACATGCGTAATTCTTTCTTTCGTTGAATCAGTTGCTTGAGCGCCGAAGAAAAGAAGATCCCCAGTTTGCAAGTTTTCGAAACCGTTTTGAGTATCAACCAAAATTCCGGTATGAACTTGCTGCGATGCGTCACGGGCGAGAACAATGCCGTTTAAGAAGTAAACTGTTTTGGTAAAGCCGCTGCAATCCATTCCTTTAGCCGAAGTACCACCCCACAAATATGGAATTCCCATAAATTTTTCAGCTGATGAAATTATATCAGCGTTGTTTGGATTTTTCTTTTCTAGCCATTCAATCAATTTTTGGCAGTTTTCTTTTTCAACAAAGGCAATTCTGCCATCGGGATATTTTACTTTGAGAAAATTATTTTCCTCGCCAAGCTTTACTAAAATATTTCCCGCGACTAAATCGGAAACTCGGATTGAGGTAACATCCGGCTTTGAATATGAGAAGCCAAATTCTTTTAGATAAATAACTCTCTCGGAATTTTTCCATTCATCAAGTTCTTGTTTACTAACGGGAGTTACGCCATCATTTTCAACCCAGGAAATGTATTCATCGGGAGTTTGCACTAAGAAGTATCCTGATTCCTTTTTGAAAATCTTTACAGGCGTTCCCAGCAAAGCTTGTGTCGCCATTTCTTCAGCGTGGTCCGGTTTGATGCGGACATTAGCTACAGATAAATTAACCAAGCCATAGATGCGCTCGCCTAATTCAGCAGCCGGCAGCAATTTGATTTCATCTTTGAATTCAACGCCAAGTGATTTTATTCCGCTTATCAATTTCTCTTTAGCTACAAACAAATTTGTTTCACCGGAAAGAGTGATAATGCCCGAAGTATCATTTGTGTTGATATGGAAAATGGCAACCCGTTTATCCGGTGCAAACTGATTTTTAACTTCATGAATTATTTGTGTTACAGAACTCATTTTAGTTTCCTGAGCTGTTAGTGAAATACATAATACTGCAATCAAAAAAAATAGTGTTCGTTTTATCATTGTAAACTCTCTGCATTAATAAAATACTTAGACTGCCTTCTTTTTGCCAAACTCCGGTTCTATTTTAACTAAAGCCGCAACTATAAATCCCGGAATGGTTGAAATGATTACCCATAAAAAGAAATTAGAGTAGCCAATTTGTTCTTGCAATGCGCCGCTGTACATACCAGGCAGCATCATACCAAGTGCCATGATACCGGTGCAAATTGCAAAGTGCGCGGTTTTGTGTTCACCTTGCGAAATCATTATCATGTACATCATGTAAGCGGTAAAACCAAAACCGTAGCCAAATTGTTCAAACGCTACAGCAAGATTTATCAAAACAAAATTTGCAGGCTGATATTGTGAAAGATAAACAAACGCGAGATCCGGTGTGTGCATAATTAAAACCATAGGCCACAACCACCATTTCAATCCTTTCTTAGAAATTACATAGCCACCTATCAATCCGCCGACAGTTAGAGCGATTATTCCAACTGTTCCGTAAACAATTCCAACTTCGGATGTTGTTAAACCGAGTCCTCCTTTTTCAATTGGGTCGAGTAAAAACGGCTGAACAAGTTTTACCAGCTGCGCTTCGGCGAAACGGAAGAATAAAAGGAAACCAAGAATGTTCCAGATGTCTTTCTTCTGCATAAAAATTACAAAGGCTCTCAGAAATTCAATCAAAGGAAGCAGCATCGCGTTTTTGTTTTCGGATTTTTCAAACTTCTCAACAAATGTTGCAACATAAGTTCTAAAGAGAGCCACCGCGACTATCACCAAAAGAATTGTTGCAGCAATAGTTTTCCAAGGAGCGATAATTCCAAACAGAGATAGAATAGAACTGAGAATTAGAAAGGCGACATAGAAAATAGCCGCGAAGAGAATGAATCCGCCAAATAAAAACCAAATTTGCGAACCGCTCATTTTCTCTTTTAGCGTTCCTTTATCTTGCAGCGGATAGGGAAGAATGAATTTATGGTAAAGGAAAAGTAGAACGAAAATAACTCCGGCAATAACAAACACTATTGACCACGCGCCTTTGAATCCTATGCTAGGAGCTAATTGACCGGCAATAACTACAAGCAACCCGGAGCCGACAATAGTTGCAATGCGGTAAAAAGTTGAACGGACTCCAACAAAAGCAGATTGCTGTTCTTCTTTAAGACTGAGTAAATACAACCCGTCTGCGGCAATATCGTGCGTGGCAGAAGCAAAAGCCATTAACGCAAAAACAATTAATGTTAAGCTCCAATAAGATGAAGTTGTTAAGCTGATTGCAATTCCAAATAATGCAATGGCAACTATGAGCTGCATTGTGATTGTCCAAAACCTTTTAGTCTTGAACATATCAATGAACGGCCCCCATAAAAATTTTAAGAACCAAGGGAAGTAGAGAAGACTTGTAAAGAACGCTATATCAGCATTGGAAACATTCAAGTTTTTATACATCATTACGGAAACAGACATAACCATAACGTATGGAATTGCTTCTGTGAAATAAAGCGAAGGAACCCAAACCCACGGATTTCTGCTTTCTGCTTTTTGAATTGCCATTAAGTAACTCCAAGAATATTTCAGAACATTATATCATTGATTTAGCCATAAACGCCGCACCAATTTCGGGCGGATTTTCGGCTGCTGTAATTTTCACTTTTGGAAGTTGAGTCTCAACTTTTCTTCTAAACATTTCGGCGTAATAATTTTCTGTTGCAATCGTTCCGCCGACCAAACATAAACTCATTTTGTCTTCGCCAATCATATTGAAAATTGATTTAACGTGCAGAACTAATTCATCGGATTCTTCATTCAAAATTTTGTTGGCGGCAATATCGCCAATTCTTGCGGCTTCAATTACTTTAGGCGCAAAGGAAGCCATATCAAAATTGTTGCGGTAAACTTCGGTAATTAGTTGTGAAGTATCAGAAATTCCAAAGTCTTCTCTTAAGAATATGGTGAGCAAGGTTTTATCTGCTCTTCCATCTAAATCTTTTGCGGCTTGGTTTAATCCGCGTCTGCCCAAAGTATTTCCGCTTCCTTCATCGCCGATTAATCTGCCGAATCCGCCGACTCTATGAATTTGGTTTTTCGAATCCTTACCAAAAATTACCGAGCCCGTTCCGGCAATTAGCAAGGAACCTGGTTTGCCGGAGAAAGCTCCTTCAAGCGCAATTCGTGCGTCACTATCAACATTAAAGGAATTAAACGAATAACCTTTCGATTTGGAATATGCTGTGAAATCATCTTTTAGTTTTTGGGCGTCATTCGGTCTGCCCGCTCCGGTTGTTCCTATAAATATTGAAGCAATCTCATCTGTAGAAATCTTGAGATGCTCAACACATTCAAGAACAAGCGAGAGAATTGTTTCGGATACTTTTTCTGTGCCGATTATTAGAAAATTTGATGGACCGCCCTGACATTCATAGAGAGACTTAAACTCAAAATCTGTGATTACACATTTTGTTTTTGTGCCGCCGCCGTCTAAACCAATAAAGTATTTCATTTCTTCCATAGTTTTTATTTCTCGCAGAGCCTCAAAACCGATATAACATTGAGCATAGATGTTCTCTGTATCGTCCCTAAAGGGACTTTAGTTTATTTGGTATTTTTACTATAGATATTTTATCCCTACGGATTTTAGCTCCGTTAGTCCGAAGGACTCCTTCGGAGGAGCGATATATCTATAGAATAATGAACACACAATATTTGTTAAGTCCCTTTGGGGACGGTATAAAACATTTCACCAATTGAGCGAATTTTATTGTCATTAAATCTGTTATCATGTTAATATATTTCTATCCTTGTGTTTCCTATCTCGGTTTTGAGGATAGCCGTTATGCCGTAAAGAAAGAACTTCGTCTCAGTTTCTCCGCGAGAGGCTATTCTTTCATATACTTAAGATAATTAATCAGTCCATCATAAATCTTCTGCGCCATACTTGCACGGAAATTATCATCGGCAAGTTTTTCCTCGTCCTCAGCGTTAGACATGAATGCTTGCTCAACTAAGATTGAAGGCATTTCCGTCATACGCGTTACTTTGTAATTGAAAGAACCTACCGAGCCGAATGGTTTCAAATTTAGCTCAACGAGTTTATCGAAAATATTCTCTGCAAACTTAGCCCAGAATAGATTATGATAAAAAGTGCAAGTTCCGGCAGCGCCAAGAAATTCATTTTCTGGATCGCTGGAATTTGCGTGAATGCTGAAATGAATATTCGCATCGGAGTTTGTTGCCATATCCCGCTTTTCACCAAGCGTCATATCTTTATCGGAATCTCTCACTTGCAAAACTTCCGCACCATTCTTCTTAAAAATTGATTCAAGCAGTTGGCTGAGTTTCAAATTGATATCTTTTTCTTTAATCCCAGATAAACCGACTGCTCCGTAGTTACTTCCGCCATGTCCGGCTTCAATCGAAATCTTAATGCCTTTAAGCGGCTGGGTGCCTTTCAAATTATAAGTCAGCGGATATTTTATTTTGAATATAAGTTCTTTTCCATTCGGTTTTAATTCATATCCCCAAATTTTTGATGACTTTAAATTGACATAGATTTTGTAAGTCTCTTTTGATGTTTGCTGCCAAGTAATCTCTTCGATATAACGCAAATTACTTTTGTGAATAATCCAGGTGCTGCTGGATTTTACACCATACAAATTAATTACAATTCTATTCTGAAGCGGTTCAGGGTAAACATCGTAAGGGACGTTTTCTAAGTAGGGAATCTTAACTACATCTCCGCTTTCTGTTGGGTAACATGAAATCGGATTAATAAAATAACTTGGCGCCGGAGTTCCTGACGGAAGTTCTTTCACGTAATCATTATTGATGTAGCCTTCTTCCGAATCACTTAACCAAACTCTGTAGTAGTTGCCAAAGATTCCGCTGGATTTTAGTATTACATTCTTTGGTAACTCATTGCGGATTGGCGCTCCGAGTCTAATTGGCGCGAGAGTAAAAGTGAAAATTGAATTGTTGTCTGTTGTTACAAATAAAGGAAAATCCGACTTCTCTTGAATTGTGAAAGTACATTTAAGAGTTTTCTCAACCGGAATGAGATTTGAATTTCCTTCTGCCGGCTTCAGAACTAATTTGATTTCATGTTTTTGTTTTTTAGCAAAGCTGTTTAACGGGATTTGTATTTCGTAACGGCTGAAGCTTCCAAAATCTTCTCTCTGACACTCAAACTGTAAACCGGAAGGAATAATTTCTATAATTCCTTTTTGCGCTTTACTTCCGTTAAACGAAACAGTAAGGTAATCTTCCGGCAATAGTGTCAAGTTTTCATTTGGCTGAATTGAGCTTTCATCAATAGTGAGTTGAGTTTCAGCAATTACTTGTTTAGGCGAATAGAAAACTCTGTCTTCATAAACCGCTGTTTGTCCATTCTCATACTTAACATCTGCTCGCAGTTTATTCAATCCTTCATTCAATTTTATTTTGTTGAAGAAAACTCCCGTCTTGTAAAGCTTTACAGATTCATTGTTGATGGTAACAGTTGCCGGATATTTTGTTCTGCAAAGCAAGTTGTATGTGCTGCTGTTAGTCTTCTTTTCAAATGGTCTGCGGAATTCCACCCAATTCCCGTACCGGCTTACAGTGTTATCCTTGTTTAACATGTAGTTATAAGGAATAGCCCAATCACCTTTGGGAATGTTCAAATCTTTTTTGCCGATTTTTAATTTAAGCGTATCACCTTTTTCGGTAAATATGAAATTTACTTTTTTGTCTGAGCCAATTTGCTTTGTCCTATTTTCGGCAACAATAAAAACTTCCGAATCATTTTTATCAATTACATTTGAAAGATTGAGTGAGATAAAAAATTCCGGCTGAAGTCTCTTAAGATATTGCGGGAGGAGCTTCTCTTCGGAAGAACTAACAGCCGGATTGCTTACTATGCAGTAATCGGAATTTTCATCGAGCAAGAAATCAATAATTCCTTTTTGTATATAAGTTTCAACTAAAGCGTTGTTTGTTTCGCTCGCTTCATTTGAAGTAGTGATAGACAAGAATGGTTTTATAATCATGCACTCTACAATTATATTTTCCAGCAAATCATTTTCAACTTCAGAGTTGAAATCAATTCCGCTGAAATACAAACCATCGAGCTCTGTGTTTTTAACAAACGCGCTGATATTGTTTTTTATATCAACAAGCTTTGCAGTCTTAGCAATTTTCTCAAAGTTAATCTCAATAAAGAAAAAAAGGTTATTCTTTACCGCTAATGCCGATGCTTCTTTAACGATCTTAAATGCGGAATCTTTATTGAGAGAATTTAGAACCGCCTGAGATAAGAAGTTTGCGCTAAAAATTACAGCATCAGAATTTTGCTGTTTTGCCGAAGCTATTCCGCTTTCAATTTTGTCTTTGATTTCTGCTGCGGTAAATGCTTTTTCACCGCTGAGGTTTAGCAGAGCAATTTTATCTTTATAAAAATCGAATGATAGTTTTTGGGCAGATAGGAAAGAGGAACTAAAAGCATACAGTGAAATAAAAAGTATAAAGAAGGTAAACCATTTTTTCATTTTTTCTCCAAACGGAATTTGTATTACTGATATGCGAAATCTGCCGGAATATTATGGATGAAGTTTGCATTATACAAACCGCACTCATTAATATCGCGCATCGGGAGAAACTCCGGCAGAATAGTGCGCTATTTTATCTTATGCATGGATGGAGCGCTTTCGTTGCTAACTCTATCCACTGCCGAAACCGCAATGTCGGTTAATATCAACTTTTTAGTCTGCATACTGCCGCTGTCGGTATAAAATTTATATTCCGATTCCAGAGGCGCTTCGTAAGAAGTAATATCATTTGTTAAAATTTCATAGTCCCATCTGCTGCCATATTTCAAATAGACAACCCATTTAAAAATATTTTCTTTCTTCACGTGCGTCCAAGAGATTTTAACTTTATCGTTATCAACTTTTGTTGCCACTGTTGGCTGAGCAACCGGCTGATTATTAAACCAAGGCGTTGCCGGAACTAAGGCTTGTTTTTTATATGGTCCGTTTACAACTGCATCGGCTAATTCCTTGAACTTAAGCATCGGTCCGATACTCCAAAAAATATTTCCCGGCGATTCGGGAAGCATTCCTCTTATCGTCATAATCTGATTTATAACTTCCAAAGAGTTTGCTTCGTTGTTTTCTCTATCTATTGTTATTCCCGGCCAGAAATGTTTGTTCTTTAGATTTTGTTCTTTCCACCAGCCTACAAGAGCCGGAAAGCTTTGCAGCGGTGTGCTTATCCTCCAATAAATTTGCGGAGCCCAGTAATCAACCCAGCCTTCGTTAATCCAAAGTTTTGCATCGGCATATAATTGATCATACTGATCAAAGCCCTCAACGGATTCCGGATTACGCGGACGCCAAATTCCAAACGGACTTAAACCAAACTTTACGTTTGGCTTAATCTCTTTTATTCCTTTGTAAACATTGTGAATAAAAGTATTAACGCTCTCACGGCGCCAATCGCCTCTGCTTAATTTACCTCCGCCGGCTATATAATTTTTCCAGCTTGCTTCATCCGGAAAATCTTCATCGTTATTATATGAAGGATAAGGATAGAAATAATCATCAAAGTGAATACCATCAACATCGTAACGCTTTGCGATATCCAAAACCACACTCAGTGAATAATCTTGAGTTTCTTTTTTGCTTGGATCGAGCCACCAGTAGCCGGTTTTAAGTTTTACAACTAACTCCGGATGTTTTGTTACAACAGATTGCTCGCCAACTTCGCCGCCGCTTGAGTGATGCGCTCTGTAAGGATTTAACCAAACGTGCAATTCCATTCCTCGTTTATGTGCTTCTTCAACCCAAAATTCCAGCGGATCGTAAAATGGCTCCGGCGCTTTGCCTTGTTTTCCGGTTAGGTAGTATGACCATGGTTCTAAATCGCTTTTGTAGAGTGCGTCGCACTGCGGACGTGCTTGAAAAATTACGGCATTAAAATGATCAGCTTTCATTTTATCGAGGATGCTGATGGCTTCTTGTTTCTGTTCTTCAGTTGTAAGAGTTTTTTTGCTTGGCCAGTTAATATTTGCGACGGTTGCTATCCAGGCTGCTCGGAATTCCCGCTCCACTTTTGGAAAATTGGTTCGCGAATTGTCAGCTTGTATTGGACTTTGTAAAGTATTGGTTGCAGTGCAGCCAAAGATTACAAAAAGTAGTAGAACCGCCGTTAAATAAACTTGTTTGTTTGCCATAATTGTACCGCAAATTTTTTAGTAAATAATTTTGTCTTGAATTTTCTTTATAAGAATTATCTGTCATTCTGAATCACGCTTAGCGGGATGAAGAATCTTAATTCAAATTGTCTTTGAGATATTTCGTCGCTATCAGCGCGACTCAATATGACAAGTGTGAATTATTCTAAACACTCATTCAAAAGAACATTTTTCAAAAAAGCTCCTAGCAACGTTTGGAACTTAAATTACGGCGGCTTAATTCTAACTACATAATTGGGTGGTTTATAAATAATGCCCTTCTCTTTTGTTGAGAAGAGAGATTTAGGGTAATGCTGTCATGTTATGTTTTAATAGAACGCTGATGATGCGGATTGAGTTGATTTTCGCGGATCGAATCTGTGTAAATTCGTGTAATCCGTGTCACTGGTCCGCAGTTTTTTTTGCATGGCTCTCGTTCCATTTTTTGATTTGTATAGTTTCTTTTCTCAATCTGATTGCCGACAGCAGATTACATCTTACATCTTGATTATAAAAACTTCAAATGGTAAGTTGCAATCAACAACGGTGTTCCATTCAATTAATTTTTGGGGAAACCTGAAATGAATTTTTTCCAATATGAAGTACATGAATAAGGTAAAGCTATGCCGCATATTTCCGCTTACAATTCCGGGCTAGGAATAATCGAAACGAAATACAGCGGAATTGTAACCTTCAATGAGATTGTAGAGTTTAGTTCCGAAGTGATACTTACAGCTATTGAGAATGATTGCTTTTTTACTCTTGGCGATTACAGTGAGGCTGAGGTGGAAATAACAACTTTAGAGATTTATAAGATGCCTAAAATAATAGCAGATAAAATTGCACCATTGGGAATTCATCCGCATAAATTTAAACGCGCATTTGTTATCGCGGAACACCAGAAAGATTTTTATTTCTTTGAAACGGTAACACTTAACAGCGGACAAAATGCAAAAATTTTTGGAACTGTTGAAAAAGCGAGAAACTGGCTGCTGGATAAATAAGACTTAATTACGAAGTACGATTTGGGATTTACGAAGTAAATAAAAAGCACCGTGCATACTTGTCCGACGAAAGGCGGATAAGTGTTCTTTAATTAACAAAACGGTGAAGTATAATTGTAAGTCAGGCATTTCGTTTAACGGCAACGCGAAGATGTCTTACTTTAATATATAATTATTGTTGCCGAATCGATTAAAGCAAGGAGTATAAAACATGTCAGAACAAAATCTTCAACCGAAACCTAAAGAACCGATTTATAAAAAATGGTGGTTTTGGTTAGCAGCTGTCATTGTAATTATTGTTATAGCTCAATCTGGTAAAAAGTCGGATTCTACAGAGCAAACAACTACTTCTAATGAGAGTGGTCAACAAATTGAGGAAAAGAAAAATACAAAAGAAACTTTTCCAACTGTTGGCGAAAAGTTAAGAACAGAGTATTTTGAAATCACTCTTAACAAAGCCTACATAGATACTAAAATTGAAACTGGCAATCAGTTTGCAGATATTAAGGAAGAAGCCGGTAACAAATTTTTAATTCTTGACATCATCTTTAAAAACATTGATGATGAAAGCAGAATGTTTATGGATGGTTCTGTCTATATTAAATACAATGGTAAAGAATATGAATATGATAAATCCGAGACAATTATGCTTGATGGATGGGGAACACTTTTAGATCAACTCAATCCATTAACAACAAAATCAACAAAACTTGTCTATAAAATTCCAGCAGAAATAAGTGGTCCGGTTTATTGGGAACCTGGAAGAAATTCAGATGATAAGAAATTTTTCTGTGGTAATTTGTAAAAATGCCTAACCACTAATTAACCCGACGGCGTTTTTCAAAGTGGCATTTGTGTAATACTTAAGGTTGGTGTAAAATAAACATAGCTGTTTGGCAGTGACATGATAAATTAAATTATTGCCCCGCAGTTGCGGGGCTAGATTATTGGCTTTGTTCTTTTAATCGGCATTCCTGTGCTGGGTTGCCGGTTAGTGGCAATGCCGATATTCACTCAGTCAACAATCTTGCTCTTACCCTAACGCAGTTCTTTATTTGATTCTAAGCGAAAACATTATGGCGGTTTAAAAAATGAAAAGAATTTCTATTTCAAATGATAACACAAATAAAGTTTTAATCTCCCTATCAAAATCTGATGAGTTGAGACAGACAAAGCTATTCATTGATTCTATTTCACGCGGTTTAGCAGATTCTGAAAAAGGAGAAGTGTTAACCACTTTGAAACTAAGAAAGAAATTGAATAAAGCGCGTGCCGACAAATAAGAGTGTTAATTTTCAAAACTGAAAACTGAAAACTGATAAACGCTACGCTACCCATTTGGTGAATTGTTTTATAGCGTCCCTAAGGGACTTAACAAATATTGTGAGTTCATTTTTCTATAGATATATCGCTCCAGACGGAGCTAAAAATCCCGTAGGGATAAAATATCTATAAGTAAAGAATGCCAAATAAACCAAAGTCCCTTTAGAGACGATACCGTGAACATCTATGCTCAATGCGATATCGGTTTTGAGGTTCACATCACCACCAGCATTTTCCCTTTACAGATTATCTGCGTATTTTTTAACAAAGGTAATTAACCAACACACTAATTCTCCCTTAAAGCGTAACTATTTTGAAACGCAAAGCGAAAATATTTTTCATCACCTCATTACTGCTTCCCACACTAATTAACCTAAGCTATGCGCAATCGCAAAAAATTATATTTGATAGAATTGCAAAAGAACAAGGCTTAATTCCGGGTAACGTAAATGATATTATTCAGGATAGTGTTGGTTTTATCTGGATGGCTACGGAAAATGGCTTGAGCAGATATGACGGCTACAACTTCATCTACTATAAGCATGAAGTTAACGACGAGAAAAGTTTGAGTTACAACCACGTGTTTAGTTTGCTGGAAGATAAAAACGGAATAATTTGGGTGGGCACTTTAGGCGGCGGATTAAATAAGTTTAACACCAAGACCGGAAAGTTTAAGCGCTACACTCACGATGATAACAATCCCAAATCAATCAGCTACGATATTCTTTTCAAAGTTTACAGAGATTCCAAAAAAAGAATTTGGGTTTCCACACTTGGCGGCGGATTAAATCTCTTCGATCCAATCAAAGAAACGTTTACGCGCTACACTTATTCCAAATCGGATTCAAATTCAATCAGCAGCAACATGGTTAGCGCCATTTACGAAGACAAAAACAAAAATTTGTGGATTGGCACTTTCGATGCCGGAATGAATTTGTTTGATGAAGCGAAACAGAAATTCATTCGCTTCAAAAATAACCCGCGCGATAAATACAGCTTAAGCCACAACCAGGTGATGGAATTTCTGGAAGACAGCAGCGGACGTTTTTGGGTTGCGACTTTCGGCGGCGGTTTAAATCTGTTTGATAGAAAAACAAGAAAGTTTAACAGCATTAAAAGTGATAACAACTTTCCAATTAAGCCGGATAATCTTAGCATCAGAAAATTCTTTGAAGATGATGACGCGTTTTGGGTTGGCACTTACAGCGGCTTGTTCAAGTTCGATAAAAAAACATTTTCCAAAACCGCCATTTACTCCAACCCGAATGATTTCAGTACAATCAACGATAACAAGACAAGATCAATTTTCAAAGATAGAACCGGCGTACTGTGGTTTGGTACGATTGCCGGTGTTAATAAATACGATTCGATGAAGAAAAAGTTTCAAGTGATAAACTTCAACCAGAACTACAAAGCGTTTCTTGATAACCAATTTACCGTTCCACAAAAATTTATTACGGATAATATTCTTTGGGCTGGACCGGGTGAGTCAGTAATTACCAAGAGTAACAGCAGAGGGATTAGATTTTTTGGCGATGTTGAAACTAAAACCGGATTCCATACAAAACGTTCTTCCAATGTTTATGTTGATGAGAAAGATTATATCTGGGTCGGCAGCTACAACGGGCTCCACTTCTACAATCTAAAGAAAAATGAGTTCAACATTGTTCAGTACGTTGATGACGGAACCCCTTCCCGCGGCAATAATTTTGTTAAGTGGTTTTATGTTGATAAGAGAAGCCGCTTCTGGAGCGGTACATTAACCGGCGGCATCACGCTTTACGATCCGGTGAACGAAACCATTAAACGTTTTATTCACTATGAACCGGATATAAAATCTCTCGGCGATTCAAGAGTTAATTCTGTTTTCGAAGACAGCCACGGCGTTTTCTGGATTAGCACTTTTGGCGGGCTGGATGTTTTCAATGAAAAGGATGAAACGTTTAGGCACTATCATGTTCTTCCAAACGACAGCACTTGCATTTCGAACGACAGAGTTTACAACATTTACGAATCCAAAGCCGGTGATTTGTGGATTGGCACTTACCAGGGTTTGAATAGATATAACCGTGAGAAAGATAACTTTGAGCATTTCAACACAAGTAACGGATTGAACGACAACACGATTTACAGCATTCAAGAAGATGCAAAAGGAAACTTGTGGATTAGAACTAACGACGGCATAAGCAAGTTTGATCCGGTGAAAAGGATTTTTAAGAATTATAGTTCCAAAGATGGTCTGCCCGGAATGGAATTGAACGGTGATATTTATTTTAAAAATAACGATGGCAAAATGTTCATCGGTTATTCCAATGGGCTAATTTCTTTTTATCCGGAAGAAATAATTGATAATCCCTTCAAGCCGCAAATCGCGTTCACCAAACTTTCTATTATGGATCAAGAGGTTAAGGTTGGTGAAAATTCAGTGCTGACAAAACCGCTGAATGAAATGGATGAAGTTGTACTTTCTTATTTAGACAAAGTAATTAGTTTCGAGTTTGCCGCGCTTCATTACGCAATTCCATCCAAGAATAGATACGCATACAAGCTTGAGGGCTTTATAGATAAATGGGTTTTTGTAGATGCGAATAACAGAGTTGCAAAGTTTACCAATTTGAATCCCGGCAGTTATGTGCTAAAAGTTTTGGCTTCCAACAACGACGGCATTTGGAGCGATACCGAGCGTTCAATTACAATTATTATTACGCCGCCGTATTGGGAAACATGGTGGTTCAGAATTATCATGTTTATTCTTCTTCTCGGTGTGATATTTATGTTCTACGAAATACGATTGAATAAGTTGGTCGGCATTGAGCGCACCAGATCGAGAATAGCCCGCAATTTACACGATGAAGTAGGCGGAACACTTTCCAGCATTCAATACTTTGTACGCGCTATAGAAAAGGAAACAACCGGCAAGAACCCGGAAGGTGTTTCCAAATATTTGAATTTGATTTTGGAAAGTTCTGCCGACGCTCAAGAAAAAATTAAAGATTTAATTTGGACTGTTAACCCGGAAGAAGATGGCTTGGGTAAATTCTTAATCAAGTTTAACCGCTACGCATCCGATCTGCTCGATTCAAAAGAAATAAACTATAACATCGAACTGCCCGGCGATGCTGCCGATAAATCAATCTCGATGGAAAAGCGGCAGCACCTGTGGTGCATCTGCAAAGAAATCTTAACCAACATTGTACGTCACTCTCAATGCAAGAATGTAAAGATTAAAGTTCAGTATGACGGCAAGACATTGGATTTGCACATTGAAGATAACGGAATAGGCTTCAGTGAAACTGAAAAAAGTATGAGCAACGGCTTAGTGAATATTAGGAACAGAGCGGAAGCGTTGAAGGCCGATTACAAATTAACAACAGAAGTTGATAATGGTACAAAGTGGTTTTTCTCGATCAAGATTTGATTTCTACCTTTGTGTGTAGTTTAACTGATTTTCTATTTATTCATTTTCACTAAAAAGATTGCAAATGGTAAAAATATCTATCATAGAAGACAACGTTTTTGCAAGAACAGCTTGGGCTACAGCGCTTAGCTCCGAAGAAGATTTTGTAGTTCTGGAATCATTCGGCTCTTGCGAAGAAGCTATAGAATCCGAGGTGATTAAAAAAAGTGACGTAATACTTTTAGATATTGGTCTGCCCGGAATTTCCGGCATTAAAGGTGCGGAGATATTGAGCAGCATCAACAACAACGCTTTGATAATTATGATTACAATTCAAGATGACGATAAAAGCATATTCGGTTCATTGCAAGCCGGCGCAATCGGTTACCTTCACAAATCTGTTTCACCGGAAGAGTTGATAGGAGCAATTCGTTTGGCGCTTAAAGGCGGTTCCCCTATGACACCGCAAATAGCAAGAAAGGTTCTCAAATCATTTCACAAGTTTAAACCGAAATACACTGAAGATAAACTTACCGATAAAGAAACTACAATTTTGAATTTGCTTTCAGAAGGTAAATCATACAAGAAAATTTCGGAAGAAATTTTTCTTTCGGTAGATGGAGTTAAGTATCACATACGCAGCATTTATGAAAAACTTCATGTTCACAGCCGCGCCGAAGCTGTTAATAAAGGGCAGAAGCTGCGGATACTTACAAAATGGTAGATAGGTAGTTTCGTTTCATAAATTATTTTCCGGGCTTCATGAATGAAGCCCCTACAAAAAAATTGTAGGGGTTTGATTTCCGCATAGCTGACAAGTATCAAATCCGGTTTTACAAAATCCAGCAGTAGTTATCGTTTAAGGCTTTTAGGTCAAATCTAAAACTACACATTAGTGTAGTTGAAAAAAGCCCCATAGTTCACAAATTAGACATGTGTGTTTCAATTTCTGCTTCTGAATCTTAAGGTTAGGTTACTCAATGAGAAAAACGGTTTATTTTGTCTTAGTCCTAATTCTTTTTCAAGCAACTACAATTCTCGCGCAATCCGCAAGCCCTAAACGAGAGTTTAGAGGTGCATGGATTGCAACTGTAACCAACATAGATTGGCCTGTCAAAGGCGCCTCCACAAGCTCACAGAAACAAGATCTCATTAGAATTCTCGATGGATTGAAACTGGTAAATGTTAACGCAGTTATGTTTCAAATGAGACCCGAATGCGATGCGTTATATAAATCTGATATTGAACCTTGGTCCCATTGGTTAACCGGTGTACAGGGAAAAGAACCAAATCCCTTTTATGACCCTCTCCAATTTGCTATTGAGGAAGCGCATAAAAGAGGAATGGAACTACACGCATGGTTTAATCCCTATCGAGTTGAAAGAAACGTAGGAAATTATACGACAGCCTCGAATCACATTTCCAAGACTCATCCCGAATGGACATTTACAAAAGGAACTACAAAAATTTTAGATCCGGGACTTCCGCAAGTTAGAAGTTATGTCTTATCGGTAATAATGGACGTTGTAAAACGATATGATATAGATGCCGTGCATTTTGATGATTATTTCTACTTAGATGGAATGGGAACAGAAGATTCTAAAACATTCCAGACATACGGTGGAGGCTTTGCGAATATAGGTGACTGGCGAAGAAACAACGTCAACACCCTAGTCAAGATGATAAGCGATTCTGTTAATGCCGTTAAGCCATATGTTAAATGGGGAATTAGCCCCAGAGGAATTTGGCGCAATAATTATCCTACCGGTATAATTGGCAGTGATAATTATAATGCAATTTATTGCGATGCAATGGCTTGGTTAAGAACCCATACAATTGATTATATAAATCCACAACTTTATTGGGCTTTTGGTGGAAATCAAGATTATGGAAAATTAATGCCCTGGTGGGCAGACTCAGCCGGAGTAAATGGTCGCCACATGTATGTTGGTCATGCAGTGTATAGAATTAATAATCCGTTCAATGCAAACGAAGTTCCAAGACAAATAAGATTAAACAGAACCGACAAAGACTGTCAAGGAAGTGTACTTTATAATACAACATCAACACTTGCAAATCCGTTAGGATTTTATGATTCTTTAAAAACTCTGTATAAGAATCCCGCCCTTATTCCGAACATGTCATGGAAAGATCAAGTAAAACCACATGTACCGGTAGATTTAAAATGGCAAAAGTTAGTAGCTGCTAGAGGCGACGGTTTGTTCTGGACAGCTCCGGCTAAAGCAAGCGATAATGAAACTGCTTCCCGATATGCAGTTTACAAATTCAGTAATGCAACTCCCCAGCAAACTGATATTGATAACTCATCCAATCTTTATGATGTAGTTGGTACACCTTACGCAGCGCTGAAAGCCGCCGATAATGCTGCGGGTACGATGTACTTTGCTGTTTCTTCTTTAGATAGAAATTACAACGAGAGTGGAATCAGTAATGTTGTTTCCGTTCAAATAAATGTTCCGAATAAACCTTTGCAAGTTTTTCCGGCGGACTTAGCTGTAAATCAAAAAGACACTATTAAGTTTGTCTGGGAAAACACTCCTCATTCAACTTACAATAGATTTCAATTGGCTACAGATCAGAACTTTACTAATCTGTTAGTTAATCAAAATAATATTGCAGATACTTTTAGAACTGTAACCGGAATGAAAGGGAAGACAACTTACTATTGGAGAATTACCGCCAGTAACTTAGCCGGCGAGAGTGTTTATTCTGATGTAAGAAGTTTTACAACCGGATTCCCAATTCCTCCTCAGCTTGTTTCACCGGCGGATAAAACTACAGAAACACCTTTAACTCCAACTTTAGTTTGGAAAAAAACAAGCACTGCTGACAAATATAGATTACAAGTAGCCGATGGATTAACAATTTTACCATCAATTATTGTGGTTGATACTACTCTTACAGATACTACTGTAACACTCAGCAAGCTGAAGGAAAACAAAATTTATACTTGGTCTGTAATGGCTCTTAACACATACGGAAACAGCGGATTAGCAGAACCGTTCAAGTTCAAGACTCAACTTTCTTCTGGTATTACTAATGAATCTGTTCCAACATCGTATGTTTTGAACCAGAATTATCCAAATCCATTTAATCCAACAACACAGATTTCTTTCTCAATCCCGGAAAGTGGATTTACTGTCTTGAAAATTTATAATATGTTAGGACAGCAAGTTGATGAACTAATCAGTAAGAACTTAAATGTTGGTAATTATTCTGTAGAGTTTAACGCAAGCGGATTGCCTAGCGGTGTTTATGTTTATGTTTTGCAGTCTGGTTCTCATATAATTAGCAAGAAGATGATGTTTATTAAGTAATCGTTTTTTTTAAAATTTAATGGATGTTGATTTTATTTATTAATAGATGTATAGTAAAGCTGATTTAAGAAATTTAAATCTATTTGGTCCAATTTTCCGAAATTAAGGAGATTTCGAATATGAGAAAATTGTTACTCCTCTCAATTCTTACCTTGTTCTATGTATCGCAACTAATGGCAGGAACATCAGGAAAAATCTCTGGTCTCATCATTGATTCTAAATCAAAAGAACCTCTTGTTGGTGTAACCGTGATGCTAACCGGAACTAACATTGGAGCTTCTACAGACGTAGAAGGCTACTATGTTATTCAAAATGTTTCTCCGGGAACATATACCGTTAAGGCTTCATATATTGGCTATGCACCGGCAACGATTACTAATGTAAGAGTTAATATTGACCAGACTACTAACCTCGACATTTCATTAAGCGAAGAAGCTATTCTTGGCAGCGAAGTGGTTGTTGTTGCTCAGCAACCAATCGTTCATAGAGACGTTGCTTCCAGCCGTGTTAACCTTAACGTGGAAGAAATTGAAAACTTGCCTGTTGCAAGTGTTGCAAGTGTTATTGGTTTACAAGCTGGTGTTGTTGCCGGTTCTTCCGGTCCTGTTATCAGAGGCGGCGGCGCAGATCAAACTGCATTCGTTGTTAACGGTATGACGCTTCGCGATGAAAGAGATAATACACCTTACACCGGAATCAGTTTTACTTCGGTAAAAGAAATTCAAGTGCAAACCGGCGGATTCAATGCAGAGTTTGGAAACATTCGCTCCGGTTTAGTTAACGTTGTTACCAAAGACGGTGATAAGAAAAAGTATTCAATTTCATTTTTAGGAAGATACCGCCCGGCTGCAAGAAAACATTTTGGAGATGCGGTTAATTCTTATAACTCTTATTGGATTAGACCTTACCTTGATGATGCTGTAGCATGGACAGGAACTGATAACGGTGCTTGGGATGCTTACACAAAAGCTCAATATCAACCGTTTAGAGGTTGGAACACAGTTTCGCAACAATTGTTATCTGATAACGATCCAACCAATGATTTAAGTCCGGAAGCCGCGCAAAGATTATTTATGTGGCAGCACAGAAGACAGTTAGATATTACCGATCCTGATTACGATGCAGATGTTAGTTTCAGCGGTCCGGTTCCGTTCATAGGTGAATATCTTGGCGATCTTACATTTATTACTTCTTACAGAAGTACACAAAACATGTATTTCATTCCTTTGTCAACAGACGCATACAGAGATTATAATTTCCAATTCAAAGTTATTTCAGATTTGAAATCGGGAATGAAATTATCTATTGAAGGTATTGCCGGTAAACAATGGGGAACCGGAAGTTCAAGAAGCGGCGGTCCCGGCTTATTCAATTCACCGGGCGGAATTGCAGGCGAGTTAGATATTAGAGCCGGTGCAAGCTATCTTGATTCCCGCGTATATGCTACGGATTACTGGGCTCCATCTCAAAAATTTAGTAACGGTTTCGGTTTGAAGTTTACTCATGTAATTAATTCCAACACTTATTATGATGTAAACATTAGCCAGTTTGGAACTAAGTATGAAACAAATCCCGGTGCAGCCAGAGATATTTCTAAGTCAAATAATTTTGGCGGTGTTTTCTATGATGCAGCTCCTTACGGTTACTACAGCGGCACAAGTTCCGGTATTGGTTCATCAATGAACATGGGTTTGGGCTTCAGTAACTCGAGAGACAGCAGTAAAGTTAGCGCATGGACTGGTAGAATTGATTTTGTTAGCCAGCTTGATAAATTCAATAACGTTAAAGCCGGTTTGGAATTTGTTTATACAGACAACGCCGTAAACTATGCATTAAGAGAACCATCTCTGCCAAGCAACGATACTCAATCCAAATGGCATACATTTCCAATCAGAGCTGCTTTCTATATTCAAGACAAACTTGAGTTCGAAGGCATGATAGCTAACATTGGTGTAAGATTCGATTACAGCAATGCTAACGGCGATTGGTATGTGATTGATGATCCTTACACTAAAGCATTATCCGGAGCTTTATCAAACGGAATAGATACACTTTTAGCAAAAGCAACCACAAAAGCTATCTTAAATGTTAGTCCAAGAATTGGTATTGCATTCCCAATTTCTATTGACAGTAAATTGTTCTTCAACTACGGACACTTTAGATCAATGCCGATTCCGGAAAATCTATATTTGCTTAGAAGAAGTTCTGTAACGCAGGCCGTTACAAGATTAGCAGACCCAAACAATCCGCTTCCAAAGACAGTTGCTTATGAATTGGGTTACGAACACAATTTATTTGATGAATATCTGTTAAGAATTGCCGGCTACTATAAAGATATTTCTTCTCAACCGAGACTTGTTACTTATACCAGCCGCGATAACTCTGTAAGCTATTCAATTCCGGAACCGGATAGTTATCAAGACATTAGAGGTTTCGAAATTACAGTTACAAAGAACAGAGGCGAGTGGGTTAGAGGGTTTATTAACTATACTTACCAGGTATCAACAAGTGGTAATTTTGGATTGCCGAATAATTCTCAGAATCCGGCAATTCAAAGAGAGTATCAAAGAAACAAATCTTACTTTGAACAGAACAAACCTTTGCCTCAGCCATATGCAAGAGCAAACATAGACTTATTTACACCAATGAATTGGGGACCGGAAATATTCGGTGTTAAACCTCTCGAAGATTTAAGACTGAACATACTCGCTTCATGGTCTGCCGGTAATTACTTCTCATGGACAGGTCCTGGCGGTGTAAAACCATTATTCGAAAACAATATTCGCTGGAAAGATACTTACGGTTTGGATTTAAGAATTTCCAAAGCGTTTGATTTTGGTCCATTAAATATTGAGCTATTTGCCGACATGTATAATGCGCTCAACTTACAACAGATGGGTTACAGAGCCGGATTTTATGATTTGAATGATTACGATGCTTACATGAAATCGCTTCACTTACCTGAAGAGTACAGACAGTTTGCTAGTACTTATACTTTTGTTCCCGGCGATGATAAACCTGGCGATATAAGAACCGGCGATTACCATGCATGGGATGAAAACGCAAGTGATTCTCAGAAGGAAGAGTGGAAGAAGAATAAGTCTTACATAGATATGCCTAATTTACATTACACAACATTTTTGAACCCAAGATCAATCTTCTGGGGAATAAAGATTAATTATGATATTAACTAATAACTTATTAGAAAATTTTGAGGGAAGAATGAACTCAATTTTTTACAGAATGAAAAAATTTCTTCCGTTGGTAATTATTTTATTTCTCGGAACCCAATTGGTTACTTACGGACAATTTAAAAACGTGTGGATGTCTGCCGGGTCTTTGCATAACTGGTATTCCGAAATCGGATCGGAATTGGAAGAAGCCGGTTTCTTAAAGACACAGCAATTCGGTATGCAGTGGCCTGCCATTTATAATTATCAAGATGCTCAGGCAGCACGCGGTATGTGGATAGGCGCCAAAGATTTTACAGATGAAAAAGGCGAGTTCTATCCATACAAAGTTGTTACTGCCGGACCGAGAGCTCCGCAGTTCTATGCTTTGTATCCAATGAAAATGGAATTGAAAGCTAAATTTACTCCTACTGCGGTATCTGTAAATGGAAATCTCTCTTACCAAAAAAATGTTGAGATTGATAAGATTGACGCTACGTTACCTTATGATAGACAGATTGATAATGTGATTAACTCTCAACTTGGTATAACTGTAAACAGAAAGATTTTCCAATTTGCTCAACAGTACAATGATAACTACATAGTTTACGAGTACACTTTTACAAATACCGGCAATACAGATTCCGATTCCGAAATAGAACTTCCGAACAACACAATTAAAGATGCCTATTTCTGGTTCACTTTCAGAAATTCTGTAAACAAATCTGTTAGATATGTAGTTGGTAACGCAGCCGGCTGGGGTATCAACACGATGAATGATACTCGCGGCGATGGCGTTAAAGTAGATCCCGCTAATGAAAAATACCGTGCAACTTTCTCATGGCACGGATACTTTCCCGGTAAGGATGTTACTTATGATAATATAGGCGGACCAATTTGGGCATTAAACAGTACAGCAGCAGTCTATAACGATAAAGCTGATACAATTGGCAGATTAGGCGGAGCTCAATTTCTTGGAACTGTAACTTTATACGCAGATAAATCCGCAACTGAAAAAGTTGACGACCTGAGCCAGCCAAGAACAACCGATTATGCTAATTCAGATCATCCTCTTTTATTAGCCGGTGCTAATGCATTAAACAAAGATAGAATGACTCAAGAATACGCATTAATGGCAGCCGGACATAAAACTCCAAGACATGCAGATGCTGTAGAGCCAAGCGGTGATTTTGTAAATCAAAAAAATGCGCCAAACGTTGGCAATGCTTCCGGTGGTATTTCTTATAACACCGGCTACGGTCCATATACATTAAAGCCGGGCGAAAGTGTTAGAATTGTTGTAGCAGAAGCAATGAATGGTATTGGTAGAAAGCTCCAGGTTGATACCGGAGTTAAATATAAAAAAGGACAGATTACAGCCTCAGCTAAAAACCAAGTTGTATTCCAGGGTAGAGATTCCTTATTCCTAACATTTAAGAGAGCTACAGAAGCTTTCAACGCTAACTGGAAAATTCCGCAGCCGCCAATGCCTCCAACTTCATTCGATGTTAATTCCGGCGGTGATAGAATATCATTAAAGTGGGAAGTCGCTGCAACCGATCCTAATCCACCTACATCATTTAAAATTTACCGTGCTCTTGGTAATGTTGATAGTAACTACACGATGATTTATGAAACTAAGAGTGCAAGTGAAAGAACTTATGACGATAAAAGTGTGATTCGCGGATTCAATTACTTTTATTACATAACAGCTGTAGGTGCTGCAACTGCTGCCGGTCCGGGAACTCCTGCCGGTAAACTTGAAAGCGGAAGATATTATACGCAAACTTACGATCCGGCAAACCTGCAAAGACAAGCCGGCGATAAATTAACCGATATTAGAATTGTTCCGAATCCATTCAATGCTTCGGCAGGTGCTAAAGTTCGTTTCCCTGGAACCATTGATGAAGATAAGATTGCTTTCTACAATATTCCCGGTGAATGTACAATTAGAATTTACTCCGAATTAGGTGAGTTGATTAAAACAATTGAACACACAAACGGCAGCGGTGATGAGTACTGGTATCAGGTAACTTCATCTAACCAAATAATTGTTAGTGGTATTTACATTGCGGTTATTACTGATAAGAAAACCGGACAAAATCATATAGCCAAATTTGCTGTTATCAGATAAAATAATTTTGGGTAGATAAATGAAAAATTATACAATAATTACAGTACTGATTTTGGGATTACTTGTTCATACAGTAAACGCTCAAGATAAAAAACTTGCGCAGACCGGTATGAAGTTTTTAAGTGTCTCGACCGATGCGAGAACAACCGGCTTTTCGGAAGCTGTTACCTCTGTTGATTTGGGCTCAGCTTCGGCAATTTTTTACAATCCGGCAACAATGGCTTCGCTAAAAGATTTTGCTTCCGTTTCTTTTGGATATGTTGGATGGATTGCTGACATCGATTATCTCCATGCTGCCGCTGCTTTTGCTCCATCCGGAGGAGATTACGGAGTTTTCGGAGTTTCCTTTGTATCTGTAGATTATGGGCGTTTCGACGGAACCATAGTTGCTAACAACGATCAAGGATATCTTGACGTTGGAACATATTCTCCAACTGCTTATGCTTTAGGAATTGGCTACGCAAAAGAGCTCTCTACAAAATTTGCAGTAGGCGGCAGTGTTAGATACATCAAGCAGAACCTTGGCAGCAGTGTTGTAGATCTTTTTGATGCTTCAGCTACTACATACGGATATGAGTATGAGGAAAATTCCAAGAGCTCGGTAGCTTATGATTTTGGTATTCTGTATAGAACCGGATTCAAAAGCTTAAACTTTGGTATGAGCGTTAGAAACTTCTCTGCAGAATTAAAATACAAGAGAGAAACCTTCCAGCTTCCTCTTACATTCAAAATTGGTCTTTCTATGGACGCGATGGATTTAATAAATGTTGATAAGAGTAAACATTCATTGCTGGTTTCTGTAGATGCATCACATCCGCGCGATTTCAGCGAACAAATATCTGTGGGTGCTGAATACACGTTTCTTAAAATATTCTCTTTGAGAGCCGGTTTTATTTCTCCCTCAGATGAAAATCATTTTACAGCCGGTTTTGGAATTAAAGGAAATGACAAAGGTTTGAATGTAGGATTTGATTACGCTTATCAGCCATTCGGAATTTTTGAAGACGTACATAGATTTACATTCAATTTCACTTTTTAGCTGAAATGCAAATAGTTCATTTATTTGACAAAATTATTGGTACCAAATATGAAAAAGCTAATACAATTTTTTTCTTTAGTAATAATAATTGCTTCCACTGCATTATTAAGCAGTTGTAACCAAGACGCTGCGCCAAGCTTATATAATGAAGAAGACCCGGGTGCAACTCCGGCTATCACAAGCATTGTGCCGGATAAGGAAGCGTTAGCCGGTGTTACCGAAATAACAATAAACGGTTCAAACTTTTCTTCGGTGAAGGAAAATAACTTTGTTTATTTCGGCACTGCTAAAGCAACCGTATTGCAAGCTTCCGCAACACAGCTAATTGTGAAGGCTCCAGCCAAAATTGCTAACGATTTAGACACAAAAATAGCTGTTCAAGGTGTTGAGGATTTTAGTAATGTAGTTAAATACAATTTGTTGGAAGCGGTTGGTGTTTATTTCGCTTTTGCAAAAGGTATAGATGACCCAATGACAGTTGCTGTTGATAAAAATGAAAACGTGTTTGTCTATTTGAATAACAAAGGGATTAAAAAAATTACGAGTGATGGTTCGCAGCTTACAGTTACAGATTGGGCGCCAAAAGGTGGCGAATCATTTTTCTTTGATATGAAAATGGGTCCGAACAATATCTTGTATGGAACAAGAAATTTAAGACTAATATCTCAAGTTGAAGCGGGGAAGGCAAGTGCTACTTTTGTTACATTTCCAACTGGTAACGCAATTATCGCTTTAGATTTTGATGCTAATAAAAACATATGGGCTGCGGGAAGTGGCGGAAATCTTTTTAGTGTTACTCCGGCAAAAGTTACAACTGCTTTCGCTATTGATCATACGGTTTCTGCAATCAGAGTTTATAATGGGTATGTCTATGTTGCCGGAAAGAACACAACTGAAGAAGCAATCTACAGATATAAGATTACTTCTAATACTGCCCTTGGCGCAAAGGAAAAGTATTACGATATTGGGACAGTATACGGTTTGAATAAAGTTCAAGTTGGCGCAATTACATTTGCTGCTGATGGAGAATTGATTATCGGTACAAATCAAACCGATTCCTTTATTAGCGTAAACACTGCTGGCACTGCCTCAATTTTTTATCCTGGTGCAATATCCCCATTGGCAAGATCAATGGCTTGGGGAACAAAGAAGAATTTATTTTATATCAGAGAGTACATAGAAGCCGGAGCTACATTACATGCTCTTATGCGTGTTGATATGCAAAAACTCAGTTCCCCATATTATGGGAATTAATAAATACAAGATTAAAAAGGAAAACTGTATTACTAATGAAACACAAATAACAATAGGAGGCAGTATGTTAAAAAAAGCTACATATTTATTTGCTCTAATTGTGATGACCGCTAGCATCAGCATTGCTCAGTGGAAATATGAAGGTCCTTGGCCAAACGATCTGCGTAAAGGCGGAACTCATGGAATTGAGGTTACACCTGACGGCAAAATATGGCAAGCAAGTTACTACAAGTCCAACTTTATTAAAGCGAAAGGAGATACGATAAAAAACGGTTCTCCAATTTTTGTGTTCCATCCTGATGGTTCAAAAGTTGACACTATTGGTATAGTTAATACCAATGGAGTTTTAGATACCCTCGGAAAGGGAGGCGGTACTTCCGGCTGTCGTGGTCTAGGTCAAGATGGTGATGGCAATATTTACTTTATATCTACAGGTAAAATCATCAAAATTGATTATAAAACATATCAAGGGCTAGCTCGGAATACAACTGTTGGTACTGATGTTGGTTCGTCTCCAGCCGGTCCAGCAGTTTCAACAGATGGTACAGTTTTCGTAGGTCCGGTTGTAGGCAACGGATCTGCTAATGCAAGAATAGTTATGTATGATAAAAATCTGACACTTCTTGGAACAGCAGTAACGGGACCTCCTGCAATTGCTAGAACAATGAAGGTTTCTAAAGATGGTAACACAATTTATTGGACTCCTTTCACTGGCACACATGGTATCTTTGTATATAAGAGACCTGACGAATTTGGAACCTTCACATTAGCTGACTCGCTTCTGAAAGGAATGTCAGTTGAATCAGCAGCCTGGAATCCAGCTACAGGTTTGTTCTGGGTATCCAATGATAAAAGAGGAACTGAGAAAAAATATACTCACTTGACTTGGTATGGTGTAAATGTGACAACAAAACAACTTGTTGATAGCTTTACTCTTGCTTCTCCTATCGTTCCTGCGGCTGCAGATGAATTACCTCGTGGTATTTGCTTCAGTAAAGATGGTAAAACTGCTTATGTTGGATTATTCGGAACTGCTTTTGCCAGATTATTTAAATTTACCAAAACCGGCTCTGGAATTGAAAAGCTTGATGAAATTCCAACTGGTTATGATTTATCGCAGAACTATCCAAATCCATTTAACCCAACAACAAACATTAAGTTCTCAATTCCTGAGCAAGGATTTGTTAGCTTAAAGGTTTATAATACTTTGGGACAAGAAGTTGCAACACTTGTTAATGAAGTTAAGAGTTCCGGTTCTTACCAGGTAGATTTTAACGCTTCCAATCTTTCAAGCGGGATTTATATTTATAAACTTAACACAGGTAAAGTTTCGCTTTCTAAGAAAATGTTGCTTGTTAAGTAAGCTGGCTTTTAATTTTGCTTAAACAGAATTCCCCTCTTTCCAGAGGGGAATTCTTTAAACACACTAACTGCTTCTACCGGATTTAATACTGTTCATGATGGCTCTGAAATTCGTCATTTATAATTGGAGTAAAAAATAAATAATTGCTGTCTTTATGCCATTGGCTTATAGCATAGCAATTATACTATACATGAACTACAAAACTGCGATAAAATTGCAATGATATTTCTATTAGCTAATAATGATATTGCTAAAGTTCCGGTAAAACCGAACTGCTAAAAGTTAATTAGCGATTGTCTTATAAAACTTATTCGATGTAGTGAAATGTGGACCTTATGCCGTAGCATTAAAATCAAAGCGTGCTTTATTTAAATCTTTTTGGTGCAAAAGAACTCTGTTTATTGTTAAATTAAAATGAAAAATTTAGCATTCAATATTTTTTGACTGACAGACTAAAGTATTGTTTTTGATTCGTTGAGAAAAATCCTTTTGAAAAGTTGATTTGTGAAGAAAAGAGATATAAAATTAAAAAGACGAATTCTTCTCTCTAAAATGGCTGAGCTGATTATTGATGGATTTATAAAATTTTGAAGTATTGCTTTGCTCTAAATTGGATAGTCTATATATCCTAAAAATAATACTAACAATAAAAGGAGACCCAATGAAAAAAACATTATTATTTTTTTCTCTAATGTTCTTACTTGTAACTTCTCTGCAAGCTCAAACTTCAATTAATGCTACAAATATGGCAACATACAATGCCTATTTGGGGGCGGCAGCAGATACAACAATGCCTTATTACAAAGACTTAGGCGTAAGAAGAGTTATTGTAGCAGATGCCAACAATGACGGCAGTCAAGAAATTATTTCGACCGATTACTCAAACGGTGGTAGAGTTCACGTCATGAAATATAACGGCAAAGGAGTACTAGAAATTATTTGGTCATCTCCTATTTCCAAGACTTCCAGCGGAAGTACTCCTAGATTTCCACAAGTTGGAGATTGTGATGGGGACGGAAATCCGGAAATCATTTTCGAACAAAATGGCGAAGTAAGAATAGTATTTTACGAATGGAATGGTACTTCATGGGGAACAGAACCAGCCTATGAAATTACAAACGCAATGTTTGTTGCCGCCGGTGCAAAGGCAGCTACTACCGGTAATACACTAAGACTAAACAGAGAGGTTCTAACTGTAAAGGATGTAGATGGAGATGGAAGATCCGAAATCTTTCCGCATTCTTGGGGTAATAGTAATAGAGATTTATATATACTCGGAATTGATGGTACATTCCCGGGTTTTGCTTCTTTAGTAATAGAGGGTGGTCTTCCCGGGGCATCTACTAATGGTATTGATTGGGCAACGGGTTCTCAGTGGAGCTCTACACCTGCGGATATTGATGGTGATGGAAGATTTGAAATAATAAGCCATCATTGGAATAATTTCGGAATGTGGGCAATTCAAGTTAATGGGCCTAATTCCTATAGATATCCGGATAAAACCAAACCTGGTGCGTATAACAAATATTCTACAAAAGATGCTGTCAGTTATTTTGGGCTAGCAGCAGTCGATGTTAACGGCGATGGAATAGATGAAATTGCCGGAACGAAGTATTCAGATAATTTCGATATGTGCTTGTTCCAATTTTCCAAGGCAGATACATCTGCTAACTTATTTGATAGTGACCCAACAGCTGTTGCTAACAGATATGGTGTAATTGCATTAAAAAGTGAATTAGCTGCTTTAGGTGGCAAAACTACTGCCGAATTCTGGCCATGTGTAAAAGGTGATCTTAACAAAGATGGCAAAGATGAAATATACACCGGCGGCGGACGCGGAATAAACCTTTTTGCAGTTCAGTACAAAGGTTCCGGAAGTTTGTTAGATAAAAGTAATTATTCTGCAAACCTAGTTTACAAGGGTGAAGGTGGAGACGTTTTTGCAACTATCAAAATTTATCATGGCAGAATAGATACAATTAAAACCGCTACTGATACTACATATAATCTTAATCCAGCTATTATAGATACGGTTAAAGAAGAAACTCCATTTACGTCTTATATCTTTGCAGATAATGTTGATTTGGATAAAGATGGCAAGATGGAAATTGTTCTTTCGGAACAAAGCGTTTATGATTCAACAACAGTTGTACATTATCAGTGGGCTCCGGCAACTAAATCATGGGAAAGAGATCTCGCAGCCAGCAAAAAGATTGTAAATGAATACCGTAAAACCATACGTGTTCTAGAGTATACTGGAACTACCGGACTCAAAGATCAAGAATATGATATTGTGATTCCTGATGATTATAAACTCGAGAACAATTACCCTAATCCGTTTAATCCAAGTACAACAATTAATTTTACACTCCCCTTGCAGAAAAAAATATCATTAAAGATTTATGATATGCTTGGTAAGGAAGTTGTAACTCTTATTGATAATGAAATTTTTGAAAAAGGAAATTCGGCTGTAACCTGGAATGGAAAGAATAGCAATGGTGTACAGGTATCAAGCGGTAATTATATTGCCACTCTTACTTATGGCAATTTCTCTAAATCTATAAAAATGACTTTATTAAAGTAAAAATTACTAGGCACTACTAAGAGGCTGGTTCAAAAGTAAAAAGTGTGGAAAATTTGAATAATGAATGTTTTTTGTTTCCCATTAATTGCTTTTGAAACAGTCTCTTCTATTTTGATTCTTCAATTGCAAGCGTATGTTATTTGTAAAAAACATGTCTTAAATTCTTTTTGAGAGGCACAATAATGCAGAAAGGTTTTTTATTAATTATTGCAGCGGCAGTTTTCTTATCACATGTTAATCCCGCGTATTCCCAATCAACCGGTAAAATTATGGGAAAGGTTATAGACATTTCTACAGGCGAGGGTATTCCTTTTGCAAACGTTGTTATCGAGGGTACTACAACAGGTGCTGCAACAGATATGGAAGGTGGTTATGTAATATTAAATGTGCCTCCCGGTAAATACGATGTAACAGCTTCGTACATCGGCTATCAAAAAGTTACAACAAAATCTATTACTGTTAATGTTGGGTTTACTACGTCGTTAAGTTTCAATTTGTCTCCGGGCGAAGTTACTCTTAATGCAGTTGTTGTTCAAGGGGAAAGAAATCCACTCATCAGACAGGATTTAACAAATCCAACCGTTTCAATTACATCTGAATCTGTGGACATTTTGCCGGTTGATAATATCAGCGATATTATAAAACTGCAAGCAGGTGTAGTAACTGGTGATGATGGAAGCATTCACATTCGCGGTGGATACGGAAATGAAGTTGCTTATACTTTAAACGGACTTTCGCTAAATGATCCTTATGGAAATGCTAGAGCTGTTGGGCTTGCAACTAATGCTGTTCAGGAAGCGTCGGTATCGACCGGTACGTTTAGTGCAGAATTTGGTAATGCTTTAAGCGGTGTTGTTAATTATGTTACAAAAGAGGGAGGTGAAAAATTTGCTTTTAGCGCAAGAGGTTATGGGGGCGATTTTGCAACTTCTAGAACAAACTTGTTTACTAACTTAGATGAAATAGATGCTCTAAACGTTGGTCGAGTTGAAGCTACGCTTGGAGGACCAATTCCAATAACCGAAACAACAAGATTTTTCTTTTCAGGTATTTTAGAAAATTATAAAGGTACTTATTACGGATACAGATTATATAATCCAAGTGATTCTTACTTAACGCCAGATAATTTTAAAAGTACCGATCCTAGATTTGGTAACGCAACCGGCGCATACTTATTTAATCCATTTAGCTCAAATAGCAATGGTTTGCCTAACGGTGATATGCAATATGTAGCGATGGATCCAAGTAATTCACTTAACCTGCAATTTAACATTAGTCAAAGATTTGGCGGGAAGATCAAGTTAAAGTATGAGATTGTTTATAATAAAGCGAAATCTCGGTCTTTCGATAGGAGCTACCTTTTTAATCCTGATGGTGTTGCATGGGATTACAGTAGAGGTGTAATAAATACATTAGATATGACTCACACAATAAACGACAAAACGTTTTATACATTAAAAGCTTCTTATTCATATAATAGAGCAGAATCATATCTTTATTCTGATCCGAATGATCCGGGATATTTGCCTAGTTTTTATAGAAAAACTATTGGAAATACTACCTATTATGCCGGCGGTACAGACAATGATATAGTTAAACGAGCAACTACCACTTATAGTATTAAAGGCGATATTATTTCGCAAATGTTTGGTATTCATGAGATTAGAGGTGGCTTTGAATTTAGGAAACACAATGTTAAAAGAAATGGGTTTACTCTAGATTTTTATAAATATAAAGAGATTAACGGAGTCCCTTCCGTTACGTCACTAAGTGTAAACGATCTTTTATATGACAAATCTCTTAATATCATACGCGGTGGTATCCAAAGTGTTTCCACCTATGATAAGAATCCAATACAGGGCTCTGTTTATGTTCTCGATAAGATGGAACTTGCCAAAACTTTGATATTGAACGTCGGTTTAAGATATGAATTCTTTGATGCTGCATCGGATTACAATTATGATATTTCTAAAAATATAACAGAATCTTTGTCGGGTTATATGAATGAATATTTAAAACCAGCTGAAGTTAAACATATGTTGTCGCCAAGATTCAGCGTTTCATATCCAATAACCGATAGAGGCGTTATTAGATTTTCTTACGGACATTTTTATCAAATTGGTTCATTGTCTAGTCTATACCAGAATGATTTAAGGTGGGTTGCTAACGTATCCACAATTCCTACTTTCGGTAATCCAAATGTTAATCCGCAAAAATCAATACAATACGAAATAGGCCTTCAGCAGCAACTAACGGAAGATTTCAAATTTGATCTTACCGCTTACAACAAGGATGTACGCGATTACATTTTTACGCAAACGGTCTATACCGAAAAAGCTAGACAATATAGAATTTTAACAAATTTAGCCTATTCTAATGTTAGGGGGGTTACTCTTTCTTTTCTTAAAAGACGTTCTGTAGAAGGTATGTTCGCTGCTACATTAGATTATACTTTCCAAATTGCAGAAGGAAATAGAACGGAACCGGAAGTTGATCTGTTCTTTAGCGAAGCAGCGGGAAAACAAACCGAAACTTTTTTAGTGCCTCTTAGTTTTGACCGGTCTCACTTAATAAACGGTACAGTTAGTCTTACGGAACCTAATTCCTGGACTCTAGGAGTTATCTATAATATTCAGGCAGGAACACCTTATACTGTTACTTTACCACCAAGTTTATCTACAATAACATATGAACAAAACTCTGCAAATAAATCTATGCAATGGGAAGTTGATCTAAAATTCGAAAAGTTTTTTTCATTTGGTTCTTTGATGTGTTCAGTATTTCTTAATATAAATAACGTGTTTGATACTCAAAACGATAGATCGGTTTATGCTAGTTCAGGCAAAGCATTATCAAATGTTGAACAAGAGCTTAACTCACATCAGTTTGATGATTTGCGCAGTAGGATTGCCAGAGGAGACCAGGGCATGATTGATGCCGGCTATCTCGATCAGTATTATTCTCAACGCCCGGAGCGTGTAAATAGACCCCGGGAAGTAAGGCTTGGATTTTCGATTATCTTTAAATAAATACATTCATATAGGATATTAATGATGGCAAAGAAAAATATCTCACTTCTTTTATACTTCTTCTTCGTTCTTTCAGGACTTTCATTAGGTCAGGTTACGGACAAAAAGGATGACTATTATTATAAAAATCTTACTCCCGAACAATCATTGAAAGTTTTTGGTCCTATTAAAGGAAGTAGGCTAAACAAAGTGGTAGGCGATAAACGAGAAATTAAGGATATAACTATTAAGGGTAATAAAATTACAAGCATCCTTTATAATTACGGATCTGTTTGTGCCCCAAGTGTATTGTCTAACGTTGAGGATTTGGTTTGGAATGGTTTAGGGTATGGCTTCGAATTCGGTTTGATTGCAGGAGCCGAAGTTATAGACGTGAATGGTGATACGCTTCATATAATCAGCGATTCGCATGTTAGATCTACAGAAGGTGACTACAGTCCTGATGCTTCTTTGAAATATGGCTGGCTGCCAAGACCAGGTTACTCAGATAACAGTCAAGATAAAATAGCTTCTCTAAACGCTGAAGATAAAAATGGTGATGGAAAACCGGATTCATGGCCGGAAAACTGGTATTCACCCGGAGCGGGAAAATATTTGTGGCCAGCTTTTTTAGGTGATATGGCAACTGCACCGGACGAAGAAGTTTTTTATGCAATAGATGATTTTACAAATTATGAATATATTGATAGATATCAACCGTTCCCTAACGATCTTAAAAAAGGAGGACTGGGGTTAGAATCCACAGTAAGAATTCTTCAGTTTAATAACCCAATGGCAGAAGATATTATTTTTATGGTTTATCAAATTACAAATACATCAGAAAAAGATTTAGATAAAGTTTACATTGGAATGTTTGGCGATCCGCATGTAGGCGGCTCGGCAGATTATATTGATGACCGTGCTTTTTTTATTCCCCCTAAAGGTCCCCTTGCAGAATCTTATGATCAACGAGCCAGAAGTATGGTTTATGCATGGGATGCAGATTTTAAGGGAATGGGTAGTAAAACTCCCGGTTACTTTGGCTGGAAGTTTTTAGAATCTCCTTCTTTTGATAATAACTTAGCTGACGATGACGACGATGGAATAATGGATGAAAGTCCGTTTAATGGCAAGGGAACTTACATAGATGGAGTTGCAACACCGCTTACTTTCGGAATTTATAATGTAGAAAAATATACTAAGGTTTATGGCGCTCCCAAAGCTAGATGGTCTGGTGATGAAGATGGTGACTGGGATGTAGAAAAACATGATATCGGGATTGATGGAATAGGTCCGGAATCCTCAAACTATCCCGGTCCGGATTACGGCGAAGGGGATGGAAGTCCATCTCAGGCGTTTTATAATGATTTAAATAGCAATGGAATATTTGATAAAGAAGAAACAAGCACTTTAAGCGATATTCAACTTGCCGGGTATAAGTGGGCTGGCTCAGAGCCGAACTTTGGTTACAGAGATATTTCGGAATCGGATATGATGGGCTTAACCGGGTTTACCGCAGCTAGATACGGAACTCCTAATTTTCCTAAAGAGGATGAATTAATATGGCAGTGGCTAAGTAAACCTGAAATTGATGCCGAGCAAGCTTTGCTAAAGCAGGAAGGCGATAATATCTTTTGTTTTTCAACCGGTCCGTTATCTTTGAAAAAAGGTGAAACTCAGAGATTCTCTATGGCAATTATTATGGGAGAGAACAGAGATGATCTGATTCTTAATTCTATTACTTCTGTACGAATTCTTGAAGCAGATTATAGATTTGCACAACCTCCGGCTAAACCAATTGTTAAAGCTGTGCCGGAAGATGGAAAAGTTAAACTATACTGGGATGCTAAATCGGAAGATTCTATAGACCCATTAACCCAGGACAAAGATTTTGAAGGTTATAAAATCTATCGCAGCAGAGACTATAATTTCTCTGATGTATATACTGTGACTGATGCAAACGGTGTCCCATTTCTTGGTCAAGCTCTGTTAGATCCGAATACAGGTAAAAGAGCACAATTTGATTTGATAGATGATTACTCGGGATTGGCACAAAGAGAGTACGATGGTCGCGGAGTAAAATTCAACTTGGGCACTAACACCGGATTGCAGCACGAATATGTAGATTCAACGGTTCAAAATGGAATTACATATTACTATGCTGTTGTTGCCTACGATCATGGTTCGCCGGATCTTCCACCGACAGAAACACAATCAGTAATTCAACAAGATCCATTAACCGGGAATTTAATTTTTGATGTTAACACTTTGGAAGTAACCCCCGGTCCGGTTTCCAGAGGCATGGATTCTCCGGAAGTAGGTCTTGATGGAACGCCCACATCAATAAATTCGGATGCGACCGGGAAAATTAGTATCAAAATTATGGATGATCTTGCTGTAGACAATAAGTTTTATAAAATTCACTTTGATGACGCTCTGTCATATAGTGTACTTGATTCTACCGGTGTTGAGACAGAATTTAAATCGAAAGATACGGTACTTATAAACTTGCCTCATAAAAATATTGAAAAGAACAGCATTCAACTTTTCGATGAGTCTAATACTTTAGTAAATCCGTCCAAATACATTGTGAATTACAATTCCGGTCAGATTGCCGGGAAAAAAGCGGGCGATCTAAATTCAGGAAGATTATATAAAATTAAGTATAGATATTTTCCTGTCTATCAAAGTAAACTTCTCAACGATGAAGATGCTAACCCGACATTTGATGGACTAAGAGTGTTTGTTAAAAATGATGAGTTGAATTTTGATGAGAAGAACTCACGGTTTATACACAACAGCGATGTTACGGTTAAAGATACTATTTTCTATCCGGCTTTGATTGGCGTTGCAGCCTTAAGAACAAAAATAAGTGCCGATTGGGAAATAAGATGGAATGATGTTGATACTTTGGCAAACGGGAGGTGGAAATACGCCGATTCGGTTTCAACTCTAACCGGCGGTTTTACTATGCCATTTAAGATTTATAATTTAACAGCGAATGCCCCGGCTACGTTTGTAATTGACGAATTAGTTCCCGGCAAAAAGAATAATAAACGTTGGGACTGGGGAGAAGGTATTGTTCTTCAACCGCAGGGCGCCAAAAATGCGGCTACCAGCTACGAAATTATTTTGTCTTTAGATAAATCTGCCTCGGTTCTCAAACTTCCTAAGAATGGTGATATTTATCAAATCAAAACAACAAAACCTTTCGAAAAGAACGATTTGTTTGTTTTTGAAACCAAGAAAGGGGAAATAAAAAGTGAAATAACGAAACAGAGTATAAATGATATTTATGTAGTTCCAAATCCTTACGTAGCATATAGCATTTCTGAAAACCCCGGAAGAACCTTTACCAACAGAGGAGACAGAGAATTACAGTTCAGAAATCTTCCAAAACAGTGTACGATAAGAATTTACACTATTACGGGTGAATTAGTTGATACAATTGAAAAAGACGATTTTACAAGTATGGCAAGTTGGGACCTCTTAAGCTCTGAAGGAATGAGGATAGCTTATGGTGTCTATATTTATCACGTTTACATTCCTAATGTTGGCGAAAAAATTGGGAAGTTTGCTGTAATAAAATAGTTTAGCTGATTTCATGAAATAGGCTTTGACCTTTTTCTAATAAAATTAAATGAATATTACGGAGAATGCCGGGTATGAGAAAGTTTTTTTTACTAATAACAGTAAGCGTATTCATTTTATTTAGTAATAATAAATTATACTCTCAGTTATTTAGAAATATTACTAAGGTTGGCACAACTGCCGGTCAATTTTTAAAGATTGGTCCCGGAGCCAGAGCTCTTGGTATGGGCGGTACTTATGTTGGAATTAGCGATGATATCTATGCAGCATATTATAATCCAGCAGGCATTGCCATCAGTAAAGGAAATGGTCAGGTAACTTTTAATCACTCGCAATGGCTGGCAGATGTAAATTACGACTTTGCAGCTGCATCATTAAACATGGAATCACTCGGCACTTTATTTATGACAGTCACGTCTCTGCGAGTGTCTGAAGAAAAAGTAAGAACATTTGATTATCCGGAAGGTAACGGGCAGTTTTGGGATGCAGGCTCTGTGTCTTTTGGTGTTGGTTTTGCTAGAAGTCTTACTGATAGATTCTCAATCGGGTTTCATGCTAAGTACATTCAAGAATCAATATGGAGTAGCTCTGCAAGCGGCTTTGCTTTGGATGTTGGTACTTATTATGTAACTCCATTTAATGATTTAGTTATCGGGGCAAGTGTTACTAATTTCGGAACTAAAATGAGACTGGATGGAAGAGATATTCAAATTAATTTCGATCCAGATGATGACCCGTTTACCGGACCAAATAACATCCCTTCCAAATATGAAATGGATCAGTATGATCTTCCTCTTACTTTTAGAATTGGATTTTCTATGGATGTAGTTAAAACAAGATACATTAGGATCAAAACCGCTTTTGATGCAACTCATCCTAATGATAACGTAGAGTACCTTAATGCAGGTATAGAACTAGCCTATGATGAATTGCTCTTTATTAGAGGCGGCTATAAATCGCTTTTCCTTGCTGATAGTGAACAAAGCTTTACTTTGGGTGCCGGCTTAAATTTTGAGATGAAATCAGGATTAAATATAAAAGTTAATTATGCCTATGGCGATTACGGAAGACTGAAATATATTCAATACTTTGACGTCGGAATAGCTTTTTAGTAATTCAAGGAACTCAAGCCGGTTGTATGGTTAGTTGTTTTCGTTTTAACAAGTGCAATTGTTTTCAACACTCTCTTAAACGAGAAACAACACAAGCGTAAATGTTATAATAGCCCCATTGTTATTTTGGTTTATTTCCAGATTCTTTATTTGATACGGATATACGAATGGAGGACTTTTTACGCTAATTCTTTCTGAAATAGTTCTTGCAAGTGACTAGAATGCTAACTCTTGCGAACAAACTTGCAGCAACAATTCAGCTATTTTCAGTGACAAAAACAGTTGAATTTAAGTGAAGAGTAGATAGAATTTTATTTAAACATTTCAATAGATATTAGACGGGAGCCGAATGATTACTGTATTTATACCCTATAGTGGATTGCAGCACAGCAACGATACTATAAACGAACTGCAAAACTGCGATAAAGTTGCAAAGATATTTTTATTAGCTAATGATGACATTGCAAACGTTCCGGGAAAAACCGAACTGCTAAAAGTTGATAGCCTTACAAGCTCATCAACTATTGATTTGATGATTAAGAAAACAGAAACGAAATTTATCTTGTTGTTTACGCAAGATAACAAGTACCAATTTGGTCAATTCGCAATAGAAAGATTTTACAATACAATAGATTCTACCGGAGCGGGCTTAGTTTACTCAAACTATTTTGTTGAGAAGGATAATACCAAAAGCCGCATCCCGGTAAATGATTACCAGTTTGGAAGTTTGAGAGACGATTTCAATTTCGGCTCTGTTCTGTTTATTAATAGAGAGCTTCTGAACTCTTACAAAAGTGAAAATGAATATAAGTTTGCCGGCATATATGATTTAAGACTGCACATCTCGCGCGAAGGTGAAATTCTACGAATCCCCGAATTTTTATATACTACGATTGAGACCGATACAAGAAAGAGCGGCGCTAAGCAGTTTGATTATGTGAATCCGAAAAACCGCGAAGTGCAAATAGAAATGGAAAAAGCTTGCACCGAGCATTTGAAGAAAATAGATGCATACCTCGCTCCGAGTTTCAAAGAGATTGAGATTAATGGAACCGGTTTTGAATTTGAAGCTTCGGTTGTAATTCCGGTTAAGAATAGAGTAAGTACAATTGCTGATGCAATTAATTCAGTGCTTGCTCAAAAAACAGATTTCAAGTTCAACCTTATTGTTGTTGATAACTATTCCGATGATGGAACAACTGAAAAGATTAAGGAAATAGCTCAGAAAGATTCTAAGCTGATTCATGTTATTCCTGAAAGAAAAGATTTGGGAATTGGGGGCTGCTGGAATGAAGCTTTGCAAAACAAAGCTTGCGGTAGGTTTGCTGTTCAATTAGACAGCGATGACATTTATGCAAATGAGAACACCGTTCAGATTGTGGTTGATACATTCAAGAAAGAAAAATGCGCGATGGTTATCGGCACTTACAAAATGACAAACTTCAAGCTGGAAGAAATTCCGCCCGGCATTATTGATCATAAAGAATGGACGCCCGATAACGGAAGAAACAACGCGCTGAGAATTAACGGACTTGGCGCGCCGCGCGCGTTCTATACACCAATTCTTCGCGAGTACAAAATTCCAAATGTTAGTTACGGCGAAGATTATGCTGTTGGGTTAATGATTTCCCGCGATTACCAAATAGGAAGAATTTACGAGCCGATTTATATGTGCAGAAGATGGGAAGGAAATTCCGACGCGGCATTAGATATAGACAAGCAAAACATTTACAACGAATACAAAGACAGGATCAGAACGATAGAAGTATTGGCGCGTCAGAGGAAAAACAGAAATGCAAACAGAATTCTCTGAAAAATTTTATCTGGATACTGAAGGTTTAAGCACTTTACCGGAAAAGGCTGAAAGGTTGTTCGAGCATCAAATAAGTAATTGGAAACTTGCTGCCGGCGGATACCAATCTTTATTGTCAGTCGAGATAAAGAAATTTGAATTTGGCAATTTTACTATCGAGGCGCATTTTAATCCGGGGAGAATAATCTCTTCATCAGCCAAAGTTGACGCTAAATCAATCAATGAACGTCCATGTTTTTTGTGCTCAAAGAATTTACCGGCTGAGCAAAAAGCAGTCATGGCATTTGATAATTATATTCTGTTAGTAAACCCCTTCCCAATTTTCGATAAGCATTTTACTATTCCAACGCTGGGTCACGTTCCGCAATTGATTAAACCGGAAATAACAAACTTGCTCACTCTTTCATCGTTGCTTGGAAAGGGCTATTCAGTTTTTTACAACGGACCAAAATGCGGAGCCTCGGCGCCAGACCATATGCACTTTCAAGCCGGTAATTCCGGATTTATGATGATTGATTCTGATTTCGCGGAACTATCAAAATCTAATTCCAAAATTATTTTTGAAGATGCAGAAGTAAAAACTTTGTTCGTTACCGGATGCCTCAGAAATTTCATCGCAATAGAATCAGATAATATTTTGAAAATCGCTTCTGAATTTGAACTTGTATATAACTTTCTGAATGAAAATGGTACAGAAGAGCCAATGATGAATCTCATTTGCAGCTTTGATGGCTCCTGGCGTCTTTTAATATTTCCAAGAATAAAGCACCGGCCAACATATTTCTTTGAGGAAGGCGAAAAGAAAATATTAATCAGTCCGGCTGCTGTAGATATGGGTGGTGTTTTAATTTTCCCGCGTGAAGAAGATTTTGAAAAGATAACCACCGAATTAATTGTTGACGTATTTAAGCAAGTAACTTTCTCCGATGATGACTTTCACCATTTGGCGGAAAAAATGATGGCTAGTGAAAAAGGCTAGATGAATATGGATTCGCAAATTGTTAATGAGCTTGAAAAATTACGTGCAAAATTTGCTGGGGATATTTTAGTAGATAACCTTTCAAGAGTTGTTTATGCGACCGACGGCTCAGTCTATCGTGAGAAACCGCAAGCAGTTGTACTTCCTAAAACAAAAGAAGATATCAAACTTATTGTAAAGTTCGCTGCCGAAAACAAAACTTCAATAATACCAAGGGCTGCCGGAACTTCGCTTGCCGGACAGGTAGTAGGCAACGGAATTGTAGTTGATATCTCGAAGTACATGAACAAGATTTTGGAAGTCAATGTTGATGAGCGATGGGTCGGAATTCAGCCTGGCGTAGTTTTAGATGAACTGAATATTCATTTGAAACAGTATGGCTTTTTATTCGGACCGGAAACAGCAACAAGTAGCCGTTGTAATCTTGGCGGAATGTTTGGAAACAATTCATGCGGCGCTCATTCAATTCTCTACGGCTCCACTCGCGATCATGTTCTAGAAGCCAATGTAATTTTAAGCGATGGCTCTGAAGCCACGTTCAAATCGCTCACAAAAGATGAATTGCTGGAGAAGTGTAAAGGCGATCTACTCGAAAATAAAATTTACAACCGGTTGAATGAAATTCTCTCGGACACTAAAAATCAGCAAGAGATAATTAGTGAATATCCTACTCAAGAAATCAACCGAAGAAATAACGGATACGCGATTGATCAGCTTCTGAAATGTAATGCTTACGGCAAAAGCGATGAGGATTTTAACGTTTGCAAGCTATTAGCGGGCTCTGAAGGAACGTTAGCCTTCACCACCGAGATAAAGCTCAATCTGGTTCCGTTGCCGCCTAATTATCTCGGCGTGATTCCCGTTCACATGAATTCTCTTGAGGAAGCATTCAAAGCAAACTTGATTGCATTGAAGTACAATCCTGGTGCTGTTGAACTGATTGACGGAAAAATTCTTGAATATGCAAAAGTAAATATTGAACAGAAGAAAAATCGTTTCTTCATACAAGGTGATCCGGCTGCATTGCTAGTTGTTGAGTTTGTCAGAGAATCGGAAGATGAAATAAAACGAATTGCTGCTGAACTTGAAGAGGAAATGAAGAACGCCGGTTACGGCTATCATTATCCTCTTCTATTAAATGAAGATGTTCCAAAAGTGTGGTCACTCAGAAAAGCCGGACTAGGCTTATTAGGTAATATTCCCGGTGATAAAAGAACTGAACAGTTTATTGAGGACACATGCGTTCGTCCGGTTGATTTGCCGGAGTTCATGAGAGAATTTCGCGAAATTCTTTCTAGGAATAATTTGGATAGCGCTTACTATGCTCACATCGGAACAGGTGAACTTCATTTAACGCCAATGCTTAATCTAAAAGATTCTTTCGATGTAAAATTGTTTCTTACAATCACGAAGGAAATTGCGTACTTAGTTAAAAAATATAAAGGTTCTCTAAGCGGCGAGCATGGTGACGGCAGATTGCGCGGCGAGTTCATTCCAATTGTAATTGGTGAGCATAACTATCAACTATGTAAAGAAGTTAAAAAAGCTTGGGACCCGCAAAATATTTTCAATCCGGGAAAGGTTGTTGATACAGTTGCAATGAACTCAAGCTTGCGTTATGAGATTGATAAGCAGCCAAGAGAAATTCCAACTTTCTTTGATTTTTCAGCAACTAAAGGTGTTTTAAGAGCAGCAGAAAAATGTAACGGTTCTGCAGATTGCCGCAAGTCTGATCTAATAGGCGGAACTATGTGCCCGAGTTACCGTGCGACACGCGATGAGAAAAACACGACCAGAGCAAGGGCAAACACGCTAAGGGAATTTTTAACTAGATCAACAAAATCAAATCCGTTTGATCATAAGGAAATTTATGAGGTTATGGATTTGTGCTTGTCGTGCAAGGCGTGCAAATCCGAATGCCCGACCGGTGTTGATGTTGCTAAGTTGAAAAGCGAATTTTTGCAGCACTATTATGATGCAAACGGAATTCCGTTACGAACAAGATTGATTGCTTACTTACCTAAAATAAATGCTCTGGTTTCCAATTTTGCCGGAATTGTAAACGTTTTTCTAAAGGCAAAGATTACTGCAAAACTGATAGGCTTTACAACAAAGAGAAGTATTCCGTTATTATCTAAAACAACTTTTATCAAATGGTATAACCAAAACAAGCAAAAGTATAATGCAAGCAACTATACTAATGGGAAAGTGTTTTTGTTTGTAGATGAATTCACAAATTACAATGAGTATGAATTAGGAGTTAAAACATTTCTTCTGCTAACTAAGTTGGGCTACGATGTTGTTATTCCAAAACATGTGGAGAGCGGACGAACTTTTATATCTAAGGGTTTGTTACGAAGAGCAAAAAACATTGCAAACGAAAATGTTCAATTACTGAAAGATGTTGTTAGCAAATCAACTCCGCTTGTTGGAATTGAAGTCTCAGCCATTTTATCATTTAGAGATGAATACCTTGATCTTGTGGATGCGAATCTTAAATCTGCGGCAGAAAAAATAGCTGAATCTGCATTTACTATAGATGAATTTATCTTGAATGAATTTAAGAATGGCAGAATATCTTCCTCATCTTTTTCGGAATTGCCAAGAAACATTCTTCTACACGGACATTGCCAGCAGAAAGCAATTGCGTCAACAAAATCTACAATCGAAGCTTTGTCTATTCCGAAGAACTATGCAGTGCAAGAAATTCCATCGGGCTGTTGCGGAATGGCTGGCTCATTCGGTTATGAAAAAGAGCATTACGATCTCTCCATGAAGGTTGGCGAATTGGTTTTATTCCCAACTGTTCGTAGTGAAGATTCCGATACAATTATTTGTGCGCCCGGAACAAGTTGCAGACATCAAATAAAGGATGGAACGGAAAGAACAGCTTTTCATCCAATTGAGATACTTTATGACGCGCTTAAAAGCTGAGAGAGAAATAACCGATATGATTGAAAATATTGAAGAAAAATTTTTAATGGAAAGCGCTCCAGGCGCAGTTACAACATTCAACGGAAAAGAGTATTCATATTTTGGCGGAACAAGTTATTACGAGCTTCACAAGAATGAGCAAGTTATAAACTCAGCTATTGCTGCGCTAAAGAAATATGGAATCACCAGTTCATCTTCGCGAAGCAGCTACGGAACTACACAACTTTTGTTAGATGTAGAACAAGAAGCCGCTCAATATTTCAATTGTGAAGATGCTGTTTACTTAGCATCCGGATTTTTAACCGATATGGCTGCAGTTCAAGCGTTCATCAACAAAAATATGTTTGATATTGTATTCATTGATGAGATTTCTCATTACAGCAATGATTACGCCTCTAAGTTAAGCGGCAAACCTGTTTATAAATTTTCACATCTTGATTACAATGACCTTGAAACAAAAATTGCTAAATATCTTCCTCCAAATAAAAAACCTCTTATCATCTCTGATGGAATTTTCCCGATACATGGAAGGATAGCACCAGCGGATAAATACGCCGCGATTGCAAATAAATATAACGGGCTGGTCTGGTTGGACGAGGCTCACGCCCTTGGTATTATTGGAGAAAAAGGTAGGGGAACATTTGAGCATTTTGGAATGCAATCTACTAATTTATTTTTCGGCGGAACATTTTCAAAAGCGTTTGGCGGATTTGGCGGAATTATTCCCGGCGAAAAAAGTTTTATTAAAGAGATTAGAAATAACCAAATACAAAGCGGAGCTACTCCGGTTCCATCAGCCGCCGCGGCTGCAAGTTTAACCGGAATGAGATTGCTAAAATCAAATCCACAATTCCGAATTAAGTTGTGGGAAAATGCTAAAAGATTGAAAGCCGGTTTACGCCAACTTGGAATTGAAGCAGATGAAACTCATGTTCCAATCGCGGCTTGGACGATGAAAAGTAAATCTGAGATGGAAAAGCTTCAGAAAGAATTACTGAAAAAAAACATAGTAATTCAGTTTATTCAATATGTTGGTGCGGGAGATTCCGGTGCTCTGCGAATAGTAGTCTTTTCAACTCACACAGCAGAGCAAATTGATAATCTTATTTCCGAACTGAAAAGAATAATATAACTCTTGTTTCTACAAAATATTTTTGCCACAAAGTCTCAAAGACACAAAGGAAAAAATAAATTTACTTGCTTGTTCAAATCTTCTTAGTGACTTGGTGCCTCGTATGTTAAGAATAATGATTTTGTATGAGTTACAATATTAATTTTGTTCATAAAAATACTGGCTTAAGGAATGGTAGAGCGGTTTGTGCCTAGATACATTATTAAATGATATCGTCACTAAGATATTACTCACCATTCCTCTTGAGCTTCTTAAAAACTGAACAGTACTTAGAGATTCCATTAATTGGAAATCCCGCATAATAATACGAGAGAAGTTTTCAAAGAAGCAAAAAAGCCATAGCTCAAAAATAAAACAAAGGAAATATCCAGTGGAAATTATCAAACAAGTCGTTGGTATCGATATATCGAAAGATACCTTAGTTGCCGGTTATGGAACTCTTAGCATAAACCAAGAACAGAAAATCACTCCGGCGAAAACTTTTGATAATAATCTCAGTGGATTCAGAGAACTAATTTCCTTTACTAAAAAGAACAAAGGAACATTAACAGCGCCACTTTATTTTGTTATGGAAGCTACCGGTGTATATTACGAGAACCTAGCTTACTTTCTGACTGAAAAGCATTTGAAAGTAATCGTAGTACTTCCAAATAAAACAAAGAACTTTTCTAAGACTTTGGACATCAAATCTAAGACCGATAAACTAGACGCCCAAATGATTACTCAGTTTGGTCTTGAAAGGCAAATGCAGCCTTGGCAAGTTCCAAGCCCTTTAATGAAGGCTCTTAAAGCACTTACAAGAGAATACAATTCGATTAAGAGAATGGCGGCTCAAGTAAAAAACCAGATCCACGCTAAGGAATACTCTTATGAGCCATTGAAAGAATCTCTTAAAAGAAGTAAGGCAACATTATCTGTCTTTCAGAAACAATTAAAAGAAATTGAAAAACAACTCAAAGAACTTGTACAAAATGATTCTGACCTTAACGACAGAATCAACAAGATCGACAAGATAGAAGGTGTTGGTTTTATGACCGTAGTTTCTATCGTTGCAGAAACAAATGGTTTTGCTTTAATTGAAAACACCAAACAACTTACCAGCTATGCTGGGTTGGATGTTGTTCACAACGAGTCCGGTTTAAAAAAACATAAAACAACTATCTCTAAAAAAGGGAATCGCTTTTTACGTCAAGCTGTTTACATGCCTGCTTTATCAGCGTGCAAACATAATCAGAGATTGAAGCATACATATATTCGTTTAGTAATTAAAAAGAACATTAAGAAAATTGCTATTGTAGCTGTTGCTAGAAAACTCCTTGTTCTTATCTATACTATTTTCAAAAAGAACGTTGACTATGTACCGAATTATATTCCGGCTTAGTATTAAAAATATACGATGATTTTTGTTCTATCGTATTTTAATTACTCTTGACTTTTATCACAGTACCTTAGAGGCGAAGTTAGTTGAATATGCGTAACACATGCTATATAAGAACTGTATCACCTAAAAAAGAAGTTAACTATGAAAGAAAATACCGCAATTGATAATGCTTCATTTCTGAATTATGCTGAAAAATATGGCACACCCTTATACATCTATGACGGCGATTATATTCTAAACCGTTATCAAGGACTTTATGATTACATAAAATGGCCCAAGCTGAAAATATTATATGCTATGAAGGCAAATTACAATGTAGGAATTCTTAATCTGCTGAAAAAAAATAATGCGTATCTGGATACTGTTAGTCCGGGCGAAGTGCACTTAGCTCTCAAGCTCGGATTCAATAGGGGTGATATACTTTTTACTTCCAATAATATTACTGATGATGAAATGCACGAGGTAAAACAAACCGGCGTACTATTTAACATCGGTTCTCTAAGCAGATTAAAGAAACTTGGTGCCGCATATCCGGGAAGTGAAGTTTGCATAAGATTTAATCCGGATGTGTATGCAGGTGAAAACAAACACGTTCAAACTGCGGGTGCTGTTACAAAATTTGGTGTTTTGCTTTCTCAAGTAAATGAAGTTTTGAAGATTGTAAAAAAATACAATTTGAAAGTCGTTGGCTTGCATGAGCATACTGGTTCGGGAATTGGGCAGACGGAAAAAGTTTTCCAGAGCATGATTAACATTCTAGCAATAGCAAAGCGGAAGGATTTTCCGGATTTAAGATTTGTTGATTTTGGCGGTGGCTTCAAAGTCAATTACAGACCGGAAGCTCACAAGATTGATTATGCGAATTTTGGTAAAAAGATTACTTCAATTTTCGCAAAGTTTTGTAAAGACTATGGCAAGGAATTGGAAATGTATTTTGAACCGGGCAAGTATATAGTTGCTGAATCCGGTTATCTAATGATAGAAGTAAATACGATAAAGAATAATCGCGGAAGATTAATTGCCGGGACAAATTCCGGCTTTAATCATTTAATACGTCCTCTGCTTTATGAATCATATCATCACATAGAAAACATCAGCAATCCGAAAGGCAAACGGTACATTTATGATGTATGCGGCAACATCTGCGAAACGGGGGATTGCTTTGCGCAGCAACGAGAGCTGCCGGAAATTCGTGAAGGGGATAAACTGATAATTAAAAACGCCGGCGCGTACTGTTATTCGATGGGAAGCATTTATAATTTGCGCGCAATGCCTTCCGAAATATTGGTTGTTAACGGGAAAGAATTATTAGTTACAAAAAAACCAACCAATCAAGAGCTTGCGGATTCCATTATTGCATCAGCAAACAAGCGCGTTGGAAGGAAATAATCCGTGCTGTAAATGTTAAGGAGTTAAGTGCTTCGGGGTAAAAATTTTTGAAAAATAAGTAGGCTCTCCTTTTCCCATTAGGTAATTTTGCTATATCAAACTGAAATCATTCAATAATGAGTGACTAAACTTTCGTTATGCGTTTAATGGTTAGTTCATTTCAAATACTTGTCGAATAATTAAAGTGTGAGATCATGAAAAAGATTATGCTAATCCTCTTGCTGTCGGTTTTAGCTAGCGGAGTAACAGCGCAAGATTACATTAAAGTTATTGGGGATCAGCTTATTAAGAAGGACATTATTTTCAATGGAAGATTCCCCCTTTATACGGAAGGAGGAAAGTGGATTTACAGTAAGGGATTGAATTGGTTTTCCGGTTTTACTAGCGGAGAGCTTTGGTATATGTATGATATTACCGGCAATGAAGAATTTAAAAAACGCGCACTCACTCATGCTGATTCATTAATCCAGTTTGCTACAAAAGATGATACCCATGATCTTGGATTTATATTTTACAATTCTTGTGTTAGAGCATATCAGCATACCGGAATTAAAAAATATCGTGATGCGGCAATATTAGCAGCGAGAACGCTTCTACAAAGATTCAACTCAAAGGGAAATTTTATTAGAGCGTGGGGCAGTCTGCAGAACACTGATAGAGATGGACTAATGATAATTGACACAATGATGAATCTTGAGCTTTTGTTCTGGGCTACAAACGAGACCGGAGAAAACGCTTTTAGGGATATTGCTTTTAAGCATGCAACCACATGTTTGAAGGAACATATCAGAGATAATTATTCCTCTTATCATGTTGTTGAATTCGATGCCAATTCCGGAAAAGTGATCAAGAAAAAAACGCATCAAGGATATGCCGATGAATCTACTTGGGCACGCGGACAAGCCTGGGGCGTTTACGGTTTTGCACTAGCTTACAAATATTCCGGTGATAAAAAATTCTTGTCAACTTCAGAAAAGATGACCGACTATTTCAATAATAATTTGCCGGAAGATTTAGTCCCTCGCTGGGATTTAGATCTTAAAGCTGACTCTGTGACACGAGACGCTTCTGCCGGGGCTATTGCCGCAAGTGGAATGTATTTACTTTCCGAACTTGTAAACTCGGAAAAAGATCAACAAAAATATCTTAGCCGGGCACTGGCAATTACAAAATCGCTTAGAGATAATTATTTGTTTACAAAAAGTAAGCGGCAAGTTGAAGAGGGAATACTACTTCACATAGTTTATAACCATGCTAAGGGCTGGGGAGTAGATGAGTCTTATCCAGCCGGCGATTTCTACTTTATAGAATGCATTGGAAAAGAGCTCGGGGTAAAACAGAAAAAGTAATTGGCATCGTAATTTATTTGAGTATAGACTTTGAAAATAAAAAGTAACTTCAAGATCACGTAAGAAACTGCTATCTATAGTTCGCCCAATCGCAACATAACCGGGCATTCTGAATCCTTTTAGTTTCTTGTTCATCTAACGAATAAGAAAAATAAATTAATAGGAGAAAGAAATGCTTCACACAAACTTAACTCACGTACTTTCCGAACAAGATCATTCAAAAATATTACAAGAAAATGAAAACGTAATGATATGCTGCGGCAGGATGGGACCAATGTGTATTCCGGTTTACGAAGTAATGGAAGAACTGGAAAGCGAGTACAAGAATGTAAAATTTGCCGACATGGAATTTGACACGCCTGATGCAAAAGTTATCCGCAATTTGCCCGAGTGCAGAAGTTTTCAAGGAATACCGTTTGTTGTTTATTACAAAAACGGTCAAGTTGTAAAAGCAACCAGCAGCATTCAAAGCATAGAACAAGTAACAACAATTTTAGACCAGAACTTCGGTAAGTAGCATTGAGCTCCAAGATGAACAATCACTTTGATGTAATAATTATTGGTGGCGGAGCTGCCGGGCTAACCGCGGGAATTTATCTTTCCCGCGCAAAACTTTCTACACTAATACTTAATGAAGGAACTGTCGGCGGACAAATGGTGCTCACTCACGAGATAGCTAATTATCCCGGTATAGAAAGCATTAGCGGTTATCAACTCGCGCGTAACATGAAAGCCCAAGCTCAGAAGTTTGGGTGTACAATTAAATCCAATCTTAAAATTACCGGTATAGAACTTAGCGGAGATATGAAACAAATTACGGTGAATGAAAGTGATGTTTATACTTCGAACGCTGTAATTATTGCTACGGGTGGAAAATCCAGAACTATCGGTGTTCCCGGTGAAGAAAATATGAAGGGTAAAGGAATTTCTTACTGCGCAACCTGTGATGGAGATTTCTTTCAAGACAAAGAAATAATTGTTGTAGGTGGTGGAAACTCAGCACTCGAAGAAGCGGTTTCACTTACTAAGTACGCTTCCAAGGTAACTATTGTTCACCAGTTCGATCACTTCCAGGCTTTCGAGCATTACGTAGAAGAAGCAAAGCTGAATTCCAAGATCAATTTTATTATGGAATCAAAAATTGTAGAATTTATCGGTGATGAAAAATTGACCGGAGTTAAAATTCAGAACATTGCAAGCAACGAAATTGCCAAGATGACTATAGAGGGAGTTTTCATTTTTATCGGTTATGTCCCTAATACGGAAAAACTGGATGGCATGGTTGAACTAAATCAATGGAAAGAAATTGTAGTAGATAAAAATATGGCTACTAATATACCCGGTGTTTATGCTGCCGGCGATTCAATTGCCAAACGATACCGCCAAGTTACAACTGCTGTAGCAGATGGAACTATTGCAGCTCTTAGTGCAGCCGATTATTTGAATTCATTGAAGAAAGCTTTTATTCCAGTGGAAGTTTAACTTCATTGAAATCACTCATAAAAATGCCGCCATATTAGGCGGCTTTTTTGTATCTGATGCTGAAACAGTTTGTTTCAAACAGAAATCCTTACTTATCTTTACGTACTGAAAGCAAGGTATAAGTAAATGCCCATTAGTGATAATTTGAAAGATCACATATTAGATTCAATTGGCGAGGGCGTTTTTACTGTTGATAAAGACTTCCGGATTAATTTCTTTAATAAGTCCGCTGAACGTATAACCGGTAAAAACCGTGAGGATGTTATTGGGCATTTTTGCAAGCATATTTTCCGTTCCGAAGTTTGTTTTACGGACTGCCCGATAGCACTCGTACTAAAAACCAAAAAGAATATTTTCGATTTCGAAAGCAAAATTCAATGTAAAGCCGGTTCGATGAAACCCATTAAGCTGAACGCGGCTGTTTTGTATAACGAGAATGATGAACCCACCGGCGGAATTATTTCTTTCAGAGACCTAAGCGAGTTTGAAACAATAGGATTGAATTTGCAAAGTGAATCCCAGTTTCATGGAATAATCGGGCACAGCAAGCAAATGAGAGATATTTTTCAACTGATAGAGGAAATTGCCGAAACGGACGCGCCGGTTTTTGTTCATGGTGAATCGGGAACCGGAAAAGAACTTGTAGCAAATGCAATTCAGAAGCTTTCTACTCGCAATCAGCATCAGTACATAAAAATAAATTGTTCCGTATTTCCTTCTAATTTACTTGCCAGCGAATTATTTGGACATGTGAAAGGAGCCTTTACTGATGCGGTTAAAGACCGCGCCGGCAGATTTGAACTTGCCGACCAAGGAACAATTTTTTTAGATGAAGTTGCTGAGATGCCTCTTCAAATGCAGATTCAGCTTTTGCGTGTTTTGCAGGAGGGAACATTTGAACGTGTCGGCGAATCAATAACAAGAACTTCCAATGTTCGCGTTATAGCAGCGACAAATATTGATATAAAAGAATCTTTGAAGAATGGAAGATTTAGGGAAGACCTCTATTACCGCTTGAATGTAATACCGATTGAAATTCCGCCACTAAGAAGTAGGAAGGAAGATATAGTTCCCCTTACTCGTCATTTTCTGAGAAAGTTTTCTCTATTCTATAAAAAAGAAATTCTGGAAATAGAAGAAGAAGCGCTCACAGTTTTGTTAAATTATTCTTGGCCCGGGAATATCCGCGAACTTGAAAACGTAATAGAATATGCATTTGTCCGCACCACAAAAAGAAATGTAATTGAAAACTCTAAGCTTCCCCCAAATTTATTAGAGCAAAGTAAAAATCCTTTGGCTTCTGCAACCACACGCGAGTTTTTTCCCGATTCGCGCGAAAGAGCTGAACTGATTGCAACACTTGAAAAATTCCAATGGAATAAAACTAAGGTAGCTTCTGAACTTAAAATTGGGCGTACTACACTCTGGCGTCAAATGAAACGATTTGGCTTAATCGAATAGCTGGTTTCAACCGTTTCATCCACTGAAACAGTGTTTCAATTGCCAAAATGCCTCCTATTTGTAACTATGTAAGAAAAAAACCAGACCTAACCTCTGAATGGAACAATACGTTTCACACTTGAATTCAAATAAGTCATTTCTGTATTGTTTTAAGCCCGGCATCTAAATTGCAATAATGCGCTCAACAAAGTCATTCTGGAAAAAAAATGAACGCATTAAAATCAATCTTACTTTCTTTTGTTCTTTTTCTGGCAATAGTAATAGTTGGCTGTAAAGAAGAACCAAAGGATGAACCGATTACGCCCGAAACAATTGTAGCCAAATCAATCGCCTCTTGCGAAGGCTGCCATACTAACTACGAAACACTCAAGAAGATTTACACACCGGATCCACCGGCAACGGGAGACAGCCACGGATGCGGCGGAGAAGCTCCTTATTATGAACCTTACGACAGAGTTTATCTTGGCGGAGATGGTTATCAAGAATTTAAGAGTGATATACATGGAAAAATCCCTTGTGTGGGCTGCCATAATGGTGTTGATGGAACTTCCGACAAAACTATAGCTCACTCAAAAGATTTTATTAAAAAACCATCTATGAAATCTGATGAGAAATGTGGCAGCTGCCATACCGATATTGCCTTAAGAGCAAAGAACAGTCTGCACGAACAGGGCTGGGGACAGAAATCAATGGTTCTTTTGCGCTCAGGCTTATCAAATGTTCCAACCGGCTTCGATCAGCTTTCGGATAGAATGAAAGAAGGTTACAATGAGAACTGCGCAAAATGCCACGGTACTTGCGGCGATTGTCATGTTAACCGTCCAAACGCAGCAGGGGGCGGTCTTTCAAGAAGTCATGCGTTTACAAAAACTCCGGATATGAGAGATATCTGCGTTTCTTGCCACGTTAGTCGCGGCGGACACGCTTACTTTGGACAAGCGGTGGGAACTGTTCCGGATGTTCACTTAACAAAGAAAGGCTTCAATTGCATGAATTGCCATAGCAAGAATGAAGTCCACGGCGATGGAAAAATTTATGATCAACGGTATAAAATGCCTATGATGCCGGAATGTACCGATTGCCATAAAGGAATTGAAAACTCTAACAATTACCATAAGAGCCATATGAGTACATTCTCTTGCAACACATGCCATTCGCAAGATTATAATAACTGCGGAAGCTGCCACATTGGCGGAGGCGGCGCCAGAATTGAATCTTATCAAGGTTTCAAAATTGGTATGAATCCGATTACAGATATAAAGCCATTTAAATATGCAGTGCTAAGAAGATCTTTAATGGCGCCCGATAGCTGGCAAGAATTTGGAGTTGCGACATTACCAAAGTTTGATGCTAAACCAACCTTCAAGTATGCGACACCTCATAACATCATTAAGTGGACCAGCAGAACGCAAGTAGCTGCCGGAAAAGCATGCTACGATGCTTGCCATATTATTAAAGAGGCTGACGGAACTTACAGAAACAGAGAAATTTATCTATTCAAATCAGATTTACAGAGTTGGGAACTTGGCGCTACATCATCAATTACAGTTGACGGCAAGCTTCCATACATGTGGAATGTGAAATAATATTGTTACAAAACAATGAACAATCAAAACATCAAGGAGTGAAAAAATGAAGTTACGTAATTTGTTCTATCTGTTATTAATAATACCTATACTTTTTATTAATACAGGCTGCAGCAAAGATGAAGATCCGGTTACTCCGGAAGAAAAAATTAATGAAGCACAGGTTTTGGCTGAATATCTTGAAGCTAACGGCGATTTTCTAAACACAGCAGCACCAGCTATTTCTACTGCTCAAGAAGTAAATGATATGATGTTAGCTACACCGGACAAAATTCATGTTATTGATATCAGATCGGCTGCAGATTATTCAACGAAAGGTCACATTTCCGGCGCCGTGAATGTAGAATTAAAGAACATAGTTACTTATATGAAAGGTTTAGCCAATGCAACTTCCTACAGCAAAATTGTAATTGCATGTTATTCCGGACAAACTGCAGGGTACGCTGTTTCTTTATTAAGATTACTCGGCTACACAAACGTATCATCACTTAAATGGGGAATGTCTTCTTGGAATGCAAGCTGTGCAAGCTCCTGGTCAACTTCATCTTATGGAAATAACTATACAAACTTTGTAACAACTGCAACAGCTAAGAATGCTGCAGGTGAACTTCCAACATTATTTACAGGAAAGAAAACAGGAAAAGAAATTCTTGAAGCTAGAATTGAAACCTTGTTATCAACAGGCGCACAGTTTGACGATATTAAAATTGCTTGGGGAACTGTTACCGGTGCTTTAAGCAACTACTATGTTGTAAACTACTGGTCAACTACAGATTACGCTAAGGGTCACCTACCGGGTGCAATTCAATATTCACCGAAAGCAGATTTTAAATTAGCTGCATCTTTGAAGACTTTACCAACTAATAAAACTATAGTAGTTTATTGCTATACAGGACAAACATCTTCACAAACAGCAACAGTCCTTAAAGTATTAGGTTACGACGCAAAGACATTGTTGTATGGTGTTAACGCGATGAACTATGACTGGATGAAAACAAATGGTGTAGCTTCCTGGTTCAATCCGGCTACAGAAATTAAATCTTTCGCATTTGTTACAGGCGCAAATCCAAAATAATTCGTATTTTGAAATGAGGCTCTCGTACTGAGAGCTTCATTTATAAAAAAATGTGTGATATAATGAGTGAAATGTTAGGCAATCAGTATTTTATGGCGAGAAATTACTCCGCTGCTCAAAAAGAATTTGAGGAAGTCCTTCTTAAATATCCCGAAAACCGCTCTGCCAAAAAAAAACTTGTTGTTTGCTATACACAAACCGGAAGGTTGAAAGAATCGTTCGCCTATTTTTTAGAATTAGTAAAAAGTGATATTGAGTTTATTGTCAAGACTGATCCTATTAAAGATGACTGTCCTTGTCCGGAATTAATTGATAAACTTGAGCCGAAGAATAAAGATGTTGTTGATTCTTTTGATTATAATTTAATTATGGGCATAATTTGGCTCTATTGCGATATCAACCATTCACACCACTACTTCTCCAGACTGAAAGAACTTGATCCGGGTAATGAGGAAATCGAATTGGTTCTTTCATCCATTCAAAACTATTTACATCAAACAGCATAAACTTCTTACATCATTATTACTCTTCAAAATTTCGAATTTGCTAAAATAATTAGCAAGCTAAGCCGCCATATGTCGTCCAACTATTAGAGAATTTAATAATCTATTCTATTGACAATGGTGCTGAAATGAAGCTTAAAAAGAAAATTTGGTTAATTATTGGAAGTGTAATTGCAATTATTGTTCTGGTTTCCTTTTTATTAGTAAAGAGCAGTAATACGGCTACAACTTATAATTACGGCGAAGTAATAAAAGGCAATTTGGATATTGTTATTACAAGCTCCGGTGCGATTGAGGCGATTTCAACTGTTGATGTTGGAACACAAGTCTCCGGCAAAATAGCAAAGCTCTTTGTTGATTTTAACAGTGAAGTTAGAAAAGGGCAATTGCTTGCAGTTCTTGATACCGTAACACTTGCGTCTCAAGTACGGGACGCGCAAGCAAGTTATGCAAGAGCCAAAGCAGATTATAAACAGAAGTTTGCTATTCATGAAGTAAACAAAAAGTTGTTCGCTAAGAATTTTATTTCGGAATTGGATTATGTTAAATCACAGACTGATGTAGAATCATCATATGCGTCGTTGCAATCTGCAGAAACGGTTGTAGAGCGCAGCAAAACAAATCTGGGTTACGCTTACATCTATTCTCCAATCAACGGAAAGATAATTAACAGAACAGTTGAGCAAGGACAAACTGTTGCGGCAAGTTTTTCCTCGCCAACACTTTTCTCAATTGCGGAAGATCTTTCTTCAATGCGAATTCTAGCAAACGTTGATGAAAGCGATATTGGGCAAATTAAAGAAGGGCAGAAAGTTAAGTTTACTGTTCAAACCTACACAGACAAAATTTTTGACGGAGTTGTTACACAAATTCGGCTTCACTCCAACACTCTTTCCAACGTTGTAAATTATACAGTAGCGATTAGTGCAGAAAACAAAGAGCGTTTGCTATTGCCGGGAATGACGGCTACTGTGGATTTTTATATCAACCACCGGGAAAATGTTTTGTTAGTACCAAATACCGCTTTAAGAGTTGAGCCAAGTGAATCTATGATGGCGGAGATACAAAAAAATGTGGAAGAACAGATGAAAAATTTTCCGGATAGTTTGCGCAACATGCACCCATCCGGACCACCTCCGCCAAGTTTTGTAAACTCGATGCCGGATAAGAATAAAATGAAACGGATATTTTATTTAGATGCTACCGGCAAATTAAAAGTGAGTCCGGTTATGATTGGATTGACGGACGGAAAGAATACAGAGGTTATCGCCAGTAGAGAATTAAAAGAGGGAATGAAAATAATAACTGGATTTCAGGAAGAAGAAAACTCGGCATCATCTAAAAAAACAAACACGCTAACATCGCCGCAGGGTGGTGGAATGCCGCCACCACCAATGATGTAATTGAAACATGAGAAGAAAATGGAATATGAAATAATTAAAACTGTTGATTTGACAAAAACATATAAGGTTGGCGAAATAGCTGTGCCCGCGCTTAAGTCTGTGAACATTACAATTAATAAAGGTGAATTTGTAGCAATAATGGGCGCTTCCGGTTCCGGTAAATCCACTTTGATGAATTTGCTCGGCTGCTTAGATATGCCAACTTCCGGTGAATATTATTTGGACGGATTTAACACCAGCAAACTTACAAAGAATGAATACGCGGGTATTCGCAATCAAAAAATTGGTTTTGTGTTTCAAGGATTCAATTTGCTCTCCCGTACAAGTGCACTTGAAAATGTTGAATTACCTCTGATGTATGACCGATCTGAAGGAATAAAAAACCCGCGCAAAAATGCGCTTGAAGCTTTGAATCGCGTTGGACTCACTGATCGAATGCATCATATTCCAAGTCAATTAAGCGGCGGTCAGCAGCAAAGAGTAGCAATAGCCCGGGCACTAGTTAACAATCCTTCAATCATTCTAGCGGATGAACCAACCGGAAATCTTGACAGCACAACATCCGTTGAGGTTTTTTGTCTCTTTCAAAAATTGAATGAAGAAGGAATTACAATTGTGATGGTAACTCACGAAAGAGATTATGCTGCATTTGCCAAACGTATTATTGAGATGCGTGATGGAAGAAAAGTAAAAGATGTTTTGATAAAGGAGAGATTGAACGCGCAAATTGAATTGGAAAGAATAAAAGCTAAAACAATTGGCATTGAGGTTTGATATGAATTTCAAAGTGATAATTAAAGCGGCTACCAAGAGTATTATTAAATCAAGGATGAGAAGCTTATTAACCGCGCTTGGAATAATTATTGGCGTTGCGGCTGTTGTTGTTATGGTTGCTGTTGGCGATGGCGCGCAGTTGAAAGTTGAAGAACAGATTGCTTCATTAGGTTCGAATCTGATAATAATTACTCCAGGCACTTCAAGTTCCGGCGGAGTGCGTGGCGGCGCTGGTTCGTTTAACCGGTTCACTATGGAAGATGTGGATAAAATTAAAAATGAAGCTACTTTGATAAAAGGTGTTTCACCTTTGGTTCGTTCCGGCGGACAAATAATTGGCGGAAGCGGAAATTGGTTTACACAAATTCAAGGTGTTTCGCCTGATTATCTTGAAATACGTTCTTGGGCGCTCGCAAGCGGTGAATTCTTTACAGAACGTGATGTTACTGCAAAAGCAAAAGTATGTGTACTTGGTTCAGAAGTTGCAGACAATCTCTTTCCGGATGAAGATGCAATTGGTGAGCAAGTTAGAATTAGAAATGTTCCGTTTAAAGTTATTGGTATTTTGAAATCCAAAGGACAAACAGCAGTTGGAACAAGCAACGACGATATCATTATCGCACCTTCGAAAACTGTGTTAGACAGACTTTCGGGCGGAAGATTCATTAGCTCAATTCAAGTTAGCGCAATCTCAAGTGAAAAAAGTATAGCAGCTCAATCCGAGCTTAAAAGTATTATGCGGGAAGCGCATAAGCTTGAACAGGGCGAGGATGATGATTTCACGATTCAAGATCAATCCGATATTGCCGAAGCCGCAACGGAAACTTCCCGAGTGCTAACTTATCTACTGGCTTCGGTTGCCGGAGTTTCTTTGATAGTTGGTGGAATCGGAATTATGAATATCATGCTGGTATCGGTAACTGAACGAACACGTGAAATTGGAATTCGGCTTTCCGTTGGCGCAAGAGCTTCCGATATTCTAATTCAATTCTTGACTGAAGCGGTTGTGCTCAGTTTATCCGGTGGAATAATCGGAGTGTTGTTTTCAATTTTGGTCGCGTACATTCTAAATAATTATACCGAGCAAACAGCTTATATTCGACCGGATATTGTGATTGTAGCTTTTGTATTTGCCGGTGCAATTGGAATTTTCTTTGGATTCTATCCGGCAAAAAAAGCGGCAGCGCTCAATCCTATTGATGCGTTAAGGTATGAATAACCAAAAAGCTCAACAATTTTTGTAAGTCTGTTACAGCAAGTTTTTAGTTAAATTATCGTCAAATCTTGTAAGAATGAACGCGGTTGATGGAAGATTTTGAATTAATAGCACAATTAAAGAAAGGTGATGGAGAAGCGTTTCGACAGCTCGTGGATCACTATCAGAAGCTTGTTCTTAATAGTTGCTATAAATTTGTCTATAACCGGGAAACAGCTGAAGACTTAACACAAGATGTGTTCATTGAAGTTTACAGATCAATTAATACATTCAGAGCTGATTCAAAGTTATCCACATGGATTTACAGAATTTCAATTTCCAAATCGCTCGATTATTTGAAAGGACAAAAGAGAAAGAAGCGGTTTGCAATTCTTAAAAGTTTATTCGGAGAAGATGAAGTGGAAGAAAGAATATCAGCTCCGGAGAGTGTAGGTCCGGACAAGGTTTTAGAAAATGAAGATAGAGTTAAAGTTTTGGCGTGGGCACTAAACAAACTGCCGGAAAGTCAGCGCATCGCTTTTACACTTAGTAAGTATGATGAAATGAGTTACCAGGAAATATCCGAAATACTTGGTGTAAGTATTTCATCAGTAGAATCTTTGATTCACCGCGCAAAACTAAATTTGAAAAAGAAACTTTACAGCTATTACCAAAAACATCTTTAGAGAGGTGAAGATGAATAAAGAAGAGAAAATATTAATGGAAGTAGAGAAAACACTTAACGTGATTGACGAACTTCCGAACCTTGAAGCAAATCCGTTTCTATTCACAAGAATTAAAGCAAGAATTGAAAAGGAACAGATTAGGCATGGAGGTGCAGTTAAAACAGATTTTGTACTTAAACCGGTAACATTAGCGCTAATACTTGTAATCAATATAATTACAGCAGTTTATTTTATTGGATCCGGAAGCAGCAATGTTTCCGGTGCTTCTATTGTTGATACTATGAAACAAGAATACGGCGTAACTCAAATTCAAACTGATAATTACAATTTGGAATAAGCCATGGACTGGATAACGCAAAACAAATTAATTAGGTGGTTGATTGGAATTTTGCTTGTAGTAAACATTCTAACAATAACAATCATTTGGATACTAATCAGCCGCGATAGACCACCAATGTTTGACCGAAATGCTAAGCCACAGGCCGGCATTGATTTATTACAAAAAGAACTCGGGCTAACGGAAGTTCAAAAGAAACAATTTGAAGATGCCCGCAAAGATAACTTTGCAAAGTCCGACGTTTTGTTCAAAGAATTAAACGAGGTCAAAACCAAATACTTTGGAGAACTGCAGAATGAGAAAACCGATACTGTATTAGTAAATAGTTTATTAAGAAGAATCAGTGCGATACAAATAGAACTTGAAAAACTGCGCTACGATCACTTTAGATATTTACTCTCGGTTTGCACTAAAGAACAGAAAGAAAAATTCAAACCATTACTCAAAGAGATTTTAGTAGGCAAACCCCCAAGAGAAATTGATAAAGGAAAACCGGGACCTGAACTTCACGGAAAAGATGGAATAAGAGAAATGCCGCCACCGCCACCACCGGATGGTAATATGAATATGTATCGCTGAAAATTTACCTGTACGTTACCCCTCTGATGTAGTCCCGCCGGTTATTGGTTCCGGCGGGGCTTTTTTATGAAAAAAATATTAAATGCACGGTCTGTGTCGCAAGTTTTAAAATTTCATATCGTCCAATATTCAAGAATAACAAACAAAAGGGAACAGAAATGAAAGCTCTACAATATTTTTCAACGCTATTACTAACACTGTTGTTTTTGAATATATCGTATGCACAACCTCGTTCATGGGCTCCACCTCAAAAAGACGATTTGATAAAACAATTAGCCGAACGGCTTGATCTTACATTATCGCAGGCTAAGAAAATTGAAAACATCCTTGATATAACACAAAAAAGGCTGGATGAATTTCGACCGGAAAGAAATAGCGGTGAAAGACCACCTATGGAAAAAATGGATGAGATTATAAGCAAGCAAGATGAAGAGATTGAAAAAGTATTAGATAAAGAACAAAGAAAAGAATTTGCAAAGATGAAGAGGGAAAGAGAAATGCATCGTCCGCCGATGGATGATAGACCGGAACCGCCAAGAAATTAGCTTTCTGCTATCGGCAGTCAGCAGTCAGACAAGATGATATTAAACCCGGTGAAATAGCCGGGTTTTTATTTACTTACTGAAGTTACGTATAAATTGAACTTCATTAATTTTCCTTAGTGAAACTTAGTGGCTTAGTGCTTTTGTGGCTTTATTTCTTGGACTTTCTTTTGCCACAAAGTCACAAAGACACTAAGAAATCGCAAAGTGCTTAACTTCAGTAACTCACTAAATGTGCACACATTTTTCTTACCTTGATAAAAACGCCCTAATGATTTAAGTTGAGATTGAAAATGGGGTTCCATTCTAAGTAATCGGGGAACCGGAAATGAACGAAGCTCGCGGAATGTAGAACGAAGATGAAAACAAAAAGATTTTACTCAAGTGTGCTTTCGGAGAATAACAGAATAATCTCATAGATTTAGTTTTTAGAATAAACAAAAAAAGTAGCGAGTGTTTGTCTACGGTTTACTGGCGGATATCAAATAAGAATGATGTTCAACTTAAAAAGCCAATAAATGCCGGTAGATACTGAGCGCCCAGGTGCAGAAATCTAGCGGGATAATTAATAGTTATGTGCTAATAAAAAGGTAATAGTATGATAAATGAAATTTCTTTGGCGTTGACTTCGATAAAGTCCGCAACTGATATAATTAAAGGCCTCGTAAACTTAAAAACAGAAGCGGCTGTAACAGAGAAAGTAATAGACCTGCAAAGTATTATTCTTGATTTGCACTCACATATAAACCTTCTCAATACGGAATTCAGTAAAGTATTAAGTGAAAAAAAGTCCTTCGAAGATGAGCTCAATAACATCAATGATTGGTCTGTTGAAAAGCAAAAATATATTATGGCTGAAATTGACGCTAAGGTTTTCGTATTCGTTCATAAAGATTATTTAGAATCCAAAGTGGAAACTTATTGGTTGTGTGCTCATTGCTTTGAAGGCAAGAGACTGAAATCAATTTACCAGTTAAAGAAAGACGAGGGTTATCAAAAAATATATTATTGTCCTTCGTGTAAAAATGAAATTATTATCAAAGATCCAAATTACAGTCTTGCGGATCATATAAAGACAAGTGGAAGAAGATTTAGCTGGGTGGATAAATACTAATCCATAATCGCATATAACCCGCGCCTCAACAACGACCGCTTCTTCGATGCGGTCATATTGAGTCGCATTAGGGTTTGGCTTTTCAGAATTAGTTGCTTGTGTAAAGTTGATTTGTAAAACAAAACTGATTTATAAATAATAGTTGCGCTGACAAAACTTAGCCGTTTGTTCTGGGCGGCGTGTTAGGCGCAACGTCGTTAGGCAACTAAATTATGCTTGATAATCAAATGTTTATTCCCAAACCAATTGAAAATAGAGATACTTGTTTTATTTGCGGTAGAAAAGCAGAAACTGTTGAGCATGTTATACCGAAATGGCTCCAGCATCGTTATAATCTTTGGGATGAGCATCTCTTATTACCTAATAAGACTAGCATCCCATATCGCAATGTTTTAGTCCCTTCATGTGCAAAGTGTAATAATGAAGTGTATGGTTCACTAGAAAATCGTGTTAGTTCTGGAATAGCAACGGAATCTGATATTTGGAAATGGGCTAACAAAATACATTACGCGTTAGGCTATAAGGATCGCTTTCTTGCTTGGGATCGCGCAAATCCGAATTATAAAATTGGAGATATAATTAGTTCGAATGATCCTATTGAAAGGGATAGACATTTTCTTCATTGTGTTTCGGGGGACTTTCATACTGACCCTGATCCGTTTGGAAGCGTTTTTAAATTTGAGTTTGCAAAATTTTCTGAATTCGCTTTTGCACATATAATTCATAGTCAGTCAATTTCGGTTTGTCTTGGCAATATTGGTTACGTAATATTTGTTACTGATGGTCAAGCACTTAAGAGAGATGTAGGATTGACCCAATATTATAATAGTTTTCCAAAACCAGTTAAAAGAGAAGATATGCTTTTCTTTCACGCAAATTGTATTGAAATGTTGGCAAGACATGAGCTTGGACAAGATATCATGATGTCAAATAATTTTTTAGTTAGAGTTGGAAAAACAGTAGTTCACCATGTTGAACCACCTAATAAAGAAAGATTTAGATCAATATGCAGATCATTAGGACTTCAATGGGTAGATTCAGATGAATTAAAATAAGCGTTGCCTAACCTCTTTAATAAGTAAAAAGTCAAGAGGATAAAATAATTCCTGACCAATCCGTAAAGTACGGATAGTAAGAAAGAGTTCTTTGAAA
>MHAZ01000018.1 GCA_001803165.1 Stygiobacter sp. RIFOXYC2_FULL_38_25 | reverse complement strand
TATTTGACATACACTAATTTAATTCTTTTCGCCGCAAGCAGCGGGGAATTTAACCCTTAGCGATTAAAAATTATTCTATGAATTCCTTTATTAAAATATCCTTCTGCTAGTGTTTCTACTTTTCTTCCTAAAATATCAAATACTTCCAAATGAATAATACTATTCTCAGTTAATTCAAAAGTTATTTCAGTTGTAGGGTTAAACGGATTAGGATAGTTTTGGAAAAGGGCTGTTTTTGATTTCTCACTTTCAGTTTCCATACTGAGGCTGGGATTTTCTTCTACAATTTTTTGCGGAATAATACTAATATTTACAACATTTGAAAATGCAGAATTCCTTTCGACATTTCTTTTGCACACTTTGTAATAAGCAACTGCTCCACTTCCTGTAGTATAACGTGTATCGTAGTATGACGTTGTATTTTGTGGTAGTGATGCAATTAAACTGAATGAGCTGGGATATCCTGAATATACTTCACCTCTATAGACATCAACATTAGTCCAGTAATCTTCTTGAGCATTGTTATTCCAATATAGTTGCGGATGGCCACATGAAGAATAGACGAACAAATTAGTCGGTGCTTGCGGTTCAAACAAATTAATTTCTGGATCACAACACATGCAATCGACATAATTCCAAATATCAAGAGTCTGATTATTTATTGTGCCACCACTTATAAGTGAAAATACTGAATTGCTAACATTATAATTTATTTCCAAATCGGCGGACGAACAATGTTTTGTTGTTCTTGTATTGTAGTAAAAATAAGCCAGCACATTACCAACAGTATTCCTAACCGTAATTTGATATAGTCCTTTTCCCATTCCATAAGTATTACCTATTTCCCAATTAAAATACACATTAGTATTTGGATAAGTTACAATTGACTGTTGGTAAGTATAATCACTGTTTGAAACTAAATTGTGGCCGAAATCCCAATGTGAAGATGAGACAATTGTTGCTTCAAAGTTTAATTGGAGACCTGAATAGGAGTTTAAGATATGAATCCGCAATTCTCCATCGTAAAGTATCGATTCTTGAGCTTGAAGCATAAAACATGTAATTATTAAAAGGAGAAATACCTTTTTCGTTTGTAACTCTCATGTTAAAATGATTCTTGTTTTTGTTCTGTGCATTTGTTGAGAATTATGAGTGTTTTTTCAATTTAGACCCTCTAAAATTGGAAAATGAAGCCGGCCATTACTTATTCTTAATTTAACTTTGTATAATTAGCTGTAATTTTTACTAATTAGCAAGTATAAAATTTGGTAACAAAAAAAGTTAATGCATCATCACCTTTGTTACTTAACGGTTTCTTTATCAGCCAAGTAAGATTTTGAGACCGGAATAATTTTACTTTTTTGCTTTTCATTATTTTGATTTCAAAAAAGCAGTCAGATTTCTACCAAAGCCTATATTTCCAAGACTTAGTAAAAAATCTGTTGCGTTACTTAGATCATGTTCACATATGAGATTTATAAACTCGATCCTTGAAAGATGTGCCTGCTTTCCTTTTGTTTTATCCGAGACGTAATTGGAATTATCATTTAGCAAGTATAAGTCTATTGGAAAATCAGCTAAATAAAATTGTTGTGCATAGCCAAGCCGCTTAGATAATTTAGAAAAAGAGGATTTATTGAAATATGAAATATGATCCGGCGAAACAACCCAAAAAGCATTTGATATTTTTTTCTTTTTCAGCAATAGGTCTTGTAACGAAGAAAAATCATTGGGGAAAGTAACAATCACTACACCATCAGAACTTAGAATTTTTTTAATCGAAATCAGTAACTGTTCAGGATACAATACATGTTCGATTACATTTGTTAGGTTAATTATATCAAACTTTTTGTTTTCAGTTATACACTTGTCAATAAACTCTAATATTTCACTCTCTACGAAGTATTTCAGCATCGGTTTATTAAACTTAGATATTCCATGAGACGAGAAATCAACACCGAAAACTTTACAGCCGGCTTTATGAAAATATTTTAAAGTCCACCCCTCTCCTGAACCGAGATCCAACAAACTCTTCGTCTTTAGCTCTTCCTTAAATATCCTTTTAAGACAAGTTGAAATTATGCTGTTATTATTATGAAAATAAAGGAGCTCATTTTTTGAATAGGTTTTTTCATATGAACCTTTTAATTGCTGGAAATATATGTTCTCATAATAATCTTTTAGCATTCTTTCGGATGGTTTAGGAGAAAGCTGATAATACTCTTTGTTCTTTTTTACTTTCACTTGTTTACCTGTATTTGAACTCATAGAGCTTATCCTTTATAAATCATAGTTTGATTGATACTGAAGATTGGGTTCTAATTTATAGATGACTTATTTCATTTTACAATAACTCTATTTACAAAATAAGTCAATAAAACATGTACTTTTTCAAATCTTTTTGTAAGTAGGAAGCGTTAAAGTCTAATCTCTACCTTTCTTTGTGTTCAAATAAGATTTTGAAACCGGAACTATTTTGCTTCCTCGTTTTTTGTATTTAGACAGATAAGGAAGAATTTTTCCGAAATTATCATACGTTAAATAAAATACTTTCCGCCTTGCAACGGTTGTGTCTTCAGAATAAAACTTAAACTTAGAGAGCAGCTCTTGCTCGTCTTCGGTTTCCAAACGGATAAATTCGCTCAATGGAATTGTGGTAAACTTTCTTTTCTTAAATTCATCACGTACAAAATTGTAAATGGGCGAATTGAACAAACTTCCCTTTTCTTCAACAGCTACATACTTCGCTTTTGCAAACGAAGCTAAAATATTTCTGATGGAACTGCGCAGCAACTCTTTCTGATACTCTTGCACAAGCTTCATTTTCGAATCGTCAATATCATCGTTCAACAAAAGAATATATTCTTTGGAAAATCGCTGAAGCGAATCGGCTTTTAATATTGCATCCGGGTCCGGAGCAATTGCAGCAGCTAACGGATAATTCACATTTAAGAATGAATTAAATAGCATATCCGCAATATCAAACGCATCGGAAATGATAAAAGAATATTCATTCTTTTGGCGTACAAGTTTTTTATCCGGTGTTAGAGTGGCTTTCAGTTTGAGCAGCTCGTTTGTATAAATCTTAATTTCAGTAGCGCCGAAGATTTGCGTTTCCTTGGAAACAAATCCGGTAATATCTTTTTCAATTACGTTGTTAATGTCTTTAATAATAAGCGGTATCGGGATTTCTGCCGGCAGAGTAACAAAAAACTGAGCGGTTATTGAATCTTCATTTTCTTCACGGAATTTTTTCTTTTTTACCCAAGAGGCATCAATGCCGTAATCATCAAGAACTTTCCAGAAAGTGTTTTCTATTTGTGCGCGGGTTAATTCACTATGGATGGGTTTATTAACTTTCGTTGTGAATAAATCAACCGCAATGTTTACAACTAATAGAGTTAAAGCAATAATTAATAGATAAGTAATCAGTTTCTTTTTTGTATTAGCCACAAACTTCCCGTAAAATTATTGATTTGTAAAATGGGGCTTTCTTTTTTCCAAGAAAGCGTTTGTCCCTTCTTTGAAATCTTCCGTTCCGCAGCAAAGAGCAAACATTCCGGATTCAAGATTTTGTCCTTCGGTTTCAGAAAGTTCATCGCAGCTAACAATTGAACGAAGCGCCATGCTAACAGCAATTTGTGCTTTGGAAGAAATTTTTTCGGCTAACTCAGTAGCTTTTACAATTAGTTCGGAAGCCGGATAAACTTTATTAACCAATCCAATTCTTAAAGCTTCGTTCGCATCAATTACATCGCCGGTTAAAATTAATTCCGCAGAACGACCGGAATTAATTAGTCTTGTTAATCTTTGCGTTCCGCCATAACCGGGTGTAATTCCAAGATTAACTTCCGGTTGACCAAACTTAGCGTTTTCACTTGCAAGACGGATATGACAAGCAAGCGCGAGCTCGCAGCCACCGCCGAGTGCATAACCGTTAACAGCAGCAATAACCGGCTTGCCAAGTTTCTCTATCAAATTAAAAATGCTTTGCCCTTTTTCTGCAAAATGTTTTGCCGCTATAACATTCAGTTTATGAATCTCGGATATATCTGCACCGGCAACAAATGCTTTTTCTCCGGCTCCGGCTACAATTACAACGCTCACTCCGTAATCTTCTTTGATTCCGGAAAAGCATTTTTTCAGATCATCTAAAGTTTCATCGTTAAGCGCATTTAATTTATCCGGGCGGTTGATGGTTACATAGCCGATGTTGTTTTTAATTTCGAATAAGATGTTTTTGTATTCCATACTCACCTCTAAATTTTAATAAATATTGGAAGGTTAACTCTCATATCAACTGAGATGTAATGCGCGTTTGGCAAATAATTGTAGTAGGTCATAAAATCCAGCAGAAACATTGAAACCCCAATACCGGCGTGAAATCCAAATTTGTTTATTTCTTCAACGTAATTGTTTTTTCCGCTGCCGCTCTTAAACTGATTCCACTGCTCAAAGAGAGCGTACTCGGCGCCAACATCTACAACAGGCATAAGTAAAATAACTTGCTCAAAAATCGGTTTGAAGTAATAGCGAACTCCGGGCGCAATAACCAAAACGTTGCTGGAGAAGGAACTATAGTCGGTTCGCTTATACAAATCCTGTCTGCCCGGAAAATGATGAAAGCCGATAGAAGTGTAAAAGAAAACCGGAAGCAGTCCGTTGTCTGTATATGAGAAATTGACATTTCCGCCAACTCCGATGTTACTGTTATTAGATAAATCGGAAATTGGGAAACGCGGACCAACACCAATTGACATGAACAAACCTTTAGCATCACCAAGCTTAAACTGAGCAAAAGAAACCGAGGTTAAAAAGAGAAATACCAAGTATAATTTTTTCATCTCATCACTTTGTAAATAATTTAGTTCCAACACCAAAATCGTAAACTAATTTACCTCCGAGTATTCCCGTCTGGTAAACAAAAAACATCCCAAGAAGAGCAAGCACAAAGAAAACAAATCTCCAGTTAGGCGATAAATTTTTCTTAATCAGCAAATAAACTCTAAGTACAAGCATTGCAAAAAAGAACCAGAGAGTTATTGTTGCAAACTGCTCATGGTTTTCAATTGCTTCTTTAATATATGAGGGCTTCATTCTCAAAACGGGTTTCAAAACTTCATGTGCTTGATTTCCCGTTAGCACAGCAATTAAAGCAAATATAACTCCGGCTCCTAAAAATATTGCTGCCATTTTGCACAACGAATCTTTCTTTGTAACCAGTGCTGCAACTTCCAAAAGAAAGTACGCAACGAAAAAAGCAATCGGGAAATGAATAATAACCGGATGCATATTTACTAAAAATTCCATTAAGTGTCTTTCAAATTATTTTTTCTCTGTGTAGCTCTGTAACTTCTCCGTGTTTCTCTGTGTAATAAAAAAGCCAAAGCATTTCACAGAGAGACACAGAGGAATTGCAACTTACGGTGTTATCCGCAAAGAACGCTTCCGCCGTTCACATTTAAAATCTCGCCATTAATATGTCTTGCCAAATCTGAAGCCAAAAATAAAGTTGGACCGGCAATATCTTCCGGAGTTGGAATTCTACCAACCGGAATTCCTTTTCTAGCGTTCTCTTTGAATTCAGCATCAGCAAAAACTTCGTTGTTCATATCCGTATCAACCCAGCCCGGTGCAACGGAATTAACAGTAATGTTGAATGGTGCAAGCTCGATAGCTAAAGATTTTGTAAAAGAAATAACTCCGCCTTTGGATGCTGCGTAATGCGAATGGAATGCTTCACCGCGCTGTCCGGCAGTAGAAGAAATCAAAATCATTCTACCAAAATTATTCTTCTTCATTATCGTCGCGCATTGTCTTGCAAACAAAAATGTTGAATCGAGATTTACACGCATCAATTGCTGCCAGTGCGCTAAGGTTGTTGTCTCAAGAGTTCCGTCATTCCAGATTCCGGCATTGTGAACAAGAATATCAACCTTGCCGAATTCTTTTTCAGTAGCGGAAACCATTGCAATAATTTCCTTTTCAGATTCCATATCAACTTGATAACCTTTTACCAAGCCGGGAAATTCTTTTTCAAGATTGTCTGCTTCTTGTTTCTTGCTTTTATATGTGAACGCAACTTTAGAACCGGCTTTGGCAAATAATTTAACACACGCAGCGCCAATGCCGCGTGAGCCTCCGGTTATAATTGTTACTTTGTTTGATAAATCAATCATTAGTACCTCACTTTATATAGAAATAAACCTTTTGCCGGTAAACTCTCCCCGGCTTCTTCTCTGTTTTTCTTTTCCAGTAATTCTATTAAAAATTTTTCATCTCTCTTCTCTTTCGCGGTCTCGAGTAATGTTCCAACTGTAGCGCGAACCATACCGCGTAAAAATCTATCAGCCGAAATATAGAACGCTGCTATTACTTTTCCTTTACGCCAGTGAATTTCCGAAACGTTACAGACTTTATTCTCAACATCAGAATTCCTTCTCGAAAGAGAAGTAAAATCATGTTCTCCAAGAAGTGCCTGGCTAATCTTATTCAAATATCCAAAATCATAATCGAAAATTAAGTGATTATGATTAGAATATTTGTAATAGAAGGGCGATTTAGTTTTTGAGAACAAGTAAATGTAAGAACGTTTCTTTGCATCAAACCGTGCGTGAAAATTTTCATCAACCTTCTCAGATGCCTTAACAGAAATATCGTTTGGTAATATTGAATTTAGCGAATACTGAAACTGAAATAAATTCATCTCTTTCTCAGTTCTAAAATTGGCTACCTGTCCCCACGCATGTACACCGGCATCCGTTCTGCCTGAACCAATTAGGTTAACTTTTTCTTTCAGAATCTTATCAATTGCGTTGTTTATAATTTCCTGTACAGTTAGTACTCCGTTCTGTTTTTGCCAACCGGAATACTCAGTTCCATCGTATTGTATTATGAGCTTGTAATTATTCATTTTCATAATTCTCATTGCAAATGTAATCATAAATCAAAGTAGTAAAAAAATTATGCCGGATTGATAAGTTATTGTATTTATAAAATTAAAAAGTTAGATTGAATAAAGGTTAGGGCATTATAAATTTTAAGTGGAGTAAAGAAAAACAAAAAAAATAATGAGAGGTATGGCTCTCGTTTATTAATCAAATCAAACTCACAATCAGAGGGAAGTGTATGAGAAAACCACTACAAATCCTGTTGTTCCTTGTATTGGGACCAGCATTAGTGCTGGCACAAGGAACATTCAAAGTATCGGGAAGGGTAACTGATACTAATGGAGAACCGCTTATTGGTGCAAGTGTTGTAATTAGAGCACTCAACACCGGGGCACCCAGCGATATGGATGGCAAATACTCTTTTGAAATTCCGAAAGAAATTGCCAAAAGCCAAAGAGTAGAACTGTCGGCTTCTTTTGTTAACTACAAGAAGAAGACGGTTACTGTAACATTAAGCGGAAACGACATTTCGGAAAACTTTGAATTAACGGAAGACGTTTTCCAAAGTGAAGAAGTTGTCGTTACAGGTATCGCTTCAAAAACTTCAAAATCTATAGCAGAAATTTCTGTTGGTAGAGTATCTGCTGCAGCTCTTCAGCAGGTTAACACTTACGGCACTTTATCACAGTTGGTTGCCGGCAAAGTAGCCGGTGTGCAATTAACAACATCATCGGGTAACGTTGGCTCCGGTTGGAGATTTATGGTAAGAGGCGGCGGCGGCTTAAACGGTGATGGTCAGCCAATTATTTATGTTGATGGTGTCCGGTTGGATAATCAGGAAGTAATTGGATTTGCAGTTGGCGGACAAGGTATAAGTACTCTTGCCAACTTAAACACAAATGACATAGATAAAATTGAATTCCTAAAAGGTCCGGCTGCAGCTTCTATGTACGGTGCAAATGGTTCCAACGGCGTTGTATTAATTACAACAAAGAGTGGAAAGCTAACCCAACAAGTTGGCGCTGGAATAGCTGTTGACTACCGTTTTAATTACGGCTTTAATGAAAAACTTTACACTTATGACTATAAAAATTTTGAAACCGTGCAGACCTGGGTTATAAAAGACCCTGCTACAAAAGAGTTAACACGCGAAGATAAATTAAATAGTCAGTTCAAGGTAGGTCCAATCCGCGAGCATTTTATAAGTGCAGTTGGTGGAAATAATGTAATGAAATACTATTCTTCATTCGAAAACCGTATGGAAGATGGTATCATGAACGGGACTTCCGGAAATAGAAATACTGTAAGATTGAACTTATCGGCTTTTCCTTCAGAAGATGTTACTTTGAAACTCAGCACCGGTTATATCAAGAATAAGTATAATAGACCGAATAACGACAATATCATTTATGGCGCCCTCGGTAATACAATTCTTGATTTCAGACCATTTGCGTTTGTTAAAGAAGTTGATCTTTATAAGTTCCAGGATAACCACGATATCAGCCAGTTCATTGGTTCTTTGAATATGAATTATAGACCAATAGAAAATTTGGAAGTTAATGCCGGTGTTGGTATTGATAACAGCAGCTGGCGCCAGGTTAGATTATTCCCTTACGGCGTGAACTTCGGCGGATTAATTAAAGAAGGTCAAAAAAGTATTTATGAGAGATTCAATACTCAACTTACTTACGACTTTAACGCAGGTTATAGCTACGAATTATTTGATATGATCAATGTGCGTTCAGTTGTAGGCGGACAGTTCTTCGATAGAACAAATAAATCCACAAATGTTACCGGCGAAACTTTTACTTCCGACCTCATTACTACTCTCGGTGCAGCCGGAAAAATTTCCGGTTATGGTGAAGGATTCAGTCATCTTAGAGATGGCGGTATATACACCGAACATTCTCTCAATTACCTCGATCAATACTTTTTAACATTGGGTTTAAGAAAAGATTATGCTAGTTCTTTGGGTGCAAATGCGCCATCAATCATATATCCAAAAGCAAGTTTAGCTGTGCGGCTTGATAAATATGATTTCACTCCAACCATTTTTCAACTTCTTAAGCTTAGAGCGGCTTACGGAGAAAGTGGTGTTCTACCAGGTTTGTTAGATGGTATTCCGCTTCTCTACGCTGCTGAAGCCGGCGGTTATGGTGCCGGTGCAGTTATCTCTGTTATAGGTAATCCTGATATTCAGCCTGAGAGAGTAAAAGAATTTGAAATTGGCGTGGATGCTGAGTTGTTGGATGATATCTCTCTGGAATTCACTTACTATATTCAAAAAGCTACAAACTCGATTGTTGGAAAAGTTAACGCTCCTTCAACCGGTTTAACTGCTTCTACTCAACCGTTCAACGTTGGTGCTGTTGATGCTTCGGGCTTTGAAGCTTTACTACAGTATTCACCAATCAGGTCGGTAGATTACGATTTGAATATGAGTTTAATCTGGAACTATCAAACAAATGAAGTTAAAGACTTAGGTGGAGCTCAACCAATATATAGCATCAACAATGTTATTCATGTTGGAAAGCCTAAATATCAGTTCTATACTTACAACTCAACCGGTCCAACGTTTAATGCAACAACTAATGTCTATACCGGATCAGTACGCTCAACAGATAGAGTTGACCTTGGAAACCCGGTGCCAAATCATACAGGTTCGTTTACAGTTAATTTCAAATTCCTGAAGAATTTCAACTTGTATGCATTTAGTGAATGGGCTATCGGCAACAAAATCTTTAACAATACCCAACTCTTTGCGAACAGAAGAGGTAACGGAACAGAATACAACGAAATGAATGCTCTGTTAGGATTAGCTCCAATTGTAGCAGCTAATACTTCTTTAGGACTTCCAAGTTCTAATCCGTCAGTTACTCCATTAACTCCCGGAACACCGGAGTATATTGCACTTGCGGAGAAATTTGCAAAATTGGATTGGCGTTATGCCGGTAATTACATTGAAGATGCCGACTACCTTATCATTCGCGAAGTAAGCTTGAGTTATGACCTCAAAGATATTCTAAGTGAATTTGCAACAACAAAATATCTTAAGGGATTAACAGTAGGTGTTTCTGTACATAATTTGGCTCGTATAACTAAGTACTCGGGTTCGGATGTTGAGTTGAACTATACCGGTTCAAGAACAATTGCAAGAGGAAACGACTTCTTGACACTTCAAACTCCGAGAACCGTTAACTTCTGGGTTAGAATAGGATTATAAGAGGAGAAACCAACCATGAAAAAAAATAAATTATTAATAGTCTTACTTCCTTTAGTTTTCTTTTTCGTCTCCGCTTGTGACGATTATATTTCTAATGTGGACCCTGTAATCGATCTGGCACAGGATGATTTATTAAACACGGAAGCGCAAATGGAATTTCTTTCCAAAGGTGTACAGCAGCGTTTTGCTACTACGGCAGATCAACTCGCTTGCTTGATGGATCTTCAATCCGATGCAATGATTTACACTGGAAAAATTGCAACAGCAAGTTTTCCTACATTCGAAGAAATAGATAAAGGTGCAATCTTACCTGATAACGCTACAGTTCAAGGAGTCTTCCAAGCTGTTGGTCAGCTAAGAAAATATGCTGATGATCTCGTAGTGAGAGTAGGAAAGGTTTCCTTTACAAGTGATAGCAAAAGAATTTCCTCTCTTTATACCGGCTACCTCTATGGTGGAATTGCACGCTTCTACATGGCAATTGCATTTGGATTAAACCAAAATGAACCTGGTGGAGTAATTGATGCCGGTCCATTTATTCCTCAATCTGCATTGTTAGATCAGGCAGTAGCCAAAATGAAGGAAGCGCTTGCAATACAAACCGATGCTTACCTTAAAAAGGTTGCTAACTCAATGATAGCTAAAGCTTATTTAGCTAAGAAAGATTATGCAAATGCCGCAACTTATGCTGCAGCAGGTTTAGTCTCCGGCGATAAAGCTTTTGAAGCCCTCCATAACGATGTATTTAATATTTACTTCTGGGGATTTGCGGGTGCCGGTCGTGTTCAAATAGCTGTCAACGAACGCTTCAATAACTACATTAAAGCTGATCCAAAAGAAGCCGGAAGATTAAAATTAGGGACAGTTAAAGGAACGGATAATAATACTTACTACTGGCAACTAAAGTACCCGGATAAATTCAGCAACTTCCCAATAATGACATGGCAAGAAAATAATCTAATGATTGCAGAGTGTGCTCTTCGAGGTTCAGGTTCCGGAAATGCACTGGCTTTAGTAAATGCTGTTAGAACTTCCAGGAGCCTAGATGCATTAACAACAATTGATGTTAATGGAATTATGGTTGAACGAGATAAGGAATTATTCGTTCAAGGAACCAGATTGATGGATCAACACAGAACAGGCACATGGCATCTTACAGGAAATGAATGGCGTTACATGCCGATTCCGCGTAACGAAAGAAATGCAAATCCTAATCTGCCGCCATTATAAAATTTATTGGCTTGTTTGAAATGAAAAGCTGCCTTAATAGGGCAGCTTTTTTTTAGAATCGTTGGATAAAATTAAAAGTGAAAGTCTGAGGCAAAGTTGGTTTGTCTTCTACTCCAAAGTAAATATTCCAGCTTAATTCTTGCGGTAAATTTCTATTATACGCGCTAACGAGACGGACGGCATTAATTGCGCTAACAATACGATTCAAAATCAACGCGCCAACTACAAATCTAACTTTATTGTACGCGCCTTCACTGGATGACCACATATCGCGGAATTCCTTTCTCTTATCATTGCTCGCCCAGTTCCACTTATATAGGTTGGCATTGTAAGTCTGGTCAAATTCACGGTTTAACTCCTTAATTCTATTATAATCATCTGTACTCATGTAGATGCTAACATTAGCAATAAAATCCGATTCCATTCCGTCAAGATTTATTCCCGCATTAGTTTTAGCAAAAGAGACATAGTTGTTTCGCTTCCAATCGCCGTATAAAGTAAACCCGGTAAACATGCCCCACAACGCGCCGTCGGCTATTGTGAAATACTTACCGCTGTCGTATGCATCAGCGTAGAGTTCTCCCATTCCGGGAAGAATCATAGAATAAAGAATTCCTAGACCAACACTTTTTTTCTGAGAAGTTGCTGATTGAAGTTGGATGCTGGATACTGGATACTGGATGCCGGATGTTGGATGCTGGATACTGGATTCTGGATTTGGGATTTGAAATTCGGAATAGTGAAGGCTGACAGCTGATTGCCCGAAAGCAATTGACGAAACAAGTACAACAAGAGACATAATTCTTTTCATAATTAATCCAATGAGTTTTTCTTTGATTCAGTTTGGAGTAAAATCTCCGCTGTACAAATATTCTCGTCAACCTCCGCTATTTTAACATGCACAAATTTATTAATTAATTCCGAATTAAACGGTGCCTTAATTCGTACATAATTTGAAGTAAAGCCTTTCATCACTCCGTTATGATCTTCATGTTCAAAAAGAGCAATTAATTCTTTCCCAATCATACTTTGGTAAAACTCATGTTTTTTCTTCTCACTTAGGATTCTCAACATACTGCTTCTTTTTTTCCGTTCAATATGATCTACTTCTCCGGGCATTTCAATTGCCTTAGTATTTGGTCTTTCGGAATAAGTAAAAACATGAAGGTATGAAATCGGCAAATCTCTTAGAAAAGCATAAGTTTCTAAAAAGTCTTCTTCTGTTTCGCCAGGGAAACCAATTATTACATCAACACCAATGGCGAGATTTGGAATTTTCTCTACCGCTTTATAAATCAAATTTTTGTAGTCATCGGTTTTGTATCTACGCTGCATTAACTTTAATATTTTTGTACTGCCGCTTTGTAGCGGAATATGAAAATGATTGCACATTCTTGAATCGCTTGCTGCTAAGTCTAAAATTTCATCGTTCAGCAGATTTGGCTCGATTGAACTTATGCGAATTCGGTAATTGCCTTGAACAGTAAGCATTTTTCGTAAGAGTGCGTACAAATCAACTTCTTGATCTTGCTCATGCTCTTGCTCTACATTGATTCCATTAAGAGTTGAAGTATAATCGCCGACATTTACGCCGGTGAGAATTATTTCCTTGAAATCTGCTGCGAGCAATTGATTAAATTCTTTTATCACCTCATCCGGCTTAGCGCTACGGCTTTTACCACGCGCTAATGGAATTGTACAGAACGAACACTTATAATCGCAACCGTCTTGCACTTTGAAGAACGCGCGTGTGCGGTCGTTTCCATCCGTTGAGAAGGAAGAATTAAACTCATCTAACTTTTCTGTTGGAGAAACATGAATACACGAAAGCTTTTGCTTTTCAAATTTGTTTATGTATTCGAACAACTTAAATTTTTCGTTACTTCCAAGAACCGCATCTACACCATCTATCTTAACAATCTCATCCGGACGGAGTTGAGCATAGCAACCGGTAACAATTATGTATGCCTCCGGGTTATTTTTTAGCGCGCGGCGGACAATTTGCCGGCATTCCTTATCGGCATTATCTGTAACAGTACAAGTGTTTATTACATACACATCGGCTTTTTCATTATAATCAACAACACTGTAACCACGCTTCAGAAACTGTTCGCCGATTGTTGAAGTCTCTGAAAAATTCAACTTACAACCTAATGTATGGAATGCAACTTTGGACATGTTATAGTAATGCTTTCTCGTTTTATTTGATGAAAGTGGAAAGTTGAGAGTTGATAGTAAAAACAACTAATAAGCCGAATCAACTTTCAACTATCTGCTTTCTACTCACAATTAAAAATGGGCTGCATCTAATCTACCAAAACATGATTAAACACAGCCCAATATTTTTCTAACGGCTAAATGCTATTAGTTGTTATCTTCTTTCTTCTCTTCAGCAGACGGTATTGATGGAGAAATCTTATCATCATATAAATTGAAATCTGACGAATCAAATTTTCCAGCATCAGCTTTAAGAACATCTTCAACAGTTACTTTTTCCAACTTGTGGTCGGCAATGTACTGTGTGATTTCTTCGTTGCTCTTTTCTTTCAATGCTGCTAAAGCGCTGAGTACAATCTTCTTGTTTTCTTTATCGAATTCTACAACCTTTAATTCCAACTTAGCACCTATTGGGAAACAGAATGATAAGTTTTTAATCTTAGAGGTTGATAATTGTGTCGCCGGAATGAATCCGTCAACACCTAATGGTAACTCTGCAATAACACCTTTTTCAATTATACGAACAACTTTAGCTTCGCATTTTTTACCAACAGCATATTCTTTTTCAAAATTTTCCCAAGGATTAGCATTGATTTGCTTGTGTCCCAAAGAAATTTTTCTTGATTCTGTATCAACACCAAGAACAACAACATCAATCTTCTCACCTTTCTTAACAACTTCACCGGGGTGACGGATCTTCTTTGTCCATGAAAGATCACTGATGTGAACTAAGCCGTCGATTCCAGGCTCAAGTTCAACAAACACACCAAAGTTTGTTAAGTTACGTGCAACTCCGTTATGCTGTGATCCAACAGGATATTTTTTAACGATATCTTGCCATGGATCAGGAGTTAATTGTTTCATACCAAGAGAAATCTTCTTGTCATCTTTATCTAAGCTTAAGATAACAGCTTCAACAACCTGTCCCATAGAAACAAATTGAGAAGGATGGCTGATATGTTGTGTCCAGCTCATTTCAGAAATATGAATTAAGCCTTCGATACCTTTTTGAATTTCGATGAAAGCGCCGTAATCTGTAAGAGAAACAACGCGTCCGCTAACCTTATTATTAAGCTGGAATCTGCTTTCGATATTTTCCCATGGATGAGGCAATAACTGCTTCAAGCTGAGAGAAATTCTCTTGCGTTCTTTTTCGAAATCTGTAACAACAACCTTAATCTTTTCATCAAGTTTAACAACTTCGCTAGGATGATTAATTCTTCCCCAGCTTAAGTCGGTAATGTGAATAAGACCATCAACGCCGCCTAAGTCAACGAATACACCAAAGTCTGTAATGGCTTTAACTGTACCTTCAAGAATCTGACCTTTTTCGAGCTTATCAAGAATTTCTTTGCGTTGATCGGAAATTGTTTCTTCAATAAGAACTTTGTGAGATACAACGATATTTTCTGTAGGAATGTTAACCTTAACAATTTTGAAATCCATTGTTTGACCAACGAACGCATCAAAATCGCGAACAGGACGAATATCAATTTGAGAACCCGGTAAGAATGCTTCGATTCCCATTAAATCAACAACCATTCCGCCTTTAATTCTCTTAAGAATTTTACCAGGAATAACTGTTTGGTTATCATAAGCGCTCATAACGCGTGACCAAATCTTCAAGAAATCTGCTCTCTTCTTGCTGAGAACTAAATTTCCATCTTCATCTTCAGTCTTTTCAATAACGATATCAACCGGAGCGCCAATTACAATTTCTTCAGTAGCGTTAAATTCTGATTTTGGAATTGTACCGTCTGATTTGAAGCCGACATCAATAACAACATTATCGCCGCTGAAGCTAACGATTTTGCCGGTAATGATTTCCCCTTCTTTAATATCGCGGAATGAATCTGAGTAAAGTTTTGATAATTCTACTAACTCATCTTGCGTGTACTCATCCGCATTAATGTACTTAATTGCTTTAGAAACCTTTTTCTTTGGTTCCTTTACTTGATCGGACATTTGTCCTCCTACTACTTCTGCTTTGAATCAATCCGCCATCTGGAAAGCTCTAGGCAGTGTTACGGTTTAGTTTTACATTAGTTTTTTGTGATGGCATCAAATAGTTTTTAGGCATTAGCCATTAGTAAAAACTTTTTACCCAGGTACTATGGCACTTAGGTACTCAGTCACTTTGAAGAAAGAACTTCTTTAATTTTTTCCAGCAAATAGTCTAAATCATCTAACGGAGTTAAACCTGTATTGTCAAACTCAAAGGCATCATCTGCTTTTCTAAGCGGAGAAACTTCTCTGCCGCTATCAATTTTATCACGTTTTTCTAAATTCGCTTTAACTTCTTCTATAGTAATATTTTCATTCTTCGCTTGATACTCTTTGAATCTTCTGTTTGCACGTTCATCAATTGAAGCTGTTAAGAATATTTTTATATCGGCATTAGGATAAACAACAGTTGTTACGTCTCTACCCTCAGCTACAATATTACTACTTTCGCCAAGTGCTTTCTGAATCTTCACCATCTCAACACGAACTTCCGGAATTACACTAACTTCGCTCACTTTGGAATTCACTTCCGGAGTTCTAATTTCTTCCGTTAATTCTTCACCATCTGCAAAGACACGTGTTTTACCATTATCTGTTTGCAATTTTAATTTAACGCTTTGTGCTATCTTAATTACTTCTTCACAATTATCAACAACATCAGCGCGTAACGCCAAGTAGGTAATGGTACGGTACATCGCTCCGGTATCCAAATAAGTGAATCCTAATTTCTGCGCTAAGTTCTTTGCAGCAGTGGATTTACCGGAACCGGCGGGACCATCAATTGCTATGATTATATTCTTCGACATTGGGTTGCAAAAATAGGAAAAGAGCGTTGAGCGTGCAAATTATATTTGGCAGTCTCTAAATGAATTCTGAATCGTTAAAAAGTTGATTCTTGCCCTAAAATCGAAACTTTTAGAGCAAGAATCATATTTCTAACGTTATCCCCTTAGAGCAGTAACAATATTTAATCTTGCGGCACGGGCAGCCGGTAAGAATCCGCCAAGCAATCCCATAAATACCGCAAAAATCAAGCATGATATAATTATTGATGGATTAAGTGCAAACGAGAAAGTCAGATCCGAAAAGGAGTTCCAGTTCAATGTAGATATTGAAAAGAACTGCAACAATGAAGCAAGCAATAACCCACCGCCGGCACCTATCATAGCAATTAACATAGATTCAGCCATGAAGACAGTGAGAATACTTCTTCTGCTAAATCCAAGCGAGCGCATTGTTCCAATTTCTATAGTTCTGTTTGCAACAGCTGCATACATTGTTATAGTTGCACCAATTGTTGCACCGAAGCTAAAAATAATAGTTATGAACGTTCCAAGTATGCGAATGAAGATTGCAAGAAACTCGGACTGCATTTCGAAAAACCTTTGCTCGGTCATAGCTTCATACTGAAGAAATCTTTTATCAGCCGCCATTGCTCTTTTAAATTTCTCGAAGTTATTCATATCGTCTAACTTGAGAGTAACCGAAGAAACAGCACTGCCTCTGTTAAACGCACCGAGCAATTGATTGGCATCGCCCCACATTTCAGATTCGAAACCGCTTCCGTTATCTTCATAAATTCCCACTACTGTCCAGTAGTCTCCGGCAAACTTTACTTTACTGCCGATATCAGCACCGGCAAATTTTTTGTTCACGGCTTTCCCGGCAATCAACTCACGCATAGAAGGATTAAACATTCTTCCTTCGGTAATCTTAACTTGAGGGCGAAGCAGATTAACTTCTTGAGAAACTCCGCGAACAGAAATGTTGCTCATTCCGCCGCTTCTTATTTCAAGGTTAATTATCACGCAAGGTTCACCGGACATAATTGGTTTACCATCTGCCGTAGTAGCAATGTGAGGTAAAGTTTTCAAAAGATTAACAGTCTCTCCTTCAATAATACTTGAGATTTCTCCTTGAGAAGATTTTCTAACAACCTTAATATTATCCGGAGAACCGGTTGAAACGAGAGTTTTTTCGACACCGTAAGCCATCATTAAAACAGCGGCAAAGACAAATACAACAAGTCCAATACCGGCAATGGTAATGATTGTTGTAAGTTTTCTATTCATAAAACTTCTAATTGTATATTTAAATGGAATTGCCATTTTTTCCTCTACTTTAATTCTGAGTGAAACGAAGAATCTCCTACACTTCTAAGTAAGAGATACTTCAACCACTTTGTGTTTTCAGTATTCATTATCCAACAAATCTAAATCCATCAACAATTTTGGTATTTAATGCTTTATGAATCGGGAAGATTGCAGAAATCAATCCAACCAAAACTGTTGCTACCGAAGCGAGTACTACTGTAATTGGTTCGATATAGAAGAATGGGAAAAATCCTTTCGGCATTGCTTGCTCAAAACCGGCAACTATTGGAAAAGTTAGAAACAAACCAATACCTCCGCCCAAAAAAGAAATCACCATTGATTCGCCAAGTATCAATCCAACTAAATGCTTTGCAGAAAAACCAAGTGTTTTGAAAACCGCATACTCTCTTGTTCTCTCACGGGCAGCCATTATCATTGTATTAGCCAGAACCAGCATAATTATTCCGATGATAACGAATGACATAACATTCATAGCAGTTATAATTGCGCCCGAGGCGGCAACAAAACCCTGAGCAAATGCTTTCTCTGTTTCAGTTTTTGTTTCAGCAGTAGAATTTTTGAAAAGCGCATCTATCTGATTTGAAATTAGAGCTGACTTGTTAGGGTCTGCTATCTGAACAACGTACCAGCCAACATCATTAGCCCGAACAGGAGTTTCAACTTTCATTCTTTCGTTAACATAATCCCAATGGAAAAGCATTTGAGTTTTATCTGTATTCTTATTCTTCCCTTTATAAATTCCTCGAACAATAAATTCCCACCTGCCCGGATAGATATCTCCTTCCAGAACCATTTGGTCGCCAAGCTTCAATTTGTGTTGCTGGGCAATGTCAGCCCCAATAACACAGGCGTTTCTTTCCTTTTTGAATGCTGCTAATTCTTCCGGCGATATGATATATTCCGGGTACACATCAAACATTGTTTCCGGGTCAACAGCCATTCTTGCAAAGAAATTGTTTTTATCCTTATAAACTCCTTGAAACCAAGTGGCAAAAGTGACTTTATTTACACCGGGTACTTTTTCAATTTTTTCTTTATAAGAATATGGGAGAGGAAAGATAAACGATACCGCCTGGCGGGTGATTAGGCGGTTTGCCATAGTAGCATCAACCGAAGAATCCCAAATGGTTACAACGGTTCTTAGCAAGCCAAACGCAATCACTGCAATCGAAATTCCAAAGATTGTGAGAAGCGTTCTAAGTTTATGCCTGAGCGCATTCTTAAAAATTAATTTTAATACTTTCATAATTACACTCCAACCAAATCGCCTTTTTCGAGATGAAGCTGACGGCTTGCTTTCTCTGCGGCGTGCGGATCGTGAGTAACCATTACAATTGTTTTCTTGAATTCTTTATTTAGTCTATCCATTAGTATCAAAATTTCTTGCGCGGATTTTTTATCCAGATCTCCGGTTGGTTCATCCGCAACGAGAATTACCGGATCGGTTACAATAGCGCGGGCAATTGCAACGCGTTGTTCCTGTCCGCCGGAAAGCTGCTTTGGATAGTGAGACATTCTATCACCAAGTCCTACAATTGTTAGCGCAGTTTCAACACGCTGCTTTCTTTCCGCCTTTGAAAAACTTGTTAGAAGAAGCGGCAGTTCAACGTTCTCGTAGGCAGTAAGAACTGGAATCAAATTGTAAAACTGAAATACAAATCCAATATGAGAAGAGCGCCATTTTGCCAGAGCCGATTCGCTCAACTTTGCAATATCGGTGCCCGCAACAGTTAATTCGCCGTCAGATGGTCTATCAATTCCGGCTATAAGATTGAGAAGAGTTGTTTTCCCGGAACCGGATGGTCCCATAAGCCCGAGAAATTCTCCCTCTTGAACTTCCAAAGAAAGATTGTTGAGCACGGGAATTTCTAAACTATTTCTCCAATAAGATTTTGAAACATTTTTTACTTGAATGATTGCTGACATCTGTTACCTCTTTTCCCTAAGTGTCTTTAATTACGTTTTTTATTTTACTTTGATCTTAACGCCGTTTTTAATTTCATCAGTTACATTATCAATAACTTGCGATCCGTTTTCCAATCCGTTAGTTACTTCAATGTAATCGCCAAGTTCCTTTCCGGTAGTTACCGGCACTTGAACTGCTTTCTCATCTATAACTTTGAAAACAATTTTACTACCGTTTCTATTTGCTAAAGCAGTTTTAGGAATAACCAAACTGGGGACCTCTTCTTTCAATTCTTCTTTCATTGCTTCGCGGAGGAACAAAACCTTTGCGCTCATCTCCGGGAGTACACGTTTATCATATTCTTTGAAACCAATTTTTACCATTACAGTTGCTTTGCCGCGGTCCGCGGTTGGAACAATCTTAGAAACGTAAGCGGCGTAATTATGCCCCGGGTATGCATCCAAACTAATTTGGCAATTTTGGTTCAACTCAATTTTCTCGATATTCGATTCGCTGACATCTGCTTCAACTTGCAATGAATTCATATCCGCAATAGTTACAACAGCAGATTTAGAATTAACACTTGCACCCAGCGGCGCTACCACTTCGCCAACATCAGCATTTTTTGTTAATACAGTTCCGTTAAACGGCGCACGTATCAAAGTATTTTCCATTGCAACTTCAGCGCCTAACACTTGCGCTTTAGCAACTTCAATAGCAGCCAAAACTCTATTGTAGCGTGATTCCGTAGCGTCAACTTCCATTTGGCTTGTAGCGCCGCTTTCTAATAAAGTTTTCTGCCGCTTGTAATTGTTTTCAGAGTCCTTCAATTCCGCTTGAGTAAATCTCAGATTTGCCTGAGCCTGCGCAAGTTGTGCTTTAATATCGCTGTCTTCCAAACGTGCTATAATTTCATTTGTTGTTACTTTGTCTCCCTCAACTACTCCCAAATAAACAAGCCTTCCCATTCCTTTTGATGCAACGGCAGCTTTACGCTGAGCAACAACATAGCCGCTTGCAGTCAGTACTGCGCTGCTCTGCGCAGTTGATTGAAGTGTTGCGGTAGTTAGTGTCACATCAAAAGCCGGACTTGTTATGTTTTTGAATCCCATATAAATGAGTAACAAAATAACTGCGGCTGCAACTATCCAGATAATAGTTTTAATAAGCTTTTGTTTTTGTTCCGGATTAACATGTTTTTGAGTTCTGTCAATTTTTAAGGAAGATAAATCTGCGTTCTTTGTTTCCATTAAAATTCCACCATACTATTTGTTAATGAGATTTGTATAATCATCTCAAAACCCGGAAGAAAACTAAAACTCCTTTGTGACAACTGTATGTCATATTAGAATAGTAAACTTCGGAAAATTGAGAGCTATTACTTTATAAGAATAATTACTTGAAATTTTGACGTAAAAATATGCTCTGTTGTTTTACCCTTTCAACTTTTTTTCGGTGAGAGCAAGGAAACCATCGGTGAATTTATTCCTTTACCGCTAACTATCTTGCTGCAGACTAGAAGCACTGTATAAGAGGAAAACCATTGAGCTTCAGCCCTCTTTAAGACAAAATTAGAGATTCAAGCCACATCAATCAAGTGATATTTGTGTTGCACCTACTGAAAGAAGAAAAATCCTTATTCCAAACAAAACATTTGAAATTAGTCCTAATCATTCGGAAACTTCGTAGAGTAATTTTTCATCACTTAATTTCTGCGGGCATACTATGAAAAGGACAATCTCACTCATCGGATTATTAATTGCGTTCTGTTGTTTCAGCATTCAAAATGTTCTCTATTCTCAAGACAAGTTTGTTGTGAACGACAAGATTGAAACCATGGCTTATAAGTTTGATATGAAAGATGTTCGTCTGCTTGATGGCGAATTCAAGAAAGCCATGGATCAGAACTACAAATATTTAATTGATATGGATGTGAACCGGCTGCTTCACAATTTTAGAATTAACGCGGGATTAAAATCCAGCGCAAAACCTCTGGGGGGATGGGAAGAACCGCAAGTAGAATTGCGCGGACATTTTACCGGACACTTTTTAACCGCATGCGCATTAATGTACTCCAGCACCGGAGATAAAAATTTTATTGCCAAAGTTGACAGCCTTGTTAACGGACTCGAAGAATGCCAAGTGGCTCTGAATAGAAATGGTTATTTAAGCGCATACCCGGAAGAATTGATTGACCGTGTTGAAACCGGAGTTAGAGTTTGGGCGCCGTATTACACTCTTCACAAAATCTTCGCCGGTTTGATTGATGTTTATGTTCATATGAATAACAAAAAGGCTTTGGATGTTTGCGAACGAATGGCGATGTGGGTTAAGCTTAGAACAGATAAACTCTCGCAAGAACAAATTCAGAAAATGCTTCGTGTTGAATTTGGCGGAATGAATGAAATGTTTTATAACCTCTATTCACTTACCGGAAAGGAAGATTACAAAGAACTTGCAAAGCGTTTTGAGGACAAGTTTGTTTTCGATCCTCTCTCGCGTAAGGAAGATAAATTGCGCGGACTGCATGCCAACACACAAATCCCAAAAGTTATTGGCGCGACCCGAGCTTATGAATTAACCGGCGATGAATATTACGGAACAATCGCAAAGTATTTTTGGAATGAAGTTACCAAAGCCCGTTCTTACGTAACCGGTGGAACCAGCAACTTTGAGTATTGGCGCTCGGAGCCAAATCATTTTTTCGATCAGCTCAGTTCCGATGATCATGAAAATTGCTGCACTTATAATATGTTGAAATTGACAAGTCATTTATTTTCACTTGAGCCAAAAGCAGAATACTCAGATTATTATGAGCGGGCATTGTTAAACGGAATTATGGGAACTCAGCATCCAGAAACCGGTGGCGCGTTTATGTATTCCGTTTCGATGCTTCCCGGAACATGGCGGATTTTTTGCGAACCGGAATATTCTTACGTCTGCTGCAGTGGAACTGGAATTGAATCATTCGGCAAGTTTGGCGATAACATTTACTTCCACAATGCCAATTCACTTTTTGTTAATCTTTTCATTTCTTCAAAAGTTGAATGGAAAGAAAAGAATATCACCTTAACACAAAAGACAAATTTTCCGGATGAGCAAAAAACATTATTAACAATAAGCACTAAGCAGCCGCAAGAATTTGTGTTGAATTTAAGGGTTCCTTATTGGGCTTCTAAAAAATACTCTGTGACTATTAACGGGAAATCTCTAAATGTTACCGCGGATCCAACCGGATACGCCAGTATAAAAAGAGTTTGGAAGAACAACGATAAAGTAGAAATTCAATTTCCGTTTGAGCTTCATCTTGAACGTATGCCCGATTATCCAAACCGAACAGCTATTATGTTCGGTCCGGTTGTACTTGCCGGGAAACTTGGGCAGAAACAGATGAACTCAGTAATGATAAACGGAATGGGTGAAGATGTTGAAAGATTGAGCAAGGAATCTGCGGCAATTACAGCTCCAAAATTTGTAACTGATGAAACTGTTCTTTCAAATTGGATAAAACCGGTGAAAGGGAAAAGTTTAACCTTCACAACAATTAATGCCGGAGTTCCAAACGATGTTACATTAATTCCATTTTATAGATTGCAAAAAGAACGCTACTCGGTTTACTTTGATGTTTTCTCGAAGAAAGAATGGAAAGATTTTCTTGATCAGAAAGTAAAAATTCCGGAAGGAGCGATTGACTGTTTTGTTTTCGGCGATAAGTTTTCCAATGATGAACACAACTACCAAGCTTGGATTGCCGATAAAGGAGAAACTGCCGGAAGGAAGTGGGTGAAATCAAAATCGTGGTTCCGGTTTGATATTAATGTTGCACCGGATAAACCAGTTATGTTAAGAACAACCTACTACGGTGATGAAAGCGAAGCCGAGTATTATCTCTCGATTGACGGTATTCATATTCCAACCAAGAAGATTGAAAAGCATAGTGATGAATTCTTTACAGTTGATTACGATCTTCCGTTTGAAATGACAAAAGGTAAAGAAAGAATTGGAATTCAGTTCAAAGTGCCCGAAAAGAAAAAGGATGTTAGCGTTGGGCAGACAACGGTTGAGAAAACTGTTTCTAAGTACGAAACACCAAAACTTTTTGAGTGCGAGACGAGAGTTAAATAGCTACTTATAGTTAGTATCATATGATACCCAAAGGAAGAAGAGTTATTTTATAACACTTCATT
>MHAZ01000017.1 GCA_001803165.1 Stygiobacter sp. RIFOXYC2_FULL_38_25 | reverse complement strand
CATCGAGGTGCCAAACCTTGCCGTCGATATGAACTCTTGGGCAAGATCAGCCTGTTATCCCCGGCGTACCTTTTATCCTTTGAGCGATGGCCCTTCCACTCGGAACCACCGGATCACTTAGCCCTGCTTTCGCATCTGCTTGACCTGTATGTCTCGCAGTTAAGCTCTCTTATGCCTATGCACTCAACGCATGATTACCAACCATGCTGAGAGAACCTTTGGGAGCCTCCGTTACATTTTAGGAGGCGACCGCCCCAGTCAAACTACCCGCCTAACACTGTCCCTTACCCAGATTCATGGGTAGAGGTTAGAATCCAAATAAAACAAGGGTGGTATTTCACATTGCGACTCCATCGAAGCTAGCGCCCCGACTTCAAAGTCTCCCACCTATTCTACACATGCCTTACCCGAACCCAATGTTAGGGTGCAGTAAAGGTGCACGGGGTCTTTCCGTCCATATGCGGGTAACCGGCGTCTTCACCGGTACCACAATTTCACCGAGCCCGTGGTTGAGACAGTGCCCAAATCGTTACACCATTCGTGCAGGTCGGAACTTACCCGACAAGGAATTTCGCTACCTTAGGACCGTTATAGTTACGGCCGCCGTTTACTGGGGCTTCGGTTCAAAGCTTCGCTTGCGCTAACCTCTTCCCTTAACCTTCCAGCACCGGGCAGGTGTCAGTCCCTATACATCGTCTTAATTGACTTAGCAGAGACATGTGTTTTTGTTAAACAGTCGCTTGGGCCATTTCACTGCGGCCCCGATTGCTCGGGGCACCCCTTCTTGCTAACTTACGGGGTTAATTTGCCGAGTTCCTTAACCACGGCTCACTCGAGCGCCTTAGTATATTCAACCCATCTACCTGTGTCGGTTTGCGGTACAGTCTGATGCAACTCTCCCGTACGAAGTTTTTCTCGGCAGCATGATTAGGATCAGTTTGTGTCCAAAGGACTCCCGTTTGCACTTCAGTGTTAAGAAAACGCGGATTTGCCAACGTCTTCCACCTACATGCTTAGACCACCTAATCCAACAGGTGGCTGATCTTTCACTCCTGCGTCACTCCTTACGGTCAAACGATTTACACCAGGTACAGGAATTTTAACCTGTTTACCATCGCCTACGCCTTTCAGCCTCGGCTTAGGATCTGACTAACCCTGAGATGACTAACATTGCTCAGGAAACCTTAGATTTTCGGCGACAAGATTTTTCATCTTGTTTATCGTTACTAATGCCTACATTTGCTTTTCCATTCGCTCCAGCATACCTCACGATACACCTTCGCTGCAAATGGAATGTTCCTCTACCGCTCCGAAATAAATCGAAGCCCATAACTTCGGTAAGTAGTTTTAGTCCCGGATATTGTCGACGCTAAGTCGCTTGACTAGTGAGCTATTACGCACTCTTTAAATGAATGGCTGCTTCTAAGCCAACATCCTAGTTGTCTAAGCAACTTAACATCCTTTCTCTGTTAACTACTGTTTAGGGACCTTAGTTGTTGGTCTGGGTTCTTTCCCTTTTGGCCACCAAGCTTATCCCTGGTAGCCTGACTGCCGAGAAACATGTATAAGGAATTCGGAGTTTGTCTGGGTTTGGTACCGTTGTGACAGCCCTAGCCCAATCAGTGCTCTACCTCCTTTACATTTTTACTCGACGCTAGCCCTAAAGCTATTTCGAGGAATACGAGCTATCTCCGAGTTTGATTGGTCTTTCGCTCCTACCCTCACCTCATCCAAGCGGTTTTCAACCCACACTAGTTCGGACCTCCATGAGGTTTTACCCTCACTTCATCCTGGACGAGGGTAGATCACCCGGTTTCGCGTCTAGCGCCACATACTAAATCGCCCTATTCAGACTCGCTTTCGCTACGGCTTCCCCCGTTACGGGGTTAACCTTGCAAGTGACGACTAACTCGTAGGCTCATTATCCAGAAGGCACGCTGTCATAGCGCCGAAGCGCCACTCCAACTGCTTGTAAGCACACGGTTTCAGGTACTATTTCACTCTCCTGTTAGGAGTACTTTTCACCTTTCCCTCACGGTACTATACGCTATCGGTCACAAAGGAGTATTTAGCCTTAGCAGATGGTTCTGCCGGATTCACACAGACTTCCACTTATTCCGTGCTACTTGAGAATTCTTTAAGAAGTTACATTGTTTTCACTTACGGGACTATCACCCGCTATGGTTGAACTTTCCAGAACATTCAGTTAACAATATAGTTTTTTACTTCTTGGTCTAATCGTAAATCGACCTAAAAGCTCTCACAACACCGTCAACACAACGGTCACGACCTTTAACATGTTGAACGGTTTAGGCTATTTCCGTTTCGCTCGCCACTACTCAGGAAATCACATTTGTTTTATTTTCCACCAGGTAATGAGATGTTTCAGTTCCCTGGGTTAGCTCTGCTTATCCTATGAATTCAGATAAGAGTTTCTCAACATTACTTGAGAAGGGTTGCCCCATTCGGAAATCCACGGGTATTAGGTTATTTCCACCTGACCGTGGCATATCGCCGGTAATCGCGTCCTTCATCGCCTCTTTGTGCCAAGGCATCCACCGTGTGCCCTTAATAACTTAGCCAAAAAATTTTAATACAAGATAGATGTTATATATTATAAATATTACTATTACAGACTCAGTGAAAATTACAGTTTGTAATTTTCTACTCTTTCAATCTTTCAAAGAACAATTTTGTGGAGCTAAACGGGATCGAACCGTTAACCTCCGCCTTGCAAGGGCGGCGCTCTCCCAATTGAGCTATAGCCCCTTAATTTCTTAAGGGTACTTCAGGTTTTAAATAAACACAGCACCCTAAAGTGGGCCTGAGTAGAATTGAACTACTGACCTCACGCTTATCAGGCGTGCGCTCTAACCATCTGAGCTACAGGCCCGTGATTATCTCACCGCAGCCAAAAGCTGCTCAGAAAAAATAAAAAAAGTGAGTAACTAAGAAATCAATAGTGGTACAACTGATTACTCTTTAGAAAGGAGGTGATCCAGCCGCACCTTCCGGTACGGCTACCTTGTTACGACTTAGCCCCAGTCACCGGTTTTACCTTAGACAGCTCCTTCCTTGCGGTTAGGTCACTGGCTTTGGGTACCCCCGGCTTCCATGGCTTGACGGGCGGTGTGTACAAGGCCCGGGAACGTATTCACCGCGCCGTGCTGATGCGCGATTACTAGCAATTCCAGCTTCATGCAGTCGAGTTTCAGACTGCAATCCGAACTGAGGATACTTTTAAGGGATTAGCACCACCTCGCGGTTTAGCAACCCGTTGTAGTACCCATTGTAGCACGTGTGTAGCCCTAGACGTAAGGGCCATGCTGACTTGACGTCATCCCCACCTTCCTCACTACTTGCGTAGGCAGTCCCATTAGAGTGCCCAGCATAACCTGATGGCAACTAATGGTAGGGGTTGCGCTCGTTGCGAGACTTAACCCAACACCTCACGGCACGAGCTGACGACAGCCATGCAGCACCTGTACAAGCGCCATTGCTGGAGGGGTACTTTCATACCCTGTCGCTTGCCTTTCAAGCCTAGGTAAGGTTCTTCGCGTTGCATCGAATTAAACCACATGCTCCACTGCTTGTGCGGGCCCCCGTCAATTCCTTTGAGTTTCAACCTTGCGATCGTACTCCCCAGGTGGAATACTTAATGCGTTAACTGCGGCACTGGATACTAATGTATCCAACACCTAGTATTCATCGTTTACAGCGTGGACTACCAGGGTATCTAATCCTGTTTGATCCCCACGCTTTCGCGCCTCAGCGTCAGTTGCAGACCAAGTAGCCGCCTTCGCCACTGGTGTTCTTCCAGATATCTACGTATTTCACCACTACACCTGGAATTCCGCTACTCTCTTCTGAACTCAAGATTTGCAGTATCAGAGGCAGTTCTACAGTTAAGCTGCAGGATTTCACCTCTAACTTACAAACCCGCCTACGCGCCCTTTACACCCAGTAAATCCGGACAACGCTTGCCCCCTACGTATTACCGCGGCTGCTGGCACGTAGTTAGCCGGGGCTTCTTCTAAGAGTACAGTCAGTTTTCGATTCGATCGAAAATGTTCTTCCTCTTCAAAAGGAGTTTACAACCTTACGGCTTTCATCCTCCACGCGGCGTTGCTGGGTCACCCTTGCGGGCATTGCCCAATATTCCTCACTGCTGCCTCCCGTAGGAGTCTGGACCGTGTCTCAGTTCCAGTGTGGCTGATCATCCTCTCAGACCAGCTACAGATCGTTGCCTTGGTAAGCCGTTACCTTACCAACTAGCTAATCTGATACAAGCTCATCCATAGGCGCCATATAGGCTTTAACAACATCACCATGCGGTGCCGCTGCATTATTTAGTATTAGCCCGCCTTTCGACGAGTTATTCTAAACCCATGGGCAGATTACTTATATATTACTCACCCTTGCGCCACTTTACTCAAGATATTGCTACCTTTTTCTCGTAGACTTGCATGTGTTAAGCACGCCGCCAGCGTTCGTCCTGAGCCAGGATCAAACTCTCCGTTGTAAATTTTAAAAATTGCGTAATCTTATTTTAAGTCGTACTACCAAAGAAATTCTTTAGTCACTCACTCTATCAAAGAACATTTCATTTCAAACGCGGATTGTAAACTTAATAGGTTTTTAGCCGTTTGTCAAGCATCGATTAAAAATTTTTTAATTTTCTGCTTGGTTTATTTTCCGTGGGAAGAATCAATATTTGTTGAGAACGTTAAGTACAATTTTGGAGGCACAAATGTATAGCAGTTTTGTTTAAAAAGCCATACCAGACTTCGATATTTTTTCAAGAAAATTCTTTTGAATAAGTAGCACACCAGTTTATTACTTCGCCGTTCGTTTTTGTCATGATCACTTTGGTGTTGGCATTTAATTTTACGTTGTTTTCCAAACTGAACAAAGTTTTGCATTCTTGCGATACATTTACTTTGCTTAATGGTTGAGCAAGACTAAAAAGGAAAGGAGTCCCTGTTGTAAAGTTGAACAATCATTAAGCACAATGATGACAAGCCTGGTATATTTTAAATTGTTTGATTCATTAAGAAATTGACCAACATTCTTAAAGGTAACTTCGAGCATTCCTTTTACTAATGTAAGTTTTGAAATTAATTCTACAGAACATGCATGGACAATAACATACGCAGCGTTTAACATTCTTTCCGCGGCAATATTAAGATTGGTTTTAGAATTTCGTGAAAGAGTGAGCTTGAATTAATTGTTGATTGATGCCATGTTTGAGATAGGATTGAGTCAGCATTTATAAAAGATGCGAATTTCGATATGAAAGCCAATTTTGTTCTTTCGCGGTTTAGAGATATACTTTGCGATTTCTTATATTTTCTTGACGGAAAGAAATAAAGTCTTTTCCATTTAGTTTACTAAAGACCAAATTACCAACTCTACCGTTTATTGTACCAATTATACCATTTTTGAAAAGTGCTATAGTTACTCTTTGTCCGGATTATGAGCAAACACATAATTAAGAATTTGTAATGGCAATTTTACGAAATGGTGATTCTTTTAGCACTGTACTTTTAACTACAGTGTGTAGTAGCTAATTGTAGATTCTTGATTGGTACTTGTTGTTTAATTGGTATGATGTTTTCAAGACGTATTCAGAACGATTTAGAGGCTGTGTTGTATTATGGTTGAATGCGTACACATGAATTAGTGTCAGAAATTATTAAAATGATATCATGTTATATTGCCTTATGGGATGTAAATAATTTTGTGATTTTTATCAGAAGTGTTTTTATGTTGCGCATAAACGATCTCTTGAAAATATATCTCCGCTTTCTGGTGGATGTGTTAGTGTTTTGCTGCTTCACTAACACTTAGCTTACATCTTTCGTTTTGGTTGTTTTTTAATTTGTACAATTGTTTACTCAAAATTAAATGGAACTAAGTTGGAAAATATATTTAACAAAATATTGGAAGTTGCTGTATATAGTAGTATCGTCCAAGGATTCTTTTTTACTCTAATAATATTTAGAAATAAAAAATGGGAGAAAAAATCTAATAAGATTTTAGCTGCAATCTTAATTATTCTTTCTATAAGCGTAACTCATTCCGCCTTGATTGATGTGGATTTGGGTGGTCCCTTCAAAATTAAAGAACCGTTTGTTTTGCTGATAGGTCCCCTTCTGTACTTTTATATTCGAGAATTGATAAGTTCAAAGAGATTTGTCTTTTCCGATATTTTTCACTTACTGCCATTTTTTATTTTTGCTCTAATTATTTTACCATTAGCACAGATAAATGCCTTCAAGGATAACTTAGTAATAAGTAATGTTGTTGCTTTTAGTGTTGGAATATGGATACTTACTATTATTCAATACACATTTTACTGGTTTATCAACATACGACTTATAAATATTAATGCAGCATTTATTAAAATGGAATTCTCTAATCTGGAAGGAAGAACTCTAACTTGGATGAAAAACTTCCTTCATATTTTTGGCGTATGCCTCCTAATACTTACTATAACTATTCCAATCGCAATTCATTCAAATAACTATAAACTTGTAGATACCATTGTTTGTTTATCACTAGTAGCTACAATTTTCGTTTTGACTTACGAGGGATTATTTCAAGAAGAAATATTCTCTAACATATCTGCAATCGAACATATAGAGTTGAATAAAAGTGTAGCGATAGAGAAGAACAAATCAGAACAGCTTAATCAAGACAATAGCGAATCAATGCAAAAACTACTGGTATTTATGGATGAAAAAAAGCCATACTTAGAAGAAGGATTAACATTAACCGGACTTGCACAAGAGCTCAATATGACTAGAAATCAGCTTTCTTCATTGATCAATAACCAGACCGGAGAGAATTTTTATAAGTTCATAAATAAATACCGTATAGAAGAAGTAAAGAAACTCTTTTCTGATCCCAGCAAGAAAGATTATACTATTCTTGCAATGGCTTATGAAGCCGGATTCCCTTCAAAATCATCTTTTCATAATATTTTCAAAAATTTTACTGGTCTAACTCCTACCGAATACCGAAATAGACTTCAATCGTAAGTGCCTTTTTAAAATATTGTAGTCCCGATATATAAGTTAAGACGCTCTCCGCCTCAGCCCTTTTTATTTTTTGCGCTCCAAATCAATACAAATAATAACAAGGAGAATAATTATGAAGAGACTTATTAACGTCAAGCTATTATCATTTGTTGTCACTTTCCTATTTCTAGTACTTTCGAATTATGCAATAGCGAACAATAAAGGAACAATAACCGGAAAGGTTATTGATAAATCAACTAAGCAACCCATTCAATATGTGAATGTTCTAGTAGTTGGAACTAAATTTGGAAGCGTTACTGATTCCACGGGAAAGTATACTATATATGGTATAGGTGAGAATATTTACCAGTTAAAATATTCCTTCATCGGGTATATAAGTCATATCGAATCTGAGATTAGAGTAATAAACGGGAAAACTACAACGGTTAAAGAAATTGAATTAAGTGAATCAAATCTTAGTGTAGATTCTATTATTGTTAAATCAGGTTATTTTTCAAGGGATAATGAAACTCCGACTACAAATTTTAGCTATTCGCGCGAAGAAATACGAAGGAGCCCCGGTGCAGCAGGAGATATTTTTCGCGCTATCGAAACTTTACCCGGAGTGAGTAGCAGCGGCGGTGAATTTTCTGCTTTTAGTGTGCGAGGAGGCAGTCCGCGAGATAATATTGTTTTAATTGACAATATCCCATTCGATAAATTTTCACATTTCGATAACGGGGGTTCCGAGGAACAAGAAGTACAAGGCGGGCGCTTTAGTATTTTTGCGCCGGGATTAATTGAAGAAGCAAATTTCCAAGCAGGTGGCTTTGCAGCTAAATATGGGGGTAAAAATGCATCATTTGTAGATCTTAAAATAAAAGAAGGAAATAAAGAGTCGTTTACTATAAATGGAACATATGATCTCTTAGGCTGGGAGCTTAATTATGATGGTCCAACATATGCACTCGGCAATACCACGCTTTTGTTTTCCGCGCGTCATCAAGATTTCAAAAAAGTGCTTGAGATTACTGATCAAAAAGAAATGGGCACCCCAAAGTTTACCGATATAATTTTTAAAACTACAACCGGACTATCCTCAAACCATAAACTCTCAGTTCTTGGTATCTACTCCCCAGAGAATTTTACGCGCACGAATGAAAATTTTTTCGAGGCAAAAGAGGGCAACTACAATTCATTTATAGGAACAACTACAGAAACGAAATACCTGCTGGGTATTAACTGGCGATACCTTACCGGTCTTTCAAGTTTTTTAGAAAACACTTTTTATTATAAACGCACTGATACTGATAGGAATGCAGGGAAAGCATATCCTGATCTTATCAACGGAATAATGCCGACAATAGAAACTGTAAGAACGAAACCCGATTATTTTAATCTGGAAGACAGCGATTATCAATTAGGGTGGAAGTTTGAATTTACTTTTTCACCCTTTCAAAAATCCACAGTACAAATCGGCAGTGAAATTTTTCAGACAACTTATGATTATATGCGTAATCAAAATGGTTTAGATACATTATATACATTTGATAAAAATGATTTTCGTCCCGATCCTACGCAATACTATTTAGTTTATAATCCCCAAGATGTAAACGCAAAATTTGATGGAAAAGAAATCAGTTCAAATGCTTTTGCCGATTTCAATTATAATGTGACTGATAAATTCGTAATTATGCCCGGTTTTAGATACGAGTATAATGGCTTTAACAAAAATAGTTATGTCTCGCCAAGGTTTAGTCTCAGTTACCAATTAAATGACCGTGTAAAGATAAACGCATCAGCAGGCGTGTATTATCAAACACCTGAACTCCGCATTCTAGCAATGAATAGCCAAAACGTTTTGCTCAAAAATGAAAAAGCCATTCACTACATTCTTGGTGTGTCAGCTTATTTAAGTGATGATATAAAATTTACAACCGAGATATACAGAAAAGATTTTTCTAATCTTGTCACACGACCAGATAGAGCATTTCTAACTTATAACAACTCAGGTTCAGGTTATGCTCAGGGAATTGATTTTGGTTTAATTAAAAAATTCTCAAACAGTTGGTATGGTCAGTTGAATTATTCTTATTCTGCCAGCAAGAGAAATAATAATGACGGAGAAGGCGAATACAATGCCGATTTTAGCCAACCGCATGTTTTTAATATTCTATTTGGTTATGAATTAAATAAGGAATGGTCGTTTTCGGCAAAATGGAAATATGCAACCGGGAGACCAAAAGATTCATATATAGTTCATGATAATATTTTCAATGATCCAAATAAATTACGTTATTCAAAAGAAATAGTCGGGAATAACGATGAACGGCTAAACGATTTTCAATCTTTCAATATCCGTGTTGATTACAGACATCAATTTGGAAAAATTGCTTTGGTTGCGTTTGTAGATATACTGAATGTGTACAATAGATTAAACGTAAGTGAAGAGCAGTTCATTGAATATACAGGTAGAATAAAGGAAAGCGGTTTTAAAATGATTCCAACTTTCGGATTCAAACTAGAGATTTGATAAGTAGATCAATTCTCCATGATTAATGAAAAGTCAATTGTTGTTTATAATTCAAAAATAGCGTGCAGAAAAACCACCAATAATTCAATTCATAAGAAGCTCGAAGTAATTCTTTCGAGCTTTTATATTTTTAAATAAGTCCCGTAATGGAGTGCCTCTCCGTACTCTCGGATTAGTTTCAGCTTCCACTAAAATATCAGGTAAGTGTAATAGGTCTAATTCCTCACAATTACCTTATAGGACTTCACTAATTCCGTCGTTTTTCACAGACTTTTAATGCAATCTTCAATTTTGTATTCCCAAGAGGTATCATTAGACGATATCCGCTATTGGCTTATGCATTTTTGCATCATCAAAAAATATGTTAAGGAAATTTTTATGAAATATGCACTCAACGATTATGGAATCCTATCCTTAATTAGCGTTATTGCTACAGCAGTATTCTCCTCCATCCATCATGTTTATGAGATAGGGTTCCTTGCAGTTGCTCTCGTATTACTCTTTATAGTTTCTCCAATACTTCTAATGCAGCAATATAGAAAGACTGGGAAAAAAGTATTTCTCTGGTTGTACGGACTATTAAATACATGGCTGGTAATAGGATTCGGGTTAGTTGATGGACTATTTAATCACTCCTTAAAGTTGCTCAGTTTTCAAGTTCATGCATTATTAGCTCTCCACGGCGGAAGCACAAAGGCAGTTGAGAAAGCTTTTGAAGGGAATTTAATTTATGAAGGTACCGGAGTTCTTACTTTCGTTGCCGGCATCTTTGCTGCTTACTATGGATACAAATTCATTCGTGCTAACAAACAGTCCAAGTCAACTTCAACAGACTAATAGAATAATTATCACCAATAAACAATAAAAAATATGAAAAAGAAAAGCTTGCTTATAATGTTGATTCTAATTGTTGGTTTAACTGCTTGTGAAAGCGAAACCAACGAACCCCAATATGAAACAACAATTGTCAAAACGAAATCATTAAGTTCAACAGTACTGGCAACGGGTGTTATCAAACCAAAAGTCGGTGCTGAAGTTCGTGTTGGCTCCAGGGTATCCGGAGTTGTAAAAAAATTAAATGTTCATGTCGGTGATATTGTTCGAAAAGGAGATTCACTTGCAAATCTTGATGACATTGAACTTGCGGCACAGTATAACCAAGTGGCGGCAAATCTCGAAATAGCAAAATCTACACTGAAATTCGCCGGCATAGAGAAAGATCGCCAAGAAATTCTTCTTGAACAAAACGCTGTATCAAAGCAGTCTTACGATCTTGCAGTCAAAACATTCGAAGTTGCACAAGCTGAAGTAGCTCAGGTAAAGGCAAATCTCGATTATGCAAAAGTACAGCTGGATTATACGAGGATATTTGCGCCGATTGATGGTTCTATTGCCTCTGTATCAACACAGGAAGGTGAAACGGTCGCCGCTATGTTTACTGCTCCTACATTTCTAACAATCATAGATTTAAAACGACTTGAAGTAAGAGCATACGTTGATGAAACGGATATTAGTAAAGTAAAAGAAGGACAAAAAACGGAATTCACCGTTGACACTTACCCCAGCATTACATTCGAGGGTATTGTAAAAGCAATATATCCCAAAGCAGAGTTAATAGATAACGTTGTGAATTATGTTATAATCATTGACATATCGGATAGTAAAGGAAAAATACTTCGTCCCGAAATGACTACGACCGTGAACATTCTAAGTGAATCTTTAGAGAATGTAATTGCAATTCCGAATAAAGCTATCAGTCATAAAAATGGAGACGATTTTGTTTATGTACTCAAAGATGGAAAAGCAGTGGAAAGAAAAGTAACGACAGGTGTTAAGAATAAAATGCTAACTCAAATAATAAGTGGTTTAGCAAAAAACGAAGAACTAATCTTAAATAAATAAGGGTTTAGAAGATGATACAATTAAAAAACATATCAAAAATTTACGGAAAAGACGGACAGCAGGTGAAGGCTCTTGACAATGCTAACATCTCGATTGCGAAAGGAGAATTTGTAGCTATTGTTGGCGCATCAGGTTCCGGTAAATCTACAATGATGAATATCCTCGGAATGTTAGACAGACCGACATCCGGTGAATATTATCTCGAGAACAAAGAAATATCTACCCTTACAGATGATGAACTTGCAAAAATCCGTAATAAAAAAATCGGTTTTGTTTTTCAGAAGTTTCATCTTTTACCAAAAACCACTGCAATAGAAAACGTTGAATTACCGTTGATTTATTCAGACCGTAAAGACATCCGCAAATTGGCGGTTGATGCACTTGCAAAAGTAGGTTTAAGTAACAGAGGCAAACATCGTACAAATGAATTATCGGGCGGTCAGCAGCAAAGAGTTGCAATTGCGCGGGCACTGGTTAATGAACCCGAAGTTATTTTGGGTGATGAGCCAACAGGGAATCTTGATTCAAAATCCGGTCTCGAAGTTGTGGGAGTGTTTCAAGAATTAAACAGGTCCGGCAAAACGATAATTCTGATTACACATTCCGGTGAAGTTGCTGAACACGCAAATCGAATCATACGTATTCACGATGGAAAGATTACCGAAGATTACAAAGTTGAAAAACCGCTCGATGCAAGAACTGAATTGGCAGAACTTAAAAAAGCAATTAATTAACAAGAAAAATTAGGATTACAAAATCATGAATAAAATTAAAATAATAGAAAGCAGTTTCAGAATATTGAGAAGAAATAAGCTAAACACTTTTTTTATGATTCTTGGTATTGTGATTGGAATTGCTGCGCTTAGTCTTACGTTCTCATTGGGTAAAAGTGCCGAAAAACAATTAACCCGGAAAGTGAAAAATCTTTTTAATCCCAATAATATTTTAGTTACATCAGGCAGAGTGGAATTAGAAAGCGGGCGTTCATCCGAGAGTTCGATGACTAATCTTGAGATTGAAGATATCGAAGCAATCATGAATGAAGTTCGGGGAATTACAATGTACGATGTAATTCAAGCAACACCGGAACGTGATGTAATATTTAGTAATAAAAATATCCCTACGGCAATTAACGGCGGTATGGCTGAAGGCGAAATGGTTTGGAGAAGAAGTGTTATTTCGGGCGAATATTTTTCAAAAGCTGAAGAAAAGAGTTCTGCAAGAGTTGCTCTTATTGGAACGAAAATCGCAAAAAAATTATTTGAAGGTTCAAATCCCGTTGGGTCGCAAATTCGTATTGGCACTGTACCTTTTACCGTTAAAGGTGTATTGGAAGAAAGAGGAATTGATCCTCACGGAACAGATCTTGATATGAATGTGATTGTTCCAATAACTACTTTAATGAATAGATTGATGAATGTGAATTATATAGCCGGGGCAAAATTTGAACTTGAAGATGCTTCCATGACAGAAGAGATAGCCGGAAAAATAACTTCAGTGCTTAGAGAAAGACATTCCTTAAATAATAACGAGACAAACGATTTTTCAATAGTAACACCTGTTGTTGTAAAAGAAATTATTGGAAAGATGAACAGAGTTTTTACTTTGTTCTTACCATTAATTTCCGGGATAGCTCTTTTGGTCGGAGGTGTTGTTATTGTTGTTATCATGCTGATGTCAGTATCAAGAAGAGTTAGCGAAATTGGATTACGAAAAGCACTCGGTGCCAGATCACAAGAAATCATGTTTCAGTTTCTTATTGAGGCAGCAGTGGTATCATTGTTTGGAGGAATAATTGGTTTGGCAATCGGTTTAGTTGGTGCAGGCGTATTCATGTCATCAATGGGTCTAACATTTTTTATTCCTTGGGAAACAATTTTGTTTGGGGTTTTATTCCCAATAATAATTGGTGTTTTAGCCGGTATTATCCCGGCACGTAAAGCTGCTAAGCAGGATCCAATAGAAGCGCTGTCATAAAAAATATGAAGTTAACAAAGAACATAAAACTATCTTGGAAGGCTTTGTTGCTAAACAAATCCCGGACATTTTTTGCGATCCTTGGATTATCCATTGGTATTACCACAGTGATGGTAATGGTTTCAATTGGCAACGGTGCTAAAAAGAAAATGGCTGAACAGTTTGAAAAAATGGGTGCCAATATGATTGCTGTTAACTCGGGCAAGATGGGTAAGGTAATCGGGAGAGAGCAACAGATCAATCTGGCTACAACACTTACACTTAAGGATGCTGAAGCGATAGCGTCTGAATGTTCATCAGTAGAAAAAGTTGTACCCACTGCTGATACTTATTTGAAAATAAAGTATGGTGATGCAACAACTATGTCAATGGTACAAGGAGCCTCATCGGAATTTACGGAGGTTAAAAATTTTCATATAAATGAAGGTCGCTTCTTTACTAACAAAGAAAATAAACTCGTAAAACGGGTAGCGGTATTGGGATATCAGGTTCAAACAAATCTCTTTGAAAATGAAAATCCTGTTGGTGAAATCATTCTAATCAAAAACATTCCCTTTGAAGTTATTGGAACGCTGGCATCAAAGGGTGTAAGTGCTGAAGGTGCCGATGAAGATAAAGTCATTGTTATTCCGGTACAAACATCATTGAGGAGAGTATTAAATAGAGATTACCTCAATAGAATTTTTGTAAAAGCAAAAAATAAAGAGGCAATAAATTTGGCGGAAAGTGAAATAGAGTCTCTATTACGGAAGCGCCATAAATTAGATATTAGACATAAAGAAAATGACTTTACGCTGGATAATAGACTTAATGCAATGAACGCCGAGCAAGAATCCTCTCAAATGTTTACCTGGTTAATTGTTGGTATTGCTGGAATTTCTTTATTGGTTGGAGGCGTAGGTGTATTGGCTGTAATGCTGCTTTCAATTCGTGAGCGAACAGGAGAAATAGGATTACGAATTTCCGTCGGTGCCAGAAGAAAAGATATTGTCTGGCAATTTCTGTCTGAAGCATCATTGCTTGGTATTTCAGGCGGAATGACAGGTATAACTGCTGGACTTTTAATAGCATGGATTATTGGGTCCACAACACAATGGAAAACATACATTTCAATTGACTCAATTCTTTTTTCAGTTGCGTTTTCAATTTCTATCGGATTAATCTTTGGGGTATTCCCTGCACTTAAAGCAGCCAAGTTAGATCCGATACTGGCGTTACAAAAAGAGTAACAACCCTCAGAGTAATTACCAAAGGAAAAGGAAAATACTTTATTAAAGCATTTCGTGAATGTAACATTAGTCCGCTGTTAGTTTTAATTCAAAATTTAAACTGCAACAGCTATCGCTCAACAAAGCAATCTATTCGGCTTATTGTATCCACGTCATTTGTATTTGAGGGATATAATTGTTGAAGATGTGTTTGAAAAACCCTACGCTCTCACCTGGCTTGATCCGCCCAGGCAAGTCTATAATATTCATACCTGAGTTTTCCGCTTTGACTGTAGTAAAATTCAAGGCTACGCGGGCTGTTACAATTCACCCAATAGCAAAGCTAAAAATTTCACCGGCTATCTTCTGCCACGAGTTTCAACAAAATTTGCTTGCGGCAATATGAATATTACCGGATAAAAATTCCAAGAAATGGAATTAAAATAACTTGACAGAAGCAGTGGTTTGTAATATTTTTCACCCAGTACTTTCAAGGTTCATTTCGATGACCTTGTTTGCTACTTGGCCCAGTGTCCCCCCCCAACACTGGGCTTTTTAATTAAAAGGAGAAGCTGATGGCAAAGACTCAGAAATCATTAAAAGAGACTAAAAAGAATTTCGTTTCCCCATTCCAAGAATACTGGACAAATAAAAATTATTTATTTCTCTTAGGTGGACTTGCGGTATTGATACTCGGATATTTTTTAATGGCGCAATCACCATGGGATGGATTTAGTAGTTTAACTTTATCCCCGCTCATATTGTTAGCAGGTTACGTAGTTGTAATTCCTTTTGCTATTATGGTAAAATCTTCTTTCTTTAAGAAGTAACAACGATGTTTCTAGCGAAGATAGTGGGCAATTTAGTTTCTACTCCAAAGAATAAACACCTTATTGGTCACAAGTTATTGCTTGTTCATGCTATAAACGAAAAATATGAGTTGGTTGGGAAAAAGGATGTAATTGCACTCGATTTAGTTGACTCGGGTGTTGGAGATATTGTTATAGTCGTTCAAGAAGGTGATGCTGTACAGCAAATGTTAGGACATGCCGAAGCACCCGTAAACACAATGATTATTGCAGTGGTTGACAATATTGAGGTTTGTGAAAAATAGATTGTGAATCAAGAACGATTCAAAAAATTAAGTTACCTGAAGCAGTTATATTCAATTGAGGGGATAGGTCCGCAGAAAATATTTTCTCTGCTTTCAAAATTCCAGAGTATAGAACAAATTTTAAATTCCAGATTTAACGACCTTGTTGAAGTTGATGGTATAAACAAAATACTTGCTGCAAAAATTATTAACGCAAGTGAATCAATTAATTCAACTTACGATCAGCTTGAAAATGAACTTGAGTCCCTTGAAAAAATTGACGCTCGTTTAATTTCTTATTTTGACGAAGAGTATCCCTCGCTTCTAAAAAATATTTATTTCCCCCCATTATTTCTGTATATCAAAGGAAGTTTCAACAATAGCGATTTATCTTCGATAGCAATTGTCGGCACGCGAGAACCCTCTTCTTATGGCAGAAACATTGCTGAAAGTTTTGCAAGTGAACTTGCACTGAAGGGCATAACAACTATAAGCGGACTTGCTCGAGGTATTGATACAATTGTTCATTCCGCTACCCTTAAAGCAAACGGAAGAACTATAGCAATAATAGGCTCGGGATTGGATGTAATTTATCCCTCGGAAAACAAAAAGCTCTTCAATGAAATAACTGAAAACGGTGTAGTGATTTCAGAATATCCTCTTGGAACAAAGCCAGACGCACAAAACTTTCCCCGCAGAAACCGCATTATCTCCGGGATGTCAATCGGGACATTAGTTATTGAGACCAAAATAAACGGCGGTGCGATGAGCACAGCAAACTATGCATTAGATCAAGGGAGAGAAGTTTTTGCAGTCCCCGGAATGGTTAGTTCTAAATGCAGCGAGGGTCCAAACTTGCTAATTCAAAAAGGAAGTGCAAAACTTGTTACCAAAATCGAGGATATGCTGGATGAATTGAGGATTCAATTTAGAACAGAAACCGATAATATTTCAGTGAAGCCGCAAATTGAACTGAACTTCTTTGAAGAAAAAATTTACAGTGTAATAAAAGATGAACAGAAACAGATTGATGAAATTTCTCTATTAAGCGGAATTAGCACATCCGATTGTCTTGTTCATTTACTAAGTATGGAATTTAAAGGTGTGGTTAGACAGCGTCCTGGCAAGGTTTTTTCGATTGATTAATCATACTTCTTTTTGTTCTTCCAAAGAGATTTTAGCCTCTCTTTAATTGACTTCTCATTTCCATTCTCAGACGGAAAATAAAACTGCTTTACTTTTAATTCCTTGGGTAAATAATCCTCTTCGAGAAAATTATTTTCGTAGGAGTGAGGATACTTATAATCTTTTCCATAGCCCAATTCTTTCATCAACTTTGTTGGTGCATTGCGTAAATGTATTGGAACAGAAACAAGATCTGTTTTTTTTACTTCTGCAATCGCGTTATCAATTGCAAAGTATGAAGCATTGCTCTTTGGCGACGAAGCCAAATAAGTCGCACACTGAGAAAGAATAATTCTTGCTTCCGGCATCCCAATTTTATGTACAGCACTAAAAGTAGCTTCCGCAAGAACCAATGCATTTGGTGAAGCGTTTCCAATATCTTCCGCAGCAAGAACAACCATTCTGCGTGCGATGAAGAGAGGGTCTTCACCGCCTTCAATCATTCTTGCCATCCAATAAACCGCCGCATCGGGATCGGAACCACGTAAACTTTTTATAAAAGCACTGATAATGTTATAATGTTCTTCCCCATTTTTATCATAAATAATATTTTTCCGTTGAACTACATTCTCGATAATCGTTTTGGTGATAACAATTTCTTCTTTGGACATTTCCTGAAGCACACACGCTTCTAAAATATTCAACAAGGTTCTTGCGTCACCGCCGGAAATAAAGATTAAATAGTCTTCATCATCCAACTTAATAGTAAGCGAACGGAAAAACTCATCTTTGGTAAGCGCATAATTAATGATGTTCTGAAGATCAACTTTACCAAGTTCATCTAGAACAAAAACTCTAACACGAGACCGTAACGCCGGTATAACTTCAAACGATGGGTTTTCTGTGGTCGCACCAATTAGTATTATCTCGCCCGACTCAACGGAAGAAAGCAGCGCATCTTGTTGCGCTTTATTGAAGCGATGAATTTCATCTATGAAAAGAATTGTTCGTTTGAAGTGTTGGAGATTCAGCTTTGCCTTTTCGATCACTTCCCGGATTTCTTTTACGCCGGATGATACTGCATTAATTTTATAAAAGTCAGAATCCGTTGCTTCGGAAATGATTTTAGCTAGCGTAGTTTTACCGGTCCCTGGCGGTCCCCAAAGAATGAAAGAACTAACGGAATCATTCTCTACCATTATTCTAATCGGTTTGCCTTCGCCAACAAGTTTTATCTGCCCTTGAAATTCATCGAGAGTTTTTGGTCGGCAACGTTCGGCAAGGGGTGTATGCGGAATTTGAATTTTATTTTTCACGAACTACTTCTCTTCAATTCGAAAAACTTTTTCAGTCTTCTTCATCATATGAAATTTTTCCCGCGCAACTCTCTCAAGTTTTTCTTTGCTCGTCTTAAGAGAATCTATTTCATGTTCCAACAAAAAAAGTTTTTCTTCCGCTTTTTTAATGTCATCATCCATCTGTTTCAGTTCTTTTCTAACTTTCAAATATTTCAGCAGACCATTTTCATTAAGCACCAGAAAAGCAGTAGCTCCGAGAAAAATGAGAGCAATTAAAACACGAACTACAAGTTTGTTTTTCATTTTACTGCGTTTTGAACAATTCTATCAATCAACTCTACAAATGAAATTCCGGCAGCAGCAGCAGCTTTAGGAACGAGGCTAAGGCTTGTCATTCCAGGCAAAGTGTTTATTTCCAAACAATATTCTTTGTTCTCCTCCGTTAAACGGAAATCAATACGGGAATAGCATTTGCAGCCAACTGCATTGAAAGCTTTAACAGCCTGGTCTTGAATATCTATGCGGACTTCTTCCGGCATTGGCGCCGGTACAATGTATTCGGACTTGCCGGAAGTGTACTTACTTTCGTAATCATACAAACCACCTTTAGGGACAATTTCTAAAATTGGCAGCGCAACTCCATCAAGTACAGCAACTGTTAATTCTCTGCCCGGAATAAATTCTTCAATCAATGCTTTATCAGAAAACTGAAGTGCCAGCTTGATTGCCGGAATCACATCTGCGTCAAATTTACAAACTGTTAAACTTACACTTGAGCCTTGATCATTTGGCTTGATAATGCAAGGATAACCAAATTGATTTTTAATCTTTTGCGGATACTCTAAAAAATCTTTTTCATTAATATCTGCAACAATCCATGAAGGAGTTGATACACCAAAATGTTGAATAACAACTTTCGTCATCGCTTTATCCATAGCGAGCGAGCTTGTCAAGATTCCTGAACCGGTGTATTTTGTCCCACGCATCTCCAGCAACGATTGAATTGTACCATCCTCTCCCCATCTGCCGTGAAGAGCAAGAAAAGCCAAATCAATATCATCGAACAGTTGCGAGTTGATAATATCAATGTAATTCTTGTTGGAAAGCTCTGTGTAATCCTTCTCAGCAAAAAAATCATTTTCGTCTTTCGGTTGATTTAATCCATAAGCTGGATCAATTGGAATAACTTCGTGTCCTAATTCTCTTAAAGCACCAAGAATTGATTTTGAAGTTTTCTTGGAAACTTCCCTTTCCGGCGACGTTCCGCCTAATAATAATGCGATCTTCAATTTTTTATCTGCCTATTTAGTGTTTTGCTGTTTTTCTATTTCTTCAATGATTTTCATATTAGCTAAACTATCTTCGCCGGTAACGAGCGGCGTTTCATTCTTAATAAATGTTCGTTGAACTGAGCGAAGCATCAGTACAAGTTTGTTCGAGCGTTTGCGGAAAACTTTTCTGGCTTCACCTTGAACATCTATAATTAACTTGGAGACGGAATTTTTCTTACCGAAAAAATTTTCAATTATAACTGAGCCGTTGTGCCCAACAACTTCAATCCGGTTGCTGGCTTTTTTGCTATCGCACGAAACGGAAAAACTGCCATAGCCGCCGTTTCTAAACTTTACCAATGCTGAAGCAAAATCCTCAACTTCACTTTTATAAACTACATTATCTAAGAACGCTTTTGTTTCCGTAATCTCACCTCCGAAGTAGCGAAGCAGATCAATCATTTGAGCGCCAAGTTCTCTAAGCACTCCGCCGCCGCTTAATTCCTTTTTTGTCCGGAAATTATCAGCTGCTGGAAAATCCGTATGATAAGAAGTTGTGATAGAAACAATTTTGCCGACTATTTGTTTCTCGAGCAACTCTCTTACCTTGTGTACATGCGGATGAAAGCGGTGCAAGTGATTAATAATCAGATAAACTTTATTCTCTTTGCAAACATCTATCATTTTTTTTGCTTGTTCCGAGTTTACCGAAATCGGAAGCTCACAAAGAATATTTTTCTTTGCGTTTGCCGCCTTAATAACTTGCTCATAATGATCAGCATTGGCGCTCGAAATGTAAACTGAATCAATTTCGCTTTTTAGAAAAGTATCGAAATCATCGTAGGAATGTGCTGCGCCAAATTTTGATGCAATTTCCTTAGCGCGGTGACGATCATTGCAATATACAGAAACAAGTTTGCTGCGCTGCACCATTTGAAGTGCCGGTAAGAAAAACTCTTCGGTATAATTTCCGCACCCTGCAACTCCCCATTTCAACCTTCTTGGTAAAGCCGAAGGCAGATTAATCTTTCTTTGGTTTACAATCATTTTATAGTTTCAGTTTGTTCATCAAGAGTTTTATCGGCTGAGAATTTTGCATTACATAAAAATGAACTGCCGGGACGTTCTTATTTAATAATTCTTCTACTTGTTTCTTTGTCCACTCAACTCCAACTTCCATAACATGTTCCGGTTTTGCAGCTTCAACTTCTTCTGCAAGTTCTTGTGGAATATCAATAAAGAAATTTTTGGGAATTGATTTTATCTGTGCTTTGGAAGTTATAACCTTCAAACCCGGAATAATTGGAGCGCTAATTCCTTCCTTCTTACACTGGTCAACATAATTAAAATAAAACTTGTTGGAATAAAACATCTGTGTAACAATGTAAGAAGCTCCGGCGTCAACTTTTTCTTTTGTGTTTTTAATATCCGTAGCAAGATTTGGAGCTTCAAAATGTTTTTCCGGATAGCCGCCTACACCAACGCAAACATCCATTGGCTCAGCATCAAGCAATCCGTCTTCTATATACTTGCCTTTGTTCAAGCTGTTAATTTGCTTAACCAAATCAACCGCGTATTCGTTCATGCTTCTGCCGAACTTTAGCGGTTTCTTGAATGCCGAATCATCACCGCGTACCGCAAGAACATTATCAATTCCCAGGTAGTGAAGCTCAATCAAAAAATCTTCCGTTTCCTCGCGGGTAAAGCCGCTGCAAAGAACATGAGGCACCGCATCAATATTATATTTATTTTGAATCAACGCGCACAGACCAAGAGTGCCCGGACGTTTGCGTTTAACTTTCATTTGCATTCCGCCATCGGATGTTTCCTCATACATTACTTCCGCGGCGTGGCTTGTTATATCAATAAACGGAGGATTGTATTTTACAATATCATCAAGAACGTGAAGAAGCTGGCGAACGTTACCTCCCCGCTTCGGCGGAATAATTTCAAAGCTGATTAAAGGATTCTTAGCTTTATAAAGATGTTCTATTACTTTCATGCTTTCCCTAATTAGTACAACTGCAATTTAATATTTTGTTTTAACAAGTTCTCATTTTGGGTGGAGCGTTAAGGTATTAACAGCATTTTGTTTGAACTCGCTTTCTTTCAGCGGAAGTTTCAAATAATATCCTTTCAGCCACATCTTGCTCATGTCTTTATAGTGATTGCTCATGAAATGCCCCGATTGCCCGGTAGGTAAAATATAGTTTAAATAATCGGGCTTCGAGTAATCAAAAATGTAGCGCATAGAAGGACCAAGTTTATTTTCAAAGAATTTATAACGGAACGGTAGATTAGAATCATGTGTAGATTCATAAAGCTCAGAGAAAGAATATTCAGTATTGAAAATAGTTGTTCCATCGCCCCCAATTTCGAACGGACCAACATTAATCAGATTATCCAGCAATGAAGAATTACCGCCAAACATATGCTTGAATGTTACTTTATGAATTTCTCCCCATTGCCAATTTGCCACTTCGGTTCCATAATCACGCTCGAGTTCGCTCAGAGCATCAACAAGGCTTTTTCTAATGATGTCTTCTTTAGTTTCAACAACTTCGGTTTTCACATTATCAAAAAAGAGCGAGTTTGATTCCATAAGCTCTTCGATTTTTCTGTATGGAACATTTGCCACAAACACATATTCTTTGAGAAGATCGTTACTCATCTCATCGCCGATGGTATTCTTAATTAAATTCTTCAGGAAGAAGGAATAAATAGTTGGGACTTGGCTCCGCATATTCATTTCGCCGTCCCAGTTTTCAAATAGAGTAATTGTTTCTTTCAGATTCTTATCATTAAGCTTAACATCTTTGAAAGCGTTGAGCAAATGTTTGGTTAGTTTACGGGCATAAGGCGAAACAAAATCATTCTGATATTTCTTGAAATCACCAACTGAATGTTTCTCTTTTGAGTTTAGCAATTCATTAATTCTTTCTATGCGGGAAGATGGCTCCCAAATGTTTGAGATATGATAAGAGAAACTCTGCACGGTTTTGTTATTAGCCGATGCAATAAAATTTTGTTCCGGGTTAAATAGTTTTGGCATCTCATCATAAGGAACAAAACCTTTCCAATCGTAAGCAGAGTTTGTGCCATCGAAAATTAATGTTGGCGAATTTGATGCACGGATAGGAAGCTTTGCCGCACAAACATAACCGATGTTTCCACTTGCATCGGCGTAAACAAAATTCTGTCCCGGAACGGTAAAGTAGCGGAGAGCCTCTTTGAAATCTTCCCAATCATTAGCTTTGTTAAGAGAAAGAGCCGCAAACATTTCATCACTAAAATCTTGCCCAGTCCAGCGCATACTTAATGTTGCCGTGTTCACTTCAGTATTAGGATAAATTGTTTTCAGCGGATGCACATCCGAAACTATAGGACCGTGGTGAGTTTTCTTTATCTCGTAAACTACATCGGAGGAATCTTTAACGTGAATTGTGTCTTTCGCAATTGAGAGCGCTTTCCACTCGCCATCAAGAAAATATTTTGCAGCAGATGAATCTAATTTCTCTGAATAAAAATCGGCATCATCAGCCATCACATTTGTCATCGCCCAAGATATTTTTTGATTCTTTCCAATCACAACAGCCGGCAAACCGGCAATTGTAAATCCTTCAACGTTCCAATCTTTGCTTCTTATCATAGCAAAGAACCATCTGCCAGGAGCTGAAAAAGCCAAGTGAGGATCGTTAGCAATAATTGGTTTACCGGAAACGGATTTGTTTCCATTCACAACCCAGTTGTTAGAGCCAATATGTGTTCCGGTGAAACCAACAAGTTTTCTGTAAGATTTATCTACATCAATCAGCTCTGTAGAAACTGATGCAATCTTTCCTAAACCGGGAGGAATAATTGTTGGCGCGTTCTCAGGAAAATCCGGTATTAGCTCGCGGGCTTTTGCTTCTCCAAACTTTTGAATGAGATGCGAAAACATTAGGTCTGTCCACCAGCTAATATTTAACTCCCAAGCCATCAGTTTTGCAATCATCATACTGTGTTCGGGTTTCCAAGGATATGGTTCGTAACCAAGAACATCTAATTCCGGCGCGTAATTGCCGCGCGCATCTTTCAAATATTCATTTATACCTTTCGAATAAGCTATCAAAATTTTCTGCGAAACCGGATTTAATTTAGGAAAGCTTTCTTTTGCTAATTTATAGATCCCAACAGTTCTAAACATTTTGTCTATGGCAATTGTTTTGCTGCCGAAAATTTCGCTTAGCCTTCCTTCTCCGGCACGGCGGGCGATATCCATTTGGAACAATCTCTCTTGTGCGTGAACATAGCCAAGCGCGAACGCCGCGTCTTCATCGTTTTCGGCTTTAATCATCGGGATTCCCCAACTATCGCGGTAAACTTTTACTTCCGCCGTTAATCCGTTAAAAGTTTTTTCACCATCATACTGTGGCAGGCTGTTCTTCAGCATAAAGTATGATATTCCCGAGAGAACGATAAGAATAACAATCAATGAGATTGATAGTCCAAGTGTAATCTTCTTCCATTTTTGCATTAACTTTTTCCGAATTGCTTCTTCTAATTTATAAATTGATTTGCTGAATAAGAATATATTTGATAAATAAGTTTCCAAATTCAATTCATCTCGGGATTTACAATGAACGAACTTGTCATTTTCGGCTTAATCTTGATTGCGCTCGCAATCGTAGTTGTGTTTTTCATACTTAATAAAAAACTCTCTTTGCTCGGTTCCGGCAATAATCAAGATGATTTTGCACGGCTGGACAAATCTTTCCGGGATGAAATAGCACGGACAAGGGATGAATCTTCCCGAAACGCGAAAGCTCAACGTGAAGAATTGAACGAATCAATCCTCAAACTTGGTGAACAGCTAACCAATACAATAGGAGAAATCTCAAAGCGGCAGAAAGACCAGCTTGATATTTTCTCTAAACAAATTAATACTCTAACACAAAGCAACGAGCAGAAACTTGATAAGCTGCAAGAGAAAGTTGAATCTCAGCTCAAAGAAATTCAAGACAAGAATGAAAAGAAATTGGAAGAGATGCGCCAAACGGTTGATGAAAAACTTCACGAGACATTAGAGAAGCGTCTCGGCGAGTCGTTCAAGCTTGTGAGCGACCGGCTTGAAGCTGTGCGCGAAGGTCTTGGTGAAATGAGAAATTTGGCGGTTGGAGTTGGTGATCTGAAGAAAGTTCTTACAAACGTAAAGACGCGCGGAACTTGGGGAGAAATTCAACTTGAAAATTTGATTGAGCAAATTCTTTCCCGCGATCAATACGAAAAGAACGTTGCAACCAAAAAAGGAAGTGGTGACAGAGTTGAGTTCGCGATTAAAATGCCGGGACGAAGTGAAAACAAAGACGGCACTTGCTGGCTTCCCGTTGATGCCAAATTTCCAATGGAAGATTACCAGCGTTTGCTTGCAGCTCAAGAACTTGGAGATATTGTTTTAATCGAAGAAACTTCGAAAGCGCTTGAAGCTAGAATTCGCGGCGAGGCAAAATCTATTTTTGATAAATATATTGATCCGCCAAACACAACCGATGTTGCTATTCTCTTTCTTCCAATCGAAGGATTGTTCGCGGAAGTTCTGCGCCGCCCGGGCTTGTTTGAAAGACTCCAAAATGATTACAAAGTAATTATAGCCGGACCGACAACACTTACAGCAATTTTAAACAGTTTGCACATGGGCTTTAGAACTTTGGCTATTGAAAAACGAAGCAGCGAAGTTTGGAGTTTGCTAGGCGCAGTGAAAGCAGAGTTTGGAAAGTTTGGCGATGTTCTGGAAAAAACTCAAAAGAAACTGCAAGAAGCCAGCAATACAATTGAAGATGCCTCTAAACGAACACGTGTAATTGAACGCAAGCTTAAAAGCGTTGAGACAAATTCCGCCGATGAGCAGACTAATCTTATAGAAGAATAAAGAACCGGTTTGTGGAAATCAGATTACATTCTAGAATACAAACACTTATACAGAATTGTAATTTTGAACGAATGTAAAGACGACCCGGCGGGTCGTCTCCCTATTGAAAACACAAAACTGAAAATGAGACGATGCACCGCATCGTCTTTACAACTTTTACAACTCTTTTCACCGATACTTTTCCGCCTCTTACCGAAAAGTAATTCCAAACTGTATAACCAACTAATATTTTTGCCGTCAAAAGAAGTGAAAACAAAAGGAGAAATATAAAATGGCACGCGGAGTTCAGAACCGTTTGATAATAGGAATAATGCTTGTATTTGTCGGGGCATTATTATTCCTCCGCAACAGCGAAATGTTCGATTTCATGATTCCCGACTTTCTATTCCGGTGGCAATTCTTTTTTATTCTATTCGGATTGCTCTTCTTCTTCCTAGCTCAAAATAAAACTGTCGGCTCGTTGTTTGTTGGGATAGGTTTATTTAATCTCTATCCGGAACTATGGCCTTTAATTTTTGTTGCCGTCGGCGCTTATATCATCTTCGGTATAAATAGAAAAAAGCAAAGCTCAGATACTGGTAATTTTTCAGATTACGACATGGACAAGAATGTTGTAGAGCAAATAAGCATTTTTGGCGGCGGCACTAAATTCGTTAACTCGAATTCGTTCAAGGGAGGAAATATAATTTCAATCTTCGGCGGCTCGGAAGTAAACTTAACCGGCAGTACGCTTGCTGAAGGTGATAGCATTTTAGATACGATTTCCGTGTTTGGCGGGTGTACAATAATAGTCCCAAAAGATTGGAATGTTATTATTGATGTCTTTCCGCTTTTCGGCGGATTTGGCGATAAGCGAACGCGAGATCCCAATCTAGTTTATGATCAAAACAAAACATTACTGATAAAAGGCATCGCGCTCTTTGGCGGCGGTGAGGTAAAGACTTTATTCTAAGGAGATTTAAAATGAAAAATTCTAGCGGTAAAAATTTATTAGGGGTAATACTAATGATTGTAGGAGGACTTTGGATTCTCGATAATTTCAATTTCGGTTACATCGGAATTCCTTTTCACTCTTTTATTTTTTCCTGGCATACATTTTTCATAATTGCCGGTGCGGTATTTGTTTCTAAACACAACAAAAGTTTTTTTGGATATGTGCTGATTGGTATAGGAATAGTGGGCTGGCTAAGGCATATGCCGTTTATTCCATTCGTTGAATTCTTAAACTTCGGCGATCTCTGGCCACTAATACTTTTAGGATTTGGATTGTGGTTGATACTCAATAAAAACGAAAGGAACAACCATGACCATTGCGAGAAATTTGGGAATTTACATCAAGACCGTCAAAACTTTAATCCGTTAGATGGAGAAACTTTTAGTAATCCTTCTACTAATAACGCAAGTAACTTCCCTTCAGATTTTATTGATGAGAATGCCGTATTCACAACGACTAAAAAGCTAATAACTTCACAATCATTTAAAGGCGGTAAAACGTCATCAGTTTTTGGGCATATAATGCTTGACTTACGCCAGGCAAAACTAGCTCCGGGCGAACATGTTCTTGATGTGAGTGCGATTTTTGGCGGCGTTGAATTGTATATTCCTCAAGATTGGAAAGTCATAGTAAATGTATCTTCAGTCTTCGGTGGTTTTGATGACAAACGATTTCCAAATTTTAATTCAACTCCCTCAACCGATTCTGTTTTAGTAATTAAAGGCTCGGTTGTATTTGGCGGCGGCGAGTTATCAAACTAAGGTGATGAATGACTAATCCTTTTACAAGCAGCAAAAAGATTTTTGCTGCTTACGCATCTGTGTGGTTTCTGATTTTTCTCTCTCACGTTGCTATCATAATGATTGTTCAAAGCATAAATTTTTATTCGGCTGTAATTGATTCATCATTTTTCAATTTCCTCTATTTAGTAATCGGAATTGGAATCTGGTACACGGTCAGATTTAACAATCTGGAAAACTATACTCCGCTTAAAATTTTTTTGAATCATATTGTTTCGGCAGTAATCACTGCGGGTATTTGGGTTGCAGCCGGAGAGTTTATAGTCAGCAAAATTTTATCACAAGAAAAGCTTTATCTAGAATTTCTCAACAAGTCAATTATCTGGCGTTTCCTAATTGGAATATTATACTACATAGCTATTGTTTCAATTAATTACGTAATCATTTACTATAATAACTTTCAAGAAAAAGTTTTGAAGGAAGTTGAATTGAAGGGATTAGTAAAAGAAGCCGAGTTAAACGCTCTGAAGTATCAAATAAATCCTCACTTCATTTTCAATAGCTTGAATTCAATTAGTTCCCTCACTCTTAGCAATCCGCAGCGCGCGCAGGATATGACGATAAAGCTTTCATCATTTTTACGTAATACACTTGTCAAAAACGAAACTCAAAAAAGTAAATTGATTGATGAGCTCAATAACGCGAAACTCTACATGGACATAGAGAAAATCCGGTTTGCCGATAAGTTTGAGTTCATAGAGGATTTGAAGCCGGAATGCAAAGAAGTTGAAGTCCCGAACATGATTCTCCAGCCACTCTTCGAAAACGCAATTAAACATGGCGTTTACGAAAGTTTGGAGAAAGTTATCATTAAGCTTTCTTGCGGTATCGAAAAAGAATATTTTAAGATTAGTGTTGAAAACAATTTCGATCCTGAATCCGTACCACGCAAAGGTGCCGGAATTGGAATCAAGAATATTCAAAACAGAATGAAACTGATTTACAATCAAGATAATTTGGTTGTAGTTGATAAGAAGGATTCAAATTTTAAAGTAACCATCTATGTTCCAATGAGCGGAAAATGAAAAAAATCAAAACACTTATTATTGATGATGAACAACTCGGAAGAGATTTAATAAAAGCTTATCTCAAAAAACATGATTCGTTCGAAGTGTTGGCTGAATGTAGTAACGGCTTCGACGGAATTAAACAGATAAACGAATTGAAACCCGATTTGATTTTTCTTGATATACAAATGCCAAAGCTAACCGGCTTCGAAATGCTTGAGTTAATTGAAACTCCGCCTGTAATTATTTTCACCACTGCATACGATCAATACGCATTAAAAGCTTTTGAAGTGAATGCTACCGATTATTTGCTAAAGCCATTTTCCGAAGAAAGGTTTAATGATGCGCTTGATAAAGCTACAAAGCTGCTTTCCAACAAAACTCTATCGGATTCCAAATTCAATGATTTGCTGAAAACCGCGGAATCACGATCAGAATCCCTCGAGCGAATTGTAGTTAAGAACCAACAAAAGATTACACTCATTCCTGTAGAAGAATTAAAATACATTGAAGCCCAAGACGACTATACTATGCTTCATACGGAAAAAGGCAAATTCTTAAAACAGAAAACAATGAAATACTTTGAGGAGAATCTTAATCCCAAAGATTTTGTCCGAATCCACCGCTCTTATATCGTTCGGCTCACATTGTTAAAACAAATAGAATTGCTCGAAAAGGAAACGTATCAAGTAATTTTGCTTGATGGCAAAAAGCTACCGGTAAGTAAAAGTGGTTATCAAAAAGTTAAAGAGTTTTTCGATTAGTCATTCACAAATTAGGGAGGTGTTATGTTCGCAATAATTGGACTCTTAGTTATTTTGATTTGGTTTTATTTGGCTGCCAAAGAAGCCGGAAAAAGCAAGGCTTTTTGGATGTTAATTGGATTCATTCTCTACATGTTTTTAGGCGCTTTATTCTTAAAATTTACCGAAATGTACATTTTACAAACTGATACCATTGCAGATGTTTATAAATACCGGGTGCCGAAATTGCTGTTACAGTTTGTTAGCTTGTTACTTATTCTGGCAGCTGCTTACGGGGTACAATCTAAGTTTCTTAAGAGAAAAGCCTGTTAGTTTAAATAGAGTCAATATACTTTTAACGAACATTAGTGAATTATCTAAATTGATGTTCATATGTTGGCTCTTTATATTTCGTCAGAAAAAGATTGGTTAATAGATGAGCTTAGACAAAGACCTTTTATCAATTCAAGAAGCACGCAACTTAGCTTCTCAAGCCAAACAAGCACAACTCGAATACAAATATTTTAGCCAGGAACAAGTTGATAAAGTAGTTAAAGCTATGGCCGATGCCGGCTATAAAGAAGCTGAACGTCTCGCGCAAATGGCTCACGAAGAAACCGGTTTCGGAAAAGTTTCCGATAAGATTATCAAAAACCAGTTTGGTACGCGTGATGTTTGGGAATCTATAAAGGATTTAAAAACCGTTGGCGTGATTGATGTTCGCAACAACGGCAAGATTCTGAAAATTGCCGAGCCGATGGGAATTGTAGCCGCGCTTGTTCCTTCAACAAATCCAACTTCTACCGCAATGTTCAAAGCAATAATTTCTTTGAAATGTAGAAACGGTATTGTTGTATCGCCTCATCCGAAAGCTATGAATTGCACTCGCGAAGCATTAAAAGTTCTTTCCGATGCGGCTGAAAAAGCCGGCGCGCCAAAAGGATTAATTCAATGCTTATCACTTCCAACGCTTGAGGGTACAGACGCTTTAATGCACGATAAAAATGTTGCTGTAATTTTGGCAACCGGCGGAATGCCGATGGTACGCGCAGCGTACAGCGCCGGCAAACCGGCTTATGGAGTTGGAGCCGGTAACGTTCCGGCATTTATTGAAAGAACAGCTAACATTGACAAAGCTGTAGCCGATATAGTTTTTGGGACTACTTTCGATAACGGTGTTCTCTGCTCTTCAGAACAAGCAATGATCGTTGATAGACCGATCAGTGAAAAAGTTATTGAAGTTGCAAAGAAGAAGGGTTGTTACTTTGTTAACGCAGAGGAAAAGAAAAAGCTCGAAGATAAAATTGCCAAAGGCGCTAGATTGAATGCTGATATTGTTGGCAAAACCGCAGCATGGATTGCAAACTACGCCGGTTTTTCCGTTCCGGAAAGCACAACTGTTCTTATAGCGGAATGTGCAACGGTCGGCAAACAAGAACCTTTATCAATAGAAAAACTCTCTCCTGTACTAGCTTATTATGCTGTTGATGGTTGGATGGACGGCTGTCATAAATGCATAGAGCTTCTAGAGTTTGGTGGTATTGGTCACACACTCGCAATTCATTCGAATGATAAAGATATCATCATGAAATTTGCTCTTGAGAAACCGGCTTTTAGAATTGTTGTTAACACACCTTCATCCGTCGGCGCTGTAGGTTATTCAACAGATTTAATGCCTTCAATGACACTTGGTCCGGGAACTTGGGGCGGTTCAATAATTTCGGAAAACGTAAGCGCAATGCATTTGATGAACGTGAAAACCTTAGCCTTCGAGACAAGAGTAATAAATCAAGGGAATTGTTTATCATCCTTAGAAGGTTATGCCGGAGCTTCAAATCCAAAAACCGGTTACACTGAAGGGAGTTTTACCATGCAGATTGAAGAACGTTTGAGAGCCAGAGCCGGAAATCCGACTTCTGCAAAAGTTCAGGTGGATTCATCTAAAAAAATGGATAGCAAAAATGCGCCTTTCGGTAGTGGAATTTCAGAGGAGGAGATTAAAAAAATAGTAAAAGAGTTTACAAAATAATTTTCGGTGGTTAAAAAGTTACTGTACTTTTGTTTTGTGATAATTGTCATTTATTTCATAACTAAACATTGATTAATTTTGCAATAACTATGAAAGACAACAAAAAAATGTTCCAACCGGATAAAAACTGGTCGATTGAGAAGGGAGATTACAAAAGGGACGACGAGGCAACTTGGACATACCAAAGAAATCTTAACAGAAAAAAGAACATCAAACTGGTTATAATGATTATCTTGTACGCAATTGGGGTTACAGCTTTAACCTACTTCGCAATTTCGCTTACTTAAGAATATCTGTCTAACTTAAATTTTTCTCCCAAATAGAGTTTGCGCACATCTTGGTCTTCGGCTAATTGGTTCGCGGTTCCCTCTTTAAAAATTTGTCCGTTAATAAGAATATAAGCTCTATCAACAATGCTAAGAGTTTCGTGCACGTTGTGGTCTGTTATCAAAATGCCAATTCCTTTATGTTTTAGATTGGCAACTATTGTCATGATGTCTTCAACCGCAATTGGATCCACACCCGCAAATGGTTCATCTAATAAAATGAATTTGGGATCGGTTGCTAAAGCGCGGGCAATCTCGCAACGTCTTCTTTCACCTCCGCTTAACTGAAAGCCAAGCGTTTTTCTTACGTTAACCAAACCGAGTTCATCAAGTAATTTTTCTTGTTTTTGGATTCTCTCTTCGGCAGACAATTTCGTCATTTCAAGAACCGCCATAACATTATCTTCAACACTTAATCTTCTAAAAACAGAAGCTTCTTGCGGTAAATAACCAACACCCATTTTAGCGCGCTGATACATTGGCTCGTGTGTAATATTTGATTCATCAAGAAATACTTTGCCATCGTTTGGCTTTATCATACCCACAATCATATAAAACGTGGTGGTCTTACCGGCACCGTTTGGTCCCAGCAAACCAACAACTTCACCCTGCTGAACTTGCACTGAAACTTTGTTCACAACAGTTCTTTTTTTATAAACCTTTTTAAGGTTTTCCCCTTTTAGGGTTAAGTTTTGCTGCATAGTAAGCTGAATCCTTTGTTAAGTAAAACAAAACTTTTTTGTTGCCGGAAAGTAACGATTCTTTTGTCGGCTTGTTTGGAAAAAGTCTGAAAGCTGGGATTGTAAACTCTTTTTCCTTTCCTTCAAGTAAATTTTCCGGATGATATTCCGTAGCCGGTTTGCCGTATAGCCGAACATCTTGAACTTCATCATCTGCAAAATAAATCTTCGCGCTTTCGGAACTTGATTTGACCAATCCGTTCGGCTCAGATTCATCGTAAACATAATATATGCTTAGAACATTACCGGCAACATCAGTTCGTTCAATTCCATCCTTGCTAAAAAAGATTTTAACTGCCTTGCCGGAGATTTGATCGTAACGGAACGGCTTGTCTTTATGCTCGGAAATTATTGTAGCATTAGAATTCATGTTGATACGTGTAAGCCGGTTATCCTTTGTAAAAATGTAAACCGAATCGCCGCTAAGTTGAGTTTCATCGCTCCAGATAACCGGCGGGAGCTCATCACCTTCCCGTTTAAATGTTTGTATTTCATCTATTGCGCGGTAGAAAAATGTTTGGCTATTTTTTGAAGCAAAGCCGCGCTTAAACATTTTTACATCATCTGTAGCTATTAGTTTTTGGCTGCTGTCGTCAAATGCTTCCATCAACTTTGAAGAAATAACTAATGTGTCTAACTCGCCGGAAGAAGTAGTATCTATTCTTACGAGTAATGGATTCTCCCAAATCTTGGTGTATTTATTCTGTCCGTAATCTTCAAGCCGTTCGCCAAAAATTGCTATACGGTCTGTTGAGTTGTAAATTCTAATGTTATTGAAGGCAAAAGTATTTTTTGAATTTCGGAAGTATATTAAACTATCCGCGAGTATTGTTGAGGCTGTATCACTTACAATTACATTGCCGCCGGCAACGGCTTTATCTTCATCGTCAAAATAATTAAGCCGCAATGCAGCAAGATTTGAAACGCCTTCTTTCAACTTTACATCTTCATAAAAGTAGGAACGCTTTTCATCAAAATAGTAATTACCGTTTTTTGAGTGAAGCTGAACATGTCCGTCTGTTAAATCTATACCATGATTTGAATAAGCGATCTTAGTATTTCCGAAATAATGCCCTTGTATGGTTTTTATCACAATGCTGTCTTGCGTAACAACCACATTCCCAATCAAATCGGCTTCGTTTCGCGCTAAGTATTGAATTGCTTTATCGCAAGTTATTCTAACCGCGCCTTGCGTCATTACAACGTTTCCATGCAGCTCGCGAACGCTTTCTCCATTTACAAGTTTGCCCACTAAACTGTCACCAATAGCAACTATGCGGTTATCTTCTTGTGCATAAGAGACTGAAAGGAATAGAATTATGTAAAGGAAAATATATTTCATAAAATATCGCAGTAATTAAAATATTTGGACTAAAGTCCCACTGTTAAGAGGACATTGATTAACCCCACGCTTAAGCGTGGGGTTAGCCAGTTAAAACAACCCATGGGCTTTAGCCCAAATGCTTTTAAAAGAAATCTGTAAAAACTAATTATCGAAATAGAGAGATTTGAAAATCGTGTCATTTCTTCTCCTCTTTTGCGACAGAAGCAGTATAGGTTGGATGAAAGACGACATAGTTATTCAAACTCTGGTCGGCTTCAAGTCCATAGCCTTCTATGATTTCTTTCTTTGTTGTTATGGAAACAAACTTATCAGTAACAATTTTCTGATCAACGTTACGCCATTTAAGTTCTTCGGTTTTTAGTACAACGCCGCTGTCGTTACGGGCAATTACATTTCCGGTAGCGTACATATCGCGCAAAATATCATCAACCTTACCGGTTATTGAAACTAAATTAGAAGTGCTTCGCTGTTCTTTATCATAGAAATCAATTTTTACGCCTTCAAGCAAAGTTTCTTTTTGAAGTTCGAATTTTCTAAGATGATCAGAAAATAAAATTGCTTTGATTTTCCCTTCGTCTGTGAACATAACTTTGGAGTTCCAGCTTTCGTGCGCGGGAATTTCTCCTTCAATGCTGGTTTTGGACATTTGAGGCTGGATTTTTTCTTCAGAGCAAGAAGAAAATGTAAGAATCAGCAGCAGAGCAAAAAGATTTTTCATCTTGATTGCAAACCTAATTTCACCAGATCGTGAAGATGGACAATACCTTCCGGTTTTTTCTCTTTATCTACAACTACTAATGAAGTGATGTTGTATTGCTCCATCTGCTGAAGCGCGAACGATGCTAAAAATTCTTTTGTAATTGTTTTCGGCTTCTTTGTCATCACATCAGAGGCAACCAAGTTTCTCAAGTCTAAAGACTTTTCGAGCAGACGGCGTAGATCTCCATCAGTAATAATGCCGATGAGTTCACCATCGTTATTTACGACGCAAGTAACACCCAAACGTTTCGAGGTAATTTCAAGAATAGAATCTTTGAGTGAAGTTTTATCACCAACAATAGGAATATCTTTTCCGCCAATCATTATTTCTGAAATTTTTAGCGAGAGCCGCTTACCCAAACTTCCGCCGGGATGAAGAAAGGCGAAATCTTCTGCAGTGAAACCGCGCATTTCCAAAAGCGCAATAGCAAGCGCATCGCCCATAACAAGTGAAGCAGTGGTTGATGAGGTTGGAGCCAGATCGTGCGGGCAGGCTTCTTCTTTCACACTGACATTTAGAATTAAATCACAATCGCGGGCAAGTTTAGATTCCGATTCCCCAAGCATTCCAATTATAGAAACACCTATGCGTTTGAACAACGGTACTAGATTGAGAAGTTCTTCAGTATTGCCGCTCTTCGAAATTAAAATTACAGTATCATCATTGCGAACCATTCCAAGATCGCCGTGTAGAGCGTCTGTTGGATGCATAAAGATTGCCGCCGTTCCGGTCGAGTTCATCGTTGCCACAATTTTACGGGCGATCAAACCCGATTTGCCCATTCCAGTAAAAACAACTCTTCCGTTCGAATTGAAAATATGCTCAACAGTCTTGGCAAAATTTTCATCAATGCCGTCAATTAAATTTTGCACTGCTTCGGTTTCAACCCGAACAACTTCTTTCCCTTTCGAAATAATCTGTTCTCTGTTCACCAATTCCTCTTACTTCTTCAAGAAATCAAAAAAAGATTTTCTACGCTGCACCATCTTTGCATCGAACAATGAATAATCAACTTCAATTCTGTTCCAGTATTTATTGTAAAGCAAAAATGCCTGTCCAAGCTTTTCATCAGAATATTCATCGAGATGAATAAAAAGCCGGTTGGGATTCAGCGCAACTTCAGGATTGCGTTCATCCATAATAAGCATAAGTTCGTTGTAGAAATTTGTAACCGGAATCAGATAGTTAACTTCATCCTTAGCACTGTAAACCCAAATTTTTCTATGCTCGCTGGCTATAACAAGGACTAAAGATTTTAGGATAAGGTGAATTTCTCTCACAGCAGAATTATCGTACGGGGCTTTTTGCCCCGGCGACCAATTAGAATATGTCCAGCGGTAGATTTCCTTCATTTCATTAATCTTCGGAGTTAACTCAAAATTCTGAATATCTATTTCGATTTGATCTTCACTCTCGTGATGGATTGTAACATAAATTTCATGATCATCGTAAACAATTTTTGAAATCGCAAAGATTGGTGTTGATTTGGATTCCAAATCAAGTTCGCTGTCAATTGGCCCAAGAATGAAATTTCCGCCGCCAAATCTTCCATTGCCAAGCACAACCATTCGCTCAATTTTATCACGGTAGTGTTTGTAGCCGATTTTATTTTCCGGCAGCGCTGTAAGCAACAATTCTTTTTCTTGTGATGTTAGTTCACGCGGAAAATGTTCTAAGTTGTTTGTCATTGCAATCACTTCTTAGTTTGTTTTAAGTAATCTATTATTTCTGGTAAAACTTCTCCACTGCTGGATTTGGTTATAAAATTAACAACACGCTTCACTTCTCTCCTTCCATCTTTCGGCACACCGGAAATTCCCACCTTCTGAAGCAAAGGAATATCCAGAATGTCATCGCCAATGTACATTACTTGTTTGTAACTAATCGTATCATGTTTTAGATAGTCATCAACCATTTTAACTTTGTTGATAGAATCCGATAGCATAACACACTTACTATTCTCTTTGATTTTCACAATCAGCGAATCGTTACTTGCCGTTACTATACCAAGCTTTGCATCGTGCTGTAAAAATTCTTCGCAAGCCATTCTAAGCTGAAGCAAGAACTGGCTTTCGCTTTCTGTAGTCTTTATAGAATTTTTAGAGATCAAAACTCCGTCCAGATCAAACAAGAATAGTTTTATTTCTTTCAGCTTATTTAGAAAATCACTTTTCATTCTTTACAATTTCATCTATCTGTTTAATAGTTACCAATAATTTCTTCAGCATATCAAGCGGAAGCTGGCTTGCAGCATCGCTAAGCGCCCTTGATGGATCCGGGTGAACTTCTAAGAACAAACCGTCAACTCCTACTGCAACAGCAGCTTTTGCGATAGCGTAGATGTATTGTCTTTCACCGCCCGATTCATTTCCCTTGCTTGGCAATTGAACCGCGTGTGTAGCATCCATAATTACCGGATAACCAAACTCTCTCATTATCTGCAAGCTGCGCATATCAACAACTAAATTATGGTAGCCGAAAGTTGTTCCCCGTTCCGTCAGCCAAATTTTTTTATTCTTTGTCGTTTCAACTTTTGCAATAACGTGAGCCATATCTTGCGGCGCAAGAAATTGTCCTTTTTTAATATTAACAATTTTGCCCGTCCTACCGGCAGCAACTAATAAATCAGTTTGCCGGCAAAGAAAAGCCGGAATCTGAAGTACATCCGCTACATGAGCTACAGGTTCAACTTCCTGCTCTGAGTGAACATCTGTTAGTATTGGAACGCATAATTCTTTTTTAACTTTCTCTAAAATTTTTAAAGCCTTTTCAAAATGGATACCGCTGAACGAATGAATACTTGTTCTGTTTGCTTTTTTGTAGCTTGATTTGAATACGAATGGGATACCTAATTCTTCTGTAATGGTTTTAATTGCTTCTGCGGTTTTAAGTGTTGTCTTTTCATTTTCAACAACACACGGACCCGCAATTAAGGCAAGTGGGTTGCCATCTCCTAAATTGATTTTGTTTGTTTTCACCATGACTCCACGTTGTTTATTCAAAAAGATTTTCTTGCTGCTTTATCTTTCCGCGCTGTTTGTTGAAGCGGAGATATGCTAAATCGGTTGCCTCTCTTCCACGCGGTGTACGCTGAATGAATCCTTGTTGAATTAAAAATGGTTCATAAACTTCTTCAATCGTTCCGGGATCTTCGTTAACGGCTACAGAAAGTGTGTTCAATCCAACCGGACCGCCGTTAAACTTTTCAATAATTGTTAGAATTATATCTTTATCCATTTCATCTAGACCAAACTCATCTACTTCCAGCGATAGCAATGCTTTCTTGGCTATTTCAAGATCAATAGCTTTTTTGTTTTCGTAATCGGCAAAATCTCTTGTACGTCTTAGCAAACGGTTTGCAATTCTTGGCGTTCCACGCGAACGTTTAGCTAATTCATTTGCCGCGTCATCTTCTATTGCAATATTCAAAATTCCGGCAGAACGCAAAACAATTTTCTTAATTAAATCATTCTCATAATAATCTAAGCGGGATTTTATTCCAAAGCGGTCACGCAGCGGAGCGGTAAGCAAACCGGCTCTTGTGGTAGCTCCAATCAAAGTGTAGTGTGGCAGTTTAATCTGAACTGTACGAGCGTTTGGTCCGCTGTCTATCATGATATCAAGTTTGTAATCTTCCATTGCGGAGTAAAGATATTCTTCCACAACCGGACTTAAGCGGTGAATCTCATCAACAAACAGAACAGATTTCTCTTCAAGATTTGTAAGTAGTCCGGCAAGGTCGCCCGGCTTTTCTAAAACGGGTCCGGAAGTAATTTTAATCTTCACACCCATTTCGTTTGCAATAATATTTGCGAGCGTGGTTTTACCTAAGCCGGGAGGTCCGGTTAGCAGAACATGATCTAAACCTTCTCCACGTTTTCTTGCCGCGCCAATAAATACTTTTAGGTTATCTGTAATCTTAGTTTGTCCGGTAAAATCGTGGAATGATTTTGGGCGGATTGATTGCTCAATCTTTTTTTCTTCTTCATTTATTTCCGGAATCAAATCATCAGCGCGTTTTTTCAACATATCTCCTAAACTTGAGAAGGCAGCGGTTTCTTTTTGAAAACCGGTTTAAGTTTTTGAATCACATGAACCATGTATATCATTAAAATTATCATTACAAGCGCGGCAAGCAATGAATAACTTAAGTTAAGTGACTTTGGCCAGAACATTGCAAAGCCGGGTATCCATGCGCTGCCATACAAAATTATAACGTGAACCGCGTAAACTACTAAAGTATATCTTCCAACTTCTTGCACTATCAACGGAATTCGTTTTAGCGAGATAGCCAGCACCGACATTAAACTGTTTAACAAAGTAACAACACCAAGCCTCAGCAAAATAACAAACGAATTGTCTGTAATGAAATATTTATAACCAATAAAATTTGATTGAATAAGAGAAACTGCTAATGCGGCTACTAGCAATCCTAAGCCTACACCGCCCAATTTGTAGCTAAACTTTTTTGATGCGTAAACGCCGGGATTCTTAGCAAGGTAAGTACCCAAAATTGCACCGGCAAGCACATAGCCAGTCCAAGGAAAGAGTGGAAAGAGTGAACCCGTTCCGGCATAGAAATATGCTGCAAAAGGAATTGGTAAATAGTTTGCCCAATTAATGTATTCGGTAACGTTCCAAATCATAAAGAAAAAAGCCGCTGCTAATGAGTACACTAAATACTCGTTCAGCTTTAATTTTTCTGCTATATAAGAAAAAATAAGTATGAAGAGAATTCCAATTCCAATGAGGTGAAGCGCATCTATTGTGAAAAAAGTTAGCCATTGCTCATGAGTAACTTGGCTGAAATCAACCATTCTGTATGTTGGAAATCTGAGCAAGTAGGCGGTAAGCATCAGCACAATGAAACGGAATACCCCTTTTTTTACACGGGGATTTTCATTAAAAGGAAGATGCGCCGACCGAAATAAATATGTAAATGCCACACCGGACGAGACCATAAATATTGGCGCAGTAAAGCCTCGAATTGTCACCCAAAATCCATAAATAAGTGAATCGTAAGTGCGGTACTCATCGGCGAGAAAAGCATCTATTGTGTGCCCTTGAACCATCATAATAACGGCGAAGGCGCGCATGAGGTCTATAAAGATTATTCTTTCACGTGTTTGTTTTGCCATTGAACTCTTTAAATAACTGCTTAAAAATAAATAAAGAATGGCATTAATTGAAGGGATAGGCGAAAGTTGTTATAACGGAAAACGGGAGACGAAAAGGTGAAAAGTCAAAAATATTCGCTAAACTCTGCTTCTTCCGTTTTCCGGTTTTTCTCACTTCATCAGAATAAGTTTTTTTGTCTCGCTGTAACTGCCGGCTTGCAAACGGTAGAAATAAATCCCGCTTGGTAGAGACGCCATATATGGCGTCTTTACGTTAAAGATTACTTTGTACGTCCCGGCTTGTTTGTATTCATCAACAAGAGTTGCAACTTCCCTTCCCAACAGATCAAACACTTTCAACGAAACAAAAGTCCCTCCTTTGGAGGGATTTAGGGAGGCTGGTATAGAATAGCTTATTGTTGTTTCCGGGTTAAACGGGTTGGGGTAGTTTTGGGAAAGAGAATATTCACTTGGAACTATGCTCTCTTTAATAACATCTGTAATCGAATTAATTTTGTTGAGAAATATATAAGGTGGTCGCAAAAAAAATTTTTCTTTTATTTTGATACCGTTAAGCGAATATTTTTTTTCTGCTGATCCATCTTTATAATTAATTACAAATAAAGTGTCGCTTCTGAGCCATGCAGCATAACTGTCGTTAAAAGCTACAAAAGGCAGATTGTTTAACAATTTTTCTTTCTTTTCGAATTTTAGTTCGAAACTATTGAAATGAGTTTTAGATAAGCCGAAGGTTTGAGAGAGTTCGTCATAATCTAAGAAGACTAAATCTTTGCCCGATAGAACCCATCTGCTAAAATTCGCAATTGAATGTTTTATAATTTTTAGAGAGTCATGAGAAAGAACTACCAAATCTAGATCTGATGAACATTCTTTTTTTACAAGATAGAAGCTATCTTGCAAGCAGTGTATGCTGATCGGAGCGCAACTTCTTGATGCTGGATAAGGGAATATGATTTTTTTATCTAATGAAAGTTCCGGCAATTTCGAAAAAGTAGATAGGTAATAATCGTAAATATCACTTCTTGGTTCCTTTCTAACTGCTAGTACGTAATCATTCTCTATTTTTCCCAAAATATGAGCAAGCCGAATTCCGGTCTCGGATTTTGAATTGAAATTATAAGTGGAATCATTGTTGTCAAAATAAGTGCATCCGTAAAGAACACCGCCTAAGAACCAAAAACCATTATCCAAAACAAGTATGCTATTGGTCGGCTGAATGTATGGTTCGGGCAATACATCAATTACGTTACCGAACAAACCTAACTCTTTTTCTTTTTCTGTGGTTAGATTTAGAATTTTATAGGCGGTGCCCCACATCCCCGATAGATAGATGTACTCATAATGATAGCTTGTTAGAAGGTATAACTTTTCCTTTTGGTAAAAAACGTTTGTACACTCATTTTCAAATAATCTGTCGGTTTGTTTTATTTTCTCCCAATGCCACAACGTATCAGCTTCATTTATTGTTGTCGAGTTAATGTTTATTCTTAGAATATTCCCTTGTGTGACTGACCTTTGAGCAATAATACTGCATGAGCAGAAGTAAAGTAAAAGTATGCAATACAGAAATTTCACTTATTGACCCCTTATTTCATTAACATTAGTTTTTTTGTCTCGCTGTAACTGCCGGCTTGCAAACGGTAGAAATAAATCCCGCTTGGTAGAGACGCCATATATGGCGTCTTTACGTTAAAGATTACTTTGTACGTCCCGGCTTGCTTGTATTCATCAACAAGAGTTGCAACTTCCCTTCCTAACAGATCAAACACTTTCAACGAAACAAAAGTCCCTCCTTTGGAGGGATTTAGGGAGGCTGGTATTGAATAGCTTATTGTTGTTTCCGGATTAAACGGATTGGGGTAGTTTTGGGAGAGAAAATAGGTTGTGGGAAAACTAAAGGCTTCTAACTCAATCGAAGTAATGTTATCAACGGAGTTCTCTAAAACATTGCCCCAAGTATTATTGTCGCCAACATAGGCATAGAACTTATTCTGAGAGTAAACTACTTTTTGCAAGTTTTGGATAGCTAAATTCTTTTCGCTCCAGCTAAGTTCGCTTAATGCAGAAATAAAAACTTTTTCTTTAGTAAATGCATAAATTTTATTGTTAATAAGGAATAACCACTTAACATTCTGACCAGTCAGTGCAAATTGTTTCCATGTAATACCAAAGTCTGAGGAAGTATAAATACCCTTATCCGTTCCCATAAAAGCAATTTTGTTCTTTTCAATCAAGCAATTACCAATAGCTTCAGTAAAAGTAGTAGTCCAACCTTTACTGTTGGCGGCTATCATAATATTTGGGTTATGATAACCACAAACCACAACCCCAAGATTTGTTGCGGCTATTAATGTTGTATCGCAAAGAGTTATATCATTTGTCCATAAAAACGGTCTTGGCATACCTCCGCCAGGAGTCTCGATTTTAATCCAATTTAACCCCTTGTCATAACTAATGTATGGTCCAAAGATTTTGAAAAAACTGGTTTGTTCGGCACTTATGTATGCCTTAATAGAAGAAATATCTAAATCCGCTTTAGCCCAATCTTTACTATTGTTAGAAGTTGTAAAGACACCAACAGAACCTCCATGATGAAGAAATAGATTTGTATCCGTACCAGCAATATCATGGATATAGTCTGTGGTCTCATATACCAAATTAGAAGATATGTTTACCCAGGTTTCTCCGCCGTCGGTACTTCTAAATAAACGAGAGTCGTATAGTAACACATAAATGTTCCCATTTATTCTATCAATACTTCGAATGCTTAGATTTTCGGGGATACCGTTTGTTACTTTTTCCCATGTTAACCCGCCATCTGTAGATTTTTGTAACGAGTTAGCAGTAGCAATAAATAAACGATTAACAAATGCCGATATGTCATTAACTTCGGTCCAAGATTTTCCACCACCACTTAATCTCTTCCAATTTTTTGCCTGCTGAGAGTACATGTAAACTCCAATACTATCATAAGAGATTGATCCGTATCCCTTAGTCGTCCCAATAAAGATGTTATTCCCATCGTTTTCAACGCAATTAATATCATCAAGGATGGACGGATACGGAAGTTCATACCAATTAGAGCCAGAGTTAGAAGAAGTAAAAATATGTTTTTTAAATGATGCGTCATTAATAATAATAGTAATGTTACCATTACTGTTATTTAAACGATAAACAAATTTTGCTGCTTCCGGCAGATCACCATTTATCCTCTCCCATTTATTCTCTGAACTCATTCGTAAAAATCCGACTACAGAAGAATAGATGATAAGATAACCGTTATTTTCAAAAACATTATCTACATAATTTGAAGAATCTAAGAATGGAACATCAAGTTTTTCCCAAGTACTGCCTTCGTTGTTGGTAAAATAAACTCCCTGTAAACTTACGTTAACAAATAATCTATTTTCTACTACTGCTATGCTGCTAATTTGTTTAAATAAATCTTTACGTATTTGGGTCCATGTATTTCCATCATCAGTTGAATGAAATAACCCATAATAAAAACTTCCCGCATAGATCGTGTTGTTGAACTCTACGAACTTATCAGCCAATGCATTTTTTGAATAGGTGATTGGCGGCAGGTTTGCTTGCACCCACTGCGCATTAACAATTGCCGGTAACAAAGTGATCAACAAAAGAATGGTTTTGATTTTCATAACATCTCCCCAAATAAAGGATAGATACAGACAACAGTATTTATTTCATTGTTAAAATCTTAAATGCATCCGGGAAAAGCAATGCAAATAAAAAAGATGTAGAGACGAGGCATGCCTCGTCTCTACGGAAAATCTTACTTTGCAATTACCGGCAATTGCGTTAATCGAATCGCAAAAAATCACTCCTAAGCATCACAAAACGAAAAGCCCCACAAATCGTGAGGCTCTTCTTAATCTTTTTGCTAACTGCTAATAGCTTATAGCTTTCAGCACATCAATTCTTCGGGTGCTTCTCCACCCATTCATTGAGATACTTAATAATGTCTTGTGTAGATGTTCCGGGCGTGAAAAGCATTCCAACGCCAAGTTCTCTAAGTTTCACCAAATCGCTTTCGGGAATAATTCCGCCGCCGAACAAAAGAATATCATCCACTTCTTTGTCTTTCATCAATTGCAAAATGCGCGGAAAGATTGTCATGTGCGCGCCGGAAAGAATACTGATTCCAATTGCGTGTACATCTTCTTGAATTGCCGCTTCAACAATCATTTCCGGTGTTTGACGTAAGCCGGTGTAAATTACTTCCATTCCGGCATCTCTAAGCGCGGCGGCAACTACTTTAGCTCCTCTATCATGTCCATCTAATCCGGCTTTGGCAACCAAAACTCTAATCTTGCTATCCATTAATTACTCCAATTTTTCTTATTCAAAAATAGCATTGATGGGTGGAAAAGACAATTAGTAAACCAAAGAGAAAGATGTAACCGCAGAGAGCGCAAAGAGAAGCTAAACAAAGAACGCAGAGAATTTCCAACTTTGCGAATTACTTTTTATTCTGGCGTTCTAAGAAACGGCGGGCAAGTTCAAGATCGCGCGGCGTATCTACCGACAAACTATCATACTCGGTAACAACAATCTTCATCTTAAACCCATTTTCCAAAAACCGGAGCTGTTCAAGTTTTTCGATTTGTTCTAAATCAGTCGGTTTAAGTGTAGTAAACTTTAGTAAAGTTTCCCGGCGGTAAACATAAAGACCAATGTGTTTATAAATATCCGCCGATTGAACCTTTTCAAGATTTGTCCTTGCGTCCCGCACAAAAGGAATTGGCGAGCGTGAGAAATACATTGCGTAGTTGTGATAATCGAAAACCACTTTAACAACTGCCGGAGATTTCATTTCTTCCACATTTGTAATTCTTCTTGCAAGTGTTGAAAGGTTTACCTTCTTATCAATCCAAAGCGGTTCAATCGCCTGGTCAATCATCTTCCCTTTTATAAAAGGTTCATCACCTTGAATGTTTACAATTATTTCAGCATCGGGAATTTTTTCAACTACAAATGCAATTCTGTCCGATCCGCTGGCGCAATCTTTCGGAGTCATATAAGCTTCCGCGCCAAAAGCGGTTACTACTTGAAAAACTTTTTCATCATCAACCGCAATGATAACTTTATCCAACAATTTGGATTTTTTTGCGCTGTTGTAAGTATGCTGAATCATTGGTTTGCCGCCAATATCTGCAAGCGGTTTTCCCATTAAACGTGATGATGCAAAGCGTGCGGGGATTATTCCTACAATCATTATCTATAGTGGAGTTATTGGTTAATCACTTTGGGAACTCTAAAGAACTCTTCCGTTTTGCTCGGTGAGTTTTTCAAAGCTTCTTCGGTTGAAATCGAAGGTTTCAATTCATCCTCGCGGAAAACATTTTCATTTTCGACCGGATGAGAAAGCGGTTCAACATTTTCAGTATCAAGCTCATTTAGTTTTTCAACGTAAGCGAGAATGTCGTTCAGTTGGTGAGTGAAATTATCAAGCTCGTTTTCTTCAAACTTCAGCTTGGAAAGCGAAGCAATATATTCTACATCTTTTCTTGTAACAGACATTGTTTTCCTTTTACCAGCCTGGATAGTTTACCGTTACCGGATTCAAACTTCCGTGCATACGAATTGAAATAGTGTGTGTTCTATATCCGCGTTTTGGACTTGTAATTGTTAGCACATAAAAACTGCGGGAGAAATTTTCCAAATAAGTTCTTATGTTGAGTAAGTATGAAGAAAAATCTCCATTCATACTGCGGTTGAAATAACCGGAAACTCCAATCATCTTTAGAATATCTTCGCGAAGATCGCCGGCGTAACCCATTGTGTAAACACGTTTAGCGGAGACAGCGTTAGTAGCTTCCGCAAGCGATCTCTTACCGGCAGTATCATCACCATCGGAAAGAACAATCATAACGTGCTGCTTAATTTCATTTACCGTGTAGGAATTAACCATCGAAGTGGCTACATCTGCCACAGCGCCGTTAAAATCTGTTGATGCTACACCGTTTTGTATGTTATTGATATCAATCTTTGCTTGATCTGCATTAACGCCGGGTGGAGTAATTCCGCCGACTTGAGGAGAAAGTGTTTCGCTAAACTGATAGATATTAAAAAATGGAGTTAACGAAGCAAGCGAGCTAAGACGAGTAACAATTTCAGTAGCGTCTGCTTTCATCAAGGGCAGACGGTTATTTGCTTTCAAACTTGTGCTGTTATCAATCAACAAATGAACCGGCAGTATAACTTTTGATGGAGCTTGCGGCGCAAAGTTAAGTTCAAATTCGCGTAGCTGCTCGTTATCTTCTAAAACTTCAAATTGGTCTTTGGTTAGATCTACAATTCCATTCCCAGCCGGGTCGGTAACTTGAAAAATTATTTTTATGATATGATCTTGTGCAACATTCGCCGGATCGTAATTTGTAGAGTAATCATGAATTTTTAAGATGTTGGAAGCAGATTGCGGAATGTCTTCCGTCTGAAAATATTGCACCGGGGAATCCATCCAAGAACCGCTTGGAAATAGCGCGCGAACTCTCCATGCATACCAGGTTGCATAAGTTAGCTGTCCGGTGGAATAAGTTGTAGTAGTCAGTCCCAACGCTTTTGGTGTTGCACTCCAGGTGGAAGCTGTTGGCAAAATATTTTTACCAGCAGTAGTCTCAAGAAAAACTTCGAACACAGTTCCAATAGCGGCTGTTGATGACCATTGCAGATTTGTTCCAAATGAAGAAACGGCGGTAGCACCATCTTTAGGAGTTTGCAGTTGTAGTGTAGTATTGGTTGGAGATGTTGGTGTAGTAGATGTATTATCATTAAATGAGCAGCCGGAATTAATTAATACCGCCGCAAACACAATCCCGATATATGTTCTAATAAATAATTTCATATAATTTCCAACCGATCTGCTTGTTCAAATATAAAGAAAAAAAATTAATGTAAGAATGAGATGAAGCGAAGAACGAGTGTAGAATCTTTCTTCTTTACGAAGCGAAGTCTATCCGTAAACTTCGCTCTTTTGTGGAGTCGTTAACTTAGATTAGTCCAAAAGCGTCTTTGTAAACCCAGCCGATTTTTCCATCTATCAAACGGATTTTCGTCCAGCCGCCGACAGCATCTTCAATGCTGAACTTAACACCCTCGTGTATAACGAAAGCATCGTTGCTTTTCTCGTCCGGAGAAACTTTAGCAGAATAGGTTTGCTCAGTTAGTATGCCGTAATCCGTTGCTGCTTCTCTATTGATGCGCGCAAACAAAATTACAATTAGCAGAATCATCACCGAAAGCGAGATTGAGCCACTCATAAAAGTGATTCTCTGCCAGTTTGCTTTGCGTGAAAAGAAATAAACGGCAATGCTTGCAATCAAAACCCAAAAAGTTAAAACAACAAGAATAGACCAGCCGCTAATTCCAAAAGCTGTTACTAAACCTTCCCACCAAGAAACGAGAAACAGTTTCGGTACTTCGGAAATTTTATCAACTGTACGCGAGTTTGCGATTCTCAAATTGTAAGCTAAATCTTCATCGTTAGGCTCAAGCTTTAATCCTCGTTCGTAAGACAAAATGGATTTACCAAGTTTGCCCTCTTTGAAAAACGAATTGCCGAGATTGTAGTACAACGCGCCGCTTTCAAATCCTTGAGAAAGTATTTTCTCGTAAGTGGAAATAGCTTCGGAATAATTTTGCTCTTGATAAAACTTATTTGCTTTCTGTATTAACTGTTCGGGAGTTTGAGCGGTTGAGTTGCCGAAAGAAATCAACAAGAAAGAAATGAGGAGTACCGGAATTAATTTTATATTTTTCATTTCTTACCTCCAATCGAAGAATCCAAATCTATAATCACCTTAACAGTTTCTTCATACATATCGTTAGCGGCGGCTTGCATTTCACCTTGGGGCGCAAAGCGGGCAAACTCACATCGCTCGGCAATTTGTTTTACACGCGCAATCAAAGCTTCGTTTACTGTCTTCCTTTGTAGCTTCTCTACGGCGCCATCAAGAGTAAACTCAGATTTCTGTATTGAAAGTTTGTCTTCCAAATAACCGAAGAGTGCGAAGGAAATCTCTGAATAAAAATTTGTTGTCTGCTGGGAATCGAGTGCCGCCTTGGCGAGCTTCAATCTTTTACGCGCTTCTTTTTCAGCTTTCTGGAATTTAAGAAGTTGAACATTGCCGTAAAGTTTATCTTGTTTAGTCTTGTAAACAAACGCGCCTATCATTCCTAAAAGAGGAAGAACTATTGAAAGCCAAAACCAAGGTTTGATGAAAGTAATCTCTTGCTTCGGCTCCAGATTGAAATCCGATAGCTTGATGTAACGGATGTCCTGGCTTAGAAGCTTAACATCTTCTTTAGCAAAATTGTTTGAAGCAACTTCTCCGCCAACACCGGGACGAACATTAATTTTGAAAGTTTGAGATTTGAGAGTAACATACTTTTTAGAAGAAGGATTGAAGTAAGTAAACTCAACGGCTGGAATTTCTTTGGTTCCAGATGAACGGGGAACGATTAGATAATCAATTATTTTTTGTCCGGAAACAACCCCACCACGATTAATATTTTCGACAGTTTTCGGTTCATACTTTTCGAAACCACCCGGCAATTGCGGCTGAGGCGCGTTAAGCAATTTGATATTTCCACTGCCGCTTAGGTTCATTCGCAGCGTAATGCTTTCGTTGGTTGTAACATTTTGCTTATCTACTTCAGCTCTGAAAGTAAAATTACCGACCGCGCCATTAAATGACGCCGGCGCTCCGCCTGGCAATGGATCAACTTGAACTTTTAGTGTGTTGGATTTTGCGAGAAACTGAACCGTTTCCGATCTGCCGAAAAATGAATCGTTAAAAAACTCATCGAACATATCGTTGCCGGTGCGTTTCTTTTTCACAATAACCGGAACGTTTAACTCAAACGGTGTTACGTTAAGTGTTCCGGTTTTGCTTGGGAACAGCGCGACTTGCTTAATCTTGGCAACACGGAATCTTTCTCCGCGATACATTTCCAAATCAAAATTAATCTGTTTGATCGGACCAATTTCTTCCGACCAGAAACCTTCGTAAGAGGGAAGCTTTGTAATCTGCGGTGAAGCAATATTCAGCTTTGTGTAAAGTTTGTAGGTAATTGTAATCTGCTCACCTTGTATTACGCGTGATTTATTTGCTTCTGCCACTATGAAGACACTCTTTGCCAATTCTTGTTGGTTGTATCCTCCACTCGAACTTTGCTGTTGCTGCTGCGGCGAACCTTTTTCAACTTTTATTTTGATCGGTTGAGTTGAATAAGTTTTACCGGCATAATCTATTGAGGCAGAGCCCATCGTAAATTCACCAACGTTTGATGGCTGCAAAATGTATGAAAGACTAATTGATCCGCTAGCTCTTCCGTTAATTATTTGCATGCTTGAAGATTGATTTGGACCGCTTAATACTCGGAATCCGGCAAAGTTTGGCTGACGGAAATTGCTAACGCTATTTACATCGCCACCTTCAAAAGTAAAATCCACTTGAAAGCGGTCATTCTGCCCAACAGTAGTTCTTTCGATTGAAGCGGAAAACTTTTGTGCATACGAGTTTTGAATTACAGCACAAAAGAAAAATATACTCACTACGAAAAAATATTTTGCACTGTTAATCATTATCCAACTCTTCTATTATTCTAATTACTAAATACTATGTACTAAGTACTTTCTTACCAGTCTTTATCCGTTGCATATGGTTTACCTTTAACCTTACGCAGCTTCTTTTGCATATCCTTCTCATTGTTTTTCATTGCTTCAAGAATCCGCTGGGCTTCCTCTTTAGAAATTTGATTCTTCGGCTGCTGTTGTTGCTGCTTCTGCTGTTCTTTGTTCTGATCTTTTTTGTCTTGCTGATCTTGCTGCTGTTGCTGTTGATCTTTATTCTGGTCTTTGTTTTTATCGTTTTTGTTTTGCTGATTTTGTTTATTCTGGTTTTGCTTCAGCATGTTTAGAGCATAAGAAAGATTGTACTTCGTTTCCAAATCGTTTGGATTAGTCTTGAGTGCATTCTTGTAAGCGCCAATTCCATCTTCATATTTCTGCTGTTTTAATAATGCGTTGCCAATATTATGAAACGCTTTGGACTTCTTTTCTTTATCATCGGTCAATCCTATACTGTTCTTGTATGATTGAATTGCTTCATCATATCTGCCTTGCTTGTAATAAGAATCGCCAAGATTAAAATGTCCTTGGAATAACTGCGGATCTTTCTCTAAGCTCTTTTTGAATTTCACTTCGGCATCAGCAAACTTTTTCTCATTATACAAATCAACGCCATCGTTGTTCAAACTTCTTTTGCTTTGAGCGGAAACGGATCCCAAAAAAGTTAAGCTGACAAACAACGCGCACATTAGCTTTTTCATTTCAGTTCTCCTTTCCGCATCTGTTCAAACTTGTCAAGCCATTTTGTTCTTTTGGATGTCATCATAAATTCTGCTATCAACAAAAATATTGCGGGGAATAAAAAGTAAAAGAAACGGTCTTCATATTCAGTAACTTTTTTCGAACCATATTCAGATTCTTGAATCTTGGCGAGATCATTGTAAATTTTATCAAGTTCATCTTCTGTGTTGCTTCCGCGGTAATACTTGCCGTTTCCCTTTTCGGTTATAGTCTTCAAGGTTGCTTCATCCAGCTTGGTTAAAACTATTTGTCCTTGATTATCTTTCTTATAGCCAATTTGTGCGCCGCTTTCATTGTAAACCGGTATTGGTGTACCGGTTTGCGAACCGAAACCAATTGCGTAAACCACTACATCTTTGGAATTTGCTTCGCTTAACGCACCCTCAATATTTCCTTCGTGGTCTTCTCCATCTGTAATCACAACTATTGCTTTCTTTGTTCCGTCATCGTAACGGAAAGATTTTAGCGCGAGATCGAGTGCGGAGCCAATGTTTGTTCCGGGTTGTGGAACGGAATTAAAATCAACAGCATTCAAAAATAGGTTTGCGGCAGAATAATCTGATGTTAATGGAAACTGTATGTAAGCTTGTCCTGAAAAAACAATTAACCCGATTCTATCGCCTTCCAATTTTTGAATTAGCTTGGCAATTTCAAACCGGGCTTTTTCCAAGCGGTTGGGTTTAATGTCTTCTGCTGCCATACTTCTAGAAACATCGAGCAAGATGTAAACATCAATACCAACTTGTTTAACGTCTTCAATCTTAGTTCCTATCTGTGGATTAGCAACAGCCACAATCAGTAAAGTTAAGCCGAACAGGAAAACACCAAACTTAATTGCGGATTTGAATAAACTTCTTTCCGGAAATAAAATTTTGTGAAGTTTAGTTCCAGCGAATTTTTCCAAAAGTTTATTCTGGTTTTTCTGAATGTACCAGTACAGCACAACGAGTGCCGGCACTAACCACAATAGATACAATATTTCGCTATGTCCAAATCGAATCATAATTTTTTAATAGAACGCAGATTAAACGCCCGTTCGACTACGTCGTCCGAGGCGGGGATTGAACTGATTTAAACTGATTTTCAAAAACTTTCCTTTTGATCTGCGGTGTTTTTCCAAAATTAAGTAATAGACCTACCTCAATTTTCGTAGCCTTGAGATAATTTGTTAATTGCGCTTCGTGTTCCTCTATTAATCCTTCTGCAGCTTTTAATTCTACTATCACTTTATCTTCAACAATAATATCAGCAAAATATTCTCCGATCTTTTTGCTTTTATAATAAACTTCAATCGGCTTTTGCTTTTCACAATGTAATCCGATTGAATTCAATTCCAGAAGCATTGCGTTTTCATAGACTTTCTCTAAAAATCCAAAGCCTAAAACATTATAAACATGATAAAATGCTTTAATGATTTTGTCAGTTATATCAGCGTGTAAATATTCCATCTGTTTTTATCTGTTTGATCTGTTAAATCTGCGTTCCATTAGGTCGTTGTTTACGGTAATCTTTTCAAATAAGTTTTTGATAAAGCAACTTCAACAAACAACAATAGCAGTCCCGCAAGCGCCCAGCCGAAATACAATTCTCTTGCATGGCGGTATGATGTAACTTCAACACGAGTTTTTTCTAAGTGATCAATTTCGTCATAAATTTGAGCGAGCTTTCTATTGTTCGTAGCGCGAAAATACTTTCCGCCCGTAGCGGAAGCAATCTGCTTCAAAATGTTTTCATCTATTTCAACGGGAACCATCTGATAACGGATTCCAAATGGGGTTTGGAACGGATAAGGCGCTTGTCCCATTGTTCCAACTCCAATAGCGTAAATTCTAATTCCAAACTTTTGCGCTATCTGAGCGGCGGTTAAAGGGTCAATATGACCGGCATTGTTAACACCGTCAGTAAGTAGAATCATCACTTTGCTTTTAGCCTTGCTGTCTTTTAGTCTGTTTACACCATTTGCAATCGCGTTGCCAATTGCTGTTCCATCTTCAATCATTCCCATCTGAATATCTTTGAGCAGATTTCTGAGAACCGAATAATCTATCGTTAGCGGGCATTGCGTAAAACTCTCGCCGGAAAAAATCACTAATCCAATTTTATCTACAGTTCTTCCTTTGATAAACTCATCAATAACTTTTTTTGCGGCTTCAAGACGGTTTGGTTTAAAATCTTCCGCAAGCATACTTCCGGATATATCCAAAACCATTGCAATATCAATTCCTTCGGTGTAAAAATTTTCTCCGCTGCTAAAACTTTGCGGACGCGCAGCAGCTATAATCAAAAATGTTAATGCAAGTAAACGTAGATATGATGGAACGTGAGCGAATTTTTCTTTTAACGTTACTGGCGCTTTGCCAAATAATTGTAAAGATGAAAATGTAACATCCGGAGTTACTTTTTCCTTTTTCTTCCAATACCAATAAGCAAGTGCCGGCACTGCAAGCAAAAAGATTAGTACAAAAGGATATGCAAATGAAACATCACTGAACATTTGCTGCTCCTTCTTGCGCTGGCTTTGGTACTGCCGGAATTGTAAGCTTAACAATTTCGTAAGCTTGTTTCATCATTTCATCATTCACTTGCGGCATCGGTTCGAACTTTGCAAATTTTACCAAATCGGCATTGCTGAAAAACTTGTCTGCAATTTCAACAATCACTTTTGCTTCTTCTAAATAACTCAACACCGGCAGAATTTCTGATGATGGCATTTCAAGCGCACGGAAGTTGAACCGCTTCTCAAAATACTCGCGCACAATTTCTGTTACTTCGCTATGATATTCCTTCACTTTGCCGTTTTGCCAAAGTTTCATTTGTCCAAGCTCATCAAGTTTTGCAAGAGCAATTTCGTAAGGCGGAATTATTATTTCCGGTTTTACTTCAACCTTGCCCTCTTTTTTCTTCTTCCAATATTTATACAAATAGTATCCTCCAATCGCCAGGCCTACTGTACCAACGATAATTACCAGAATAATCCACCACGGCAATGGTATTGTCATCGGTTCTTTTACATCGCGGATATCTTCTAGCTGATTAACTTGCAGCTTGTTTATAGTTATCGTAATTGGTGTGGTTGCTAAAAATCTTTGATCGCCATTCTTTCCTTCAGAATAGAAAACTTGCAGAGACGGAATTGTTACTTGTGCGGAATCGTATTTCGAAAAAATAAACTTATGGTACTCAATGATCTTTCCATCGCTCTCTTTTTTCTCGGAAGGAAGTGTTTGGATGTAATCCAAAACTTTAACGCTGTCTTTTACCGGAGGAAGCTTTACAGTAAAATTTTTATCGTAACGAAGTTCAAGAGTGAAGGTAATGTAATCGCCAACTTGATAAACCGTGGTGTCGGTTGTTGCTAAAACAGAAATTGATTGTGCTTTTAGAGAAACAAAAACCAAAGCTACCAGAAGAAAAGTTATACGGAATACTTTTACCATCTTTTCTCCCTTTGCTTAAAGAAATCAACAAGAGGTTTAACGTATGATTGCGAAGTTTCTATTTCGATAGAGTCTAAGCGGCTGGAAAGAAAGAGCTGTTTGCGGCTTTGATTCCATCTCTTAATGTGTTCTATAACTGTTTTTTGCACTAATTTGTCTGTTGTATCTAAGTAACGAATCTCACCGGTTTCTGCATCCCGGAATTTTACAAGTCCGGCATTGAACAAAGTTTTCTCTCTTTGATCTTGAAGAACCATACCGATCAAATCATGTTTTCGTCCTACTATCTTTAGAATCTTTTCATAGCCGCCATCTATAAAGTCGGAGATTAAAAACACAATTGCTTTCTTCTTTATTGTGTGATTAAAATATTCCAGCGCTTCTTTAATGTTTGTTTGGTTTCCTTGCGGCTCAAATTGTAAAACTTCACGGATGATTCTAAGCGAGTGTGTCTTGCCTTTTTTCGGCGGAATGAATTTCTCTATTCTATCAGTAAATAATATCAGGCCTACTTTATCATTATTCTTGAGAGCAGAAAAAGCTAAAATCGCGCTTAGTTCGGCGGCAATCTGTTGTTTGGTTTTTTCAACAGAGCCAAAGCCAAGCGAGCCGCTCATATCAACAAGAAGCATTACGGTAAGTTCACGCTCTTCTTCAAAAATCTTTACGTAAGGATGACCAAACCGCGCCGTCACATTCCAATCAATGTTGCGGATGTCATCGCCGAAATCATATTCGCGCACTTCGGAGAATTCCATTCCGCGTCCTTTAAACACAGAATGATATTCACCGCTAAAGACTTCGTTTACAAGTCCACGTGTGCGGATTTCAATTTGCTTTACTTGTTTTAATAATTCTTTTGTAATCATTTTTGAGCCATTAGGTATTGGCCATTGGTAATTAGCTTAAAGCTAATCGCTAACAGCTAATAGCTTGTTAAGGTACCTCAACTCTATTCAAAATTTTAGTGATTATTGTTTCGGAAGTTATGTCTTCGGCTTCGGCTTCGTATGTAACAGCAATTCTATGACGAAGAACATCATGGCAAATTGAGCGAACATCTTCCGGAATTACATAACCTCTGCGGCGGATAAAAGCCATTGCGCGTGCACCGAGAGCTAAGTTAATTGTTGCTCTTGGCGAGCCGCCGTAACTGATTAAATCCGTCAATTCATCCAAACCAAAATCTTTAGGTGAACGTGTAGCAAATACAATATCAAGAATGTACTTCTCAATTTTTTCATCAACATAAACTTCGTGAACAAGTTTGCGAGCCCGCATAATATGTTCCGGAGAAATAACAGCATTGATTGCCGGAATATCCATTGTGGTATTCATCTTCATAATTTTTTGTTCTTCTTCGCGGGTTGGATAAGTAATCTTAACCTTCAGCATGAAACGATCAACTTGCGCTTCAGGCAAAGGATAAGTTCCTTCCTGCTCAATCGGGTTCTGAGTCGCGAGAACTAAAAACGGCTCATCAAGCTTAAATGTGTTTTCACCAATAGTAACCTGGCGTTCTTGCATCGCTTCGAGAAGCGCGCTTTGTACTTTTGCGGGGGCGCGGTTAATTTCGTCGGCAAGAATAAAGTTTGCGAAAACCGGTCCTTTCTTAATCGCAAAGTTTCCATCTTTCTGGTTATATATCATCGTTCCAAGCAAATCTGCCGGAAGAAGATCCGGTGTAAATTGAATGCGTTGGAATTTAGCTTTCATTGCCGAGGCGAGCGATTTTATAGCAAGCGTCTTTGCTAATCCCGGAACGCCTTCAAGTAAAACGTGTCCGTTGCCAAGCAATCCAACTACAAGACGTTCGAGCATTTGTTTCTGGCCAACAATGGTTTTGCCAATCTCGGTAAACAGAACGTCTATGAACTCGCTCTCTTTTCTGATTTTTTCGTTAAGTGCTGTAATATCCAAGGTTTCCCTCACTGATTTTTTAATTTCGTGTGCCTTCTACAAACCGAAACGATTTTCGGTTTCGAAAAAAATGTTAAAATGTGTTAAAGTTTAGATTTAGCGGGACAAATATAAAAATGAGAGGCTGAATCTTCCAATTACCAAGGGGTTTTATTATTCCAGCTTTCTTATCGCGCAAAACTTGAGATACTCCGTTTCATTCATTGCTGGAAGCGACGGATGATCCATAGAAGCTCCGTTTGTGTAAACCATCTGAATATTTTTACCGGCTTTAACTGCCGCGGCACGGATTGCGTCAACAAAGTCTTCTTTTTTTAGATGATGTGAACATGAGGATGAAAAGACAAACCCGTTTTCGTTTACTACTTCAAGAGCAAGCCGGTTTAGCTTTTCGTAAGCTTTAATTGCTTTCGGCAGATTCTTTTTACTCTTTGCAAATGCCGGCGGATCGATGTTTACAATATCGAATTTTTTATTCTCTGTAGCACATTTTTCAAGGTAATCGAAAACATCCGAGCAGACATATTCTGTTTCATTTGTAAGCTCGTTCAGCGCACGGTTGTTTTTCACATTCTCAATTTCGTTTGCAGAAGAATCAACAAAAGTAACTTGGGAAGCTCCGCTTGATGCCGCGTGCAAACCAAATCCGCCGGAGTTACAGAAACAATCCAAAACTGTTTTGTCTTTGCAGAACTTGCCAAAGAATTCGCGGTTATCGCATTGATCAAAATAGAAACCGGTTTTCTGTCCTTTTTCAAAATTTATTTTGTATTTCAGTTTGCCGTCAGAGATAATTTCTTCACCAGCAGTTCCTAAGTAAATTTTATCTTCAACCGGCAAACCTTCGAGAGTACGAAAGTACTCATCATGCTTAGTGAATATATTTTTCGCGTTCAGTTTCGAAATAAGAGTATCAACAACAACATTGATATTCTTTTCAATCCCGGCAGAATAAACTTGCAAGACAAATGTATCGTTGTATTTATCAATTATAAGTCCGGGCAGAAAATCACTTTCGCTGAAGACCAAGCGGAATGAATCACGGTTAGGATAAACTGATTTGCGGTAATTGTAAGCTGATAAAATCCGTTTCTCAATTAACTCTTCAACAGAATACTTTTCCTCTTTGGAAATTACTCGAACAGTAATCAAAGAATTTGCGTTGTAAAATCCGCTTGCGACAAAGCTTCCTTTTGAATCGTATATTTGAACGAGATCACCGGTTTGCGGTGAATCTTCTCTTTTATCTATTTCATTGCTAAACACCCAAAGATGCCCTTGGTTTATTCGTCTTTCTTCATTCTTCTTTAAAATCACTTTCGACATTTTTCTACCTATTGTTCTTGCAAAGATACTTCACTTTGGGCTTAATACGTCATCAATTTGGTATCTTTGCGGAGAAAATATCTATGTCATTGTAAAGGAACCATGTTAGAACCTAAAGCAGTGCTCGCTAAATATTTTGGTCACCAAAGTTTCCGCGGCAAGCAAGAAGCAATTATCAACCGGCTGGTAAATGAACAGAAGCATTGTTTGGTCTTAATGCCAACCGGCGGCGGAAAATCTATTTGCTACCAGCTTCCTGCACTTGTATTTGATGGTGGAACGATTGTAATCAGTCCGCTTATTGCTTTGATGCAAGATCAGGTTGATGCGCTTAAAAGGAAAAACATTCCGGCTGAGTTTATAAACTCCACTGTTAAACCGGAACAACGCAGAGAGCGATTGCAAAAGTTTGTTGATGACAGAGCAAAACTGCTTTATGTAACGCCGGAACGCTTCCGTAAAAAAGAATTTACTGATGCGATTGCCCAGACTAAAATTTCTATGCTTGCTGTGGATGAAGCTCATTGTATTAGCGAATGGGGACATGATTTCCGTCCCGATTATTCCCGCATTGCCGAGTTTCGTGCGTTGATGAATAATCCACTTACAATTGCGCTAACTGCAACAGCCACACCGGAAGTTCAAAAAGATATAATCGCAAAACTTGGTTTAACTAAGAATGATATAAAAATTTTCCATGAAGGAATTGAGCGACCAAATCTCCGGCTTGAAACGACAGATATCTATGATGAACAAGAAACTCTTTCGGCTATCTTCAAAGTTTTGGATAACTACAAAGGCGCCGGAATAATTTACTTTGCATTGATTAAGAAACTGGAATATTATTCTCAAATTCTCCGCGACAAAGGTTACTCCCACGGAATCTATCATGGCAAGCTTGAACCACAAGAGCGAAAAAAAACGCAGCGTGATTTTCTTAGCGGCAAACAAAATTTAATTCTTGCCACAAACGCTTTCGGAATGGGAATTGACAAGCCGGATATACGTTTTGTAATTCATGCTGAGGTTCCTTCCTCTATCGAATCTTACTATCAAGAAATTGGAAGAGCCGGGCGCGATGGCAAAGCTTCTCTTTGTATGATGCTCTACAATCAGCAAGACCTTTATACGCAAATGGAATTCATTAAGTGGGCAAATCCAAATGCTGATTATTACTCGCGAATGTACGATTTGATTAAAAACCACTCGCAAGTTGCAAACGCTGAAGGTTTGGATTTTCTTCGCGAGCAAATGAGCTGGAAAGATAGAAGTGACTTCCGCGTTGAAACTGTGCTTGCCATGCTTGACCGTTACGGAGTTACTGAAGGAACTATCGAAGCGAAAGATTTGCAGATTGTTGAAGAACTTCCGCACGAACTTCACGATGAAAAACATCTCGGCGATAAGTTGATGAGTGATAATAAAAAATTGCTTTCGGTAGTTAATTATTTCAAATCCATTACTTGCCGGAGAGTTTTTATCTCGGAGTATTTTGGTTTTAATGATGAAAAGCCTTGCGGTAATTGTGATGCTTGTGGGTAGCTATCAGATGTCGGCATTCTGCTTTCAGTAAAAAAGAACAGAATGCTGATAACTGATGGCCGATTGCTAAATACTATACTTCTTCTTCATCCAATCGTACGCGGCGTTAATCTGCTTAGTCTTTACTTCAGCTAAAATTTTCAACTCTTCGCCCAAATCGAAAACTTTATCGGGATGATACTTTGCAATCAGTTCCAAATATTTTTTGCGGATGTAAGCTTTGGAAACTTTCCCGGTTAAGCCCAAAACTTGTCCATAATGTTTAGCTTTCTCAAAATCGGTAGCGCGTGTCGAATCAAAGTCATCCCGTTTGTTAGATGAATGGCTTTCATATCGTTCGTAACGCTCATACTTTTCATAACGCTCGTAACTTTGATAGCGGGAATTATCTTGTTGTTTCTTCTCCCCTTTGCCATCACTTTTCTTTTTGCGGTGCGTCTTCTGGCGAAAATAAGTACCAACCACTTTATGAACAGATGTATATAGCTCAGAGGAATTATCACCCATATTAAAAAGGTAATCTAGCAGACAAATGTTTACATCCTTCCAATCAGTAGAGTTTAGCTTTGCCGCGCTATCCGCAATATGTTTCTTAACATTAGCTTCAGTAATGTTCGGTCGGATTTTTTTCACCAGATTATCTTCCATCACCGGCGAAACAAATTTTAGTAGAGAATTAACCCAATCGTCTTTGGCAGAGTCGTTAATAAGTGTATGCAAAATCATATACTCACTATAAACTACATCTGCCCCAACAGTTTTGTTTAGAAACGGTGAGTAAGAAATGCATTGGAGATGACCGTAAGTTGTAAAAGTTAATTCGTTTAGAGTTTGGTCGGTATCAAGATTAAACCACTTCTTAAAAATATTGTCGGAAATTTGAACAGTGAAAGTACTTCTCAGTTTGTAGCTGGATTTGAAACTGCTGCCGAGATATTCGTTAGAAAAATCTGTTAACCCGGTTTGAATTGCGCCAATCGCGCTCCAGATACGCATATAAATTTCATCGTAAACAATGTAAGCATCATCATACTTGCCTTGTTCAAACAGATTATCCGCTATTTCTCTAATTTTTCTAACGTTCATTTAGCTGTTTCTTGTTGTACTTTGTTTTCCTCACCTAATTATCGTTAAAAATTCACAAGAATAAAACCACGATTTTCAATTCCGACTTTATCGTCTTTTCATTTGCCTGGGTTTTACTATTTTTGGCAACCAAATTTAACAAAGGATAAAGATGAGATTTAAAATAGTTGCATTTATCGCATTGATAGTTTTTGCGTTTGCATGTTCAAAGCAAGAAGAACAAAAACCTCAAATTGCTAAACCGGCTGTTAAAGCCTCACACGAAGTTACTGTTCAAGAAGTTATTCAAGTTACAGAGTACACATACATCCGCGTAAAGGAAGGTGATGCCGAATACTGGATGGCTGCGCCAAAAGCTGAGATAAAAGAAGGTGAAGTGCTCACATATAATCAAGCAATGGAAATGAAAAGTTTTGAAAGCAAAGAATTGAAGAAAACCTTCGATTCGATTTTCTTTGTTGATAAACTTGATACTAAACTTGGAACCGGCTCAATGACTCAGCCAATGAAGCCAACAATTTCTCAAGAAGATGTAAAGGTTGAAAAAGCTGCCGGAGGAATCACCCTAGCACAATTGTTTGCAAATCCAAGTTCTTATGCTAATAAGACTGTTACCGTAAAAGGTAAAGTTGTTAAGATGAATAGCGGTATCATGGGCAAGAACTGGCTTCACATTCAAGATGGAACAAAGAGCGGTTCTGACTTTGACTTGACTGTTACGACCAGCGATAATGTTGGTAAAGACCAAATTGTTACTGTAACCGGAAAGATTGTGTTGAACAAAGATTTTGGCTACGGCTACAGCTACAAAGTTTTAATGGAAGACGCTAAAGTTGCCGGCGAGAACAATCCCCATAAAATGATGAGTATGTAATCCTATCTTATTCTTGATCATGATCTTAATCTTCTTTTAAAAAAAAGATTAAGATTACGATCACGAGCAAGATCAAGAAAAATCTATCACCCTTTCTACTATTTACATCTTTTCTGTTTTGGGTAAGTTGCAACGCATGAGACGTAAAATCATTCCATACAATCCGCACTTAAAAGAATTTGCGCGTAAGCTGCGAAACAACAGCACACAGACGGAAATCTTTCTTTGGAATCATCTTAAGAAAAAACAAATGCGCGGCTACGACTTTGACCGTCAGCGCCCAATTGATAATTACATTGTTGATTTCTATTGCAAAGATTTACAATTGGCTATTGAGATTGATGGCGAAAGTCATATTGGAAATGAAAAGTATGATCACGAAAGGCAAAAGAAGTTGGAATCTCTCGGCGTACGCTTTCTTCGTTTTGACGATGAAGTAGTGCGGTATGATTTGGACGGCGTGGTTAAAGCCATTGAGAAATGGATTGATGAGAATAGTTAGTTTGGTTTTGCATTGTAGCATTTTCTACCCACCCCTTCCGTCCCCTCCTATGGAGGGGAGACTTTAAATCTTTGACGTGTAATCCCCTCCGCCGGAGGGGAAAGTGGGGTGGGTACATAGACCAACAACAAAACCAACCAGCTACCGCCCGCTATTTACATCTTTTCTGTTTTGTGGTACTTTATAAATAGGAATTGAAGGTACAATGAAAAGTATAGCAAAAATTCTTTTTCTTTTTTCCTTTCTCGTTCAACCATCATATTTATTTGCTCAAAGTAATTCAATCCTATCTGAAGTTTCTACGGATTCAATAATGCTAACTTTAAAAGAACTAACGGGAGCAATTCCTATTACGCTTAACAATAAAATTTATAGGATAGAGACAAGAACAATTTTAACTACAGGCAACCGCGTAGCCTCAGATTATATCTCACAGAAGTTTAAACAGAGGGGACTATATGTTGAGAATTCTCATTTCCATGGCAAATATGATAATCCTCAACTAAATTTTACAAGTATAACAATAACTCCAGGTACAAAATTTCCTTTGTGGCTTTGCACAGATTGGGGCGAAGTTTTTAGCTTAGAAAATTCCAATGCTGATTGGGAATCCCGGTTAAATTCCGGAATACCGTTAACAGATAGACTTGATTTTATTCAAGCTTTGAATAAAGACACTGTTGTGGCGATTGGTAGAACTGGAACTTTGGTTGTTACTACAGATGCTGGAGAAACATGGTTAAAAAAATCAGCAGCAATAGGACAAATGTTAGATTTTATTACTTCTCCAAGCGGAATTTTAATTGCAATTAGTTACAACGGTGCAATATGGCGTAGCTCCGACTTTGGAACAACCTGGTCAAGAATTACAATTGATGATGAATCAACACTTTTGCAAGGTGTTTTTCTAAGCAATAATCATGTTGTAGTTGTTGGGTACGATAATGTTTTGCCGTCATTAGGAAGAATGTTCGAAAGTAAGGATGGCGGGAAAAAATGGACTATTGTAGTAAGGAATTTCAAAAATCAGATTAACACAATTTGCTCAACAGATTCTATGAATGCATGGTGTGCTACTTCGGGCGGTGAAGTTTATTTGACTGATACTGGGGGCGATTTATGGGAAAAGAGTGTTTTTGATGAAGGGTCTTCAGCTACACAAATTTTCTTCAATGACGAATTAAACGGGTGGATATATTCAACATATAAAGAATTTTTCCATACTTCAGATGGTGGAAGAACGTGGAAATTTTTGTCTCATGTAGAAAGTCCAAAGACCGTAAACGATTTTTTGTTTTACAACAAGGATGATGGTTTGTTGGTTGGAAATGAGGTTTCTAAAAAGCAAACTTCGAGTGGAGGAAGTCTGTGGACGGATAATACTCTGCCTTTTCTGCGAAACGTTATAGCAACAATAGACGGAACCAAGAAACCCGAACAATATATATTATTAACAGCTCATTCCGATTGTACACTAAATTCATCCCCTACTCTTTGGCTTCAAGCACCAGGCGCAGATGATGATGGAAGTGGAATAGCAGTTTTATTAGAGCTAGCCCGTGTATTCAGTAAGAATCCTTTACCAATAACAATAAAGTTTGCAACCGTGCCTGATGAAGAACTCGGCTTTAGTAAAGGAAGTTCTAACCTTGGAACAACTTTACTCAATCAGCCGAATACATGCCGCCTTGTATTTGATTTTGATATGGTAGGTAATGATTATCTTTATCCAGGCTCTGTAACAATGTCCTACTATGGTGGTGATACTTCTGCGAAGCTCTTTAATAATTATAAAAATATTCTTGCTTCAACACATATTCCTCTTAATCTTTTTGGTTGGAAGGATGTAACACCTTCCAACACAGCCGGTTTTGTAAAGAAAGGGATTCCAATACTAGGATTAATGGAAGGACAAGGGTCTGGCTCTAGAATACAGCCCAACTACCATAGAACTAGTGATTTATGGTCAACCTTAAACCCGGAATACATTACAGACATAACACGCTCTGCTGCTGCATTTATAGAGAATATAGCAACGGATTTACTTGTTGGAATTGTGGAAGAAAAGAATTCAAACTCTTTTCCCTCTTCTTTAATACTGGAACGACCATATCCAAATCCATTCAATTCAAGTACTATCATTAGTTTCGGTTTACCAAAACCAGCTCAAGTGTCACTAATTGTTTACAATCTTTTAGGTCAACAAGTTGCTCAAATAGCAAAAGGGTTTTATGGAGAGGGATATCATACTACATCTTGGGATGCATCAAATATGAATAGCGGAATTTATTTTGTTCGATTAACTAGCTCTGATGCTTTTTCGAACAAAATATTTTCAAAAACTCGCAAGATTCTTTTACTAAAATAATTTTTACCGTTTCGAAATCCTTGCTAATAATGTCAATCTGAAATTGAATATTGTTTTAGGTTATCTATTGATAAAGTATAATTCCCGAAAAATCTTTATGCTTGCAACATAAAAAATCAATTATACCGGAGTAAAGGTGGCATCACCAGAAATTAATAAAGTAATTTATTCAATGATTGGGGTGAGTAAGTACTACAATCAAAAAGCTGTATTAAAAAACATATATCTCTCATATTTCTACAGCGCAAAGATTGGCGTGCTTGGCTTTAACGGCTCGGGTAAAACTTCTCTGCTTCGCATTCTTGCCGGAACAGATAAAGACTTTAACGGCGAGACTGCAATCTCCCCCGGCTTTACAGTGGGAATATTAGAACAAGAGCCTCATCTTGATGACGAGAAAACTGTTAAAGAAATTGTTCAAGAAGGTGTGCAAGAAGTTGTTGATGTGCTTGCAGAGTACGATGAAATAAACGCAAAGTTTGCCGAGCCGATGAGCGATGATGAAATGAACGATCTCCTCGAACGCCAGGGCAAAGTTCAGGATAAACTCGATTCCATGAATGCGTGGGATTTGGATTCCAAACTTGATCTCGCAATGGATGTTCTCAACTGTCCTCCCGGAGATACTTTGGTAAAAGTTCTTTCCGGCGGTGAGCGCAGACGCGTTGCGCTTTGCAGACTTCTACTCAAGAATCCTGATATTCTTCTTCTTGATGAGCCAACAAACCATCTTGATGCTGAAACAGTTTTATGGCTTGAAGCGGAACTAAATCGCTATCCCGGAACTGTAATTGCGGTAACACACGATAGATATTTCTTAGATAATGTTGCCGGATGGATTTTAGAATTAGACCGTGGCGGAGGAATTCCTTGGAAAGGAAATTATTCTTCATGGCTTGAGCAGAAACAGCAAAGACTGCTTCAAGAAGAAAAGAGAGAAACAGAGCGCCAGAAAACTTTAGCAAGAGAATTTGAATGGATCAAAATGTCGCCCCGCGCAAGACAGGCAAAATCGAAAGCGAGAATTACTTCTTATGAAGAAATGCTTGCCGAAGAAAGCGAGAAGCGCCAAAAAGATTTAGAGCTTTACATTCCGCCGGGACCGCGTTTAGGCAATGTTGTAATCGAAGCGGAGAATATCTCTAAGGCTTACGGCGATAAAGTTCTTTTTGAGAATCTAAGTTTCAAACTTCCTCCTGGCGGAATTGTTGGCGTAATTGGTCCAAACGGCGCCGGCAAAACAACTTTGTTCAGAATGATTGTAGGACAAGAAACACCGGATGCCGGTTCATTCAAAGTTGGTGATACTGTTAAGCTAGCTTATGTAGATCAGAGCCGCGAGTCGCTCGATCCGGATAAATCAGTTTGGGAAATGATCAGCGGCGGCAATGATATTATTCAGCTTGGAAGCAGAGAGCAAAACTCGCGCGCATATTGCGGACAGTTTAATTTCACCGGCGGCGATCAGCAGAAAAAAGTTGGTGTGTTAAGCGGCGGAGAGCGCAACCGTGTTCACCTTGCAATTGCGTTACGCCAGGCTGCAAACGTAATCTTGCTTGATGAGCCAACAAACGATCTTGATGTAAACACGATGCGCGCGCTTGAAGAAGGTTTGCTAAACTTTGCCGGCTGCGCTGTGGTTATTTCCCACGACCGCTGGTTCTTAGATAGAATTTGTACTCACATTCTCTCGTTCGAAGGTGACAGTCAAGTTGTTTGGTTTGAAGGAAACTTCTCGGATTACCAGGAGAACAGACGCCAGCGGCTTGGCAAAGATGCAGATGTTCCGCATAGAGTGAAGTACAAGAAGTTGACTAGATAGTAACTGAGGGGCGTTAGAGTCACTTAGTGCCAAAGTTCCTAAGTGCCTGAGCAAAAGCAAAGGCGCTTTGTTTTTCTAGACTGAACATATAAACAGAAATGTTGCAATTGAATTTTCTTACCAACTTATCTCTGAATCGAGTTTGATTATTAACTCACCTTACGCAACTGCTTGAAAAAACTTAGCCACCAGGACACCAAGGCACAAAATCCAATAAAATTTATGTATTCTTTGTGCAATCCTAGTGTCTTCGAGTCTTCGTGGCAAATCTTTTCTTTTTTGCGTAAGGTAAATTATTAATTTTGCTTTGAAAATATTTTCAATAAACTAAGGCACTAAGGAACTCTGGTACTTAGCTGCTCAGAAACTTAGGCACTATAAAGGAGAACACATGGCAGCAAAACAATGGAGTACAAAGCCGGAAATGCAAATTGATGTTAAGAAAAGCTACACGGCTATGATAAATACCAGCAAAGGTATGATCGAGATGAAGTTATATCCCGAACACGCACCGGTAACGGTTAACAATTTTGTCTTTCTTGCTAAAGAAGGATTTTACGATGGCGTTTCTTTCCACCGCGTGATTGAAGATTTTGTAATTCAAGGCGGAGACCCAACCGGTACGGGACGCGGTGGTCCAGGTTATAAATTTGAAGATGAATTCATGAACAATCCGCTAAAGCATGAGCGCGGTGTAATGTCTATGGCTAATGCCGGACCGGGAACAAACGGAAGCCAGTTTTTCATTACACATTCTCCTCAGCCTCACTTAAACGGCAAGCACACTGTCTTCGGAAAAGTAATGAATGGTTTGGATGTAGTTGATTCCATTGAACAAGGCGACCAGATGATTGAAGTAACTATCAACGAAGAGTAGCTAAAGATTTGTCATTCTGAACGAAGTGTCCGAAGGACTCCTTTGGAGAAGAATCTCTCACGATTATTGAAGAGAGATTCTTCGTCCCTAAAAACGGGACTCAGAATGACAATAGACTTCTGGAACTCTGGCACTATTCTCACAGATTTTCCAATACCTTTTTCAATTTCGCAGAGACCTCAATAGCAACTTCGCCTAAAGCTTCATTCTGGACTGCTTGCATAGATTCCAAAGGATTAATTACGCTTACTTGTATTGTACTATCTGTTTTTTCTTGTACAACAATATTGCAAGGAAGAAGAACACCTAGATTCTCTTCTGCCTGTAGAGCTTTATATGCAAATGGCGGATTGCAAGCGCCTAGAATTTTATAGCGCCGAAAATCAACATCAAGTTTTTTCTTGAGAGTTTCTTTAACATCAATTTCAGTAAGAATGCCGAAACCTTCTTTCTTCAATTCTTCTGTAACTTTTGTTATCGCTTCATCATAGGTGTAGTTAACAACTTTAGAATTATAGTAAGCCATGACCTCTCCATTTTTTATTCAGTTTGATGCATACCACGAAAAAAGGATGCAGAATTAAAGAAAGAAAAACCAAGCAAAAAAAGTAATTACCAAAACACTAATAAGATCAATCAACACGCCGCTTTTCACCATATCAATTACATGCAGACGTTCGCTGCCAAAGACAATTGCGTTTGGTGGTGTACCTACCGGCAGCATAAACCCGAATGACGCAGCAATTGTGGCGGGAATCATTAATATAATTGGGTTAATATTCATTTGAACGCTGATTGAAGCAAGTATCGGCAAGATTATTTGCGCGGTTGCTGTGTTGGATGCGATTTCAGAAAGTGCGGTAACTGCAAAACAAATTATTGCAATAAGAACAACAATGTTTACTCCGGAAATAACTGCAAGCTTTTCCCCAATAAGTTTTGAAAGTCCGCTAGAAACAAATCCATCTGCAATAGCAAACCCGCCGCCGAAAAGTATAATTATGTCCCATGGGATTTTTTTTAGCGAAGAGTGATTCAGCAAGAACGAATTTTCCTCGTTACCGTTTTTGGAAGGAAGCACAAACAATAAAGTTGCCATTGTAATTGCTATTGTTCCGTCATCAATAAAATCGAATTTAGGAAATAGATTTGACCAGCCGGGAATGACGATCCATTCCAAATTTAGATCAACGCGGAATATCCAGAGCAAACATGTAACAAAGAATAGCAGCGATATAATTTTTTCTTCATAGGAAATTTTGCCTAGATGTTTTTTTTCATCATGGATAATATTTTTGTCTATCTCAAACTTATCAGAAACTTTGAACAAAACTTTCGTCAGCAAGAACCAAGTAAAAATTAACATGACTATCGAAATGGGGATTGCATATTTCATCCATTCGCCAAAGTTTATTTCCGCAGTATTTGGAAATGAAATTTTATAAACTCTTTGAAAAACCATATTGGGCGCTGTTCCAATTAAGGTAGCAATTCCGCCAATAGAACTTGCGTAAGCAATTCCAAGCATTATTGTTTTAGCGAAGGCTTCCGCTTTTTGCTTTCCAAAAGATTCTTCCACTTTCAACAATACCGCCAAACCAATCGGCAATATCATTAGTGTGGTGGACGTGTTGTTGATCCACATAGAAATAAATGCGGTAGCAATCATAAATCCAAGAACAATGCGGGAAGGTGTAGTTCCAAAAATTGAAATTACATTTAGCGCAATGCGTTTGTGCAGATTCCACTTCTCGATAGCTACCGCTATTATCATTCCGCCAAGAAATAAGAATATAGTAGAGTTCATATAAGCTTGAGCAGTTTTAGCTCCGGAATCAATTCCGAGCAAAGGAAAAAGTATGAGGGGAATAAAGGATGTAGCAGCTAACGGAATGGCTTCGGTAATCCACAAAACACCCATCAATATTGTTACAGCGGCAACTAATTTTGCGTTTTGATATTCAGCGCCTAAATCCGCAAAAAGAACAATCGCGGCGAAACATAGAACTCCGAGAAGCAAGCCAAACAAGTTTTTCTTTAATGATTGCCGCTTAAACATTTACTGCCTCTAAGAGTTAATAATTTTATTAACCACTGAATGAATTAAAAATCTCAATCTAGCAAACTGTTAAAACAGTTTAGGTATTCTAGTGACTTTTTAACCCACGACTTAAGTCGTGGGTTACTGAATCTGTTAATCTAGAATAAACCGTTTCTCCCAAGGAGTCCTTCGGACAACGGTTTATTAACAATTCAGAACTGGTTTATTTCTTTTTCAGCAAACCGGAAATATCTAATTCCAGTTCTTCTTCGCTAAAGAATGCTTCGCCGTAATTCTTGCCAATTTTAAAACCAAAATATTTTGCCCGCGCTTCAAGAAACTGAATAAAAATTGGCTGACTGATAAACGTCTCCGGCTCTTTACTTTCCGGATTATGAAACTGAGTGCCGTAAGCAAAGACCGCTTTCATTTTATTTTCAAAAGTTTCGCTTATATCATAAATGAAAGAAGGTTTGAATTCGTAAGTCTGCATGTAATAAAAAAGTTTCTGCGGACGGTAAGGAATTTGTATCCGTTCATTGTCTTCTGTTTCAATCTTAGGCAAGCCCGAAAAGAAAAATGCTTCTTTAACAAGCTGGCTAGCGCCAATATGATCAGGATGGCGGTCGTTGAAGTAAGGTGCGAAAATAAGTTTTGGTTGATGCTTTCTAATTTTCACGATGATTTTTTTCAAATAATCATCATTGAATTTTATTGAACCGTCTTTCAAGCCAAGATTCTCGCGATGAGCAACAGATAGTATTTCCGAAGCTTTCTCAGCTTCGAGCTTTCTTGTTTCGGCATTTCCACGTGTGCCAAGTTCCCCCTTAGTTAAATCTATAATTCCAACTTTATAACCGCGCATTGCAAGTTTAGCAATTGTTCCGCCCATAGAAAGTTCCGCATCATCGGGATGAGCGGCAAAAACCAAAACATCTAAATTCATTGAACCCTCAAATATTTTTTCAAAGATGAGGAAATTGAGGTTAAAAGTAAACAACACTTTAATATTCGGAATTGTAAAAAATTAGGGTATATTGCTAATAACCCTAACAAATATCTTTGCAGCCATGAAGAATGAAATTAGATTTTTCGTACTTCTTACTTTAACGCTTCTCGCCGTTATAAGCTGTGATTTACAAAAAGAAAACCCCACCGACGAAACTAAAACCAGCAGTGCTGATGCTGCTGTCATCAACGGAATTGTTTCGGAGGAAGCAACCGGCGGAGCGCTTTCCGGTGTGAATGTTAGTTTGAATGGCGTAACAAAACAGACTGATGCAAATGGTAATTTTAATTATGGTGCCGAAATTAATGTTGGCTCTTACCAATTAACGGCTAATAAAGCCGGTTATATTGGCATAACAAGAACTATTGTAATCAAGAAAGATGTCTCCACTTTTATTTCGTTAAAACTTTTTAAGAAAGAAGCTCCCGTTACAATTAATGCCGCTACCGGCGGAACAGTTGGTTTAAACACCAACCGTGTGTTACAAATTCCGGCGAATGCTCTTTCGCAGAATACGGACATAAGCATTACACAAGTTCTCGGCTCGGGAATTCCGGTTCAAATGAATGACCGATTTATTATTGAAGCGTTATCTCTGGAGCCAAATGGTTTAAACTTTACTTCGCAGGCAACTCTTCAAGTTCCGGTAGGCATTTCAGGAATCAATCCATCCATCATAAAAGCAGTTTCAATTACGTCCAGTGGTAATGAAGAACTTTCCGGTGTAACAAGTTCAGGTAACTCAGTAACAGTTCCACTCAATCATTTTAGTTACGTTTATTTTTACGTACCGCTTCAAAACATCAGATACCGAACTGTCGCTTATAATGATTCGTTAAAACCGACATCCGCTATAGCAGACTGCCGTTCCGACAAAGCAGTTTACGAAGTAACACTTGGAGCTAAAATTGTATCTACCACCTTACCGGCAAATATTTTAACCGCACAAATCGGGCAAGATTTATCTTCGACCATGAAACGAACTTTAGTTGTTACACGCATAGCAGGCGGGCAAAAGAAACAATTATATTACCAGATAAGTGGAACGAGATACATTTTCGAAATTCTAAACGGAAGCACATGGAACGAGGCTGCTGTTGTAGAGCTTCAAGAAAATGTAAAAGTAGTAGGCAAAGATGTTGGCGAATGCCACGACCAGGGTGGCGGGAACTGATAATTATTTGGCGGTGCTTCGTTTCCCTTTCGGAAATAATTATATTCGCCGCAACAAATCTACAATTCTATTATGAATCCAAAGTACGAAGCGGTAATTGGGCTTGAAGTTCACGCTCAGTTGCTAACAGATACAAAAATATTTTGCGGATGCTCAACTAAATTTGGTTCATTGCCAAATTCAAATGTATGTCCGGTGTGTCTCGGTCATCCCGGAGTCCTTCCGGTTCTAAACAAAAAAGTGGTTGAATACACTGTCTTAATGGGACTCGCGACGGACTGCCGCATCAACGAAAAATCTGTTTTTGCCAGAAAGAATTATTTCTATCCCGATTTGCCGAAAGGTTATCAAATCTCTCAGTACGAAGAACCAATTTGTGAATTTGGAAAAGTTACGATTGAATTTAAGGATGGTTCAAAAAAAGATATTGGCGTTACAAGAATTCACATGGAAGAAGATGCGGGCAAATCAATCCATGATTTAGGCGATGATACAATGATTGATTTGAACCGTACCGGAACACCGCTGATGGAGATTGTTAGTGAGCCGGATATGAGAAGCGCCGAAGAAGCGGTTCTATACCTTAACAAATTAAAACAAGTGCTTCTTTATCTTGGCATTTGTGATGGCAACATGGAAGAAGGTTCACTTCGCTGCGATGCTAACATAAGCATCCGCTTAAAAGGTGAAACCAAGCTTGGAACTAAAGCCGAAGTGAAAAACATGAACAGCTTCCGTAACGTTGAAAAAGCAATTGAGTATGAGATTGAAAGACAGATTGATATAATTGAAGATGGCGGAAAGATAATCCAGCAGACACTGCTCTGGAACGCTGAGTTAAACCAAATATTTCCTATGAGGACAAAAGAAGAAGCGCATGATTACCGTTACTTCCCCGACCCCGATTTGATGCCCGTTATTGTTGATGAAAAATGGCGTAACGAAATTCTTTCATCTCTTCCGGAATTACCGGATGCTCGCAGAGAACGTTTTGTATCTCAGTACAAATTGCCGGTTTACGATGCGCAGATACTAACCTCGTCCCGTGAGCTTGCAGATTATTACGAACAAGTTTTAACAGAAACCGATGATTACAAAACCGCAAGCAATTGGGTTATGACCGATGTGCTAAAAACTGTAAACGAACAAAAGATTTCCGTTAAAGATTTTTCTGTTACGCCTCAGAATCTTGGTAAGCTTGTTTCTCTTATAAGTAAGAATACTATCAGCGGTAAAATTGCTAAAGAAGTTTTTCCGGAAATGATTTTAAGCGAAAAAGATCCGGAAGTAATTGTTAAGGAGAAAAACCTCGTTCAGATTTCCGACACTTCAGAATTAGAAAGTGCAATCACAAAAATTCTTGATGCCAACCCAAAAGATGTACAAGATTACCTTGGCGGCAAAGAAAAGGCTATTGGATTTTTTGTAGGACAGATTATGCGGGAAACCAAAGGCAAAGCTAATCCGCAGATTGTTAATGAATTGCTGAAAAAGAAACTGGAAGAACGAAGATAATCTTTGTCATTCTGATTCCGCCAACGGCGGAAGAATGCCAAAGGCATCACTTCGGCAGCTGTCGCATAATTAATGAATCAAAAATATATCAGTGTTAATCTGTTAAATCCGCGTCATCTGCGGTCTATTTACTATCAAAATATTAATTATGCGATATCTACCTTCGTGAGAATCTCATCTTTATCTTGTTAATAATTCTTGCATTGAATCGCCGAGTGATTTGGGCTCGATACCGAGTTTTTTTAATTTATCAATGTTCATCGAGACATCTGCAACTTTATAAGTTGCATTAACCCTTTCCATTGTAACCGGTTCAATTAAGCTTTCATCGAAGTTGCAAACACGGCAAATTTCTTTGCCGAGATCATAACGAGAAACTCTCTCCGTCCCGCCAAAGTTTAGCATCTCTCCGCTTACATCTTTAGTTATTAGTTCTGCAATCATCCTTGCTGATTCCTTTAGGGAAAGTACAGAGCGATATTGATCAGAGAACAATTTTACTTTTCTTTCATTTTTTAGTTCATCATAAATAAACTGGAAATGAGAACGGGAATGATTGAGTCCGAAGCCAAATTGCAAAGCCACTCTTAGAATAATATGATTAGTCAATGTTTCCCGGACTTTCACTTCTCCCATTAGTTTTGTTTCAGCGTATAAAGAAATTGGAATCAGCTTTGATTCTTCCGTTAAATATGATCCCCGGTATCCGGCGTAAACCAAATCTGAAGAAGTGTAAATTAGTTTAGCATTGTGAGTATTGCACAACTCAGCTATATATTTTGTAGCGTTAACATTTACATCATAAACTTCGTCAGCAGGAAGTTTGTCTGCTCTTTCTGCGTTTGAAATTGCCGCTGTGTGAATTACAATTTCCGGGTTGAAAGTTTTGAATGTACTTTCAAGTGTTTTGTAATCATTTATAGCGAACTGAACTGAGTTGTAATCGCCGCAATTCCCTATGTGTTTGTAATATTGGGTCAGAATTTCGTGAGATTTGCTTAACCCAACATTAAGATATTGACCAATTAAACCGCTGCCGCCGGTAATAAAGATTTTCATGTTTACTTTCCAAACAATAAATTGTGTACGCAATTATACAATCAAGATTGTTTATAATAAACTTGATCGAAAGCTAACTTCTTGAACTTGAAAGTAGTTTTACATGTTAAGAATAGATTAAGATTAAGATAAGAGTAAGATCATGATCAAGAAAAATCAAAAAGAATGGAAGAGGGACAAATGAAACATCTACTCGGCGCTCACGTTTTTGTTGAAGGCGGGGTCGGTTCCGCTATTTCGAAAGCAGATGAATTTGGCTTTACTGCAATTCAAATATTCACAAGAAACAATAACCGCTGGACTTCAAAACCGCTCTCGGGAAAAGAGATAACTGAATTTAGAGAGAAGCTTGCTCAATCAAATGTAAAAGTCGTAGTCTCTCACGATTCATATTTGATTAATCTTTGTGCAGTCATCCCGGAGAACTTGGAAAAATCATTAATCGCGTTTAAAGATGAACTTGACCGATGCGAAATTCTTGGAGTTCCCTTTATGAATTTTCATCCCGGCTCTCACGGCGGTGCAGGCGAAGAAGAAGGAATTAAAAAAATCGCCGAGTCGCTAAACATAGTTCATCAGCAGACGAAAGGTTATAAAGTTAAAAGTATGTTGGAAGCAACAGCGGGACAAGGAAACGCCATTGGATATAAGTTTGAACAGCTTGCTAAAATTATTGAGCTTGTGGATGAAAAGGAAAGAATGTGCGTCTGTATAGATACGGCGCATATTTACGCTGCCGGATATGACATCAAAGACCCAAAGCAGTACAAAAAAGTTATGAAAGAATTTGACGACGTGATTGGATTAGATTTGCTAAAATGTATTCACATGAACGACAGCAAGAAAGCGCTTGGAAGCCGCGTTGACCGCCATGATCATATTGGCAAAGGTGAAATTGGCTTGGAGGGTTTTACCAATATAATGAATGACAAGAAGCTTGAAAAAGTTGCAATGATTCTTGAAACGCCGAAAGGCAAAGAGCAGCTTGAAGATTTAGAAAACGTGAAAACGCTTTTGAGTCTTTGTAAATAATGTTTTAAAAAGAATGTTTGTATGAATGAACTGATTGGGAAAACGATTGACGGCTTCAACTTTATTTCGATTATAGGTGAAGGCGGAATGGCGTTTGTTTACAAAGCTTATGATCAAAAGCTGGACCGTTTTGTTGCCATCAAAGTTATCCATCCAAGAATCAGCCATTCTCTAATTTCACTTCAGAGATTTAAGAAAGAAGCTAGAAATCAGGCAAAGCTTTTGCATCCCAACATTATCGCAGTTTTGGATTTGATTAAAATCTCCTCTTCTGTAGGGATTGTTATGGAATATGTTGAGGGTGAGAGTCTAAGCCAATTACTAAAAAGATGTTCTCGATTAGATTTTGCAAAGACGAAAGAAATTCTGAGACAGGCATTAGCAGGTTTGAATTTTGCTCATTCATTTGGCTTCGTCCACCGCGATATTAAACCTTCCAATATTATTATTAGAAAAGATGGTGTAGTTAAAATTGCGGACTTCGGAATTGCAAAATCTTTCTCCGATTCAAGACCCAACAGCACTGCCTCAAATATCATTGGTACAGCGTTTTATATGAGTCCGGAGCAAATCAAAGGAGAGCATCTGTCGCACCATTCCGATATCTATTCAATTGGCTGCACTGCTTACGAGATGGTTACCGGCTACCCGCCATTTTATCTGCCAAACGACTTTAAAGTATTGCAAGCACATATAATGGATGTTCATGCGCCTCTTGAAAATTGGCGTTCCGATCTTCCCCAATCTTTTATTAGTCTAGTAAACGATTCATTACAAAAACAACCTAGGGACCGTCCCAAGAGTTGTGAAGTTTTAATTAAAAGACTCGATTCAATTCCGTCTCTAAATTTCTACCCTAACTATTTACCGCAGCACGAAACAAAAGCAGCTACTAGGAAAGCCAAATCAAATTATGTGTTTTTAAAAATCATCCTCATATTGCTTACAATACTAATTTGCTTTTTAGTCGTTAAAAATGTGAAGATAACACACTTCGGAAAAGAAGAGCCTACTAATAAACAGCTTAATCCATTTAGCAGGTAACTGCGCTGACCACAACGATCACTTTGTAAAAGTGAAACTAACTTGAAATGATTTACCAATATTATTAGTTTGAAAAAGTTGCAGTGTTTCTTGAAAAGCAGAAAGGTAAAAGGCAGTTAGAAGATTTAGAGAATGTGAAGACGCTTTTGGGCTTGATGAAATAACATGATCATTCATCATTTATTTAAGACATAATTCAACGTTTTCCAGTCTTTATTAACTATCATTCTAAATATGCATTTGCCGTTGCTTATAGCAGCATAGAAATCTCCAATCATGGTTTTTTCTTTGGTATCCGAAGAATCTGAAATATGACCACCTTTGTATTCAATGATAACAATAGTTCCATCTTTCAGTTTAACAATAAAATCCGGGTAGAATTTATCTGTTGGAGTTTGCAGCCAAAAAGAATGAAACTCTTGCCGTTCCAAATTTCTTATCCAGAATTCTACATTTGGATTTATATCAATGTTCATAGCGCATTCGGCTTCTTCATTATTCATTTCACCAATGCGGGTATAAAAATGATGTGAGAATCTAAAAGAACCGGTGTAATCATTATTTGGGAAATAGGAATCGGAAAATTCGAAATCTTGACCAACTGAAAATCTGCTTAGCTTTTCTTTGACTACACCAGGTTGTGAGAAAAGATAAGTTTGGAAACCATGTTTCTTACCCTCTGCAAAATGGTGCTTTATTTTTGCACGAAATGCATCTCTTAATCTGAAACGAATGAAAACAAGCTGCTCGATTGAAAGATTACGCGAGGTTATTAAGTTTTCCAAACAGTTGGTTATAAAAACAATAATCTGTGAATAAGAAATTGATTGATGCCTACATTCTTTGACAAGCCATTGAACTAAGCCATCTTTATCCATAGTGCTGGAAACGATTATACTGGTAAGTTCTTCTTGAATGGTTTGAGCATCGTAAGTGTAAACATTTCCTTGAGAATCTACATCTATCAATCCCTTTTGCCCGGCGTCAACTTTAATTGGTAATTCAGCATCGGAAATATTGGAGTCACATTTAGATAGGTTCCAATCCGCAAGAAGCAAAACTTCATCATCAAATGGTCTCCACTCCCCATCAAAATCAATTAGAAGCTGAGGGACAGAAAACTTTTTACCTTGTTTGTATGGAGATTGAACCGAATGAGAATATGATTTGAGTTCTTGAAAAGTTTTTTCGATTACTTCTTTATCACTTTCGGATTTAGCAATTGATTTTAATTCTTCTTTTTCAGATTCGGTTATTGTTTCTTGAAGTATGATTGTCTTTTCATCTTTATCAAAAACAATTTTATTTTTTAATTCAGAAGAAAGTTTTGAATCATCAAATGATGAAGACAATGGAATCTTTGCATTGCCAAACAAAGGAGCGAAGCTTAATTGTTTTTGGCTAATCTCTATTAATTCCGAAGCTTCCACAGAGGTAAATCCAGTATCGATAAGCGAATCCATTAAGTTTTTTGCTGTATTCATAAAACTATCTGATGAAACAAAAGCATAAGCGCGATTGAGCTCTTCCCTTTCTTTACGCTGGACTTTGGGCATTCTTAAAACACGACCAAGTAATTGCTCAACATCTTTGCTTGAATTTACTTTTGCCACTGAACAAAAGATATAAGCAAATGGACAATCCCAACCTTCTTTAAGAGCTTGTTTGGTAATTATGAAACGAATCGGTTCGGTTTCGGAAAGAAGATCCTTGTTTTCAATTCCTCTTTCGGTTCCGGTTGCAACTGCAACTTGTTCCGGAGGAATTTGTAAAGTGGTAAGAAGATACTTTTTAACTTCATCTACATTGATGGTGCTTTCTGCTTGTCTATCGGGTTGGGCTTGAATTAAAACTATTGGGCGAATGTATTCACCGGAATTCTTTTCTTCTTCTTTTGTAATCAGTTCTAATTCTTGCTGTTTTTTTACAGCGGAAGAAATTGTCTTTTGCCAATCTGGAATTGCTAAAAGTTCGATAGGCATTTTGATCATGTCTTCATCTTTTAAGTCTGCGGCAGAAACAGAATAAAGAACATTGCTTCGATCACTTCCTTTAGTTTTTGGTGTCGCTGTGAATTCAACTATGCATGAGGGATTTAATCTTTTCAGAACTTCGAATGTTAGTTCAGTTCTTGCGTTATGAGCTTCATCGATAATAAATATTGGATGGTTTAGATAAACAACATTTGCTAAAGAAGGAATTTCCAGATTGGATTCTTTGAATTTTTCAAGTTTCTCTTTCTGTTCCGGCTTAAGGTTTACGAAGTGAGATGAAAGATTTCCATTTTCTTCATAAACTTTTCTGCCTTCGGTTCTATCCACACGCCATGAAGCAAAAGTAGAAATAATAACCGTTGTGTTTGATTGGAGTGAGCCTTTGGAAATGCTGCGGGCATCTTCTACTTTAAGAATTTCAACATTGCCATTAAAGTATTCATTCAATACTTGACGGTATGGATGATTATTATCTTGAAGACAATTAAAAGTCTGCTCTAAAATTGCATTGCTTGGCACAAGCCAAATTACAAGAGAAAAATCTCTTGCCAATAATTCTTTACAGGCGATAGGTATAGAATGAGAAGCTAATATTGTTTTTCCACCGCCGGTTGGTAAGCGCAAGCACACATAAGGAATATTTGCAAAACCGGCATCGTTATAAATACCTTCTTGTTTAAATTCTTCTAGAGTAGTTTCAGCGTAAGCGCGTTTAACATCTTTGTAGATAGCACAGCGATGCAAATAATTTGATAAAACATCGAGAGTTTTTTGTTGGTAGATTTTCAGCATGATTTTTCCTTTGTGTCTTCGTGTCCTTGTGGCGGGAAGAACTTTGCCACCAAGGCTCTAAGGCACTAAGTATTTTAAAAATATTATTTCATGATATTAGACTAAATCGTTAAGGTAAAAGTCGGCCTTGTGCCGGGTGTAAATTGAGCAAGTCTCTTTTTACCTAGCCTTAATCGGGCTTTAGTTTTTGTCTCTATTTGACTCCTTGCCCTTTAACTTTTTTACATCTTTTGATACTTTTTTCTCTTCACTTTCCAGTTTGCGCTTAACTTTCTTAACATCTTCTGCGGGTGGAAGTGATTCTGGCTGGACGTCTCTTTCTTTAAGAATTTTTCTAACAGCAAGATTATTATCAACATGTTCATTGGATATCTGGTTATATCCTTGCAAATCTTTTTCAATAACGTTATGGCTTGTTAACTCGGTAGCAAAATCCTTTGCCTTAATTGTAAGTGTGGGTAAAAAATCTGCAAGAGGACGACCTTCCGGAATGTTGTACTTTCTTTTCATCATCTGGGTATTATTGCCGCCAAATAGTGCTTCATCTCCTTTAGATCGGATAATTGCGAATCCTTTTTCATCAACACCTCTTTCGTAAATAATTCCGGAAAGTTTCTTCTCAGATTTTGAAAGTTTTTCACGTGCTGAAACCCGTGCAATATCAAGCAGGCGTTTTTCTATTATTTCTTGCTTACGTGTCTGAACAGCGAAGTAGGTTTGAGCAAATGCAATTTCATTTTTGGCTGGATCACCGTTTTGAGCTATTAAATAACAAGCATACCTTGTAAGCGCAATATCATCAACTTCTCTTTTGCCGCCTTTACCAATATTGATCATTTTCCCGATACCGGCAAAATGATCATTCTCATTTGCCCCAGCATTAATGCATCCTTTTTTCGCTTTTTCAATAACATTTAGAAAATTATCCCATTTCGTGTAATTTAAAATTTCTTGCAGCTCTCTTGCACTCCAGCATTCAACATTATTAAAAATGTAACAGGCTCTTTCAAATTTTTCAAATAGTTCGGCAATTAGTTCCTTTTTCATGATTCACCTCAAATCAGCTCGTTTTTATTTCGTAAGGAATTTGCTTGAACACAATATTTTCTTTTTTAAGCCGTGCCGCGCTTAATCTGTTGCTTTCACCAAAAATAATTTTAGGACAATTATGTTTTGGAAGTGATTCAAGAATTCTGCTTGTAAGAACGTTGCCACCGTTTACAGTTTTATCACCTAGGATTCCGTTGAACAATAAATAATAAGCAACACCTTTATATGTGCCAATTAACGGAGTATTGAGTTTAGCCTTTTCTGAAAGAGGAACACCATTTTCTGAAAAGAAAATATGACGGGCAAGTTCTTTGAATTTTACACCTTGCCTTACATTGCCGAACTTATCAAAGAGAGGTTCACCAAGATTGCAATAACGGAAGCCGCCACCAAGTCCCTCTACTTTATCGCCGTTACCATTCTGCTTATTAGTAGTATATCCATTTACAACTCTTTTCAATCTTTCAGCAGTTACTTCCTTCGCAATCTTTTCTTCCAGTTCCACAAGAATAAACTTACGATTGCCGCCGTCTTCTTTATTTAATTCTACGATAGCTTGACCAGTTGTTCCGCTACCAGAAAAAGAATCAAGTATAATATCATTTGAATGTGTGCTTAGTTTAATGATTTGTTTTAAGAGTCGAACCGGTTTAGGAGAATCGAAAACGTTTCCTTCAATCATCTCATTTAATTCTTTCTTGCCATCTTGATTATGACCAACTTCTTCATACTTCCATATAGTTTGGGGGACAAGACCTTGCTTTACTTCTGCTAAATATCTTTTAAGTTGAGGTTTACCAAGACCATCTTTCCCGAAATATATTTTATTCTCAGATAGTAACTGCTCTGCTTTGGTTTTAGTAATTCTATAGCATGAACCTTTGGGAGGATAATATTCTATGCCGCTATTTGGATTAATTATTCCGAAGACGCCAGATTCGGTAAAGGTCTTCACTAAAATATTATCTGGTCTCCAAGGACCTCTTCCATCAGCATCATCAAATTTGTAAAACTTATTCTGTTTCTCTGATCGAGGCAACAAATTTCTAACCCAACTGTTTTTGTTTTTTGCGTAACATATTATAAAATCGTGAGCAGCAGAAAAATAACGAGCATCATTTCTCGGCGAGTAATTCTTTTCCCATATAATATTTGTTACAAAATTGTTGGGTCCAAAAACTTCATCCAATAATAATTTTAGATTAGCTTGTTCGTTATCGTCAATTGAAATAAAAATAGCTCCATTTTTTTTGAGCATCTTTTTTTAATAATTGCAATCTCGGATACATCATGCAAAGCCATTTATCATGACGTGAAAGGTCTTCACCTTCTTGTCCGACAACTTCATTCAACCATTTCTTAATTTCCGGCGAATTTACATTATCGTTGTATTTCCAACCCTCATTACCGGTATTGTAAGGAGGATCTATATAAATACATTTAACTTTACCGGCATAATAAGGCAGAAGAGCTTTTAGCGCGTGAAGGTTGTCTCCTTGCACAAGCAAGTTGCCGTTTTCTTTTCCCGAAGGGATGGATTCCCAATCACCAACGGAAAGAGATTCGTCATATTCCAATAAACGGTAAGGAATTTCGAGATGATGTTTTTCTACAGCTTGTTTACCAATCCATGTTAGTGTTGGCATTAATATTTTCCCTCAAACGTGTTTCTTAGTTGGCCCTCAAAACCATTATACCATTTTGCTTCTTGTTTCCGGCTATGTAATCGGCAAGAGGTTTTTCCGTAATCTGAACTTTCTTACCCACAATTGGTGCGTGCATAAAGTGTATTCTCCCATCTTCCATTCTGATTGCAATTCCGGTATGGGCAATATCTAATCCTTCAACGTTGGTAGTAATTCCAATTATGTCTCCGCTTTGAATTTTTGATTCAACATCTTTAATCTTTGCTTGAGGTATATAATAGTAATCACGTCCGGATATTTCTCTTTCGGTCATAGCAATCTGATCAATAAACATTGGATTTTCTGTTAACCGTTTGTAAGAATCCGTATGAGTGCTCATAAAGTTTATTTTCTTTTTAATCAGCTCGCCACCAATAGATTTGGTAATGTCTTTTCCAATTTCTCTTTTGTTCATATCAAATAGCCAATCGGAAAAATAATGTAAGCGTGATGGATAATCATTCATCTTTCCGCCGCGGTAGCGCAGGTTTTCAATCTCTTTTAGGTAATCTTCGAAACTTGTTTTGCCGCTTTTTACGCATCTGGAAAGCGCCAGAGTGGATTCGAAAAAAGTATAACAGTCTAATCCGGCTAAGTTAACCACAACACTTTCTTGTTCCCCTTTTTCCAATGTGTTTGCAACATATTCCGTACCGATAAAGCTTTTTCCAATTTCTATTATGATTTCATTAATCGGCTTCTGAGTAAGATTAGCATCAACAGCCAATTTGAATTTTGAATTGCAGATGTCCACATCCTGCTGGGTGTATGTAGCTTGTGAAAAGATAAGAAATGGAAAAAGGAAAACGAAAAAGGAAAAACGTAGGACGAAAGTAGAGAGTTGAAAGCTGAATAAAACATTTTTAGATATCTTTTTCATAATAGTCCTTAAAGAATTATTCTTAATAAATTAGAATGGAGGTTCTTCAACCGGAGCTTGTTCTGCACTTTCCGGAATAACTCTGAACCGTTCAAGATTTTCGAAGCGAGCGTAATCTTTAATAAATCTCATTCGTACTTCGCCAATTGGACCGTTACGCTGCTTGCCAATAATAATTTCTGCAATACCTTCGGTGGTTTCACCATTCATATCGCCGCCGGTAAATTGTGTAATGCCGTAAACTTCCGGACGATTTAAAAATATTACAACATCTGCATCCTGTTCGATGGAACCGGATTCGCGTAAATCCGAAAGCTGGGGACGTTTATCAGTTCTTGTTTCGACCTGGCGGTTAAGCTGAGAAAGCGCAATGACCGGAATGTTTAATTCTTTTGCCAAAGCTTTTAACGAACGGGAGATTGTAGAAATTTCACGCTCACGGCTATCGAGATTATAAGAAGGATTAATAAGCTGCAAGTAATCAACTATTATCATTCCTATTTTCTTTTCGTTTTTCAAGCGGCGGGCTTTAGCGCGCAGCTCAAGAATCGAAATGCCCGGAGTGTCATCAATATAAATTGGGGCTTTGCTTAATCTGTGGATAATGCGGGAAACTTTTGCGCCGTCTTCTGCTTTGAATTTTCCCGTTCTCAAATTGTGAGCGTTGATTCTCGCTTCGGCAGAAATTAAACGGGTTACTAACTGAGTCGTAGCCATTTCCAAACTGAAAACACCAATCGGTACGTTATGGTCCATTGCAGAGTTTCTAGCGGCAGACATAGCAAAAGCTGTGTTATGGGTAACCGAACAATCTTCCAGTAAAAACAAATGATTTCCATCTAACTCAAATCCATAATAATCATCAACTTTATCTTGCTCTACAGTAATACCGGTAACTTGCCAATCTCTATAATCAGTCCACTGCTTCCCCTTTTTGCGAAATATTTTTGTGGGGATTTCATCAACGTTACCATTGAAACGAACCCGCCAAACTGTACTTTCGAAACCAATTGAAGAAATTGTTGCCCGCTTTTCTCGGATTGATGTTCTGTAACCGAGTGTATCGCATAAAAATTTTATCTGTTTCGCAAGGAGTTCATATTTACTAGTAATTTCGATTGTACTTCCATATTTCGAATTTACATGCCCATCACTATCTATCAAGCCGGCTAGTAATTGTAAGCGGATTGAAGCGTTATTTGAAAGATAGATTTGGGGAATATGTTTATTGTTAAGAACATCAAGCGCTCGCAGTTTTGCTTGAATGGAATTATCGCGAGATTTTTGAGAAATGCCGCCGGTTATAGTATATGCCGGACATTTTTCCTTTTCACTATAAACAGAAACTCTCTGGTTAGTAGAAGAAGCGTATTCTTCTAAATACTCTACTACTTCTTGATCTTGAGTATAGATTCTTGATGAATCAGATTTTCCATCACCGAGCCATAAACCAAATAGGTAAGGATCAATTGGCACATCTTGATATTCAAAATCAACTGCAGTTTTATATCCCTTGTAGTAAGATTTCCACTTCGAAGATTGCTTTAAATATTCCCGCACCTCAATATTTACGATACTGCCGTGTTGATGTAAACCCTCGTTTCGACTTCTCTTTAGCGATAAAATATGACTTTCATTAACTCTATAGTCTATACCATGTAGCTGACGAATCCAATACATCATTTCTTTTCCGCGAGCTAAGGACAAAACCTTTCGCGGTGTGGAGTCATTCCCCATCAGTAAGTCTCCGACTAAAATGTCCTCAACTTTCTTGAGTGTCCCATCGTACATTAAAACATTTGTGCCTTTACCAAGGCATTTGCCCATAGAGGGCCTTGCTGCAATAATTATCAAATCTGATTTCTGGAATCCGCCGAGTAATTCATCAAGCTCAACAAATCCGGATGGAACTGAAAAAGTAGAAATCTTTTTAGCATGAATTGCTTCGATCAACTCCCAAGCTTCTTTTACAGCCTTCTCCATCGAAGTAAACGACTCTTTAATTCCTTCTTCGGAGATTTGAAAAATTTTTGCTTCAGCAGCGTCAAGCAAATCAAAAACATCATCTCTTCCTTCGTAAGCAGCAGAAGCAATATCCATCGAAGAAGAAATCAGTCTGCGTAAAATCCATTTTTCCATTACCACGCGAGAATGGTAATCCACATTTGCAGCAGAAGAAACATCTTGCGTAAGCTTGCCTATGTAAGCAGCTCCGCCTACTTCATCAATGCTTCCGGCTTTCTTTAATTCTTCATAAACGGAAACAGTATCAATCGGCTCGCCGCTTTCGTACAAAGAGGATATTGCGCTGAAGATAATTTTATTTCTCTTATCATAGAAAGAATCGGGACGAAGAATTTCCACAGCTTTTGGAACTGCTTCCTCATCAATCATCATAGCGCCGAGTACGGCTGTTTCAACTTCCACGGCAGAAGGGGGAAGTTTTGCCGATGATTTAAGTTTCTCTAAATCATAATTTGGTTCTGCGTTTTTTCTTGTTGATTGCTTTGCCATTTCTATGCCGTTAACCCTGTCTGCCGGTAGGCAGGTCATCATAAATTTTTCTGAATTTCTTAACATCTTCCCAGCAGCCGCGTTTCCAGTTAGGATTGCGTAATAGTGCCGCCGGATGATAAGTAGCAACTACTTTTATTCCATTGATTTCGTAAGTGTTTTCTCTAAGAGCTGTAAGAGTTAATTTTTTGTTTAACAATCCGTTTGCAGCAACTCTACCAAGGCATAAAATAACTTTTGGCTGGATCAAATCAATTTGTTTCATCAGGTAAGGCATGCATGTTTCCATTTCACCGGGTTGAGGGTCGCGGTTTCCGGGCGGGCGGCATTTTAGAATGTTGGCAATGTAAACTTCTTCTCTTTTAAAATTAATTGCCTTCAAAATATCATTAAGAAGTTTGCCCGCTCTGCCAACAAAAGGTTCGCCTTGCTGGTCCTCGTCTGCACCGGGCGCTTCGCCAATTAACATTGCATCTGCATTAGGATTGCCAACACCAAAAACAAATTTGGTTCTCGTCTTACCAAGCGAGCAAAGCTGGCAGTTGCAGATCATTTGGTTTAATTCCGTAAGAGTTTCGGTTTTCTGAAATTCTTCTAAGAATAAACTGCTTTCCCCTTTTTCTTCTTCAACTTTATCTGTGGATAATTTCACTGCTAGTTCTTTAACTTTTCTGGGCTGCAGATCAAACGAAACTTTTTCAAGCAGCATATCGCCAAAAACAGATTGCTGATCCTTGAGTACTTCTATCAATTCTTTTTTCAAATTATCCAATTAGTAAGATCCTTAGGATTGTGTGATTTGCCAGACAGAATTTACGAATCTTGCTCACAATAAAAAAAGCGGAGAAACAATTTGCCGCTCCGCTTTTATTACAAAAGGTGAAATTTATTTTTCGCCCTTGAAACGAAATTCAATTTTTCCGTCGCGCACTTCTTTAATTGCCTGAATATGTGCTTTTTCTCTTTTTTCGAATTCGAGAGATAACTTTAATTGTTCCGGATTTTCTCTGTCTTCAAATTCTTCTTCTCTGCCGGCAGTTATTGTGCTGAGGTGAGTGTTGAATTCGAGTTTTGTTTCATCATTGAGTCTGCGTGCACGTCTTGCTGCAACAACAACTCCTTCATAAAGGTTTGTTGCGTTCTCTTTGATTTTTGCTAAGCTTAATGGTGTGATTCCCATTATTAGTTCTCCTTTATTACATTTTCTATAATTTTTCTAACTTCTTCTTTTGCTATTTCAAGATCAACATTGGATACAACATAATCAAATTTGTCTTTATAACTAAGCTCCATTTCGGCGCGTTCAATTCTTTTCTTTAAGTCTTCTTCAGTCTCGGTATTCCGCTGAATCAATCTATTTCGCAGTACTTCAATACTTGGCGGAGCTATAAATATTAAAATTGAATTTGGATAACATTCTTTAATCTTAACAGCGCCTTTAACATCAACTTCAAAAACAGTGTGTAAACCATTTTTAATGTTGCTTACTATTTGGCTTTTCAAGGTTCCGTAATAGTAATCGTAAAACCTTTCCCATTCTACAAATTCACTGCTTTCAATCTTATTAAGAAAATCGGATTCGGAAATGAAGTAATAATCTTTTCCGTCTGTCTCCGTTTGTCTTTTCTTTCTGGTAGTTGCAGAAATCGAAAAAACGAACTCACAATAATTTTTGAGAACATCTTTTACAATTGTAGTTTTACCTGAACCGCTTGGAGCGGCAAACACAAATAATTTAGCCTCTTTCTTTGTCACTTTTTACTCAATATTTTGAATTTGTTCCCGGATCTTCTCAATTTCTTCTTTAATCATTATTCCGCTGTGAGATATTTCCGATGCAAGAGACTTACTGTTAATTGTGTTCGCTTCTCTGTTCATTTCCTGAACAATAAAATTTAATCTTCTTCCGGCGTCTTCGGATTTTTCAAGCGTATCAAGAAACATTTTAATATGGCTGCGTAGTCTTACGCACTCTTCAGTAACATCAGATCTTTCAGAAAGAAGCGCCAGCTCCACGTTTAATCTGTCGTTGTTGTTTGCTAAATCTCCAACCAGTTGTAATGCACGGTCTTTCAATTTTTCAAAGTATTCTTTTACCGTTATGCTGGCAGACGTTTCAATCTTTGTTAGAGATTCTTCAATTATCAAGATACGTTTACGTAAATCTTTTTCAAGTTCGCTTCCTTCAGCATCCCGCATTTTATTCAATTCGGAAACTGCTTTATCAATAGCTTCTGAAACCAGACCAAATTCTTCACTCGCTTGTTCTGAATCATCCTTAAAAAGCATATTCTGAAAAAGCAGAACATCACTAAGCTTTATCTTGTCGGTTAGTTTTGCCGATTTCTTAATATCTTTAAGTAAACCCACAGCAAATTTTACAGATGCCGGATCAATCTCATTAAATCTTTCTTCAAACTCTCCTTTCTTAACAGAAACCGAGAGATAAACTTTGCCCCGTTTAATTTTACTTTTAACGCGTTCGCGAACCTCGAACTCCTTGTTCTGTAAAAATTTTGGCAAACGAAGGGATAAATCAAGATAGCGGCTGTTGAGACTTTTAATCTCAGCTTCTACGGATAAATCACCATTCTTTGCAAGACCTTTGCCATAGCCGGTCATGCTGCTAATCATAATACCTCGGGAAAAGTGAGGGCAAATTTAGTTAAAAATGGTCTGCTAAAAAAGAATAAATTGGAGATTAGAAGGCTTCGCCGATTCCTATGTGAATCTGAAGAACTTCATTCCAGAAGCGTTTATTGAACATACTTCGCCGGTCTGCCGGATTGTAGGCTTTTAAGCCAAAATCAAGACGGAATGGGATAAATTCTGAGTAGAAACGGAAGCCGAATCCAACGGCAACTGCAATTTGGTCAAAACGAAATTCTGTATAATTATTCCAGGTTTTGCCGTAATCAATGAAAAGAGTTGCTCCAAAATTTCCCAAAAACTTATGGCGGGTTTCAATAGAACCTTCGAATAGGAAAAATCCGCCGGTCGCTGCGTTTCGCACAAGTAGAGCTTCAATATCGTCCTGAGATAGGCTGCTTAAGTTTAATAATTGATTTTCAGGTACGAGTTCGCGATCACGAGTTCCCCAGCCTCTTACGGAGTTGCTACCGCCGGCATATAGCCTCTGGCTTATCGGTATTTCATCTTTGCTACCGCGATAAGTAAATATTTGTCCAACTTTAAATTTGAGTCCGAGTGCATCTGTTTTTGTGTTATATACATTTGGATACCAGACTGCTGTAGCAACTGTTTTAATACTTTGCGGACGGTTAAAATCAGTTCCAAAGAGTTTGTTGAATACATAAGCCATTGAGTTTGCATCTTCAATCAAGAAGGAGAGAGAGTAGCCTTTGGTAGGATAAAGAAAATCGTTGGTTTTATTTGCCCCAAAGCTGGTACCCAGTGTTACGTTAGTACTGGCAAACTTTCTGGATTTAAGATCGTTTTCTACAAAATCCGTTGCAACAGAATCTGCAACTTCTTTCGAGTATCCGTTCCTACCTTGATATAGTTTGCTCGCGAGATCAATTAAATATTCTTTTTTGTATGAATATTCCGAACGTTCATTGTTTAGATAAGTACTAAGGGTATTAAAGTAAACGTTGGGCGGTAATTCGAAATCGAAACCAAGCCGGGAACCAAATATAACCGAGTTATACCCTTCATTCAATCTTCTTTGCAAAGTGTAGTAGGACTCAAGTTTAACATTAATTGGCAACCCGAAAAGGAATGGTTGTTCTAAACTAATTCGCGCATCGGCATAACCGTAAAAAGTGGTATCGGAAAAAGATGGATTCTTTATGAATTGAGAAAGGTTCTGAGCCGCTATAGAAGTCCCAACTGTAAGTTTCCTCGCCCCGCCGAGAAAATTTTTACGGTTATAGTTTACTCCGGCACCGAGATTAAAAACGTTGTCCTCATTGTTCATAATCAGTTCGGGGGAAAGATCATTGAGCAAACCAATTGTAGCATTGATATTTAGCGGGACCGTATTATTCACAGTATCTGTAATGACGCCAATTACACCTACAGATTCAAAAAGATTAGTACGGTACAATCTTACTTGCGCGCGTTGTATATCTGAGTTGCTGTGCCAATTGCCTTTTTTCAATCCGGATAATTCTTTTATTAAGGAATCTGCTACCAGATCCATTCCCTTCCCGGTTTTTGTAGTGTACAAGTCTGCAATTCTGTAGCGTTTACCGGTATTATAACGAATTACTATATCTGCAATGTTCTTCATTGTATCAATAGTAACATCGGGCTTCTCTACAGAAGCATTCATAAAACCATTATTCTTTAAGAAAGTAAGCGCAAAATTTTTCCTCTCATCAACAACAGCATCTTCATAAATCCGGTTTGTGTCAACGCGGGTGTTTTCCCAAATAACAGCCTGAAACTCAAGCGCTACCAGCTCACATCCCCGTATAGTCATCGAGTGAAAATAAACCGGAGTTCCTTCGTCAATCAGATACGTAAGCTTAGCTTCTCTACCTTTTTCATCAAGCTCAAACTTAGAGCTGATTTTAGCTTTGAAAAACCCTTTGGATTTGTAATATGTTTTGAGAACAGCAAGGTCAGAGCGAATGAGAAGTGAATCAAAATAAATAGCTTTACCGCCAATGCTTGTAAATTTATTTACAAATTGAGAAATCCAGCCGGGCGACTGTTTGCTGTAAATTACACTTGCAAGATTTTCCGAAGAGATATACTTGTTTCCAGTAAACTCGAGTGTTGTTAGTTCATACCGGTTTTGTTGAGACCACACAACAATTGGAATCAAAAGAAAAAATATTTTGAGCAAGCGTAAGTTCAACAATCTCTCTTTAGTAAGTTATGGAAACCGGAGTACCAACTTTAAGAACTTTGTACAACTCATCTACATTTTGGTTGCTCACTGCAATTGAGCCGTTTGTCCAGTTAAAACTAAACGGAAGATTACGAAAAATTACATCGTAAGTTCCAATGCCATGAATACCAATTTCGGAACCCAAGTGAGTTTCCTTTGGGGTACATTCATTTAATTTATGCGTCAGTATTACAGCATCAAATTCATCTTTAGTTAGGTAGCCACGCGTTAAACCCTCAGCAGCATCACTGGGATTTGGATAATTCAATCTCAAAAATTTATGATACTTAACAGCTGTATCCATCCGGCAAATTTTGTAATCGCCAAGCGGTGTTACTTTATCATCCTTGGAAGTTTTCACCAGACTATTATTTTTTCCGAAAACAGCCTTGTAAGTTTTTACAAGAACCTTCCCGGAATAAAGCTCGAGACGAAAGTTCTTCCTATCCACTATAATTTTAGCGTCAACAATTTTTGTAATTCCCTTTTCAGCCATAGCTTCATCTAAAGTAATTTCAGTAGAATTTAAAATTACTCCGTAAAAAACGAGCCCGGCAAAAAAGATAGTAGCGCTGGCTATTATGTAAAGAATATTCTTTACCAATTTTAACAAAATCTTTTTTACTTATAAAATATATGAAAAACCGAATGCAATTTAGATAAAGAAAAGGGCTTGATCGCTCAAGCCCTCCGTACATTAAGACGCTTATAACCAAGAATAGGTTACAATTCTATTTGCTTGCTTCAACAACTGCAATAGCACTCATGTTGATAATGTCTTGTACGGTATCGCCGCGCTGAATTACATGTACCGGTTTTTTCATTCCCATTAAGATTGGACCAATTACCGTAGCGTCGGTTAATCGTTGGAAAAGTTTGTAGGCAATATTTCCGGCATCCAAAGTTGGGAAGATTAAAACATTGGCTCCTCCTTTCAATGTAGAGAATGGAAATTCAGTCTCCAACCTTTCATGTAAAACAGCTGTATCGGCCTGCATTTCGCCATCAACCATTAAATCCGGGCGAAGCTTCTTAACAATTGCGGTTGCCTTTGCTACCTTTTGAGATTGCTCGTATGGCGTACTGCCAAAGTTGCTGAAAGAAAGCATTGCTATCTTTGGTACAATATCAAACCCTTTAACAGTATCTGCAGTTGTTATTGCTATCTCTGCAAGTTGTTCCGGATTTGGATCAACGTTTACTGTTGTATCCGCAAAGAAGAAAATTCTTCTTTTGATAATGACAATGTACATTCCACTTACGAGTTTCAATCCTTCCTTTACGCCAATACATTGTAATGCCGGACGAATTGTTTGCGGATAGTGATAAGTTAATCCGCCGATTAAAGCATCTGCATCGCCGGCTTCAAGCATCATAGATGCAAAATAGTTGGGCTCTTTGATAACAACGTGGGCATCGCGGTGAGTCATACCTTTTCTTTGCCTCTTTTCATACAATGCATGTGCATAGTTATCTGTCTTTGTATAGGTTTCCGGATCAACAACTTCGAAATCGGAAGTTTGATAGCCGAGTTCGTTAATTTTAGCATTGATGAGATTTTCATTGCCGATAAGAACCGGTCTGGCAATATTCTCTAAAACTACAGAATGAGCCGCACGGATAATCTTTTCCTCTTCACCTTCAGGATAAACAATTTTCTTAGGATTCTTTTGTGCCTTATGAACCATTACACGGACAATCTCTGTAGAGAATCCAAGGCGCTCTTGCAATTCTTCCTTATAAGCTTTCCAATCTGTAATAGGATTACGAGCAACGCCGGTATCCATTGCAGCTTTTGCAACAGCCGGTGCTACATACCAAAGAACGCGCGGGTCAAACGGTTTCGGGATAATGTATTCCGGTCCAAACGAAAATTCTTTTCCACCATAAGCATTGAGTACAACTTCCGGAACTTTTTCTTTTGCAAGAGAAGCCAATGCTAGTGTAGCTGCCATCTTCATTTCTTCATTGATTTTACTTGCGCGTACATCCAAAGCACCTCTGAATATGAATGGGAAGCCAAGAACATTGTTAACTTGGTTTGGAAAATCGCTTCTTCCGGTTGCCATAATTATATCATCGCGTGCGTCGGTTGCATCTTGGTATGTAATTTCCGGGTCAGGATTAGCCATAGCAAATACAATAGGATTCTTTGCCATGCTCTTAACCATTTCCTTAGAAACAATATTTCCTTTAGAGAGACCAACAAATACATCAGCATCTCTCATGCCGTCAGCCAAATCCTTATACTCAATCTTTTGAGCAAAAATTTCTTTGTACTTATTTAGGTCAGTTCTTCTTTTATGAACATGACCTTTGGTATCAAACATTGAAATATTTTCTACCTTTACTCCTGCGGCAACATATAATTTGCAGCAAGAAATAGCTGCGGCACCTGCACCGGAAACAACAATTCTAATTTCGCTTAATTTTTTTCCGGCAACTTCTGTTGCATTGATTAGAGCTGCACAAGAAATAATTGCGGTTCCATGCTGATCATCATGAAATACCGGGATGTTCATTGTTTCTTTTAATCTTTCCTCAATCTCAAAACACTCCGGTGCTTTAATATCTTCAAGATTAATTCCGCCAAAAGTCGGTTCAAGCAATTCAACTGCGCGAATAACTTCTTTCGGGTCGTGAGTTTTCAATTCAATGTCGAACACATCAATATCAGCAAATCTTTTAAACAGCACACCCTTGCCTTCCATAACCGGCTTACCGGCATGAGGACCAATATCTCCCAAACCTAAAACCGCTGTTCCATTAGAAACTACAGCAACTAAATTTCCCTTTGCAGTGTACTTGTAAACATCATCATCATTCTTTTCAATTTCTCTACACGGCTCGGCAACACCCGGCGTGTAGGCAAGTGCAAGTTCTCTTGCAGTGTAACACGGCTTCGTTGGCACTACTTCAATTTTTCCTTTTCGTCCTTCGCTGTGATACTTTAATGCTTCTTCTTTTGTTACGCTCATGATTTCCTCTTTTTAGGAGTTTTCAAAATTTTTAGGAATTAAATTTTTCCGTTGCTATCAAAATATGGAGTTAGACCACAACTTAGAAGCACTTTTTTTGATAAAAATCGCGGGATTTTAGGTGAAAAAGATGATATTAGAAACTTCTGAAAGATTCTGAAGGATTTAAAAACTTTTTAACGATATGTGCTGGGAGAGAGTAACAAAATAAAATAACTGCTTGACCAAACTGCCAAACTTTTGTTACTCTTATAGCAATCTTCTAATCTGTTCTTCGTAATCGGAAATAGAAGTTAAACCAACATAGCTCGCAACTATTTTACCGTTTTTATCAATTACAAAAGAAGTTGGTATGGAATTAATACCGCCATACCGCTCAGTAACATCAGCGTCGGCAAAAACGACCGGATAATTAAGCCCATTCTCTTTTACGAATGGAATAACATCTCCCTTAGTATCTGTATCAACTGAAACACCAATGACTTCTAATCCTTCGTAAGCATACTTTTCCTTTAACTCAATTAAATCGGGAATGCCGCGTCGGCAAGGTGAACACCATGTAGCCCAGAAATCAAGAATTACAACTTTGCCTTTATAATCCGAGAGCTTAAGCTGATTTCCTAAAATAGTTTCCAGTTTGAAGTTAGGGGCTTCTACCGGACTCATTCCCACAGAACCGGCATAGTTTGCCGGAAGTGAGCCTTCGCTATCACCTTTACCAAATAATAAGCTCTTATTATTTAGCAATAGAAAAATTATGATGACGCCGGCTATTGAGCCTGTGTAAATCCATTTTTTATTTTTCTGAAAGAATGAAGGCTGATATTTCACTTTTCCGCTCGGTCTTTTGCTCATATTAATCTCTCAAACTCAGTCTTTGTATTTGATAATTTTAGTTATACAACAAGTGTAGATACATTTAATTCTTGCTGAATAATATTTTTTAGATCTTCTTTTGGATAAGCGCCGCTTGCCATCTTGGGCTGACCATCAACCGGGATAAATAAAAGAGAAGGAATGCTTCTGATACCAAATGCAGACGCCAATTCCGTTTCAGTTTCAGTATCAATTTTGTAGAAGTTTACTTTTCCTTCATACTCTTTAGATAACTCATCAATGACCGGACCGAGCATACGGCAAGGACCGCACCATTCTGCCCAAAAATCAATTACAGCCGGCAGAGAGCCTTCAAATTTCCATTCTTTATTTATTTCGTAATTAAACACTTTTTCTAAAAATGTTTGTTTTGTTAAATGTTCTACCATTTTGTTTTTCCTATACTTTGTTTCATTTTAGATTTTTTACGGAAACAATAAATCCGCACTTCGTAAGATGCATCTATCTTACAAAGGATTCGCGTGAGGATATATTTTGGGGAATAGTTGGCGACAGAAACAAAAAAATATCGTTTTCAGCAGATTATCAGTTTTTTAAGCAACTGCCGGATTGACTAACCCGGCAGTTACTTTTACTACGGTTTAATTTTATCAATCACCTTAAATCATATTTATTGAATGAGAAGAAAGCGCCGCCAAAAGAGAAAAGTGTAAAGAACATCATCAGTCCAATATCAATTATTGTAGGAACAACCGCTTGAGAAATTGTATGACTTGGCTGTGTGAACTTAGGCACTTCTCGTAAATTGAGAGAGCTCTCATCCCGTCCAGAGCTGATTTTAACTCCGCTCTGAGAATCTATAGAGATTCTAAACATGCCGGCTTGCCCGCCGCTTTCCTTCTGCTTCTTTTGTGTAAAGGTGGAAAATGTTTGCCGGAAGTTTTGGATTTCCTTTTCATATCTGTTCTTCAGATTAATATCCGATGTAGAAAGATTCATTGCTGCTAACTGAAATGAGGAAGCTGGGGAAATGCGGGAAATATTCAAAGCTAAATTTTCCAGTGTGGCTTTTCTGTTGCGCACATCATCGCTCAATTTGCTTGAGTATTCAGTTATTTCTTTCTGAACTTCGTTTCTTACTTTATCATCCTCTTCAAACCATTTGTATTCGTTTTCTTCTCTGTAACTCTGTCTATCTGCTTCGCTCATTCCATTCATTTCTGCATTACGCGCGCGCCATACTTTTTCAATTTCTCCGTAATGTTTTTCCCATCTCGCTTTGGAAAATGAGTCCTTCTGGCTTTCAAGTTCCGCAACGGTGGGTACAGAAATAAATTGAGATGCGGTCATTACTCCAATTCTCGGAATGATAAACACAAGTGTAATCCACGAGACTAAAAGAATCATAAATGAAACGGAAGAATATTTTGTTACGGCGGAAATCAATATTCCGAACGCAATAAAGAAAGTTAAATAGAGAACTGAAGTTGAAATCAGCATAATAATTTTAATCCAGTGTGCAGCAGATAAGGGTACTTTAAAAACTACTAGTAAAAGCAATCCAACAAGTATTGGTACAAGAAGAGGGATTACTAATCCAAGCCAGGAGCCGACAAACTTTGCCGAGATGAATGTTGAACGGGGAATTGCGTTCGAAAACACCAAGCGCATTGTTCCGTTTTCCCTTTCGCCGTTAACAGTATTATACGTAAACAAAATCGCGAAAAGAGAAAAGACAACAGTTACGATGAAAGTGAAATCCATGTAGCGGAACACTGCGAAGATTGGATCATCCGAATAAACACTGTTCTGCAATTTGGAATCTTGCCTTTCATGCACAATAGAGTAGCGGCCGATATCATAATTAACACCGGCAGAAAATATCTGCATCGGATCTGGCTCTCTGAATGCTTTGGCAGATAATGCCATCCAAGAGCGGGCTTGTGCCATTTCCGTCTTAGCTAAGTTTTTCGCCGTGTTGTACTGCTCCATCATATTGAAATATTCATTTATTCCAATACCAATGCTCAATAGAATTAAGAATGAACATGTAAGAAATGTCGCTAAAAATTTCGGACTCTGTATAATGTTCTTTAATTCTTTCTCAACTAAAAGTCTAAACATTGTTCCTCCTAATTAGCGTAAGTCAAATTTTAGAAATCGTAAATATGCGGCTGCAAAAAAGATGATGTTAAAAACAAACAATAAGCCGATATCAATTAAACCGCTGCCGAGCGAAGCAGAAAAAGAAGCGGGTTTGAATTCAAACTTGGGAAGTTCTGCCGGGTTAATTTCGGGCGGTTTCTTATCGCCGTCGGTGCGTATAACAAACATCATTCCCCCGCCTCCGCTCGTCATGCCGGTTTTCTCCTGCTGAAACTTTGCGAACTGCTTTTGATAATTATCCGCTTGTTCTCTGTAATTGGAAACGAGATTAAGAGAAGTTCCCGCAAAGCTTGATGCCGCAAGAGAGAAACTTGCACTTGGAGAAATGCGGGCTAGGTTTAGAGCCACTGCATGCTGCACTTCCTGTCTGTTAATTCTTTCCCGGTTAAGTTTTTCATTGAACGATTTTGTTTTTTCTTCGCGCGCTTGATTGTTCTTCTCCATGAACTGCTGGAATTCTTGCATGAAGTTGTCTTTGTTAGCTGGTTTGAATCCGCTAAGCGAGTTAAAGTGTTCCCGGTTTAACTGCATCGAAAATTGATTCTTCTTTGTATTCAGTTCATCAATTAAAGGAACATTTACCGCGCGTCCGGCAATAAGCACGGATGTTTTGGGAATAACGAGCACAAAGAAAATCCATGTAACAAGAAGAAGAAGAAATGAAGTGGCTGAATTTTTAGTAATGATTGAAACAAACACAGAAAGATTAATGAACACGCTGAAGAGTAAAAATCCGGTTACAATAATCAGAAACAGTTTCATCCAATCTTCGAATGACATCGGCACACCTAACACCAGCAATAGTAGAAATCCAATAAGCATCGGGACAAGCAGCGGCAATATCAGCGCTATTGTTGAGCCGAGCACTTTACCAAGAATAAATGTATCGCGCGGTATGGCATTGGAAAAAACTAAGCGGAGTGTTCCTCTCTCCTTTTCTCCATTGACTGCATTGTAGCAAAAGAGAATGGCAAAGAGTGATAAGATGATTTGAAAAAGAAAATTCAGATCGAGAAAACGAAAAACCGCAAAGATCGGCTCTTCATTGTATTTACTGTCTTTAGCAATCAGTTCTCCTCTTCCTTGCATCCCGATGTTTCTTCCTACATCGTTGGAAATTCCGGAGACCAGTGAAGCAAGAGGAAGCGGAGGCAGAAATATTTTGTGGTTTATCATTCGCCAGTCGGTAACGCCGGACATCGAGCGGATGTTTTCCGCTACTGCCGCATCGTACTGGCTTTTGTTTATCTGATAATTTTTAGCGCCCACATAAAATGTAATTAATATTAGAAGCGCGCTAACTGCAAAACTATAAACAAACTTTGATGAACCGATAATTTCCTTCAATTCTTTTTTAATTAGTAATGAAAGCATTTTATAATCCTCTTTAATTTGCTTTATAAGTTTTGTTAGGCTACTTCTTCCATATAACCAGCCATGTATTCCACATATAGTTTTTCTAGGTCTGCGTTTTCCAGCTCTGCTTTCGATCTCTGCATAACAAGCTTTCCGTTGTTCATAATGCCGATAGTATTGGCAATCTCTTTAGCGCGGAAAATATCATGTGTGGACATAAGAATTGATTTTCCCTCATCACGCAATTCATCAAGCAGCGTCATGAATTCAAGCCCGGCTTTTGGGTCTAAGCCCGATGTAGGTTCATCCAATAATATTGTTGGAGAGTTTTTAAGAATGGCAATCGCTATTCCGCATTTCTGCCTCATCCCTTTTGAAAAGCCCTTCAGCTTTTTGCTGTGCGCATCTTCTTGCAAGCCAACGCGAAGAAGCACTTGGCGGTAATCATCCTTAGTAAGATTTGTTTTGCCGCCGAGGCGTGTAAAAAAATCAAGATTTTGCAGAGCAGTAAACTCGGGATAGAGCATAACATTTTCCGAAACGAAAGAAACATGCTTCTTTGCTTCCAGCGGCTGCTGATGTGTAACGATTCCATTAATTTTTGTCTCGCCCGATGTAGGCTCTATCAGATTAAGAAAAATATTTATTGTGGTTGTTTTGCCGGCACCGTTGCCACCAAGCATCGCATAAATTTCTCCTTGGTGCACTTTGAAGTTGACATCATCTAACGCCAGCAGACCATCTTCATATTTTTTAGTAAGATTAACAGCTTCCAGCATCGGGAATTCTTTTTTTTCATTTAGAATAGTATTCATGTTGCCCTCTTATTTTCTAGAAAGTTTTATTCCGAACACAACGATTACGGAAACAAGCCCGATGATGAGAAGCACCAAAAGGATTGTTCCAAAAATGTTCTCGGATTGTTTTACTTCAATTGTGATTGTCTTGTCTTCCGCTTTAACTAGTTTTTCATCGGAGATACAAGTAGTACGCAAGCGGATATCATACTTGCCGACCGGAACATCATTCGGAGGAGTGAATGTTATAACAACACGCTTATCTTTTCTGATATCAAGCGATTCAATTATTTGCGGCTTAATTTCTTTTGTCCAGTTGATTGGAAGATCAAGTTCAAACTCGATATTGTCTAAGCGCCTGCTTCCTTCGTTTAGAATTTCCAGCGGGACTTCAATCTTCTCGCCCGGGAGTGAAGTAAAGTACAATTGATTCGCGTTTACTTTTAGCTCACCTTTACCGCGCGGAGTAATTTCAAGTTTGAGATAACCGAGATCGAGTTTCTCAATTTCCTCTTTCGTATAAATTTTTCCTTGCCGGAATTCAACTTCTTTAGTTCTTTCATAGGGAACAGCGACAACAAAGAATGAAATCGGTTTATCAATCTGAACATCACCGGTTGGACGATCCGGCAGATAAACTTGTAGATTCGCTTTTTTAGTTTGACTGCTCTCGGTAAACTTAAACTGGCTTAGTTTTGCTTGAGTTACTTGATCGACAAAGTAATTATTGATCTGCTGAGGCAGATTTACAATCTCAAGTTTGTAAGTATTGGATGAACCGCTGAAGAGTTCGAGATACATAGAGAAAGATGCCGAGCCGCCGAGATCAACTTCTTGCGAGAATTGATCCGACTGAAAAAGTACACGGTTTGCCGATTGATCTTTCTGCAAAAATATTTTTGGCGCGCGCTGTGTGCCGGAACCGTAAATAATATTTACCGTTACTGCGTCTAGGTCTTGAAGCAAAACAAAATCAATTGTTCTCGGTTTTCCGTAATCAAGTTCTTCTATTTTTGATTCGTATGGTTGACTGATAATCGCGTTAGTTTCATTAAGGAGAGATACATACACATCGTTAATAGTTTCCGGCTGAAGTGATCTAAATAATTTGTCATCGATGTTAAGTAGTTTTTTAAATTCCTCGCCGCCGCCGGAAGTATTGGCAAGTTTTAATCTAACATGCTTTTTGCCATCTTTGGTTTGATACTTCACTGCTTCAACAACAGAAACATACTGCTGCTCAAAAAGAACCGCTAGCAAAGCTTGCTGATAATTTACTTCGGCATCGGAGTAGGCGCTTTTAACACGCTCAAGCTCTTTCATCGAAATAAATTGTTTTTCAAACATTGTTTGATTTCTTTCATACTCAGCTTTTGCCGCTTCGAATTGTTCCTTTGCTCTTTTTAATCCGAGCAGTCTATACTTATCATCTTTGGGATTATAGTATGAGCCGGGATTTTGCGCAAAGGATTGAGACAAACCGAGCAGCATTAATAGTAGAATAAATTTCCGCATTACAACCTCTTTAGTATTTACTTTTGTTTGATTATAACTTTGCCCGGTTTCTTCAATGAATCGTGATCCATTTTCTTACCGCCGACAATTACTTTTCCATTTTCAACCTTCATCTTTTCACCAGCCTTACCATCTGTTGAAAATTTCATAATTCTCTGTCCGCCTTTTGCTTCCTCTGCTTTTTTGAACTCTACAATAAATCTATCCTTATCACGCTGAACCGCCAATTTCACATTATCTCCGATTTTGATTTCGCTGTAATATTTTTTGAAGTCATCGATAGATTTAATTTTCTTTCCGTTGACAAATAAAATTTCATCCCCTTGTGCCAGATCAAGATTTTTGTATTCACCATCTCTTTGATCTTTATCCGGTATTGGACCGATTACAACTTTTCCATTTTCAGCAAACACAATTCCTTTAATCTCGGGAAGCATCTGCGCTTCACCAGCATTAAATATTTGCATTCTCTTTTCTTGTGCCGTTATGGTTGCTGCAATAACCAGCAATAATGAAACTGCGTGTAACACTCTTCTAATCATGATTACTCCTTTGAGATTTTGTTGGTGCCTTTTGATGACAATCATATTGAATTTGTTTCTGGAAGTAATCAGAGGAAGATGTTATTTAACATATTTTAACAGAATTTAAGATTTATTAAGAGTTGATTTGATTCATTAACCAGAGGGGAGTTGTATTCAGTTATAAATCATAAGTAATTATAGATATGATTTGAGCTTCATAATACTAGATAGTTGAAAAATTAAATTGTAGCTATGCGTGGTAATGATTTTATTTGTACACCTTATTATGAATTAAATCTTGGGATTAAGCACAATGACTAAAAGAACAATTTTATTTCTACTGTTAATAATCAACCTTGCTTTTTATTTTCAAGCTAATGCTCAAATTATAACTTCGCTTCCCAGAAGCATTCCCGAAAGTGAAGGTGTTTCTTCTAAAGCAATATTGGATTTTGTTGAAGCAGCTGACAAGAGTAAGCATGAGTTCCATAGTTTTATGCTGCTTAGACATGGCAGAGTTATTGCCGAAGGCTGGTGGAATCCTTATAAACAAGAACTAAAACATACAATGTATTCTGTTAGCAAAAGTTTTACTTCAACTGCAATTGGCTTTGCTGTAAGTGAAAAAATATTAACTGTGAACGATAAAGTAATTTCATTTTTCCCGGATGATCTTCCGGATTCTATCAGTCCCTATTTGAAAGAATTGTCTGTGAAAAATTTACTTAGCATGTCCGCCGGACAAGATCCGGATCCAACTTCTTTAATAAGAAACTGGAATACGAATTGGGTAAAATCTTTTTTAGCTGTACCAATAATTGACAAGCCGGGCTCGAAATTTTTATATAACTCAGTAGCAACATTTATGCTTTCCGCAATTATTCAAAAAGTTACAGGACAAAAATTAGTTGATTACTTAAAGCCGAGATTGTTCGATCCGCTTGGAATAGAGGGAATGGATTGGGAAATTAACCCAATGGATATTAATACTGGCGGATGGGGTCTAAGAGTGAAAACAGAAGACCTTGCAAAGTTTGGGCAGTTTTATTTGCAAAAAGGAAGTTGGAACGGAAAACAGTTGCTTCCAAAAGAATGGATTGAAGAAGCAACTACGAGCAAGATTCTTCAATCACCCGAAGTGGCACAAGAGAAGCGAGACTTAAGCGATTGGCTGCAAGGATATGGCTACAAATTTTGGCGATGCCGCTTTGGCGCTATCCGTGGAGACGGTGCTTTTGGGCAATACATTATTATGTTACCCGAGCAAGACGCAGTGGTTGCAATTACAGCCGAATCATTTGATTTGCAAGATGAATTAAATTTAGTCTGGAAATATTTGTTACCCGCTTTTCAAAAAGAAAAATTGCCTGTTGACGAAACAGAACAATATAAACTGAAGAAGAAACTCTTAACACTTGCTTTGCCCGTTCCTTCAGCAAAAACTTATCAACATGCAATTGAACAAACACAAGGAAAAACTTTTCAGTTTGAAAAGAATACCAGCCAATGGGAAAGTATTGCATTTCAGTTTTCTGAAAACGAATGTACCGCAACAATTAAGGCTGATTCAAATACATATAAACTTAAGTTTGGTTTAGGCAGTTGGGTCTTAGGCGAAACAGAGCGACGCGGTCCAAATTTGATTGGGGATGCTAAAGCAAGTTTTATGGGCTTGCCCCCCTCTAAAATTGCCGGATGTTACACCTGGAAAGATGAAACTACTTTAGAATTGACATTAAGATATATTGAGAGCCCCCATTCTGAAAAAATAACGTGCAAGTTCGTCAACCAAAATGTAGATGTGGAAATCAAAAGCAGCATAAATCCCAAGTCTTTAATCTTGCGGGCAAGGCAACAATTTGAATGATAGAAACAATACTTATTGACTAAATCAGTTTATAAATACAAAATCTATCACGTAACTTTTAGTGCTTTTCCCTATTTATACAAATGGCATGCTCTGCGTGAATTTTAATATCGCTTTTAATCAAGTTTGTTGCAGATTGGATTGAATGGTGTTATAGTATAAAAAAGCCCGGTACAGAAATTAATCTATACCGGGAATTAAATAATACTAATACTATTACTACTACAACTAAAACATTGAAACTAATAATACTATTACTACTACCAGTAACAATCAAAACAACTAATTGTTACTAACCGTAATTTACATTAATTAAAATCAGAGTCAAGCTATTTTTTTAGTGCATTATTGAGCTATACTAAATGCCGCTACTTAAAAAGTAGCAACTAAAAAGCATCAAGTACTTTTTGATAGAAATAATAGCTAAGCAATTTCTATTTAGATTTATTCAGCCAATCCAAAAGACCATTTATAAAGGTAAGCGGATGTGGCGGACAGCCCGGAATGAAAAGATCAATTTTATTTTCTTGTAGAAATTTTCTTTGAAGCGCTTCTGAGTTTTGGAAAACACCCCCCGAAATTGCACACGTACCAAAGAGAATAATTACTTTGGGATTAGGAACAGCTTCGTAACAAATCTTTGTTGCGTTTGCCATATTTTCCGTTAAGGGTCCTGTAATTACAATACCATCTGCATGACGGGGCGATGCAACAAATTCAATTCCGTATCTCCCCATATCAAAGTTTACATTACTTAGTGCATTCAGTTCAAGTTCACATCCGTTACATCCGCCGGCGGATATTTGGCGAAGCTTAAGTGATTTCCCAAAGTACTTGCGGATTTTTTCCGAAGTCATTTGAGGTGAAATGGATTTCACTTCTGAAGTAATCTTCAAATTGGCTCTTTCATCAACAGCTGTATGATAATTCTGAGAGAAGTGTATTATAGATTCCGGACAAGTTTCCTCACATAATGGACAGAACACACACAAACCCAAATCTATACTCACCGGATTTAGTTTGATTGCATTTGTCGGGCAAACTACCGCACATTTATTACAACTGTCTGCACATAATTTATCTTCGATTAGTGGTAACCCTCGGTATCTTTCCGGAAGCACAACATTCTTAACATCGTGGACTATCGGATCACCTTGAAGTATTCTTATTTTAACCGCGTCTTTCATAGAATTTTTATTCTGCACTGTGCATTAAATTATAAATCATGTCCGGCATACGATAAATCAAAACTTTTGTTGCAGAGCGGGAAATCTGAAATTGCTGTTTCTCGCAAAGCCAAACTAAGCCCGTACCAATTATTAAACGAAGGATCTTTTATTTTATAGTTAGATAAAACTCTAGCTTCATCAGTAAATACAATGTGAACAATTTCGCCGCGGCATCCTTCAACAATTGATACAACTCCGGAATTAGCCGCCATTCTCCCGTGCTCGGATTTTATTTCACCTTGAGGAATATTTTCTATTTGATCAAAAACAAAACGGATCGTTTCTTCAATTTCAATTGCACGCATACGGGCGCGAGCAAAAACATCTCCTGTTGCTAATGTTATCATCGAAATTGGATTGTAACGATAAGCACCATAAGGGAAATTAATACGAGTATCTTCTTCAATACCGGAAGCACGCGCAGCTAGACCAACCAATCCGATACTTTTCGCAAGATTCGTATTAACAATTCCGGTTTCCTCAAATCTTGATAAAGCCCCAACTGAAGAGAACAAATACTTGTTAATCTCCCGAACATCATCATTTATAATTTTGAGATTTTCTACTACTGTGTTAATTATTGTTTCGTTCAGATCGAAACGTACGCCGCCGTAAACAAAGAGTCCCCTGCCGAATCTTGAGCCGCAAATTGCAGCCAAACTATTAATAGCAAGTGTGCGAAGTCTGCCGTATGAAGAAGCCGGTAAAGCAAATCCAACATCATTTGCTATTCCGCCGAGAGCCGAGAGATGCATTGCTATTCTTTCTATCTCAGAAGCAATAGTTCTGATTACCTCCGCACGTAAACTTAGTTGTGTATTAGATAGATTTTCGATTGCGTTGCAGTGAGCAAAAACATGACCTATTGTTGTATCCCCGGCAATTGATTCGGACAATATTATTCGTTGATTCTGATTTGCTTTAAGTAATAGTTCTTCAACTCCACGGTGCTGATAACCCAAGTTAATTTCAAGATTGTAAACAAGTTCACCGTGGCATTGAAATCTAAAATGACCCGGTTCAATTACGCCGGCATGGATTGGACCTACGGCAACTTCGTGAACTTCTTCTCCCTCTAACTTAAAAAATTGATATGGCTTGTTTTTCAAAATAACATTCTGCTTTCTAACCGGTCTCAGCCACGGATGATTGAGCGGCACATAACCGTAATTTTCCGAGAGCTCGCATTCAAAATAATTTGTTTGAGGGAAATCATTTGCCCAGCTTTCAAACTCAAGTTTTCCTTCTCTAAAATCTCCTCCAACCATGTGAATCATGGAAGAACTGGAATCTGCAAGTACAGCAATAATTTTTCGACCATTGTTTACATCAACCGGTGTAAGCGCTATCATTCGGCAGTTGTTTTGCATCAGCTCAGATACGGAATTCCTAAAATCATCTCTATCTAAAAATTGAATAGCTGCTCTATCGAAGCACTGGTTATTCTGAACTTCGAGTGATTTCATAAGCTCATACCATAGTCTTTAGCTATGTTCATGATATTCCGGTACAAAATTTCCGGCGATGACACAGCGATGATAGTTACCATGACCAACAAAATAATAACTACAAGGTGGTTCAACTCAAATTTTTCCTCATTTATGGTTTGCGGTTCTAATTCACTTTTTTGATAAAGCATAGTGAAAATAATCTTGCCCATATTTATAAATATGAAAAGCATGAAGAACATTACTAATCCGAGTAGGTAGGGTCTGTCGGAAAAAAGAATTCCCTCGAAGATTTTTATTTCACTAAAGAAAATTCCAAATGGAGGAATGCCGGAGATTGCTAAATATGCAATTAGGAAAAGCCATCCGGTTTTAGGCAAGATATTTAACGCCGATCTAACTTTTTCTACTTCACGGGATTTATAATGCCCGTGAATATTTCCTGCCATCATGAATAAAACTACTTTGGCAATCGAGTTATAAACTGCGTGATACATTGCACCAACAAACGCCAACCCGCCAACTCCCAGCCCCAATGAAATGAGTCCCAAATGCTCAACGCTAGAATAAGCGAGCATTCGTTTATAATTATTTACTTTGAACATAAACACAAATGCTACAAATAGTGATAGAATCGCCCCAATGATGATGAGGGTTCGAGCAAATTCATAAGAAGAAGTTGGGTGAATAATCTGGAAAATTCTCATAACACCAAGAAAAGCAGTTAGACGAAGAGAGCCGGACATCAATGCCGCGATTGGACTTGGCGCATTACTGGTTGCGTCAATATCGCCGGAATGCATTGGTGCTATACCAATTTTTGTACTTAACCCAACAAAAATAAAAATGAAACTCGCCTTCAACCATATTGGATTTAGCTTAGTGGCATTACGTATAAAGTCCCGGAAAAATAATTGCTGCCCTTCCAGCACGGTTCCTTTAGCGGAAAGCGTTAGTAATAGTATTCCAATAAATGCAAAGGCAATTCCGACGGAAACTAAAAACAAATATTTCCACATTGCTTCAAGCGATTCTTCGCTACGGTAAAAATAAATCAGCGGAGCTACACTAAGTGTTGTAGCTTCTGAGGCAACCCAATACATTCCAAAATGACTGCTTAACATTGCGGCGGAATTTGCCGCTAAATAAAAATTAACAAGTGCGAAATAATATTTTTTCCCTTCTTCGGCTTTGGGTGTTATCGGTCTCCTTAAATATGAGTATGAAACAAGTACAACCCAGAAATAAACGTTCGAAAGAATTGGAAGGAATAACTTGCTGGATGAATCAACGCTAAAAAATGTCGGCAATTGTGCATGATGAATTCCAAGAAAAACCAGTAACGATAAACCAAGATGTAACAAAGCAACAATTATGGAAGCGCCATATTGTGGCCGTAAATCTTTAATGAAATAACAAAAACCGGCAGTTACTAATGGAAGTAAAATAAAAATTGAGAATTCGAACATTAGTCCTTTAACCTCCCCAGATGTGTTACTTCAAATCCTTCAAAAGTGCTGCTTATTTTATTTAAAGCTATACCCATTAAGAATACTACGACAAAAATATCAAGCAGCGTTCCTAACTCAATCATCATTGGGAGTTCCGAAGCAACAGCCGTTCCAAATAAGAATATTCCATTTTCCATGATTAAAAATCCGCAAACATGGACAATGAGTTTTTTCCGGGACATAATTATATATATGCCGATAACTATAGCAGAAAAGCCAGATGCAAACGGTATAACGTCTAATTCTGTACTTTTTGAAAGGATGCTCGACGCTAAAAAAATAATAACCATTGTGGCAATAACTATCGGTAAAAAAACCATTTGCTGTATAGTTGGCTCAATTCTTCTTTTAATATCAAGATCGAGAATAACTTTGTTAATGTAACGAGGAATAAGATATACTTTAACCAGCAAAAGCGTAGCGGGGAGAATTATTCCGAAAATTGAAAATTTATAAATGAAGGGAATCATTAACAGCACAGATAGAATAATGCCTTGCACACGAAGAACAGTAACGTAAGCTTTTACCCGCGATGTGACGGAAACATAAAACAACGACAAACAAAAAAGTATGCTTAAAACGTTTTCCATATTCTGCTCATTTGGTAAAAGTATAGATCAGTAAATTCAATATTCCAATTGCGGTGGCAAATAGTAAATACTGGGGAATATTTTTCATTCTGTATCTCGAAGTTATTGTTTCAACAACACCTAATAGAAATGTTAAAGCAATGGCTCCGGTGATAAAAATAATTATTCCGATTAAATAGCTCTGCTTACTGAACGGATAGAAAAAAGATACTTCAAGAATCGCATAGATAAAAAGTTTTACATAACTGGAATATTGATACAGAAACAAATCAATCCCGGAATTGTCCAGGATCATGACTTCATGAATCATTGTGAGTTCAAGATGAGTGTTGGGATCGTCCACCGGCATTCTTGAGCATTCAGTTACAGCAAGCATAAAGACCGAGATAGAACATATAATTATGAAAACTTCGTAAGAAATATTAGTAAGCTGGATTGAATGATAAATATCATAAAGCGAAGTAAATCCGCTGATGAATGAAATGCTTCCAATTGTAAAAAAGAATATCGGCTCGGCAAATAATGCAAATGTTGCTTCACGTGCAGCTCCCATTCCTTCGAACGAACTTCCAATATCCATTGCTGCCAATATTTGAAAAAATCTAACAAGCCCTAAAATGTACGCAAACAAAATTATATCGCCATCAAAACTAATAAGCGGTTTCCAAAATCCAACCGGCAGCATTGCCGCTGCAATTATTAAAGTAACCAGATTTATTAATGGGGAAATACGGCTTATAAAAGAAGAGCCGGATGCATTGATAGTCTCTTTTTTGATGAGCCGTTGCAATTCATAATAGGGCTGTAGTATTGGCGCGCCGACCCGTCCGGTTAAAACGGCTTTTTGTTTGTTAACCATTCCGGCAAACAATGGCGCCACGCCCAAGATTATTATTATCGAAATAATTCCTTGTAAAATCTCTAAGTCCATAAAAACGCTATCATACTATAAATTGCAATGATGATTAAAATAAATCCTATGTAATAACGAATATCCGTCTGGCTCAAAAATTCTATTTTTGCAACCAGTGCTCTCAAAACATTGAAAGCCGGCAAAACAATTTTACTATCAACAAAATCCTTGGAATGACTTTTAAACTTAGATTGCAACGGAAATGCGTTTTCCGAGACTTCAACTTTCTTGTGATAGTCCAAAATCGCTTTGGGAATTGTGTTTAGTTCATCCGCAAAAGACGAAGCAGTATATTGCATTCGCGGAGTAAGATTTTCATACCCGCAACCCCAGGCTGCCGAGTTTCTTCTGCCATATTTTTTTTCGAGCTTTATTTTAATCAGATATAAAACGAAAACGCCAAGCGCGATAGAAGAAAATATCATTGTAAAGTAAAGCCAATCAATATCAACCAAGGCTGATGAAGCTCCGGTGGTAAAACCATTTGCAATAACTTTATTAACCACGCCAACAAACGGTTGAGGATAAAATCCAATTGAAATACATAGTAAAGCTAAAATTCCAAGTGAGATGTAATCGTAAACCGAAGTATGAAAATGTTTTACTTCACTTCGCTCGCTTCCCAAAAATATAATTGAATTCACCTTTGTAAAACAGGCTACTGCTAATCCGCCTACAAAAGCTAATCCCACAACAAACATCAACATTAGTATTGGATAGTAGTTTTTCAACTCATTTGCTGTTTTGAAAAATCCCATGTAAATAATGAACTCTGAAATGAATCCGTTGAATGGAGGAATACCGCTGATGGCGACCGAGCCAATTAAAAATAGAATTGCAATATATTTTGCCGGGTGAACAAGCCCGCCCATCAATTCTATATTTCTTGTTCCAAGATTTTGATATACTACACCGCTTCCAATAAACAAAAGGCTTTTAAATATCGCATGATTTAAAGTGTGCAGAAGCGCACCGCCAAATCCCAATACTTCAACTGCAGGTAAATTATTTGCAGAGCCGATAAATCCAATTCCAATTCCTATGCCGATTATTCCAATATTCTCAACAGAATGATATGCCAGCAACCGTTTAATATCGTGTTGTGCCAGCGCATACCAAACACCAAGGATAGCACTGATTACACTTATAACGAGCACAAACCATCCGCACCATTCCGGCATCGGTTTAATAAATTGATATATTCTAAGAATTCCATAAATACCGGTTTTAAGGAGGACACCGGAAAGAAATGCGCTAAGAACAGTTGGCGCAATTGGATGAGCCTGAGGAAGCCAAAAATGGAATGGCATAAATCCCGCTTTAATTCCAAAGCCAATAATTGATAATATGAAAATTACCGGAACCATCAACCCGGAAGAAAACGAAAGATGGTAATCACTAAAAAACCAGCTGCCGGTTTCATGATGAAACAAAAAAAAGATTATATATAAAATAAATATTAATACATGCGATGCAGCGAAATAATAAAAACTTCCCGTTTGGACTTCTTCACTTTCTTTTTCATAAACAATTGCGAAATAGGCGGAGATACTCATTACCTCCCAGCTTACTAAAAACAAAATAGCCTGGTTAGCAATTACTATAAACTGAGTTGAGATTAAAAGTATAATGTAAAATGTAATAAAGCTTTTAACAGATCTTTTCTGTTCAACGTAATGCCGCAGATAAGAGATAGAGTAAATTGTAGTTGGTATTGCTACAAGCTGAATGACAAATAAAAAGTAAAGGCTCAGTCCATCAAGACGAATTAAGCCGGAAAAAATACTCACCGATGTTATTTCAGCAGAAGAAAATAATGTTGAAGATAAAGTTGATATTAATCCGAGTGTTAGCCCAACAAGCATGGTTATGTTTGATGTAAAGAGTGCTTTCCGCTCATTCTTAAATGAAAGGAAAACAATTGAGAGCAATTGAATAGCAAAAGCAGCAATCAATAAAACATTACCGGTATCGGATAGCTCTTTCATTTAGCTTTATCTCTTGTCTCCTCAATCTTTTTGATAATATCCAATATCTCTCTGCTATCCAACCGGTTTTCCAATGCGAACCTAAATGCTTGATTCGAAAGCAAAAAACTTAAGTGAGCTATTAAACTCAAGTGTTGTTTAATTGTTTGAGATATAAGAAGAATAATTGTATGAACCGGCTTTCCGTCAATAGATTTTAAGTCAAGCTGTTTGATCGGAAAGAAAAAATTAATCAGCGGTTTGTTTCTACCAACCATTAGCGGTACGCGCGGATGAGGCAAACTGATTCCGTTTCCAATAGCTGTGCTCATCATTGATTCTCTGCTTTTCAAAAGCTGAACAATAATTTCGCTGTCAACGTTTTTTTCAAATCTAATTTGCGAAATCATCTGTGCGATATATGAAGATTCAGCTAGTTCACAACTATAGTGAAAGGAATCTTTATCGAGCAGAGTACCGACAGTATCAATATGATATTCACTTAATTTTTTATGCCCTGATACATTTATTGAAAGATTCCGCCCAAGCGCCCATTCTATGATCTGCTGCTTATTAAAAACAATTTTATCGTGTAACAGCTGAAAAGGTATTTCTTTCTTCTTTAATAACTGTTGAACTTCCTTCTCGGGCATCATTAGTAAATGAGAAATATCTTTTACGTTCAAATCCATTTATTTTCTCTTTGTGTAATTCTAATATAATCTATTTCTCACATCTCTCTTTTAACTGTTGGAACAAATTCTTTTGGTCGTCCGAGTTTAGGCAGCCCTAGTAATTCTCTCGCATGATCAAGTGCATCATCTATGTTGCCGAAAATGTTTTCCTCACCATATAAATCAAACAGCCCCGCTTGAGTCATTGCGTACAATGGCTGCGTGTGTACACCGGAAAGAATCATATGAGTTTTTTGTTTTTTGGCATCATGATAAAAATCTCTTAGCGTCTGCAGTCCGGTTGCATCTACAGCAGGAACGTTACGCATCCTAATAATCCTAACTTTTGGGGGTTCTTCAACTTGCAGCATTTCATCTTTGAATTTTTTCGCTGCACCAAAGAAGAAAGGTCCGTTTATTTCAAACACTTCAACGCCTTCCGGTATTTGCTTTTTGTCAATCGCATTGGAATCCGGCTTTTCTTCTTCATCTTCAAGTTCTCTGGTTATAACACTAACATTGGAAACTTCAGCCATACGTTTCATAAATAGTAGAACTGCAAGAACCATTCCTATTTCAATTGCAATGGTCAAATCAAATATTACTGTTAAAATGAATGTAGTTAACAATACTACTACATCGCTCTTTGGACTTTTCAATAGCGATTTAAAGGAATGCCACTCACTCATGTTATAGGCAACGATAACAAGAATTGCAGCAAGTGTTGCCATAGGTATTAGTTTGGCATAGCTTCCAAAAAATAGCATGATAAGAAGAAGTGTTATAGCATGAATAATTCCTGCGACGGGTGTTCTTCCTCCGTTTTTAATATTAGTAGCTGTTCTGGCAATAGCTCCGGTAGCCGGTATCCCTCCGAATATAGGAACAACAATATTTGCCATTCCTTGAGCTATCAATTCCATATTACTTCTGTGCTTTCCGCCTATCATACCATCTGCAACAACTGCGGATAAAAGCGATTCAATTGCTGCAAGCAATGCTATAACAGTAGCCGGACCAATTAAGTTTTTTATAATTCCAATGTTAATTTCAAAAGAACTTGGTGCAGGAAGATTGGATGGTATCTCTCCAAATTTACTGCCGATTGTATCAACCGGTAATTTGAAAATCATTACGATAAGCGTGGTTACAATAATTGCAATTAAGGAACCGGGAATCTTGTGTGTAATTTTTGGCCAGAAAATCATGATTAACATAGCTAACAATGCAATACCAACCACATTGAAATTCATCGTGGAAAAAGATTCAAAATAAGCCAGCCATTTTTCATGGAACTCCGACGGCACTTTTTCCATTTGCAAACCGAAGAAATCCTTTATCTGAGTTGAAAATATGAGAAGAGCTATGCCGCTGGTAAATCCGACTACAACCGGATAAGGAATAAATTTTATTAACGAGCCGAATTTTACCAATCCCATTATTACTAAGATTACGCCCGCCATTATAGTGGCAATTGCCAGTCCGGTTGTTCCATAATTTTGTATAATCCCATAAACAATAATTATGAAAGCTCCTGTAGGTCCGCCAATTTGAACTCTACTGCCGCCGAAAGCTGAGATTATAAATCCGGCTATTATCGCGGTGATTATTCCTTTTTCCGGTGTGACTCCGCTAGCTATACCAAACGCAATTGCTAAAGGTAATGCAACAATACCTACTATTACTCCTGCTGTAGCATCTGCAAAGAATTGTTTTCTATCGTAATTTTTTAATGTGGTTAACAATTTGGGTTTTATGTAAGGCATCTTATACTCTTTGTTGTTAAATATATTTTATAATCTCTCTGCAAAGATAAAAAATTATTTAGGCTCTTTCCTGAGTCGGAAAGACACGCTGCAACTTATTGTAGTAAATCAATCTTATTTACGTCTTGGTAAACTCGCCCCATTTTTAATAGATGGTCAAAAGCAGCAGGCATATTTCTGTAGAAGTAACCTCAGCAAAACTTTGCATTCACTTTGTTAATCTTTCTATTAATGCAATGATATGCGGGGCAAATTGGAGAAAGTCTTGAGTATGAAAAGATTTTTTTAGAAGTAACTTTTAGATGAACAACGACAAAAATAATTTCTGAATACGTTTTTAACGTTGAATCTTTGGGAGTAAATTTCTAGAACATTATTCCAAGATTTATTCCCAGAATTGAAGGATATGCTTCTACACTTTTGAGAGGTCCTACGGAATACTTAAAATATGGCTCTATTAATAAAATATTTTTGGAATTAAGAGGCAGCTCAAGCCCAAACGAAACATTTAATATTTTTGCAAAAAAGAAATCATTAAAAGAACCTAACGATTTTGTTTCCATCTCTTCTTTACTAACTGTTTGAAAAATCGTAATTCCGCCCCCCGCTATTGTGGATACAGTACTTCTAACATCATAAGTAGTTTCAATATTTTCTTTAAGAAATGTTAGTGAGGAGACGCCGGTTGAAACAAAAAATCTCGTTTTGGCAAAATCGAAACGGTATTTCAAATTAATTGGAATATCGAAGCCCATTAACAACAAATCTTTAGATTTCACATGCTTGCCGATAGCGATTGACTGCTCTGTTACACTCTGAAAATTTATTGATTGATTAGTGAAAAGAACGCCTGAATAAACAACCAGATCCTCTAACAATGGTATTTCTACAAATATTCCAAACCCCATATGTAATTTTGAGTTGCTATTGGCTTGGTCATAATTAACAATTGATGAAATGTTTGCACCAAATCTGAAAATACTTTTGGAATAATTATCTATTTGATATGGATTCTCTAATTCATGTGTGTTTATAGGAATATTTTGCTTCACAAAGCCAGGTACTTGTTCCGGATTTTTTAATGTGTCTGCATTCCTAATATTTGATTGGGAGCTGATGTTAGTATTTGCACCAATAGTGTTTTCAATGGCAACTTTATACTCAGTTTGAGAATCCTTTTGAGGAGGAATAGTATTTTCAGAATTACGAATAGAAGTTTTTGTCAGTTGGCTCTTGCTTCGCTGAACATTCCCCTTAGCATTCGCTTCTCGAGCTGCAAGATTCTTACCAACGCTGTTTTGTTCATTTTCTTGAGGCAATACTAAGTTTTCCTTTTCATCTTTTTGGATAATACTTTCTTCTTTTCGTTGCTGTGGAAAATTATTACGTAGAGCAGTTTGGTTTGTGTTCGTGCCATTTTCATTGTAAATGAGCACTACTGATATTCCGCTTACAACAAAAAGTAGGATTGTTGCGGCAATTCGCAAGAGAGAAGTTAAGCGTTTCCTGTTTTGATAATCGGAGAACTTTTTTTCAAAATTTTCCCAATTTTCTTGGGTAAAGTTTTCCTGCTCGGTTTCCAGGGCGCTATTAATTCTTTCTTTAAGCCTTATTTCAAATTCTTTTTCAGTCATAGTTATATTTTGATAATAACATTTTCATTTTTGTTTTAGCACGCATAAGAAAAACTCTGGATGAATTGACACTTATATTTAACTCAGAAGCAATTTCTTCATGACTGTAATTTTCAATTTCATATAAATTAAAAACCAGTCTATGGTGATCCGGTAGTTTGTTTAGCAAGCTTAATATTTCCTGTAATCTTAGCGAACTAACAACATCTTCTTTTATCTGCACTTCGTTTAATTCTTCAATATCCAAGTGATAGTAATGTTTTTTATTTTTTCTGAAATTATCTATCGCTCTGTTAATAATAATCTTTCTGATAAATGCTTTTAACGACTTTGTATCGTCTATTGTATGTATAGACGAAAAAAGCTTTATAAAACAATCATTCACAACTTCTTCTGCATCTTCTCTTGTATTAGTAAATAGTTTACTAATATTAAAAGCATATCCGTAATAATGCTTAAAAAGTTCTTTTTGACTATTTCTATCAAAATCTTTGCATGCAGCAATCAGCTTTTTTTCTGTCTCTATTTCGTGTTGCGGGGAAAATCCCATCTATGGTTACCGTTTGCTTGAATCAGTACGATTGTTAGTATTTTTTATTTCGTAATGCATTAGAGAGTTATTAAGTTTTCAAATTTATTGGTTTTCTCTTAATAACTCTCTATTCTTAATTTTCAGTTCATTCTACTGGTTATGGTTTATTGCTTATATCACCATCATTTGATGAATCATCCGGCTTATCAGTTGAATTCAAATCGCTAAAAACGTTAAAAATGTAGTCTTTGCTATCATTAATACCAAGATCTTTTAGGCTAAACATAAGTGTTTCAATATATTTTGTATTGCCCGAATATCCGTTGGCATTATGAGTTAATATTAGGTTTGCCGGTTGCGGGTAGATTAGTATGCTAACTTCGCCGGCCCAACATAAAGTAAAGGAGTGCTCTAGTTTTGTTCCCCAAAAAGAAACCGCACCCAGGTAAGATACAGTAATTGCCAAACTGTCTTTCACTACTTCTACTTTTTCTATGGTGAAAGGATCGCTTGCGCCTTGACCGGATTTGCGCAATGTTTCCAGTTTTTGATACTCTGCTTTGTCAACTACCATTTTGAGATTCTTGTTTGTAGGTTTTTCATTTGGATCTGTAACATCGGTTTGATTACAGGCAATAATGAATAATAATGATACTATACTTAGATAACTTAATAATTTCCTTCTCATAAATACTCCCTGGTTTGTTTGGTTTATTTTTATACGATTCAATTGAGACTATTCTTTCTCAACATTGTTAATCATTTTCTTTACTACCTATACGCACGAAGGAATTAAAACGTTACAACTGTTTAAAAATTTAATTCGAGGGAATTATGTTCTGCGCCGGAATGCTTCTACCAAATGCTGGGAATAATCACTTGTTTACCGCGATTATTATTGAGCCACGTTAAAGACCCAAAAACAGAGTCATGTTTTGCCCCAACTTGAAGGACTTAAGTAAAAATTTTTAGTTTTGTCGAAGGGTCGGAGAATAGTTTCTGTTCTAAAAAAGCCATGAAATCAGCTGTAAATGATTTATAAAGCGTGGCATAAAAGTTTCCAATTCATTTTCGGATAGACCGAACTGTTTCTTCTTCGCGGTATTAAATATATACCATTCCTCTACCTTTGTAATTGTCCGGATATATTATGCATTTACGGAAGATCAGTACATGCTAATTTTTTTCAAGGTAATTTGATTTTATGACAATAATGTTTGGAAATGTCAGTTGCCGGCGAAGGAATTAATCTCAATAACGACTAAATAATTTGATTCTTATTAAAATGAAAATGCCGGCAAATATTTTTACCGGCATTCCATCAAATAATTATTTCAGCAGCAACATTTTTTTTGTTTGAGTAAAATTTCCGGACTGTAATTTGAAAAAATAAACTCCTGAGCTCAATTGTGAGTTGGTGATTGTAAATTGAGCGTTATAAGCACCGGCTTGCTGAAACTGGTTAACCAAAGTTGATACTTCGTTTCCTAAAATATCATAAATCTTTAATGTTACTAATCCTGCAGAGGGCAATTGATAGCTGATTACTGTGCTCGGATTAAACGGATTTGGATAGTTCTGACTAAGAGAATAATTAGAAGGAATAATCTCCTCTTCAACATCAGTTCCAACAGCCAAAGTATTTTCAGTTGTACCGGAAACACGTGCCAATGCTAAATAGATTGTTTCACCTTCTTTAATATTAATAGGCGCTGCCAAAACATCTCCGCCAACAATTGTAGTATCACCGGGTGTTTTTGTAGCGTATGGATTTGTTTGCTGAACTCCTGTCCATATAGTTCTGTTATCAGTTGAATAAGCAACTCTTAAGTTTATATTTCCGGCTTTTACTCCATCGTCAGTTCCATAAGCTACTGCAACTGAATCAAGAGTAACAGAAGTGGCGGCAGAAGAAACGCCGCTTCGTGTATATGAAACAGCGTAGTATCTTACTTCAGAAACTTTATCAATTCCACCAACAAACTTACTGCTGTTATTTGCATTGCCGGTGATACACTTTACCGTAAGCATATGCCCGGTTGAATTTCCGGGAGCTACAACTCCTATAACAATGTTACGGATTCCAGCATTATCACCAACAGGGAATTTTCTTCTAACCGAACCGCCGCCATTTGATAATCCTCTACCTAGGGTGCCAGTAACGTAACTGTTTTTTGATCCACCAGTAAAATTGGAACTACTGGTTGAAAGGAATCCGAATATACTCGACCCAACTGTTTCTACTTTACCTGATGTAAGAGTCCAGACTGTTGCGCCAACAGAAGAATTATTGGATGCGTATAAATTGCCTGTCTTAAGAATTACTTTTGCGCCACCGGTTTTGTTTACCGTTACACTATTAAATTCTTCACCGTAGTTTGATCCTGAAGTACTTGACTTATAAGTAGAATTCTGTAAACTGATTTCAGTATTTGTTGTTCCGGCAAATGTTGTTAATACACCATGCGCTGTGCCGGAACTATTTGAGCCGCCTCTAAAATCTAATGTGCCGGTTGCTTCGACTGTTAAATTTCCTTTAATTGTAAAAAGGTGTTCAACAAATGAGTTTGCAGCTCCAGCAGGATTTCTTGTAGGTGCGCGAAATACACCCAATGCCTTTACAGTTACGTCTCCATTAACAGTAATTCCGGAAACTGTTCCATCAAGTTGAAATTCGAGCGAGCCTACTATTGTTAAATTCTTGCACTCTGCAGTAGTTGTATTGAGAGTTATTTTGTGCCCGGTTTCAATTGAAACATCATCCGCTGCTTTAGGTACTGCACCGCCCACCCAGGTAGCTGCGTCGTTCCAATTTCCGGTAGCTGCAGATTTTATCTGCGCGTTTGCAATCACTGGTATTAAAAAAGCAACCAGAATAAACAGCTGAATACTTTTTTTCATGTTAACCTCTCTTGTTGGTTTTTTGTTTCTAATTTGTTAGCAATTAGAGTATCAATAAAATCTCTTCTGTATAACTTTTATTTAAGTAAAACTATTTTTTGAACTGCCGTATCTGAACCCAAATTGAAGACACAGAAATAATTTCCGCTTGATAAAGCTCCGGAATTTATTTGCACAGAATGTTTTCCAATTCCTTTTTCGCCTTGGTCAATGGTTTTCATTTTTCTACCAATTGAATCATACAAAACAACTTTTACACTCAACGGATTTTCCAGCTCATAGGAAATTGTTGTACTTGAATTGAAAGGATTGGGATAGTTAGAGAAAACTTTTAACCCATTACTGTACTTGCTTCTTCCCATTTGTTCTTTAACGGAAGTTGGTTCTCCAAGTCTTTCATTCAATTGAGCCAGATATAGCGACTTCGGATTCAGCCCAGGAAAGTTTGTTCCGTCAATATATCCTTCCGGCTGGCTGTATGGTGCGTAAGGAGTCTTTCCGGTAACTAAATTTGCGCTGCAACCAATTGCGTAATTTTGAGCAGTAGGAGGTTTTTGTATGATAATATTTTTGCCTCCGTTTACAATACAGTTCCAAGCAACCGAATGAACAGCAGCCCACCCGTGACTTGTACCGTAATCTCCTCGATTGTAAAAGCCAATTACATAACTCATATTCGGAGAATTATAAGTTAGATTATCAAACAACAACCCCTGGCTCCACCATCTATGTCCTTCACTCGAGCTGTAAGTTTTTTCACTAATATTATTATAGAAAACGCAGCCGGAAACTGAAGCCGTGCCGTTAGAAACAAAATCATGCCTTCCATAGCGTGTGTAAGAATTCCTTACTAGAATTAATTGAGAAGCCCTATACATATTAAAATTATATCTGCGTTCACCGGTGATAATGCTGATTGGATCAATGGCTTTGCAATTGTCTATTGTAATTCTTGTTGCGGTACTGGTCATCACCCCGGATTGCCCGAAATGAATCATTGTAGAATTCTTAATCCATGCGTCTTCAATCTGCACCATTTCAATCGCTTGCCAGGCATGGGCTTCATTTCCATTCGAGTTGGTTGGTACATCGTTAACCGGAATTTCAACATCAACACGTAAGTTTTCAATTCCGATGTTTGTCAATAAACCGCTTCTGCTATACTTATAGATATATGATTGAGAAAGGCTTCTATCCAAATTATTGAACACGGGTGCGTCAATTGTAATTGTATCACCGGAAATTTTCTTGATGAAGCGGTTATATAAAATTGTTAGTCCGTCTGTAGTTGCCCAGCCCGGATCGGTTGCAGTTCCTCCATAATCCACAGCTTTTAGCCAAGCAGAAGAATTTGGATGAACAATAATTATGTTGTCCCCAACTTTGTAGCCGGAAACATTTTCGACACGAAATGTTTTTTCGCCAACATAGATTTTATCTGTAAGAATATTTGTTTTGGTACCAGCAACTTGTGAACTCCAAGAGTTATTACTTCCACCGCCGGCAATAATCACAGTTCTCTGAGAAGGGGTATTCCCTTTTGCAAAAATTATTGTACTCTTGGAAACATCTTCACTGTCTCCTTCTCCGCGAAGCACAATTCCGCTTTGATTAATTCTTATAGTTCCGGTTACTTCATATTTTCCAGTTTTAAGAAGTAGAGCCCCGCGAATTCCATTCACCAAAGAAAGCTTGCCAACTTCATCAACCGCACTTTGAATGTTAACAGTGTTATCACCATCAATGGCAGAAATAGTCTTAACTACCGGAACAAATGGAATATCAACTTCTCCATTTTTATATCCAGCGTAACTAAAATCCGGAATACGGTTTCCTTCGCTATCAATCTTGTAAACAAGTTTTCCTTTTGAATCAAATGTAACTACTTCGGATTGCCATGATGTTTGAGCAACTGAAAGGTCGGCTAAAAACATTATACTAAAGAAAAATATCAAGCAAAGTTTTTTTATCATTTGAGTAAAACCATTTTTTTTGTTTCCGTATAGTTGCCTGCAGTAAGAGAGTAAAAGTAAACTCCGGAAACGAGTGTTGAACCCAGTGTGGAAAACGTAGAACTATATTTTCCCGCCGGTTTAATTTCATCAACTAACGTTGCTATTTCATTCCCGAGTGAGTCATACACCTTTAATCTTACCTTGCATATTGCCGATAGTTGATAGCTAATAACTGTCTTCGGATTGAATGGATTAGGATAATTCTGTGACAAACTAAACAACGCGGGAATATTTTCATCTTTATTATTAATAGAAGTGGTGCGCAAATACTCCGGTCCAACTTCCTTAGAAGTTACCGGTTTTATAACAATCGGTTCGTTGGAAAATTCATCTGCGCCTATGTCATTAATAATTCTGGTTTGCCCGTCGAAATCTTTTACAACATAGTTATAACCGGCGTTAGCCTTATCAATAGCCAAACTCCCCATTTGCAAACGATAAATGTTATCGCTTCCTTTTACTAATTGTGGATTGAAATTGTAGTTATCCGCCGGTAAAGCCATCCCAATTGAAGCTCCGTTAAAAACATTACCACTCCAGGTTAGGTTGATTGGTGTGTCAGCGAAAGTAACAAGTGGAGATGCCGTTGCATAGAAAATGTTGTTTGCTATAATGCAATCAATCGGCGGAAGTGATAGCTCCGAATCTTTCCCGGCTCCAATATTCAAAGACATTTTTGCGTTCACTATTGTATTGTTAGCAACAACCGCACGCTTAACTTGAAAATATCTGTTGAGCGGAGAATTTGGAACCCCGTTCATTAGCGTTATTCCCGATTTGTAACTTGTTCCGTAAGAATCTTCGATGTAGTTGTTTACAACTTTGTGATCTTCTCCTATGATTCTTATTCCGCCGGTATTTGTTTTCTTTCCACAGAAGAAAAAATTGCCTTCTACAGTACAGCGGTTGCCATGGCGTAATGTTAAAGTACCTTCACAATTCTTAAAAGTATTGTAACGATAAATATTGCCGCACGACTTACTCGAAATTATTTCTGTCTCGCCGTTACATTCCTCAAAGTAATTGTACTCTACTGTTGTAAATGAATCATACATTGACCAATCGCTGGTACCAACACGGATAGTTTCCGCGCCATTCTCCGGAAATATTGGACGGTAAGCAAAGTAATTGCTGTCTATCAAATGGTAGTTTGGTTTGCTCGCTAGCCAAACTACAAGCGTCGTTCCAATATGAGTTTTCCCTTTCAGATAACAATGATCAACTCTGTTATGCGTGCCGTAAAGTGAAATCCATTTATAATCTGTTTTTGTATCGGTGGGATTGTAGTCAACGATACTTGTGTTGGTTAGTCTGCTATAATTGCTTTCTACACCGCTCGATGATTTAAACTCAATAACAGCAGTACCGGAACTCGAATAACCGTTTTTGAAAACTAATCCGTCAACTACTAAATAGTTTCCACCTATTCTCAAATTCGACTTACCGGAAATAGTAACTTGTCCGGCAGTTTCAGCTTTCAAGGTAATCGGAAAGCCGGCAATGCCGTTATTCTGAAAATTGATTGTAATATTAGACCATGTTCCGTTTTTCAGTATAATCATATCTCCCGGTTTGGATAATGATATTGCTGCTGAAAGCTCTGCTGAATTTGTTACGAAATATTCTTTAGCTTGAGCCGAGAATGAAAGAAGTATTACCAGCAACAGTATTTTCTGATTTTGCTTAATCATTTCTTAACCAGAAAGGTCCCGTGTTATTTTTATTCATCGGTAAATGAATTCCTTTCGACGTATCAACTTCGGCGCAGCCAATTGTCTTTAGAAGATTCCTTTTTTGCCCATAAATATCTTCAGCAACAAATTCATAGTTCCCGACTGCGTTATTTTGTACTACTTTAAGATTCTGGGGACGGAATAAACCATCAACCTTTTTCATTTGCGGGTCTTTTATTTCAACGCCTCCGGGATTTGAAATTCCTAATTCAGAACCAAAGAAAACATTTCCTTCCCACTTAAAGTTTTGCGGCTCATCAACAAACTTTACAAGTTTTCCTTTTGTAGAATAGACAATGTTATTTGCGATTGTGCAGTTTATCGGAGGAAGACTTAGCTCTTCATTTTTCCCTATTCCGATTTCCATATTGTGGCGGTTGTTTACAAAAGTATTAAAGGCTACAACAGCGTTTTTCACTTGATAATATCTGTTAAGCGGCGAGTTTGGAACCCCATTCATAATTGAAAGTGCAGAGAAAGCATCTTCTCCTTCTAAGTCTTGAAAATAATTGTTGTAAACTTTGTGTCCCTCACCAATTATTCTAACGCCGCCGGTTCCTTTCACATTGTTTCCGAGAAAGTAGTTGCCGTAAACTTCACAGTTATTACCGTGCCGAAGTGTTAATGCGCCCTGGCATTCAACAAACGTGTTGTATCTATAAGTATTATAGAATGACTTGTTAGAGATTATTTCTCTTTCACCATTGCACTGTTCAAAATAATTTTTCTCTACTACAGTATAAGAAGGATACATTGACCAATCGCTGGTGCCAACTCGTATAATCTCTCCACCGTTGTTTCCCAAATCGGGTCTGTATGCAAAGTAATTTGAATCTATCAAGTGGTAATTTGGTTTATCGGAGAGCCAGACAACAAGCAAACATCCTTGATAAGCTTTATTTCTGAAGTAACAATGATCAACTCTGTTATGTGAACCGTAAAGTGAAACCCACTTGTAATCAACAGTTTTATCGGGATGATTGTAATTTTCAATCACCGTGTTTGTCAGCCGCGAGTGATTGCTTTCTTTTTTAGTGCCGTTGCGGAATTCTATCACTGCCCCTTTTTCTATGAACCCGCCTTGAAAATTCAATCCATCAACTATCAAATAATCTCCGGCAATTTTTAATGTAGAATTGCCTTTTAGAATTACTTTTCCCTTAGTTTCAGCGCATAATGTAATTGGCTTTTCTTTTGTTCCGCCAGCATCAAAAACGATTGAAACATCATTCCATTCACCGTTAGCCATAATTACTTTATCGCCCGGCTGAATTTTTTTTAGCACAGATTTTATTTCACCGGCATTACTCACTTTATATTCTTCGGCTGAAAGAATGCCAATAGATAAAATCATCAAAGCAAATATTTTCTTCATAGCATGCCCATTTATCTTGCGTTAAAAGTAGTTTCTTCCCAATCGTCGGTTCTAAATGGAGAAGCGGGAAGCATTCCACTGTTGTACAAATTGCAATCCGGGTTATCTGCCCACGCATATCGTACACTTAGCGGATTCTTAAGCGCATCATTCCAAACTTTAATTTCGCTGCCAATTATTTCAGCTTTTGCTTCAACAAACTTTTTATCCTTTCCGCAAATCTTAAATCCGCGTAGAGTTTTTCCATCTTTCGTAATTAATCCTTCTGCCGTATGAGTGAATGAGATAACGAATTTGTCTTCTTCAATTTTGTACGATTTATAAATTGGTCCGGAAAAGATAAATTCGTCACGATCATAAATATTATCCAGAGCAATTAGAGCAAGACGCAAACCGACATCCGCTTTGTTTGTTGGGTGAAGATTTGCCGGATCACCGATATCAATTGTTACAGCCATTCCGGTATTAGGAACTGCAAGAGTTAAAAGTTGCGCCTCACGCAATTCCGCCCAGCCGCTCTTTGAGGGTTCCGGCTCACGCTGAAAATTAGGTAGTTGTACAAAGTAGAATGGAAAATCTCCGGCATTCCAAAGTTCTCTCCAGTTTTTTATCAATGCCGGGAATAGCCTTCTGTACTGAAACGCGCGCGCAACATTCGCTTCGCCTTGATACCATATAACACCACGAAATGAAAATGGCGCAAGAGGATAAATCATTCCATTGTATAAACCACTTGGCTGATTGCGGGTGCCTGGACCTTCCGGCTTATTAGGTTTTCTTGGTGGCGCCATTCCTTTTGCAATCGCATTGGCGCTGTCAATTTTCCAAGTAGCAACTAACTTCTCCCCGTTCATGTTAAACTCTTCCAGATCGGAAGGATAACTTTTTATTTTTCTATCCCAGCGAGTAAGAATCGGCTTGAAGTCTTCATCTGTTTCCAAAGTACTTTTCGGCATCCAGGCTTCAGCCGGAGTTCCTCCCCACGTTGATTGGATTATTCCAACCGGAACATTCAATTCTGTCAAAAGTTTTTTGGCAAAGAAATAGGCAACCCCGGAAAAGTTAGCAATTGTCTTCGGTGAACAAACTTGCCATTCCCCCTCTACATCTTCTTGCGGAGTATCTGCAACTTTATGTTTAACAACAAAAATTCTTATTGATGGAAAATCAGCTTTGGATATTTCTTCTTCGCCGCCAACGGATTTTTTTAACTGAAACTCCATGTTGGATTGACCCGAAGCAATCCATACTTCGCCAATCAATATATTCTTCAGTACAACTTTGTTATTGCCTTCAATAATTAATTCAAACGGACCGCCGGCATCCATAGGTGGAAATTCAGCTTTCCACTTTCCGTTTTCATCTGCCGCTATTTCAACAGTTTGTGAATTTATAGTGATCTTAATTTTTTCATTCTTATCTGCTTTGCCCCACAAGTAAACCGTTTTGTTTCTTTGCAAAACTGTATTGTCTTTAAACAAACTTGCGAGTTTTACATCAGCAAGTGATAAAGACGAAATCAACAACAGCGCCGCTAAAATTTTCTTCACAACTCATTCATCCTTAAGTTGAATTTTTTCAATATTACCGCTGAAGAAATAAACAGATGCTAAACCGACCGGGACTAAAAGAGCGCCCATAATAAAGAATGGCGCCCAGCTCACTTTTGTTAATTCGGGAACCAGCAGCATTGAAATAACTACACCAAATGCAGCCGACATTCCGCCGAGTCCCGCTAGCGAGCCTACAGATTTTCCAGTTAGAAAATCGCTTGGCAATGTTTGAATATTGTTGATTGAAACCTGGAAGCCAAACAATATGACTGCAATAAGCAGCACAGCTGTTAATGGTGTGCTTGCGTACGCAGTTAAAACCAATGCAGGCAAGCATATTAAGTTGCCAACAAGTATTACAGTCTTTCTTGCTTTGTTAACAGTCCATCCTTTTTTCATTAGATAACCGCTCGCCCAGCCTCCTCCAAGACTACCGATCGCGGCCCCAACAAACGGAACCCAAGCAAAGTAGCCAATCTGTTTAATATCAAAATTGAATTTTTCGAAAAGATAGATTGGCAGCCAACTGACAAACATCCACCAGATCGGATCGAGAAAAAATCTTGAAACGATTACCGAGTAAGATTGTTTGTAGCTTAATAGTTCTCTCCATTTCAAAATTCTTTCCGGCTTCGCATTAGCTGTATTTGCTTGCCCGCTAGTAATATAATTCCGTTCTTCATCACTCAGCCATGGATGAGTTTTTGGTAAGCCTTTATTGACTATAAGCCAAGGAATTAACCAGATTAAACTGAATGTTGCGATAACTGGAAAAGTAGTCCGCCAGCCAAAATTTGTATAGAGAAACGCAATTAGCAGAGGGGAAATTATTCCACCAATTGAGGCACCTGCGTTAAAAATACCTTGTGCTAATGCGCGTTCTTTTACCGGATGCCATTCTGCATTGGATTTTGTTGCGCCAGGCCAGTTGCCCGCTTCTCCGAATCCAAGTGTAACACGCAAAGCACTGAAAGACATTAATGAATTTGATAAGCCGTGCAGTCCGGATGATAAAGACCAAATTACAATTGAGAAAACAAAACCGAGCCGAGTTCCTATCTTATCATAAATTTTGCCGGAGATACTTTGGCTTACGGCATACGCCAGCATAAACACAATAACAATCCATTTGTAATCATCTTTGGAAAGCCCGAGGTCTTTTGAAATAGATGGCCACATAATCGCGAGCGCATTCCGGTCTATATAATTAATGATTGTAACCAGCGCTATTAATCCAATAATCCACCAGCGCAAACCTTTTACTTGTTTCAAGTTATTCTCCGTTTACGTTTTTGGATTATTTTTTTACAAAATCTTCACGGTGCGGCGCAAAAACATCAATCAGTGAACTATCTTCAAGCGCAACAACTCCATGTTCAACATTCGGTTCAAGAAAATATACATCGCCGGCTTTTTGAATTTTCTTCTCGCTGCCGATTGTAACTTCAAAAGAGCCGGTAATCAGATACGAAACTTGTGAATGATAATGTTTGTGAACGTAACCGATTGAACCTTTCTTAAACTCAACCAATACCAGCATTAAATCTTTGTTATATCCCATTATCTTTCTTCGAATTCCCTGGCCAACTGTTTCCCATTCATAATCATTATTGTAGATGTATCCGCTCATTCCAAATTGACTTTCCATTGTATCTCCTTTTTAATTGTCCTTGTTCATGATCTTACTCATGATCATAATCTTCTTTTTAATCTTTATTCTTTACAAGTTTATAATTTCCAGTCCAGTCGTATTTTTTTTCACCGACAGAAATTGAATGCTTCTCGTCAGCAGATGCTTTTCCGTTATTAATCAAGAGAGTCCAATCAATTCCGTTTTTGCCTACTATGCGTACGGCGCTATCTTCACTGTTTGATGCGAGCACAGTAACGTTTTCAATTTGTCCGAATGAGCCCGCTGTAAACTCGCGTACTCCATCATATACTCCATGTGGTTCAATAACAGTAGCAAAAACATTTGAAGCGGCTTTCTTTCTCAGCATAATTCCGGCATCGTTACGCAAATTAAACTTTGGATCGCTAGCACCGATTCTTGTAAAGTAAATTTTTGTTGATGAATCAGCACTGCTTGTAATTGTATAAAACCGGTCTTCATTCAACCACGTAAATTGGAACACACCAGTTCCGTTTCCCTCGGCTTGTTTCCATAAATGCTGATAACCGTTAGCACTTCCCATCGGCTTCAATTCTTTTTCATAATTCAGATAATTGATATTCGTCCCGATCAAATGACCCATGTAGTAAAAAGGTAAATCATATTGATGCTCTTTATCCGAATCTACTTTAAACACATCAACCACAATTGGCTTAGGCAAAAGTTTGTCTTTTATAACAGCCATTGTTCTTTGCATCTTAACACCGGGGAAAGCGTGTTCATCTTTAGCACTGACAATTTGAACACCCTTAGATAGTTCGAAGAAGTGACGGTCGGAATGAAATTGTTCTGCTAAATTAATTTTCCCTTCGAACTGACACTTTTCATCAACAGAAATTGTATTGTGCGCAATACTCTGCATAGCCCAAGATTTATTTTCCGGCAAGTATCTTCCTCCCCATTTCTGCTCAACGTTAATGAACCGGGAAGAACCATAATCTTGCAGAATTTCATTTCCGTTGTCGTAAAAGCAGAATGAAAGTTTATCATAATGACCGTGTGACAAACCGTGCGAAGTGTATTTCATAACCAATAACGATTGATCTTTATGAGAACCGTTGCGAATTAATGCTATTCCCCCTTCATCACCGTTTGCGCCGTCAGTAAACTCTATACTTTTGTAATTGTAGTTTTCAAATTTTTCAGTTTTCGAAATTGCCTCTGCAACTAAAACACCGGCTTCGTTCAGCATTACGCCATCTTGCCTCTTCGCTATTCCTAAAATGGAATCATCTTTGCCATAGTGTTTGTAAGTAAGATTAAGAGATGTAATCAATTCCGGCGAGAGATAATTTTTCTCTTTAATCGCATCGTTGATTGGAATGAAAGCCCCGTTGGTATAAGTTAGTTCCATCGCTCCGTAAAAACCTTTTTTCAATAACTGATCGCGGAACAGATAAATCTTTAACTCGGGTTGATTGTTGTTGATTGCTTCCGCAAAAAGGAAAAACGGCGCCAGTGCATAACGGACATAATATGCGCCCTCAGTATAATATCCGTCCGGCGAAAACAAAGTTTCAATCTGCTTTAAGAAGCCATATTTTTTATCTTTTTTCGAACCGTATAAAGATTTCTCAACTAGATCTATATCGCCCATAACATAGCCGGCCATGCCAACAGCTGCTACCATCCAGGTTCCATGATTATGAAGAAGATCAAATTCGTGTACCCTTTCGGTGAGTAAGAAATCAACCATCTTACGAAATATGTTCTCTTCAATTTTTTTTCGTTCCGCAGCCGTCAGATAATCATATATACAATCGTACGCTTGAGTAGTATTAACGAGCCAAACTGTTTCGTTAAGCGACTGCCAGAATAATCTGCCGGGAGAGTTTGAAGCTGCGGCAGGATGTTTTCCAAGTGTTGGATAAAGATCAGCATACTTCATCAACATTTGCTTAATAAACTCTGCATACTTTTTTTCTTGCGTAACCTGATAGACAATTCCGGCAAGCTGCATTTCGTTATAATTTTGTTTGTGTTTTTCGTGCGTGTATGCAGCGGCATCCTTCGGAATAGGAACATCTATCGGCGAAGCAAGTGCGTTATCAACTTTTTCCTTTGCTGCTTCAAAAGATTTTTTGATGAGCGGATATTTCTCCCAATTCTCCCGAAGTACATGAACATCTTTCTTAGTTAAGATTAGGTTGGGATGATTGCTTTGTGCAAACAAAATTGCAGCTACAAGAAATAATAAGATTAATTTCTTCATTGTTCTCTAATTTTTATGAAAAGAATATTCCACCATTAATTTCTACCGATTCACCATTTATAAAAGAGGATGAATCCGAAGCAAGGAATAAAACCAAATCTGCGACTTCTTGTGCATTGCCTTCTCTTCCAAGCGGAGTAGAAGCGGCAACTTTTTCTCTTATCTCCGGTTTCGTAAACTGATCATGAAATGTTGTATTGATCATTCCCGGCGATACTGCGTTAACTCTAATTCGTTTTGGTCCAAGTTCTTTTGCTAATCCCCGTGTAAAAGTTAAGACACCGCCTTTTGCTGTTGCGTATGCAATGGCACCAAATCCACCACCATCTCTTGCCGCTTGCGATGTAAAATTCACAATCGCGCCGCCATCATTCATGTTTGGTATAACCGCTTTGCATACGTAATAAACACTTTTCAAATTCAAGTTCATTACCAAATCCCAAAACTCTTCTTGCATTTCTGTGATTAAATGGCGTCCCATCAAACCTCCGGCAACATTCACAAGAATATCAATCTTGCCGTAAGCTTCTACTGCTTTAGCAGATAAATTCTGAACAGAATCCCATTTAGTCATATCACCTTGAACAATAATTGCTTTGCCGCCGATATCGTTTATCATCTGCAAAGTTTCTTTTGCTTGTTCTTCATTGTCGTAATAATTAATAACTACGGAGGCGCCTTCTTTTGCTAATGTGAGTGAGACGGCTCTGCCGATGTCTCTTGCGCCGCCCGTAACAAGTGCAATCTTATTTTTTAATTTCATTTCGTTTATCCTTATTTGTAATCAATTTCTTAGAATGTATATGTGTAGCCGATCATGATATTCGAGCTTTTTTCGAATGTGTAATTTGTGTTGCTAAAGTATGAGTCGTAGTATTTTAGTATTCTCAATTCGTAAGCCAAATCAATTCTTCCGAAGAATAGATTAACACTAACTCCGCAATTGTAACTGTTGGCATCGGGACCTTTATCTGTGATTGCAGCACCATCGGGAACATACGTTTGCGGAATGCTTCTATATCCGGCGAGAAGTGATAAATAATTTGTTGCTTTGAATTCTAAACCAAATCTAATTGTGTTCTGGTTTACCCAATTCTGAAATGTAGCATCGTTGGAGCCAAGATTAAATTTAGCTTTTTTGTATGGGGCGTATTCATAATCGAACGCGATTATAAATGCATCCACCGGCTGAAAGCTAAATCCAATGTTGAATATAGCGGGCAGTTCGACTTTATCTTTTCCGTTAACTGTTTTTGTAGTAACTACAGAATCTTTTTTAGTTTCTGTGTATTTCCATTCACGGGTAAGTGTGTAAGGCAAATCAACTTTAAGACCGATTCTAAATCTGTTAAGTTCAACAAGCGCACTTAAGTTGAAACTTGTTGAAGAATAATCGGAAGTTCCGGCAATTGTGTTTGCAGCAGTCTCATAACTAAAAGCAAATCTCTGCTGATTGCTAAGTAAGAAACTGCCAATTCTGGTTAGTGACTGAATGTCGTCACTCTCGCCCCACATAGTTTTGAATCCGGCGCCGATAGAAATCATATCACTCAACTCATACGATATCGCAGCATCAATCGTATTAATTGTACCAACTCTTTCGCGAATGAAACGTGACCAGTACATTGTAAGCGTATGAATTCCATCTACGCGCGTTATATCACCCGGATAGCCGTAATAGCCAATATGAGGATCGAGATAAGTATCGTTGCGGTCGTAATCATAAAAATTATTATTGCGGTTAAAACTTGCAGCAGCGGCAAATTTTTGTCCGGCTAATTCAAACGGCATAGCAACAGTAAAGTTATTGAAGCCAAGATCATCTTTATCATTTTTCCAATCTGCAGCCTCTTCGCTGTAAGAATCAATGCCGAGTTCCGGTTCTTTTACGTTGTAGTTGTATAAAGTATCTTGAGCCAGTTGGTAATCCCATTTTCCGTTATTAGCCGGATCGGGAACATAAAGTCCTTCAAGATAAAACGGCAGCGTTACAAAGTATCTATCCGGTCTGTAGTTCTGGTTTTCTCTCCACTGTTTAGAATAGTAATTAGCAGAAACTGAAACTTGTATTTGCTTTAGTTTAACAAGCGCCGCCGGATTAAAAAACAGAGAAGCCATATCTCCCGTTACTGCGGTGTATGCACTACCCATAGCAGATGCTTTTACACTGATATCATTTTTGCCACTCAATCCTTGTAAAGAAAGGTTGTCTCCGCGGTGTTGCGCTATGAGAGCCGAACCAACAAACAACAAGGGAATGAGAAGGTAAACTCTTTTCAAAAAATTTTTATTCATCCTTTGCATGTTTAAATGCTCCTAATAAGTATTCACTTTTAGTTTATTTCCAAACCGATGGTTAATCTGTGAACGGAATCCAAGAATTCACCGTGATCGTTAAATGAGTAATCGAGTCTATACCTTGAGTACTTAACACCAACACCGGCAGAAATCCCTTCTTGATCGCTGTTGAAAGTATAACCGCCGCGCAAGAAAAGCATTTCCTTAAAGCTGTATTCCATTCCAACACTATGCATCTGATCGTAATCTCTCGGCTGAATCATATCATAGGAAAGAAGCAATCTCTGATCGCCAATTGATGTAATGAGCGGATCATCCGGTGAAATCAAATAGGAAGAGATTCCTATGTTAAATGTTTGCGGAAGCGGATAACTTTTATCAATGAATTTTACTTCTTGCCCAAAGTGGCGAACCGCAGCACCAAGAATAATTGATTTGAATCCGGTGTTGAATGTTAAACCACCGTCAAAAATTAACGCGCCGGCTTTTTTATAAACCAAATTTTCATAAGCATATTTTACAGTTACTCCAAAAGCAAACTTATCAGTAACATTCTTCGCGTAAGAAACTCCAAGTACCAGAGAACTTGGATTAATAATTTCTCCCGTTAAACCGGGATTGTAAACACCATTTACAAATCCAAGCCGATCTACACTTGTTACTTCAATTTCACCAACATCTGAGAGCACACCCAAGAATCCTATTGTGCCGATATCGCCCATGTTATATGCGGCTGAAAATGAGAAATGTTTTACATCCATAAACCAATCAACATAGCCGAATGAGAAATCATAATTCGCTACACGTGCTAACCCGGCAGGGTTCCAAAATACCGATTCGGAATTATTGGCGAGTGTACTGAAAGCTCCGGATAATGCATTTGCTCGTGCTCCGGGAATAACTTTTAGAAATTGAAACGATGTTGTTCCAACTTTTTCAAATGCGCTAATTTTTATCGCCACCGCAAAGATCACCAGAGCTATAACTAAAAACTCTTTTCTAATTAATTTCATTATCATACCTCTCAACAAGATATTTATTTAATAACGATGAATTTTCCGGTTGTCTTTTCTCCTTCCGGTGTTGTTACAACAAAGAAATAAACTCCGGAAGCAATCTCCTGTCCGTTCTTTGTAGTCTGAAACCACTCTGTTGAATAAAGCGGTGTGTCATGTTCAATAGTTTCCACAAGCTGACCCGAATACGAAAAAACTCTGATTGTGCATTTTTTGGGTAAGCCATAAAAACCAATCTTATCTGTAACGTCTCCGGTACCTTGGAAGCCCGATTTCTGTACGAAAGGATTTGGCACTGCATAAACTTTTCCAAGTTTATCTACCGAACCAACATTCTTTGCAAACTTGATAATGTTTGTCTTACCACTTTCGTTACCATTCGCATCAACAGAAGTAACAGCGTAGTAGCGGGATTCTCCAATCTTGAAATCGGTATCGGTATCAAGCAGTTCATAAATGTTTGAATTGTTTACTTTTCCCGAAACAACTTCGCCAATCATTTTCCAAGGACCCATTCCCGCTTTACTTCTGTAAACTCTGAATTTGCTAAGTGGTCCCATCAATCTTGGATGAGTAAACTTTTCTACTTCACGATTCCAATTAATTTTCACATCACCGAGAGCAGTATTAGCAAGCTCGATTGCCGGTGCAGGAACCGGGATCGGTATTTTATAACTTCCTTTGCTCGGGTTACTTTCCGGCCATGTAGGTACAACCGGTTCTTGCCCTAAGTATGCAGTAAATGCTTTGCGTGCAACTTGTGTAACTGTTCTTACATTTGAATTAACATAATCGGGATAACCGAAATCAGTTAGATAATGCTCGGTCATAACTTCTCCATCAATTACAACTTTTCTGTCCCATGATTGAGTAGGAGCCCATTGCTTCAATGTTTGTCCGCCTTCAATTCTTTTTCCGGGTTCTGCACCGTATCCGCAAACTTCTGCATATGCAAATTTCAATTTATCGCCATGCTTCAAAGTATAAGGACCCGTTACAAAATTTTTCTGCCCCGCATCTGCACTTTGTCTGTAAGGATAAGCCCCTCTGCCATACCAACGAGGATCGTTATGAGGAACCTCCGGCCATGTTGTACTATTAGCCGCGTAAACTCCGCTGTATCTGTTATCGGGATTAAAAAACTGATTCATCATTTTAACCGAGTTTGTGTTGCCGGTACTAATTTTATTTGACCAAGGTTGTTTGAATCTTCCCTGCTCATCTAATTCATAGTATTCACCGTTATAGCTTCTTAAAATCGATACTGCTTCACTTTCATTTCTCGCTGGATCTAATGGATCAACAATTGCAAGATGGTTCAGATCGTAATAAAGCATAGCATAACCGGGTGCTTGTGGGCTCAATAAGCCTCCGCCATTTTCTCCGGTACGTGCGTTCTGAAGGAACAAAGCTTTATTCGGTTCCGGCTTTCCGGCTAAATCTACATTTAGATTTGTTTGAACATCCATATTAAAGCTAAGCCAATAATCCGAATCCCAATACCCTCTTTGATCGCCGCGGTACAAACCGCCATCATATTTCCAAGTCTGGTAAGTTCTTTGATAGCCGTACATAGAAGGACCAAAACCATAGTTGAAACAAATCATAGCATCTTTCAAGGTTTTGGTCTGCTCAATTGTAGCAGGATTGCCGTCGGTATCGCCGGTGTATTCAAATTCATATTCATAAATAATCATGTCATCGTAATCAGGATAGCTCCACGCGCGTGAAGTTCTTGTAACAGTAATTCCAATAGAAGTAGCCCATGATGATGTAATGATCTCCTCTGCTTCATCCGGATTGTAATTTGGATTTAGCGAACCATTAGCTAACACAGGAAAGTTTTCCTTTCTTTCTATGTTCAGAGGAAAAACCCAGCGTCCAAAGGTTACTTCCGGTGAAGACGCTCCGATACCTCCGCAGAAAGAGAAAATGCGTTTATCTTTTCCAGGCATTCCGTCAAAGTTTGCCGCAATGTAAACACCGGCACCAATGATGTTATGCTGCCCGCTGTATTCTAATCCGTCAACAACATTTGCAGAGCGTGCGGGCCATTCAAATAAAGGTACACTTGTTTTGTTTCCAGACTCGCCCGTCATCCAGGCGCGTCCAATCTCTCCTGTGTTGAAAACTGTTTCGTGCAGCATTCCTCTGCTGTGAATCCGGTATTCTCTTATCTGTGCAAGAGATAATGAACCGTAAGCCGGTAGCAGCAAAACGAGCATCGAAAAAACTTTGTAGAACTTATTTCTTGTCATAAACTTTTCTCCGTTTATAAACACAAATTATTTTCAGATGTTAAAAATTTAGGATTACACCGAAGCGGAAATATCTCGGCTGATTATTTAGCAAATAAATTTCCTGACTTGTAACAAACGGCGCATATTCATCATAAGTAAGAACATTGCTTCTGTCCAGCTCATACTTCGGTGTGTTTCTTTCATCATTAAATGTTCTTGAGTAGCTATATACTTGTGTATTCAGAAGATTAAATCCCTCGCCGTAGATTGTCATGTTTGTCTTACCTACTCTAAGAGTTTTTTCGATTCTCATTCGTAAATCTGTTTCGGTTGGTGTACGTTTGTTATACTTTAGACCTTGTCCGCTAACATCCCAAGTGTAGGGTCTTCCGGTATAAACTTTCATCGTTAAACTGATACTAACGTTTTCAAGAGGATGAATATCTCCTATGCTGAAACCTTCTTGCTTAACAGTTTTGTATCTCACATTAAAAACGGCTTTGTGTGTTCTATCGTAATCGAGATAAACATCTTCCGGTTCCGGCAAGTCAATAGCTTCTTGTCCTTCAGCCGGTTTTTCAAAGTAGGTAACCGGTGCGTTCAAATCGTTACTGCTTTTTCCTTTTGCTGCTTCATAATTGTAACGCACATAACCGCGCAATTGTCCTTCGGCTTTTTCAACACTAACATGAAATCCTTTAATGTCTGCATAGTCTCTGTTTCTGTATGTTTGATAAACTGACTGCTGTTCATCATAATAATAAGCGGTTTCAATTAAGTTGGTTACATCTTTGTAGTAAGCGCTAACATCAAGTTTCAAACCATATGGAAATGCGTTAACCAAACCAACATCGTAAGCTTTCGTGTTTTCCGGTTTTAATCTCGGGTTGCCGAGAATTTGTATTTCATTGAAGCTTGTAATCTGATTATAGAAAACCTGGTTAAATGATGGACGCTGAGTAAACGTACCGTAGTTCAAATGGAAAACCGATGTTTCTGAAACCGGGAAAGAAATACCAACTCTCGGTTGAATTCTGCTGAAGAGTTCTGTCTTATCTTTCTTAGCTACTTCGCGGTCGTAATACAAGCCTCTTTCCAAATATGGTTTGGAAGGATCGTAATTTGGATTACGCAGAGGTGAAAACTCATCCGCAAAATATTCCACATTCATATTGTAGAAATCGTATCTCAAACCAATGTTTGCTATGAATCCTTCAAACTCCATTTTATCTTGGATGTAAGCACCGCCCTCGTACGGAAATGCACGGAACAGAACTTTTCTGTAACTGCCCGCATCTACAATATTCATATCGCGGTTAACATCTATATCATAATAAGCTAACTGCAAACCGGCTTTTACAAGATTGCTCTTGTTAATCTGGCTGGTAATGTTTCCGTGAAAATCATAAGTAGTTACTTTTTGATCGCCCCGGTCATCGTTTGGTCTGCCAACATAATAGTTAGCCGGACCTTGATAGTAAACCCAATTTGTTTTGTTGCTATACTTTTCAAGAAATTCGCCGTCGCGAAGCAGCTCAACGCGTTCTTCATTCTTAACATTGAGCATGTTAAACTTTACTTCCATTATTGTTGATGGACTGAAAACATGGTTCCAATCCAGACCATACTGCTTTGTAACTTGAGCTGATTGCGTGATGCCGAATGTGCGGTCGAAGATCCAGCGAAGCCAGTTGCTTGATAAAATATTTTGCGATTGAGAATCCAAAACAAAACGGAATTTGAATTTATCTTCTGTGCTTGGCTCAAAAGTTAAATTGCTCATAATCTGTCGGGAAATATCCGGATTAGTTGTTGGAACAACCGGGTGACCTATATTTTGCCTGGCTGCTAAAAATACTTTTAAATTTTTCGCGATTGGTCCGCCTGTAGTAAAATCCAATCTTGTATCAAATGTATTGTTGTATTCTAACCCAACGTCTCTAATAGATGTCAAGAATCCAATCTGCCCAAGCCGCGCGATGTAAAGAGAATCTTTTAATGTTGTTCTTGTAGGAAGCAAATAAACACTTCCGAATGAATAACCAAGATCAAATAAACTTCTTCCGGGCTGGGTTGGATTTTCCATTAGCCAGGTCTTTGTATCTTGAAGCATCCTATAGAAATCAAGATTATCGGGAGAATAAACAGAACCGCCAAAAGATTTGTAGTATGGAGGAGTAGTTGAACCTTCCATTCTTGTTTCCCACGTTTCGCCACCTTCACGAGCAACCATATTAACAACGCCGGATTGTGCATTACCATACTCAGCACTAAATCCCGAAGTGTAAACTTCTACTTGTTGAAGTCCGGTTACGATTGGAGAAAATGCACGAGAATTATTTAACGGATTAACAATAGAGCCGCCGCCTATTAGATAAAGTGATTCACCAACTCTACCGCCGCGGAAGTGGTCATCAACAACATCTGCTTGCAGCTCAAGAATATCTGATAGTGATGCAACGCCGGCTATATTCTGCACATCTGCAACATTATAAACTTGCTTTGTTGCAGTAATATCTCTTTCAACTGTCTTAGGACTAAAAGCAGTAACAACAACTTCCCGTCCTTCAATTGCTTCAGAGTCTAAGGCGAAATGAACCACAGTCGTTTTATCAACATCAACTCTAACCTGTGTAATTATTTCGTTCCGGTAACCGATGTAAGAAGCTTTAACACTGTAAACTCCGGGCGCAACATTAAGGATGAAGTATTCACCTTCCCCGTCAGTTAATGCGCCACGCATTTCGGTAACTTTCTTCTCCACACCATCTTCCCATTTGGAAACAACTACAATCGTGGCGCCAAAGAGTGGCTCTTTGGTTCCCTTATCGATTGCTTTGCCTGCTATCTTTCCTGTCTCACCGGCAAAAACTAAACTAACGTGAACGGTCAGAAGAATTAATAGGTAAACGAATAAGAATGATTTTCTCATTAGTGATTTACTCCTAATATTGCATTTGAAATCTTTCAATTGAGAAATGTTTTACGGACATTTCAATCCTTTTAAGTTTCGTTCCTCTACTTACTTTAATAGTTGGAGTCCGGTACAAATCTGGTTACGCCTATTAAGTACAGTTGTATTTAGTTTTTTTGCTTTTCCTTCTTACTAGAACTAAATCTATTTTTTGCTGATCAGTTAGTGTTTTTCTTTGGCTCGCTTGTATCTATCATTCCTTCAACTTTCATCATTCTCTCGGCATGTTCTCTGGCAATAACTAAGTGCTGCTTCATTTCACTGTATGCCTGCTCAGGATCTCCATTTACAATTGCTTGCAAAATCTTGGAGTGCCATATAATAGCAGATTCTCTGGCTTCAGGAACATCCGACATGATTTTGGATTTTATCTCCGGCATTAATCTAAAAACCGGCTTAAGCATTAAAGGAAGTAGATTGTTTTGAGTGGCGTGTGCGATGTTAAGATGAAAATTCATATCGAGCCGTGCCCAGTCTGCCGGTTCCCCAACGAAAGCTTTCATAGCTTCAATGTCTTTACGGAGTTTTTCCAGATCACCATCGTTACGGCTTGATGCGGCAACCCGGGCAATTTCCGGCTCCATAAATTGCCTTGCTTCAATTATATCTATAATGTATGATGCGCCAACTTTTGTTTTAAGATAACTGTGCATGGGATCGGTTACATTTTTAGAGGTTAGTCCCCTCACAAAAATGCCTCTTCCTTTTTCGATTGATATCATTCCTTTTGCACTTAACATTCTAAGTGCTTCCCGCACAGCAGTACGACTGACACCAAATTGTCCACACAGCTCAAATTCAGAAGGAAGCTTTGCCCCGATTTGAATTTTGCCAGTGTGGATTGCGTCCTCAATCTCATCTGCAACGCGAATACTTAGTAATTCTTTGTTTCCGACTGGAGTAAACATTTTTTCTTTCCCGTTTAGTTTGATTTTAAGTCCAAATCAATCAAATTTGTAACATAGAATACGTTATATGTCATACATAATATATGATAAAAAGGAAGTTTCTGTCAACTCAAAAATAATTTAAAGTGTCGGCGCATTGCACTGTGAATAAGGTAACGGAGGGAGAAAAAGAAAAAGATCGTTGCGCCATAATATAGATAACCGAAAATAGTGAGTGACCTAAGAGTAATTCGGCAAAGCAAGAATATTTATGGCTAGATAAAGAATTGCCGGAATAGAGAAAGTGAACGTAGTGGTAGGGGTTTGATTAATCAAACCCGAAAAAATTATTCTAGTGAAACTTTTTGTGTCCTCGAATTTTAATTTACACAACCGGTTACAAGACTAAAATTTGACGATGAACAGCGGATTAGATGTTTTACTTTTTTGCGGATGATCGATTAGCCTTTGATACTAATAAATAATTGGACAACTCTTATTTCGTTTCTCTTCAGTTCCTTGATTATCTTTCCCATTAATATTTAATCCTAAAAGTTGTTAAATGATTATTGAAGCAATCTTAGAATCATTCATATATAGAAACGAAACTAACGGTTATAGTGTAGCTGCCTTATCTAATGGGTTGAAAGCAGTAGGAATTCTATCCAACATTAAGGTTGGAGAAAAGCTAAAACTAACCGGCGAGTTTGAGACGCATCCAAAATTCGGACAGCAGTTTAAGGTAGAATCCTACTCAATAGTACTTCCTACCACTACCGACGGTATCATAAAATATTTGGGTTCCGGATTAATTAAAGGGGTAGGACCGGCTACAGCTGAAAAAATAGTAGAAGTATTTCATGAAGAAACACTGGAAATTCTAGATAATGATTCGAGCAGACTTCTTGAAGTTGAAGGAATTGGAAAGAAAAAACTTGAATTAATAAAAAAGTCTTGGGACGAGCAAAAAGCTGTAAAGGATGTAATGATTTATCTGCAATCCTTCGATATTTCACCAGCATATGCAATGAAGATATTTCAAGTTTACGGCAGAAACTCGATTCGGAAAGTACAAGAGAATCCATATCAATTAACTTATGACATTTGGGGAATAGGTTTTAGAACTGCCGATAAGATTGGTAAGAGCGTTGGCTTTACCGATGAACATCCATACAGATTAAAATCCGGAATATTGTACTCGCTAAATAACGCGGCAAATGATGGGCATGTATTTCTACCGCTTAAGGAATTAGTGCAGAAATGTTTCGAACTTATAGAAGTGGATTTATCTGACTCGCTTTTATTCTTCCGTGAAATGGAAGATGATGGACTCATAAAAATAATTGGCGATAACATTTATCTCACTTACTATTATCATGCTGAAAGGAGTATAGAGAATAAAATAAATGTTCTACTTAGTACTAGCTGCAAGCTATCGCAGGCACAATTAGATAGTATAAAACTTAGAACAGATTTTTATTCGGAAGAACAGCTGGAAGCAATACGCAATTCGTTACTACATAAGATTCTGATACTCACCGGTGGTCCCGGAACCGGCAAAACTACAGCACTAAAGGGCATCATTGATTCTCACAAGCAGCTTGGAAAAAAAATTATGCTTGCGGCACCTACCGGAAGAGCCGCAAAGAGAATGAGTGAAGTAATTGGGATGGAGGCAAAAACCATTCACCGGTTACTTGAGTATAATCCCAAAGACAATTTCTTCATGGTAAATGAAAACGAACCGCTTAATGCCGACCTTTTAGTTGTTGATGAAGTATCAATGATAGATACAATACTAATGCATCATTTGCTTGCCGCATTAGATAATGAAACAACACTTATTTTAGTCGGAGATGTTGACCAGCTACCATCTGTAGGCTGCGGCAATATTTTGCATGATCTGATAGAATCGGGGAAGATACCTACTGCAATGTTAACCAAAATTTTTCGGCAAGCAGAAGAAAGCCAAATAGTAGTCAACGCTCACAGAATAAATAAAGGTGAACTGCCGGTCTTCTCAAACGGAGCCTTATCCGATTTTTACTTTATACACGAAGCAGATACAGCTAAAATCCCGGAACTGATTATTGACCTCTGCACAAAAAGGTTGCCGGAGAAATATGGATTTGATCCGGTAAAGGATATTCAAGTTCTCACACCAATGTACAAGGGGGAAACCGGAGTAGATAATCTCAACTCAGTTCAGCAAAGTATTCTGAATAACAGTGATATTTTCCTAAGCAGAGGTGATAAGCTATTGAAGCTCGGAGATAAGGTAATTCAGTTAAGAAACAATTATGATAAAGATATTTACAACGGCGATATTGGAATAATCACAAAGATTGACAATGAGAATCAGAAACTTGAAGTTGAGTTTGGCAACAAGCTTGTCCCCTATCAATTTTCTGAGCTTGACGATATTGCTCTATCTTATGCTATAACAGTACACAAGTCGCAAGGTTCAGAATATCCATGTGTTGTAATGCCAATAACAACGGCACACTATGTAATGCTTCAAAGAAATTTATTATATACTGCTGTGACTCGTGCAAAAGATATGATGATTCTTATCGGTTCAAAACAAGCTTTAACAATTGCAATCGGTAATAAGAAATCACGGAAAAGATATACTTCTTTATTTGCCGGTTATTAAAAAAAGAGGGCGTCTCAAAAGTAATTCTTCAAATAAATAATCCGCGAAAACATGTACTGAGTTTAACGATGTATTTGTTAAATCAGCCCCGCTCTTTTTGCGGGGCAGATGGGATAGACGCGTGTTATACATATTCACCTAACCAATTCATAAGTTTCTGACCACCTATTACCAATTCGAAATATTTTTGTAATACCGAGATTATTTTCAAAATCAACGTATCCCCCTTCGGGGATAATAATTTTATTGCCATTCAACTTATCATCATTCTTATATCTATTGAAAGAAATATTAATTAATCCTTTTAATGTAACTAACGCTGATTTATCTTCAATTATTTCAAATGACAGCTTCACCTCACGACGAATTGGGGTGGCGCCATTAGTTGAAGACATAAGAGTTTTGGTTTCTGTAGCAGAATAAATAAAAGAACCATCAACGTCTTTTACCGAAGAGATATTCCATACAGCTTCTCCCTCATCATGAAACGTATATACAATACTAGATGCTGAAGAAGTGTATTTGTATTTGATAATTGCGCCTACATGTATTGGGAAATAATCTGATTGTGTTGATTCTACAATGTTATCTTTTTTGCATGAGATAATTGATAACACAATTACAATAAAAGTAAGATTCCTAAAATATATTCCCATCTTTCTCCCGGTACGAATAACGACTTTGCGTCTATCCCGCCACCATGAACAGCAATGCCAATTAACTGCAACCTCTTTTATTTATAAAAATGTTTCTTATGCCGAAGGCACCCCTTCTGGTAAACAACTTACATTACAACTACTATTTTATTATTAGACAAAAGCCATACTGAAAGACACAGCACCCGTTGAGCGGCTGATAATGCCTTAGCTAATTAATGCTTCTATTTTGTTCGATAATAATTCTGCCCTGTGATAAGCAAATGCTTCAAAATCATTTACTAATGCGTGCTCGAAACATTCCATATCCAAATAATTAGAAAGCAAAACTGATTCCAAATTATCTCCCAATCTTCTTTTTATTTCAGGAAAATATTCGGATGGCTTCTTATCAGATATTTCGCGATTGTTGGTTAAGTTGAGCATACAGATATTAAGATGGATATCATACTCATCTTTCGTATATCCTTCTGTTTTTAAATAGGCTTTTGGAAAGATATGATGATATTCTAAACGGTTTATTAGGGCAAGTGCCTTCCCAATGTCTATAACAGCACCGCTTAATAAACTGTTGGGTTTATTATCAGCTAGTAAAAGAGCAAAGACTTTGCTTGTTGCTTTGTTAAGCATAAAGGTGTCGTTTAAGAATGTATCTTCGCGAAATTCTTTCTCAATAACAAAGTCATCCTTTTTACCTTTGGCAAAAAGTCTAATATTATCCAAGGATTGCGTAATTAATGCTGTATTAGCAATACCAAAATATTTAGAAAAGGATGTCTTCCAGAACCATTTTATCAACTTATTCCTTGTGGATTTATTAGGATGTTTGTTGATATTAAAAAACTCAACAAGAAGAGTTAATTGCAAACTATAGGGCAAATATGCTATAGAAGTAAGGGGAAGTTCTGTTGACAAAAAATCAACAGCCAATTTGTATGCTTCAGTGCAATTATCAGATGCAATTTTGAGTTCTGAAGAAGAACGATCACGAAGTTTTTCAATTCCTTCTTTATGAATACCTAAACCAGCACAAGCCGAAATATTTCTTAGTATGTGTGTATCGGGGATGTCATAAAAATATTTTGACTCACAGGCCTCTCTTACTGAATTAATGGCATCATTTAGATCAAATCCACCTTTCCAAGTAGCTGCTCTCATTAGATCTACCATAGTTAATTGACGCCCAGAACTATTTATTCTTTCAAAGATTGGGGCCACTTCATCTAAACTCATATCTCCGATTGTAACTGCAGCAACCTTATAATCCTTGATTGATTTTAGTAATTTTTCGGCATTTCGAGTATATGGTATTTTGTGTTTTGAAGCTTCAAAAGCTTTGCATTGATTAATAAAACTTGTAGTATCAATCAGTTTATTTAATGGGAAGTAATTAATTTTTTCTTCATCCTCTGGATAAAGAAATGTTTCTGTTTCAACATCAAACACTACATTCCATTGGCTGTCTTTGTTAATTCCATCATAGAATAAAGTACCACACAATGTTGACAATCTTTGTTGGCCATCTAATAGATAGTTAGTTGGATATTCATCAGGTCTTTCATTTATATGTAAATCACCAATTTTGTTCTCACTTGCTAATTGTTGAAATGTAAGCCAAAGAAGAATACTGCCGATTGGGTAACCATTATATATACTATCTAATAATTTAATAATGTCATCGCGGTTCCAAACGAATGGTCTTTGAAATTTAGGAAGCTTGATATCTCCTTGTTTGACCTTTATAACCAATTCTTCTATCCGTAATATTTCGGGTTTCGGTTCTAGATATTTCATATTCATCTCCAATATTTTTCAAAGGCATAACAGCGTTGCGCCTAACGCGCCGCCCTAAACAAAACGGCTAAGATTTGCCAACGCAACTTTGTATTTATTAATCAGTTTAGTATTGCAATCATATTTATAAGAATAACTTACATTGAAAATCCAAGCTCTATAACCTCATCAAACGACCGCACAGAAGAGGCGGTCGCTGTTGAGGTGTTTGTTATACCAATTAAAACAAATTTTTTATTAACCGGACAAAAAAAACTAACAATATCATACAACCAAACTCTCCATTCAACTATTGCCAAAACTGCATCTAAAGCTATTGCAATTAATATAAGGCCAATAGAAACATCAAGTGTAGTTAATGCGGCTTTCTTTTTAAGCGTAAAGTTTGAATTGATCCAGACAGCTTTTAACAAATCATAAATATATACACAGACACCACCCATAAATAATATGCATATTAGACCTAATATTATTTTCCAAATAACAAGTTGAGGATTATCAGAACTTTTTTCGATTAGCACTATCAATAACGCAATAATACTTGCAACACTTCCTCCTAGGGAAAAATAATTCATTACTCTTTGTTCCATACATAACTCTTCAATTTAATTTGTTATAACTATTAATTATCCCGCCAGACTGAGGCCACATTATGCGTCATATCTACCGGCATTTATTTAGTTTTTATTTGTAATCGCTTTAAAGTTCTTGCCATTCCGCAAGCAAACGGCGGACAAGCACACACGTTTATAATTCATTCAAAGAAAATCTATTTGGCGTTACTTCGTAATTCATAAATCGTAATTCGTACTTGTCTCTTTTTCGGTTCCCCCAGAAGTTGTTAGAATGGAACCCCGTTGCTGTTTGCAACTTAGCAATTGGCTTTTTGTTAATCAAGGGAGAAAATAAAGGGGGGAGTTTAGGAAGCTCTCCTACTCAAAGAAGTTCAGCAAGCCTCAAGGATACAAGATTCAGAATGAATATCTTTTCTCTGTGAATCTCTGTATTTGCTCTGTGTTTCTTTGTGATATTTCTATTTTTTTTACACAGAGTGCCACAGAGGAGTCACTGAGTTACGCCGAGATAAAACTTTTTGCGTAAGGTGAGTTAATAATATAATTCATTCCATCTCAGTTCTTTTTTGAAGTCGCGGAGATTTGTCGAACTATCAATTAACACATATTCAATTCCTGCAATCTCGGCAAAGTCTTCAAAGTATTCAGGAGTAATAGCTTGACTGAAAACAGTATGATGAGCACCGCCGGCGAGAATCCACGCGGCAGCGCCGATTTGCAGATTTGGTTTTGGAACCCAAAGAGCTCTCGCTACCGGAAGTTTAGGCAAATCATGTTCCGGTTTAACTACATCTACTTCGTTAACAATTAATCTAAAACGGTTACCCATGTGTATTAACGATGCGTTCAATGCTAGACCGGTTGGAACGTTGAATACTAATCTTGGCGGATCATCTTTTCCGCCAATTCCTAATTGATGAACTTCCAATCGTGGTTTATCTGAAGCAATAGAAGAGCAAACTTCAAGCATATGCGCGCCTAGAACTTGCATTCCGGCGGGGTTCATGTGGTAAGTATAATCTTCCATGAATGATGTACCGCCCTGCAAACCAACAGACATAACTTTAGCCGCGCGTAATAATGCGGCGGTTTTCCAATCTCCTTCCGCGCCAAATCCGTAACCATCAGCCATCAACCTTTGAACCGCAAGTCCGGGCAATTGTTTTAATCCGTGTAAATCTTCAAACGTTGTAGTAAAGGCTTTGAATCCGCCGGTCTCCAAAAACTTACGCATACCTAATTCAATTCTGGCAGTCTCGCGCAAGTTATCAAATTTGGCTCCACCTTTTTGAGCTTCTTTAGCAACATCATAAGTTGTAAAGTACAAATCAACAAGCTGATTTATTTCTTTATCGCTAACAGAGTTTACAACTTTTACCAAATCGCCGACACCAAAACCATTAACGGAGTAACCGAACTGAATTTCAGATTCAACTTTATCTCCTTCGGTTACAGCAACAAAGCGCATGTTATCACCGAAGCGGGCAACTTTTAAAGATTGCGTTTCTGCCCATGCTAGAGCAACTCTCTGCCATTGCGCAATTTGGTTTTGAATGTTTTCATCTTGCCAGTGCCCAACAACAACTTTTCTCGCCTTCTTCATTCTAGTGCAGATAAAACCAAACTCGCGGTCGCCGTGCGCGGATTGATTGAGATTCATAAAATCCATGTCAATCGAGTTCCACGGGATATCACGGTTAAATTGTGTGTGAAGATGCAAAAACGGCTTTTGTAAAATTTTCAATCCGCTAATCCACATTTTAGCCGGAGAGAATGTGTGCATCCATGTGATTAAGCCGATGCATTTTGAGGAAGAGTTTGCTTGCGTCAAAAGTGTGGTGATTGATTCCGGCGTAGTTAATACCGGTTTGAAAACGACTTTTACAGGCACACGGTTTGAGCTGTTCAATCCATCAACTATTGCTTGAGAATTTTCTGCCACTTGCTGCAAAGTTTTCGGTCCATACAAATGCTGACTTCCTGTTGCGAACCAAACTTCATAATTTTTTAAGTCTATCATCTCGTTTCCTTTATGCGATATTATTTTTTGTCTTGTCCGTAATAAGAATTTGGACCGTGCTTTCTTTGATAGTGTTTTTCTAAAATGTAATTTGGAAGAGACTGAGCCTCTTGATCAATTTGAAATGTTCCAAGCGCCATTTCAGCAACACGTTCGAGGATAAAAGCATTTCTAACAGATTCTGATGCACTTTTTCCAAATGCGAAAGGCGCGTGTCCGGCAACCAGCACACCGGGAGTTGCTATTGGATCAAGCTTTCTGAAACATTCAACAATAATTTTGCCGGTATTGAATTCATATCCTTCTTCAACTTCTTTTTTATGAAGGAAACGCGTTATCGGGATGGAGCCATAAAAATGGTCTGCGTGTGTTGTTCCCAAACATGGAATTTCACTATTAGCTTGCGCGAACATTGTTGCGTATTTGCTGTGTGTGTGAGTAATTCCACTAATTTTAGGAAACGCTTTGTAAAGTTCTAGGTGAGTCGGCGTATCGGAAGAAGGTCTCTTATCACTTTCAACAATATTACCGTTCATATCAACAACTACCATATCATTAAGAGTAAGCTTGTCGTAATCAACACCGCTTGGTTTTATAACAATAAGATTTTTCTCACGGTCAATTCCACTTACGTTTCCCCAAGTTAGAACTACCAATCCATATTTAACAAGGTCTAAATTCGCTTGTAAAACTTCTTCTTTAAGTTTTTCTAGCATCATTTACTCCTTCTCACTTCATCACGAATGTTCAGCAACTCTTTCATAACATTATACATGCCGCCGTTCCATTCCTTTGTGCCGAAGCCATCATGCATTTGTTTATATAATTTGTAAAGTTTTTTATATACATCAACATTTTCATGAATAGGATTAAAAACACTGGTTGTTCCGGTCATACATTTTTGCGCTTCTTCAATAGAATTATAACCGCCGCTATTTTTACCCGCAGCAACAGCAGAAAACATTGCCGCGCCAAGCGCGGGAGTTTGATCACTTTTGGAAATCTTCATCGGTCGGTTTGTAATATCCGCATAAATCTGCATCAGCAATGGATTTTTACTCGCGAGTCCGCCGCAGTTGACAACTTCTTTAATTGGAACTCCATACTCTTCAATTCTATCAATTATTGCCAGCGCGCCGAATGCTGTTGCTTCTATCAAAGCACGGTAAATTTCGTGCGGCTGTGTGTAGAGCGTTTGTCCGAGAAGTAATCCGCCCAAGCGAACATCAACAAGAATTGTTCTGTTACCGTTATTCCAATCGAGAGCAAGCAAACCGGTTTCACCCGGTTTTAGTTTTGAAGCTTCCTTCTCAAGATTATTAAATTTTTCTTCTTGTGTTTTGCCATAGCTTTCCGGAACAAGATTGTTAACAAACCACAAAAATATATCACCAACAGCGGATTGCCCGGCTTCAATTCCAAAGTAATTATTCATTACAGAGCCATCCACAATTCCGCAAACGCCGGGAATATCATTAAGATTTTTCCCTTTCGGAGAAATCATAATATCGCATGTACTTGTGCCGAGAATTTTTACAAGTGTTCCCTCTTTAACTCCGGCACCAACAGCGCCCATGTGCGCATCAAATGCGCCAACAGCTACTGCAACATTTGTTGAAAGCCCAAGTTTCTCTGCCCATTCAGCGGAAAGATTTCCGATCTTTTGTTCCGCGGAATAAGCCTGCGGGAATAAGCGATCTCTAAGCTTGCCTAATCCGGAAGAAAGTTCATCTAAAAATTCCTTATCCGGCAAACCGTTCCAAGAATCATTAAACATTGCCTTATGTCCGGCAGCGCAAATACTCCTTCTAATGTTAGCCGGATTTAAGTTGCCCACAAGATTAGCTGGAATCCAATCGCAGATTTCTACCCAACTAAAAGCATTGTTGTAAACTTCCGGAGCAACATTTTTGCAATGAAGAATTTTACTCCACCACCATTCCGATGAATAAGCTCCTCCTATCTTCGCAAGGAATTGAGGACGAATTTTAGCGGCGAGTTCAGTAATCTGCGCCGCTTCTTGATAGCTTGTGTGATCTTTCCAGAGCCAAACATAAGCTGCTGGATTATTTTTAAACTCTTCCTTGAAGCATAACGCATCGCCTTGTTCATCTACCGGCATTGGACTGCTTCCGGTTGTATCAACACCAATTCCTATTATGTCCATAGAATCAAATCTCTGATCAGCAACTTTTGCTTTTGAAATTGCATGTCTAATCGTTACTTCAATTCCTTCCAGATAGTCGGCGGGATTTTGCCTAGCCAGATTTGGATTTTTATCATCAACAATAACTCCCGCTTCTCCGGTTGGATATGAAAATACATGCGAGGCTAGTTCGTTTCCGTTCTCTACATTTACAATCAGCGCACGGCAAGAATTAGTACCAAAGTCTAATCCAACTGCGTATTTACTCATTTTATCCTTCATGATCATTTCAAAATATTAACCGGAGAAATAGATGTACGCAATTAAAATTAAAGCAAGAACAATTCCGGAAGCAATAACATCAATTGCACTCCAGCTTTCGCGAGTTGTTTTTTTCTGTTCATCTGTTCTTGTCCCAAATGTTAATCCGGATATTTTGGCGTAGTCCGGTACTTCACTCATATAACTAACAACAACCATAACTATTAAGCTTACAATGAATATCAACAACCCATAGTATTGGAAGAAAATATTATTAATAATCCATAACAATGAGCCTTCCGAATATGAAAATCCTTTAACAAGTTTTACCGGTGTATCTATCGCTAATCGTATTAGTCCAAGAGCGAATCCGGTGTAAAGTGCAGCAAGCGCACCTTTTGCATTCAATCTTTTATGAAATACTCCGGCAAAGAAAACAACAAAGATTGGTGGAGCTAAATATGCTTGTATTCCTTGAAGATAATCATACAACCCTTTGCCGCCACGAATAACCGGAAGCCACATTAATCCTATAATTACCATCACTACCGTTGCTACTCTACCAACCCAAACTAATTTTTCTTGCGAAACGTTTGGTCTTAATTTTTGATAGAAATCTATTGTGAAAAGAGTTGAACAAGCATTGAAAACTCCGGCGAGAGAACTCATTAACGCAGCCAGTAAACCAGCTACAACCATACCTCTAACGCCAACGGGCAATACATATGCTACCATTAAGGGAAAGGCTTGTTGCGCGTTGTCTCTAATTATTTTTCCATCAGCGCCAATTAATTGTGATTGAAGCGCCGGAATTTTTCCGCTTACTGCCAGAGCATAACTTATTATACCGGGTATGATGAAAATGAAAACCGGCAATAATTTGAAGAATGATGCGGCGATTGAACCACGACGCGCTTCGGTTTCATTTGGAGCGGATAATGTTCTCTGAACAATGTACTGATCAGTTGTCCAATACCACAATCCTATAATAGGCGCGGCAAACAACATTCCTATCCATGGATAATTATCATTGAAATACCACGCCATTCTTCCAACTTCTTTTACCGGCGCCCATGTTCCTTCTACTCCATTTGGAACTAAAGGCTTCCACAAGTTGAACATTTCACTACCAACTATTGATTTTAATTCTCCCCAACCGCCCAAAGCTTCTAGTCCAAAAAATGTAACTAAAGCAGATCCAATAATTAGAATGATAGTTTGAAGCGCTTCCGTATAAGCTACAGCAGTCATTCCGCCTACTACTGTATAAAGCCCGGTAATAACAATTACCAGGATTGAACCAATCCAAAAACTATCCATTCCCATAAAATTCATCTCGGGTAACAAAACCGAAAAAACCACACCACCGGCAAATACACCAACTGCAATTTTTGTTAATACATAAGCCACTAACGAGATTGCCGAGAGCACCGTTCTTGCTCTTGGATTAAATCTTCTTTCCAAAAATTCCGGCATGGTAAAAACTTTTGAGCGCATATAAAAAGGAACCATTACCCATCCCAAAATCAGCAGGCACCATGCATGAAGTTCGTAATGCGCCATAGCTACACCATCTGTAGCGCCCGAACCTGCTAGACCAACCAAATGCTCGGAACCAATGTTAGAAGCAAAAATTGACGCACCAACCACAAACCAACCTAAGTGTCTGCCGGCTAAGAAATAATCAGTTGATGTTTTTTGTTGTTTCTTCATTACCCACCACGCCAAACCTAAGACAATTGCGAAATAACCAGCGATAACTAGCCAGTCTAAAGTTTGTAGAACAGTCATATTTTCCTCACTTATTTTTATTTAATTCAAATATTATTAGCTAGTTAACAACCGAAATCATTGCTAGATAATTTTCATCGGGAATATAATTCGGGATACTGTTACCCGAACCTAGCGCATATCCTCCTTTTTCCCGGCTTACTTCCAACATATTACGGGAGCGTTTTGAAATATCTCCTTTTGAACTTCGCGCTAGAAAATCCAAATCAATACCTCCAAGTATTGCAATTTTAGAACTCCACAGTTTATAGGCTTCTTCAACCGGAGTAATTAAATCTTCGAACGAATGCTTTGCATCGTAACGCATATCATAAATAACGTCATCCATTACATCTTTTAGTTGTCCGCACGAATGAAGTATCGCAAACTTACCGGCATCGTGTATTGCTTCAACAATTTTCTTATGCCATGGAAAAACCCATTTTCTCAGCATCTCCGGCGAAAGCATAGTCTGATTCTTAAAACCCCAGTCATCATTAACGATACAAGCTCCAATAGTTTCAATCGGCGCAACAATTTCGTAAAAGCGCAAAAATCTTGATCCGACAGAATCAAATATTTCTGCCGTTAGTTCTTCTTCCATCAAAGACATAATGCATAAATTTTCAAAGCCTACTATATCAATCACATTTTCCAGTATGCCGCCATTTCCGCTTGCAATTAACTTCATTCCGTGCGGAAGATAAATTTTAAGATCTCTATATAAATCGTAATCGCCCTCATCTGGATTAGGCCATTCATACTTTTCAAAACTATTTCTGTCGGTAATCATACACCCCGCATTTTGCGATACGCTTTCTTTTTTTTCGCTTTCAGATTTTGGAAATTTTAAGGTTTTTGTACGCCAACCGGAAATTGTAGCATAATCATAACCGGCGTTATTAAAGGCAGATATAATTCTGGTAAACTGCGCTAATCTATCACTTGTATCAAAATATTGAAGACCGGATAGCTTCGAGACTAATTCATCGTTAAGCGCGAATTCAAATAATGTAGGACGATTTGGAGTTTTATGCTGAAAAACTTTACAAATATTTTCAAAATCCGGTTGGAAGTTTTGTTCACGTCTGTAAATAATTTTAGTCATAGACTACCGATACAATTATTATTTCGCCAGCATGTTAAAACGAAGTTAATTTGAATTTCCAACAGAACTTCATTTCGGTTTTTGCAAATATACTATTTCATACTTATTAACTGTGCAATCAACTTACGCTTGCACTAAAAAGCGGGACTGTAAAAATTCAGTCCCGCATCAATCGTTATATGTACATATTGATCAACTGTTCAAACATTTCCTGTTTACCGCTGAGCTGTTTCGGTTCCCCATTCTTAGCCGCTATGTTACATAAATCAACTAATCCTAGCTTGCCGCTTTCAAATGTTGCGCCGTCTCCGTTATCAAACGAAGCATATCTGTTTGCTCGCATTTTTGTGTAATCGGATTGAGTTAAGATTTTCTCAGCAATGATCAATGATCTTGCAAACACATCCATTCCTGCAATGTGAGCAATAAATAAATCTTCCGGATCCGTTGAGTTCCTTCTAACCTTTGCATCGAAATTAACGCCCCCTTTTCCAAATCCGCCGGCTTCTGCAATTATCAACATTGTTTCAACTAATTCATAAATATTAATTGGAAATTGATCTGTATCCCAGCCATTTTGATAATCACCGCGGTTAGCATCTATGCTGCCAAACATTCCGGCATCAACTGCGCATTGAATTTCATGCTGGAATGTATGCCCGGCAAGCGTTGCATGGTTTACTTCTATGTTCAATTTGAAATCTTTTTCTAAACCGTAATGATGCAAGAAACCAATTACTGTTTCAGTATCAAAATCATACTGATGTTTAGATGGTTCCATTGGTTTGGGTTCAATCAAGAATGTTCCCGTGAAGCCCTGTGACCGAGCGTAATCTCTTGCCATTCCTAAAAATCTTCCGAGATTATCTTTCTCACGTTTCATGTTCGTGTTTAATAAGGACATATAACCTTCACGTCCGCCCCAGAAAACATAATTCTCGCCGCCGAGTGCAATAGTTGCATCCAAAGCACGTTTAACTTGAGTTGCGGCAAACGCAACAACATTAAAATCCGGATTGGTTGCTGCGCCATTCATATAACGTGGATGTGAAAACAAATTTGCTGTTCCCCACAATAATTTAACGCCCGATGCTTTTTGTTTTTCCTTTGCATATTCTACAATAGCTTGCATACGTTTATCAGTCTCAGCAATTGAATCGCCTTCATCAACAACATCATTATCGTGGAAACAGTAATAAGGAATGCCAAGTTTTGTGATAAGCTCAAAAGCAGCATCCATTTTCTGTTTGCCACGCGCAACTGCATCGCTGCTTTCATTCCATTCTAATCTTTTCGTTCCAGGTCCAAACGGATCTCCGCCGGTTCCACATAACGAATGCCAGTAAGCAACGGCAAAGCGGAAATAATCTTTCATGCTTTTTCCGAAAACGACTTTATTTTCATCATACCATTTGTAAGCCAAGTGGTTTTTTGATTCGGCACCTTCATACCGAATTTTTCCAATCCCTTTGAAATATTCTTTTTCACCAACTAAGTAACTCATATTTACCTCTAATTTTATATGATTTATTGCAATGCTTTTTCAAGAGTAGAAAGCCATTTTGAATATGCCGCTTCCGTTACGCTTATTAATTCTTTCTTTGGATTTATAATTTCAAGTTTTTTTAGTGAAACAAACGCTTCTTCAAATGATGAATACGCTCCGCAGCCAACTGCGGCGCCTCTTGCGGCACCCTGCGCTCCGTCTGTTTCATAAAGTTCTATAGACGCACCCGTTATATTAGCAAGTGTTTCGCGAAAGATTTCACTCAAAAACATATTCCCTTTCCCGGCGCGAATGACATTTATGTTAAGTCCCATTTCCTTCATAATATCAACACCATATTTGAATGTGAACACGATTCCCTCTTGAGCTGCGCGGAACACATGTGCATGATTATGGCGATTAAAATCCAATCCGGAAATTTGACTGCCGATGTTTTTGTTTTGCAAAACTCGTTCAGCGCCGTTACCAAAAGGAAGAACTGAGACACCCTCTGAACCGATTGAAATTTTTGACGCAAGCTGGTTAATTTCATTATAAGATAGCGTTGATGCAAAGTTCTTACGCAGCCATGAGTTTTGGATTCCTGTACCATTGATACAAAGTAAAACGCCAAGACTAATTTTATCACGGGCATGATTTAAATGTGCAAATTGATTTACTCGGCTTAACTCATCATAATTAACTTGATCTATCACTCCGTAAACCACACCGGAAGTTCCGGCAGTAGCGGCAACTTCTCCGGCATTTAATACATTTAGAGAGAAAGCATTATTTGGCTGATCCCCCGCACGGTAAGAAACTACGGCATCTTTAGCAATTCCAAGCTCATCAGCTATAGAACTTTTTATTTTCCCCTGCACGGAAAATGTAGGATGTATTTCGGGTATAAATGAGTTTGGAATTCCATATTGTTCCAACACTTTTTCGGAGATTTTATTTTCCGTAAAGTCCCAGAAAATTCCTTCTGATAAACCGGAAATGGTTGTTGAAATATGACCCGTAAGCTTCATCGCAATATAATCGCCCGGCAACATGAACTTATAAATCTTGTTAAATACTTCCGGCTCATTTTGTTTTACCCACGCTAGTTTTGAAGCTGTAAAATTTCCCGGAGAGTTTAATAAGTGTCCCAAGCAGTAGTCTTCGCCAATTGCCCTAAAAGCATCGTTACCAATATTTACCGCGCGGCTATCACACCATATAATAGATGGTCGCAAAACATTCTGCTCTTTATCAACTAAAACCAGTCCGTGCATTTGATAAGAGATGCCTATTGACTTGATTTTTTGGCCGTCAACATTTTTATCTTTCAGCAGCTGCTTAAGCAGAAGTTTTGAATACTCCCACCACGTTTCCGGATTTTGCTCTGCAAATCCAGGCTGTGGTGAATCAATGGTCATTTCTTCTTTAGGATAAAAACCTTCCGCGACTACTGTTCCGTTATCAGCATCGAGAATGGAGGCTTTAATTGAAGAACTTCCAATATCAAAACCCAGCGAATACATTAAAATTCCTCACACTTTATGTTTATGGTGTACAAACTACACTTTTTAAGTTAAACATCACAATTAAATAGTGTCTTTTAGACACTTTTTTCATTTGACTTATAAAAGCAGTAGATTATTATTGCATTATTAAAAACGGAAGTTCTATGTCTCACAAGCTGAAGGATGTAATACGGAACGTTTCAATTGATTGCGTGATTTTCGGATTCGAAAAATCATCACTAGAAATATTGTTAATCAAACGTGCTAGAAAACCTTATCAAGGAAAGTGGGCTCTTCCCGGTGGGTTTATAAAGAAAACAGAACTTGTTGAAGCAGCAGCCAGCAGAATTCTATTTGAAACAACCGGCATTAACAATATCTATTTGGAAGAAATCGCCGTATTTGATGGTATTGATCGCTTTCCTAATTGGAGGGTCTTTACAATTGGACACTTCGCGCTTGTCAGTCCGGAAAACTATTCTCTTTCCGCCGGTGTTGATACAACCGAAGTTAAGTGGGTAAAGATTGATGAATTACCGAAACTTCCTTTCGATCACCAAAAAATTATTGATATTGCTTTAAGCAAGCTGAGAACTCGTGTTCGGTACAAGCCAATTGGGTTTGAACTGCTTCCGGAAAAGTTCACACTTCCTCAGCTTCAAAAATTATACGAAGCTATTCTCGGGAAAAATCTTGATAAAAGAAACTTCAGAAAAAAAATCAACAAAGTGGATTTGATAAGAAAACTGAAAGAAAAAGAAACTAACAGTAAAACTAGAGCTGCTTATTTGTACAAGTTCGATAAACACAACTATAATAAACTCAAAGAAAAAGGTTTCATATTTGAGTTATAATATTCGCTATAAGAAGATTTGTTTTAAAAGCAGCATGACCACGGGATGGATTTGAATGTTGTTGAAGCATTAAAATAAATAGGTGCAACAAATACAACTGAATCGAGAAGAACAACAAAACAAATCAAACTGAATAACAGATGTTCAAGTTTCCGGTTTCTTGCAAAGTATAGAAAAATATTGAATAAAAATGATACCGAAAGCAGACCAATAATTAAGAAGGACGGGAAATATGTTTTGTATTGGGTTGATAGACCGGATTCGTATGAACCGATTTCAATTCCTCCATAATACCATTTCCAGAAGGAATCATCATGGTGATTTGAAATTCGAATAATTATTGAATGTTTACCTGAATGTGTAATGTTCTGCGACAAAGGAATATTGAAAAAGTATTCTCCCGGTTGCTCGGTGTTGCGGTTTGAACCAAGAATACCATTCTGAGCAATTTCTTTACCATCCCAGAATATCTCATAAGATGAAATAATATTTTTAACGAATATGCCAAGTAAATTTTCTTTCCTGAAAGAATCTGGAATAATTAGTTCTGTTTTGATGAGCCAGTTACCGGAATCAGACAAAGAGTGGCTACTGATAGGGGTCCATAATTTTCCTGGAGGAATTTTTAGATTACCTTCCTTAAGAGAGTCTTTGGTGATAAACCAATTTTTGAGAATGAACGGTTCTCCATCTAATGGAACTATATTAGCCTGTGAAGTAACCACTGAATTAAAAACGGTTAATAGAAATACCAAGAGAATTTTTACCGAGCAGATTTTCAAAAATCCCAACATAGATAGTTAGTGTTTTCCTTAAAACTCTTGTCAATATTACAAAGAAATTGATTCATGCGAAATGAACATTACGTACTGCACGGAAAGTGAAGCTGTTACTTAGCATCTAGCACCATAGCGTAATGGATATGCAGGAAGAGTCATTGGAAGTATTCGCAGTGAATTCCGGAACATATATTTGTTAAACGCGTGCGAGATAAATACGCTAATAAATTATTACCCTAGTCAGAATTTTTGTTTTTCTTCCAACATCATCCATACATGTAATGCTCAAAATACCTTCTTCAGGCTGGAAGAAAATTCTATCGCCAGGCTTGCAAGCTTTATAAAATTGATCGTTGATATACCAATACTGTGTTTTAACTGAAGCATCCGAAGCAGCTTGCAAAAGTATTTGCTGTTTAGAATTTTCTTCGAGAAAATATTCATAATCCGCAGAGGGTGAAAGAATTAACGGACCATCGCCAGACCGTTTCGCTTGACACACCGGATTGTGTGGAGGTGGACGTTTGAAAACAATTTTATTTTTCAAATACCATAAAGTTAGTTCGGCACTATAAATCGGGTAATTCACTTTTTTATAGTCTTCGTTCGGTAAGCATTCAGGGCAATATTGGATTGTTTCTTTTTCATCTACATAAAATTTTTTGTAGAGATTGCACTTAGTCTTAGGAGAAACACGTTTAATAGAATAATCTTTTATATAGTGTTCACAATTTTCCGTAAGAAGTAATCCGGTTTCCGAGCAAACATCTCTCTCTAAAACATCCTTATGTTTGTCAAACCATTTTTTTCTTGGTTTATAATCTATCGCATTAAATATTTCGAAAAGAAGAGGCACTGCCATTTCGGCGCCGGATAACTCGGGTGCGCCGGTTCCGTCAAAGTTACCCATCCAAACGCCTACTGTATAATCTGGATTATAGCCAACAGCCCAGGCATCGCGTTTACCATATGAAGTCCCGGTCTTCCACGCGATCTTAGGAAGATTGGTTGTGTAAAGAAATTCGGCAGGAAAATCTGGCCGCTCGTTTGAACTAAGAATTTGACTTGTTATGTAGGAAGCAGAAGGAGAGAACAGTTTGATACCATTGCTCTCATCATTTGTATTTTCTGTAAGATAATTAAGCGATTGTAGTTTCCCGTTATTTGCTAAGGCAGCAAATAATTTTGCGAGTTGTTCTAATCTGATTCCGCAACCGCCAAGAATTACAGAAAGTCCAAGATCCCGTTTTTGTTTTTCTATGTCTGCAAATCCGGCTTTGGAAAGAAAAGAAACAAATTTTTCCAAACCAATATTTTGTAGAAGCCTAACAGCGGGAATGTTTAAAGAGTTTACTAAAGCATATTTGGCGCTTACCTCGCCATTAAATTTCTGATCATAATTTTCGGGTTCGTAGCCATTAATATCAGTTGGAGTATCAAGTAATCTCATCTCAGGCGTTAGTATTCCGTTATCGAAAGCCAAAGTATAAAGTGCAGGTTTGAGAGTTGAACCGGGAGAGCGAAGAGCAAGCACACCATTAACTTGTCCGGAGGAAGCCACATCATTAAAATCGGCAGAACCGCAATAGCCAACCACAGAATTAGTTTTGTTATCAATTATAATCAGAGACCCGTTAGAAACATTTTTGGATTTTACACGATTAACATAATTGCTTAATAACCGTTCAGCCGTTTTCTGAATCTGAAAATCCAGAGAGGTTCTTATGTTATCTCCGCTGAAATGTTGCGCTATATAATTGCTGAAGTGGGGCGCTTCATTTTTAACTTGAAAACGGCTTACTGAAACCGGTTCGTTCATTGCGTCAATTAAATCACGCTTAGTGAATGTATTGTTGGCGTCATATTTTTTAATCCAGAGGTTTCTCATCTTAATAGCTTTTGCCGCGTCTTTATCCAATCTAAAAGAATTAGGATCGTTTGGAATAACCGCGAGTAGAATTGATTGCGACAAACTGAGTTTATCGGGAGGCCGGTTGAAATAAACGTATGAAGCGGATTTTATTCCCTCAATATTTCCTCCATATGGGAGTAATGATAAATACATTTCCAATATTTCCTGCTTGCTGTAGTGTAATTCAAGTTGGAACGCACGAAGCATCTCTAAGAATTTCTTTCCGTAAGTCCGGGAAGATGGCTCCAGCATTCTTGCAAGTTGCATCGTTATTGTTGAAGCACCGGAGACGCGTGTTCCGCTACTTACGTTTTGTAAGAGAGCTCTGGTAACTGCAATTGGATTTATTCCAAAGTGCCAGTAAAACCACTTGTCTTCCTTTTCAATAATTGCTGTAAGCAAATCCGGTGTAACTTCGTCTATGCTTGATTTCATTCGCCATTTAGAATCTCTTGTCAAATATGCCGATAGCAGCGAGCCGTTTTTTGCATAGATAACTTTCGAAAATTCCTTTTGCTCAGGCAGAGGGAAAAACAAGTCAAGAGCAAGCAGCAGAATTAAAGATACATAAAGCAAAGAGCTTGCTCTTGATTCAATAATCCAAACAATATTTTTGAAATTATATTTCTTTGTAAACATCTAATTCCTTGAGACGAATAAATACCAGAATGCATTTTGAATCTGAATCTGCAAACACGTTTTGCGTTAGTAGACTCTCACAGTTCCTCTTCCGTTTGTCGAATTAAACTCCGGATCGTACATCGCTTCTGCGTTAATTACCGGCAAATTAAAACGCCCTTTGTTTACAACACGAAGCATATAATAGAACACCTGCGGTTTATTCCACGGTAAATTTGTGAATAAAATCAATCTGTCGTCTCGAATATCCATGTACTGTATGTTCATTGTGCTCTTATAACTTTGCAATTCAGCAGAAGTTGAAAGGCGCGGGTTTTCAATTTCAAATCCCGATGGAATTAAATCTGTAATTGCCACATTGTATGCAGAATTATCTTTTCCGGAGAGGGTAATCTCACAGACAATTAGCTGCCCTTGCGAGAACTTTCCATTTGTTATTTGGTTGCCGGTTCTGAAATCAATATACTTTCTTCTAACAGACATTCTAGAATCAGATTCTTTTAGATTTCCGGTACTAACACCTTCTGTATTTAGGAAATAGAAAATCTCCCCATGCCCTTGAGATTTCAAGACAAGAGATTTATAACTGTTATCTATTTTCAGAGTGATGTCTTTACCGTCGGTTGTCCCAATTACTTTTCCATCAGCTACTACATCAATCTTTACATCAGACATAGCAGCAATTCTAGCTGCTTTGCCTAATCCAACAAAAGTAAAAGCCCTTTCTTGCGTTGTGTAAATCTGGTTCATCATTTGAGATAAGTGTTTTATTATATAAGGGATTTGCTTGTTGTTCGGCTCTACTTCAAGCAGAACATTTAGCATAAGAGCGTTTGCACGCGCTTCGGAATCGAACGAACCGCCCGATGACCTTCCGTTTTTCTCTGCTTTATAATTTGAAGGCAGCGTTTCATAATACGAATCCCACTTGTCCATTAATGCATATGAACCGGCCAGCAAATATTTACAATCATTCGAAAGAAGTTCCGGTCTGGTTTTGTAATAATTCATTGTCGAAATATCACCTTTACCGGCAAGAGCCAAAATATAAAGTGAGTATGGAATTTCTTTGTATGAGACTTTAGTAACGCTGCGCGAATTGTTGTAATAAGTATAATAATCAAACGTCCCTTTTTCTCTAGCTTTCTTCGAAATATAATTTAGAAGTTTACTTAGCATGCTTTCCGATACATTGAAACCAGTTTTCTTTGCTTCAACTAAAAAGTGAGCCGCATAAACACTTCCCCACCAATTACTTTCATCGGAACCCGACCAATAAGAAAGAGAGCCGTCATAAAGCTGCATAGATTCGAGCTTCTTAATTCCTTCCTTAACAAAATAAACCGGGTTATTTGTTTTGAAATACTGCGGCGCAACAAGCTTTGCTAGGTCTTCGAAATACAGTTGCGGAAATAGCTTCGATACAGTTTGCTCAACACATCCGTGCGGATAACCTACAAGGTATTTTAGATGTTTTGCAAATTGAATTGCCGGGAATTTGCTGATAATTAACTGCGTCGATTTTGTTCCGCTCACATAATTGTTCGGAATATCAACCTTTATTTCTTGTCCACCCTTAATGGAACCGGCGTTAGATTCAGTGGCAAAAGGAGAGACCGGTCGTACAGCAATATTAAACGCATCCTTAATTTTTGCAAAGCCGGAAGTCTCTAGAAGTATTTTTCCTACTCCTAGTTCATTCCATGTTGATAGCGCAAAATTTACTACAAAAGTTGAATTCGCCGGTATAGTTGCGCTCTGACTTTTTGAAGAGACTACTTTAATCGGGCCCTCAACATTTACGCTTACATTAACTGTTCCGGCTTTGTTAGTCGTATTGATAAGTGTAACCGGCATAACCAGTGAGTCATTCGGTGCAAGAAAGCGGGGTATCTGCGGTTCAGCAATCAAATCATCGGCTACTTTCATTTTAGATTCGGCTGATCCAAAACGGTTTTGGCTATACGCTATTGCCATCAATCTTACTTCGCCATTAAACTGCGGAATATTTAACGGGATTTTAACGCGACCGCTGGCATCAGTTTTTCTAATTCCACTCCAAATCGAAATCAAGTTATAACGCTTGGTAGTAATAGGATTACTTCTTTTCTGAAGTTGTGCAGCAAGCTGATCGCCGCCAGGAGATGATTTTATTGCCATAATTTCCGGCAATAGAAGTTTATACAAATCATAGCTCGTTACACCAAGCGCGCGCTTGGCATACATAAATCCATAAGGATCCGGCGTTAAGTAATTTTTTATTTGTAGAATTCCTTCATCAACAGCGGCTAGTGTTACATAGATATCACTTTCGGCGCCAGCCGTTACAGTTACTTCCGTCTTTGTGTTTGGTTTAATTTTTTGAGGCGCTTCAATTGTGATCGGAAGCCTCAGATTTTTCTTTTCGACCTTCAGTGAAGCATACCCGTGTCCCACAAAAAATGGGGTGGAAGTTTGTACAGTATGTTTTTTGAAAAGAGTAGCAGTAACATACACGTTGGGGATAAATTTTTCCTTTATTGGAATTACAAGTTCAGTTGATCTTTCCTTTACTTCAACATATTTGTATTCATAAACACCATTTCTTTCAAATGTAATTAACATTCTTCCGGCAAACGGAGCTGTGAAAAGTATTTTTGCGCTTTCGCCCGGTTCATACGACTGCTTATCAAGAACAATTTCAACTCTTCCTTCTTTGTTTACTTCGAATGAAGATGCGGTAGAAGAACCCCATCCGTAAGCATAGAATTCTTTTCTCTGATAACTGGTTTCCCCCTTTCTGTAAACACGCAGTTCATATTCTCCGCTTTGTGTTAAAAGCACCGGAATGTTTTTTTCTCCGCCGGAAAGATCAACATCTTTTTCCCAAACGTTTACTTCCTTTTTCTCCGAAGCATAGTAGAATCTGTTCGAGTTATCTTTCTTCAGAACTGTTTGCCAATCAAGCCGTATAAGTTTTACTATTGCATTAAACCCGGTAGCTGTATTTTCATTTTTGTCTAGCGCGATCAGCTTAAAATTAATATTGTCATTCGTAGAAAAGTAATAGCCGGGAGATTTTATACCGATATAATACTTTTGCGGAAAGACATCGAAAGTCGTCATTCGGTTTACAGTTCTTCCTGAAAGATCAAAAACACTTACAAAGGCATAGACTGCAACTTTTCCGCTGGAAACCAAAGTGCTTGGGACAGTGTAACTGATTTCAGCTTTTCCCTTATCATCAAGTTTACCATCAACAAAAGTTGCTTGAAGGTTACTGTTTTGCATATTGGAGTTGGCAAAATCGAACGAGGGATATTTTGTGCTCACGAATGATCTGTGTTTAAGCTGAATGCTAACTTCATATCTTAATCCGGAAGCTTTTGCGCCAAATAAATATTCGGCATCCACGCCAATCTTAACAGTTTCACCAATGGAAGCAATCTTCTTTTCGTTTTCTAGCTTAACACGAATTTTATCGGGGACAAAATCTTCAACGCTAAAACTGTATGTGCCGATTAATGAGCCGGAGCCGGTATAAACCTCAGCTCGGTATTCACCGGTTATAGCGTAACCCGGAATTGAAAAATTAATTTCGAAGGAACCTTCTTTATTTAAATTCTTTTTGTACTCATCAAAGATTTTTCCGGTAGGGGAAATGACTTTAATAATTACCGGGACTTCCTTAACCGGCTTAGTATCGTCATCGCGTACAATTCCAGTTATATTGATAAGCTCTCCGGGACGGTAAAGATTTCTATCGCCATATAAAAATGTTTTTAAGCCGGATGAAAAAGTTGTTTGTCCTCCCACATCAAATCTTGATGTTTCAATCATCGTTTCGTGCAGATCGATGTAATTGAAGTCATCTCCTTTCTCTGCGGTAATAACTCGCGGTGTAAAGTCCTTCAAATTATCTTCAATCGCTTGAAATTTTACAACACCATCGGAGTTTGTCTTTCCGCTGAGCAGAGTTTGATTGTTTGAGGATATTAAACTGATTTCAACACCTTCTACCGGAGTTGCCGAAGAAATTGAGTTTACAAAAACCAACAATTCACTTTCCGATCTCTTTGCTATGATTCCAAGATCGGTTAGCGCTACAAGTTTAGACCCATAAACCCATCTCTCTTCAGTTGATCTTACCTGAGCAACGAATACACCTTTCAGCTTCCTGGTGTAAATTTGATCAAGGTTTACTGTGAACTTCTCAAGCCAGTTTGTCTTGTTACTGATGTTTATCGATTGCCTTAAAATACTTCTACCATACTTTTCCATTTGTTGATCATCATAGTAAGAATCGTAATAATAATCTTCTTCGCCCTGGTAGTAATTGCCGTACTGATTAAGGAAATGGATGATATTGTTTTTGAACACGTGAGAAACTTCGATATCCACGCCCGGAACATTTACAGCGTTTACCATCAGATTACGTTGACCGGTTAGCATTAAATACTTGCCGCTTTTATCAGCAAAACTTATAGATGAATTAAGATTTACGAAGCTAACTTCTTGCTCATATTCATTTTCCAATTCACCGCCATATAATCCAGGCAATCCCTTTTTTATTTTTAGATTGACGCTTTGGGTTACATCAATATCTCCCTCAATTCTAAAAGTATTTTCGGCAACAAAGAATGCAGCATTTTTCATCTTGTCTACATTTACAAATTCCCTAATTCGTTTTTCATCAACCATCTGCGAAGTTGAAACTTCAATCCATCCTTTAAGTCCATCGAAACCCGCTGTAACACCATAAATTGCAAGTTGAGTAATAGGAGGAAGTTCATAATCAAATTCTTTGTCCTCTACAGTAGCTTCTTTGCCTGCAACCGACAGTAACCCTCGCTTGACCGTAATAGTGTATTCTTGATCTTCGTTGGACTGTTCGATGTTGCCTATACTAATTGCAATTATGTTTGATGCTTCTTCCGAAGCAATTTGAAAATCTTTAATCTCTGTTCCTTCTCTTTCAATTTTCAGAAAGTCTTTTAGCATGCCGGGATTAACATCATAATTGAAAAACAAATTTGCTTTCACATTCACTTTGAATTTTTCGTTTGGAATATGAGCCCAGAAAAACTCAGCTTTAGTAGCACTGAATTTGGAAGTGTTGAATTGATATGAATCTTGATCAAGTTCTACCTTTTTGTTGAATAACACTTTGTTGGTAATTCGAGCAGTATAACTTTGGATTGGCTGAAGCGGGATATCCGGCGAGAACATTAGAGTGGTTGGAGAAGTCCATTTGAACTTACCAACTATCTTTGGTTCGAATTGTATGAATTCGTCATCTAACCATAGATTTAAAGTATCTGTCGGGGCAAGTTCGTCTGTAAATTCTACCGAGAATGTTGTAAGACTTTTTACCTCACCAACCGGATCAAAACTTATAACCTTAACGGTGTTTTGGGAGCCACAGGAAATGATGAATAGCAAAGTTGAAAAATAAATTACTCTAATGATGTTGGTTTTCATTTTATGATCTCTATTTTGAATAATAAGTTTGGCATTCAGCATAAAGTTATTCTTGGCAGAATTACGGTTGTAATAATTCGTGGGATTAGTTTCCAGCTGCTTCTGTGAAAAGTCATATAATTGTTTTTATAAATGATTCATGAAAAATTGGTTTGATTTGGATAGCATCTATCGGTATAAGGAAAACAATATTAGAAGTATTAATAAGGAATTGTAGAAACATTAACCGCCCGCTGTTTTGTTGCAACTTAAAAGAAATATAATATCAAATCAACTCCAATAAAAATCTATGCTATACACTGTGAACTTTATTTTATTTGGCTAACAATAGCTCCTTAGGCGTTAAGTAACCATTAACAAGGATATCTGCACTCAAGTTAGCGGAAATATTGAGAAAGCATTACATGCTAAAGAGTTATTTACAAAACCGAGAGCCAAATTTTGTTAACACTACTCTTATTTTAATTTCACTACTGATTGGACTACAGCTCTTTATGTAAGTAAAAACAATATTGAAATTATCCAATTAATGCTTTCGGTTTTTTATAGATTAAATACTCAAAAAGAAATTCTGTTAATATGAGAATATCCGTTTAGTTCTTTGAATAATTGTATTAACACCCTCAACGAGATATTCTTTCCCATTCTCAGTTACCTTTCCTTTAGCTATTTGAGAAATATTAATAGTAAAAGAATCACTTAATCTTCGATTTGGTTTATCAACGGGAAGGAATACAATATAATTGTATGTTGTATTTGAACTTATCTCAGAAAACTGTAATGGTTCGGCAGGATATATTCCTTCAATTTTTATAGCTCCTACTACTTTTAGGCATTGTTTATCATTAAACCTTTCTAATGCATCAAGTTTAAACACACCAGTTATTTTTAGATTAGATATGTCAACACTCCCGTCTTTCTCGAAAGTAGAAACGTATTTCGCACTATCAATTTTCCAAGACTCCCCAACGGAAACTGGTTTTTGGGGACCAAAAAGTTCATTTTCTGAGGGCATTTTAGGATCACGAATTTCAAATACTTTACTTAAAATTTCTATTTCTTTCTCACTTAAAGATTTATTTTTTACTTTATAAATCATTTCATTTTTATCATTGATTCCGAAATTAATTTCAGTTCCTTTGGGGAATAGATTTATTTTATCGGTTGCATTATCAACATTAAAATAATCAACAACATATTTATATTCGATTTCTTTACCGTTATTTGTTGATTTTAGGTTTTCAATTAGCCCAGATGTTTTAATCAACTTTTGATGATGGACTTTATTAACAAGAGAATCATTCGCATAGACCGATGTAGAATCAATTAGCTCTATCTCATATTTAACTTTTCCTTTACGACCTATATTCTTTTCTCCGTCGAAGTCTATTGTATATTGCTGTCCGCTAGCATGTGTAAAAAGAATAAATATTAATAGAATTGTTTTCATATCGCGTTTTCCAGAAAGTATTATAAAATATTTTTTAGGTTTTTGAATTCTGCTGTGCTAAATGAACCAACTAAGACTCCACTATATCAACTACAAATACATAACAAAATAGGTGTTACGCTTGAAACGCAAGTTATATTATTATCTTTATTAACCTCCAAAACTTATTCGCTCGTTAGACAGGTATCGGTGTTTAAATTAGTGCCAACTTAGTTTGTTCTAAAACAGATATTGAAAGGAGAAGAAATAAATATATTATTTTCAATAACTTGAACTCTAAGTTATTAGAAACCTATGAAATATTCTTAAGAATTTAAAAAACTTTTGAAATGAAGCTCCCCGCCGCAGCAACGGGGAATTTAACCCTTAGTGAGTAATTTCTGCTTGATAAGTCTATATGCGATTCAATTGAACAGACAACACATTTTCAAAAAACTAATTTTTGCTAATACACAAGATCATTTTTCAAAAAATACTTAGAAAATCTATTTCTCTAAATATATTATTCAGAAGAATCTAAAAATTCCTTGATACCGGATACTTGATAAAAGGATAATCTAAAAACAAAACCCCAATCCGAACAAACGAATTGGGGCTTAAATTCTTCATCAGCTTACTGCTTATCGTCAATTAGACTTCCATAATTTCTTTTTCTTTGTGCTTAATAATCTCATCAATTTTTACAATGTGTTCATCCGTAAGTTTTTGTGTTTCCTTTTCGGCTTCTTTCAATTCATCTTCCGTCATCTTCTTATCTTTCTCTTGCTTCTTCAAGTGATCGTTTGCATCGCGGCGGACATTGCGCAGTGCAACTTTTGATTCCTCGCCAAACTTTTTAACAAGTTTTACAAATTCTTTTCTACGTTCCTCATTTAACGGTGGAATTGGAATTTTAATGTTTGTTCCATCGCTAATAGGATTTAAGCCAAGTCCGGAAGCAAGAATAGCTTTATCAATGAGCTGTATCATTGATTTATCCCACGGTGTAATTGCTAAGGTGTGAGTATCAAGAACGCTAACGTTCCCTACTTGGCTCAGCGGACTCATAGTGCCGTAATAATCAACTTTAATTCCATCTAAAAGAGCGGTTGTAGCTTTACCTGTTCTAATTTTTGCAATTTCATTTCTAAATGCTTCGACGGTTTTATCCATCCTTTGTCTAGCATCTTTAATTTGTTCGTTGTTCATTATAGTGTCCTCGTAGATTAATTCTTACTTTCTGCAAAATTTCCAACTGAAGTTCCAATACTTTGTCCGGTTACAAGCTTTAGCAAATTATCCGGTTTATCCATATTAAAAACAATGATTGGCAAATTATTCTCTTTGCATAGCGAAATGGCAGTCATATCCATAACGCGTAAGTTTTTCTGAAGTACATCCAAATAAGAAATCTCGTTAAACATAATAGCATCCGGATTTTTTTCCGGATCTTCATTATAAACGCCATCTACTCGTGTGCCTTTTATAATTGCGTCGGCTTCAATTTCAACCGCACGTAAAGAAGCGGCTGTATCTGTACTGAAGTATGGATGTCCTGTTCCGGCGCCAAAAATTACAATTCTCTTTTTTTCGAGATGGCGGATTGCTCTGCGGCGAATGTAAGGCTCGGCAATAGCGCTCATATCAATTGCAGTCATAAGGCGGGTGTACATTCCGTTATTTTCCAAAGTATTCTGAAGAGCCAAAGAATTAATCATCGTTGCAAGCATTCCCATTTGGTCGCCGGTTACCCGGTCAATACCTTGTCCGCTAGCATTTAACCCGCGATAAATATTTCCGCCGCCAATAACTATACCTACTTGCACCCCAAGCTCATGAATTTTCTTTATCTCTTTAGCAAAGAAAGTTAGAATCTGCGGATCAATACCAAATTCACCTTCACCGGCAAGAGATTCGCCCGAAAGCTTTAGTAATATTCTTTTGTACTTAAGATTATTATTCATAACTATTCCAATATAAAAAAAAAGGTCTTATTGTGAAATAAGACCTTTCCGCGTTTTACTTCTTTTCATCACTAAGATGAAAACGTTTGAACTGGACTAACTTTGCCTGCGTTCCATTTTTTTGGTTGAACTCATCAACGAGAGAAGAAACTTTCTTTGAATTGTCCTTAACAAAAACTTGCTCATACAAGCAGTTTTCCTCATAATATTTGTTAAGCTTACCAGTAGCAATCTTTTCTAAGATTTGTTCCGGCTTGCCCTCTTTACGTGCTAACTCTTTATAGATTTCCAATTCTTTCTCGATTAAAGTTTTGTCAACTTCATCGCGGTAGATGGAAATTGGTCTCATTGCTGCAACCTGCATTGCAAAATCCTTAAGCATTGGTGTAAAGTCGGCAGCTTTTTCAGCAGAAACATTATCGGCAGAAATAAGAACACCGAGTTTGCTTCCGTGGTGAATGTAATCTACAATAACACCGTTGCTTGCTGTTTCAATAGTGAAGCGGGAAACTTCAATCTTCTCGCCAATCTTACCAATTAATGCGTTTAATTCATCAGCTAGGTTTTTACCATTTACTGATAATGCCATTAACGCTTCAACGTTCTCAGGTTTGTTAGCAACTAAAGCTTCCAAAGCCAAATTTGCAAAGTTTAAGAAATCATCATTCTTGGCTACGAAATCAGTTTCGCAATTCACTTCAATCATTGCTGCTGATTTACCGCCGTCAAAAATACTTGTTAATACTGTTCCTTCGCTAGCTGTTCTTTCAGCACGCTTTGCAGCAACAGCAGCACCTTTCTTACGTAAAATATCAATAGCTACTTCTAAAACACCATTGGATTCTTCTAGCGCTTTCTTACAGTCAATCATTCCGGCGCCGGTTTTATCTCTTAACTCTTTCACTTGTTGTGCACTTACTGCCATAAAACTAATTCCTTGTTATTACTATGTTAATAAATCAATCCTGTTAGTAGAGAAGTATCCGATAACTAATTTATTTACTATCAAAATATGATAATTTGTTGCTCGTCCGCCACGGCGGATTAATTTTCTGATTTTGGTTCAGATGGTTTTTCTTCAGCCTTTACTTCCGGTTGAGCAGCCGGTGCCGGTTTAGAATCGTTTCTCGGGAATGGTTTTCTATCTGTTCTTGGTCTTCTATCTCCACCGCCCCTTCTATCATCGCGTCCTTCAAATTTTACACGGCGAACTTTTCCCTTACCATCTTTCTTATCTACTTCTTCTTCAATTTTGCTTACTTTTTCACCTTCAGCAACTTCGTGAGCTTTTAGTTCTTTAGCTTTAGCAGAACCTTCAATAACAGCATCGGCAATAACTCTACCAATAATTTCAACTGCGCGTGCAGCGTCATCATTTGCCGGGATAACATAATCAATTGGGTCAGGGTCACAGTTTGTATCAACAATTGCAAAAACCGGTATGTTTAATCTTTTTGCTTCGTTAACCGCAATAGATTCTTTCTTTACGTCAACAACAAATAGAGCGCCCGGAAGTTTTCCCATTGTTTCAACACCATCAAGAAGTTTTCTGAGTTTGTCTCTTTCGCGTGATTTTAACAAACGTTCTTTCTTGGTAATTTTTTCGAATGTGCCGTCGCTTTCCATCTTATCAATTGCTTGCAAACGTTTAATGCTTTTACGGATTGTAGCAAAGTTTGTTAACATACCGCCTAACCAGCGTTCGCTAACCCAGTTGCTGTCGCTTCTTTTTGCTTCTTGAGCAATAATTCCTTTTGCTTGTTTTTTTGTACCAACAAAAAGAATTCTCTTTCCTTGCGAAACAACTTCCGTCATTGCTTGTGCGGCAGCGTCAATCGCTTCTGAAGTTTTCTTTAAATCAATTATATGAATGCCATTCTTCTCCATGAAGATGAATGGTTTCATTTTGGGGTTCCATCTGCGTGTAAGGTGCCCGAAGTGTGCACCGGATTCGATGAGTTCAGTGAGTTGTACTCTTGGCATAAAATGCTCCTGTTTTTCTTCTACTCTCTTCTTCTCTGCATTCCATCCCTTTTTGTGCGGGACACAGGCTGCAAATCTGAGAGTATGATTAGTTAATTAAATAAGTAAAAATTATCTCTTAGAGAATTGGAAGCGCTTGCGTGCTTTCTTCTGTCCATATTTTTTACGCTCAACCATTCTAGGATCTCTTTTAAGAAGTCCTTCTGATTTAAGCTGCGGACGAAAATCAGCATTAATTCCTTCTAATGCTCTTGCAATACCCAAACGGATAGAATCGGATTGACCGTTAATACCACCGCCGGCGGCATTTGCAAAAACATCATATTTTCCAACTGTCTCTGTAACAACAAAAGGCATGAGAACATTATCTCTCTGCTCTTTCATAGGGAAGTAGTTTTCGAATGCTCTATCGTTAATTGTAACTTTTCCGGAACCAGATCTTAAATAGACTCTGGCTACAGCATCTTTTCTTCTACCAACATAGATTTTATCTATCATTAAAAAAGCTCCGTTAAAAACTTAATACTTCAGGTTTCTGCGCGCTATGCGGATGCGATTCGCCTGCATAGACTTTTAACTTTTTGCCTAATCTTTTTCCGAGTTTAGTCTTTGGCAACATACCTTTAACTGCATTTTCAACAACCCAAGATGGGTTCTTTGTCATTACTTCGGAAAATGAACGAAATCTTCCACCACCCGGATAAAGAGAGTGTGAAAAATATTCTTTCTGAGATTCTCTTTTTCCAGTCATACGAACTTTATCTGCGTTGATAACAACAACGAAATCACCGGCATCCATATTTGGTGTAAATAGCGCTTTGTTTTTTCCGCGTATTACACGAGCAACCTGTGCAGCTAAGCGTCCTAAGACCTGATCTTTTGCATCAACCACGTACCATTTTTGATTGGCATCTTCCGGTTTGATGAATCTTGTAATTCTTTCTTGCTTCAAAACATCCTCCAAACACAAAATAACTATTTTTCAAGGGGTGTAAATATATTGGCAGGAGCTTAGAATGTCAAGAAATGTGGGTATTTTATTTTAAAGCACGGTTTTTGATGCTGGATTGCCGATTCTAGATGCTTGACAACTTTATCGTATCTAATCTTATCTAACGCTTCTTACCTTTTCGCCTAAATTTCGCGGTTTAACCAAAAATTCGGTTTTCTGTGTTGATGTGCAACCGCAATTACCCTAATAATAAATTTACGTAAGATATAGTCTTAATTTTTTCGCTTACATAGGCGCCATATCTTTGCTCAACTTCTTCTTTCCAAAGTTTTTCCACATCGGCAATCGGTTCGCTAAACTTTTGGAAGGAGTTTCAATTATGAACAATCTTTCTGCGGGACTTAAGCTGAGAGCACTTTGGATTATATTTTTTGAATCCATTATTATCTCCAAAAATGATATGTGAATTATAGTATAAATAAATAACGGGAAAAAATGCTCGGGTTTGACAGTTTTAATATCTCCGTTGCTATTTCAACTTCCGTTTTTTCTTTTCAGCTAGCTTAAGGTAATTTTCTTTTGAAACAATGTTTTTACCGGTTTCATTTTCAAGAGCAATACGGGCATCGCCGGCAATTTTACCTCCCTTTTTAGCAGCAGTTTTATTTTCAACAAATCCTTTCGCATCAGCTTTTTTTGTTATTTCAGTAGTTGATGCTTCGCCGAGCATAGTAAAAATAAGCTCGAGGTCTGTCATATGGTCTCTAAGGTTTTCCCCTTTCCCCGGTAAACTTTTTAATTCTTTGTACTCTGAAGGAGTTAACCCAAAAGTTGCTTTGCTAATTTCTGAAGTAAGAATTGCAAATTCAATTTGTTCTTTTACTCCGCGCTTTTTCCATTCGTCGGTTAATTCATCTCTAACAGCAATACCGCGTAATCGCTTTTCAATCCATTCATCGCTGTACCCTTTAGCTTTATAGATTTCTCTTATTCGTCGAGAGGCGAGTTCGGGATTTTCAATTTCTTCCAACCGTTCGTAACCAACACGCGCAAGCCATCTTTTAAACGGCTCTGCTTTAGGAGATGGGATAGATTGGATAATTCTTAACAGACCTTCAGCGTTGGCACAATTAATCTTTTGTTTTCCTCCAGCCGTCTCCAACTCAAGGGGGGTGACAAATTGTCCCCACCCTTTGGAAAGCTCCTCATCACGCTTTCGCATCTTTTTGATGTAGTCGGTAGCATTTGGTGTGTTGGTTAATGCTTCAACAACATCGGCAACTGAGAAATACCATTTTTGTTCTGCTTCGTTCCATGCTGAACGAATTTTTACAGACTCAAAAAGTTTAATGTTACTCATACGAATAAGGCTTTTTTATTTTTGTTCTAGTGTGTTTCAATTATTAATAATCTTTCTGCCGGACTTAAACCATTTGAATCCATTATCACCTCCAGAACTGATATGTAAATTATACTTAATTATAGCATAAATAAACAACAGAAAAATTCCTAGTGGTACCTGAACTAAAGGGCAGTTCTAAAAATTAGCTTTTATAAAAATTCACCGCAGAGTTCGCAAAGAAAACGCAAAGTCCGCAAAGGATATTGATATTTTTAGAACCGCCGTAAACTGTTTTTGCTTAATTTTGGGACAAATATCGGATACCCAATGAAAGTACTCGTTACCGGCGGTTCCGGCTTCTTAGGAATTAACCTAATTCGCTACCTACTTGACAAGAATTTTGAAATTACCTCATTAGATACAGTTGAATTCGACTATCCGGAGAAGAACCGGATAGAAGTAATTAAGGGAGATATTAGGAATTTAGAGTCCGTCAGGCAGGCAATTAGTAAAGCCGAAATTGTGATCCATACTGCGGCAGCTCTTCCACTCTATGCTGAAGAAGAAATTTTCTCAACGGATGTTGCCGGTACAAAACTTCTTTTACAAAGCGCATTTGAAAAACAAGTTGAACGCTTTATTCATATTTCCTCTACTGCTGTCTATGGAATTCCCGACCATCATCCGCTTTTTGAAACCGATAAGTTAGATGGTGTTGGTCCGTATGGTAAAGCTAAAATCGAAGCAGAAAATATTTGTCGTGAATACCGCAACAAAAATTTGTGTGTTCCAATTCTTAGACCAAAGTCTTTTATTGGACCGGAAAGGCTTGGAGTATTTGCCTTGTTTTATGATTGGGCAAAAGATGGCAAAGGTTTTCCTATGATTGGTTCCGGGAACAACCGTTATCAATTGCTTGATGTAGAAGATTTATGCGAAGCGATTTACAAGTGCATAATACTTCCAAAAGACATTGTGAATGATACATTTAATATTGGCGCTAAAGAATTCACAACTATGAAGGAAGATTACCAAGCTGTTTTAGATTATGCCGGATTTGGAAAGCAAATTGTTCCTTTGCCGGAGAAGCCGATTATACTTCTACTTAAATTCTTGGAGGCACTAAAACTTTCTCCTTTGTACAAGTGGGTTTATGAAACAGCTTCCAAAGATTCTTTTGTTTCAATCGAAAAGGCTGAGAAGATTTTAGGATTCGCTCCTAAGTTCTCCAACAAAGATGCGCTCATTAGAAATTATAAATGGTATTTGGAAAACTTAAATTCATTTCAGAACCATAGCGGCATAAGCCACCGCGTTCCTTGGGAACAAGGTATTCTTAAATTAGCTAAGAGATTTTTCTAATATGGGACCAACTGTGAAAATTCGAAAGTGGAATGAGAGTGACGCAGAAGCCGTGCGGAATGTTTTGCAAATTTCATGGCAAGAAGCTTATTCCCCCTTTATTCCCAAAACTGATTTGGACAGCTACTTAGACAAGACTTACACTGTAGAATTGTTAAAAGAGGCGTGCAAGAATAACAATTTCATTTGTTACGTTGCCGAAATAGACAATACAATCTGCGGCTGGCTTAAATTGCATGTAAACAAAGAGGAAAACCGTTTCTATCTTTCTTCAATTTATGTTTTGCCGGAATATCAAAAGCTAAAAATTGGATTGCAGTTCTTCAATTTAGCTTGTGAAGAAGCAGCGAAGCTCAACTTCACAGAAATATACATCGGCGTGATGATTCAAAACGAACGCGCACTAAACTGGTACAGGAAATTAGGATTTGACTTCTTTGAAGAACAGCCATTTACCATGGGAAAAACTTCGGTTTCTCATTTAATAGGGAAGAAAATTTTAGATAAATAATTTTATATCTTTGCGCACAAAAAAAGGAGAAATAAATGGCAACAAAACAAGATTATCTTAAAAATGTAGTTAAACATATAGACATTAAAGAGCACAACGTTATTAAACTTGTAGATTCAATGGAAGCTATGGCATTTACCGCGCGAGATTTAAACCGCGCTGCTAAGATTTACGATATGATGCTTCAGGATAAAGATTGCGCAGTAATATTAACATTAGCCGGAAGCTTGTTCAGTGCCGGATTGAAGAAAGTTGTTTTTGATTTGGTAAACAATAACATGGTTGACGCAATTGTCTCTACCGGCGCGATAATGGTTGATCAGGATTTCTTCGAAGCGCTTGGTTTTAAGCATTACATTGGAACTCCTTTTGTTGATGATAATGAAATGCGCGATTTACACATTGACCGTATTTACGATACGTTTATTGATGAAGATGAATTACGCGTTTGCGATGATACAACTGCAAAGATTTTTGAATCTCTTGAAAAGCGTGCTTATTCTTCGCGTGAATTGTTGTGGCATTTTGGAAAGTATTTAGATGAAAACGGCGGACCTAAAGTTGATGACAGTGTTGTTTATGCTGCTTACAAAAAGAATGTTCCTATCTTCGTTCCAGCTTTTTCTGATTGTTCTGCCGGGTTTGGAATTGTTATGCACCAAGTAAAAAACCCAGATTCTCACGTATCAATTGATAGCGGAAAAGATTTTCTTGAATTAACTCAAGTTAAATTAAAGAGTAAAGAAACCGGCATATTTATGATTGGTGGCGGCGTTCCGAAAAACTTTACTCAAGATATAGTTGTTGCTGCCGACTTATTACAAGAAGACGCACCGATGCATAAGTATGCTGTTCAGATTACTGTTGCCGATGTTCGTGATGGCGCGCTTTCTTCATCTACACTTAAAGAAGCAAGTTCTTGGGGAAAAGTTGAAACAACTTTTGAACAAATGGTGTACAGCGAAGCTACTTTGGCAATGCCTTTAGTTGCCGGTTACGGTTACCATAAAGGAAACTGGAAAAACAGAACACCAAGAGAGTTAACTAAGATTTATTCAAAGTAAAAAGTAAGTTTCTTGTTGTACTAATAAAAAGCCGCTTATCGAAGCGGCTTTTTTGTTTTAAACAAAATAGATTTATTAGATATTGATTTCATTGAGATTCTCCCGAAGGGATGCCTTCGGCATTCCTCCGCCGATGGCGGGATCAGAAAGCAAACACAATTATAACTCTCCGGTAATAGGGCGTAAGACTACTTCTTCAGCCACTAAGTTACTTTTCTCTTCGTATAATCTATAGATTAGCTTCGCAATGGCAACAGAACTCATCATTCGTTCGGAATGCTTTGCCAAAACTTTTTCATTCCAAATCTCCGTAGCCGTTGGTCCGGGAGAAATATTAATGACCCGGATATTTTTATCGCGTAATTCTTCTCTTAGAACCTGAGTAAACGCGAGCAATCCGGATTTTGAAGCAGAGTATGCACTGCTGCCGGTAAAAATCTTCTGTGTTACCACCGAAAGAATATTAATAATTGTTCCTCTCTTTCTATCAATCATATCCGGCAAAACACTTTTGATTGTATAAATCGAGCCCAAAAGATTTGTCTGAATTATATTCTCCATTGTTTCTACAGAATCTTCAATTGCATTTCTGAACGAAGTAATGCCTGCATTATTTATAAGAGCATCAATCTCATATTCTGCACTAAGCGCGCTATAAACTTCTGTAACTTTTGCCTTATTAGTTATATCCATCTGAATCGGAATAAATAATTCGCCAAGATTCCTTTGAATATCACTTAGTAATTCTTTGCGGCGGGCAGTTCCTGCTACCAACACTCCGTTCGAAGAAAATATTTCAGCCAAAGATTTTCCGATGCCGGAACTGGTTCCGGTTATCCAAACAATTTTTTTCTTATCGGTCATTAAATTCTCTTAGCAATTAAATTTAAAAACTCGGCTCTAGTTCTTGCATCTTCTTTAAAGATGCCATGCATTGCACTTGTAGTTGTAATGGAATTTTGCTTCTCAACTCCGCGCATCATCATACACATGTGATAGCCCTCAGCAACAATTGCCACACCTCTTGGCTGTAAATATTTTTCTAGTGTATCTGCAACCTCTTGGGTCATTCTTTCCTGTACTTGTAATCGCCTGGCGTACATTTCAACAATTCTTGGAATTTTACTTAAGCCCACAATTTTACCGTTTGGAATGTAAGCGATGTGAATTTTTCCATAGAAGGGAAGAAGATGGTGCTCGCACATGCTGTAGAAATCAATATCCTTTACGATAACCATTTCATCATACTTCTCATCGAAAATAGCATCATTCAAAATCTCATCAATATTTTTTCGGTAGCCGTCTGTAAGAAATTCAAATGATTTTGCAACACGAGACGGAGTTTTAAGCAATCCTTCCCGGCTCATGTCTTCACCAACTTCCGACAAAATAGTTTTTACACTGTCTTCAAACTTTGAGTAGTCCATTAAACATTCTTTCCTTTGTATTCGATGTAGTTGTTTTCAGTTTCGAGTAACCTGATGGAATAGAGTTTTCCATTTGGAATTTTATTTTCGAGTTCATCCCAAACTGCGATTGCAATATTTTCCGCAGTAGGAATTTTACCGGCGAGGAAATCCACATCTAGATTAAGATTTTTGTGGTCAACCTTGTTAATCACGTTATCAATAATAATTTGTTTTAGGAGCTTCAGATCTATCAGGTAGCCGGTTTTAGGATTTACTTCCCCGCAGATTGTTACCTCCAAAGTATAATTATGCCCATGCCCATTTGGGTTATTACACTTTCCGAAAAGTGAATTATTTTCTTCTTCCGAAAGATTTGGGTTAAACAATCTGTGTGAAGCAGAAAAAATTTCCCGGCGGGTAACATAAACCATCTTTACTTTCCTTTTAGAACTTTGAGTATTTCATCAACATGACCGGCAACTTTAACTTTGGTAAATATATTTTGAATCTTACCATCTTCATCTATCACAAACGTTGTTCTTTCAATTCCCATATATTTTCTGCCGTACATACTTTTTTCTTTCCACACACCATATTTTTCTAGTACTTCTTTATTCTCATCGCTGAGCAAAACAAACGGCAAACTATACTTTTCTATAAATTTTTGATGAAGGCTTGCCGAATCAGCACTTACTCCTATTACAACTGTTTTGAGTTTGCTGAAATCCGGAAACCAATCCCGAAAATCGCAAGCTTCTTGGGTGCAGCCGCTGGTCATATCCTTCGGATAAAAATAAATTACAACTTTCTTTCCCTTAAAATCGCTAAGTGAAATTTTCTTACCGCTTGCATCCGGGAGTTTAAAGGCTGGAGCTTTTTTACCGACTTCTAACATATTCACCTCTTTTATTATCCCAACATCACATTAGGCGATTTTAGTTCCTCTTTAAAATAAAAAAAGGAGACGTTAATAGTCTCCTTTTTCTTTCCAACAAACTAAGTTTAGTTTAACTTCTTAAGGCACTCTTGGATAGCAGCGTAGTTTGGTTCATCACCTGCTACTTCAAGTACCTCTGCATATTGAACAACACCTTGTTTATCAATTACAAATGCAGAACGTTTTGCTACCCCTTTTAAATCCCATTTGCCCGGCAACCAAACATCATAGAAAGCACCATAAGCCGGTGCGACTTCTTTGTTGAAATCACTCAAGAGTGGAAAGTTAAATTGATATTTATCAACCCAAAGTTTTTGAGCGAAAGGTCCATCTACACTAATGCCAAATACCTGCGCGTTGAGACCTTCATAATCCTTCATGCTGTCACGTGTTGAACATAATTCTTTTTCGCAAACACCTGTGCCCACTGCCGGAAAGAATAATAACACTACATTCTTTCCTTTATAATCGGCAAGATTATGTGTTTGGTTTGATGTATCCTTCAATGAAAAGTTTGGGGCCTTATCGCCAACTTGAATTGCCATTTTTACTCCTTTTAGTCTTTTAGTTTTCTTCCAATTCTAACTTTAACTTGAAACTCAACTTTGCCTTCCGAAGTAACTCTTCCGCGCTGTTCAGCAACTTCGAACCAGCCAACTTTCTTTTCGGAGTGAGCTTCTAGAACTACTTCTCGGACAGCTTCTGCTATGCTTTCAGTTGAAATTCCAACACGTTCTACAACTTCGAATGACTTTGACATATTAACTCCTTTTTGATGTTAAAAAGTTCACTATGAATTGATTTACCCGGGATTAGTTTCAAAATACATCTTTATTAACTAACATAAAATATTACCAAATTAGTTCGATTTGAAGATTTACTTCTGCGTCTAATAGTTTAAATTTTGGCATACAATGATATTTAAGTATCAATGCGTACAGAATTACTCTTGGTTCGCGATAGCGAATCAATTAATTTTCCAGACAATTTTCCAAAATCATAATTGAGGATTGAATGAAAAGAACATTGTTTCTTTTACTTTTAGTTGTTTCGTTGATCGGCGCGCAAGATAAAAGCCGCAATGCTGAGATTACTGCCGATGAAGTAAAAGCTCATCTTAATTTTCTTGCCGGCGATGCATTAAAAGGAAGATTTACCGGCTCACCTGAAGAACGCAAAGCCGGCGATTATATAAAAGCACAGTTTGAATCATACGGATTGAAACCGGCTTTCAACGGAAAGTGGTTCCAGGAATTTCCATTTATCGAAAAAGTGGAAATGACGAAAAAGAATTCTGTTGTATTAGTTACAACCGGTACGAAAACTAGCCTTAAGGCAGCAAAAGATTTTACAACTCTCGGCTTTTCCGGTAAAGCTAAACTTTCTGCTGGTTTAGTTTTTGTTGGCTACGGAATTTCAGCTGAAAAAATGAATTACGATGATTATGCCGGGATTGATGTTAAGGGAAAAATTGTTATCGCGATGAAAAATCATCCGGAACATGACAGCTCTCGTTCTAAGTTCGAAATGTTTACCACGCTTCGCAACAAAGCAAATATGGCTAAAGAAAAAGGCGCTGCCGGACTTATAATTATTAACGGTTGGCTTCCCAAGAACGATGATATTTTGCCGACTCCTCACTATGATGGCGCACCCGGCATGAAAGATTTTCCAGTGATGCAAATTTCCCGCTCAGTTGCAGAGGAGCTTTTCAAATCCGAAGGAGTTGTTCTGGCTGATATTCAAAGACATATTGATGCAGCAAAGAAGCCGCAATCATTCGCCATAATAAATACAACCGCTGAAATTTCTGCCGAAGTGAACGAAGTTAAAAAAATTGCTCGTAATGTTGGCGGTGTTATAGAAGGAAATGATCCGGTTCTTAAAAATGAATACATTGTAATCGGTGGACATTATGATCACCTCGGTGTAGATCAGTTGAAAGAATCATCCATGTATAAAGGAACAGACAAACAAATTCATAACGGCGCAGACGATAACGCTTCCGGCACAACCGGAGTTTTGGAAGTTGCCGAGAAATTGGCTTCTATCAAAAACGAATTAAAACGCAGCATAATCTTCTTAACATTCTCCGGCGAAGAATTAGGCATTCTCGGTTCAACTTTTTATACAAATAATCCTTCGGTAGATATTAAGAGCATTGCGGCTATGCTTAACATGGATATGGTTGGGCGATTGAATGCGGAAAGCAATCTTACAATTATCGGCGCCGGGACTTCTTCTAAGTGGAAAGAGCTGCTTAATCAAAAAAATAATTACGGATTCAACCTCTCTATGAGTGATGGCGGCTCAGGCGGAAGTGATCATCAAGCTTTTTCAAATAAAAACATTCCGGTTCTGTTCTTCTTCAGCGGAACGCATAGCGATTATCACAAACCGTCCGATGATGTTGACAAAATTAATTTTGCCGGAGAAGAAAAAATTCTAAAATATGTTTACGATATAGCTTACGATATCCAAAAAATGAACGCCCGGTTAGATTATGTTAAAGTTGAGGAAAAAGCACAAAGACCAAGCGGTACTACAAGAGTTACAGTAGGTACTGTTCCGGAATTTGGCTACAGCGGCAACGGTTATAAACTTTCCGGAACAACAGAAGGAAGCCCGGCAGCAAAAGCCGGAATGAAAGCCGGCGATATAATTATAAAGTTCGGAAAGAAAGCTGTTGGCAACATTTATGATTTTATGTATGCTGTACAAGATTATAAAGCCGGCGACAAAGTTGAGATTGTTGCTCTTCGAGATGGAAAGGAAATGTCATTCACTCTTGAATTGATAGCAAGATAAGATGGAAAGTTGGACCATTCACCAAAAGCTCTCCACTAAATAGAGAGCTTTTTTATTTCATTCCCAATCGAATCAATTATTTGCTTTGAAGAACTTGAAAAATTATAAACCGGGAAGTGCCGGTTTGAGTACCATTATAACAGCCGCAGAAATAGGAGTTAACAATGCAAGAAATCCCCAAAACTCCCATTTGTCATACAATTTTTCGTAAACAGACCAATTTTCATCAGTCATAGCATTACTTTCTGCCAAGGACACAATCTTTTTCTGTAACGGTGCAACATACACACTGAATAGGATACCGGAAATAATAAATAAAACAATTGGCCAGAAAACCCAACCGGTAGATAACATCGGAATGCTGGCTTCTACTGTAGCAAACATTCCCGCAGCGGTTATCCCGATTACTCCGGGAATTGTAAAGAAACGATCTGCCTGAATTATACTTTTAAATGTTGATGCAATTTGATTAAAATCTTTTGCCTTATGAGCACGTGCTGCCCAAAACAAACCGGTTGTAATATTACCCAAGAAAATTACAACCGATAAAACATGAATAAGCTTCCAAAGAAGATAAACCATTATTTCCTCTACACAATAATTTACTATATTACGGAAATCATAATCATGGAGTTCATTTATGAAATGGAATTACAATCAGTACACTTGAGACTTTATTCCACATTTTGGATTTGAATATCATCAAACCAAACTTTTCCCCCATTATTTCTACTGCTGCTGATTCCTGCTCTTATCAAAATTTTTGATGTACCATTAGGAACACTGAAAATTGTTTTTACATGCTGCCAGTTTTTCGTTCCGGTGATTAAATATCCTCGCGTTGTAGATGCCGTACCAATCATCTGAGAGCTGTTCCAGAATTGAACTTCTATAAAAGGTGGGCTTTTCAACTGTTCAGTTTTAACCCATCCTTGCAGTTCATAATTATCTCCAACTTTTAATCCATCTATTCTTCTTATCCAATTGTAAACTGTTATTTCCTTCGGGTGATGATCAGAAATAGAAATTAAAATTGATTTATCTCCGCTATGGAATGTTGAATTATCTACCGATAACTTTGCATACTTTCGGGTTAGCGGCAAATTATTGGCAAACCATCCGTCCGGGTTTTCTCCTTCGGAATCATTTTCAAAACTGCCATTAATATCATCATTTATCCTTGAGCTGCTGCATGAGAAAACAGCCATCAACATCAAGCAAACAAAAACCCATGTAGTGATTTTTATAATCATGCTGGAATGATTCACTTTTAATGTTATAGAGCAATTAGCACAGAGAAATAAATTCCTAATAATATCAGAAGAAAAATCGCGCGCCTATTCCGGCATCTATGCCAAGACCGGTTGAATTAACAAGTAAGAGAGTTGGAACAACTTCTATAAAAATATCCAACGGCGTAGAGCGAGGCAGCCAGGCAATTCCTATAACACCTCTCACACCAAATGTACCGCTATATTCCGGACCGGTATTTATTTTTCCGCCAATTCCATAGAATAGAGGGAATTCCCGGCTGGAACTTATAGCATTAAAAGAATGCCAGAGATAATCAACATGAATATGTGTTCGAGTTACTCTGTCGTAATCGGAATCGAAGCCATTAAAGCGGTAACCTTGTACAGACCAGCCCAATCCAAAAGCTAATGCATTAGTATTGGATAGCCATAACTTTGCGCTCAAGCCGGTTGGTTCTCCAAAAATTACACCCAGACCAAATTTTTTACTCTGCGCTTGGGTAGATATTGTTGATGATATAATTAAAACAAACAGTAACGCATAAAAGTAATTTTTCATTTTTACACCAAGATAATTTTGGAATATAGTTAATAAGAGGGAGGATAAGCCTGAAGCAACTCATCCTCCGCTGAACACATATTGGAAAAGTTATTTGAGAAGAATCATTTTCTTAATTGAAACAAAATTTCCGGCTTTCAATCTGTATAAATAAATTCCGGATGATAGATTAGCTGCATTGAATTTAACAGCATGAGAACCCGCACTCATCGGGCTGCTTATCAAAGTTGCAACTTCCTGACCAATAATGTTATAAACCACTAAGCTCACATTTTCTTGGTTTGCCAAAGTAAATGCAATTTCGGTAGTTGGGTTAAACGGATTAGGATAGTTCTGTTTCAACTCATAAGAAACCGGGAGGTTATCTTTATTCCCTTCAAGATCTGTTACTACTGCGGATATTTGTTGAACCTGAACCGCTTGTAAATTTCCGCTCGGTGATTGATCCGCCCAAACCGTTACACTTTGTCCAACCTTAATTGAAGCAGATTGAACAGGAGAGTAAGTTGAACTAATAAATACTGTATTGCTTGTTAACGAGAATGAAGGAATCGAGAGACGAATGCTGTTTGCACTGGTTGCAGTTACAACTCCGTTGAACTGAACAGTATGAGGATCCTTTTCAATCTCAACCTTAACGGCAAGATTTTCGTTTGTTACTGTCTTAACATATTTAACTTCTACCAACTGATTGACTTTAAGGCTATCGAAAGTTACTTGTTTATCAAACTCATCGTAATAAACAGTATTCTGATCAGTCTTGATTGTTAATCCGGCGACTACAAACTGATTTGCAGAAAGAGTATCAATCTTACCGTGTACTTCAAATTCATGATCCGGATGAACCTTGATTAGTTTAGCTGTTAAGACTCCGGCGGTAGTTAAGGACCCTTTCACTTCAACATTCAATCCTAAAGTTAGACTGGCAAAAGTGATTACTCCGGTTCCGTGCCCAACTACAATAGTTGATGAATCTACCGCGAAAGTTTTTCCCATAACAGTAATGGAAGTAAGGGTTAAGTTTTCAATAGCTCCTTCAACTTTAACTGTTGGACGCCAGAAATTCTTTGCTATAACTCTGAGAGCTAAATATTGGTTTCCACTTTGAAGCGTAGCTTTAATTTTTACAATCTGACCTACCTTCAAATCACTTATCGTAATTGTGTTCCGGTTGTCATCCAAAAATTCTGTGTTCTGATCCGTGACAAAGATTAATCCTTTAACCGTAATAGAACTTCCGCTTATGGATTCTATTGCGCCGGTAAAATTAGATTCCGCGTTAATATTGTTTCTAACCTTTATTGTTGCTGCGAGATAAGTAGTATTTTGTAAATTCGCTTTAACTACAACAAAGGTTCCCACTTTCAAATCTGCAAAAGTTAGACTCTGCTTAAAGTGATTATATATCTTGGTCTGACTATTAACATAAATTTTGTAACCGCCAACAATAATATTGTCGGTACTTACGGAATCAATTAAGCCGGCAACTTCCAGTTCATTATCAGATTCTTCATTTTCCAATTTAATTCTAACGGCTTTATAGGTACTATCGCTAAGTAGAATAGCTTTAACTTCAACCTGGTCTCCTACTTTCAAATCTGAGAAGTTTAAAACTCCCCCTTCGTGAGCGTATATCACTGTACTGGAGTCAACTTTAAAAGTTACCATGTTTACAGTAATGCTGTTGGAAGCAATTGCGCTTATAGCTCCTTCTATTTCTAATTCCCTTTGCTCAAACTCCTCATTCTCAACACGAATGTATAAAGCCAGATAAGTAGAATCTTGACGCAAGAACCCTCTTACCTCTACTTCGTCACCAACTTTCAAATCGCCGAAATTAAGAACTGTTTTTTGATGAGATAGAATGATTGTAGAGCTGTCAACGAAAAACACAGTGTCTTGCACTTTAATTGATGTTTCTGTGATAGCCTGAATCTTTCCTTCAAGCTCAATTTCTTGCCTGGTATTTTCCGTCTTCACGATTATAGCCACGGCAGTTAATTGACCGCCTATCGCTTGAGTTGCTTTCACTAAAACACTGTCGCCGACTTTCAAATCTGCAAAGCTAAGTGCTGCATGAAATTGCGTGAATATGATTGTGTTGGTATCTACAAATACTTCGGTTCCTTTAACAGTTATCGAATTTGTAGTACGCGCTGTTATTTTCCCATTTAACTCGAGGTTTATCTTAGCCGTCATTAAACGAATTTTTGTTGCAACAAGTTTGCCAATAATTTTTGACTCAGCTTCAATTTTGACCAAACTACCAACCTTAAGGCTATCAAATGGTAAACTACTGCCCATAGTTCCGGAAATCTTAGTTGATGAATTGACTAAAAATTCCAATGAGTTTACTGTTATACTCGAATCTGTCTTCACTTGAATTGATCCGGTTACCTCAACACCGCCATCAGCTTTAGTTTGATTTACCGATAGAAATAAAAAGGAAACGATCAGAAGGACTATTACACTTCCGACCTTTCCACTCAAAGAGTAATATAGTTTTGACATTGTAATAATCTCCTTAAATAATTTATTCACTTAGTTTAGCTTTTTAATTTCTAAACAACGGAACCGGCTTTTCCGGTTCCGCTAACTATTAATTAATTCATATTTGCCAGAATCATAATTTGAGTAGCTGCACTTACTTGAGTTGATGTCGCACCAACAAGAGTTACCTGAGTAGTTGATTTAACCGAATTAAAGAATGCTACGTAAGCGTTGATAATAGCGTCGAGTGAAATTGTTCCGCCTAACGAAGTACTTAAAACTGTTTTGGCTGATGCAGTTGTGTTAATGCTCGTATCCGTTGTTTCAATTGCATTAGCATAAGATGCCAAAGTAATTTTTAACTGAGCCTTTACAGTAGAATGATATTGAGCAAAAGCATCTGCTATTTGATTCAAGTCGTTAGAAGTTTTGATCGAAGCATATAACGAGCTGCCTGCAGAATTAACAGAGCTAATTTGAGCATCCGAAGCGCCGGCTGCTTGGAATTGCTGCTTCATGGCAATACTAAGTACAAATGCATATCTCTTATAAAAAGATTTTGCTATAGCTAATCTTCCATTGGCACTCATTGATGCAGTTGCATTGAGAAAGGTTGTAACACCTATCCTCATCAATTCAGCATGTACTTTTGCGTTAACGCTGCTATTTGTGCAAACCCACCCATCATATTCGTTAATATCGTTCTCAGCTTCATCTTCGGTATCGCCGGAATTATATAATGCGGCATCTAACTTTGCTTTTGCTTCTGCTTTAGCATGCAACATTGCTTGAATTTGACTGCTCGATAATCCAAAATACGAATTACCGGAAGCTTGAACGGTAGCTTGCGATTGAGCTTGCAACGCATTGATGAATTCAGCTTCGGCATTTGCGTTACCGCCAATATGAGCAGCACCCTGAGCGCTTAACAAAATTTTAAGGTCAGCAGCATCAATATTGTTTGCACGACCCTGACTTACCAATTTGATATAGAGGTTAGTCTCGGTAGTAGATTCAACACTAAGCGGCGGAGCGTAAACAGTACTACCGCTTTGTACAGTTGCCGAAACAATTGCTTTCCATTCAGCCGCACCTTGAGTTGCTACTACAACGAGATTATTTGCGCCGCTAAGATTTGTTTCTACAACAAATTTTCCGGAAACATCCGTCTGAACGCTTTGATTAGAAACTGTCTTCAATGAACCATCTGCCTGAACTTGAGCCAGTACAACTACTGCACCTTGAACCGAAGCAGTTGTTTCAGTATTTCCGGTTTTACTCAAAACTTTAGCCATACTGTTACCGGATGATATTCTGCCCGCTACTTTGGCAGTTCCGCCGGTAGAGTCAACCGGGTTATCATCGTTTGAACATGCAGTTACAAAAAGTGAAGCTGTTATAACTGCCGAAAAGAGCAAGCGAACTATATGTTTTTTTAGATTTAGCATTGTTATGTCCTCCTTTAATTTATTATTAGTTAATTTTTTCTTTTCAAAAAACTATTTAACTCTGTATGGAATTCCCCATGTTTTTTCTTCAACGCTCGTGTCGGTATCGTACACTACGTTTCTCGGTAAAGCATTTACTACAGCGTGCATTCTTGCAGCAAAAGAATGAGTGTACAATTTCCTTTCATAAATCTTTCTATAATAAGATCCTTCCTGATTGCTGGATACCAAATTAAATTTTTCTTTCGATCTCGAATTGCCGTACATCATTGCACCGTAAGTAACAGTGATGAAATCCGGATCCGCTGATCTGCTTAAGATTTCAACAGTAAGTTTTATTGGTTGATTTTTTCTGTACCATGTAAGCAGGTTTTTCCAACCGTGTTCACCAATGCTGAACCCGGCTTCAAATCCATGGTTGTCATTATCATCCATTTCTTCCTCTTCATCTTCATCGTGATCTTTATACTTCTTTTCTTTTCCGGCTTTGAAGAAAAATGTATTCGGATCATCTATCACCACTTCGGTTCCATCTTGAGTGGTAAGAATTAGTTTTACAATTTGAATATTATCCCCGGCAGTTCCTCCGCTGGAAAGAGAAACAGCATTTACCTTCCAGTCAATTGTGTCGTTGCCTGAGTTAGCAATTTTTTTGAATTGAATTTTTCTGGTAACCGTTGTGGAAAAATTCTTAGTTATGGTTGTATCCACATGAGAGTTCATACCGATTGTAGGCTCCTGGAACGAGCCTTGAATTATTAATTGCCCGTCAAATTTTTGAACTAGAGTTCCGGTTGCTGTCGTACTGTCTTTTACAAGAGTTAAACTTTTATCCACAAGTTTCATTTTTTGTCCAATCCGGATTGGATAAAGGTTTTTCCCAAGTGCACCCGCTAGAGCCATAGCTTGTTCTTCATTATAATTTGGGGTGAAAGAGTTAACAGAAGAACTACTTTCCGCAATTTTCATAAATTTTTGTGTTTCACTACTGTTAACGGATTGCGGTTCGTTAATATCGAAAGGGTCTTTACAGCCATTAACCGCTAAAGCTGTAATTATTATTACTGTGAATGATACAATGAAAGCAGAATAACGCTTCATGTCAGCCTCCTATATTTTTAGTTTAGTTGAAATTATGATTATGACTAAATACACTGGAATAGTCGTCGCTTTTATCCACCAGATTTTTGATGAATAATTTCAATTCGAGAAGTTCTGTTGATTTATCGAAGAAGTAATCAACAGACAAATTATCATACGCATTTAGGTATTGCGGCCAGCCGTAATTTGAACAAACTATCGTTACCGGCTTATAAACAAGTTTATGCCGTAACATCATCAGATCTAAACCGGATTTATCAGGTAGTTGTATATCGAATATGATCACATCAATCCTTATTGTTCCCATGATCCTTTGTGCTTCTTTTACGGTTTGGGTTTCAAACACGTAATGAAACTTTTCTTCCAGCTGTAAGTACTTTATTAATTTTCTCCTAACTTCACTAACCGCGTCAACAACCAGAATATTCATTTTTACTTGTCCTTGAATTATTGAATTTCCGGGAGCTAATTTAACCGCAGCTATCAAGTTTGTATGTAGTGATTACTTGCAAAACGATGTGGTCGGTTTTACGGCAGAGTTAAGGAATGTTTTAGGATGATTTCATTTTTTGATAAATCTCTTTTTTCGCTCAAAAACGAAGGTTTTGTCTCATGTTATTGAAAAAAAATCCCGCTAAAAAAGCGGGATTGAAAGGGTTAGTGTGCCGGCTATCACTCTTAGGATGTAACCGGTTTGGACGATGCTTTTTTCGTTTTCTTGTAGGCATATAAAACTGCTGCAATAATTATAACTCCTACAATTATGAATCCTAAATATGCATACGATGGAGTAATTTCATTTTTCCATTCATTTATTTTTCCATCAATAAGATCTTTTTCAGTTTGAGTCATCATGTTATTTTCAAGTAGAACCGGAATCCACTTCTTCTCGACAGTTTTGAAATAAACACTATCCGTGAATGTGTGAAAAATTTCTTCCGATTCATCTGTACTTTTAACATCAAGATCTTTGATTTGTTCGTCAATAAATGAACACACCTTATCAACAAACTGGTTAGAGTTGTTGAAAGAGATCAGATTAATATTTTTTTCCATGAATAATGAATGGATACTTCTCCAAATTTCGTTATTCATCTGATTGTTCCATTGAACAAACAAGGTGTCGATTTGAGAAATTTCCAACTTCTTATTCTTCTCCTTGAGATAAACACTGCTTAATCTCGGTCCAATTTGCTTCCAAACTTTATCAAAGTTGCGCTGCTGCTTTTTCATTTTTGAAAAATCATCAGCAGTCATCTGTGTTACATTAGTAAAACGGATGTTGTCTTCTATTGTTCGCTTAATGTTATTAAACAAATTGCCTTTATTAATCTTAGTGATAATGACACGTCTTTCTTTCTGGGTCATTTCTTCCGGCGACTTTATGAATTCGACAAGCAGGCTATCCACAAGATCACGAACAAGTAAATCTCTCTGATTTATATTTCCTCTTAATTGCGAAACAAGTTTTTTGAGATTAGCAATATCCGCCTGATCTTTTTCCGATTTCAAAGTCAGGTCGCTAATACGTTTCATCAAATCTTCATTTTTTTGATTCAACATTAGAACTTGCTCTTGAAGCGTTCCGACTTGAGTAGTTAAAATGTTTATCTGGGCTAAATCAGTTCTTTTTGATTGAAAAGCGCTTTCAATTTTTTCAAAAGACGATTCAAAATTATCCGGGTATAGAGCTTTATCGAGCAATGCTTTATTGCCCTCAAATTCATTTCTAAGATTATTAATCTTTTCCTCTATGATATTGCAATCATCCGGTGAAACAGCATTTTTTATCGCCTCCACTATCTGTTTGTGCTGCCTCTTAAAATTTTGCACAGTCTCATAATCCGATTGTGCAAATATGGAAGCACTTATTACAAACAAGAATAGAATACCGAGAAATATTTTTGTTTTCATTTCGTCCTCACAATTTCTTTGCCAATAACCGAATATTTGTTCGGTCCGTCAATCAGTTCCACATTAGTTGATTTCTGATTGAACACTGGCGTTTTAAGAGTAAGTGAATCTGATATGTTTATTTTATCAGCTAATTTCATCCCACCTTCAACCGGCATAAAGAGATAAATATTTTTGAAGCCTGACCCGGTGAAATAGTAATGACCGGCGCGGTCGCGTATAACTCTGATTTCCCTTCCGGCAACCGAGTTTGAATCTTCGAATTCTTCGTAAAAAATTGGTTTTACGTTAATATCAAAAGCATACCTGTCTTCCGATACTTGCCCGTTTTGATTTACTTTTAGCACAGTTTCTACAGGCCAAGAAAAGTCAACGGGCTGAAGCATTACCGAGCTGCACCCGGCAGTAATAAATAATGTTGAAATAAAAACGATGAGTCTCATGGTACTCCTTATTAATTATTTAAGAAATAATTAAAAGTGATGCAAAATTTTCAATTATCCAGTACTTATCAGTTGTTTAATCTTGATCAGCAAATTCTCGTCTGCAATTGCGTCTACAATCTACAGCCGGGGAGGGATTTTGTATGTAGTAGTTTCTTGATAAAAAATGTGGTCGATTATACGGCAAGAATAAAATGAGGTGTCTGGTTAAGCAGCAGTTCTTAAATTTCGCTAATATTTTTCCACTAAGTCGTTATCAATTGCATAGCGTATCAATTCTGCTGTGGATTTTATATTTAGCTTATCCTGTATCCTTGTTTTATATGATGCAATTGTGTTAACGCTTAATCCCAAAGATTCAGCAATCTCTGTAATTTTATTTCCTTTGGCTAACAATCTGAGCACTTCAAATTCTCTGTTGGAAAGCAGCTCATGAGTAGGATTAGTGTGTAATTTATCATTGTGCAAGAAAAGTTCTTCGATGAGTTCGGCTTTTAAATACTTTCCACCCCTTTCAATTTTTCTAATTGCTTCAATGATTTCGCTCGGCTTTGCATTTTTGCTCAAGTATCCGTCTGCACCCAAATTAATTGCTCTCTTCGCAAATTTCTCTTCTGGATATATGCTGAATATTAAGACCTTAACTTCGGGGAAACGTGCTTTAATATCTTTCACAAAATCCAAACCGCTTTTATCCGGCAGAGAAATATCAAGCATTATGAAATCAATCTGCGTTTCGTCCAGCAATTTTTCCAATTCTGCAATGCTCGATGCTTCAGCAACAACTTTAAGATCATCATGTTTTGCCAGTATTTTTTTTAAGCCTTCTCTAATAATCTCATGGTCATCTGTAATTGCAATATTCATCGTTTTACCTTTCTATAGTTTTTCAACCGGAATGGAGAGGTGAATTTTGGTTCCTTCATTTGTCACACTGTCAATCTTCAATTTCCCTTTAAGAAATATAGCACGCTCTTTCATACCAAGAATTCCCATTGAATTTGTTATTGCTTCTTTACTTTCCGGCATTCCTTTTCCATTGTCTGTAATACCAATTTCAAGACTGCCTTCCTTTTGGCTGATCATCACATTAATTACCGTTGCTTCGGCATGACGAAGCACATTAGTAATAGCTTCTTGAATAATTCTAAACAACGCGACATTTTTTTCATCGTTAAAATTGAATGACTCTACTTCCGACTTGAAGTTACAAGTAACATTGCTCATCCTTTCTATTTCCCGGCAGTATTCCTGAACTGCGGGTATTAATCCCAAATGATCAAGAACGTAAGAACGTAAGCTGCCGGAAATATCGCGCACAGTTTGAATACCTTTGTTCACAAACTGCTGAACCGAATGCAGCTCATCAATTATTTCGCTAACTGATGGTTCTTGGTTTTGTTCAATCATTTCAGTAAGAAGAGAAATATTTAGATTGATACCTGTGAATAACTGCCCTAACTCATCGTGAACTTCTCTTGCTATGTGCTGCCTTTCCGTTTCGCGGGCATATTGAATTTGAGCGGCAAGACTTCTAAGCTCAGATTCAGAGTTTCGTAATTGAGTTTCAGCTTTGCGAAGCTGCTCGTAGTTCAAAGATTTGGCAATTGAGATAGAAGCATTTCTTGCTACTGCAGTTAGAAGATTAATGTCATCCTTGGTGAATCCCTTATTTCCTTTTTTATTATGAATTTCAAAAAATCCCATTAGCTCCCCGTTAGAGCCAAATAGCGGTGTTGAAATTGCTTGCCTTACTGAATATCTGTTCACAAGTTCTTTATCAATATTTTCTTGATTGGCTTGTTCATTTGCCAAAATTGGTTCTCTATTGGAGCCAAACTGTTTCAGAATTTTATCTTCAACCCGGTATTTCTTGTCGTAATATTCCCAATGGTCCTTGTGATAATATCTTCCTATCACAAATTCATCTTCATTCTTTATACATGCAAATCCGCTCTCAGCGCTTGCCAGATGAATGCTTTCCGTTACAAGCGAATCCAGAATTTGATTTATTTCCAGCGATGAATAAAGTCTTTCCCCTATTCTTAATAGCGTATTGATGGTCTCTTCATATTTTTTCCTATCATCAATATCATAGCAAGAACCGAGATAACCGGCAAAATTATTTTCCATATCGGAATACGGCATTCCAAAATTTATCATCCATCTATATTCACCATTCGAATCTTTCAATCTGTGCTCAAGGGTAAAACTCTTTCTCTGCCGGAAAGATTCATGATAAAGTTTAACTGTGTTTTCCCTTTCATCTGGGTGAAGGTTCGAAGTCCAGCCATCTCCATTCTCATCTTCAATTTTTCTTCCTACATAATTGAGCCACGCTTTATTCAAATAGTTAAATTTTCCATCTAATCCTGAGCGCCAAACCGGTGTTGGAAAATCATCGAGAAGTTTTAAATAAAAGTCGCGCGATTTTTTTATTTCTTCTTCGCTTCTTTTTTTCTCTGTTAAATCGCGCGTAACTTTCAAAAAGCCATAGACTTTTCCATTCTCATCTTGTAGAGCTGTTAGTAATACATTAGCCCAAAAAGCAGTTCCATCTTTTTTGATTCGCCATCCCTCTTCTTGATAGCTACCCTTCTCGAGAGCGAGCTTTAGGTTTTTGCTTGGTCTATTATTTCTGTTTTCCTCTTCTGAATAGAAAGTTGAAAAGTTCTTTCCGATAATTTCATCAGAAGAATAGCCCTCAATGATTTCAGCGCCTTCGTTCCACGAAGTAATATTTCCCTCACTATCCATTATAAAAATGGCCAAATCTTTTACACCGTTAACTAAAGATTCGAAACGATTTTCCAGTTTGGATTTTTCAATCTCTGCTGCATACATTTTTTTGTAATTGGCAAGAATGCTTTTTCGCCAAATGAAAAAGAAAACAACTGCAAAGAGCAAATCGGCAGAAATTATTGCTAAGAAAACAATTTTGGCAAGATTATTAACCGGGGCGTAAAACTCTGACTGGTTTATTTTCGTTATTAGAGTCCAAATGGAAGATGGAACCCTGTTCATTAAAGCAATCACTTCATCATTTTTATAATCTACACCATCAATAAAACCTCTTCTGGATTTCATGGTGTTGGCTTTTATCAATGCCTTTCTATTTGCACTATGATTATTTTCTTTCCCCTCAACATCAAACTTCAGTGTATTTAGATAAACAATTCCTTCTTTATAGGGTTTTACCAGCAATGTTTCCAGAGTTGGAGACTTATCAATATTCCGGTTTAGCATGGCATTAAAAATTTTGTTCGGTTCGACTGAAAAGATTAAAACATCCTTTGCCTTGAAAGGAATATTTGTTGTGTAGCCGAGTGGGACATAAAATTTGAGAAATTCTGGAGAAGCAAATTTCTCATCTGAATCTGAAAATACTATTGAATTGGAATTGCTTGAACTTTCACACAGTAGAGAGTCAAGGTTGCTTAACTTGGCGTTTTCCGAATATATGCTGTAGATTATTTTCTTTGAGGGACCAACTAGAATTATATCATCGTATTTATAGAAGGTTTTTAGTGCCTCAAACCATTCTTTTAATTCTTTGGAACTGTTAGAAGTGAGTGTCCCAAGTTTATTTATTAACGGGGAATCAGCACGGAGGACTTCCAGTTGAGCATATCTTTCTTTAAGCCAATCATTAATCTGAGATTTCCTGAAATCCGAAATTGATTCCAGATAAGCGAAGCGGTCATTTATAACTTTTTCTTTTTCATAATTGTAATAACTAATACCAACAACTAAAAGTATAACATTAATAACTAAGTATAGTGTGGTTAGAACAGCGAGCGGTTTTTTTAAAATTTGTCCACGATATTTAAATATCGAGTTTGTCATTTATTGCTTTCAAGTTCTTAGATAATATATCAAGATAAGGTTGTTTTACCAACACCATGTTAATGAAATGATTCACATCAAGTGATAAAAAGGCAAATCCTCGCAAATTTTATTTCGCAAGGATTTAAATTGCTGCCCCATCAGGGGTCGAACCTGAAGTCTTCTGATCCAGAGTCAGACGTGTTGCCAATTACACTATGGGGCAGTTTCTATCTAACAAATATAGAATTACTTGCTCACTTTTAAAATTATTTTTGTGTGTTACCTTTTATTTTATTCTCATCTTGGATGATTTTGCCGCTGGTCTTCTTAATATTCAACCAGAATGCCACATCGTTTACATCCCAGATTTTATCATCAACTGCATCTTGAATTTTAATTTTTCCTTGAGTTGAAACCGTTGTAGTACCAATTAATGGATCATTAGCGTAATCCCATACATATGCGCCTGTAGATTTAACTTCTGCGAGCTGAACCCAAGTACCCTCAGCGCCGTTTTGCAAGCTATAAAATATCTTAACATTGCCTGGAATTGCATAGCTCGTCCAAGAAATTAACATAACATATCTATCAGCATGACCAACATAAAAATCTTCACCGCTATTCGGATACTCAACTCTAATCTTTTTAGTATCGTGAATCGAAAAGTTCGCATCAGACATATCGGATGAACCGCTTGAGCTACTTACTCTAATCAAACAGTTATCAGAATTTTGCGGTCTAACAAGATCATCTCTTCCTGGCGCCCAAATAAATGATCCGGTACTGTTAAGATCTTCGGCTCCAGGAACCAAATACCAAGAACCACCTCCATTTGTTGACCATTCAATTTTTACTTTTTCAGCATTGGTTGAACGCCAAGTTATTTCATAAGGATGGTATTTCTGAGGATCAGTAGTTGATGCACCTGCCGGAGTTGCCAGCCATTGTTCGCCACCATTTGGCGATAATACTGATACTGAAGGAGGCGGTAATACTTTAAATGTTCCACTCATCAATGAAGCACTTCCGTCTGTAGCACTAATTCTAACTACATAAGATGTAGCTAAAGGATCATACTTAAATGTTGTTGGGAATGATCCCGAGTTATCTAAGCTGTCAACTAAAGTAAACCAATCCGAAGGCTGGTTTAAATCATTTCTATTATACTCAATTTTAACTTTTCTAATTCCTTTTGATTCCCATTGAATTGTAATTTGTTCTCCGGCTATTATAGAAGCGCCGTTAGTTGGAAAAGTAATGGCAGATATCTCGGGAGTAACCTGTATAGCAAATGATGAGTTACTTTCATCAGAAGGATCACCATCAGAAGCATCGCTGATTCTCACTTTACATTGTGTTGAATTGATACCAGCAGGAATATGCCATTCGTAAGAACCGGAACTTGGCAGATCTGAAACTATTGAAGTCCAAACCTGACCATTGTTGATTGTATATTCAATATTAACTTTACTTATACTGTTAGAGGACCAAGTAATTGTTCTGTTTTGTTGCTCACGCCAGCTTTCTCCGCCATTCGGAGATAAAATTCTTATCGTCTGAACTATCTGATTAGAAATTTGGAAATAGTTATCAGAAATCGCAAAAGGATTTCCATCGTCCGCATCACTAACCTTTACTTTGCAGAGCAAAGAATTTGCATTAGGAATGTTTGACCACTGATATGAGCCAGTGTTTTCAATAGAATTAACAACTGTAGCCCAGGATGCACCACCATTAGTAGTAAACTCAATTTTTACGGTCGCTACGTTGGAACTTGTCCAACGAATTTCTTTGCTGGAACCGCTTGACCAAACTTCTCCGCCGTTTGGTGCAACCATTTTAAGCGATGGTTCAACATCTACACTAAAGAAATTATCACTAACGTCTGATGGCTCGTTATCTTGAGCATCACTTATTCTGATAAGGCAATTTGTTGCTTGTGTGTTTGGAACTTGAGTCCATGTATAGAAACCATCGCTTGGTGTACTTTCGATAATTGTATTCCAGCTAATTCCGTTGTTACTTGTAAACTCAATCTTAACATTCGCAATTCCACCGGCATCCCAAGTTATATTTTGAGGAGTTCCGGCAATCCATTTTTCTCCTCCGTTTGGAGTCTTAACTTTCAATTGCTGATCACCCGGTTTCATAATTGCAAAATTGTCATCGGATAGATCCGAAGGAGTACCGAACTGCGCATCGCTAATTTTAATTTTGCATTGCAGCGAATTTATTGCCGGAATATTATTCCAGTAATAGCTGCCTGTGCTTTGCATTGAATTAACAATTACATTCCAGCTTGCGCCGCCATCAATCGTGTATTCAATTTTAACATTTGCAACGTTTTCCGATGACCACCGGATTTGTTTAGTTGTACCGCTTATCCAGGTATCATTACCGTTTGGTTCTAATACTTTTAACGAAGGCGCTGTCCCGATTGTAAAGAAGAGATCGCTTTCATCGGATGGCGCGGAGTCTTGTGCATCGCTTATTCTCACTTTACAGTTTGTTGCAGGAGTGTTTGGAACTTGTGTCCATGTATAATAACCGGTACTTGGCGTGCTCGCTGTAATCAAATTCCAATTCAAGCCGTTGTTAATTGTGTACTCAATTTTAACATTTGTAATTCCGGCGGCATCCCAGGTAATTTCTTGAGGTGAGCCAAGAGGCCAGTTCTCACCGCCATTCGGTTTAACAACTTTTATCAACTGATTTCCTTGAGTTGTAATGCTGAAGTTATCATCAGAAACATCAGACGGAATGTTATCTATAGCATCACTTATTCTAACTCTACATTGCAATGAACTTACATTAGGAATTTTATCCCACGAATAAACTCCATCGCTCGGAGTAGATGAAGTAATTAAAGTCCAGCTTGCACCGTTATTAGTAGTGTATTCAATCTTCACGTTTTCAATATTTGTTGAAGTCCACTTAATATTATTCGAAGAGCCGGCATACCATTCTTCTTTTCCATTTGGTTCAAGAACAACAATCTTTGGTTCCGCCGAAACTGTAAACGTTCCGTCGCTTTCATCTTGCGGAGAGCCGTTTTCTTTATCAGTAATTCTAATTTTATATTGAGTTCCGGCAGTAGATAAGCTTGTAATGTAACTTCCGCTGGATGGAGTCTTTTCTACAATCGTGAACCAGTTGGTACCATTATTTGGTGTGAACTCAATCGTTACATTTTCCACACCTACAGAATTCCATTTAATAGTATCAATAATTCCGGCAGTCCATGTTTCGCCGCCATTTGGCTTTGTAATTCTTAATTCGGGTTTTGGAACAATTCTAAACAAGCCGTTGCTTTGATCTACCGGATCGCTATCATCTGCATCGCTAATCTTAATTAAGCATTGAGTGGAAATTGAGTTTGGAACGTTCCATTCGTAAGCGCCGGTATTTGCAAGTTGATCAACAATTGTGTTCCAGGTTAAACCGTTGTTAGATGTTAGTTCAATTTTAACTTTTGCAACACCGCTTGATTTCCATGTGATTTGCTGATTTGTTCCGGCTTGCCATCTTTCACTTCCGTTTGGTCCGGTTACTTCAAGTGTTTGAGTGATTTGATTTGTAATTGTAAAGGTACTATCGGAAACATCCGAAGGCTCGTTATCTTTTGCATCATAAACACGAATCTTACATAGCTGAGAGTTTGCTGTTGGAACCGGATCCCAAATATAAAATCCGGTAGAAGGGACAGCATCTTTAATAACAACCCACTCAAAACCATTATTGGTTGTATAGGCAAGCTTAACATTTTCAATATTTTCAGTTACCCATTCAATTTTTCTGCTTGTAGAAGAAAGAATTCTTTCTCCGCCGTTAGGAGCTATCACTTTAATTTTAGGTTCAGGTAGAATGTTGAACACATCGCTTTCGGAAGAAGGCTCGCCATCTTTTGCATCCATTATTCTAACTCTTGCTAAGGTAGAAGGAGTATTAGGCACCGGTTCCCAATAGAAAATGCCGGTATTCTTTTTATCAACAGCAACTAAATTCCATTTGGTGCCGTTGTTGGTTGTGTATTCAATTTTTACAGAATCAATTCCGGAACTAAACCACTTAATTTGTTTGGCGCTACCGCCTTCCCATTCTTCTTTATCTTTTGGTGCAACTATTTTTAAACTTTGATTGCTGTTTCTGACAATTGAAAAAACATTATCACTAGCGTCTGTGCTCTTTCCATCAACGCTTGTTACTTGAAGCCGGCATTGATTGGAGATTGTATTTGGAACCGGGAACCAGCTATAAACTCCGGTGTTTGTTAAACTATCAACAACCAAAGACCATGATGTGCCGTTATCAATACTGTACTGAATTTTAACCAGAGTTGTTCCGGTTCCGCTCCAGGTGATTTGGTAAGATGAGCCTTCCGGCAAAACTTCGTTTCCGTTTGGTGTTAAAACTTTTATGGCGGTTGAGGTTGTTCCTGTAGGATCAGTTCCGGTTGTGTCTTCCTTTAGTTTACAAGAGGAAATAATAAGCACAAGAAATAGGAAGGCAAATAGGATTTTTTTCATTGTTTCCTCTATTGTCTGTTAGGGAGTTCGACTTCGAAGCAAATTTAAGAAATTTCATTATTTTTATTAAGAGTTTTCTTTCAGAAACTATGCCTAAGTTTTTATTGTGATTTAAGATAAATCGCCGCAAGGACCGAAATGAAGAACAAAGTTTACATGTTATTTTTACTCATAATTACCATCGCAAATTATGGGCAAAACTTGATACCTGCCGGCGAAATCGGCAGTTTTAATTCTGCCGGAAGTTTCTCTATAAACCCGTACGGGATAATCTTTGTAAGCGATGACCTAAAGAACGAAATCACCAAGCTTGATACTCTTGGAAACGTGATTAAAACTATTGGCGGTTATGGCTGGGATAATAGCTCATTCGACTGCCCGATAGACGTTTTCTCCAATGTTCTCAATGTTTTTGTAGCTGATAAGAACAACAACCGTATCCAACTTTTTGATAAAGATTTGAATTTCCTCTCCCAGCTTTCAACTCAAGAATCCGGTGATGAGCGTTATTCGTTCAGATATCCAACCTCTGTTGCAACATCAAACCAAGGAGATTTATACGTTCTCGATTCCGATAACCAGCGGATTCTGAAATTTAACCTTCGCGGAGAGTTTATATCAGAGTTTGGAGGAATTGAAGCCGGCGAGTTCCGCATGACAAATCCGGTTAAGTTTTGTTTAGATGATAATTTCAATTTATTAGCCATCGAGGGAAATTCTCTTTTCGTTTTTGACCAATTTGGCAATGGAAAGAAAAAACTTAGCCTTCCGGTTACTGCTAAAAACATTAATTCTCTTTTTAGCTGGATTACTCTTGTTGACGCTAAAAGCGTTGTAGTCTTTGAAAGCAAGAATGATTTCACCGCTCCACTGAAATTAATCAAACTTGATTTAGCCGAAGAAATTGTTGACGCGTGCGTTTTCAAATCGAAATTGTATGTTTTAACAAGCTCTGCAATTTTCATTTATCAAATGCAGCAAGAATAAGATGCGCTTTATCCTAAGGCTCTTAATTGTACTTTTCCTTACTCTCTGGTTGTTTGGTGTTTTCATTGAATGGCTCATCCCGGTTTTTCCAAATATCGCAGCAGCTGTTCCATTCTTACAAAAATCATATTCGTTAGTCTGCCATCAGCAGCAGCAAAAACTTCTCGGCGAATCAGTTTATCACTCGCTGGTTTGTTCAAGATGCGCCGGAATATATTTGGGTTTCTACCTGGTAAGTATCGTAAGTCTTTTTTACGCCATAAAAAAAGAGCCAAAGCTAAAAATCTTGCTAATCGCGGCAATTCCAATGATTGCCGATGTAATTCTTTATTCGCTCGGTTTTTATGATTACTCGAAAACTTTAGCCTTATTAACCGGTGTTCTTTTAGGTTCAGCGGGATTTTTATATTTTTACTCCGCACTGAAAAAACTAATTCAAGAATTAAGCTCGAAGAAAAATTGAAAAAATACATTTCGCCGGTAGTATGCGGTTTTGCCGCAGGAGTTCTGCAAGTTGTACCATTGATTAAAAGCTTTTCATGCTGTCTTATACTTCCGGCTGCTGCTTTTTTTGCATTACTGCTCGATCAAAAAGCAACTAAATCTACCGAGCGAATCCAGATGTCTAAAGCTCTTCTGTTCGGCTTATACACGGGATTAACAGCCGCGTTCTTCGGAACCATCTTCGAGATTATGATTACATTCATTACCCGCCAGAACGATATTATAATAGCCTTCCCGGAAATGCAAAGAATGGTTGAGGGTTTTCCGTTGAGTCCGGAAATCAAAAATGAAGTGATGAGTATTTTTCAAACTGTCCGCAAAGAGTTGATGGACACCGGCTTTTCTTGGATTTATACAATCTCAATCTTATTCAACAACTTCTTCATCAATTCGGTATTTGGAATTATTGGCGGATTGATAGGCGCGCAAATTATTAACAGTAAAAATAAATCTTCGGAAGTTTAACATGATTTCAGCATTGATTTTTGCCGGGCATTTAATTTTCACAGCTTATATCTTTACAAAAAAATGGCAAGACGAATCTCTCTCATCGGCATTTATCAATCTGGCTTTGGTTGTTATTCTCTTTACAGTAGGCTGGTCTATTACTACTTCTGTTGTAAAAATTTTCTTCGATCAAAAGGGATTCGGAATTCAGTTTGACGCTGATACGATTTCTTTAACACTTCTTACTATTGTGGAATATTTCTTCTACAAGTTTTACTACGCGGATGATAAACCGGCTACTGAGGGCGAAAACTAATTTCTACTTTTTGATCAACCTGATCGTCGGTTCTAGGTAATTTTTCAAATCGCCACTTCCTCAGCAAATTCATTGCCTCAAGTTCTAAATCGGGGTTTCCCCTCATTATAGGAAAAACTTTTGCTACAGAGCCGTCCGGTCTAATAGTAAAACGAAACTTAAGAATCACTCTTCCGCTACCGGCATTTTTTGCTTCCGGTAAAACAAAGTTTTTAATTATTCTTGCGCGCTCTGTGCCAAAGTCTAAATCAAAACCTAATTCCCTTCCGCCGGTTTTTCTGGTTTCAGTTTTCTTCTCTTTATTAACAACTACTTCAGGTTTTTGCTCTGACTCTTGTACAATTGGTTTCTCTTCTTTTGGAGTTATATTGGCAAATTTTTCAGAGGGAGCTGAAATTTTCTTCCGTGTAGGATTTTCCTTCTTAACTTCAGATGGAGTTAACAGAGATTGTTCGGACATTTTTGAAGCAAGTAAAAACAAAAATATAGCCAGCAGCAAAACACTGCCGAGGGCTACGTAACTTATTCCGGCTTGAGGGCGAAGTGAGCTTTCAAATTTCACTCTGTCTCTTCCTCATCGAATTCATTTACATCATCTTCAGCATCAGCAAAACTTGGTATTGATTCATCAAGCACGTCTATTATTTCGGTAGCGACCATTTCCATTTCAAAAACAATTTTCTTTACCGTGGCAACTATCTGGTTATAAAAAATGAGTGAGAAAATTCCCACAATGATTCCAAGCGCAGAAGAAATGAGCGCGCCATAAATTTCATTATTAAAGTTTGTTAGGTCCGGATTTGGCTGCTGTTCTTGCAGCTTGAAATAAGCAAAAGTTAAGCTGATAATCGTTCCAAGAAATCCCAGCAACGGCGTTAGCTTGGAAAGAGTTGCCAAAGTTGGCAATCCTTTTTCAAGTTTCATAATTTCCAACTTGGAAGCAATTTCGAAAGTTTCAATCATTCTTTTTCTGCCAAACTTATTTTTTCTTAATCCGCGCTTAAGAATATTGGCAAGAGGAGATTTTTCTTCGGTACAATAGTTAATTGCTTCGGCAAATTCTTTTCGTTTAAGGATTCCTCTAATCTTAATGGTAAATGAGGCAACATTTACTTTGGACTTTTTTAGTACAATGTATTTTTCAACAATTAACAGAATTGAAACGGTGAGACAAATTAGGATGGGTAAAATCATAAACCCGTTTTTTAATAACATTTCAGTCAGATTCATGTTCTATCCGTAAATAATTAGAAACTATTTTTCTTCTTAAAATCTAGAGCCTCTTGTTCAGATTTGAACGAGCCGATACGAATTCTGTACCAGTTGCCGCCTTTGTCCGGCAAATATGCTTCAACCAAAAACGCATTAAAACCTTGCGCGCGCAACCTGTTCACTTCTTCTTGAGCCAGCATTTTATTTTTCCAAGATGAAATCTGGAAGTTGTAGGATTTTCCATCATAGAAAACCATATCCGTCAAGCGGGTTTCTCCAGCAGCCGGTTTATTGTTCTGTACTGTTTGAACTTTACGTGCTAAGTCTTCTTTCTGCGACTCGCGCAAGATCTCTTCATTCTTTTTTAGATTCTGGCTTTCGGTATTTCCTAATATTTTGGAAACATCTACACTGCCGCCTTCTTTAACCGGAGTTGGCGGAGTTGCACTTGTTGGGAACTCGCTAAAGTCATCCGGATTTAGCCCAAGTGATTCTCTAGATATCGTATTCCTTGGATTCTCAATGCTGTTAATGCTTTGCGACTGGTTTTCAGTTGGCGTCTGCTGTGCAACTTCTTGATTCGGCAAACCGGATTTAAAGTAAAGGTAAAGCGCGATAGCAGTTATAACAACTAAAGAAGCGAGCGTAATAACAAAGAGTTTACCGAAAATGTTATTCTGCGGTTTTGGTTCTTCCAAGACAGTTTCTTCTTTTTGTCCCGGAACTTTTGAGACTGCTTCTTCCATCTCATCTCGTTCAAGAAGAATTGTTATTCTCTTCGGTTTGGTAAGAAGATGCTCCTCGTGAAAATCATCTTCTATACGGGGAGGTTCAGGTTCTTCAATAAATTCGTAACGTGGCGGTGGAGTTTTAAAATCGAGAAATACTTTTTCATCCTTGAATTCTGCAACAGGCGGAACTTCCTCTCTTATTCTTGTAGCAGTATGTTCGGTTTTGATTTCCGGTTTTGTATAAGCATTACGTTCCAATGTTGGCTTTTGGATTCCTGATTCTTCTTCAACAGAGCTGGTGTAATTATCATGAAGCGACGTAACTTCTTTTTCCAAAGTTTTAGCAAGGCGGGAAAACAAATCTTGCCTTGTTTTTTCAATATCAAACTCGAACTCTGTTGGCTCAACAAAATCTTCTTCTTCAAAGATTAACGAGAGCGGGTTTTCCGGGATGATTTCCGTTTCTTCTTCCGGTCTAATTCCAAATTCTTCTTTTAATTCGTCTCCCCAGCTCCATTCAATTCGTCCCGTTATGGTTTCTTCTTCCGGAGTCTCATCAGCAGAATTTTCTCCGTCAATTTCTTCAGAAGAATCAATTTCAACTTTTCTATGAAACGCATCTTCAAGCAAATCATTTAGCACGCGGGAATTATCATTAGCAATTTTTTCGTGGTCATATTCCCGGAGTTCTTCGTTAATAATTCCTTTCAAGTCCTCTTCTTCTATAGCCCAAGTATTTTTGCTTGCTTCCGCCGGTTCATCATAAGCGCTAATTAGTAATTCCTTACCGGAAGATGGAGGTTCTATAGTTATCTCTTCATTCTCTTTTGCTTCTTCGCCGGATTCTTCACTTAATAAATTTTTAAGCACTTCCTTATCAACTGAATCGGTAACAGGTAAGTCTTCCTCTGTTTCTTGTACATGTTTGGTATCTATTTCTGCGCCAAATATTTCACTTGAAATTTCCGCCAATTCTAACGGACTTTCAGTTACTTCAATTTTTGCCGGGTCTAAAAAACTTTCGGGAATTGTAATATCAATTTGTTCGTCTTGCAAGTTCTGCCCGGGCTCTTCGGCTATTTCGTTTTTTACTTCATCCTCAGTCAGTAGTGAATCAACCTTTTGCATCCAGTCCATATCACCAAGCAGATCTATAACAGATAAGTTTTGCACCGATCCGGTTTCTTCCACTTCTTTATTTTCAGCTTCGGACTCAAGCGGCAAATCAGCTTTCTGCATCCAGTCCGTTTCGCCAAGTAGATCAGTAACAGTTAAATTTTGCGCCGGTCCGGTCTCATCTATTTTGTAAAGATCTTCATCAAAAAATTGCCGTTCGGCAGTAGATTCATTCTCAGAAACAAATTCTGCTCTTTCCTCTGCAAAAAATTCCTCGCTGGCTTCCGGTTTATCATTAGATAAAAGCGAATTCAGCAAGTCCTGATGCTGCTTATCTAATTCCGGAACTACCGGCTTGGACTCTTCATTGAAGTGCAAATCGCTTGTAAGCTCTAGTAGCTTTGAAGAAATATTAGATTCCAAATCCAGCTCATCATTATTTGAGTAGATGTCTTCCCAAATATTGAAATTTGGAATCTGGTCTGACTCAGCTAAAATTTCTTTTACTCTCTCTTCAATTGATTTACGCAGCATAGCAAAAGAGGTTTCGGGATCGTGCACGCTTTCCTCATCATGAAGCGGCAATAATGGCTTCCCCACGCCAATGCTAAAAACCTGGGAATCCATTTCGAAAGAATTTTTGTATTTAGGATTTATATCAAAGGTATGATAAAGAACTTTTTCGGTTCGGTCAAAATCTTCAGGCAAAGAAGAAAACATCAACTGTTTTACAGAATTACTTTTTTGCGAATCAGCCTTAAGCTGAAAAAAACCAATGCGGGGTACTTTTAGTGTTATTCCTTCGGTAAGAATTTCGGCAATAGACTCAGTCAGCACTTCAAAAGCGAGATCTTTTTGAGATGCAGACACGCCGAGTACATCGGCTACCCGTTTATATAATTCAGCTGGATTCATTTCTATTTTCTTTCACCAACGATACTCAAAACCGAATAAATAGTCGAATGGTTTTTCTTGGTATTGCTTCCAGGCAAAGTTACTCCTATTCAAGATGTTTTGAAAGTCCACGGTCAATTTTAAGCCGCCGAACAGCTCATACCAAACAGAAGCAGAAAGATCAGTGTAATTGTTTATGGTCTGGGTGTTTTTCAAATCTGCATATGCTTGCATTGCAATCTTGTATTTAACACCAAATCCAAAGCTTGAATCGAAAGAATAGTTATATGAAAAAGAAGAAATAAAAACCGGCTCATACGGAATGCGTTGATCGTTTATATCACGAACATCTTGAACGATTGCTTCTGCGAACAAAGAACCAAATTGGGCAGGCTGCAAATAAAAATTCAGTTTTGATTTTAGAACCTGTACGCCGTTTGCTGTTTGAATATCAAATTTGCCAACGTTGAGCAAATCTTCATAGTATAAATAATTATCAATCTTGGCAAAGTTAGCAAGAAGGGCTACCGAAAAAACCTTTTGGTACTCATATCGCAGCGTAGCTGATAAATCATTATAATATTTTGTGAAGATATTGTCGGTCAATCCAAGTGTGGTAAATGGATTCTTTTCCAAAAGGTTCTTCATAGTGAAAAAATCCACTTTGGGTTTGTATTCGGCGCCAAATGTTAATCCTTTATCTATTAAGAGTTCTACAGTTACAAAAGGAGAGAACATATTGGAAGAAGTATTTGTGTTAAAGTAAGCACCGGCATTAATCCAAAGACTGCCGTTCAACGCCGCTTCAACGTAAGCTTCTGTATTCAGATTATTATAGCTGCCTTTTCCACTTAGATTATTTGTAAGTGTTTGCCTTTTAAGTTCTGCCTTACCGCCAAACATCAATCCGTTCCAACGGAAATTGATTTTTCCATCGGCAAGAACATTTGTTTCCTTCAAACTGTTTTCATTCAACGAAAACAAATTACCCGTAAGTCCTAAAGCCAGATTAAAAATTTTGCTGTATAAACTTGAAAATGCTACACGCGCTTCGCCGTTATTCTTTTCTCTTAATTGTGCCGGAGTAATGGAACCAAACATATAATATGAATCGCGGTAGTATTTGGCGTCGGCTAAAATTTTCGCACCCGGCATAAACTCTGATCGGGTGCTGATTGAGAAATCGTTACTCAATTCAATTCCGGAACTGTTGTAGTCCGAGAATGGCTGATAGTCCTTAACGTTTGTTCCCCAGGCTTTCAAGTTTAGCAAGTAATAATCAAAGCTCTGAGAGAGATTCAGCAAACCGTACGGCATTGTTTCTTTGCCAAGCATTATTTTAACGTTACCGTTAAAATAGTTCTCCGAACTTTTGATACTTGGATAAATTGCAACCGGAGCCGATGTGATTAAAAATGGAAGTTCCTCGGAAGAATATTGCGGAGTAAAGAAGTCTTTAGACAAAATTGAAATCAATTCCGTTTTTGGTTTCTGTGCTGCTGGAATATCAATAGCTTGTCTGCCAGTGATAATGAAATCCGGCAATTCAATGTTTTGCTGCTCACTCTGCGAGAAAACAACTGAAGCAAAAAGGATGAGAATCAACAATAATTTTTTCATTATAAACCTCTCATCTTTCTTTTAGCTTCTTGTGCGTACTCCCCTTCAGGATGACGAAGCAGAACTGAACGGTACATTTCTTTTGCTTGCTTTTTATCATCAAGTTTTATGAAACAATCTCCAAGCATCATAAGTGATTTTGTGTACCACTCATCATAACCGGAAAATATTGAACGGGTGCGCACAAATGCAGTTACCGCGTCGCTATAATTTCCTTGATAGAAAAGCGAAACACCCAAGTAATACTGAGCTTGAGCGCCTACATCGTCCAACCGCTTCTCACCAATTTCACGGAGATACGCTTGGGCTTTTTCAAAATTCTTTCTTTCAATTTCTATTTTGCCTAACTCAACTTTGGCTTTGGCGGCAAAAATTGTTCCCTCGTAATAGCTTGTAATCTGCTCAAATGTAGCTGCCGCGTCATTCATTTTTTTTGCAAGCGATTCATTAGATCCTTTTGTAAACAGCATTTCGGCAACTTGGTTTGAAGTAGAATTCGCGGCAACCGATTCATCAATAACACGTATAGCATTGTCGTACTGTTTTTTGTTAGAATAAATTTTTGCCAGTTCGAGCGTAGCGGAAATTCCAATATCAGTTTTCGGAGATCTCTGTCTTGCCGTGTTGTAGTTTGCAACAGCTTCTGCCTCGTTTTTCAAATTAGCAGAACACTTTCCAATCCAAAAGTATGCGTTAGAAACAAATCCGCTTGAAGGATATTTGGCAATAAAGTCTTTGTATGCCTTAATCGCTTCGCCATAATTATCTATCGAATAGTATAGATCGCCTTTCTTAAAGAATATTTGATCGCTGTAACGTGAATCTGAATTTGCTGAGATGAACGAATCAATAAACGTAATTGCGTTTTCCGGCTGTTCTTTTGCAACGTAGGCATACTGTATTCCGTTTACTGCATCCAAAATGTATTGCGAGTTCGGATACGACTCTATAACTTTTGAATAATAGACAATAGATGAATCGTAGTTACCTTGGTTAAAAAATGCATCGCCAATATTGTAAATAGCAAGCGGCTTTAATTCAGAACGGGGATAACGGCTGATAAGTCTTCTGTAGCCGGAAATTGCAGAGTTGTAATCATTCTGCTGAAAATCTATCCAGCCGATTACATATTGCGCTTCGTCTGTAAATTTTGATTTCGGAAATTTCTGCTGAAGTTCTTCAAACGCATTTTTTGCTTCATTGGCTTTTCCGGCTTTGAATAACGATTGACAATACTGGTAGAAAGCTAAATCGCTTTCGGAACTAAGTTTGTCTTTGGAAAAGAGTTCCTTATAAATTGCAGATGCCTTGTTAAAATTCTTAGAACCGAAATAACTATCCGCTAAACGTAGTTTTACTTCGGCAAGATTTTTCTCGTTACCGAATTTTTCAATGTAATCGCCGAAAAAGAAAATAGAATTAGCAAAGTCTTTCATGTTGAAATAGGAATAAGCTTTGCCCAAAACTGTTTGGCGCAGTATTGATTTATCACCAGTCTTAACAAGATTGTAATGTTTTAAGGCAGCGCTATACTTCTTTGTGGCAAAGTAAATTTCTGCGAGGTAAAAATTAACTTTATCGCTCTCGAAGGTTTTATCTCTTTCCTTAAGCTCGGTTAAATTCTTTTCTGCTTCATTATACTTGTTAAGAAAATACTCCGAAACCGAGTAACCAAGCTGAGTTCGGTTCCTCAAGTCCTGTTGGTCAGGCCTTAGTTTCATCGCCTCAGAAAAATACTTTCTTGCATCATCATATCGCATTGCGTTAAGTCTAATTTCACCAAGCATTGCGTAAGCTTTAGTTTTTGTTTGCTTGTCGGGAGAAATTGTAGCGTTTAGCAGTGCTGCCTCTGCATCAACGGAATTGCTTTGAGAAACGAAAACTGATCCTCTTGCCAATTGTGCCTTTGCAACTAGCCGGTGCGAAGGATATTTCTCTATAAACTCTTTGAAGATTGTGTCTGCACCTTTTGAATCACCCAAATACCGTTTACATTCTCCGCACCAGTATAGCGATAGAATTTTCAGTGAGTCATTCGCAGTTTCTGTCAGCGATTTATACTTGTCAAAAGCATCGTTGTATTTTGTCTGCTGAAAGTCAATCCAAGCTTTGCTGAACAATATTCTGTTTTTGAATTGCTCTTCAACAACATTTGTGTAAAGCTCATTCAGTATTTGCGAAGCATCGCCATACTCTTGTAAACGGGCGTGGCAATTTGCCAAGAAAAATCTCGCTTCTGCAATTTCTTCAAAAGGTAGCTGCTTAATTTCTGAATCCGTTAATTCGAGAATTGCGTTATCATAATCTTTTTGATTGAAATAGCAGATTCCGATTCTTAGTTGTGCTTTTGGTGCAAGCGGGCTTTGTTTGTAATACGTTAGTAATTCATCATAATTTGTAATTGCGCTGCCGTAATCGCCGGTCTTTTCGTAAAGTTGAGCAAGCGAATAAATTGAATTGATTATGTACTTGTTGGTTTTCTTGTTAGCTATCGCTTCTCTAAAATTCTCTTCGGCTTCAACAAATTTGTTTTCTGAAGCGTAAGTCTCCCCAATCCAATAGAATGATGAGCCATGAAATTCACTAAATGGAAATTCTGTCGTCAGTGTTGTTAATCTTTCTCTCGCTTTTCTGCATTCTCTCTTTGTAAAGTAAATCGTTCCTAACTTGTAAAGTACAGTCGGTTTGTAAGTTGAAAATTTATACTCGTCCAAAAACGATTCAAACTCAACCGCTGCTGCATCTAACTGATCCAAGTTCAGGAAACACTCTGCGGAATAAAACTTTGCCGAAGAAAGTTTCTGTTGTTCTAATTTTCCGGTTGCTGTAATTTCCTTAAAGAGTCTTAGTGCCAGCGAAAAATTATTGTTCTCAAAAGCCCGGTGCGCTTGAGAGAATTTATCAGTTTCGGTTTGAGCAAACAAACAAGTAAGCGATATGAAGAGAAATAATATTTTTTTCATTCTGTCAATTCAAAATTTTAATTAGTAGAATAATAACAAGCGCGCCTGAAGCGCTGCTAAGAAAGTTTACCATGTCGTTGTTAATCCATCTCAATCCGCTATGGTAATTTGTTTCCTTACCGCAGTGAATATCACGTTCGGTAATCTTACTGCAAATATTACATTTACTTTGCGCTTGCACTGTTGCTCCAAGAAAGCTATCAAAGAAACTTCCGAATATTCCGGAAAAAGTTATCAACAAAAAGTATTGGGTAATCGGCAGCGAATTCCAAAATATTCCTGAAAAGCAAATTGCCAATGAACCTAACAGAGCACCGAAAGTTCCAATTACAGATATACCGCCGGAAACACCTTGTTCTATCGGTTTGAAATTTAAGACATTATACGTGGCTGTTCTTTTCCAAGTTCCTATTTCCGTTGCCCAAGTATCTGCGCATACAGCGGCAAGCGACGAGAGATAAATCAAATAAAAAAGTTCGTTCGGTGAAATGAAATTCCAAATCACTAACACGCCTCCAATCCCACCATTTGCGAGTACTTGAAAATAATCTCGCACACCGCTCTTCTCAAAAAATAATTCTATCTCGGCATTTTTCTTTTTACGGAGTTTTGAAAGAATACTAGAAAGAATAAAAAAAGTTAGAATTGGAACGCTCCACTTAATTCCGCCAAGACTGAATATCGTTCCAGCTAAAAAGAATGTTGCAACCGAACCGCTAAGAGTGAGAAACTTTACTTTATAAGAAAGGAAAACAATAATAAAAGCTATTGAAAAGCCCAAGAGTAGGTGGTTAAATAGAAATTCATTTGATAGAATTGACGGTATCTGCATTAATAGTTAGCCGATCTATGTAAAATTAGGAACGAATATAAATAAATGAGCTATGAACTAAAATAAGATGGAAATTTTGGGATGAAGAAATGGTGCGGAAGAGGGGACTTGAACCCCTACGCCCTAACGGGCACTACCCCCTCAAAGTAGCGTGTATACCAATTTCACCACTTCCGCAAAAAACCGCCCGAAAAATATTAGTCGAGCAGTAGAAATGCAAATTTTGGAGAAATATTACTCGCCGTCCCTCTTATTCTGTCTATTTATCAATTTTTCTCTAACCTCGCGGCGGAAGCGTTCTTCAAACGACATTAATTGCAATATCTGTTTCGGCGAAACTATATCAAGAAGAGATTTATAGTAACTTCTCTTCTCTTTAAAAATTTGGGATTCAAGTTCAAAGATTTCATCAATCTTATCATTTAATTTTTTATGATTTCCCTTTTCATCTTGCCTCAACAATTCGTGCGTATTATCAATTATCTCTCTTCTCTGCTGAAGAAATTCGCGCATATTTTGCTGATACTCTTTTCTTCTGGCAAAGAACCGGATTGCATCTTCTTCATTCAAATCGAGAAGTTTAATCAGTTTTGCATTTTCAAGCTGCTCAATTTTTTCTAATGCAGCGGGGTCAGCTTGCCTGCGCATTCCTTGCGCGTTTATAAAAATAAACGGGACCAACACTAAGAATAAAACACGTACGATTTTCATCATACACTCCTAATTAATAATTCTTTGGTTCAATTTTAGAATATATACTTGTTAATTCTTCCTTAGATAAACTTTGTACGGAAAGTAGTTCGTCGCTTAAAGGATAATCATAGATAGCTAAAATTTTGTTTTTGGTTTGCTCATCGTAAACTATTTCTTGGCTTTCAGCTTTATCGTTCAATGTTTTATAAGTAGTGTTCACATCGAGATCCAGATCAGAGATGTATTTCGAAGAAACAATTTCATCATCTATGTTTTCAATAATTTGATTAACAATTTCGGTGTTTCCGTTGTTGGAGTTGAAGCCGGACTTAAAGAAAACCACACCCACAATAACCACAACAACTAAAGTTGGCAAACCAAATGCTAGACGAGTTATAAATTTTGCCTTAGCCGGCTTTTCTATTCTACTTCTTACTTTTGGAATTAAACTACCAAAATATCTTTCATCGGCTTCAATATTTTCTATGGAAAGATTTTCCAATATTGTTTTTTGCTGACTGAGCTCATCTGCTAAAGCAGAATTGGTTTCCAATTCTTTTTTGAATTCGATTTTCTCTCTATCATCCATCAGCTCGGAAAGATATCTTAAGATTCTTTCGCTATTAGCGTTCATTGGTTTTCTCCAACACCTTCTTTATAGCATGAAAATAATTTGCTTTCAAACCGCCTACGCTTTTTCCTGTAATTTCCGAAATCTCTTCGTATGACAGTTGTTCAAAGTTTCTCATCACAAAAATTTGCCTCTGCTTAACAGGCAAAGTCTCTAATACTTTTCTCACTCTTTCAAGTCTTTCTTTGTTAACTATATCATTAACAATATCAACATCGCCCTTAAGTTCAACTTCGTTTTCTTCATCATTAATAGAAAAGAAATTTTTCACCTTTCTTTTTCTTATCTGGTTCAAACTTCTTGTAGTAACAATTCTATATATCCAAGTAAACAAATTAGATTGATAATTGAAACTCTTGAGTTTCTTGTACATTACAATAAGAACTTCTTGCGTAACCTCATCGGCATCCAAATGATTGCCTAACATCTGACGCGCGTGCCAATAAATCCTCTTCTGATATTTCCGTACAATCTCGTTGAACGCCGGTTCTGAGCCTTCAAGAAATTGTTTTACCAGATCAAAATCTGCGTCTTGAACCATATTCCCATTTTCTCTTATTGGATGGACAAATAATCCGGTTAAATGGTTTAAAACATTTTTCTACAATACTAACTCTTTGAACTTTCTCAGAGGTCCAATTTTATAGAAACAAATAAAGTTAAACCTAGCTTAATCAACTGATGTCAAATTACCAAAAGATCAAAACAAACAGAACCAATAAAAAGAGGTAGCCATGAAAAAAACAGCATTATTAATTGTAGGGTTTGTTTTCTTAGCCCAAGTCGTTTCAGCACAACAGCCGGATATGCCGCCAATGCAGCAAGGCAGACATATTGTGAAGGCTCTTAAGCTTACACCGGATCAAGAAAAGAAATTTGATGACTTGAATCTTGAACATCAAAAAGCAATGGTTGATGTAAGAGCAAAAATAGCGAAGAACCAAATTGAATTAAAGGGAATGCTCAAAGACGGTAATGTTGATGAGAAAAAACTTCTTCAGCTCACAAACGAAAACAGTAAGCTGCAAGCTGAAATGAAAGAAATGGGAGTTAAGAAGTGGATTGAAATCAATAAGATGTTGGATAAAGACCAGAAAGAAATTTGGGCTAAACATTTGTTAAGAATGGGCGCCGGAATGAAAATGATGAAAGAAAGATTTAAGGACGGTGCTAGAAAAATGATTATGGAACATAGAATGCAAAACAGACGCGGTGATAAATAAAAATTTGCCTCCCATCAAAAAAACCCGGCTTGCCGGGTTTTTTTCTAACTACTCAATACTAATTACTAACAACTTATTTCATTAGAACCATTTTCTTCGTTTGGGCAAAACCATCTGCATTAATTTTGTAGAAATAAACACCGCTTGAAACTCTTGTGCCGAAATTGTTTCTGCTATCCCAAAGTATGTTGTATTTGCCTGCCGTCTTTTCTTCATCAATCAAAGAACGGATTTCGTTGCCGATTGCATCATAAATTTTAATCTGTACTCTGCTCTGCTTTGGAAGAGTGTAGCTAATAACTGTGCTCGGATTAAAAGGATTAGGATAGTTCTGATCAAGTGTGAATGTAGAAGGTAATAACTCAACCACCTCGTTTATATCAGTTCCAACAATGTGTACATAAGCTTTTACAAGAAACTCTGTGTAAGAGCCACTCTGATCAGTTAAAACATACCAATTTGCAGTACTGGTTCCCCCAGGGTTGTGTAAGTACATGTAAGAATGCGTATCTGAACCAGTAATGGTGGTTAACATAATACCATTTCCGGTGGTAGCGGAATAGTCGCCGCTATTTACAAATGAAATAACAAAATTATTGGAAACATCAACTTGAGGCGTATTCTTTGTTAAATCTACTTTTACCCAATTTGGCCATGGTGTTGGATAAGGGCTGCTTGGTGGTCTAGTTGCTATACTAGAAATTGCTGCAAAATCGCTACCAATAATTTTACGCGATAGCGGCGATGGTCGTTGTACTCCAGAATAAGAGTAAACTGCTCCTTGCATTGTACCAGCTTGCCTCATTGCAACTTTAATTGAATCTAATTTTGCACCAGATATACCGCTAAAAAATATTGCTGTAGTATCTTTGTCACTTCCACCGCCCGTTCCAGTCGGTTCAGTAGCTACATAAACAAGTTCCTGTATTCCACTGGCTGTTGTCCCACTAGCTGTATAAGTGTATGAAAAAGTACCATCCATAGGTACTGTAGTACTAAAATTGTTTTGGTAAACTAAAAAAGTAATGTTGTTGTACGTGGTTCCAAAATCGCTAAAGTTAACATCCGCATTGGTAGCAACATCTACAACTTGTTTTCCACCGGTTCCAATTTTTATTGCTTTAACTTTTACGGAGGAATTAGTCCCGCGGTTAAAATTCATGGTTAGGTTTTTGCCTGAAGTGAATGAAATGTATTGAGCAGCAAATTTATTAACTCCATCGGAATTGGAAACATTTGGATTTGCAATTACTGTTGGGTTAACCTTTGAAACTGGGGAATAAGAATAGCCCCATTTAGAATCAACCGTTTTGTCATTCAAATAATTCGCAATCCACCAATCAAGAGTTACATCGGCAAATCTGCGCGTAGTTCCTAATTTTGGAAACACATCGTTGTCAAACGCGTCTACCCCGGTTTTTATAGACTGTGTATATTTCTTGAGAATGTCTACACCAAATTGCTCGTAAAGATATAATGAGAAACGCGCTGCACGAGAATAGTCTTTTAGTACATCGGTTCCATCAGTGCGATTCCAGTTAAGCAGATAACGGTTAGTATTGTTAGAATAACCTTGTGTTCCCGACTGTCCGTACAAACCATAACCGCAAACAACTTCTGCTACTAAAGACCATGCTTCGTTAAAAAACGTCTCTTGACTTGGATGATAATTGTACATAATCATATGCTGAAATTCATGAGCCGCTGTGCCCATTCCAACATTCAACCCGCTTGCAGTGAGCAAGTTTAACGGTTTACAATCTAAATAATAGATTTCTGCCTTGTTGCTGTTAGGATGACTAAGAGTTTGATTTACACTATAAAAGTAACCAGCAACATAGCCTTCGCCGGCATTACCGCTGTAACCATCCGGAATATTTAGTATATGAATAATAATTTTGGAATCGCCATCAATGTTTGGTGGAAGTCCAAATGTTTCAACGTTTGTCTGATAAATTCCTTTTGCAGCATTTGCCGGTGTTGCGTTATCAAATGCATTCATTACGGAATTAACTCCACTTTGACCAATGCGGTCGGTCGCCCACATAGAATCTTCAACGAAAACATAGCAATTGGTTCCTACCGCACGACAAGTGGATGGCGATAGATAGAATTGGTTAGTTACAAAATTGGAAGCCCATATATTTTTCTTGTCTCCAACATTATAGGCTGTTGCCTTCTTTAATTGAACCGGTTCATTTACAAACTTTGTCGGGTCAATACCGTTTGCTTTGTTAAATCTATCTATAAGCGGCTGAGGATCAATTGGATGTCCAATTTCTTCAAGTGTTGCAGCTTCAGAAACTCTTGCAACAGTAGATTTAAATTGTGCCGAGACATTTATTAATGCCAATAACAAAAAAAGAACTACACTTAGTTTTACTTTCATGATTTTCTCGTCAGATTATTTGCTTTCGTTTTTAATTGGGATTGCTTTTTCAACAATCAGTACTTCGTTATCATCTTCGGTTCTAAGTTCACCATATTGAATAAGATAGTATGAGCCTTGCTTTTTGCTTAGTTCTGCACTCAACTCTTTACTGCTCTTCAAAACATAAAACTTTCCGTCATCTGTCTTAATCGCCAGTTTTGTAAAAGGTTCATTCCCAATTACAGTTACGAATCCTTTCTTTACGTTGTCTTCAGTTTTACCGCATCCGCAGCTGCATGCCGTAACGTAAAGTGTACCGATCAATAGGATGATAACAACTATAGCTTTCCGAAATCCCATTTATTTTCCTCTATGATTTGAAGGCAAGATAGTTATTTGATTTTACCAATTCAACGTATTACGAGCTGGTGGTGATCTGCGGTAAATTTAAGTTTTGAGATTCAAAAATATATTCATTCCCCATCAAATCTTTTAAAGTCATTGAAGAAACAACAGAATCAACTGCAGACTGAATTTTCTTCCACAATGAGCGTACAGAACAATCAATCGAGTTTGTGCAAATATCAAATACCCCGGCGTGAGAGTTGCAGAATTCATCATCAAATAGTTTTCCACCTAAAGCGATAAGCACTTCCCCAACAAAAATTTGCTCCGGCGGACGAGTCAGCATGTAACCGCCAATTTGTCCGCGTGAGCTTTCTAAAAATCCACCAATACGAAGCGAACGGAGAATTTTGCCGGCGTTATGCTCGCTTAATCCTTCCGCCTTGCTAATCTCAGGAATTGTAAACGCTTTCTCAACTTCGTAGAACTTAGCTATACGAAGCAGACAGCGTAAACCATATTCTTCAGTGGCACTGAATTTCACAGCCCCTCCTAACCTCCCCAAAGGGGAGGAATTGAAATATCGTTTTATATTTCATTCTACAGTTCATAAATTATCTTTCTAAAAGTCCCTTCCCCTTGGGAAGGGATTTAGGGATGGGCTGGAATTTTACTTCCACAAGTCTTAGCATAAACCAATTGACCGTACTTTTCTTTTGAAACAGAAGGACCTTGAGTTTTGCATAGGTTGTTAAAAACTTGTTTTAACTCATCCGCAATTTCATCGGCATATCTTCCTTCAATTTTGTAGCGAGGCATTAAATGAACTGCGCTTCCGTTTTTGAACAAAGCAATAAACGGAGACGATGGCGCAACTTCAGGCAAATATTTTTGCCGGAAGTAATCTACCGCATCGCGGTCTTGTCCTGCAAAAAGTGTAATAAGTTTATCCGGAATAACAGAATTCTGAAGTGCTTCGGCAACACCGGGGCGCGCGCTTCCGGCTGAACATCCGCAGACAGAATTAAGTACAACTAAAACTGTCTCGTCAGTTTGCTTGCCGAGAAAATCTTCTACCAACTGTGGAGTTGTTGCTTCTTGAAATCCGACAAAAGTTAGTTCATCGCGCATTGGCTGAACTGCTTCCGGATCGTAAATAGGTGCTCTCTGATTTATGTTAAACATATTAAAGTCCTTTCAGCCCAACCCCTAACCCCTTCCCAAAGGGAAGGAGAATTGGCGAGCAATTTATTTTTCAAAAGGTCCTTCTAAAGTGAATGGACTTTTTGAACTGACATTTTATTAAAAAAGCCTTCCCCTTTGGGGAAGGTTGGATGGGGCTTTATAGAAAGCCCAATTCCAGTTTTGCTTCTTCGCTCATCATTTGCATAGTCCAAGCCGGTTCAAAAACCAAATCGAGGTAAACATCTTTAACGCCTTTTACCGACTTAACTTTTTCTTTCACTTCCGGAGGTAAAGATTCCGCAACCGGGCAATTGGGAGAAGTTAAAGTCATTTTAACGTAGGTGTTTCCTTCATCATCAATTCTGATTTCGTAAATCAAGCCGAGCTCCCAAATATCAACCGGGATTTCCGGATCGTAGCAAGTCTTAAGCTTCTGTATTATTTCTTGTTCTAATTTTCCTTTGTCAATCATGCGAACATCTTTTTTACTTTGTGAATACCAAGTACAAGTTTGTCTATTTCTTCTTTTGTATTGTAGAACGCAAACGATGCACGCGCCGTTGCCGGCAAATTAAACCTCTGCATTATCGGCTGTGTGCAATGATGCCCTGTGCGGATCGCAATACCATCAGTGTCTATTATTGTTCCAATATCGTAAGGATGAATTCCTTCAATCACAAAAGAAATTACGCTTGCTTTTTCTTTTGCTGTGCCTATAATTCTAAGTCCTTCTATCTGAGAGAGTCTTTCTGTTCCGTAAACGAGCAACTCGTTTTCGTATTCGGCTAATTCCGAGCGGTCAAACTGCATCACATAATCTATCGCCGCTCCGAGAGCAATTCCACCGGCAATGTTTGGAGTACCGGCTTCAAACTTTCTCGGAATATCATCGAACGTTGTTTTTTCAAACGTAACAGTTCTAATCATATCACCGCCACCTTGGTACGGTGGCATCATTTCTAAAAATTCTGTTTTGCCGTAGAGAACACCAATTCCTGTTGGTCCAAAAACTTTGTGCCCGCTGAAAACATAAAAGTCGGCATCAAGTTCCTGCACATCAACTTTATGATGCGGAATAGCCTGTGCGCCATCTATCAGTACCGGAATCTTTTTCGCGTGAGCTATTTCAATTATCTTTTTCACCGGATTTATAGTTCCAAGCGCGTTCGAAATGTGAACAACAGAAACAAGTTTCGTTTTCTCACTAATCATTTTTTCAAAAGCATCAATATCAAGTTCACCAGCGTCATTAATTGGAATTACTTTTAGATTGATTTTCTTCCGGTCTCCCAACAATTGCCATGGGACAATATTCGCATGGTGTTCCATGTGCGAAATAATTACTTCATCGCCGTCTTTGAAATGCTTTGCTTTGCATAATGAGGAAGCCACTAAATTAATCGCTTCTGTAGCACCGCGTACAAAAACAATTTCCGAAACGCTCATTGCGTTAATAAACTCTTTTACCTTTAGCCGGGCGCTTTCATATTGCTCTGTGGCAAGTTCACTTAAAAAATATAGTCCGCGGTGAATGTTTGCATTATCAAAAGTGTAATATTGAGTAAGCGCATCAATTACTGCTTGCGGTTTTTGAGATGTAGCTGCGTTATCAAGATAAACCAAAGGCTTCCCGTTAACCAATCTGGTTAGAATTGGAAAATCTTTTCTGACATCATTAACATCAAATTTTCTTTTTACTTCTTGAACGGTAGTTATCACTATACACCTTTTAATGGAACACGGATTTTACAGATTCAACTGATAAAAACAGATTTATCAGTTTTGATCTGTCCAATCAGTTTAATCTGCGTTCTATTTTATTCGTTGCCTACTTCAACTTTATGTAAATGCTCAAATATCATGTGATTGATCTGCTCTTTGAGCGGCTCAATTTTTATTGTCTCAATTACATCGTTAGCAAAAGCACGGATCAACATACTCTTTGCTAATTCTTGTGGCACACCGCGCGAGCGAATGTAAAACTCGCTTACATCATCTAGATGACCAACAGTAGCTCCGTGTGAACATTTTACATCGTCAGCAAAAATTTCTAATTGCGGCTTCGTGTCAATGGTTGCTGTTTTCGAAAGCAGAATTGTTTTGTTCTGCTGATATGCATTTGTCTTTTGTGCGTCTTGACGAACGATGATTTTTCCGTTGAACACACCGCGAGCGTTATCGTCTAAAATTCCTTTGTAAAGTTCATTGCTCATGCAGTTTGGTTTTGCGTGGTCAACAAAAGTATGATTATCAACATGCTGCTTTCCGTTAATCATGTATAATCCGTAATAATGCGTCTCGATATTCTCACCATCCAAAACGGAATTGATATCGTTTCGAACGATTGCGCCGCCGAATGTAATGTTGTAATGATTCAGCACACTGTTCTTCTTTTGTGTAGCTTGAACTTTCTCGATGTGGTATGCTTCATCAGATTCATTCTGAATCTTGTATAGATTTATAATCGCATCTTCATCTATAAAAATTTCTGTAACCGAATTGTTTAGATAAGCCTTTTCGGAAATGCCTCTGTAATTTGCGATGACACTCGCTTGCGAATTTTTTCCTACAACTATTAGATTTCTTGGTGAAGCAAGCATTGTTTCATCCGAAGAGGAGTTCAGATATAAAACTTGTATCGGTTTCTCCAAAATCTTACCATCCGGCACAACTATTACTAATCCATCAACTGCGTAAGCAGTATTGAGAGCATTAAATGCATTATCAATCTTGGAAAGTTTGCCGATGTATGAATCAATCACGCTTGGGTTTTCTTTCGCGAGCTTTTTCAGGCTCCCAACTACAACACCATTTTGCAAATTGTTTATTAGGCTAAGTTCTTCGCTATAAATTCCGTTCACAAAAACCAGCAAGTGGCAATCAAAATCCTTAAATAAAAACTTATTTATTTGTTCTTTTGTAAACCTTTCCGGTGTAGAATTAATTGCCGGTGTAAAATTCAGTTTTACAATTGACGAGATATCTGTGTACTTCCACTCCTCGTTTCGAAGCGTAGGAAAGTTTGTCTCTCTAAACTGCTTCAACGCATCTTTTCTTAATTGATGCAGAAAAGATTTTGAATCTCCATTCAGCTTGCTCTCGTAGGTCTTAAAACTTTCTATATAGAATTCTTTACTATTCATCATCTCTCCGGTTAAACAACTTCAGCTTGTTCTGCAATCAGCCAATCATAGCCACGTTCTTCTAGTTCAAGCGCAAGTTCTTTTGTGCCGGATTTGATTATTCTTCCCTTATATAGCACATGAACAAAATCCGGTACGATGTAATTGAGTAAACGCTGATAGTGAGTTACAACAAGAAAAGCCGTATTTGGATTTTTGTAGATATTCACACCGCTTGAAACAATTTTTAACGCATCAATATCAAGTCCGGAATCTGTCTCATCTAACAAAACAAACTTTGGCTTGAGCATTAGCATCTGCAAAATCTCGTTGCGTTTTTTCTCACCGCCGGAAAAACCAACATTTACATACCGGCTAATCATTGTTTCATCCATTCCCAAAACTTTTGCTTTCTCTTTAAGCATTGTTAAAAACTCTTTTGGCGTTAACTCTTCTTCACCATGATATTTTCTAACTTCATTCAAAGCTGTCTTTAAGAATGTAGCGTTGCTAACTCCTGGAATTTCAATTGGGTATTGAAACGCTAAGAACATTCCTTCACGCGCGCGCGTTTCCGGGTCCATTTCCAATAAATTTTTCGACTCAAAAAAAACTTCACCACCGGTAACTTCATAGCTTTTATTTCCAGTCAACACATTTGCAAGTGTACTTTTGCCCGAACCGTTTGGACCCATAATAGCGTGTATTTCACCAGCTTTAACTTCAAGATTAATTCCTTTTAAGATTTCTTTTCCATCTACATTAGCTTGTAGATTTTTGATTGATAACATTTTTATTCCTTCGTTTTTAATTCTTCGTTCTACGTTCTTCACTCTACACTATCCGACTGAACCTTCGAGTGAGATTGCTAGTAACTTTTGCGCTTCTACAGCAAATTCCATCGGAAGATTGTTAAACACTTCCTTACAGAAACCGTTTACAATCATATTCACCGCATCTTCACTTGTTATACCGCGCTGATTAAGATAAAATATTTGATCTTCACCTACTTTTGATGTCGTCGCTTCATGTTCAACTTTTGCAGTGTTGTTTTCAACTTCGATGTATGGAAACGTATGCGCGCCGCATCTATCGCTCATCAACATAGAATCGCACTGAGTATAATTTCTTGCGCCTTCAGCGTTCTTCCCTATTCTAACTAAACCGCGGTAAGAGTTATTACTCTTTCCGGCAGAAATACCTTTAGATACAATTGTGCTGCGTGTATTTTTTCCAATGTGAATCATCTTTGTTCCGGTATCGGCTTGCTGCATATTGTTTGTTACGGCAACTGAATAAAACTCGCCAACAGAATTTTCCCCTTGCAAAATGCAGCTTGGATATTTCCAGGTGATTGCAGAGCCGGTTTCAACCTGCGTCCAGCTAATTTTTGAATTCTTACCTCTGCAAGCTCCGCGCTTAGTTACAAAATTGTAAATGCCGCCTTTACCCTCTTTATCGCCCGGGTACCAATTTTGTACTGTGGAATATTTTATCTCTGCATTATCAAGCACAACAAGTTCTACTACTGCCGCGTGAAGCTGGTTAGTATCGCGGATTGGCGCTGTGCATCCTTCAAGATAGCTTACGTAAGCTCCTTCTTCGGCAACAATTAATGTGCGTTCAAACTGTCCGGTTTCTTGCGAGTTAATTCTAAAGTAAGTGGAAAGCTCCATCGGGCAGCGAACACCTTTTGGTATGAACACGAATGAGCCATCGCTAAAAACCGCGGCATTTAGTGCCGCATAAAAATTATCTGTATAAGGAACTACTGAGCCAAGATATTTCTTAATCAATTCCGGGTAATCTTTTACTGCTTCCGAAACTGAGCAGAAGATTACTCCCTTTTCCTTCAGAGTCTCTCTAAAAGTGGTTGCTACAGAAACAGAATCGAAGACTGCATCAACCGCAACACCGGAAAGGATTTTTTGTTCTTCAAGAGGAATTCCCAACTTCTCAAAAGTTTTCAACAACTCCGGATCAACTTCATCTAGCGAGTTAAGCTGCGGCTTCTGTTTTGGAGCTGAGTAATAACTAATATTTTGGAAATCAATTTTAGGATATTCAACGTTGGGCCATTTTGGCTCTTCCATTTTCAACCAATAGCGAAAAGCCTTCAGCCTCCATTCTGTCATCCATTCCGGTTCCTTTTTCTTCTTCGAAATCATTCTTACTACATCTTCATTCAAACCTTTTGCAGCAGTTTCAGACTCAATATCAGTAACAAATCCCCACTTATACTCCGATGAAGTAACATCATCTAGTACTTTCATATCTTCCGAAAGTTCTTCAGCCGGGTTCTCTTTTATTTCATTCATTCAAATTCCTCACAATTCATGTTTCAAACCTATTCCATCTGGAAAAAAAAGTCAAGATTAAAAATAATAACGGTTTTTCTTCGAGATTCGTTCCCAAATAGTAAAAAATTAGTTACCTCTTTGGTGGCTTATTTCGAGATGAGGGAATAGTTGCAAAGGAGCCGTTTAGCTATAAAACTTCCAACTAAAATTGCTGAAACAATCAAATTAAAAGTTGTAAAACGACTCAAAAACCGATTTTCCCCTTTGGTTTATCATCTTCTCTAATTAATTGCCGGATCGCTTCAAAGACAATTTTGAACTGCTCATCGTACTTTGATTCCAGCTTTTCAATCTTCTTTGCAAGTTCTTTATTGGAATCAATAAGTTTTCTAAGTTGAACGAATGCCCGCATAATTTCGATATTCACCTTAATGGCACGCTCAGAATTTAGTAGACCGGAAAGCATAGCAACACCTTGTTCAGTAAAAGCTAATGGCAATTTCCTAACACCGCCCCAACTTGATATCACAAATTGTGACTTCAAGTTTTTGAATTCTTCAGGAGAAAGCTGAAACATAAAATCATTGGGAAATCGCTTGATGTTTCTTTTAACAGATTGGTTCAGAGTCCTAACTTCAACTTCGTAAAGTGAAGCTAAGTCTCGATCAAGTATAACCTTTTCGCCACGAAGAAAATAAATCCGTCCAACAATTTCTTCTTGTTTAATCACTGATTTCATAAAATCCCTCCGTTAAAAATATTTTTATGAATTTCTTTGGCGGTTTATTTCGAAGAGTAAAACACCTGTAGCAACGGAAACGTTTAGCGAATCAACTTTTCCATTCATTGGAATCTTAACGAGAAAGTCACAAGTCTCCGCAACAAGTTTGCGGATTCCCTTTTCTTCATTTCCCATCACGAGTGCAACGGGCATTTTGTAATCCATTTCAGCGTAGTTTTTTGAATTGTTGAGTGAGGTGCCAACTGTCCAGAAACCTTCCTCTTTTAGAATATTCATAGTTTGGACAAGATTGTTTACGCGGCAAACTTTAACATAAGAAACAGCTCCGGCAGAAATTTTTTCTACTGTTTCCGTAATTGGCGAACTTTGGTTTGTAGTTACTATTACTCCATCAACACCGGCACACTCTGCCGTGCGTAAGATTGCACCAAGATTATGCGGGTCTTGAATTGAATCGAGAAGAAGAAGAAGCGGATGAGCAGATTTTTTTGCTTCATCAATTAAATCACCAAGCTCGTAAAATTTTTGCGTTGATTTGAATGCAACTACGCCTTGCGCGTCTTCGTTCTTTGCGATTGAATTAAACTTCTGCGGAGAGACTTGAGATACCTTTATGCCATTTTTCTTCGCTGCGGTAAAAATCCGGTTTATGGCATCTCCGTGCTGCCCAAAAGCAACATAAACTACTTCAATTTCAGCACCGGAGTTAATAGCTTCTAAAACTGGTTTTCTACCAATTATTTTTTGCATGATTAATTCTGATCCAATTTAATTTTCTTCAGGAAAGGAAAATTCGTCTTCCGCAACTTTGAACTCGCAAAAGAGCCGGTTGTTTTTCTTTTTCGGTTTGTACTGCTTAATCAGCAAAAGTTCTTTCTTGTAAATATTAAAGTGAAAGTCAGCGCTGTTTATTGCGCCATCTTGCTTAACAACGTTTACAGTGAAATCTCCGAACAAATCTTCAAACAAAGATTCGTTTCTCGCCGGCTGTATTCGAGGAACGGAGTTCATCTTAGCTCTCAAACCCATTACTACAAGATTTATTACATTTTTCTCTTTAATCACATCTACAGAAACTTCGTAAGCGAAAGCTGTAAACTCGACAACGGTTTCAATCGCAAAAGCATAATATTGCTTCCTCTTCTTTTCATCATACTTGAAAAATGCTTTGCAGTAGTATTCTAATTTATCAGGCTTCTTTGCGGGTACTGCTTCAAGAGCGGCGTGCGGTTTTTTCTTTCTGGTCTTGGGAATTTTGGGAAGAACTTTTGGCTTTCTAAGTGACACTTAGTTTACCTTTATCAGTTTTACAATTTCTTCCAAATTGCCTTTGCTAATATTCTTCTGCTCGCTGTTAGACATATTTTTCAAAACTACTTCACCATTTACAAATTCATCTCCGCCAACGAAAAGAACAAACTTCGAATTCAAGCGGTTGGCTTCCCGCATTTGGGCTTTAACGCTGCGCGATAAATAGTCTGTTTCAACAATCAAATCACTTCTGCGTAATGCAAGAGCTGTTTGAAAAGAAAAACCTTGTAAAGTTTTATCAATCGTAATTATGAACACATCCGTTTTCTCTTCTTCAGCTTTGAACGAATTTTCATTTTCGCAAGCAAGTAAAATTCTTTCCATTCCAGCAGCAAAGCCAACGCCGGGTAAATCGGGTCCGCCCAGTTCTTTAACTAATCCGTTATATCTACCGCCACCGCAAAGTGCGCTCTGCGAGCCAACACTCCCACTTACTACTTCGAAAGTTGTGTGAGTATAATAATCTAATCCACGCACAAGAGTAGCGTCAACCTGGAAAGGAACACTTGCATTTTGTAAAGCGGATTTAACTTTTTCAAAGTGATCAATGCTTTCGGAATCCAGATAATCAATCAATAGCGGAGCGGCTTTCATCACAGATTTATCACGTTCATCTTTGCTATCAAAGATTCTAAGAATGTTCAGTTCTAATCTCTTTTTGCTTTCTTCAGAAAGTTTATCTAAATGCTGATTAAGATAATCGCGTAGTACAGTTTTATATTCTTCGCGGGCGGATGGAACACCAAGTGAATTAATTTTTACCACGAGCTTCTTCAAACCGAGCTTAGCAATTATATCGTAAGCCATAATGATCATTTCGGCATCAAGAAGCGGATCGTGACTACCGAGAGCTTCCGCGCCAAATTGATGAAACTGGCGGAATCTTCCGGCTTGCGGTCTTTCTTGGCGGAACATTGGTCCAACGTAAAACAGTTTGTTCAATCCTTGTTTCTTATCAAGTGAATGTTCAACAAAAGCACGAACAACGCTTGCAGTTAATTCGGGGCGAAGTGTTAAGCTATCGCCGCTGCGATCAAGAAACGTGTACATTTCTTTGCTAACAATATCAGTAGCTTCACCAATTCCACGGGCAAATAGCTGAGTTAACTCAAAAATTGGTGTGCGGATTTCTCTATAGTTAAACTGCGAGAAAATTTTCTTTACAATTTCTTCTAAATAATTCCAACGAGGGATTTCGATGGGAAGAATATCTTTAGTGCCAGTAACAGCTTTTATCATGAGCCTTCAAAGTATTGTTTTTCTTCAGTTTCAAATAAATCGTAAATCTCTTGTGCTGTTGTAGCATTGGCTAAGCTTTCTCTAAACTCTTCAATGTTCATCATTCTAGAAATTCTGCTTAGGAGCTTAATATGCGGACCAACCAAATTTTCCTTTCCAACCAAAAGAAAAACCAAATTTACCGGCTGGTCATCAAGCGCCTGGAAATCAATTGGATTATCAATTTTTCCAAAAGCAGCAATTATTTCATTCACACTGTTAGTCTTGGCGTGAGGAATTGCGAATCCCTTACCAACGCCGGTGGACATAATTTTTTCCCTCTCTAGAACGGAATTTAGAATTGACTCGGTATCTTTAACCCGGTCGTCATTTTTGAACAAATCAATCAGCTCACTAATAGCTTCTTCTTTTGTGGTACACTTCATAGAAGGGATGATCATTTCGATTTTAAGAATTTCGCAGATTTTCATGATTATTCACACATTACTTAATAGGCGTGGCAAATTTAAGAAAGGGGCTTCCTTTTACCAAAACAAAGTTGGTTTTTAACGAATCTTTATTTCTTGCGGGGGTTGGGGTTAAGCGGTAATTTATCAACGCTAAAAATTTAATTATTGAGGAAATTAATGGATATTAAGAACAAAACTGTTTTGGTTCTAGGCGGATGGGGTTTGGTTGGAAACGCTGTTATTAGAAAACTTGTTCCGGAAAACCCGAAGAAAATTATTGTTACTTCGCTTAGAAAAGATGAAGCAGAAGATGAAGTTAAAAGATTACAAGCTGAGTTTGCTTCTAAACCGGCAGGCTACTTTGCACCATGGTGGGGAAATATTTTTGTACGTCATGAATTAAAAGATAGCGACAGATTAGCTCTTCTTGAAGATGCTGCTTCGCGCAGAATTTTGATGCAAGATACTATGGAAGAATTAGGAGACGAAATTCTTCACAACTCTTCTATTTACAAATTGCTGATGGAGCATAAGCCGGACATAATCATTGACTGTATAAATACGGCAACCGGAATTGCTTACCAGGACCTTTACACAACTTACAGAAGAATTAAAAAAACAATTGAACGCAATCCATCGGCTGAAGAAATTACTGCCGAAACTGAAAAACTAATCTGCACTCAATACATTCCACAATTGATACGGCACGTGCAAATCATGTACAACTCTATGCATCAAGCCGGAACCAACATCTATGTTAAGATTGGAACCAGCGGAACCGGCGGAATGGGTTTGAATATTCCTTATACCCACAGCGAAGAAAAACCTTCCCGTGTTTTACTTAGCAAATCATCTGTAGCCGGCGCACATACTTTGCTTTTATTCTTAATGGGTAGAACACCGGAAGGACCAATCACAAAAGAAATTAAGCCTACAGCCGCAATTGCATGGAAACGTATTGAGTTTGGCGAAATCAAAAAAGGTGGAAAGCCAATTGAAATGGTAGAAGTTCCTCTTGAGCAGGCAATTTCATTAACCGGTAAATTAAAATTGAAACTTGATACTAAATTCCCGACAAGTGGCAACAAACTTAAATCTGTATTTATTGATACCGGCGAAAACGGAACTTTCTCACGCGGCGAGTTTGAAGCCATCACTGCGCAAGGACAAATGGAATATGTTACTCCGGAAGAAATTGCTGTTGATGCTATTTATGAAATTCTTGGCGGAAATACCGGTCACGATATTATTAATGCTTTAGATAATGCTACGCTTGAACCAACTTACCGCGCCGGATTTATGCAGCATTGGGCTGTAGAAAAATTAGAAGAACTGGAAGAGTTACACGGAGCTAATAGTGTTGCTTTTGAACTTTTAGGACCTCCGAAACTTTCTAAACTTTTACATGAGATAAACATTCTCAAATTAATTCACAAAGGAATGAGAAACATTATTAGTGATACTCCGGCAAACTTATCTGCAAAGGCATTGGAATACTTGCAAAACAATTCCAAGCTCAGAAATGAAATAATTTCTATTGGCATTCCTATACTTATGCCTGACGGCAAAACTCTGCTGAGAGGCAACGACATAAAAATTCCACCTTTCCGTGGAGATCATGAATTAGAAATTTCAGATATTAATATTAATCTCTGGGCTCACGACGGCTGGGTTGATTTGCGAGAGAAAAATATGAAAGCCTGGCAAACAAGAATTGAAACAATTATTAAAGAGGCAGAAAGCATTTCAACAACCGATACAAGTTCTATGCACGTAAGAACTAAAAAGTATTGGAGTAACTTTGAAAAGATAGATATTGGTAAAGTTGTAGGTTGGATCTTTATCAAAGAAGAAAAAGGGGAGCGAATGAAAGCATAGTCGTTTATAGTTTTTAATCCCGCTTAGGCGGGATTTTTTTTGACTAACAAAAAGATTTCAAGAAAAGGATCATCCCCCCAGTGACCCTTTTCTGCGAAAACGAGGTATATGTCACTGACGTTGGGATGAAAAATAGAATTAACACTAAAGAGTATTATTAGCATTGTTACTAACAATATTCTTTTTTTTAAAGTTTAGAAACAAAAACATTGGTAATAATACCCTAAATCAGCGAGTTAGAATATCAACAATTTAGTTAGTTGGAATTTGAATTGGTGTGGGGGTACTAAATTAGAGGTAAAAATTAATTGCCCGGTTACTCGAGTTCTTTTGATCTTCATTTACAATCGTGTATCGCCTTCCGTTCATCTTTCGTTCTTCGGTAGTCCTGATCTTGGCATCCTCTCTAACGGTTGGCTTTCTAACAATCTTAACTTCACGCGGTTGAATCTGATCTATAGGAAATATTTGAAGTCTTAATTGCTGGCTTTGATTTCTAATTTCGTTCTGCTCTTTATGGATCCGATACGAGGGCAGAACAGAAGCAATTTGATTTTGATAATTTACTCTAGACCTAATTATTTGGTTGGAAATAGCAACTTTCTCCGGCACTCGAGTGTAAGGCAATTCATGTGCTTTCGATTTGGATAGCATAAAAGAGACAATCATAATAACGAGTAAAAACCCGCCGCCAAACAATAAGATGCTGTATATAATCTGAATCAGTTCCATCGTACTCTGCAATATTTTTTGTTTAATGAGCGCAATTGAGGTGCCAAGTTTAGATATTGTTTTCACTCTTATTTCAAGACCAACAGAGTATAAGCACGTATCAAGATGAGATTAGAATTTATTTTAAGACACTCTTAATTGCGCCATCAAAATTTTTAGTAAATGATTTTTTCATTTAATTTGCATCAAATTATTGTGAACCAAGTGATTTCAAACTTAGAAATTAACACACAGCCGAGATACGAGATTCTCGGTCATGTAGAGTATCAGTATCAGTTTACAAGCCGCTACCTTAAAAATGAGCGGGACTTGATAATCTGGCTGCCTCCCTCTTATTACAAAAGCAAGAAACGTTATCCGGTGCTTTACGTGCAAGATGGGCAAAACTTGTTTAACCCTTCAACTGCTTTCAACGGTAATGATTGGCGGGTTGATGAAACTATTCAGTTTCTTCTAGATAAAAAACTAATTGAGGAGTTTATTGTTGTAGGAATTTATAACACTCCGAACCGACTTGACGAGTACAATTTGTTTACAGATGCGGAGAAATATTACTCTCTTTTTCTTGTAAACGAGTTAAAGACCTTTATTGATACTAACTACCGAACAAAACAAAATGCCGGGAATACTGGAATTATGGGTTCTTCAATGGGCGGACTTATTTCATTCCAGAATGCATGGGTTCTGCCACATGTTTTTGGCAAAGCCGCTTGTCTTTCAAATTCTTTTTGGGTGAACGACAAAATGATTTTTGATTTTGTTCAAGAAACGGTAGTTAAACGAAAAAATCAGAAAATTTATATTGATTGCGGTACAGCTGAGAAGCAGCTTATCCGCGATAATAAACGTATGTGCGCAATGCTGAGACGAATGGGTGTTGATAAAGAGAATTCCGTTTATTGCCATTTTGAAAAAGATGGGAAGCACACAGAAATTGATTGGGCTAACCGTTTATATAAACCACTCATATTTCTCTTTGGCAGAAAAGGAAAAACAAAATGATAGCTAAAGCAAAAATTATTGCTGAGAAACTTGGCTTACAACCTCATCCCGAAGGAGGTTATTTTAAGGAGATTTACAGAGCAGTAGAAAAAATTGGGAAACCAGAATTGCCGGAAAGGTTTTCCGGCGGTAGAAACTTTAGCACCTCAATATATTTTATGTTATCCGGCAACGATAAATCTCATTTCCACAGAATTAACTCAGATGAAATTTGGCATTTCTATTCCGGCACTACTTTGGTTCTTCATCTCATTGATGCAGCCGGAAATTATTCTACGGTTAAAATTGGGAATGATATTTTAGCCGGTGAAACACCGCAAGCTGTTATTCCACACGGAAATTGGTTTGCGGCGGAAGTTGAGGATAAAAATTCTTACGCATTGGTTGGTTGTACTGTCTCCCCCGGTTTTGATTTTGTGGATTTTGAATTAGCAACACAAAAAGAATTGTGTGAAAAATATCCTGAGTATTCTGAATTGATAAAAGTATTTACTAAGGCTTGAAATAGAAATCTTAAGTTTCGCTGAGAAATTTATGCCAGGAATAACATTCCAATTCCACCTACAGCTATAAACGCACCGAGAATAGAAATCCACGAAAGTTTTTCTTTGTAGTAATAACGAACAAGGGGCAGCATTAGAATTGGAACAGTTGCCATTATTGTAGAAGCAATACCAATTTTAGCGTGAGAAATTGAAATCAAACTGAAAGTTATACCGAGATACGGACCAATAAACGAGCCGATAATTGTAAACACTAATCCTTTTTTGTTTTCCCGGAAAACTTTTACCGGTGTAACATAGTATTTAGTAAAATGCACAATGGGATAAAGAATCAGCAGCGCAGAACTAACACGAACAAATGTTGCAACGAATCCGTTTATTTCACCTTGATTAAATGCAAACTTGGCAAAGATTAATCCTACAGCTTGCCCAACCGCTCCCAGAAACGCATACAAAATTCCGGTGTAATCAACCTTGTAACGCGAAGTTGGTTTTTCTTCTCTCTGAAGAACAACTAAAGCAATTCCGGCAATAGTAATTATTATTCCGAAAATTCCGAGCAGTGATAGATTCTCCCTAAGAAAAAAGTAGGCAAGTACTGCTGCTATAGCCGGCGCAGAAGACATAACCAGCATACTTAATCGCGCACCAATCAAACGATAAGCTTTAAATAAAAATGTATCTCCGAAGATTAAACCAATAAAGCCGCTTATCACAAGATTTGTAATCTGACCAAACGATAAATCAGTAGGAGCTCCAATTACTGCAATAGTTACTGAAAGATATAGCACGGCGAAAATCATCCGTGTGACGTTTACATACATTGGACCAACACGGTTCGATGCTTCCGAAAAAGCTATCGAGGTCATTGACCAAAGTACTGCTGTAATAAGAGCTGCTAATTCACCAAGCATATTTGTAGTGTAGAGTGAAGAGTGCAGAACGAAGAATTAATTCTACACTCTTCGTTCAATTATAAGTTAAAGTACATTTTGAACTCGAAAGGATGAGGCATTGTATTAATAGAATTAATTTCCTCACCTTTCAGTTTGACCCATTGATCTAATAATTCATCGCTAAAAATATTGCCCCGTTTTAAGAAATCGTTATCGGCTTTCAATTCATCCAGCGCATCTTCCAAATTTCTTGGAAGCAATTTGATTTTGCCCGCGTCTTCATCCATAAAGTTTTTATCATACGGACCATATCCTTCTTTACGCGGATCAATTTTATTTACAACTCCGTCTATACCGGCAAGCATCATTGCACTCATGCACAAGTAAGGATTAATAGTTGCGTCCGGCGGTCTATATTCAAAACGAGTTTCCTCAGCATTTTTAACATACTTCGGAATTCTGATAGCGCTTGCCCGATTTCCCATTCCATAAGTTAACGCAACCGGAGCTTCATAACCGGGAACCAACCGTTTGTAAGAATTTGTTGATGGATTTGTGAATGCAGATAATGCCGGCGCGTGTTTCAACATTCCGCCAATAAAATACCTGCCGAGTTCATTCATATTTCCATACTCGCCCTTTTTGTAGAAGGCATTTTTTCCATTCTTAGTTAGATACATATGAAGATGCAAACCGTTTCCGGCTTGCTGGTACATCGGTTTTGGCATAAATGTAATAAAGAGATTTTTTTCGCGTGCAAAATTCATCAAAACATATTTTGCCGTGATAATGTTATCCGCCGTGTCAAGCAAATCGGAAAAGTAAGTTTCAATTTCCTGCTGACCGCGTTCTCCAACTTCATGATGATGGTATTTAACTTTGATTCCATACTTAGCAAGCATTTTACTTGCTTCATCTCGAAAGTCGTCATAAATATCAAAAGGATTTGCAGCGTGATATGCTTTCTTATAAAATTCTTCGGCGTGTTCAATTTTGTAAAATGAAGTAGCCGTTCTTGTATCATATTCTACGTTTGAAAAAATGTAAAACTCAAATTCCGGTCCCCACCATGATTTGTCGCATCCGGTTTCTTTCTTGAGAAGCTGTTCAACTTTGGATGTCAAATATCTTCCATCCTGATTAAATTTTGTTCGAGCATCATCTGTAAGAATGATGTTTGCATAAAAACTTAATGTTGGTGCTTTACGGAAAAGGTCAATTACTGCTGTGTTTAAATCGGGAATCAAAATCATATCACTGTTTTCAACTTTTCTTAATCCATAACTAGAACCATCAAATCCAACCCCATCTTTAATCATTTTCTCCATTACTCCATCATGTGCGGGAAGTGTGATATGGTGGAGCCGTCCGGAAAGGTCAATAGTCTTCAAATCGATAAATTCAATTTTGTTTTTCTTAATCATTGAATTAATTGACTGAATAGTTTGTGCCATATAATCCTCAGTTAATAAGTATAGAGACAAAAAACCCCCGAGCTTTTCGGGGGTCTAATGTTTATTGATTTATCCTTTGTAATTAATTGCTGCCAGACCCGGAAAGATTGCCTGCGTATCAAGTTCTTCTTCTATCCTTAGAAGCTGGTTGTACTTGGCAATTCTATCTGTTCTGCTAGCGGAACCGGTCTTAATTTGTCCGCAGTTTGTAGCAACAGCTAAATCTGCAATTGTTGTGTCTTCAGTTTCGCCGGAACGGTGAGACATAATCGAAGTATAGCTTGCGCGTTTAGCCATTTCAATTGCGTTCAAAGTTTCGGTTAAAGTACCAATTTGGTTTACCTTAATAAGAATTGAATTTGCAGTTTTGGTTTCAATTCCCTTAGCTAAAAATTCTGTATTGGTTACAAATAAATCATCACCAACTAGCTGAATTTTGTTTCCAACTTTATCTGTCAACATTTTCCAGCCAGCCCAATCGAATTCAGCCATTCCATCTTCAAGAGAAATAATTGGATACTGATTAATCCAGGAAGCCCAGTAATCAACCATCTTTTCCGGCGCCATATAAGATTTATCGGATTTGAAGAAGTGATAAGCCTTCTTATCGTTATCCCACATTTCGCTAGCCGCAGGGTCTAAGGCGATAAAAACATCTTTACCGGCTTTGTAACCGGCTTTTTCAATTGCTTCAAGGATTACTGTGATAGCTTCTTCGTTAGATTTTAAGTTTGGAGCGAACCCGCCTTCATCACCCACAGCAGTGTTGTAACCTTTCTTCTTTAGAACTGATTTCAAAGTATGAAAAATTTCTGCACCGTAACGTAATGCTTCTTTGAATGTTGGAGCTCCGGCAGGCATAACCATGAATTCCTGGAAATCAACATTGTTGTCGGCGTGGCTTCCGCCATTAAGAATGTTCATCATAGGAACAGGAAGAGTACGCGCGTTTGTTCCGCCAACGTAGCGGTACAATGGAAGTTCGAAAGCTTCTGCGGCAGCTTTAGCACAAGCTAAAGAAACTGCGAGAATTGCATTAGCCCCAAGTTCAGATTTGGTTCTTGTACCATCCAATTCGCATAAAAAATTGTCGATAGCAACTTGATCAGCGGAATCCCAATCAATTAATTCATCTGCAATTTTGTCATTAATGTTATCAACTGCCTTTTGAACTCCTTTCCCAAGGTAACGTGATTTATCACCATCACGAAGTTCGCAAGCTTCATTTTCGCCGGTTGATGCACCGCTTGGTACTGCTGCACGACCAATAATTCCACATTCCAAAGTTACTTCTGCTTCTACTGTAGGGTTTCCTCTCGAGTCAAGAATCTCGCGTCCCCAAACATCAACGATCGTTGTCATTTTTATTTCTCCTAGTTAGTTGTTCACAAAATCGAGGCAAAAATTATCAAAAAGGACACGCAAATTCCAATTTGAGTTAAATCGCTAATTAAAAGCCTATAATTAAATCCTTTATTATATTTGTTCTTAAGTTTCGTCAGGATAATCGCTACTTACTTCTGAAAACGGAAATAATTGCCCCGGTAGCTCAGTGGATAGAGCAACGGTTTCCTAAACCGTTGGTCGGAGGTTCAATTCCTCTCCGGGGTACAACATAAAAAGAGGCAGATATGAAAAAGATGGCTCTAAATGTTTTATTTGCAGTTGTAGATATAGTTTGTTTCCTTCAAGGTGGAGTGCTTTTAGCATACTCGCTACTTCATTTTAGCTACAAAGTTGAAGTCGCTCATGGCGAAGGATTAACTACAGTAGAATTACAAAACGTACCGGTAGCTATTGGCGGTTTCTATTTTTACACTGATCAATATATTCAAGTAGCAGTTATAGGAGTAGGGTTAATAATTGCAGGGTTATTAATGCGCAGCTGGCGCAAAAATTTTGAATAAGTCTTTCGTAAAAAAAGCATTTCACTTAATCATAGGAGTAGTTAGATGAAAAAAATCGCTCTATTAATAGTAGCGTTGCTAATCGGGGTAGGTCAAACATCAGCACAGTTTAAAGAGTTTGGATTGAAAGCTGGTATTAAAGCAAACGGCGTTTTTTCGCAAACCGAATTTGAAGATGACAATGGAATGTCTCTCAGTTCATATTTGTTTAATGCCTTTGCAAGATTCGAATTAACCAAAGAATGGAATGTTGAATTAAGCCTTGGTTACGGAAAATTATCAGGCGACGATTTTAATGATGTACTTGGTAAAAAAGGAACCGGTGAGTATTCTACTTCAATCATTCCTATTGAAGCAAAAATACTTTACGCGCCGTGGGATTTAGAAAACTGGAATCCATATTTCTATGCCGGTATTGGCGCATTAAATTATTCAGTTGGAACAAAACCAAGTGTAGTTTCTAAACTAGATGTTAAACAAGATGGATGGACTGGAGTTATTCCTTTTGGGATTGGTACAGAAGTAAAACTTTCCGAAGATGTAGTATTGGACCTTAGCGTTGGTGCTAATTATACTTTGACAGATAACTTAAATTACTACAAAATTGATGTTGCTAACGATGCATACCTTAACGTTGGTGCCGGTATTGCTTTCTCTCAAGAAAGCATGAGCAGCGATAAAGACAAAGACGGTTTAACAAAGAGAGAAGAACTTGAACTCGGTACAGACCCAAGAAATCCGGATACAGATGGTGATGGCTTGAATGACGGTATTGAAGTGAAACAATACACAACTGATCCGCGCAAGATGGATACTGATGATGACGGTTTAAAAGATGGCGAAGAATTATTGAATTACAAAACCAATCCGTTAAAAGCTGATACTGACAGCGATCAACTTACAGATTATGATGAATTGATGAAATTCAAAACTGATCCGTTGAAAAATGACACTGACGGTGACGGATTGAATGACGGCGAAGAAGTTATGAAGCACAAGACCGATCCATTAAAAGTTGATACCGACGGAGACGGATTACAAGATGGCGCTGAAGTAACAAAACATAAAACAAATCCTTTAGTTGTTGATACTGACGGCGGTACAATTGGCGATGGCGTTGAAGTTAATAGAGGTTCAAATCCGCTTGATCCGAAAGATGATGTTCCGGTTACAATGGTTGAAAAAGAATATTCATATAAGAATGTTTATTTCGGATTCAACATTCATAAGATCAGCAAAAAAGAAGGTAAGAGCTTGGACAGCACTTATACAACTTTGAGTCAGTTAACCGATGCAAAGATTACTCTTGGTGGACACGCGGATGCAATTGGCAGTGATAAATACAATATGAAACTTTCTGAAAAGAGAGCTAACATTGTTAAAGAATATCTGGTTAAGAAAGGATTAAACGCTGATAATATTACTGTTGAAGCATTTGGAGAAAGCAAACCGGCTGCAGATAACAAAACTGCTAAGGGACGCAATCTAAACAGGAGAACAGAAATTAAAGCTAAGGTAATGGAGAAAGTTCAGTAAGAGTTTCTTCTAAACAAATGACCCCGCCAAACTTGAGCGGGGTTTTTTGTTTTAAACTTTTTTAGATATTACTTCTTTGTTGCCGCCCATTCACCATAGAGAATGCTGGCGTTCCATTTACCCTTGCCAGTCTCAAGACTAAACATGCCCTCTATCTGTCCCATTGTTTGTCCGGAGGCTACAATATCTGCTCTCACCGAACCATCATTATCAATTTTGCCATGAATTTCTACATCATAATCACGTGTACCATAATTAATTGTTTTGTTCATACTAAAAGAGTAATCTTCAAGAACATCGAACTCAAAAGTTTCGGTTATCCCGCCGGTTAATTTCAGCTGCCACTTTCCTTGAAAAGAATCTTTTTGAAAGAGTGAGCAAGATGAAAGCATTACTACAAATACTAAAACAAAAGTTACAATTACCTTTCTCATTTATTCTCCAACTAATTTATAGAAGCGTTCCTTGTAAGATTAGCATTGCAGTTGTAAAGTAAATGATGATTCCGGTAACATCCACTAAAGTAGCAACAAACGGAGCAGAAGAAGTTGCCGGATCGAGCCCAAACTTTTTAATAATTATTGGAAGCATAGAACCCATAATTGCGCCCCAAGCTACGACTCCAAGCAGAGAAATTGAAACAGCAGTACCTAATAAGAACCAATGTTCACCATATACATTTGAAGCAGCTTCCCAAATTGTAATACGTAAAAAACCTAATAAGCCAAGAATAGCACCAAGAATTAAACCTATAGAAATTTCTCTTCTTAAGATCAGCCACCAGTTTTTAATTGTTATTTCACCAAGAGAGAGAGCACGAATTACCAAAGTAGCCGCTTGAGAACCGGTATTACCTCCACTTGAAATAATAAGAGGAATGAAAAGTGTTAGCAGAATTTGCCTTGCCATTTCTTCTTCAAAATAAGCCATAGCGGTTGCCGTTAACATTTCTCCTACAAAAAGAATTGCTAACCAAGGAGCTCTCTTTTTCACCATTCCCCAAATGCTAATATCCGGGTAAGGTTCTTCTAAAGCTTGAATACCAGCAATTTTATGAATGTCTTCAGTTGCCTCTTCTTCAGCGATATCTAAAACGTCATCCACTGTTACAATACCTACAAGCATTCCCGCGCTGTCTGTTACAGGCAATGCTGTTCTATCATATTTCTTGAACAATTCAACAGCAATTTCTTGATCATCGTTAACTTTAAGAGAAACAAAATTTAAATCCATTAAGTCTTCAACTTTAGTTTCAAGCGGAGAAAGTAAAAAGTCTCTTATTCTTATATCGTCTAATAACAGTCCACGATTATCAATTACATATACCACATTTAATGTTTCTTTATCTTGTCCCGTTGCTCTTATAAAATCCAATGTCTGCTGAACAGTCCAGAAATCGCGGACAGCGATATAATCAGGTGTCATCAAACGACCGACGCTATACTCCGGATAGCCAAGAAGCTGCTGCGCGATTTTTCTTTGATCCGGCGATAAAGACGCGATCATTTGTTTAACTACTGTTGAAGGCATTTCTTCGAACAGAGCTGTACGGTCGTCATCCGCCATTTCATTTAGAATGACAGCAACATCTTCTTTGCTTAATGATTCTATTAAATGGAGCTGAGTATCAAGATCAAAATACTCAAATACATCGGCAGCTAAATCTTTAGGAAGAATTCTAAAAAGAATTGCTTGCTCACTTTCGTGAACGGAAAGAATCAAATCGGCAATATCGGCAGGAGTCCAATCTATCAGAATTTCTTTGAGATCCCCGAACTGTCTCTGTTGTATTAAATCAATTATTTCCGGCTTGACTAACTGAGAAATCATATCACCTCCGTACTTGAGGGTGGAAGGAATTTTTTAATCGGCGGGCAAATTTAAAACAGTCAACTTAATTACACAAAACTTTTATTCATTTCGACAAATAAAAAAGCCGCAATCTAAAAAGACGCGGCTTGAACGTTGAATTCTAATCTTCTTATTCTTCAGTATGTGCTAACCAGAAACCTCCAATTGAATTAAACTGAGTGTCGCCCCAGACTTCGGCGAGCAGCACAAATCCATCTCTGGAAACACCGGAAGCTTTGATATTATAACGAACTTGAGTTGCCCTTTCTGCATCAATTAAAGAAGGCATTAATATTACTTTAGGCTTTTTATCGAATGGCTTTGGGAAAGTAATTTCGTACTCTACCATTCTTTTGCCTTGGTTAGCATGAAGTGTGTAATTCTGACTATCCTTGCTATAGAAAAAGGTGCCGCTTTGAACCTGAACTTGTCCGTAACTCAACGAATAAGCAAATAACAATACAACGATAGATAAAAAGGCTTTCTTCATTTGTTCCTCCTTAATTGATGTGTGAGTAATCTTCTTGTTTAAACTTGAGAATATTAGAGGATTTTGTCAATCATCTTTTTTGAGAATCTAAGATTAATTACGGGAAGAGTTTTACAGATTAAGTTCGGCTTTCATCTGCGCCAAAGATTCTTCTATAGAGCGGGGTTTGTAATTTAACTCAGTTTCAGCCTTAAGATTGATAATCCCGGAGTTCAAAGGGCGTGTAGCCGGTTGGTTAAGCTCTTGAGTGAGAATGGGTCTTACAAGCTGTGCATCTAATTCAAAAAACTTTGCAATACGAAGCGTAAAATCGAACCTTGAGAGCAATTCTTGTCCGCCAAGATTGTAAACACCCTCTTTTTTCGTTTCGCAGATTTTTTGTATTCCGGAAACCAGATCATCAATATAAGTTGGGTTATTAATCTGGTCGGTTACAATTCGGATTTCCTTTTTATCCCTAAGAGAAGAAATTACCCACTTAACAAAATCCGGGCGGCTATACTTTGCCGGACCATATAAAACATTTGTCCTCAAAATCGTAAATCTAACTCCGCTCGAACGAATGGAATTTTCTGAGGCTAACTTCGATCTGCCGTAATAACCAATCGGGTTAGGTTTATCGTTCTCGGAATAAGGACCATTCTTCCCATCAAAAATATAATCTGTTGAAATGTGAATTAGGTGCGCATCAATCGTCCAACTGTAAAGAGCAATGTTTTCAACTCCAACAACATTTACTTTCCAAGCTATTTCCCTCTCGGTTTCGGCTTTATCAACATTGGTATAAGCAGCAGTGTTAATAACAAAATCCGGAAAGAAACCAAGAATAAGTTCTTTTACATCATTCTTTTTAGTGATATCAACTTGCGAGTATTGTACGTTTGGTGTTAATGAGGCGTCCTCATTAGAAGAACACATCAACTCTACATCAGTTAGTGATGAAAAAAATTCAACAAGGCGTTGACCCAACATTCCATTTGAGCCAATAATTAGAATACGTTTTTTTATCAAGTCAGTCGAAATCATTATAAAGGAAGTCTCGCACAATTAAATAAATCAACAGTTGACGCAGCAACAGCGCCGGCATGGTTTGCAAATTCCAAAGAAAGCTTGTTGTTGCGGTTGCGAATATAGGAAGAAAAGAAAGTAGCCCCAAAAACATCGCCGCATCCAATCGTGTTTTTCACTACAATTTTTTCTCCATTGATTTTCAAGTAGTCTATTTCTTCTCCCTTTCGGAAATAAGCAACAACACCATTCTCAGCTTTAGTTATAATTACTGTTTTTACTCCCCGGTGTAGAATCCATTCAGCCGCACTTTCTTCGATGGCAGAATCATAAATTGTTTTCAGTTCACTTTCATTACATTGAAGAAAATCTATACAGCTAAGCCATTCTTCAATATTTGGAATTGGTCTGAATTCCCGTTTCCCGTTTTCATCCAATCCGCGTGATAACGTATGAACATCAAGGTAAATCAGTCCGGTGTAACTTTCTCTTAACCATTTTAGCTGTGTTAATGAAATATCAAAACCGGTTATCATGTTAATCAGAATTCCATCGAACTGAGAAAGATTTTCCAATTTAGCGAAACTCAAATTTTCCGCGATGTTTTTGTAAACTTCTCTTCTCTCGGATTTACCGGAAGTATGCAGAAAAACCTCAGGCATTTCCAGAACATCATCAGATAGTGAAAGATCAACTTTTGAATAAAGGCGCTCAAATAGAGCAAAGCTTTTAGAATTCTTGCCGGTTAGAAGTGCTAACCGGTCATTTGGTTTAAGGTAAGAGAGAAATCCCAGCGTGGAATAATATACTCCACCTGGATAAGCATTCTCTTGATTTTCAAGATGATCAATTATCGAGTGTCCTATTAATAGAATTTTCATTCGCTCAAAAAAGATGTATTTTGAACTGAGTAGATTATATTATTTGTTGTCTAAGATATAAAAGACCATTCAAACTTTTTAGAGATTAAAATGAAAATTGGCATTACCTGTTATCCGACATACGGCGGAAGCGGTGTTGTAGCAACGGAATTAGGCTTGGCTTTGGCAAAACTGGGTCATCAGGTACATTTCATCAGCTATGCAATACCGCGCCGTTTGAACCGCTTTGTAGAAAATATTTTCTTCCACGAAGTAGAAATGAGCACATATCCTTTGTTCGAGCATTCGCTTTACGGTTTATCACTTACCAGCAAAATGTTGGAAGTTATTGAATACGAAAAGCTTGATTTGATGCATGTTCATTACGCTATTCCTCACGCGGTGAGCGCTTACATGGCGAGAAAAGTTTTAGAGAAAACAAATAAAAGCATAAAGTTTATTACAACACTTCATGGAACTGATATTACACTTGTCGGACTTGAACCTTCATTTATGCCTCTGGTAAAATTCAGCATTGAAGAGAGCGACGGCGTAACGGCAGTTTCCCGTTTTCTAAAAGAAAAAACTCTAACTAACTATAATATCCAAAAAGAGATTGAAGTGATCTACAACTTTATTGATCTGGATATTTACAAGCCGCAGCCAAGCGATGTTTTCCGTCAGCATATTGCACCAAACGGTGAAAAAGTTTTGGTTCACACATCAAATTTCCGCCCGGTTAAAAGAGTGCCGGATACAATTAGGATTTTGGAGAAAGTGAAAAAAGAAATCCCGGCAAAATTAGTTCTGGTTGGTGATGGACCGGATAGAAGCGAGTGCGAGCGTTTAGCGCGCGAGCTTGATATTCATAAAGATGTAATCTTTCTTGGTAAGCAAGATGCACTTGCAGAAATTTTAAATGCGGCAGATATATTCCTTATGCCGTCGCAATCAGAGAGTTTCGGACTTTCCGCGCTTGAAGCAATGGCATGCGGCAAACCCGTTATTAGTAGTTCGGTTGGCGGATTACCGGAATTAGTCATCCATAATGAAACGGGTTACATAGCAGAAATTGGAGATGTTGAACGAATGTCTAAGTATGCTGTTGATTTGCTGACCAATGAAAAGAAGTATAATATCTTCGCGAAGAATTCACTCGACCGCGCGGTAAATCATTTTGACAAAGCACTTGTGCTGCCAAAATATATTGAATATTACGAGAAGATTCTGGCAAGCTAAATCTTGATCTTACTCTTGCTCTTAATCCTGATCGGTTTTAATGTTTTAGAAGAAGATCAAGATCACGATTAAGAGCATGAGCAAGAAGAGTAAAGACACTATGAAATTGTTTTGCGACCAATGCTATGATAAACGTAGCCCAACTCTTCCATCTTTTTCACTTCAAATATATTTCTACCATCAAAGATGATTTTATTTTTTAAGAGATAGCTTATTTTTTCAAAATCGGGATTTCTAAATTCATTCCATTCAGTAAGCATTAACAAAGCATCAGCATCTTTTAACATTCCATACTGATCTTGACTGTACTCTAAAGTATCCTTCAGATAAAACTTTGCATTCTCAATTGCTGCCGGATCGTATGCAACTACTTTTGCGCCTAACCGAACTAACTCACGAATGATGTAAATTGAAGGAGCTTCCCGCATATCATCTGTGTTAGGTTTGAATGCCAATCCCCAAACCGCAAATTTCTTTCCTTTAATATCCATGTCAAACTGCTGCAATACCTTTTTAACAAGTATTAACTTCTGAGCTTTATTTACATCATCAACCGCTTTCAAAATTCTCATCGGCGATTCATAATCATCAGCCGTTTTAATTAACGCATTCACATCTTTAGGAAAACATGAACCGCCGTAACCAATACCCGGGAAAAGAAATCGTTTGCCAATTCTTGTATCGGCTCCCATTCCTTTACGAACCATGTCAACATTAGCACCAACTTTCTCACAGAAATTTGCAAGTTCGTTCATGTAAGTAATTCGCATAGCTAAGTAAGAATTAGCGGCATACTTAGTTATTTCCGAACTCTCCGGTTCCATTTCATAAATTGGATTCCCTTGACGAACAAACGGCTCATACAACGCGCGCATCATCTCGAATGACTTTTCGTTTCTTGCGCCAACAACTACTCTATCCGGTTTCATAAAATCATCAACAGCAAAACCTTCGCGAAGGAATTCCGGATTGGAAACAACATCAAATTTTACAATGCCATATTTCTTAAGAATATCTGTAACCGAGCGGCTTGTTCCTACCGGAACAGTACTTTTATTTACGATCACCTTAAAATTTTTATCACCGGCTTTTTGAAGAATTTTCCCAATTGATTCAGCAACAGCAAAAACATATTTCAAATCAGCAGAGCCGTCTTCTCCTTGCGGTGTTGGAAGACATAGAAATATTACATCATTTTCATTTACAGCCGATTTCAGATCATCAGTAAAAACCAATCTTTTCTTTTCAACATTTCTGTGGAATAAAATATCTAACCCGGGCTCATAAATAGGCACTTCACCGGCATTTAGTTTTTTCAGTTTGTCTTGGTCGTTATCAACACAAACAACATGATTTCCCATTTCCGCAAAACACGTTCCGCTTACTAATCCTACATATCCGGTTCCAATAACTGCTAATTTCATTTTACCCTCTTTCGGTTTGATAAATAAAATCTTTCTCGATTTCAGAAAACTTTTTCGCAAGTAAATCTTTTGGTGAGACGATTGGCATTTCAACCTTCCAATCTATCTTCAGCATTTCATCATTGTAAAGAATTGAACGCTCTGCTTGCTTATTATAAATATTAGTGCACTTATAACTAAAAATTGCATCATCACTTAAAACGGAAAATCCATGAGCAAATCCGGGAGGAATCCAGAGTTGGTTTTTCTTTTCTTCATTCAATTCCAATGAATAATATTTGCCGAACGTTGGCGAGCCGAAGCGAATATCAACAGCAATGTCCAACACTTTACCAACAATAACGCTGCAAAGTTTTCCTTGAGCGGATTCACCGACTTGGTAATGCAATCCGCGTACCGTTCCTTTTTTTGATTTGCTGATATTATCCTGGACAAACGAAAAATTGATTCCTCCATCAACATATTTTTCTTTATTGAATGATTCAAAGAAATAGCCGCGCTCATCGAGGAAGACATCTGGTTGAACAACTAATAAGCCATCTATAAATACTTTTTCAAAATTCATTTACACTCCTAATACTTCGGGTTTTGATGCCATGCCCACGCTGTTTTAATTATTTCATCAATGCCAGATTGGGGATTCCAGCCTAAAACACTTTTAGCTTTCTTATTAACGGCAACAAGAATTGCCGGATCGCCTGCACGGCGCCCAACAATTTCAACCGGAATATCTTTGCCGGTAATTTGCTTCGTCTTTTCAATTATCTCCAAAACAGAATTTCCATCTCCGGTTCCAAGATTAATTATTGTTGATTCACCGCCATCAGCCAAATAATTTAGAGCACGCAAGTGAGCATCCGCCAAATCATTTACGTGAATGTAATCGCGAATGCAAGTTCCGTCTGCTGTATCATAATCATTTCCGAAGACTAAAATCTTTTCCCGCTTCTTCTGAGCGGTGTAAATCACCAAAGGAATTAAGTGAGGTTCCGGTTCGTGGCTTTCACCAATTTCACCGCATGGATCAGCGCCAGCAGCATTAAAGTAACGAAGGCAAACGCTTTTCATTCCGTGAGCAGTTTCAAAATCATGTAGTAGTGTTTCAATAATTAGCTTTGTGTTAGCGTAAGGATTTATCGGATTTGAAACTTGTTCTTCCGAAATAGGAACTTTAAAAGGATTACCATAGATTGAACAAGTTGAAGAGAACACAAAATTCTTAACTCCGTTTTCTACACAAGCGCGAATTAGATTATAACTGCCAACAACATTATTGAGATAATACATTTCCGGTTTTTCAACTGATTCGCCCACATAAGCCAGTGCAGCAAAGTGAACAACCGCTTCCGGCTGAAATGATTTTATTGCGAGATGCAAGCTTTCCGGATTAAGTAAATCCGCTTGTTCAAATTTTGCGTTTGCATCAACGGCTTGTTTATGTCCGCGGCTCAAGTTATCAAGCACGCAAACTTCATGATTATTCTTTATTAAAAACTTTGCGAAATGAGAACCTATGTATCCAGCCCCGCCGGTGACAAGAATCTTCAAGACTACTCCTTTTAGTGAAATACTGCGTTTCCTCTTTTCAAATATATTCAGTTTGGACGTAGAAAGAAAAACGCATTTCCGCATTGTATAACGTCCCTAACTGAGGATGTCGCATAATTAATTATTTCGACAGAAATAGCACGCGGATGACGCGGATTTAACAGATGCTTCGGTACACTCAGCACAGGTTTACACAGATATATTTTTGATTCATTAATTATGCGACATCCACCTAAAGGGACTTTGGTTTATTTGGTATTCTTTATTTATAGATATTCTATCTCTACGGAATTTTTAGCTCCGTTGGGAGCGACATCTTTATAGAATAATGAGCACAATATTTGTTAAGTCCCTTTGGGGACGGTATAAAACAATTCACAATCGGGTGAATTTTATTGCTCATTAAAACTATTATCATGTTAATATTCTCCTATCCTTGTATTTCCCATTTCGGTTTAGAGAAAGTTGTATCAGTATTTATTGCAGCAAGATTAGGAATGAATTAATTTGCGATAAGAAAACAGAGGTTCAAATGGCAAACCTTCCAAAACGTTTTGAAAGATTTCTAAAAGAGTATCCCGAAATTGCAACAGCTTATGAACAGCTCGGCGATGCAATTCACAAAGAAGGTTCGTTAAATGAAAGAGAACGTGCACTGGTAAAACTTGCTCTTTCCGCCGGCGCCCGTTCCGAAGGCGCGACCCACGCTCAAGTTAGGAAAAGCTTGAAACTTGGTTTGAAGAAAAATGAAATTCGCCAAATTGCGTTGCTTGCTATTCCAACGCTCGGCTTTCCAAATGCAATGGCTGTGATGAGCTGGATTGACGATATACTCGACCAGAAGAAAGGCAAATAGTGTGAATGAAATACATCGGGGGACTTCTCTGAAATTAGATGTACAACGGCTTACCGCCCTTTGGGGATTTAGCGAAGCCGCTCTCGGAGGAATATTACACATTCTCAAAGTTCCTCTCACCGGATTACTGATTGGCGGCGCGGCGGTATTTTTTATTTCACTGATCGCACGCTACGCAGAATCTCCATCGCAAATTCTTAAATCAACTTTGGTTGTAATTCTTATTAAAGCAGTAGTTACACCATTCATTCCGCTCAACTCTTATTTTGCCGTGTCGCTGCAAGGTGGTTTGGGTTATCTATTTTTCCGGTTTATTCCTTCTTACAGATTCTCGGCAATTCTATTAGGAATGATAACTTTGTCTTTTAGTGCGTTCCAAAAACTTTTCATTATCACATTCATGTTCGGTAACGCATTTTGGGAATCAATAGATTCGTTCGTGAAGTTTATTCTCGCTCAACTGCCTCTTCTCAATCATCTACACACGCCAAGCGCTTCGCTGATTATTGTTTCCGTTTACGCGGCAATACATGTTATAGGCGGATTGTATGTTGGAATAAAAGCAAACAGAATTGATAAGTGGTTAGAACGCAAAACCGCTTCATTCGATATAAATGTTTTGAAAAATTCACCGGACAATCCGATTTTTGAACCACGTAAGCATTCGAAGAAAAGAAGATGGTGGCAAAGAAAATCTGGAATAATAATTTTAACATTCTCGTTAATACTTGTTATACTTTCTTACATCTTTCCCCAGCTTGGTAAATCAACTTCAACAAACATTTTCATTATGATTATCCGTTCCATAGCGATAACATTAATTTGGTTCAAAATCATTTCTCCTTTTATTCTTAAGCATTTCAAGAAGTTTATTGAAAAGAGAAAATTTGAACACGCTTCGGAGGTGAATAAGATAACAGCGCAATTCCCGGCATTCAAAAAAGTTGTTAACTACTGTTGGAATCAATCTGCTGAACATGCTGGTGTTAAACGTGTCTATAGATTTCTTTCTAACTCACTTGCATTGCTTTTAATAATAGACCTTACAAATGAACAAGATTAAAATCGTTACCGGCAAAATTAAAACCGGAAAAACAACGCGCTTAATGCGCTGGGCAACTTCACAGAAAAACATTGACGGGATTTTCCAGCCGGTTATTGATGATAAGCGTTTCGTTTATCATATCGGCTCCAGAACACTAAAGCCGCTGGAGACTTCTGAAACTGAAAATGTTACATCAATCGGCAAATACAATTTCAGCAATCAAACTTTCGCTTGGTCGCAAAAAATCCTTAGTGATTACGCTGCGAAAAATCTTGATTGGATTATAGTTGATGAAATTGGTCCCCTTGAATTACAAGGGAAAGGACTTGAACCGGTTATTTCCAAATTGCTTTCCGAAAGAGAAAATATCCACTCTAAGATTTTGTGTGTTGTCCGGGATTCTATTCTGGAAAAGTTTATTGAGCATTATGGTTTGCAAAACGATTACGAAATTTTTGAACTGAAAGAATAAAAGCCCATCCCTACCCTTCCCAAAGGGAAGGGCTTTTTAAAATTCGACGAGGTATTTAATCCTCTACTTCCGTCATAAAGTTATAATCCAAGACGCTACAAAGAATCCATTAGACAAGCATTGGTGATTAGCGGTTAAAGAAGATCAGAGCAAGATTAACTAAAGAATAAGGTTAAGAGCACGAGCAAGTTAGTTTGTTTTTCTTGCTCATGCTCTTATTCATAATCTGTCTCTAGAAAGCGTAACTGCACGAAATATGAATCAACGTTGTTGAAAGCTCGCTTGTACTTCCATCATATTCATTAGCAATTAAGCTCGGGTTGCTTGCCTTAAGTGAGTTATTCAATGCCATTTCGAACGCCGCATTGATTGTTAAAGGCGTAGAAACTTTATAGCTAAGTCCAGCCATGATATGATTTTCTACAATAGCCGGAAAGATTGGGAATATTGTTGCTTCCGGTACCGGATTTGAATTGTAAGCGTAGCCAAGACGCAAAGTCAATTCTTTGGTTGCCAAATACTCACCACCGATTTTCAACATCAAAGAGTTTTCCCAATTCATTGGAAATTCAATATTAAATGTTCCGGCGTTTCCCATCATTTTATTGATGTTCGAATTGTTTCCGTTTTTTAACTTCAAAGTCATTTTATCAAATGCATTTTCCCACATTAAATATTCAACATCGGCAGCTAGCAATAAACAATCTGTCGCTCTGTAAGAAACACCAAATCCTATTGATGATGGAAAAGTTAAATCAACATCTAAATCATAATTAGCAACAACACCTTTGCTCATATCAATTCCAAGTTGAGCAAATTGAGTCATAATTGCGTCTTGAGCTTGTTGCTGAGTCTTTCCCGGATTTTGCATCATCCATCCCATAACTGCTTTGCCAAACGCATCATTAAGCTGCGCGGTCATGTCCATTGTAGCTTTTCCGCCGGTGTATGTTAACGAGGTTGGTAAAGTATAGCTTAGACCAAAAGAAAGTTTGTTATCAACTTTGTAAGCCAAACCAATTTTTCCGTTAAAGCCAATTGCGGTAAGGTCTGTCATCTTAGCGGCAGCAGTAACTTCATCATAACCGAATCCGCCCATGGAATTTGGTGCCGCAAACATTTGTCCGAATGTCATACCCGGCATTGCTACACCTTGCATTGCAAGTGGGTTCAAGGAAAACGGCATAGAGAATTCCAGCATGCTGTAAACCATGTGCAAGCTTGCGCCAACAGAAAAATGCTCGCTGAACTTGTAAGCCGCGCTCAGCCCGCCTTGCATAGAAGCTAATTTAGAATGATACTCTTGTTTTGTTGTTCCGTAAAGAGCGTGGTTGAGTTTATAATCTGCGCCCATTCCACCGGCGGTAAAGAAACCAACGCCCCAGGTGAAATCACTGCAATCGCAGCTGCGAACATAAGATGCGGATGGAAGCGGAAACACATTATTGTCTCCATCAACATTGTTTAATTTGTTCTGAAAATGTAAAGCAGGAAACATTGCAGAGACATCTACATTCAGCATTGATTGATTTACGAAAGACAATCCGGCGGGATTGCTCATCATAAGTTCAGGTGAATCGAACACGCCGATTGATGTTCCGCCTCTTCCCAAAGATTTTGCGTCGAAACCAACCAGCCTTGTTCCCGATTGAGCGAATAGCGTTGATGCAACTATTGCGATAAGAGAGATACTTTTTAACAACTTCATTTCAACTCCATTTAGTATTTGAATGTGCGTTACTTGAAACAGAATCTATTCTATTTATTACGTATCAACATCCTTCTTTCTTTTTCTTTGCGCCACCGCCAACTTTACCAGCCGGAGCTGTTAATTTTGGCATTGTTGGAGCTACAGTTGTTTGCGCAGCAACAGTTGTTGCAGTGCCTCCGGAAATTATTTGCGGCGTTCCACCAAAGTGAAGTGAAACTTGTTTTACTTTTTCGAAAGCTGTGGTTTGTTCTGCCGTTGCAGAAGCATCAAGTTTTGGAAAAAGGATTTCATTCTTCCATGCATTCAGTCCACCTTTTAAAATGTAAACTGCTTTGTAGTTAGAGCTTTTTAAGATAAACCATGCTTGCGCAGAAGCCACATCATCGTTTCCATATAACAGTATTTTTTGGTTACGCATCAAATCGGAATTAAGAATACTTTCGATTGGTATGCTTACAGAAGTAGGAATGTTATACTCGCCGAATTCTTTTTCTGATCTCAAATCCACAAGAGTGTAATCCGCATTTTCTTTTATCAGCCAATCTGCAAGTGTCATCGCATCAATTCTATCATGATTTTTTACAGTAGCTAAAGCCATCTCTTTTGCGTTTACATCAATAACATTTCTATTAGACGGATTGCCGATTAGTAACGCGATAAAGCCAAGTAGTCCGGCAAGAATTGCTAGTTTCCATGGTGTGCTAAGTTTCATAAGTCTTTCTTTCATTCGGCACCTCTTCCGTTTTTCTTTGCCATAATTTTTTCTCCCCACTCAGCAGCAGCAAATGCGCCGAGAGCCATCAACACAACTAAGAACAATGTTAATCCATGTGATAGACCGAAAAATTCATTTAGCGTAACTCTTCCCATTGGTGTTGAGTTAAAGAAACTTTCGAACAGAGGTAAAGTTTCTCCAAAAACAAAAATGCCGAAGAAGATTCCGAGTATGTAAACCATTCCATCAATTCTTCCGGTGGAAGCTGAGACAAAAGATGTTCCGGGACAGTAACCGCCGACGATGAATCCAATTCCTAAAAACGCACCGCCAATTATTTGTGGAATGAGGAAAGTATCTGTAGTATAAACGAGTGATAAATCCAGCCAGCCCATCCAAGTGAAATAGAATAATCCGATAGCCGCGGTAATAATTGCCGTGAACATTACTTTAAGAACACGCATGTTTGAGAAATAAAATTGCGCGGCAAGAATTCTTGCGTTGCCGAATCCGCCTCTTTCGAGAACGAAACCAAACGCAATACCAATAACGAATGCGATGACTAAACTGAAATCAACGCTGAAGTAATCAAATTTGAAATAGGGCATCATAACCATTGTCTCCTTACAAAATATGCTACACCGTATGCTGCGGCAAAAATTGCCATCATTGCAGCCCAGCTACCGAGATTAAGAAAAGCTCCGCCGGTAAGCGCTTGCCCACTCATACATCCGCGAGCCATTTTTGCACCAAAGCCGATAAATCCACCGCCGACAAACGCTAAGATTAATCTGTTCCTAACAGAAATATTCGGACCTTTTTCAACTGTAACCTTTACTCTATGTGTTAACATTCCGGAAATGAATCCGCCAACTATAACTCCAAGAATTTGAAACACAAGCCAATCTTTAAAAGGATTAGCTGCTTCGTCTCCAAGATATTCTTTGTAGAAATTATTTTGGGATGCATGTTCAGGCGCTACTTTGGAAACACCAACAGCAACAGCAGTTGAAACTGCACCGCTGGCTCCTAGTCCTCGCCCCATAATTAAAAAAGCTGCTAATAGAACCAGACCTAAACTCAATCCGACCAAATATGGATTTGAGTAAGGCTTTGGTTCGTAGGTTTTTTCTTTTGTCATATTATCTCCTATTTTGATTCTGAGTCCCGCCTTCGGCGGGAAGAAGAATCTCCTAACATTTTATGTATTAATAGCTACAACTTTTGCCTTTATTCTTTACCAAGAATCTTATCAAGGAAGTCATCAATTTAGTCATTCCATGCTGGGTTCTTTTTTTCAATTAATTCGATTTTCTTACTTCTTAACCAACCTTTAATTTGTTTCTATCTCTTAAGAGCAGATACTCTTTTTTCAACTTCTTCAAAGTAAACGAGCTGATTGACGTTATACTTTGCTGTAAAGCCAAAATTCATTTTATTTTTATGTTCATACATTCGTCTTGGTAAATTATTTGTCATACCCACATAAAGTACTTTGGCTTTGCTACTCATTATGTAGACGTAATGTTTTTCCATTTCTTTCTTCTACTCTTTAAGTAGGAGTTTCTTCGTCGTTCCGAATTCTTCGAACTCCTCAGAATTGACTCACCTAAAATGTGCATTCAAGTAATGGCTATACTGACCAGCTTGAACAATTATAAATCTCAAGATCAATCCGCCGACAATTACCATAATTGGCGCAATTGGTGTATGTTTTATTTTATGATTAACAGCGAGCAGTTGTATAATCAATGGAATTACTACTCCCATACCAACAACAAAAACCCAAAATGCGGGAGCGTATGGTCCATCTATTAAAAGTTTTGCCGCATTAATGTGAACAGCAGAAGATGTAAGCAGTCCAATGATTAATAATCCTAATACAAAAATTTCGATAGTTAGAAAACCATTATCTGCTTTAGCAAGTAATTCTCTTTCATCAACATCTTTTGCAATCATATGAACAAGTGCTGCTGCTGTTGATAATCCGGAAACTAAAAACAAAACCCACAGCATTGAGCTGTTCCACAATGGACGCGAACCCATTGTACTCAGAAGGACTCCAGTATAAACGCCTAACATTCCGCCGAGAAGCATATTGCTTACGCCAATGTTTTGGATTAATGCCGGCCGCTCATGAATGTAGTCTTTGATTTTATGCAGCTGAGGAAATTTGCTTGCAATAAATTTTGGCGGATCCATCAGCATGTTAGCAATAATCACCGGGTAAACTAAAATTAGAATCCATGCGCCCCAGGACATTGGTGACGAAATTTTGAAAGTTGTGTATAAGCGCCAAACAAAAAACTTGTGCTCTAGGTCGAGGAATAGAGAAAACATTCCTAAGCTCAACAGAATCAAACTTATGATTGGCAAAGTGTACGTTACGCAATCTTTGTTTTTGAATCGTTTACTAAAAATAAAATAGCCGCTTATGATCATCATTCCGGCAACCAATCCGCCTAAAAAAAGATAGACCGGAATTTCCCAACCCCACACATGCATAGTCGGATCAATCTGCGGATTATGACGAGTAGTTGTTAATTCTTGCATTTTTACTCCTTTTTAAATTCTGAATCCCGCTTTAGCGGGAAGAAGAATCTCATGCCATTAAATGCCAGCTAATCTTTCTTCCATTTAATCTGTCTTGAGTTTCTTCGTCGTCCCGAAAGTTTTCGGAACTCCTCAGAATTACGTCAAATAAAATATTCTTGGTTTTGTACCGGCTTCAGGAATCAACGGATGATTCTTTCTTGAAGCGATCAACTTACTTACTTCACTATTCGGATCATCAAGATCGCCGAAGTACATGCAATGCGTTGGACAAACGCTAACACACGCCGGCAGTTCTCCTTTTTCAACACTGTGAATACAGAAAGTACATTTATCGGCATAGCCATCAGGATGAACAAATCTTGCATCGTAAGGACAAGCAGCTAAACAAGCTTTGCAGCCAATGCACATGTTGTGTTCAACTAAAACAACTCCGCCAACATCGTGTACATGACTGGCGCCGGTTGGACAGCAAGCAACGCAAGGAGTGTTATCGCAATGGTTGCAGCGCTGACTTTGTATTTCAAGATTTACATCCGGAAATTTTCCGTTAGCTACTGTTACAATCCAATCTCTGTTGTGTCCTTCGGGAACGTTGTTTTCTGTCTTGCAAGCGACAACACAATCCATACAACCGACACATTTTTTAGTATCTATCACCATTCCATATCTTGCCACGTTATGCCTCCATCTCAAAAGTTACAAAGTTCACATTCATGCCGGTTCCTCCCATCAATGGATCAGTAGCGTATTTTGTAACTAATCCGGCATCGCTGGCGCCTTTGCCGAATGCGCCTTTCAGCATTTTGCTGTTGTGTCCAAATCCGTGAACCATGTAAACGCAGTCTGTTCTAATTCTTTCTGTTACTTTTACTTTTATTTTATTGCTCACTACGCCATCTTGATTTTTCAAACGAACATGCTGAGCGTTTTTCAATCCCCATTTTTCTGCTACATCTTGATTAACCCAAACCTCATTTTCTTCCATCATATCCATCAGTATTCTGTTGGATTGAGTACGGCTGAAAGAATGAACCGGCGCGCGGCCAAAGAGTAATCTGTAATAACCGCTCGGCGCTTGTTCGGGACGTTTGAATTTTGGAACCGGATCAAATCCCGCTTCTTGAAGCTGCAAAGAATAGAATTCAATTTTACCGGATGGAGTTGGAAACTCAGGAACAATTCCATCTTCAAAATAGATTGGCGGTTTTGGTCCGCGGATAATTCCTTCTTTCTTCAACTGTTCCAAACTCAAGCCGCCGGCTTTTAATCTATGATCTAAATAATCTTCTACATGATTCCACGGATAATAATTTCCAAGTCCTAATTTTTCAGCAAGCTTTTTAGCAATCCACCAATTTGGTTTTTGATCTGCCGGAGATTCCACAACCGGCTGACGGATTCCAATGAATGTTTCTTTGAAAGCCGACATGTGCAAATCATCGTAACGTTCTAAGTAAACAGATTCCGGGAGAACAACATCAGCCCAACCGGCAATTTCACTCGGGATTACATCTACAACAACCATCAAATCCAAATTCTGAATCGCCTTTATTGTTTCTTCTTGATTCGGCAACGCATGAATTAAATTTGTCGCGTAAATAAACCATCCTTTAATTGGGTAAGGCTGTTCTGTTATTGTGGCTTCACGAATTCCGGTTGTAATTTCTTCCGAAGCGAAAGGATATTTCTTTCCGGGATTATCTAATTTTTCTTTTGTTGAAGTTGGATAGGCTGGATAAGGATAACCGGGCAGCGAATAACTTGCAGGATAGAAGAATCCTCCTTTGCGGCCCCAGCTTCCGAGGAGCGCATTTAACAATGCAATTGCGCGGCTTCGCTGTGCATCATCGCCATACCAGGTTGCGTGGCGACCGGGATGAACAAGAGTTGCCGGTTTGTGCATTGCCATTTCTCTCGCGCTTGCACGAATTAATTCCGGTTCAATTCCGGTTTCCGTATAAGCCCATTCCGGTGTGTACGCAGAAAGTTCAGCGGCAAATTGTTCGAAACCAAAACCATACTTAGAAACGTAATCAACATCATAAAGTTTTTCAGAAACAATTACATTCATCCAAGCGAGAAGAAGCGCAATATCTGTTCCCGGTTTAATCGGTAAATAATATTTTGCTTTGGATGCGGCAACGGAAAATCTCGGATCAACAACAATTACGCTTGCGTCATTCTGAACAGCGTTCGCAAATTCCTGCACTTGTGTATTGTGCATGTTTTCGCCAAGATGCGAGCCGATGAGAACAAGACATTTTGCGTTTTCAATATCTGTTCTTTCCGGAGAACCAATCGCTTCACCAAAAGTTAATTCGAAGCCTACATCGCGCGGACCGCGGCATTGGGCGAATGATGGGGCTGCAAAGTTAATCGCGCCGTATGCTTTAAGTGTGTGTTTCAGAAAGTTGCCGCCAATTCCGTGCGAGAAAGATGCAACCGATTCCGGTCCATACTGTGTTTTAATTTTCTGCATCTTATCAGCAATGTAACCGAGCGCTTCATCCCAGGTAACTTCTTTCCAAACTTCTTCGCCGCGTTCACGAGTTCTGATAAGCGGAGAACGTAGTCTATCCGGATCGCTAACAGCGCCAATTCCGCCGGTGCCGCGCGGGCATAATCTTCCTTTACTCAACGGATCGTTTGGATGTCCTTCAACTTTCCAAAGCTCGCCGTCTTTTAAGTACGCAACTGTTCCGCACTTCCAGAAACATATGTCGCAGTAAGTTGGAATTTTTTGTATCCCTTTAACTTTCTCTTTGTTAATTCTATTCGCTCCTTTAATCATCGGACTAAGCGCAGTAGCAGCGGCTGCCGCTCCAACTGAAAATCCGGTAATCTTCAAGAACTTTCTTCGAGAAATACTATTCATCATTTACCTCGAAATGGATTTAATTAATTCTTTAATCTCGCCGCATTGCGAATGTTTTTTGTAAACTTCACAATCGCGGCATTTTTTTTCTTCACAAACATTTTTCTCGTGAGCGTAACCCCAGCAAGGTTTGCTGTGCTCGTTGTATGATTTGCAATTTTTTCTATTCTCTTCGGAACAACCCATAATTTCCCAGCATGGAATTAGAGAGTACATGGTTTTTATTCCGTTGATGCTGATTTTCATTTCGTTAATGGCGCGGCGGATGCACTCGATTCTTTTAAGATCGGTCTGGGAGTAAAGCCGATGGCTGGATTCTTTTTTAAAAGGAATTATTAGACCTTCCCGTTCATACATTCGAAGCGTGTGAACGGAAATTTTCAAGAGTTGCGCTGCTGCTCTGATCGGAAAAATGGGTTCGTCTTGATTTAAATTCTGAAACATCCTTACTCAGTATTGTTGATATCTATAAATATCAACTTCTTTGCCAGACAATAATGTCAACTTTTTATAAGATTTGATGTAAAAATCGAACAAAAGATTCTCGTATCCAAGAAAATTCTTTAAGAAAGTTTCGTTTTTGTGAGAAAAAGCAGAGTTTGGGTCTGGATTAAAGTGGTGTGAACTTACGTTAATAGCTAACTGCTAAGGTTATTAAAAAGATAATTACCAGCCCGGTAGTACACACTTCTGGCTTTTCAGCATAATGACTTTGGGAAAATCCAGTATGGCTGCCTTCATTATGGGCGTGTCCGATTTATGGCAAACTAGACAAGAACCAACTGTGAGAATATTCTTTTGTTCAGAAACCAAAAATGGACGCGCATACTCTCGCGTTGCGGAATTTTCCTTTCCTTCTTTTAGAAAGCCAATCCAGGCATCTTCTGGAAGATTATCTTCTTTCATCAACGGGAATTTCGGAGTGAATTTCCAAGTGCCTTTTCCGTCAACAATTTTATATTCAAGCTTGCCCCGACCGTAACCAAGTGCTAACGGATTATTGTGGCAACTTTCGCAAGAACGCGCTTCTTTTCTAATTGTATGAGAAAATCCCGGCGCGAACAAACGCTTAAAAATTTTGTTGCTGCCATCCATTTTGTCAATTGTAAGAATCATTCCCGGAGTAAATTCATCAATCACTCTAGTGATTTTTCCATTCGCATTCTTCTGTTCTTTAACCCCAAGAGTTGCCGCTTCAGCAAAGAAATTTTTCCCGAACTCCAGCCATTCACCCTTGGCTTCCTTGTTTGCAAGCAAATCATACATCGAACTGTTCTCATCGTATTCGGTATGGCAGCCAACACATTGCGGCGTCCACGAATTATGGCAAGTATTACATGAAAGCTCTTTATGCGCTTTTCCTTCTGTACAGACATTTGCCGGAGCTTTAATCCGAACGGTTTTTTTTGTAGATTTTTTGATAAGCTTAGCAATTCCGCTTTCGTAAAAAACATTTACAAGTGGAAATCCATTTTTGATTGTAGTTAAATAATTTTTCCGGTTATCCGCAGTATTTAACAGTTCAGAAATTTTCTTCGACTCAAAATCGAACTCTGCTAACTTTTGTGTTTTGGGCTGCTCAATTAAATGACAATCAACACACTGCACTTTCATTTGTTCTTCTTTATGCAAAGCATAAGTTCCATCACCCATAATTTCGTAAGATGTATGGCAATCAACGCAAATCATTCCTTTTTCAGAATGAACATCTTTTTTGATTTGCTGAACTACACGTCCGTCATCAAGAATTCGGAAGCCGATTTTTCCTTTAACATCTTCCGGTTTGAGAATCGTCTCATGCCAGCCGTCGTAGCTTAGAGAAATTCTACCTGAGCGGGAATGACAGCCAAAGCAATGCCGGTTTGTAACATTCAGATTAATTTGAGGATGCAAAGAAATATCTGCGTTAGATTTTTTCTTCTTCAAATATTCTGCGAGTTCAGATTCAGCATCGGGAGTATAATTTAAATGGCAAGCCAAACAACCGCCGCCGCGCGAGAGTTCTGTTATTGGTCCAAGTTCTGTTTTTTCATTTGAGAGATGACACGATGCGCAAAGATTTCTTAAATGTTTTTCGGCGGGCGAGTTTCCGATTAATTGAACCGGCGATTTTGCGGTCGGAGATGCACCTTCACCAAATACCCATTTATCAACGCTTACAACACCATTCATTGTGTTCATAATGTTATTCTGCATTCGTGCAATCATCTGGGGATGACAGCCATTCTGCCCACAAGTCTTTTCAACATTCGATGAATTGCCGGGGAACAAAACCATTCCGCTATGCGCAATTTCTTTTTTACCGGATGCAGCATTTCCTAAATGGCAAGATGTGCAGCCGATGATTTCCGGATTATGAGATACTTCGAATCCTTTCATGCCGGAATGGCAATCAAAACACTTCTCATTTGCCGAACGATTTTTTTTACTGTCTTGAGATTGCCTGTATTGCTTCCGTTGTTCATAATCTTTCATCTTCTCATCAACAGAGGAACTCAAGAACATGTAAATGCCATAAAGCAAAAATGAAACTGCAAGCGCAACTAATACATATGCGGTAACAATAAATCTCAGTTTCGGATTTGATTTCATTTACTCTATGTTCCCTTTCTCAAAAATCAATTTTGCCCTTTCGTAATCGGCAGGTGTATTTAGATTGATAAATTTATCTCTCTCAAAATAAATACATTTATTAAAATCTATAAGCTCGGTATCAACTTTTTTGATGAGCTTTTTGGGCGTTGGCTTATCTTCAGACAAAATCATTTTTTCAATATCCGGCAAAATAGATTTTGAATAGATGCCAAAAGTATATTGCGGAATTTCATCTACGATTGGCAAAACAATTTGTTTCCCCGAAGAATGCTCGATTATTGTTTCTACGAGTCTTTCATCGCTAAAGATTAAATCTGCTGAATAAACAAATATTTTTTTAGTTCCGGAATTAACCAATCCAGAATGAATGCCGGAAATTGGACCAAGGTTTGGATGAATATCTGAGATACATTCCAGTTTGGTGAACTCATAACTGGCTGGACCATTAGTGCTAATTAAAACTTCCCTAAAATAAATCTTACATTGAGAAATTGCTCTTTCAATTAAGGTTTCTCTACAAATTGTCAGCAAAGATTTCTCTGTTCCCATTCTTGCGCTTTTGCCGCCGGCAAGAATGACTGCGGTAATATCATTATTTCTTTTTGAAGTCATGCTGGAAAGATAAATACTTTTACAATGATTGGATCTTAAAAAAAAGGACGCCAAATTGGCGTCCCTTAAAAGAAGTAAAAAAATTATGCTTCTGCTGCTTTTGCTGTTGGTTTAGCAAAATAGGCAACAACAACACCTAAAATCACATTCTGTATTGTTCCATAAATAAACCATTGAAGAGCTAAAGTATAAGGAATCGGATAAACGGCATTTTGCGCCACAGCAGTTACAAAGTTCATGAATAGTGAAATATAAATTCCGTAGCGCACTCCTTCGATGAGACCTTTGTTTTGGAATCCCTTATTAAAAATAAAAACGAAGAAGAAAGCCCAAACTACATCTGCTATCCACATTCTCCACATAAGCGCGTTCATTTCTGCCATTGGACGAAAAACAGCAGCTAAGCCTTCATAAGTTTTGGAGAGAAGCAGCCCGTGTATGATGAAGCCGGTAACTTCGAGTAAAATGAAAACAGTTAAAACAGCAATAAACATTTTCTTCGTGCTCATTGAGAACTCCTTTTAGTTTATTGATTTGTTATATAACCGTAAAGGAAGTGTTCCGAAAAATGTTTGGTGCTACTAAAACTTTCCTTCGTCTATTTCAAACATGTCTCCATACAAAATCGCTCATGTCTAATTCTTCTTCATCAATTGCGCCTCTAATCAAAATTTGGTGCATCTCTTCACGTGAGAGCCGGTCATTAATATCAAGCTTTTCGAAAAGTGTGTTGATATAACTGCGAACCATGTAAAAACCACCGAGCGCAAAGTAGTTGCTGAGAATACCGAAATACTCAACTATTTCTTGAGGTTTTAGTCCATCTAAAATTTCAGGATGACCCTTAATAAATTCATAAAACGCTTTCTTGCTGATAAAGAGTGCATAATTCAATTCCGATAGTGGAAATCCTTCCTTGTACCTATCGGAGCCAACTTTTTCAAAAAATTTTTCTGCCTCACTGTTTTGAGAACCACTCTTCAACCATGCGGCTAAGTGAACATAAGTAGCCTCTTCACGAGCAATAACTTTTTCCGGATCCAGCAAGTGGTAGGTTTTCATGTAGTCTGAATTTTTAACCTGATTGTAATACGATAGAGCAATTTCTCTTTGGTGGGAGTTTAAAAGCAGAATCAGATGATTGAAAGCCATTTTATTCTCCTCATTGTTAATTCAAAATAAGCCTTCAAACGATAATGGTCAACCAAAGAAAAAAATATTTATTTACACGGGGTGGATTAGATTCAATCTCATGATTTATTGGTGATTTGTCTAAAAAGCGGGCTTCATGAATGAAGCCCCTACAAAAAAATGTAGGGGTTTGATTAATCAAACCCGAAAAATTGTTCTGTGAATTTTTTTGTGCCCACGAATTTTAATTCACACAACCGGTTTATTTACTTTAGGTTTAGATATTCATCCCAAATCTTGTAAAGTTGATATGTTGCCCGAACATCTTTGCCGCAGTAAATAGAAATGTCTTTGATTCTTCCGGCTTTGTAAAGCTCTTTAACATCCATTCCGGTTATACCTTGCTCTTTCGGCGATTCAATACCAAAAGCGTGGCAGTAAAAATCCAGATTGAATTTTTTTGTTAGACCGTAAAAGGTGAATTGTTCGAGAAGGTCAATGTGAGACGAAGAATCAAATCTGTTTTTAATGAAATTCTTACTCGGTTTAATTTTTAGCATTGCCGAGCGCATCATTATAAAAGGAAGATCGAAACCTCTTCCGTTAAACGATACAAGCTTTTCAGCTTTAGCCGAATACTTCCAAAACCGGGTAAGTATTTCTTCTTCCGAGGCGGATTGATACATAACTCCCTCTTCCTCAGCTTCCCACGCTTCTTCGCTTTGGTTTTCAAACAAGACCATTATTTTGTTCGTCTCGGTGTTCATCATTGCAAGACAAACAATTTTCGCCGTAAAAGGATATAAACTTAAGCAGCGTTTGGCGCTTTCAATCATGGTCTCTTTTTTAGCCGACTCTGTTTCTTGTTCCGCGTACCGGAGTAGGAATTCTTGCTGTGTTTCGGAAAGGTTTTCGAATTCGTAACCAACTGTTTCAATATCAAAAACAAGGTTCATTATGACCCCCATTTTTTTTTCTTCAAACTAATAAATTTCAAAATGATTTGTTATAAAATTCTCATTATCTTTTCACGAAATTTTTGGAGAGCAAGTGGCTGCTAAAAACCGGGCTTTGTTCATTGATCTGCTTAAAGGTCTTGCTTTGGTCGTAATGATTGAAGTGCACGTTTTCAATTCACTATTGCTGCCGGAGATTAAGCAAGCCTGGTGGTTTAATTATCTTCACTTTATAAACGGATTGGTAGCGCCTGCGTTTACATTTACCAGCGGAATGGTTTTTGTGCTTGTGCTTGCCAAAGGTGTAGGCGATTTAAGGAAATTTGGTAAAGATTTTTGGAAACGGCTTTCAAGAATTGGAATGGTTTTTTTAGCGGCTTACTCGCTTCACATTCCGTTTTTTTCTCTGAGAAAATTATTGAACAACGCTACATTCGCTAATTTAAACAGCCTATTTACTGTTGATGTTCTGCAAACTATTGCTTCCGGCTTGCTGGTTCTTCTGATTGCAAGAATGGTTTTTACGAACAACAAAACATTCTTCAATTTCAGCGGAGTTATGACACTAATTATTTTGTTACTTGGTCCGTTGGCTTGGAAGATTGATTTCTCTCAGCACATTCCGCTTTTCTTCGCAAATTATTTAAACAGAATGCACAATTCACAATTCCCAATTTTTCCTTGGTGGGGTTTCATTTTTAGCGGCGCTTATATCGCAAAGTTTTATTTGCAAGCGCGTGAAAACAATGCGGAAGAAAGATTCGCTAAAAAGTTAATAATCATAGGCATAGCTTTCTTTTTCAGCGGCGTGCTAATGATTAACGTTCTTCTTCCGGAGAATCTTGCTGCCATCATTCCACATCCGTTTTTCTTTATAGAACGCCTCGGAGTGATTATGGCACTACTCGGTGGCGGCTGGTATTTTCTGCGTAACAAGCCAAACTATAATTCCATTCTGCTTGATGTAAGCAGAGAATCATTGCTTGTTTACTGGCTTCATCTTCAATTGCTTTACCGGGATATTTTTTCGGGAAAAAGTCTTGCCTTTATTTACGATGATAAATTAAATGTTCTGGAAGCTTCGATAGTAACAATCATAATGGTTGCGCTAATGATGGTTGTTGCAAAAGTTTGGGGAACTCTGAAGCGGGAAAAACCGCTATGGGCAAGATGGATTACAATAGCAATTATTGGTGGAGCGTTTCTACTTTTTGTAACTCGTTAATTATTTTAGAATTTCTACAGCAGGCTCAAAATCTTGCACTGCCTCATAGAATTCTTTTGGAAGTTGAAGTGGTGTTTTTGTTTTCTTATTGATATGAACAAACACACCGCCCCCTTTTGTAATTATCTTTCCGCTGCTTTTCTTTTCGATTAAATGTCTGAATCCAAATGAAGAATTCTTAACAAACTTTATTCGTGTATAGACAAGCAGTTCATCTTCAAGAAGTGCCGGCTCAATATAATCAGCTTCGTTATGAGCCATAATGAAGTATGAATCGCCGGCCATTATTTCTTTAAGTGAATAATTCTTAATCAACTCTTGGACGTATTTGATTCGTGCATCTTCAAAATAATTGAAATAGACAGCATTGTTGCAAACGCCGAGCATGTCAACTTCGTGAAAGCGAACAACTTCTATAATGCTGTGCTTGTAATTTTCTTTTTCCAAACCTCATCCTTTTGCTTTGTTCTTAATCATGATCTTACTCTTGTTCTTGATCTTCTTTTATTTATCCAAAACACTTGCTACAATTTTCACAGCTTCATTTATCTGTTCAAATGAAACATCCAAATGAGTAACTGCTCTTATTTCCCCAACCTTTCCAGTACCAAGCAACAGACCGGCATTCTTACATTGAAGCTGAAAATCTTCTATCGAAATATCTTTTGGTGTAAACATTAAAATGTTTGTCTCAACAAACTCCGGATGAATTTCCACTCTTGAAATTTTAGATAATCCGTTCGCGAGCATTTTAGCTTTTTCGTGATCATCTTTTAAGCGGGGAATATTATTCCGCACCGCAAACAATCCGGCAGCAGCAATCACACCTACCTGGCGCATTCCGCCGCCCCAAGCTTTGCGAACACGGAAAGCCTCTTTAACAAAATCTTTAGTGCCGACTAAAACAGAACCAATTGGCGCGCCTAATCCTTTTGAAAGACAAACGCTAACTGAATCGAAATGACTTGCATACTCAGCCGGAGAAATATTTGTTTCCACTGAGGCATTCCAAATACGCGCGCCATCCAAATGCATATACAAGTTATGCTTTCTTGCTAATGCAGAAATTGTTTTAATGTTTTCAATCGGATTGATTGTTCCACCGGCGCGGTTGTGAGTATTTTCAATTTCTACAACTCGTGTGCGAGCCATATAGTACGCACTTGTAGGTCTGATAAGCGGTTCAATTTGTTCCGGCGTAAATATTCCGCGTACACCATCAACTAAACTTAACTGCAATCCGCTAAGAGCTGCCGGAGAACCGGATTCATATTGAAAAATGTGAGCGTCTTTTTCACAAATAACTTCATCGCCGGGATTGGTTAGAACATTTAAGCAAATTTGGTTTGCCATAACTCCGCTTGGAACGTAAAGCGCGGCTTCTTTGCCAAGCAATTCCGCAACATAGTTTTGCAGTTTAATAGTGCTTGGGTCTTCACCGTAAACGTCATCGCCAACTTCAGCATCATACATTGCTTTGCGCATCGCTTCGGATGGTTTTGTTACTGTATCACTTCGTAAATCAATAATTGTTTTCATGACTTCTTCTTTATCAGTTTGAAAATTGGTTTAAGCAAGAGAAATAAAATTGTAAATAAGGAAATAGCTACGGCAATGAGTGGAATGACTAACGGGAATTCTGAGTAGAAAGTTTTTTCAGCGCAAACCGGAACATAACCAACAAGAACATCTCTTGTAAAAAATTGTGTCTCTGAAAGTGTTCTTCCCATTGGATCTATTATGCAGCTAATGCCTCCGTTTGCAGCGCGAACAAGAGCCTTTCTATTCTCCACTGCGCGAAGAACGGAAATTTCTTTGTGCTGAAACGGTCCGCTCGAATATCCATACCAGCTATCGTTAGTTACAACAGCCAGAAAATCAGAGCCATTATTTACAAGTTTGGTTATGTATTCGGGATAAATTGATTCAATGCAAACAACTGCGCCAACTTTAGTGTAATTCAAATCGGAAACATTTTGCGCTGTTCCAACATTCCAGCTTGAGATGCCGACTCCCCATTTAATAAAATCACCAAGGAAAGGAAGGTCTTCTACAAAAGGAACTTTCTCGCCAAATGGAACGAGTTGATTCTTCTGATACTTCTGAACTGTTTGTGAGTTTGGCAAAAATGTTAAGATAGAATTATATGAAGTATAAGCCGCTTCGCCGCTTCTTAAAAGCTTGGCACCTTTTGGTGCATTCTTTATATCAAAAAAGAAATTTATATCCGGCATACCGGTTATAAGAGAAATTTTCTTTTCATTTACAAATTGATGTATGCGTTCAAGTTCGTAAGTGTAGTTTCCACCAAGCAGATAGCATGGCAATGCGGTTTCGGGCCAGATGATTACTCTCGCACCTTTTTGTACGGCTTTATTAGATAGCTCAAACAAGTTATTAAGCTGGTCATTAATACTTCCGCCGCTCCACTTTTCCCAAGGGTTAATATTGGGCTGAACCAAACCGACTTTAATTTGTTTTTGCGGGATATCGTATGCGGCGGTTTTATATCCACCATATATCATTGGGAGAAAGAAAAGCAGCAAGGCGGCAAACAGATACCGCTGATTAATCTTTTTCGTGTTCTTGAGTTCTTGCAAAGAGAAGTAAAGAAAAATATTTATGTACAGAATGAGCAATGTAAGTCCGTAAACACCAACAACATCCGCAACTTGAATAAACTGGTTGAAGTATGCTTGACTGTTTCCAAGCGTAAGCCAAGGAAATTTCAAATCTGTTAGCGAATAAATGTATTCGAAGAAAACCCAATAGAGTGGAAAAAATAAAAGAGAGATTTTCTTTGAGAAGATTTTTGTACTTAGGAAATAGAGTGAAGTAGCAATTAAATAAAAGCCGGGATTTGCAAAGAGCAGCAATCCGCCGGAAATCATTAGAAACGGATCGGCTTCTTTCGTCCAGCTGCCAACCCAGTAAAGTGTAATCAAGCAAAAGAAAAATAGGAAGACGTATGAAATCCGGTTTATTGATACTAAAGAATTACGCTGCTCTATAACAGAGAAAAATGGAATGAAAGCAAAGAATGCTAAAAACGGCAATGGTATTGGCGGGAAAGATAGACCGAGTAAAACTCCGCCAAGTGAAGCTAACAGCAATTGCTTGTTTCTTTCTTTCCGCTGTTCCGGCGTTTGCGGAATTCTGTATTTACGAAAAAACTTCATCACTATGATTTTTTCTTTTTCCAAAACTTGTAAACAATAAATCCAATTACAATTGCCGTTATTGCCAAACCTATGTTTGAATAGGTGCCGAGATATTTATCAATTAGTTCGATATTGTTTCCGAGAGCAATTCCCAAAGAGATTAGAATTGCGTTCCACACAAGCGAACTTAACGCAGCGTACAAAAACGTTTCAGCCGGTTTCAGCCGGTGAACGCCGCAGAAAAAACTAATTACCGCTCGTGTGCCGGGCAAAAATCTATTTATCAAAATTAACTTGTAGCCATACTTGGCAAACCATTCGTCAGTTTTCTCCAAAGATTCTTTCTTCAAAAATTTCAGTTTACCCTTTCTGATTAACTTCTCTCCAAGAAATTCACCAATGTAATACATAACAATAAAGCCAACGCCGCTTCCAACACTTGTGATTATAAGTATTGGGACAAATCCTATTGGTGAGTGAGCAATTAATGTAGAACCGATAACCAAAACAACATCACTTGGTGATGGAGGGAAAATGTTTTCTATGAACGCGAAGAAGAAAAGAACCAGATAAATTACAACCGGATCAAGCGTACTAATGTATGAAAGGATTTCTTGAAGCATTAGTTTTCGTTCTTATTTAGAAGAACAACAGCATGTGCGGCGCAGCCTTCTTCTCTGCCTACAAAGCCCAGGCTTTCCGTAGTAGTGGCTTTTATTGAGATTTGCGAAACTGAAAGATTTACTATTTCAGCAATTGTTCTGCGCATTTCATTTACATATGGAGACAGTTTTGGTTGCTGTAACAGCACGGTAGAATCTATGTTGGAAACTTCGTAACCGTTTGCATGAATTAATTCATCAACATGTTTAAGAAGCTTTCTACTGTCTGCGTCTTTATACTTTTCATCACTGTTCGGGAAGTGCATTCCAATATCGCCAAGAGCTAACGCGCCAAGCATTGCGTCGCAAATTGCGTGTAGAAGCACATCGGCATCGGAATGACCGAGCAAGCCTTTTGTGTGCGGGATTTCTACGCCGCCAAGTATCAGCTTACGATTTTCCGTAAACTCGTGAACATCATAACCAAAACCGATTCTAAATTGTGGGTTCAATATCTTATCTCAAATTTTGTGAATTCATTTTTGTGATCGCACCACTTAATAAATGTGTTTCTAACTTGAGCTCTTGAAGGACCAATCTTTATCAGCTTGAATAATTCCTCAATAAGATGTTTTTCGCCTTCAACAACTGTAAGAACTTCTCCGCTGTACAAATTTTCTGTGTATCCGTTCAGCTTCAGTTTTTCAGCTTGCCTCACAACAAAGTAGCGGAAGCCAACTCCTTGAACAAATCCGCCGGCAATAATTTCAGCACGGCTCAGATTCATTTTTGCTCTCGAAGTATGAATCAAACAGTTCGGCAACAATCAAACCTAAGAAAATCAGCACGCAACCAAGCAAACCAAAGTTACTTATTTTCTCGCCAAGTAAAAAGAAAGCGAAGATTGCCGCAAAGATCGGCTCAAACGAATAAATTATTCCGGCTTTTGTTGGGCTTACAACTTTTTGAAATTTTGTCTGGAAGCCAATATTCAGAAGTGTCGCGAGCAATGAAGTATAAAGCAACCCGAAGATTAAATACTTTGTAAAGTCAATGTGTATTGCTTCAACTGAGAAACCGGAAAATAAAAGCGAGGCAATGAAACCGAGCACTGCAACTGTGGAAAGCTGTGTAGTTAGCAAAATCCAATAATTATATTTTGGACTGAAGACATCAATGTAAACCACATGAACAGCGAAGAACACTGCGCAGATAAGTGTGAGTATATCTCCGATGTTGAAACTTGCGCCAAGCTCTGAAATAAAATTTGTTATTGATGAACCGCCGCTTGAGAGAAACAACAATCCCGTAAATACTAAAGCTGTTCCAATTAGCGCGCCTTTCGTAGGAAATTTCTTTTCCACCAAGATTTGTACAAAAGGAATGAACACAATTAGCGTTCCGGTTATGAATCCGGATTTTGTAGCTGTAGTGAGTTTTAAGCCAATCGTCTGAAAGAAGAACCCGCTAAAAAGAAAAACACCAAGCATAATTCCGGGCAATATTGCTTTGGTATCAACTTTTATTTTCTTGATGAGCAAAAAGAGAATGAGCAGCGAAGAAGCAATTGCAAACCTTATCGCAATAAACAACATTGAAGAAATGTCATTTAGCGATTCTTTTACTATTACAAAAGTTCCGCCCCAAATAATTGTCATTAAGATTAGAGCTGCTTCACCGGTGTATTTATAGAAATATTTGGAGTGCTTAGTCATCGCTTTCTGCTTTATAGCCAAACCGGTTTAGCATATTTGGATTAGAACGCCACTTCTCTTTTACTTTAACAAACAGCTCCAAGAAAACTTCCCGCTGAAGAAATGCTTCAATCGCTTCGCGTGATGTTCTGCCAAGCTTTTTAATTGTTGAGCCTTTATCGCCAATAATAATCGGCTTCTGCGATTCACGTTCAATGATGATCGAAGCGCGGATGTAATCTTTTCTTCCTTCCCTTTCAGCAAACTCTTCAATTTCAACTTCTGTGCTGTAAGGAATTTCTTCTCGGTAAATTTCAAAAACTTTCTCACGAATTATTTCTGAGACAAAAAATCTTTCGTTCTCATCGCTGAGTTGATCATCGGGATAATACTTCGGGTGTTCCGGTAAAAATTCTAAAATTGATTCAACAACAGTTTTTGTATTCACAGATTTAATTGCCGAGATTGGAATTATCTTTTGAAACCATCCTTTGGCATTTGCCTGCTCAACCAACTTCTCTATAGTCTCTTGCCTGGAAACATCAATCTTATTAATTAACAAAATCTTGGGAGTAGCGTTTTCATTCATCAACCTTTGAACTGTCTCATCTTCAAAAGCTTTGGTTCCGTTGGAATCAGCTTCGGCATCAAGTATGAATAAAATTAGGTCGGCGTCTTTAACGCTTTGCGCAACAAACTCGAGCATCCGGTGCTGCAAAAGATATTCCGGATTCATAATTCCCGGGGTATCGAGAAAAATTATCTGGTAATTCTCAGACGAATGAATTCCGAGAATTTTCTTTCTTGTAGTTTGCGGTTTGGAAGTAGCTATTGAAAGTTTTTCGCCGAGAATTGCATTAAGCAAAGTGGATTTACCCGCGTTCGGCTTTCCTATTATTGAAACGTATCCGGATTTATGGCTCATCTATTACTGATTTTGTTGTGTACGAAAATATTACAAGTAAAGACGATAAGCCAATTATCAAATGGTAAAGTAAATAATCGTTTATACTTAGTGTGAAAAACTGTTAATCTTCTTCTTCAAGTTTTTATGGGACTCGAAACCAAAGTAAGCTAATATGAGAAGGAGAAGTACCATAGATGAGCTGATCATCAGCACAGTTTTATTTTTGAACAGAGAAAGAGTTTCACTTCCGCTTTTTGCAATTCCGGACTTAGCCTGATCAACATAATTCGAGAGGTTGAGATTTCCTAAATTCCAGTCAAGTGAAAGTACAACTGCAACCAGAATGCCTATAATCATTAAGCCGAAAAATCCAACAACTCCAAAGAAGAAATAATTCTTTTTCTGCTTGTAGGCAGCTGGAGCTAAATGCAATTTCTCCATTAAGCGCTCTGTAAATCCGACGGGTGCCGGAGAAGTTTCGATTTGCTGTAACGATTGATGAACTACGCGCAATGCTTTTAACCTGCTTCCCAATTGCCGGTCTTTTTCAAGCAAACTCTTGATTTCTTCTAGTTCATCAACTGATAGCTGATTATCTATATAATCATTTAACAATTCATCTAAATTCTTTTTCATAATACTTCCTCTTGATAGTTATGCTTTAGAAGCAAGTCTTTAAGTGAGTTTCTTGATCTATGAAGCAATACTTTTACATTTACTAATGATAATCCCATTACCTGGCTTACTTCACTCATTGAAAGTCCATCCAAATAAAAGAGAATGAGAACAAGCGCATTTCTTACCGGCAGTTTATCAACCATTTTAAGAACATATTGGTTCACGTTTTCAGTAGTGCCGTAAATTTCGTTATCGAAACTGCCAAGTTCAAGATCTTCATCAATAGAAGTCATTTCTTGTTCAACCTGCCGCTTCTTAGATGATAACGCTGTTAACCCGGTGTTGTAGGCAATTCTATAAAACCAGGTTGAGAACTGAGCATCATTCCGGAAATCTTTGAGTCCGTTATAAGCTTTTAGAAAACTATCTTGAAGCGCTTCCTCGGCATCCATTTCGTTTTTAAGCAATCTTCTTAGGAGAGAAAACGCGCGGTCTTTGTAGCGGTTTACCAGCAAAGTGTAATCCGATACATTTCCTCTTTTAACAGAATCTATTATTTCCAAATCGCTTAAATGTTTCATCACATCATTAGACTAAGACTCAGTTCCAGAGGTTACAAAACAATTTGAGCTTTGTACTGTAACCTTTCCGGCATCAATTCATGTCCAAAGTAGTGAAAGAAAAAATAATTATGAAGTTATTTTGTAACCGGAAGAAGAGAATCACAGTCAAAAGTATTAAATAATAAAAGGAGAAATATCATGGAAAGCGTAATTGCAGTATTCATTCCGATAATAATAACAATGGTAGTTGGTCTTGTAATCACTTTGGCAATCTATTTCAAATCCAAAGAGAAGCAAATGATGATTGAAAAGGGGCTTTCTACCGAGCAGATGTTTGAGCTGCTTCATTCTAGAGAAAAAGAAAGAAGAAATGGTTATTACATGCTGAAAGGCGGAATCATTTTGGTTTTCTTAGTTGCCGGCGGAATTATAGGCAGCATTATTGACCGCTCTTTCTTCAACTACTGGGAAACTTACGAGGGTGGAAGATACTATCACAATGATCCGGTTTACGGAGTTTGGCTAACTTTTTTGGGCTTAGGAATTGGAGCTATTGTTGCTCACTTCATTTCAAGAAAAGTTGAAGCTAAAGAAGAAGCACAGAAATAATCTTATTGTTTTTTCTCTACAAAAAAGGGTCGAAACATTCGACCCTTTTTTTATGCATATAAGTTTTAACTTATTCGTGTTCTTCAAGCCAGCGCTGAGCATCAAGTGCTGCCATACAACCAGTGCCCGCAGCAGTAATAGCTTGTCTGTAAACATGATCTGCGACGTCGCCAGCAGCAAAAACACCTTCGATGTTTGTATAAGTTGTTCCCGGTTTTACTTTTAAGTAACCGGTTTCATCCATATCAAGCTGACCTTTGAATAAATCTGTATTTGGTTTATGACCAATTGCTAAGAAAACTCCATCGATAGGAACTTCTGTTACTGAACCATCTTTTGTGTTTTCCAAAAGAGCGCCTGTTACCATTTTTCTGCCGTTCTCTTCTTTACCGAGAATTTCTTTAACCGTGGAGTTGGTAACAAATTTTACTTTAGGATTTTTCTCAGTGCGTTCCGTCATAATTTTTGAAGCGCGGAATTCACTTCTTCTGTGAACAAGAAGAACTTCACTTGCAAAACGTGAAAGGTAGTTTGCTTCTTCCATAGCTGTATCGCCGCCGCCAATAACAATGACGCGTAATCCTCTAAAGAAAAAACCATCACAAGTAGCGCAAGCAGAAACTCCGTAACCTTGATAATGTTTTTCACTCGGAATTCCGAGCCATCTTGCCGAGGCGCCGGTCGCAATAATAACCGAATCGGCAGTATAAGTATCATCTTCCGTTTTTACTGTGAATGGTCGCTTAGAAAAATCTACTTCGGTTACATTTTTGAAATATGATTTAGCACCAAAACGAAGAACTTGCTTTCTCATTGTATCCATCAATTCCGGACCTTGAATTCCATGCTCGAAACCGGGAAAATTTTCAACTTCTGTTGTGATTGTTAACTGTCCGCCCGGCTGCATTCCTTCTAAAATAACCGGGTTTAAATTTGCACGCGAGGTATAAAGTGCTGCGGTTAAACCAGCCGGTCCGCTTCCTACAATAATTACTTTGTGATGATTTTCTGCCATTTGTATCTCCGAATTTTCTATCCAAAATTATTGAATGTTGATGACTTTTAATAACCGTTAGATGTTATTCTTGAGGTAAAGATTCGCCAAAGAGAAAAGCTGCGTTTCTTTTCAAACCACTTAGTTTGGCTCTTTTGATTGGGCTTGTCTCTAACTTTGCTTTGAATTCTTCTTCATTCATATTTATAACTTCATCCAGAACTAAATTAGTTCCCTTTGGCTGAAATTCTTGCAGCATGGTAGGTTCCGAAAATTTCTTGTTCCATGGGCAAACGTCCTGACAAACATCGCAGCCGAAAATCCAATTGTCGAATTTCCCTTTGAACTCATTGCTAATTTCACCCTTGTTCTCAATTGTTAGAAAGGAAATACACCTATTCGCATCAACAATATAGGGCTGAACTATTGCGTTAGTTGGGCAAGCATCTAAGCAAGCCGTACATGAGCCGCAGAGATCAGCAATGGGCTCGGAATAATTAAACTCGCAATTTGTAATGATGTTAGCAATGAAAAACCAGCTGCCGATTTCTTTGTTAATCACATTTGAATTTTTACCAAGCCAGCCGATTCCGCTTCTAACTGCCCATGCCTTATCCATTACGGGACCGGTATCAACATAACTTTTGGATTCAAAATTTTCGTCGAGTGAGCTCAAGTATTCTTCCAGCAACGATAACTTATCCCAAATAACAAGATGATAATCTCTTCCCCAAGCGTAGCGAGAAATTTTTCCGGTATTCGAATCAGTGCTGTGCTGATTTGGGGTATAGTAATTAAGCGCTAACGAGATTACACTTTTTGCAGAGGGAAGAATTTGTTTTACGTCCTGGCGCTTTTCAAAATTACGTTTCATGTATTCCATCGAAGCATTGAATCCATTATCCAGCCACATCTGTAAATGACTGGATTCCTCTGAAAGAATTTCTGAGCGGGAAAAGCCGACTAAATCAAATCCGAGTTCGTGCGCTTTGTGAATTACTATTTCGTTGCTAATCTTCACCTTAATTCGTTCTTCTAATCGTTTGAGAATTACTTTTGTAAATCAAAGGAAAAAATATGAAACTTCCGTAAATTCGCACCGTTTTTAGTAAGACTTTTAATAATTAAAAGGATGGAATATGCTTCAAAATCGCAGAGTAGTTGTTACTGGTTTAGGCGCTTTAACTCCAATAGGATTATCTGTGCAAGATTATTGGGATGGAATGATGAATGGAAAAAGCGGTTGTGCGCCAATCACTTATTTCGATACAAAGAATGTTGGAACAAAATTCGCGTGTGAACTAAAGGGATTCGATTCTTCAAAATATATAGATAAAAAAAGCGCCCGCAGAATGGACCCGTTTGCTCAATACGCAATGGCAGTTGCAATTCAAGCCGTTGCAGATAGCGGATTAGAACCCGAAAAAATGAGCGAAGGTGATAAAGCAAGAACCGGTGTAGTTTTTGGAAGCGGAATCGGCGGCTTCAGCACTGTTTATAATCAGTCGGTTGTTAATGCTAATGAGGGTCCCAATAGAGTTTCCCCCTTCTTTATTCCAATGATGATTCCAAATATTGCAAGCGGATATATTTCAATGCATTATGGTTTTAGAGGACCAAACCATTGTGTAGTAACTGCATGCGCTACAGCAAACAACAACTTAATAGATAGTTTTCTTTTAATTAAAAACGGCTTTGCCGATGTAATGCTTTCCGGCGGAAGCGAGGCTCCAATTATTGAAATAGGCGTTGCCGGATTTAATTCTTCCAAAGCATTATCAACAAGAAATGATTCGCCGGAAACCGCAAGCCGTCCTTTTGATATTACCAGAGATGGTTTTGTAATGGGTGAAGGTGCCGGTATGTTAGTGCTTGAAGAATTTGAGCATGCAAAAAAACGGGGCGCTAAAATTTATGCTGAGTTAGCCGGTGTTGGAATGTCGGCGGACGCTTATCACATTACAGCACCGCACCCGGAAGGAACCGGCGCAATTTTAGCTATAGAGATGGCACTTAATAACGCAGAGATAAATACGGAAGAAATGGATTATATAAACATGCACGGCACATCTACTCCATTGGGAGATATTGCTGAAACCAACGCCATCAAAAAAGTTTTTGGCGAACATGCTTACAAGCTAAGCGCCTCTTCTACAAAGAGTATGATTGGGCATTTACTTGGCGCTGCCGGAGCTGTTGAAGCAATTGCTTCAATTTTAGCTATACAGAACAGTGTTATTCCGCCAACCATTAATTTTGAAAACGCGGACCCGGCTTGCGACCTTGATTACACTTTTAACAAACCAAAAGAACGTAATGTAAATTATGCTATGAGCAACGCGTTTGGGTTTGGCGGACACAATACATCTGTAATTTTCAAGAAGTTTGCCGAATGATTTATTAGAAGTTTTTCTATGAAAGAAAACTGTGGTACGCCATAGTTTTCTTTTGTTTCTTACTCTCCCCAAATTATTTCAGACCAATTAAACTCACCACTTGAATTCTTTCTTAAACACTTTAACATAAACATCTCCTTCAAGAATTTGCACTTCGTATGAATCAAGTCCTTTTAATCCACCCGGAAATTTGCCGGTACGGAGGTTAAACATCCAGCCGTGAGCCGGACAGTAAACACATTCGTCCTCTATGTAGCCATCGTAAATAATTGCCGCTTTTTGATGAATGCAAACGTTACTCAGCGCAAATACTTCTTCTCCAATTCTGAATACAGCCACATCAACATCATCAACAAAAAAGCGCTGACCAATCTTTTCTTTCAGATCACTTACTTTACAAATTTTGAAAAATCCTTCCGGTGGTTTCATTTTGGAAGCACACTAAATTTTTCTTTCATGCTAAATCCTCGGTCTGTTTTAGCTACAGTGGCAGCAACTCCAAAAGCATCGTGCTCAAAAAACAAAAGCCAGTTTTCTTCAACTGCGCGTGGAAGAATTTCTTTCTTCTCGTTAACTGTTACAAGCGGTTGAAGATCATAACCCATAACGTAAGGAATTGGTATGTGCGAGCTTGTTGGAATTAAATCTCCGCAATATAAAAGTGTGTTTGTTGTATCAGAAATCTTAACCAATTGCTGGTGAAATGTATGGCCATTGACTTCGATCAGTTCAATGTAATCGTTAAAGGTTTTTTCTTCCCACAGTTTCAAAATTCCTTCATTCATTAATGGCATAAAACGTTCTTTTATAAAACTCGCTTTGTCCCTCTCTGATGGATTCAGCGCCCACTCAAAATGTTTTTTCTGAACATGATAAGTTGCGTTTGGAAACGTAGGCAGCCATTTATCATTCTTAAAGTAAGTTGAGCCGCCGGTGTGATCGAAGTGGAGATGAGTCAAAATTACATCCGTAATTTTCTCCGGATCAATTCCGTTTTGTTCAAATGATTTTTTTTGAGTGTATTCGGAGTAATCAACACCATAAATTTTGATAAACTTTTCGTCCCAGTAGCCGCCAATTCCGGTATCAATTAAAATATTTTGGGAGGAACTGTTTAACAAAAGATTGCGCGCGTTTAGAGCAATTCTGTTTGTTTCATCGGGTGGATTTGTTTTCTGCCAGAGCGGCTTAGGAACAACTCCAAACATTGCGCCGCCATCTAATGCAAATGAGCCGGTCTCAATAACTTTTAATTCATATCCGCCAATAGTCATATCAATTTTTTATGTTTGTTAGTGTAATTGTTAAGTTAAGCGCATCTAAAAACTATGGAAATTTACTATGAACAACAAAAGGCTTAGCCGGCTCGTTCAATTTGCCGCAAACTCTATCGTGATACTTTTTCTTATTACGACTGTTCTTACTCAAACGGCATTTGCTCAGAAAAATAGTCCGCGTGATATAAAAGTGATGACGTTCAATATTCGCTTGGGAATAGTTGATGACGGAGAAAACAGTTGGAAGCACCGAAGCGAAAATCTTTGCCAAACAATCGAAAAATTTAATCCAGAATTACTCGGATTGCAGGAAGCGTTTCTTTTTCAGATAGATGAAATACTGAAACATTTCCCGGATTTGGCACTAGTTGGTGTGGGCAGAGACGACGGCAAGCAAGGAGGCGAATATTCTTGCATCCTGTATGACAAAACCCGTTTTAATGTTGATACTACAGAGACTTTCTGGTTTTCCGACACTCCCAACATTCCCGGTTCAAAGCATTGGGGAAATAACATTACAAGAATTTGTACTTGGGCAAAGTTTACAGATTCAAAAACCAAGAAAAGGTTTTACTACTATAATGTGCATTTAGATCACGAATCGCAGCCGAGCCGTGAGAAAAGTACCGAACTGTTATTAGCAAAAATGAATAAGCAAAAAGAGAAACTGCCAATTATTTTAACCGGCGATTTTAATTGTGGAGATGATAATCCGGCAATCTTAACAATTCTAAAGGGTGGATTAGTAGATTCTTACCGCGCTCTTCACAAGAAAACCGCTAACGATGGGACCTTCCACGCATTTAAGGGAGGAACTGACGGAGAAAAAATTGATTTCATTTTTACATCTAAACATCTTAAAACAAAGAAATCGGAAATTGTTAGAGACAGTTACAACGGCAAATTCCCTTCGGATCATTTTCCGGTAATTGCTGTTTTAGAATTTTAACTAAACCATTTGGGGTAATATGAACTGGAAAACTTTCCTAATTCTAAACTTGCTAACAGTTTGTCTAACTTATGGACAAACTGTTAAGGTTGTAGAAATACTCGATGCTAATTTATTCAGACTTGAGGATGGAAGAAAAGTTAAACTAGCGGGAATTGATGTGCCGCAACAATCTATAAGATATAACGCACTTAAAGAAATTGCTAATGGAGCTATTGAGTTATCTTCTGTTCAGCTCAAGAATCATCGTTTTAAGCTACAGGTTCTTTCCGAAAACAAAGATTATCAACTTGTATTTTTGATAAAGGAATATCCGTTAGAAACTTTAAACATGACTGTTCGTTTTCTTGAGCGGGGAATGGGTAAATATTTTCCAAATCATTTGGGAATTGATTCAGTCAAATTAGCAGAGGCTGAGAATTATGCGAATAAGCGTGAAGAAAATTTATGGAGTTATTATCATAAAAATTCAACTGATACGTTAGATTATTCATTAACACATAATGGAATTGCGTGTATTAATGATTCTGTTTCACTAAGAACAGCAAAAATTTCTCAGCCGCTTCCAATTGGTTATTCTATCCCACTTCAGTTTTTAACAGGAGCGGGTTTAGCTTTTGTATTTGCAATACCTTCTTGTGCAGTTGGCTATGTTGCAGAGACAACTTTATTGGGAAGCCAAGGAGAATTTAGAGGATTGGGCGGAGTAATTTTGGGAATGTATGCTGGTTATTTTTGGGGATTTACAACCGGCGTTTACATAACTGCAAAAAGAAATTACCCAAATATTGATTATGGTGAATTATTAGGAATGATCTTTGGACTAACTACTCTCACATCTGCAGTGACTGCATTAATAGTTAATGACAGACATAACAGTATTCCTTACTTAGTAGCACTATTATCCCCCGCAGTTTTTTCATTAATTCTTGCGAACACTTACTACAATACTCCGCAAATCGAACAACCGACTAACACTTCAATTAATCATACATTCAAAGATTTCCGGGATTCTCAAACTACTCGCTTAGAACTTTTCAGAATTAGTTTTTAAAACAAAAAAGGGCTTGAATAACAAGCCCTTTTCCATTTCAAGTATTTGAAGAATATTATCTTCCCAACGAGTCAAGTTGTTCTTTTTTTGCTAACAAAGCATCTTTATCTTCAACATGGGTTGGATCCGGAACGCAGCAATCAACCGGACAAACAGCAGCACATTGCGGTTCATCGTGGAAGCCTACGCATTCCGTACATTTATCCGGAACGATGAAGAAATAATCTGATGAGAAGAATCCGCTTGCGCCAGCCGGAGAAGTTGCATCGCCGCTGAAAGCTTTATCGCCAATCTTCCAATCAGCTCCGCCTTCGTAAATAGCTGTGTTCGGGCATTCCGGTTCACAAGCTCCGCAATTAATACATTCATCTGTTATCTTTATTGCCATTATGGCCTCCTTAGTTTAATTGTAAAATTTATTTTGTTACTTCAATCTTCGGAATTCTATTCCAAAACTTTTTCGGATCAACATTCTTGGGGTTTTCACCTAAATCAAAAATTATTGGCTCAATCTGATTGAGAAGCAATGCTAAATCAATATTTTGATGAACCGGTAAATACTTACTTAACTTTTTGGCTGCTTTTTTATACTGACTTCCGCATCCTTTGTAGTTGCCGGAAATTAAATGATAGCTTCCGACAGAAACTTGAACCAAACCTTGATAGAAATTTCTTTCTTCACGCTCGCAATCCATCCAACAATCTTCAAAAAAATCATGAGCGGCGAAAAAATCACTATCGTTAAAGAGCGCTATGCCAACACTAATGTTATCCAATGCCTTTGAAATAATACTAAAACATGGTTAATACTGCAAGGAAGAACAATTAAGTTCTTAAAAAATATCCGGTATGATGAAAAAAGTTAATAATGAGTTGTCCGATCTGATTATGACATTCAGAAAAGAGCGATTTTAAGCTGAATTACCAACTTCCGCTGGAACCGCCGCCGCCAAAGGAGCCACCTCCGCCGGAAAAACCACCAAAACCACCCCCACCACCGCCTCCCCAACTGCTTCCGCCGCCAAATCCACCTCTACCTCTGCTGCCACCCATAGAACTAAGAATTAAGAGTGGCAAAAGACCGCCTCCGCCGCCTTTTCCACCCTTACCGCTAAGGGCAGCTATTATTATGAAAATTATTACGATGACAATGAATGGAAAACCGGTTCCTTTACCTTTGCTTTTGGGCTCACCTTTGTATTCGCCTTTCGTGGCAAGTATAATTGCTTCCAAACCGGAATTTACTCCGGCGTAATAATCACCACTCTTAAAATAAGGGCGGACTTCATTCCTAAGTATTGAACTGGCTAAGGCATCCGGCAACGCGCCTTCCAAGCCGTAGCCAACTTCAATTCTCATTTTACGGTCGTCTTTGGCAACAAAAAATAAAACGCCATTATTATTCTTCTTTGAACCGATTTGGTTTTTTGTAGCAGTTTCGTAACAGAAACTTTCAAGCGGATAGCCATCAAGTGTGTTCATCATTAAGAACACAACTTGGTTGGAAGTTGAATCGTCGAATGTCTTGAGTTTAGATTCAAGGATGTTGAGTTCTGAACTATTTAGCGAACTTGTTTGATCACTCGCGTAATTCTTCAAAACCGGAATAGCTATTTGCGAATATGCAGAACTAACAAAGACTGCAATAAGTAGTAAGATAATTTTCATTTTTAGTTCTGCACTCTTCACTCTTCACTCAACACTAATTTTTAGAATTGTACTTTTGGAGCTTGATCTGCACCTTCGGCAGCTTTGAAATATGCTTTTTCTTTAAATCCGCCAAAGTTTGCAATAATTACACCGGGAAATTTTTTGATTGCCGTATTGTAATCTTGTACAACTTGATTAAACTTCTGTCGTTCTACAGTAATTCTGTTTTCCGTTCCTTCTAACTGAGCCTGAAGCTGTAAGAAGTTTTCGTTTGCTTTCAACTGCGGGTAATTTTCCGAAACAACCATTAAACGCTGCAATGCGCCGCTCAAGCCATCTTGCGCTTTCTGAAAGCGTGCAAATGCTTCAGGGTCATCAAGTTGTGTTGCATCTATTTTCATTTGACCAACTTTAGCACGCGCTTCCGTAACTGCTGTGTAAGTTTCTTTTTCAAAGTTTGCAACACCCTTAACTGTAGCAACTAAGTTTGGAATAAGATCCGATCTTCTTTGATAAACGTTTTCAACTTGACTCCATGCGCCTTTTACTCCCTCGTTAAGACCAACAAAACCATTGTACTTACTTGTTGCCCAGGAAATTGTTAAGATTATAAATACTACAACAACAGCAAGTATTCCTAATCCAATCTTTAACCCTTTACTCATTGTTCCTCCTTAAAGAAAAAAATTTATCTACTGTTACTTTTCTAATTTGTTAAACTTCTCATTGGTGCCGGAATTCTTCCGCCGCGACCTACAAAACCTTTTGAGCTAATTGTTCTAACCTCCATGATTGGCGCCAGTCCGAGCAAGCCGCCGTAATCAACCATGTCGCCAACTTTCTTTCCGTACGCAGGAATGATTCTCACCGCTGTTGTTTTATCGTTGATAATTCCAATTGCAGCTTCATCGGCAATTATTCCGGCAATTGTTGAAGTAGCAGTATCGCCGGGAATTGCAATCATATCAAGACCAACAGAACAAACAGCCGTCATTGCTTCTAATTTTTCCAAAGATAGATTACCAGCTTGTACCGCGCGAATCATTCCCATGTCTTCACTAACAGGAATGAAAGCGCCGCTCATTCCACCTACCGATGAACTTGCCATTAAGCCGGCTTTTTTAACTGAATCATTCAACATTGCGAGTGCAGCAGTTGTTCCGGGCGCGCCAACATCTTCAACGCCCATAGCTTTAAGAATATCGGCAATACTATCACCTTCAGCCGGAGTTGGAGCGAGTGAAATATCAACAATTCCAAATGGAACGCCGTTTTTCTCGGCAACTTTTCTTCCGATAAGTTCGCCTGCTCGGGTAATTTTAAAAATTGTTTTTTTGATTACTTCAGCTAACTGCTGTAAATCTACATTACCGGCTTCCTTAATTGCTTCCAAAACAACACCGGGTCCGCTAATTCCAACATTAAGAACAATCTCCGGTTCGGTAACACCATGGAATGCACCGGCAACAAATGGATTATCTTCTACAGCGTTTGCAAACACAACTAGTTTTGCGCAACCGATGGAATCTTTATCTTTAGTAAGTTCTGCTGTTAATTTGATTGATTCAGCCATCATGTTCACAGCATCCATATTGATTCCAGCTTTAGTAGAGCCAATATTAACGCTTGAGCAAACACGTTTTGTTTGTGAGAGCGCATAAGGAATTGCTTTGATAAGTTCACGTTCGCCGTTAGTCATTCCTTTTTGAACAAGCGCGGAAAAACCGGCTATGTAATCAATTCCAATTTCCTCAGCGGCTTTATCCAAAGTTTTTGCAATCTCGATAAAGTCTTCCATTTTGAAAGCATCAAACGGAATTGAAATTGGAGTTACGGAAACACGTTTATTAGCAATCGAAATTCCATACTGCGCTTCAACTTCTTTTGCGTTTTTTACATGCTCTCTGCCGTAGCGAACAATTTTATCATAAATTTTTTGTTTAGTTACTTCAATGCTTCTATCGTGGCAATCGCGCAAGCTAATTCCAAGTGTAACTGTACGGATATCAAAATGCTCAATTTCCGTCATGCGTATTGTTTCTAAAATTTCGGTGAATTTGTAGTTCATGTTTTGGTAGTAGTTAATTGTTTGTAGTTAGTTGTTTATTGTCTCTAATAGAATTGATATACGCACTTAATCTCGGACTTAATTCATCAATGATAACCTTTAATTCATCTATTTGCTTTTTTGAAAGTAAATTTCTTCTAACGGCTCTTCTTAACCAATGCTTAGTCTCGTATAATGAACCACGAGCTATCTTAGCGAATCTCTTATTTTCTTTTGAACTTCCACGTCCTGTGCCTTCAGCTATATTTGCACCTATACTATCGGATGAACGAATTATTTGGGAACCAAGTGTATTCTTTGATAACGATTCCCAATTGATAACTATTTCCCAAATTAAATCACACAGTCTTTCTGATAGTTTATATACATCCAATTTTTCGAAATTAGTTTGATTCATAATGCCCTAACGACTATCAACTATCTGCTAACGACTAACAACCTTCAAATCCGATGCATATAACGGAAAACGTCTTCGTGCTGTAAATAAATTTTGATGTTGAGCGGTTCGGCAGTCTTGTACATTTCTTCTTGAATTTCTTTCAAGTCTTTTTGAGAAGATGTAATATCAATAATCATAATCATGGTAAAGAAATCACCCATGATTTTTTGGCTAAGGTCTTGAATATCGCAATTGGCTTTTCCAAGTGCGGTTGTAATTGCGGCAACAATTCCCGGTTTGTTTAAGCCAAACGAAGTTAAAATTACCCGTCCGGAAACTGCATCTTTTTTTGACGCTTCAAAAGGAGCAATGGAACTTGTCTCAACTTTTTTTCGTACTGCCTCTTTAACCACATCCGGAGTAGCTCCGGGACCTAACTCACTGATTGTTTCAAAAGTAATTCTTCTGATATCGTTTTCTGTAAAATTCACGGTTTTAATCCTCTGTATTCATTCTGTAAAAATTTTAAAGCTTTATTTGACACTTCGAAATTCTTCTCCACTGCAAAGTTTTTAGCATTTTCAATATTGCCGCGGTAAAAACGAAGCCAAACTAGTTCGCCAATTACTATTCCATCAAATGCCCTATTTGCTATGAATGCATTTACTGTAAAATAACCGGCAGCTAAATTCCATGCTAAAGACATTAGTCCGGATAAAATTTTGCCGGAGTATATCTGTCCAGAGCCGGGCAAAATATAAGAAATAACAGTTGCAAAAGTAACGGAAACTTTGGCATCAATAACTTGATTACAAAGTAATTTCAACTCTTTATCAGCGGGACTTTCACCAAATATTTTCGAGGCACTCTCCCAATCATCGGCAAACATATAAGTCCATCCTCGCCAATAATTAATTTCGTTTTTATTTGAGGCGAATCTACCATCTTTCTCAAGTTCGTTGCAAAGCTGCAACGCGCGTTCTGTTGTTTTCCTTAAAATGTTGCAGCGAATGATTTCCAGCTTTGCTGAGAATATAGTTGAGTCATTCGTAGCATTTTTTCCTACTGAAGCAAAAAAATTAATCGCTTCATCTAAATGAGCTCCGGCTTTATAACATTTAGCAATCTTGAAATATATTTTTGCTTTGAGTTCGTTCCGGTTGTCAAAAAACAAAACGCGCTTGTATTCGGTTATGGCATCAAAGTATTGGTTCGAGGCGAAAAGCTTATCCGCCCAAGCTAATTGTGTCTCAACGGAATTCTGCGAATAGATAGTTTGGAGACAGAATATTCCAAATAGAACAAAATATTTTCTAATCCGGAACATTCTAAAGATCAATTTTCGGTAGAAAGTAATTTCTTTCTTCAAAGAAGATTTTTATTTCGCTATCAAGATTAAACCGCAAGCGGGCATTGTAAATCTGAGCCGAAGCAGCCGAGCCGTAAATGCTTCCGCCATAAAAGAAAGCTGTTAACCCGGTAAAAAGCCATCCGCGGAAGTTATGATCGTGCTGAAAATTGTTTACGGCAAGAAATCCGGAAAGCAATGTTGCACCGAATGCGATTAAACCATCTGTTAGTTCGCCAGTATAAACTTTACCCGCACCGGGAATTGCGGCAGAGAGCAACGCTGCAGTAACCGGATTCTTTTTCGGCGGATTTTTCATCATCTGATAAAAATAGATAAGCTTTGTCTGGAGCGAATCTTCAAATGGTTTGATAAGAACAGCTTCGCTTGGCAAGTTAGTTTTTGAGAGGAAATAAGTTGCGCTATTCAAGCGATCCAGCGTTAGAGAATACTTTTGCGGAAAGTTTAATCGGCTATCGTAATTGCTCTGAAAGGCGTTAAAATCTTTGCTGAAAAAGAGTGATTGATAGTAAAACAGCTTTGCCTCTTCTTCCAATTTTGAACCGATAAACAAAATCTTGAAGTTCTGAGCGGCTTCATCATATCTACCAATTCTTAAGAAACTGTTTGCAAACCTGAAACGGGCGGTATCGTTATCTGTAGATTTCAAAAAATCTTTATACTCACCAATTGCTCGTAAGTAATCTTTTTCGGAATAAAGGTGATTGGCAAATTTCAATCTGTTATTCGGTGAGAATAAATCTTCTTGGGCACCGGACTGAGCAAACAGCTTTGCAGAGCTAATCAAAATTAACATCAGAAAAAGGTTTCTACTTCCAACAGCATTTATCAATTATTCACCATTTCGAATTTTATCTTCTGCAAATTTAGTGTGTAATTGATTGCCGGGTCAAAATATTTTCCGTTTTTGTGAAGCGAGTAGTGATTAACGCCTTTAAAAACATTCATATCGCGAGTGAATCTATCTGCAAACATCAATGTTCCGGAAATCAGATTTGTTTCTTCTACTGCTTCAACAAAAAAGTTAGCGCATGATGGAGAGAAAGGACAGTTATCGCCATCGTAATCGCTGATGAGAAATGAATACACACTTTTTAAGGAGTTAAGCAGCGTGCCGGTGAGTGAAGCTGATTCGTTTTGTGTTTGAGCAGCAGATTTTGTGGGAAACTCATACGAAACTTGTTTTGCTTCCCACTTCTGCCAATCAGTTTGAGAGTATGCTGTAGATACAAGAAAAAAAAGTATGTAAAGAATTTTTCTCATTAATCTTTTAACAACTCGCGCGCAATAACAATTCTCTGAATTTCCGAAGTGCCTTCATAGATTTCCGTTATCTTCGCGTCGCGCAAATACCTCTCCACCAAATATTCTCTAACATAACCATAACCGCCATGTATTTGTATTGCTTCAAGCGCACAATCTACAGCAACTTTGGAAGAGTAAAGTTTAGCCATTGCCGCTTCTTTAACATACTTTTTGCCGGCATCTTTCAAAGCCGCTGCTTGCAGTGTTAATAACTTTGCCGCTTCAACTTTTGTAGCCATATCTGCCAGCTTAAACTGAATACCTTGATGATTCGAAATTTCTGTACCGAAAGCTTTACGGGTTTTTGCGTAATTACGCGCAGCATCTAAAGCTCCCTCCGCAATTCCCACAGCTTGAGAAGCAATTCCAATTCTTCCGCCGTTAAGAGTATTCATCGCAAAAGTAAAACCTTTGCCAACTTCCCAAACAATGTTTTCTTCCGGCACAATGCAATTTTCAAAAGAGAGAGAACATGTATCGCTACTGCGGATTCCGAGCTTATCTTCTTTAACTCCGTGTGTAAATCCGGGCGTTCCTTTTTCAACAAGAAAAGTTGTAATGCCGTGGTGAGCTTTTTCTTTATCGGTTTGAGTCATTACTAAATGATAATCCGCGTTAACACCATTGGTAATCCAGTTTTTCATTCCATTAATTGCCCAGCCGCCATCAACTTTATTAGCCAGCGTGTGCTGTTTAGTTGCATCGCTACCCGCTTCCGGTTCAGAAAGAGCAAACGCGCCAAGCTTTTCACCCTTTGCAAGAGGACGAAGATATTTATTTTTTATGTATTCACTTCCCCACTTATCAAGCCCGTAACACACCAGAGAATTATTAACAGACATGATTACACCAAGGCTCGCATCAACTTTGGAAATTTCTATCATAGCGAGAACATAACTAATTGTATCTAAACCGGCTCCGTCGTACTCCGGCGAGACCATCATTCCCATAAATCCAAGCTCGCCAAGCTTCTTTACTATTTCGAAAGGGAACTCTGCTTTCTTATCACGTTCAACAGCCGATTGCGCGATTTCGCTTGTGGCAAACTCGCGGGCTGTTTGTTGAATCATTAATTGATCCTCTGTGAATTGGAAGTTCATTATTACTCCATTATTTGATTTGGTTTGTGACCGCTTGTGCGAAAACTACTGAATGCTTTTCTGAAAAAAAAGAAAGAAAGGAGAAGGAATGAAGAAAATATGGAAAGACGAAATAAAAATTAAAGTTGAAAAGCGAAAACCTTGGAAACTGGCGTTAATTATTATCCGGTATCGAGCATCAAGAATCAAACATCTGGAATAGGCTGTATTCAGTTCCAGAGGAATTGATATATTTGCCGCATGAATAAAGAGAAAAAAACACAGTTAAAGGGACTAACTCTCAGCGAATTAGAAGAATTCTTCGTTTCGATAGAGCAGCCAAAATTTCGCGCTCAGCAAGTTTTTAATTGGATGTACAACCACGTCAGTTTCGATTTTTCCGATATGCAAAACATTTCCAAAGAACTACGAAACATTTTAGCCGGTTCTTGCTCACTTAAAGCGCTTAATTTAGTTGGCGTTCAAGATTCTTCATCCACCGGAACAAAAAAATATCTTTTTGAAACTCACGACGGACGAAAAATTGAATCAGTTTTAATTCCGGATGAAGAGCGAAATACACTCTGCATTTCCACACAAGTAGGCTGCCCACTGGATTGCAAATTCTGCGCAACCGGTTTGATGGGCTACAAACGAAATCTTTCTGTGGGCGAAGTTGTTGATCAATACTTGCTCGTCGCTAAAGATGTTGGCAAAGACAAAATAACCAATATAGTTTACATGGGAATGGGAGAGCCGTTAATAAATTATGATACTACACTAAAATCAATAGAGATTTTTACTCACGAGCTCACAAAAGGATTGAGCCGTACTAGAATTACTGTTTCAACTGCGGGCATTCCGCACAAGATTAAAGAGTTGATGGAAAGCAAGTTTAGAGTGAAACTCGCTTTCTCGCTTCATTCACCATTCGAAGAAATACGCAGCCGAATCATGCCGATTAACCAAAAGTATTCGCTGCAAGAAAATCTGGCTGCTTTAAAAATTTACGCACTCAAGACCAGAACGCGCATCACTTTTGAATATACGATGTTGAAAGATGTGAACGACCGTGACGCAGATGTAAAGGAATTAAGCAAACTTTGCTCAAGGCTTCCTTGCAAAATAAATATCATTCCGTTTAACAGTATCAAGCATATGAGTCCTGGGGGAATTTCTGCCGAGCTCGAGCCGACACCACATTACGCGATTCATCAGTTTGCTGAGAAGCTGCGCAACAATAATATCACAGTAATGATTCGCGAAACACAGGGCGATGATATTGCAGCCGCTTGCGGACAGCTTGCCATAAAATTTTAATTTATCTGGGCGCGGTGATGTTTTTAACTTCTTCTTGCTCTTCTAAGAACTTTTTCAGATCATCTTGAGTGTCAATATCCTCGAGAATAAGATTGTAATCAGAAATCCAATATTTCTTTCTAACATCTTCATTGCTGCGTATTAATTTCATTCTATAGTATGAGGGGCTTTCAAGAACCATTGGAATTATCGTTTTATTGAAAAGAACCGGATGACCTTCTTTCATATCCCAAACAGGTTGTATCCAATCATATTTATCCTCAATCTGAGCTACTAATTCTTCATAAAAACTTTGCGGCAGTCCGGGTTGATCTACAAAATGGAAAAGCACCCAATCGGAATTTTGCATAGTAGCAAGTCCAATTTGGACTGAAGAAAACATTCCATCTTTGTAATCTGGATTAAACAGACACTTTACACGGGAAACTAGTTCGTTGTTCTCAGAATGAAAAACATTCCGAATTTCCTCCTCAACATTAAAATTTCTGTAACCAGTTACAATTGTAACTTCGTGGCAAACAGAAAGCAGTTTTTCAGTAATGGTTGAAACGAAAGTTTTGTTGTTTAATTTAATAAGGGGTTTGAATTTCCCCATTCTGCCGGAATATCCGGCGGAAATTAGCAGCGCGTTAATTATGGGCTTAGACATAGCTAGAGATATTTTTCCTTGATTTGTTCCGGAGTAAGGGCAATAATTTTTTCATTCCATTTTGATAATGACGAAACATCTTTCAAACCGTTTCCGGTAAAAAGCAAAAGCGCGGTTTTGTTTTGTAATTTTTCTTGTTTAGTAAACTTTTTATAAGCTGCAAAAGTAGCGGAGCTCGAAGGCTCAAGCAATATTCCAAACTCCTTTGCCGAATCTTTTTGTGCTATTAGAATTTCTTCATCACTCACAACAATAACTTCGCCGCTCGATTTTTCAATAGCTTTGGCGCCTAAATACAATGCTCTCGGCGCGCCGGCACAGATTGAATCTGCAACACTAACAGCCGGCGCATATTCGAACCTTTTAGTTTCCATATAACGTGCAAAAGCGTTTCCACCTTCAGCTTGAACTGCAATCAGCTTAGGTAATTCTTCTATCCAGCCAAGTTTTTGTAATTCGATAAACCCTTTGTACAAACCGGAAAGAATAACTCCATCACCGGTGGGCACAAAAATATAATTTGGAAGTTTACTTTTCAGTGCAATAAAAATGTCATATGCGGCGGATTTTTTTCCTTCAATAGTCAAAGGATTGTATGCGGTGTTTCTGTTGTACCATTTTTTCCGAGATGAGATTTCGAGGCAAATATCAAATGCTAAATCGTAATCGCCATCAACCAAAACTAATTCTGCACCGTATGATTGAATTTGGATGCGTTTGGCTTCCGGAATATTTTTCGGAACAAAGATGGTCGAGCTCAAACCAAGTCTCGCGCAAATTCCGGCGAGAGATGAACCCGCGTTACCGGTTGATGCGGCAGCAATTTTATTAATTCCTAATTCCAAGGCTTTAATTGTCACCAGGCTGGAAGCGCGGTCTTTGAATGAAAGCGTAGGATTACTTGTATCGTTCAGAACAAAAAATTCTTTACCCAAATATTTAAGTTTCTGAAAGCAATTTGAAGGCAGAGAAATCTTTTCTAACTCGGTTTGCAATGAACTAAGCTTTGTCGAATCGAGCGGCCAGAGAAAATCGTATTGCCAGAATTTTCCAAGCTGATAATTGAAGAAATTAACTTTGCTAAACTTTGTTTTAATTGCTTTGTAGTCGTATTCAATTAATAATACGCCACGAAGCGGTTGGTTCTTTTCTACCTTTCCGCATGCTGGACAAAGGTAAACGAGATTCTTTTCAATCTCATCTTTGCCATAAATTTTTGTACAATCAAAACATTTGTAAATATATTCCATTTTCATCCTGAGGAGCGAAGCGACGAAGGAACTCCATTTCAAGTGTAGCAGACTCTTCACTTCCAGCCTCGCCAATGCTCGGCAAGGCTGGCGTTCAGAGTGACTTCGTCACATTGTCAATCCCATAATTGCTTTAGCTGTGTGTAAGCGGTTTTCCGCTTCATCAAAAACTATAGAGATATTTGGGTTATCTAATATTTCATCTGTCACTTCATTTCCACGGTCTGCCGGAAGTGCGTGCATAAGCTTTACATTTTTATCTGCAAGTTTAATTCTCTTATCGTCGCAAATCCAGCTCTTGTATTTTTCCAAATTGGATTTCATTTCTTTCTTGCAAGCGTCTTCATTTGCTAAGTAATGTTCCTCATCATAGAAACCGAAGCCACCCCAATTTTTTGGAATAACAATATGTGCGCCTTCAAATGCTTCATCCATATTGTTTGTGAAGCGCAAACTTCCGCCACCTTCCGCAGCGTTCTTCTGTGCCTTCTCAACAATATTTTTGCTCAACGGAAATTCCTTTGGATGAGCTACAGTTACGTCAATTCCGTAACGAGGGAAAAGCAAGATTTGCGTTTGGGGAACGCTAAGCGGCTTGGAATGTGTAGTTGCATAAGCCCAAGAAACAGTAACTTTTAAATTTTTTGTATTGCGTCCCAGATGTTCAAAGATTGTCATCAAATCTGCAAGACCTTGGAACGGATGATAAACATCATCTTGCAAAGACATTACCGGCTTGCGTGAGTTTTCTGCAAGCTCATTCAAATATTTATTGCCAACACCGTAGAAGCAGTTGCGGCAAGCAATTCCGTGTCCCATGCGGCTAAGTATGATTGCAGTATCCTTAGCTACTTCTCCGTGAGTAATTTGCATTTTATCCGGCGTGAGATCGTGCGCGTGCCCGCCAAGCTGGGTCATTCCGGCTTCCATAGAATTGCGCGTGCGTGTTGACTGCTCAAAGAACATCATAAACAAAGTTTTGTAAGGAAGCCAAAGAGTTTGTTCTTCGGCGTAGAACTTCTTCTTCAAATCAAAAGCCGTATCAAAAACTATATCGAGTTCTTCTTTAGTCCAGTTGTCTTCGGTAATAAAATGTCTGCCTTTAAATCTTGTTTCCATAGTTTCTCCGTTTTTTTCTTCTCGGTGTTACTCTGTGAATGCTCGGTGTTACTCTGTGAAAGAAATTACACAGAGAGTCACTGAGATTCCACAGAGTTACACAGTAAATTATATTCTGTTTGCAAGCTCAAATGGAAATAGCGAATAAAACTTTGTTGCTTTCAACAAATCATTCAGCACAAGTTCCTCTTTTGATGAATGAGCAAGTTCTTCTCTTCCCGGCGCAAAACCGATTGTTGGAATTCCAAAATGTCCGGCTGTCGCCACACCGTTAGTAGAGAAACTCCAAACACCACTCTTCGCCTTACCCATTGCAGCTTTTGATGTTTTCATCGCAGCATCAACCAGCGGATGTTTTTCATCATATACCCAGGTTGGAAAGTAAGCTTCTTGGCTAAACTCAGTTCCTTTCCAACTTTTTCCCTCGACATTTGGAATAGAAACTTTTGCGTCGCTTTTGTGCTTCTTAATTATCTCTTGAAGTTCCTTCACTACAGTCTTTTTGTTTTCGCCAATTGTCATTCTCCTATCAAGATGAATTTGGCAATAATCAGCAACGGAACAAGTTGATGGAGCCTTAGATGTAATTTGACTTACTGTAATTGATCCTTTTGCAAGCGGCTGTTTTGGTTTTAGCTTTTTATCAAGTTTTTCAATTTCTGCAAGAATTGGCTGAAGTTTATAAATCGCGTTTATTCCTTTATGGTTATGTGCACCATGAGCAGATTTTCCGGTTGCAGTAATTTTTAATTCCATTCTACCACGCTGACCGCGGTAAACTTGCAAGTTGGTTGGCTCGCCAAGCACAACATAATCCGGTTTAATTTTTTCATTTTGAATAATATGGTATAGCGGATAACCGTCGGCATCTTCTTCTAGAACAGAGCCAACAACGTACAACGTAAATGGAAAATCGTTTCCATAAACTTGTTTCAAAACTTTTCCGGCAATCATAAAACCAGCCATAGCCGGTTTCTCATCAACAACTCCGCGCCCGTACATTTTGCCGTTTACAATTTCGCCGCCAAATGGTGGATGAGCCCAATTTTCTGTCTCAGTTACTTTCACTGTGTCTATGTGCGCATCAAACATAATTTTGATTGGACCATTACCAATCTTGCCAATCGCGTTTCCAAATCCATCATGATAAGCTTCGTCAAATCCATATTCTTTCATCTTGCCAACAATGAATTCAACAATTTCTTTTTCTTCACCGCTGTAACTTTTTATTTGAATTAAGCGCTGAATTAACCCAAAGAGATTTTCTTTTTCTGATTCAACAGTTTTGAACAATTTTTCTTTTAATGATTTTTCCATATTACACCATTTTTATTTTTGTATTCTCAGTGAATCTCTGTGCGACTTCAGCGATCTCTGTGAAAGAAGTATCACAGAGAACCACAGAGTGGTTCAGAGCTATCCTTCTTTCATTTCTAATGCGTGTGTTGGGCAGACTTGCGTGCAGATTCCACAACGAACGCAAATTTCTTTTTCCAGAGTAAGTTTATCTTTAATCTCCAGCGCATTATGAACACAAATCTTTACGCACGCACCGCAGTTATCACAGACATTATAATCTACCGTTGGAAGAACCTGCTTCCCGTGATACAAGAAATGCTGTACTTTTTCTTGTTCTGGTTCGAATATTCCAATCAGCGATTCGATGTTAGGATAGTTGTGAGCATCCATCCACTTTTCTAAATCCTTTGCAAGTTTTCCGTAAACCGATTGACCTTTGAGAATTGAGAGTGAGCAGACTTGCACTGCAGACGCGCCTACCATCAAATATTTTACAACATCTTCCGCAGTGCGAACACCGCCAACGCCAATGATTGGCTTCTTAGATAATTTATGAATTGACGCAACAAAGTGTAGTCCGATTGGAAGAATTGCTCTACCGCTAAGCCAGCCGCGTCCATCTGCACTTCCCAAATAGGATTTGCGAGTTTCAGCATTAAAATCTAGAGCTGGACCAACAGAATTGATCGCAACATAACCGTCCACTACATCATCAAGCATTGAAACTGCTAGAGGCAAATCAGAAACACCGGGAGAAAATTTTGCAAACACTGGAACATCAATATTGTTTTTGAGAGCGACTGCTGTTTTGCGCAAATTGCTTGCGTCTTTATCTATATAGTGAATTGAAAACTCTACGGCTTCAATCAAACCACTTCCATTTAATTCTTTGCCGAGAATTTCTAAATCTTGAGGTGAGTAACCAACCGAAGCAATAACCGGCAAGCCAAGTGTTCTTATTTTTTTCAGTTCTGTTTCGATGAATTCTTTGTAACCAACTTCACTCCAGAGTTCCGCATTAAGCAAACTGTTCGGATTAAAATTCGAAATGTTTGGAATCGGAACCTTTGCGGCTTCTACACTGATTGTTTTTACAACCAACCCACCTGCACCACCATCTTGCGCACGCTTCAACATTTCATAATTAGCGGCAGTTGGTCCGGCTGCGGTAAAAATCGGATTGTTGAAATTTATTCCAAGTATGTTAGTTTTTAGATCAGCCATATTATGTTTTTTCCCTTTTCGGTTTCTCCGGCTTTTCTTCAAAGATAGCAGAGCTTCCTAAAATTCCAGTAATGGCACGTGGTGAAGGAAGAAATCTCTTAAATTCTTTTGGAAGTTTATTTGTGATTTTATAAGTGGCAACTCCAATTGGCTGTGTGCTGTCGCGAAGCGCGTATTCAACAATTAATCTTTCTTTGTCTTTGCATAAAATTAATCCAATAGAAGGGTTTTCATCTTCCAGTTTAATTTTCTCATTTAATATTGCAAGATAAAATTGCATTTTTCCAGCAAACTCCGGTTTGAATTCTCCAACTTTCAATTCTACTGCAAATAAGCATCTAAGCTTTCTATGATAAAGAAGCAAATCAATAAAATACTCTTGGCTGCCGGCAGTGATTTTAAATTGGTTCCCAATAAATGCAAAGTCGCCACCCATTTCAATTAAAAACTTTCTGATATTATTAATCAGCGATATTTCCAACTGACGTTCGCTGTGTTCTTCCCCAAGTTCAAGAAAGTCAAAAGTGTATTCATCTTTAACGGCTAGTTTTGCTTGACTCTTAATTGCTTCCGGTAAAGCTTTGCTAAAATTAGTTTGATTTGACAAAGATTTTACATAAGAATCATTTTCAATTTGGTGGATCAAAACGTTTTTCGTCCAGCCAAATTTTTTAGTCATGCTTAAATAAAATTCCCTCTCATCATTCCCTTTGCATTTTTCTAACACGACTACATTGTGCGCCCAGCCTATTTCTGCCACCAATGGTGGCAGAATTGAGCTGTTCTGGTATTCCAAATAGAAACTTCTCATTCTCCAAAGATTCCTAGAAGATAATCCGCCAATTCCGGGAAATTCTTTTTGTAAGTCGTCCGAAAGATTCTCAACAATTGATTTTCCCCATCCATGCATTTTTTGATTCTCAATAATCTTCTTGCCAATATCCCAATAAAGCTTAATAAGCTCTTTGTTTACTTTCCGGAGTGCCTCGTATTGTGCTTTTCTAATTCGATTTTTTATTTCGATAAAGAAAGTATTGTATTCGGATTTATTGAGTCCCTTTGGCATCTATACTTTTACTTCCACTTTTAACTCTTTCGCAGTCTGCTTCACCGCATCAATAATTTGTTTATAGCCGGTACAGCGGCAAAGGTTTCCGGCAATTGCGTCTTTAATTTCTTCATCTGTCGGATTGGGATTTTCTTCTAGTAATGCATAAGAAGACAAAACCATTCCTGGTGAACAAAAACCACACTGTACTGCTCCATTCAGTAAAAAGTTTTTTTGAAGAGGATGAAGCTCTTCACCATTTGTTATTCCTTCTATCGTAAGAATTTCGGAGTTGTTTACTTGTGCCGCAAGTACAAGACAAGAATTAACCGCTTTACCATTCATTAAGACCGTACAAGCACCGCACTCGCCAACTCCGCATCCTTCTTTAGTTCCGGTCAGTTCAAATTTTTCGCGAAGCAAATCGAGCAACCGAATGCTCGGACTTATATCCGCCGCGACTTCTTTTCCATTTAGAACAAATTTAATTTCCATAATTTTATTATCAACGAACGCATAGCAATTAGCGCTCAAGTCCCTTTAATAATTGATAAAACATTTGTTGAACAACCGGCAGCTTATAAGCACTGGACCAGCGCAACCCCGTTACTGCTAATACTTCTTCGCCCATTTTCTTTGCAAGTTCTTGACAAAGGTTGTCGGTCATCTTTTGTCCAATTGCAAATTCTTCCAGTTTTGGGAATCGAGTTCCTATTGGAGTGACTGCACCGGAGGCAATTCTAATATCGCCAATTTTCTTTTCTTTCAACTGAATTACGACAGCTAACGTTAAGCGGCTGATTGCAACTGCGCGTCTTCTGCCAAGTTTGTAGAAATCGCCAGCGTAATTTTGTTGAGGGACCGGAATAAGAATTCGCGTAACCAACTCGCCTTGCTGCAAAAGCGTTTTGTATGGTCCTTGCAAAAATTCTTGCAACGAAACATTTCTTGTTGCCGTCTGCGATTTAATTTCGATGCTTGCATCATAAACAAGAAGCGCTGGGACTGTATCCGCGCAAGGAGCGTTGTTTACAAAGTTTCCGGCGATAGTGGCTCTATTTCTGATTTGCAAACTTCCAATAGTATTGGAAGCTTTCTTTAATAAAGGAAGTTTCTCTTCAACCAACTTACTTTTACAAATTTCTGAGAATGTTGCAGCAGCCCCGATAGAAATCATTCCATTCTTCTCAGAAATTCCTTTTAACTCTTCAATTCTATTAATATCAATTAACGTTTCTGCATCAGCAAATCTTTTCGATCCTTGAGTTTTTCCAACTACAACATCAGTTCCGCCAGCTAGAATTTTCGTAGTTGAATCTGCACTAGATAGCAACAGAAGAGCTTCTGCCAGATTTTTTGGAGTGAGAACTTCGCACATTATATCTATCATAAGCTCCCTCTCTTTAAGTCTTGGGGACGCAATTTTCTGCCAAGTAAAACTTCTTCTAAGTTAAGCGGCAAATTGTAGAATCTTTTGCCAAGTGCATTGCAAACAGCATTTGCAATTGCAGCCGCTCCAAGTTCAAGCGTTGGTTCACCCAAAGATTTTGCGCCCCACGCGCCATACTTTTCGTTTCCTTCCAAGAAGAGTGGTTTTATTTCATCAATGTCTTTCGCAGTTGGAATTAAGTATTGATCGAAGTTCAATTCACGTATCATTCCATCTTCATTAGTTACTTCTTCCAAAATTCCGTAACCGGCTCCCTGTGTAACTCCGCCATAAACTTGTCCAATGGCGCCCAACCTATTTATGACTGTACCCGGATCGTGAACTGCGGTAATTTTGTTTAGATAAACTTCTCCGGTTCCAGTGTTAACACTTACCTCCGCAACCTGGCAGCCGTAAACGTAGGTGAAGTAAGCATCGCCTTGTCCGGTGTGCTCATCCCAGCTAACATCCGGACTTTTATATCTGCCGATTGCTGAAAGCTCAACTTTGTTTTCAAATGCAGCTTTTATAACATCATCAAACTTTGCAATCATTCCTTTCTTTCTTGAAAAAACTAAATTTTCCCGGAAAGAAATAAAATCAGTTTCATCAAGTTTGGATACTTCACGAGCAACTTTTTCTAATTGTTTACGAAGCAGCTCTGCCGCATTTTTAGCGGCAGCGGCTCCCATAATTGTTCCGCGCGATGCAACAGTTGGTCCACTGTCTTCAATTTTAGAAGTATCATTTTCCAAAAAAATAATTTTATCTGCAGTAACACCAAGTTCTTCTGCGGCAGCCATCAACAAAGTCATTCGTAAACCTTGCCCGTTTTCAGCTAAGCCGCTTAGCATAACAACTTTTCCATCCGGCTGAACTGATATGTAACATGATGATTGATCTAAACCTTCAGCGCCAAGAGAACATCCGCGAAAACTCACTGCAAGACCGATCCCCTTCTTAATAAGTTTTTCAGATGAAATAAATTGCTCATCCTTAAATATCGGTTGATCGAAAGAATATTCTTTTAAACCGGTTTGATTTTTTTTATTCTCTTTCCACTTCTCCGCAAAGTTCGTAAACGAAACAGCTTTGTTTAGAACCGGAATTAGATTCACATCATGCTCTTTAAGAGTTTGTCCTGTTGCAGTTACCGAGCCAAGCTTTAGTCCGTTGCGTCTTCTAATTTCATCTGGCGTAACACCAATATGCAAAGCAATCTCATCCATCAAAGTTTCTTGCGCAAAGATTGGCTGCGGCGAGCCAAAACCCCGCATCGCGCCGGTGTAAGGATTGTTAGTATAAACCGCGCGAACATCTGTCTGAACATTTTCAATTTCGTATGGACCGGTAGCTTGCACAACGGAACGCCATGTAACAAATGGACTCATAGAGCAGTAAGCGCCGCCATCAGCAAGAAGATCAATCTTCATTGCATTGATTTTTCCAATCTTGCTGAACCCAACTTTGTATTTTAGAATGTATGGATGGCGCTTGTAAGATTCTAAAATTGATTCGTCGCGTGTGTAACGAATTTTTACCGAACGATTTAGCTTTAATGCTGCTACAGCTGCTCTTGCTGATAGCATACACATTGTATCATCTTTACCGCCGAATGAACCGCCGAGTTGTGCTTGCACAACTTGAACTTTTTCATTCGGGAGATTCAAAACGGAAGCAACAATTCTTCGAACTGTAAAAGGATTTTGAATTGAACCTATCACTTTCAAAGCCCCATCTTCAAGCGGAATTGCAATCACAGCTTCCGGTTCAATATATGCGTGTTCAATCGTTTGTGTTGTATAAACCCGTTCAAGAATTTCATCACTCTCAGCAAATCCCTTTTCCACATTCCCTTTTCGCAAAGGATGGTGAACGATTAAATTGCTTCCAAACTCTGGATGAATTAGCAGCGCGTCCGGGTCTAAAGATTTTTTTGGATCAGTTAATGTTGGAAGAGATGTATAATCAACTTTAATTTTTGTTAACAGTTTGCGCAGTTCAGTTTCATCTTCGCCAACTATCATTGCCAAAACATCGCCGGGGGTAACTATTTTTTCATCACAAAAAACCGGCTGATCGTTTTTAATCATTCCAATTTTCTTTGCGCCGGGAATATCTTGGGAAGTTATAATTGAGGCTACGGAAGGATTGTTTTGTATTGCGGAAAAATCAACTGAATTAATCTTAGCGTGTGTTGCCGGAACGCGAAGCATAACCGAAAACAACATACCGTCAAATTTGTAATCATCTGCAAACTTGGCTCTTCCGGTTATCTTTTCAAATCCATCTTCTCTTATAACCGATTTGCCGACAATAGAAAAATCTTTGCTCATTCATTTCTCTTCTTTTCTTAGAAGGACATTATTTTAACGCGTTATATAACCTTTCTCCCTGAACATAGATTTCGTTTCTTATTTTATCAATGTTCGCATCGGTAAATTGAAAATCTCTCATTAAAAACTTTCCCTTTTGAACAACACTAATAATTCGAGATTCCAACATACCATAAATAAAGTGTCCCCAAAAATTTTCTTTACTAATTGGTGTCGGCGGAACATAATCCCAAATAACAAAATCTGCCCGGTCCTTTTCAAGTAATGAAGGGAAATCATTAAAATATTTTTTCACAAATGTGATTTGGTCAAAGTAAATCTTTTTGATTAATGCCAGCGCTTTGTCTGTGGTTAAACCTTGTTCACGTGCAACCAAGAACAATTGCTTTAGTGAGTCGGCAATGTTAGCGTGCATTCCATCCGTTCCTACAAGCAGAGGGATTGGATCCGGTATTTTAGCAAACTGCGGAAGACCGACAGAGTTGTTCATGTTGGAATCCAAACAAAACGCCAACGCGCTTTCCCCTTCCAATATTTTAAGATAATCTTTTTGTTGAAGATGAACTCCGTGAACCAGAATACTTCTGTCGTTCATCAATTTATATTTTTTTAAACGGCTGACCGGAAGCGCCCCGGCATATTCCATACTCAGCTTATTATCACTTTCATCTTCTGCAACATGAATGTGAATCCCCCAATCATTCTTAAGTGCTTTCCTTGCTTCAAGTAAAGTTTCGTCCGAAAGAGTAAACGAAGCATGAAGTCCAAGCATAGCTCTAAAGTCTTTCGAATCGGAATTTTTAAATAAAACATTTTCCGCAAGTCCGGCTATAGCATCAGCAGAGCTGTTTCTATCAGTAGTTTCAAAGCAAAGAACTCCGCGCAGTTTGTGTTCTCCGAGAATATCTTTTATGGTCTGCAAGCTATTTTCAATTTTGCTCTGCGAAGAATGATGATCGAAAATGTATGTAACTCCGTTTTGAATTGAATCAATCGCAGCAACTTGCGCGCACGCTTTTACCATCTCCAAATCAAGCGCACGGTCAATCTTCCACCAAAGATTTTTCAAAACATTTTGGAATGAATCGAACTTCCCCTTTAGCGGCAAGCCTTTTGCCAGGCGCGAGTAAATGTGATCGTGAAAATTTATTTGCGGGATAGTAACTACTCTGCCAAAAGCGTTGTAAGAGTCTTTGCCAACTTTAGTAGGATTTTTTTGAAATGATGCAAAACTCTTTGGACGGATTTTTGTTATTACTCCTTCTGAGACGAGCAAATCGCCAAAGAAGGGGAGTACTTCGGAATCAATTACAGAACATATCCAGGCGTTTTCGATAGTAATATTATTTTTCATAGCTCACTCCATTCTAAACTTTTGAAGTTTTCCGTTAACAAATCTTGCTTTAACAGCCGTGTTAGACGTAACTCCTTTGAACGGTGTGGATTTACATTTGAATGCATGTACTCCGCTTTGAATAAAATTTCGTTTGTACGTTCACCAAAAAGAATATCATAAGGTTCTACTTTGCTAACTCCAGGTACAACCAGAACGTTTCTTGTTTTATTTCTTTTTTCTTTCTTCATACTTATATAGAATCATTTAATGCTGCACTGATCGCCCGCTTCGGCTCGTGGAAACGAAGATACAAAGCGTGATCATTTTGATCATTTCTCGACTTCGCTCGAAATGACATTCTTAATTCCAACTTGAGTATTAAACTCATCAATTAATTTATCCCATTGTGGAACAACCGAAAATCTTTCCTTCCAATAATTTTCATTATACCATTGTTCATTAAGCTCTTCAACTGTTTTGCCTTGCTGCTCAACCCAAGTAAAATATTTTAGATTATGAATGCGCTTCTTGTCTTGGTAACTTAACTCCACAAAATTATCAGTTGTCTGTCTCTTGAGAACGGAATACCAATCTTTATCTGCTTGATGTTCGGAATATTTTCCCCAAGTCTGATTCATCTCTTCCAGACGCGAGCCGTAAAGCTCAACGGAATCGGTAAAGATTGTAAAGATTATATCGTTCTCATTCATTTCGAAATACTTAGCTAGTTTAATTGCGCTTAGAATGTTGCTAATTCCGGAAATACCAAGCCAAGGAAGTTTTGCAATTGTATCTTCAGCAACACCAAGCTGCTTCAAATATTTTTGTCCCTCAGCATCGTTAAACAATCGCAAAATTCTGAGCGGGTCTTCATCATCAATCGCTACAACCGCGTCAGTATTTTTAACGTTGTGAATCCAAGGAATATGTTTATCTCCAATTCCTTCAATGCGGTGCGCGCCGTATCCATTTGATAAAAGTGTTGGACATTGCAATGCTTCCGAAGCGGCAACTTTTATTAGCGGAGAAATTTCACGCAAATAATCGCCGGCACCAATAGTTCCCGCAGAGCCCGTGGCGCTTACGTATCCGCTTAAGCGCTGATTCTCTTTTTTAATCTGATTAAAAAGTGTTTCAATTGTTGAGCCGGTAATTTCGTAATGCCAGATTGGATTTCCCATCTGATCAAACTGATTAAAAATTAAATACTGATCACTTGTTCTTTCTAACTCATGACACTTATCATAAATTTCTTTAACGTTACTTTCGCAGCCGTAGGTGGCATAAATTTCCGCGCCCATATTTTTTAGCCAATCGAATCTTTCTTTGCTCATTTCTTCAGGAAGAATTGCAACGCCATCAACCGCAAGCAAGCGGGAGTTGAAAACTCCGCCGCGGCAATAATTTCCGGTAGATGGCCAAACAGCTTTGTGATATTCCGGATTGAATCTTCCCGTTACAAGATAGGGAGCTAAACATCCATACGTTGCACCAACTTTGTGCGCGCCTGTTGGAAAGAACTTTCCAACTAATCCAACAATGCGAGCTTTAACGCCGGTAATTTCAGATGGGATTTCCAGATAATTAATTTCGCCGATGTTGCCGGTCTTGGAATCGTTGCGCCAATTAATTCTAAATAAGTTAAGCGGATTGATGTCTTGCATTCCAACTTTTGGCAATTGGTCTTTAATTTTTTGCGTAATCGAATCTGGATTTCTTAATTCACTAAACTTCGGAAGGATAATTTTTTTTTCTTGGCACCGTTTAATCGTTTTCTTTAAATAGTCTTCATTCTGCAATTTCCATGAAAAGCTTTCCATTGTTTCTCCTTTTGGTGTTGTAGGGAACGGTCTGTGACCGTTCCTCTTTTATAGACCACCTAAATTTTCGGGTATTTTTTCTAATTCCTTTCTCAAGGGATTATCTTGAATATATTTTCTTATTTGATAAAGCTCTTTTTCATTTCGAATAATTCTATCATAGAAAGATGTCTGCCAATTAAATTTGCTTTTGTTTTCCGACAATTCATTTATTCTTCTAGATGAATAAGATTTGAATGAACGGATAATTTCTGATAGACCGTGGTTCCTACTCTTTTTAGGATGGGTCTCAGACCCATCCCAGTAGTTAATATCTCGTTCGGTTAAAATTAGTATTCCATGAAAATGATCAGGCATAATTACATAATAATCTAATTCACAATTTGGATAATGATTCTGTAAATCAAACCAGCAATCTTCAACTATTTTTCCCTTAGCATTAAGAATTACACTTGCACCGGAAATCTCTCCAAACCACTCAACTTTATTCATCGTACAAATTGTAACGAAATAATATCCTGGGCTTGAATAATCGAAGCCAGTTAGCCTCAAATGTTTTCTATTTGGCAGTTTATTTTCCATTTTACAATTAATTAAGGAAAGGTCAAAGACCTTTCCCTACATCTGTACCATACAATGTGAGTAAAACTTTTTCGGGTGTTAGCGGCGAATCAAATTTCACTTCTATGTTCGGATTGAACGCGCGCATAGCATTCATCAGAGCAAAGTAAACTCCAATTCCATACAAGAATGGCGGTTCGCCGACTGCTTTAGAGCGAAGCGGTCCAAAATCATTTGGTGAATCTTTCAGAAATTCAATTTTCATTTCTTTCGGCATCGCATGAATATCCGGCACTTTATAAGTAGAAAGCGCATCGGTGATTAATCGTCCGTCAGAATTCCAGCTGAGTTCTTCCGAAGTCATCCATCCAATTCCTTGAACGATTCCTCCTTCAGCTTGTCCTTGATCTATAACTTTATGAAATGATTCGCCAAAATCGTGAATGACTTTTATCGCATCAACTTCATAGGTTCCGCGAAGACAATCAACAGTAACCTCAACAATTCCAGCTCCGTAAACATGATAAGCGAATGGTTTGCCTTTGTTAGTCTTCGTATCAAAATTTATATCGGGTGTTGAGTGAAAAGCTTGAGCAGTTAAACTGATTCTCTTCATGTAAGCTTTGTTCACCAAATCTTTGAAAGTTAGATTTGTAGGTTCGCCTTCATCAAAAACTTTTTCATTCTTGAAAGTTATTTTAGTGAAGTCATCTTGCCCAAGTTCTGCTGCGGCTACTTTCTGCAAACGCTCAATCAAAATATTGCAAGCGGCAATTACTGCGAAACCATTTAAATCAGTTCCTTTGCTTGCTGCTGTTGGCGAAGTATTTGATACTCGCGAAGTGTTTGTTGATTCAATCTTTATTCTTGCTTCATCTACATTCAGAGTTTTTGCGGCAATATGTTTCAACTTCGCATTGACACCTTGTCCCATCTCAACTGCGGCTGTGCTGATGTTTATACTTCCATCCGTATAAATATGAACAAGCGCAGAAGCTTGATTCAGAAATGTTGTTGTGAATGAAATACCAAAACAGATTGGTATAACAGCAGCACCTTTCTTAACGAGCTTGTTGGAATCGTTAAAAGAATTTATTTCTTGCTGAATTTTCTCAAGTTCAAAATCCGATTCCATCTGAGAAAAAGTTTTCTCAGCCTGACATTGATAAGTTTTCTGTCCAAACGAAAACTCATCTCCTTCTATTAACAGATTTGCTTTCTGGATTTCAGCCGGCTCAATATTCATCACTTGAGCAGCTTTATAAATTGCCGATTCAAAAACAAATATTCCTTGCGGTCCGCCAAATCCTCTGAACGCAGTAAAAGGAACAAGATTAGTTTTGCAACTGAGCGCTGTCGCTCTCACATTCGGAACGAAATAAGAATTTGTTGCGTGGAAAAGAGTTCTATCCAGAATCGCTGGCGATAAATCCGCAACAGCTCCGGCATTTTGATAGAACGTTGCTTCATAAGCTAAAATTTTTCCTTCCTTACTCAACCCAATTTTAAAATCGCTTGAGTATGGATGACGCTTGCCTGTAATGCGAATATCATCTTGACGGTTGAGAACAATCTTAACCGGCTTTTTAAGTTTGTATGCTGCAAGAGCAGCCATGCAAGCCCAAGCAGTCGCTTGATCTTCCTTTCCGCCAAATCCGCCGCCGAGCCGCTGAACATCAACTTCAATTTTACTCATCGGCAAACCAAGTACGCGGGAAATCATTCGCTGCACATTTGTAGGACCTTGAGTAGCTGAAGAAATTTTTATTCCACCGTTCTCAGTAATATTTGCAAGCGCGCCTTGAGTTTCAAGATACAAATGTTCCTGTCCGCCGCTGTCAGTTTTTCCTTCTACAATATAATCGCATTCGCTCCAGCTTTTATCTACGTTGCCAAGCTCAAATTTTCTTGGGGGGATTATTAAAAGATTTTTCTCCGCCGCTTCACGGGGATCGAGAACCGGTTTTAATTTTTCATAGATAGCATTTATTTTTTTTGAAGCTTCTTTGGCGTGCAAGTAAGTATCGGCAACTACAACTGCAATAGGATGCCCGATGAAATGTACTTCCTCATCGGCAAAGAGATTTTCATCTAATATTATTCCGCCAATCTGATTTTCGCCCGGAATATCTTTTGCAGAATAAACTCCGGCTACACCTTTCGATTGAAGCGCTTTAGAGAAATCAATTTCCAAAATTTTCCCGTGAGCAATCGGTGAGTAATAAACGTATCCATACAATGTTCCTTCCGGAATTCGCAAGTCATCAATAAAGTAGGATTCTCCTTTTACGTGGCGGATTGAATCGTAATTTCTCATAACAATTCCTCCACATTAATTTTTTCGGGAAAGAGCAAAATGAAATGAGAATAAATTAGCTGGCGCAGCAAGAGACGCTTATACTCGGCAGAACCGCGTGCATCGCTGATCGGAGAAATTTCCTCTGCCGCAACCTGGACAACTGATTTAAGCAAATCAGTTTTAATTTCTTTATTAACCAAAGCTTCACACGTCTTCGTTAGGTACAATGGAATTGGCGCAACTCCTCCAGCAGAAATTCCGGCTGATTCAATCTTTCCATTCTTAGCAACCAAAGCGATGCTTGTATTCACACTTGCAATATCAAGATAAGTCCGCTTAGAGATTTTTTCGAAATTAAAGAAAAAGTGTTTTGGCGGAATCGCAAAGGAAATTTTCTCAATGATTTCCGCTTTCTTTTTGGTAAGTGTTTTATAGCCTAAATAAAACTTTCTTAACGGAACAACTCGCTTTGATTTTCCCGCGAGATGAACGCTTGCATCAAGCGAAAGTAAAATGTTGGATAAGTCCCCGATTGGAGAAGCATTAACAATATTTCCGGCAACTGTAGCTCTGTTACGAATTGGCAGTGAGCCGAATAATTCCAACTGTGAAGCTAACGAAGGGAAATACTTCTTAAATATTTTTGATTCTAAAATTTGCTGAATAGTTGCCGCGCCGCCAAGTACGATTTTCCCTTTTTCAATTTTGATTTCAGAGCTAACATTTTTATTTGAGACGAACTGACTTTCCGTCTGAACTAACTCTTCCCAGCGTTGAACATAAAGATCGGTTCCGCCACCAACAAGGAATTCAGCTTGTTTCTTCTTTGTCTGTTGTTTCTTAATAAGTTTCAACCGCTTAGGGATTTCTAAGAAATATTCCGGAATGAAACGAGCTTCAATTAATCTCTTGTAATTATTACTTTTTTTCTCGCTCTTGTTGTAAGCTTCAATAGATTTTTCAACTGCTCTTATTATTCCGGCATAGCCGGTGCAGCGGCAAATATTCCCGCCAAGTGAATTTATTGCGCCGCTTACTTCCGGCTTTGTTTCATTCAAAAAATAATTAGTGGTTGAAACGACAAAACCGGGCGTACAAAATCCGCATTGCGTTCCGCCCTCTTCCACCATTGCTTGCTGAATTGGCGAAAGTTCATCCGGATTATTTGTCTGCGGAGAAATTCCTTCAATAGTTACAACGTGTTTTCCATGAACATCGGCAAGGGGCATTAAACAAGAGTTAATAGATTTATAATTCAGCTTCGATTTGTCAAGCGATCCAAGAATTACAGTACAAGCCCCGCAATCACCTTCGCGGCAGCCTTCTTTTGTTCCGGTTAGTTGGGATTCTCTTCGGATAAAATCGAGAAGAACAGTTGTTGGAGGAAGATCAGCAGTAATGTGTTTGTTGTTGAGAATGAATTCTATCATTTAGACCTCGGTGGAATTATCGCTCCACGATCGGTTCAGCAATTAGTAAGAACAATCTAACTACACAAAAATTAACGTTTTGGAATGCGGAAATCAAAAAGTTAATTTTACTGCAACTCAATTGCAGCTTATGACACCAGATAATTCTTGGAAGAAAAATCTTTACGCGCTTTTTATCAGCCAATTTTTTTATAGAGCCGGCACACGAAGCTTAATTCCTTTCCTTCCTCTTTTTGTGCAAGAACTCGGAAGTACAAATGTTGAATCAACCGCACTATGGAGTGGATGGATTTTCGCTTCCCCATTCATCGTTTCATTTTTCACAACACCTTTTTGGGGAAGCATTGGTGATAAATATGGTAGAAAACTAACTACACTTTTATCAATCGCGGGATTTGTTATTGCGCAGCTCTCTATGAGCTTCTCTTCTTCATTAACCTTTTTACTCATCGCATCATCAATCCAAGAATTATTTGGCGGTGCCTATCCGGCTGCTATTTCGTTAACTGCCGCAAATTCTCCCAAGGGAAAAACAACCGATGCGCTGAGTTATCTTCAACTTGCAAATGCTTTGGGGAATATTGCCGGTCCGGTTTTAGGCGGAATTCTAGCCGATGTCTTTGGTTTCAGAACCGTGTTTATTATTGTGGCTATTCTAGTTTCCGCAACCTCCTTACCGGTGTTGTTTTTTGTGAAAGAACAAAAAGTGGTTACGGAAGCCAAATACAATTCTCTTGCAAACAATTTTAAATACTTTACAGCGAAGAAATGGTTAGTCGTTTGCGGCATAATGCTATTAGCTTACACACTCAGCGTAACAATGATGAGACCAAATTTCACATTATACATTCATCAGCAATTTGGCGGATTGGAAAACCAAGCTTCTATTTCCGGAATTTTATTAGGATTGTTCGGCGGAGCCGGTGCGCTATCTGTGGCACTGCTTCCGGCACTAAATAAAATAATTTCTTCCCGGAAAAATTTGCTTCTGGCATTTATAATTTCAGCCGCTGCATTTCTATGCCTGAACTTTCTAAAAGATATCTTTACATTCACTTTGGTTTTATTTGTCCTTGGTTTTGCACTTGGTGTTGTGCTACCTTTAATATATTCTCTTATGAGCAATGAAACTGAGCACGAACGAAAGGCTGGTGTAATGGGTATCGGGTCAAGCTTTCAGATGATTGGCAACTTAGCCGGTCCAATAACTGCCGGGTATATTGTTTCAGCGTTTGGATTGAGTTTTTCTTTTGTGGGCAGCGGAACTATTTTAGCAGCCGCAATTCTCTTTTATATAATTTGGATTAAGAATGATAAAGCAACTGATAAAGAAAATAGTTAAGAGTGAAAGTTTGCAAGATTCACTGCGTTTGGTTTATAACAGCGCAAAAACTCTTTCACCGGATTTGCTGAAAGAGGAAATGAAATGCCGCGCTAAAGGTTTACCGGATGGATTTACTTATCCGTCCTCAAAGCTGATTTTTACTATCATCGCAATTCCGTGGGTGAGCGAGTTTTATAAATCGGGCAAAATTATTTTTGACGATATGAGTGCAATGCTTGCAGAGCACAAAATTGAATTGCCGGAGAAAGCTAACGTTCTGGATTTTGGCTGCGGCTGCGGAAGAATTATCCGCCACTTTGCGGCACAAAATAAATACAATCTATTTGGTTCGGATTTGAATCACGAACTGATTTCTTGGTGTGATAAAAACTTAACATTCGGCAAATTCGCTACTAACAATCTGGTCCCCCCTTTGAGTTACGAGAATAACTTTTTCGATTTAATTTACGCGCGTTCTGTATTTACTCATCTCGGCAAAGAACTTCAGCTTACATGGATTGGTGAATTGAAGCGCATTCTAAAGCCGGGCGGACTTCTTTACTTTACAACTCATGGTAAAGTTACAATAGCGCCACTAAGCAAAACAGAGCAAGAACAATTCAACCGCGATGAAATTGTCCTTCACAATTCCTTTGGTGAAGGTGATAACAAATACAGCAGTTATCAATCATACAAATGGACAACTGAAAATCTTTTAGAGGGATTTGAACTTGTCGGTTACCAAGAAGGAAACGAAAACCCGCACTTGCGGCAAGACGTATATATTTTTAGGAAGTTGTAGCAAAAAAATTATACTGATTTTCGAAAAATGATTTTCTATTATGTTTGTAGAAACTAAACTAATGGGGTTAATCACCAACTGAGTCCGAGTAATGAAAAAATCAATTCTGTTCTTAAGTCTATCAATTCTTGTTTTAACTTTTTCGGAAAGCTACTCTCAAGTTGATACGCTGAAATCTCCAACTATGAAAGTGATTCTAAGTGACAGTACGGTTTATTGGGGCAGAATTACCAGCTCTGATGCAGAGAGAATTATATTATCAACAAAAAGCGGAACGGAAATATCAATACCCAAAAAACAAATTTCTGAAATCTACAGAGCGCAAGATTTGCCTAAAGAAAAAAAGAGAACCATCCTACTTTCTAAAGAGGAAGATATTTCAGATGACGTAGTTTATGTAGACAGGAATGCATTTAAACTATTTATTTCTCCGACTGCAAAGCCGGTTAAAGAAAACGAAGGTTTTGTATCCCTTAATGAAATTCTCTTCCCTTTAGCTGGATTTGGTATAAAGAATATAGTTTCCGTTGCCGGTGGAATTCCGCTACTTCCATTTGAAGAAAATCCAATTTATTATCTTTCTGCAAAAGTTACATTTATAAATAACAACATTCTTTCCGTTGCTGCTGGATATATAACGGCTAATACATCTTTCAGCGGTTCCAAACCGGATCTGAACTTGGTACACATTACTGCAACATTTGGAGATGATTTTAACAATTTCACTTCTTCTATTAATGTTGATATAAGCAGTAAATCCGGCGACGGAAATGATGTGATAATATTTGGTGGTCAAAAACAATTGAGTAATCAAGGAAAAATAATTGGAGAGTTTTGGATTCCACTGAATTCACATTCATTTTTAAGAAATTCTATTTTAATGTTGGGATTCAGAGCTTATTCTAAGAGTTTTTCCGGTGATGCGTGTCTTGGAAGAATCTTTAGCGAGCATGGTGCATTCATCCCTTGGGTTTCCTTGAGTTATAATTTTAACCTTTATAAGTAATAGTGATAATAGAACAATTGTTATTTCAAAGTGTAAAGAAAAGACAATTGGTGTTTTAAGAAAAATTTCTTCGCTGAACTTTCTTCAACCATTGACTATATTTTAGCAACAAAAAGTTGGCGTTATAAAAATGCTGACATTAAAACAAAAATCCCCCCTTATTCTTGCCCTTTCAAAATCATCCGGGAGTTTAATATGAAAACTTTAAAAGCATTTTCGTTGGTTTTCATTCTACTTGGAATTTCGGAATTCTATGCGCAGACGGAAATTGATTATTCTGATCCCAAAGAAGTAGCCGAAAAATTTCTTGATTATTACTTCAAAGGTCAGTGGTTCGACGCAGCCAAATACTGCGGCGCTGCCGATTGTCAAAAGCAAATCGAAATTATGATGCAGAAAATGGCGCTCGACGATGTAACTGTAGAAGAAGGTATGTGCAAAGCAGTTGTTGACAGTGTTGTTGTAGATGCATCCAAAACCAAAGGGAAAATCTATTTTACTAAAACTTGCAACGGCACGGGTAAACCGGTTAGCAAAAAGCTTGATATCGTAAAGACCGGTGAGAAATGGCTTGTGGATTATGTTTTCAAAAGGGATAAGTATTTATGAATTCAACATGCAACAAATTTTTGCTTCTTTCTTTTATCGTAGCGGCTTTTTTTGTTAGCTGCCGAGATTCTGCATTGCAGCCGGAAGCCTCTGCCAATATTAAGCAAGTTGGCAAATGCAATGGATCGGGTTTATTAAAAAGCACCCAAAGCGATTCTTGCTTTGTCTATTCATTTTCAAACGTACTAACAATTGATTTTTGTGTCATCGGAAACTGCTGTCCGGATTCTAATAGATTTACCAGCACTTATTCATTGACCAATGATGAAATCACAATTAAAATAAAGGATACCGCGCCTAATCTTTGCAAATGCTTATGCAGATATATAATACATGCGGAGTTCTACGATCTCGATTCTGGTTCTTACAAGGTTATTTGCATTGACGGGACGAACAATGAAAATAAAATTCTTTATAATAAATTAGTTTTAAGAAAATTATAAGGTGAAGACAATCGGCTCTACAAAAAGATTTCACTTTGAGCATAACTCCGAACCGATACTGCCGAAGAAACTATATGTAAAGCGTGTTGCAAACCATTTTTCTTTCGGATTCATAATTATCATTTTTTCTTTGCTGATAGGAATAGCGGGCTATCACTTCATAGAAGGATTAAGCTGGGTGGATGCTCTACTCAACGCATCAATGATCTTGGGCGGAATGGGTCCGGTTACAGAATTAAAAACAGATGCCGGAAAATTATTTGCTTCGTTCTATGCACTCTTTTCCGGAATTGTTTTCTTAGTAACCGTTGGAATTATTTTAGCGCCGATGGTTCACCGCTTTTTGCATAAACTTAATATTGAGAAAAAAACTTCCACCGATTAGTGCCTTGTTTCGGTTAAGGGGACTGTTTATCTTCACGGCGCTTTTATTGACTAATTATACCAACTATGATGAAAAAAACTTCTCGGCTAATTTTCTACTTGTTGATGTTGCTAACACTAACAATTTCCCGGGCTCAAACCGGTCTGGCATCTATCAGCGGATTCATTTATGATAAAGCTTCCGGCGAAGGACTGATTGGCGCGAACGTTTATTTGAAATCAATCAATCGCGGCGCGGTTACTAATGTTAGCGGTTATTATGTTATTCCAAAAATTCCCTCCGGCAGCCACGAATTAACAATTAGTTATGTTGGTTACAAATCCTTATCGGCTAAAATTGTTATTGGTTCTAACGAAGAAAAAGAATTTGACGCCAAACTTGAGCAGGAAGACATTCAAGGAAGTGAAATAGTTGTACGCGCCGATTCAACAAAAATTATTGACAAGCTTTTCAACAAACCGGTTTCTAAAATTGATCTCTCTCCGTCGCAGATTGCCAAAGTTCCCCGTGTAATAGAAGCGGATTTGCTTCGTACTCTTCAAACATTACCTGGCATTGTTCCTCTTTCCGATTTTTCATCAGCAATTTATGTACGCGGCGGAACTCCTGACCAAAATCTATTTATGGTTGACGGCACCGATGTTTACAACCCAGAGCACGCATTTGGTTTGTTCTCAACATTCAATACAGACGCAATAAAAAAAGTAGAAGTTTACAAAGGCGGCTTCGGAGCGGAGTATGGCGGCAGACTTTCTTCAGTAATCAACATTACAAATAAGGATGGCAACAGAAATAACTTTGAAGGTCAAGCTCAGATGAGTTTGCTTTCGCTAAGCACAACACTATCCGGTCCAATTGGTGATATCGGTTCAATTTCCGGCTCAATCAGAAGAACATATTTTGATCAGACTCTCGCAAAATGGGTTGATGAGCTGCCCGATTATTATTTCATTGATGGAAATTTCAAAGCGTTTTTTGATTTGAATAAATCCAACAAGCTCAGCGTTAGCTTCTTCGGCAGTAATGATGATCTCAGTTTCTTGTTAGATAAGAAACGCCCGGAGTCTCTCGGCTTTGATTACGTTTGGGGAAACCTAACCGGCAGTGTTAACTGGCGAACCGTTTTCTCACCGAATCTCTTTGGAAATTTTTGGGTAACCGCCAGCAAGTTCAAATCGGATTTTAATTTTACAGCAGTTGAAGTGAAAGAGAAAAATGAAATTAACGATCTCACTTTCAAGGGCGCTATAGAGTATTTCTACAACGATAATCTAAATTTCAAATTTGGATTTGAGCAGAAAAACGTTAGCGGCGGATTAGTTCAAGAATTTCCCGGTGGCATTGCTGATGTTATGCGGACGAGAAAGTTGTATTCCGTGTACGGATCAACAAGCTGGAAGCCTTCTATACTCTGGGATATTGAAGCCGGTCTTCGAGGCGATTACTTTAAAGCGGAAAAAATATTTACAAATCTGGATCCCCGTTTAACAATTAAATATAGATTAAGTGAACAAGCTAATCTAAAATTCTCATCCGGAATGTTTCATCAATACGCTAATAGAATTCCAAGGTTGTTCTTTATCAGCATTTGGACAACAGCCGATGAAAACGTTTCCGGCTCAAGTTCAAACCACTTTATATTAGGTTATGAAAGAGCTCTGGGTGAAAAGCTCGAGCTGGAAGTTGAAGCATATTACAAAACATACAAAGACATTTATTCCTACAATCAAACATTTATTGCCGATGTTACACCGGAATCTTACTCTTCCAACAATCTGCCGGTTTACAAAAATCAAAAAGGATTATTTAACCGGGGTGATGGAAATTCCTTCGGCGTTGAATTTTTGTTGAGGAAAGAAGCCGGGGCAATTTCCGGCTGGATTTCTTACGCTTATTCAAAAACACTTTTTACATTAGACGGAATTAACCAGGGCGGTTCGTTCGAGCCGCGCCACGATAGAACTCACGCGGTAAACGTTATAGCAAATATTGATCTCAACAATTTTATGCGCGAGCTTCGCGGCGAAAAACTAATTCATCCGGATAATCACTGGACGCTTGGACTAAACTTTACTTTCTTCTCCGGTCAACCAATTACGCTTCCCGGCTCGGCTTACTTAATGAATCAGATGCCGGATTGGGAAACGAACAAAGGCTCAATAGCGCTTTATCCTTCCGATATCAACACATTTAATCTTCCTTACTACTCGCGCCTGGATTTCAGTTTGACTTATGATATTCAATACGATGGCTGGACGCTTTCTCCTTATTTGCAAGTGTTTAACATGTTCAACAGAAAGAATGTATGGTTCATTCAATACAAGTATGAAGTTCAGAACAATATTATAAAACAAGGCGTTGAATACCAGAACATGTTTCCTATACTGCCAAGCATTGGTGTAACTGTAAAATTTTGAGGTCGTAAATGAAACACATAAAAGTATTAGCTCTTTTCTTTTCTCTTGGCTTTCTTTTTTCTTGCGGAGAAAGCGTAGTAGAATTAGATAAGACTTATGAACCTAAGATTGTACTAAACGCAATTATATATCCGGGGCAGAAAGTTTCCGGAATCAGTGTAACAAAGAATATTCCTATCAACACGCAGCCAAATCCTTTAACTCTGTTTATATCTGATGCTGATCTTAGTATAACTGATCTCTCGAGTGGGAAAAGTTATAAGCTCACTTACAATTCCACAAAACTAAGTTATGAATATAAGGGCAGCGATTGGCTGGTTGATTACGACAAAAGCTATAAGCTTTCTATTTCTGCCAGAGTTGAAATCACAACTTTGACGGCAACTTCAATTACCAAAACACCTAAAAAAGGTTTCTCAATTATTGATGAGGAAACGGTAAGCGGAGAAATCCAATACCGCGAAACTGATTCTGAAGGAAAGGTAAAAGAACTTTCTCTAAAGCTTAACCTTTCACCCGAAACAAATTATTATCCTATTTCTCTTGTTGCGCTGGACGCAGGCGATTCAACTTTCATTTACGATAATTCCTATGTCGAAGTGAAAAAGGATGATGTCATAAAAAACCTTGAACGTTATAAATATATACAGCGCCAGATACAAAATGTAAATCCGGCTGCTTTAACAGTTGATTTTGATATTAACTGGATTTCCATTTGGTTTTACAGCCGCTACAGAATGATAGTTTACGCCGCAGATGATAACTTCCGGCTTTACAATCTTACTTACAGAAGTGTGCAAGAGTTTGATGGAAATTTCCATGAACCCAAGATTAATATTCAAGGAGATGCAATTGGTGTTTTCGGATCAATGATTGCAGATACCGTTTATTTCAAAGTGAAGAAGTGAAAGTAACTTACTATCTTACGGTTAGAAATAAACCAGTAGCCGCCATGAAGAAAATTAACTTATTAGTTTTGCTTGTTGCCGCGGTAATTGCTCTGTCCGCGTGTTCAAGTAAGAAAGAAAGCTCTGCCGAGCAAGAAATTAAAATTTACTTCGTAGCATTAGGAGAATCCAACCAGCAAGGTAAAATTATCGGATGCAACGATAAGCTTGTGGAGGTTACAAAATCCCTTAAAGTGGAAAAATCTCCTCTCGAATCGGCAATTACAGAACTGCTTGCCTCAACAGATTCAGACGAAGTAAGAAATTATGTTAAGGGATTTCAGCTGATGCTGTTTCAAGTTACAATTGCCGGCGGAGTTGGCGATGTTTATCTAAACGGAGAATTAACAATCAACGGAACCTGCGATATTCCGCGCATACGTGAGCAGCTTTATGAAACAGCTAAACAGTTTACAGATTTGAAAAAGGTGAACTTTTATATAAATACTCAACCACTTGAGAAATACCTCGACATTGCCGGACAGGGTTTTAAATGAGCTGGTTTTATGTTTTTATTGCATCAATTTTCGAAATTAGCTGGGCGGTTGGCTTAAAATACTCCGAAGGATTTACTCAACTCCGCGCTTCAATTTTTACTGTTATCACTATGATACTTAGCTATGTGTTTTTATCTCTCGGCGTTAAAACGCTTCCGATTGGAACAGCTTATGCAGTTTGGACCGGTATTGGTGCGGTTGGAACAGCAATTTATGGAATGATTTATTTTAACGAACCGCGAGATTTGATAAGAGTTTTTTTCATTTTCTTAATTGTAATTGGAATAATCGGATTGCGCTTAACATACAAAACAAATTAATCTATGCGTAAACTTACCCACGAAGAAATTTCCCGCAACAGAAGCACATTAGAAAAGCTCGACCATGTAAAAAAGCTTCCCGTCTATGTAATTCTTGATAGCATTAGAAGCAGCTACAATGTTGGCTCAATCTTTCGTACTTCCGATGGAGCTATGATTGAAAAACTTTTTCTCTGCGGCTACACCCCTTCGCCGCTCAAAAAAGAAGTTCTTAAGACCGCGCTCGGTGCGGAGAAAAGTGTTGCATGGGAATATGTTAAGGATGCTAAAGAAGTTATTCTGAAATTGAAATCACAGGGTGTAAAAATTGGTGCGTTGGAATTAACCGAGGAAAGTTTACCTCATTATAATTTCACTCACGAGAATTTTCCTATTGCGCTGATAATTGGAAACGAGATTACCGGCGTTTCGCAAGAGCTGCTCGATCTCTGCGATTTTTCGCTTGAAATACCTCAGTATGGAACAAAACAGTCGTTAAATGTTGCTGTAGCTTACGGAATTTCTATATTCGATTTAAGAAGAGTGTTTGATAGTAAAACGTAATCTTTACCCAGCGTAAGTGAAATAACTTTCCCCATTATCTTTAGTGTGAATCAAAAGGATGTTAGCCCGCACAAGTTTAATAAGTGTGCGTGAAGCTCTTCTATCAGAAATGTTTGCAAGCTTGCCCAACTCTTTAACAGTTATTTTTTCGTTCTTATCCAAATAACTAAAGGCAACTTTCTCGCTTGTCCCAACTTCGTAATGCTCAAGAGTTTTTCCGCGCGTTTGTGTTTGCAGAATCTTAATCATTTCCTTGCTGGCTAAGACGCTTTTATCATTCACTCTTACATAAACTGCGGCGGTGTTCAAATCCAAACTTGTTTTGTAATCTTGTATTCTGTGGGGCTTATTCAGCGATTCCGGAATTTCTACAACTAGAACATCCTTTTTCTCAATGTTCATACACTCAAGCGTAATCTCAACTTTGGGTTCGCAGTACTTTTCGGCAACTTCTCTAATTAAATCGTTGTCCCCTTTCTCGCTTGCTATGCCGTAAATTTTCTTGCTATCATCAATGCCAATAAAAAGAAAGCCTCCGCGTGTATTTGCGAAGGCAATAATTTCTTTGGCAATTTTTTCGTGAGTAGAAAATCTCTGCTTGTACTCTACATTAAGCCCTTCCCCATTCTCAATCATATCAAGAACTTTCTTGCGGGAAATCATAACTCACGCACGGCTAATCTTTAATAACTTTCTTCGAGGTATCCGGCACTGCCGGTTTTTCTGCCGGTACTTGGACAGGCTTATTAATTTGAGCAGTCGAATCCTTCTTTACTTTGGGTAAAGTGCTCTTAGGTAAATTCTTTAACGGCACATCATCATTAGTAACCGTCTGTTCAATCACTCTTTTTGTTGTGTCGGAGTCTGCTTTCAATCTATCAAGATAAGATTGCTTCTTGCGGGTCTTCTCTTCCTTCACAACATTGTTGGAATCTGTAACAACAGAACTATCTTTTACAGCCGGAATTTGAGTTGCAGTTTTCACTGAATCAGTTTTAGCCTGCGCTGCTTTCAGTTTATCTTCAGCTTCCTTTTTCTTTAGTTCTTCCGCTTTCTTTTTTTCTTCTTCAGCTTTTCTAATTTTTTCTTTTTCGTTCTTGTACTCTTCATACTTTGGCAAAGCAAGTCTGGCAACCGGTTCGGTAGCAAAATCTTTTGTTAGTAGAGCGTAAGCTACTGCCGCAGAGTCATAATTTTTCTGCTCTTCGTAAATCAAACCGGCATAGTAAATTGATTTAGCAGCATAAGAAGACTTAGGAAAATTTTTGTGAATTGCTTTGAAGCTGTCTATCGCTTCGGTAAAATTCTTTTTATAGTAAAGTTCTTCGGCTTTTACATAAAAAGGTTCAGCAGGGTCTTCGGTTTTAGCTGAAACTTTTTTCTCATCCTTTTTCAACAATCCAAGTTTTTCACCTGCAATTTGATACAACCGGTCTTTCGGATATTTGTCGTAAATCTCTTTGTAAAGGCTATCCGCTTTCATGGTATCGTTTTTGGTTTCATAGTAAGTTGCTAAAGAAAAAAGTGTCTGTGGAATTATCGGGTCTTCTTGATGTTCGGTAACAACTTTAGAGAAATAATAGAAGGCAGAATCCGCATAATCCATTTCAGAGAAGAATAAACTACCCATGTTAAATAAATTTGTTGCTACCGAAACATTGATGGATTTTTCATCACCTTGTGGTCTTTCCGGTTTTTTTGCTTTGCCTAGGGCTATTAGAATATTTAATGGAATCGGTTCGTTAATGCCTGCCCTTTTTTTCCGATCATACTCCTTTTGTAATTCTATTTGCTTCTGCTGCATTTGCTGTTGAAGTTGTTGTAAACGCTGTACTTCCTGCGGGTCTTGCATTCCCACTTGTTGACCTGAGGGCTTATTTGCCTCTTCTAATTTCTTTTTTTCTTCATCATATTCCTTATAGGCTACCGCATAATCAATTGAATCTCGCTCGTAAATTCTTGGGTCCCGCACATAAGTCAGTTTTAGATTGAGCTCTTGCATTTCATTCTTTAGTTTGAAATAACGCTCAAAATTTCTTGCCCGTTCGTAGGCACTGTTTCTATATTTAAGTGGAGCGAGCGAGGAAACAACCTTCTGGTAATACTTATATGAACTGTCATAGTCGCGGATTGCATGTTCATAAACTTCACCAAGCTTCATACTGGCTATGCCGGAAGTAGGAAGCATCTTGTATGTTGTATCCACATCTTTCAGCAGATTTATTGCTTCTTCGGCACGACTTGTTTCATAATAAATTTGTGCCAGGTCTATATTTATCTCATCAAGATTGTTTTTGAATTTACCTTGATCGCGCATGCGGGAAAGTTCTTCTTCACTTTCGTTAACTTTTTCAAGATCCTTCAGCAATCTAGCGTGTTCAAGTTTACTTCGCAGTTCAACTTCCAGAGTTGGTCCATAATTTAAAACCGAAGCATAAGTATCAAGCGCATTTTGTTCATCGCTAAGACTTTGGTAAATTTTTCCGAGCTGGTAAGAAACAAGTCCTTTCATTTCATCGTTATCAGATGTCTGAATGTAATCCTTACACTCAATTACTGCTTTCGGAAGTTCCTCCCTAAAAATCAAAAAAGAAATTTTTGTTATGGAAGCATCGGTGAAAAGTTTCTCTTCGTCATCTTCGAGCGCCTTTGCTTTTACCTCTTCAAGCTGCTTCAAGCCTTCATCAAAGTTGCGAAGCTGCAAATTAGTTTTAGCTAACCAGAGCTTATTTTCATTTGCGTAATCTGTTTCGCCAAGTCTGGCAAGCTCCGTAAACTTTCTTTGCGCTTTGGAATATTCTTGCTGATAGTACAAAGCTTTTCCCGTCATGAACAGCGCATCCGGAAAGTATGAAGATTCTTTTTCGTACTGAAGAATTTTAGAGCACTTCTCAATCACTTTGGTTAAATCTTGGCTTGCGTTACCGCTATATAAACTTCCGCCGGATAGACCGCTCTGCTGATTTCCGTATTGGTTGGAACCATACTGATTGCCGCCGCCTAATTGATTGCCGCCATAAGTTTGTTCACTTCTGTAACCACTCTGAGGGCTTGTTTGGCGGTTTTGATAAGCAGACTGCCCGCCAAGCTGTTGATTGTTTTGCAGATCATCGCGAAAAGCAAATACATCAACTTTCTTTTTCTGAATATCCTCTTCAACCTGATCGAAGATAGCTTTTGCATTGTAGTAGGTATTAAAGTAGGTGGTAAAATTCCGGTAAACGCCGCAGCCGGAAAAAGCGATTGATAAAAAGATAAAAGAAAGAAGCGCAAAGAGTTTCTTGCTATTGGAGTAAAACATTTTCAACTCTGTTTATTAGTGAATCGTAGAAAAGCTTATGCGCTCACCTTTGTTTTGTGATAAAATTATAAAGCCGATGGACCCGATTCATCCGTGCGGATACGAATCACATCAGTAATATCTGAAATAAATATTTTGCCGTCTCCAACTTGCCCGGTTTTTGCGGTACGCAAAATCGCATCAACAGCTTTCTCTGCGAGTTTTGCATCAACAACAATTTCTATTTTAAGTTTAGGAACAAACTCAATTTGATACTCGCTACCGCGGTAAGTTTCTTTATGTCCTTTCTGTCTTCCGTAACCGCGCACTTCCGTAATCGTCATTCCGCGGATTCCTTCTTCCAGCAAAGCTTCTTTTACATCATCAAGTTTAAAAGGACGAATAATAGCTTCTATTTTTTTCATTTAATCCTCATTATGCAGTAAGACCATGGCAATTTTTGAATTTCTTTCCGCTTCCGCAAGGGCAAGGTTCATTTCTTCCGGTTTTTTCTTCAACGCGGATTGGCTTTGCTTTTCCGGCTTGAGAACCTTCAGCCGGCTGGTTTCTTAGACCTAAGTTATCAGCAGAATCTTTAATCGTTTTCATCCTTGCTGCCGGCGTAGTTCTTCTGTTCTGAACTTCTGCCGGAGCTTGAGGCCAAAACTTGAAACAGAAAGAAACAACTTCATTTCTTAAATCACCGAGTAAATTAACAAACAAATTATACGCTTCTCCCTTGTATTCAAGCAATGGATCTTTTTGCCCATACGCGCGAAGCCCGATTCCCTCTTTTAAGTCATCCATTTCGCGGAGATGTTCGCGCCACTTATTATCAATTACACTAAGCACTGCATATTGTTCTAAGCGGGACATTAATTCGCTGCCTAACATTTCTTCTTTGCGAGAATAGAAATCTGTTGCCACTTCAACTAATTTTTCTTTAACACCATTTTGCCCTAAACTTTCCCAAACTGCCGGCTCAAATTTGAGATCTACCAGGAGATGCTGAAGAATAGTTTCGCGAAGCTGATCCATTTCGGCATTCTCATAATGCTTCTCTACAACGCCTTCAATATATTCATCGAGGTATTCAAGAACTTCAGCTTTTAGGCGTTCACCTTCAAGCGCTTGTTTTCTTCTTGAATAAATAACTTCTCGTTGCTGATTCATTACGTTATCATATTCAAGCAAACGTTTACGAATTGCAAAGTTGTTCTCTTCAACTTTTTTCTGAGCGCGTTCTACGGATTTTGTAATAAGCGAATGTTCAATCGCTTCACCCTCTTCCATTCCAACTTTGCTCATAACGTTTGTAATTCTATCACTGCCGAACAAACGCATCAAATCATCTTCAAGAGAAATGTAAAACTTTGTTGTACCGGGATCGCCTTGACGGCCGGAACGACCGCGCAACTGACGGTCAATACGTCTCGCTTCGTGACGTTCAGTTCCAAGAATATATAGACCGCCCGAATCTTTAACACCCGCGCCAAGTTTAATATCCGTACCACGACCAGCCATGTTAGTAGCAATTGTTACCGCGCCCGGCTGTCCGGCAAATGCAACAACTTCCGCTTCTCGCTGATGCTGTTTAGCGTTAAGAACATTATGCTGAACGCCCTGACGTTTCAACATTCTGCTTATTGTTTCTGAAACATCTACACTGGTTGTACCAACAAGAACCGGTCTTCGTTGTTCTTTCAGTTCTTTAATCTTTTCAATGATTGCATTATACTTTTCGCGCTTCGTTTTATAGATAGCATCATCTTCATCGCTGCGTGTAATTGGTCTGTTGGTTGGAATTACGACAACTTCCAATTTATAAATTTCGAAAAACTCACCTTCTTCTGTCTCCGCAGTTCCGGTCATGCCCGCAAGTTTTCTGTACAAACGGAAATAGTTTTGCAGAGTAATAGTTGCGAGAGTCTGTGTATCTCTTTCTACATGAACATTTTCTTTAGCTTCAATTGCTTGATGCAAGCCATCCGAATATCTTCTGCCCGGAAGAACGCGTCCTGTAAATTCATCAACGATTGCAATCTTGCCTTCTTCGGTAATTACATATTCATCATCTTTTTCAAAAAGTGTGTATGCTTTAAGAAGCTGATTAATTGTGTGAATTACATCCGAACGTTCCGAGTAAAGATGATAAAGCTCATCTTTCTTTTTGATTCTTTCCTCAACTGCCATTGCCGCATCATTTTCAATCTTACTTATCTCTAAGCCAAGATCGGGAATAACGAAAAACTGTTTACCTTCTTTGGAGCCAACAGCAAGTTCTTCTCTGCCTTTTTCCGTTAAATCAATTTGATTCTGACGCTCTTCGATTGCGTAGTAAAGTTCTTCATCAATTTCGGGCATACGTTTGGAATTCTCACGTAGAAAATCCAGTTCGGTAGTTTGAAGCAATTTTTTGTATTCTGCTTCGGATAGAAGTTTCATCAAAGATTTGTTTTTCGGAAAACCACGATGTGCTCTCAGCAAACAAACACCGGCTTTCTCGCGGTCTTTGGGATCAGAAGATTGCAAAAGCGTTTCAGCTTCCTTAACAATACTTGCAACCAGGTTAGCTTGCTTTCTGAACAATCTTTCAACGCGAGGTTTCATTTCGTCAAATTTGTGTTCAGCTTTATCAACCGGACCGGAAATGATGAGCGGAGTTCTTGCTTCGTCTATCAACACAGAGTCAACTTCATCTACTATTGCAAAATTGTGTCCGCGCTGAACACAATATTCTTTTGCGCTTGCCATATTATCGCGCAAGTAATCAAAACCAAATTCGTTGTTTGTTCCGTATGTAATATCGCAATTGTACTGCTTAATTCTTTCTTCGGGGTCCATTGTGTTGATGATACAGCCAATAGTTAATCCGTGGAATTTATAAACTTCGCCCATCCACTCGCTATCACGTTTGGCAAGGTAATCGTTCACAGTAACAAGATGCACTCCGCGACCGGTTAATGCATTAAGATAAACCGGAAGTGTAGCGACAAGTGTCTTTCCTTCACCGGTAGCCATTTCAGCAATCTTGCCGGAGTGAAGAACCATTCCGCCAATTAGCTGAACATCATAAGGAACCATTTCCCAGATAGTTTTAGTGCCGGCAACTTCCCATGATTTGCCAACGAGACGGCGGCATGTATCTTTAACAACTGCAAATGCTTCGGGGAGAATTTCGGTTAAAACTTCTTCATATCTATCAGTAAGCTGGTCTTCGTAGCCTTCAATTTCATCATGAAGTGCGTGTTTTTCTTCTGCGGATTGAACGCTGGCAAGTTTTGTCTTTAATTCATCGAGCGGAGTTTTAATATCATGTATTGCTTCGGCTATTCTCTGTTTAAACTCGGCAGTTTTCGCGCGGAGTTCATCATCGGAAAGCGATTGTAATTTCTCAGTCTCTTGATTTATTTGATCTACAATTGGCCATAAATCTTTAGTTGCTTTAACATTTTTGTCACCGAACAACTTCTTCAGCAGTGAATCGAACATCAATTTCTCCTATATTTTTGCTTTGCTTAAATTGAAAGCGAGAGCAAATTGTTCCTTCGTTTACAAGATTTTTTATCTCTGAAAATCCGAAAAGCGAGCCGGGTTCTTTCATTTTGCGGGCTAAAGTTAAATAAAGCGTGTCTGAAATACAATGAAACTACACTTGGATGAAACGCCTCGGCTGTGAAATGTTTGCAAATTCAGAGCGAAATTAAGCCCCAAAGAATGGAGAGATTTTTCTGCATGAAAGTAGGTGTCATTCTGAGGGAGTCCCGTCAGTCTGAGCGAAGTCGAAGACAAGGGCGACCGAAGAATCTATTTTGGGTTTCAGATTTTTCTTTTCGCTCAGAATGACGAAAATCTATTTAATATTCATATCAAAGAAAGTACGGTTAATTGGACCAACCATGATAAAAGTATTTCCATCCGGATTGATCAATACATTGGATGGATAACCCTTCACTCTGAATTGCTTTTCGATTTCATCAGAGATAAAGAAATTTTGCCAGACAACTTCTTTATCAGAAATTATCTTTTTCGCCTTTCGAAGGTCTCGAACTTTCATAAGACTGATAAAGCCAATCTGGACACCATACTTTTTATAGGCTTCTTTCAGTTCGGTAATTTCATTTAAGCAAGGCAAACACCACTCGCCCCAAAAGTTTATGAACAAGTATTTTCCCTTGTAATCTTTTAGCGAAGAAATTTTTCCTTCGAGTGTAACTACTTGATAATTCCAAAACTCTTCAGTTAGATTGCCTTTTTTAGCACTCTGCGCAATCTCTTTTTGGATTCTTTCTAAATATTTGAAAGTAGGCGCTTCTTTTGTTTCTTCAATAACAAAGTAATCACCATATTTATCTACTGAGGAGAGTTTATAGTTTTTTCCGTTTAAGTGAATTACATCATGAACTGAAAAGACATTAGAAGCTATGTCAAGATTAAGTTTGCCGGCTTTTGTTAAGTCAATTATCAGTAAATCAGTCTCATCGTTATAAGCACCGTTATTGGAATAATCAAACAAGCCCACTGTATAAACCGAGTCTTGCAGTCTCAATTTTCCTTTTCGTAAAGAAATTCTATAATCAAAATAGAATGATCTTTTACTGCCATCAAATTCTGCTTCATCGCTATATATTTTTGCAAATGACAAAAACTTTGGATTAATGTTACCCGTTTCATCTAAATAATACTTTTTTATTGAATCAACCGCGTTTGGAGTTCTAAACAAAGCAAGCTTAACTTTTTGTTTGCTGTCTGACAATGATTCTACTTTAAAGGTGATGGAATCTTTGGTCAGCGGAAATAATAATGGGGCACCATCGTTAGATAAATCGTTGTCGTTGTTCTTATCTATATATAACAAATCTTCATCTTTAAGTTGATAAGCTAAAACAGAAATCTTTTCATCTTGCTTAGTGTCCCAACTGTAAAAAATATTAAGATATTTTTCTGGCAAGTTCATTTCCCCATTTTTTTTCTTAGGAAGAATAATTTTTTCTTTTGCTTCATTTGAATAGGTCACAAGATGAACAAACTCATCTTCTAGCACTGTGGCTTTGTCTAGCACTACTTTTAGCGATTGAGAAAAGGTAACGGAAGAAATAAATAAACAAATGATTGTTGCGTATTTCATTTTACCACCAAGTTATTTTGAGGAATGGTAAAGAATTGGCATTCAACCCCTTTCTAGTTTGTATTAGTAACATCAGAATCGTACAAATTAAATGCAACACATTTTTTTGTCCTTGGGTTTTACGGAAACTTAAAAACCATAAAACATTTTGTGCCGTAGACACTATATATTTTTAGATCAATACCATCTCATAATCGTTCAAAATCCCTTTAGGGATGTAATAAATAAAACCATTCTTTAGTTCAATAAAGTTTCAGCCCGTAATATCACATCCCCCAAGGGGATTATAACCGATAGGTGTATTCATTATTATAAAGATTTTATCCCTAACGGGATTTTTCTCCTCATTCAAATCTGTAAGTTTTCTCAATCCAGTATTCTACTTTTTCCCCTTCCATTTTAACCGGCTGCCAGCGGGATTTATTCGCCGCTTCCAAGACTTTTTTTAATAATGCTGAATCATTCATAGAGTTCATTAGAACTTTGTGTTCTTGCACTTTGCCGTCCGTTCCAATTCGTAACGCAAGAATGATGTAACCTTTAGTCTCTTTTGTGTTATCCGGCAACACTTCCAAAATTTGTCTTGGTGCAAATGGCAACGATTGATAAACTTTTCCGGTTCCAATTCCGCTGCCAATACCATCACCTTTGCCGCCGCCGCTTCCACTTCCGTAACCGCTCCCCTCGCTGTTTCCAAATCCTCCTCTATTTGTCGAATCCGGTTTATTAAGATTGGTTACCATCCCAAAATCCATTTCATCCGGTGTAGATGAAGCTACCGGATTAGCAAATAATGCTTGTGAGTTGTTTGTTGCTTGTGCATTTGGATTTTCACCCAAGCCGGAAGAACCGCCAATTCCTAATCCGTCACCTATTATATCTTTTGCATCCAGCGCGCGTTGAAAAACAATAACATCGTGGGTGTGCATATAAATTCTTTCTTGCAACTCCGGTTCTTCACACTTGGGAATGATGAGGAATATGATTAGAGATAAGTGAATAAGAATGCTTCCGGCTATTCCCTTAGCATAATTTCGTTCGTATGTTTTTCGCCAGTAAACCATTTATTCTATTATTGCCATGTTAATTCTGAGTTCAAGCTGACAGTTTTGTTTGTGTTTTTATCTTTTATCGAAACAGTAAGAATATAAGTGTCGGGCGGGTAATTATTCATATCTAACTGCAAGTACATTTGTTGATCAGCCTTTGGTAACTTGTATTGGGAAGTGAGCGAAAGTTTTTTCTCACTCTGCTTAAGCCCAAACGTACGTAAAACAGAATCGAAAAATCCTTCTTCTTCCTTTGGTTTTATTGTAACCGTTTGTTCAAAATTACTTTCATTGCTCGATGTTATTCCAAGATTATAGATTTCATAATAAAGGTATAGCGGAGATTTTGAGCTAAAGGTATTTGATACATTTGGCAAAATTGAATATTCATTCCTCCAGAAACCGCCGGGAACTTGTTCATCAATCTTAATTTCTTTTGAAAGCACTAAATCGCTTAACATCAATTCTGCTGTTTGAAAGTTTTTGTTTTTAAATCTTCCATGATACGATGCAACTCCCCGGTCTTGCTTTCTTAAAATTTCGAAAGTCGCGTTTCCGGCAGTTGGTTTAGTCTTAATTACGCAAGTGTTGATCAAATGATTATCTACTTGCGAAGTATCTGTAACTGTATTGTTGTATTTAATTTTTTCATTAAAAGAATCATCGTAAAGAGAAAAACTTACATCATAGCCTTCTGCAAAAGACTTTGGTAATGAAACTGAATCTGTTAAATCAACATCATAGGTTAAATAAACATCAACTTTGGTCTTATTCTTTGATGCAAACTGATAGACTTTATGTTTAAGTTCAAAAGCTGGTCCATTAAACTTCGGGAAATATAAAGTTGGTTCTTTACTATTTTTTGCGTTGATATATTCATAGTTATTCCAACTTAATCTATAAGAACCGTTATATGACCAATCTTCAAATGCAACAGAAAAGCCGGGTAACTGCCATAGTTCTTGTTTAGCTGGAATAGCACTAATTAATCTTCCAGATGATGAAACAGAGTTATTGCCTCCCATTTGTGGTCTAATTCTCATTCGATACAAAGGCTCTCCATACCTAACAACTATTACACCTCTATCTGTCTTCCAACCTACCAAATTTCTTATCGGCTCGGCAAAATTCAAGTTTGCATATGCAACTCTACTATAATGTTCAAGCAACCGCTCGTTATATTTTGTCATTCTCAGCGGATCTTTTTCATTCCAATAGTAGGAGATGTATTCTTTTATTTCAGATTCGGTTTTTAGTCCGCGCTTTTCAATCTCTTTGGTTAAAATCATCTCCACTGAATGATAAGTGTAATCATCATATTCATACTTTGACATATCGGAAAGTGCTTTCGAATAACTTTCATAGCTTTTCTGAAAATTAACGGTGTGGTAGTAAACAAGCCCTAAAGCAAGGAAAACGTCTTTATCAGCTTTATTCAGCCTAACTAACCTTTCTAAGTGTTTAATGCTTAACCGTGGCTTATTATTTTTCTCATAAAACAATGCCACCTTCAAGCATAAGTCATAATTCGAAGAGTCAATCTTCAATGCTTTTTCGTAATATTTTACAGCTTCATAAAAATCTTCATCTGCCCATTCTTGCAGCGGAGCTAAAGTTGCCCCCAAGTTCCTATAAGATTTATCCCACTCGAAAAACTCTCGGGCACTGTATTCAGCAAGATATAATAGTGCGGGAATTTGCGTACTGTCTATTTCTAATATTTCTTTCCATTGATCTCTCGCTTCAAACTTTGAAAAGCTTCGGCACAAATCAGCATAGAAGTATCTGTATTCAATATTTTTTTCATCTTTGGCAACTGCATCATATGCACATTCGAACGCTTGATTCCTCATCGAGTAAGAATTTTGAATCCAGTAAAACTTAGCCAATTCAAAGTAAGAAGCTGCGTCACCTTTTTCTCTCACTGCGCTCCGTAGTGCCGAAAGTTTTAGCTCGAAAGTATCTACCTTAGCCGTTTTTAACAAAGGTCGGTAAGTTTGCGCACTAATTACAGTAATGAAAAGGCATAACAGCCAAGATATATTTTGTGCTGCTTTCATTATTCACCCCATTGTAATTCTGTACTTGCGCTTATTGTTTTACCGGAATTTTTGTCTTTGATTGTTACGGTTACAAAATAATTACCAGCGTCATATTTGCTCATATCTAATTGAAGATACATCTGCGGGTCACGCTCTTCCGTTTGATAATTGGAAGTGAGCATAATCTTATTGCCTTTACCATCAAGCCCAACAACGCTTAGAACAGAACCAATAATTCCATCATCTCCTTTCTTTTGTATAGTAAGCTTTTGTTCAAAATCTGTGTAGCTGCTTCTCTTACCCAAATTATAAATTTCGTAGTAAAGATAAATCTGGTCTTTGCTGTTAAACCGGTTTGTTGGATTAGCAACAACCGAAATATTTTTCCTTTCAATGGCTCCATCTAATTTTTTCTCAAGTTCTAATTCCTTGGCAAGAAGCATATCGCTTATTTGCAGTTCATTACCTCTAAAACTCTTAATAGAAAACTTACCATGATATGACGCTATGCCGCTATCTTTCTTTCTCATTAACTCAAATGCCATATTTCCATTCTGAGGAAGCGTCTGCATTAAAATGGAATGATTATAACAATTGCCGTTTCTTTCATTATAAGCTAAGGTTTGTTTCTTCCCAAATTTTCTATTAAATCCGTTATCGTTAAAAAATAGTCCTACATCATAACCTTGGCTGAATTGTTCTTTAGTTGTTGCCGTATCTTCATAATTTATTTGATATCCAACATACACATCGGTTTTGTTTTTGTCTGATGCGGCAAACTGATATGCTTTATATGGGACTCTAAATATTGGTCCCTTGAAGTTAGGATTATATTCTTCCGGCTTGGAATAACGAAGATCTAGTTTTACAAGATCATCAGTATTTCCGGGATATTGAGAAAGTGTTATGGAAGTGTTAGGACTTTCGGAAGTGTATGGACTGTTGAACTGAAATTGATTTGTTAAAAACCGATCCGTAAACGCCAAAGTGAAGTTATTGTAGGTCCAAATATCAGTCTTGATCAACCTAATAAACTTTTTCCCAGTATCATATATATATGGTCTGTAGCGTATTCTTTTGTCGGGAAATCCGTACCTAATTATCGCTTCTCCTCTATCTGTTTTCCATCCTTTTGTTCCTAGTGATTCAACACCAAATCTTAGATTAGCATAAGTTACTCTTGCAAAATGCTCAAGTAGTCTTTCGTTTATCTCGGTAATAACTAACGGGTCTTTTCTATTCCAATAGCTGTTTACAATTTGATTGAGTTCGGTTTCGCTGTACACTTTCTTTTCATCCAAAAGGGATTGCAATAGAATCTTAACACTGCCAATTAGAAATTCTTTTTTTTCTTCATTCGTCATCAAGGCAATCGCTTTCTGAAATTCAGGGTACGATAGCCCCGGCTCATTTAACCGGTAATATAAAAAGGCAAGAGTTGCGTGATAACTATAATCATTCTCCTTTTTTCTAAACAGTTGCTTAAGAACATCAACTCCTTTTTGATAGTCACCGGAATCTTCATATAAACCGGCTAACGTTGTATATGCGTCATAAAGTGAAGAGTCGTTTTTAATAGCAAGATGCAGATATTCTTCTGCTGTATCATAACTATTCTTTGCCTCTTTAATAAAGCTTAATTGCGCGTCCTGAGATACTTCCCATTGATTTTCCTTCAACTTGCTTCTTGCACTGGCAGAAGTTATAAAATAATTGTCTCCGGTAGTGAAAGTTTCTTTTTGAAAAGAATTGTGATAATCCAGATAGTCATTGTACTCAAGCTTTCCCATTCTAAAATAGGCGGCAGAATTAGCCGGGCTTATTTCAATTACCTTTTCGTATTGATCTCTTGCCCGTTTACGCGCGGTCATATCATCTCTAACTTTTACATCTATCATTTCAAGATATTTGCCGTAGTCAAGCCGATACTTAACATTGAGCGGATCTTTATCAATTGCCTTTTTGTAATAATCCTCCGCCTCATTCATTTTATAATAATCTTTGCATGCTTGTAATATCATTGCAAGCTGATAGTAGGAATCGGCTCGTTCACTTTCTTCAATATCTTTTTTTAAGAAAACAATTGAGTTCACAGTATCCTTGCCTGCAAGACACCTTAAACCGTTTTCGTACTTTGAAATTACCGTTGATTGCGCAAAGATGATTGTTGAACTTAGGACTGTGAGTAGTAACTTTCTAATCATACACCCTCCATATGGAAGAACTGAAAATGCTAAGATTTAGTTTTAGAGTAACTGTAATCTATTAGCAATAACGTTTTTCCATAATTTATTGTCAAGGTAATTTTATGTACAGGTAGATTTTATGGTAGAGACGTAGCACGCTACGTCTTTACAGAAAGATTTGTTTTTCTATCTTATAGCTGAATGCGGACAACTGACCCGCTCAACAAACAAAGCGAGTAGCAGGCTTCTTATTTCCGGCTACTTATTTTTTTCTTTCTTGTGCGATTTACATTCTCTTAAACTATTTTAGACACAGAAACTTGGGATTATTTTGGCATTGCAGAATTTTCATTTCTCGGATTCATTCATCAAAAAGTTTGTAGAGCTTTCGGAAGGATTGCTCTCTTCAGAACTATTTGAGAATATTGTTTCGCAGCTTGAAACAGAAGCCGGCAAATATTTTTTCAATTCCTCATCAGAAGCGAACCTTCTCCGCATCATTTCCGCTATATACGATAAGTCTTTCTTTTTCCGTGAACTGCCAAAACTTCCTCATCACGGCGAAATTGTTGTATCAATAGCGGCTAGCTCAAATTATCTGACGGATATTGTTGTTCGCAATCCGGAATATCTTTACCAAATTTTTGATCAAGAGTACTTGTCAAGGGAAATAAAACTTGAAGAACTGGAGAAAGAGGTAAGCGAAGGTGTTAGAAAATTCAAATCGCTCAACTCTAGATTAACTTTTCTGCGTCAATTCAAAAAGCGAATTATTCTAAAAATCGGGACAACTGACATTCTGCACTTTGATGAACTACTCAGTACAACGCGGCAGCTTTCATTTCTTGCAAAAGTTCTCAACGAAAATCTTTTCGAAATCTGTTACGAAGATGTTCTCGCAAAATATAATATAGCCCCCCCTAGTAATAAATATTCTCTCTGCTCACTTGGCAAACTCGGTGGCGGCGAGCTTAATTACAGCAGCGATGTAGATTTAATTTTATTCTACGATTCTAATTCTCAGTTAGAATCCATCAACAAAGATTTTCACGAAATACTTTCCGAAACCGTGCAGCTGTTCTCAAAATCATCAACTGAAATTACTCCCAACGGATATATCTACCGCACTGATTTCCGCTTACGCCCAGATGGGAAATATTCTCCTCTCTGCAAAGCGCTGAATGATTACATAAAATATTACGAAACACGCGGCGAAGATTGGGAACGGCAAATGTTGATAAAGTTGGATTTCATAAGCGGTAACAGAGAGCTATACAATAAATTCATTTCTTTCGTTACTCCTTATGTTTATCACGTTTCATACTCTTCATCTATCAAAGATAAAATTAAGGCGATGAAGCAGAACATTGAGCGCCAGCATAACGTAAAGGAGGATGTAAAAACTTTTCCCGGCGGAATCCGCGACATCGAGTTTTCCGTTCAAGCGTTACAACTTCTTAACGGCGGTAAATATACAGAGATGCGAACCGGCAACAGTTTAATTGCACTTGAGGTTCTTCTGGAAAGAAAACTATTGCGGAAGAAAGAAAAGGAATTGCTTGCCGAGGCTTACATTTTTTATAGGAGGATTGAGCACTTTCTTCAGCTAATGAACGATACGCAAACGCATCAGATTCCTGGTGATGCGGCAATGGTTAACAAGCTTGCAATCTATTTGCAGATGAATTCCGCTGAAGACTTTAAGGAACAATTGGAAAGTTACCGTAAATCTGTCCGCGAAATTTATAACCATATTCTGAAAACTGATGACTGTTCTTCTACAGCGGGCAAGCAACAAATTCTATTTAAGGAGAAACCAAAGGCGGAAAAGAATTTGCAATTCTTGCGCAGCGGACAAGGAATAATTGAGCGGAAAGAATTTGATTCGCGCACGATTGATCTGTTTGACTCAATTGAACCAAGCCTAGCCGAATATTTAAAAGGTTGTGTTGATCCCGACAGTGTTGTTGAAAACTTTGTACGCGTTATCCGTACCACAAAATTTCCATCTATCTGGTACGGCGAGTTTATAAATAATAAATTCTTTAGGAGCTTTTTGCGCTTATGCGAGTATTCGCAGAAAGCCGTTGAAGCATTATCCGGCTCAAACCGCTTGGAAGATTTCTTTATTTCACGAAGAGTGTTTACAAAAGACTTAAGCCGCGATTTCGCAATTCTGACCACAGAGCAGATTGTGTTCACACTTTCTGTTCAGTTTTCACTTGGTTTGATAAAGCAGCCCAAAGTTGCGGAGACACTTTCTGCGTATTTCACTTTTCATATTGCTGTGATTCTCGGCAAGCAAAATCTCAATTACAATTATTTCATTGCAGCGCTCGGCAGTTTGGGCGCCTCCAACATGAATTTTTCTTCCGACATTGATTTAATCGTGGTGGTTGAAGAAATAGAAGCTAACGAAAGAATACAAAACCATTTTCAAGATTTTCTCGGCATCGCAAAAGAAAAATTCAAACCATTCGATGTGGATTTCCGCTTGCGTCCGGAGGGAAAAAAATCTCCCATTGTTTGGGATATAAAGAATTACGAAACCTACCTTTCAAACCGTGCGCGGGTTTGGGAGTTTCAAGCACTAACTAAACTAAGATTTGTTTATGGCAACGAGAAGTTGTTCAAAATGTTTGCTTCGGCAATTGTTAAATACTCGCAACGGTTTACCGCAAAAGATATTAAAACTGAAGTACGAAAGATGCACGCTTCGGTTCTTCAGCAATCTGCAAACAGTTTAAGCACCGGCATCAATATTAAAAAAGATAGAGGCGGACTTCTTACAATAGATTTTATTCTGCAAACAATTATTATTTCAGACAAAAAACATTTGAACAAATTAATTGGAGCTGGCTACAAAAAGATTTTTACGGAATTATATAAGTTCCACCCTGAAGTTGAAGTTTTAAAGGCTAATTTCGAAAGACTAAAATTTGTGGAGTTATGTCTGCAAAACGTATTTAACTCAACCTCTGCTTCGTCATACAGTACCAATGAAAAAAAGCTTCTCTTAAATCGTTGCACTAAGAACGATAACATGAATGCTCTTGAAACCGTGTTGAAACAAATTCTTAAATCGAATTCTCAATTGTTTGAAAAATTACTAGGTGATTAATGTTGGCTATTCTGAGAAAGCATTATGCGATTGCTACAGCCGCAATTGTTTTTATAATCTATTTATTCACACTGGCACCAAGCGTAATACAAATTGATTCAGGTGAACTTGCCGCTGTGCAGGCAACGCTTGGTATTGCTCATCCAACCGGCTACCCGTTATTTACAATGCTTGGCTATCTCTTTTTGAAAATTCCTTTACCATTCGCAAAAATCTATCAAGCCAATTTACTTGCCGCAGTTTGGTGCGCGTTAGCAATAGTGCTTTTTGTCAAAATTTTTGAGCAGCTGGTTAAAGGTTTAGCAACTAAATCAGTTGCGCAAAAAACAAAACAAAGGATGAAAGTAATTGAGACCGGATTTACAGCCGACCAGAAAATTATTGTTGCTATTGCAGGAGGATTTTATTTAGCGTTCAGCAAAACATTTTGGATGCAGTCAACTTCAGTTGAAGTTTATTCACTTCAGGTTTTTCTTTTTACTCTTATAATCTTTACTGCTCTCTGCGCGCATTACTCAACCGAAAATAAAATTACAGATTGGATTTATGTTGGTCTTGCTTTGGCGTTTGGCTTTGCTAACCATATGACAACATTGCTTACGCTCCCATTCGCAGCAATACTGTTCTTTCAAAAAGAGAAGTTCACAAAGCAAGCTTTCAAGAAGATTGGACTTACAGCAGTCGTCTCGCTTCCGGTTCTTTTTCTTATTTATCTCTACTTACCAATCCGCGCGGCATCACAGCCAATTTTAAATTGGGGCAATCCGGTTAACTTCGAAAACTTCTGGCGCCACTTTACCGGCAAGCAATATCAAGTTTGGCTTTTTGCTTCCTTCGAAGCAGCCGGAAAACAGTTCAAATATTTTCTATCTAACTTTCCGTCAGAATTTGCTTATGCAGGCTTGTTTCTTGGAATCGCCGGAATAATTTTTCTTTTCAAGCGGGAGAAGAAACTGTTTACAGCTTTACTAATCACTTTTCTTTTTACGGTTCTCTATTCAATTAACTATGACATTGTTGATATTGATTCCTACTTTCTACTTACTTACATAATTTTTTCCTTCTTCATCGCATTTGGAGTTCTCCAACTGATGTTATACCTCAAGACAAAATCATTAAGGGAAAATTACTCTCTTGCAATTGTTGGTTTGCTTTGCTTTGTTCCTTTGGCAATAAATAGGAGCGATACCGATCAAAGTGACAGTTATACTTTCGAAGATTACACCAAAGCAATCATTGGAAGTATGGAGCCCAACTCGTTAATTTTTTCTTATCAGTGGGACTATTTTGTTTCGGCTTCGTATTATTTCCAGAATGTTGAGAGCTTTCGTAAAGATGTTGCTGTAATAGATAAGGAACTGCTTCGCCGCTCATGGTATTATCATCAGCTGCAAAATAATCATCCCGCTGTGATGAAAAAGATTGAAGCCGAATCAAGCGCGTTTGTTGAAGCTGTAAAACTATTTGAGCGTGATGAGGATTTTGATCCCAATCTGCTTGAACAGAATTACCGTGCTGTTATGACAAATTTAATTGGGAAAAATATTGAAGAGCGCAACTGTTACATTGGCTTAGAACTTTTCCAGAATGAAATGCAGCGTGGTGAATTTACTTTGCCGAAGGGTTATCAGTTAGTTCCTCACTTGCTCGCCTTCAAAGTTGTTAAAAGGACTGAATATATTCCAGCACCAGATCCAAAGTTTACTATCAGATTACCTAAAGAAAAGAATAAGTACATTCAGTTTATTGAAACTACGGTTGGTACTATGCTCACCTACCGCGCGGCTTACGAACTTCAGTTCGGATACAAAGAGCGCGCTAAGGTTTACATTGAGAAAGCGAAGAAAGATTTTCCGGGATATCAAATACCGTATGAGATTTTGAGAGGGATGGAGTAAACGAAAATCGTGAGCCGTAAGAAGCAAATACAAATTATTTATAATAGTTTTATGTCATTTCGAGCGATGTCGAGAAATGAAGCCACGAAATCACTATGAATAGAATGGGAAGCGCGGATTGAGCAGACGTACGAGGATTTAAATCTGCGTTAATCAGTTTAATCCGTTAGATCCGCGTTCTATTAAGCTGGTAAACTAGGAGAGAAATTCTAAACTTTCGAAAATATTTAAATCGTGTCGGCAAAAGTTGGCGATTCTTCGTTGCGCTCAGAATGACAGATATTAATTAGGTACGTTTGGTAAGATTAGAGGAAGCTGCGGTAAAAAGATTATATAAAGTATCCACATTGTAACACAGATTGTAACCGGAATTGTAAAATTATCATCAGCCCAGGTACCGGAAACATTTTCCGCAATTGCACCTACTGCAACTGCGGCAAAACCTATTAAATACTCGGTTAGGCTTCCTTCAACTTTTGGCGTAGCTAAAACAACAATACAAGAAAAGACAAAAAACGCCAGCGTTCCTTGCAGACTCTTAAACAAAAATTTTGTTTTTCCGTAACGCCTGCCGATTAATGCTGCGGCTACATCGCCAATAATTAGAACGGCAAAAGCGGTAATCACAAAAACTTTGGGAAAGACAATCACAACAAACACCGCAGAAATCAAAACGTATGTGGCGCCGTTAAGATTTTTCTTTTTGCTGTCCCACTCATGTTTGCGCATTAAAAACCCGAAAACTTTTTGAACCAGCTTTGCCATTGTTTCGGAAAAATATCTTCCGTAATCCACGGTTAGAGAAAAAATCATCATTGGGATTAAAATATAAAGCGCGAGTTCTTTTGTAATAAAATAATAAACGGTGGGAATAGAAAGGGAAACCATATGGATTCCCTTCCGGTAAATTTCATTTTTGTAATCTATTGTTCCGCGGTCATCAGTCATTTGTTTCGGCAGGCTTTTCCGTTTCTCTTTTTTTCTTTTCATCAAGCAAAGATTTTACATGATCCGGAACTTCTTCTGCTTTAGCATGAGAGGCATCATTAGAACCATTTCTCTTGACCGGCGGAAGTTCTTCCCCGCGCATAATTTTTTCTATTTCATCGTTATCAAGTATTTCTCTTTCAAGAAGTTCTTTAGAAAGTTTATGAAGCATATCGGCATTATCAGCAAGAATTTTTTCGGCGCTGTCCATTCCATCTATGATAATCTTTTTGATTTCCATATCAATAATCTGAGCTGTTTGCTCGCTAAAATCTTTATGCTGAGAAATTTCTCTTCCCAAAAATATTTCTTGCTCTTTGTTTCCTAAAGCAAGCGGTCCAAGTTTTTCGCTCATACCCCACTCGCAAACCATTTTGCGCGCTATACCGGTAGCTTTTTCAATATCGTTACCGGCACCGGTTGTAAGTTGATTGAAGACCAATTTTTCTGCTGCTCTTCCGCCAAGTGCATAAGTAATCATAGCTTCAAGATATGTTTTGGAGTATGTATGCTTCTCATCAACCGGAAGATAAGTTGTAACGCCGAGTGCTCTTCCGCGTGGAATGATTGTTACTTTATGCACAGGATCTGCTTCAGGAATCATCTTAGCAACAAGAACGTGTCCAATTTCGTGGTAAGCAGTAATCTTCTTTTCAGCTTCGGAGATTATCATGCTCTTACGTTCCATTCCCATCATCACTTTATCTTTGGCTTCTTCAAAATCTTCCATGCCAACTTTTTTCTTATTCTTTCTCGCCGCAAGAAGCGCTGCTTCGTTAACCAGGTTTGCAATTTCTGCGCCGGCTAAACCAGGAGTTCCTTTTGCAAGCACAGTTAAATCAACATCCGGCTCAAGAGGAATTTTTCTTGTGTGAACTTTCAAAATTCCTTCGCGGCCTTTAACATCTGGGCGATCTACAACAACTTGTCTATCAAAGCGACCTGGGCGCAATAATGCCGGATCGAGAACATCCGGTCTGTTTGTAGCAGCAATAATTATAACGCCGCTGTTCTGCTCAAAGCCATCCATCTCAACAAGTAATTGATTCAAAGTCTGCTCGCGCTCATCATGTCCGCCGCCTAAACCCGCACCGCGATGGCGACCCACAGCATCTATTTCATCTATGAAAATAATACAAGGAGCGTTTTTCTTTCCTTGATCGAATAAATCTCTAACACGGCTTGCGCCAACACCAACAAACATTTCAACAAAGTCCGCACCGGAAATAGAAAAGAACGGTACGCCCGCTTCTCCGGCAACTGCACGTGCTAATAAAGTTTTACCGGTTCCGGGAGGTCCTAATAACAAAACGCCGCGTGGAATTTTTCCGCCAAGTTTTTGAAATTTTGCGGGTTCGCGTAAGAACTCGATAATTTCTTGAAGTTCTTGTTTTGCTTCATCTGCACCCGCAACATCTTTGAACGTAACTTTAATCTGCGATTCGGAAATAAGTTTAGCGCGGCTTTTTCCAAAATTGAAAATTCCACGTGAACCGCCGCCGCCCGCACCGCCGCCTTGCATTCTGCGGAAGAAGAAAATCCACACAGCAAGAATTAATAGCCAAGGAATGAATCCAAGAAATACAGTAAGCCATTCGTTCGATTCTTTTGAGTATGTGTATTTAATTCCCTTTGCATCCCAGGCTTTTTTCTGTTCCGGAAGATCCGATTGATCAATAACTACTGAAAATACTTTTATATCAACGCCGGTATTGTTAACAAAGATTTTTTCCTTTTCTCTCAGAGTTCCTTCAAGGCGGTAATCGTTGATATCGGATTTAATAATCTTCGCGTGTACAATTTTGTTGTCTTTCAAAAACTGCTGATACTGATCGTAAGAAACATCAACCGTTCCGGAAGTACCGGAACGCATAAACTGCATTACTATAACTGCGGCAATAACAACTGCGCCCCAGCTAAAAACAGTTTTAATAATTTTTCCCCAGTCGAAATCTCCATCTTGCTTTTGCGGAGTAAAACCTTTTTTTGGTTTTTGATTTGGTGTTTTATCTTCGTCAGCCATAAACCATTTATTATTTAGTTCTTTCATTCCTATTCCTTATTCGCTAAGAGCATAAATTGAGGGGAGATTGCGATACTTCTGAGCATAATCTAACCCATAGCCGATAACAAACTTACTTGGTATCTCGAAGCCAATATAGTCAATTTTGACGTCATATTTGAGGCTATCGGGCTTGTAGAGAAGCGATGCAACCTTCATACTTGCCGGTTTGTGCTCGGCTATCAGTTCTTCTATGTATTTGATTGAGAGCCCGCTATCAACAATATCTTCAACAATAATTAAATGCCTATCGGTGATATCGGCATTCAAATCTTTAACAAGTTTTACTTTGCCGGATGAAATTTTAGTATCGCCGTAACTGGAAAGTTTGAAAAAATCCATTTCGCAATTGATGGAAATGTTTTTAAGCAAATCAGCCATGAACATGAACGAGCCGTTCAACACACCGATAAATATCGGCAGTTTGGATTTGTATTCTTCGCTCAGTTGTTTGCCAAGCTCGGCAACTCTTTTCTGTATTACTTCCGCAGTTAAGTACGGAACAAACTTTTCTGTTCCCACCCAAATTTCATCTTTCTTTAGATCGTCCATAATTTATAAACTCTTTTAGTTTTGTTTGTAATTTTTACTTCGTCACTTATTCTTAAACCAACAACCCAGATGATTTTGTTCCGGTTTAGCAAAACGAGCCGGTTTTTCTTTTCCGAAGACGGAATCTTTGCGTCGGTTAAAAAGTCTGAGACCTTTTTCGTTCCTTTGAAACCGAGAGGCTTAAAAATATCCCCATGTTTCCAGGTGCGCAACAAGAATTTTTCATCCAATCCATCGGCAGAAATTAACTCGTAAGCTTTCTTTTTAGCCGGATTAGCTTCAATCTCAGCCTTTTGAATGCTTATGGTAACGCCGCATAGCTTTGCTTTTTTGCCAGCCGGAATTTCAACTTCTCCGGTTAAACTGCTTTCATCCTTTTGGAAACAGAGCAATTCTTTTTCTCTAATAACAGTAATTCCGCTTCCTAAGTTTACTTTTTTCCCTTTATGATTTTTTGCCAGCGAGTTTATCTTAGCGTAATCTTCATGCTTGAACTCGTAATCAAAGTTCTTTTCCAGCAACGTCTTAAGCAATTCACCGGGGATTTCTCCAAAAACTTCTGCAAGATTTAGACGTATCTCGAAGCCGTTTGCTTTTTTTCGGGTAAACTCATTGCTAAAATGATTGACGACTTTTTCATTTACCGTAAGCTGACTTTTCAAATTTGATGTTGTGCGGTAAACAGCTTCATCAAGCGCCGGGTTAATTTTACCGCGCAGCAGCGGAAGAATTCTGTTCCTCAGAAAGTTGCGCTTAAAATCATCACTCAGATTTGATGTATCTATTCTAAATGCGATTCTACCCTTTTCGAGATATTCCAGAATTTCTTGCTTAGTTACGCAAAGTACCGGGCGGATAATATTACCGCGAACAACAGGTATTCCGCTTAATCCGGCGGCACTTGTTCCGCTAAGCAGATTAATCAAGACTGTTTCGGTATTGTCTGAAAGATTATGCGCCGTTGCAATTTTATGAAACAAGTTTTGTTTGCAAAGTTTTTCTAAGTTTTGGTAGCGGAGTTTACGCGCGGCTTCTTCAATAGAAAGCTTTTTTGCTTTGGCGAGTTTCTTCACATTTAGCTTAACAGAAAAAAACTCAACACCAAGTTTCTCGCAAAACTCTTTAGCAAATTTTTCGTCGGCGTCAGCTTCTTTTCCACGCAGCTGATGATTGAAATGTACAGCCGCTAATTCAATTTTATATTTCTTCTGGAATTTCTTTAGGAAGTGGAGAGCAAAAACAGAATCGGGTCCACCGCTGAAAGCAACAAGAACCCGTTCACCTTTTTCGATTAATTTGTGAGCATCAATAAAGCGGATGATTTTTTCTTCGGTCTTTTTCATCAATCAACAAATCCAAATCTTGAATCACTTGTCATTCTGATCCCAATTTTTCGGGAAGAAAGCCGAAGGCATCCCTTCGGGAGAATCTCAGATATAAAAAAAGTAGGGGATATTTCGTCCCGGTAACCCGAGACTCAATATGACAAAATATTTATTCGATAGCCAGAATTTCAAACTTGATAACACCAGCCGGAACTTTTGCCTCTACAATTTGCCCGATTTTTGCGCCCATAAACGCAGAGCCAACCGGAGAGGAAGTAGCAATTTTACCTTGTTCAAGATTAGCTTCTTCCGGTGAAACCATTGTGTATTTATATGTTTTCTTTGTAGTCAGATTTTTTACAGTAATATTGGAAAGTATATGAACTTGGTCCCGTGGATAATTAGAAAGATCAATTACCTGAGCACGTGAAAGTAAGTCTTCAAGTTTGCTGATTCTAAGCTCGAGCAATCCCTGCTCTTCCTTTGCAGCATCATATTCAGCGTTTTCAGATAAATCGCCATGCGAGCGGGCTTCTGCAATTCTTCCCGCCATTGATTTGCGCCCGTTTGTTTTCATTTCTGTAAGTTCTTTTTCTAACTCACGAATCCGTTCTTTGCTTAAATAGACAAAATTTGCCACTCAGAAACTCCTTTGTTGCTTTTATCCGCCAGAGGTGGACAAGTATAAAACTTATCATCGCCTATAGCGTTAAGATATTTTTTGACATCCCATTATTGATTTGGGAAGCCACATTAAAAAAAATTGCCGCTGACTTCCATCAGCGGCACCCAAAAATAAGTAAAAAGGTTGGTGGTTTTCAACCTCTAAGCCGAAACTTCGTCAATCCTACAAACCTTGCGGAACTGGCAGAAACGGCAGACTTTGTTCTCCCGGTCTTCCAAAGTGGAAAGGTTAAACTTCCCTTCTGAGATTTGCCGGACATAATTTTTGATATGCGCGAGAGAATTTTCAATCAGTTCATCAACTGAGCCAAATCTTTCTTCTTTTGTTTTTCCAGCCAATCCAATTTTAATTCTGCCGAATTCTTTTTCATTATACTTTAACGAGTAGATAAACATTTCGTTAGGAGAAACCGGGCGGTTAAGTTTTTTTGTAAGCAATTCAGCGGCGGCGTATAAATACATAGGCAGCTGTAGCGAGATTCCGTTTTTCAAATCGCCAAAAGTTGGTTTCGTTCCGCTCAATTTATAATCAACAATATTGAAAGAAGAACTAGGTTCGCTCACTTCAATCCGGTCAATTTTGCCGCGAAGCTTAATTCCATCAACATTTATGGCTTCGGTAGTTGTTAATTCATCGTCGGATTCTTCGCTTCGCAATCTTCCGAAACCAACCTCAAAAAACTGTGGAATGAAATCCTTGCCGGACTTTCTTTCATTTTCAATAAAGCGGAAAAGGACCGATTCTTCTTCGTTGCCGCCGAGTACAAGTATTTTCTCTTTTTCATAAAAAGTAAGCGGAGATTTGAAAGCCGTACTTTCCAATTGCCTCGACGCGATTTGGTAAATCAGCTTTTTTGCTTTTGCAAAGTCGGAATCATTACACTGCTGAAGAACAATTTTCTTTTTGCGAAGCTCAGAGTAAAACTCATAAAGAATAGAGTGAAGAAGCCGTCCCATCTCAATCGCTTCAATGTCTTCTGTCGGTTCTTCAATTGTTTCAATCCCGAGAACACGCTCTGCAAAATATTTGAATGGGCACTTGGCGTAGTTTTCAAGCTGTGAAATTGAATACTGCTTTGATAAGTACTCTCTCAACTTTGTTTCGATTTCAGCGAACTCGTTTTCGGTAATTGTTAAATCATCTTTGGAAAGAATATCTCCTGTAAAAGCCGAATTGCCGAAAGGCGTTTCAGTTCTTCTCTTTTCAACTTCCAAAGATTTTGTGATTGCGAGATTTGTTTCTGCATTCAAAGCTGTGTTCAATTCCGGATTTGGATTCTTCCCGGCTTCAATCAATACTTCTTCTTGTGAGTATAAATAGTTTTCAAACTCTGCCGGCGTTATTTCCGTTGTGATAACAAGCGCTGAAAAATCTTTAAGAAAACTTGACGTAACAGTTTCTTTGTTCGCATCACTTTGGTGGTAACTAAGAAATAGCTTTTTTCGCCAACTGCAAAGTGCGCGGTAGAACAGGTAGCGCTCTTCCGTTTGATGAATAAACGCTTGCTTCTTGTATGAGCCGGAGAAAAAGATTTCGGGATTAAAACGTGTTGGCAGAATTCCGTCGCACAATCCGCCAATGAAAAGGTAATCAAACTGTAAGCCGCGAATCTCATCAAGAGAAGTTACCAGAACACCGTAATCGGATTTTTCTTTTACATTGAATCGAGCCCAGCCGCACGCGGTTCTCAGCTGTTCCATAAAAAAACTAAGTGGAAATTTCTTTTCACCGCCAAACTCTTCTTTCATAAGCTCAAATATTTCATCAGTAACATTCAGCAGTTCAGCAACAGCGCGAACATTTTTTTCCTTCTCTTCACCAATATTCAAAACATTGTACGCGAGATTAGAATCAACTATGAAGCCCGATAACTTCTTTGCAAATTCTTCAACCGTCATTTTCTGCTCAAACGGTTTCAAAGTCTCAATCAGTTTTAGAACATCCTTCTTAGCATTTTCCAGCTTGCTTCTATTTTCTGAAAGATCATCTTCATCGCCTGAATGAGAAAGATTAGCAAGCGCATCGTTAATACTGCTCAGCCAGTTTTCCTTTCCGGAAATTATTTTATGCTCTGCCGCGATGCGGTAAAGATTTGCGGTATCAATTCCTTTTGTGTTAATAAAGCCGCTGTTTAGCGCGCGGAAAATATTTTTGAAATAGTAATCACTCTCAGCGACTTCAAGATAGTTTATTAGAGCAATTACCGGAGTCGAGTTTTGCAACAGTGTTCGGTCGGTTAGGTTAAACGGTAAGCCATACTTTGTAAAGATATCTTTTACGATTGATGAGTAATCTTGAACAAGATTAAAAGCGACACAGATTTTATGCGGCTCGGTTTTTTCTTCAAGCAGAATAGTTTTTATCTGCTTCGCAATTAGCTCGACTTCACTTTCCTTACTTTGCCCGCAAATAATAGCTGGAGAAACCGCCAGTTTCTTTTTCACTTTAGGCGAGCGAACCTTGAATAGTTTTTCCCGAATCAGTTTGTGAAACTCATTCATATCTGGTATGCGTTGATCTTGTGTCTCTGCAAAGCCGGTTGTTGCAAGCTGCTCAAAAGTTTTTTCTAAATGTGCAAAGAGGAAATCATTCTCCGGTTGATAATCGAGAGAGATGAACAGTTTTGCTGTGTGAGAAAGCTCATTAATAATTTCTATTTCCGGTTTGGCAAACTCGCTGAAGCCCTCTATAACAATGTAATCAAGCGTTCCATAAATTTTGGCGAAGCATTGCGCAAACTCTTCCAGTTCGATTTTAAGCAGCTCGCTGTAAATATCGCCAAGATCATACGAGCGCAAGTTCAAACATTTTTCATGGTAAGCTTTGTAGATGTCAGCAATATCCAGCGCTTTGTTTCTCTCCGAGCCGGTTAACTTTTCAGCCTCGGCAATAAGTGTTTCCGGAGAAATCCCATGCCGTTTATATTCAATAATTACGTTTCTTATCTTATCAAGCGTTCCGGATGGTATATCTTCTCTATACAATGATAAATATCTAAATTTTGTCTTGGCGGAAATTTGCCGAATAAAAACCGAAGAAGCCGCTTCGCTGATTGGATGAAATGGTTTTAGCTCACTTAAAAGTTTAGATGTAATTGTGGAAAGCGTTTCTATCTTAATTTGATGCGCCGCGAAATTCGGCATCAAGGAAATTATTTCTTTCTTCAGAGTTCTCGCTTTACGGTTTGTTGGAACAATGAAAAGAATTTCATCAATCACGCTTGCCGCAATCTTCCGATTTACAATCCCGTCAATATCTATCGCGCTTATTTTTTCTTTGGAGAGAATCATTTCTTCAATATCAAATTTCTATACGATTTGCGAATTTGCTCATGGTTTTCAATTCCGAGCATCTGCTTAACAAAATCGAATCGGCGTGTTGCGTCACTTTTGCCGTCAACAAGCAAAGTTTCCAGTTCAAGAAACTTGCCCAATCCTTTTACTTCATCCAGATGAACGCGCGTGTTATCATACAGATATAGTTTGCGTTTTTTTTCAACCACAGCTTCAATATTTAGAAAACTCTCTAAATATTTCTCCGGATTCTTTCCACGCAAATCCAGCAATTCATAGTTACTCCAACGCTTGCCCTTTTCATCACGCAAATATTTTATCAGAGTAAAAGACTTTCCTTCAATCCGAAGTTTCAGCAAGCCGCTTTTCGTTTTGTAGTAAACATCTTTCTGTTTCAGAATTCCCATGAACTCCGCCCCATTCTTTTTAAGTGTTGATTCTATCGGACTATGCGAGTTCACTTTAATTTTCAATTCAAGATTTAGAGGCATAACTAAACTTTCCTACTCATTTTGATGTTAAATAAATGATAAAATTTTATCCCGTTGATTTTTAACAAAGAATCTATATCTTTCAATAGAAGCTTAGCAAAAGGAAATTAAAGATGAAAGTGATTATAGCAGCAGCGCTTCTGCTTTTAAGCAGTTTTTTAATGGCGCAACAAATCGGGCAGTTTGCACCGGATAAAGCGCCGATTTCTTTCCCATCAAACAGCTGGGGTGCAGACATTATGTTTGGCGAAGGCGGATTTGGTTTAGGCACATTTTATAAAAGGGCTATCACAAAGGAAATTACCGGCTTTGTGGATCTATCAATTTCCGAAACAAAAGATGATAGAGAAATTGAATACTACGATCCTTACTACGGAACATCTTACTCCCCTTTTAAGGTTAACCGTTCTCTGCTAATGCCTCTTAATTTTGGTGCCCAGATTAGATTATTTGATGAAGTGCTCAGCGAAAATTTACGTCCCTATGTTATGGCTGGTGTAGGTCCTACTTTTGTAATAACCACACCTTATGAAGAGGAATTTTTTAGTTCTTTTAAACACGCTAAAATGCACTATGCGGCTGGCGGATATGTAGGATTTGGCGCGTACTTCGGAGAAAGCACTTCCAATTTAATTGGCATTAACGTGCGCTATTATTACACACATTTGTTTGGTGGCGGCATCGAAAACTTAGTTGGCCAGTTCCGTAACAACTTTGGACATTTTTATTTATCTCTTAATGTTGGGGTCATGTATTGAAAAAAGAGCTCGCAAAATTTAGTGGATTTAGCAAAGAAATTTTTTCCTTTTTCGCGGATTTGGAAAAGCATAACAACGTAGAGTGGTTCCACAAGAACAAAGAACGCTACCAAAGTTTTGTTGTTGAGCCTACCAAAGCTTTTATTACAGAACTACAGCCGTTTTTGAATAGATTAAATCCAGCGATTAGAACAGAACCAAAGTTTAACGAAACTATCATGCGCATTAATAAGGATATGCGCTTTGCTAAGGGTGATCCTTACAGAAATTATTGGCTTATTCACTTTGGCAGGTTCAAATTGGACAGCGAATTCTTTCTTTACTTTGAAGCCGGTTCATCGGACTTAGGAATTTTTCTCAACCGTTCTAAAGGAGAAAAACTTTACTTCCGTCAGAATTTAGAAAAGTATGAAAAGGAAATCCGTGAGGTGTGTGCTAAGTACAAAATTAACGGCAATTATTCGCTTCATTACTTTGAAAAAATGTCTACCATAAAATTGTTTGGTAAGTTTGATGCTGAGAAGCATATAGACAAATTTTACGATTATGATATGTTTCTACTTCAAAGTGTGAAGAAGATTCCACAAAAAATTCTCTTCTCAGAAAACATTGTAATAGAAATGATAAAGATGATCTCCCGGCTTTATCCGCTTTACTGCTTTACTATTTCTCCGCAACCGCTAAAAGAGTTACAGCGTTTTGAAGATGAGTTTGGAGAAGTAGTTTAAAAGCAATTTAGAGTTGCGAATTTAGAATTGCTTTATACATTTTTTGAATTTTGTGCTTTGGATTTAGAATTTGTTTCTTACTTCCACTTTATTGTACAGCCAATTGTAAATGTTTCCGGTACAGAGATTGGCTTTCCAGCAAATAGCTCATCAATAGCATTTCTCAAATACTTAGAGCGAACACTTTTCTCATCTTGCCAGTTGTCATCAATCTTTCCGTGGAAAACAAGTTTTTGTCCGGCATCAAAAAGAAATACTTCCGGTGTGTGCGTTGCGCCAAAAGCTTCGGCTATTGATTGGTCGGCATCCCGCAAATACGGAAAGTTAAATTCCTTGCTGATAGCACGTTTTTTCATTTCCACAAAAGAATCATCGGGATATTGCACGTCATCGTTACTGCTAATTGCAACCACCTGAAGATTGGTTGAGTAATCTTTCTGGATTTGCTTTATTCTATCTTCGTAAGCTTGCACGTAAGGACAGTGATTGCAGCTGAACACCACAATAAAAGCTTTCTTTCCGCCAAATGAAGTCAATGACTAAAAATTTCCGTCAGTTGCTTCGAGGTTAAATTCGGGGGCTTTAGAACCAATTGATAAAGTTGAAGTTGCCATTTCTTCTCCAAAATGTTTTCTTGCTTTCTTAGCGTCTTTGCGACTCAGCGGTTAAAGGAAAAACTGTTACCGCGAAGGCGCTAAGGCGCGGAGTAAAATCAATTTAATTTTAATTGTAAGTTGTATTTTAGAAGCATTAAAATCAAATCTTAACCGGAGAGCAATTGAAAAAGGAATTACTAAATAATCTTTTTGATAGCTATAGTACTTACAAAGCCGCAAGCATCCGTTCCGATTTTATTACACATCAAGAACTGATAGACAAAATTACTTCGCTAATACAAAGTGGATTATTTTCGATTGAACAAATAGGCAAATCTATTGATCGTAGAGAAATCTTTTCTATAAAGATTGGCAAAGGCAAAACTAAAATTTTAGCATGGTCGCAGATGCACGGCGATGAACCAACCGCCACTGCCGCTTTGTTAGATATTTTCAATTTTCTTTCTGCCAACGATTCATTCGATTCATTACGCAAATCAATTCTTCAAAACTTGGAAATTCATTTCATCCCAATGCTTAATCCGGATGGTGCGGCTCGCTATCAGCGTGAGAATGCATTTAATATTGATTTGAACCGTGATGCATTGCGTTTTCAATCGGACGAGTCTCAACTTCTATGGAAATACGCGGAAAAATTTAAGCCTGAGTTTGGTTTTAACCTGCACGACCAGAACAGTTATTACACAGCCGGGCGCTCAAATAATCCATCTGCGATTTCTCTACTCTCGCCGCCTATGGATCATGTAAAGAGCATTAATTACACACGTGAAAAAAGCATGCAAGTAATCTTGAAAATCCGAGAAGCATTGGATTTGTTTATTCCGGGACAAATTGCACGTTACAGCGATGACTACGAACCGCGTGCCTTTGGTGATAATCTTACTAGAGAGGGAATTGGAGTAATTTTAATCGAGTCCGGTTTTTACAGAAACGATTACAAAAAGGATTTTGTAAGAAAGCTAAATTTCATTTCGCTGCTAACAGCTTTCGAAACAATCATAGAGAAAGATTACGAAAAACTTTTTTATGCGGATTACTTTGATATTCCGGAAAACATGAAAATGCTTTTCGATCTTCTCCTCCGAAATCTAAAGCTGGAATTTAACGGAAGAACTTTTGTTGTTGATGTTGGAATCAACCGCACAAAAAAATATGATTTGCAGAAACAAGAGTTTTACTACGAAGGTACAATTGCTGAACTTGGAGACCTTTCTGTTTTCTATGGAATAGAAGAAGAAAATTTAGAAGGTTATTCCATTCAATCTAAAAATGAATTAAAAGTTGATGAACCGGCAAATTTTCAAATTCTTAAAGACTTTACTCCAAAATTTGAAGTAGCTAACGGTTTTCTCAAGAGCAGTTAGTCCTAATTTAGAACAAGTTGGAAACTATTTATTTAACTTTGCCTTAGAATTAAATTGAATTAAATGTCAGTTATTGAAGAAAATAAAACCGAAGAAGAACTACAGCTGCTGTATGCTGATTTTCAGCGTGAAGCCGTTCCGCACATGAACGCCGTCTTCAATTTTGCTTTACGCATGACCGGCGATGAAGATGACGCCAATGATCTTGTTCAAGAGACCTACCTCAAGGCTTTCCGCTTCTTTGATAAATTTGAAAAGGGAACGAACTGCAAGGCTTGGTTGTTTAGAATATTGAAGAACTCTTACATCAACGACTACCGCAAAGCTGTTAAAGAGCCGAACAAAGTTGATTATGAAGATGTTCAGAATTTTTATGAAAACGTTAAGTCCGATGAAATTGACAGCAAGCATTACGAACAAGATGCCTTCAGCAATTTGTTGGATGACGAAATAACCAAAGTACTTTCAGCTCTTCCGGAAGATTTTAGAACAGCAATTATTCTGAGTGATATAGAAGGATTTACATACGAAGAAATTGCAGATTTTGTTGATATTCCGGTTGGAACAGTTAGATCGCGATTGCACCGCGCGCGTAAAATGCTCTATGCCCAACTGTATGATTACGCTAAAGACAAAGGTTATGTAAACAGAAAGAAAGAAAAAAGTAGGAAGTAGCAGTAATGATTTTAGATGAACAAGAATATATCGACGAAGCCATCAAGGACGGCAAAGTTTGTCCTATGGTTAAAGAAGAAGTCGAGACAAATCCCAAAATCCGCGGTGAATACATCATTCAGAAATCAATTAAATTCTTGCTTAAAGATAGATTTTCAAGTAACTGTGCACCGGTTAAACTTTTTAATATCATAAACAATAAGATTACCGGACGCGACTCGAACTAACCCCAGTCTCAAATGTTCAGCATAAAAAATATTCTTGTTCCAACTGATTTCAGCAGTCTCTCGCAATCCGCGCTGGAGTACGCGCGCGACTTAGCAGATAACATGAACGCTGCAATCCATATTCTTCATGTAATTGATAAAAGCATGCCTTTCGTTCCAGGAAAACAAAATTTAAGCGAAACCGAAATTGCTGCTGCTCTTGAAGCTGATGCCCGGAAGCAGCTCTCTGCATTCATTGCAGAAACTGAAAACGATACCAGCATAAAAGTGATTGGTGTGATTAAACATGGAATTGATTTTGAAGAAATTGTGAAGTACACTAAAGAGATTCAGGCCGAGCTAATTGTAATTGCAACACACGGCAGAACGGGAATTATGCACTCATTACTCGGCAGTGTTGCCGAAAAGGTGATACAACACGCTAAATGCCCGGTACTTGTAATTCCAGCCGGCGAAGAAAGATAACTTGGAAAATTGGGGTGCTTTCTTTAGTTTTACGGCGCAAAAATTATCAACAAGAAGGCAGGTGAAATAAGTTGGTAGGTATCACTATCGGAGAGAACGAGAATATTGATAAAGCGTTAAAGCGCTTTAAGAAAAAATATGAACGTTCCGGAATCCTTAAAGAATACAAGAAGCGTACGTTTTTCGTTAAGCCGTCTATTGAGAAAAGAATGGATGAGATTAAAGCTAAAAGAAGAGCTTCTCGTGAACAAGCGATGAGAGATCGCAAAGGATAAAATTAATCCCGCCTAGGCGGGATTTTTTATTTCATCTTCTTTTTAGCCGCCGCTTTAACTTTCTGCGGTGCCAAATAATGCTTTTGTAAATAGCTGGTTATTTTGTTGAACGCATCATCAACTGAACTAGCAAATTCAAATAACTTCAAATCTCCTTTGCTAATCATTCCATGCTCAAGCAGCGCATCAAAGTTTAGAACTTCGCGCCAGTAGCTTTCACCAAAAAGAACTACTTTAATCGGTTTAGTAACTTTCTTCGTCTGGACTAAAGTTAGCACTTCCATCATTTCATCTAACGTTCCAAATCCACCCGGGAATGCAACAAGCGCTTTTGCCAGATACATAAACCAGAGTTTTCTCATAAAGAAGTAATGGAATTCAAAAGTCAGATTCGGATCAACATACTTATTTACGAACTGTTCAAAAGGAATGCTGATGTTTAAACCGATTGAATGACCGCCTGCAAGGTAAGCTCCTTTATTTGCTGCTTCCATAATTCCGGGTCCGCCGCCGCTGCAGATCATAAATCTCTTGCCGGTAGTTGGCAAAGCCATACTCCACTCGGTTAATCTTCTTCCTAATTCAACCGAGTCTTCATAATACTGAGCCATTTCCAGAGCTTTAAGAGCTTTTTCAAACTTAGCATTTCCGGTTTTGCTCTTATCTTTTTTCGCTTCGTTCAACATCTTTAACGCATCTCTACGGGAAACAATTCTAGCGGAGCCAAAGAAAACTACCGTGTCTATAATCTTATTCTTATCGAATCTCGCCTTAGGTTGAAGGAACTCGGATAAAATTCTAATTGTGCGCGCATCTTTCGAATTGAGAAAATCCATATCGGTGTACGCTTTTACTGCTTTTTCATTTTTTTTCATTATTCACCAAAAAATAATTTGATATTACAATTACATCCCGCCTTTGGCGAGATACTCGACTAAGGCTTATGCTTCGCGCTCAACGATCGCAAAGACCAAGTCTCATTAAATAAAAAAGCCCCTTTGCAAAGGGGCTCAATTGAATTACTTAGTAGGCGCTTGAGTTGACCTTTGCTGAGGCAATGCCGGCGAGGTCGGAACAGCTTGCTGTCCGCCACCTTGAATGATACTATCACCGCCACCTTGAGCTACTTGTCCGGGTAAGAAAAAAAGATTGATAACAACTGCAAGAATTATCAAACCACCACCTAACCACCATGTGGCTTTGCTAAGAAAATCAGCAGTTCTTCTTGTGCCAAAAACAGTTCCAAATTGACCAACTCCGCCGAACGATCCGGCGAGTCCGCCGCCTTTACTTGATTGAAGCAACACCACGATGATTAAAAGCACCGCGATTACTACAGATAAAGTCATTAATAAAGTGTACATCCTTAACTCCAAAGTTTTGTAGCGAGGGAGGGACTTGAACCCCCGACACGTGGATTATGATTCCACTGCTCTAACCAACTGAGCTACCTCGCCATCATTCCTAAAAACGGGTGGTAAATATATATTATCGAGCCCCAAACTTCAAGAAAAGATTGGGACGAAAAATAAGCCTATTTAAGCTGGCTTAAAATGTTCTTTTTATACTCATCTTTGAAGATTCCGGCACCGGTAGCCTTATAAGATTTAACTTCGATTCCGGCAGCTTTTAGTCTTTGGTCTACCGAAGCAATTCTGGCTATTGGATCCGGATGAGTAGATAAAAACACAGAAATCCCTTGCCCGCCTTTTTCAACCTTACCATCATCTCTCATTTTTTCGAAGAAAAACTTTACTGCGCCGGGATAATATTTTGTTGCTTGTAAATACTTCATAGAAACTTGATCGCTTTCATCTTCATCAGCTCTGCTGTTAGCAAGTAAAGTCATGCCGGTAAATAGATTAGAAACAATCATAGCTGTTTGAGACGGATTTTGTCCCAGCACTAACTGAGTTAGCATCTGAATTCCCATCTGCTTCGTCATTCTATTAGTTGCGTGCCTTCTTTCAGCATGAGCTATTTCGTGTCCAAGAACTCCGGCAAGAGCAGCTTCCGAATCAAGGTATTTTAGCAAGCCGGTGTAAACGTAAACTGGCCCGCCAGGTACAGCAAACGCGTTAAGTATTGTATCGTTCTTGATAATCTCCAAGTTGTACTTAAACACATTCTTATAAAGTACATCCGGCGATTGTAAAATCGGCTGGAAAATTTTTTGAGTTATATAATTCTTTACTGCCGGATTGTTATAAACAGGATAATCTTTTGAGCTGTTCTGTAATTGCAGTGCAAACTCAGAACCGAGAGCCACATCTTGTTCAACAGGAAAAATATTAAGACTCTGAATTGCAGAGCATGCTGCTATAAACACTGCAAGAAATACGAACCAGAGTTTCTTCTTTTTCAATACGCTTAGCATGATGCCTCCTTAACTAAAATTAAATTTCTTTCTCAATAGGTAAATAAAAACTGGAGCGCCTATTAAAGCTGTTATTGCCCCAACCGGCAATTCAACCGGTGCGGCAATTGTTCGAGCTATTGTATCGGCAAAAGTAAGGTAAGCAGCACCAATAAAGAATGACGCGGGAAAAACAATCCGGTTATCCGTTCCAAATATCATTCTGCAAATATGGGGGATCAGCAATCCTACAAAACCAATTATGCCGGACACAGAAACAATCGTTCCAATCATTAAACTAACAAGAATGTATGTGAAATTTTTTAAGCGAGAAACTTCTAGACCTAACTGCTTTGCCGTATCGCTGCCCATGCTGAGAATATTAAACTTATTAGAAAGTAAAATGAGAATGAGAACAACGATAAGAGTTAACGGGAGAACAAAAACAAGATTGTCTTTTTCCGCCAATGATAAATTGCCAATCAACCAAAAGACTGCGGTGCGCAAAGAATCGTTCAATAAAGTCATCATCAATAAAATTCCGGCGGAGAAGAAAGCGCCAATCATAACGCCGGAAAGAAGCAGACGGTTTGGTTCGAGCTCGCCGAATTTCTTTCCTAAAACAAAAACAAGAAGCATAACAAGAATTGATCCGCCAAAAGCAAACACTTGCGTGCCGATGAAACTTAATCCCAACAGAAAAGAAAGAACAGCGCCAAAAGTTCCTCCGCTGGAAATGCCAAGAATGTATGGCTCAGCAAGCGGATTCATCAGCATTGCTTGGAAAACTGCGCCGGCAATAGACAGTCCGCCACCCACAGCAATTGCAAAAAGAATGCGCGGCAGACGAATATCAAAAATAATTTGAGAAACGATGGAATCATTCTGGGAAGAAAACAAAGCGCTATACAAATCACCAAGACCAACGCTTGTAGGACCAACGACCAAAGCAATAACGCTAACGAGAAGCAGAAAAAGCGCTAAGAGCAAATTCATCAAAACAAATTTGGGAACATTTAATCTTTTAATTGATTCCATAACTCATCAATTAATTCCGGGATTTGAAAATTTGTCGCAGCTGAAAAAACAAGAACCGGTCCGCTGTAACCACGGATTTTCCGTTTCATAACTTTCTTGAGCGTTGGTTGATCTACTAAATCGGCTTTAGTGAAAGCAAGAATTTTTTTCTTTTCGCTCAATATTTCCGAATACGAATTCAACTCTTTAAGAAGCGTTTTGTAATCTTTCTGGTATTCTTCTGAAGTTACATCAATCATTATCAAAAGAATTTTTGTGCGCTCGATGTGGCGAAGAAATTTTAATCCAAGCCCCTTTCCTTCATGCGCGCCTTCAATAATTCCGGGAATATCCGCAACAGTAAAACTTCTGTAATCCTTGTAGCGAACGATTCCCAAATTTGGTTCAAGCGTTGTGAAAGGATAATCCGCAATTTTAGGTTTAGCTTCTGAAATAACAGAAATCAATGTAGATTTACCGGCATTTGGAAATCCTACTAAACCAACATCTGCAATAAGTTTTAATTCCAACACAACTGTTTTCTCTTCGCCGGGCTTGCCCGGTTCTGCATATCGCGGAGTTTGTTTAGTTGGAGTAGCAAAATTTGAATTCCCTTTTCCGCCTCTTCCACCTTTAGCTGCAAGAAATTCTTTCCCATCATGATCTAAGTCCGCTAAGACTTTTTCCGTTTCAGAATCTTTAATGATAGTTCCAATTGGAACTCTAATGAAAATATTTTCTCCCCTTTTGCCATCGCATAAAGATGAGCCGCCGTGATCGCCTCGATCTGCCGAGTATATTTTTCTATATCTAAAATCCAGGAGTGTGCTGAGATTTCTATCGGCAACAAAAATTACATTACCGCCATTACCGCCGTTGCCGCCAGCCGGTCCACCTTTGGGAACATATTTTTCTCTTCTAAATGCCACAGCACCGTTGCCGCCGTCGCCCGACTTAATAGTTATTTTCGCGTAATCTATAAACATATATTTTATTTGCGGTTGAAATACTCCGAGATGATTTCCCTAAGAGTTTCCGCTTCCTTTGAGTTTCGGTTTATTCTGCGAGTTGCAAGTGTTTCGTTTATTATGAAGTGAGCGTCTTCCGCATTTTTACATTCGGAGATTTCATCAAGCATAGTAGCAAAATCTTCAATATCATAATCGAAAACAACTTCTATAATTTTCGTCATGTTCTTATGTTCTAAAACTTCCGCAAGTTCCAGCTTGGTTTGTTCTTCAAACTTTTGCTGAAGCACTTCCTCTTCTTCGTCATCGTTAAATGTAAGTTTTCCGATGCCTTCTTGTTTGATTGCGGGCTGAAATTCTTCATCATCCTCTAAATAAGCATGATCAATTACGGCGGTATTATTGCCGGCGAATGGCGTTTCGCTTTCAACTTCACCCGGAACTAAATCCTCTTCTTCTATTTCAAACAATGATTTTTTTAATTCGGTTTCTTCCTCAGCCGGCGACTTAACCTCTTCTTCAACAATTTCTTCTTCCTCTTCATATCCTTTAATAACGCTTGAGTATGTATCTAATTCTTCAGGCTCATTTACCGTAGGGGTAGTTTCAATATCTTCAGGTTCTTCTTCACCTACCGGTTCAATTTTATTGTCTTCGTTTACTTTGATTCTAATTTTTGTGTTCGGCTTAATTGTTATTTCTTCTTCCGTTGTAGAAATGATTTCCGTCGTATCTACTTCCGGTGTCTCTTCCGTCATTAACGGAATTTCATGTTCGAGCGTTTCTTCCGTCGGTTCTTCTTCCTTTGAAGCTATTGCTTTCGGCTCTTCATACTCTTCAAAGAACTGTCCACCGCTTTCTTCCTCAATGATTTTCGTCTTCTCTTCTTGTTCTTCAAACAACAAGTATTCTTGTTTATCCGGCTCTTCTTCTTTTTTCTCAGCCATTATTCCGGTTAAGATTTTCATATAGTCGCCTATATGGAAGCGGGCATTTTCATCTGTGCCGAATGTGTCGGTAATTTTTTGAAGATGAAGAGGTAAATCTTTTTCTTCCAAAAACAATTCCACGGCAGTAAGCGGAATTCTAGTTTTCTGCATTTGTCCAATATTAAAAAACTCAGCCATAGAAATAAGCGAGCTGGACATGATGCCTTTCAGATTCGATTCCATTCCAAGTTTATCAGTACGGTTAAGAAGTTCTTCAAACTCCTCAGCGTTCATTGAAAGAATTTTCTTTGTGTTGATGTAAGAAACAATAATCTTCTTTACAAACTTGTAATAGTAAACATAGTTCAGAATCTGTTTGATTTCATTTGATGACTTATACTTCGCTTCATCAAAAACAAATCTTGTTAAAGTCCATTTTGGGCGGACAAGATAATTTACCGTAAAAGATGTAGCGTGAAGAATCAGCTTTGCTATATATTCGAGCGAAAAGCGCTTAATCTTTTTTACTTCATCAGTTATTTCATTGAAGTGATGCGCAATCTTATCGCCGGAATAATCAAATACTGAATTCTTTAACAGTTTTTGGCGGTCTTCAAAAATCAAATAATCAATTTCTGCCGAAATGTAATTTAGAATTGCCGGATGAAGATCAACGTTTTGCAATTGTTCGAATGTGAAATAAGGACCAAGCTTATTGACCTTATTCAGATTGAAATCGTAAATAAATTTTATTTCTCTTTCGAACATTTTAGCTTTGGACTGCCGTATTATCTTGTACGAATAATACAAAAAAACGAAGAAAAAAATCCCGACTGAATTCAACCGGAATTGCTTAGACCTTTTAAGTCATAGCAGAATATTCCATTTCCCGGTTTCTTGCCTCTCTTAACGTGAGTATGGGCGGACGAGCAATATGTGTCTAACTTCGCTTACCCCGACTTCTATAATTTCTTGGTGATGAGCCGGAAGGACTTCTTTTCTGAAATTCTTTTCTAGGCTGCTTTGGTAAATTCTTCTTCTGATGCGCCTCGGGAATCGGAACTAGCAAACTTTCTTCCGGGAAAATACATTCAATTTTTTTGCCTAGATATTCTTCTAATCTCAACAAATCATGCGAATCATTTTCATCTGCAAAGCTGATTGAAATTCCGGTTGCGCCGGCGCGCCCGGTTCTGCCAATACGATGAACATATTCTTCTACATCTTCCGGAATGTTATAATTGATAACGTGAGAAATTCCTTCCACATGAATACCGCGCGAAGCAACATCGGTTGCAACTAGAATGCGAACTTGCCCTTCACGGAATCTTTCCAAACGTTTGATGCGCTGGGTCTGTTCTACATCACCGGAAAGAAGCGCGCAGCTGATTCCGTAAGCTTCAAAAGTATCTTTCACGCGCTTTGCTTCGTACTTACGGTTTACAAAAACAAGAACGCGCTCTAATTTTTTTTGCATTATTAGATTGTAAAGCAGCGTTGGTTTTTCCGCAACAGTAGTGATGTAGATAATCTGCTCAACTGCTTCCACCGCTAATTCTTCCGGCTTTACAACCACTTCAAAAGCTTGCCGCGTCCATGATTCTGCTAAACGCTTTACATCGCCGGTAAGTGTTGCGCTAAAAAACATTGTTTGGCGTTTAGCTTTTGCGGGTGTGCTTGTAACAATTTTTTTCACTGAAGGAATGAAACCCATGTCAAGCATGCGGTCGGCTTCATCAATGATTAAGATTTCCACTTTACCAAGATCAACAAGATTCTTTTGCATGAAATCAATAAGGCGACCGGGTGTGCAGATAAGAATATCAATGGCTTCACTCTTAAGTGCCTTCATCTGCTTCATATAATCTACACCACCCAACAGAGAAAGAATTGAGCAAGGGATATATTTACCAAGTCCGCGTGCGTCTTTTTCGATTTGCAAAACAAGCTCGCGAGTAGGCGCAAGAATTAACGCACGTGGTGCGCCATGTTTTCTTTTTTTATCTACCGGATTAGCAAGTATGTGATTAAAAATTGTGATGAGAAACGCCGCAGTTTTTCCAGTTCCGGTTTGAGCTTGCGCTGTTACATCTTCTCCCGTGAGAGATTTAGGAAGTGTCTCTGCTTGAACTTGAGTGCAATATTTGAATCCCAAATCGTAAACAGCATGAAGAATTTCCTTAGCCATTTTCAGATCATGAAAACGGGTTTTGCCATCTTCAATCACAACTTTGAAAACAGATTCATCCCAGGGCTCTGTTGAAATGACTTCAACCGGCTTCTCAATTTTCTTTTGTGATTGTTCTTTCTTTTCGTGCCGGAGGCGGTATTCTTCCCGGGTTTCCTTTTTATATGGTTTACGAGGAAGCTGAGGTTCAGCGGCTTTATCTTTTGAGTATGGCTTCTTGTTTCTTGGAGTTGAATGGCTTTCTTTGGCTTTTACTTCAGGAATTGAAACTTTTGTTTTTGGCTTGGTGCCAAATAGGTTTTTCAGCTTTGATGCGATTTTTTTAAGCAAGACTTACTTCTGATTACTGAGACACTTATTTATTTCAGCCACAATATACGATTTTAAGTTGTAAAGGGTGATCTAGAATTGTTGTAATAATTTAAGTAGAGACGCGATATATCGCGTCTTTACGAAAAAAGCAGACGTTCCGGCGGAACGTCTCTACCAAAAACAAAACCCCAATCCGAATTAACGAACTGAGGTTTTAATTTTCTTATAGCTTATAGCTAACCGCTTACTCCGCTTTCACTTTCGCCATCAAGTAATCACGGTTCATGCGGGCAATGTTCTTAACGGAAATTCCTTTCGGGCATTCGGCTTCGCAAGCGTATGTGTTGGAACAAGAGCCAAAGCCAAGTTCGTCCATCACTTTTACCATTGCTTGTACACGCTGGTAACGTTCCGGTTGTCCTTGCGGCAACAGAGCAAACTGAGAAACCTTTGCGCTTACAAACAACATTGCAGATGCATTTTTACAAGCCGCAACACACGCACCGCAACCGATGCAAGCGGCTGCATCCATTGATAAACCAGCATGATCTTTTGGAATTGGAATCGCGTTGCCATCAGGTACGCTGCCGGTGTTAACGGAAATAAATCCGCCAGCTTGCTGAATTTTATCCAGAGCGGTTCTATCAACAATTAAGTCTTTGATGATTGGAAAAGCTTTAGCGCGGAAAGGTTCTACCCAAATTGTTTCGCCGTCTCTAAAGTTGCGCATGTGAAGCTGGCAAGTTGCAATTTTGGGAACGGGTCCGTGCGGCTGACCTTGAATAACCAAATCGCAAGTCCCGCAAATACCTTCGCGGCAATCGCTTTCAAAAGCAACCGGTTCAAGATTCTTGCTTTCCAAATCGTTGTTCAAATCATCCAACATTTCTAAGAATGATGAATCGGGTGAAACAGAAATTTTATATTCTACAAAACTACCCGGCGTGTTAATGCTTTTCTGCCGCCAGATTTTAAGAGTTAGATTTAATTTTTCAACGTTCATTTAATCTCCTACTGTTTATCAAACTTTATTTTGTTAATAAACCTTTAATTTTTTCTTCGAGCAAAGTTTTATCCGGTAAATAGAGCAAATATTTGGAAACAAATAGTTTATTGGAAATCCCGCCGAGAGCATATTCTACTAAAACATTATCTTTTTCCGTAGCTAGTATAATTCCAATAGGTTGGCTATCTCCAGCGAAAATCTCTTCTTTCTTAAAGTAGTTGAGATAAAGATTCATTTGCCCTACGTCAAGATGAGAAGCTTTACCAAGTTTAAGATCAATCAAGACATAGCATTTCAAAGCAATGTTATAGAAAACAAGATCAACGTAATAGTGTGTATTATCAAGGGTAATCCTAAACTGTCTTGCGACAAAAGCGAAGCCTTTTCCAAGTTCAAGCAGAAAGAGTTGAAGATTTTCTATTAGCTTCTGCTCAAGTTCTTTTTCGGAATACTTGTGAGACTGCGGAATTTTTAGAAACTCAAGAACATACGGATCTTTAACTATATCATCTTCCGTTTTAATCTTCTTTCCTTTTTTAGAAAGCTCTAAAATTCCTTTTTTATCTTTGCTTAGAGCAAGCCGTTGAAAAAGAGCAGAATTAATTTGCCTTCTCAGTTCACGTACACTCCACTTTTCAATAAGCGTTTGCTTCTCATAAAAGCTTCGCGCAAGATCATCTTCAATACTTAATAATTCAACATAATGCGACCAACTCAATTGGTCAGACAGTGTCTGACTTTTTCGGTAATTGATATACAAAAGCCGAACAAAAACAAGATTAGTTCTGCTAAACCCTTTACCATACTTAGATTTCAGATCTTGCGAAAGAACATCTAACAACTTCGAGCCGTAAACTGATTTCTCTTTGCCGCCTTGTTCAAATTCAACAATTCGTTTTCCAATTTGCCAATATGTGCGTACAAGAATAGTGTTGGCAGAAGAATAAAATTGTTTTCTTCCGGCTTTAAGCAGCTCACCTATATCTTCAACAAGTGAAGAATAGTTTTTCTTAACTCCAACACTATTTCGTTTGTTTTCCTTCATAGCTACAATTATTTATAACTCCTTGTAGCTAAATGAATATTCTCAAATTCCAATGGTTCTTTGTTGAGTTCCCATTTACCGGCTTCTATGTATTCCCAGGCGCCGACGTAAGCAAAGTTTTCATCATCGCGTAAGGCTTCACCTTCTTCAGTTTGATATTCAGTACGGAAGTGTCCGCCGCAAGATTCATTCCTGTGAAGTGAATCAACAGCCATCAATTCGCCAAGTTCAAGATAATCTGCCAAACGTCCGGCTCTTTCCAAACATTGGTTAACATCTTTTGCATCGCCAACAACATTTACATTCTTCCAGAATTCTTCACGGAGTTGTGCAATTTCACCAATAACTTCTTTCAATCCTTTTTCGTTACGAGCCATACCAACTTTATTCCACATCAATCTGCCAAGCTGTTTGTGAATATCATCAACGGTTCTCTTTCCTTTTATAGAAAGAAGTTTGTTGGTCATATCATCAATACTTTTTGCAACAGCAACAAATTCCGGATGATCTTCTTTTACTAATGTTGGTTTATCGCCGGCGAGATAATTACTGACAGTAAAAGGAAGAACAAAATAACCGTCTGCCAAACCTTGCATTAACGCACTTGCGCCTAAGCGGTTTGCACCGTGATCGCTAAAGTTAGCTTCACCGGCAACGAATAAGCCCGGTATTGAGCTCATCAAATTATAATCTACCCACAAGCCGCCCATTGTGTAATGAGGCGCAGGATAAATTTGCATCGGTATCTTGTATGGATTTTCGCCGGTAATTGTTTCATACATCTCGAACAAGTTTCCATAGCGTTCTTCAATTACATTTTGACCAAGGCGTTTAATTGCATCGCGGAAATCTAGATAAACAGAATCTCTACCTTGAGCGCCGCGTCCATCATCAACAGCTTCTTTTGCTGCGCGAGAAGAAATATCGCGCGGAGAAAGGTTGCCGTAAGTTGGATATTTTCTTTCGAGATAATAATCTCGCTCTTCTTCCGGAATATCATTAGGCTTGCGCATATCACCTTTAATTTTGGAAACCCAAATTCTTCCATCGTTACGTAAGCTTTCGCTCATCAATGTAAGCTTAGATTGATTTTCTCCGTGAACCGGCAAACATGTTGGGTGAATTTGTGTGTAGCAAGGATTTGCAAACGCAGCGCCTTTTTTATGCGCGCGCCAAATCGCAGTAGTGTTGCAGTTCATCGCATTGGTAGAAAGGAAGAAAACGTTAGCGTATCCGCCGGTTGCTAAAACTACAGCGTGAGCAGAATATTTTTCAATTTCACCATTAAGTAGATTTCTGCAAACAACCCCTTTTGCAACTCCATCAACTAAAACTACATCAAGCATTTCTCTGCGTGCGTAAACTTTAACTTTGCCGAGCGCAATTTGTCTGTTCATCGCGCTGTAAGCGCCAAGAAGTAATTGCTGTCCGGTTTGTCCTCTTGCATAAAATGTTCTTGAAACAAGCGCGCCGCCGAAAGAACGGTTGTCTAACAATCCGCCGTAATCTCTTGCGAATGGAACACCTTGAGCAACGCATTGATCAATAATATTGTTGCTAACTTCTGCCAAGCGGTAAACGTTTGCTTCACGAGCACGGAAGTCGCCGCCTTTAACAGTATCGTAAAATAATCTATAAACAGAGTCTCCATCGTTCTGATAATTTTTTGCTGCGTTGATTCCGCCTTGAGCGGCAATACTGTGCGCGCGGCGCGGGCTATCGTGAAATGTAATCACTTTAACATTGTAACCAAGTTCTCCCAAACTTGCAGCGGCAGATGCGCCGGCAAGTCCGCTGCCAACAACTATAATATCATACTTTCTTTTGTTAGCCGGATTCACAAGCTTCATATTGAATTTGTGATTCGTCCATTTATCTTTAATTGGTCCTTCCGGAATTTTAGCATCGAGCTTTATCATACGTTACCTCCGTAGAAAAATAAAAAGTAAACCGGAATTGCAGCGAAGAGAAGCGCCATAATCCAAGCGTAGAAAAATCCAACCTTTTCAACAATTGGAAAATATTTTGTGTTGTTCCAGCCAAAAGTTTGAAACGCGCTCTGGAAACCATGATTAAGATGGAAACCGAGTATAATCATTGCAACTATATAGAAAACAGAATAGACCGGATCAGAGAAAGATTTAGCTACAAACTCGTAATACTTATGGTCGGAATGATGAGCTTCACCAAAGTTAAATGAAATCCACATTGTTCTTAAGTGAATAACTAAGAAAATGAACACAACACTCCCGCTCCATATCATAGTTCTTGAAAGAAGCGTAGAATTTTTTGAAGAACCGTTAACTGCATAAGGTTCCGGTCTGGCTTTCTTGTTTTCAAGCCAAAGTTTAACTCCATTAAAGATGTGCAGAATGAAAATTGAAGCTAAGATAACTTCAATTACACGGATCAACGGTTTAATACCGTCTAAATTTTTCACAACTGTATTGAACAGCTCCGGACCGGCAAATAATGTTAAGTTGTTAACCATGTGAATGATCAGAAATAAGATCAAACAGATACCGGTAAGAGCCATTACAAACTTTTTCCCAATAGATGAGTTCAAAGCTTTTGTAAACCAGCTCATTAAAGTACTCCTATTTTAAAGTGGATTAGTTGAAATGTTTTTTTGTGGGCTGCAATGAGAGCCGTATCATAAGAAGATTTTTTCAGAATGTTCACGTTCTGCATATTTTTTATTCTTGAGGCAAAATAAAGCTATTCAATATTTTTTCCAACTCAAGCGCCAATAAAGAAAAATTCTTTTTGTTGTAATGTTGAATATGCTTTTCTAACTTAGCGCCGTAGTTCTTTACAATTTTGTGGTGTTACAACTTAATAGGGAAACCGGTGGTTCGTTATATCTAAGGAAGCGAAGAATCCGGTGCTGACGCGCAACTGTAAGAGACGCTAAAAGTTCGTTTAACACAAAGCCACTGTCCCGATAAATCGGGACGGGAAGGCGTTATTCGATGTCTCAAGCCAGGAGACCTGCCGCAAAAATTTAATCAACAAGCCATCGGGCTTAACCTTCGCGGGTAGGGTTTTGATTTACGAATTTTACAATCACTTTTCGTTTCAAATCGGTTCGGGTTCTCCGGACTTAAACTCCCACGAAGTTATTTCTTCTAATTCGGAATGGATTTTCCATTTCCATTTTCAAAGGAGTAACTTCTATGAAAAACATTTTCAAAATCTCTGCGGTCTTTCTAATCGCAACTCACTTAACTTTTTCTCAATCGGATTCTGTTAGGACAACTCTTAACGAAGTTCTAGTTTCCGCTACAAAAACTGCAACGCCTTATTATGCAATCGGCAGCTCTGTTTCTGTTGTCACTTCGGAAGTAATCCAGCAGAAACAATTAAAGACTGTTGTTGATATTCTCCGAGATGTGCCGGGCATTTCTGTTTCTCAACAAGGGGGACCGGGAAAATTAACCTACGTTACAATGCGCGGCGCAAATTCAAATCATACTCTTGTAATTTTAGACGGTGTAGAAATGAACGATCCTTCTTCGCCAAACAACGCTTTCGATTTTTCTTCTCTCAACGCTAAAGAGATTGATAGAATTGAAGTGGTGCGCGGACCCCAAAGCACTCTTTACGGATCGGACGCAATTGCCGGAGTAATCAATATCATAACCAAAAGAGGAAATGGAAAACAACAATTTGGTTTTGAAGGAGAAGGCGGTGCAAACAATTATTACAGAAGCAATCTTTCAGCTCTCGGTGGATTCGGAAAACTTAGCTACGCGGTTGTTGCTTCGCAAAGCGGAAGCGATGGAGTTTCCGCAGCGAATTCTATATATGGGAACAAAGAGAAAGACGGTTTTTCCAACAGCGCTTTTTCTTCCCGGTTGGATTTAGATATAAACGAGAATTGGAAAGCCGGATTGATTTACAAATTTCAAAAGACGAAAGTAGATCTAGACCAGAACGAAAAACTTGGCGACGATCCGAACAACACATACAAACAAGAAGAAAACATTATAAAAGCGAATCTTGCTGCTCTTTCTTTTGATAGCGCATGGCAGCAAAATTTATCGGCGACATATATTAAGCGGTTCAGCAACTCGCTCGATCTTGTTGATCAAGCTCATCCTTCAACTTCTTCCGATGCTTTTAACAACGCTTCCCGATTCAAAATTGATTGGCAGAATAACATCTCGGCAATTCCAAACAACTTAATTACGTTCGGTATTGAAAGTGAAACCGAAAGCGCAACTACAAGCTATTTCTCTACAAGTGAATGGGGACCATTTGAAAGCGTTTTCCCGCGCGAATCTATGCGCAACACCGGCTTGTACTTGCAAGATCAGCTAAACATAGAAAACTCACTCTTTGCAACCGTTGGCTTGCGTTACGATAAAAACCAAAAGTTTGGAAGCATAACAACTTTTAGAATTGCGCCGGCTTATTACATCACTTCAACTAATACAAAAATTAAAGCTACATACGGCAGTGGATTCAAAGCGCCATCACTGTTTTATATTTTCGATCCTACGTTTGGCAATCCGGATTTGAAACCGGAAAAAAGTAAAGGTTGGGATTTTGGCGTTGAACAATCTTTCGGCGGTCAGAAATTTTTTGTTGGTGTAACATATTTCAATCTGCAACTCACAGATATGTTCGGCTTTGATGCAAATTTTAGAACAATCAACATTGCTAAAGCTAAAACAAGCGGTGTGGAAATCACAGGAGTAGCAAGACTGAACAACGATTTAGCCTTCAACGCAAGCTATACTTTTACCGAAACTAAAGATGAATCGGAACAAAGCGCGGATTTTGGCAACCAGCTTTTGCGCAGACCGAAGCATCAGCTTTCGATCAATACAAATTATAAAATGATGGAAGCGCTGAATCTGAATTTATCTCTTAGATATGTTGGCAAGCGAGAGGACAAAGACTTTGGTGCGTATCCGGTTAAGCGAATTACAATGCCGGATTACTTGTTGGTAAATTTCGCCGCAAGCTATCAATTGCTGGAAAATTTGGCATTAAATGCCCGTGTTGAAAATCTATTCGATAAGAAATACGAAGAAGTACTTTTCTACGGAACACTTGGAAGAAGTCTCTACTTTGGATTGAATTTTAGTTTGTAAGCTGGATTCTGGATGCTTGATACTGGATACTAGATTTAGAAATTCATCCAGTATCCAGCATCTATTATCAAGATTACCCTCTTCCCATACCTTGCATACGCTGAGCTCTTTCTTCTTGCAGTTTTTTATACTCAACTTTCTGTTCATCTGTTAGAATAGCTTCAATTTGTTTATCCGTTTTTGCACGCAAATCCATAATAGCTGAACGCATAGCTTCTCTATCGCCGCCGCTGCTCTCTCTAATTTTCGTCATCTCGGCAGTTTGTGCTTGCAGAATTGTATCAGCTTTTGCGAACTGAGCATCTGTTAATGTTAATCTCGTTTTTAATTCTTCCAAAGTTCTTTTCATTCTTTCTTGCGGATTCATTCCGCCCCCCATTTGCGCGTAAGAATTTGCAGCCAGTGACAAAACAAACATAACCGCGATTACAAAGATTGCTTTTACTTTCATTGTTTCTCCTTGTTACTTAACCAGTAACATTTTTTTTGTTTGAGTGAAGCTATTTGTTCTTAATGTATAAATGTATGTTCCGCTCGCAAGCCGGCTTCCATCAAACCTAACATTATATTTTCCGGCGTGCTGGGATTGATCTACCAGAGTAGCTATTTCGTTACCTAATACATCATATACTTTCAATGAAACGTTGGCGAACTCAGACAGTTGATAATGGATTGTAGTTGTTGGATTGAACGGATTAGGATAATTCTGAGCCAAAGAAAATTCCGTTGGTATAGAATCGTAATCTTGTATATCTGTAGTAGGCTTTAAGATAGGTAGAGTTGTAAAGTCTTTTAGCAGAATATCTTTCACTTCCGTTGTTGTCATTCCAAAATGATCTTTAAGAATACTTGTGTATATCTGGCGATAGTCATAAGCGAATTTAATATCGCCGTTGCCATCCAGGCTGCTCAAGTTTGCGTTAGCACCAATTATTCCGCCTTGCACTCCTTTTCCTATTACAAACAATGGAAGAGCAGCACCATGGTCTGTTCCAGCACTAGCGTTTTCCTTTACTCTTCTGCCAAACTCAGAGAAAGTCATAATCACAACTTTATCAGCTAGTCCGGCTTTTTCAATATCTCGCTGAAACGCCATGACAGAATCAGCAAGATTTTGAAACAAAGTTTGCTGCGTTGTTAATTGATTCGAGTGAGTGTCAAATCCATCAAGCTGCGTTAGATAAACCGGCGTTTCAAGACCGCCGAGAATTAAATCCGCAACAATTTTTAATTGTGGTCCCAAACGAGAAGTTGGATAGGTTGAAGTTGGATTTCCTTTATCAGCTTTCTCTTTAATCACTCCGGCATATTGCATTGAGAGCGCGGCAACTTCTTTCAAGAATTTTAATTCATCACCGGCAATTGTAGCTGGCGGCGGATCAGTATCGGCTGTCATTCCACTTACCAAAGTATAGAATGCATTCGGATCGCTAAAGTTTACAGCCAACCCGCCATTGTCACTATCAAACAAACCGGAAGGAACAGAACTTAGCTGTATTCCCATTGGGTGAGCTGGAGGCGTACCGGGAAAAGTCGGAAATGTTTTTAATAGATAACGGGCAACCCAGCCATCATACAAATACTGGTTTGAGTCCGAAGCTGAAAGCCAAATATCCGTAGCGCGGAAGTGAGAACGGTTTGGGCTCGCGTAACCAACATTTTGAACGAGCGAAAGTTTTCCTTCACTATACAAAGTTTGAAACTGTTGAAGCGCCGGATGAAGTCCGGTTGCTTCCGTTAGTTTTACAACGTTTGTATCTAATATTTTTAGTGTTGGTCTATAGTTAGCGTAAGTTGAATATTGATCAAGTGGAATTACTGTATTAATCCCATCGTTGCCCCCTTTTAACTGAATGAGAACCAGAATTTTTCCATTCGTTGATTGAATATTCATGAATGGTTTTGCGAAAGCTCTCATCGGAATTCCGCCGATAGAAAGTGAAACCGCTCCGGCTCCGGTAATCATTCCAACATTTTTTAAGAAATCTCTTCTTTTCATTTTGCGCTCACAAAACTCGTTAATATCTCATTAATAAATTTGGACTAAAGTCCATAAATGTAATAGTGTTCGTTATAACCCCACGCTTAAGCGTGGGGTTAATTAAAGCAAAGACTAGAAGGGCTTTAGCCCAAATCTATTTTTGTCCTTTGAACCTATCATTATTATACTCTTACATAAAAAGATTTTTAAGATAATTGAAATTCGGGTAAGCGCATGAGCGCCTTAAAAAACTTTTCCAATCGAGTGGAAGCTCCGGTTGCGTAGGTTGACCAGTTTTGCACGGCGGTTCCATCAAGCAGAGACGCGAGAAGAAAATCTTTTCTCGCTTGACTCAAAGGAAATTGAATTAAAACTTGTGTTACTTCTTCTATAAACTGAACAGCATTTTCACTTGGCGGAATTGCAGATGGGAAAGAGCGAGAAAATGTAAGCACATCTATCTTGTAAGTTTTATTGTTAATTTTTATACCTGTCACAAGAGAATCCGTAAACTTATTTCTTGTTGGATAAACTGTTGTGTTCATCCACTTGCGCTGCCCTTCCCAGCCGCGTACATCAGGCGGATTTAGAATTTCTTGTTCAAGTTCGCGGGATTTTGTTCTAATCTGATTTAGCAAATCGTTATCATAAGTTAGATTGAAGAAGCGGATGAGCGAAACTAAAAACTCAATTGGCGATTTTATCTTTGCGCCGCGTATATCAACCGAATGAAAGTATTGCGACTTCAACATTGTAGAAAGAACCGGTTTCAGATTGAAATTGTTTGCTCTCATCACTTCAGCAAGCTGCTTAACATAATCTACATTCGGTTCATAGTATGCAAACTCTTTATAAAGTTTCCGGCAAAGATATTCCGAAGCGGCAACTGCTTTTTCAGAAAAGATTATATCAACTACATCATCGGCATTCCAATTGCCGGCTTTACCAAAGATTGTTTTTGTGCCGGAGTCCCATCGTGAACTTGTAAAGTAAGCTGATAAAGTTGTGCTGTTAATTCTCCATCCAGTTAGCGCTTTAGCTGCTTGCTTAATATCTTCTTCGGAATAATTTCCAATTCCAAGTGTGAACAGTTCCATTAATTCACGACCGTAGTTTTCGTTAGGTGCTGTTCGTGTGCTCACATCTCCGTTAAGATATTTAAGCATTGCCGGATCAATTGTAACTTTCTTTGTAAGCTCAATCAAATTTCCAAAAGCAAACTGCCGGAAAAGTTTATTCGATAAATAATAGTATTGCGGAACTTGAACAGTGTTGTATTCAGTAACAAAATGATTTGCGTAAAACCAAACCATCTTTTCACGCAAGGAATAACCTTGCTGAAGCATTAAATCTTCCCACCACCAAATAAGCGAATAACGGTAATTACTGTAGTTAGGAGAATTTGTTGAATTATTCGCCAGTGTTACCCACTCTGCCCCGTTATAAGTTGGCGGTGTTGGCTCCGGCAAATCTTTAAGAAGATAATTATCTATGAAGTCATCTAAAGATTTTGAGAGAGCAAATTCTATATCTGTTCTGGAATAACCGTAAAGCGATCTTGAAAGTACATGGCGTGCGGCGTCAGCATCCCACGCGCTGATTTTTTTTAGGTATGAAGATTTATCCATTTGATTCCCAAGTGTGATTTTTCGACAAATGATTTTAGCGGAAAGTTTAACTACAAACAAGACAGAGTTTCCGGACAGTGATTTAGTTCATACAAACAGATTATATCAGATGGCACTGCCCGATTTTGTTCTATAAGGAGATTATTTATTCGAGATGAATCCGGAAGGTTTAATGATTGATTTCAATTCAGAGTAAGGGATCTCAATCAACGTAGGTCCAGCGGCGTGCGAAGTAACTTCGTAATCATTAAAGAAAAAATCCAATCCGGTTTCTGCTATTGCGAAGTTTTCATTAACAGAGAATATATTTTCCTTAAACCAAAAACCGGCTTGCTCTAAATCTTCATCCGGTTTCAGTTCTCTTTCTTTTCTAAAATACTTCTCTGCTATTTTATTTAATTCATCCTTGTATCCATCAACAAACAACTCTTTCAGCTTAATTGTTTTTCCGGTTTGTAAATCAACATTAGTATAAAACATAACCGAATTTGGGTGAGCGCCGCCGAAGTATGAATACTCGTTAAATTTTACACACACCAGCTTGTCATTACTATATAGCACTTCAACACTCCGCTCCAGTTCATACCCTCCCGGAAAATCCGGGAATTCCCTCTTCTGTTTTTTATAATCATTAATAAGTGATTCGGCTAGCTGCTCAAGAGTTTTAGTTTTTTGTTCAAAAATTGATGCACTTATGTAGTCTTCAACAATCTTGTTTAAGGAATCTTTAGCTACCGAAGTCGCTGCCTCAGTAAATTCTATATAATCAATTTTTATGTGAACATAATTTTCCGCATTTGCAGCGGTGCTGTCGTAAGTTTTTGTAAAATTCTTTTTTCGAAATTTTACCGAAACCGGGTTGGTAGCGCTCTTAGTACAATTCGTTAGAAAAGTGGTTACAAGTAAAAGTAATAAAAGCGTGCTGAGTTTTTTGATCATAAGGATAATCCCGCAGAATGAATGGCGTTAAACAAAAATTTAAACGTTCCGAAGGTTTGATGTCTGTTCTGAACTTTGAATCCGAACAAAATTACATGTCCTTTCTTTTGCTTCACATCAACAATGGATGCACGTCGGAACAAATAATCTTCACCTAAAAGGAAGCCGGACTTAAGCAGATTGCTTGTTGGGTATCTTGATACAACGCTCCTATCAAATTCTCCATAAGGAACCGATGTAGAAAACGCAATGTTATTGCTTAAATATCCAATCACTTCCGGATCAAAACCATACCCAATCGGATGAGAATTGTTAACGTTCATTTTTACAAGAGAACCCGGGCAATAGAACTCTTCGGGCTTAACTGTTTTGAGAACGTTCGTTACTTTCAAACCGATGTCCTCAATTGCAAAATTGCAAGCTTGTCCAAGAGTGATTACATATCCGCCATCTTTTTCAACAAAGTTCTTAAGATTTTCTAAGCCTTCCTTCTCTATTCCACCTTCATATTCAGCCGGCTTTGGTCTATAAAAGCGGGCGTTATCGCCGCTTGGTTTTCCTGTCTTAATTATTTCGCCGCTCATATCGGGAATAATAATTACATCAAATTGATCTTTGATTTTTTTGTTCTTGAAATCCTTATTAACCATCGTCTTGAAATCAAACTGATAATTTTCTAAAAGCAAACGTGTCCAGCCTTCATCCATGCTTGCAGAAAACGACTGATACAACCCAACACGAACTTTCTTAAGCTCTTTCAAAACAGATTTATCGCTTAGATTAACCGAAGAAATTTTAATATGAAGTCCTTTAGCAATATCACTCAAAGCTTTTTTCGATGTTTCATTAACTGTAACGAAAACAGAGCCTTCGCTTAACTCATTTATCTTTGAGGTGTTCCAGAAAACCGGAATATTTTGTTTCTGCAATTTGTTGATCAGCGCTGAATTAATATTTGAACCGGACGGTACAACAAAATAATTTCCAATTGATTCTTCTACATTGCCAACCGTGTAATTAGCATCACTTAATAGTTTAACATCCAGTGAAAATGGTTTTTCAATCATTGAAAACTTAATGCCCATTAAATATGGCATCGTCCAGCCGGCTACATCGTATGGACGAATAGGCGTTTCACTTCTCGACTTGCGCAAATCCGGGTAGCGCTGTTCTTCAAACAAATCTTTAACATACTTTCCGTAAGGCTGTGCGGTATAAATGATATATGAGTTAGCCGGATAAATTGTACTGCCAAGTTTAAACTCTTTATCAGTCCAATTAACTTCAACTCCACCCATTTGCAGCATCTCCATCATCTTAGAAGTTGTCTGCGGATCTTTTTGATCTCTTGGAATTACATAAGCAAACGGATTTCCCTTTTTGCCCTCTTCAATTGCTTCCTTTCCCATTCTATAATAGTCAAGAAGCAAATCCTCTTTGTGTGATGCGGCGGTTTCCAACAAACTTGCCGTAAGTATCAATTCATAATCAACTATATCACGCAAGCGCCACCAGCCGCCGCGCCACGGCGAAGGATAATTCGTGCGGATATCATAAGTAGCTAATTCGGGATTTACACGCACTTCCGCCGAATCAATAAAAATTGGCGATGCAACATTTGCGCTCGCCATTTCCGAAAGCATTGCAATTTGATTATGCCACAATCCGCAATCGCTTGCCGGTCCTTCCCACCAGCCTTCAAACAAAGCTTGAGTGATTATTCCGGTTTTGTTTTGTTTCTGCAAATCGAGCGCGCTCATTCCTCCCAAAATACTTTGCCAGCGCCAAATCAAAGGATTCACATTCGGATTAATTGGATCTTTGTAAGGAACAACAAACAAGCGCGCGCCGGTGCTTCCCATTTGATGTTCGTCCAGCCAGATTTGCGGAATCAAATCATGAAACGCAACCTTTACTACGTTTTGCGTTTCTTTCAAATTGAACATGAACCAATCGCGGTTGTTATCGTGACCGGAATAAATATGATACAAATAAGGCATTGATGCGCCGTCAAATTCCGTGTTCAAATATTTATTGTACCAGTTTACAATCATTGTTGTGCCGTCCGGATTTATTGACGGCATGATTACGAATAGAACATCGTTAAGCGCTTTGTTAGATTTTTCCGAAGCAGTTCCTGAAACAAGTTTATAAGCAAACTCCATTGACATTTGCGAAGAAGCAATCTCGTTAGAGTGAATATTGCAAGTTATAAGAACAACTATCTTTCCATCTTTAGCAAGCTGTGCTGCTTCTGCGTCAGTAATGTATCGCGGATCGGAAAGTTTCTTAACTATTGCTTTATATTTAGCTACGTTCGCAATGTTCTCTTCTGTGCTGATTACCGACATAAACATATCGCGCCCTTGCGAAGTCTTGCCGATTATTTCAAAAGTTATTTTTTTAGAATTTTCAGAGAGGTGTTTGAAATACTTCGAGATGGTCTCGTAGTCGGCGATTTTATAATCAGCGCCAACCTTGAATCCGAGAAATTCTTCCGGTGATTTAAGCGTTTGAGAAAAAGAAAGAGAAGCAATAAGCAGACACATCAAGAAGACACGTTTCATAACTACTCCGCGAAGGATGTTTAATTTTGTTGTGATAATAGGAATTTCGCGAAGTGTTTACAATCGTTAAAATGAGAAAATGTTCTGCTGGAAGAATATATTATTTGCCCGTTGCGTGAACTAGAATCAATCGAATGATTTATCTATAAAGCGGGCTTCATGAATGAAGCCCCTACAAAAAATTGTAGGGGTTTGATTAATCAAACCCGAAAAAATTATTCTCGTGAACCTTTTTTGTGTTCTCGGATTTTAATTCACACAACCATTACTATTTCTTTTTCGGAACAAAAAGCCCCTCGGTAACAGAGCTGCTAAAACACAAATCAACAAGCTCTTTATCGGCATAATTTAGAGGACGGGATGTTTTTGGAAAAATCTCATTGTGATTAATTTCGAAAAGATAATCACCAATAAATTCGAGATCGTTTTCAGTTGTCATCCAGTTGTATTTATCAAACTTAGTTAAATCAACAGGATTGGAATAACTGACAAGTGATTTTTCCCCAAGTGTGTTGAAGTAAAAATCGAAGTAAGACATTACAAGTTCCCGCACAGTTCTGTAAACCGGTTCGCGAAAACGAAGTACGGTAGTGTTGGATTTTGCTACCGCGCCGAACAAACCGTTCTTCTTAAAAATTGCGATTACGTGGTCGTCATCGTTCTTTGCCATCATATCAACAATCAAAGGTTTGTAACCAAGCATTCTTAATGCTGCGGCGGCAAACAAAGCTCCTTCAAAACAGTTAGCAACTTTGTGCTTCAAAACCATCTTCGGTGAGCGCGTAACGTATTCCGGATTGTACTTTATCTCGTTAAGAAACAATTGAATATTATGCGGTTCCTTAAATCCGGCAATAACTTTTAATTCATCAATAGTAAATCCATCGGCAAGAATAAATTTTCTTTTAGCCATTATTCTGGGATTTTTGTTTTAAGTGTACTTCGCTTAACTCTACACGGTTAAATCCGTTTAATGCTGCAACACGGTAAGCTTCAGCCATAGTTGGGTAGTTAAATGTGCTGTTGATGAAATACATTAAAGTGTTTCCGCCATTCTTCTGCGACATGATTGCCTGTCCGATGTGAATAATTTCCGAAGCGCCGTAACCAAAGCAATGGATTCCAAGAATTTCGAATGTCTCACGGTGGAAAAGTATTTTCAACATTCCGGTTGTTCTTCCGGTTATCTGCGCTCTTGCTAAATGTCTAAAGAAAGAATGTCCAACTTCGTAAGGAATTTTTTTCTCTGTTAGTTCACGCTCGTTCATCCCAATAGAGCTGATTTCCGGAATCGTATAAATGCCGGTTGGAATATCTTCGAGGCGAAGCGTTTTTGTTTCGCCGAGCAGCAGATGGCGCGCGGCAAATCTTCCTTGATCGTAAGCGGCACTCGCTAAACTTGGATAGCCGATTACATCACCCACAGCATAAATATTTGGCACTGTTGATTGATAGAATTGATTAACCGGTATAGAGCCGCGCGCATCAATTTTAATCCCGAGTTCTTCTAATCCCATATTCTGCGTATTTCCGGTTCTACCTTGTGCCCAAAGCAAGTAATCACTTCTAATTTGCTTGTTGGATTTTAGAAAAATCGTAACACCACAATCATCCGCTTCAACTTTTTCATATTCTTCACTGTGACGAATGAGTACACCGTTTTCGCGTAAGTGATATGCGAGCGCGTCAATAATTTCATCATCTAAAAATGAAAGAAGCTGGTGGCGAGTGTTTATCAAATTTACTTTGATAGACAGCCCGCGGAATATTGATGCGTACTCGCAGCCAATAACACCGGCGCCGTAAATTGTTATCGTCTTTGGGTTGTCTCCAATTTTCAGAAGCTTATCGCTGTCAACAATTCTCGGATGAGAAAAATCAACATCCGGCGGATGATAAGGACGGGAACCGGTCGCAATAATTATTGATTCAGCTTTGTATTTTTTCTTTAAGCCGCTTGCTTCAGTAATTTCAACTGTATGCGCATCTAGAAGAGCAGCTCTGCCAATTATCAAATCAACATCATTACGCACATAAAAACCGTGGCGTAATTCAACTTGCCTCCTAATAACAGAATCTGTTTGGCTTAATAATTCTTGATAGGTAGTTCCATCTAATCCTTTACCATCAATCAAAACTTGGCTTGCGTGTCTTAGCGCTTTACTGGGGATTGTTCCTTTGTGTGTATTGCTGCCGCCAACGAGAGAAAAATCATCACACACGGCAACTTTTTTACCTTGTTTAGCGCAAGTCATTGCAGCGCCTTCCCCACCGGGTCCGCTGCCAATTATAAAAACGTCATATTTTTTTTCCATACAAGAGGTCTTTTCTTTTGAAAGCTAAGTTAGCAGTTTGTTGAGTGATAAATCAAGATAAGGAAGCATTACAAATATTGTTACTCAAAAATTTTATTTAGTAAGTGTTTTATAAACAAAACGGCGGCTATAGAATTACTAAAGCCGCCGCCTACGATTTAGGTGTTTACCCCGGCAACTTAACCTCAGTCTTAGCAATTAATGCAGAACTAACCTTCCATCATTTCTAACAGCAAGATTTCGGTTCGAAGATGAGTAAGCTAAATCAATTTTGAACTGAGAAATTAAATTCTGCAAATTATCGGTTAATCTGTTTAGGTCTTCGGCAGCGCGCGCAATTTGCTGAGTGCCGGAAGCAGCTTCATGTGTAACATTGCTAATAGATTCTATGTTCTTCGAGATTTGCTCTGCTGCTGAAGATTGCTCTTCACTTGCGGCAGCTACTTGCGTAATTATATCTACAACTTTTCCCGAAGATCCAATTATTTGCCGCAAGGAACCACCGGCTCTTTCTGCAAGCTCTTTACCGACTTCTACTTCTTTGGTTCCTTCATTCATTGATACTACGGCTTCTTTTGTATCATTTTGAATCCGCTTAATCATTACTGCAATTTCTTTAGTAGCCTTCGTTGTGCGCTCGGCTAGTTTGCGTACTTCATCGGCAACCACGGCAAAACCACGTCCTTGCTCGCCGGCTCTAGCGGCTTCAATTGCTGCATTCAATGCCAGCAAGTTAGTTTGGTCTGCAATATCATCTATCACTTGTACAATCTCTCCAATCTGTTCGCTGCCTTTACCGAGCTCTTGAACAACTTGCGCTGCTCTGGAAACTACATTAGCTATTCTGCCCATTCCATTTATAGTATCTTCTACAGCTTTGCCTCCTTCTTTAGCAACAGTTCCCGCTTCCTTTGCGTTTTCGGAAGCTTCGGCAGCGTGTCTTGTTGTTTGAATAATTGTAGCCGACATTTGGTTAACAGCGCCGGCAATTTCTCCGGTCTGCGCGCTTTGTTCTTGAGCTCCGGCTGCCAGTTCCTCCGTACTGCTTGATATTTGATTACTTGCACTTGCTGTAGCTTGAACCGCATCCGTAAGATTTAGGATAATGCTCTTAAGATTTGTTACAACTTTATTAAAGCCGCTGAATAGTTTTCCGATAACGTCATTTTCATTACTTGCAGTTATGCTTACAGTAAGGTCGCCGGAAGCAAATTTGTCCATCTCAACAAGAAGATTGTTGGCATTTTTGTTTAAGTAGTTTTCAAATTCTTTGGCTTTAGTTAAATCAGTTACAAATTCCAAGGCACCAACTACTTTACCATTTTTATCTATGTTTGGTTTAGCTGCATAAGCAATAGGAATGTTTTGTCCCTTAGGTCTAGCAATTGTTTCAGACACTTGAGCTTGTTTTGTCAGCATAGCTTTATGTGTAGCACAATTGGAAGTTCTGCAATGTTCAGTCTTAAATAAATCATAACATTTTTTATTAAGACAATCTTTTTGAGCTAAGCCGGCAACTTCCGCCGCACTTTTATTAAAATATGTTATGTTAAAATCCGGATCAATCATCATTAACGGAGTTGGTATTCCATCAAGGTCATTCATTGTCTGTGTTATTTTATCAGACATTGTATTGAATGAAGCGGCTAGGGCACCTATTTCATCTTTGGAATTATTAATCACATTTACACCTAGTTCGCCGTTAGCAACTCTTTTAGAAGCAATATTTAACTCATCAACCGGTTTTACTATGCTTCTTGTTATATAGTAAGCACCACCAATAACTATTAATAAGATTATCATTCCGGTGAGATAAATTTCGGTCTCTGCCGTCTCGTGATGTTCAATAGCAGTGGCACCCACTTCTGCAACCGATGCGTTTTGGTGTTTTATTAAAGCGTTAATTGCATCAAAGTATGCGTTCTGAGCATCTCTCATTTCGGCAAATAACATTGCGGCAGCTTTTTCCTTTTCTCCGAAATTAATTCGCCCAACAAGGACATCTCTAGTTGATAAATATTTTTCCTGTGCAGTCTCTAAATTTGTAAACAACTCTTTTCCAGTTCCGGATTTTACAGTCCTTCTTAATGAATCCATCCTTGCGTCTATTATTTTTTTAGTATCGTCAAATCTGGCTAATTCTTTCTTTTTGACTTCAGGGTCATTAGTAATTATAATATTTCTAATAACTCTTGCATTGACATTAATGTTATCAATGATATCGTTTGACCAAATAGTTTTGGGAAATTTATCATGAACGAGTAATTGGATTTCTTCATCTACTTCTCCCAAACCAGATAGCCCAACAAAAGCCACAATTATAAGCCCCAACAGAACTGCCGCAAACCCGGCTGTTAACCTTAACCCGATTTTCATATTACCTAACATAATTTTTCTCCTTATTCTTCTATTTGTTGTAATTGATTTATCTCGGTTGTACTTAAAAGTTTATCGAGGTTTAAGAGAATAAGGAGTCTGCCTTCAAGCTTAGCTACTCCCTCTATAAGATCGGAATTCACTCCGGATATGATTTCCGGTGTGGGTTCAATAATAGATTTGGAAATTCTAAGTACTTCATTCACTTCATCAACAATGTAACCTATCAGTTTATTGTTCACATCGGAGACAATTATTTTAGTCCGGCTATCGTCCGCCTTTTTACATAAGCCGAGCCGTTCGCGTAAATTAACTACCGGTACAATTTTACCACGAAGGTTTACGACCCCTTCAATGAACTGGTTGGAGTTAGGAATTTTAGTCAACTGCATCATCATATTAATTTCTTGAACGCGTCCAATGTCAATTCCAAATTCTTCATTGCCAAGTTTAAAGCTAACAAGCTGTATCAGATCATTGCTCTCAATTGTCATGCTTTTCATATCCGCTCCGCCTAGTTAGTTTTAAGTTATTAATTTGTTTGTTATCCATTAACTAATGGAATACCAAATTCAACAAGGGTTGATTCATTTAACTTGCTTTCGAGTTTTAAGTAACCGCCGTCAATTTTCAGAATTTTCTGGACTAACGCTAATCCCATCCCAACCCCTTCTTTCAAATATTTTTCATCGGCAAATTGTTTAAGTGCCTGTATTTCCTTTATTGATGTATCCTCTATACCGCAGCCATTATCTTTGACTTTGGTTATATAAAAATTGCCGTTTTTTTCTCCGGCTATATTTATTATCGAACCCCTTGGTGAAAACTTCAAGGCATTTTCTAATAGCTCTTTCAGAATCATGTCATAATATCTTTCGCTTATTTTAACATTGCCCTTAGCAATCTTTATATCTACATCGCTCTTGCGGTCAAAATCTTCAATTGTTGGTTTTAACTTATAGGCTATAATACGCGGGTCAATTTCAGTCTTTGGGTTTTGCATATCCGGCAATGTTTGCTGCTTTGTTTCGGATGAAATAAGCTCTGCATAAGCAAGAAATTTTTCGATGCGGCGCTGAAGCCGTTTGCCCGATTTTTTAATTTTTACTATCATCTCTCTAATTTCATTTTTAGAGAGATTTTCCAGATCATCAACAATTAATTCTGAAAAACCAATTATGCCAACAAGCGGAGTTCTTAACTCATGCGGCACTTTACGAAGCAAACTCTCGCGCAACTGCTCTAACTCTTCCACAAAGTTTTCTCTTTTTTTCAGCCGGACTTCAATCGCCTTTAATACATCATTTATCTTAAACGGTTTAATTAAATAATCATCGGCACCCAAAGACATCCCCTCCCTGAAATCCGACATTTCAACTTTCGCGGTTAGGAATATGAACGGAATTTGATTTGTGCCTGCGTTAGCTTGTAATTTTTTATAGAGCTCAAACCCGTCAACGTAAGGCATTTTAATATCACTAATAATTAAATCGGGAAGTTCTTCAATTGCCTTAACGTATCCTTCTTTTCCATCTTTAGCAGCAATTACTTCGTAGGACTCAGATTCTAATAAATCTTGCAAATTAACTCTTACGTCAAATTCATCTTCAACAATTAATATTTTTTTCATTTGTCCACTCCTCGCCTTTCTCACAGGTAATATTCGCGAAAGGCTCTTTTTTATTTAAGGCTAATGTTGTTAATGGGATATACCTGTTGTAGAAGTCCGAGAAATAAAAGCCGGAATAGTTTACAATCCCGGCACTAAATTATATTTGATTTCTTCTCAGTTGAGTTGAATAGCGCTTACTGATAACGAACGGTTCTTTAATCTCTTTTAGATAAACGAGGAAAGAAGAGTTATACCACTTTTCCATTTTGGCAATGTAGTCTGTGTTAATAATTGTAGCGCGGTGAATGCGGAGAAAAATTTTGTCCGGCAGTATTTGTTCCCAAGCCGAAATTGACTTGCGCACAAGGATGGATTTGCTGTCTGTAGTTTTAATTGAAGTGTACTGGTTTTCGGCTGCGATGTAAACAATATCTTTTATGGCAACAATATGAGGTTTGCCGCTGATGTTTAAAAAGATTTTATCATCAATGTTGTATTTGGTTTTAGGATTTTTCTTTTGCTTCGCCGAATCTTGAATTGACTCGGCTTTTAATGCTTCCCTTTTCTTTAAGCGGGCTCTTATTGATTGAAGAAGTTCACCTGCTTTGAATGGCTTGAACAAGTAATCGTCTGCGCCAAGCTGCATTCCTTTACGGATATCATCGCGCTCTACTTTTGCAGTTAAGTAGATAAAAGGAATTGGTCTGGTTTTTTTTGATTTGGAAAGCTCGGTTAATACAGCATAGCCATCCATTCCATTCATCAGAATATCGCAAACAATAATGTTAGGCAAGTGTTCCTTTGCAAGTTCAACTCCCTTTTCGCCGCTGTCGCAAGAGTAAACTTCGTACCCTTCTTCATGGAGCAGTGTGTGAATATTTTCGCGAACATCGTTATCATCTTCAATGACGAGAATTCTATTCTTTTTCACAGTTCCACCTCTTAATCTATTGGGATTCTAACTTTGAACACCGATCCTTTATTAAGTTTGCTTTCGAATGAAATACTTCCTTTCTGTAATTCCGCAGCTTTTTGTGCAATTGATAGTCCCAATCCCGATCCTGGAATATCTTCACAAATGCTGCTTCTTTGAAATGGTTCAAATAGTAATGCTCTATCTTCTTCGGGAATTCCAATTCCTTCATCCTCTATCTTAAAAATAAGTTCTTTTTCAAAATATTGTACAATGAAAGATACTGTTCCTCCTTCCGGAGAAAACTTAAATGCGTTCCCAAGAATATTAGAAAGAATAAACTTCAAAAGCCTCCGGTCCAAATGGAATTCTGTTTCCTCAGGATGATAATCGAAGAAAACTTTATGATCTTCCTTTGCATACACCAACGATGCTTCCAGAACCTCATCACATACTTCCCGTAAATTTACTGTATGCGGTTCATACGTTAGCTTACCCGTATTTGCTTTGTTGAGAATTATTATGTCTTCCATCAGCTTGGTTAAATGAAATACTGCATTTTTAATTCTTATAGTATATTCGGCAACTTTTTCTTCTGTTAATCTATTCATGTTTCTTTGGATTAATTCCGCAGAAGATAAAATAATTGTTAATGGTGTTCTAAACTCGTGGGATGTAGTTGCTATAAAACGGGATTTAAGCCGGTTCAGCTCGATTTCTTTTTCTAGATTTTCTTCAAGTTTCGCTTCAACTTCCTTTTCCTTTTTAATTTCCTCGATAAGTTTTCTGTTGGCAATATTCAACTCAGCTGTTCGCAAATCTATCAGTTCTTCCAAATGATCTCTATAACGTTCAACTTCTCTGGCACTTTGTATTTTTTCGTCCACATTCCGGTTAATAGAAATAATATATTTTTCTCCTTGAATTTCGACTAAGCATGCGCTTAAATAACATGCTACAATACTTCCATCTTTTCTGTGCAAGTTCATCTCCACGCTGTAAACCTTTTCATTATTACTAAGTTTTCTGATCAGTTCTTCCCGCTCTGCGGGATGTAACCAAATACCTAAATCAATTGTCGTTTTTCCTAGTATTTCTTCTCTTGAAAAGCCCGTTAACACACAGAAACCTTTATTAAATTCTATTAAGCTCCCATCAAAAAGTTTAGTAATTGTAATTGCATCCGGACTAGTATCAAATATCATTCTGAATTTTTTTTCGCTTTCCTCCAATCTTAATTGCGAATTGTACTCACTTGTTTGATCTCTGAAAACAAGCACGGCGCCGGAAATATCACCACCCTTTTCTTTTATTGGTGCGGCAATCATAGTAACTTGGTATTCAGTACCGTCACGGGAAACAAGCGAGGTATGGTTTGATTGCTCAACAATATCCCCAACATTTAATACTCTCTCAACCGGATCATTTTCTTTATCCCCAGCGTCCCTATTTATAATTGTAAATACCTCATGAATAGTTTTGCCAATTGCTTCTTCCTCTTTCCATCCGGTTTGTTCTTCGGCAATACGGTTCATTTGCTTTATTTTGGCATTAGTGTCTGTGGTAATAACGCCTTCGCCAATACTGTATAATGTTGTACGGAATTCTTCATTTACAGACCGGATTTCTCTTTCCTTTTCATACATCTGCCGGTAGTATTTTAGAGAGCGGTAATAATGAAAAACTGCTAAAGAGCTAACAATAAAGAAGAACAAAACTGCAATTAGCATTACCGTTAGTGTTTTTCTGTAATTAAATTCTTCAAAAACTTCATCCCTATCAATCTTGGAAATCATTAACCAATTTGTTCCTTGCACAGGGTGAATATCCGCTATAACATTTACACCTCTGTAATCAACTCCTTCAAAAATTCCGGTTTTACCTAATACTGCTTGAACCGCGGGTACATTAGTTTCAGTCAATGGAATCCGGCGTTTCAGTGCAGTATTCTTTAGAAATCTTAGGTTTGACAAAAAGTGTACACTGTCCCCTTCTCTTTCTACAATTATACATTCCCCGGATTCACTTGGAACGGGCCAGCTATTTATTATCGAATAGATGAAAGAATCTACATCTTCCCGAACGACCAGCAAAGCTTCTATTTTATCTTCTCTGTTGGTAATTGGGGAAACTACATCGAAAGAAATACTGTTTTGGGAATCAGAAAAAAATAAGCCTGTAGAAGTTGCTGTTTTACTTTTGACAGATCTTTGCATTGCAGAGAAGAGTTGCTGCTCGGTAGGATAACTTGAATCATTGCTGGAAACAAAAACCTGTCCATCAGGCGATGCAATAATTATTTCTTTATACTTATGCGATTTTGCCAGCTCGCCCAAATACCGGCTAAATTCCTTTCGGCTTTTAACGCTGCCCGATGAAAGATACTTTTCAACTCTATCGAGAATAGAAAAATTTTTAGACAATAATTCCGTGTGTGCTAATTCTTTGCTTATTCGGTTTGAAAGTTCTTCGGTTTTAAGGCTGGCAATAATTTCAAGATCGTCATATTTATCTTTTGTGATATGTTCAGTTTCATATTTTAGAAAAAACGATGCGCCGGTAACAAGGATTGCAAGAGTAAGTGCTATTTGCAGAAGTAAATATCTTTTATTTTTAGATACCATCATCCCGCTCCGGGTTGTTGGTTCAATTCTCAAATTGTGTAGCCGGTTCTACGTCTGCGGCTTGATATACCTTCGGCAAGGATACATTAAATGTAGTACCTGCTTTAAGTTTTGATACAAAACTGATCGAGCCTCGGTGTAAATCTACAGACCGCTTAACTATTGATAAGCCAAGTCCTGTACCGGGAATATCAATACAGTTTTTACTCCGGAAAAAATTATCGTAGATAAATGGCTTGTCTTCATTGCTTATTCCCATTCCATGATCCGACACAGCGAAAATGATATTCTTTTTATCACCCGAAACAGTGAATTTAATTTCGCCTCCATTTGGAGAATACTTAAACGCGTTAACAATGAGATTAACCAAAATAAACTTGAGCAGTTTTGGATCGAGTGTAAATTCTTTCCGTTTCATTCTGTATTTGAAAACAAACTTGTGGTTTTCTTTTGCCTGAGAAGTTGATTCGGCAATTACTTCCTTGCAAAGGATTTTGAGATCAATTACAGAAGGGCTAAAACCTATCTTGCCGCTCTCAGCCCGGCTAATAGTGAGTACATCTTCAAGCAGCTTAACAAGATATTCTACTGCGCGCTTTGTACGCTCAACATGTTCACCAAACTTTAGTTCATTCCACTTTTGACCATATCTCTGCAATAGCTCGGTTGATGAAAGAACGGATGTGAGCGGAGTTCTAAACTCATGAGAAATTGTTGAGATAAATCTTGTTTTCAGTTCGCTTAACTCTTTCTCTTTTGCAAGCGAAGCTTTCAGTAACGCTTCGGTATTTTTTTGATTAACAATTTCCTGCTGAAGTTTAACATTAGCCTGGTGTAAATCGCGGGTACGTTTATCAACTTCTCTTTCCAGATGATTCCTATACTCTTCCAACTCCTTTTCTTTTTGTTTTTTCTCGCTAATATCTTCAAGTATTGTTGCAAACCGATATTTTTCCGGTGAGTAAGCTAAAACCTTAAAAAACTTACCTATAGTTTTAGAAAAATGTTCAAACCGTATCGGCTTGCCGGTTAAAGCTACCTTGCCGTAAGTCTCGAACCAATATTTTTCTGTTCCAGGTAGTACATCTAACACTGTGCGATTAACAATATTTTTACTTTTCAATCCGGTTAGTTTTTCGAACATAGGATTAACAGCCAGAAATCTATAATCAACCGGATCCCCCTTTTCATTAAGAATAATTTCGTGATAAGCAAAACCGCTTTCCATTCTGTTAAAAAGCTCCCGGTATTTTTTCTCACTTTCCTTAAGTAGTAAATCGGCACGCTTGCGTTCAATTATATCCCAGGCTAAATCTGCTAATCTCTCAACTATTTCAATATCAGATGTAATATAATCTGTAGGTTTGTTGCCTACACCTAACACCGCTTTTATTTTATTGCCCCTTAGTACCGGTACAACCAATTCTCTTATAAGATTTATATGACCGGGCGGCAATCCTTTTTTATGTTTTAGCTCTTGATAATTATTATGTACCACAGTTTTCCTTTCGGAAATACAATCCGCCCATACACCGGCTTTTTTTATAGGATAATGCATTTCTCCATCATTTACAGTGCATGTACTGGATGGAATACTTGAAGACCACAATTGTATTTGAAGATTATCTTGATCCTCATCTACAAAATGAAAGAAGCCGCTATTGCTGTTTGTAAGTTGTTCGGCTTCATCTAAACATTTGCGGAGTAATTCATCAAGAGGCAGCATGAACGAAAATTCTTGTATCCTAAAGCGGGCTTCAAGTAATTCTTTTTCAATTTTAGCAGTAGTTATATCGCGCGCAAAACTTATGAATACCCCTCCTTCTATTTGCAGATGAGTGGTGCTGATATCAACCGTAATTATGGTACCGTCTTTACGCCTGTGTTTAGTTTCAAACTGATCCCATCCTTGAGCAATAACTTTTTGAATATGTTCTTTTACACCAAGCGGAGATTCCTTAGCATCTATATCTGCAATAAACATATTGAGCAATTCTTTTTCAGAATATCCCGTCATTCTTTGAAAAGCAGGATTACACTCAAGAATTTTTCCGGTTTTATCAATAACAAAAAAACCATCGTGTGTAGTTTGAATTATAGTTTGGTGCTTTCTGGCTATCTTCCGAATTTCTTCTTCGATTGTTTTCTTATCGGTTACATCATGATTAGTGCCCACGACAAATTTTTTACCTGTAACATTATCAATTGTTAAACCGCCTATACTGTTAATAAACCGGAGCTTGCCGTCATCGCCGGTCCACCTAACAGTTATGTCGTATGGCTCCCCTGTTGCTATAGTTTTTGCTATTGCGTTTCTAACATATTGTTGATCGCCGGGAAAGGTATGGCTTAAAAATGTATCTAAAGTTGGTATTTCCGTCTGTCTATCCATCCCCAATATTTCAAAATTATGATCCGACCAATTTGCTTCATTCATTTCAATATCGAAATTAAAGCTGCCGGTTTTTGTCGTCTTCTGAGCTTCATCCAGCAGCATACTCATCTGCCGAACCTTTTTACTCAGCTCGCTAATCACTTTTTTGTCATCGGGTTCACCAAAATTTTCGGTGGTAATATTTAGAGAAGTATCTTTTCTGTCCGAACCCATGTTAACCTACAGAAAGTTGTTATTTGATAAAGAACTAAACCCTAACCCAAACTCAAGTTCTTAATTGAACTTATTAATTTACGCCGGCAGAATCAATTGCTATGTTGCTAACGTCCTAAAATGATGGTTGAAATTAATTAGGGGACAAAAAAAGCCGCGACAGTATTTCTGAAGCGGCTTTTAACTTTGTTCAAAAAGTAATTAACAGCATTACTTGGGAGGCATATCTATTGGGTCTGTATGCTTAGGCATTGGTGTAAATTCCGGTCTGCCGATATTTTTCACTAAATCCGCAATCAGAATTTCTTTTCCTTGCATCATAGAGATATTAGCGGCAACACCGGTTAGCAAGGAATAAGCACCGGCTCTCTGATCTGCCGCTCTTAAGTATTTATCAACTTTCTTATTCAGAGAGAATACATCATCCAGCATTAAAACATCACCGCCTCCGTGTCCGCCTTCGCCGGTCCAAACCTTTATATCCTTTGCAGCGCCGCGAAGAGGATAAATTCTTATTGTTGTTCCACCTTCTTTAGATCCGCCTTGCTCACTACCATCGCCGGCTACATAAACTTTTTCTTCAATTTTATGTTCAAGCCTTCCCTTTGTTCCGTTGAAAACAATATAGTATCCCTCCCATGAGTTAAACGCATTTAAGGAATAACTAAGAGTTGCGTTGTTATCATATTTTGCAATTACATTCATTGTGTCTTCAATATCAATTTCGGGACGGAATACACATTGATCGCGGAAGTAGCCGTCGTAATGTTCTTGATCCAGATATAATTCTTTAAGTCGTTTATTTTTTGCCAGACTAAGCTCGAATGCGCATTTGTCTTTTTCCGGACAAGTGTGGCAACGCTCGTGGTAACTATTTAAGCCGAGCCGCTTAGCTGTTTCCGGTGTGTAGAATTCTTTTTTACCCATCGCAGAAACAGAAACCGGAATTGCAGACGTCCACCAGTTTACCAAATCAAAATGATGAGTTGACTTGTGAAGCAACAATCCATTGGAATATTTTTTTTGACTATGCCAGCGGCGGAAATAATCCGCACCGTGATGTGTATTAAGCATCCAATGGAAATCTACAGAAAGTATATCACCTATCGTTCCACTCATCAGCAAATCTTTTACTTGTGTACGCGGCGGCGAGTAGCGGTAATTAAATGTAACCGTTACTGTTTTACCAAACTTATTCTGCGCGTCAACAATCCGCTGGCATCGCTCGGCGGTATTCGTCATTGGTTTTTCAGTTATTACATCGCAGCCTAATTCCATTGCGCGGCAAATGTAATAGTCATGTGTACTATCCATAGTTGTAACGATTACGGTGTGTGGTTTAGTTTCGGCAATCATCTTATCAAAATCTTTAGCTTCATAGAAGGGTGGAGTTTTACCAGTTAGTTTTTGTGCCAACTCTTGGTAACGCTGCCCTCTGCCGGGATTAGTATCGCATAAGCCAACAACTTCACATGTTTCTTTGTATTCTTTACATATAGCGCCTTGCCAGAGTTCTGCGCGGTGCCCGGTGCCAACCACCGCGTAACGTTTCTTAGAACTTAGCGAGCTGAATGTGTTAGCTAAAATATTTCCGCTGAATAAAACGCCCGCACCAGCAGCCGCAGAAACTTTAATGAAATCCCTACGGGAAAAATCTTTTACTCTTTCTTTTGTTGTTGATTCCATCTTTACTCCTTGAACTGCATTTATTTTGTCTTGAAAATTTTATCAAGAAAGTTAACCATGTAAGTCATTGCTTCATCGAACCAAGGATGAAATAACCAAAACGGATGAGGTGTTTTTGGTATTGTGTGAACCTCGGAATAGATGTTTAGCTTGTTAAGTTTTGCAATCATTTCATCACGTCCGGCATGGTAACGATCCAGCGAGCTATTAATGAAAAGTATTGGCGGAGTTTTATCGCTAACATATTTTGTAGGAGAAGCTTCTTCCCAAATATTTGGATTATCATTATAAGAAGCGCCGAACCAAGCTTTCCCGGCGGATGGCTTTGCCGGATCATTATCTTTTCCACTTTCTGCCGGATTAGCGAAATCAACCACTCCATCAACATCAATAACAGCTTGAACAGCGCTTGAAATATTTTTGTTTTCTCCCAATCCTTCAAATTGTTTTAAGCCGCCTGTTGTACCAAGAAAAGCGGCAAGTTCACCACCAGCCGAGCAGCCGCTAACAGCAATTTTATTCGCATCAACATTTAACTTTTTAGCATTTTTCCTAACCCATTGGATAGCTTCTTTTAGATCATGAATAGCTGCCGGATATTTTGCTTCTGTGGATAATCTGTATTCAACTGTTGCAGTTATGTAACCATTTTTTGCCAGATGAATTGCAGTCGGCCATTCCATGCTTTTATCGCCGCTGCGCCAACCTCCGCCATGCATTATCATAACAAATGGTAATGGTTTTTTACCGACCGGCTTTGGAGAAAAAACATCTATATGCAATTTGCGACCGGTGTGAGAAGCGTAAACAACATCATAGCTTGCTGTAATGTTTTCCGGAATTATGGCTTCTACTACTTTAGCGTTTGGAAAATCTTTTGCGATTTTAACAGCAGTTAGTTTTGTATTGAATGAAGTGTCTTTTGGAATTACATCTTGCTGAGCGGAAACTTGTGTAAGCAGAATTAATAAAAATGACAAAACTTTTTTCATTCCAGGTTCCGTTTGGTTTTTTTATTCTGTTATACTAGCGCAAAAAGAGGATTTCTCACAATGCTATCACGTTAAGCAAATTGCAACGAGCTTTAGCTCGTTGCGAAGGAAAAAAGGATTTTCGACTTTAGTCACATTATTTGTGGCTAAAGCCGCGAATGTTTTTAATTTGTTCGCTGACCTAAAGGTCAGCGCTATAGAAAGAATATCTCTTAACCTGACAGCATTGGGATTTCTCCTCTCTCCTATAAAAACTAAAACATAAAGTTGAGCGAAATCCGGTTTACATTATCAAACACTTCCATCTTCGAAAACGAATAGTTCACTTGTAAATTGTAACCGGAAAGTTCTGTGTTAAATCCGGCACCGGCAGACCAAGAAGCGACATCTCTATTTGTTTGATAACCGGCACGGAGAGCCACCATTCCTAAAAACTTATACTCAGCGCCAATGTTTATTCTTTCCGAGTAAGAGTTGGAATGTAGAAAATCCACCGCGAGAGTTAATACATCATTTTTTGATTCCGGAAGAATAAAAGCAAGAACATTTACGGCTCCACCCATAGTGAAAGCTAGCGGGAGCTGCTCATTAATCTCTTCACGTTTAATGTTGGATGAAAAATTTCTAATTGTCATTCCAAAACGAAAATCTTTGTAACCAGTGTTGTATAGAACGCCGGCATCAAAGACTAACTTTTGTGCGTTGTTATTTATGGTTGAACCATCAACAAAAGTATTTGAGCCTAAGTTTTGTCCAACCACACGCACATTGCCGCCAATTGAAAATTTTTCACTAATAGATTTGGCGTAACTCAAACCTATTGAGTAAGCGCCAATGTTGCTCATCTTGCCATTATCAATGTAACCGCTTGCACTTGACGGTGACGGATCTAAACTTGTTGCGTATATTGTTCCGTAATCAACAGATAAAAAACTCAGCGCAACTGTACCATAATTTCCCATGTTGTACGCAAAAGCTCCCCCTAGATAAGCGATATCGGCAATCCATTGAGTGTAGTTTAGAGTTGCGTCAAACTGCGTTGTTGTTGTTGAAAGCCCTGCCGGATTAAAGAAAACACTCTCTGAGCCGGAACCGATTGTGTAATACGCTTCTCCCATTGCGCTCGCCTTTGGTGAAATACTAACGAGCTGAAAATTCATTGTACTTTGACCAAGCTTATTCAGACTAATCTGAGCAAAAGTTTGTGATGCTATTGTTAGTCCGATAATCAAAGTGAATAATAGTTTTATAGTTTTCATTTTCTTTTCTCCTTGATCTTAACGGACAACAACAAATTTTAGAAATGTTTGCTCGCCGGATGATTTCTTAATAACAGCAATGTAAACGCCGCTGCTAATTACTTGCTGACTTTCGGTAATCATATCCCAAGTTTCCGAGCCAGCTCTTACTGTGCTTTCGTGCCGAATTGTTTTTACTAGATCGCCGTTCTCAGTATAAATTTGAATGTTGCACGAAGCCGGGAGATTGTAAAAGTTAATAGCGCGCTGATCGGTGTAACCAAATGTTTTTAGAAGCGGATCGTTAATGTTATATGGATTTGGAGCAATTCTAATTTTTGAAAGATCATCTTGTGATGCTCTCGGCGGATTAATCCAATAAATATTGGGAATTAAAACACGGCTGCTATAAATTATTTTTCCGCGAGTTGTCGGATCGGCGTTCAAATCATTAGAAGCAATCTGAGCCTTTGTTTGAACATAATAATAGTATTGAGCTAAAGCTAAAACACCCTTGTCTTTATACATGTGTGAACTTGCTTTATCATTCTTGTCGGAATCATAAACAATCTCGTAGAAGGTAGTATCTTGATTAGAAACTCTTCTCATAATTCTATAACCGGCAAATGTTGGAAAATTTTCCGCTTCTGTTCCAACCCAATTTATTTCAGTTCCATCACCATAAGCAGAAATTGTAATCATTGAAGGCGGAGGAGGTGCTTGCGGAATTTTATAACCACGATCAAAATTCCATTTTGCACGGTATGCTGATAACATTACAGAATCAATTCCGGAACTAACCCAGCGATCTTTTTTCTTATCAAGTTCAGTTGCATCAGCCGGAAAGGCGAAGTTACTTGGAAGCCAGCCGGTTTTGGAATCGGGCATATTCTGCGGATCTTGCAATGTTCCTTTGAGCCATTTATTACCGACATCTTTTGCTGTTTTAAGATCAATGCCAGCCCAGCCGGAAGCGTAAACTATTCTAACTTTTTGTCCCGGCAATAATTTGTATGGACCAAATGAGGAGAACATAAAATTTTCCGATTGGGCACCGGACGGATAATTAAACCATTCTACTTTGCCAAGTTCATCGTTATTTACGCTGTGTGATGTTCCCGGGAAAGTAGCTCCGCTCATTTTAGAAATTGCATACAATCCGCCTCTCATTGCCCAAAAGTTTTTATCACCGTATGGATCTCCAACAGATGAATAGGGCATCTGCGAACCGTTTCCAGTGTAAGTAATTCTTGGCTGAAGAAAATCATCTTTATCATCCGCATCATTAGTGAAAGAGTTTTTAGATGCGTGAAGAATTGTATAGAAGTGCATTCCCGTTCCAATCAATCTTCCATTTTGACTAAGAACAGGAGCGCCCATATTATCGCCGTTGCGGGTAGGATCATCTGCGCCATACTCATAGAACACTCTCAACTTGCCCGGCACTTTTCCGCCTACAAAAGTTTTAAGTGTATCACTTGCTCTTGCGCCATGATAATGCTGCCAAGATTTTTGCGGTTCAAAACCAATTTCGTTCCCTTGCGGTCCGGGGTTTCTACCGTTAGAATATTCTCCGTTATCCAGGTTTGTATTCATCTGGATAAAAACGCTATCATAAGTTTGCGTGCTGTTGTTCGTAAACTCATAATCAAAAATCACATAATTGTCGTTGAAGTTTTGTCCCCATCCTAAAATTTTTCTTTTAAGAGTAATTCCATAAACGTATTCGTTAGCAACTTCAACTATCTGATCATAAGTGCCGCCGGCGAACTTGCTTGGATCGTGAGTTCCAACATCAGTAAGCGTTACATTTTCTGTCTTTGTAGGATTAACAACCGTCTGCTGCGGATATTTGTAGCGAATGTAATTAGTTAGAGGAGACGTAACTTTTCCGGTTGGCAAATAAGTATTAGTTAATCCATAAACAGCAACAGTATCATTCTTTTTTATCGGATCATTTTCATAAGGATTAGTAAACAATAATGTTGCTATTTGAAAGCCCGCACCAGTATTTGCTTGAGCATACTGTCCCCGGATACCAAGAATATCATGATCGTTCGGGAAGAAACCGGAAGTGTAAGTAAAGTTGCCGCGGTCCCCGTTATCAGTAATTCCTATCCAAAATCTTCCGGCTTTCATCGCTGCGGTTTTTTGAACAAGCTGTGCAAAAATATTTTCGCTCTGCATAAATAAGAACGCAAACAAAAAAAGCCAGAGAGTTTTTGCGGCTATATTTTTTAATTCATTTAGTTTCATTTAATTCTCCAATTATTTTGTTTCGATGAACACTTAAAAATCAACTCTTACACCAAACCAAATATCTCGCGGCTGTTTGTATAGCCAGAAATTGTAGTTTGGATCGTCTATATATGATTTATCAGCAGAGCGTAAATCGCCAATCTTATCATTGCCGCCAATATAATATCCGGCGTTTGCCTTGCGAAGATTATCATACTCAGCGGAGTTATACATCGGCAAATGCAACGAAGCTAAATATTTTGATCTGTCGGTTGCATCTGCAAAAGCGTAGCCATTGTTCATCTGATCAACTTTGATATTGAGAAGATTGCTTATATCAAGAAAGATTGTGGTCTTTAATCCCGCAAGATTAAATGTTTTGGAAAGTTTTAAATCTAACATGTAATAGTCTTGCCATTGCATATTGTTCGTATAATGAAGTTTTCCAAGCGGATTCCATGTAAAGTAATCTCCGGCAGAATATGTTGCGAATAATGTTAAATCCCAACCGCCTAAAATATGATTATCCAAAAACGCTGGACCGAAATCATCGGGTGAACGGAATGTAATGTTCGCGTTTAATTCAGGCTGAGGTAAAGTTTTGGTTTCGTTACCGGCATACAATCCCGCCTGATCATTATTAATTGTAACATCTGTAACCAAACTTCTTCCGGAAAGACCATCCTTCTTTAGCATGTAATTAAAATTCAACCAGCCGGAAAGCCAGCTGTTGTCATTTTTAGAAATATTTATTTCCAAACCTTGTATGTCTTCGTAGCGGTTGTTTGCCTGATTGTTATAGTTTAATGTGCCGGCAGCATTTTTGTAAGTAACCCTTCCGGCTTCACCTGTAACATCTTTTGAATAACCGGAAATTTGCATTATATAATTTTCGTAGAAGTTGTAAGCAACACCAAGTTCGTAAGAAATTGTTCTCGGCGGTTCCAAATTTGGATTAGACATATCATACAATCCGTTTTTATCATATCTGTATCTGTACTGATACATTGTGTAATAAGGTGGATTTGATCTGAAGTGTCCGTAGTTAAAATAAAATTTGGAATCTGTAGTAATTGGAAATGAAACGCCGATTCTGGGACTAACTGTTAAGAAGTTTTTAATCGGTTCTAAAAATCCCGGGTGTTCTTTATCGTATGCTTCCCAAATATCCCAGATGTATGATTTGCCGCTTGCAAGATAACGGAATAAAGATGTATCAACCTTTTGCGGACGGAACATTGATTCATTAAACGGATCTCCGGTTGGCCATTTGCCGCCGCCGTTGTAATAGTAATCTACTCTAACGCCGACATTAGCAACAATCTCGTTGTAGTTTATCTGGTCCTGAATGTACAGTCCGGTCTGGCTAGGTGTGCGTTGAAAGTTAAACTCGTAAGCATTGTATGCGTTTGTGTTCCACTTTTCCCAAAAATTATGATTCATATTAATATGATTGTATTCAAATCCGCCTTTAAGGTAATGATGATCATCGAGCTGTGAAGCTATATCAAATTTTACTCTAGCCTGGCTGGTTTTAGTTCTATCATACAAATCGCCTTCTTTGCTTCCGTATGCAAAAGTTAAACCGGGCAATGCAAGATAAATTGGATAAGTTGTTCCCCGGACACTGCGCGAACCAAATTGTAATTTGCCATATGGAAGTTCTGTTAGTGGAAATGGTCCAATCTGATTTATCACACTAGAATCTCTATTGTCGCCAATTGGAGAATCATTCTTAATTGTTAAGTAACTGAATGATAATTCATAAAAAGTTTTTGGACTGAGAACGTGATTGATTGTAACACCATGCATCATTGTTGTTTGATCCAGCAGCGGAAAGAATGGAGGATCGTAAGCGTACTTTAACGGACTTTCAGTTCTTGTTGCAACGTGACGAACATTATCAATTGACATGAAACCGCCGGAGTTTCCGGCATTAGGCGCATCGCCTTGAGGCGGTCTTGCTGGAGAAACACCTTGCTGGCGCTTCCACAATCCGTTATATGTAAACGTAATATTTTCTGTTGGCTGTGCTTTAACAGTTCCTAAAGTTGTATACGAAAATTGACTTTTACGCACAACCGGCATTACATAATATTGCTCTGTTGATGAGTTCGAAATGTAAAATGTTGCGTTGCCTAATTCTTTACCAATAAATGGAATCGGTCCGCCAAATCCGCCGTCAAAATTCCAATCAACTCCTTCTTCAGTCATGTGATGATCTTCGAAAGCTTTCTTCTGTGTATCGCTTAATTCATAGTAACCAATTGTTTTTTTCATGTCATCAGAAAGACTTGCCAGACCTTTGTAATCGGGAACAGTCATGTGAAGCCAGTTTGCAAGTAAAAACATATCGTAAGGAGCTGCTTGTTGATTAACCGGCTTACCGGTATTGTATGCTTTAGCTTGGCTAATCCAACCCGGAAAAACAATGTGTTGAGAGCGCATGTAAGGATCATCTGCCCAAGCTGTGTTTGTACCAACAAAACCAACACTCGGAGAAAGAAATGATTTCAACAAATCATTGTTCGCATCGTAAAAAGAATCGCCGAAGCGCTTCATATGTTCATTATTTCTTGAATAGCTAAACGTTCCATGATAGCCATCTTGCGAACCGCTCTTGGTTGTAACATTTATTAAACCGGAACGAAAGTTTCCATACTCTGCATTGTAACCGCCGCTAAGAAGTGAAATTTGTTCAACAGCGCTCATCGGGATTGAGGTCTCGGCATTTCCAACAGCAGCGTTGTTGTAAGCAAGACCGTTTACCATTGTTCCGGTTTGGTCTGCCGAACCGCCGCGAATTGTTAAGAATCCGTTGCTTTCCGATATACCGGGCATCTTTTGCAAAAAAGCGTTAATCTGTCTTACGCCGGAAGCTTCTTGCAATTGATCCGATGATACAACCATTTGTGTATTGGAAACTTCTTTGTGAAGTTCATCCGCCTTTGCTGTTACAACAACTTCTTGTCCTTGCACAGTAGTTGGATCAAGTTGAATATCTAATGATGTAACCCGGTCGGCAGAAACAACCACACCACGCAACGTCTTAGCAGTGTAGCCAATCATAGATATTTGCATTTCATAAGTACCAACGGGAACATTTATGATAATAAACTTTCCATCGAAATCTGTTGCAGCACCAAGGTAAGTTCCTTTTACCATAACGGTTACACCAACCAAAGCCTCTTTGTTTTGAGAGTCTTTTACCACACCAAGTATTCTGCTTCTTGTTTGAGCGATAGTAGCGTTGGTAAAAAGAATGGATAGAAGTAAGAGGGATAGAAACAACAGTTTAACAGAAAGATTTTTTTGATTCATCTTTCACTCCTAATGAATTCGCTTATTGAATTTACTTATTTCACTAACAACATTTTCTTTGTTTCGTTGAAATTACCAGCGTGTAATCTGTAAAAATAAACTCCACTTTGTAAAGACGCGCCATGGCGCGTCTCTACATTAAATGCAACTTTATATGTTCCAGCCGAATGATAATTATTAACTAAGGTAGCAACTTCTCTTCCTAACACATCATAAACTTTTAAGCTTACGTTGCTCGATGTTTGTACTTTGTAGCCAATTGTGGTTTCCGGATTAAATGGATTTGGATAATTCTGCTCAAGTTCAAATCCAACCGGAATGCTTTCTTCTTTCTTTACATCTGTTATACTTGAAGCTACCAATTCATTTAAATAAACTTCCAGCATTGTATAACCTTCAGCATTAAAAGTATTGCCGTCAGTTTTATCATTCGGATTCAAACCCTTTGCTTTTTCCCAATCATCCGGCATTCCATCTTTATCCGTATCAACCGGCGCCGCTGTAGATTTTAATTCAGGCCAGCCGCCAACTTCTGTTTGCGAGTTGATAATACCTTTGCCACCGCCGCCATAAGTTGCACCAAATTTAGCTGTACCGGTTCTGGTTTCTTCAATTACGCGGGTATCAACTACATCTCTTTTGGGGAAATTACAACCAACAATTTGAAGAATGGAATTGTAAGCTTGTTGAGCATTTTGTACCACAATCGGTTCATATGGAAATGGAGTTGTTGCTTTTGCTTTTGGATCCGAAGCGCCTGAACCTTGCACTCCGCCAGCCCAATTGTTTGCAGTAATTGCTGCATATCCTTCAACATAATTTTGATCAACAAAAAATTGCCCAACACCTTTGCCTTCTGTAGGATTTGGAGATGCATCCAAAATTCTTGCCTTCACTCCAGAACTTGTAGCCGGACCAGATTTATAGTAATTAGCTACAACATTTATTTTTCCTTCTTCGCCACCATAAGCACTGTTAAAGCCCCAGTTAAAAATTGCGTTGTTTCTAAAATCCACATTTACACATGTAGCAGTTTGTCCGCCGGCAAATCTTGGATTTCTACTTGTGTGGTGAGCCAGTAAATTATGATGGTACGAAGCATTAGTCCCGCCCCAAATTCCGCCATAACCATGGTTACCTTTATTATGAATTGATGCGTATAAACTTTCGCTGATTAAGCACCACTGCATCGTAAAATTTTCGTTATTGTAAAATGACGCGGTTTCATCAATTGACCAGCTAAACGAACAATGATCGATTATAATATTTTTATAGTAGCCCATTCCGTGAATTGCGTCATCTTCGTTAGTTGAAACAGCATCGCCGTAACGGGAACGAATAAAACGAATTATAACATTGTTTGCGTTTACAGATAATGTATAATCACGCAGACAAATTCCATCACCCGGTGCGGTTTGTCCGGCAATTGTTAAATCACCTTTGCTAATTGATAAGGTTGACTTTAACTGAATTGTACCGGATACTCTAAACACAATTGTTCTCGGTCCGCTTTGGTTAATTGCCCATCTTAAACTTCCGGGCAAATTATCATCATTCAAGTTTGTTACTTCGTAAACTGCGCCGCCTCTTCCGCCGGTTGTAAATTTTCCAAATCCTTCTGCGCCCGGAAATGAAGGAATAGTTTTCGGCAAAGTGGTAAATGTAAGTTCATTACCGTAAACAGTGCCATCACTATTTGCTGCAAACGCTCTAACATAATATTTGGTCCTAGGCAGTAATGAGTTAAGTGTTGCACTGTAATTTCCCAAACCGCTTCCGGCAGAAACTTTACTATCATTAATAGTTGGTAATGGATTTGTACTCCAGCACACTCCTTTATCAAGGATTGGCGTTACACCCGGACTTAAAATACTTCCGCCGCTTACAGCGGAAACATCTTTAATCTCATTTACATTGCTCGTAATAATTGCAAGTTGATTATTCTGCGATGATGATGTTGTAGCGCCGGAAATAATCATTGTATTATGAACAGCGTATTTTGATGTACTTGTTGTTGTCGTTCCAACCCAGAAGGGATATATACGAACAGAGAAGGTTGCACCGTTTGGAACAGCTACACTAAGTTCTTTTGAATAGTTAGCGCCAGTTGAGTTGCCATAAACAAGTGAACCAATATCGGAATTCATTTGTGTCCGGGTAACCCAATTATCTGTGGAATAATACACATTGGAACTCATTGATGCAGTACTACCGGCAAACCCAAAATTAAAAGAGACTTTGGATACGACCAAATTATTTCCGGCACTTGGTGATGCATCAAATTGGATATAGCGGGAATCGTTATGAGTAGCCTCTTTCACCCATCCAAAACTGCCTTGGTTTAAGCGTTGACCGTTGCTGTTGTAACTTGCTATAACCATTCCATTTGGTCCGCCACTTAATGTTTCTTTTTTTCCTTCTATGTCTCCAACCGTTAACGATATTTTTTGGCTATCAACGGAAGATAAATTCCATGTAATGGAAGCGGTTTTTTGCGCGTAGTTGTAATTGATTACTACCAGAAGCAGAAGTGCAATTGTAAATCTATTTCTCATTTAACACCTTTTATATCGCCGGCAGCAGAAAATCACCAGCTTAAACTCTAAACATAGTAAATTATAGCAAACTACTTTATTGATGACTTAAACGATAACTAAAATTCTTGAATCGTCTGTTAATAGTCAAGGAAATAATTGGATGTTGTTATTCTTTATCAAGCGGGAAGAAAGAAGCGGCTTACGGTGAAGCCGCTTCTGGAATGTTATTTACTCACTTTAAAAGTATCATCTTCTTGGACTGGATAAAATCCGCTGCTTGAATTCTATATATATAAATTCCGCTCGCTAATCCGCCGTTGGCGGAATTCGCGTCAAATTGAATTTCATGATAGCCGGCAGATTTTTCTTCGTTAACTAGTTTTAGAACCTCTGCGCCCAAAATATCGTAAACAGAAATCTTAACAACTCCACTCTTAGGTAATTGATACTTAATTGAAGTTGTGGGATTGAACGGATTTGGATAATTCTGGCTGAGCGCATAGTCACTCGGAATTTGTTTATTAGAAGAAAAATCATCTTCAACCGAAACGGGAATGAGTGGAGTCCAATCAAAACCAAAGTTTGGACTAGTATTCTTTGAGAAGATGTTCGCTATTGTATAGTCAGCCGCTTCGGCTTCGGTTAATTGTCTAGATATTGATGTCAATCGTTTGGAAGTATTTGAACCGGCGCCCGTGCAATTATACTCGGCATAAAGTGCCGGTGTAACATTCCAGGTTGACCAGCCTACAGGATCCAGCTGAGCAGGTTCTTCACATTTGAAAAAGACGGTCTTTGGTGAATTCTGCCATGGACGTCCAAGCAAAAACGTATTGATCGGATTACCATCATAACCAACCGGATCGGTAGTTATTTTACAGTTCATAAACACATAACCGAATTTCAAGTAATCATAGGTTGCAGCAGCAGTAAGTGTACCGCCGTTTCTTTTTTCATTTATGATACAGTTATCAAAAACCGCAACGCCGCTGCCAAAAATGAAATCTACTGTTCCTTCAATAAAACAATCTTTGTTATAGATACGACCGGAATTCCATGTATAGTAAGTATCTTGATAGCCGAGGATATTACATTTAGTGAAAATAATTCTATCGCCGGTTACATTAACAGCAACAGCTTGTGCTTGAGTAGCTGTGTTCTGGATTGTAATATTTTGAACAGTAACATCATTGGCTTGTATTGAGAGTGTTTCAGAGGTTGATGTTCCAATAGTGGTGCCCGGCTTTCCGGAATAATCATCGTAAGTTAAAATTGTCTTGTCACGGCTTTCTCCGCGGATAATCACATTTATTTTTCCAGCGGCTAATTTCAATTTTTCTTTATATACACCATTCTTAATGTAGATAATTGTAGTGCCTGTTCCATTTACCGGCACCAAATCGAACGCTTCTTGAACTGTTGTTAAATCACCAGTTCCATCTTTTGCAACCTCCAGGGTTCTTGTTTTGGAAGGTGAATAAGTAGCGAAAGCAAATTCATCGCCGTATGCTGTGCCTAAGCCATTAGTAGCATATGCGCGAACATAGTAAGTTGTGTTGGGTAAAAGGTTTCCTAAAGTTGTAGAGAATGAACCTATATCCGAACCATTAACTGTTTTGTTGCCGGCAACTGTTGGTTCCGGAGATGTACCAAAGCAAATTCCGCGTGCTGTAATTGGATCGCCTCCCCAAAATGTAACATTACCGCCAACATTAACTGTTGTTACTAAAATATTTGAAACCGGAGTTGTTGTTACGGTTGGTACGGAAACTTTTTCTAAAGTTGTAATAATATATTCTGCGCCATAAGATGTACCAGCAGAATTTGTTGCGTAAGCCCGTATATAATATTTTGTCTTAGGTGTTAGTCCGGTTGGTTTGGAAGTAAATGAACCAACTCCAACTCCAACAGAAGTTTTGCTATTAGCTATTGTTGGGTTACTGGTAGTATTCCAGCATACTCCGCGTTCGGTTACATCTGCACCGCCATCTGTTGTAACGTTACCGCCGGTAGTTAGAAACGTTGTTGAAATATAAGTTGGTTCAATAGTAGTTACAGTTGGTGGATCTGCATTAACGCCGCTTCCTGTTCCTGCAATAACAACGCTATCTACAGCTACAAGTTTTGCCCAACCTTCGGCTGCTTTATTATGAGGATAAACTCTTAAGTAAAAAGTTTCCCCGCTATTAATTGTAGCGTTCAATGCGGCTTTAAACTTAGAGACTTTATTTCCAACTAAAGCCGAATCTTGTATAAGTAAAGTCTTTGTTGCAAATGTTGGATCCTTGGAATAATAAATTGCCGCGCGAATATTACTGCTGAACCATCCGCCTAAGTACATTGATACAGAAGTAACATTTAAGGTTCCTCCGGTTTTAGGGGAAACAGAATATTGAAAGTGAAGTGTATCCGTTGGGTTTGGTTCTGCTTTCCACGTCTTAGAAACTGTTTGAACAGCGCCTACTTTTAAGTTTACTCCATCAACCGTAGGAAGAGTTGTAAAACCATAGAATTTCATTGTTGCATTGTATGATTGATTACCTGTGATCGAGCCTTTTGTTACTACTTTGTCATCAGTTTCGTAAGGCCACGTGGCTGAAAAAGGAGTTGCCGCACCTACAGATGTACCGGAGATAACAATATTCTGCAGACACATATATTTTCCGGTTGCTTTAGTTGCGGACTCGTGCCACGGATATACGCGCAAATAAAATGTTCCGCCATCCGGCACGGTAATGTTAGGAGTTGCAGCAACCGAGGTAAGTGCGCTCGACAATAAGTAATTGCTTGCGTTACCAGTAGCGTAGGTAATTTCTGTTGGATTAGTGAAAGCTGCATCAGTCGAATAAAAAATAGCCGCTTTCATTGTTGTTGTACTTGCAGCGCCAATACTTAAAGCTACATTGGCAATTGTAAACGATGAACCGGTTTTTGGTGAAACTGCAAACTGAACATAAACAGTATCAATCTTTGCGGTAAGGTTTGGAGCCCATGAATTGCTTGTTCCGGCCATTCTAATTCTTTGACTGCTGTTTGTTCCGGTGTAGCCGTTTATTTCGGTTCCTTTGAATTTCTCATCAACAGCTACAACAGTACCTGAAGTTACAGCTGTGAAGCCTGAACCACCTGTGCCCGGATTAGTGAGCGCCCAAGTAGCAGATGATTGCTGCGCTATGCTTTCTACGGTTAACACAGATAGAAAAAATAAAGCAATAACTAGTGTGAAGTATTTACTCATTTTCTTCTCCTTTTAATGAATACAACTTAATCGTTAACTTTATCGGCAAACTATTTGAAAAGGTTTTGTGAAGAAATTGGAATGAGATAATTAGGAGAATGAATCGGTGAGCTGCTAAAAAAATACGATAAGGCGGAAGTGTTAAAGTTGGCTTCCAATTGCTTTTTGGAAATTTACACGGTATGTGCGGCTTAGTTTCAGTTTTGTTCCATCGTTGAGATAAACATCAAAATCGCCATGCTCGTTTTGGCGCATGCTTTTTATTTTATCAATATTTACGATTGATGAGCGGTGAATGCGAACAAATTTTTGAGCATCCATTTTTTGTTCGAGCGATGTAAGAGTTTCCCGAATTAAATATTTTTTTCTATCGGAATGAATGTAAACGTAATCCCCTGCACTTTCTATCCAATCAATCTCATCAACAGAAATTATGGAAATCTGATCTTTCGTTTTAATCATCAACCGGGAAAGAACATTCTTGCTGCTTACATAATCTACTTGCTCAACTTCCGGTTCCTTATCCAGCACTTTGAGATACTCATTTACTACCGATTTAAGTTTGTTAGAATAAACTTCCAGACTTCTGTGAGTAACTTCTGTTAGCGCATACTTCAAAGTCTCTCTGAAGCGCTCTTCATTAACCGGTTTAAGAAGGTAATCAAGCGCATGATGTTCAAAAGCTTTGAGCGCATATTCATCATACGCGGTTACAAATATTACTACAGGCATACAATCCTGCGTAAGGTTTTGAAGGACTTCAAATCCATTCATTTCGGGCATCTGAATATCGAGAAAAACAATATCCGGCTTGAGCTGGATAATTGTTTGAACCGCTTCTTTTCCGGATGAACATTCACCAACAATATTAACTTCCGGAAATTCTCCGAGCCGGATTCTTATTCCTTCTCGTGCATGCGGTTCGTCATCAATAATTAATACTTTTGCCCTCAATTTATTTCTCCATCAAATTTATTAAGGCAGAGTCTTCAAAATTCTCTTTAAAAGGAAACAAAATTCCAATTTCAATAATGTTTTCGTTCGAGCAATTAACTTCAAAAGATTGTCTTGATGCAAATATTTGTTCAAGCCTTTCTTTTACAACCTTAACAGCTTCCAGATTTTCGATTGTATTTGTGCTCAAACAAAATCCATTTTCAAATTTCGTCACTAACATAATTCTAAGATTCGAATTTTGCACAGATGATTCAACATAAAATTCAAAAGACAAATTTGTTTCGCATGATAGTTCATACAATATAGATTCTACTATCGGCTGTATAATAAAAATTGGAACAAGTGCGTTTCTGGAATCCAATGCAATATTTTCTCTGTAACCTATAACTCCATCAAATGCAGTTTTTTCAATACTCAGGTAGGTATTTAGAAACTGTAATTCCTCGATCAGCTCAATTTCATCTTTGCCGCTTTCATAAACAGTTGTACGGAGAAAATCGCTTAACATTGATAATAAATTATTTGCCTCCCGGTTTTTCTTCTTCCCAATCTGAGCTTTAATTGTGGCGAGAGTTTTAAACAAAAATTGCGGATGTATTCTTGTGCGAAGTTCTTGCAGATTTGATTTTAGCAGCATCTCTTCCAACTGCGCACATTTTATTTCGTTTTCTTGACTGATTCGCTTTGAATCAAGAAGCGTAATCCCAACAACAAGAAGTATATAAGCTACAATATCAATCCAGGCATCCGGATTATTAAATAAAGTATCATAATAACTCCGCAAATAGCTTTCTTTAAATAGTAGTTTATCTATATAAATTGTTATTGCTTGATGAATAAAAAAGGAAAGTGCAAGTAGAAGGCAGTGAAAGCCAATCCAAAAAAGTAGTTTTTTCTTTCTCAGTTGAATCTTAACATTTAGATTTAACAACAAAGCCAGAATTAGGAAGTAGTAGAAATAGATCAGCTTACTAAGTGTCAACTTAGTATAATTTAGGAAGTTGTATTCACCCTGGAATAAGAAAAAGAAAAACTGAGTTGAATTAACAAGAGCAATAATTGTAAGAATTAGTATAAGCGGCACAATGAGATTAAAGTTGCCAACTATTTTATTTATGCTCGTTTTCATGATTCGCTTGTTCTCAGGACAGAAACTTCTATGAACGGGATTTTAATCACAACTTGCAATCCCCCCATAGTTGACTTGTTTAATTCCAATGATTGATTAGCGCTATAAAGCTGTACTAATCTTTCTCTCGAGATTTTTAACCCAACTCCTTCTTTTGATTTTTTCTTTCTCGGCTCAACCATTCCCGGTCCGTTGTCTTCTACAATCAAAACGAGATTTCCTCTTTCCTTTCTCGAAATAATACGGATAATGCCTTCTGTTGTTTTAGTTGCAATCGCGTGATGGATTGAATTTTCAACTATAGGCTGAAGCAAAAACACCGGAACTCTCGCCGTTATTGTCCCAACACCGATTACTTCTTCCACTACTAATTTATCTTTGAAACGTACTTTTTCAATTTCTAAATAATGCCGGATAAATTTAAGTTCTTCACTCAAACTAACTTCCGATTTTTCATTTTCGTTCAACGTAGTTTTCAAAAACTTTTCAAGCAATCCGAGCATTCTTTCCGCTTCAGAATTATCTTGTTTCAAAATCAATGTAGAAAGTGTGTTAAGTGTGTTAAATAAAAAATGAGGATGAAGCTGACTTTTAAGCGCACGTAATTGTGTTTGTGCCAGCTGTGACTGCAATTGCGAAGCCCTAAACAGATGAATGTCGGTTTTTGTTTGATAATCTTGAATGCCGATACCTGCCATTATCAGAAAGTAGATTACAAAATCTTCCCAAATCCAAGGGTTGCGCAACATTCTTTGATAAAAAAGAGAATATAGGTCCATGTAATCTAAAACCAGATTAATTACCACAGTAGCAATTAGTTGGTGTACAAACACAAATGTAATGGGCAGAAGTAAATAAAAGATAATCCGGTTAATAACACGCGAATTTTTATGTCTAAGATTGGTATCACTCCACTCGATCAACGGGAGGAAAATCAGCCAGACTGAAAAATAAAAAAGGTTGAATGGGATATGCCACGAAAGTGAAAAGCGGGGCACCATTTGGACATCAATTATATAATAATGTTGAAATGCTACAGCCAACGCAACAATAAAAAGAAAAAGAGCCAGCGACCTGACTAAATATATTTTGTGCTGACTGCTTTTATAATATCTGTACAAAATATTTTGCTGCGTTCTTTCCATTCAACTGTATCACTAAACTTCTAAATTGCTCATTGCATTATGCAGAGAAACATATATTAAGTACAGCATAAACAGTCGAACCGCAGAATAGCACGCTGAATAGCCTATATAATAAGTTTATCCGGCAACTAATTTATTGTATGCTTCTTGCAGCATGCGTGTGATCTTATCAGGTTTCCCGCTGCCAATTACTTTTCCATCAATCTCTATAACCGGAACTACTCCAGCTGTAGTTGCAGTCATAAACACCTCATCGAATCTATTTAGTTCTGCTGACTGGATTTCTCTTTCTTCAACTTCAATTCCTAATTCTTTACACAGAAGCAATACAGTTCTTCTTGTTACACCGGGGAGAATAAGATTACTTAGAGGAGGAGTTACAACTTTGCCATCTTTCACAAAACACACATTGCTATGCGCTCCCTCCGTAATTAATCCGTTGCGGATGAAAATAGTTTCTTCAAATCCCTTTTCTTTTGCATGTTGTTTTGCCGCAGCGTTAGCAGCTAACGAAATGGATTTAATATCACACCTAAGCCAGCGCAAATCATCTTCTAAACCAACTTTTATACCTTTGGTTAGAATTTCATTTTTCACCGGTAATTCGGAAGTATAAATAAGAATTGTTGGAGTAAGTTCATCCGCATAATCGTGGCGGCGTGGATATTGAACACCCCGCGTTATCTGCAAGTAGGCTATTGATGGAACATCGAGCAGATTATTCCTGGTAAGCAATTCCATTATTGCGGGTTTAAGAAATTCCAGGCTACCTACTTTAATTTCCATTTTCTCAAGACTTCCTTTTAACCTCTCTATATAGAAATCAATCTGGAACAGCTTTGGCGGATAGTATCTAATCACTTCGTAAACACCATCACCAAATTGGAATCCTCTATCAAAAGGAGAGATTTTCACTTCTTCGAGTGGAATTATTTTTCCGTTGAAATAGGCAAGCATAGTATTCATAATTAGTTTTTATAAAAGTTAATAAAATGGTTTGTGATAACATTCCTCAATATTTAGCACAATAAAGAAAGGCTCAAGCAGTAATTAAATTTCGTCATGGTGCTGTTCCGCCCAAACCGAAATGAATTTATTGAAGATGTTTGATTTTGAAATAAAGCCAACATATTCACCTTTATTCGTTACAGCGAGATTCCATATTTGTTTTTTCTCAAAAATATCCATTACTGTGTTTATATCGGTATTCATTTCTACAGATTGAAAACTCGTGTTCATAATCTCATAAGCCAGAATAATATCATACATCTCAGAGTTTAACATCACTTCTCTAATATCATCAAGCGTAATAATTCCAACCAGGCTTTTTTGCTCATTCACAACCGGAAATAAATTTCGTTTTGTCTGTGCAATCTTTTTAGAAAGTTCGCGTAAACTTTGTTTCGGATTTATGCACTCAAAGTCTTTCTCTATAAGGTCTTCCAGATTTGTCTGCTGGATAAAATATTTTTCCTTTTCAGAGCGAAATTTAATTCCTCTTCTTGCTAAGGCTGTTGTGTAAATAGACTCCGGATGAAAGTACTTTGAAATAAAAAATGATAGTGCAGCTACAATCATTAATGGAACTATTAATGTGTAGCCGCCGGTTATTTCTGCAATTAAGAATATTCCGGTTAGCGGTGCATGCAAGACTCCACTCAGTATCCCAGCCATTCCCACAACCAAAAAATTTGCATGATTGAGTTCTACAATTCCTAAATAGCTAAAAAGTTTAGCTAAGAAGAATCCAGTTATCGCACCGGTAAATAAAGATGGCGCAATAATTCCGCCATTCCCTCCTGAACCGAGCGTAAAAGAAGTAGCGATTACTTTAAACAGAATTATTAGAGCAAGAACAAACAACAGCGAAAGATTAATATCTCCCAAAAAATTGAAATAGCTCCCATCCAATAATCCGAATTGATTCCCTTTCAGTAAGTCAACAACAGTTGAGTAACCTTCGCCGTATAGGGGTGGCAATAAGAAAATCAAAACGCACAAAATTATTCCGCCAACAGTTGCTTTCAAATATGGTTTCTTAAACTTCCCTATCCAGTCTTCCAGCAAAAAAGTGGACTTTATCATATACAAAGAAATTAAACCGCAGAGAATTCCTAAGACGATATAATATGGGATTGCATAAAGATGCCAGCCCTCTGTTACCAAATAGAATAACTGTCCGCTGTAAAGAAATTTTGAAAGCACCGCAGATGAAGCCGAAGCAATTAGCAATGGTATGAACGAGCTGATAGTAATTTCCGGCAGAAGAACTTCAACGGCAAAAATTACTCCGGCAATCGGACTATTAAAAATTGCCGAGATGCCCGCGGCTGAACCGCACGCAAGCAAAAGTGTTCTTGTTTTATAATTCAGCTTCAAATCTTTTGCAACGTTAGACCCGATTGATGAGCCGATGAGAACGATTGGAGCTTCAAGTCCTGCTGAACCACCCATACCAACAGTTGCGGCGCTGGTAAGCAGATGCGAAAGTATTTTCCGGCGTGGCACATCCGAATTTTTTCTAACAATAAAATAGATAAGGTTACTCAGTCCGCGAGTAAATTTCCCTTTGAACACAACATTGATAAGTAAAACGGAAAGTAAAATTCCGATAAGTGGAGTAACCGGAAGCAAAAACTGCAAACCAATTTGAGTGAAGAAGATTTTGGGTTCACGCTGGAAAAAGTGCACCAGATTTTTTAGTAACACCGCAGCCAATCCGGAAAGAACTCCAACAAAAAGACTTGCAATAACTAAGAAGGTTTTATGCCCAAGTCTGCTTTTTAAAAACCTAACCGATTTATTAAGATTATGAGATGAGTTTACTTTTAGGTATTTGATCAGTTTGTTCAAATTATCCTTCTGGTGAGAATATAAACCCCGACTCGCACAAGCCGGAGTTTATTTCAGAATTCAGTTTCTTTCTTTGGAATAAAATTAACTATTTATAAGTAAAATCCGAAGCATAGTTCATATTTCATAATTGCCTAACTCAGGTGGTTAACAAAATGATACAGTTAGTTTCGTCTTTCAATCAAAATTTATTTTTACTTTAATCTTAGTGATAAAAGTAAGTATCAAAAGACCTGCTAAAGCTGAAATAGCTGATGCAACGATTATACTCATCTTACTGCCCACAATTATATCACCATCAGTAAAAGCAAGGTTTGCTATGAAAACGGACATTGTAAATCCTATGCCGGCAAGACTTGCAGCGCCAAAGATTAATTTCCAATTAATTCCTTCCGGTAATTGACTCACACCAAAAATTACAGCCGCATACGAAAACAAAAATATTCCCAATGGTTTCCCAAAGAAAAGACCCAATATTATTCCTAAGGAATTATTTGTAGTTAAGCTGTTAACAATATTATCCGGCAAAATAATAGCTGTGTTAGCCAAGGCAAAAAGAGGTAAAATAAAAAATGCAACCGGTTTATGAAGTCTTTCTTGTAAAGTGACGGAGATATTATCTAACTCGTTTTTACTAAATGGAATTGCAAATGCAAGTAAAACACCTGCTATGGTTGCATGCACCCCGGATTTTAGCATTAGATACCACATAACGACACCTAAAACCAAGTAGGGTGTTAGCCTATTTATTTTCGCGCTATTCATTAACAATAAAACGATAAACACACCGAAGGCACCGAGTAAATACGCTAACGACACATCAGTGGAATAAAATAACGCAATAACAACAATGGCTCCTAGGTCATCAATAATTGCTAGAGCAGTAATAAATATTTTGAGAGAGATTGGGATACGTTTACCAAGTAGAGATAATATTCCAAGTGTAAAAGCTATATCAGTAGCCATAGGAATACCGAATCCTCTTTCTGTAGAAGTTCCGGTATTCAATAGAAAATGAATTGCTGCCGGGACTATCATTCCGCCAACGGCAGCGATAACCGGTAAGATTGCTTTTTTAATTGAAGACAATTCACCGGAATATATTTCTCTTTCAATTTCTAACCCAACCAGAAGAAAGAATATTGCCATCAGACCATCATTAATCCAATGTTCTATACTGTAATTAAGCTGAATTTCCGAAAAGGATAAATTGAGATAGCTATGCCACATTTTAATATAATCTGAACCAAGAGAACTGTTTGCTATAGCCAACGAAATTATTGTTAACAAAATCAGCATGTAACCGGATGATTTTTCGCTTTCTGTAAAATCTTTAAACAGATCAAGTTGTTTTATTTTTAGTTTAGTTAAGCCGTTTTTTATTCTATTTCGCATTGAATTCCCGTATTAATGATTTGAGGATAAGATTATAAATACTTATCCCTTTTATATAAATATTCTACCAGCCACTTGTTTTCAATCTTTTTAAGAGTTAGGAATCCCTCATTATACATACTAACATCCGTACATAACTTTCTAAAAAAACATTTAGCTGATTTTCCGGATGGATCAATTTTGCAACTATCAACAGTATATTTACATGTTTTGTTTATCAGTGGAATATCTTTGTTTACAAGCTGCTTAATCAAGATTTCTATCTCATCATTACATCCTTCCGCCCCATATAGTTTACAAGCTTCAAATCGTTTACCAGCTAAACAAAAATCCAAAAATGCTTGAGCTACTTCTTTTGGCTTGGAATAATCTGCTTGTGCGTAACTATTGAAATTACCTATGAAAAAAAAGATTGCAAAAGAAACTAATATAGTCTTCATAAAAACTCTGTTTGAATAACGAAATATTTTCTTGCCAATTGATTTCGTGCTTAAATTGATTTCCATGATTTTACCCTTTTCCTTTTATCGGAATTTTTTAGAACCATCTCTTATTTTCTACAATTTTTTTTTCATCAGACTCTGGCGGTTTGGATATAATTGTAAGCGCTGAATAGAGTCATCAATTTACTCGACTTTGTTTAGTACTGAAACGCTATTGCACCTTAAAGTTATAAAGTCGCCAGTAACGAATGATGAATGCATAAGAGTTCCCGGTCCGCCGAATAAAATATCGGCTGAATCAAGAATTTTCCCCCATCGTCCTGGGGGTGCATATAGTTTAAAAGTAATATCCATCTTGTTAAAATTTAACATTATAAGTACGGAATGTTCATCAGCCCATCTTCTCATTACTATTACATTTGTATTATCTATAATATCAACATCCATGCAGCTTCTATCCAAGTTTGAAAGAACCGGCAATAAAGTTCTTAACTGTAAAAGATGTTTGTAGAATTTTAACATGATTTTATGATTGCCGCTAGTTCTAGATTCCCACTTTAATTTCGAACTAATGAATGTTTCTATTTCGAACGGATCGGATTGTGTTCCTATCAAACCGATTTTTTTAAATTCCTCAAGTCTTCCTTTTTTAACGGCTTCAGTTAAATAATGATTAGAGTAGTTTGCGAAGTATAAAAAAGGTGAGTCTGCCGCAAATTCTTCACCCATAAAAAGCAGAGGAATAAATGGTGATAGTATTACAATACCTGCCGCAAGTTTAAGAGCTTCAAAAGAAATTAAGGATGACAGTCTTTCTCCATAAATTCGATTTCCTATTTGATCATGATTCTGACAATAAACCACAAATTGCATATCATTAAAATTTTCGCTTTCCAATTGCGTTTTCCTATTTAAGCTTATATAACCATTTTTCATACACTGAACCAGTTTTTGCTCACTATCGAAGTCGGCATAAAATCCAATGTGTTCGCCGGTAAGAATTGCATGCAGACAATGATGTAAGTCGTCACACCATTGAGCATTGATTCCATAATCGGTAAGTGCAGCTGGTTGTATCATTCCGGAATTTCTCAGATCATTTTCAGCGATTAAATAGAAATCGCGTCCTTGCTCTTTAGAATAATCTCTTACGCACATTGCAAGTTCTTTGAGAAACGGTTTAGCACTTTTATCATAAATAGTGTGTACAGCATCAAGGCGGAGCGAATCAATATGATAATTTCTAAACCAATGCAGAGCATTCTCAATAAAATAATTTCGTACAAGATCACTGTATTGTCCGTCATAATTAATTGCATTGCCCCAAGGCGTTTTATATTTGTCTGTAAAGTATGGACCAAAATCAGAAAGGTAGTTTCCTACCGGACCGAGGTGATTATATACTACATCTAGAATAACCGCCAATCCTTTTTTATGGCATTCATTCACTAGTTTTTTCAAACCAATTGGACCACCATATGAATTTTGTACTGCAAATGGGAAAACACCGTCATATCCCCAATTCCTTTCTCCCGGAAATTGTGCAATTGGCATTAATTCAATAGAGTTGATACCAATGGATCTCAGTTCTTCAAGACGAGGAATAATTGCTTCGAAATTTCCTTCCGCAGTAAAGGTCCCTACATGCAATTCATAAATAATCATACTGGATAAATCAATTCCTTTCCAATCACCGTCATTCCAATTAAATAATACATGATTTACTGTTTGCGATGCATTATAAATACCATAAGGTTGAAAATGTGAAGCCGGATCAGGTCGTATCAAACTTGAATCTAAGATGTAACGGTAGCATACCTCATGTTGAATATTTTCAATGGTTGCTCTCCAAAAACCTTTTTCGTCCTTCTCCATTTGAAAGATTTGTTCTTTTGGTGTGAGTAATTGTAGTGATAATTTTCTGAAAGGAGCCCATACAACAAACTCGCAATCTCCATTAGTTTTGTATTTCGGTCCTATTTCCATTTACTTTTGTTTTAATTAGAAGATAAAACAATATATAATATGATTGAGTCCGTTCTAAAAAGAGTAAAATTATATTTGTGTTCTTTTTTCAAAAAGTAATGCTTCCATATATCGTTTAAAGAACCGAAAAAATGAATTTCGATAAAACTGTCAGACTACAAAACGAACTTTTGTAATTACGACCTTTTTAGAACAGACTTATATGATAATTAACATTACGCTTTTATAAATAAACTATGTCCTCTTTTTTGTTCAGAAGTGAAAGAAATAATAATAAGTAGTCTCTCAAATGCCTCGTTATTAAAAAATTCTTTCTGATAAGTTCACGACCATTCTCTCCAAGTTTTTTTGCATACTCCGGATTTTGAAGTAATTGTTTAAGTGCAAATGCAGTTCCTTCTATTGTATGAGTTAAAAGTCCGGAATACTTGTGAGAGATTTGAAGTGGGATTCCGCCAACTGCTCCTGCAATAACCGGTTTTGATTTCCAAAGTGCTTCTGCAACAGTTAATCCAAAGCCTTCCCTTAATGATTTCTGAAGAACCACAGTTGAAGCGCGTTGAAGAGCATTGATTTCTATATCGCTTGCCGGAGGGAGAAGTAGGAGAAATATGTCCGGATCGTTTTCAGCAATAGCTTGAACTTCAGCCAGTACTTGAGAGCCTTCCGGATCATCGGTAGCACCTCCGCCTGCAAGTACAAGTTGACAATCAATATATTTTTTAACTTGCCTAAAAACTTTTACTACTCCTACCGGATCTTTCAAATAATCGAAACGGGATATTTGAGTAACTATCGGTCGTTTCTTATCTATATTAAATTTTTCCAGAACAGAATCTATAGTTTCCTGCGGCAACTCTTTATTTTTATTACTTAGCGGATCAATAGAAGGCGAGATTAATACTTGCGGAATTTTTAAGTTACGAGCAAAAGATGGTGCCGAAAATATTCCTACATCATACTGTTCAATAAATTGTTTTAAATAATCCCAGGTAAATAGATCGGGGTTGGAAAAATCTATATGGCACCGCCATATCCAGCTATCCTTCTTTTTTTTATTCCGAATTAACGCGCATGGTTGAGGATCGTGTATGAAATAAATATCGGCGTCATTATCTAAAACATTAGCATTCATTTCATTTGTCTCAAGATAAAGATCGGTCTCCTCTTTTGTAAATATTTCCGCTTTACCATGAAGAGCATTATGCATTTTTTTAGTTACTTCAAAAAATCTCTCGCCACCTTTAATAACATCCCAGCTTGCGTTAACACCAAGCTGGTGAAGGAGCGGAATCATTCTATTGAGAATTTCGGCTACGCCGCCGCCAACAGCAGTTGAATTTATATTTTGTATGGAGACACCTTTAAGTTTAGCCGCATACAATTCAAGTTCATATAGAACATCGGCGCCGACATACTTTTCATATTCTTTAAGAGTTACCATTTTCTATCTCCTTCAATCTGTTTTCAACTATTTTGATAAGCGTTTGTCTCAGATTTTCAAGCGTTTGCGTATAGGGATCCATTTTTCTGAATTCTTTTGCAAGTGTACTCTCATTTAACGATGATGAAAGCCATGTCGCAAAATCCGGAATTTGCTTTTCAAGTCCGGCTTCAAACACATGGAAGTAAATAGAATGGAGAGAAACTTTTTTTAGATATTTTAAAAATTGTTTCAAATCAATCGCTTTGTATTTTGTAGGAAAAACAAAAGTACGTGCACTCATAAAATGAAATTCTTGTCCATTTGGGGCATAACGCAGAGTTGTTTCTTGAGTTGCTTGAAGATATGATTCTATTACTTCAATTAACCGTGAGCGTATTTCTTCAATAGTTGATAATTGCCGCAAATCTATGCTTGCAACTTCTTCCCCTAAAAGTTTTTCTAAAAGAATATTTGTAATCCAATAAGCATAATCGTTTGGCGGTTCCGGAGATAAAAATTCATGCATCTCCAAATAATGATGAGTATGATGATAAATGGACATGGCGGGAACCTCTTTAATACCACTGAGAAGCTCTTCCAGATTATGTGCTTTTCTCCCTAATAAGTATATAATGTTTTGACGAGTATAAAATTTAAACGGCTCTTTTTTCACAGAAACCATTTTCTACTCCTTTCTTAAGTAATAGAATGAATTGATTGCAGCACTTTTTGCACTTCATCGGTGTTGCGAACATAATAGTTAGCATGTGAATTTTGTTTTCTGCCTACAACAATTGTAACAGCTTTATGTTTTAATGCTTTGAATGCATCTTCATCGGTTTTATCATCACCAACGTATAAAATTTTAGTTGCTTCATTTCTTATTCGAAGCCTCTTCATAATTTTGAGTACTGCTTCACCTTTATTCCATCTAATATTTGGTCTTACTTCTACTACCTTTTTTCCAGATGTGGTATGTAAATCTTCCTTATAGTTAACGACAATATTACGCACTGTCTTTTTTAACAAAGGAATATGTTTTTTTTCTGCATTTCGGAAATGCACCGTCATAGTAATTCTTTTATCTTCTAAAAAAGTTGATGGGAAGAAATTCAATTTCTTCATCAACAATAATTTTGTTTTCCTTAAAGAAGGAAGGAAGTGCTTGATGTCTGGATGAGACCAGTTTATATTCTTTCCGGTAATTTGAAATCCATGATTGGAAATGATAGTAACATCTTTTACGCGGAATATTTTCTTAATGTCTGAATGGGCTCTACCGGTAACAAGGAAAATGGAAATGTTTCCTTTTCTATTCAAATCACGTAATATCTCTTCCATTTGATAAGACATCACTGCCAATGAAGGCTTCTCCATTATAGGTACCAATGTACCATCGTAATCAAGGAAAAGGATAATTTGGCGGGCTGTTTTTATTCCATCAAAAATATTTGCCCAAGTATTATCATTATTCTTAAAAATATATTTAGGAGCAGCGTTCTTCATCAAACATTTTCTTCCACTTTATTCTGAATGCGTATTCGAGATAATGCTGTAATTAAATTTGCAGCCCAGCGATAAACATTCCGCTCACGAATAAGATTACGCATATTCTGCATACGTTCCTTTTTTTCTTTGGGTGCCATTGTTAGTGAAACATAAATTGAGTTTGTCATCTCTTCAACGTCATAAGGATTTACTATAAGAGCGTCTTGCAATTCGATTGAAGCACCGGCAAATTGACTAAGTATCAACACACCATCCTCATCATTTCTTGCTACAACAAACTCTTTTGCAACTAAATTCATTCCATCGTGTAATGAAGTTACCATACATAGATCTGCCGCTTTATAGAAAAGATTTATCTGCTCATGGTTGTGATGTGCCTTTAGAAAAATTATCGGCTGCCAATCTTTTATTTGAAAACGCCACTTTATTTTATCAACCATCTCTTCAACTTCCGCAATCAAATCATGGTAGCGCTTAATGTGTGTACGGCTTGGTGCACCTAATTCAACAAATGTAAATTGCCCTATGTATTCCGGATATTTTTCAAAGAATCTTTCAACGGCTCTAAATCGTTCAACAATTCCTTTTGTGTAGTCTATACGATCTACTCCTACTCCAATATATTTTACCTTGAACCCAATCTTCTTATAAACAACTTCGCGTGAAGAATCATTTTGCTGAAGCACTTCTGTTTCTGATATACTATGATTTTTAAATGCAATACTTATAGGAAATGGTTTTACCAATGTGGTTCCGCCTCTTCGTTCAACAGTAAATTGTTCCCAATTTATTTTTGATTCCAAAAAACGGTTACTTGTTTGAAGAAAATTGTTGCAATGAAATTGAATGTGAAATCCAATTACGTCGGCTCCGAGAAGACCAAGAAGAATTTCTTGTTTCCACGGGCAAATTCCGAACACTTCCGGATTAGGCCAAGGTATGTGCCAAAACAATGCTACATGTGCATCGGGTCGTTTGGATTTTATCAACAGTGGCAGTAAGGCAAAATGATAATCTTGGATTAACACTAATGGTTCTTTTTGATCTTTAATTTCATCGAGAACAGCATCGGCAAATTTTTGATTTACAGATTGATAATCAATCCAATCCTCTAAACGAAATTCAGGTCTGGTGTGAGTTATATGGCACAGAGGCCAAATCCCTTCGTTAGAGAATCCAAAGTAATATCCCTCTTCTTCTTCCTTCGAAATAAAAACCCTCCTCAAAGAATAAGCCGGCTCTTCCGGCGGAACAAGCAGCTTTCCATTAGCATCAACAATTTCTTGATCAGCATCACCGCTTCCTTGAGCAATCCACACACCACCGCAAGCTTTTAGCACGGGGTCCAAAGCAGTAACTAAACCGCCTGCCGGAACAATGCACTCAATATTACTCCCATGTTTTATATGCATATACGGTTCGCGGTTGGAAACGACTATTAAATTTTTATCGTTTATTTCCTGACGAATATATTCTTTCAATCGTTCGGATGTCCAAATAGACTCTGTCTGTAATCGAAGACGAGCTTCCTCTTCAGCTTTAGATCTGGCGATAGAAAGACTTTTCGCGAGTAGAGCAGCTTCGTCTGCCAGCGGCTTAAGAATATCACCACGCGGTAAACTCATTTGTAAATTAGTTTTACCTGTTCGAATATTCTTCATCCATTTAACAACTTGTGTGATTGGACCGGCAATCGTAAAACGAAAAACGATTACCGTAGTAAGAATAATCATCAGTGTTTGAACAAGAAGACGGAAAAAGTTATTTCTCCAAATATTTTGAATTCGGGTATCTATATAACTTGCATCGTGCAAAATCAGCAGCGCGCCTATGGCTTTATTATCAAGAAATAACGGTGTGGAATAAATATGCATCGTTTTCCCACCAAGTTTTACAATATCAAAACGACCTTCACTTTGAGTTATGGATTCTAAAATATGAGTGATGGAATCCGGAAGCGTTGTAATATTTGTATTAACTGATTCAAGTTGTTTTCCAAGACTGTCAAAAACAACTACACCCGAAAGTCTATCCTTAGTTCCGAATCTATTAACGAGTCGCTGAAGTTTAACAGGAGATTTTAAGTGTAATAATTCTTGCACAGATTCTTGCAGACTTTCAGCAAGTATCGAAGCGCGAATATCCAGCTCGTTTCTTAATCTATCACGCTCACTTTCCATTTGAAGATATGCGAAAATTGAAACTACAAGAGTGGTAACAAAAACGAGCGCCAGAATTAGTTTAACAGTAATCTTCATTCTTCAACTCCATTATTAATAAGATATTTCATGGCAACTCAATCATCAACTTTGCAACAAAGTTATGTTCATTAAATATTCTTCTTTATGCCGGAATACTAAAATCATTTTTATATACTCATGGCATCTTTGTGCCTATCATTTGCGTCATTAACAATTTTAACTTTGTTAGTGGGGTAGGCAAATTCTATCCCTTCTTCCTGAAATTTGCGGAACAGATCCAGATTAATTTTCTGCTGAATATCCATATAGAGATTATAATCCTGACTCAATACATAATAAACAACTTCATAAATTAACGACCAATCACTATACTCTTTGAAATGTACCCTATCAAAACGAACATTTTCCCTTGATTCAATTATATCACGAACAATAGAATTGATATGTGAAAGTTTCTCATGTGTTGTTTGGTATATTACTCCAAGGTGAAAAACAACTCGACGTTCAGTCATTCTCTTATAGTTTCTGATACGACATCGAAGGAGATCATTATTGGAAATAATAATTTGCTCGCCTGAGAGGCTGCGAATCCGAGTTGTTTTCAGTCCTATGTATTCTACAGTTCCAAGGAAATCTTCTACAACAATAAAATCTCCGATTACAAATGGTTTATCAAATACTATTGAAAGAGATGCAAGAACATCTGCTAATAAGCTTTGCACAGCAAGTGCTACTACAATTCCTCCAACACCTAATCCGGCAACAAGTGCAGTAATGTTAACTCCCAAATTATCCAGAGCTACAAGTACAACTATAGACCATAGCAATAGCTTACCTAAATAGCCAAGTACAACAAGAGAGGTTTTACTGAATTGATTTTCTTTTCCTTGGCTCTCCATTCTTCGAATTACATATTTAATTAAAGTGGTCCCCCATACAATAATTTGTATAAGGAATGCCAGAACAACAACTTTCTGAATTATTTTGGTTGTCGTTGATGAAAGTGTAAGCGTGAAGGAAGAAATAAACACGCAGAAAACTATTAAGAAAAAAGGTTTTGTTTTTTTTATAATCTCAACAACAAAATCATCTATATCCGTTGTAGTTCTATCTGCAAAAATGCTAAGTCGCTTAACAAAAAAAGTTTTCACTAGGATAATCAAAATAAATGTAAACGAAGCAACTCCAATACCGGTGAGCCACTCAGCTACAGTATTACCCCAAAAAATGCTTTGTAGAATTTTGTTATTCTGATTCATACTTAAAATTCTTTATTTTTTGATAAAAGTCCATTCTTCTATCTTGCTAATTAAGTACACTTTCGGTTTGTCTGTGTTTTATTATTCTTTGCAATTTCTTTTCTTGCATCATATAATTTTCTCGTCACTTTCATTCTCCGAAAATCCGGTTCAGCCAAAACTTCGATTCCATAAAGCGTATTCCCTTTATAATTATGATTTCTAATAAGGTCTTCGTCAGCAATCTCTTTCCAACTATGCCGCTTAGAATAAAAATTTGAATCAAGAATAAGACTGATAGAGGACGCATCAAGCTTACCATCATATTCGAGGTCCAGTTTTCCTTCCGTGAATCTCATCATTTGACTTGCAAACCGTTCAACATAGAACTAGTGGTTGCCTCATTTAAATGGACAACCATAATTTCCTTATCTACTCAAATATTTTATGCCTTGCTCAATTCACCGTTAGTAGTTACCAGTTTAGTTCTTCCCATCCAGTCTAAATTTTCTATTTCACCAAAATGCTCTTTAAATATTCTGTAATACATCAATTCTTCTTTGGAATTTAATTCCCATCCACATTTTATTTTTCTTTCTTGTTTGAAATCCGAATCAGTAATCAAACCTTCGGCATAACTGTAAAAGTGATGCCCCATTCCGGAACCTTCCCAAAACTTAGATTTTGGTCTCATCAGCACTTCTGTGGGTAGAACATCAACAAGAGCTAAACGCAATATCCATTTCTCTGTTTTTTTGTAAAGTTTCTGTTCAACCGGAATAGTGATTGCTAAATCAACCATATCATTATCTATAAACGGGACGTGAGCGTTTGTACCGAATGCGCTAGAACATCTATCTACACGCTGTAAAGCAGTGTTGTGAAGTCTTTTGGTTATATCAATTAGCTCATCTTCTATTTGAGCTACGGGAAGTTCTTTTATATAATGATACCCGGCAAATAATTCGTCGCCCCCTTCACCGCTGAATACTTCATCAACATATTCAGAGGCTAGCTGACCAACTAGATAATTCATCACGCTGGAACGAACTAATAAAGCATCGAACGATTCCAAATGATATATCACATTAGGCAAAGCTTTTATAATATCTTCAAAAGATATTATTCTTTCATGATGATGCGCCCCAATATGGTCGGCTACAATTTTTGCAAAGGTAAGGTCTTCCGCATCGGGAAAGCCCGCCGCAAATGTATGAAGCATACTTACATGTGGTCGAACTAAAGCTGAAATAGCGCTTGAATCTAAACCACCAGACAACCAAGCACCTATTGAATTATCTGAAATCCTTTTAACAATTGCATTCGTAAGTGTTTCTTTAATAAAGATACTTGTTTCGCGTTGGTCAATTTCAATTGCTTCAACTTTTTGCAGTTCATAGTATTTTTTCAATTCCCCATTATCAAGAATAAATCCAGGTTCAAGTTCATGAATAATAGTTCCAAAACCGTTCAGAGCTTTTACTTCGGAGGCAAATGCAATATTGTTATCATCAAGGTAAGTATAATAAAGAGGTTCAACTCCATATCTATCTCTTTTTAGAATTATTTTTTTGTTTTCCATCTTTACAGAAGTTGAGTCGGTTTTATTTGATAATGAAATGAAATTCGTATTCTTAACTTCGCCGCAAAGTATTCCAAGATCATTTGATGCAATGCCTATTGTTAACCCTTCTTTTAATAAAAGTATGTTATGATTTTTCCCTCTATGTGATATTTTGGAAAGCATATCATGAGCAACCTTATTTTGATTAATGCCGGTAATTCCAATTATTCCAGCCATCTTAAATCTCCTTTGAATTAATTAATTCGTTACGATATTTCTCAGTTATTACATTCCCGGTTTCAGAATCAACTGCATACCATGCACCATTGGTTAACTGTGTTGAAATATTTCCGCACAAATGTGGATTGCCTTTAAAATGCGGCGTATCCAGCAAACCGGATTTTATTGCATTCGCAATTGTTTGTGGGTCTGTTAATGGATTTTCAACAGAATTATCCGCCGAATTTTTAATTGCATCAATTAGTGCAGCAGCTTCTTTAATTAGTTCATATTTTCTTTTCTGTACTACACTATCAACCGAAAAATCCGGAAGACCGTGTAATGAATTTTGCAATACTCCATGAATAATTTTACAACTCTCAATTAATTCTTCCGGTTTTATGGCATGATTGCCTTCACTAAAACCAACTACGTGTAATATGTGCGGATTTAGCGCAAGTGATATTACCGCAGATGCTGATAACTGTCCCTTAGCTACAAAAGGATCTGAAGAAAAGTGTGCTATCCCGGCTCGTACTTCAGTAAAAGAAGAAAAATTGTCATCATGAAGTGATTGTATTAATTCTTTTTTTGCTAACATTTTGGCTAAATCCATCCTTGGCGATGTCCCCGGTGGAGTATTAAACATATACTGAGCCACATAATTATGAACACCTTGCTTTTTGGCATTAAGTGCAGCTAAGTAAGCCATAGCCACAGCTAAAGAATCATGAGCATCTCTTAAACTCCATTGATGTGACTCATTAACTTCTACCGGAATCCCCTTCTCTGCATACCAACGCATTACACTTTGGTTTTCCGAAATTGTATCCTTCAACGAACGTTTTGATCTTCCATCCATTACACTATACCATGTAAGAGGAATTGCCGCCCATGCATTATTAATTGTTTCAACACTCATTTCCGCCCATTTAAGTAAATCGTTTGTCCCACTGTAACACCTCATAAGCGGATAATTGCCGCAGCGTGACGCTTTGTAGATATTCACTAAATCATTTTTACTTCTTATTGGTACTCCGCCGGCACCATCTAATGATTGGATCATATTTTCAGGATGAAAAAAATGCTCTTGAGCATTCTGATCTGTGCCTAAAGAAATTACATCTAGTACTTCTGCTTCCGAAATTATTTGTACACCTTGAATAGTTTCATCTACAGTAGGTCTGCCAAAATGGTGGCGTAGTAACGGATAAGGATATTTAGAATTAATTCTTTCAATAAGGGATTGCGGGAATTGAGTCTCTATCTTTCGGGTGCCTGATCCACGCAAGTATTTTTTAATTTCACTTTCAGAATCTTCACTAGTAAAAACTTTAGCGAAGAAATTATATTCTTTTGCTACTTCGGCAACAGGCGTAGTACCGCCGAATATAAACTTTACCTTTTCTAGTTTACATATATCAATCTGGGTTTTTAGTTGATCGAATAAGCTTATAGCATTTTCAGAAGTTAGCCGATAACTAATAGCCACTATGTCTGGATTGTTTAATATAATTTCATCAACTAGTCTATCTATTGAAACAGCCGGACCCAAAAACACAATATCAAAACCTTCTGCCTCCGCTATCTTCATAAAATGATATAATCCACCAACATGTACACAGTTGCCTATTGATGCGCCTAATATTTTTTTCTTTTTCAATGCGTTCTCCTTTTGAATTACATTTTTTCACCTATTGCTAGGAGTCTTAATTCCCTAAGAGACATTTCATTTATTTGAAGTTTTTCTACTGTTCTTCCAACAGACCAATAATCAGTTTCATTAATAACCGAAGCTATTTCAATAAGTGAATTGATTGTTGGCGTAGGAATGCCAAACTTCTTTCCGATAGATGCAATAGGTACCAAGCTGCTTGGTACATCTTCACTTATATATCTTATTGTTAGTCTATTTGGAGCCATTATACCACGATAACCCGGATTAGCTCTCATTGCTTCGCGTAAGCTATTGCCTTGGGCACCGTATGCAAGATAAAGCCATTCTTTAGCGCTCATGGCTCTAATTCCTAGTGATTCTGCTACTTTTATTCTCTCTAAATCAACCTTCTCTAAAACACGACCAACAGATTCAGTTACACCTTCAAGATAGAATTGAAACTCTGCGTCATCTTCTATCCAGCCGGAATTTAAAATGCAGATTGCCGGATGGAATACAGCACCAATATTTTCAAAACTTGTTTTGAAAATATTATCTCCGGCAACGAATTGCGGATATGCTTCTCTAAGTCTATTCAATACTTTCGGAATTAGATAAGCTCTTACGGAAGCAACAGGTATAGAGTTTTTAATTCTGAAAACATGAGCTTGAGCTGGTCCTACAACTCGAGATGCATAAATGAATGTTTGTGCCTCTGCGAAAATTACATCAGCATCGTTTCCCAGTCTCTTTACAACTTGCTTAAACTCTAGTGCGCCAAATGTTCTGCCGGGATTAAGAATTACTATTTGACCATCTTTTAGATATGGCGCACATTGTTCAGCTATGAATTCATGTGCAGTAGCCGGAACAACAACCATAATAATTTCAGCATCCTCAATAACATCTTTGATATTGGTCGAGGCAATGTCAATTTTACCAAATCCCTCTATTTCACCTTCAAGTGTAATCCCTCCCATGGATTTCACGCCCCACAATCTTTCCGCCGAACGATTGTAAAGACTAACCTCAAAATCCATAAGGGAAAGATGACCTGCCATAGCAAGCCCACCATGCCCAGCCCCAATAACTGCAAACTTTGGTTTAGTGGTTTTTTCGTTTAACATAATATTCTCCCTGAAAGATTTTTTTTATCAAATAAAATCTTTCAAATATGAAGTCAATGGTTTTCTTGCTTCTTCATGGAGACGGTTCTCCTTCTTGCTTCTATTACAAAAATGAAAACACAATCAAGGTATTTAATTAATAAGAGGTTTTAGATTAGGTTAAACAGCGGTGGAGCCTTATTATGGAAAGAATTCAGATCGAATAAATTGAAGTGTACTAATGAAAAGATACAAACAACAATTGGCTTATTAGAATAAAGTAGCGAAATATTTTCTTGCAATAAGGTGGGATATAGTTTTCCAACTTCGACTTTTTTTATTAATGGTAGATGTCTTCTGTGAAGAATGAAAGAACTACTATACTTTCCGAAATTATTATCTAAAGTACACTTTGATGAACCGGCACTAAGTGGTAGATAAATTGGAGGTGTGTGCACTAAGCGGCTGTAAACATGCGTAACATATATCAGCGCCAAAATGACTAGTAATATTTTTTTGAATTTGCCCATTTCTAAAAAAAAGATAAACTTTTTGGGGTGGAACCGCAAGGTGAAATGATAAACACTGAAAAACACCGGCAAAACTTGTCAATTAACTAATTTTTTAGCGTTAAAAATAAATCCGATAATTCATTTTTTACTGTTTAGATTAATAAAATGCTCTAATGATGCATCCTGCGTCAAAGTTTTAATAGCATGTAGCTAACGGTTAAAATTACTTTATTCTATTTCCTCGTACAGATCAAGATTTTTCTAAATAAAAAATGGTGCGAAGAAAAACAAAAACCGATTCATAAAATGTTTAGGTAGGAGTGACCTCTGAATTATTAAGTCTAAGTCATGGTGAGCTTGTCGAACCATGACACTACAAACTAAATTGTCACACTTCGATCCGTCAGCCGACGGACTTCAGTGTGACACTAAATTAATTATTCAGAGGTCTCTAGGTATAACCCTAATTTTTATCCTTCGTTAACGAAGAACATTTTCTAATAACTTGTTAACCATCTCTTTGGTAAATGGTTTTGGAAGATAAGCATCAAAGCCGTGTTCCATAAATTTTTCTCTATCGCCCGCCATAACATAAGCAGTAACTGCAATTATCGGAATCTTCCTATAATGCTCAATAGTACGCAATCGTTTCATCGTTTCAATTCCATCTATACCATTACCAAGGTTTATGTCCATTAGCACAGCATCAAAATTCTTTTGAGAAGCAACAACCAGTGCAGAAATTCCGTCCTGTGAAGCTGTTATGTTGTATTCGTTTTTAAGGTAGATATTAATGACCTCCATGTTTAGCGGATTATCCTCAACTAATAATAATAACGGTTTGTCTTTAAAAGTAAGAGGAGTCTCTTCAATAATAGTAGTTCTGCGTCTCACTGCAATTTCTTTTTTAAGCTGGTCGTCGCTCATTCTTAATGGAAGAGAAATTGAAATAGCTGTTCCCCTGCCTATTTGGCTGGTAACACTAATTTCGCCATTCATCATCTCAACAACTCTTTTTGCAACATTAAGCCCTACGCCCAAGCCTTCAAACGCCCGTCCAAGTCCTTCGCTTATTTGCCTGAACTCACCAAACATTTTTTGGATATCATCGGAATTAATTCCAACACCGGTATCGGAAACCGTAACAACAGCTTTCAATTGTTCATTTATTCTTTGCGTTCCTAATTGGATTAGCACACCCCCATTTTTAGTAAACTTAATTCCGTTATCAACAATTTGATAGATTGCATTGCGAAACAAAACCGGATCAACATCAACCAAAATATTATTGTCTAAAATTTCTGTTTTTAGATACAAATTTTTCTTGGAGGCTATTTTGTACAGCGGCTTTACGCTTTCTTCAACAACTTCATGCAGCGAAAATGTAGAAGTTTCTAACTTAATTTCCGAAGATTCAATTCTGGACAGTTCCAGAATATTATGGAATGTTGTATTCAATCTAGTTGCCCCTTCTAAAATTCCATCCAGCATTTTTATTTGTTCGGGGTCGGTGATTTCATCTTGTAACAATTCCGCAAAACCCATAATTGCAATCATAGGAGTTCTCAATTCGTGGCTCATATTCGAAAGAAAACATGACTTCAGCTTATTCATCTCTTCAGCTCTTTCCTTTGCCTTCAAGATTTCTTCTTCAGCCATCTTCCGTATTGTAATATCGCGGCAACTACCATAAATAAACCCATTGGGCAAAACAACGGCATTAATATCTACCGGGATAAGCGTACCATTTTTCCTTCTAAGCTGTAAATCGAAAAAGGCTCTCCTCTTACTAACTACTTCTCTGAAAAGAGCTGTATAGTCTTCCAATTTTTCTTGTGGTGCCAGCTCCGATATTTTTTGTTCTAAAAACTCTTCTTTAGTATAACCAAAAAGATTGGTTGCCTCGGAATTCACATAAACAAACTCACCTTGGAGATTAGTAACGAATATAGCGTCGGCAGAATTTTCCGTTATTACCCTATATTTTTCTTCACTCTCTCTAATTATTTCGTTAGCTAAATCGAGTTGTTTTTTCTGTTCATATTCATTTATAACTCTTTTAATTGTGAGACCAAGTTTTGGTAGTTTATGCTTAAGAACATAATCCGATGCGCCCCATCTCATTGCTTCTATTGCAACATCTTCTCCCAAAGTACCGGAAAGAAATATAAATGGAGTTGCAGGCTGCTTCTGTTTAGCATATCGGAGGGCTTCTATGCCGTCAAAATCGGGAAGTGTATTATCCGAAAGAATTAAATCATATTTATTATTAGTGATGGCATCAATATAATCCTGTTTCTGATCTACCCGGTGAACCGTACAACTAATGCCTTCAGATTTTAAAGTCGCAATTAATAATTCGGAATCCAGTTCATTATCTTCCAAATGAAGGATTTTTATTTGAATGTCCATAAACCACCCACTTTCTAAGTAATTATTTAATATCCGTAAGCATAATTGGCAGCACCAATTACGTTAAATAGTTTCATTGATTAGAGCCCAGAATAAACCAAGATTTTTAACAGCATCAATAAATTCGCTAAACTCCATTGGCTTAACCACGTATGCATTAACACCAAGCTGATAGCTTTCGATTAAATCTCTTTCTTCGCGGGACGAAGTAAGTATTACGACCGGAATGTGTTTTAATTTATTGTCTGATTTAATCTGACGTAGAACTTCTATCCCATCTACTTTTGGCATTTTGATATCCAACAAAATTGCCGCAAGCGGGTATTCTTCCTCGCCGGAATATTTACCTCTCCTGTATAAAAAATCCAGAGCTTCTTCACCATCGCCAACACAAGTAACTTCGTTGGCAAGATTGTGTTCTTGTAAAGCAGTTAACGTTAGTTCTCTGTCCTTAGGGTTATCCTCGGCATACAAAATTCTTTTTACGTTTTTCATTACTTGCTCCAAGTTTTCTTAAATACTCAGGTGGTATCAAGTATTTATATGTTTGTTGAATTTGGTTGATCACTTAAATCTGTTACCGGTAATGAAAGATAAAAAGAAGCTCCCTTTCCTACCTCACCCTCAGCCCAGGTTTCGCCATTATGCTTATGAACGATTCTTCTTACGGTTGCCAGGCCAATTCCCGTCCCCTCATATTCTTCCGTACTATGCAAACGTTGAAACACTCCAAAAAGTTTATGAGCGTACTTCATATCAAAACCGGCACCGTTATCTTTAACATAAAAAACGATTTTAGTTTCTTCCGGCTTATTAAACCCGATTTGAATCTTTGGCGAGTCAACTTTTCCGGAATACTTTACTGCATTATCCAGCAAGTTGACAAAGACAATTTTCATCAAAGAATAATCAGCATGCAGAGACGGAAGCTGCATTATTTCCCACTTAACATTTTTGTGGTTGCTATCACTTTCAAGTTCACCAATTACTTGATTCACCAGATAATTAAAATCAACCAAACCATATCTGAGAGATGCTCTGCCCATGCGCGAAAAATTTAATAAGTCATCAATCAGTTTTCCCATTTGTTTAGCCGAATCCGAAATGATGCTCAGGTAGCGATTGCTCTTAGCATCCATTGCCTGGCTTTTGTTTTCGGTTAAAAGCTGTACAAATCCGCTAATGTGACGAAGTGGCGCTCTAAGATCGTGGGAGACTGAGTAAGTAAACGCTTCCAACTCTTTATTTACCACTTCAAGTTCTGTGGTTCTTTCTGCAACACGATGTTCCAGTTCGGCATTTAGCTTTAGAAGTTCATGCTCAGATTTTTTTCTCTCTGAAATATCATACGATAGAATGAATACGCCTTCAGGAATCGGTTGAATGCTCAGTTCGAACCATCCTTTCGATCCGTCGGGAAATTCAAACTCATTTTCCATGTGATGGGTAACTCTATTATCCATACAATTCTTAATTATCCGGTAAACTTCTGTAGATTCAATACCAGGCCACATATCGGTATACTTTTTACCCAACAATTCTTCTTTAGGACGGCGGTTGTGCCTATCGGCTGAATCGTTGAGATAGATATAGCACCAATCAAAACCAAGTATCTGGCATCCTTCAAGCATATTATCAAGAGTTGAACGAAAACGTTCTTCACTTTTCCTCAACACCTTATTTGCTTTTCGCAGCTCCTCTGTTCTGTCCAGAACTCGTTGTTCAAGTTCTCTATTTAGTGTCATGATTTTTTTTTCGGCAGCTTGCCTGATTTCAATTTCTTTTTCAAATTCTAAATTAACTGCAGCAAGTTGTTGATTAGTCCGTTTAACCTTTTCCCGGGCACGATAAGTAGCTTCTACAACACTTGATATCATGGAACAAGTTACAAGGAAAACCGACATGCTTAGCCAATCACCAAAATCTTTAATAAACGGTTGGTCTACAAAAACCGGCCATAAGAATAATACTATAAAGCATGATAGAAATGTTGCTAGCAACCCGGGGGCAAGTCCACCATATATGGCAGCCAGCATAACAGGAGGATAGAAGGTAACCCAAACCGTACGTAAGCCGAGCGATTGAAGAGGCCACAAACGTAAAGCTGCTGCTAAACTAATTACAATTATTGCCACTGCATAAGGCTGCCACGAATATCGAAACCGCTTTTCAGATTTATGTACTTCATCTTGTTTATGTATTGATAGAAAGAGCAAAAATCCTACTTCAATTATTATGAAGGAAGCTGATGATAATAATGCCATCGGGCTAAAAGTTTCCGGGTAAAGCAATGAATGACTGTCATACAGGTGATTTAGAAATGCAAAGATTGAGATTGGAATAGTTAACCAGATAATAGCCCGCGTGGTTGAAAGGGTAATTTTTGAATAGAACAGAAGGGCAAAACCAACAAACAAAAAATTAACAGACGTAGCTTGAGCCATTCTAATAGGATTACTTGTTCCCAGTCGGCTTACTTGTTCCTTTATGAAAAGTGAGTCTATTCCAAATTTTAAATCAAATATGCTTTGAAGGAGTGCAAACCCACTAATTGCTATAACTACCGCGGCACTTGTTTGCCATTTGTAAATTTTCAGTTTTTGTGATTCATGATTAATTAAGAACCAAAGGCTCAACCCGGCAAAGATGAATGATATTGCAGTGCTTGGTTTCATTCCTACAAAACCGGGATAGAAACTTGTTAGAACATGAATATCAAAAATCCAGCCTATCAAAACTAATATCCCGATCATAACTATGAGAAGGCAAGAAGACTTGGATAGTAGTCTAAAAAAATCAAAAGAATAAAGGAATCTGTTTTGAGAGGTCATATTGCCCCGCCCAATCTTTTTGACAATTTAATTAAAAAAATCGGTTTGACGCAATCTGTTATTTAGCATGGCTAACTTTGATTTTTTCGCAGCGAAAAAAGATTCCGCGCCGAAATAATGAGTGTAAATTCAAGCACAGCCCGCTGTGTTATTAAATTTGGAAGAGTATAAAGCATATACGTAGAACATATGTATCTCGTATTTAAAACGAAGAAGCCCCGAAATTCTTTCGGGGCTTAGCTCCGCGGGTAGTCCTTAGCTAACGGATCGAACCTACAACCCCTAAGATTTTTTCTTAATTATATTCCACACAAATTCTCTCCCTTTTTGACTCTTCAACTGTTTCTCTCTTTTCATGACTTCTCCCCGTGTTTCAAATTCTTCCGTATAAATTATTTCCCAAGGAATGAATCTTTTTGTATAAAATGATTTTCCGGAATTATGCTCGATTAATCTATTAGTAAGATCGCATGTTTGCCCGATATATATCTTATTAAATTTGGAAGAGTATAAAGCATATACGTAGAACATGTGTATCTCGTATTTAAAACGAAGAAGCCCCGAAATTCTTTCGGGGCTTAGCTCCGCGGGTAGGGCTCGAACCTACAACCCTGCGGTTAACAGCCGCATGCTCTGCCATTGAGCTACCGCGGAGTACAATCAAAATGTGGGCGTAAAAATAGATTTTAAGTGTACTTCTGTCAAGTCCGTGCAGAAATTTTATTTTTGCTCGCCTTTATCAATTACAAAAATCTTATTCCAAGAATTGAGAAGGGATTTTGTAGCTTTTTTTCTTTTTTAGCGAGAAATTGCATCTAAACTCTCTATTCAAAGTGTGGGCATAATAATAATTTTGAAAATACGGCACGTTACTTGCCCAAATACAATTTTACTTTAGAAAGGAAACCATGGATACCAGCGAACTGAAACAGAAAATGCAAGATGCATTCACATCATGGAACGAAAAAACTTATCAAAAAACTATTTCAAAATTTCCCGAACAGCGCAAAGAATTTACAACTCAGTCGTTTACATCTGTAAAGCCGATTTATTCACCAAGCGATTTTGATGAATCAACTTATAATGAAAAATTGGGATTCCCCGGTTTATATCCATTTACTCGCGGTGTTCAGCCTACAATGTACCGCGGCAGATTTTGGACTATGCGACAATATGCCGGATTTGGAACAGCAAAAGAATCCAACGAACGTTACAGATATTTATTAGGACAAGGACAAAGCGGACTTTCTATTGCTTTCGATCTTCCGACACAGATTGGTTACGACAGCGATGACCCGATGGCTCTTGGTGAAGTTGGAAAAGTTGGTGTAGCAATAGATACTTTGGCTGATATGGAAATTTTGTTCGATCAAATTCCACTTGATAAAGTTTCTACTTCGATGACTATAAACGCGCCGGCTTCTGTTTTGCTTGCTATGTACATCGCAGTTGCGGAAAAGCAAGGAGTCAGTCGGGATAAAATTTCCGGTACAATTCAAAATGATATTTTGAAAGAATACATTGCACGCGGTACTTATATTTATCCGCCAAAACCTTCCATGCGTTTGATAACAAACATTTTTGAGTTCTGCTCAAAGGAAGTTCCAAAGTGGAATACAATTTCTATTTCCGGTTATCATATTCGCGAAGCTGGTTCTACTGCCGCTCAAGAAGTTGGATTTACACTCGCTGATGGAATTGCATACGTTGAAGCAGCAATCAAAGCTGGATTGGATGTTGATAATTTCGCAGGGCAACTTTCTTTCTTCTTTAACGCTCACAACGATTTGCTTGAAGAAGTTGCCAAGTACCGTGCCGCACGCCGTCTTTGGGCAAGAATTATGAAAGAAAGATTTGGCGCGAAAAAAGATAAATCTCAAATGCTTCGCTTCCACACCCAAACTGCCGGTTCTTCTCTAACTGCTCAACAAGTTGATAATAATATTATTCGTGTAACTGTGCAGACTCTTGCTGCAGTTCTTGGCGGAACGCAAAGTTTACACACAAATAGTCGTGATGAAGCCCTCGCATTACCAACAGAAGATTCTGTAAAAATTGCTTTACGTACACAACAAGTTGTAGCATACGAGAGCGGAGTTTGTAACACTATTGATCCGCTTGCCGGCTCATATTATATCGAATCGTTAACAGATCAAATTGAAAAAGAAGCAGAAGACTACATTTCTAAGATTGATGCAATGGGCGGCGCAGCTTCAGCTATCGAAGCCGGATACACTCAAACAGAAATTCAAAAATCGGCTTACCGCTTTCAGCAAGAAATTGAACGCAATGAAAGAATTGTCGTCGGTATGAATAAATTTCAAGTCAAAGAGGAAGAGCCGAAAGGACTTCTGAAAATTGATGAAGACGTTCAGCGTGAACAGATTGAATTCTTGAACAAAGTACGCGCACAGAGAAATGAACAAGAAGTAAAAGTAAAACTAACTGCTCTTAAAACTGCCGCGGAAAGCAATGCTAACTTAATGCCGGTAATTCTTGATGCTGTTAAAGTTTACGCAAGCATTGGGGAAATCTGCAACACAATGCGGGGAGTTTTCGGCGAATACAAAGAGCACGTTGTAATTTAGTGTAGAACGAAGAGTGTAGAACAACAGAGAAAGAAATGATTGGTCCGTTTTACGTGAAAGAGACAAAAAATGCGAAAATAGTTGAAGTAGAATTGCCAGTGAGTAAAATAAATTGGTCTGTAATAGACTTATTTAAGACTAGATTTAGCATTTTGAAAGAAAATTTGAGTGACTTAGAATTAAAAAAATTGTCTTTTAATATCCGTAAGAGTGAAAGAGGATTTTATTCTGGCAAAATAGAACCACTCCCAAGCGAGTATAGACTGAAAGGACTTTATCTTGATTTTAGACCATTTCATCATAAAAAAGAAAAAATAAGTGTAACACAAATTTGTAAACACCTTATGTCTCTTAATTCTTCAAAAGAATATCTGCAATTTATTCTCGAAGAAAAACAAAAATTTGAATCAGCTTCTATTTTAAATGGGTTTATTTTTCATAAGGGACATAAAGTATCAGCGAATGAATTGATCGACTTATGGTTCTATTCATATTACTTTCATTTTAATAGATTTCCTCAACTGAAGAAATGGCAAAAATATTTCGCGGACGAAACTTTTCAATCATTACTATTTCTATCCGTTTACGAAAGCATTAATATATTACGAAAGATACACTGGTCAATTTCTGATCTCACACCAACTAATTTATTGCTCAAAATACCAAAGCCCAGTCAAAAATGATTTTGTAGTCAACAGGAGAATTTAAATGGAAATATCACACATAGAACATATAGGAATTGCGGTTAAGAATATTGGTGAATCAATTAAATATTATGAAGAAGTGCTTGGATTAAAATGCTACGCGGTTGAAGAAGTGACGGACCAAAAAGTAAAAACCGCTTTCTTTATGGTTGGTCAAACTAAAATAGAATTGCTGGAATCAACCGAACCGGATGGACCGATTGGAAAATTCGTAGAAAAGAAAGGTGAAGGAATTCATCATCTCGCTTTTGCTACAAAGAATTTGGCAAACACTCTCGGTGAAGTCGAAGCAAAAGGTGTTCAATTAATTGATAAACAGCCACGCAAAGGCGCTGAAGGATTGAACATCGCGTTCCTTCATCCAAAATCTACCGGCGGAGTTTTAACGGAACTGTGTGAGAAAACGGAGTGAAGTGTAGAACGTAGAGTATAGAGTGTAGAATGAAAGTATTAGAACCGTTAGTAAATTATAGTAGTATTCTTTATCAAAAAGCATTTGGATTTTCTATCCGCATTGTTAAACTATATAAACACCTTTTGCAAAAAGACAAATCATACGAACCACTCTATAAACAATTACTTCGATCCGGGACTTCAATTGGTGCAAATGTATCAGAAGCTCAAAGCGCTCCTACTAAAAAAGATTTTATAAATAAACTTTCGATCTCTCTTAAAGAATCAAGAGAAACGGAATATTGGATAAGATTACTCAAAGAAACTGAAATAATAAATCAACAAGAACATGATTCACTAATTAAAGACTGTGATGAATTAGAGAGATTATTAACAAGTAGTATTAAGACTGCAAGAGAAAATTAAAACTCTTCACTCTTCGTTCTACACTCTACACTCACCCGGAGGTTTAATGGCAATTCAAGAAAAGATTAAAGAGTTGATGGATTTACGTGAGAAAGCACGATTAGGCGGCGGCGAAAAACGCATTGATGCTCAGCATAAGAAAGGTAAATTAACCGCACGCGAACGTATTGACGCACTGCTCGATGAAGGCAGCTTTGAAGAATTTGATATGTTCGTTTCTCACCGCACGCATGATTTCGGTCTGGACAAACAATCATTCCTTTCAGACGGCGTTGTAACCGGTTACGGTACTATTGACGGAAGATTGGTTTACGTTTTCTCGCAAGACTTTACAGTTTTCGGCGGTTCGCTTAGCGAAATGTTCGCGCAGAAAATTTGTAAGGTAATGGACAAAGCAATGAAAGTAGGCGCACCGGTAATTGGTATTAACGATAGCGGCGGCGCGCGCATTCAAGAAGGTGTTAAGAGCCTTGGCGGTTATGCCGATATTTTCCAGCGCAACATTATGGCAAGCGGAGTTGTACCGCAGATTTCCGCAATCTTCGGTCCATGTGCCGGCGGCGCGGTTTACTCACCTGCTCTTACAGATTTTACAATTATGAGTAAGAACACCAGCTACATGTTTGTTACCGGACCAAAAGTTGTTAAGACTGTAACCGGAGAAACTGTAACGGATGAAGAACTGGGCGGAGCGATGGTACACGGCTCAAAATCCGGTGTAACACATTTTGTAGCGGAAGACGAGCAAGAAGGAATTCTTCTAATAAGAAAATTGTTAAGCTATCTTCCACAAAACAATTTAGAAGACCCGCCACTTGCATTTTGTGATGACCCGATTGATCGCTTAGATGATTCGCTAAATGAAATCATCCCGGAAAGCGCAAACAAACCTTACGATGTAAAAGATGTAATTCATGCGATTACAGACTATAACGAATTTATGGAAGTACAGCGCCACTATGCGCCAAACATGATTACCGGCTTTGCACGCTTTAACGGAATGTCTGTCGGTATAGTTGCAAATCAACCGAATTATCTCGCCGGTGTTTTAGATATTAACTCATCACGTAAAGCAGCGCGATTTGTTCGCTTCTGCGATGCTTTCAATATTCCAATTGTAACATTGGTTGATGTTCCCGGTTTCTTACCCGGTACAACTCAAGAATATGGCGGAATAATTTTACACGGCGCTAAATTATTGTTTGCTTATGGTGAAGCAACTGTTCCAAAAGTTACTGTTATTCTTCGTAAAGCATACGGCGGCGCTTACGATGTAATGGGCTCAAAACATTTACGAGGAGATATTAATTACGCTTGGCCAACAGCAGAAATTGCTGTTATGGGTCCGCGCGGTGCCGTTGAAGTTCTTCATCAAAAAGAAATTGCCGCAATTGAAAATGCCGAAGAGAGAAACAAATATGTTGCTGAAAAAGAAGAAGAGTACAGAAAGAAATTTGCAAATCCTTACGTTGCGGCAAAGTATGGTTACATTGATGATGTAATAGAGCCGCGAAATACACGCTTTAGAATTATCCGCGCACTTCAATCTTTGGCTACAAAGAAAGATGTGAATCCTCCGAAGAAACATTCTAACATTCCTTTGTGAGGCGGCAATGACTTTAGCAATAATAGCACAAGCGACTGCGGCAGCGGTAGATTCACTTTCCAAAGCCAAAATTTCTCAAAACTCCACACGGTTTAACGAAATTGATCCTTGGGGAGTTGGGATGACTTTCATTGGAATGGCAGTTGTATTCCTTTCATTAATTCTGTTGTATCTGCTTTTTATGAATATCTCCAGAATAATTGTAAAACAATCAGCCAAAACAGCAGAAGAAAAAACTCATCATGTAGAAGTGAAAAAGAAAATAACTTCAATCAAAGAAGATGAAGTATATGCAGCAATTGCATTGGCGCTACATTTATACCAAAGCGATTTACATGATCACGAAAATGCAATTCTTACAATTAACAGAGTTGCCCGTACATATTCTCCGTGGAGTTCAAAGATTTACGGAATTAGACAATTTCCAAGATAGAGGACGTGAGTGAATGAAAAAATTTAAATTAACAATTAACGGTAATCCATACGAAGTAGATATAGTAAGTGTTGAGGATAATTTAGCCGAAGTTGATGTAAACGGAATAAGATACCAAGTTGAAGTTGATAGACAAATACAAACAACGAAGACTCCAAAACTAATGCGCTCTGTTGTTTCCCCCTCAACGGATGTAGTTCCTTCAGTTGCTAAAACAAGCAAGCCTTCCGCTCCCAAAGGCGTTGGTTATATAAAATCGCCATTACCAGGAGTTATCCTTAATGTACACGTTAAAGAAGGCGATATGGTTAAGATTGGTGATAGACTAATTACACTTGAAGCAATGAAAATGGAAAACAATGTGAACACCGACAAAGAAGGTAAAGTTGTTTCCATTAAAGTTAGACAAGGTGACTCTGTTCTCGAAGGTGATCTACTAGTTGAAATCGGGAGCTAATAATGGGAAAATTTCTTGAATTTACCGGGCATGGATTTGATCAGTTCATGCGCTATACGGCTTTCGCAAATTTTACACTCGGTCATGTTATAATGATCTTGATTGCATTTGCATTTATTTATCTGGCAATAGCAAAAGATTACGAACCGCTGTTGCTTGTCCCCATTGGCTTTGGAATTCTAGTCGGCAACATTCCTTTTCTAGAAGGTGCTGGTTTACAAATTGGCATTTATGAAAAAGGCAGCGTGCTTAACTATTTATATTTTGGAGTAACAAATGGTATTTACCCGCCGCTAATTTTTTTAGGAATTGGCGCAATGACCGATTTTACAAATCTCCTTTCCAACCCAAAATTAATTTTAATAGGTGCGGCGGCGCAACTTGGAATTTTTGGCGCATACACAATTGCTCTCTTTTTAGGATTCCATCCGGAACAAGCCGCAGCAATTGGAATTATCGGCGGTGCCGATGGACCAACAGCAATTTTTCTTTCTTCTAAGTTGGCGCCGGAGTTAGTTGGCGCGATAGCTGTTTCAGCTTACTCATATATGGCACTAGTGCCCGTCATTCAACCGCCAATTATGAAATTGCTAACAACAGATAAAGAGCGCAGAATTAAAATGAAGGCACCGCGCCAAGTTTCGAAAATTGAAAAAATTCTTTTTCCAATTGTTGGGTTACTGTTAACTTGCTTTATTACACCCTCAGCACTTCCACTTTTAGGAATGCTCTTCTTCGGGAATATTCTAAAGGAAAGTGGTGTTACAAAAAGATTAGCAGATACGGCAAAAGGTTCTCTTATAGACATAGTAACAATTCTGATTGGATTAACTGTCGGGGCTTCAACACAGGCAACAACATTTCTAACAGCAAAGTCGGTTGGAATTTTTGCTCTTGGCGCATTCTCATTTATGATTGCAACTTTTGGCGGAGTAATGTTTGTTAAGATTATGAATTTATTCCTTGACGAAGAGAACAAGATTAATCCACTTATTGGTAATGCTGGCGTTTCGGCAGTGCCGGATAGTGCGCGAGTTTCTCAAACGGTAGGTTTACAGTATGATTCAAAAAATCATTTATTAATGCACGCTATGGCGCCAAATGTTGCCGGCGTAATTGGTTCGGCAGTAGCCGCAGGTATTCTTCTCTCCTTCTTTATGGGATAATGTTTTTAGACAGAGACTTACCCGTTTGTTAAGTCTCTGTTCATTTACATTTTCATCCTACCTCTCTACTTTCTATCTTTACGCCATAGTTATTAACAATCAGGCAAATAATGGAAATTCATTCTCTCTTTTGGGTAATATTCGCAGCACTCTTTCTAACGGTATTTGTTGTTGATATGTTTATTACTGATCACCGGAAAGGTTCTGTTGGAGTTAAAACGGCATTAATCTGGACTTCGGTGTGGATTTCCACTGCATTCCTCTTTTCAATATTTATTTATTTCTTTTTCCCCGAAGGCAGCACAAAATCTTTCGAATTCATCACCGGATACATTATTGAGTATTCTCTATCGGTAGATAATCTATTTGTGTTTATCATGATATTCAGCACGATGGGTATTCCGGATAGATACCAACCGCGAATTCTGAAATGGGGTATTGTTGGAGCGGTAGTTTTAAGAATCCTTTTTATAATCGCCGGCGTTGGGCTTATTAAATCTTTCAGTTTTATGATTTACATCTTCGGTGCTATTCTTGTTTTTACTGCCTATAAAATGATGACAAGCGGCGAAGGAAAAATCGAACCGGAAAAGAATCTTTTTGTCCGCGCAGCCAAGAAAGTTTTTCCTATTGATACAGTTTCCGGGACAGATCATTTCTTTGTGAAAAAGAATCATAAGTTATATGCTACTGTCGCGTTCATAACTTTAGTTTTGGTGGAATCAACAGACGTAATTTTTGCAATTGATTCAATTCCGGCCGTGCTTGCTATTACTCACGATCCGTTTATTGCAATAACATCCAACTTATTTGCAATCCTTGGACTTCGTTCCCTTTTCTTCGCATTAGCCGGCATCTTAAATCTCTTCCGTTATTTGAAGTATGGTATCTCCTTCATTCTTTTGTTCGTAGGCGTAAAGATGCTCATCTCCGGATTTGTTCATATTCCGGTTCAGGTTTCATTGCTTGTAATTATTGCTACGTTAGCAATTTCCGTGTTTGCTTCTGTTGTAATAAAAGAAGATGCGGAAAAAAGGAAGAAGAAATCAGCAAAGAAATAATGATTGGGAATTTACTTCTTAAGCTCGTAACCTTCGGTTTTGGCAACATAAGCTGCGCAAGTAATATCGCCGGTTACATTAAGAACTGTCCGGCACATATCTAGAATTCTATCTACACCAAGAATAATTGCTATTCCTTCTGCCGGAATATTTACCATCACCATAACCATTACCAATAAAGGAATGGAACCGGATGGTACCCCGGCTGTTCCGATTGCAGTTAATACACTCATCAATACAACAATAAGTTGAACTCCAAAAGAAAGTTGAACTCCAAAAACTTGTGCTAAAAACAAAACAGTAACACCTTCAAAAAGTGCTGTTCCATTCATGTTCATCGTAGCGCCGAGAGGTAATACAAATCCGGTTATTTGAGATGGAATACCAAGATTGTTTTGTGAAGTAGAAATAGTGGTAGGTAAAGTTGCACTGCTTGAACTAGTAGAAAACGCAGTTAGCATAACAGTTTCAATCTTTTTGAAAAACTTTAGCGGACTGTACTTTGTAAGAACTTTTATGAGGATTGAAAATGAACCGATTTGATGAATTAATAATCCAAGTAAAACTGTTATCACGTACATGCTTAGCGCTACTAAAAGATCGAAACCGAAGCGGGATGTTACACTGAAAATAAGAGCAAACACTCCAAACGGAGCCAGCTTCATTGCAATGTTAATAATTACAATTGTTATATCGTTAATTCCCTCTAGTACCTTTATCAACGGTTCAGCTTTTTCTTTGCTGATTACTGTGAGAGCTATTCCAATCATTAAGGAAAAGAAAATTAGCGCGAGCATATCCGGGTTTGGTTTAGCTACGGCAGCAATTGGATTACGCGGAACAATATTCACCAATGTTTGAATCCCAAACTCGGTGTTCTCTGTTGCAGTCTTTATTTCGGATGCTTGTCCTTTATATGAATCCAACAGTTTTACTTTTGTTTCTTCCGGTAAATAGTCTCCCGGTCTAATCAAATTAACCAATGTTAACCCAATTGTAACAGCCAAAGTTGTTACAACGAAAAAGTAAGCAATTGTTTTGAAGCCGATTCTTCCAAGTTTTTTGAGATCTCCAATTTGAGCAACACCAAGAGAAAGGCTTGCAAACACAAGAGGAATTACCATCATGATTAAGAAATTCAAGAATATTTTGCCTAACGGATCGGTAATGTATTGTTGAAAGAAAGATAAAAACGGCGAAGGAGATAAAAACATGTTGCTCAAAACTCCGGCAACTGCGCCAAATGTAAGACCGATAAATATTTTTGCATGTCTGCTCATGAAGAAAATCCTCAAATTGAATCTTATGAATTGCTTTTACAATTATAGAATAATTAGGTGAAAATTTGCTCGTTTTTTTGAAAATTATACGTAAATATTTCCTCTATCCGGTAAATACAATATTGAATATCTTTGCATAAAAAGAAAGTACCATGAAACGAATACTATTGATTTCAAGTTGCCTGTTCATTTTTATAATAAATGTCTTAGCTCAAGATGACGCCTCTCAATACTGTTCCGAAGGAAAAATTAGAGCGTTCAACAGCTCAAACCGGCTTAGCAAAATTGCATATCCGGGCGACGACAAAATTGATGTTACCTATTATAAACTAAATCTCTCCGTCAACTACAATAGTAAATTACTAACCGGCGAGGTAACTGTTAAAGCTTGGTCTTCAATTGATAAGCTAACCAACTTTTATCTCGACCTTGTAAGCACTATGGCAGTTACTTCTGTTACATCTAACAATGTTGCTGCGGCTTATTCCCAGAGCAGCAATCAACTAAAGATAAATCTGGAAAAAGAGTACGCTAAAGGAGATTTAATTACAGTTACAATTAAGTATAGCGGCTATCCGCAAAGTGCCGGATTTGGAGACTTTGTTTTTACAGCTCACTCCGGACAACCAATAATTTGGACTTTGAGTGAGCCTTATGGTGCTAGATCGTGGTGGCCTAGCAAAGACACTCCAGCAGATAAAGCGGATTCTTCCGATGTATGGATTACTTCCGATAAATCATTCACATCAATTTCCAACGGTGTATTAACAGAAACTGTTAATAATGTGGATGGAACTTCAACTTATAAATGGAAGAACCGCTATCCAATTGCAAATTATCTAATCTCGCTCGCGATGAGCAACTATCAGAAATATGACACACCATTTGAATATGAAACCGGAAAAGTTATGCCGGTAACTCATTATGTGTTTCCGGAACTGTTCAGCTCAAACAAAGGAAATCTGGATTTAGTACCCGGTATGCTAAAAATATTTTCGGAAAAATTTGGGCTCTATCCATTCGTAGCCGAAAAATATGGACAAGCTCAAGTTTTGAATAGTGTTAGCATGGAACATCAAACTGTTTCTTCTATGTCAACTTTCCGGGAAGATGTAGTAGCGCACGAACTTGCTCATCAATGGTTTGGGGATAGGGTAACATGTAAAGACTGGCAAAACATTTGGCTGAATGAGGGTTTTGCAACTTACAGCGAGAGCATTTACTACGAAGCTAAATATGGAAATTCCATGTTCACGAACGATGTAAATGCGATTATGAGTTCGGCTAAAACAGCGAAGGGTTCTATTTATGTACAAGATATTTCAACTATCGCACAGATTTTTAACGGCGCAAGATCATACAGCAAAGGTGGCGTTGTATTGCATATGCTTCGCGGAGTAGTTGGCGATGAAAACTTCTTTAGAATACTGAAAGAATATCTCAGCGAGCCGGGTCTTTCTTACAATGTTGCAACAACGGAAGACTTCCAGCGAATTGCAGAACGAGTTTACGGTAAAAGTTTGGATTACTTTTTTAAGGAATGGATTTACGGCGAGAATTATCCAAAGTACACTGTTGGATGGAGCTCAAAACAAATTAATGGCGATTTGTTTCATCTAACTTTCCGTCTGAAGCAAAACGTAAATACTAACCCTCAATTCTTCACAATGCCGGTTCAGATAAAAATCACTACAAACAAATCAACAATTTTTAGTAGTGTCTTTAATGATCAGCAAGATCAGGGCTGGATTATTCCAATCAGCGGACAACCGTTATCGGTTTCCATTGATCCGGACAATTGGCTGCTCGAAGATGTTGTTGGAACTACTGAAATTGAGGATAGAGATAATATACCGACTAAATTTTCTCTTTCTCAAAACTATCCCAATCCGTTTAATCCCGAAACAACGATAGAGTACAGAATTCCAGCCTCCCTAAATCCCTCCAAAGGAGGGACTTTAGTCCATGTAACGTTGAAAGTTTATGATGTTCTTGGGAGAGAAGTTGTAATGCTTGTAAATGAATATCAGCAAGCTGGAACTCATAAAGTTACATTTAATGTAAAGACGAGGCATGCCTCGCCTTTACCAAGTGGAGTTTATTTCTATACTTTAAAGACTGGCTCTTACGTTGAGACGAAGAAGATGATTCTGGCAAAATGAAAAGCTTCGGGAAAATATTTTTTCTGCTTACAATTCTTACTTTGAAAATCTGCCTGGCGCAGAATGTCCAAATAGCTAACGGCTGGTATTACATTGATGGTAAAAAGTTTTTTGTAAAAGGCATCGGCTACGAAACACACACCAGGCCGGCACAAGTGCCGTGGGTTTACAAGTTCGATGCTGACCTGATTAAATTTGATTTGGATAGAATTAAAAACGCCGGCTTTAATACAATCCGCACTTGGGGCGCTATAACAGAAGAAGAATTAAAATTAGTTGAAGAATCCGGCTTAAAAATTTTGTTCGGTATTTGGATTGATCCAGCGGGAGATTTTGGCTCGCAGTCATTTAGAACTTCCGCGCTGAATCAAGTAAACGCAGTTCTCAATTACTCCAATAAGTATAAATGCATTATTGGCTATCTAATAATGAATGAGCCGCAAGTCGCTCATATCTACAACGCGGGCGCTGAGAATCTTGTAAGCCTATGGCAAGCAGTAAGAGATTTAATTCATCAACGGCATAGCGGCATACCGGTTTCTTTTTCAAATACAATTGTAGGCGATTACATAAGCACAGATATTTTTGATTTCACCGCATACAACGCTTACATCTACAATCCGGTAACAATAAGCGGTTCACATGGCTATGCCGGATATTTAAGTTTTCTAAAAAACAACCGCGCTTCTCAAAAACCATTTATCGTTACAGAATATGGACTCTCGGTTTCGCCGGGCACTCCAGGTACAAAATATACTTACGGCGGAAATACTTTAGCGCAGCAAACCAGCGGCAATTTATTAATGTACAGAAGTTTGATTGACGCCGGCGCTCAAGGCGGAGTAGTATTTCAATATCATGACGGCTGGTGGAAAGGTGGAAATGAGTTCGTTCACGATTCCACTCCCGAGGAATGGTTTGGATTAATCGAGTTCGCAAATCAAAATGATAAGTTTGGCTCCCCGCGTCCGGTATGGTCTGCTTACACAACATACAACAAAGCAATTATTACCGAGCCCAAGAATGAAAAGATTTACGGTGAGCAAATCCCAGTTGAGATTTTTACAATTGAAGATGTTCGTTCATTTACAATTGTAATGAATGATAGCACTGTTCTGACTCAAAATGTTAGCTCAAATTATTTTAGCGGAAATTTATCTCTCAAGCTCATAGAACAAGTAAAAGATTTAGAGTTAACTTTTCATTTCTTTGATGCAAGCGGTGTTGAGATTAAATCGGAAACTATTTCTGTTCTTTGCTCAAAGAAGCAGTTGCAGCTTCCCGAAATCAAAATGCAGCTTGTTCCTTCCAGCTTAAACCCCGGCAGCAAGAATTATTTACTAATAGAGATAACAAACGATTCATTGTTTACGATTGAAGGTGACAAAGTTGACTACGTAGTTCATCCCCACATTGGCTTTGATGAAGGAGCAGCAAAATCTAGAGTAATTACACTGCTCGATAACAACTATCCATTTACGGATAATTTCGACATTCCCAAGGGAACTAAAGCAGCAACATTCGGCGCTGGTTTTACAATTAGGCATGGGAAATTTGCTAAGAGAATTTTCACTCAACTAATTTTAACGCACGGCACATGGGCTAATCCAATAAAGGCTACCGATGTAATTACTCACATTGACGATTTCAAAAGCAGAACTGGTGAATCAATTCCGGGAATAGAATTATTTCAGAACAGCCCCAATCCGTTCAATCCGGAAACTACTATTAGCTACAAGATACTAGCGGCAAGCCAAGTAAGCCTAAAAGTTTATGATATACTTGGGAGAGAAGTTGCAACGCTTGTAAACGAGTTTAAGCAGCCCGGCAATTATAAAGTTACACTCAACGCGCGTCATTTCGAGCGCAGTCGAGAAATGACCAGCGGGATTTATTTTTACAGACTTCAAAGCGGCTCGATTAGTATTACAAAGAAACTTATTCTAATGAAATAAAATTGCTTCGGACTAGCGGAGCTAAAAATCCCGTGAGGGATTTTCGCATAATTAACTATTTAATCAGAAATAGCCCGCAGATGACGCGCTCGCCTCGCAGTCGAAGCGGGGATTTAACAAATGCTTCGGTACACTCAGCACAGATTTACACCGATATATTTTTGATTCATTAATTACGCGACATCCCCCTTTAGAGACGATACCGCGAACATCTATGCTCATTGCTATATCGGTTTTTGAGGTATTACAGTTCCGAAAGTAATCATATAAGGCGAGAACAGTTTCATTCCCGAACTTTTGTTTTAGTTGAATTAAATTAGACTTATTGCTCATCTATAATTTTATTAGTAGTTTCACCCCAGTTCAAATAGGGACTTATCTTCTGTGGCTTTCTCGAGCAACAAAATAAAGTTAGTCTCCAAATCTTCATTCATTCCGCACAACGCAATAACAGCTATTCTTTTTATTGATTATATATAAATCGTAATCCATATCCAGAGCAAGTACACTCTTAAAGAAAATCTCCTGCTGTAACAGGAAGCCGATTTACCATTGATCGCATAACAGGTTGTTACCCAATCAAGCGAGAAATTTATTTCTTAATAAAAAATCAAATGCTAAGAGGCGTTATATGAAGAGGCTCTTTTTGATAACTTTTGTTTTTGCTTTTTTACTTACTGTAAACACAATGGCACAAATCAATTATTATGTTGACCCTGCTGGTACAGATATTTATGACGGAAGCCATGGACACAGCTCGGGAACTAATGCATGGAAAACAATCGAATTTGCTGTTAATAATGTAGATAATCCAACAACTGCAGAAATCCTCATTCACGTTTCAGGCAACACTTACACCTTAAACAATGATGTCATTAATATTTCTACAAGAAATTTCACGAACCTAACAGTTAAAGGTGCGGGTGCAGGAACCACAATAGTTCAGGCTGCCTCATCTAAAGGTACGGCTGCAGCTATTGTATTTTGGATTGGGGCTTCTGGTGGGAATGTTTCGATTAAAGATTTGACAATTCGTTATGGAAATGACGGCGGAGAAGGAGGTGGAATCAGAAATGAGAGTAATCTAATTCTAAGCAATTGTGATATAGTTGATAACTATTCTGGAGGGTATGGGGGAGGAATTGTTAATACGAACACCCTAACAGCAATAAATTGTACCATTAGTGGGAATGTATCATATTATGATTCGTGGGGTGGAGGCGGCATTTTAAGCTATGGCACATCATTAACGCTAACCAACTGCACAATAAGCGGAAACAATGCGACTCAAAAAGGAGGGGGGCTTTATTTATCTGGAGGCACTAACACTTTAACAAATTGTACAATAGCCAATAATACTTGTGGAGCTAGCTATACTGGCGGTGGAGTTCATAATACCGGAACCCTCTATATAAAAAATACAATCATTGCCAATAACACTATCTCAGGCGGTACGGCAAATGATTTTACTAACAGCGGTACAGTTAATGACAATGATTATAATATAGCCGAAATTTGCTCTGGATATACTTTTAGCGCAACACATGATATTACCGGAGAGCAAGCTAGCTTAAATCTAAGTTCAACTCTTGAAGCCAACAACACAACTAATGGAACATACACACTCAAAACGACAAGCGGTAGCATTGCCATTAATGCTGGTTCGAATAGCGGAACTAACAATGGAGTATCCATTCCCACACAGGACCAGCGTGCCGCTGAAAGAAACGGAGCTACTGATATTGGGGCTTATGAATATTGGGCAGATGACGCCCCTCTTCCCGTAGAGCTAACTTCCTTTTCTGCTAGCGTTGTTAGAGGAAAAGTAGTTTTAATTTGGTCCACAGAAACAGAAGTGAACAATTACGGTTTTGAGATTCTTCGCTTTGCTCAGAAAGACAAATGGGAAAAAATTGGTTTCGTACAAGGGCACGGTAACAGTAACTCCACAAAAGATTATATATTTACAGATAATACTCCGCCGAACGGAAAAATAAAATACAGATTGAAGCAGATTGATTTCAATGGCGCATTTGAATATTCAAATGATACTGAACTAGACATTGCTTTGCCTGCAAATTTTTCATTGCACCAAAACTATCCCAATCCGTTTAATCCGGAAACAACTATTAGCTACACGCTACAAGAAGCCAGCAACGTAAGCTTAAAAGTTTACGATGTACTCGGAAGAGAAGTTGCTATGCTTGTAAATGAATTTCTACCTTCTGGGACTTACAAAGCTACATTTAATGTAGAGACGCGCCATGGCGCGTCTTTACAAAGCGGAGTCTATTTCTACAGATTACAAGCCGGAAGTTTAGCCGAAACGAAGAAATTAGTTTTGATGAAATAATTTCCGAAGAAAAAATAAAAAATAGAAACCCAGTTGGAACTGGCTAACGTCGAGAATATTTTTAATTCTCAATGAAATTTCTAGTAATCAACTCCTATACTCAAAAGTATTTTGACTCTCACGCTTTAGGTAATATCTTATTCACTGCATTTATACTGTTAGTACAAAATCATGAGGTATTGTTTTTTCATCAAATTTTATTTCCGTATTAAATTCGGTCAAAGATTTATTGATTTTAATTTTACAAGTAAATCTTTTATCTGGTTGTACAGCTAACTCCAGAACTTCAATTATTTGATTAAATAGTTTATAATCAATTTTTGCATTTGATTTCAAGCCATTTATTTCAGAAACATCACCTTTGGAAATGGCTCTCTGAACTGTTTGTATCCATTCAACAATCTGAAACTTCAAATGCTTGCTTAAGTTTACTTTCACCTGCGGTATCGATTCTTTTAAAATGCAGAGTAAATCTGGGTAAGTAGATTCAAGTTTAGTTTTGTCAGCAGTTGCTAATAAATAGTCTCTCTCAGCATGAAATGAAATGCTTTTATCTTTATCTGTTACGTTTAGATAGTCGATAGGAGTCTGAGTATAATAGTGTTCTATTTCACCTTTTGAAAAAATGAAGATATTGGCAGCCTTAAATGCCTCCAACAGCAAATTAAATCGTGGGATAATATAATTGACATTATTCTGTAGTGCTGGGGATACATCGGCTAATATTTTCGTTTGAAATCTTATTAGAGCCATTGTACAAGCAGTAACAACTGTACTTCTTTTGTCTCCAGTATTTATTATAGGTTTCAAGAAATTTATTAGATTGATAATGTCAGGGTCAGCGGATATCTTTGTTACTAAATCATCAGCGACTTCTTTTATTTTTCTTTCTAACTCACCTATCAAAACAGACAAATCTGTTCCTATGCCCTTTTGCTGAATATAATCGTTACAGTCACAATCTGATTGTGCAACTTCCCTTAGCTTACCTTTAAAGAAAGCATCTAAATCTGCAATAATTCTTGCTTGTATTTTAAGATGCTTACATAATCTAAAGAAAACAGCTAGTTCATCTTTTCCACCAACATCAATTACACACGAACCAGCAGCAAAAATATTGTAGTTAAGTTTGTCAAAGAGGAGACTAATAATCTGCTGGTCAGTGTAACCCTCAACAAATACAGGATTAGGTGAAAAGAAAAATTGCTTATGATGTGTGTTAAAACGTGGTAAAAACCTGCTCAGAATATATTCATCTTGTGGGTCTAACATATTTACATAGTCAGGTGGGATATCATAATGACAAATAAGAATGCTTTTTAAATCATCAATACTCCTCAAGTCTATAAAATAAGGAGAATGTGTTATAATGAAGAAAAGTTTTTTAGTTGGGTCTCTTTTGGGGTCGCCAGCTAACTTTCTTATCTCTGCAAGAAAGAAAGATTGAAACTGTGGGTGAAGATGCAATTCTGGTTCATCTAAAATCAAACAATCTTTACTTTCATCATAAAGGAAAGTTAGTAGGGTTAGTATTTCTTTTAAGCCGTGGCACTCATTTCCTTTAAGTTCATATTCAGCACCACCAGAGTTATTTTGAATTTTGGGTTTTAAAAAACCACCTTCTTCAACAAGTCTTATAGTTTTATTAAAAATGTCAGAAAAAAGCGCTTCTATTTTGACTCGTATGTCTAAACGCTCTTTAAGTATTACAAAGGCAGATGAAGAAAGTCCGTAATTCTCACCATATTGCTTTAGTTCATTGAATTGAGAAATGTTTAACCCAAGTCTAAACTGACTCCCATGAGTATAATATGTATAATCCATCTTCTCAAGTCCGCTCAGACGTTCTGCATTTAAAAGCCTTACCTTGTATCCATTTTGAGCAAGTTGGATTTTTAATTGGTCTGCAAATAACGATTTACCTGTACCATTTGGACCAACTACTAAATTAATTGAACCCCAGTCATTTTTTGAGAATGTCTTCCCTTGCCAAAGTTCAGGAATTTGAATCGAGATTGGTATGTTAATCATTGTGATGCCCATTTGTTAATATGCTGTTAGCAAAATTCTTTTCTTAATATTGCTTTATTCTGAAATAAAAATCAATTCTTAATAGTCAGCGAACTAATGAATTAACAATTATTATGGCTTGTGAACCAATGTTACTGAATAATATTTTTAAGAAGCCAGTAAATCAACCATCATTAGGAAGCTAATCCTAATGAAATAACTTATACTAATTGCGACCGTTTAACTTCCTTAAATCAGCCGCAATTCCTATTTTTCCACCGCTGCATTTCTCTATCTTATTAAGAATTAATTGAAGGCACTGAAAGATTATGAGACAACTTGCGATAATAACAGTAGGCTTTCTTCTTCTACTTACAATATCAACAAACAATGGAGCTGGTTTGAATTTACGTCACACATATTTATTTAAGTCTTACACAGACACAACTGAGTTTTGGCAGCATTATAAAGGACTGGATAAATTTTACTCGGATAAAAAACTTGGTTCCTTTGTTGAAGGAGAAAAAACTTTTTTTCGTTTGTTCGCACCATCTGCAACGCTTGTTAAACTGTGTGTATTTCAAAAGGTAAATGATAAAAATTCCAAAGACTATTACATGATTCGCGATGAGCAAGGTGTGTGGGAGTTGAAACTTGACGGCGATTTCTCCGGTAGATTCTACGGTTACAAAGTATATCACAAAGGTGATGATTTCACCAATCCAAGCATTCCGGTTTGTGTTGATCCTTATTCTAAAGCGGTTGCAACTTTTACTACTTACATGAATCCCCGCAAATCCATCGTAGTAAAAGAGAATAATTATGATTGGGAAGGTGATCAGTGGATTCAGCGTGACTGGCGCGATTTAATTATTTATGAAATGCATGTAAGAGATTTAACCGCGCACAAATCGAGCACTGCTAAGAAGCCGGGCACTTACCAAGGATTGATTGAGAAAGGAACGAAGGGAGGATTAGAATACATTAAGAATCTTGGTGTAAATACTGTCGAGCTTCTTCCGACACAAGATTTTGGTTACTGTGAACTCCCATACCGTGATTCACTCTCCGGAAAGTTTAATACATGGAATCCTCACGAAAGAAACCATTGGGGTTACATGACAGGCGCGTTCTTCGCCCCAGCATCTTATTACAGTGAAGATTGGAAAAGTTTTAAATGGAATAAGTGGATGGGTTCAACCGGAAAGCAAGTAACCGATTACAAAGATATGGTGAAGGCTTTCCACAAAGCCGGAATCGGTGTGGTGATGGATGTAGTTTATAATCACCTTTCCGAATATGAAATTGGCAACTTAAAACAGATTGATAAAGAATATTATTTCCGCCTTGATGAGAAGGGGCATTACATCGCTGAAAGCTACTGCGGCAATGATTTGAAAACCGAGCGGCCTATGGTTCGCCGTCTGATAATTGAAAGTTTGATTTACTGGATGAAAGAATATCATGTTGATGGTTTCCGCTTTGATCTTGGTAAATTAATTGACTGGAAAACCGTTGAAGAAATTGCAACAGAGCTAAGAAAAGTAAATCCTAAAGTGGTTATTGTTTGCGAGCCCTGGGGTGGCGGTTACGATCCGAACGGATTTTCACGCCGCAATTGGGGTGCATGGAATGATCAAATTAGAAATGGAATTAAGGGAGAAAATCCTTACAATGGATTAGGCTGGGTATTTGGACATTGGTACGGTAACAATTCTCCACAGAGAATTAAAAGTTATGTTAACGGAACTTTAATGCGCGACTCGTTTGGACTTTTTGTTCAAAAAGAACATTCCGTTAATTATCTGGAATCTCATGATGGTTATACACTTGGGGATTTTATTCGCGTTGGTACAAAAGAAGTTGATCCGCACAAAGTTATTAAAGACATTGATAAAAATGTTAAACTCACTCCGCATCAGTTGAAGATTAACAAACTTGCCGCGCTTTTCCTTTTCACTTCGCAAGGAATAACTATGATTCACAGCGGACAGGAATTTGCGCGCTCTAAAGTTATTCCTTACAACCTGACGGTTAAAGACACCAACAAAGGAAGGATTGATCATAACGCTTATGATAAAGACAATGAAACAAATTATCTCAACTTTAAACACGCGGAGATTAATAAAGACTTGCTCGATTACTACAAAGGTTTAATTGGACTCAGAAAAAAATATGATTCATTCCGTCACGCTGATTATGAAGATATTACTTTCTACGAACACCCGAACAGCAAGTTTGGTCTTGGTTATGTTATTAATTACGGCGAAGAAACTTTTGTAGTACTCTTTAATGCCGATCCGCATCAATCGCTTGAGTTCCCTTTGCCTGAAGGCGCTTGGGATGTTCTGGTTGATAAAGATTCAGCGGGAACAAAAACCCGTTATGTTACCGGCGGCAAAGTCATTTTAGAACCGGTTACCGGCGCAGTGCTGAGATTGAAATAGAGAATCCAACTAAGGACTACTCAATAGTGAAATCATTGATTGTGCTGGCAGCCATTTTGGTTTGTGTCTCTCCATATTTTTGTTCAGCACAAACTATCGAACCTAGTAGCGGTTTCAACAATACTTGGCTTTTAGACAAATACTATGAAAGATTAACTAAGAGTGATAGTGTCTGCAGTGCAATGAATTTTTCCGATTTTGAAATTAGGCGGATCTATTTTAACAGAAAGGATTCAATTCTAATTATCGGGTCTCTCATTGAAGGAAACAGAGAATCGTTTTTTGTTAGGAGCCCGAATGAAATATATGTAGCTAAGTCTCCTTTTTTTAGAAATCCGTACACACTTTCTTTAGCAACTAAAGCTGGAAAAGCTTTCCTTGCACTTCATGAAATAAAGGAGTCCAGCAACGACACAATCTTTTACGTTTCGCTTCCAAGGGAATACGGTACTTTTGATGGTTTTGAACATTTTGTAAATGACAAATCTTTTGCCGGGACTTATATATCGGAAGATCAAAAACTTAGATTAAACTTTTCACAAGACGGGCAAATTGAAGGCTTTGAAGATTTTAACCAATATGTTGTTCATCATCATACTCTAACAAGCTTTGATATAATCACATTTCAGAAGAAAGGTAGAAACAATATTATTCAAGAAGCATTTGAAAAAACAATTAAAGACAGATCATATCATTGGAGAAAAGTTGGAAAGAATATTTTGTTGTATAACTTATCTGACGAGACACCAGTTGCTGATATTACCACATTATTTGCCGAACTAAAGAAAGTGGATTGACTATGTATAAATTTTTATTTCTTCTGCTCATAAGCTCTATTGTGTTCGCACAAGAAGACACACTGATTGTACCGCTCAAATCAATAGACTCTACAATTGTGCAAGATGTTAAATATGCTACCGCAAATAATTTTACCAAGCAAGTTCTTTATCCATCGGCTAAAGTATTTTTAAGAAAGGTTGCAGCAGAGCATTTAGCACAAGCAAACGAGTTTCTTAAGAAGAATCATAACGTCAGAATAAAAATTTTCGATGGCTTCCGCCCTCTCTTCGTACAGAAAATAATGTGGCAAATCCTTCCGGATGACCGCTATGTTGCAGATCCGGCAAAAGGATCGCGCCATAACCGCGGGGCTGCAGTTGATGTTACTCTTATTGATGCTGATGGGAACGAGCTTGATATGGGAACACCGTACGATGATTTTACCGAGCGGGCTTCATTTGCCAGCAAGGACGTTTCTGAGAAAGCATATATAAATAGAAAGCTTCTGCGCGAGACAATGATTCAATTTGGATTTGATCCAATGGAAACGGAGTGGTGGCATTTCGATTTTAAGGATTGGAAAAAATTTGGAATTCTTGATACCGGAATAAACTGATTTCAGATGTTTTCTCTGTGGGGCTCTCTGTTTAATCTCGGTGCTTCTCTGTGAAATATTTTTTCACAGAGTTCCGCGGAGAAGACACCGAGCTACACAGAGTAAAAAAACCTCAATTAAAAATAGCTTTTCTTAAAGAACGCTCAATCGCATTCTTGAAATTGCTCAGGTTAACCGGCTTCGAGAATACATATTCAACACCAAACTCTTTGTACTCTGCTTCAATGGTTTTGTTAACATCGCCGCTTAGAACAATTACCGGCGGTTTATATTTTAACGGAGTGATACTCAACTGCTTAACAAAATCATAACCGTTCATCACCGGCATATTATGGTCTGTAATTACAAGCGCCGGCAATGATTGCTTAATCACTTCAAGCGCAATTTTTCCGTTTTCCGCTTCAAGAATATTATAATTTGGAATCAAACTCTTTATCAGCTTTGTGTAGAGCAAGCGGTCGGTTTTCATATCATCAACAATCAACAAATAAGAAGAAGCAACCGGAATTGAAAAAATAAATTGTGTTCCCTTTCCAGGTTCGCTGTTAACCCAAATATCGCCGCCATGTTTGCGGATAATATCGTGAACAAGAGATAAGCCCAGACCGCTTCCTTTTTCTCCGGCGGTGCCGCTTGTTGTAAACTTCGTATCTATCTTAAACAATTTATCTACATTTTCAGCACGGATTCCTATGCCATCATCCTTAACACTAAATTCCACTTGCTTCTTTTCGATATTAGCTTTTGCTGAGACAACTATGCTTCCTTCCGGCTTGGTAAACTTAATTGCGTTCGAGATTAAGTTGTTGAAAACTTGCAGAAGCAAACTTTCATCCGCGTGGATGTAAAACTCTTTCGCAAGCTCGTTAACAAGTTTAATCTTCTTCTGAATAGCAGCGCCGGAAAGTATTTGGATTGATTTATCAATAATATATTTTGCGTTAATTCTGTCCGGCTCAAATTTGATTCTTCCGGTTTGCAAGCGAGTCCAATCCAACAGTGAATTAACCAATCCCAGCATACTCTTTGATGATTCCTGAATGAAGTGGATATACTGTATTTTCTTTTCTTCATCAAGATTCTTATCTGTAAGAAGCAAATCGGTAAAGCCGATTATTGAACTGAACGGCGTACGTAAATCGTGAGAAACTATAGAAATAAATCTGTCTTTTGTTTCGTTTAGTTCTTTTAAATCACTCGTTGAACGTTTCAATTCTTCTTCAGCGCGCTTTGATAAGCTCACGTCGCTTATGATTCCAAATACCTTTTGGATTTTACCTTTCGGATCGCGTACAACAGTAATTTTGTTCTCAATCCAAATAATACTGCCAAGTTTATCAATTATTCTGTATTCAAGAGTTTCAAGATTTCTTATTGGGTCGCCGTAGAGATTATCCATCTTATCGCCTACAAAATCCACATCATCCGGATGAATAATTTTTCCCCACAATTCTTCATCATCCAAAAATTCTTGCGGTTCATAACTTGTAATCTTTTTAACCGAAGGCGTGTAGAAGATTGCTTTCAAATCACCTTTTACATTTTCCGCAGCCCAAATACATTCATTTATACTTTCGGAAATACTTCTGTACCTTTCTTCCGATGTTTGTAAAGCTTCTTTAGCCAGCATCTCTTCTGTTTCATCCCGCAAGACCCAAACTATAAACCTTTCTCCTTCAACTTCGTAGTAAGAGACAGAGTTTTCGGCAGCGAAGGTTGTACCATCTTTTCTGCGGGCAGTAAAATTAAATTTCGGCGGCTGGTTAATATTTTCATACGATGGATTCAAATAGCCGGAAACAATTTCTTTGTCTTTTCCGCTAATTAGATTCAGCGGAATCTCATCTATCATTTCGCTTGTTGTTGAGTAGCCCAACATTTTTACAAACGAATCATTAACTAGTACAAATCTGCTGTTGTTAATAAGAGCTATACCATCAACAGACGCCTCAAACACAGAGCGGATGAGGAGCAAATCTTTTTCTGCTTCTTTCTTCTGAGTAATATCGGTCAGATTCAACGTGAAGCTTTGCAGCTCTTCTTTGGCATTTCTAATTGTAGAAAAGTTGGCAAGTACAAAAATTTTATGACCGAGTTTGTTGACTAACGGAAGATCAACACTCCATATATTTTTCGTTGTAATATTTTCTAAATCAAACCCATTGGTAAGAAGAAAATCCGGGTCAATCAAATCCGTAAAATTTGTTTTTTTCAATTCGGCTTGAGAGATCTTAAATGCTTCAAGAAATTGTTTGTTACCAAAGGTCAGGTTACCGCGTTTATCAAGTGTACAAATAAACTCAGGCGCGTTAGTTACAATGTTTCTAAATTTTTCTTCCGAATCTTTCAGTTCTTTTTCAGCGCGAATACTTTCCGTGACGTTTGTGCAAAGGAAAATATAAGACTCCTCTGCTTCATCGCTTAACTCGGTAACTTTCACTTTGAAATGCTCGGCAATAGATTCATCGAATCCGATTGATAAGATTCCATTCCAGCCGTTATTCATTGCTACATCACTTTTTAGCTTGGTAAAGCCGGCTTCATCAAGTGATGGAAATATTTTACCTATATACTTACCAAATACTTCGCTCTTTGTAAGACCAAACAATTTCGCGGAAGACTCATTCCACAGAACAATTCTTCCTCCTTTGTTAACACCAATTAATCCATCTACCACAGAAGCAGTAATTTTTTGATACTTGGAAAGCTCGTCAATTTCAATTTGAGTTTTACCAAGATCATCATTCCTCTTGCTAAGGTCTTCCAGAATCAGAATTACATTATCAACTGTTAATCCCTCTTCGCTAAATGGAATCAGTGTTATCTTGGAAAGATATTCCGCACCCTCCTTAATAAATGGAATTTTGGTTGTTACAGTTTCGTTAGATAATACAACTGTTTCGAGATTCTTTTTGAAAAGAATAGGTGATAATTTTTTGTTTTGCTTTAAGGAATCTGCTTCAAAAAGAAAATCGTAAGCTGAATTACTTTGCTCAGAGGTTTCTTTGATTACACCATCGGCATCTGCAATTACGAAAAAGTCCCCTATGTGGTTAAGAAAGCTTTTAAACTCCGGTGTTTTTGAAAGCGGCGAATGTGTTTTGCTTGTGTCAACTTTTACATCTTCTATAATCAGAATTCCGCCGGCGCTTTCATCTTCCAGTGTAATGGGACTTCCTTTTAATAGGATGGAAACTTGTACTCCTCTGAATGATTTGCTGACGGAGATTTGCTTTTCAAAGCTTTCCCCTTTTTGTATGAGCTCAAGTTCCGGGCGAATATCAATTTTCTCGAAAAGTCTGTTATCGTAAACGCTCTGCCCAACTGCATTTGCCGGGCTTTCTCCCAGCACTCCAGGAAAATTGAAAAAGTTAGAATTGACAAACTTAATTTTCCAATTGCTCTGGAAGATCAAAATCCCGATGGGCGCGAACTCCAAAATTTCCTTAAATGAAATTTCGGCTCGCGTTTGTTCGAAAGTTTTGTTCTGAGTTGGCGGCATTAGTAATCAGCTCGTTAAATACAGATTCAATTTATAAAATATGCTCTATAAATTAAAATAAAGACGTTCTTTCTTCTTTTGCGAAACTTTGCTGAGCGCCGAAAGATTGGTTTATCATAAAATCCGGTAAATCTCTTGAAGAATCTTTTGAGTGGCGCCAATATTGGCTTTTACGTACTCGGCGCATATTTGTCCTTTTTCTGCGCGTAAGTTTTGATTGCTGAAAAGTGTTCTTAAAACCCGGTAAGCTTCTTTTTTATTTTTGATTGTTATTCCGCCGCCATTCTTAACCATAACTAAAGCCTCCTGGCTGTTTTCATGTTTGGGACCAAAGACAACCGGAATGCCATAAACCGCCGGTTCAAGCACGTTGTGGATTCCTTGCTTGAAACTGCCGCCAACGTATGCAATATGCGCATAATAATACAAAGTAAGCAGCACACCAATTGAATCAATAATAATTATGCGTTCGCCTTTGTAATTGTTAAGCAACGAAAAACGAATTGTTTCATACTTACCATGCAGTTGATTCTCCAGATATTCAACATGCAAGACGGTTGGCTCGTGCGGAACTATGATTGTAATTACGCGCTCATCATTCTTCATAACTTTTTGCAATGCCGGCAGCAAAACTTCTTCATCGCTTTCCCATGAACTGCCTAACACAAAGACTTTTTTATCTTTGAAGAAGTCTTCACGGAATAATTTCTTTTGTTTGGCATCCAAACTTTTTTGGTAAACGCGGTCAAAGCGAGTATCGCCGACAGCCGTTATCTTGTTTTTGTCTAAGCCAAACTCGCCAAAGTTTTCAGAATCGTTTTCGGAAACAGTTAAGATTTTTGTAAAACAAGAAAAGAGTGATTTGTGAAAACTTTTTGCTACTGCCCATTTGCGCGGAGTTTTTTTTCGCATCGTTGCGTCAACAATCATACATGGGATTGATTTCTGTTCAAGCTGCCAAATCATATTTGGCCAAATATCATAACGCATAAAGATTGCTAAATTCGGTCGAACTAAATTCAAAAACCGCTTGGCGGCTAAAGCTGTATCGAATGGGAAATAAGTAATTACATCGGCAAAAGGATATTTAAGCGAATTTGTGTAACCGGAAGGGGAGAAAAAGGTTACAATTATATTAACATCTTTTTCCGTTTTGATGCGTTCAATGATAGGCTTTGCTTGTTCAAACTCACCCATCGAAGCCGAATGAAACCAGACCATTTTCTTTTTACGGTCAACTCCGGCAAGATCAATAATCAGATTTTCGAAAAGCTTTCTTCTACCTTTTAAACCGATCTTTATTTTAGGATGAAATAACTGTGCGAAGAACAAAAATCCTTTTGCGAATGGAATGAAAGTTAAATTATAAAACCAGTACCAGATTGTTTTCATAAGCCGGGGAGAAAGTTTTGAAGATGATTTAGCACATTGTGCGGCGTAACGTCTTTCATACATTTAAAGTGCTTCTTGGGACAAGTTGATTTACCAATGTGACTACACGGGCGGCAAAATAACGAATTATTTTCTAAGATTAAATTTTGAACACCATACGGCGCAAAGCCAAATTCTTTTACAGTTGAACCAAATATTGCTGCTACCGGAACACCAACTGAAGCGGCTGTGTGCATCAGTCCGGAATCGTTGGAGACTATTAGCTTGCAGAGCTTCATATCGGCGGCAATCTGGAAAAGATTGTCATCATTCTGAAGATTAATTGAGCCGGAAATTTGTTTTGAGATTTCATAGCACAATTGCTGATCTGATTTTCCGCCAAACAAAACAATGTGAAACCCGAGTTTTGTTAGCTCATTTCCAAGCTCTACAAAATATTCCGGCAGCCATCGTTTAGTAAAATGTTTTGCGCCGGGTGCAAAGCCAATGTATTGTTTTCCACTTTCGAGTGATGATTTAATTTCGCTTGGCAAAAATAATTCTAAGCCGGCTTGATCAAGTTCCACTCCTGCGGCTTCTGCATATCTCTTAACAATAGATTTATTCTCTTTCAAGGAATTCCATTTTAGATAGACAAGCAAAAGCTTGGCAAATGTTGGTTTTACGAACATTAGGATATTGCCAGCCATTCCCCTTGTAAGTTTTCTACTGCGCCAGTTGTTCTGCAAATCAATTATCAAATCATATTTCTCGTTTGATAGCTCAGTCTTTAGTTCTGCCTCACGAGTTTTATCAAATATGATGAGCCGGGAGATGTTTGGATTTTGAGAATACACATCCGAAAATTCCTTACGAACAGCAAAGTGTATTTCCGCTTCCGGGTACCTAAGTTTTAACACGCGTACAATTGGAGTGGTTAAGAGTACATCGCCGAGCGAGCTAAACCGGATTACAAGGATTTTGCTGGTCTGATTAATAGAATTTCCAAAGTTTTCTTATTCCAGACTAAATTTACCAAATTTTGCTTTCTTCTGGCGGTTGGAAGTATAAACTCACTTACTTATTTTTGGCAAGAACAAAACGGAACTGATATGACAACTTTACCTCCTCCGGCAGTTAAATTTTTCCCGGAAGACTCAATCGAAAAACAATGCTATGGAATTGCGGAATCTCTAAAAGATTATCTACCTATTCCAAACGATAGAAACCGTCTTGGTTTTAATCTGTATAGACTTGTTAAAGGCGAAGGTGATGCACCCGAAATTATTGTAAGAAACGCTAAGCTGAAAGTTGAAGGAATATCTCTCGCTGATTTGGCTAAGAAGATAGAAGAAGAAATTGCGAAGATTAAAAAACACTAAAAGTTGTTAGTAGAAAGTTGATGATGGAGAATTGATAATCTTTTAATTCTCCATTCTCAATTCACCATTGCTTTTCAGTACGCTTCTCTTGCCTCACTCAAGAATTTTTCTACAAGTAACACATCTTTTTCGCTGCCAATGTAAATTGGTGTGCGTTCGTGAAGTGCTTCAGGTTTCTTATCTAAGATTCTCTCTTTGCCGTCTGTTGCTCTTCCGCCCGCAGCTTCAACAATAAACGACATAGGATTACATTCATAACTCAAACGCAATTTACCTTTGGCATTTCTTCTATCACCCGGATAAATAAAAATGCCGCCGTAGAGTAATGTGCGGTGAACATCGGCAACCATTGAACCAACATAACGTGCCTGGTATGGTTTTCCTTCAAAGTAATTCGCTTGCAAATACTTGATGTAATCTTTCAGACCTTTTGGCCATGAGAAATAATTGCCTTCATTCAAGCTGTAGATTCTTCCTTGCTTCGGAATTTTGATGTCATCATGTGAAAGTAGAAACTCGCCAAATGCCGGATCTAAAGTAAAACCGTAAACACCGTGTCCATGTCCGGCGGTGTAAACAAAAATTGTACTTGAGCCGTAAAGAATATAACCGGCAACTTCTTGTTTGTATCCTTGCTGAAGGCAATCCTCAAGTGTACCCGGACCATCGCCTTCACTGACACGTTTGTAGATTGAGAAAATTGTTCCAATGCTGATGTTCGCGTCAATGTTGGATGAACCGTCAAGCGGATCGAACAGCAAAACGTATTTGCCGATTTTTTGATGTGGCGGCAGATGAATAATATCTTCCTCTTCTTCGCTTGCCATTACACAAAAATGTCCGCCATGATCCATAGCTTTAATTAACATTTCGTGAGCAAACATATCGAGCTTCTTAACTTTTTCGCCATGAACGTTTTCATCTCCGGTAAAGCCAAGTATGTTTGCCAAACCGGCTTTGTTTACTTCCAATGAAATTAATTTTGCAGCGAGTCCAAGTTGAAGTAGAATTCCGGAGAGTTCTCCGGTGGCTTCCGGGTGGAGTTTTTCACCTTCAATTATATGACGTGGAAGAGTCATAAATCGGGTTGTTGCCATTTCTCCTCCTTATGCAGATTTAAGTTCTTGATCCTTATACTGTAGCTGGTAGAGCTTATAATAGATGCCCTTGTGGGCAAGAAGTTCTTGATGCGTTCCCGCCTCTTTCAATTCGCCTTTGTGCATCACTAAAATCTTATCAGCATTTTGAATTGTAGAAAGACGATGCGCAATTACGATTGAAGTTCTTCCAACGAGCAATTTTTCAATAGCATTTTGAATCAAGATTTCAGTTTCCGTATCAACGCTGGAAGTAGCTTCATCTAAAATAAGAATTTGAGGATTGTAAGCAAGCGCGCGCGCAAAAGAAATTAGTTGTTTCTGTCCGACACTAAGAGTAGCGCCTTTTTCTTTCACAACTTCATCATAACCATTTGGAAGCTGAGAGATAAACTTATCGGCACCTACAAACTTTGCCGCTTCAATTATCTTTTCATCGGTAATATCTTTATTACCAAGGCTGATATTTGATTTTATTGTACCGCTGAAAAGAAAAACATCTTGAAGCACCATTGCGATGTATTTTCTTAGTTCGCTCTTGCTTAAATCGCGAATATCAATTCCATCTAAAGTTATGCTTCCTTGTTGAATATCATAGAAGCGTGTAAAAATATTGATGATACTTGTCTTCCCCGCTCCGGTAGCGCCTACAATAGCAATCCTTTCTCCCGGATTAATTTTGAAAGAAACATTTCTCAGTACATATTCTTCCGGATTGTAAGCAAACCAAACATTCTTAAACTCAACTTCACCTTTTATAGATTTGATGGTCTTAGGTTCAGACGGATTCTTAATAATTGTGTTGTCATCCAACAGCTTGAAAATTCTCTCTGAAGAAGCCATTGCTGTTTGAAGAATGTTGTACTTATCGGAAAGATCGCGCACCGGGCGCCAAAACATTTCTGTGTATTGCAAGAAAGCAAGCAGCACACCTATTGTAAGATTTTTCTGAATTACTTCACCGCCGCCATACCAAATAATCAACGCAACCGATATTACGCTAAGCATTTCCACTACCGGGAAAAATACCGCGTGATAGAACACGGATTGAATGTTTACATCCTTATTGTCTTTATTGATTGAAGAAAAATTCTTTAGTTCCTCTTTTTCTTTGGCAAAAATTTGGACAACATTCATTCCAGTTATGCGTTCTTGCATAAATGAGTTTAATCTTGCAAGATGTTTGCGCACATCGCGGTAATTTTCTCTAACTTTTTTACGGAATAAAAATGTAGCATAAATCAGCGCCGGTAAAACTGCAAGCGTAACTAAGGAAAGATCCCATGACATTGCAAACATGAAGATGAAAATCCAGACAATACTGAAGATGTCGCTGAAAATTGAAACGATGCCGGAGGAGAACATGTCGTTCAGCGAATCCACATCGTTTGTTACGCGTGTTACTGTTCTGCCAACCGGAGTTTTATCAAAATATTTTAGCGCGAGCTTTTGAACATGTGAGAAAAGCTGAATGCGTAGATCGTAAACAATTTTTTGTCCTGTAAGTTCTGTGTAATAAGTAAGGAAATACTGTATTAGCGCTTGAAGCATTAGCGAGCCGAGCAGAATAGCGCAAACAACCAGCAATCCGTTAAAATCTTTGTTTTGGATTTTATCGTCGAACGCAATTTTAGAAAGGTATGGACGAAGCGGACCAAGCGCAGAAACTACGATGTTTAGAATAATCGCAAGGATTATATATTTCTTATAAGGCTTAATATAAGTAAGCAATCTGCGCATTAACTGCGAGTCGTAAGCTTTACCTAATATTTCATCATCCTTTTGTTCGGTCATATTGCTCTTTTCTAACTCATTTCCAAAAGTTCTTTTTCCAACAACTGCTTTGTATTTAAGTCGGCGTAAATTCCATCTTTTGCTACTAGCTCATCGTGTGTTCCTTGCTCTACAACTTTTCCCTCATCAAGTACAAATATTTTATCGGAATCCTTCACCGTAGAAATTCTGTGACTAATAATTATGCTCGTGCGATCAATCATAAATTCTTTTAATTGACGCAGAATTTCTTCTTCTGTATTTGTATCAACTGCGGAGAACGAATCATCTAGAATTAAAATCTTCGGATCAATTGCTATTGCTCTCGCTAATGTGGAACGCTGTTTTTGTCCACCGGAAAGTGTAATGCCTCTTTCACCAAGAATTGTTTCGTAACCAAGGGGAAAAGTATCTACGTCTTTAGATAAGCGGGCGATACCGGAAACTTTTTGAACTAATTCTTCATTACCATTATCTAATCCATACATTAAATTGTTGGCAAGTGTATCCGAGAAAAGAAAATTCTCTTGAGGAACCAGACCAATTCCTGTTCTCAAAACTCCAAGAGGAATTTTACGGACATCTTTCCCATCAATGAAAACGCTTCCCTCAGTAACATCATATAAACGTGGGATGAGATTTATCAAACTTGTTTTACCTACGCCGGTATTGCCAATGAACGCAACTGTTTCGCCATGCTTAATAGATAAATTTAAATTCTTTAGAACCCACGGAAGATTTTCTCCGTATCGGAAAGAAACATTTCTAAATTCTATATCTCCCTTGATTGATGAAATTCTTGCATCAACATTTTCATCGGAGATTTCAACCGGCTCATTCCAAATTTTCAACAAACGCTTCATGCTGGCGTCGGCTTGCTGAATCATATTAGCAACCCAGCCGAAAGAAATCATCGGCCAGATCAAATCCATTAAATAGAGCATGAATGCGAATATTACACCAACGCTAAGAGTGTTATTGATAATCATGTTTCCGCCGGCAAGTACAACTATTATTGCTGAGAGTCCGGCAATCAGCATGAATATTGGTCCAAAGAAAGCTTGTAGTTTTACTTGATCCATCTTACGATTTAGATATTCTCCACTTTCCCTTTTGTATTCGGAAATCTCATAGTCTTCCCTTTCGTAAGATTTAATCACTCGTATCCCGGAAAAATTTTCTTGTGCTTTAGCAGTAAGATCAGACAACTTTTCTTGAATGCGTGTGTACTTGGTATGCATCTTCTTCATAACAACATACACTATAAACGACATAAGAGGCATTGGCAGAAGTGCATATAACGTAAGCATGGGACTTAACGAAATCATTACCGAAAGTGTGAGAATAAATTTTATTCCGTTATCAATCGTGTACATTACAGAGGGACCAACAAACATTCTCACTGCGCTAATATCGTTAGTAGCATGCGACATTATATTGCCGGTAGAATTGTTCTGGAAAAATCTTAGAGGCAGTTTTTGAATGTGTGACCAGAAATCATGGCGCAAATCATATTCAATTTCTCGCGATACGACAATAATTGTTTGACGTATAAAAAACCGAAACAAATTGCTGAGAAAAGCCGCGGCTAAAAGTATAGCTACTAATCTTAGGACAACATTGAAGTCGCCGCTCTTCGAGAGTGTATCTATTCCCTCCTTAACGTTTAGTGGTATATAAACGTTTGCTACATTGGAGAGCAGTATAAATAAGCAACCAAGAAGCAATTTGGTTTTATATCGCCGGAAATATTTATTGAGATGTTTGAGGTTACCGAACAAGTTTATTAATCCCTTTCTATATAATTCCAACAAAGCACTGTTGAAAAAAATTCAATTCTGATGAAAAATTAAGAACGAAAAGTAAAATTTTCAATTCTTCGATCCTCGCCTCGCAAGACGCAAGTCGAAGCGGGGCACACTCTTTTCTCTACGTTCTAAAACGTTTACCCAATAACTTCGAATCCGGTATATTTTTGTAATGCTTTTGGTACGATGATTTTCCCTTCCGGCGTTTGGTTGTTTTCCATTATTGAAACCATCAACCGACTTGTTGCCAATCCGGAACCGTTGAGTGTGTGAACAAACTCCGGTTTTTTAGTTTCTTCTTTTCTGTAGCGGATGTTTGCTCTGCGAGCTTGGAAGGCTTCGAAGTTACTGCAAGAAGAAGCTTCCAGCCATTTGTTTTCTGCCGGTGACCACGTTTCAATATCGTAACATTTTGCGGCTGAAAAACTTAAATCTCCCGTGCAAAGCATTAAAATTCTGTACGGTACATTGAGAGCTTTCAAAATATTTTCCGCGTCGTTAGTCATTGCTTCAAGCTCATCATAGGAATTATCGGGTTTAGCGAATTTTACCATTTCAACTTTATTGAATTGATGAACGCGCAGAAATCCTTTAGAATCTTTTCCGTAAGAACCGGCTTCACGGCGAAAACATGGGGAATAGCCAACATATTTAATTGTTAAGTCTTTCTCGGCAAGAATTTCATCACGATGAATATTTGTAATCGGAACCTCTGCTGTAGGAATCGGATACAAACCATCTTTCTCTATGAAGTACATATCTTCTTCCATTTTCGGAATCTGTCCAGTGCCTTTCATCGAATCTCTGTTTACAAGAATCGGCGGCATAACTTCTGTGTAGCCGTGATTCTGCAAATGTGTATCGAGCATAAAATTTATTAGCGCACGTTCCATAGTTGCGCCCTTGCCGGTGTAAAGAGGAAATCCCGAGCCGGAAATTTTTGTACCGCGCTCAAAATCGAGCAAGCTGAGTTTTTTGCCAAGTTCAACATGATCGAGCACTTTGAAATCGTTTTCAAACTTAAATCCTTCCGGCAGCCAGCGGCGGACTTCAACATTTTCTTCCGCGCTTTTTCCAACCGGCACGCTTGCGTGAGCCAAGTTTGGAGTGTGGCGCAAAATGTTTTCAATCTTTTCTTCAATCTCTTTCAACTGAGAATCAAGCTGGGTTATCTCATCACCAACTTTTTTCATTTCCTCAAAGATTGCGCTGGTATCTTGTCCTGCTTTTTTCAACTTAGGAATTTCAGCCGAGACTTGGTTCTTCTTCGCTTTCAACTCTTCTGTTTTAGAAATGAATCCTCTGCGCTGTTCATCAAGCTGAAGAATTTCATCTACGATGTCTTTAGCATTTTTATTTAACAATCCTTGTCTAACAACTTCCGGATTTTCGCGAATGAATTTTACATCTAACATTTTTTCCTCTTCTTTTTATTCTGAATCCCGATTTATCGAGAGAATGCCGAAGGCATCCCCCATAGGAGCCCTTCGGACCTCGGGAGAATCTCTAACAAATCCTCATTGAGATACTTCGCCCCACAAAAATGCGGGACTCAGTATTAAATGAATTACTTCACTACAATATTATAAATTTTATTCGGCACATAGATTTCTTTAACGAGCTGCTTGCCGTCTGTGTATGATTTCACTTTATCATCAGCATACACCGCAAGTTTAACTTCAGCTTCCGGCATATCAAATGGAATTTCGATCTTAGAACGAACCTTTCCATTTATCTGAACAACAACAAGCGCGTTATCTTTTGTAAGCGCAAGCTGATCTACTTCAAACCAGACCGGAGATTCAAACAAAGTTTTTTCCTTTCCTATCATCTGCCAGCATTCTTCGCCAAGATGCGGCGCAAGCGGCGCCAACATGGATGCGAACCTTTCGAGAATGTAAGATTTCATTTCAGCACTGCAAGAATCCAAGCCTTTCATTTCATTGATCAATTCCATCAAAGCCGCAACTGCAGTGTTGAATCTGAAATGTTCAACTTCTACAGCAACTTTTGCGAGTGTAGCGTTTATCTTTCTATAAATATTTTTTTCTGTTTCGTTTAATTCCGCAATATCATATTTAGCTTTTGCCGGATTTGTTTTAGCAACATCTTTGTTGGCTTCAAAAATTGCATAAGCTCTTTGAACAAACCGGTCAACACCTACAATTCCTTTATCACTCCAATCGCCGCCAAGTTCGTATGGACCCATAAACATCAAGTACATTCTGAAAACATCCGCGCCTACATTCACAATAAAATCATCGGGATTAACAATGTTTCCCTTCGACTTAGACATCTTTGCGCCATTATTCGTAATGGTTCCTTGATGAATCAATTTCTTAAATGGTTCATCACTGTTCACCAAACCAATATCGCGAAGAACTTTGTGGATGAAGCGGGCATACAGCAAGTGCATTGTTGCGTGTTCAGCGCCGCCTACGTACATATCAACCGGAGTCCAAGCGTTGCCGAGTTTAGCATCAAACATTCCTTCGCTGAAATTTGGATTTGGATAACGCAAGTAATACCAAGACGAATCAACAAAAGTATCCATCGTATCTGCATCCCGTTTAGCCGGCGCACCGCACTTTGGACAAGTTGTGTTAACGAATTCCATATTGCCGGCAAGCGGAGAACCGCCATCGGGTTTGAAATTTACTTCATAAGGAAGTACAACCGGAAGCTGTTCTTCGGGAACCGGAACTTCTCCGCAATGTTCGCAATGGACTATTGGAATTGGTGTTCCCCAGTAACGCTGACGGGAAATCAGCCAATCGCGCAAACGGTAGTTTACAGTTTTCTTTCCTAAACCTTGTGCAGCTAAATCTTCTGTAACTTTTTCAATTCCCAGATCGGAATTCATTCCATCATATTTGCCGGAATTAACCATCGTTCCAACTTCTGTAAACGCTTCTGTTAATTCAGCATTTGCATCTGTTCCTTCTTGCAAGATTACTTTGCGAATTGGTAGATCAAACTTTTTAGCGAATTCAAAATCGCGTTCATCGTGTGCAGGAACAGCCATTACGTAACCGGTTCCGTATGTTGCAAGAACATAATCAGCAACCCAGATAGGCACGCGTTCACCATTAACCGGATTAATTGCATATGCGCCGGTTGGAACGCCGCTTTTTTCTTTTACTGTTGATGTACGGTCAACTTCGGTAAGAAGTTTTGTCTGCGCAATATATTTATCAACTCCGTCCTTGAATTCCGGCTTGGTGATTTTTTGAACTAATTCTTTTTCCGGAGCGAGTACAACATAAGTTACACCAAACAATGTATCCGGACGAGTTGTAAAGACGGTCAACTTATCATCGTGTCCTTCAATCTTGAACTCAACTTCGCTTCCGTAGCTGCGGCCGATCCAGTTGGTCTGCATTAGTTTTGTTTTTCCTGGCCAATCAATTTTGCTTAAGCCGTCAAGTAATTCATCTGCATATTGAGTAATCTTAAAAAACCATTGAGTAAGATTTTTCTGTTCAACCGTTGTTCCGCAACGTTCGCAGTTACCGTCGCCAAGAACTTGCTCGTGGGCCAAAACCGTTTGGCAAGATGGACACCAATTAACCGGTGCATTCTTTCTGTAAGCCAAACCTCGTTTGTAAAGCTGTAAGAATAAGTATTGATTCCACTTATAATATTCCGGAACGCAAGTCATTAACTCAGCATCCCAATCATACATCGTTCCCATTCTCTTCAGCATTTCGCGGATATCGGCAATGTTTTTCAGAGTACTGTCTTTTGGATGCACGCCCGTTTTGATAGCAAAATTTTCTGCCGGAAGACCGAACGCATCGTAACCCATCGGCTCAAACACATTGTAGCCTTGCAGCTTCTTCATGCGTGCCCAGGAATCGGTTGGACCGTAATTATACCAGTGGCCGCAATGCAGTTTTGCGCCGGATGGATAAATAAACATTACCAAACAGTAGAGTTTTTTCTCATCGTCGGTTAAATCGGTTTTATAAACTTTATTCTCTTCCCAAAACTTTTGCCATTTGGTTTCGATCTCTTGAAAGGGATATTTCATTGTTTTCTTAGATTAGTTAAAAATTGTGCGGAAAATTACGAAAAATTGGCTTGGGTTAACAAGTTTATCCCCTACTCTTTGCGGGGAAAAGGCTCGGTTTGACTTAGTTAAATAAAAACGGATTGAGAGCCATCCCAATCCGTTTAAGTAAACTGTTTATTCTTTTGGAAACTATTTTAGTAAAATAAATTTCTTGGTCTGCACAAACGAACCGCTTTGAAGCTTGTAAAAGTAAACTCCGCTCGCAATCTTTGATCCGTCAAACTTCACTTCATAATTTCCGGCTGATTGTTTTAGATTTACTAACACTTCTACTTCTCTTCCAAGTATGTCATAAACTATTAACATTACGTTTTCCGTTTTCCCTTTCTCGTTTGAAGGAATTGAATATTTGATTGTTGTTACCGGATTAAACGGATTGGGATAATTTTGGGATAGGGAATAGGTAGCTGGCAGTTCTTCATTTTTATTTTCTTCAATTGAAGTAGTTGAATTTCCTATCTTAACTTTAGAAATGGATTTGATGTTGTTTTTTATATCAGTAGCTGTAATATGAAATATTCCGGAAGATGAACCGGCAACGAACCTTCCCGAATTATTAATTGAACCTCCATTAGCGCTCCATGTTATGGGATCTGTTATTGTCATTTCATTACGATGTTGATCGAATCCAGCAATTCCAAAATAAAGTGTATCTCCCGGACTGCAAGAAATAGTATCCGGTCTTACTGCCAGAAAATTTAGCTTACGCTGATAAACCATCACGGTTACAGTATCGCTTGCAGTGAGTGAAGAGTTAGACTGAGAAACTGCCTTTATTACCACTTGAGATTTATCATCTTTTGCAGTTCCGGCTGGCAAAACAAACTTAATTTTACTTTCACCTGAGTTAGGTGCACTTAAATCAGCAATAAAAGATTTTTGAGAAGTGATCCAGTTCTCCTTATTTGAGGTTATCGAGATGTTCAGTTTATCGTTTGAATTGAGCCAGTTAGTGTAGAAGAAGGAAAGAGAATCAATTCCATTTTCCGGTATAAAGAGAGTATCGAGTGCAGATGATAGGATTAATTTATTTTCAGAATTAAGCCAAGAGGATGCGTTAATATTTCCATTAATTGAAGCACCTGGACCTGATGCAGTGCCCCAATAGTTGCCTAGGGCATTAATCTTAACATTTGGATCGGCATTATTGAGGGCAAATCCTTTGTTAGAGAAAATATTATTCCCAACAATTATTGGGTTTGAACCCTGCTCGCACTTTATTCCATCTTGTTCATCAAAGGAAATTGTATTTCCAAAAATGTTCGAAGAAGAATTAACTAAATGGATCCCGGTATTCTGCTTACTGTAACGGATATCATTATGTGCTATATAATTTTTACAATTTTCTGCAACTATACCTGCATAGTTATACCAAATCTTATTCTGTATTATATTGTTGTTATTACTATAAATATCAACACCTATGTAATTCGGTATTTTTATCGAGCCGTTTTTATTTGTTCCGATATAATTTCCCCTAATCGTATTTTTCTCAGCTAAGGAATCAATTATAATTGCTCTCGATTTTGTTGTTGAGGAAGACGAACCGATTGTGTTAAATAAGATTAAATTTCTATTAGCTTTATCGGAAAGTGAAATTCCATATTTAAAATTGAAGGAGGTGGAACCGCTTTTATTCGTTCCAATAGAATTGAATCGTATCCAATTTTCACTGCAATCTATCCCCGTTAATAATATTGCTATACTCGTTATTTCTCCAAAAGCATTTTCCTCAATAATATTATTTTTTGCACCATCACTTGTTAAAATTCCTACCGCAATCGGGAATGGGTTATTGCCGGTTATATCAATACCAAATTTGTTGGAAATAATATAATTACTTCTACAAACTGGATCCACAGCATTTTTACTTACTCCTAGTGTGAGACCAATGCCGTAAGTTGCAAAAATATTTGATGAGATCATGTTTTCTTCCCCCGATAGGACAACACCAATTGACGATGCTACTTGTTTTGAACCGGATATATCTGTACCAAATTTGTTATTGGAAATTCTATTTGAATTACCAGATATATAGGCAACGACGCCGTTAAATCCAAATGTATTGGCTTCGATAAGATTATGATTGCAGAAGTTAGGCAATATTAAACCTACTAAATTTAGTTGCTCGGTTATAATACCAGTATCACTTAGTCCAAAAATGTTGTTTCTAATTATATTCTCAACATTTATTTCATCATCATATCTTTGGGCAGCAAATTTTATTGCAGCTTCTCTACTACCGCAAATAATATTATTTTCTATAATATTTGCACTACAGCCACCCTTATCAGCAAATATGCCAACCATATTTTTCATTACTTTAGTTTTGTCTGAATTTAATCCAATAATATTACCTCTAACAATATTATTCTTCGCAGATTGTAAGATAATTCCATACATGCAATTTGAAATGATGTTGTTTTCAATAATATTTAATTTGCCTGCCAATTGAATACCATCACCTTTGATTGCCCATTCGGTATTCCCATCTTCTTTTAATCCAAAAGTATTTCCGATAATATTATTCTCAGTTGAATTAGAATCAATTTCAAGTCCGGCATTATCACCCCCAAAAATATTTTCTTTAACGGTGTTATTGCTACTCTTACTAATAAGATGCAAATCGCTTTGGATACTGTTTTTCTCACAAACATTTCCAACGCCATTTAAAATAGTTAAGTAATCGCACAAGATATTCCGGAAGAAATAACTGGAATCCGTTTTAGTGGAAAATATACCCCACGTATTGTCTTGAAAATAATTTTCTTTTATTTCAATGTTTGCTAGCTTTTGTCCACCAGCATCTAAAGAGATAGCCTTACTGCCTTTCATGAATGAAATTCCGAAAATTTTAGTGTTACTTTTTTTAATTGTTAAAATATTTTTATCTGTATTTATTTTTTCCTGTGAATCAGGTTGCCAAATAGTTCGTTCATATCCATCCGATGAAAATATTGTAAGCGGCTTATCTACAGCTACGCTTTCAAGATACAAACCGGGACATAACCTTATGAGGTCATCAGGCTGTGTTTCATTTGATTCTATAGCTTCTTTAATGGTACTAAAGGGTTTATAAGGATTTCTGCTAACATTCCAGATTGAAGCAATAGTTAGAATATTTGAATAGAAAATTGTCGGAGGATAGACCGGTGTTTTTACTCCAGGTTTGGCTGATTCTGGTATTGGGACGCATTGTACCTGTCCTACATGAATACTTACTTTGTATTTCAATATAGTAGATAAGGCACTAGGGATATATTTATCTGGTGAAGTAGAAGGGAAGCTGAGCATAAAGAATAACCGCACATCAAGTGTTGTTCCTTCCTGAATGATTTGATTCGGCGTAAAGGCAATTGATATGATAAATCCATCTGAGTCAGTAGCTATTGTCCCTTTCAGTTTTATCCCAGAATATTCAATCCAAGCTTCTGTAAAATCCGATTTAAATTTTTCAACAGCAGAGAAAGTAATTCCGGTCAATTGCCAATCTACTCCATCAACAAATATTTTTGCTGTAGCGATTGTGATTTCTTCGTTTTCATTTGGTAAGCAATGATTTTCGTCCGGTGGTGAAGTAAGAGCAAGATTTAATATAGGTTGAAAATTAGCAACAACATTTTTATCAGCATCCATTATGAGTGTTTGGGGTTTCACTGAACCTGATAATGAACCACTCCACTTATCCCATACCCAACCGGTCCCCGCGTTTGCATCCATACTAACATTTGTATTAAGATCATATTGGTTTGTGCCGGAAGGAGTAATTGTACATCCATCAGCAGCAGCCTCCACTGGAAATACTGAAGTTGTGAGATTTATTTTTTGAGGAGCGGGTTTATTTGTTAATATTTGACTATGTGTACCAACAATCCATACTTCACCGTTTGATTTAGTAAGCACATCCCTGAAATGGTTAGTTGAATTTAGGTTTACGGTTATCCAAGTTGATCCCGAATTGGTAGTTTTCATTACTGTTCCATTTTCGCCAACAGCATATCCAACTTGAGAATTAATAAATGAAATACTTGTTAATGTGTTTGTAGTGTTACTGGTTTGCTTCTGCCATATATTTCCCCCATTTGATGTATTAAAAATTAGTCCGTTGCCGCCAATAATCCATCCATTATTTGCATCAAAAAAATACACATTTCTAAAATCGCCATAGTCAGGTACATTAGTATTCATTTGCCAAGTATTGCCGCCGTCAATTGAAGTTTTATAAATATTTTCGCCTACAATGTGTCCTGTCTGGGGTGTATTAAATGAAACACTATTAAAGCTGTTATAAAACATATTCGGATCTTGTCTATTAAGTATCCACGATTGTCCATTATCCGTTGTTTTGTAGAGATAACCAAAAGAGCCGGCAGCCCAGCCAACATTTTCGTTAATCATGAAAATACTTTTTACACTATTAATATTTTCAACTCGTGCAGCTGTCTGCCATGCATCCGTTGTTCTGAATATTTCATCATAGCCAATTGCAATGCCATTTGTTTTGGAAGTCATCCAGACATCTTTTCCACCATAAAAATTATTAATGTTGGTTACATTTTGCCATGTTTCACCTCCATCGGTTGATTTATTAAATCCAATTCCAATAGTATACATCTCTCCATCAACTTCAATAACTGCTTTAACCTCGCTAATTCCATTAGTTGGAATTGTTCTCCAATCATCATATTGCGCAATAATATTTCCCGAAAAAATAAAATAAAAGACCACTAGCAAAATTCGAGTTCTTATGTAAGTTTTCATTTTAACTCCTTTACTAAAGCCTCTTTATTGAAATTAAATTAAATCATATCAACCTTATTTAATAAAAATCAATTTCCGAACAGCATTAAAATTATCCGTTTGCAGTTTATATAAATAAACTCCTCTTGCCCAATCGGATGTAGTTGCACAAAATTCTGCTAAGTTTAATGGGCTTGAAATCTGATATGGATTCTCTGAACTACCATTTCCCCCGCTATATGTACCACCAAATATTTTTACAGTATACCAAAAGACCACAAATAATATAACTGCGCCTTTCAAATCATACCTCGCGTTGATAAAATAATAAGTAAATGCTTTCTTGTTATTTATCTATGTATAAAACGAAACACTTATATACATACTCGCGGGAAAGAAAAGGAGCTCTAAATCCTTTTTGATTATACAAAAACACTTAAAGCGTAGCAATAAAAATCAAATTTGAAAGAAAAATATTTTTCACCAATAAACACAGATATCAAAATTAACAGAATCATACTTTTCATTATCTATCTAACTTTTGTCCTATAATTTTTAGAATTAACTTTGCTTATTACTTTTTAATCTAAGAAAGAGCATTACATGAATAAACCCTCTGCCCACATCTTTGTAATCTTTGGCGCTTCCGGCGATTTAACCAAGCGTAAACTAATTCCGGCAATCTATTCTTTGTTTGTTCAAAATCTTCTGCCGGATAGTTTTGCCCTGCTCGGCGTTTCCAGAACTAATTTAGATGATGAAGCTTTCCGGCATAACATGAAAACCGCGCTGAGTGAATTCCGCGAGATCGAAGACCATACCAAAGAAGATGAGTTTCTCAACAAAGTTTATTATCAATCTGTTAACACTGAAGATGTAAACGATTATAGAACTTTGAAGAAGCGGCTTCAAGAGTTGCGTGTTAAACACGAAATTTCCGGCAACGCGATTTATTACTTATCAACTCCGCCAAGTCTTTATGGAGTTATTCCAAAGAATCTTGCGGCTCACAAACTAAACGATGAAAGCGGCGGCTGGAAAAGGTTAATCATAGAAAAACCGTTTGGTTACGATCTTGCATCGGCAGAAAAACTCAAACAAGAAATTTTAGACTCTTGGAATGAAAATCAGATTTACAGAATTGATCATTATCTCGGCAAAGAAACTGTTCAAAATCTTTTGGTAACAAGATTTTCCAATGGAATATTTGAGCCCCTCTGGAACAGAAATTTTATTGACCACGTTGAAGTTACATCTGCAGAAAGTATTGGTGTAGAAGGACGAGGCGGCTATTACGAATCTTCCGGTGCGTTAAGAGATATGGTTCAAAACCATTTACTGCAAATAGTTGCGCTTGTTGCAATGGAGCCGCCAACTTCACTTGAAGCGGATTCTATTCGTAACGAAATATTAAAAGTGATACAATCTTTCCGTCCAATCAAACCGGAAGATGTTAAATCCGTTGCAATACGCGGACAATACATTGCAAGCAAAGTTAAAGGCGAACAATTGATAGGATACCGGGAAGAAAAAGGTGTAGCACAAAATTCAACTACAGAAACTTTTGCGGCGTTAAAATTTTATATTGATAACTGGCGCTGGGGCGGAATTCCATTTTACATCCGTACCGGAAAGCGTTTGCCGACTCGTGTTAACGAGGTTGTAATACACTTCAAACAAACTCCTCATTTCTTGTTCAAGAAAAATGGAAGTGTTAACTCTCATAACCAACTTGTTATTAGAATACAGCCGGATGAAGGAATCTTACTAAAGTTTGGAATGAAAATTCCTGGACAAGGTTTCGATGTTCAAACCGTGAACATGGATTTCCACTATTCGGATTTATCAGTTGGAAGAATTCCATCAGCTTACGAGCGTTTGATTTACGATTCGATGAAAGGTGATTCAACTTTGTTTGCGCGAACGGAAGAAGTAATGGCTTTGTGGAAATTCTTAACTCCAATTTTGGACGCTTGGAAAAGCGAAAAAGATATTCCTCTGTTTGGTTACCCATCGGGCTCTTGGGGACCGGAAAAAACCGACGATCTTATTGAAGGCAAAATGATGACATGGCGTTATCCTTGCAAGAATTTGTCTGATGATGGGATTTACTGTGAACTATAAAATTGATGTTTCAAAAAATATAGATGAACTTTCCGAAAAAGTTGCGAGGCTGTTACAAAGCGGAGCTAACGATACAGAAGATTATTTTACTGTTGCTCTTTCCGGCGGTTCAACACCAAAAATAATCTTTAGATATTTAGCTCAGAATTATAAAAACAAAATCAGTTGGAACAAGATAAAATTCTTTTGGGGGGATGAGCGCTGCGTTCCGGCAGATCATCCCGATAGCAATTACTCGATGACAAAGGGAAATCTGTTTGATGAAATTGAAATTCCGGCTGAGAATATTTTTGCTATTGACGGCAGCAATGTTCCATCAAAAGAAGCGGTTCGCTATTCAAACATCATCATGGAAAACGTTGCGATAAAATATGGTGTTCCTTCGTTCGATTTAATTCTACTTGGTTTGGGCGAAGATGGACACACCGCCTCAATTTTTCCAAATCAAATCGAGTTACTCAATTCGAAAAACATTTGTGAAGTTGCGCAACATCCCGAACTCTGCCAAAAAAGAATCACTCTTACGGTCGAAGTAATTAACAATGCTTCTGAAATAATTTTCCTTGTAACAGGTATCGGCAAAGCAAAAATGATTGATACAATCATCAACAAGAAAAATGATTTTGAAAAACTTCCGGCTTCGTTTGTTAAACCAAAACATGGAAGGTTAATCTGGATGTTGGATGAAGCGGCAGCAAATTTAATGGTATAAAACTTTGTGCTCTTAGTGAAATCTTTGCGTCCTTTGCGGTTAAGTTTTTTTAACCACAAATGTTCACGAAGAAAATTATCTGGTTAATACTTCTTCAGTTTCACTCTTAAATTCAATCGCAAACTCGGAGATTGCTTTACGTGTACGCGGAGTAACTTCTCGTGTTTTGAAAGGCTCTTCTAATTTCTCCGGTGTATCAAGATAACCGAGCGCAATAAAAACAATAGGTTCATACTCAGTTATATCAATATTGAAAAGCTCTATAGCTTTCTCCCTATCGAATCCACCCATAAGATGACCATAAATATTCATTGAGGTAGCTTGCAACATCAGAGTCGCATTAGCAGCGCCAACATCATGCAGGGCTGCTTTGTTTGGAACTCCGTTATCATATTTTTTTTTTGCCAAAGACATAATTAGCACGGACGCTTCTTTTCCCCAAGTCTTGTTTGATCCGGCAAGGCAATCTGCTAACTTTGAAAAGTTTTCCGAATCCTTTTTGAAAGCGTAGATATAACGCCATGGTTGATAATTCATTGCACTAAAAGCCCAACCCGCAGCTTCTAAAATTGTATCAAGCTCTTCTTGAGTAATTTCTTTTTCTGAAAACGATCTCGCGCTCCATCTCTTTTTAATTAACTCGTGAACTTTATGCTCTGTTTTTGCCTCTTTTATCATGTTTTCTTTCATTTATATTAACCTAACAATCAAATAACGTGCATATAAACCATTCAGTTCCATTTGGCTTTAATTTGCAAAAATCATTCAGTAAATTGATTGTAGTAATAAAGGATATTTTATGTATAACTATAAACGAATAACGATTGACCCTAATAAAATGGGTGGCGTACCTTGTATCCGCGATCTCAGGATGCCCATCTCAACAATTATTGCAATGTTAGCTGAAGGTTATGACGAGAATTACATTTTAGCAGAGCACTCTGAACTTGAAAAAGAAGACATAAAAGAAGCGCTAAAATTTGCATCCGAACAACTGCGTTATAGAGAACTTCCTTTAGCAATTTAGATGAAATTTCTAATTGACAATAATCTCTCTCCTAAACTTGCGGGTTCCATTTCCGCCTTCGGTTTTGAGTGTCTTCATGTAAAAGATATTGATAAACAAAATGCGACCGACCAAGAGATTTTTGAATTCGCTTTCGAAAATAATTTTATAATCATTACGGCAGATACTGACTTTGGTTACTTACTTTCCAGATGGAATAGGAATCTTCCTTCCGTAATCCTTTTCAGATTTTTTTCATACAACCCAACAACTCAGTTATCTGCAATTAAAGTAATAATTGATAATCACAGCGGTGAGTTAATAAACGGTTCTCTCATTCTAATTGAACCGGAAAAAATCCGTATCAGAACTTTGCCTCTTCATAAGTAAATAGATTTGTATTTAATTTCCATCCAGCTTTTCCTAATTTGCAATCACTTAAAAATCATTCGAGGCTGCAATGAAATATTTCTTTCGCTTTATACTTTTGATTCTCGTTGTAACAACTCTCTCCGCTCAAAAGCGGGCAATCACTGTAGAAGATTTATGGAACATGAAGCGTATTGGCGATTACAGTTTATCGCCGGACGGAAAGCTAATTGCATTTGCAGTTACTTCTTACAATATGGAAACGAACAAAGGCAATTCCGATATATGGATAATGAATTCTGATGGAACAAATTTACACCCGCTTAAGAATAGTGAAGCCGGAGAAAGCGCACCAAAGTTTACTCCTGATGGGAAAAAGATTTCTTACGAAATGAAAGGACAAATCTGGCTCTGCGATCTCGATGGCAAGAATGATGAACAGCTTACAACTCTCTACACCGGTGCTTCCGACTTAGTTTGGAGTAAAGATGGAAAGTTTGCGCTGTTTGTTTCTTCGGTTTATCCGGATTGTGATTCGCAAGAGTGTAACGAACAAAAAGATAAAGCTGCCGAAGCAAGCAAAGTGAAAGCGAAAATTTTCAGCAGTCTCTATTACCGCAATTTTAATGATTGGCGCGGAGAGAAAGTTAGTCATCTTTTCTTGTTGAACATGGAAACAAAAAAATCTTTAGACTTAACAAAAGATTCCTACGCCGATGTTCCCCCTATTGCACTCGGCGGTCATCTTGATTACGCATTTTCTCCAATTGACAAGGAGGTTGCTCTAACAATCAATTTTGATAGTTACAAAAAGGATTCCGGTACAAAGCTCGCAACAAGCACAAATAATGACATTGCTCTAATCAACGCAAAAAAATTCGGCGGGCAATTCAATACAATTTCTACAAGCAAAGGAAATGATAACCAGCCGGTTTATTCACCCGATGGGAAGTATTTAGCTTTTCTTTCGATGGAACGTGCCGGTTTTGAAGCTGATAAACTTCGTTTGATGCTTTATGATAGAACAACAAAACAGACTAAAGACCTATCCGCAAAATTTGATATTTCTGTTGGCAAAGTAGTTTTCTCTCCAGATTCAAAATTCATTTACTTTGATGCTGACCGCGAATCGTTTCACTCCATATATAAATTGAATGTAGAAACAAGTGAACTCACATTGCTGGTTAAAGAAGCTTACAGCAACGATATGGAAATTTCGCCGGATGGCAGCATACTCTACTTCAAACATCAGAAGAGTAATATGCCCATTGAACTTTGTTCAATGAATTTATCCAGCGGAGAAATCAAACAGATTACGTCACTGAATAAAGATTTGTTGGCTCAACTCGATATGAACGCAACAGAATCATTTTGGACGAAAGCAAAAGACGGAGTGCAAGTTCAATCATTGTTAATCAAGCCGCCATTTTTTGATGCAAACAAAAAATATCCGTTGCTTGTTGTAATTCACGGTGGACCGCAAGGAACTACTTCGGATCAATTTCATTTTAGATGGAACCTGCAGCTCTTCGCATCCAAAGGTTATGTAGTTTTTGCACCAAACTTCCGCGGCTCTACCGGATTTGGACAGAAGTTTACAGACGCAATCAGCGGCGATTGGGGCGGCAAGCCTTACACAGATATTATGAGCTGCGTTGATAACGCTTTGAAGCAATACAAATTCATAGATTCGAAAAATCTTTTTGCGGCGGGCGGTTCATACGGCGGATACATGACCGCATGGATTTCAACTCAGACAGATCGCTTCAATGCACTTATTTGTCACGCGGGTGTTTTCAATATTGAAAGCATGTACGGAACGACAGAGCAACTTTGGTTTCCGGAGTGGGATAACAAGGGAACGCCCTGGTCTAACAAAGCGATGTATGATAAATTTTCGCCGCATAGACACGCAAGCAATGTAAAAACTCCAGTGCTTGTAATTCAAGGTGGAATGGATTTCCGCGTTCCCGAGGAACAAGGTTTCCAACATTTCACATATTTGCAAAGGAGAGGTGTACCGAGCAAGTTTCTTTATTTCCCGGATGAAACTCACTTTGTACTCAAGCCGCAAAATTCTCGTTTGTGGTACAACACAGTTTTCGATTGGATAGAACAATTCAAAAAATAGAAGGGGTTTAAAATGAATTATGATATTAATGAGTTAGATGATCAGTATAACAGCGAAGAGAAAGTTGAGCGGGGCAGTGCTTACGTTCAAGATAATCTTTGGGAGAAAGTTGAAAAAGCCGGAAGTAAAATCCGTTTTGCTAAAGATGTAAAAGCGCTTTACCGTTACATGCGTGACCGACATATTCCTTGGTACAGAAAATCAATTGTCGTCGGCGCGCTTATTTATTTTATAAGTCCGATTGACGCGATTCCGGATTTAGCTCCGCTCATCGGCTATTTAGATGATCTTGGGGTTATAGCAGCTGTTCTTAAATTTATGGGAAGTGAGATTATCCCGTACTACGATTGAGTGAAGCTCGCCTCGCTTGACGCGAGTCGAGGCGGGAGTGTAGAACGAAGAACGAAGAGTGATAATCTTAGCTCTTCGTTTTTATTTCTTAGTTAGGTTAAATAACTTTATTTACTAAACGGTTTGTAACCATCGAGTAGATTGTTTCCGGTGCAATATCAATCTCATTAGGCCATGTAAGAACTTTTAGTTCTGGGTGGACAAATACCTTTTTGAAAAATTCGATATTAGTAAAAGAAGAAAAAACTCCCCCTTTTTTAGAATACTCTTCTAGATTCACTTCCCCTTTCGTGCCATCAACAAAAGCAACTTCCAATATATATCCATGTTTATATTTTACTTCTTCTAAATCATAATACATAAATCCTCCTACATCAACGGAGTTATTTTTTTAAGCAATTCATTGTTCTTCGCTAATTCCCAGTTTTCTAATAAACCATTTTTATTCAGAGCCGCCCATTCATTTACCAAGCCAAGTGCTTTTGGTGGAAGACTTCCTTCTAGTAATGCAAAATCATGTATTCCAATAACAGCCGAGTATTCACTATATCTAACATGAAAGTGAGGTGGATTATGATCATCGTAATACATCGAAATAATAATTCCGTAGAAGCGGGATATTTCCTGCATAAAAAACCTATAAATAACTGGCTGTAATATATAGCTTGAAACTATTAAAAGGTACAGAATATAGCATGTCAAACTTCTCATACCACGATCATCCGATTAGTCTTCGTGACTGTCTTAATGACCCTGAGGGAACTATGGCAGTATTAAAATCTGTGGGAAGCGAGATTATTCCATACTATGATTGAACTACGAACGCCCGCCCAGCCTTGCGGTAACGCGAGACTGGTAGAGTGAAGAGTGTACCCGTTCCGTCTCGCGGCTCGTGATGTGAGGAACGAAGATTTAAAAATTAGTTTTTCGTTCTACCATCGGTCATTAAGAAATTATTAAATCGAATTAGCCCATCTTTTTATCGGCGCGAATAATTATATTGGCAAAGCAATTAAACGGCTTTTAAAAATGAGTGTAAGTATTAAGAAAGTTTCCGGCAAAAGTGATCTAAGAAAATTCATCGTATTCCCCTTCAGCATCTATCAAGATAACCCGAACTGGATACCGCCGCTCATCATGGATGAGTTTAAGACACTCCGCAAAGACAAAAATCCGGCATTCGATTTCTGCGAAGCGGAATATTGGCTTGCTTACAAAGACAACAAGCCGGTTGGTAGAATCGCCGGAATCATTCATCACAAATACAATGAAAAGTTTAACGTTAAGTTTGCACGCTTTGGCTGGATAGATTTTATAGATGACCATGAAGTTTCTTCCGCATTGATAAATACATTTGAGTCATGGGCTAAAGAAAAAGGAATGAATCACGTTCACGGTCCGCTTGGCTTTACCGATATGGACGGCGAAGGAATGCTCATAGAAGGGTTTAACGAAGTAAGCACATTCGGTTCGATCTATAATAGCGAATACTACCCTCAGCACATTGAAAAATTTGGTTACGAAAAAGATGCCGACTGGCTTGAGTTTCGCGTTACACTTAATAAAGCTATTCCGGAAAAAGTATCCCGAATAGCAAAAGCTGTTGCCTCCCGCGAAAAACTTCACGTGTTAAAAGTGAAAAAAGCCAAAGAGATGCTTCCCTACGCACGGGAAATTTTCTATTTGATTAACGATGCTTACAAAGACTTATACGGATTTGTAGAACTAACCGACAAGCAGATTGATATGTATGTAAAGGCTTACTTTGGTTTCATCAAACCGGGTTTTGTTCCGGTGGTTCTCAATGAGCAAAACAAGGTAGCCGGTTTTGGAATTACAATGCCTTCTCTTTCCAAAGCAATCAAAAAAGCGAATGGAAAATTATTTCCGTTTGGCTTTATTCACTTATTAAATGCGATGAAGAATAATCCCGAAGTTGATCTTTATCTAACAGCTGTAAAGCCTGAATTGCAGAACAAAGGTGTTAACGCGGTAATCATTAACGAGATCAACAACGTTTTCATCCGCAACAATATTAAGTATGTTGAAACTAACCGAGAACTTGAAGCGAACACAAAAGTGCAAGCGCAATGGCGCCACTACGATGCGCGCCAGCATAAACGCAGAAGATGTTATAAGAAAGATTTATCTTAACTGCACCTTTGCGTCTTAGCGAGAAATTTTTCTTTTACTCCAGTTCTTTCTTACCCGAAAGATTTTTTGCCTCTGCCTCATGTAAATCAAAAACTACTACTTCGTTTTGTCCCTTCATCAAAAACGTAGCCGGGCAGAACAATCTTTTCTGTGGACCGATTTCCCAATATCTGCCAAGATTATTTCCGTTTACAAACACAATACCTTTTTTGTAATTGCTCATGTCTATGTAAGTATCGGCTGTTTTGTTTAACTCAAAAGTACCTTTAAAGAAATTCCCTTTTCTATCAGTTGAAGGAACTGATTTCTTTAACGATTGAATATACTTTGCATCCAAAGGAAGATTGTAAACTTCCCAATTCATCAAGGTCATTCCGTTAAGCGTAACACGTTCGGTGATCCCTTTTCTATCAATTAAGTATTGCGCAAAGTTGATTCTTCCCATTCCTTCAACAAAAATTTCTAAAACGGGATCTTGCACATTGCTCTTAGGAATCTCGATAGAACTTTCAGCTTCACGTCTATCAAGCCTGCCAATGTATTTCCCATTTAGAAAAACTGTCGCGTAATCGTGCAAGTCTGTAATAGTAAGCTTGCCGCTTTTGTGTCCGATCAATTTTGTTTTGTAAAGTATAAATCCTTCCTTCTGATCGAATGATTCCATTGGCTTTGGTTGAACAGAGAATTTTGGCTTAGACAAATTTTCCCAAACGCTGGAGAACAATTCCATTTTGATTTCCGGAATCTCAATTGCCGGAATTGCTTTTGGCACATCGGGAATATTCTTAACATACTTACCAATCAAGTTCCTCAAAGCAAAATATTTTGGTGTTGGATTTCCTTGCTCGTTAATCGGTGCGTCGTAATCGTAACTGGTTAAATCCGGCTCGTATCCTTTGCCGCCGGAATTTGCGCCAGCACTAAATCCAAAATTTGTTCCGCCATGAATTACGTAAAAGTTGAAAGACTTTTTTGTATCAAGTAAAAACTTCACCTCTTTCAAAAGTCCGGTTGTATCCGGGCGAGCCCATTTTTCTCCCCAATGTGTTAGCCAGCCGGGATAAGTTTCGCTGCTGAATGCCGGAACATTCGAATTTCTCTTTTTAGCAGTATCAAAATCTACTTGACTGCTGCCGCTATCCAACCCAATTACCGCACCGTCTATATTTCCGACTTCCAACATAAAATTCGTAGGTCCATCGGCGGTATAGAACGGAACATTGATTCCATTTTTCAACCAATATTTCCGAAGCTCTTCAAGATAAATTTTATCATTGCCGAAGCTGCCATACTCGTTTTCTATCTGCACCATTAAGATTGGTCCGCCATTGGTAACCAAAAGCGGTTTAATCAACTTTGCCATTTCTTTTAAGTAACGCTCGACTGCTTTCATGTAGCGTTCATCCATGCAGCGCACTTTTATATCGGGAATTTTAAGTAAATATGGTGGAAGCCCGCCAAAATCCCATTCGGCGCAAACATAAGGACCGGGACGAAAGAGAACCCACATCCCTTCTTCTTGTGCAATCTTTACAAATTGAGCTATGTCTCTATTCTCTGTTTTGAAATCGAATTTGCCGGGAGATGATTCATGATAATTCCAGAAAATGTACGCGGCGATTGTATTGCAGCCCATCGCCTTCGCCATTTGAATTCTATGACGCCAATATTCTTTTGGTACACGCGCCGGATGAATTTCTCCGCTAATCATTTGAAATGGTTTTCCATCAAGAAGGAAATCATCTGCATTGAAAGCAAAATTATGCTTCGCTTTTTGTGCGAATAAGAAGAGTGGAAGAATAATTATAGCCATAGTTAAAATCTTTTTCACTTCTATCTCCGTTAGAACAAAAATTTATAAGCTTTCATTTGAGACTTTTATCACCCAAGCGTTTATGCACGGCGGCTTATTTTGTAAGCTCTTTGGGATTTCAACTTCAAAACCATTCTCAACTTTTTTCCAATTCAATTTTTCCTTCGAACCAAGAATAAAAACTTTCGCTTCTGTTCCAGGCGAAATTCCTTCAACAAGAATTTTCTCCGGCATTTTCGCTTCATCTTTTTCGGCAAAATAGGTTGCATAAATCGTTTTATCATTTTTGTTCTGCGTAAAACAAATTTTTCCGGATTGATATGGGAACAATGGACGGGAGTTATAGATGGCATCGGAATTAATATTCATCCATTCGCCAACACCTTTAAGAGTAGCATAAGCCTCTTCATCCCAGGTTCCTTCCGGCGATGGCGCAATGTTGAGAAGTAGATTTCCACCTTTAGAAACAATATCAACCAACAAGTGAACTACTTCGTGTGGAGTTTTATATTTCGCATCGAAAGCATAACTCCATCCGCCTCCCATTATAATGCAAGACTCCCACGGATATGGAAGCAACTTACCGGGAACTTGATTTTCAGGCGTAAGATAATTTTGATATGGACCTTCAACAGCGCGGTCTACTACAATTAGTCCGGGCTGTTTCTCTCTTGCCTTGCGCACCAGTTCCGGCATATTTATATCCTGGCTCTGCGGACGCGCCGCATAATTTGAACTCAACAATTGCTCTCTAACTTCTGCATCAGTTTTAACTCTCACCCATCCGCCATCAAGCCAGAGAATATCAACTCTTCCGTAATCGGTCATCAATTCCATAATTTGATTATGTGTGAACTCAACAAATTTTTTCCAACGTTCAGGATATTTACTTATTTGATAATTCACATTTCTATCCGGAGTTGCAAAGTATGACCACCAATAATTTTCGCTGTGCCAATCCGGTTTTGAAAAATATGCGCCGGTCATAAATCCCTTTTTGCGGAATGCATCAAAAATTTCTTTGGTAACATTTGCCTTGGGATTAATACTAAACGGAGTTTCTTTATCAGTGATTTTATAATCGGTCTGCTTGGTATCGAACATACAAAAACCATCATGGTGTTTTGTAGTAAAGATAACGTACTTCATTCCGGCATTACTCGCCGCCTCTGCCCATTTACTTGGATCGAATTTAGTGGGATTGAAAGTTTTCTTGAGATTCTCATATTCCTTTTTGTATTCAACATAGTTATCCGTCTTGCGGGCGCACCAGCCTTCATCTTCCGAACAAATAGACCATGATTCAACAATTCCCCATTGAGAATATGGACCCCAGTGCATTAGCAATCCGAATTTAATGTCTTGCCATTTCTCTATTTGCTTGATTACCAACGGATCTGTTTCCGGATAATATTTTTGCAAATATTCTTGGGCATGCAGTTTAGCTGAAAGAATAAAAAGTGACAGAAGAAGAATACAAACTTGAAAGCGGGAAATACTCATCTTTACTCCGAGTGAAATATTTTACAAGACCACACTTTAAAATAGTTAGTTGAAGTTAGAATTCTGAATTATTTTTTTGGCGTTCAGATTACACATTTTCACTAACTTTGCACCGAAATTTTTGAAAGGTAATTAATGAAGTACGAAATCTTGAAAAGTGAAACTCCATTCAAAGGGAAAGTAGTTGATATTAGAGTTGAGGAAGTAAAATTTGAAGGTTCAGAAAAAATAGTTCACCGCGAAACTGTTGTTCATCCAGGAGGTGCTGTTGCTGTTGCAGTTAAAGATGACGGCAAGCTTGTATTGATAAAACAATTCCGCTGGCCTCACAAAACAGTTTTGTACGAATTACCGGCAGGCAAATTGGATAAGAATGAAGACCCGATGAAGTGTGCTGCTCGCGAGTTAAAAGAAGAAACCGGCTACACCACCGCTAACATTTCTAAACTTGGTCAGATAATTACGACATCCGGCTTTTGTAACGAAGTTTTGCACATTTACCTGACAAAGGAATTGACGTTTGGAGATCATGCAAGAGAAGAAGGTGAAGAAGGAATTGAATTAGTTGAAATGACGCTGGAAGAGATTGATGAGAAGATTCGCACTAATGAAATTTGCGACGCAAAAACTATTTGCGGAATAGCTATGTATAAACTGAATGCGTAACTAGATACTGGATACTTGATGCTGGATAAAAGAGACAGACTTAGCGTGGGCTTTGGTGTTCTTCTTTTACTGCTTGGATAAAAGCATTGATCTTCTTGCCAAGTAACTCAATTTTTGTGTGAAGGCTTGTATAAAGCGCCTCATCCGTAAGCGATTTCGTTTCATAAAGCGTTTCTAAATGATCACAAGTTTCATCATTTGATGCAATCGCAATTATCAAGTGATGAATAAATTCTTGTTTATAATATCTTCTTCCGTAACCTTCAACAATATTTGCTCTTACAGATTTGCTTGATCGTCTGATTTGTGAGCCGACTTCGTACATCTCAAACTTGGGAAGTTGCATTAAACTCATCTCGTGAATTTCAACCACAACTTCCTTTGCCAATTTCCATATTTCTAAATTCCTATAGCTCAATTCCATTTATCCAGTTACTAGCATCAAGCATCTAGCATCTAGAATCACTCGTTAGTTAGTTCTTCTAATTCAACTTTGTGCAGATGAGTAATTTTCTTTCCTAAAAATATCTCTGCAATCTCACGGAATTTGGTAGGTACATCACTAACGTAAAACTCGCTTTGCCCATGATGAACAGACTGATTGCGCAAACCGCGTCCGTTGAGATAATCTTCCACTAATCTCGCAGCCGGTGTTCCGCTATCAACCAACTTTACACTTTTGCCAACAACTTTCTGAATTATATCTGCAAGAATTGGATAATGAGTGCATCCTAAAATGAGGCTATCTATTTTGTTTTCTTTCATTTCTGAAAGATAGGTTTTAGCTATAAGCTCGGTAGCTTTATGATCAAGCCAGCCTTCTTCTGCAAGGGGAACGAAAAGCGGGCAAGCTTCTTCAAATACTTTTGCTTTTGGATTAAGGCGTTTTAATTCGTGCGCGTAAGCTTTGTTGTTAATTGTAGCGCGCGTTCCAATTACACCGATGCGTTTATTTTTCGATTCACTCAAAGCCATTTTAGCGCCGGGTTCAATCATACCAATAACCGGAACTGTTAAGAACTTGCGAAGCTCATTTAGCGCAACTGAAGAAGCTGTGTTGCAAGCAACAACGAGCAGTTTAATATTTTTCCTTAATAAAAAATTTGCTGCTTGGATTGAGTATTCTACTACAGTGTCGTTCGATTTTGAACCGTACGGCACACGTGCTGTATCTCCAAAGTAAACAATGTTTTCATTTGGCATTAGTCGTGTTACAGCTTTAACAACAGTTAATCCCCCTATTCCGGAGTCGAAAAATCCAATCGGATTAGTTTTGTTCATAAAATTCAATTTAACACCTATAACATTTCTTCAATTGTTTGAGTTAATTCGTGAGTAATAAGTTCGTACTGATAAGTTGAAACTTTTTTGCGGTGACGGTCCAAAATGTAGAAAGCATCTATAATATCATCCGCTTTTGTAGAAATTTTTGCGAAGTAAATTGATAATCCAAGTTCATTTAGTTTTTTAGTGATTTGATAAAGCAAGCCAAGTCTATCCGGCGAGTAAACATCAACAATTGTGTAGCGCTCATGTTTTTCGAATGCGATTTTAACTTTGCCTTTTCGCTTGAAGAGTTTGTTCTCAATGCGCCACCACTTGGACTTGATATTGTTGAACTCTTTCACAATCTGAAGCTCGTTTTGCACGGCAAGCTCTAAATCGTGAGTGATTTTTTTATATCGCTCTTGTTCAACTTTATGTCCGGCTCTAAAATCTGTTACATTGAAGCTGTCTATAACGATTCCATCTTTGCGTGTAAAGATTTTTGCATCGTGAATGTTAAGATCATTAATCGCCAGCGCACCGCACAGACGTGAAAGCAGCGCATCTCTATCGCGGGTAATTATTGTAACATTAGTAAACGCTTCTTCTTCCTTATAGAAAACCGAAACGGCAGAACCCTTTTCAATTTCATCAATGTGCTGGTTGATTTCTTCAACAGAAAAGTGATGCAGATAGCCGATGTCATCAATAGATTCGATATGATCCTTAATATTCTCTTCCCAGTAAACTTCCGAGCTGCTCATAATTTCTTTTAGATTATCCGAGAGCATTTCTTGTCCGCTGATTCGCTCATCCAACATAATTTTTGTCTTGCGGTAAAGTTCATCCAGCAAATCACTTTTCCATTGAGTCCAAACTGCAGGCGAAACGGCGGAGAGATCAGCATAAGTAACCAAGTAAAGTAAATCAAGATGTTCGGGCGAAGGAAATATTTGAGCAAAGTTATCGAGTGTTGAAGGATCATTAAGATTTCTACGGAAGGCAACTTGTTCCATTGTTAAATGATGATTAACGAGGAACTGAACCATTTCAATTTCTTCAAACGAAAAGCCAAGACGCTCCATTACGGAGTTTGCAATCTCGCCGCCAATAATTTCGTGACCGGAAACGCTGATTGGTTTTGCTATATCGTGAAATAAAATTGCGAGAAACAAAATATCCTTATCCCGCAAACTTTGATATAATTTGCCGAGCACGGTAGTTTCTTCGCTAAGTTTTTCAACGTTGGCAAGAGCAATTAAAGTGTGCTCATCAGCAGTGTAACAATGGTAAACTCCAGGCTGAAAGAAACCGACTAACTCTTTGAACTCCGGCAAGAACGCGGCGAGCACACCAAGTTCATTCATTAATGTAAGAAGTGTACCCACATTCTTTGGAAGCTTCATTATCTCTCTGAAGAAAACTGAAGATTTATGTTCGTGAATGTGGTTCTCTTCAAGATCAAAAACTTCTTCAATTATTTGTGAGCGGAGATTTTCTTCAAAACGCGCATTGTGCAATCCGCGGTAGTAGAACGCGCGCAGTATGCCGCTCATTCCAAGTTTAGTTTCCCGCACAAGGCAAACATTTCCATTCTTCAGAGCAAAATCATCATCAAGCTCAATGGTCAGGTAGTCGCTAACGGAAGGAGTTATTTCTTCTTCAAAACGCTTACGCATCGTGCGGCAGAAACGCTTAATAACATTTGTTGCCTCAAAATATTTTTTCATGTAAGCGTGCCAGTTTTTTCCTGTATAACCGAGAAGGTTGGCAACTTTCTCCTGGTAATCAAATTCAAGCCGGTCATTTTTATGATTGGAGATTAGATGCAAAAGGTTGCGCGCATTCAAAACCATTTTGTAGCTCTCGCTAAGTCTTACAACTGCGCGCGGTACAAGCATTCCATTCTTCTTCAGTAGCTGAAAGAAATTTTCCGACTGAGTTATTTCTTCCTGAACATTAATAAGTGTTTCATTTTTTAAGCAGTACATCCACTCAATCACTTGCAAATCGCGCAAGCCGCCGGCAGTATATTTTACATTTGGCTCCAACACTTTAGCTGAATCGCCATATTTCTTATAGCGCTCGCGGATATCGGCAAAGTATTCTTCCAGAAGTCTCTTCTTAACTTTTGTATTAAGAGAAGAAGTAACACTCTCGTTCCATTTCTTGTAAAGTTTTTCGCTTCCAATAATAAAACGTGTATCAAAGAACTGTGTGAAGGCTTCCAAATCTTCTTCTAAAAATTTTTTTATATCGGAAAATTCCCGGACTGTATGAGACACTTCAATTCCGGCATCCCAAAGATTTGTTACGCAACTTTGAATTAACTTTTCATTTCCTTTCACATTTTCGAAAACAAACATCAAATCAATGTCGGAGAATGGAGATAATTCTCTTCTGCTAAAACTTCCAACAGAAGCAACCGCGCATTCCATTTTTACGCCGCTGAGAACGCGAAGAATATATTCCTCAACCAGCAAGCTCCATCTTACTGAAAACTTGAAAGGCTCTTTAATCAAATCGGAATCATGAAACAGACTATCACGATCTTGAATAAAACTCTCTTTTATTTTAAGCGGCTCCATAAAAATTTCTTTTTATCAATATGTTATTAAATCCGTTGTGTGAATTAGATCCATCATTAGTCCATAACAAATTATCTAGGCGGTCTTCATGAATGAAGCCCCTACAATAAATTGTGGAGTTTGATTTATCAAACCCGAAATAAATTATTATGGTTAATCTTGTTGTGCTTTCGGATTATAATTAAAACAACCGGTATTATACTTATAATTGAGCCGGGCAAATTTCCAAATGACCGGCTCCGCGAAGATAAGAATTTTAAGATGAGTTAGCGATTACAGCTTAACAAAACGTGCCTGGAAGAATCTTAAATATTTCGGCTCGTAAACCATCTTCAAACCTTTGATCTTTTTGCGTTTATCAAAAACTTCCGCAATAGATTCAACCATAACATCAATATGAGATTGTGTGTAAACGCGTCTCGGAAAGGTTAAGCGAACAAGCTCCAATTTTGGATAGCGGTTCTCGCCGGTCTTAGGATCGCGGCCGGATGAAACAAGTCCTCGTTCCATTCCACGCACACCACTGTCTTCATAAATTTCTGCCGCTAATGATTGAGCCGGGAAAAGATCTTGTTTTAGATGAGGTAAGAATAATTTTGCATCCAAGAAAATTGCATGACCGCCGTAAGGTTTAACAAGTGGTATTCCGTAAGATTCAAGCTCTTTGCCGCAATACTCAACTTGCTTAACGCGCATGCTGATGTTTTCCGGTTTCACCATTTCTTCAATTCCGCGAGCCATAGCTTCCATATCACGTCCGGCTAAACCACCGTAACTGTGAAGTCCTTCATAAATAACAACCATATTGCGTGCTTCATCAAACACTCTTTTATTTCTTGTGGCGATAAAACCGCCAATGTTTACAAGCAAATCTTTCTTAGCGCTAACCCACATGCCGTCAAAGTAAGAGCAAATTTCTATTAATATTTGAGCAACTGTTTTCTTTTCGTAACCTTTTTCTTTTTGTTGAATGAAGTAAGCGTTTTCAGTTGCGCGGGTTCCATCAAACCAAAGTTTGATTCCATGTTTTTTTGCAAGCGTTGCAATTTCTTTTAGGTTAGCCATAGAGAATGGCTGACCGCCAGCCATGTTTACCGGTCCGGCAATGCAAACGTATGGTATTTTCTTTGCACCAACTTTGTTAATCAACGCTTCCAATTTATTTGGATCAATGTTTCCTTTGAATGGATGTTTACTTTGCGCGTCGTGAGCTTCATCTATAATAACATCAACAAATGTTCCGCCGGCTAATTCTTGATGAACGCGTGTTGTGGTAAAGTACATATTACCCGGAATGAAATCGCCCGGCTTAATCATGATTTTGGAAATCATATGCTCTGCGGCGCGACCTTGATGCGTTGGAACGAAGTATGGCATTCCATAATATTTTTTTACATTATCCCAGAGATGATAGAAGTTTTTGCTTCCGGCATATGCTTCATCGCCCATCATTAATCCAGCCCATTGATAATCGCTCATTGCGTTGGTACCGCTGTCGGTCAATAAATCAATGTAAACGTCTTCGCTCTTTAATAAGAATGTATTGTAGCCGGCCTCTTTCGCGGCTTTTTGTCTGTAAGGCTTGTCGGTAACTTTTATCGGCTCAACCATTTTAATTTTGTACGGTTCAGCCCAACTGTGTTTAATAATTTTCTTAGCCATGGTTTCTCCTTTTTAGTTCAATGATTTTTGTTCATTGAATTCTCGTCAGTTATAAAATTTGGATAGCCTAAATACAACCCGGCTATTTTCTTTTTTTATGCTCAACGATTATATCAGAAGAAATTCCGCCGCGTGTGTTGAACTTTGCCAGCACTTTTAGATAACGCGGTTTCATAATTTTGATAAGATCGTTAGCTATTTTATTTGTAACTGCTTCAAAGTAGATTCCATCGTTGCGATAAGATTGCAGATAAAACTTGTACGACTTTAGCTCCACGCAAATTTTATCCGGGATGTATTCCAGAACTATTGTTGCGTAATCCGGCTGTCCGGTTACCGGACAAACAGAGGTGAACTCCGGCGCATAATGAATTACTGTGTAATCCCGTTCCGGGTTTGGATTTGGGAACGTAACCAAAATCTTAGTTTTATCTTGCATTGACTTACCTAATTGTTTGATGAAAAATTTATTGCTTTGAAGCAATTCAAGAAAAGGGAAAAAGAGGAGGGTTCTTATCCATGCTCAATTTTAAATTCGCGGTATATTATTTCTTTTGTTATCATAACGAGCCGGTGCTCTTCACTCAATACTTCGGTCTAATTTTGTACGGAATCGGATCTTCAACGCCGGCTTGTTCAAAACCGCGCAGACGGAAAGCGCAGCTATCGCAAACTCCGCAAGCTGCATCTTCACTTTGATAGCACGACCAGGTTAAGTGAAGAGGAGCTCCAAGTTCAATTCCCTTTTTAACAATATCTGCTTTAGAAAAATGAATGATCGGAGTTTCAATTTTTATTTTTGTTTCCGGCTTTGTGCCAAGATCAATCATTTTTTCGTAAGCGCTAAAAAACTCAGGACGGCAATCCGGGTAACCGCTTGCGTCTTCGTAAACAGCACCAACAAAAATAGCACTCGCGCCAATAACTTCTGCCCAGCTTGTGCATGCGCTTAATATGTTCGCATTCCTAAACGGAACGTAAGAGCTTGGAATTTCGTGACTGCCTAAATCTGCTTTCGTAACTTCAATAGAATTATCTGTAAGCGATGAGCCGCCAATCTGTGCAAAATGCCTTAGATCAATCACCAACCGTTTTTCAACATTATAGAAATTTGCAATCTCATTAAACGAGCTCAACTCGTGCGTTTGTGTTCGCTGTCCATAATTAATGTGAATCAGAGCCAATCTATATTCTTGATTTGCAATTGCCGCCGTAACACAGCTATCCATTCCGCCGCTAACAGCAACAACTGCTAATTTATTTTTGTGCATTAATCTTTCCTAATAACCGGTCAAAAATAGCAAAATGGAGTTTGAGAATGAAGAATTGCTTTTGCGCCTTAGCGCCTTTGCGAGAAAAAATATCTCGCAGAGACGCAAAGCCGCTAAGAAAAACTCTTCTTTGATAAATAGAGTGAAACTGCAATTCCTAAACTGATAATAGCGGAAAGCAGAAACGGAACTTGTGAGCCAAACTGATCCCACAAAATTCCAGTGAGAAATGAACCGAGCATTACAGCAAAACTTGAAAGCATTGTTAGCAAGCCAATTGCCGTTCCGCGAAACTCAGCCGGAACAAGATCGGAAACCCAAGCTTTAGAAACTCCTTCGGTTGAAGCCGCATAGATTCCGTACAAAGTAAACAAAACCCAAACCAGCAGAGAATTTTCGCTTACTCCAAAACCAAAATACACCAGCGCAAAGATGAACAAACCGGCGGCAAACATTTTTCTTTTGCCAAAGCGGTCAGCTAATAATCCGATTGGATAAGAAGCTACTGCATAAATGAAATTGTAAAAGACATAACCGAGAATCGAAGTTATATCCGAACCGGAAATATCCTTTGATTTAAGAATGAGGAACACATCGCTGCTATTGACAAGTGAAAAAAGAACAATTGTAATTAACAATTTCTTGTATTCCCTCGGCGCTACTTTCCAGAATTGTGAATAGAGGTTTTTCTTTGGAGCCCAAACTGAAGTTTTCTTTTCTTTTACAGCAAGTGTAAAACCAAATGCAAAAAGTGAAGGAACGAGAGCAATCAAATAAATTGTTTGATATTGATTCGGTAAAAAGTAAAGTAACGCAAGCGCCGCAAGAGGTCCAAGTACTGCCCCAAGTGTATCCATTCCGCGGTGAAATCCAAACACAGCGCCGGTGTTTCCATTTGCTTCTGCGGCAAGCAGAGCATCACGCGGAGCTGTTCTTATTCCCTTTCCAATCCTATCTATTATACGAGCGGTTACAATTGATGGAACCGAAGCTATTATTCCGGGAATAGATTTTACAGCGCCGGATAACCCATAGCCAATCACAACAAATATTGAGCGCTTGCCAAGTTTATCAGACAACGCCCCAAAATAACCTTTTAGAAAACCGGCGGTAATTTCCGCAATGCCTTCAATCAAGCCAACCATCGTCATGGAAGCGCCAAGTGCAGCAGTTAGAAATAGGGGTGTTATAGGATAGAGCATTTCGCTGGCAAAGTCTGTAAACAAACTTACCATCCCCAGAATTACAACTTGTTTTGAAATTCCCTTAAAATTTTTCATCCCACGGCAAAATTGTGACGGGATAAAAATAACAAAAATTAGCTATTGACAATTTGTTTATAACTCGCTTACTTAAGGCAGAACTTTTTCGAAGAACCTCGAGATGCAGAGAAAAGCTGTTCTAAATTCTTTCCAGAACCATTTCCACAAAAAAAACGTTTATTCCAACAAGAGCGGGTGTGTGTATAACGCCGCAGTTGTTTTTGCGCGCGGCAAAATTTCAATCTATTCTGCTTAGTTATCAATCTATTAAGGAAGGAGTATATTATGGAATACTACGAACTTCATCCGGTTACGCCTCAATTAAGGTTCATCAATAAAGCGGTTGAAGTATTAAGAAGCGGTGGTGTTGTTATTTATCCAACCGACACGGTTTACGGTATTGGTTGCGACATATTTAACAGAGAAGCGCTTGAGCGAGTGTATTACATCAAGCAAGATGCCGGGACAAAATTGTTTAGCTTTATCTGCCCCAACTTAAAAGACATCGCCAAATACGCCAGGGTTTCAGATTATGCATATAAAACAATGAAAAAACTGCTGCCGGGTCCGTACACTTTTGTTCTGCCCGCAGCCAAAGAAGTTCCTAAAAAATTATGGACAAAACGGGAGACAGTTGGAATACGTGTGCCCGATCATAATATCGCTTTGGAATTAACCAAAGAACTTGGGAATCCGATTGTTAGCACAAGTGTTACAAAGCGAAATGGCGAACTGCTATACAATCCGGAAGAAATTAAGTTGATCTTTGAGAACCAGGTTGACCTAATGCTTTCTGTTGGTCCTTTAGATGGAGAACCTTCGAGTATTATTGACTTAAGCCGGGAAGAACCGGAAGTATTGCGCGAAGGCGCCGGTGATGTAAGTTATTTTTATTAATTAAACAACAGAATATTTTTTTGAGGTGATAATTGAGAACTGGGAAATTCTTTTTACAGTTATCTTTTTACCTCCTTGTTGCCGTTTTTATTTCGTGTAAAGATCAGGGTGCGGACAAACAAGAGAAAACAAAAATTGCAAACGATGCCTCATTAGAAAAATCGTTGAAGGAAACAAACCGCATAATTGAAGAAGCTATTTACAAAAGCGATTACGAAACTTTGCTTAAGTATTACACGGAAGACGTAATTCTGGTACCGAATTTTCAGCCTGTTTTGCGCGGAAAAAGTGCTGTTAGAGAAAACTATATGAAGCAGGCAAAAGCCGGTATAAAAATTCATTCGTTCAGAGCGAACCCAGAAAAAATCTGGTCCGGAGGAAATGAAGTTTATGATTACGGTTCTTTCGGCTTTTCGGTTAGTTCGTTTGAGACAAAGCATCCTTACGCTTATACCGGTTCATATTTTATAATCCGGGAAAAGCAGCCAAACAACTTTTTTCTAATTAAGTATTTTATTTCGAATCTGGATTTTAATCCTTGTAAAGAGATGTACTAAAAACTTGAAAAGTACTCTGTAAATTGTGGTTACTATTAGTCGGAAAGAGGCTGGCATCTGCCAGCCTCTTTTTTTTATATACTATTCTCTATAAGAAATTGTTGCCGATGCTTGCCGCGCTGCGAGTAAAGTAATCTCAGCAATGTTAACATGGGCGGGACGGCTTGCACAAAACACAACAGCGTCTGCAATATCGTCGCCGGTAAGTGGAGTTAAACCTTTGTAAACATTTTTAGCTTTTTCCGGATCGCCGAAGCGAATGTTGCTGAAGTTGGTTTCAACCATTCCGGCATCTATGGTGCTTACTAAAATGTTTTTATCTATTGTGTCCATTCTAAGTGAGCGCGTGATTGCATCAACTGCGTGTTTGGTTGCACAGTAAACTGCACCTTTGGGATAGGCTTCGCGTCCGGCAATTGAGCCAATGTTAATAATGTGCCCAAACTTTCTTTCAATCATTCCCGGTAAAATGGCGTGAGTAACAAAGAGTAATCCTTTCACATTAGTATCAATCATTTCATCCCAGCCGTTAGGGTCGTCATCGTAAAATTTATCCATTCCGCGTGCGAGTCCGGCATTATTAATAAGAATGTCAATTCCCTTCCATTCATCCGGCAAAGCAGAAACTGCTTTTGTAATCTCTTCACGGTTTCGTACATCAAGCTTAATAGTATAAACCTTCACGCCAAATTTTTCACGGATGTCTTTAGCAACCTCTTCTACAATTTTTTCTCTGCGCGCACTAATAACTAAGTTGGCTCCTTTTGCGGCAAAAGCATACGCGCATGATTTTCCTATTCCGGATGAAGCTCCGGTTATAAAAACAATTTTTCCTTTAAGTGATTCCACAACTTCCTCAAATTTTTGATGTGCAAATTCTTAATCTCGGTTCTCAAAGTCCAATTTTATTTCGATATAACGTCTAAAATTATTAATTTGGGCAAAAGAATTAATCACCCCAAAAACTAATACGATTGGAACAGACAGAATTACTCGAAAAAACTGTTAACACAAAAACGGCTTGTTACCACTGCGGTGATGAATGCCCGGATGAATCCATTAAACTCAACGAGAAAATTTTCTGTTGTAATGGATGTAAAACTGTTTTTGAGCTTCTGGATGAAAACAATCTTTGTAATTACTACTCGATTGATAAGAACCCCGGCGCAACACGTAAATACCATACCAAACGCAATTATGATTTTCTCGACGATCACGATCTCAAATTAAAACTCATTGATTTTTCCAACGATATAAAAACCAACGTAACGTTTGATATTCCGCAAATGCACTGCAGTTCTTGCATCTGGATTCTGGAAAACCTTTACAATCTTGATAACGGAATCATTTCTTCCAAAGTAAATTTTCTTCAGAAGAAACTGTTTATTACCTATCTGGAAAAAACAACTTCTCTGAAAAAGATTGTAGGACTGCTCGATTCAATTGGCTACGAACCATTACTAAATCTGGAAGATAAGAAAGAAGAGAAAACAAAAAGCGAATACAAAAGTCTTTACTACAAAATTGGAATTGCCGGTTTTTGCTTCGGCAATATTATGCTTTTAAGTTTTCCCGAATACTTATCAATCAACATTGCTCAACATGAAGAACTGAAAAAGATTTTTGCTGTCTTGAATATTATTCTTTCGCTTCCGGTTTTCTTTTATAGTTCCAGCGATTATTTCATTTCCGCTTGGAAAGGCTTACGGAAACGAATTGTTAATATTGATGTTCCTCTCGCGCTTGGAATTTTAGTCCTTTTCTTGCGAAGCCTAATTGATATAGCGTTTCTTAATGGTTCCGGCTTTTTGGATTCTCTCGCCGGACTGATCTTCTTTTTGCTCATCGGAAAACTTTTCCAAAACAAAACTTACGAGACACTAAATTTTGAGCGCAACTACAAATCATATTTTCCAATTGCAGTTACTGTTCATAAAGGAAATAGAGAAACAACCATTCCGGTTGAAAAGCTTGTTGTTGGTGAAAGAATAATCGTACGCAACAACGAGTTGATTCCAGCCGATTCAATATTGATTAAGGGAAACGGAAATATTGATTACAGCTTTGTAACCGGCGAAGCTGTTCCGGTTGAGAAAAAAAATGGCGAAATGATTTACGCCGGCGGTAAACAAGTTGGCGGCGCAATCGAGATAGAAACTATTAAAGAAGTTTCGCAAAGTTATCTAACCCAATTATGGAACAGCAAAGCATTTAAGAAAAGCAGCGTTAGCGAAGAATCCGGCATTACATCATTCTCAAACACAATCAGTAAGTATTTTACTTTTGGTGTAATAGTGCTTGCTATTGCCGCCGGAATAATTTGGTCATCCAACATAACTTTGGCATTTAACGCAGTAACAGCAGTTTTAATTGTAGCATGTCCATGTGCGCTTGCGTTATCAACTCCATTTACATTAGGCAACACCTTAAGGATTTTCGGAAAGAATAAGCTTTACTTGAAACATACTCACGTAGTAGAAGCGCTTGCTTCTATTGATACGATTGTATTTGACAAGACCGGAACAATTACTGAAAACGGCGCGGCAAATGTAAAGTTCATCGGTAAGGATTTATCGCAAGAAGAATTTCGCTTCATCAAATCATCAGTAAGAAACTCTACACACCCGCTAAGTTTGGCAATTTTTAATTTCGTTCAAGAAGAAAAAATTCTTTCATCTGATAAATACAGCGAGCAGCCTGGAAAAGGAATAGAAGCAAAGTTTGGCGGAACGATTTTGCGTATTGGCTCAAAGCATTTTGTTGATGAGCAGATTGCAGATGAAAATCTTTCCACAAAAGTTTATGTTTCCATCAACAACGAAGCTCTTGGCTACTTTGAGATTACAAACAAGTATAGAGAAGGTCTCAGCGAACTGATTTCCAACTTGGAAAAGGATTACGGCCTTGCTCTACTTTCCGGCGATAATGAAGGTGAAAAAGAGAATCTCAGAAAATTCTTCGGTTATGACAACGAATTTCATTTCCGCCAATCTCCCCACGATAAGCTTAGTTTTGTTGAAGAACTTCAGAAGAATGGTAAAAAAGTTTTAATGTTTGGCGATGGCTTGAATGATGCGGGCGCTTTGAAGCAGAGCAATATCGGTCTCTCAATTTCCGACGATACAAACAATTTTTCCCCGGCATGCGACGGAATTCTGGATTCAAAATCTTTTAACCGTATTAAAGATTTTATTGCTTTTTCAAAAACAAGTAAGAAAATTATCGTAGCAAGTTTTATTTTATCTTTCGTATATAATGTTATTGGATTGAGCTTTGCGTTTAGCGGAACACTCTCTCCTCTAATTGCCGCTGTTCTAATGCCGGTTAGCTCAATTTCAGCAGTAGTCTTTACAACTTTATCAGTTAATATTTCTGCAAAGAAGAAAGGTCTTTTATAATGCAGATTGTAATTGTACTTATAGGCGCAAGTTTGTTAGTCGCATTGGGATTTTTGGCAGCATATTTATGGGCTGTTAAATCCGGTCAGTACGATGATAAGTACACACCATCGGTTAGAATTTTATTTGACGAAAACAAAAAAGCAAAGGGCACAGCTAAAAAATAGAAATCAATTCTATCTGCTTGATGCTCGCAGCTCGAAACTATCAATAAAACAAGGAGTTCTCTGAATGCAGTTGGAGAAATTCAGTTACGACAACCAGATCGTCAAGCAGTTCATGTTAGCGGCTGTAATTTTTGCCGTTGTTGGAATGCTCGTCGGTTTGATCATAGCTATTCAGCTCTATATACCGGAGCTAAATCTTGGTCTTCAATACATTACGTTCGGTAGAATAAGACCTCTCCATACAAACGCTGTAATTTTTGCTTTTGTTGGAAACATCATATTCGGCGGAGTTTACTATTCGCTGCAACGTGTGATGAAAGCAAGAATGTTTAGCGATTTCTTAAGCCAATTTCACTTCTGGGGCTGGCAGTTAATTATTGTTGCTGCAGCCGTATCTCTTCCGCTTGGTATTACAACAAGCAAAGAATACGCAGAACTTGAATGGCCAATCGACTTAGCAATTGCGGTTATTTGGCTGGCATTCGGCACAAACATGCTCGGTACAATTATTAAACGCCGCGAAGAGCATATTTACGTTGCAGCTTGGTTTTACATTGCAACGTTTGTAACAATTACGGTTCTTCATGTTGTCAATTCAATCGAACTTCCGGTTGGAATGTTCAAAAGCTATTCTGTTTATGCCGGAGTTCAAGACGCGCTTGTTCAATGGTGGTACGGGCATAACGCAGTGGCGTTCTTCTTAACAACTCCTTACTTAGGTTTGATGTATTACTTCTTGCCAAAAGCCGCAAACAGACCGGTTTATTCTTACCGTCTATCAATCTTGCATTTTTGGGCTTTGATATTTTTATATATCTGGGCTGGTCCACATCACTTGTTATATTCTTCATTGCCGGATTGGGCTCAATCACTCGGAACAGTATTTTCGATTATGCTTATCGCGCCATCTTGGGGCGGTATGTTAAACGGATTGCTAACTCTCCGCGGTGCTTGGGACCGTGTACGCGATAATCCAATTCTAAAATTTATGGTGGTTGCTGTTACCGCTTACGGTATGTCAACGTTCGAAGGTCCAATGATGTCTTTGAAAAATGTGAACGCTATTTCTCACTTTACAGATTGGACTGTTGGACACGCTCACATTGGCGCACTTGGCTGGAACGGCTTGATGTCGTTTGGTATTCTCTATTGGTTAATACCTAAAATGTGGGGAACGGAATTGTTCTCGAAAAAACTCGCCAACTTACATTTCTGGGTAGCAACGCTTGGAATCGTTTTCTATGCAATTCCAATGTATTGGTCGGGAATTGCTCAAGCGCTTATGTGGAAACAATTCACACCGCTTGGCGTTTTGCAATATCCTAACTTCCTTGAAACAACATTACAAATTCTGCCAATGCATGTTATCCGTTCGTTTGGCGGTTTCCTTTATTTCTTAGGAATGTTTTTGTTGATCTACAATTTATTAGCTACAGCTAAACAAGGTTCATTCATAAAAAATGAAGAAGCAGAAGCTTCGCCAATCGAAAAAGCTACAGATAAAATTAAACGTGGAATGTTCCACCGCTGGTTGGAAAAACGCCCGGTTAAGTTTGCTCTATTAGCATTAGTAGTTATACTTATTGGAGGTGCTGTACAGATTATTCCAATGCTCGCAATTGATTCGAACATTCCAACTATAGCCAGCATAAAACCTTACACTCCTTTGGAACTACAAGGCAGAGATATTTACATTCGCGAAGGATGCGTTTCTTGCCACTCTCAGCTTGTTCGTCCGTTTAGATCGGAAACAGAACGATACGGTGAATACACAAAAGCCGGCGAAGGAGTTTATGAACATCCATTCTTGTGGGGTTCTAAACGAACCGGTCCGGATTTGCAGCGTGAAGGAGGTAAGTATGGAAATCTCTGGCACTTCTTACATATGGAAGATCCCCGCTCAATGTCGCCAGGTTCTATTATGCCACGCTATCCGTGGTTATATACTCAGACATTGGATGTATCTACAACTAAGACAAAAATTAATGCCATGAGGTCTCTTGGTGTACCTTATGCAGAAGGTTATGAGGAAATTGCCGAGCAAGACTTGTTAAAGCAAGCAGATGCCATTACTAAAGATTTATTAAATAACGGCGCACCGGCGGAATCAGACAAAGAAATAATTGCTTTGATTTCATACTTACAGCGCTTAGGCACAGATATTAAAGGCAATAAGGCGGCAGGCAAATAATGATTTCAGAATACTTTAAATCAATGCAAGGCGATTCTATTGTTCCAATTATTTCTCTTGTGGTGTTCTTCGCCTTGTTTATTGCCTCTACAGTTTGGGTGATTCGATTAAAGAAAGGCTATATAAACCATATGGAAAATCTTCCATTGGATTCTAACTCAGAAAACAAAAATAATTTTGAGATGAAAAATGAAGTCAATAAATAAAATTTGGTTCTCAGTTTTTCTGGCTGCCATTTCATTTTTCAGCTATTCTCAAACATCAGCTGCAACAGAAGGTTCTGTTGATTTGGATGCTGTGATGAGAACTATGCTGGTGTTAACTATCATTGTTATTCTTGCTGTACTTTGGCTTGCTATTGTTTACAGTGAGAAGAACGACAATGAGGGTGACGATTTCTTGCGTCCAATTCGACTCGTTACCAATTACTTAACACGTTTGCAGCCAATGGAAAAAGAAAAAGATTTATTGTTCCATCACGATTTTGACGGAATCCGCGAGTTGGATAACCGCATCCCACCATGGTTCAATTTCTTATTCTATGGTACAATTATCTGGGCAGTTATTTATCTTTTTGTATTCCACGTCTTTGATGACGGACAAATACAATCAAAAGAATATTTAGCTGAAGTAAAACAAGCCGGCTTGGAAAGAGAAATTCTTATTAAAACCGGCGCGTTCATTAACGAAGAATCAGTTACTCTTCTTAAAGATGCCGCTACTCTTTCCGAAGGCAAAGATATTTTTGCTAAGAACTGCGTTACTTGCCATACTGCCGATGGCGGCGGTCTTGTTGGTCCAAATTTGACTGATGAATATTGGATTAACGGCGGCGGAATTAAAAATGTATTTAAAACAATTAAGAATGGTGTTCCGGCAAAAGGTATGATAAGCTGGCAGACACAATTAGATTCTAAAAAGATGCAAGCTGTTGCAAGCTATGTTCTTTCTTTACAAGGAACAAAACCGGCTAATCCTAAAGCGCCGGAAGGAACTAAGTGGGGAGAGCCAAAAGCTGATTCAACAGCAGCTGCTGTTAAAAGTTAATTATTTTTTCGGGATGTCCATCCTTGGATGGTCATCCCATTTTCATCTGTCTTCGATCATTGAAGACAACAAAAAAACATCGCCATGGAAAATCAAAACACACCTCACCAAGAAGAAGCCTTTCGAGATTCACTCGCAACTGTAACTCAAGAAGGCAAAAGAAAATGGATATTTCCCAAAAAGCCATCCGGTAAATTTTATACTGCGAGAAGTATTTTAAGCGTTTTCCTTTTAGCCTTTTTATTTGGTGCCCCGTTCATCAAAATTGGCGGGCATCCGTTGCTGTTACTAAATGTAATTGACCGCCACTTTGTAATTTTCGGCGTTCCTTTTGGTCCGCACGATCTCCATCTCTTTGCTCTTACTATGATAGCCATAATCGTTTCAGTCTTTTTATTTACAGTTGTTTACGGAAGACTTTTCTGCGGCTGGATCTGTCCGCAAACTATTTTTATGGAAATGGTTTTCCGCAAAATTGAGTATTGGATTGAGGGCGATTGGCAAAAGCAGCGCGCACTAAAAGCTGCACCATGGAGCGGTATTAAAATTTTCAAAAAAACAACAAAGCAGATTATCTTCTTCACAATTTCGTTTTTAATAGCCAATACTTTCCTTTCATATATTATCGGTGTTGATAAACTCTACCACTTCATCAGTGATGGTCCCGGTGAGCATTTCGGCACTTTCTTAGCAATCGTAATTTTCTCGGGACTGTTTTACTTCGTATTCAGTTATTTCCGTGAGCAAGCTTGTACATTGGTTTGTCCTTACGGCAGACTTCAAGGTGTAATGCTCGATCAAAACTCAGTAGTAATTCATTATGATTACAAACGCGGAGAACCTCGCGGTAAACTTAAGAAGGGTGAAGAAAATACCAATGGCGATTGTATTGATTGCGGTCAGTGCGTTGATGTTTGCCCTACCGGAATTGATATACGCAACGGAACCCAGCTTGAATGTGTAAACTGCACAGCATGTATTGATGTTTGCGATTCCGTGATGACAAAAATCAGCAAGCCAAAGGGTTTAATCCGCTATGCTTCCAAAACTCAAATTGAAACAAAGAGGCAAACACTTTTTACACCAAGAGCAATTGGGTATACTATCGTTTTGTTAATTCTTGTTTCTCTAATTTCTATTTTGATGACTAATAGAACACAAGTTGAATTGAGCATCTTAAGAACTCCGGGAATGTTATTCCAGGAACAGCCTGGCGAAAAACTTAGCAACTTTTACGATCTAAAAATCGTTAACAAAACATTCAACAAGTTTGGTGTTTCGGTAGAACTGGAAAACATTCAAGGCGAAATAAAAATAATTGGGAAAGATTTATCTGTAGAACCGCAAGGTGTTACCGAAGCAAAGTTCTTAGTTATATTACCCAAAAGTGAAATTAAATATTTGAAAACACCAATCAAGATTGCCGTTAAATCCGGCAATAAAATTTTGGATGTGATTAATACTTCTTTTTTAGGAAAGGTTAAGTAATGAAGTTAAAATTGAACTGGGGTTTCGGTATAGCAGTAACCTACATTTTATTTGTTGTAGTTACTTTGGTAATGGTATTCATTTTTATGAATCAAGATGTTAGCCTTGAAACAGAGAATTATTATTCGAAAGGAATTGAGTACCAAGGACAGATTGATAAGATAAATAGAACACAGAACTTGCCTGAACAAATAGATATTTCCGTTGCTGTCCCGAATTTAGTCTTCTCATTTCCAAAGATTTTCGATTCGAAAGATTATTCCGGCAATATTGTTCTTTACCGCCCCGATAATAAGGCAAAAGATTTTTCCGTAGCTGTATCTCCCGATTCAACTAACACACAAACTTTATCTACTTCATCTTTGGATAAAGGTTTGTGGAAAATAAAAGTTGATTGGAGCGCAAAGGGAAATTCTTATTACAACGAAAAACTTGTTATGGTGAACTAATGGAAGTCTGGACAGGATTTATAGTTGGTTTTGTTGGGAGTTTACATTGTGTAGGTATGTGCGGACCAATTGCTTTAGCGCTGCCGGTTTTTGGTGAAAGCAAACTTCAAGTTTTTCTCGGCAGACTTTTGTACAACCTTGGAAGAATTATTACTTATTCAATACTCGGTGCGCTGTTCGGATTATTCGGCAGCAGGTTAATCCTCTTTGGTTTGCAGCAATATGTTTCAATAGCAATTGGTGCTCTTATTCTGCTCTATGTTTTAATTCCACGTAAAATTAAAACACGCGTTTCGGAACTCAGCTTTTACACGGCAATAGTAAAATTTCTAAAGACTAATTTTTCTAAACTGATTAGTAAAAGAACAAACCGCTCTCTGTTTACAATTGGATTACTAAATGGAATTCTACCATGCGGGTTTGTTTATGTTGGAATCGCCGGTGCTGTTTCCACTAACGGATGGATTGAAGGCGCCTTGTATATGGCTTTGTTCGGACTTGGTACAACTCCAATTATGTTTGCAACAGCAATGCTTGGCAAAGTAATAAATTTCAATCTGCGTTCAAAAATCAACAAGTTGATTCCAACTTTCGCAGCAATTTTGGCAATATTGTTTATCCTTCGCGGATTAAATCTCGGCATCCCATATATCAGTCCAAAATTTGAATACCCGGCAGCAAAGACAGAGATTCAAGAAGTTGATTGCTGCCATTAATCACAACAAAGATTTTATAGTAGAATCTGAACAAATAATTCTTGATTTTGGGTATAACAAAGCAAGAAAAAGCTGATGATTATCCAATTAGCCGAAGAATATTCCAGCAAGATGCTCTTGGAAAGATCGCCCAAGCACAACACATATCATAGTCTTGAACATACAAGAGAGGTTGTGCAGTCTGTAATCGAAATTGCGCATGGTGAATTAGCTCTTCCGGAAGAGCTTGAGATAATTACAATCGCAGCTTGGTTTCATGATTTGGGATACGTAGAGAAAACCACCGGACATGAAGAAATAAGTGCAATGTTTGCCAGCAATTTTTTAACTAACGAAAACTATATCTCTTCAAAGATAGAAAAGGTTGTAGGCTGTATTCTCGCAACCAAAGTTCCCCAGCATCCGAAGAATAAATTAGAGAAAATTATGTGCGATGCGGATTTAAGTCACCTGGGCAGAAGATCTTTTATTGAACGTAATAATTTGTTTAGAACGGAGTTTGAACATTATTTTAAGCGTAAGCTTACAGAAAGCGAATGGCTGATTAAATCAATTGAGTTCGTCTCTCAGCACAACTTCTTCACCGATTACGCGCAGAGAACATTTTCAGATATTCAGAATGAGAACTTAGCATTGCTTCAACAACAACTCGATTCACTTACTCAATAACCAAATCCTAACGCATGAAATACCTCTACCTTATCCGCCACGCCAAATCAAGCTGGGACGATCCATCGCAAACAGATTTTGAACGTACTCTAAATGAGCGCGGCATTAAAGACGCGCCTAAAATGGCAAAGCTGCTGCAATCGAAAAAAGTAAATCCCGATTTAATTATTAGCAGTCCGGCTGTGCGTGCTTTTTCAACCGCGGGAATTTTTGCCGCTCAATACAAATATCCCTCTGAAAAAATTCTGAGTGATGCACGCATCTACGAAGCGGCTATGCGAGATTTAGCAGATGTTGTTCATGAAATAAAAGATGAAATCGGAACAGCTTTTTTGTTCGGACACAATCCGGGCATTTCCAACTTTGCAAATCTGCTTTCAAATCAACCAATAGTTGATATGCCTACATGCGCAATTGCCGGTTTTGAGCTTAGTATTAACTCATGGAGTGAGGCTGAAAGATATTGCGGCAAATTGATTCTATTTGAATATCCGAAGAAATTGAGAATGTGAAATTGATAATTAAGAATTTGTAATTATTCTTTATCAGATTTAATCTGTTTAATCAGTTAAATCCGCGTTCCATTCTTTCTAACTATATAACTAATTTCGAAACGGCTTTGAACTCATCGGTTCCGCAAATATTAAGAAGCTCAAACAAGATTGACTCGGTAACTGTAACTTCTGCACCGTTTGAACGCATTCTATTCAGAGCGATTTCGTAATCAAATTTTCTTCTTGAAGAAACTGCGTCAGCGGCTAAATCAACTTGAAATCCGTTGGCTAATAAATCCAGAACCGTTTGCTGAACACAAACATGTGACTCAACGCCGCAAACAACAATTTGCTCAATTCCTTTTTGCTTGAGCTCATCAAAAAGATTGCCGGCGCCAAAGCAGCTAAAACTAAGTTTCTCATACAATTTGGAATCGCTTAAAGCTTCTTTAATGCGTGTTTCTGTTCCGCCTAAACCTTTGGGATACTGCTCGGTGTAGTAGATAGGAACATTCATAATGCGGAATCCATTTACCAACTTTAACGTATTAGTTACAACTGTTTCCGCATCATGAATAACCGGAAGGATTCTCTCTTGAATATCAATTACAAGCAGGACCGTTTTTTCTTTCTTCAGTATTTGCGGATGGCGTTTCATAATCTAATTGTGCGAGCTTGTTTTTTTACTCTTTTGGGGATAAGCTGAAATTATAGCCCGAAGTGCTGAGTTAACTTTTGCGGAAGAGTCAAATACTTTTGCTACATCCTCATCAATTTGAACAACAATCTGTTGTTCCGTTACAGCAAAACGGTTTGGCTTCGATCTTTTGTAATCTAATTTATAATTCGTCTTCATTTCTTGAACCACTTACTTGTAGCCTATTTTTGACTTATTCAAAGATAATAATCACCGCAGAAACACAAATGCGCAAAGTATTTCTAAGAATTCTCCATTCTCAATTCGCACCTCTCAATCGCTTTAATAAATCGCGTTCATTCCATATTTGCCGCAAGCGTACATCATAAGCAGCGAAGTAATATCAATCGCGGCGCGTTTTTCTTCATCTTCGGGAATAATAAGGTCATATACTTCTGCAACAAATTTCATGTTGGAAAGAATTTTTTTGAGTTCGGAAAAAGTTGGTTCACCATGCCAATTTGCAACGCGCTTTACCAAATTCTGTTCGTTGCGCCGCATGAATTCGGAAAATGTAATTATGTTTTGGCTAAGCTTGGTTCTCGGTTTACAAATCGTTATTAAATCGTTTGTGTATTGATCCCACTTGTTTGCTAAGTCTTCATTCTTATCGTACATCAAAAGTTTAGCTTTTTCAGGAGTGAACTGCGCGTGAGTATAAAACTTAAATTTTGGAACCAGCACGTAACCATCAAAACTTACTATTTTAGTTTCATCCTCAACATATTTCCAGCGCTTCAATAATTTTGTAGGTGTAAAAACAGAAACAACTTTATCAAGTTCGCTATCAATAACAACAAACTTTCCTTTTTGATAGCTTACAACTGTACACCAGTGTTCCCAATTCTTCACACTCAATATGCAAGGAAATCCTTTCTTCAAATGTTGGATCAACATTCTACGCGCATCATCCGGGTTGCTGGACTGAAAATGTTTCAAGCTGCAATTGAAACGGCGAGCGGCTCTTGTTAATCCAAATTCATCTGTTCCCGCCCACCAAGTGCTGCCGGAAATAATTCCTATTTGATCTTCATCCTTGAACACTCCAAGCATTACTAACGCATACTTAAGCGCAAAAGGTCCACATTGATATTTGTTTGGCTGAGGATAGAAACTCATTTTCTCACTCTTGTTACTTCGAGCAAAAATAATAAAACTTTTGAATAGCAAAACGAATTTGTTTAGTTTGGCTCAAAAATTTTGAGGATTATGAAAGTAGCAGTCGTCTATAATGAAGCAATGCCCGAAATTTATCAGACAATCCAAAACAAATCGAAAAATGTTGAGTTTACGCCCCATTTTAGCTTAGATGCACCAGACCCGATCTCCGAATTTGACTTTATCGCCTCTTCTATTCAAAAAGCCGGCTACGAGGCATACACACTAAATATCATGGATAGCCTTACTACCTTTATCAAAGATTACGATAAAAATAAGCCGGATGTTGTTTTTAACCTAGTTGAGATTTTTAACGATCAACCGCGATTAGAGATGCATTTTACCGGCTTAATGGAATTAATGGGTGTTGCTTACACCGGCGCACCGCCAATGGCGCTTGGAACATGCCAGAATAAAACTTTAACAAAAAGAATACTAAGCACACTTGGCATTAGAACTCCTCATTACAAAATCTTAAAAGATATGAAGCAGTCTTTTCGATTAGGTCTTCATTATCCTTTAATTGTTAAACCGGCCTGGGAAGATGCAAGCGTTGGTATTGATGACAGCTCAATCGTGTACAATGTGGACGCGCTAAAGAAACGCGTGGAGTATGTCTTCAACTCGTTCAAACAGCCGGCTCTAATAGAAGAATTTATTGTTGGACGCGAACTAAACGTTGCAGTATTTGGCGATAAAGAAATTAAAGTATTGCCCATAAGTGAAATTGATTTTTCCGCGATGCCGAAAAATTTGCATCCCATTGTTAGCTTTCAAGCAAAGTGGGATCCGATGCATGAAGCATATCATAAGACAGTTCCAATTTGTCCGGCACCGCTTACAAAGAAGGTACGCGCCGAAGCAGAAAAAATGGCGATGCAATGTTTCCGGGCTGTTGGAGTTAGAGATTACGCCCGCGTTGATATGAGACTTTCTAAAGATGACGGCAAGCTATATGTACTGGAAGTAAACCCGAATCCCGATTTGCAAGAAGGCGCGGGATTTATGCGCTCTGCAAAATATGCAGGTCATTCATACCGCAAAATGCTTAAAATGATTATTGATTTGGCTTACGAAAGAAAATTAGCTGCGCAGAAAAAATAAGATTTCGCTATATGGGAGTAAAGGCACGCCCACTCGTCCCAATTAATATTAGAGACGGATGCGATCCGTCTTTTCAAAAGCTGCGAAGACCGAACAAAAGTGAGAGTATTTCTATTCAGAATAATGCGAAGTATAATTATCTAGCAAGTTTCTAATAACCTTTTGATATTGGCTTCCATGTTTCCTGGCTATTCCCTTAAAAAATTCAATACTCGACTTGCTCAAATTCAGTGTTACCTTCACAGTATTTTCCTTAAACACTAAGTCTTCAGGTTTAGGCAAGAAGTCTTTTACCACTTCTACTTTGCCAATTTTTTCGTCGCTATATTTTATTTTCTTTTTCATATATCTCCTTTCCTTTCCGCCAAAATCCGGCACCAATGATTCTAATTTTATTATTTCTATATGTAAACCGAACCGTAACTATGCTTTCATCAATTTTGCCAAAGCAATAAAACCGCTCTTCACTTCCGCTATGTTCCAAATCTCTGGCAATAATTCTGTTTGGATCCGAGAAAGCGTACTGAGCTTCTTCAAAAGAAATGGTATGCTTCTTTTGATTCAGTTTGTTCTTATTCTCATCCCACTCAAATGAGGAAGTATTCACCTGCTTTCATCTCATTTTTCAACTTAAATATACATACTTATATATGGCTTATCCACCATATTTCTTACTAAGGATTATTTCCTAATTGGCAGGTAATTACTTCTATAGTACCCAATCGTAATTGGTACTTCCTTTGTCCCCGATTAGTTCTGTTAACTAATTACTCTTCTCCAACAAATCTATTACCTCGAGTAAATTCATCGCTTCATGATCAGGCTTAATTACAGAATCTGAAGGAAGTGGAGGCTGAGTCTTTCCGGTGTAGATTAAGATTGAATCCGCGCCAAGATTTTTTGCCGCTTGTATATCGGTTTCCATATCATCACCAAGCATCAGAAATTTCTGAGAAAGATCGAAGCCGAGTAAATTTAATGCTGAGGAAAAATAAAGTGGAGAAGGTTTGCCAATCAAAGTTGAAGGTTTATTAGCGGCGTATTCAATAGCAACTACGAAAGGACCAACATCCATCAGCTTACCATCTTCCGGAGTTTTCCAGTAACGGTTTTTGTGCATCGCAATTATTTCGGCGCCTTCATGGACCTTTTTGAAAATTTCATTCATTGTTTCAAAGTCCCACTTTTTGCCGTAATCGCCAATAATAATTGCTTGCGGATGTTCGTAATCTAAAATTCCATTAAACAATGCCTTGATGTGTTCCGTACAATAAACAGAGACACGGCGGTATCTGCTGCGTGCGTACATTGCAGCCGCTTCCGAAGCAGTTAAGATTGGTATCCGTGTATGAATTCCGTTGAATTCAAAAAATGTTCTTACATCGTTTGCGGTTGATAAAGTGGAATTGCTAAGAATGCAAGCATGACGTCTTGATTTTTTGAGGTACTCAAAAAATTCTTCTATGTAGGGAGCCGGTTCTTTATCAATACGAAGAACGCCGTCCAAATCAATTAGTAGTGGAAGTTTCAACTCTCTATTCCTCTTCTTGCTAAAATTCCTTTCTTATAATAATGTTTTACTTCTTTCATTTCTGTTACAAGATCGGCTTTGTCAATTAACTCTTCCGGGCAATATCTACCGGTCAAAATTAATTCCACATCAAAAGGTTTCTCGTTAATCAGCGGCAGAATATCTTCAGCAGTAATCAATCCGAAATATGTTGCAACAAGAACTTCATCTAAAATTATTAACTCGTAATTGCCGCTAAGCATATTTTGCTTTGCACGTTCAAGCGCAAGCTTCACTTTATCAATTTCCTCTTGAGGCGGCAATTCCTTGCGGTAAACGTAATCATCCTTTCCAACTTGTTCAATTGTAATAAAATCTTTTAGTGCTGAAAGTGCAGAGACTTCATTGTAGGGAAATTCCTTCATCAGCATTAAAATGTAAGAACGGAAACCGTTTCCGGCAGCACGAACTGCTTGTCCAAGTGCGGCTGTAGTTTTCCCTTTACCGTTACCGGTATAGATTTGCGTGAATCCTTGTTTCAGTTTATTCATTAAAAGTGTTTTGGAGTTAATTCTTTTCTAGATTGGATTTTCTCGAGAACTTGCTTTTTTTCGGCAGCTGAAAAATTTATCCAGCCTATTATTTCCTCAATTGTTCGGAAACAACCGGTGCAAAGTTTTGTCCGAAAATCCACTAAGCAATTATTGTTACATGGCGAAGGTACATAATCATCCTTGTACATTCGTTCCCTTTCTACAAAGTGTATTCCCTTAATAAATATAAAACTTAATCGGAAAGTTCCAAAATGAAGGCAAGCTTAAGCTTGCCCTTTAATTACTCGGAGTGACCTCTGAAATATTAAGACTAAGTCATGGTGAGCTTGTCGAACCATGACACTACAAACTAAATTGTCACACTTCGATCCGTCAGCCGACGGACTTCAGTGTGACACTAAATTAATTATTCAGAGGTCTCTCGCATTTACTGTTTTCAAGCTCTTTTATCAGCCGGTCTGTTTTGTAAACATATTTTAATGCCTCTATTAAACCGTGCGAATCTGTTGCTACTGCGCGGTTGTTTTCCGGCAAGAAAATAAAATCTCCGGCTAAACTTTCTAAATTGCCGTCGTGAACCAAGCCTATTACTTCTTTATTCGCATTGATTACAGAACTTCCGGAGTTGCCCCCAACAATATCATTTGTAGATGCAAAAGCAATTGGAGTTGCCAAATCCAATCCTTGCGGAATTGTTTGCCAGCGCGGATGCAATCCCCACGGATATGGTTTCTGTCCAAACGAATTCCATCTATCCCACAAACCAAAATAAGTTGTTTTACCCGGCGCAAGAGTTCCATTGTATTCGTAGCCTTCAATCTTTCCATCTTGTATGCGTAATGTTCCGGTTGCATCCGGTGGAATTTGATCGCCATAAACTTTATAAGCAACTTCGCCAAGCAATTGATTCAGTACAGTTAGTGTATTGTTTATTTCAGATAATTTCATTCTGGCTTCTTTAATCTTCTCTTGTGTGTTTTGCAAGAAATAAATGAAGGGATCGCCGGAATTAAGAATTTCATCGGGAGATTTTTTAAGCAGTTCATTTAATTTTTCTTTTGTGCTTAACAGCGAATTATTAAGTATATAGGTAGCCGCTTCTTCATTTTTAGTTGTTCCAAACATTCTTTTAATAAGTGGATGTTCATCACCAAGAATTCCACGTATATAATTTGCGTTCGCACGCAGTATTTTTTTCTGGAATTCAAAATCAACTTTTTCCGGGAAAATAGATTGTATGGTAGCAGTAAGCTTATCACCCTTATAATCACTTTCCCGTTTATCTTCAGTAAGTTTCATTTGCGCTGCATACTTCATTACTTTTTCTGCAATCGGCATATAAATAGAGCTGCTTCGCGGACTATAATTGAACGCAGTTGCTTCATCTACATACTTTCTCATTTCATCAATATTTGTTTTAATCGCGTCCCAAACGTGACCATATTTTGCTTTCAATTCCGGAGAAGCGTTAACTTTTTCTCTAAGCTTCTTTTCAAAATCGCGCTTCTTTGTCATTATATATTCATCACGCAAACCCATGTATCTGCCGGCGTAAGATTTTCTTCCATTACCGATTCCCATAACCATGTTAAGTAATTCTGTATATCGCTCCGGTTGGCTCTGAAACATTTCGTAGTAAACTTTATACATTTCATTCTGCTGAAGCAAAGTGTACTTGTAAGTTTTGTCGCGGAAGAATTCCAATTGAGCTACGGAGTAAAGACGCTGTGTTCTTCCCGGATTGCCAACAACGAAAATCGGTTCTCCTTCTTTCGCTCCTTTTTTACTCCATGTAAAATGCTTTTCGGTTTTAGCTGGTTTATCATTTTCATAAGCACGGAAGAACATAAAATCTAATTCATAGCGTGGATAAGTAAAGTTATCCCAATCCCAACCGGTGGAAGCGATTTGAAAATCGGGAGCCATTACCAAACGTATATCAGTGTAATGTTTGTAACCATAAAGCGAATACTTGCCTCCGTTATAAAGCTGAACAATGCGGTAGAGCAATCCGCTATCTTTAGAATATTTTTCTTCGAGTGATTTTATTTTTTCGTTTCTCAACTTCACTTTTTCGTTATCATCTTTTCCCAAGTTCAAAGCATCAATCACATCTTTTGTTACATCTTCAATCATTATTAGCTGATCAACAAAAAGTCCGGTAACCTTTAATTCTTCAGCCAAAGTTTTTGCGTAATAACCATCGCGTAAATAGTCTTCCCCTTTGGGCGAAAGCGCGGGGAGGTTATTTCTTCCGCAATGATGATTAGTCATTATCAATCCATCTTCAGAAACAAAAGCAGCAGAGCATCCGCCGCCGAAAGAGAGCGCCGACATTTGAACATCTTTCAACCAATCTTCAGTTGGACGGAAACCCAACTCTTTCTCAAACACATCAAGCGGAACATTATCAAACGTCCACATTTTGCCCATGTCTTTAAGTGATGATTCTACTTTGGATAAATCTCGCGGTTCATAAATTGATTGTGCAAATGCAATTGCCGTAAAAGCAACAAGTATAACAGCGGTTAATTTTATTTTCATTGGTTCCTCATTTTAGGCAGCTAAAATATATTGAAGCGTTATGACTGATGCATATAAAAAAGGTCGCCTTAGGCGACCTTTTAATCAATAAATTGCTTTGTGCAAAAGTTATTTACCCTTGCCTTCTTTTAGCTCATCAGCAAGACGGTCTGCTTTGTAAACTTTTTTAATTGCTTCCCACATACCTTTGGAATCAACAGCAACAGTGCGGTTGAATGTTGGCAAATAAATAAAGTTTCCTTGTAAGCTCTCTATGTTTCCGTCGAATGCTAATCCAATTATTTCCGCGTTCTTATTGATAACCGCACTTCCGCTGTTTCCACCAACGATATCATTAGTAGCAACAAAATTAAACGGTGTATTCAAGTCAATATCTTTCTGTGCGTTTTTCCATCTATCAGAGAGATTAAACGGATATTTCCCTTCGAAACCAAAATATCTATCGTACAAACCGTAATATGTTGATTTCACCGGCGCAACGGTTCCATTGTATTCATAACCTTTCATAACGCCGTCGCTTATGCGGAGAGTTCTATTCGCATCCGGCGTAACTGATGTTCCGTACATTTTATAGAGAATTTGTCCAAGCAACCCGAAAGCAACATTTTCGGTATCCATTATTTCTCTCTGCTGCTTTCTAAGTGGTTCAATCTGTTCATTCACTTTAGCAAAGTATTGAACAAACGGATCATCGAGAGCGAGAATTTCTTCCGGAGTTTTCTTGAACAATTCTTGAACAGCTGCTTTGCTTGTAAATAATGATTTTGCAATCATATTCTTTGCAGCTTCTTTGCCCGGCTTTCTATCGAAGAACTTTCCAACTAAAGCATCATTCTTTCCTAAATTCATCGTAATGAAATCTATATTGATTTCGAGCTTTGCTTCTTCAAGAATCGAATCCCAATTATCAGGATAAAGATTTTCTCTAAATCCTTGCTGAGCTCCGCCACCGCCACGCCCACCCATTTGCGGCATTTGAGCTTGTCTATCAAGAATGGCTTTCTTCTGGTCTTCCGGCAATTGTTGGAATTTTGCATAAGCTACTAACGCATTTCCAATCTGCATATAACGTGAAGAGTTAGTTGGATTCACGGAATAAGCTGCAAGCTTTGTTTCAATTGGTTTTAATTCAGCACGTGTGCCTTCAATTGTTTTCCAAACGTGTCCGTATTCTTTTGTTAACTCGGGATCTGAGGCAACATAACGCTGAGCTTTCTTTTCAAAATCCTTTTTACGCGCAAGAAGGTAAGGATCATTTAATGCCTTGTACGTATTCGACGTATTTTTCTGCCCGTTGCTGAAAGCTAAACGCAAAGCTTCATACGTATTTGCCTGCGATGGATTAACAGATTTTAGTTGCTCTAATCTGCTGTAATAATTATCGGCAAGAAAAGCGTTGTTGCGGTAAGTTACATCTCGCAGATATTCTAATTGAGCTACGGTTCTTAATCTGTTTGTTGAACCGGGATTGCCGACTGTAAAAACTAACTCGCCGGTTGCAGCGCCTTCCGCGCTCCATTTAAAATAGTTTGGAGATTTGAGGGGTTTGCCGTCGGTATCATAAATGCGGAAGAAGGTGCAATCTAAGTTGTAGCGCGGGAACGTAAAGTTATCCGGGTCGCCGCCGAAGTAAGCTATAGTTACTTCCGGTTCGAAAACCAAACGCACATCTGTAAAAGTTTTAAATCCTTGAACGAAGAATAGACTTCCGTTGTAGTAAGAAATTACATCACATTTTAACTTTACTTCTTTTTCGTAAGTGTCTTTTAACTCTTTCATCTTCGCATCGCGCAAAGTAATTTTTTCATTTTCACTTTTACCATTTTTTATTGCACTCATAACTTCTGTAGTAACATCTTTTAGAAATATCAATTGCTCTGCTAAGAAGTTTGGAACCTTACGCTCATCGGCTAAAGTTGGAGCGTAAAAACCGTTTTTAGCAATATCTTCACCTTCTTTCTGAATTGAATTTCTGTATCCGCGTGCGCAATGATTATTAGTCATTATCAGACCATCTTCGGAAACAAAAGAAGCTGTGCAGCCACGGATGCGTAGCGCTGAAAGACGAACATCATCAAACCATTCTTTTGTTACTTCGAAACCGTAAGTTTTTTTCATGTAATCAAAAGGTGGAAATTCAAAAGTCCACATTTTGCCTGTATCAAGCTTTTGAGATTTTACAGTGTCTTGATTGATTGTTTGTGCGTGAGATTGGAATACAAAAACTAATGCGAGTAGAAGAGATATGGAGATCATCTTCTTCATGTAGAACTGGTAATTCATAGAACACCTAGAGTTGTTTTTAATTTGTTGTGTTGTTATAGATATAAAACACCTTGACCGATATTAAACATTATTGAATACAATCTGGTTTAAAATAAAAAGAGACCGAGATAAACCCGGTCCCCTTTAATTTCAATGAACTTGCTCAATTTTACTCTGAGATTTTTCCACTTTTCAATTCATCGGCAATTCTTTCGGCATCGTAAACTTCATCCATTGCATGAACCATTGCGCGTGAATCCACAGCAACCATTCTATTGTTGTACGGAATATAAATATAGTTGCCGATAATACTGTCAATATTGCCGTCGAAAGCAAGACCAACAACTTCCGCATTTTTGTTAATTACCGGACTGCCGGAGTTTCCGCCAACAATATCGTTACTTGAAACAAAATTAAACGGAGTTGAGAGATCTAATCCGCTTGGTACTTTTGCCCAACGCGAATGTAAATCCCAAGGATATGTTTTTCTGAAAGAGAAGAAGCGGTCATACATTCCGTAGAAAGTTGTAAAATCCGGAGCTACTGTTCCATTGTATTCGAATGGTTTCAAAGTACCGTCGCTTAATCTCAATGTAAAGTTTGCATCCGGTGGTAATTCCGTGTTGTGAATTTTTACAATAACTTGACCGAGCATATCATCGTAAATGTTTTCAGTATCATTAATTTCTTGTACTTGTTTTTGCAATTCCGTCGTTCTCTTTGCAGCTTCTCTTACATACATAAGAATTGGGTCTTCAGACTTCAAAATTGCATCTGCGCCTTCTTTTGCTAAATCAATTACATCATCCATATCACCAAAGATGGATTCATCCAATAAATTTTCAGCAATAGCCTTTCCGCTCTTTCCGCCGGAAAGTTTCTTAACAACTGGATCATCTTTACCAAGATTAAGCGCCATATATTCTACATTAATCCAAAGCTTTGTGTTTTCGAGAAGCTTATCAACTTTATCCGGAAACATAGCTTCTAAAGTAGAATCAAGTTTTGCTGCTTTGAATTTAGCTTCACGCTGATCTTCCGGCTTTTGTAATTCTTTTACTAAATCATTAAGAGATTTTGCTAATGCAAAATATTTAGAGCCGAAAAGTCCATTAAAACCTATACTGTAAGCTGCCATTTGCGGACCAACTTTTCTCATTTCCGCTCTTGTCTTTTCGATGTTCTCCCAAACTTTTCCATATTGTTCTTTCAATTCGGAATTATTCCAAACAGCTTCTTGTAATTTCTTTTGGAAGTCCATTTTCTTTGCATACACATAAGTATCTTTCAAACCTTTCAATGTAGTTGCAATAACTTTCTGGCTGTTCCCGAGATCAACGCGTAAATCTTCAAGTTCTTTTTTGCGTGAATCATCTTCTTTAATTAAATCTTCAAGCGCGTAATAGTAAGAATCGAACAAGAAAGCATTGTTTCTGTAAGCAATATCACGAGCGTATTCGAGTTGAGCAACAGTTTTCAGTCTGTTAGTTGTTCCCGGATTACCAACAGTAAAGATTGGTTCACCCGGCTTAATTCCATCGAATGAGAATTTGAAATAGTTTGTTGATTTAACCGGCTTATCATTTTCGTATGCGCGGTAAAATGTGCAATCTAAATTATAACGTGGATAAGTGAAGTTATCAAAATCGCCGCCGAAGTAAGCGATTTGCATATCAGGCGCAAATACTAAACGAATATCTGTGTAGCGTTTGTAACCGTAGAGAGAAAATTTTCCGCCATTATATAATGAATATAACTCGCAGACTAAACCGGTTTCTTTATTCATCTTTTCAGTTATTTCTTTGATCTTAGCTTTTTTGTTTGCTGCTTTTTCTGCAATTGTAGTTCCGGTATTTTCAGCGGTTTGAATTTCCGCAGTAACATCTTTAATCATAACTAGTTGATCTGCATAATAAGGTTTCCCAGGAAAAAACTCTGGAATTTTCCTTTCATCAGCTAAAGTCTTAGCATAGAAACCATCTTTAATTAAATCCTCTCCTTCTTTACTCATTCTTTCTAACAATCCTCTGGCGCAGTGGTGGTTTGTCATCATCAATCCATCTTCTGAAACAAATGATGAAGTACAGCCGGGCAACCGAAGAGCGGAAAGGCGAACATCTTCATACCAGGCTTCGTCGGTTTTTAAGTCGTAAGTCTCTTTTAAATATTCAACAGGAGGATAATCGAACGGCCACATTTTACCGTTATCATACTTCTGAGCTTTTACAGTATCTACTTTAAGCTGCGCTTGAAGCGGAAGAATAAAAGCGAAAAGTATAATGAATAGTAGTGCAAAGTTTAGTTTTTTCATCTAACACCTTGGGATTTGTTATTGATATTTCTCAATGAAAAAATATAACTGTTGGCTATGATAACCAAGATGTGATTGAAAATATTACCGTTAGTTTTGATTTGAAGTACGAAGATTTTCGGAGAAGAACCGTCTCCCATCCAATATGAGACTGTCCCGGTTACTTCGTCAGTACCATTTTCTTAGTTTCAACAAATTCCGGCGTTTGTATTTTGAAAGATAAACACCACTAGCAAGGTTCATTGAATTCCAACTAAGTTTATAATTGTCTAATGGTAATGTCTCATTTTTAAGTATTTCAAATTCTTGCCCAAGAATGTTAAATACAGCAACTTTAACATGTGCTTGTTTAGGCAACAAGAACTCAATATAAGTTTGCCCGTTAAAAGGATTAGGATAATTTTGTAATAGTCTGTACTGTGCCGGTAACTCAACTTTTTTTGTTGGAATAGTTGCTTTAAATAATCCGCCGGCTTGTGTACCAATAAAATAATTCCCATCATCATCACATAAAACGAAATAGGAGCCAACAAATATTCACTAAAAGTGTACCTGTCAAAACTTTTTCCAAGGTCTGAGCTGATTAATAAATATAGGTTCATTTCTTTAGCGGAATTATCATTTATCAAACAGTACAAAGCATTGCAAATACTTGGGAATAAATTCGGCTAATTTGATAAGGATTGCTGTTATAGTGCAAAGTCTTTCGATATTTCAAAACGACAGACAGAAAACTCTATAACGAGGAATATCAGAAATATTCTAATAAAGGATTCTACGATGTGCTTTTCTTTAATGAAAGAAATGAACTTGCTGAAAGCGTTAATTTTTGGCCTACGGTTTTAACCGAACTTAAAAACCGTGGAGTAGAAGAAATCCTTGTTGCATGTATTGTATTTTCTCATTTATCTGTTGTTTTTGAGAAGCCTTTGCAAAATATTCTTTAAGTCAAAAATCCATTTACACACATTATCTTACAGACTCTTTTTACAGCACGACGAAACTATTTTGATTAGAAGAGCAACAAAAATTTTCAAAGCAACCCTTTATGAAAACAATCTTAGCCATTTAAAATAAATTTAAAAGAGACTTTTAATGAGATGCGCTTTCTCTTGCTGTACGTATCCATAATTTTGTGTGTCCTTTGGATAATACTTTTACGTACAAAATTAATTTCCAGAGAATGTACTTTGGGGCATACCAGAGAGCTTTGTAAGCGTTAATATCGGCATTAGATAAATAAAGTCCTCCGAGCACATAAAATAACTGCAGAGCAAATAATAAAATCCATAACAACAAAAAAGTGTTTGTAGTAAGAACATCTAAAGAGGTTAACAGCATATTTATGATTAGCATTGCAAACGTGAACAAAGAAAGATTTACAAATGCCGGAGTAATTAATTCAATAAATGAATCAAAAATCTTGAAAGATTTTTTCTTTACCGCTTCTTTCAGTAATACGGACGAATATTTTTTTAAAAGAGGGAATCTTCCAAATTCCCACCTGGCTCTTTGTGTTTCGGCATTTTGAGGGTTGATAGGCATTACTGCTTGCACTTTAGCTTCAGGCGCAAATGTTACCGGGATCCCGTTCAACAATAAAACTAATCCGTATTCAAGATCCTCTGTTTGAGAAAATGCCAGCCATGGAATTTTTTTCAACAAATTTGTAGTAAAACACATTCCGTTTCCGCGTAAACCGGCAGAACAGTTAAGCATTTTTCTCCCAAGCGGTCTTACGTAATTATAAAGATATAATCCTACTCTTGTAATCTCTGAGCTCCATGAACCGGGATTAGGTTTTACGAGGTCGGCGCATTGTATTGCTTTGCATCCTTGATTAAGATATGTGTTCAGAACTTCAAGAATATTTTTTGATACTGTCGTGTCGGCATCAATAACAAGAAAGGCATCGAAGAACTTTGGAATGTCTTTGTTTCGCCATTGGTTTTTTAACAATAATTTGAAACACCATTCAAGAGCATATCCTTTGCCCAGAAATTTCTTATTCTCGCGTTCAATAACTGTCACTCTTTTTCTTAAAGCATAACTGGATGTTTTATCGGTACAGTTATCTGCAACAACAAATACATGGAATAATTCTTTAGGATAATTGATATCCACAAGGTTTGATACTGTTTCTGCAATAACTTGTTCTTCGTTGTGAGCTGGAACTATTATTGCAAAACAATGTTTTTTTTGATTTCCTCTTTTCTTTGAGCTGCTAAACTCTTTCGCCTTGGCATTGTACAGAAAACCAAGAGCAGTTAAAAGAGTGAGATAAAGAGTAAAGAAACCAACAACAATTAAAAAAATAATTAAAGCTATCTCAATCATTTCGTTTCCATATTTGAGTCGTTGCTATTTTTTTTACTTATACTATTATCAAGAGGTTGAGAAAAAAATGATGCAACATAAACGAGCGGAGCTGTATAGTTTATAGCCACTTCATTTACAAAATAATTTTTTTCAAAATCTTCGTAGCATTTACCCGGCATTTGTGAAATTATTTTTCCGTTTAACCTGGAAAAACTGTTGGGACCCGCAACTAATAAACCCGGAACCGGATTATCATGATACTTCAACATTGAAAACTGATGATAAGGATGTTTAACAGGAGCTGCGCCTATCCCGGTAATAAACGAAATGCCAAAAGTATTTCTTCCAAGTAAATAATGTAGTTGATCGAGCGCAGCATCAAAATATTTGCGCTGGTCTGTAACCCGGTAAAGGTTTGTCAAATCGTATGCATAGCCGGCAACCACGCTGTTGGAGCCCCAGTAATATTCATCGTTATTGAGGACACATCTATATCCGCCTAACTCAATTCTTTCTAAAAGTTGATTACAATAAGTATTCATGTTTGACAGTATAGCCGCTCTTGCCTTGATGTTATTTTGTTGATCAATTCCTTGTGGAAATGGATAAAGCTTTAGGAAGGAATAGTAAGCGAAGTTCGCAGTGTTCTTCCAGCTTAAAGTATAATTCGGTCCCCCCACTTTTTGATAATTTAAAAGAAAATAATTTATGTATTCCTCAGAGCCGGTTAATCTGAACAATTCTATCGAAGCCCATAATCTTTCGTCGGAATCAATTTCATCTCCGTATTCACCACCTTCAACGCCGGCAGGATTTTTAAATCCGCCTTGCGGAATAATTTCAGGATTAGATTGTAAAAAACGCCATGCATCAACTGCACATTTTAATAATCGGACAGATAACGGTTTGTTATATTTTTCGAGTAACCGTGCACCCAGCGCGGCAACAGCAGCTACATCTGCTGTTGAAGTACTGCTGATTCCGAAAATGTACTGCTCTTCGGTTTCTTTATCAGGTAAATGTTCACCGGTCCAATTCTTAATTGATACTTTATGATATACCGCACCATCACCCCTTTGCATTTTAATCAACCATTCCAACGCAAAGCATGCCTCATCAAGGACGTCGGGAATTGAATTATGAGACTCCGGAATATTTAACTGACCGTCATAAAAAAAATCCGGGAAGTCTTCGTAAGCATATAATAAAAATGCTGCGCTTACAGCTGTAGTAGGAACGAATTTATTGTAATCACCGGCATCGTGCCAACCACCTTTTGTGTTCATTTCCTTTGAAGGATCAACCAAAAACTTTGCATTTTTTAGATGACACGCCGGATGAGCCCATTTAGTGCCGTTACTGATTTCGGTTCCACATCGCTGATAATAATAGCTTTGAATTGTTTTCTCGGCACATTCGTTGTAAACATTGCTGCCGATTGAAAATTGATAGGAAGTTACCGAGAGCGCCGGTACGGAAATCTTATAAACGCCCGGACGCGTTAAAGAAGAAAAATTCAACGGGTATAAATTATCGCCGGTTGTTCTGTCGAATTCAATTTTATTATTAGGTTTTCCTTTAAATACTATTTCATTTGTTGCGGCATTTTTTACAACAAAAGAATCCGGATTTACCGCCCTCACAAAAGCAATCTTAACATCATAAGGTCTGTAACCCAATTGATCAATAATGAGAGTATCTTGTTTATTATTCCCGCCTGCGCTGCTAACGTTTGTCCTAAAAAAATAAAATACCGATATAAGCAAGATGACAGGCAGAAGAACAGACCATCTTAAAATATTTTTTTTATCTTGGAACTTCATGGTTAAATTTCCTTTCCGATGTTGAAGCCAAATTAAATCTCTGTTTTAGATTAAATAAGTCGCGAACAAACCAGCTAATCATAGCAGGTCTCATATTTACATCCTTTAAATTGTACGGTATATATGGTACTCCATAAGCAACATAAAACCGAATTTTAAAATTGTAATGGTAACGTGATTGAATTGCTTCACCGATCTGCGGTAAAGAAAAAAATTGCTCGAGTTCAAACGCGGTTTCTGAACCTTCAAATAATCCCATTGCTTTTTCTGCAAGATGTTTGTCGTGGGTTGCTATTGCTATAAGCGGTGTCTCGTTAATTAGTATGCTGATCATTTTCAGATAATTTTTTTCACTTGCTAATTTGAAATCGTCCGGATCTTGCCATTGACCCTTTACAATACGAACCGGGACGTTCATCATGGCAATCTCTTTAGCATCGGATAAACTCCGCGGCCATCGTGACGGTAATGTATAGCCAACGTTGTCATAAATTGTTTTTACCTGTTTAAAATATTGTAAAGATTTTTCAGCGAGATCCGGTGATAATGAATCGAAATGAATTCTTATATTTTTATCGGGGATTTCTTTAACAATGTGTTCAAATAGTTTCATATCGAATTCTAATGCAGAAGGTTTTATTGATACGTAAGAATCAAAACCATTGCGAGATATTGTTTTTATGATTTCAATATATTTTTCTGCGACCGATTGTTTGCTTTCACTTGGAAGGGTCCACGCCGAAATAGTTGTCGCCCACCCGTTGGTTGCTGACCATTTACAGAATTTTTCAGCTTGTTCCAAATTCGTTCCTGCAATGTGTCGCTTTGCAATTAAATTTTTTATATGACTGTTAAGCATTTGGAATGTCTCCAATACTATTCCATTTTATATATAAAAACGGACGCACCCGTTTAAGCAATTCATTAGCGAACGCATTTGTAAAATCAAAAAAACATGAAATATAGGAATGATAAATTCTATAAGAAATCATATCGTGAAGATGGTCTGTCCAGATATGAAGCCACTGCTCGTTGCCGCCTAAAAATTCTATTGCATCTAATTTCTTATCGAACGAATAACGGATAACCTCATTCATAAGCAATATACCAGGTGAAAACTTTGCATATTTTTCATTGTGACCAATTTTAAGAATCCAAAACCGGTTTGCGTATTCCAATCCTATCTGAGCGGCAACTGCTGTTCCGTCAATTCTCAAAAAACATAGTTGCAGTATTTTAAGATCAGCAGCTTCTCTTGAATAGTAGCGAAAAAAGGCACCTAATTTTTTGTTGACCATCATCGCAGTTCCAATTTGCTTTTTCCAGCCGGAAGCTTCTAATTCAAAAATTTCATCAAGATATTTATCTACCGTCTCGGCAGGCGGACACTTAATTTCTATACTTACATTCCCGTTATCCTCGGCAAGTTTCTTTAACCTTCTCAGACTTGACCTGCGGCTGGAAGAAACATTTTGTTGAAAATTCTCCCATGTATCGGTTATAGGGAGATAGGGTATGTTTCCGCTTCTAACAAAATTTAAACTTCGTTGGTGGTTATGGAGCTGTTCAAGCTTAATCATTTCTAAAGATGATGAACGGAGTCCATTGAGGAAGATAGTTTTTTTCATGTTATTCATTGCCTGCAGCAACCCGAGCAACGAGTCTTCTTCTTCGTAGAGAAAACTCATGGGCTCACTATGTAAAGAAGCACCAAGCATTTCCAAGCGTTCCGATAAATATTTTTTAACTAAAACCATTGGTGCTATTGCTTTTACATTTTCTCCCGAAAACAAAACTATTACAAATAGTTTTTCATTGGAAGAAACAGTTTTGGCGCAATTTAGCAACCATTCAAACCTCATAAGAGGCATTTGAATTTTATCTGCCAGACGGTTGCAGTCTTTTTTAATGGATGACAATTCTTCTATATTTTCTATAACCCTAATCATTAGTTCACTCTATACTTTTGTATCATGTGCCGTTGTAATTTGCAATCACTATGCTACTTTATTTTACAATTTGTTTTTAACTGTAGGTAATTCATCCTCGCTGCCGCCGTGCTGTAATGAATGAACTACCGATTTCACAATTCTTTGCTGTCTGCTGTTTTTATTTTTTCTTGTTGCTTGTTTTTGTAAGATGATATTACTCTGTGGTTCTTGGATTTTTTCTTCCTTGAAGTAAATCCTTTTGTTCTTTGTTGAAGAAACTCTAAGCCGGCTAAGACAAAATCGGAAATACGAAAAGAGAAACATTATTTTACCGTGTTTTCCAATTTGCAGTTTGATAATAGCTGTCTCTGTTTTAACGCGGAACATCAATCTCATGCGAGTTTTTAAAAAGTAAAAAAATACTTTTCTTATTACAAAAACTGAATCTGGCTGGATAATTATAAGATCATAATTATTATGTTCATCCGATGAGAATTCATATTTATATTCTTCGGTTCCTCTTAAAAAATCTACAGTTCCATAATTATGCGAGATGGCGTCGTCAATCATTGTAAAAATGAGCGCCATACCGGGTCTTAAAAAGGCGGGAAAATGTTTGTGATCAAACCCGCTGAGGTAATCATAAATCCTATCCTTAAACTGGTAAGCCATGCGCGTGGCTATAATTTTATTGTTAAACTTTGCTTCCTTGAACCAGAGCCACCCCTTGTTAAAAAATATTTTACAGACATGTATAATGAACTCTTCAAAACGTTTGTCGGCAAATAATCCGAGATGCCCAAGTTCATTCCATCGGCTTTGATGCAAGTGCTTCAAAGTTTGGATTGAATTCAGAAAATTTGTGTCGCATACTTTTATAATTTCTATGTCCGAATATTTTTCAGTTTGTCTCTGAATCTGTCTGAATTTGCGGCGTGTGCTTGCTTTCAAGGATCCCAAATAAATATCAATGGAACGTGGTACCGTTAATCTTGGACACGCATCAGTTTTGGTTATTTGTGCTCTAAAGTTTTTTATCTGCAGTTGTGGTAGAAGCCATTTAAAAATGAAACTTCCTTCCGAAACATTTTGAAAATCGATTTCATTAAAGAGATTTTTATATTCACTCAAGTACGATACAACAGCATCGGCAACTTTTTTTTCATAATTATTAAGAGCAATTATATCGAGATAGTCGCTCACCCCGTTTTCTTCAATCGCGTTGGAGAGAAAGGTTCCGGATTTAAGCCCGCAGCCAATTAATTTGAGTTGTCGATGAATTATAAAACCGCCAAATGTATAGCTTTGAATATAAAAGGGAGCGATTCCTATCAACTTCCCGGATGATGAAATCAATAAGATATGAGGCGAGTTAGATTTACTTGCAGCAAAATAATTCCACCAATTATATAGCCATTCAAATGTTTGGTAAATTGTTGCGCTGGAAGAATTTAAAACTACATCATTCCACTGGTCGTTAAGATTTAAAATGGAGTTAAAATTTTTAACGGCCTTGATAATTATATCCGGATGTTTGACGCTAATCGAAGTATATATATCCGAATGCCATTTTTCACTTTGTGTATAATATTCGCGTATAGCTTCTTCCATATTTACAGCCTTTGTCAAATACACTTATACCTTCGAAAGATTATTAACATGAAGTCCCTTTTCTCGCGGATTAAATTTGTTCTTTTGTGTGTGAACAAATTTTTCGGCATTATTTCCGGGATTCCAGCCAGCGGGTAATGGAGGCAGTAATTTGTTTTTGATTTTTTTTATAACAGACGGAATATAGTGTGTCGTCAAGCCGGATAACCCGTAATTTTTTATTTGAACCGCCATAATATTTATTTCATTAACAGTACGGCGTTTTATCCGAACAAAAAATAACATGAGCAAAAAGAAAGTATGTCTAAAACTGTAGCCGAATACAGGATTGTTGATTGTTACTTTATATACCCACTGCCAGTCGTTAGTAAACTCAAATTTATAAGGTTCTCCTCCGCGTAGTAAGTCAACAACTTCGGATTTATTTTCAATCGCGTTCTCAATCAGTAAAAGAAGCAATGCCTTGCCTGGTCTATATTTTGCAAGTGGTGATTGATCATTAAATGCTTTTAGATAATCGTAATAATATTTTTTGTATTTAAATGCACAATCGACGGCAATACATTCATCCTTTGAATAAACCGAGGTAAAATAAAGCTGTCCTTTTGTTAAAAAACTTTTAGCTATATCTTTAAGAAACAGTCTGTATTTGTCATCCGAGAACAAGCCCGAAGCACCAACGTGATTCCACCGTTTCTGATGCAGTCGGACAAAATCATCGTAAGATTGTTCCAACTCATACGCCGATTCAACTTCTTTTATATTAAAAAGGGAATGTTTCGTAATATCCCGCCGTATTTTTTTTAGCTGGTATCTTACCCTCGGATTTAACCGGTTGAAATAATTAGCGATAGTCTCGGGGACTGTTATTCTTGGGCAAATTTCTTTTTTGGTTATGCTATGTTCGCTGAAATCTTTTAAAAGAGGGAACATGAATTTGAATATTGTTGAATCCGTACGAACCTCATCAAGTTGGATAATATCATAATCCAAATATTTTTCTTTGAGGTACTCGATTAATGTTTCGGCAACTTTTCTTTCGTAACCACGATGAACAATTAAGTCGAGGTAATCACTAACACTGTATTCAGAAATAGTATGTTCCGATTTATTCTTTCCTACGCCGCTGCCGATAAGCCTAAGACGGCTCAATATCCTAATACCGCCAATATATTTTTCATCTATGAAAAAAGGTGCAATACCTATGAGCTTTTCATTAAGGAATTTGTTTTGCAAACCGTTTTTACGCTCTGCGTAATAAAACAAAATTAGGTTAAGTTGTTTGCCGTTGCCATAATATTTCCACCAGAGGCGCTGCCACTCGAATGTTTGAAAAATGTGTACATCGGCATCTTCACACAGTTCTTCCCACTCAGCATAAAGGTTGTCGAATTCTATATCGGTTTTGACAACAACCGTTCTTATGTTGTTATGCGATAATTTATTCCCAATTTCCCGGATTGTACCGTTATTTACAGTTTTGTTATGCTGTTCTGTAATATGAAAAGGTGTTGTTGAACCCTCAATATTAAATGACCTTGAGATTGAATCTGTTGCACCGGTATAACTTTCGTTCAAAACTTTTTTTTCGGCTTGAACAACAGCATGAGAATTTTTTATGAAAGATTCTTCAAATTTTTCGCACACCTCTAAAATTTTTTCAAATTGATTTTTATTAGTGAACGGATGAACAGGTAATTCAATGAGGCTTTGCGAAAGCGCTAATGTTTTTTTCAGCCGTTTATCAAAAGGTGATTCCGGCCATCCGGCGCCGCAGCTTATTCCCGAATTAATAAGTTCGGATTGTAAGAGATCGCGGTTACCTTTTTGAACAACTACCGGCAAACTGTAAGGTGTCCATGTTTCCGGTAAATCATTGTAAAGCGGTTTTAAAAATGAGAAATCTTTTAAACCGTTATATAAGTAAAAATAATTTTGCTTCCTTTTTTCGATATGAGTTTTAGCATCAACATGTTTAGAATAAAATGAAGTAAGACGGGAAATATTTTTGATTTGGGATTTATGGATCCTGCTGTAATCCATAAAACCTCTTTCGGGCATTTTAGCTATGCCTAAAATATCGTTCCCATTGGTAAGCTTTAAATAATAATATTTGCCTCTTGTCTGCAAGAGTTTGGACAATGTGTATAAGCTGTTTACACTTTTTGTATATGACGGTTTAAAATTTTCGAATCTCCGGTTGAGAACTAAATAACCGCCTTCGGGCAGGTTAAGCATTTTGCGGGGGCTGAAAATTGAAAAGTCGCCCCATGTTCCTAATTTTTTACCATGTTCTCCTGCATAAATAACGTGTGCACAGTCTTCAACCAGATAAATATTTTTTTCGTTTGCAAGGTTTCTCAGCGTTTCAATTTTGGTAGGATGCCCGAAGTAGTGAATCGCGAAAATTGCTTTTGTCCCCGGTGATACCAACTCGCTGATTTCATTAACATCAAACCGGCAGTACTCATCTATTTCATAAAACCTGGGAGTGTAGCCGCACGCAAGTATTATTCTAAAAAGCTTAGCCGGAATAAACGAAGGCATTATAATATTTGGAAATTCAACCTGATCAGTATGTTGTGAAGCATTATTTCGGTTGTTCATGTAATGAAGAATATCTGCAAAGGCATGTGTTGCATTTCCATATCTGAAAGTTTGCTTACCTAAAGAATCAACATACAACTCAAAACTGCTTTTGGGAATTTCCGTTTGGAGAAAAATATTTGTTTGTTCAAACATTAAATTAGCTCCGCCTGTTTTTGTTTGTCCTTACTACTATGTTTAATTTCAGTTGTATTGGAATTGCCGTTCTTTCTATGCAAAACTTTAGAGCCGGCATATTCATAATATTCATATGGTGTTAGCATTTTTAAAGCAAAATTTAGAGTGCCGTTTCCTCCCGGAATTGTAATTCTTCTGATGTCTAAAATATCTTGACCAAATTTGGGAGGACCGGTATAAACACCGCAGCCGATATTGTACCCAGCAATTTTTACCATTTTTTTTAAATAGTTATTAACAGCTCCGTAGGGATATGAAAAGCTTTGTATGCTTGAACCAATTAGTAATTCCAATTCATCCTTTGACCATGCAATTTCATACCATGCGTTTGAATATGGTTCGTTAGGCAGATATAAATGAGTCATCGAATGCGAACCGATTTCGAAACCTGCTTCGTGCATTTCTTTGATCTGATCCGAATTTAATAGACTGGGATTTCCGGTTAACAATTTGTTATTCCATAAATCTATTTTGATTTTCGAATCCCCGATAACAAATACGACGGCATTCCATCCCATATCCTTCAACATTGGGAATGCAATTTTATATACCTCTTCATAGCCGTCGTCGAAAGTTAATATGACCGGTCTTTTGGGAAGAGATATTTGACCTTTAATAAAAAGAAGGTAATCTCTAAATGTTATTGGCGTAAAGCCCCATCTATCAAGCAGCATTAAATGTTTGCGAAATTCTTCCCTGCCCACACTTGTCCAATGCGACTGAGATGATTTCCCTTCATCAATAATCTTATGGTACATAAGTACTTTTATGTTATGAAATTGCTTATGTGTATTGTTATCATCGTTACCTATTTCAATCATTTTGCCGCTACCTCTGCCATATTATTAAATGTTTGTTTCTGCCCGGTTAAAATTGTTTGATATGATTCATTCATCTTAGCGGATATTATTTTCCAGTCGTATGTTGAACAAATCAGATCGTACCCGTTGGAGCTTAAAATTTTTCTCATTGCAAGATCATTAAGAAGTTCTACGCTACGCAGAGCAAATTTTTCCGGATCATCTTCAATTAATACCGATTCGCCGTCAACAACATTTATACCCTCACATCCTATACTTGTTGTAATAACCGGTTTCTTCATAGCAAGAGCTTCCAGCACTTTTAATCTTGTGCCGCCTCCCATTCTTAAAGGCACTACATATAAACTTGAACGCCATACATACGGACGAACATCGTCAACAAACCCGGTTACTATTACATTGCTTGACGACCTGTCCTGAAGATTTTTGGGCGGGCTGTTTCCCACAATATAAATTTTGGCCTCGGGAATTCTTTTTAGTATTAATGGAAATATCTCATCCAGGAAATAAAGCATACCGTCATAGTTTGGAAAGTAGCCCATCATACCTGTAAATACCATTGAGAAAGGTTCAAGATCGGCGGATAGCGGTGTAAAGTAGGAAGTGTCAACGCCGTTTGGCATTAAGAATTTCGGAATATGCGGAACATCTTTATTTAAAATAGTTTTGTCTCTTTCGGAAACAACAAATATCGCATCCATTTTTTTACAAGCGATAATCTCCTCTTCGTACGATTTTTTGTATTCCCTATAGTAGTGCACCCGCCTCAAAGAATTTTGCTGGTACTTCCACATTCGGAATAGGTTATCATATTCGATGTTGTGTTCGTCAAGAACTTTAACCGCATCTGTGTTCAATTCAAAATTTCCCATAATAGGAAATTCCATCTGAACAATATCAAAATCTTCCGCACCCAGTATTTCGTCAAGTTTCTTTTGCATCTCTTTGCTTTTGGAAAAAAGAGAGAAAAAACTTCCCGAAGTCCACAATGCATAAAACTGAGCCACTCTTCTGTGAGACCACGTCCATGGCGGATCTACAATGTGAAATGCTTTTACCTTTGAAGCAAAATGGTCGTTCAATAATTTCAATTCGTTCTCTCTGCCAAACGAAACGAAAGTAACATCGTTGTTTTGGGCAATGCCTTTAAGCAGATGATAGATACGCAACGCACCTCCAAAATTTGGCGGTACCGGGCAATATGGCGATAGATGCAGTATCTTCATTTTTTTCACCTCTGTTTTTTTAGTTCATTTTTCCTGTTACTCAAGATTTAGATTGACCTTTGAGACAGATTTATATTTACATTTTACTTCGATTGAAAAAAAATATTCTTTTTGGCTTACTCTTAAGTCGGGATATGTTGCATTTTTATTGTTCATCCTTACCATGGTCTTTTATCGCTTGATGAGAAAATACTGTTGGTAAAAAACCGTGCTGTAAATACGGATAAAAGAAAAACCGGTATTTCAATAAGTATTCTATCCCATTTTGTTTTAGGATCTTGAATAAATCTGAACAGCCATTCTAACCCGGTTTTTCTAATGAACAGCGGCGCTCTTTTTCTCTCTTCAGTGACAAAATCGAAAAACCCTCCGACAGCACAACAAACTGTATTGTTTAATTGTCGGGCAATTTTATCGGCAAACATTTCCTGTTTAGGCGAGCCCATTGCAACCAGCAAAATATCGGGCGAAATGTTTTTTATTTCATTAATCAATTCGGGTTCATCATCGCTTGAAAAGAAACCTGAATGATAACCCGCTATTTTTAGTCCCCGGTATTGTCTTTCCAATCTGGACACACATTCTGTTATAACATTCTTTGTTGCGCCGAGAAGATAAATTTTGGACCCTAATCTCGAAGCTGCTTCAAGTATCAACGGTGTAAAGTCTGTTCCGTTCAAATTTTCTTTTACCGGTTTTGAAAAAATTTTGCCGGCAATTTTTAAACCGCTGCCGTCCGGCAATACCAGATCCGCATTGTTAACTGTTTGAGCAAACACAGGATTCTTTCCGGCTAAATAAATTGTATGCACATTTGTAAAAAAAATCTTTCTGGATTTTTGATTGCTTTTTTCCGTCAAAAAATTACGCACGATTTTCAAAGCGGTCTTTTTAGTCAGGTTGTCAAACCGAACACCAAAGAAGTGAGTTCTGTTACAGGTTACTATGAATTCCCAAAACTTTGCTTCACTAATAATTGATGTTTTAGGATCTGCAATTATTTTTAGGTCTTTTGTTGTTTTCATATTTTTATGCCGCTTGCGATACAGATTCGTTAGGATCCGAAGTTATCTTCTTGTTTAAATTTGCTAAGGTTGGAATTAGTCCGCACAGTGTACCCAGTACAATCATGTTCCGGTAATATGTAAGCTGAAGATCGTAATAGGAAACTACCATTTGATTAACAATTGCAATTACAATTATGATGCAGATGGATTTTAAATAAGGATCGTTAAGTTTTGTATAAAGAAATGCGCATCTGAAAATCAGCGCATTAAAAAAGAACCAGAAAATAAAAAAGCCGACCGCCCCCATTTTGACAAATATCCATAGGATTTCATTGTGCGGTATATAATCCCGAAGTGGAAAAATTATATCCGGCAGAGGTATAAGGTTTTTATACTTATTTCCGAAACCTATCCCAGTTATAGGTTTTGTGGTCTTGATAGTATAAGCTAAATTATAACGTTCAAAATCTCTGTATAAATTAGAAAGATATCGTTCACTTTCAGTATCGGGATTTATGCTGGATTTTATTAGTTTGAGTGGAGAAGCTAATTTGCTTTCACTTTCCCAAAAGACTGCGGAATAAACAGCAGTGATTAATAAAAAAACCATTATAAAATTAAAAAGCTTCACCCGTTCATTATTCTTCAACATCAATGCAAAAGTAATTAACGAGATAAACAAACCGGCGTAAGCCGCCCTGCGCTGTCCTGTAAAAAATCCTAAAAGCAGAATTGGCAATAAAAGAAGAAGAACATTACGCTGTTTTTCATTTCCTTTTAACAATGCCAGGCTTATAAGAAATACGATTAAAATTGTTGTGAATACCGGGTCTTCGTGATTAGTTAAAGTTTCATAACCGGCGTTACTAAATCCTAAAGAGATAAAACGAGCAATTCCCTGAAGAGCTTTGATAGTTGTGCCTACAATTAAAATCCACATTATAATTTCTAACTGCTTTCTGGTTTGAATAATCTGAGGTATTAGGAAAAATAAAAATCCGAAATAGAATAGAGCTCTCACTTCCCATAGTGCCGGTAAAAACATTCCGCCGGATAGCATTCCGTTTACCAAAGAAAGAATGAGACTTACAATAAAAATTGCGGCGAGCACCCATTCCTGTATGTACTGAATTTTTGTCCGCTTCCTTACGCTTATAGCTACAAACCAGGCAAGCAGCATAAGAATGAGATGAAGTTCTACAGGGTTTATCACTCCCGCTGAAAAATAGGGTATGTGGGTATTCTCTTTTAAATTTTTAAAATAGTCCATCTTAAAAGTGAAAGGATCAAAGCCCGGAATATTAAACTGGTCGAAAAGAAGTACCATAAAAAAGAAAATATAGAATCCCCAATCAACTCTGTAAAATATTATGAGTAAAATAGAAATTGCGGTTACAAAACCGGCAGCGGCTATTATATTACCTTCTGTTTTAAGAAGAAGTGCACATGCAATAATCGAAACTGCTAATGTAACCAGAGCAACTGCGGTTTTATCTGTCGATAGATTATTTAAGAATCTATTTCTATTGTATGTTGTACTGTCTGTGTTCATCCGTAAATAATTATTTGTTAAGCAAATGGGAACTGTATGCTGAACATTTTATAAAGAATGTACAGCGTCTGTATAAGCGCTATTGCTGCTATGACGGTATATTTGACCGATTCTGATTTCCAGTTTAGCTTTCCTAAAATTATTGCTGCTAAAGAAAATCCGATTAAAACCAAGATCATTTGCATATGCACAATTCCTAAAAGTCATTGTCATTTATTTTGTTCATTACGAAGCCTATAACATTCTTTTCATTAACACGGCGGAACAACCTGCTGATATCGCTGCGTTTAGTTCTGCTGGATTCTACAACAACAATCAAACCGTTTAGTTGATTTGCAATTAGTGTAGGAAAATTTTTCGCATCTACAGATGATAGATCAACAACTATGAATTCAAAAGTCTGGAATAACGAATAAGCTACTATGTTGAAATTGATTAATCTGTTAGGAGGTAAATTTTTTAAATTCCCAGAAGGTAAGACTGATAAGTTTTCTATTTGGGTAGGTGTGACACATATTTCGTCGCCGAGCAGAGCATCTGTAAAACCCGGTGATATTGGAGTTCCAAATATTTCGTGAACACGCGGTTTGTTGGTATTGAGATCAATCAGCACTGTCTTCCGTTGAGAACTTAACGATAATGCAGTTGCAAGATTACATGCTGTTGTAGTTTTTCCTTCGCCTGCATTAGGGCTGGTTACACCTATCATGTACTTCATTTCTTTATGTTTACTGTTATTAACAAACAACGAATAATTAAAACAATTATACAGTTGATAAGCAACGATACTTTCGTTTACCGATTTGCCGGGTGTTGTACTGAAGACCACCGGTTTTAAATATTTTTCTATATCACTATTTAGTAATTCATCTTTTTCTGACTCTTTTTTTGATTTAGTTCTTTCTTCGGATTTATTTACAGCAGCATTAATCAAGTTATCGGTTAATTCGTAACTACTCATATTCGCTTTCCTTTCAAGATTTTCAATTAATCGTTCGTTTTATGATAAGATGGCAGGTAAGCCAAAACAAGCTTGTCGTACACTTCTATATCCCGTGTTGTTCTTATTCTCGTATCGAACAATTCCATAAAACCTGCTGCCAGGAGTCCGATAAATAAACCGAGAGCAATTCCTCCGCCGATTAACAAAAGCCTATTCGGTTTAGCAGGATGAACCGGATACTGCGGTGGATCAATAACTATATATTGTTGGGCGCCTTTTTCTCCAAGATCACGGTTGGTTCGTGCCTGTTCCAATTTTATTTTCATGTCGTTGTAGAGTTTATTGTAAACTTCATACGTTGATCTTATATCCTCATTCTGGTTTTTGTTCACTTCCGCACTACGTATTGTGCCTATAACATTGCTGCTTTGTTTTTGAAGATCCCAAACTTGATTCTGCTGCCTTGAAAGTTCAGATTCGATTGTGTGTTTCATTCTGCCGGTTAAATCTGAAATTTTTGATTGAAGTGCGGTAAGATCGGGAAAGTTAGATGTATAGCGTTTCGACATGTCCTCATATTTATTAAGAAGCAGCCGCAGTTGATCCGCATCGGGAACATCCAGAAATACAACTTTATAATAATTTGTAATTGTAGTCGGATCTTCAAAATTTGATGATGTGTTTCGAAGAATCTTTAGAGCAGTCTGATAGCTTATAATTCTCGCATCAATAGAACCAATCTGCGATTCCAATTCTCCAATACGTGAAGGAAGCCCATAGCTGTCGCCTCCGGGCAAAACGCTCGATCTAACTGTTTCAATATACTGCTGCTGGCTCAGTCCGAATTTATCTCCCAGGTCTTTCAATTTATTTTCAAAAAACTCAACCGCCAGTTCGTTCTCTTTATTATTAACTTCAAGCCGTTTTTTAATAAACAATTCCGACAGAATACGTGCACCATCTTGAGCGCGGTCCGGATCCTCATTGAAAAAATTAATTGTAAATAAATCGGAACCGCGTAAATCCGTTTCTATATCTTCCTTTATTTCTTTAATTGCCTGCTCTTTTTGTTCTTTGGTTCTAACAACCTTGTTCAAACCGAGACTGTCCATTAATGAAAAAATAGTAGGTCGGCTGTGAACAATTTCATTGAAGTCTCTAAGTCTATCATCCGATGCTGCTGTTACTGCCATTGTGTAACTAACCAAGGGATTTAATACAGCGTCTTTTTGAACTGATATTGTAATTGAAGATTTGTATTTCTGAGGCAGAAGAAATGTACCGGAAATACTAACAACACTTATTAATATTAACGGGTAGAAGAAAAATTTTTTTCGTCTTCGTAATACTGCCATTATTTCATCAATAGTAAACTGCGGATATCTTAACATCAGAATACCTTTTAATTTATTGATTCACTTCATATACAAAGATTCGTGCCAATCAAAATGATGTGAGGTAAAATGATTTTGTTGAATTTCGATGAGGTTTGTCCGAAGTAATTTTATGTCACCGCTACAAAAAATTTTCCATGTGTATATAACCGCACCATACATTAACTCATCTTTGTGTAAAAATTATTCAGTATCCGGTGACCCATATCAAAAACGGTTTGATTGTGTCCTTCATAAACGCATGTACTAATATTATTTCTTTTACAGCTCATCATTTATTTCATAAAAGCAAAGTTTTTTAAAGGCATACCGTTTGCTATCACCTATGCTTATAATGATTAATTCTAAAAGTGAACCATGAAAGATTTAAGACTACATTTTCTATTACTTCTAATTCCTGTTTCTATAATAGTAACAAGCTGCGGCGGCGGCAGTAATTTTTCCAAAGGTTATAATGCCCAGGTCTTATTTAAAGATTCAAACGTAGGTTCTTTAGATGAGGGAAATGTTAAAAGGGCTGCTGTGGATACTTCTTATATCAACTTTTATAGTAGAGATATTATCAAGTCCGGCGACCAGTTACAGGTCTCGGTATGGGGATATCCTGAATTCAATACTACAACAACGGTAAAAGATTACGGTACTGTTACAATTCCATTAATTGGTGATGTTATGGCGGCAGGATTAACTACAGACAGATTCACCGTTGATGTAAGCAGAAAATTAACACAGTACGTCAAGGGTGAACCAAAAGTAACTGTCTCTCATATTGATATGAATAAACGCATTAGTGTTATGGGTGCCGTTAACAAACAGGATAATTACACTTCACTCTCGGACATTTCTTTAGTAGAAATAATTGCAGCGGCAGGCGGTCCTACACCGGACGCCGACCTTGGGCATGTTAAGATCTTTATGAAAGGAAAAATAAGTGATGTTAAGGAAATTGACCTTGCAAAACATTTAGAGCAAGGCGACATGGACAATATTCCAAAAGTTAGATCGGGAGATACGGTTTTTGTGCCGAGAGAAGAAAACGTAATGAGAAAGCTTTCAGATTTTACGCGTGATATTCTTTTACTTTTTGGTTTTTTCAGCTTACTGTATTAAAAAAATGAAGACAAATAATTTCATATTGATAATAATTCTTTTCATCAGCGGATATACTGCCGCTCAGGAAATTATCGTTCCCCAAAAAAGAGGCGCAAGAAATGCTGCTATGGGCGACGCCCTTGTTTCGGAATCCGGCGATATAAGTACGGTCTATTTGAATCCTGCATCACTGATTTTTTTGAAAGAAACATCATTGTTTATTAATCACGGACAGTTAAGTGATAACCTGGGCATGACGGAAAATTTTGCAGTTCCATTACTGCAATTAAATTCGTTTATACTTTCTGTTGGTTTAGAATCTTACCATTTGGGATACATCGGGAATAAAACCGCATTCCCGGGACAGAATATTTTTGAGTTCGGCTACAATTTTTCAGCGGCAACAAATGCAATTGCCCCGACATTCAGCATCGGTACTACAGTAGGTTTACAATACGGCAGAACAAATCATTCAAAAACGTGGGCAGCATCCTATTCATTAGGAATAAATTATTCACCCTCTGCAGATATTAATTATGGTCTCGCATTAAGCGGATTGGGAGACTACATAAAATATTCGCAGACAGATACTGTTTTATACGCCGAAAGAAAGACACCCGGTAAAAGTTTAGTGGTTGGTGCATCAATGAAATATCCTTCAGCTTCTTCACTTAGAAGAACTGTTTTTGTTTTAGCAATGGCAAGCGAAAAAATATTCGGTAGGTCCGGTTTATTATATAAAGCCGGCTTCGAAGTTATCCCATGGAAATTTTTAAATCTCCGCTTTGGGTATGTTTTTGGTCCAAACGTTAGTGAGCCGCGCATCGGACTTGGAATAAACTATAGTGCTCTTGTTTTTGAATATGTTTTCTATGGCGGAGCTAATCCGGTTATGCTTCAACAATTTTCCATATCAATAAGAATGTAGAATAGAATTAAAAAAATTCACCGGATTTAGATAAACACATTGGCAGAAAGTAGTAAAGAGGTTATGATGTTCAAAATAAATTTAATCGGATTTTTATTAGCGATGGGTCTTTCTTTAATTTCTACTCCTTTAATAATAAAACTTGCATTTAGGATTGGTGCCATTGATAAACCGGATAACAGAAAAATTCATAAAACACCAACACCCCGTCTTGGCGGTGTGGGTATATTTTTAAGTTTTATTATTACATTAATCGTAGTAGAATATTTTTTCCCGCAAGCAAACATTTCCGGTTTAAATAATAATCTTAACCTGCTTCTGATCTCTTTATCTCTCATTATAGTTTTACTATTGGGAATATTTGATGATGTGCGGACTTTAAAACCCGGGCCAAAATTCTTTATTCAATTAATAGCTGCAGCTTTAATTTATGCATCCGGTTTTCAGATCTCATCTATTACTAATCCATTTACAGGACAACTATTTTATTTGGGAATTTTTTCATTTCCGTTAACAGTTCTTTGGATTACCGGTATTACAAATGCATTTAACCTAATTGACGGACTTGACGGATTAGCAACCGGAATTGCTGTAATAGCAGGTCTTACAATTTTTGCAATCTCTCTTTTAAATAATGATATAACTTCGGCGGTAATTGGAATGACATTAGCCGGTTCCTTGTTCGGATTTTTGCGTTTTAATTTCAATCCTGCTAAAATTTTTCTTGGTGATTCCGGAAGTCTATTTGTCGGATTCTCTCTTGCCATCCTTTCAATACAAAGCTCTACAAAAGGTTCAACCGCATTTTCATTGATTATTGCTCTGCTCGCTCTCGGCATACCAATTATAGATACATTAATGTCTATGCTAAGGCGCATGCTTGCATGGTTTCTCCCGGGTCAACAATTGAAGAGTTCAATGACAAAGAAGCTTTACTCGATGTTTCTGCCTGATAAAAGACACATTCATCACCAGCTTTTGGCTTCGGGATTTTCACAGAGAACTACAGTTATTATGCTTTATCTCGTTTCGTCTGCTTTGGGTGTATGTGCCGTATTAGTTACTGCCGGCAGTTTGAATGCTTCATTAATAATTATAGGTGTTGGATTTTTTTTAGTAGTTGCTTCAAGAAAATTAGGTTACAAAGAAATTGCTCTTTTCAGAAACGGGATTCTTTTAAAACTTTATAGCCTAACAATTTTAAAACATTCCGCATTTCAATTCTGCCTTGATGCTTTATCCATTATAACGGCTTTAATGCTTTCCTACATTTTAACAATCTCTACTTACCAAACTGTTTTTTTCAATCCCGGACCGCCGGAATTTATTGCAGCGGGAGTTATTATACTAATTCAGCTTAGTGCATTTGTCTTCGGAGGATTATACAAACGCAAGATCGTTTTGTTGGGGTTGGGAGATTTCCTGCAAATATTCAGGGCGGTTCTGATTGCTGTTTTAATTACTGTTCTCATTATGAGTTTTGCACCATTCCTCTCGGCAGCTTCTCATGCCAACATATTTATGATGCTCGACTTTTATTTTCTAATAAGCATGGTAGCCGGTTCAAGAATTTTATTCCATGCGCTTAATTATCTGTTTAACCGCGAATCGGCTGAAGGAAAAAGAATTCTTATCTATGGTGCCGATTGGAAAGGAATGATTGCTTTACAAACACTGCTGCAATTGGAACAGAACAAAAAAATTCCTGTCGGTTTTTTAGACGACGACCCAGAGCTGGAAGGCAAATTTATGAACGGTTATCCTATTTACGGCGGGCACTGGAAGATAGAGGGCTTATTGAAAAAAGGAAAGTTTGATGAGATTGTGATGACGAAAGAGAAAACCGAATTTGAAATACTTAACAGGATAAAAAAAATTACCGATAGATATAATGTACCGGTTCATGTTTCGAAGATAAATTTTGAAAACATGGATTCCATCAGTGTAAATAGAAAGCAAAAAAATATTTCGCTGAAAGATAGTGGAAAACTAACTCCTAAAATTGTATAACAATGGAGAAATTTTATGATTAGGAGAAAAAATAAAAATCACAAATTTATTTTCCTTGTAACATTCTGCAGTCTGTTATTAACACAGGAACTTTCTGCTCAATTTATTTCACCACCTACATTAATTTCTCCGGCTAACGGTTCCGGCAATCTTTCCGCTCCCGTAACCTTAACGTGGTCATCATCAGCTTCTTCATTTCATGTTCAGGTTGCTTCTGATGTATCTTTTAATAATCTATTAGTAGATGTGTCCGGAATTTCAAATCAATCTTATGTAATAAACGTGCTTGCCGGTGGTACAAAATATTATTGGAGAGTAAATGCATCATCGCTTCTATTTACAAGTGATTGGTCATCTGTTTGGAATTTTACATCAGCATCCGGGCAAACAATTCCGCCTGCACCGGCGTTAATTTCTCCTGCGAACAATTCGACAAATCAACCCACTACAATTGTTCTAAGTTGGAATGCTTCAACAGGTGCAGATCATTATTGGATTCAGATTGCAACAGATCAGACGTTCTCAAATCCTACGATTGGAGATTCAACCATCAGAGGAACGTCATATCAAGCGAATAATCTTACTATTTCTACTAATTATTTTTGGCGGGTCAAAGTCATAAATTCTGCGGGCTCAAGCAGTTGGTCCTCCGTTTGGAATTTTACAACAGTGAGCGGACAAATACAACCTCCTCTTCAACCGACACTTGTTTCACCATTAGATAAATCCGTTAATCAACCAACATCAATTACATTCAACTGGAATTCTGCATCAAATGCAGATCACTATTTAATTCAAGTAGCAACAGATCAAACTTTTTCTAACATGGTTTATACCAATTACACAATAACAGGAACATCACAACAGGTTAACAACCTGCAAAATAATAAAACTTACTTTTGGCAGGTAAGGGCTGCTAATGCCGGAGGACAAAGTCCCTGGTCAGCAACGTGGAGTTTTACAACTTCATCACAGGCAACACTTGAAGCGCCGGCTCTTTCTTCACCGGTTAATGGGGCGACAAACCAGCCAATAACTTTAACTTTAAGTTGGGGTAATGCAGCTAATGCAACGAGTTATAATTTGCAAGTTGCCAAAGATTCTACATTTAACAACAAGGTCTTTAACGACTCAACAATTACATCGAACTATAAACAGGTTAACACTCTTGCCCAGGCAACACAATATTTTTGGCGGGTCAATGCAAGAAATAACACCGGCATAAGTAATTGGTCTTCTGTTTGGAATTTTACAACAGTTTCGCAACAAACAATTCCTTCTGCACCTGTTTTAGTTTCTCCGACTAACGGAACAACCGACGAACCGTTAAATCCTATATTATTATGGAGTAGCATCGTAAGTGCCGCTAAATACAGATTGCAATTAGCAAAGGACTTTTCTTTTAGCAACATTATTTTTGACGACTCTACAATAACAACCAGCTCTAAACAGGTGGGTCCTCTTACTCAGGCAACACAATATTTTTGGCGGGTTAATGCAAGAAACAACTCCGGCATAAGTAATTGGTCTTCAGTTTGGAATTTTACAACACTCAATAATGAAAATTTTGTGCCTGTACTTATTTCACCTTCGGATGGTATAGGCAATATTCCACTTACCACATTATGTGTATGGGATTCTGTGAAGAATGCACAGCAGTATCAGATACAGGTATCAAAGCAACCTAATTTCAGTTTGATTGTTATTAGTGATTCAACAACAAAAACTAATATTCAATTAGAAAGTTTGGATAATTACACAACCTACTATTGGCGGGTAAGAGCCAAAGTAACTAATAATTGGCGGCAGTACTGTTCCGCATGGCGTTTTACAACAAGGAGTAGTACACCAACCTATTTTAATATAGATACAACAATTACTTTTCCTGCCTATGAAGATCTGTCAAGCTACAAGTCTTCCGATTATAAAATAATCGGTTTACCCGGCACAAGTCATATTCCCATTATTAATTTTTTGCCCGGAACAAGACTTCAAGATTGGCAGGCGTATTGGGATAACGGAGCGCCGGATGGATATTTATTAGACTATAACGAAAACAACTTTTTCTTTTCAATCGGTAAGGCATTCTGGATAATTAACAAAGGTCCCATACGAATTACAGCAACAATCGAAAACGCTCCTTTAAATAATAATAACAATGTTGAAATACCTCTTCACGGCGGATGGAACATGATTACGAACCCGCTAACTTTTCCGGTTGATTGGGACTCCGTAAAAACGATCAATAATATTACCGAGCCGGTTTATTCTTACAACGGTGCATTCAATATCTCTGATACGTTTAAACCCTTTGAAGGATTTTACTATTTTAATTCCACAAACCTTTCTAAACTTGAAATTCCATCTAAGTTTTCAGGAAGAATTTCATCATCCGGTAAAAAAAATCTGAACAAACAGACCAGTTCAAAAAACTGGACTGTAAAAATAAAACTTAATGTGGAGGGGCAAGTTGATAGCGCTGCCTGGTTTGGAGTCTCTTCATCACCAACGAACGATTACAATAAATTGAATGCACACAAACCGCGGAATTGGGGAACTACCCCGACAATTTATTTTATGCACCCCGAATGGGATAAAGATTATCCGGTCTTTGCCAGTGATATTAAACCTTCGTTTGCTAATTCATCCGAATGGACTTTCGAAATAAAATCACATGCATGGAAACCAGTATCTCTAACCTTTAATCTGAAAGAGTTCCCCGGCAATTTGAATATCTATCTCTTCAACACTGTTTCAAACAAGTGGATTAACCTGAGAGAAAATCCTTCAACTCAAAATCTGGAATATCAATATCAATTTACTCCCGTTTCCTCAAAAACATCTGTCAAAATAATGGTAGGTAAGGAATCGCAAGATAATTCAAAAGTTTCTACACCATCGGATTTTGATCTTGGTAATAACTACCCGAATCCGTTTAATCTTTCAACGACGATTCCCGTATCAATGCCGGTACAATCGGAAGTTGAAATTTCCGTTTATAATATTATTGGCAATCAGATAAAGACCATTTACAAAGGTACGCTTGGTTCCGGTAAGCACTGGTTTAGATGGGACGGTACCGATGACAAGGGAAATATAATTTCAAGCGGTATCTATTTCTATCGCTTGTCGGATAATTCAAAGATAGATATGATAAAGAAAATGATCCTAATGAAGTAATGCAAATAAAATTTGAATAAAAATTATGGAAGGTAAAATAGTTATGAAAAGAATAAATAGATTTTTTATAAGTCCTGTAAAATTTTCGCTCATGTTAATACTTATAACTGTGCATGCAGTTTTTTCACAATCCGTTTCAAATAAAAGCGGTGAAGATAATGTTGAGAACGTACACTATACAGTTTCTAATGGAAAAGTTTTGGTTTCGTACGATCTGCTCGGGAACAGCGATCAATTGTATAAAGTATCTCTAACGCTTAGAAAAGCAAACGATAAAAGTTTTGTTTACATACCAAAAACAGTTTCAGGAGATATTGGAGAAGGTCACTTTGCAGGAAAAGACAAAGGAATAATTTGGGAAATTAAAAATGATTTTCCGAATGGAATTTCGGGTGATGACTTTTATTTTATTGTTCAGGCAGCAAAAGTTGAGGAAGGCACGAATATTCTTATGTGGACTGGAATTGGAATAGCTGCCGTTGCGGCGGCTGTAACTTATTTAATAACTGGGTCAACTAAGGATACAAATAATCCTAAAAGTTCATTCCCGCCTCCTCCGGGAAGACCGTAAATGATCGGCTAATAATTATATCTAATTACAAATTAAGAATGATATGTTACATGACTACATGCATCATAAAAATAAAATCGTATCCTTTAATAGAATGCATAATGATAATTCTAATTTCCGGTTGCTTATTTAAAACGAACGCTCAATCAGAAATAAAAATTGGCGCTTATTATGCAGGCTGGATGCAAGGATGGTACAATAACGGGCGGCTGCCTGCTGAAAAAATAGATTTTAATGTGGTGGACTATGTTATTCATTTTGCACTTTTTCCTAATGCAGACGGAACATTTGATGATCAGGCAAACAGCATTAGAGAATCTAATTCCGAAGCTCTTGTAAAAGCTGCACACTCTGCAGGTAAGAAGGTTTTAATTTCAGTAGGCGGTTGGAACAGTGCCGATGCTTTCCGCGGTGCAACAAGCACTTTTAAACTCATAAAATTTGTTTCTAACCTTGTTAACTTTATGAGAGCACGTGGTTACGACGGGATAGATCTGGACTGGGAACCATTGGAACTATCGGATGCAGGACAATATATTTCATTAACCGCTACACTAAGAGCTATGATGACTGCCTCACAGCCAGATTCATGGTTAACGGCAGCTAACGGCACACAATGGCAAATCTTCTCACGCATACATCAGTATTTCGATATTATTAATCTAATGACTTACGATTTATCCGGTCCTTGGGGCGGTTGGGTTACTTGGCATAATGCACCGCTTTATAACGGCGGGTATGAGTTTCCAGGTTCCGGCGGCTTGGTTCCTTCTGCCGCAGGCATGGCAGAAAATTTTATTGCAGCAGGAGTACCAGCTAATAAAATAGGCATAGGAATAGATTTCTACGGATATAAATGGCAAGGGGGCAGCGGAACCAGTACCGGAGGTGTTACAGAACCAAGACAGAGGTGGATAAACCCGCCTCAATTATTCCCTAACATTCCCTATTACCAGATAATGGAAAATTTCTACAGTCCCGATCTTTATCGCTGGGATTCAAGTGCGAGCGTGCCTTATTTGCAAATTAATACTTCGTGCGATTGGAGCGACAAGTTCATTTCTTATGATGATGAACGAACATGCAAAGCCAAAGTTGAGTATGCAAAAAAAAAAAGTTGTCCGGAGTTTTTATTTGGGAATTAGGTGCGGGAGTTCTTTCAAATTCCGGCAGCCAGCCGCTTATAAACTCTATTAAATCTGCAATAAAAGATTCAATAACAATTCCCGCCATACCACAGCTTTTTTCTCCGTTAAACAAATCTCAAGGAATATTCGATTCAGTTACATTAAGTTGGTTCCCTGTTGAATTCGCAGACTCTTATAGAATACAACTCGCAGGCGATTCACTTTTTACAGGCATATTGCTTGACTCAACGATAAGCAATTCTACTTCGGTATTAATACACAACATCAACACACCGCAAAAATATTTCTGGCATGTTTGCGCAATAAACGATTCCGGTAAAAGTGAATTTACATCAACGAGAGAATTTTCAACTGCCGAAGCTCAATTGAATTATCCGCTACTTATAATTCCCCCAAACAATTCAAAGAAAGTTTCTAATAATGTAACTTTCAAATGGTCGCAAATTACAGACGCCGGTTCTTATGAATTACAAATTGCAAATTCACCAAACATCTGCGATCTTGTTCTTGATACAATAATTGTAAATGATACGAGTTTTATTAAACAGGGATTGGAATATAGTAAAGCTTTTTATTGGCGCTTAAGATCAATTCCTAAAAAGAATAGTACATTAGCCGCCGGTAATTTTTCCGAGTGGTATTCGTTTACAACAATAGGCAGCCCTCCTTCCGTACCCGTTCTTTCATCTCCTACCGATGACGTGAAAAATATTTCGGTCAATACGGTGCTTAGATGGAAAGCTTCTTCCTACGCAGAAAAATATGAAGTGCGCATTTCAACTGATAGCAGCTTTACACAAATAATAATTGATACAGCAGGCATTGTAAATACATACTTACAAATAAAAAATATGTCTCCCGCTGCAACCTATTACTGGTCGGTAATTGCATTTAATGATGACGGCAGCAGCGGCTGGTCTGAAACACGAAAATTTACAATTGCATGCAGTAATGATAAATTATCGCAGATTGACGGAGAAGCCGTTGAATTCGAATTATTTCAAAATTATCCTAATCCATTCAATGCTAATACGGTAATCCGCTTCGGTTTGCCTGATGAATGTAATGTGCAAATTATTATTACCGATATTCTTGGAAAATATAAAAATGTAGTTCAGGAGTTGAGACTGGACGCGGGAATTTATGAAATTCAACTTAACGGACTTGGACTTGCAAGCGGTGTATATTTCTATACTATTGTTGCAGGAGTAATTGACCAAGCAGCAGAGCAAAAAGTTTATATGCAAACAAAAAAAATGATTATGATCAAATGATTTTGTAATTAAACGAAAGTGCGCTTTACAGGAAATTTTTCGCAGAGACATATTAAAACAAAAACATCTTTGTAAGTAAGAAATATTATGGAAAATCCTTACAGTAAAATAGAGACAAAAAGCCATGTTTAGCGGAGCTATATCGGTAAAAATAAATTCAGAAGTACAAATCCTTGCTGTTCGATTTAAAGCCCGCTGGCTTGCAGAAAAGGTTGGTTTGGATAAAGGACCGGCAGGAGTTCTATCTGCAATTATTTCTGAAATTGCACGACTCATCGTTACGCAGACGAGTTCCGGCAGAATAGATATATTTTCTATTCGTGATAAATCCAGAGTTGGAATTACAGTTTTAGCATTTCTAGAAAATTGTGTAAAAAAAGAAATCGAAGAAAAAACCTTTGAGAAGCAAAAAATATTGAAGCGAATGGATTTGAGAACATTAGCTGCAAAACATATAATAGATGAGTTTAAGGTCTATCCCGGCAACGATAAAGAATTAATGATGCAAATAACCAAATGGGTGTAGTGTTACTTTTTTCTATTTGTCGAATTGTATGACAAAATTTTATTAATTAAAAAAATCAATGACGGTTGAAATGAATCTTCTATTAAGCAAAGATGATATAATGCCTCACCGGAAAAAAACGACAAAGAGTAAGCGTGGGCACTTAAATATTTTACTTCTTGGGCATGACGACGATGAAGCCGCATTGATTAACTCCTTCCTTAAAGACAAAGGTCTAAAGTTTTCTTTAAAACGTGTTAAGACTTTGAAAGATTTTACTTCTGCATTGCACCAATTTAATCCTTCTATAATTATTGCCGACCTTGCCATGTCCAAATTTAACGGACTTAAAGCCCTTATTTATTTAAGGAAGCATGATATAAATGTCCCGCTAATTGTTGTAACAAAACAACAAATTGAAAATGCTGCTGTCCGGTGTATGAAAGAAGGAGCTTCTGATTTTATAATTAGTAAAAGTCTTACAAGATTGCCGAATTCAATATTCAACTCTATCAAAGCCGCTGAACGTAAAATGCAAACAAATATTTCAGAGACCCGGTTATTAATGAATTATGAGTTGTACGAACATTTTTTAAAAATAATGGGTGAAATAGATATTGGACTTTTAATAGTTAACGCCGAGACGAAAGAATTTATTTTTGTTAATGAAACATTTTGTAAGATATGCAGATATACGGCAGCGGAAATTTTTAACTTTTCTTCTCTATCAAATTTAATAGCGGGAAAGAACAGAGAAAGTTTTGAAGCTGAAATGGCTAAAATCCTTAAGCATAACAATCCTATAAATATTTTTAATGCTATCATATTAAGAAAAGACAATAAGAAAATTAATGTTGAATTTACAGCCCGGCGTTCTTTCATGAATAATCGTGTGCTGATCATTTCTATTATCAAAGAAGTAACCGAAACTTTAAGCAAGAGATTAATGAAAAAACTTATTGATGAAGCTTCACACGAAAATGAGAAGCGTTACCGCTCTTTAATAGAAGGCGTAAAAGACTATGCTATTTTTATGCTGGATTCGGATTGGAGAATAATAAGCTGGAATGCCGGTGCGGAAAGAATTGTTGGGTATAAAGAAAAAGAAATTATACTTAAAAATTTTTCTGTTTTTTTTCCAAAAAATAGGGAAGACAGTATTGACCCGATTGACCTGCTGAAGAAAGCAAGAAATGATAAACATGTTGAAACTGAACTGCAATTGATAAAGAAAGACGGGAATAAATTTTGGGCATCTTTAACTATCACAAGATTGAATGATAAAGATTTGATTGCCGGCACGTTTTCGATTATTATCCGCGATCTTACGAAAAACAAAATATCCGAGGAACTGCTGCATGAACAGGAAACTCAGCTTCGTTCACTTGCAAAACATCTTCAAGAAGCAAGAGAAGAAGAGAAACTCCGTATAGCAAGGGAACTTCACGACGAGTTTAGTCAGATGCTGACTGTACTTCGCATGGATTTAACCGTTCTCAGCCGCACAATCTCAAAAACCATTTCGGAACCTATTCAAAGAAATTCTTTGCTGGAAAAAATTTCTTCCATTGCCGAGCTTCTTGAAAGCACGATACGTTCTTCAAGGAGAATAATAACCGAGCTGCGTCCTGCCGTACTTGATGAACTCGGTTTGTACACTGCAATTCAGTGGCAAGCACAGGAGTTTGAAACCCGGACAGGCATTAGATGCAAGATCATAAAACTTCTGTATGATATAAATTTGGACAAGCATACATCAACAGCAATTTTTCGAATTTTGCAGGAAGGGCTAACAAATGTTGCAAAACATTCTGCGGCGACAAATGTAGTTATTAATTTAAAAGTTATTGATCACAAACTACTTCTTGAGTTAAAAGATAACGGAAGAGGAATAGATAAGAATAAATTAAGGTCCCCGACTTCTACCGGTCTCCTGGGAATACGGGAAAGAGTTATGGCGCTAAACGGGAGTTTTGAAATTCATTCCGATATTGGTGATGGAACGCGGCTCCTTATATATGTACCATACAAACAGGAAGAAAAATTATGATTAGAATTATAATTGCCGACGATCATCCGTTGGTTAGAAAAGGAATAAAAGATGTTTTGGAAGAAGAAAATGATTTTAAGGTAGTTGTAGGCGCGGCTTTTCCTCATGAGGTTCTTGAAGGAATTAGAGATCATAATCCGGATATTTTAATAACGGATTTATCAATGCCCGGAAGAAGCGGTCTTGATTTAATTAGCGACGTAAAACAACTCTTTCCAAAACTTCCAATACTTGTTTTGACAATGCATCCCGAAGAACGCTTTGCAGTACGCGCTTTAAAAGCCGGTGTTGCAGGATATCTTACTAAAGATACCAAGCCGGAAGAAATTATTAAAGCTGTAAGACAAATTATCGGCGGCAGAAAATTTATTACACCTTCTATTGCAGAAAAACTTGCTACTGAATTCGATAGAGATCTTGATAAACCGCCTCATGAAATCCTTTCGGATAGAGAGTACCAGGTTTTTCGTATGATTTCCACCGGCGTAAAAGTTCGAGACATTGCCGATAAACTTTCGCTTAGTATTAGAACCGTTCACACTTACCGCACAAGAATCATGGAAAAAATGAAAATGAAAACAGATACTGAGCTAACAGTGTACGCTATGGAACACAGGTTGATAGACTAACTAAAAGTTTAATAATTTATAACATGCCTAATTAAACCCTTCTAAATTTTCATCCGATTGTTTTCGTATTGATAGTGACACTTATTAAAATATCGAAGAGTTTCATTCACGATTGGAATCGCAGAAGTGTTTACTTTCGTAACAGTCAAATCATCATACACTATTTTTCCTACAGACCGGATAATTGTATTTAATAAAAAAAGTTTTTTCCTTATTCTCTCACTCTAAAAAAATACTATAGACGCCTATGAGCATTAACTTACAAAATGCAACTCATTACAATAGAACAAAGGGAAAAGATAGTGGAACAAAGAACTCGTTCTATACTAATTATGCATCTGAGTATATTTATTCTGTTAATTTTTTCATTCGGTTTTTCTTCAGCACAAACAAAATTATGGACTACGGCATATTATGCCGGATGGATGCAAGGGCAAAATAACATCGGGCATTTACCCGCGCAGAATATAGATTTCTCTGCCGTTACACACATTATTCATTTTGCTGTAGTTCCAAATTCCGACGGTACACTTGATACAGCATCTAACACAATTACTGAATCCAATTCCTTAGAACTAATATCTCTTGCACACAAACATGGTGTAAAAGTGCTTATCTCAATAGGCGGTTGGAACAGCGGAGACGGATTCCGCGGCGCTACTTCCCTGCTTAACCTAACTTCTTTTATATCAAATCTTATTTCTTTGGTAACCTCACGCGGTTATGACGGTATTGATATTGACTGGGAACCATTAGGTTCTGCCGATGCCGTACTTTACATTGCACTCATCACCTCACTACGTACCGCTCTAAACACATTAAGTAATGAAACCTTACTTACCACAGCCAATGGTTCGCAAGCAGAAATAATTTCACAAGTCTTCCCTCTGTTTGATCAAATAAATTTGATGACTTATGATTTGTCCGGTGCATGGCCCGGATGGGTTACATGGCATAATTCACCATTGCATAATGGTGGTTATCAATTTCCTTGCTGTCCCGGATCTTTTTTACCATCAACCGATAGCCATGTTAATGATTTCATTGCTGCGGGAATTCCAGCAAGCAAACTCGGAATAGGAATTGATTTTTACGGTTATGTTTGGAACGGCGGAAATGGTACTACTACCGGAGGTGTTACTAAACCAAGGCAAACATGGACAAGCGATCCATGGGTCCAAGGCAATGTTCCGTATTACACTATTATGCAAGATTATTACCAGCCGCAATATTACAACTGGGATGATGCCGCTAAAGCTTCCTATCTTAGTATTGATGACACAGGTTCCACTAACGATAAATTCATTTCTTATGATGATGAAAAGACCGTCCAGGCAAAGTTTGATTATGCACGTACAAAAGGTATAGGCGGATTAATAATATGGGAACTTGGCGGCGGTTACCGAGCCAATCAATCCGCCGGACAAAAGGATGTGCTGCTTCAAGCTGTAAAAAATGCCCGTGATCGTATTGCCGATGTAAATGATGCAATCCCGGAAATACCCGCTCTGTTCGCACTGGAACAAAATTATCCGAATCCTTTTAATCCTTCAACAACCATACAATTCTCTTTACCAATTACCGAGCATGTTGAACTGAATATTTACAACATTCTTGGAGAAAAAGTTGCCGGGTTGGTTAATGAAACTTTGAGTGCCGGAACGCATAATATAACCTGGGATGCATCAAATATACCAAGCGGAATTTATATTTGCCGGCTCCGTTCCTTCAACAATGTACTAACGAAGAAGATGACTTTGATAAAATAGTATCAAATGATACCAAAGGAAGGGT
>MHAZ01000016.1 GCA_001803165.1 Stygiobacter sp. RIFOXYC2_FULL_38_25 | reverse complement strand
TTCAACATTATTATGAATCATGATACCTCCGAATGAAGTGTTATAAAATAACTCTTCTTCCTTTGGGTATCATATGATACTAACTATAAATAGTTAAAGAGGGAGTAACCTCCCTCTTCTTTAATTCATTTGTTGTCATTCTTTTTTTAAGTCTGATCGTTACTAAGCGACTGGCTATTAGGCGACAATTACTTTTTAGGAGACAAAAATTGGGAAATGTAGTTGAAATTAAAGACCTAACTCATTATTACGGTAAAAAGTTAGTGTATGAGAATCTAAGTTTTAATATAAAGGAAGGTTCAATCTTTGGGCTGCTCGGTAAAAACGGTACGGGGAAAACAACAACGATAAATATTCTTAATGGATTCCTCAGACCAAAATCGGGTAAGTGTTTAATGTTTGGAGAAGACTCATATAATCTTTCTCCAGCTACCAAAGCCCGTGTTGGTTTTCTTATAGAAGGGCACATTCAGTACAGCAACATGAATATTATCCAAATAGAAAAATTCTATTCAGCTTTCTATCCTAAGTGGAAAAAAGAACCGTACTATGAACTCATGTCTAAGTTAGCCGTAACTCAAGATCAAAAACTTTCCAAGATGTCTTGCGGACAAAGATCTCAAGTAGCACTCGGTTTAATTCTAGCGCAAGATCCCGACTTGTTAATCTTAGATGATTACTCGATGGGACTAGATGCCGGTTACAGAAGATTGTTTATTGATTATTTGACAGAGTATGCAAAGGCTGAGAAGAAAACAATATTCATCACTTCTCACATCATCCAAGATTTGGAAAACTTTCTGGATGATTGCGTAATCCTTGATTACAAATCTGTATTGATGACGATGCCGATAAAAGAATTTATGAGCACTTTCAAGCAATTCAAATTTGAGACCTCTGTGAAAGACTTGAAATTGGAAAAAGACGACGTTGTAAAGAGTTACGAAATAATAAAAAACAAAGCAGTGATTTTTACTTTCGAACAGCAGCCAAACGTTGCTAGCTACTTAAATAGCAAGGGCATAGACTTCAACGATCTTCACCAAGTGCCTATGTCGCTTGAAGATGCGTTTATTGGTATAACCGGAAAATATTAAGGACAATAACATGTTTAAATCATTGATGTACAAAGAGTGGCTCAAAATCAAATGGATAGTAGTAGGGCTGGCTCTGATAAATGTTTTAGTAATTCTAAACATTTACCTCGACCTGTCAAATACTTTCAAGGAACTTGCCGCTAATTCTGTCGTTGGTCAGTTCCAAGCATACGAAATAGTTTTTTACTATGATATTAAGAATATAATACTTGTAACCGGTCTGCTTCTCGGTGTCTTCCAATTCTTTCCGGAAATTAGCCAGTCAAGATTAAAACTCACTTTTCACCTGCCTGTAAAAGAAAACAAACTAATGCTGCAAATGACAAGCGTTGGCGTTTTTATTCTTCTGTTAATCTTTATTATTGATGCATTCTTACTCTCAATAGTGTGCATTAAACTGTTACCAAAAGAATTTTTTGACAGTATGTTGATGACGACACTTCCATGGTATGTTGGAAGCATTGTTACTTATTGCTGGGTGATAATAATTTTTGTTGAGCCTAACTGGACTAAGAGAATCATTTCGATATTTCTCGCATTAGGAATTATTAGTCTATTCTATGCCGGCAGCGGATTCAGTGCCTACTCAAATTCAATTTTCTATTTCATATTGCTTGCAGTTTTCTGCAGCGCAATAATTTTTCTTTCCGCTTATAATTTTAAGAGGGGAATATGTTAAAACAAATAAATCTTGTTCGAATTGTAATGATGCTAATTATTGTTTTAACAGCGTCAATATTTATCCCGGATTTTTATTGGAAAGCAAATAAGCATGAACTAAAAAGAACCGGTATTTACTTCAGCCCGATAAGCAAATCGTTTTTCCTTCTGAAATCCGATGTGCATGGGGTAGTCTATACAGATCCAAAAGGAAAAATTTATAGCCGAGATGATTTTGAGCAGTTGATTCCATTTGTAAATTTCCGCCAGCTAATGCTTACAGGAAAATTACCGGATTCTCTTGACGGAGTTAAGCTGATACCGAAAGAAATTAACCTGAACAATGTTACACTGCGTGTTAATCCGTTGGCAATTAACTCCCGCCCATTGCAATTATATCCTTTGATTGAATCTGCATCCGGTAGAGTGCGTCTTGAGCTTCCGCTAGATTACTTTAGAATTTCCAACCGAATGGAATTCGTTACTTCTTCTTCGAATGAAATAAATGAAAAGAAGAGCAAGTTGTTTACAGACGCTTTAACTAACGAAGGATTCAAATTCCCATCAAAATTCATATATGGTAATCCATCAACAAAAAAACCGTTTGACGAAGGTTATTTTGTTATTGATAGCGGCAACAATGTATTCCATATAAAAATGATAAAGGGAAAACCATTTTGCAAAAAAACTAATATACCTTCTGATCTGGGGATCGCTTATATGGCAATTAATGAATTTGAGTTGCGGGAATTCTACGGTATAATAGTTACGACTAATGATGAAGTATTTCTGATTTCATATGATCATTATAAGCTTATCAAATTGCCTGTTGCCGGTTACGACCATCAGGAACATCAATTGCAATTTAGAGGCGATCTGTTCTACAGAAGCATTGTTGTTTACAAAGAGAACGGATTTAACGCTGTTGTAACCGATAGAAATTACAAAGTTGTTGATAGCTACAGTGAAACCAAACCAACAAAAGATGAAATGGCTGCCGGAGTAATTGCGTCTTATCTATTCCCTTTCACGATAGTAATAGAAAAAGATACTACGCCGTTCGTTAACTTTTATTTCAACTTCTCAGGTGCCCGCTCTTTGATATTGTCGTTAATTATGCTGGGCGCTACCTTTATATATCTTAGAAAGAAAAACCTTCCGGTAAAACGTGTTGTACCTTATTATCTGTTGGTTCTGATGACAGGAGTTTATGGATTCATAGCTCTGCTTATAATTAGAGATTTTGATGATGACCCGGGCGAATCAAAGTGAGGTGTATTCAATCTGTAAAATATTTTTGTGTAACATGATAATTAATAAGGAATCCAATTAATGAAAGTAATTAACAAAATTATTCCGATACTTTTTTTCTTTTCTTACGCTTATACTATTTCTTTTGCGCAGTTGAGTGGAAATTACAAAGATGGTTTACAGTACATCAATAAAGATGATATAGAAAAAAATGTTACCTACTTAGCTTCCGATCAAATGAAGGGACGCGGTATCGGTACTCCTCAAACTTTGGAGGCTGCAAAGCATATCGCCGGAAAATTCTATGAATATGGCTTGACACCTTACAACGATATTGCGAATCCTCCTTTTTCGAAACCGAAAAAAGAAGCACCAAAAGTGTTCTCGGCGGAAAAATACTTGCAGAGATTTGATCTGAATGAGACTAAGCTAAATCAATCGGAATCGAAGCTCGCAGTTATTAAGAATAGTGCGAAAAAATCTTATTCGTATGTATATCAAAAAGATTTCATTATTGATTATAACGCCAATAAAAATATTTCCATTAAAGCTCCGGTTGTATTTCTTGGCTATGGAATTGAAAAAGATGGAAACGGCTATAACGATTTTCTAGATGCCGAAGGAAAAGCAATAGATGTTAAAAACAAAATTGTTTTTATAGTTGAAGGCTTTCCTCGCGAGGCTGATACATCTAGCTACTTCTATAAATCCAAAAGCAAGTTCATAAGGAGTATCAAACAAAAAGTAACATCGTTGCAAGAAAAAGGTGCGCTAGCTGTGCTTAATGTTCAATCACCTCAAAAGAATCAGGCTCAGTTTCCAATAAAAATGGAACCGTTAGGAAGAGCTTTTTCTAGAACCGAATACTCCATAAACGAATTGAGTGTTGTTGAATCAATCCCGCTGGTCTATATAAGCAAAGATGTAATGATTGATATTTTTAACGGGAGCGGCAAAAAGAACAGCGACTTACTGAAAAACATTGACAAAGATTTAAAACCGGCTTCCTTCCAATTCAACGATACCGAAATTGAGCTTACTGTAAATTACGATTGCAAACTTGTTGAAAGTCAAAATGTGATTGGCTTCTTAGAAGGGGCTGATCCGGTATTGAAAAACGAATATGTTGTTGTTGGTGCCCATTACGATCATGTTGGATTAGGCTACTACGGTGCAATGAATAAAGACAATGCGGGAAAAATACATAATGGCGCTGATGATAATGCTTCCGGAACTTCGGGAATGATTGAGTTAGCCGAAGCATTCTCCAAAGCTAAATCCAAACGAAGCATAATATTTATTGCTTTTGCCGCGGAAGAAAACGGAATGCTTGGTTCTAAACACTATGTCTATCAAAACCCATTGTTCCCTCTGGAAAAAACAGTCGGAATGATTAATCTAGATATGATAAGTAGAAACGATAAGAGAATCATTTGGATTGGCGGACCGTTTTATTCAAGCGATATGAAACTGCTTGTTGAAGAAGCCAATAAAGAAATAGGATTTGAATTACTCTACAATGTGGGACTTTATACTTTCGCGAGCGATCAAGCCGGATTCATCCGCAGAAATATTCCTTCGGTATTCTTTTTTGCCGGTGATCATGATGATTACCACACACCGAATGATGACGTAGATAAATGCGATTTCGATAAAGCCGAATCTGTTTCCAAATTAGGTTACTTATCGGCATGGTTACTTGCAAACCAAAATTCTAAGCCGGCTTACAGAGCACTTTCTATGGAAGAAAAAACCAAACTCGTAAAAGACTCAATTGAAAAACAGAAAAAAATTATTCCGGATATAAAATCACTAGAAGATTCAGAAAAGAAATTACAGGAAGAAAAATGACAAATTTCAAAAAAAATCTTGTGTTGGTATTTGTTGTTGCGTTGACTTTTATTCTAGGTCTCAATGCACAGCCGATTAAATATGAAGAAGGAAAAGTTTACAGACACAAATTAGAAAACGGTCTTACAGTTCTAACAATGGAACGACATATAGCGCCGTTAGTTTACCATCAGTTAACATACAATGTAGGTTCAAGAAATGAAAAATTAGGAATCACCGGTATATCTCATGTTGTTGAGCATATGATGTTCAAAGGAACTGAAAAGTATGGAAAAGGTGAAGCTTCGAAAACTATTTCTAAGAACTCCGGAATTTTTAATGCTTTCACTTCCAACGATATGACTAGTTACTATGAATACATTCCAAGTAACAAATTGGAAGTGGCACTTGATATTGAGTCGGATAGAATGATGAACTGCGTTTTCAATCCGAATGAATTCAAATCCGAAATTGATGTAATCATTCAAGAACGTAGAATGAGATCTGAGAGCAATTCAGGCGGAGTGATGCGGGAAGTAATGAACTCTATGCTTTTCAATACTCATCCTAACCGCGATCCTATAATCGGCTGGCCCAGCGATCTTCGTCATATCACAAGAGATGATGCATACAAATACTATAAAACATATTACACGCCTAACAACGCATTCTTAGTTTTGGTCGGAGATTTTGAAACTGATAAAATAATAGCTCTCGTAGAAAAATATTATGGCAAAATTCCAGCCGGACCAAAAGTAGATGAGGTCTGGGCTGTTCAAGAGCCGCAAAAGGTTAGAAAGTCTTTTACGATTTATCACAACGATATAGCCCAGCGTTCTATTCGCTTAGCTTTCGTTGCACCAAACTATAAAGATTCTAATGCAGCAGCTTTGAAACTAGCCGGAATGATTTTATGCGAGCGCAGCCGTGATGCTAGACTTCATAAAAAGTTAGTTGAAGAGAAATCTATTGCTGTTTCTGTTGCCGGCGGTTTTGGTATTAGTAAAGACCCGACAATGTTCCAAATCTCTGCAACAGTAAAGCCGGACAGCAGCATTGACAAAGTAGAAAAAATGTTGTGGGAAGAAATAAACTTGATGAAGAAGGAAGCGGTGACCGACCATGAACTACAGAAAGTGAAGAACCGATTCAAGTTTGCTCAAGAAACAAGCTATATAAAGAATTCCGATATCGGTACACGCATGAGCCAATATGAAGCTTACTACGGCTGGGATTTTTTAGCTGAATTTCAGAAAAGAGTGATGGAAGTAAAGAAAGAAGATATTATAAGTGTGATGAAAAAGTATTTCGATGAAGAAATTGTGACGGTTGCTTATGCTTATCCAAAAGAAGGTGGGAAAAAAATTAAGGCAGCTTCTCAAGAAGATGATCAGATGGAGAGCAACAACATAAATCTAATGCAAGATGTTTTCTATTACCAATCGCCTGAATTCCAAAATGAATTGTTGGAGAAAGTAAAAGCTTCCGAAGATGATTTTGTTAAGCCGAAACAAATAGCCCCGATGATTAAAACAATGAAGCTGAAAAACGGAATGACTCTCTATGCAATTGAAAATCATTTAACGCCATCGTTATCAATAGTAGGAACTTTTGAAACCGGATTCATTCCGGAAAATTTGGAGGGGCAAAAGCCGGGTTTGGTTGGGTTGTTGGCAGATTTAATGAACCGCGGTCCGAAGAATATTTCGTACGAACAATTATCAGAAAGAATGGCTTTCGTTCCATTCTCATTTGGTGTCGGCGGAAGCTACAAATCATTTTACTTCCAGGGCAACTCGTTAATTGAAAATGTTGATGAAATGATGAAAACCGGATTTTCAATTGTAACAGAGCCGGCTCTTCTTCAGAATGAAATGGAGAAGCTTCGCGTACGCCACATAATTCAAGCGAAGAGCAGAATGAAATCAACATCCATGAAAGCATTCTATCACATGTACAATACAATTTTCGAAGGACATCCTCTGACAAAATATTTTAGCACTGAACAAACCCTTAAAAGTATTACCAGAGAAGATATTAATGAGCTTCATAAAAAATATTTCCAGCCGAAGAATGCAACACTGCTGATGGTTGGAGATATGAGTCCGCAGAAGATGAAAGAGTTAGCTGATAAATATTTTGGAAATTGGAAGAGCGATGCAGAATCATTCAAAATGGTCAAAGCACCAAAGGTAAAAGAGCTGAATAAGAAGGTCATCAAAGTCTTTCCTGAAAAAGATTACACAGAGTGTACTATAAACATTGGCTTTGCACCAAACAATAATGTTGATCCTGATGAAGAAGAAATTACGACAGTGATGAACTACATACTTGCCGGCAGCGCTCTTACTTCCCGCATGGGTGTTGAATTAAGAGATAAGCAGGGACTTGTTTACGGAATCAAGAGCGAGCCCTGGTCAATCAACGAAGGAATCGGCTACTGGAAATTCAATACTAAAACAGCTCCTAAGAATGTTGAGAAAGTTATTACAGGAATCTTCAGCGAGATTAAAAAGTTTTTCGAGTTTGGAATTACAGATGAAGAATTAAAAACTGCAAAAGACAGGCAACTCGGGCTGCTTCCGTTTTTTGTTGAAACACCGGACGATGTTGCAAGCAGAGTGTTCGAACTCTTGCAAGATAAAAAGCCGTTTAATTTCTTCGATAAAAAAGCAGAGCGCATTCAGAAAGTAACAAAAGAAGATGTTATGAGAATCGCAAAGAAGTATTTCACTCTTGATAAATACGTTGTAGTAGTAGATGGACCAATCGAGGAAAATTCGTTGGATAAATTATCTGAACAATTATAATTAATGAATTCATTTAGTTCTTTTATGGAGCTCAAAAAAAATGAAAGGAAAATTAAAATTCACAAACAGCATTAGAATTGCATTTCAATCAATTATACTAGGATTAATTGGTTACGTTGCGCTGCGCCCGGTTTTCGATAAAGCATATACATCTGATTTCGAAGCTTACTGTCCCTTCGGCGGACTTTCATCATTAGGCAGCAAACTTTTCCAGGGTACTATGTCTTGCAACATGAGCGAAACACAAGTTGTGCTTGGTATTGGTTTATTAGTTGGTGTTATTGTTCTGGGTAAGTTGTTCTGCAGTTATATCTGTCCAATTGGAACCATAACCGAATGGCTCGGAAAACTAGGAGACAAGTTCAAACTAAGAAGAAATATTCCTAATGCGGCAGACAGACCGTTGCGTATTCTAAAGTATGGAATTCTCTTTTACACACTATACATAACAATGACAAGCAGCGAACTCTTCTGCAAAGAATTTGATCCCTACTTCGCTTCTGTAAACTTGTTTGATAATACCGATATGGTCTTATACTTAGCAATTCCGGCTTTTGTGATTACAATTTTAGGCTCGGTATTCTTTAGATTATTCTGGTGTAAATATCTTTGCCCGCTCGGCGCACTTAGCAATATTTTCTTAAATGTTGTCCCGGCAGCGGCATTGATAATTCTATTTATTATTGCCAACGCTCTCGGTGCAGGCATTAGTCTGTTGTGGTTAGTTGGTGCGCTTGTTTTGGTTGGAGTTCTAACGGAAGTTGGATTTTTACGCAGTTTCATTTTGCCGGCTGCAAAGATTGTACGCAACGATTATACTTGTACAGATTGCGGTTTGTGCGATCTAAAGTGCCCTCAAGGAATTAAAATATCCCAATACAAAAAAGTTAATCATACGGATTGTATGCTGTGTACAGACTGTGTTTATGCTTGCCCTCAGGAAGACACTATTACAATCAACAAAACGAATAAACTAAAATATCTTGCACCAATTGCCGTTGTTGTTCTTATTTTGGTAAGCATAGGTGCTTCAACCGGTGTAGAGTTTACAACAACCGCGGAAATGTGGGGAAATCATTCCTCCATTGAAAACATGGCTGTTTACGAACAAACCGGTTTGAAGAGTGTTAAATGTTACGGCAGCGCGAAGGCTTTGGAAAGCCAGTTAAGAAATATTGATGGCATTTATGGACTTGATACTTATGCGGCTTCACACACAGTGAAAATTTCTTACAACCCGGCAGAAATATCTCTGGAGAAAGTGAAAAGATCACTGTTCACGCCAATCCAGCAAGAGATTAGAAAACTAAAAGGCAAAAAGATTGATTCTTTGGCAGTGTATGAAGTTGGAATTAACGGATTGTTCGATTTGATTGACAACAATAATCTTTTCTATTTGTTAAAGGAGAACAAAGACATTTACGGATTTGTAACTCATTACGGAGAGCCTGTTCAGACAGAAATCTATTACGATCCGGCTAATACTGATTCAAAACAAATAGGCGCTCTTATTGAAAAAGATTTTACGATGATTAAAAAAGGGAAAGGTGAAGAAAAGGTAGAACTGAATTTCGGACTGGAAAACGAGGGGATTAACAAAGGATTCATTCCGGCTGCCGATTATGTAAAAAAAATATTCCGCACTTATGATAAAAAATTCAACGACTTCAAGAAGTATAAGTTAGAACAGCTAAGTGTTTTCTCGTTCCCGATGCCGGAAGCCGGAATGCCCGCTTTGAGAAGATATTTGGGCTCGCTCTCAAGTCACTTATCGGCAGATAATGGAATTGTCCGCTTAAGAACAAGCTATAAAGATCAGCCGGTTGGGCAAATATATTTCGATCCGTCGCAAACTACAGTTGATAAAATTAAAGCATCTCTGGTAAAGAAGAACTTAACTATTTTTGTAACCGAAACCGAGACGAAGGATATTCCAAATCCATTCCATATTAAACCGGATGGAAAAGTTGAGAAGGCGATAAATGACATTCAAAACTGAGAATGAGAAAATAGCGTTAGATTACTAACTCGTTTACGCAAAACTTGTAATTGAATTGCCCCGACATTTATGTCGGGGCTCAGATTAATAAGAAGAAATGGGCTTTAGCCCAATTTTAGCAGTGATTTTGGCTAAAGCCATTTATTTTTCTTGTTTAGTATCCCACGACCTGAAGGTCGTGGCAATTCAAAATATTATTTTTCGTAACGTGAGTTACTAAATAAAAGAACAATCAATAAAAAGGAGCAACTATGAAAAAAACTATGTTAGCAATCTTATTCTTCGTTATCTCAATTTCGTATATACATGCTGGAAACGGAAATAAATATGGCAAAGAAATTACTTTAAAAGAGAAGACAAAGATTTCTTCTATTCTTGCTGAACCACAGAAGTATGTCGGCAAAACAGTTTTGGTTGAAGGAACTGTAGTGGCTGTATGCGAAAAGAGAGGCTGCTGGATGGAATTAGCCAGTGATGAAAAATTCCAGAAAATAAAAATCAAAGTGAAAGATGGAGAAATTGTGTTCCCGCTGGAAGAAAGTGGAAAGACTGCTTTGGTTGAAGGCACTGTTTACGAAATAAAAATGACAAAAGAACAAGCAATTGAAGCTGCAAAACATGAAGCCGAAGAACATGGTACTAAGTTCGATCCGGCTAGTGTTAAAGGTCCGGTTACACTTTATCAAATTAAAGGTCTTGGAGCTGTAATTAAATAAACTGTTTGTACAATAGAGAGGCTGCAATAATTTATTTTGTTGCAGCCTATTTTTTTATGAGGTGTAAATGGTGCATTGGCGTAAATGGCTCAGAATTCTTCACAGAGATATTGGATATATAGCAACCGGACTTACTGTAATTTATTCTATCTCCGGCATCGCGGTTAACCACGTGCAAGATTGGAATCCGAATTATTCAATAACCGAAACTACTACAATGATTGGGCATATTCCGGACAGCATTGTTAATTCCAACAATCTTGTTAAGTACATTTTAAATAAAGTTGGCGAGACCGGAAAGTTGAAGAACACTTTTTACCCGGATTCGGCTTCGGTGAAAATATTTGTAGAAGGTAATACGATTACTGCAAATCTAAAATCCGGCGAAGTTCTTCAAGAAAAAATTAAAAGTAGAACGGTTTTTCGAGAAACGAACTTTCTTCATCTTAATGCACCAAAAAAGTTATGGACGTTTGTAGCCGACATTTTTGCTGCGGCTCTTATTTTCTTAGCGATATCCGGTTTGTTTATGATAAAAGGGAAAAAGGGAATTACCGGCAGAGGCGCGTGGCTAACAGCGCTCGGAATACTAATCCCGGTGGTGTTTTACTTAATTTACTTTTAGAGAGTTAGTGTTTACGTGCAATGCCATTATGTTGAAAGGATGTGTGAAAATGGCAAAAAAGTTGGTAGGCGCAACTTTCAAGTTGCGGTTTTAATAAAGAAATGCAAGCTGACCCGCTTCGCCAAGCGGCTTAGCGAGGCGAGAGCTTGCGGCTACGATAAAGATTTCATTATTAACACTGACTCTTATGCGTGTGATTATTCAACAACCATGTATCAATGGACTTTTCTATAGAAATCCTTCGGATGATCAAAAACCTTATTGTTCTTAACTTGACAGCATTGGTGTTTTCTTGAGCTGAACAATACTACCCATAAGTGTAGTGGAACAGGAAAACCAATCTGCTAATTTCAACTTGTTACACAGTGGTACTAAATAGTCGTTTTACTTTATCAAAATTAATCCTTAAATACAGACGCAAATTATTCATCTTCACATTTCTATATAAATCTAAAAACAAATAGGAGGCGTTAATGAAAAAACTGTCTTACTTTTTCATGTTATTCTCATTGCTGTATGTATGTAATATACAAGCACAATTACTTACCAGAACAGCAGAAATTAAAGAACCCTCCGGTAAAGAGGTTGGTGGTTTTGGCGGCGTAATCGCAGGTGTTGATTTTGATAAAGATGGCAAACCCGAAATTTACGCTTGTAACACAAACATGGTTGACCGCGCATACGAATTAGTCCCGAGAATATATAAATTCGAATTGAACCCGGTTACAGCTAAATGGGATTCTGTTTGGTCGGCAACTTCTCCACTCGAAAAACAAAACACCTGGCCCGCATTTACCTGGGGTGATTTAGATAAAGATGGCAGACCGGAAATATATTGGGCTCCGGTCAATTTCAGTCCTTATCCTGATGTTGCCAGAATTTTGGTTTATGAATATCCCGGTGACGGAAGCGACAACATGGGTGTTGCTGATGGACTTGGCGGATTTTTGCCAAATGCTATGACTAACATTTTAACCGGTGCTGGTTTGAATATTCGCCCAATTAAGTTTGCAATTGCCGATCCGGACAATGATGGAAAGGATGAACTTATTTTTGTTGATAGACAACCAACGATGCACATTGGTGTCCTTTCGGTCAGTGATATTCCAAACTTAGGTGGTGGTACTGAAAAATGGACCGTTGAATTTGATGCATCAACAATAGCGGAAATTAAGACTACCAGTGCTAAGTATGATGTTGCCGTGTTAAATGGAGTTATTTATGCATGGGATGGCTCAGGCAGAGTTGTCAGTGTAAAATATACAGGTGGTGCTTGGAAACTTGTTAAAGTACAAACAAGCTTAAACGCAATTGGCTCTTTCAAAGGGAGTCAGGTTGTAGATATTAACAACGATGGCAAAAAAGAAATACTTCTTGCTGATTGGTTTACCAATACTAAAGGAGCCGGTGCAAAAGTTTGGTTGTTACAGCAAAACGCTGATACTTTGCAAGGAACTGCATTGGTTGATTTAGAACCACTAGGTGCTGTTCGTCTTAATGGTGCTGGTTCGGGCGATCTTGATAACGACGGTAAATTAGATTTTGTTTGCGCAGCCAGATATGATGCAAACAATAGCAGAAAAGTGCCGGTATTTAGAGTTGAATACCAAAGTGGAGATATTACTGCCGCTGCAAGTTATACAGCTTCTGTAATTGACTCCGCGTACTGGACAAAGAATGGTGATATGGATGTTGTTGTGGTTGCCAATGTAGATGGTGATAAAGAAGCTGAAGTTCTTTACACTCAAGGCTATTCGCGTGGAAACGCTAACGACGACCGTATGCCGTTAATTGTACTTGACAGCAAATACACAAAGGTTTCTGTTGAAAAGATTACGGGCAACATTCCAACAGAATTTTATCTTGAACAAAACTATCCGAATCCGTTTAACCCTTCAACACAAATTCGGTTTGGAATTACAGAAGCATCTAATGTTGAGCTCAAAGTTTATGATATTCTCGGAAGGGAAGTTGTTACTTTGATTGATAGAGAGTTTATGAATGCCGGAGTTTATAATGTTAAATTCAACGCAGTTGATTTAGCAAGCGGAATTTACATTTACAAATTAGCTACCGGTAATCTTTCGATTTCAAAGAAAATGCAGTTGATGAAATAGTAATAGCTATGTTTAAAAGGGTGATCAGTATTTGTTTATTGCCTAATCGAGCAAGAAAGCATTCTGAGAACCCTTTTCTTTTTTAAAGGCAGTTTCAGCAATTAGAAAACCGCATGCAGTTCAAAATTGATTTTCATACACCTAATTTTGTTTTAGAGGTAACGATGAAAAAACTTTTTCAATCCCTCATTTGTTCGCTAATCATTTTGCTTCTCAATATTCAAATCTTTGCCGGCGGCACCGGTAAAATAGCCGGTAAAATTACCGATGCTGAAAGCAAAGAAGGCTTGATTGGCATCAGTGTACTTATCGAAGGAACAACAATGGGCGCCGCTACAAACCTTGACGGCGATTACGTAATAAACAATTTGGAACCGGGCGTTTATTCCTTAAATATTGGAGGCGTTGGTTATCAAAAAAAAATAATTACCAATGTCAGAGTATCCAGCGACTTCACAACAAGAATAGATGTTCAGCTTGCATCTGAAGCAATAAATCTGGGGACCATTGTTGTGGAAGCGCAAAAGCCGCTCATCAGAAAAGACTTAACCTCTTCCCAGACATCAATAGATGAATCGCAAATAAGAGCACTGCCGGTTGAAAGCATAAGCCAAATACTTTCGCTGCAAGCCGGTATTACAAAAGGCTCGAGCGGAGAGTTGCACATACGCGGCGGCAGATCAACCGAAATTGCTTACAATGTAAATGGCGTCTCGGCAATTAATCCATATGATTTTGGACGCACTGTTCAAATATCAACTAACGCTGTGCAAGAACTTTCTGTTGTAAGCGGAACATTCAATGCAGAATATGGAAACGCGTTAAGCGGTGTTGTTAATACCATTACAAAAGAGGGAGGCTCAAAATTCAACGGTACTTTAACTTATTACACCGGCGATTATTTGAGCAAAGCAAAAGACAAATTCTTTAACATTGATAAAGTTGACCCGATTAACAATCAAGTTTTTGAAGGAACACTCGGCGGACCAATTCCGCTATTGGAAGATAATTTTTCTTTCTTCCTTTCCGGGCGCTATAATCATGATAAAGGATATTTGTACGGAATAAGACAGCACACGGTTTTTGATTCTCTTTCGAGAGATTCGCAGCTAGCGGATGTTTTGCATTTAGCGCAAACCGGCGATAACAAAATTGTTTCTATGAATCCAAGTGATGATTTAAACCTTACGGCGAAAATTACTTACAAGCCAATCGCGGCAATAAAAATAAATTATGATGTAGTATTCTCGAACTCGGATTATCAATCATACGCTCACGATTATAAGTATAATCCGGATGCAAATTATCAGAGATTCCAGTGGGGATTAATCAACTCATTGGAATACAGACACGCTGTTAGCAACACAACCTTTTTCTCCTTAAAAGGTTCTTACAACGTTTATGATTTCAAGCGTTACCTGTATCCGCTGCTTGATGCTTCCGGCGGCGAAGTTTCTTTTAATCCTTCTATGAGTTTAGATGGATTACATGCGGATCCAAGATACCAGCCGGAAGATAAAGGCAATAGTTACAGCAGTTACACATTCGTTTCCGGCGGGACTCAGCCCGAACATTTTTATCAACGCTCCTATTCAACAGAAATTAAGTTTGATATTACCAGCCAGATTACTAACCAACACGAAATAAAATTTGGTTTGAAGAGCAAGTGGGATACAATGGATTTCGTTTTTTTTGAAGTGTTGAGAGATAGAAATAATTATTTAACTCCAACCATTCCCGATGCAACTAATCAAAAAGGCTCTATAGATATTTATTCCCGTTCGCCGAAACAGTTTTCCGGCTATCTACAAGATAAGATGGAATTCGACAGCATGATTCTTAACGCGGGATTAAGGTTTGATTACTTTAACGCGAATTCCGTTTACGCACCGGATCAGTTCAAGCCGACTGAAAATCTAACTGAGGCCGGTAAGAAAATCACCGTTAGTCCGAGACTTGGTATTTCATTCCCAATTACAGACAAAGGAATAATCCATTTTTCTTACGGGCATTTTTATCAGTTACCGCCATACAGATATTTATATACCAATCCCGAGTTTGAAGACATTGCAGCGCAGCCGGTTTACGGTAACGCAAATCTCAAACCGGAAAGAACTGTGACTTACGAAGTTGGTCTGCAGCAGCAAATGACCGAAACTATGGCGTTTAATATTACCGGCTTCTATAAAGATGTTCGCGATCTTTTAGCTGTTCAGCAAATTAGAATCAGCAGTAATTCTATCTATCAAAAGTATGTGAACAAAGATTACGGCAATATCAAAGGCATAACTTTCTCTTTAACAAAAAGAAAATTAGCTGATGATCTTTTCAGCGCTTCGCTTGATTATACTTTCCAGGTTGCCGAAGGAAATGAAACCGGGGCGGATGCTTTCTTTATTGATCTTCAGTCCGGAAGACAAAGTGAAAAAGTTCCGGTCCCTTTGGATTGGGATCAGTCTCATACTTTGAATGGCGTTATTACATTTGGTGGAAGCAAAAGTTGGAATCTAACACTCACCGGTTCTATTGGAACCGGTCTTCCATATTCGCCGCAACTGTATGAACAGCAGATTTATTTGAGAACCAACAGCGGAAGAAAACCGGTTTACGCTAATGCAGATTTATTGTTTGACAAGTCATTTAACTTCTTCGATAACTCAACGCTCACTTTATTTGTGAAGATATTCAACTTATTTGATACACAAAACGAGCGGTTTGTTTACGATGATACCGGTCGAGCAATATACTCGCTCGAAGAATCTAAAGGCGGTCCTCAAGCCACAAATAAAATTGCGGAAAAATATCCGGGCGTTAAGTCTGCAACCGAATACTTTAATAGACCAAATTATTATTCGGCTCCAAGAGAAGTAAGAGTCGGTTTCACTTTTGAGTTCTAATGAAATTTATGGAGCAATCAATGTTGAAAACTAAACTAATATATGCGAGCATTTTGATTTGTTTGTTGCCGTTTCTGTTCAACCCAACATTTGCGCAGACAGAAGCAGTTAAACAACGGCGGCAATCTGAACATCAGGCAATTAAAGACCTCATAAGATCAAAACTATTGAACGCTAAGATTAGCAAACAAAATTTTAATCCTAACTTAGATAAGTATTCATCGCGCAATTCTTTGGGAAAAATATCCGGGAACGATGATAGAAAATCATTTTTTATGAATGGCAACAATGTTGCTGTTGAAATTGAAAACTATGGCGGAATAGCTCCCGGCTACGGCGGAATTAGAGAAATTACAAATCTAATTTGGAGAGACGCGCCATACATTTTTCAATTTTGCCCGCTTGTTGGTGCTTCTGTTAAAGATACAACCGGAAAAAGAATTCACATTATTACTGATGCGATGAACGATTACGACAGAGCCGGCTTGAGAGAAATTGATCCGGCAACCGGATTCAAATGGCAATGGCAGCCATTACCGGGCTATGCAGATCCAAGCCAAACTTTCATTGCTTCAAATCCAACTTTCGATTCTAATCGTGATGGAAAACCGGATAGCTGGCCGCGCGAGTGGTACAACCAAACTTTAGGGCAATATGTTTGGCCCGGATATTTAGTTCAGGGTGAGAACAATGCCGATCTTGAAGCATATTGGGCAATGGATGATAGAGACAACAAAGAGTTTGGATATTTCCCTTTCAACAATGATAAGACACGCAAAGGTTTGGGCGTTCAAATTGACGGAAGAGCTTTTCAGTGGAGTAACTCTCTCGCTTCCAACGCGGTCTTTTTCGTTTGGTCTATCACAAATGTTAGCGATAAAAACTTAGACAGTGTAATGTTTGGAATTTATGGCGATCCCGATGTTGGCGGCGCAGATAATAAAGATGATAATGGTTTATTCATTTCACCATTCAACACTTCAATTCCATTATACTCGCGCAATATGGTTTACTTTTTCGATCCGGATGGGACTGGAGATGCCGGAAGGAAATTAGGTTATTTGGGATGCAAGTTTCTTGAATCACCCGGAAACCCGAATGATGGAATTGATAATGACGGCGATGGATTGATTGATGAACGGCAAGACAATAATATTGATGAGGATAAAGATTGGAATCCAGAGACAGATGATGTTGGAAAAGATGGCATTCCAAATACAGGAGATGCCGGTGAGAAGGATGGAATTCCAACACTTGGAAACAGAACTGCTGATGGAAGACCCGATCCGTTGTTGCCTGGCGAACCAAATTTTGGCTACACAGATTTAGATGAATCGGATCAAATTGGATTAACCAGTTTTCAAAGTTCTCAGTGGGCTACGGATTTAAAGATTGCTTACGATGAGGAAATTTGGAACGCTACCAAACCGGGAAGCTTTAGTGAGATTACACAAGATCAAGATATAGTTTTTATTTTTAGCTCAGGCTATATCTCTCTCGCACCTGGCGAAACAAAAAGAATTTCTATGTCCTTCCTTTTTGGTGAAGACTTAGATGATCTTCTCACCACAGCCGAAACTGTTCAGGATATCTATAATAAAAACTATCGGTTTTTCAGACCGCCGAGCCTTCCAAAAGTAACAGCAATTCCGGATGATAAAAAAGTAACCTTGTATTGGGATAATAGTTCTGAAAACAGTATTGACCCGATCACCGGAAAAGATTTTGAGGGCTATGCAATTTATAGAAGCACACGTCCCGACTTTGCCGATGTACAGAATATTACAGATGGAAAGGGTAGTAAGTTTTTGTATGAGCCCCTTAAAGACTTAAGCGGATTTGATGCAAAGTGGGATTTGAATAATGACTGGAAAGGTTATCATCCGGTTCCTTATTTGGGAAGAGGATTGAATTATTATCTTGGTGATAATTCCGGTTTGGTTCACACGTTTGTTGATTCCAACAATGTTAGAAATGGTCAAACATATTATTATGCGGTTGTTTCTTATGATCACGGTGATTCGCTTGGAATTCCTCCTTCTGAAACAACAAAGAAAATTTCTTCTGATCCGATTACCAGCAAATTGATTTTCTCCGACAACACTGTGCAAGTTATTCCTGGACCAAGAGCCGGCGGCTATAACCGTCCGGAAATAAAGAACACGGATGTGCTTCACAATACCGGAATTGCAAATGGAGAAGTGAGCTTCTCAGTAATTAACGATCTTGATATTAAAGGTGATAAATACACTCTTACATTTAAGGATTCCCTTAATGTGGCCGGAAAGCCGACTCTCGGGAAGAACTACTCAATTACAAGTGAGAAAACAAAAACGGAATCGTTCTACTTGTATGGGACAAAGTTTACAAGTCTTTCTCAGAAAAATTTGATTGATGATGCTTCCTTAAAAGTAACCGATGCATCCGGCAAAGTTTATTCTAAAGTAACTGATTATGAATTGAATTTAGAAAAGGGCTCGATCAAAAGAACCGATAACAGTTCAATGAAGGAAGCTACCGAATACTCTATCACATACAAGAACTATAAAATTTACCAAAGCCGGGCTTTAAGCGGCGATGATTCAAATCCGGTGTTTGATGGAATCTTAGTGAAAGTGAAAGACAATCCTTCGTTGGTTTTCGATGACGTGAAATCCAAATGGTCTTCCAACCTTAAGCTGCCATTTAGATTTTTCTTGAGGTCAGCCGGAAATCCGAAAGCAGAACCGGCAGATTACATTGTTACATTTTCCAATACTCCAATTTCTACTGCAAAGAAATTTGTTGTAGGCAAAGGCTTTATTGATATACCGGTTAAATACAAAGTTGAAGATGTAACCTCCGGAGTTCCAATACCGGTAGTTACAAATCTTCAAGAACTTACTACCTCGAATGATTCCTCATGGACATTGGGTGAAGAAATTGTGTTTTACAAAACCGGTTCTGCCGGCGGAACAGGCGCTCAGATTTCCTGGAGCTTGGTTGTTTCTGCTGATACAACTAATAAAGTGCCGGGTCCGGGTGATGCAATATTCATTTACACGAAGAGACCGTTTAGCAAGACAGATGTCTTTACTTTGCAGACTGAAGCCGGCTTTGTTAAAAATGCTGATGCTGCTAACAGTCTTGATAAAATCTTCGTTGTTCCAAATCCTTACATAGGAACAAACGAAATTGAGCCGGCAAATAAATTAGCCGGTAAGAATAGGGGAGAGCGAAGGATTTATTTTGAAAACCTTCCGATGAAATGCACAATTAGAATATTTACTTTGAGCGGTGAACTTGTTACAACACTGAATCACGATTCCGGTTTCGATAACGGCAGAGAGTTCTGGAATCTCTTGAACCGTGATGGATTTAGTGTTTCATATGGTGTTTATCTGGCGCATATAGATGCACCTGAAGTTGGCGAAAAGTTAATCAAGTTTGCTCTAATCAAGTAGGTTCAGGAGATTCTATGAAAAAAATAAATTCTTTGCTGATTATCATTCTAACTCTTGTGTTTGCGTTTAACGGATTTGCTCAAACAAATAAAACCGGAACAACAGCAACCCAAGTTCTAAAGCTTAATGTTGGCCCTCGTGCAATTGGAATGGGCGGCGCGTTTACTTCAATCGCTGATGATATTACTTCTGTGTATTGGAATCCGAGCGGGACAGCGAATATTGTTTCTAACGAAGCATTCTTTAATCATACTGCGCTCTACTCGGATATAAACCACGACTTTGCGGCATACGCAACAAGTTTATCCGGCTTAGGAACTATTGGAGCGTTTGTGTCAGTACTTTCGATGGATGACATGCAAGTTAGAACAATTGAAAATCCGGAAGGCACCGGAGAATTCTTTAACTACAACACATTGGTTTTGGGAGTTAACTTCTCAAAATATCTCACAACTAATTTTTCAATCGGATTCAATGTGAAGTACATTAGCGAAAATCTCTGGCACATGAGTTCGGAAGGATTCGCAATTGATATCGGAACACTCTATAAAATCCCGGTTTTGAACGAACTTAGAATCGCTTCCAGCGTTTCCAACTTTGGAACGAAAATGCAGCTTACCGGAAGAGACGCAACAGTAATTTATCCTTCTGGTGCAGGTGAAGAAAATTTAATTAACTCCAACATTGAACTGGATAAGTTTGATCTACCATTGATATTCAGATTCGGTATTTCCGCTGATGTTATCAAAGAAGCCACTACAAGATTAACAATTGGTGTTGATGCAATTCATCCGAACGATAACACAGAATATTTGAATGCCGGAACGGAATTCAGTTGGAATGAAATTGTTTTTCTCAGAGCCGGTTACAATTCTCTGTTCGAAACAGATAGCGAAAAAGGATTAACACTTGGCTTTGGATTGAACTACCGAATTATGGACATGTTGAAAGCAAAGATTGATTACGCATATCAAGATTTCGGAAGGCTGAAAAGCGTTCATTACTTTTCGGTTGGCGTAACGTTCTAATTATATAATATGAATCCGTTATGTGAATTAGATTCAATCGAATGATCAATTGCTGATTTATCTAAAAAGCGGGCTTCATGAATGAAGCCCCTACAAAAAGTTGTAGGGGTTTGATTAATCAAACCCGAAAAATTATTCTTGTTAACTATTTGTGTTCTCGAATTTTAATATACACAGCGGATTACATGAATATTAATGTGATGTCCACTGACATGAGTTGAGACATCTTTTCCTTAGAGTTACTTACAAACTGTCTACACTGAAGAGTCACCGATGTTACCATTCTACCTTACCGGAAAGCGAATCATCCTTTCATTCATTTTTATTCTGCTAACCAATGTTTTAAATGGGCAGAATCTTACCGTAAATGAATTTATGGCTTCGAATTCGAAAACAATTCTCGATAAAGATTTTAATAGTTATTTGGATTGGATTGAGATTTATAATTCCGGCTCCCCGCCAATCAATCTTAAAAACTATTATGTAACTGATGATCTTAAGCTGCCGACAAAATATCAAATTAATATTGATTGTATAGTTGCTGCGAACGGCTATGTATTACTTTGGGCTGATGACGCGAACACCGGCACTCATACCAACTTCAAACTGAGCGGCAGCGGTGAAAGCATTGGCTTGTTCGACCCAAACGCTCAATTGGTTGATACAGTAAATTTTGGTGAACAGCAAACTGATGTTTCGCAAGGAAGGTTACCAAGCGATCCTAATAATTGGGCAAAGTTCTCAACCGCTACGCCTGGTAAAGCAAATCTTGAATCCGGGATTTATAATCTACTACCACCGCCAATTGTTTCTAACCAAAGTGGTTTTTATAACTCATCGTTGAATATTGGAATTACACACCTTATAACAGATGTTACAATTCGTTATACAATTGACGGAAGTGTGCCGAGCATATCCAGCAAAATTTACCAAACATCTTTGCAAGTAGATTCAAATTCAGTTTTACGGTTCAGAGCTTTTAAGAATGGATACTCACCAAGCATCACCGAAACAAGAACTTATTTCATTAATGAAAAAACTGATCTGCCGGTGTTTTCACTTGTTACCGATCCGGCAAATTTCTTTTCCGATACGACCGGGATTTATGTTATTGGAACAAGAGGTGTTACAAGCCATTGCAGTACAGCACCTAGAAATTGGAATCAAGATTGGGAAAGACCTGTTAGCCTTGAGTTTTTTGAAACCAACAAGTTATTGGCTTTTAAGGTCAATGCCGGAGTGAAAATCTACGGCGGATGCACCCGGTTGTATGCGCAGAAATCGTTAGCGTTTTATATGAGGAGTGAATATGGTGATGAAAAACTTCGCTACCGTTTATTTGATGACGCACCGCTAAGTGAGTTTAACAATTTTATTCTTAGAAGTTCCGGACAAGATTGGTGGCGTACAATGTTCAGAGACGGCATGGTACAAACTCTTCTTGAGCAAGGAATGAAACTGGATTATTCAAATTACCGTCCTTCCGTACTTTTCATAAATGGAAAGTATTGGGGAATTCACAATATCAGAGAAAAAATGAATGAGTATTATACCTTTTACCATCATGGTGCAGATATAAATAATATTGATCTTATAGAAATAAGTAAAGTAGGAAGAGCTACAAGTGGCGACAGTATAGCATACAATGAAATAATAAACTTTCTTGCAACAAAGAACATGGCTGATCCGGCAAATTATGGGTATATAAAATCAATCGTGGATATTGATGAGTATATAGATTATCAGATAGCGGAGATTTATGGAGCCAATGGCGATTGGCCCGGCTCTAACATGAAACTTTGGCGGGAAAGAAAAGCCGGCGGAAAATGGCGCTGGATGATCTACGATATGGATTTTACTTTTGGCGGCAACGCGAAAGGAATGTTTGACACAAATACATTAGCTCAAGCTACCTTAGCTACCGGAACTTCCTGGCCAAATCCCTCATGGTCAACATTAATGCTGCGGAAACTGCTGGAGAATGTTGAATTCAAAAATGAATTCATCCAGCGGTTTGCTGCACACATGAACACAACTTTTGAAAAGAATCATGTTTTAGCAGTGATTGACAGTATGGCTAAAGACATTGCTTCGGAAGTCCCAAGACATAAACTGCGCTGGCCGCAATCAATATCTTACGGTACAGGCTGGCAAAGTCAAATTGATATTATGAAAACATTTGCCGAAAAGAGACCATCTTTTATGAGGGAACATATTTACGCAAAGTTTGGAGTTACAACTTCACATTCATTAGTGATTAGTAGAAATAATCCGGCGTGGGGTAAAGTGTTTGTTTCTTCTGTAGAGATGAAAAAGAATGGTGCGACAAATATTTTCTTTAAAGGAATCCCTTTAAGAATAAAAGCCTTAGCGCTGCCTGGCTACCGGTTTGTTCAATGGGAAGGAGTTTCAAATTCTACTTCGCCAGAGATTTCAATTACACTTGAAAGCAATACAACATTAAGAGCCCTATTCACGCAAACTGAATTATCGGCTAAGTCAATTGTGATTAATGAAATAAACTATAATTGCTCATCTGTTTTTGACACTGAGGATTGGATTGAGCTCTATAACCCGGACGATAAGAATGTTGATTTGTCTAACTGGATTTTGCGTGATAGCAAATCAAATCAGCATGTGTTTGCAGCCGGAATAACAATAAATGCTAAAGGTTATGTAGTAGTCTGCCGCGATACAGCAAAGTTCAAGAAACAAAGACCAAATGTTAAAAACATTATAGGCAATTTCGGATTTGGATTAAGCAGCAACGATGAACGAATAACATTACTTGATAACTCGAATAAAATTATTGATGAAGTTAGCTATTCTTCCAGCGGATTGTGGAGTTCCCTCCCAAACGGAAAGGGATCAACGCTATCGCTAATTGATCCTCAGCTTGATAATTCGCAAGCTTCAAATTGGAAGGCTTCTCAACTTTACGGAACACCTGGTTATTTGAATGATGTTTATACTGAAGTTGAAAAAGATAATGGTTTGCCAAAAGAATTTGTGCTTTACCAGAATTACCCTAATCCATTCAATCCGGAAACAACTATTAGTTTTTCTATTCCACAAAGTTCACACGTCACACTAAAAGTTTTTGATGTACTTGGGAGAGAAGTTGCAACACTAATTGATGAATACAAGCAAGCTGGAACGTATTATGAAAAGTTTAACGTAGAGACGCGCCATGGCGCGTCTCTACATAGCGGAGTTTATTTTTATCAATTAAGATTAGATAATTTTACAGCAACCAAGAAATTGGTTTTGATGAAGTAATACAGGCCTCAGCTTTTCTATTGTTCACACTAATTCTAATTTGTGTAGTGGGGCGGTTTATTTGCTATTTTTGACAAGTAAAAATCAAAAGGATTCTATGAACAATTTCAACTTTCACAACCCCACTCAAATAATATTCGGCAGAGACCGCCTAAATGAACTGGTAAATTATATACCTTCAAAAGCAAAAGTGTTAATTACTTATGGCGGCGGCAGCGTTGAAAAAAATGGCACTTTGCAAAAAGTTCGTAATGCACTTAGCAATAATTACTTCAGAGAATTTGGTGGCATTGAACCAAATCCGCGATTTGAAACACTGATGAAAGCTGTTGAGTTAATTAAAAAAGAAAATATTGATTTTCTCCTTGCTGTTGGCGGCGGTTCTGTGATGGATGGAACGAAGTTTATTTCCTTAGCAGCTAAATACAACGGCGATCCGGAAGAAATTTTGTACCATAGTTTTAAGCCGGCAGATTTAAAAGAAGCAATGCCTTTTGGAACAGTTGTTACTCTTCCAGCCACCGGTTCGGAGATGAATGCAGCGGCAGTTATAAGTTATAAGGAATCAAAGTACGCTGTTATTTGTCCGTTAACTTTTCCAAGATTTTCTTTTTTAGATCCAGCGCTTACCTTCACACTTCCCAAGACTCAAGTTGCCAATGGTGTTATAGATACTTTTGTTCATGTTATGGAACAGTATTTAACATTTCCTGTGGATGCGAGATTTCAAGATCGTACAGCAGAAGGAATTTTGCAGACTCTAGTTGAAATAGGAAGAAAGACTATGGATAACCCAACTGATTATGTTTTACGGGCTAATCTTGTTTGGAATTCTACCATGGCATTAAATGGTTTGATTGGAGCCGGTGTCCCTCAAGACTGGACAACTCACATGATAGGTCATGAGTTAACCGCATTCTTCGGTATTGACCACGCTAAAACTCTGGCTGTAATTCTTCCGGCTCTGCTTCAAGTACGGTACGAACAAAAGAAAGAAAAATTGATTCAGTACGCAGAACGTGTTTGGAAAATAGAAAATGGGACTGATGAATTTAAAGCTGATCAAGCAATACGTAAAACAAGAGAATTCTTTGAAAGTCTTGATGTCAAGACTAGATTAACGGATTATAATATTTCTTCTTCAGATTTTGATAAGATTATCCAAGGGTTGAAAGAAAAACACTTGACGGAACTTTCGGAGACAAGAGAGGTAACTCTAGAAGTTAGCAGACACATTTTGGAGAATGCTTTCTAACATTGGTAAATGAGCTAGAGCATACTGAAAGTTATTATTCAAAAGAACTATAATAGACATTCGGCGCAGCCTATTTAAATGATCTTAAAGGAGTCAGTTCGATGCTTCTTCAGTTGCTTTATAAGCTTGTAAAAGCATTTATCATTTTAGTATTTGTCCCTAATATTTTGACTGAGAAATGCGATTATAGTATTGGATTAGTATATAAAATTGGTAAAAATTAATGCTGAATAAAACAATTTCGCTTTCAATATCGGTACTCCTTTTCCTTTCTTTCGCAAGGATTTCTTTTTCTCAAGCTGATTCCAATTTGGATTCGATGCTTGCCCGATTAAATAGCACTGATGTGAAGGAAAAAATTTACTCCTATGTTGAGATCCTACAGCATTATAATAGAACCATGCCGGATAATTCAATAATGTATGGAGAAAAGGCTCTTCAGCTTACCCGTACCGGCGGGTACAAATTAGAGGAAGCAGAAATTCTCTATTTGGTTGGAGTTGCCTATCAAGCTAAGAGCAATTATGCAAAGGCAATGGAATACTATCAATCTTCCTCCGAGCTAAGTAAAAAAATCAACAATAAAGCCGGTGTTGGTAAATGCTTAAATAGAATTAGTCAGTTAAACGACGTTCACGGTGAATACGAAAAGGCGATGGAGAATTGCTTGAAAGCGCTTAGTATTCTAGAAAATTCGAACGATAAACGAGCATTAGGAAGCACTTATAACACTTTGGCTATTCTACATTATATTCTAAAAAATTCCGATAAAGCAATGGAAAATGCCCGGCGTGCTTTGCAGTTTAATGAGGCATTGAATGATGAAATACTAATGGCTGTTTCTCACGAGCATTTGGGTATTATCTACATCGGTAAAAAAGATTATAGAAGGGCGCTCTTTCATATTAAGAAATCACTTGAGCTGAATCAGGCTAAAAATGATAAATTCGGAATAGCCGGATCGTACGGAAACCTTGCAGTGATATACCGTAGTACGGGAAAGTATGAAGAAGCTTTAAAATATTATAACGCTTCGCTGGCAATCAAAAAAGAAATGAAAAACTTGAGAGGCATTGCTTCATCTACTTCGAGTATTGGCTTAACATATTATAATATGGGGCAATATGAAAAGAGTCTTAAGTATATGCACCAGGCTTTGGCTTTGAGAAAGAAGCTTGGCGATAAGCGGGGTATTGCAGTTTCGTTTAGCAGATTGTCTGATGTTTACAGTGCTATGAATGACTATAAGTCTTCACTCGAATATTTTAAAAAGTCGAAGAGCCTTAATGATTCTTTAATAAATGAAGGGAAAAACAAAAGGATTGCAGAGTATCAGGCAGCTTATAATAATGAGAAACAGCAAAAAGAAATTCTAATGCTTCAGCAAGAGAATACCATTCAAGGGCATTTACAAATATTCTTACTGGCAATTTCCCTTTTGCTTGCAGCAGCGGCAATATCAATTGCAATTGCCTACCGTTCCAAAAGAAAAATTAATGCCCTGCTGGTTGAGCATTCCAATGAAATAACAGAGCAAAAAGAGGAACTGTTAAAACTAAATGGGCAGCTCAAAGAAGCAATTGTAACAAAAGACAAATTCTTTTCAATTATAGCTCATGATTTAAAAACTCCCTATCAAGGGTTGCTTGGCTACTCTCAAATTTTGTCTGCGGAATACACAACACTTACGGAAAAAGAGAAACTCACTTTTATAAAGAGCATCGAAGAGTTAAGCCAGAATTCATTCAAGCTGCTTGAAAATTTACTTGAATGGTCCAGACTGCAAACCGGAAAAATTGTTTTTGATCCGGAGAATTTGAATCTCTTGTTAGAGCTTTTCCCAACCTTGGGACTCCTCAAGCAGACGGCTCAGAACAAACAGATTATTCTAGACTATGAAATTGGTAATTCTATTTTTGTCTATGCTGATAAGAATATGCTTTCAATGATTATTAGAAATCTGGTATCCAACTCAATAAAGTTTACAAATCCGGCTGGAAGTATTTCAATTAGAGTGAAAACTGATGACGAATTTGTAGAAGTCTCTATAGCCGATACAGGCGTTGGAATGACTAAAAATGTTTTAGACAATTTGTTCAATCTGGATAAATCAATAAGTACAAAAGGAACTGCAAACGAAGAGGGAACCGGACTGGGGCTTTCGTTATGCAAGGAAATGATAACACGTAACGGCGGAAAGATATGGGCGGAAAGTGAAGTTGGAAAAGGAACAACTTTCTTTTTTACACTTCGTAAAAAGTAACATTACAGCTACCGGAAATTATTCTTATCCCAATCAGTAATATTTTTCTTATTATAAATTCCAAATATTGATGCGCCTAAATTTTGCATCTAGCCGGAATCAATTTAGCCGGTTGAACATAACCCAAAGAATTAAGTAGGACATAAAGTGAAGACGTTTAAATATATCTGTATTATCAGTCTTGTTTTTGGCGGTAGAATACTTCCGTTGGCAAGCAATTTTTCTAATCAAGATTCAGTTAAATTGAAAAATCTGCTGCAAAAATCGGAACAAGTAATCATTGTCGTATCAAAAGATTGGAACGCGCCGGTTGCAGAGATGAGCTATTACGAGAGAAGTGAAGGAAAGCTCAAAGCGGTTTCGGAAGGTGTTCATGTCTTTCTAGGCAAAGCCGGTTTAGGATGGGGCAAAGGATTAATTGATTTTTCAGAGTCGAACGGACCAACCAAAAAGGAAGGAGATAAACGGTCACCGGCAGGAGTTTTTTCTTTGCCGTATGTGTTTGGACTATTACCTGTTGATAGCTTGAAATGGTTAAAATTTCCTTATCAGCAAATATCTAAACTGAATGAATGCGTTGATGATACTGCTTCCGATTTCTACAACAAAATAGTTAACACTTTGGAAAAGAAAAAAACATGGAGAAGCTCTGAGAATATGGACGATCCCGATTATAAATATGGAATTGTGATAAGCCATAATTCATCTCCGGTTGAAAAAGGTTGCGGCTCATGTATCTTTTTCCATCTAACCGGTCCAAAACCAAAACCAACTGCTGGCTGCACTGCTATGAACGAAGAATCTCTTCTCAAACTTTTGCATTGGATTGACGTAAAGAAACGACCTTTGCTTATCCAGCTCCCCAAAAGTGAGTTTGAAAAAATTAAGCAACTATTTAGATAATTTATGACTCTCGCAACGGGAAAAATATTCGTTATTATTTATGAGATAAATATATCATAGTAATCTCTCCGGATGTTCAAACAAAATTTACACTTCTTTATCAAATCAAAAATATAAAAGCATATGATGTCTTGTCTATTTACTTTATTTGGTAAAGGCTGCAGCAGGCAAGGATATTTTTGATTGATTTTACTATTTTGTTTTTGAATGAACTGCTACACTGTTCATATTAGTCTTATAACTGTCAATAATTAATTTCGTTGGATTGTAATGGCAAGCCGGGCAAATATGTTACTTATACTCATGCTTTTGCTCCTCTCAAATCTTTCAATTATCCCACAGATAAAAATTAGAAATTTAACTACGAGAAATGGGCTTGTATCTAATGTAGTTCATTACACTCTAAAAGATTCTAAGGGATTTATTTGGTTTACTACCGATGATGGAATATGCAGATACGACGGAGTTCGGTTTACGGTATTTAATGATGAGAACAAGGCACAAAATGGTTTAGAAGAAAGTATATTCTTTCAAATCTTTCAACACTCACAGAACCAATTATTTTTTCTTAGCTATTCCGGTCAGTTATATTGTTATGATTATCGTAGCGGTAGATTTTCCAATTTAAGTAAGAATAATTTCGCTCTACGCGAGCGCGGACTGACATGTATTGTGAAAAACGATGGTGACAATACATATTGGTTATCAACTGAACGGGGAATTATCCATACAAAATTAAATTTGGAAGTTATTGGAGAATACTTAGTCCCGGAACAAAGTAAAAACGAGACGGTGTCGGACAGAGTTAGTACAATTTATATAGATAGAAATGGTGTTCTCTGGTTGGGAATGTTAAGCCGAGGAATATTGAGGTTTGACTGTAAGTCACTGAAGTATCTCAAAAACAATTTGAAGGGCATAATCCCAAAGTATCAGCAGGTTAATGCTTTCTATTCTTATCCAAATTCAGATGATGTTTTTGTTGCAACCGGTGGTGAAGGATTGATAAAAATAAATACAAAGGATTACACTCACTTCGCATGGCGCAATTTAGCTTATCAAAATAATTCTTTGCCAAGTGATAGAGTGACTGCGTTATATCCTCAGAATGATTCGATTTTGTGGGTAGGTACTTTGGATGGTTTAGCTAACCTAAATTTCCGTAAAAACGAAATTCAAAGATTTGTGAATAATCCTTTGGACCAATATTCAATTCAAAATAATTCAATTAATCATCTCTCGATTGACTCTCAAAACATACTTTGGGTTTGTACATCCGGCGGAGTTGGAAAGTTGAACATCAGACCGGAGAGATTTATTAAGGTCTCGCAAAATTTGCATCTCCCGCATACTTTGTCTAGTAATCGGGTGAGCCAATGCTATACTGATAAATATGGGAACCTTTGGGTTGCAACTTCAAAGGGTATCAATGTTAAAAAGAAAAGCGGGGAAAGATTTTATCATTACAGTTTACCAAAGTCATTTCCGCAACATTCAAATGAAGAAGTCATTAAGTTTTTTTCCGATGGAGATACATGGTGGGTTGGGACCTGGGGAGGAGGAATAAGCCGATTTATTTTGCCGAAAAATTTTACGCCTGGCGATGCAATACGTTTTGATAATTTTTATAATGATGAGAGTAATAAAAATAGCATTAGCAGCAATTTTATTCGAGATTTTGCTGCTGACCTTCAAGGCAATTTATGGATTTCTACTTGGAACGGCAGTCTAAATTTAATTCGTTCAGCAGATAAGTCGTTGGGAAAAATTAAATTTACCCGTTTTACTACGGAAGGTAATAATGAAAACCATATCGCAAGTGATTTTATTGATGCAATAGTTTGCGATTCGAGCGGATCAGTTTGGTTAGGCACATCGAAGGGACTACAAAGATTTAACCACACTTCAAATACTTTTGAAATGATCTATTCGGATAACAAGAATTTAGCGAGTCCGGCAAATGTTCCTACCAGCATTGTACTTGATAAACAAAATAATATTTGGTTTAGTCATTTCTCTGGGTTAGCTAAAGTTAGTACTTCGAAAGAAGGAAAGTATTCCGTTGAAGTGAAATTAAATGAACGCAAGTATGGCGCATTTACAATGACAATGGATAGGAGCGGAACTCTGTGGTTTTCAACTAATAAGTCTGCAATTTGTTCATTTGTCCCAAGTACAAACCAAGTGAAACTATATTCTATGACTGAAGAGGTGGACGGATTTGAATTCTATTTTGGTGAAGCAACTGCTGATGAAAGCGGACATCTCTATTTTGGCGGCAACTCCGGTTATCTGACTTTTCATCCGGACGATTTATATGTTAACAAACTCATTCCGTCACTTCAATTCACATCACTAAAAATATTTGGTGAAGAATTCCGACCGCAAACTGATATAAGTAATGTAAAAGAATTGTCTCTGGGTTACGGTGAGAGAAATATCAATGTAAGTTTTGCTGCTCTTAACTACATACATACTGAAAAAAATGAATATAAATATATTCTCGAAGGCATAGATGACAAATGGACTTCTCTCGGGAATAAAAATGAAATTACCTTTGCAAATTTACCGGTTGGTAAGTACAAATTGAAGGTCATAGGTTCCAACAATGATGGCTTGTGGAATTACAAAGCTGCAGTAATAAGCATTACAGTTGAACCTCCTTTTTGGCAAAACAATTATTTCCGCTTTATAATTTTGTTATCCGTTTTTACTGCTCTCTACTTTACAATTAATTCAAAAATTAGGAGACTTAAAAACGAAAAAGAGCGCCAGAATTTATTCTCGAAACTTCTAATTGAAACACAGGAAAAGGAGAGGAAAAGATTATCGCATGAATTGCACGATAGCCTTGGACAAAACCTGTTGGTAATAAAGAATCAAATAGATATTTACCAAGATTCCCAGACTAAAGATGATTCTGAGCTGGCGAATATTTCGCAACTGATTAAGGAATCTATAGCTGAAGTAAAAGAAATATCATCAGACTTACACCCACATCAGCTGGAAAGGCTTGGACTAAGTAAGGCACTAAAAGCTTTGTTAAACAAAATTTCGCAGTCTGGGATCATTGAAATTATTTCGCAGATTGATGATGTGAGCGGTAAACTTCCGATTGAAAAGGAAATCAATATTTATCGCATAGTTCAAGAATCGTTTAACAATATAATTAAGCACGCAGAAGCAAAAACCGCTAAATTTGAATTAACAAGTAGTATGCATCAGATTTATATCTGTATCGAAGATAATGGAAAGGGGTTCGATTTAGATGAGAAGGAAATGGAACAAAAATTTAGAGAAGGTCTTGGTCTTAAAAGCATATCAGAAAGGGTCAGATTACTGAATGGCGTCTTAAATATTTCTTCCGGCAAAGGGAAAGGAACTAAGATTACAATTACTATTGATATTAATAAATGAACCGGCAAGTAAAAATATTTTTTGCAGATGATCACCCCGTATTCAGAGAAGGGTTGATAAAGATTATTGAACGGGAAGGTAGTTTTAAAATTTGCGGCACCTCCGGTAACGGTAAAGATGCTCTCGAGCAAATCAAAAAACTACAACCGAATGTAGCATTACTTGATATTTCTATGCCCGGGCTCTCCGGATTAGAAATTGTAAAATCTCTTAATTCGGAAAAAGTAAGTACACTGCCTATCATATTAACAATGTACAATGATGAAGAATATCTCGACGAAGCTATGGAAAATGGTGTTAAAGGTTATTTGCTAAAAGACTCCACGGCTAGAGAGATTGTTGATTGTATTAATATTGTGGTTCAAGGTGGTTTATATATCAGTCAAGAACTTTCAGAGCAATTCATTAAGAATAGGAAAAAGGTAACTGCCTCTGATAATATTCAACCGCAAGTTGAAACTTTAACTTGCACTGAGAAACAAATATTAAGATTACTATCAGATAACAAAACCAGTCAACAGATAGCCGACGAAATGTTCTTAAGCTTTAGAACAGTGCAAAATCATAGGAATAATATAACTCACAAACTTGGGCTATCCGGTCATCACAAACTTCTTTTGTTCGCAATTGAACACAAAACCCGCCTACAATAGCTAAACAAATTACCTCATCGTTCTAAATTCAGTTAAGTACTTGTACTCAGAAAAATTGAGTACAATCCTCTATTTGTTAACAATTATTAGTGAGTTAGGTTTCACTCGACTTCTAATGGAAGCATTAATTGAAAGTTTTGATAGCTGACGATAATAAAAATGTAAGAGAGTTGATCAAGAAAATTCTACTTAACGCCCAAATGAAAGTGGAGTTACTCGAGGCTATTGATGGCGAAGATGCAATATCTATCTTTCAAAAGAAGAGACCGGATTTAGTTTTGATGGATATTGTAATGACTCCAATAGACGGATTGGTTGCTACACGAAAAATAATTTCGATGAACCCTCAAGCAAAAATCATTATTGTATCTCAGTATCCTGAAGAAGAATATAAGCGAGAGGCATTCGCTTGCGGAGCTATTGAATATTTCAACAAAGAGAATTTAAGCGCTATCCCATCAATCATTAAGAAATATATACAAACACAATAAATGAGGGAATCATGAAAAAGTTAATTCTACTATGCTTTGTTGTCGTCAGTTATTCAAGTATTCAAGCTCAATGGCAAAAAGTTGGTTTGGATGGCAAATCATGCCGCGATATTTGCATCCACAATAACAAGATTTATGTTGCTACCTATTCCGATGGAGTGTACGAGTCTAATGATAATGGAATTACCTGGACTCAGTATGCAATATCTTCCCCAAATCCAATCCCTTATTCTATAAAATCTTCCGGCAGCGCACTCTTCATTAATGTTAGCAATGGGCTTTACCGTTCACTGGATAACGGCAGCATCTGGGGAAAGGTTCACCTTGACCAGGATTATGGACTAAGTATTAGCGGGCAGTACATTTACCTTGCTATATACGGAGGCGGTGTGTCTCGTTCGTCTGATAACGGAACAACATGGGGAATTAAAAATAATGGGATAACAGATACACGAGGTTTGGGAATATTTTCCATTGGTTCAAAAGTTATTGTGGGAACGCAGCAAAGCGGTTTGTTTATATCTGAAGATAATGGAGATAGCTGGATTCTAAAAAACAACGGAATACCAGCAGATAAAAATTTACGTCCGTTGTATTCGGAAAATCAAAATATCTGGATTTGGGTAAATCCGGGAGGATTGTATAGGTCCACCAATAATGGTGATAGTTGGACTGCTGTTGACGGGATGCAAGAAAGCTATCGTTTTATGTATAAATCCGGTAATTCACTTTTCTCCGGCGGGGAGGGGCTTAGTTTAAGGTCATCTTCTAATAATGGCTCAAACTGGCAAAATGATGATTTCAGATTAACAAATTATTATGTCTATGGAATGGCGGAAATAAATGGTGAATATTTTATTGCAACCGGCAGCGGAGTTTTTAAGCGTGCTGTATCAGATTTTTTAGTAAATGTGCCGGTTGCACCTGTTGCCGTTAATCCGGTTTCTATAACGGAAAATGGTTTCTCTGCAAAATGGAATAGTATGAGTAATGTTACCGGTTATTCGTTAGATGTTTCTACTTCATCTACATTCAATACATACTTAACCGGTTATCAAAAAAAAGATGTTGGAAATGTAACTAGTTACTCAATTACCGGACTAACACCTGGAACAACCTACTACTACAGACTTAGGGCATATAACCAACGCAATGAAGGAGCAGTTTCCAATACTATAACAGCAGTTACTACTCTTGCTGCACCAACCGCATTAAGCGCAGCTTTAATTACCCAAACAAATTTTAGAGCAGGCTGGAATGCAGTAACAGGAGCTACTAAATATTTTATTGATGTCTCTGCGAATAGCAGCTTTACAAACTTTGTAAGCGGTTATGAAAATAAAGATGTGGGCAATTTAACTACTATAACAATTTATGGCTTGCAACCCAACACTGATTATTTTTATCGAGTAAGAGCTTATAACGGTTCAGCCGGTCCCAATTCAAATATTACCTCGTTAAAAACACTTACTAATACACAATGGGTTCAGACTACCGGACCAAATAAAACAGCAGGCGACCCTCCAAACACAGGAGTTAAAACTTTGTTGAAATTTGGAAGCAGTATTTTAGCCGGGGCCTATTATTCTACCGGAATTTATTCGACAAATGATAATGGTACTAATTGGAGTAAACTAACTTCTATTTCATCTAATGTTATTCAACTAATAAGCGATGGAACAAACATTTACGCTGCAACAGCCGGTGGCGGAGTTTATACTTCTAATAATAACGGAACATCCTGGCAGCAAATTAACAGTGGTATTACTAATCTAAATGTCTTTACAGTAGCAAAAGGCGGAACAAATTTATTTGCCGGAACAAACGGCGATGGTGTTTTTATTTCTGCAAATAATGGTACAAGCTGGACGGCAATTAACAATGGATTAACACAAAAGAACATTAACACACTTTTAGCTAAGGATGCCCTTCTCTTTGCCGGAAGCGGAAGTGCCGGTGTGTTTGTTTCCAACAATAATGGAACTACCTGGGCACAAACCACACTTACAGGAAAAAATGTGATAACTCTTAAAGTAAATAACAATAAGATTTACGCTGCAACGTATGGCGGTGGAGTTTACGTCTCAAGTGATAACGGCACCAGCTGGACGCAAATCAATTCCGGCATCACTAATCTAAATGTTTTGGCTCTGGCTTTTTACGGTAACACAAATCTGTTCGCATCAACAGTAGCCGGTATTTTTCTATCCACTGATACCGGAGTTAACTGGACAAGTATAAAAGCAAACTTTCCGGCAGTTGATGTTTGGAGTCTCGAAATTGTTGGTAATTACATTTTTGCCGGCTCAAGCGAGCTTGGTGTCTTTAAGCGAGTTTTATCAGAAATTGTTACCGCTGTTGAAGAAGAGGAAGTAATTCCTACAAAGTTTTCTCTTGAGCAAAACTATCCCAATCCTTTTAATCCAACTACGACGATTAGTTATTCAATTCCCGAACCCGGGTACGTAACTCTGAAAGTGTTTGATGTTTTAGGAAATGAAGTTGCTGCACTTGTTGATGAGTACAAACAACCCGGTAACTATAACTCAAAATTCAGCACTCATAACTCAAAATTATCCAGCGGTGTTTATTTATACACACTAAGTATTAACCAAAAAACAATAACTAAAAAATTGGTGTTGGTAAAATAGCGGGACTAAAAAATGAAAAATACATTTGCATTAATAATAGCTGTCTTTTTCTTCACTCTTAATAATAATATTGACGCACAATGGTGGCTGAACGGTTTGCAAGGTGAGTATTGTCTAGATATCTGTGAGCACAATAATAAACTATATGTTATTTATACCAGAGATAATACATATGGGCTCTTCAGTTCATTTGCAGTTGATCAATATGAAGGCATCTGGAGCCGTGTGCCGGCAAACGGAGCCGAGTATGCTTCTTTTGAATTCATTCATTCAACCGGAACATCACTCTTTATCGGCGGAAGAAACGGTTTATTTAAATCCTCTAACAATGGAGAAACTTTTTTAAGAGTTCTCAACGCTCCGGTAACTTCCATGTGCAATAGCTCCAGCTCACTATTTGTTACTGGTGATAATCAAGGTGTGAGCTTTTCTGATAATGATGGAGAGACATGGACACAAAGAAATAACGGACTGCCAAATCTCCAGACGAGAGGAATTATCTCTTCCAATCAATATGTGTTTGTTGGTACAACTCAAGGCGGGTTATATTTTTCAGAAAACTATGGTATAAGCTGGGTTCTGATGAATGCCGGGCTGCCGAACGATGTGCCGGTATATCCCTTATACTCAAGTGTAGCAATTACATTTGTTTCAACTTACGAGAAAGGAATATTTCGTTCAAACAATCTTAGTCAACCATGGGAACAGGTTGGAGCAAATTACGGCTATTGGACAAAACTGACGGCTGCGGGTCAATCTCTTTACTTAATGGGAGATATTACATATAAGTTTTCCGCTTCTCCCGATGCGGGCAATTCATGGGTACTGCGTACTAACGGATTAAATTCATCAACCTTTGTTAACGATGGTGTAGCATTTAATAACTTCATTTATATTGTAACTTCAGAGGGTATTTGGAGAGCGCTTCAGAATGAACTTGTGGTTACAGACATTAATGAAGATAAAACATTGCCAACAAAGTTTTCTTTAGAACAGAATTATCCCAATCCGTTTAATCCGGAAACCACTATTAGCTATACGATAGCCCCACCAAACCTCCTCGAAGGGGAGGATTTACAGCATGTAACGCTCAAAGTTTACGATGCACTTGGAAAAGAAGTTGCAACACTTGTTAATGAGTACAAACAGGCTGGAAATTATAAAGTAACATTTAATGTAAAGACGCCATATATGGCGTCTCTGCCAAGTGGAATTTATTTTTACAGATTAGTAACACCAAAAGCTACAATTACAAAGAAGATGGTCTTAACAAAGTAGTAAACGCAATTAACAAAAGAGCCGCTACCCGGCGGCTCTTGCTTTGAATCTGTTTCAGTTTTTACTCATTCAATTATGCTTATAGCACATCCACCACCGGGAGCTAACTTCACTTCTAACTTATCCTTTGCAGTAACTTTCTTTTTTATGATTTCGTAAGCCATTGGATTCTTTTCCCAATGCGCATCTTTTGCATCTGCGTAAATTGTTGCTGTGTAGGTTTTATCCTTCTCTAAAAAGTTAAGCTGAACCGTTGTTGTTCTTTCATTTTCATCAGTAATTGAGCCGATGAACCAATTATTTGTACGTTTGGCTTTACGGGCAACAGTAAGGTAATCTCCCGGTTCTGCTTCCAAATATTTGCTGTCATCCCAATCAACTGCTACATCTTTTATGAACTGAAACGCATCCAAATGTTTTTCGTAATTCTCAGGCAAATCGGCAGCCATTTGAAGAGGAGAATACATTGTTAAATAAAGAGCTAATTGCTTTGCGAGCGTAGTATGCACTTGTTCTTTTTTATTCTTGTCATAATAATTCATTTTAATCTGGAAGATGCCCGGCGTGTAATCCATTGGACCGCCAAGCAACCGTGTAAAGGGAAGAATCGTTTCATGTTCCGGAGGATTGCCGATACTCCAAGCATTAAACTCATTTCCGCGTGCGGCTTCGCAAGCTAACCAGTTTGGATATGTGCGGTGTAAGCCGGTTGGGCGAACCGGCTCGTGCGCGTCAAGCATCAATTTATTTTCAGCGAGTTTCTCAGCAACTCTAACATAGTGCTGAACCATCCACTGCCCATCGTGCAATTCTCCGCGCGGAATTATTCTTCCAACATAGCCGGTCTTAACTGCCGGATAATTATACTTTTTCATAAACGCAAAAGCATCATCCATTCTACGTTCGTAATTTGTAGCAGAAGCTGAAGTTTCGTGATGCATAATCAGCTTAACATTTTTTGAGGCGGCGTATTTACTAAGCTCATCTACATCAAAATCCGGGTAAGGCGTTACAAAATCGAAAACTTCTTCTTTCCATTGACCGAACCAATCTTCCCAGCCAACGTTCCAGCCCTCTATCAACACTCCATCGAAGCCGTGCTGCGCAGCAAAATCTATGTAGCGTTTTGTGTTTTCTGTAGTAGCTCCATGCTTGCCGTTTGGTTTTAGAGACGACCAATCAAAATCTTTTAGCTTGATGTTGCCGCCGTCTGCATAATTCCACGATTCTGTACCGACATGCATTCCCCACCAGATGCCGACGTACTTCATTGGTTTTATCCAATCAGTGTTTTTTATTTTCGGGGGCTCGTTAAGGTTCAAAATCATTTTGGAAGCAAGAATATCCGTCGCTTTATCACTTACAAGAATTGTACGCCAAGGAGTTTTACAAGGAGTTTGCATGTACGCTTTATTGCCGACAGCATCGGGAACTAAGCATGATTTGAGAATGAAATTCTTTTGGTCAATCTCCAGATGCATTGCCGGGTAATCAACGAGAGCGGCTTCGAAAATGTTTATGTACAAACCGTTCTTAGATTTCATCATTAGCGGCGATTGCACATAATTCTTTCCGATGATTCTCTTTGCCGTAATCTCATTTACGTTAACCCCGATTGTTCCATCAATCTGGCTGAGCGGAGTTCTGGAATAAACATGTTCATTCGAATCGAAATCGCCCGGAATCCAAAAAGCGGTATGGTCTTCACCTAAATTAAATTGAGTTAATTCATCGCTTACAATGAAGTAAGAAAGATTTTTCTGAGATGGAAATTCGTAGCGGAAACCAAGTCCTTCATCGAATAAGCGGAATGCTAAAACTATTTGCTTATCGGTCTCTTTCTGTGTTAATGTAACTTTTAACTCATTGTGAGTATCTCTAATTGTTTTTACTTCTCCCCAAACCGGGTCCCATGTTTCATCCATCTTTAATGAATCAATTTTGGAAATTACAAATCCACTCTGAAGTGACGGCGAATCTTTGAGTAGTAAACCTAAACGGCTAGTCTTTATTACTTTAGAATTTTTGTAGTTCAGTTCGTATGCCGGAGTTCCATCTTTCAAAATCTCAAACTGAAGTTTTAGAGCCCCGTTTGGAGATGAAATTGTTTGACTAAAAGTGCTTAAAGTCGCCATGAGAAAAAAGAATATGAGTGATTGAATGATATGTTTCATCGAATTCTCGCAAGTATGTTCTGATTGTTTTTATTCCGCTCAAAAATAATAAAAAGAGAAAGAAAACCCGCTAAAGGCTGGATAGGAAATACAAGGATAGAAGAATATTAAAATGATGACGGAAATAATGAGCAATAAAATTCACCCAATTGGTGAATAGCTTTATATCGTCCCTAAAGGGACTTAACAAATTTGTATCCATTATTCTTATAGATATGTCGCCCTCCGAAGGAGTCCTTTAACTAAAGGAGCTAAAAATCCCGAAGGGATTGAATATCTATAAGTAAAGAATACCAAATGAACCAAAGTCCTTAGGGACGATACATAGAACATCTATGCCCATTGCTATATCGGTTTTGAGAAAACCCGTCTAAAGTTTTGGCAACAGACTATTTAACCAGCGATTTCTTATTTTTGTCGGAGTTATTACAAAAATCTGGGACTTATGGAAGAGATTAAAAACACAAACGAAAACCCGGTTGAACACAAACCAAAGAATTTTATATACGAAATCATTGATGAAGATATCAAAACCGAAAAATTCGGCAAGCAAGTTCATACACGCTTTCCGCCGGAACCGAACGGCTATCTTCACATTGGGCACGCAAAATCAATCTGCTTGAATTATGGAATCGCAAGAGATTATAAGGGCAAGTTCAATCTTCGTTTTGATGACACTAATCCGGAAAAGGAAGAGCAAGAATATGTTGATTCGATTGTTGAAGATGTAAAATGGCTCGGTGCTGATTTTGAAGAGAGAATTCTCTACGCCTCAGATTATTTTGAGCAAATGTATAAATGGGCGGTTGAGCTAATTAAAAAAGGGAAGGCTTACGTTTGCGATTTGAACGCAGATGAAATCCGCGCTACTCGCGGTACTTTAACCGAGCCTGGAAAGGATAGTCCATACAGAAATAGAACTGTTGAAGAAAATTTGGATTTGTTTGAGCGGATGCGCAAAGGCGAGTTTGAGAATGGCGCAAAAACTCTTCGCGCTAAAATTGATATGGCTTCTCCAAACTTCAACATGCGCGATCCGATAATGTACCGTGTTGTTCATGCGGAACATCACCGACAGGGAAACAGTTGGTGCATCTATCCGACTTACGATTGGGCGCACGGCAATGAAGATTCCCTTGAAGGAATTACACATTCGATTTGTACACTTGAGTTTGAAAACCATAGACCGCTTTACGATTGGTTCTTGGATTCGCTCGGAGTCTATCATCCAAAGCAGATAGAATTTGCAAGATTAAATCTCAGCTATACCGTGATGAGTAAACGTAGATTATTGCAGCTGGTAAAAGAAAAACATGTTGATGATTGGGACGATCCGCGTATGCCTACAATTTCCGGTTATAGAAGAAGAGGTTACACACCTGAAGCGATCAGAAATTTTGCCGAGATAATCGGCGTGGCTAAACGCGATGCGCTCACAGATATATCTCTTCTTGAGTTTGCTATTCGTGATGATCTGAACAAAAACGCGCAGCGCGTTATGGCTGTATTAAGACCGCTCAAAGTTGTGATTACTAACTATGAAGGTGAAGAAAATTTAGATGCAGTTAACAATCCGGAAAAACCGGAAGCCGGTTCAAGAACTGTTCCTTTTAGTAAGGAATTGTTTATTGAAGAGAGTGATTTTATGGAAGATCCGCCAAAGGGATTTCACCGTTTAGTTCCCGCCGGCGAAGTTAGACTGCGCTATGCCTACATTATTAAATGTGAGGAAGTGATTAAAGATGCTACCGGCAAAGTGATTGAGTTACACTGTACTTACGATAAGGATACTAAGAGCGGAAGCGGAGCCAGCACAAAGAAAGTAAAAGGAGTTATTCACTGGGTATCTGCAAACAATGCAGTTGATGCTGAAGTAAGATTATATGATAGGCTTTTCACAGTTGAGAATCCGGGCGCGGAAGAAGATTGGCTTGGCAAGATTAACCCAAATTCTTTGGAAGTAATTAGCGACGCTAAGATTGAACCATTTATTAAGAACGCAAAGCCGCTTGATAAATTTCAGTTTGAACGCTTGGGTTATTTCTGTGTTGATACAAAATATACGACTGCGGAGAAATTAGTTTTTAACAGAACTGTAACCTTGAAAGACAGTTGGGGGAAAAAATCGTAAGTTAAAGTAGAGACGCTTTTTGCGTCTCTACTTTTTTATACTGCAGAATCTATTTTATTGTCTCAGTTGCTCTATCAATTCTTTTAATCACTTCCTCTTTGCCAAGAATAAAAAGCAAATCATACATGCCCGGTCCGGTGCTTTGTCCGGAAACAGCAAGTCGCAATGGATGAATAATTTTTCCCACGCCAATATTTAAGTCTGCTACTGTTTGTTTAAGTGCAACTTCGTAATCTTCTTTTGAAGGATTATTAAGTTCAGAGAATTTGTTTCGTAAAGCCTTAAGCTGTTCCGGTGTCTCTGGTTTCCAGTTTTTCAGTCTGGATGCCTCTTCATATTCGGTTGGAGCTGTAAAAAAGTAAGGAGACTTTGTAAGATATTCTTTAACAAAGCTTACGCGCTCTTTCATTGCTTCAATAACTTGTAATAGATAAGAGTCAGAATAATTCTCAATTCTCAATTCTCCCACTTCGCCTTGCGCCAAGTGAGGCGAGGAATTCTCAATTTCAAACTTCAGTAGCGTCAATAGTTCTTCGTTGGATTTCTTTCTCAAGTGTTCAGCGTTTATCCAATTCAGCTTCTCCAAATCAAACACAGCGCCTGAGTTATTCACTCTTTCCAGTGAAAAACTCTCAATCAGTTCATTCATATAATAAAACTCTTTATCATCCCCGGCATTCCAGCCAAGAAGAGCTACAAAGTTTACTAAAGCTTCTTTAAGAAATCCTTTGGCTCTGTAATCTTCAACAGCTACATCGCCTTGGCGTTTGCTTAGTTTAGAGCGATCCGGATTTAACAAAAGGGGAAGATGAGCAAAAATTGGTTTTTCCCAGCCAAAGAAATCATAAAGTAATACGTGTTTGGGAGTTGATGAAAGCCATTCTTCGCCTCGAATTACGTGACTGATTTGCATCAAGTGATCATCTACAACATTTGCCATGTGATAAGTTGGGTAGCCGTCTCCCTTAATTAAAACCTGGTCATCAACATTGCTGCTGTCAAATTCAACACGGTTACGAATGATATCGTTAAATACAATTTTTTGATTCGGGATAACATTCAGACGGACAACATGAGCAGTTCCGCCGGCAAGTTTTTCGTCTATCTCAGCTTTTGAAAGTGATAAGCAATGTTTATCATATTTGGCTTGATGTAATTTCTGTGCCGCTTGTTCTTCTTTCAATACTTGCAAACGTTCCGGTGTACAAAAGCAATAATACGCGTGCCCTTTTTTAATTAACTCATCAGCGTACTTTTTATACAAATCCAATCTTTGAGATTGCATGTAGGGACCGAATCCGCCTTCTTTATCCGGACCTTCATCGTATTCAAGTCCGCACCACTTCAACGACGCAATTAAATTTTCAACAGCGCCTTCAACATAACGGTTGCGGTCGGTGTCTTCAATTCTAAGAATAAACTTGCCATTGTTTTTGCGTGCGAAAAGAAAGTTATATAAAGCTGTGCGCAAGCCTCCTACATGAAGGTAGCCGGTAGGACTCGGTGCAAAGCGTACACGTACTTCGTTCACAAAATCTCCAAATTTTTGGTGCAAATATAATAAAGATGATACTGGTTTCTGGATACTTGATTAAGAGCAGATAAAAAAAATCCCTCCGAAGAGGGAAATTTTTACGAAAGAGTGTTAGTGTAGTATTTCACTTTATCAATAAACTCTTTACTGTCAATCGGTTTGGGAATGTAATCTGTAGCGCCGGCTTCAATACATTTTTCTCGGTCGCCTTTCATAGCAAAAGCTGTTAGAGCAATTATTGGAGTTTCTTTGTAAGCAGCAAGTTCACGTATTTTCTCCGTAGCTTCAAAGCCGTTCATGATAGGCATCTGCATGTCCATCAATATCAAATCGAATTTCTGATCGCGAGCCATCTTATATGCATCTTCACCATTCTCCACAACTACAATACTTTCAAAGCCGTTTTTCTTAAGAAGGCGGGTAACAATAATTTGAGAGTGTTTATAATCTTCCGCCAATAAAATTTTTAATCCGCCTTCTTTCTGAATTACCTCGGCAGCAGGCGGAGGAGTATCGTAGCGGTTAATCATTGCATTTATTGTGTCTGCAAGATCTTCAATGTTGGTGGAACGTTTATCGAGTAAGTCTTCGAACAAGCCTTCAATCTGTTTTAAATCTTCCTGGTAATTTTCTTTTCCGGTATAAATGATGATTGGCAGCTTTGCAAAACGTTTCTCGGATTTGATGAGTTTAATCAGCTCAAATCCATTTGGAGTCGGCATATCCAGATCAACTATTGCCAAATCAATGTCTTTATCTTTGATAACTTCCATTACGGCAGCGGAAATGTTAATCGCTATTGCATTAAAGCCAGCTTGCTCAATTGCTTGCTTAACCAAATTAAGTGTCGGCAAGTCATCATCAACGCACAGTATGTTGGAATTCTTTTTTAATTTATAGCTGGTAAGAACTTCAACCAGATAGTTGTAATTAATCGGTTTAATAAAATATTCAACTGCACCCATCAAAAATGCTTTTTGCTGTTCCGGTTCAACAGAGCAAACAATTACAGGAATATTTTTTGTCTTGGGATGATCATGCATCTTCTTAAGCATTTCCAAACCGTTTGCTGTTGGAAGCTCAATATCAAGAATAACGGCGAGAAGATGCTCTTTCTCAATAATACTAAACGCTTGAGCTTCTGTGCTGACTATAGTAGGATCGTAGCCCCATTTATTGAGGTAATTGCTCAACAGTTTGGAAGTAGCATAATCGTCTTCAATAACGAGAACTTTATTTTTTGTTGTCGGTTTTGGAAGCTGGGACAATGTTGATTCGAACTCCGGCATTACGTCTCCGCTAATTGTGAAAATGAATGAATTCCCTTTGTCTGTATTTCTTGACGCGGTTATATCTCCGCCCAAGTAGTTTACAAAACTTTTAACCAATGTTAAACTTAAGCCGGTAATATTTGTCGCCTTAAACTCGTGTTGACGTGCCAAAACGAAAGGTTCGAAAAGCTTGGCATGTACTGAATTATCAAGCTGAACTCCGGTGTCGGAAATTGCAAAACGAATTTTACCATCTTGAGTAACACCTACATTAACAGAAATTTCTCCTTGAGATGTAAGTGTTGTGGATACAAATAATAACATGCTGATAATGTATTTCAGCTTCTGTTCATCTAGTTCAACTGGTTGTGCAAGTGGTCTTTCCAAAGAAACTTTGAATGTTACTTTACGGGCACCCAACCGGCTTTTAAAATTTTCAACTATTTCATTAATGAAAACATTTAAATCTACTTTTTTCAGATTTGCCGTCAGGTTGTTCTTATCAATCTTAGCAAGCTCATTAAGGTCGTTAATGTTAAGAAGAATGCTTTGCGCATTTTTTTTGATAGAAGAAATGTATTCTTGCTGAGAAGCAGTTGGGTTTTCGTTGGATAGATAAGAGAGCAAACCGATAATAGAATTTGAATTGGATCTAAGTTCATGAGCAGTTTCTTCGACTACGTGAGAGAAGCCTGCCGATGGCTTAGTAGAAGCAGATTTAGCTTCCTTCCAAGAAGCAAGAAGCATGGCTACTAATTGCAATGATTTCTCAAGCTGATCTTTATCGCTTTGAGTGAATGCGGCTTTTCTGCCAAGCTTTATCGAAATTTTTTCGGTGGATGAAAGTGGAATAACACAGCATCCCTCATAAGTCATAAAATCGGAAACGGGGATAGCGCAATTGTTATCAAAGAGAAGCTTATTTGGTTCATTCCCATTAATAGCCGGGCAAGAAGCGCAATTGTGCGAAGTGCCTACTTTAAAATTCTTTTTAGCAGATGCGGATTTTCCAATAACTTCCAACTTGCCGTCGCTTTTAAGATCAAAAAGTACTATTGCGGAAAGATCAAACTCCTCACAAAGGAAGTTACTTAGTTCGTCAGGAAAGAATGCGTCGCCTTTTCTGGAAAGACTGGCAAGTTCATTCAGCTTTTGTAGGAAATCAAATTTTACACCGACCAATTTTTTCTCGTATAGTTGAGTAGAATCATTATCTATTATCGCAAATAAAGATAAAGATTTTAGCCAATAGTTGAAACAAGCGGAGAATCAAATCTCCGCTTTCAATTATAGGTTGTCCAAAAAGTAATTCGTGATTTTCGTGTAAAGGTGGAGCGCATCTCGACCGCCGACCCCGTGAGGATGACCAACGTAAGGGAAGTAATCGAGCGGCTTGTTTAGCTCTTGAGCTTTTTTAGCAAATGTTAATGTGTTCTGCCAAACTACTGTAGGATCCGAAGTGCCGTGCACTAAAAGAAGCTTGCCTTTCAAGTTCTCAACATAATTGAGCAAACTCGCTTCTTTGAATCCATCCGGATTTGTTTGAGGTGTATCCATGTAGCGTTCGCCATACATAACCTCATAAAACTTCCAATCAATTACTGAACCGCCGCCTACCGCTACTTTGAATGCGTTATTTGTTCTTAACATTAAAGACGTTGCCATAAATCCGCCGTAACTCCATCCATATACTCCGAAACGGTTTGGATCAACATATGGTAAAGTTTTTAAGAAATTCACTCCGGTCATTTGATCTTCGACCTCAAATGTGCCTAACCGACGGAAAGTTGCTTGTTCAAATTCCAATCCACGGTTTGATGAGCCCCGGTTATCCAGTGTAAAAACAATGTAACCTTTCTGAGCCATCAAATAAAACCAGTTGAAATATCTTCCTGCTCCAAAAATATTATTTACTTCTTGAGCGTGCGGTCCGCCGTAAACATAAAAAATAACCGGATATATTTTTGTTGAATCAAAATTCGTCGGAAGGATCAATCTACAATACAAATCAATGTTAGCAGAGTTCTTAATGGTAAACAATTTTGTAACCGGCATATTGTAATCTTTGTAAGGATTATCTGCCTTTACAAGATTTTTTGCAACTTCGTATTTGGCGTTAAGTATATTAGTAACGCGAGGGGTAGTGTAGTTTGTGTAAGAATCAATAAAGAATTCAGAGCTTGAACTAATGCTCACATTGTGTGTCCCGGATTCTTTTGTAATCCTTTCCATCTTTCCGCTCTCGATATTCACTTTGTACAAGTGTCTTTCCATCGGAGATTCTTTAGTCGTAGTTACAAAAATATTCTTCGCTGTCTTGTCAAATCCGTTAAAGTAGGTTACAACCCATTTACCTTGAGTTACTTTTTTGATGAGTTTTCCTTCGGTATCGTAAAGGTAAAGGTGATTAAACCCATCGCGTTGCGACTGCCAGAGAAACTTATCGCTGGAATTTGGAAGGAAGGTTAAATCTTGTTGTGGTTCAACATACTTATCACTTTTTTCTTCGAAAAGAACTTTGAGCAAATTGCCGGAAGCTACATCATACTTTTTCATTTCCATATGGTTCTGATCGCGATTCAAATGTGCAATGAAGAAAGTTTTTTCATCCGGCGACCACGTTAAGCAAGTTAGATACTGATCGAGCGGCTCACCGGTTTTCAGCCAAACTGTTTTTCCGGTTTTAATTTCATAAATGCCAACCGTAACATGATGACTTGCCTGTCCTGCCATAGGATATTTCGTATTACGGACAACGGCTGGCGTCGTAGTCACATCAACCAACGGATAATTTGTAACCATTGATTCATCCATTCTGTAGAATGCTACATAGTTACTCTTCGGCGACCAAAAGATTCCACCGTTAATTCCAAACTCATTTCTGTGAACCGACTGACCGTTTACAATATTGGAATCTTTGTCAGAAGTAATTTCTGCTTGTTTGCCATCAATACTAACTAAAAGATTGTTCTTTATTGTATATGCAACGTACTTATTGTTTGGCGCGATTGTACGGTTTTCTGTTTTGTCGGAAAGGGAATTATTCTTGTTTAATTTTTTATACTTCACATTATAAGAATAGAACTGAGTTCCATTCCAGAAAGTAATTTCTTCGCCGTTGATCCAAGTAGGTACAAGCGAAGTAAGAGTTTTCTCATTTGTTTCTTTAAGCTTTGTATTCAAATCAGATAATTTTAGAAGCGTATCAATCTTAGTAACTTTTGGTGTAGAGGAAAGCAAAACAAGTTTATCCCCGCTGCCTTCAATGCAAGAATAAGTATCACTAGAGGGAATCCAACTGAGTTGACGTAACGCTTGCTGTTGCATTCTGCCGCCGCTCATAACAACATCTTCAACTGTGAAAAGTTTTTGTTGTGCGGAAAGAGAAATCGTTAGAAGGAGAGTAAGTAACAAATAGTTTTTTATAATCATGGTTATAACTCCGGATTGGTTAAAACAAAAAGGGGCAAACTTTGTTGCCCCTTCAAGGATAAGTTACTTTTTTGAATTGTTCGTGGGGCTCGCCCGCTGAATCAAAATATTATCAATCAGTTTATATTCTTTTGCTTCCTCGGAAGATAGATAATGGTCACGGTCGCAATCTTTTGTAATCTCTTCGAAAGTTTTACCGGTAGCAGCCGATAAAATATTATAAAGTGTATCGCGTGTTTTAATCATTTCCTTTGCGTGAATTTCGATATCGGTAGTTTGACCTTGCAAGCCGCCAACCCAAGGCTGGTGAATCATAATTTTGGAATTTGGAAGTGCCGATCTTTTCCCTTGTTCACCGCCGGCTAATAAAACCGCGCCCATACTTGCTGCCATACCTACACAGATTGTAGAAACTTTTGACTTGATGTAATTCATTGTATCGTAAATTGCTAAACCGGCAGAAACACTGCCGCCGGGGGAATTGATATACAAGTTGATATCTTTTTCCGGGTCTTCAGCTTCTAAGAATAAAAGTTGAGCAATTATTAAGCTTGCAATGTGATCATCAACTGCAGTTCCAAGAAAAATTATTCTTTCACGGAGAAGGCGAGAGAAAATGTCCATCCCACGTTCGCCGCGTCCAGTCTGTTCAATAACGTAGGGAACAAGCTGATTCATTATTTGCGGCTGATTAAGATATTCTTCGTAACTGCGGATTTTAGTGTTCATGTGTGTGTCCTTTATTCTCTTTCATTTTTTCAGCAGCATCAATTTCGGTAATCTTTGCATTATCTTTCAAGAACTTGATCACTTTTTCTTCAACTAATATATCTGTGCGGTTAGTGTCTTTGTAATACTTCATAAGTTTAGCAACCGTAATTCCGGTTTGTTCAGCTTCCTTGTTAGCTAATTCTTCCAACTCAGAGTCTTCAACTTTGATGTTTTCTTTTTCAGCTATAGCTTCCATAATGATTTGCCATTTAGCATTCCATTCGGCGCGGGGCTTAAAGTATTCTGAAACGGCAGCTTCATCAAAGTTTGGTGCTTTATAGCGTTTAGCGTTTTCTCTTTCAGCATCAACCATTCTTTGATGCAAAGTTTTAACGTAACCTTGAGGAGCGGTGAAGTCGTTGTTCTTTACAACTTTATCCAATAAGCTGTTTGTAACAATTTCTTCGGTCTGCTTTGTGTAATAATCTTCAAAGTTTTTGGTTATCTGAACTTTCAATTCATCAATATTTGATGCTTTGTTTCTGGAAACTTTCTTGATTAGCTCCTCGGTCAATTCCGGCTTGGTAAGTTTTTCAACTTTGATTAAATCCGCGCGGTATCTGAACTCTTCTTTATGAAGTTCTTCACCATGGTAGTGTTCGTCAGTAAAAACAAAATCAAATTCTTCGCCGACTTTTTTGCTGAGAGCATTTTCTTTTATTTGCGGATTTACTTTTTCATCGCTCAAATCAATTTGGATATTCTCGCTGCGTGAGCCAACCATCGGCATTCCTTGGTCATCCATGCGCTGCAAATCAACTGTAATTTTATGCTGATTATCTGCAACCGTATCAACTTCTTCATAAGTAAAGTGAGGCTTAAGCATTGTGTCAATTTCTTTGTCAACATCGGCGGCTTCAAATTTGAAAATTGGTTTTTCAACTTCGATTCCGGTATAGTCTTTAAGCTCAATTTTTGGTTTAACTTCAAATCTAACTTTGAAAGAAAGTTTTTCGCCGGGCACAAAATCAATATCCAATAATTGAGGAGTACTAATCGGTTTCAAACCTTCTTGATCAACGGCATCCCAAAACTTCTTAGAAGAAATATCTTCGCTCGCCTTGTATTCAATTGATTCGCCGTAAAGCTTCTTAATCATTCCCATAGGAGCTTTACCTTTTCTAAAACCATCAATTGTAAGCTTTTTTGCTTCTTCTTTGTAGGCTTGCTGAATTTCTGGTTGGATTTCTTCGTAGGTTAAGGTTACTTCAACTTCTTGTTGATCGCCACTCGGTTGGGTTACTTTTACTTCCAAATATTCCTCTGTTTTATTGAAATAATGAGACTAGTGCGAGAGGGGGGACTCGAACCCCCACACCTTTTGGGTACTAGATCCTAAGTCTAGCGCGTCTGCCAATTCCGCCACTCTCGCTTTTTGGCTCGCAAAATTAGTTATTGTTTGTATAAAATCAAAGAATCACTCTTATAATTAAATCACATATAGAATTTATTATATTGCAATAAAATTTTGCGATACTTTTTATGGAAAACTTGATCGGGAAAGTGATTGATAACTTTAGAGTCGTTTCCGTCCTCGGAAAGGGAGGAATGGGTATTGTTTACAAAGCTTACGATACCAGACTTGACCGTTACGTTGCTATTAAACTTCTTAGTTCTTCAGTTCTAGATAAAGAACGTTTTGTTGAACGTTTTAAGCGCGAAGCTAAAAACCAGGCTAAGCTTACGCATCCGAACATTGTTGGTGTTTACGGATTTATAGAATACTCAAACCTTCTTGGTATTGTGATGGAATATGTTGAAGGTGAGAGTCTAGAAAAAGTTATAGACCGGCAAGGAAGGTTTAATCTGCAAGATGTTGTTTACATTCTAAAACACCTTCTTCAAGGAATTGGTTACGCTCATCAAAGAGGATTTATTCACAGAGATATAAAACCTTCGAACATCATCTTAAACAAAGAAGGCATTACCAAGATAATGGATTTCGGAATTTCGAAATCTTTAGTTGATAATAACATGACCAAAACCGGTTCCAAAGTTGGAACGGTTTATTATATGAGTCCGGAACAGATACGCGGGCATGATGTTACCAACCGGAGTGATATTTATTCCATCGGCTGCACAATTTATGAAATGATTGTTGGTCAGCCGCCGTTTGATTTTTCAAGTGAATATGAGGTGATGGACGGTCACCTTAAAAAAACTATTCCTAAGATAAGCGAACGTGTTACCGGCTTACCTGAGAAATTAGAAAAGATTATTACTAAAGCTTTGCAGAAAGATCCAAACGCCAGATACGCCAACTGCGAAGAAATGTATGCGGAAGTTTTGGAAGTTGATAAGCAGCTCTCTAAAATACAGACAAGCTACTTTGAAAAAGTGCCGGAGAGATCTAAAAAATATAAGTTCTTTGCCGCATCTACATTTATTGGTGCAGGCATATTTCTCATTGTACTGATGTATTTTGTAATCAACCAAGTTTCTGCTATTCTAAACAGTAACGAACTCGAAAAATTTAAGAAATACAGCATTCAAACTTTGTTTGAATCTGATAGTAAGAAGATGAAACTTTCGGAAATTACCAGAGCATCAAGCGGAGTAATAGCTAATCTGAACTCAATTTCTTTTGCATCAGATGTAAGTTTTGCAGCAGTAGTTGGCGATTCCAGCACAATACTAACTTCTACAGATGGCGGCGATACCTGGTCAAAGAAATTAACTAACCGCAAAGTGAACCTAAGCGATGTTTTCTTAATGCGTAACGGCAATGCGGTAGTTGTTGGCGATTCTTCTTCAATCTACTTCGGGGTTAGCAATCTCGATTCCTTAATCCAGATACCCCAAGCGAAAGGGAATACATTTTTCCGTGTAAAATTCTTCAATGAGCAGACGGGATTTGTTACCGGAAACAAGGGAGTTATTCTTAAATCGCTTGATGGCGGATATAGTTGGACAAAAACCAAAACAAGTACTAAAGAAATTTTGTTTGATGTTTCATTTTTCAATGAGAAAAAAGGATTTGCTGTTGGTTGGAACGAAACAATTTTAGCTACAACTAATAGCGGCGATAGCTGGTACAAAGTCAAGCTTGATGAAAGTTCTCTAGACAATAATTATTTGAAATCAATAGATCTTACGAGCAATGGTTACGGTTTAATTGTTGGCGGCGATGGAACAATTCTACGCACATCAAACTTTGGCAATAGCTGGGAAAAGCTGGATATAAAATTTTCCGGGGGTTTCCAGAAAGTTAAGTTTATTAATGAGGACTACAGCATTATCATTGGAAGCAAAGGTGTGATATTGGTTTCGAAAGACAAGGGCGAAACATGGAATGTAGTTGATTCCAGAATTTATTCTAACCTTAATGGAATTGCAGTTAGCTCTTATGGAAAAATATTTTTGGTTGGCATCAATGGAATGATTTATAGAATCCAATAATTGGAGCGGCAGTGGATAAGTTTGTTATACAAGGCGGGAAAAAACTTTCGGGTAAAGTAAAAGTAAGCGGTGCAAAAAATTCTGTTTTGGCGTTATTACCGGCAACACTTCTCAATTCCGGTACTAATGTAATCACAAATACACCTCAAGTGAATGATGTTTATACAATGATAAAATTGCTACAGCAGTTAGGTGTTACGGCTGAATTTGAAGATCATGTTGTAAAGCTAAACACAACGGGAATCAACAGTCAGTTTGCTCCTTACGAACATGTTAAGAAAATGCGCGCGTCGGTTTATGTTCTTGGTCCGCTGCTTTCCCGTTATGGATACGCAAAAGTTTCTATGCCTGGCGGATGCGCTTGGGGACCGCGCCCAATAAATTTACATCTTGAAGCAATGAAAAAGTTGGGCGGCGAAATAGAACTTGAAGAAGGCTACATAATTGCAAAAGCAAATAAACTTCACGGTGCTAAAATTCATTTTGATGTTTCATCAGTCGGCGCCACAGGAAACGCAATGATGGCGGCAGTTTTGGCAAAAGGTACAACACACATTTCTAATGCTGCAATGGAACCGGAGATAACACAGCTTGCAGATTATTTGAACATGATGGGCGCTAGAATTTCCGGTATAGGTTCTACGGTTCTGGAAATTGAAGGAGTTGATGAACTTAAAGCTGCTTCAATCGAAAATATCTCCGATAGAATTGAAACCGGGACTTTGCTATGCGCAGCTGCAATTACAAAAAGTAATATTGAATTGGAATACAGCTCACCGGAACACATTGATTCTGTTGTGGCAAAGTTGAGCGATAGCGGAATTGAAGTTTGGGAATCTAATGGTGCGATTAGAATAAACGCGGCAAATTCTAATCCGCAAAGTGTTGATGTAACAACAGCGGTTTATCCCGGTTTCCCTACGGATATGCAAGCTCAATGGATTTCTTTTATGTCGCTGGCAAACGGAACCTCAACTGTTACAGATACAATTTATCATGATAGATTTAATCACGTTCCGGAGCTAGTCCGCTTAGGTGCTAAAATTGAAGTGAACAACAACAGTTCTATTGTTAAAGGTGTAAATTCTTTGCGTGGCGCAAAAGTGATGAGCACAGATTTACGCGCTAGCGCATGTTTAGTCCTTGCCGGTTTAGCTGCTGAGGGCACAACAGAAGTACTAAGAATTTATCATTTGGATCGCGGCTATCAAAAAATTGAAGAGAAACTAAGGGCATTGGGCGCAGATATACAAAGAGAAACAACAACGGAATTTTAATTGTTATCATCTCTCAATATTAGAGTTAAGAGGGGAATCCTTTTCGCTTCTCTTATTCTGATCAACCTTTTCTTAATTACTTTGCCTCTAACAAATTCACTTGGATATGAATTTGTGTTGGTTAACTCCATAATTCTTTTTTTTGTTGGCGGGATAACTGTATGCAGCAAACTTAAAACCGAAAGTCAACGCAACTTTTTTAGTTACTTCAGTTCTGAATACAAAACTGTCCTGGCAGTAGTATTGATTCCATTAATTGTTGGTTCTTTTTCGAGTTTGTTCAATTCACGCTGTCCAATAAAAGATGGTCTCGCGTTTTACATTGCAATTGCGCTTCCTTCTTATGCCTTAGGAATTATTATCGGATTTCTTTCTTCGTTAGTATCAAAAAAATATAATCGTTTGATTTTTGTCTCGGTTGCGGTATTGCTGCTTCTTACTTCGCTATTGGAGCTTTATTTTTATCCGCAAGTTTATTTTTACAATCCTGTGTTTGGTTTCTTTCCGGGGACAATCTATGACGAAGATGTAGCCGTCAATATGAAGTTAATTTGGTTTCAGCTGTTTAATCTTATCCTTTACGGTTTGGGTTTATTGCTGTTACGAAAGAAGATTTATCTTAAAATGAAGAAGGTAGTTATAGTCTTCGGATTACTCTTACTCATTACTTTGTCGTTCGTTTTAAAACCTCTTTTGGGATTCGCTACAACTGATTCACGATTGCATGATGAGTTGCAAACAAAAATTTCAACCGACCATTTCGAAATTTTTCTTGGGGATAGCGCTAAGAATTCGGAGTATGAATTCATTGGACTGCTTCATGAATATTATTACGAGCAAGTAACAAATAGATTAGATGTTACTGAAACTCCAAAAATAGTTTCGTACATTTTTAATGATAAACACCAGAAGAGAGAATTATTTGGCGCCGGCAATGCCGATGTTTCCAAGCCCTGGATGGACAGAATATTTCTTAACTATACCAACTATCAGCAAACTCTGAAGCACGAAATTGCTCACACTGTTGCGGCAAAGTTTGGTGTAACTCCTTTTAAAGTAGCCGGTAATTTGAACGTAGCTATGATTGAAGGATTAGCCATGTGGATAGAAAATGATTTTGATAATTATCCTGTTCAATATGCAGCAAAGCTAGCTTATAACAATGGCTATAAAGTCCAATTGGAAAATTTGTTTAACTCCGGCAAGTTTTTTACAAGTTATTCATCTCTTGCTTACATTTATTCCGGCGCATTTCTAGAGTTTCTAGCAGAAAGCTATGGCGCAAAGAAAGTTATTCAGCTTTATGGTGATTTGGATTTCGAAAATGTGATGGGAGAGAATCTGAACTCTCTTTCTAAACAGTTTGAAGTGCAGCTTGCCGATAGCGCTTTTAAAAACAGAAGTCATCAAGCACAGCTTTATTTTGGCGGACAAACAATTTTCAAAAAGTTTTGCCCAAGAATGGCGTCTAATGATATGAAGGAAGCTAAAGATGATTATGTTAAAAAGGACTTCGCAATAGCCGCTGAAAAATATTTATCTATTTATGAATATTCCTCGTCGGCTAATTCGTTAATTGGCTATTCGTCTTCATTGATTAAGCAGAAAAAATATAAAACGAGCTGTTCAGTTTTGGAAAAGGAAATCAAGAATTTTAGAAGCAGCCAATTCCTTTATAATTTGGAATTGCAGCTTGCAGATTCTTACATGCTCAGTGGCGATTCTCTTAACGCGCAAAAGTATTATAGTTTAGTAGAAGAGCAGAAGCCACATCAAAACTATTCGAACAGAGTTAAGCTTATTAAACTAATTTGGAAAACAAACGGTTCTTCCGGAGTTAAATCTTTCTTAAGCGAAAATGAAACGGTAAGGGCGAATAGATTGTTCAATACTTATTATAGCTCAAAGGCAATTTTTGTAATTCCATATTTACTCGGTTTAGACTCTGCAAAGGTAGATTTGGTGATAACTGATTTGAAAAAGAATTTCACAACGATGGATGATGAAACCAGAAAAATTGCTTTAGATGTTTCGCAATTTTTGTTACTCAAAAAAGATTATTCCGGTGCAAAACATTTTGCCGTAATGGCTATAGATAATTCTGCCGCGGACTGGGAGAAATTTAGAGCCGTAGAAAATTTAAGATTGGTTAATTGGTTTGTTAACTTTGCGGTTGAAACAAAGCTGAAAGTAGAACACTTCAAATGAATCTGAAAGAAAATCTTGTTCAATACTCTTATCTATCAAAATTAAGTTCAACTGCAGAATCGCGCAGTGAAGATGTATATCTCGTTGGCGGTTTCGTTAGAGACATATTACTTGGCAGAACCAAGAAAGAAATGGATTTTTTAGTAGTAGGCGATGGACCGGCTTTTGCAAAAGATTTTGCTAATGCTCTCGGCATTAACGATATAGTAATCTACAAGAATTTTGGTACTGCTCATTTCGATTTTCAAGGAATGGCGCTGGAGTTTGTTGGTGCCAGAAAAGAATCTTACAAGCGAAACAGTCGCAATCCAAAAGTTGAGAGCGGAACGCTTGATGATGATTTAGATAGAAGAGACTTTACAATAAACACGCTTGCCGTTTCGATGAACAAAGAAAATTTTGGCGAGCTGGTAGATAAATTCAATGGTATCGCTGATATCGAGAAGAGGATTATCAAAACTCCGCTTGATCCGTTAAAGACTTTTGATGACGATCCGTTGCGAATTATGCGCGCGTTTCGTTTCGCATCTCAGCTCAATTTTGAAATTGAATCTTCTGTAATAGCTGCTGCAACAGAAATGGCAGAACGGCTTAAAATTGTTTCGCAAGAAAGAATAACAGAAGAGTTTCTAAAAATTTTGGAATCGCCAAAACCAAGTGTTGGACTAAAACTTTTGTACGAAAGCGGTGTGATGAAAGTTGTTTTTCCGGAAATTCATAACCTTGGCGGCGTTGAACAGAGAAAAGATTTTCATCATAAAGATGTTTTTTACCACACTTGCAAAGTGGTTGATAACCTTGCAAACGTTAGCGGTGATGTATGGCTTCGCTTTGCCGCACTCGTGCATGATATTGCAAAGCCGCCAACAAAAAGATTTGTTGAAGGAATCGGCTGGACTTTTCACGGGCATGAAGATCTTGGCGCGCGAATGATGAAAAGTATTTTCACAAGATTAAAATTACCTCTTACTAAATTAGAGTACATTGAAAAGCTGGTAAGACTTCACCTTCGCCCAATTGCGCTTGCTGATGAGATTGTAACCGATTCAGCCATTCGAAGATTGATTGTAGCTGCCGATGAAGACTTAGAAGATTTGATTACACTTTGCCGTGCAGATATTACAAGCAAGAACCCAACAAAGGTTAGCCGCTATTTGGAAAACTATGAAATCGTAATGCAGAAAGTACGTGATGTTAAAGAACGAGATCAGCTACGTGCGTTTCAATCACCGGTTCGCGGAGAAGAAATTATGCAAGTCTGCGGAATCAAACCTTCCAAACTAGTTGGTGATATTAAAACCGCAATTGAAGATGCAATTCTTGATGGTCAAATCGGGAATAATTACGAAGAAGCTTATGCTTACTTCATGCAGATTAAAGATGAATTTCTGAATAAATAAAAAGTAATTTAGTGTAACTTTTAATGCATATAAATCGTCTCAAATGACAGTAAATTAAAAATGTTCTCAAAGGGAGAATTTACATGAAGAAGTACTTATTGATTGTGGCGGCACTCTTGGTTACGTTACCAACGTTTGCTCAAAAGCAACTTACGCTTGATGAAGCCGTAAAAATAGCTTTACAAAAAAACCCAAATCTTATTAAACTTAAAAACAGCTTAGATGGTGCAAAAGCACAGCTAAAAAATGCTTATGGTGAACTGTTGCCAAGCCTTGGTGCAAGTGCGGGATTAAGCTGGCAAAGAATTGAAGACGCGGGCAGCAGCCAAAGAAACTTTCTTGGTGAATTAGTTGAAGTTCCGGCATCTACTGCAGAAAACAGAAGTTACAGTGCAGGAATTGGCGGTGGAGTAACTTTATTCAACGGTTTGGCAAATTATGCTACCATTTCACAAAGACAGAACAATTTAGAAGCATCTCAATACAACATTGCAAAATTGAAGCAGACCATAGTTTATCAAACAACTGATTTTTACTATGTTGTGCTTAATGCAGAAGACTTGATGCGTGTACGTGAAGAGAATGTAAAATACTTCCAAAAGTTTTATGAAAGTGTTAATGAAAGAAATAAACTTGGCTCTGTTGCCGTGGCTGATGTTTACGCGGCACAAGTTCAATTAGGCAATGCAGAGCTAGCTTTGATACAAGCGCAGAATGCTTACGACCAGGCTAAGAATGGTTTGTTAAGCTATCTCGCTTTGAATGTAATGGAAGAGTATGCATTGGTTAATCCGTTTGGTGCAGACCGCGCAATTGATACTAATACCTACATGAAGAATTTTGAAGACATCCAAACATTAGTAAGCGTGGCACTTGATAAGAGATTTGATTTCAAGAGTCAGCAATTAGAAGTTAGCACTGCTAAAAAAGGAGAAACAATTGCTTGGTCAGGTGTTATGCCTTCAATATCTGCTGATTATCGTTATGGTACTGGAGCTATTTCTTTGGACAAATTGTTTGATAGAAAAACACTTAGTGTTAGCTTGAATCTGAACATTCCAATTTTCTCAAATTTTTCTACCGAGACAGCAATTCAGCAAGCAGAGATTACAACTATGAATGCTAAAGAAGATTTATTAGCATTGGAAAGACAAATTAAAATTGAAGTTAAGCAAGGACATAATGATTTAGTTGCTGCAAAAAAGAGTTTGGAAGTTGCTTTAAAAAATGTAACCGCTGCCGAAGAAAACAGAAAGATTAATCAAGAAAGATATAATCTCGGTTCGGCAACCATTCTAGAAGTTCTTCAAGCAAACAGAGATTATGTTGATGCGCTAAGAAATAAAATTAATACTGTTTTTGATTTCTACCGCCAATATGATAAGCTGAACAACGCAATCGGTAGATTAGACTTTTCAAAATTTGAATAAAATTACATCAAGGAGTAAACGAGATGGCTAACGGGAAAAAAACCAAAAAGAAACTTTTTATTTTCGGCGGATTGGGTCTGCTTGTTGTTGTTATTCTTCTGCTGGTCGTTTTTGGCGGAGATAAAGAAAACATAGTTAACGTTCAGACTGAAAAAGTTGAGAAGAGAACTATTACACAAGTAGTATCTGCAACCGGTAAAATAAACCCGGTTTATCAGGTTATGATTAGCGCAGAAGCTACAGGTGAAATTGTTTATCTAGGTGTTAAAGAGGGAGACGTTGTTAGAAAAGGGCAGCTCCTTGTTAGAATTAAACCGGATATTTACGAAGCACAACGAAACAATTCTGCTGCTAGATTAGAACAATCCAAAGCATCATTGAGCTCTACAAAAGCTCAGTTAGATAAAGTTGAATCAGACTACAAACGTGTTCAAGGATTATTCCAAAAGAAGCTTGCAAGTGATTCCGAACTAGAAGCATCCAAAGCTATCTACTTACAAACTCTTGGCAGCTATGAATCACAAAAATCATTTGTAGTTCAATCCGAAGCTGCTTTAAAAGAATCTAACGAAACTTTGAATAAAACTTATGTTTACGCTCCAATGAACGGAACAATAAGCAAATTGAGTGTTGAATTAGCACAACGTGTACTCGGAAGTAATTTTAGTCCGGGAACAGAAATTTTGACTGTTGCTGATTTAAGTCAAATGGAAGCCCGCGTAGATGTAGATGAAAACGATGTAGTATTAGTTTCGGTTGGTGACGAAGCAAAAGTAAAAGTTGATGCTTTTGGCGACAAAGAATTCAAAGGAAAAGTTACTCAGATTGGTAACAGTGCGGTTTCTAAAGGGTTAGGTACTCAAGATGAAGTTGTAAACTTTGAAGTTAGAGTTCTCATTGATGATCCGGGCAAACAATTACGCCCGGGTATGTCTTGCGATGCTGATGTGAAGACAGAAACCAAAGCCAATGTTTTAGCTGTTCCAATTCAAAGTGTTACTGCCAGAATGGATAAGCCGATGATGAAAGAACCGGAAGGTGAAGGTGGCGATATGGCTGCTCAAGAAGTAAAACCGAAAAATGGAAAAGCCAACAAAGCCAAAGAAGTTGTATTTATTACTAAAGACAATAAAGCAAAGATGATTGAAGTTAAGACCGGAATCAGTGATGATACATATATCGAAATTCAAAGCGGCTTAAGCGGCGGTGAAGATGTTGTTAGCGGTCCGTATAGAGCTATCTCTAAAGAATTAGAAGAAGGAACAAAGATTTCGTTGCAGTCCAAGCGCTCAGGTGATAAAGAGAAAAAATAATTTCCCCGCAAAACGGGATTATTAACCAAAACGAGAAAAAAAATGAACATCATAACCATAGAACATATTGCAAAAATCTATCAAGTAGGTACGGAAGAAGTTCATGCGCTTGCTGATGTTTCTTTAAAGATTGATAAAGGCGAGTACGTCGCCATTATGGGACCATCAGGTTCCGGTAAATCAACTTTGATGAATATACTTGGATGCTTGGATACACCGACTAAAGGAATCTATAACTTTAACGATGTTAACGTTAGCCAGATGAATGATAATGAATTGGCTAAGATTAGAAATAGAGAAATCGGTTTCGTGTTCCAAACATTTAATTTGTTAGCTAGATCAGACGCACTTCACAACGTAGAACTTCCTCTTATATATGCCGGAGTTCCTTCTGCCGATAGAAAAGAGAGAGCAAAAGAAGCTTTGGCTCACGTAGGCTTGGCTGATAGAATGCATCACAGACCAAATGAGCTTTCCGGCGGACAGCGTCAGCGTGTAGCTATCGCAAGAGCGCTTGTTACAAGACCTTCAATCATTCTTGCTGATGAACCAACAGGTAACCTTGATACAAAAACCGGTGAAGACATCATGGCTTTGTTTAACGAAATCTACGAGCAAGGCAATACAATTATTCTTGTAACTCACGAAGAATACATTGCCGAGCACGCAGAAAGAATTTTGAGAATTAGAGACGGTTTAATTGAGAAAGATGAACATGTAAAAGATAGATACATTCCCAAGAAAAACGGTGAATCTAAAATCTAAGGATTGATATGAAAGACTTTTTATTTGAAATGAGAGAGGGATTTTCGATTTCGTTTCGCGCAATACGCGCAAACAAAATTCGTTCAATTCTAACCACATTAGGAATTGTAATTGGCGTTACATCGGTCGTGCTTATGTCAACAGCAATTAAAGGAATTGATAACGCATTCCAAACCGGTGTAGCTTCTCTTGGTTCGGATAATCTTTACATTGATAAATGGGAATGGTTTAATAACGATACTCCATGGTGGGAATTGCGCAACCGTAAGAATATGGATTTGCAAGACTATGAGAAATACAAACAGCTTGCAAAACTTCCGTTAGCAACTGCGCCTACAGTTTGGAGTTTCCAAGCTGTAAAGAATAAAGATAAAGTTGTTGATCAAGTTATGATTCAAGGAACTAACGAAGATTACATTAAAACAACAAACCTTTCCTTTAGTGAAGGAAGATTTTTTAACGAGCTTGAAAGCAACGGCGGCAGAAATGTAATTGTGCTTGGCAGCGATATTGCCAAAACACTTTTCCCTCAAGGCTACGCTTTGGATCAAGAAGTAAAATTGAAAGGTCACAAATTCAAGGTTGTTGGTGTTTTAGAAGTACAAGGCAGCTGGGTGATGGGTAACTTCAACCCCGATAAGCAAGTGTTCATCCCGATTCAAAATGTATTTAAGTATTTCCAAAGTGAAAGCTTCCGCAGCGTTACAATTAATGTACGTGCAAGGAACAGCCAAATGGTGGAAGCTACAAAAGAAGAAGCAGTTGGTTTGATGCGCAGAGTACGCGGGTTGGCTTACAACGAAGAGAATGATTTTTCAATCAACCAGCAGGAAGGTTTGCTCAACACAATTAACGAAACTGTTGGTGTTATACAAATTGCCGGCTTATTCATTACCGGACTTTCCTTGTTTGTTGGTGCTATCGGAATTATGAACATCATGTTTGTTTCTGTTAAAGAGAGAACCAAAGAAATTGGAATACGAAAAGCTATCGGCGCAAAACGCAGAACAATACTTGGTCAGTTCATAACTGAATCCGCTGTAATTTGTTTGTTCGGTGGTTTGGTGGGTTTAGGGATTGCAACGCTACTAAGTTTAATTGTTAATCAGTTCTTACCAACTTCCGTACAAGTTGATGCTGTAATTCTTGCAATAACAATTTCAATTATCACCGGAGTTCTATCCGGATTTGCACCGGCTTACACAGCTGCAAAGTTAGATCCGGTTGAAGCCTTGAGGTACGAATGAGAATTCTCGAAGTTATTTTAGTTGCGCTTTCATCTTTACGCGCCAATAAATTACGCTCTATACTTACAATACTTGGAATTGTAGTCGGCATATTTTCGATAATTGTAATTAGCACAGTTATTGAGATGCTTCAGACAAGTATTGAAGAAGGCGTTTCGCAATTAGGGCAGAACACTTTCCAAATCCAGAAATGGCCTGCTGTAAATGAAGGAGGTAATAACCGCGCCCGCTTCAGAAACCGCCCGGATATTAAGTTGGAAGAATATTTTCAGCTAAAGGATAAGCTTACCGAAGCAAAATATGTTGGTGCCGAACAATGGAATTTTGGAGTTCAAATTAAATCCGGTGGCAGAGAAACCAATCCTAATATTCAAATATCCGGAGTTACACCGGAAGCATTCCCAAATAATAAATGGGTAGTTGAAGATGGACGTGGTATAAGTGATAGAGATGTTCAGAGCTATCAAAACTATATTGTTTTAGGACCGGATATTTCGAAAAAACTTTTCCCCAATATCAGCGCAATAGATCAGTATGTTAATGTTGATGGAAAGAAGTTAAGAGTTATTGGTGTTCTTGAATCTCAAGGCGATGTATTTGGACAAAGCCGTGATAACTTTGCTATTATGCCGATCACTACGTTTCAGTCTATTTATGGAAAAAGATTCCGCAGCATAAACATTACCGTTATGGGATTTGAAGATGCTTCTTACACTGATTTGATGGAACTTGCTACCGGTTATTTCCGCACGATTAGAAAAGTTAAAGCGGGTGAACCGGACAATTTCGATATTTTCTCAAATGAAAGTATTCTTTCTCAAGTTAATGACATTACGAGCGGAGTTAGAATTGGTTCCTTAGTTATTGCCGGGATTGCATTGCTTGCAGCCGGTGTTGGTATTATGAATATCATGCTGGTTTCAGTCACCGAACGTACTCGCGAAATTGGAATACGCAAAGCAATTGGTGCAAGAAAAATTAATATTCTATTCCAATTTTTAAGTGAAGCTGTTGTGCTTAGCCTGTTAGGAGGTCTTGTAGGAATCTTGCTCGGCATAATTGTTGGGAATCTCGCCGGCTCGTTTCTCAATGCAGCGGCGGTGATTCCAATAGATTGGGTTATCATTGGAGTTATTCTGTGTGTAGTAATTGGAGTTACCTTTGGTACTTATCCTGCTTACAAGGCTTCCAATCTAGATCCTATAGAAGCCCTGCGGTACGAATAAAAAAATGTTTTTAAGGCTGCAAATAAAATTGCAGCCTTTTTTGTTTTAAAAGCTGCTTAACTATATTGCTAAAAAGAAAAACACAAGTCTCGGAAATGAAAAATTTCTTTATCGAATTTGGGGAAGTCTTAGCAATAGCACTAAGAGCAATTAGAGCAAATAAGATGAGATCCATTTTAACTACTCTAGGTATTATCATTGGTATTGTTGCCGTTACCACAATGTCTACCGCAATAATAGGTTTACGCGAAGCGTTCCTCTCTTCAATTTCTTCACTTGGAAGCGATGTTCTATATGTTAGTAAAAGTCCTTGGATGGCTAGAGGGAACTGGAGCCTTTACCGTAACAGAAAAAATATTACTCTTGAGCAATATGAAAAATTGCAGACTATGATTAAGACTTACGATGCAATCGCTCCTACAATTTCGACTTTCGGATTGACTGTAAAGTATAATGGAAAATCTGTTACTTCCTCAGTTGTTTATGGTACAACCGAAGAATACCAGCGCACATCTACTATAGAGCTGGAACAAGGTAGATTTATGAACGAAATAGATGTTAAAGCCGGCAGAAAAGTATGTATGATTGGTCAAGATATAGTAGATGAGCTTTTCCCATTCGAAAGTCCAATCAATAAAGAAGTTAAACTTAACGGCATTCCATTCAAAGTAATAGGCATTATGACAAAACAGGGAAGCGGCTTTTTAGGTTCTTTCAGTATGGATGGAATGATTATTATGCCGTTGAAAGCATTTACAACTATTGCCGGCGACGAACGAGGAAGATTAACAATAAATGTAAAAGTAGGTGATGTAGATAAACTTGAAGATGCAAAGGAAGAAATAAGGGGCGCTATGCGCGTTATACGTAAAGTTCCCCCAGGTAAAGACGACGACTTTGCAATTAATCAACAAGAAGCATTTAAACAAATGTACGACCAAACAGTTGGTATTATAGCCATAGCCGGTATAGTAATTACAGCTTTATCTCTTTTTGTTGGCGCAATTGGAATTATGAACATAATGTTTGTAACAGTTACGGAAAGAACCAAAGAAATTGGCATCAGAAAAGCTATTGGAGCAAAAACTTGGTCTATTCTTTTACAGTTTTTGGTGGAAGCTGCCTTACTTTGTGTGATGGGTGGTTTAGTTGGCCTATTGATTTCATTTCCGTTAAGTCTGATTGTAAACCAGTTCTTGCCAACAACCTTACCATGGACGGTTGCAGCAATGGCAATTATGATTTCGGCAATTGTTGGTGTTGTCTCCGGTTTCTTACCGGCTTGGAAAGCTTCTAGACTTAATCCGGTTGATGCGTTGAGGTATGAATAATGCAAATCTTCGAAAGTATTAAACTAGCGTTCAGTTCAATCAGAACTAGCAAACTTAGATCTATTCTTACTCTACTTGGAATTGCCGTCGGTCTATTTTCGATTATTATAGTTATGACGGCGATAAGTGCGATTCAGCAAAGTGTTGTTGATACTTTTAATTCTATTGGCACCAATAATTTCATAGTGCAGAAGTGGCCTGCAATCCAAATGGGTCCGCATAACAGAGATAGACGCAACAGAAAAAACCTTCTAATTAAAGAAGGAATGAAATTACGGGAAATTACAACTATACCGGCTGCAATAGGAATTACTGTTGGTAGAGGTGGAAGAACTATTAAGTTTAAAAATGAGAAGACAAATCCAAACGTTAGCGTTATTGGCGCTAATTTCGATTTTTTCATAGCTCGGGATTTAAAAATTGCTGAGGGTAGAAGTATGTCAAAATCTGATGACGATGTTGCTAGGGCAGTAACAGTCATTGGTAGCGATATTGCCGAAACTTTATTTAAGAGAATATCTCCGATAGGACAAATAATAAAAATTGAAGATGTTAACGCAGAGGTTGTTGGTGTCTTCGAAAAACGAGGAAGTATTTTTGGTCAATCGCAAGATAATTTTGTTGGTTTGCCGCTTTCAGTTTTTCAAAGATGTTTCGGTACGGAACGAAGCGCTAACTTTACGGTAATGGTAAAAGATAAAGAGCAAATTGAAGAAGCAAAGGATGAAGTAATCGGCGCGCTTCGCAAGATTAGAAAAGTTGCCCCGGGTGATGAAAATGATTTTGAAATAATTACCAACGAGCAGCTTGTTGAACAGTTTAATGATATCACTAAGTATTTTAAAATTGGCGCCGGAGTCGTTGCGTTCATAGCCCTGCTTGCTGCCGGAATAGGAATTATGAACATAATGCTTGTTAGTGTTACGGAACGTACTCGCGAAATAGGGATACGCAAAGCAATTGGAGCTCGCAAACAAAACATAATGGCTCAGTTTGTAATAGAAGCTGTCTCACTTAGCTGGCTTGGAGGATTAATCGGCATTTTGCTCGGAGTAATAGGCGGTAACATCGTGGCGGTTGCTCTTGGTGTTAACGTAGTAATACCAATTGATTGGATTTTAATTGGACTCACCGTAACTACTTTTGTTGGAGTTGTCTTTGGAGTTTATCCGGCTCTAAAAGCCGCCAACTTAGACCCAATAGAAGCACTTCGTTACGAATAATATTATGGTTGAAAGAAAGGGAGTTCTCGTATAGATTTGTTTCTACAGATAATAACTTAGCAAATCATTGAATAAGAACTCAGTTGTTTTTCTAATACTTCTACAACTTTTAGTTCCTACTTTGCATTTCTCGCAGAGTAGAGAAGTTAAAGACTCACTTAGAATAAACCTTAGAAATTCCTACAAGATTTCTCAGTTAAACATTATTCCATTCTCAGAAAAAGTTTTTCTTGGCAACAGGCAGTTAAACCGAAATGATTATCTGGCTAATTATTCCTCCGGCGAGTTCAAACTCAGTTCGCAGCTAAATTATTCTTTGCTGGATACGCTTATCATCACTTACAAATCCATAAAAGTAAATTTGAAAGATGAGTACAAGCATCGGAATATGGAAATTCGCTTAGATGAAAAAACTCTCGATACGCTTCGCTTTGCAAAGTCACGCAATACAACATTAAATGCCGAATCAATTTTTGGAAAAGATTTGCAAAAGAGCGGCGCGCTTGTGCGTGGATTTACAATTGGAACCAACCGCGACTTTACTTTGAACAGCGGTTTGCGATTGCAGTTAACCGGAAAGCTTTCGGACGATATAGATTTAGTTGCCGCGCTTTCTGATGAGAACACTCCAATTCAGCCGGAAGGAAACACCGAAACGCTCGATGAGCTTGATAAAGTTTTTATCGAGCTCAAACATAAAAATGCTGTGGGAACGTTTGGCGATTATGAATTCAACCTTCGCGAATCGGAATTCGCGCAGATAACGCGCAAGCTACAAGGCTTGCAAGGAGAATTTAAGTTCGATGAAACAAAGGGAAAAGTTGCCATTGCCGGTTCACGCGGAAAATACAATTCTAATTTGCTGCAAGGACAAGATGGCAATCAAGGTCCATACAGATTAAGCGGTGCAAATAATGAGCGCGCAATTTTTGTGATTGCCGGAAGTGAGAAAGTTTTTGTTGACGGTGCACCAATGAAGCGGGGCGAGAACAATGATTATGTGATTGATTACTCAAACGCGGAAGTTACTTTTACCGCTAAAAGACTTATTACCTCCGCAAGCAGAATAACTGTTGAGTTTGAATACACAGATCAAAAATTCAAAAGAAATTTTCTTGGTGCAGACTTTACCACAAAATTATTTAGCGATAAACTAAAGATTGGTGTGAGTTATTTTCAAGAAGGTGATGATGAAAATAGTCCGATTGATTTTTCCTACACAGATGAACAATTAAAAATTTTGAGGGAAGCGGGAAACGATAGAAATAAAGCGGTGATTAGCGGAGTTTCAATTGCGCCGTTAGATTCGCTTGGAAGAACGCAAGGCAACTATCTTATAATTGATACTCTGATTAATCAGCAAAACTTCTCTTACTACAAATATTTGCCGAACGATCAACAATCTGTTTACAATGTTTCATTCACTTATGTTGGTGATGGCAACGGCGATTACTTAAAAGAAAGTTTAGGCAGATATAAATTTGTTGGAATTAAAGTTGGTTCTTATCTGCCAATCACTTACTTGCCAATGCCTGAACAGAAGCGTCTTGGAAACTTGGCTCTCAGCTATAGTTTAGCTAAAGGTATTTCGATTAATGCAGAACTTTCTGCCAGCTCATGGGACAAAAACAAAATTTCCGATTCAAACGATTCTCAAAATTTCGGCTATGCGAGAAAATTCAATTTCAATTTTGAACCACAAGAAGTCTCTATTGCAGAAATTTCGCTTGGCAAGATTGGCTTTAGCTACAAAGACCGTTTGATCGAATCGAAATATTCTTCGCTGGATAGAATTGATGATGTTGAGTTTGGTAGGAACTATAATATCAGTGTTTCGGGCGGAGATCAAATACTTAGAGAAGTTCAGCTAACACTTGAACCAACTCAAAATCTGAATCTCACTTCCAAATATGGCTTCTTGAAACAAGGTGAGTCGTTTCGATCAGATAGATTTTTAAATCAGCTCAAGTACTCAATTCCAAAGTCGTTTTCAGCTAATTATACTTTCGACTATGTTGCAACTAAGAATCATCTGCTGGAATCAAAATGGATTAGACAAAACAGTAATGCGAATTTGTCTATCGGTGATTTTACAACTGGGTTAGATTATTTACAAGAAGATAAATTAGAGGAAAATACCGCAACAGGGTTACTCAGCTCAACAAGTTTACGTTATTTGGAGATGTCTCCATTCATTCAGTATGCCGCTTTATCAAGCTTTGATGTAAAAGCCAACATTGGTTACCGAGAGGAATCGTTTCCTTTAAGCGGAAAACTGGTTAAGCAATCCGGCGCGCTAACGCAGCAATATCAAATCAACTATCGAGGGATCAAGGAGTTTACTACAAGTCTCAATCTTACTTTCAGAAACAAATCTTACACCGATGAATTCAAGCTGCTTGGTTTTGGAAACAATGAAACAATTCTCTTGCTTTCTCAGAGCCGTGTAAATCTGCTGAATAACTTTTTGAGTGGAGAGCTTTATTACCAAGCTGCAACAGAGCAATCAGCTAAACTGGAAAAGGTGTTCGTGAAAGTGCCGGTTGGCACCGGAAATTATATTTATCTCGGTGATCAAAACAATAATGGAATTCCGGAAGAGGGTGAGTTCCAACTTTCACTCTATGAAGCAGATTTTGTTCTTGTTACTATTCCTACTGATAAACTCTTCCCGGTAATTGATCTCAAAACAAACACGAGGTGGAAACTTGATTTCAACCGTCTGGTTGAAGGCGATGGCTTCTTGCCGAAACTTGCCAAATCCATTTCAACAGAAACATTTTGGCGTGTAGAGGAAAACTCGAAAGATCCGCTTACAAAAGATATTTACTTGCTAAACTTTGCCAAGTTCTTGAATGAAACTAACACAATACGGGGCACAAATTATTTCCAGCAAGACATGAATATTTTTCAGAACAATAGCGATTTGTCTTTCCGGCTTAGATACAACCAGCGCAGATCGCTTAATCAATATTCCGGCGGAGTAGAGCGCGGCTATTTGCGTGAGCGCTCGCTTAGAATTCGTTTTAAGATGGTTGAAGAAATTAACAACCAAACTGATTTTATCAGTCAAGTAGATAATATGATTTCGCCCGTTTCGACAAGCCGGGCAAGAGAAATTTCTAAAAGCAGTTTCGTTTCAGATTTTAGTTACCGGCCGATTCGCGAAGTGGAAGTTGGCTTCAAGTTTGAAGTTGCCAGAAGTTTAGATCAGTATCCGGCAAAACCTTCAACTGTTGATTTGAATTCGTTCATTCTTCGCTCGACTTATTCTTTTGAAAATACCGGAAGGCTTCGAGTTGAAGTGGAACGCACAGAACTGACTTCTTCTTCTGCCGATTACAACATTCCTTTTGAAGTTCTTCGCGGAAATGTGATTGGCAAAAATTATTTTTGGAGAGCCTTTTTTGATTTCCGAGTATCAAGCTTAATACAAACATCTGTAAGTTACGATGCAAGAAAGCTTGGCAGCAGCCGTGTAATCCACACCATGCGTGCAGAAGCTAAAGCATATTTTTGATTGATTTGTTATCATGATTCCGCAACAGTGCTTAGGTGTCACTTAAGAAAATATTCTCCAACAGAAATTGGAATTTGGCAGATTACTGAAGTCTTGTACATATAACAAAAGAGGGCTTTTGATTTCATCCCTAAAGGGATTTTTGTTTTATTTATTCTTTCTTCTATAAATATCTAATCCCTCCGGGATTATGAGCAATTCATCCCGATAGGGATGAAATATATATAGCAATTTATACCACCAACAAATAATCCCTTTAGGGATGTTATGTTATTCCCGGTAAAAAAAATAAGGTAATACAAACAAAAGTAATAAAGAAGATTTGTTTCCCTATATTTTCATAGCTCAATCAAACAGATCTAAAAAATCATATAAAATTAGGTTAACGCCCAAGCGCCAACGGCTGAGTTGAATCTGTTTGTAACATTTATAGGAGATGTTTCGTTTCGCAAAACAAGACTCAACATGGCAGAACTTTAATTTGTAATCTTTACAGCTAAACTCTTGCAAGGTGCAATTATGAAAATAGTTTCAACACTTATAGAAGCTCACGTTTTTAGGTTAGTAAATGAAGAGCTTGAATTTTTACTGCTGAAAAGAGCAGAGGGAGAAAAATATCCGAACCTTTGGCAAATGGTTACCGGCTCAATTGAATCCGGCGAAAAAGGTTTTCAAACCGCTCTTCGGGAAATAGATGAGGAAACAGGATTAACACCGGAGATGTTTTGGGTTGCACCGCAAGTCAACTCTTTTTATTCTGCGGAGAGAGATGAGGTTTGCTTGATACCGGTTTTTGCTGCCGTTGTGAATCCAAAGTCCCAAGTGAAAATTTCTCCGGAACATTCTGAATTCAAATGGTTGAAGAAGGGTGAGGCGAAAAATCATTTAGCTTGGAAAGGGCAGAGAGAGGCTGTTGAAACAATTCACGAATATTTTACTGAGAAAAATAGTTTTCTCAAGTTTGTAGAAATAGATTTATCGGCAATCTGAAAAGAAAGCTACTTTACTTATATTTCGCCCATAAAAATAACGAGAGGAAAGTGTGGGACTATTAATTGTTGGCTCAATAGGATTAGATGATATTGAAACACCGTTTGATAAAATTGAAGGCGCGCTCGGCGGCTCTACAACTTACATTGCGCTTGCTGCAAGTTATTTTACCGGACCCGTAAGCATAGTTGGAGTTGTTGGCGATGATTTCTCGAAAGATCATATCAAAATGTTGGAAGATCACAATATTGATCATGAAGGATTACAGATTGTAGAAGGGGGAAAAACATTTCGTTACGGCTGCCGATACCATTATGATCTTAATACGCGCGATTCGCTTTTCACCGACCTCAATGTATTCGAAAGCTTTAATCCGATTATTCCGGACAAAAATAAAAAAGCAAGCTTTGTAATCCTTGGCAACATTGCACCTAAGCTTCAAACGAGCGTGCTTGAGCAGTTGGACAATCCAAAATTTATAGTCTGCGATACAATGAACTTCTGGATTAACGGCGCTCTTGATGATTTAAAGAAAGTTTTGGGGCGCGTAAATGTTCTCATAATTAATGATTCTGAAGCGAGACTGCTTTCTAAGGAACCAAATCTTATCAAGGCTGCCAAGATAATTTCCGATATGGGTCCGAAATATTTAATCATTAAAAAAGGCGAGCATGGTGCGTTGTTGTTTGGAGAGAACCAAGTATTCTCAGCGCCGGCTTATCCAATGGAAAATATTTTTGATCCAACCGGTGCCGGAGATGCATTCGCAGGTGGATTCACCGGATATCTTCACAAGAATATGGAACTCTCGTTTGAAAATCTTAAACGCGCGGTAATTTACGGAAGCATTATGGCTTCGTTCTGTGTAGAAAAATTCAGTACAAAGGGATTGGAAAATCTCAGCTATTTAGAAATCAAAAATAGATTTGTTGAGTTTAGAGAATTATCAAGTTTCGATTAAGCAGTATTATAATACAGTCACACCGAGCGGAGTCGAGGTGTGCTAATGAATTGTTTTGCCATCTTTCGACTTCGCTCAAGATGACCGGCATGCATTTACTATAATCAACGATGAATACGCTACAAGCCGTAGAATATAAATACGGCAAACTTCATATCATAGATCAGACTAAGCTTCCTTTCGAAGAAGTAAAAATTGTAACGGACAATTTGGAAAGAATAGCGGTTGCAATTGAACGTTTGGAAGTACGCGGCGCCCCGGCTATTGGTGTTACCGCCGCTTACGCACTTGCAATTGTGGTAAGTAAAGCTAACTCAAAAGATTATTCGCAAATTTTTGAAGAATCATATAAAAGGCTTGCTAGGACGCGTCCTACTGCCGTAAATCTTTTCTACGCTTTAGATGAAATGAAAAAAGTTTTTGAAATGAATAAGTCTAAAGAGAGATTGCCGGAAGTGTTGATTCAAAAAGCAATTTCAATTCATGAAGAAGACAAACAACTTTGTTCGAAGATTGCGCAAAACGGTTTACAAATATTTACTAAGAAGAGTAGAGTTTTAACTCATTGCCATACCGGCGCACTTGCAACCGGCGGGAATGGAACCGCGCTGAATATTATTAGGACAGCTTTTGATAACGGTCTAATAGAACATGTCTATGCCGATGAAACACGTCCTTTGTTTCAAGGTTCGCGCTTAACGGCTTGGGAATTAGACAAGCTTAGTATTCCATTTTCATTTAACACAGATTCCACCGCGGCCGTTTTAATGCAGCAAGGCAAAGTTGATTTGGTAATAACCGGCGCGGATAGGATTGCTGCTAATGGAGATTCTGCGAACAAGATTGGAACTTACAATTTGGCGGTTCTTTGTCATTATCATAAAATTCCTTTTTACATTGCTGCGCCATCAACTACAATTGACAAAGCTTGCCGAAGCGGTTCCGAAATTAAAATTGAATTGAGAAGTAATTTAGAATTGGCGCAAGTTCGTGGCACTCAAATTACAAAAGAAAATTATCCGGCTTACTGTCCGGCGTTTGATGTAACGCCAAATAATCTTATCATGGCTATCATAACAGAACTAGAAGTTCACAAACCACCGTTTAATTTTTAATGTCTGAAATTGTAAAAACCAGAGCGATTGTTCTACGCCGGCTTGATTTTGGCGATACTAGCCGGATTGCACATTTCTTTACTGAAGAGTATGGAAAACTTTCTGCTATGGTTAAGGGTGCTAAATCTCCAAAATCCAAAACCGGTTTAGCAATTGACTTATTAAATGTTGTAGAGTTGGTTCTTTACAAGAAAGACACACGGGAGGTTCAGCTAGTTAGCCAGGTTGATTTGATTAAACACTTCTCAAGCATCCGGGATGACTTTGAAAAATACCGTTTTGCATCCGCGGTAATCGAACTGCTGGCAACTATGATTACCGAAAGTGAGCCTCATCCAAAACTTTTTGAAGGAAGTGTGAAAATCCTTTCCTTGATTGATTCATCAAATGATAACCCGAAGTATTTGTTTGCCAAATACTTTTTCTTTTTCTTGAAAGAGCTGGGTTACGAGTTTCAACTTGAGCGCTGTAACATTTGCGGCAGAGAAATTGTGAGAGGCGAGCAAGCATCATTTAACTTTGAAACCGGCTTGATATGCACGGATTGCCGGGCTGATAGACTCACAAATTTTAATTTCTCAGAGGAACTTTTTGAATTGCTTTTTTGTCTAAACACAAAAAAAAGCCCTTGTTCTTACTCGGAAGAGGATTTGAACACAGTCCTCGTTTTATTGGAAAAGTTTTTAGCTTACAATGTTGGTGAGTTTAAGGGTCTCAAATCAATTAAAATTTAGAAGTAAAGGAGATAAAAATGCGTAAGAAGAATATTCTTGGAACACTTGCATTGGTGTTCATCGGGATTGTTTTTGGGGCGGTACTTGTTTCCGGATTTGGCTGGGTAAGACCAAGCTACGGCGATGTTAAAATTGGGGCCGATAATCCGCCAGTAGCTCAACTTAATGCTGATGCGGCTGCGTTTAACAACGCTTTTGTTCAAGTTGCTGAAAAAGTTACTCCATCAATTGTACAGATTACAGTTGTATCCAAAGCAAAGAACTCTATGGGAGGACTTCCGGAACGGTTTCATAATTTTTTCCAATTTAAGGATGATACTCCACAAGAGCAGCAGGGTGGCGGCAGCGGTATTATTATTTCGGAAGATGGTTACATTCTAACTAACAACCACGTTGTTGAGGATGCAAAAAGTGTTAGTGTTACTCTGCATGATAACCGGGAATTTGAAGCCACAGTTGTTGGCACAGACAAATCAACAGACTTGGCTGTAATTAAAATTGATGCTAAGAATTTACCTCTCGCATTTCTTGGCGATTCTGACAAAATAAAAGTTGGGCAGTGGGTAATGGCAATTGGTAACCCTCTGTCGTTGGCTTCAACTGTTACTGCGGGAATTGTAAGTGCAGTTGGTAGAGATATTGGGATTAACAAAGGTGATTATAAAATCAATAATTTCATTCAAACTGATGCGGCAATTAACCCGGGTAATAGTGGTGGCGCTTTAGTTGATCTAAACGGTGGTGTAATTGGTGTAAACTCAGCCATAGCAACAAGCGGATTTTCTCAAAGCTATATTGGTTACGGATTTGCTATTCCAATCAACTTAGCTAAATCTGTTGCTAACGATTTAATTGCTCACGGAAAGGTTAACCGCGGTTACATAGGTGTTCAAATTTCTCCGTTGGATGCACAAACTGCAAAATCAATTGGTCTTGATGAGCCGAAAGGTGTAATGGTTCAAAGTTTAGTTGAAGATGGCGCGGCATCTAAAGCAGATATTAAAGAAGGTGATGTAATTCTAAAAGTTGATGACAAAGAAGTTAATCAGCCTAATGAATTACAATCTTATATAGCAACCAAGAGAGCCGGAACATCCGTCCGCTTAACAATCTACCGCGATGAAAAGAAAGTAGAACGTTATGTAACCTTGAAAGCAAATGATGATGATGGAGAAACTAAAACTGTTAAAACAGCTTTGAAGGATAAGAAAGGAAAGGATGTAGATGCCCGCGAAATCAACTTTGAAAGTTTGGGAATGAAAGTAAAAACTCTTACAGATGATGAAAAAGAAGAATACAAAGTTGATTCCGGTGTTTTGATTAATGATGTAAAACAATTTGGAAAGGCATACAACCAAAGTTTACAACCGGGACTTGTGATTGTTTCTGCTGCAAGAAAAGCAGTAAATACAGCTTCTGAATTACAATCTATTTTTGATAATAACAAAGGTAAAGCAGTCCTTCTTAAAGTTGTAGATGATAAAGGTAACAGCCGTCTCGTTGGCTTAGATATTCCTAAATAAAAATAAATTTATCTAATTCTAAAAAAGCGCTCAAAGTTTGGGCGCTTTTTTTATATTTGCAGAAACTCATCAAAGAAGAACCAATGATAAAATTTGTTACAGCCGGTGAATCTCACGGCAAAGGATTAATAACAGTTGTTTCCGGTTTCCCCTCGAACCTTGAGGTGAGCGAGAAATATATTAACAGTGAACTGAGAAGAAGACAATTAGGCTACGGACGCGGCTTGCGCATGAAAATTGAAACCGATACTGCTGAAATTTTCAGTGGTGTTCGTTTTGGTAAAACAATGGCTTCGCCAATTTCCATGCTCATTAGAAACCGGGATTGGGAAAACTGGACAGAGAAAATGTCTGTTGAACCGATAGATAAGGAAATCGAGAAGATTACAATTCCTCGTCCGGGTCATGCGGATTTAGTGGGCTCTCAGAAATATAATTACAACGATATCAGAAATTCGATTGACAGATCGAGCGCGCGCGAAACAGCAGCGCGGGTTGCTGCTTGTTCGGTTGCTAAAAGGTTTTTGGAAGAACTTGGAATCCATGTTGGAAGCTATGTTGAAAGCATTGGCGGAGTTTACCCGAAAGATAATTTTGTTGATAAGTTATTCTCATGCGAATTGCCGGAGAAATTCTCAGCAAAAAAAATAAACGAAGCCGTTGATGAAAGCAGCGTTCGTGTTTTTGATGAAGCACATGAAAAGAAAATTGTTAACAAGATTAAGGTTGCCAAGAAGCGGGGCGATACATTAGGAGGAACATTTTTCGTAGTTGTTTCCGGCGTTCCGGTTGGGCTCGGAAGTTTTATTCAATACGATACCAGAATTGAAGCTTCGCTTGCTCACGCTATTATGTCAATTCAAGCAGTTAAAGGTGTAGAAATTGGAATTGGATTCGAGGGTGCGGAGTTATTTGGCTCTCAAGTTCACGATGAAATCATTTTGAAGAAAGATAAATTTTGGCGTACCACAAACCATGCTGGCGGAATTGAAGGTGGCATTACAACCGGACTGCCGATCATTGTTCGTGGTGCTATGAAGCCGATTTCTACATTGATGACACCATTAAAATCTATTGATCTCGCTACGATGAAAAAGGTTGAAGCCAGACGCGAGCGCAGCGATTTTGTTGCGGTTCCAGCGTGTGCAGTAATTGCAGAAGGGATGGTCGCTTGGGTAGTTGCGGAGTTTGTGCTACAAAAATTTGGCGGCGACTCAATGGAAGAAACGAAAGCTAACTATGAATCTTACGTCAAGCAAAATTTTGAGAATGTTAAAAAGAATTTCAAAAGGAAATAGATGTTAAAAATTCAGCGCTTTGTTTTTAATCTATTCCACGAAAACACTTTTATTATTTGTGATGAAATTACAAAAATCGCCGCTGTTATAGATCCCGGCATGTATGATGAATCCGAACAGAAAGCATTCAAAGCGTTTGTCAATCAAAATTCTCTGCAATTAAAGTATTGTATCAACACTCACTGCCACATTGATCACATCTTAGGTAATGCATTTGTTAAAAATGAATTTGGCACAGAACTTCTGATTCCCAAAGAAGATGAATTTTTATTGGATTTAATGATTGCAGAAGCGGATAAATTTGCCATCACTTTAGAGCCTTCTCCCAATGCCGATACTTACATTGATCAATCTACAAAGTTATTTCTTGGTGAAATAGAAGGAACGTTTTTAAGCACGCCAGGACATAGCCCCGGAGAATTTAGTTTGTATTTCGAGAAAGAAAAAGTATTGTTCTCCGGAGATGTTTTGTTCAAAGAAAGTATTGGCAGAACTGATTTGTGGGGCGGGAATTATGAAACATTATTAAGTTCCATTAAAACAAAATTGCTTGTGCTGCCGGACGATGTCAAAGTTTATCCCGGACATGAATCATCAACTACAATTGGGCATGAAAGAGCGCGGAATCCTTTTTTGATTAATTGATTTAGCATGTTTCAAGCAATATATTGAAAACGAAATTTATGGCGTAAAGAATGAACAGCTCCAGAAACAACTTCAAAATTCTTTCAGTACTAACATTTGTTTACATCATCCTTTTTGAGTTTATACTTCCGATTAATAAGTTTCTTCCAAAACCTACAATTTTATTTGAATCGTTTTTACACGTTTGGCAAGATTACAGCCTTCTTTCCGGAATGCTTATTACAACGGGCACAATTTATTTTGCCATCGGATTTAGTCTAATTCTTTTGTGGATTTTCAGAGTGTTCATTATCAAGTTATTCTTAAGTTTTCAAGCTCTTGAAGTACTGCAGCTCTTTAAGTCAATTCCGGTTTTTCTTTTAATTCTTATGACAGCGTTTTGGTTTGATGGATTAGAATTAGCCAAAATCATCTTTGCGATTCTAATAACTTTTATAAGTTTATCACGTGTGTTGGCGAAAGAGCTTTCCCGAATTAAACCGGAATATATAGCCGTTGGAATGAACTTAAATCCGCAGAAAATATATTCGGAAGTTTACTGGCAAGCCTCGTTACCAAGCTTACTCGAACTTGCGATTCGCTTTCAAAGAATTCTTTGGCTGATTATTCTCACTTATGAATTTGTTGCAACGTCATTTGGTATGGGTACAATAATGCGTTTGGCTTTACAGTACAAAGACCTCGGCGCAATTATAGTAATCGGGATTATTCAAGCATTGTTGATTTGGCTGGGAACTGTTACAATAAGATTTGTAAAGAAGAAAATTGCTTTCTGGGAATCATAAAATGAAATTTGAGAATATTAATAAAACCTTTACTTACGAAAACGGTTTGAATGTAAAACTGCTTGACGATATTTCCTTCGAGGTAAAGGAAGGTGAAGTAACAAGCTTATTGGCTTCTACCGGTTCTGGAAAGAGTACTCTTCTCAAAATACTGAGTGGATTAGAATTAGAAGATGCCGGGAATCGGAATGAAACTAAAGCTTGCATCATTCCTTCGCAGCCATCTAGCTTTCCCTGGATGAATGTTACAGAGAATATTTTGTTTGCTAATGATAAACTTGATGATCAAACTCAAAAAAAACTTGTTCATTTGGTGGGTTTAGAAGGATACGAGAATCATTACCCAAACAACAAGAGTTTGGGTTTCCGCTTCAGAATAGCAATCGCAAGAGCGTTAGCAGTTAATCCCAAAATAATATTGCTGGATGAACCGTTTGCAGCGATGGATCAGAAAACAAAATTGGAAATGCTTCAGCTAATTGTTGATTTAAACAAGGAAACTAAAACAACAATTTTGCTTGCGACATCAAATCTTAGTGAAGCATTATTGGTATCCCAAACAATTTTGTTTATGAAAAAGGGAAGCACCGGTAATCTGCCATCCGAAAAAGTCGAATACTCTTCTACAAATATTTCGGATAGAATGAATTCATCTTCTTATTCCGAATATCTTACCAGTTCTGAAAAACTAGCAAAAAGTTTTGCCACACATCAGTCATTCACAATTTCGCTCTAAGATGAAAAACAAGATAGAACAACTAGAAAAGCTGCGTGAAGAATCCAAGACCGGCGGAGGCGAAGATAAAATTCGTATCCAGCATGAAAAAGGAAAACTTACTGCGCGTGAAAGAATTCAGCTTTTAGTTGATGAAGGGAGTTTTTCCGAAGTTGATATGTTTGTTAAACATAGAAGCAGTGATTTTGGACTTGAGAAACAGAAATATTCCGGCGATGGAGTTGTAACCGGTTTCGCAAAAATTAATGGAAGACAAATTGCTCTTTTCAGCCAGGACTTTACTGTGTTTGGTGGTTCGCTATCTGAAACAAACGCTGAAAAGATTTGCAAGATTATGGATACGGCGCTGAAACTTGGAATCCCTGTAATTGGCTTAAACGATTCCGGCGGGGCTCGCATACAAGAAGGTGTAAACAGTTTAGGCGGCTATGCCGATATTTTTCTTCGCAATACACTTGCTTCCGGCGTTGTTCCGCAAATCTCAGCTATACTAGGTCCTTGTGCCGGCGGTGCAGTTTATTCGCCGGCAATTACAGATTTCGTCTTCATGGTAAATCATACAAGCCACATGTTTGTTACCGGACCAAATGTTGTAAAAACCGTTACACATGAAGAAGTAAGCTTTGAAGACCTTGGCGGAGCTGAAACTCACGCAACTAAAAGCGGCGTTGCTCATTTTGTATTCGATAGTGAAGTTGAAATCCTTGAAAACATTAGAAAGTTAGTTGGCTTTCTTCCTTTAAACTGGAAAGACAATGCGCCGGATTCTAAGTTCGATTTTGCATCGAATCTAATCAACGAGAAATTAGATAATGTTATTCCGGACACCCCAAACAAGCCTTACAATATGCACGATGTAATTCAGTTGCTTATTGATGATGGAGACTTTTTAGAAGTTCAGCCAAACTATGCTCAGAACATTATTGTTGGATTTGCAAGAGTTGGTGGTGTTTCTATTGGTGTTGTCGCAAATCAACCTGCCGTCCTAGCGGGCGTGTTGGATATTAATGCTTCTGTTAAAGGTGCAAGATTTGTCCGCTTCTGCGATGCTTTCAATATTCCTTTGCTTGTACTTGAAGATGTGCCCGGATTTTTACCCGGGACTGAACAAGAGTGGAATGGAATAATCCGCCACGGAGCTAAACTGCTTTTTGCTTTCTGCGAGGCTACAGTCCCTAAAGTTACTGTGATTGTTAGAAAAGCTTATGGCGGCGCTTACGATGTAATGAACTCGAAACACATACGTGGCGATTTTAATTACGCTTGGCCAAGCGCAGAAATTGCAGTTATGGGACCAAAAGGTGCGGTAGAAATAATCTTTAAGAAGGAAATCTCGCAAGCAGTAGATAAAGCAGAAAAATTGAATGAAGTTTTATCTTTCTACATAGACAAGTTTACTAATCCTTACATAGCCGCAGAACGCGGATTTATTGACGAAGTTATTATTCCAAGAGAGACTCGTCTTAAAATTGTTCAGGCGTTTCAGTTACTAAAAACTAAGGTTGATTCAAACCCTAAAAAGAAGCATTGCAATATTCCACTCTAAAACTAAGTTGTTGTTTTTTATATCTTAATTCATATTAGAATAACAAGTAGCTTGACATTATTTTGATATGGGCTTAAATTGCAACCAAAATTCAAACTTACGGAGTCGTGTGTGAAGAAACTGCTCATCTTACCGATGATGGTGATTAGTGTGTTCGTTATTGCCGCTTGTTCAACACTCAAATCATCAACCAACTTACCCCAACAATATTCCCAAATAGCAATTCCAGACACCGTAAAGACTATAGAAAGTAAATCTATGGTAAACCAGATGATGGAGAGCGCTCGCCGTGATTATGTTAACGCGCTTTACCAGCAGAAACTTGGTTTTAAGACAGAAGCTGTTAACTACTTTGAATCCTCCTTATCTACAATAAATAAACTTAGCTATTACCCGGAAATTGAAGACAACGAAGCTTTCGATGAATTAGAAGGCTCGATTGTAGAAGATTACCAAAAATTAGTTGCAAGTTTTGATGAGTTACCGGAAGATGTTTCCTTTAGTGCCTTAAAAGAATGGATGGACAATAAAATTACCGATGTTGAAGCTGTTGCAGATGTTGAAGAAGATTCAACAACAGTTAATGCTGAACCGGCTGAAGCAGAAAAAAGTACAATTGTACGCGTTGGAGATTTTCCTCTTGAAGTAAACAACCACGTAGAACAATGGATTGAGTACTTCACCGGCAGAGGACGTAAGCATATGGAGTTGTGGCTCTCAAGATCCGGCAAATATTTTCCGATGATGGCAAAGATTTTCCAGGAAGAAAAAGTACCGCAACAGTTAATCTTCTTAAGTATGGTTGAAAGCGGTCTTAATCCATTTGCCCGTTCTTGGGCAAGAGCTGTGGGTATGTGGCAATTTATTAAGGGAACGGGAAAGCTTTATGATCTCAAAATCAATTTTAATATTGATGAGCGCAGAGACCCGGAAAAAGCTACAAGAGCGGCAGCGAGACATTTAAGAGATTTATATATGTCTCTTGGTGATTGGAATTTGGCTTTGGCTGCTTATAATAGCGGCGAAGGAAGAGTTAAAAAGGCTGCCAGAAGAGCCGGCATAAGTACTTCTGCTCCTAAAGAAATGCAAAGTTATTTTGATGATAGTGAATCTATTAAGAGTTTTTGGGCGATTAGAAAATATCTCCCGAAGGAAACAAGAAGTTACGTCCCTCAATATATCGCTGTCACTTTAATTGCCAGCCAACCGGATAAATTTGGTTTCAACGATATTCAATACATGAAGCCGCATGATTTTGCAACATTTACAGTTAACGAAGCTTACGATTTAAACATATTAGCTAAATGCGCTGGAATTAGTTTGGAGTTAATGAAGGAATTAAACCCGGAACTAACTCAGAACTCAACACCTCCGGATTATGATGGCGGATATCCGTTGAAAATTCCGGCAAAAACACTCGAAGCATTCGCTGAAAATGTAAAAAATATTCCGGACGATGCTAAAGTTCAATTCCTAACTCACATTGTTAAACCAGGAGAAAAACTTTCTCAGATTGCCAAGAAGTATGATGTTAGTATTTCAGAGCTGGCAGATGTAAACAATGTTTCTACACGTAAAAGATTAATTAGCGGAAGAGAATTAAAAATCCCAACTTCAAAAATTAACGATTATGATTTTGTTGTAAACACAGATGAACTCCCGGCAGTAGAAGATGATTTCCATTCTTTAGGAAGCAAGCCGTCTTACACTTTGCATTTGACAGATGCGACTAATGCCGAACAATTTGCAAAGCTATATCAGGAGAACTCAAATACTTCCGGCGATACAATTGCTTATATAGTTCCTGAAGGCAAAAGCGCTATTAAGTATGTAGTTAAAAGCAAAGATAACTTGGTTAACATTTCGGATTTGTTTGGTGTTAGAATAGCCGACATCCGTAACTGGAACAACTTGCCTTACACATCCCGCGCACGAGTTGGTCAAGAATTAACTATTTATGTTCCTAATGACAAAGTTGATTACTATGCATCCATTGACAAGATGAGCGAAACTGAGAAGGGAAGTTTACTTTTTGTTAACGGTGGTGATTCTTCAATAGAACATAGAATTAAGTCCGGAGAAACACTCTCCAGTATCGCTACAAAATATGGTGTTACAATTGCTCAGTTAAAATCATGGAATAACATAAAAGGCAACAGCATACAACGCGGCAGAAAATTAATGGTTTATAATGGTGATGCTGCTGGAAAACAAGTAGCAACAAACGCAAGCGGAAAAGCCACAAAATATAAAGTTAAAAACGGCGATTCACTTGGAAAGATTGCTCAGAAGTATGGAACTACTGTAGCTCAACTTAGAAAATGGAACAATCTTGAATCGAACAGATTACTGAAAGGACAAAGCCTAGTTATTCACGGAAAAGAAACTGTTAGTTCAATTGGTGATAACGCTCCGCGCAAAGATGGAAATTTAACTCGCTATACAATTAAGCCGGGTGATTCTATTGGCGAAATCGCAGAAAGCTTTGATGTTTCTATAAGTGAAATAAAATCTTGGAACGGATTGAAATCTAATAAATTGATTTCGGGAAAATCTTTAGTGATTTATTCAGACGCATCAGTGTCAAACGAAACTGCAGCTAAACAGAAAACTGAAAAGAAGAAAGCCGATACTTCAATAGTAGAAAAGGCGAGCGCTGCAACTGATAAATCTTCTTCAAAAGTTGCGACAAACAGCAAAGTAACGCTATACAAAGTAAAACAAGGTGAGAATCTTGAAGTTATAGCTAACAAATTCAAAGTTAGTGTTGATGAATTGAAAGATTGGAACAATTTGAAAAGCAGCAAAATTGTTGAAGGACAAGCAATTCTAGTTTATACTTCAGTTAAAGCCGATAAGAAAGCAACTGCGGGAAGTGAAAACATCGCATATACAACTTATAAAGTAAAAAATGGCGAAAACCTTTGGACAATTGCAAAAAAGAATAATGTTAAAGTTGCCGATTTAATCGCATGGAATAATTTGAAAGACGAAAAAGTTAAAGTTGGTCAGAAGCTCAAAATTCAGAATTAATTCGTTCATTAAATAATAATAAAAGCTGTTAGGGGTGCCCTCCTAATTCCGAGGCGCTGAGATCACACCCTTGAACCTGAACTGGATAATGCCAGCGTAGGAAGACGGGCAGAATAATTAAGTATGCCGTTTTCGCTGCCGTAGTTTGGCAAGTTCGAACGGCTTTTTCATTTTAAAGGAGGTACAATGAAATACTTAATTGTTCTTTTATTATTTGCGCAATCTATTTTTGCGCAGCAAACAATAACCGCTAAGGTTGTCAGTTCTACCGATAATCACCCAATCCAATACGCATCCGTAACTGTTGAGGGAAAAGCAATAGGAGCAGCAACTATTGAGGGAGGTTTATTTATTCTGAAAGGGGAGTTCACCGAACAAGATGTTCTAATTATTGCTCATGTTGGTTTTGAAACAAAAAGAATTTCGGTAAAAGGATTATTAGACCGGAGCGTTGAATTTATTACCCTCGTTCCTAAATTAATTTCCAGCCAAACAATTCTAGTTAAAGGAAGCATTGGTGTTGAAGGACAATCTCCAGTTAGCTTTTCAAAAATTAAGCGGGAAGAATTTATTCCAAATTACACCAACCAGGATGTGCCGGAGCTTTTAAGTTATCTTCCTTCAGTAACTTTCTATTCAGAAAATGGAAATGGAATTGGCTACAATTATCTCAGTATTCGAGGATTTGATCAAAGAAGAATTTCAGTTTCGGTAAATGGAATTCCGCAAAACGATCCTGAAGATCATAATGTTTACTGGTTAGACTTTCCGGATTTAATTGAGAACACAGATTTGATTCAAGTGCAGCGCGGTGCCGGTTCCGGAATGATCGGCTATCCGGCAATTGGAGGCTCGGTCAATATTATTACTTCTTCATTTTCAGACAGACCACGTTTCGAATTAACTTCATCAATAGGAAACTATAACACAAGAAAGAATTCTCTTTTGGTATCGAGCGGACTGATTGGGAACAGGTATTCTTTTTCTGCTAAACTTTCACAAACTAAAAGCAGCGGATACAGAGATTATAGCTGGGCAGATTTAAAATCATATTATCTTAGTGCAGTAAGGTTTGATGACAAATTAACTTCACAGATAAATTTATATGGTGGACCGATTGAGGATGGCTTAGCATATACCGGCTTGCCGAAATTCGCAATTGAAGACCGCGTCCTTAGAAAAGCGAATTATTCTTACTGGGAAGCTGACGCAGATAAGATTACTTATGCAACTCAAAGAAGAGCCGACGAAATTGAAAATTTTTCTCAGCCTCACTTTGAATTGCTGAATGAATATAAACTCAATGACGATGTTTCTATCAACTCTGCGCTATTCTTAGTGCTAGGTAACGGCTTCTTTGATTACGATGCTTCGTGGGCTGATACAAACTATTTCCGTCTAACAAAAGATTTTGGGTTCAACGCAAAAGCAAATCCCGGCAATGCTTTAATCCGCGCAATGGTAAACAATAAACAGTGGGGCTGGATTCCACGTGTAAGTATTAAGCACAATTCCGGCGAATTGATTTTGGGCGGTGAATTAAGATTTCACAATTCAATACATTGGGGAAGTATAAAGTTTGCAGAGAATTTGCCGGAAGGAATTCCAAGCAGTTACAGGTATTATCAATATGCCGGCGCTAAAGATATTATTGGATTCTTTGTTAACGAAAACTATTCACTGAACGATAAGATTAACATTCTTGCTGAAGCTCAGCTTACTTATCACAAATACAAATTGTTCGATGAGAAATATCTGAATACAGATTTTGAAGTGAGCAACTTGTTTTTGAATCCGAGATTTGGAATTAACTACAAGTATGATTCTAACGCGAGCTTCTATTTCTCTTTTGCAAGAGTTTCGAGAGAGCCGAGACTGAAGAACTATTACGATGCTGCTGAATCGAGCGGCGGAGAAGTCCCGCAATTTGAGAGAACATCCGGTGGTGCTTATGATTTCAATAATCCGTTAGTTAAACCGGAAACAATGAACAACATTGAGCTTGGTTCATATTACAATGATGGACGCTACACAGTTCAAGTGAATGGTTATTACATGCTGTTCAATGATGAGATTGTTAAGAAAGGTCAACTCGATAGATTCGGTCAGCCGATTACGGGAAATATGGATAGAACAATTCACTACGGACTTGAACTTTCTATAAACACTAAACTAACTAGCGCTTTGGAGCTGATTGTAAACGGTGCAGTTAGCAAAAACTATATCAGCAAAGGCTATTCATATTTAAGAAGTGAAGATATTACGTTTCAGAAGAGAATTGATTTAGCCGGTAATACCATAAGTGGTTTTCCGCAAACAACGTTAAGTGGAATTATCCAGTACAGGAAGGAAAATCTTCTGGTTGGTGCGTCGGCAAGATATGTAGGCAAATTTTACACTGATAATTATGCTGAGGCGCTTCCGGCATTGCTAAATCAATATCCAACACTTACAAGCTATGCAGACAATGTTGTTGATTCATATCTCGTAGTAAACGCTTTTGGTTCGTTCGAGTTTAACGCAGCACCATACTTTGAAAATATAAAATTGTTCTTTCAGATTAACAATGTCTTTGATAGTTTGTACGCATCTTATGGAATAGGGAATGAATTCTTCCCGGCAGCGGAAAGAAATTTCTTATGTGGAATAAAACTAAGCTTATGAAAAAGTGCATCATATTAGCTAACGGCGATATGCCAAAAAAATCTGTTGTAGCCTTTCTTAAAAAGAGAGGCTACACAACTTTAATATGCGCTGATGGCGGGGCTAACTCTGCTCTGAAGCTTGGTCTAAAACCGGACTATATTATTGGTGACCTTGATTCGATAGAACCGAAAGTGAAAAACTACTTTAAGGATAGATGCCGCATAATCCAAATGAAGAGGCAGAACGATACAGATGTAGAGAAGTGTTTGAAGTTTGCAATTAAGAATGGTTTCAGCGAAGCAATGCTGCTTGGTGCAACCGGAAGCCGGTTAGATCATTCATTTTGCAATTTAGGTATTGTACTAAAGTTCTTTTCAAAGATTAAGATTAGAATACTTCACGATAACTCATTACTCGAAGCACATACCGGAAATGTAACTTTGCAAACATCGCGGGATGAAGTTATTTCTATTTATGGTTTTGATAAGAAAACAAAAGTTACTTCAGCAGGATTGAAATACCCGCTGAACAATACTTCGCTTCCTTTTGGTGAACGGGAGAGTACAAGTAATGTTTCTTTGGGTGATTTTGTAAAGCTAAACATCAAGAATGGAAAGATGTTCGTTATCAGAGATTTTGAAATGATGAAAAAGAATGATCTCATTTAGCTGTCTTGATTTAACAGTAATAGTTGTTTTTTTTGTAGTCCTTCTAGCAATAGGTTTCTTTGCCAATACCAAAAACGGAAACGACAGCAGTGAGTATCTTCTTTCCGGAAGAAAAATGGGCTTGCTGCTTTTTATTTTCACAAATGTTTCTACCTGGTATGGCGGAATACTGGGAATAGGTGAATTTACTTACAGATATGGAATTTTAAGCTGGGTTACGCAAGGACTTCCATATTATTTCTTCGCGGTAATCTTTGCTTTCTTATTAGCAAAAAAAGTTAGAGCATCATCACTCTATACAATTCCGGATAAATTAGAACAAACCTACGGAAAAGAAGTTGGCGTAATCTCTTCAGTGTTGGTTTTCATTTTAGTCTCACCCGCGCCGTATCTATTAATGGTCGGTAACCTAATTAGCCTGATGTTCAATATTCATCTTTTTTATGGATTGCTGATTGGGCTTGCGCTTTCCGGTTTATATCTTTTCAGAGGCGGCTACAAATCTGATGTTTACGCAGATGTCTTTCAATTCTTTGTAATGTTTGCCGGATTTATTGTTGCAGTAGTTGTGTCAGTAAATAATTATGGAGGAATGGAATTTCTGAAAAAAGAATTACCTGCTACACATCTTCAGTTTACCGGAAACGTTTCTATACTGTATTTAATTGTTTGGTTTCTGATTGCGCTCTGGACTTTTGCCGATCCGGGATTTCATCAAAGATGTTACGCAGCTAAAAACGGCAACGTTGCTAAATGGGGAATAATAATTTCTGTTTTGCTCTGGGCGCTATTCGATTTTTTAACTACAACTACAGGATTATTTGCACGGGCTGTTCATCCGAACTTAGAAAATCCACTTCTATCTTTTCCAATATTTGCAGAGAGCACATTTAGTAGTGGAATTAAAGGACTCTTCTATGCGGCAATGTTTGCCACAATTCTATCAACGCTAAACAGCTTCTTATTTTTAAGCGCTACTACTTTTGGGAGAGATTTCGTCTTCAAGCTTTCGAAGAATCCGGATGAAACTAAAATTACACTTTACACAAGAATAGGATTAGTAGTTTCATCAGCCCTTGCCGTTGCGATGTCTCTATATGTTCAATCAGTAGTAACTATTTGGTACCTGATTGGAAGTATCTGCATTCCGCCAATCATCTTTTTGATTTTCGGAAGCTACTATGAGAAGTTAAAGATTAGTAAAACTATAGCTTTGTACGAAATGATAGTGTCTGTATTTGCGAGTTTAACATGGTACTTCACTAAAGATTTATTCAAAGTGAATTGGTTTGCTGATATTGAGCCAATGATAGTTGGTATAGCTGCAGCGGGAATAATTCATTTGTATGGAATAAAAAAAGCGGCTAAAGCAGCCGCTCTTTAGAATAAACACTATTCGGTTTAGGGGAGAAGAACGCAGCAAGATATTACTGTTGTCCATAAACCGTTTTTATCACCTTGTGCTGATTGAGTAACATTAAACGAACGAACGATTTTACCGCTCATCTTAAACACTTGCTCTTTTTCATTCCAAGCATTATCAGCCTCAAACTCAATACCGAGAGTGGTAGCCAACATTGTTGCAGCCAAATCTTCGGCGTAATCACCGGCAACTTTTTCAGTTTGTCCGTAAGGATGATGTTCGGATAAATAACCATACATATGCTTATCTGCCGGAATTGCAACACCTATTGATGAAGCAATTAATCTGTTTGGTTCATTGGTTGCGTTTCTTGCAATAACGCAATGTGTAATTTGACCGGGGCGCAAAAGTTTTGTGCCTTGCGAGCGTGTAAGAATTTTGCAGCCAACCGGATAAATGGAGCTAACGGAAACAAGGTTACATATCTCGATGCCGGCACTGCGAAGTGCTAATTCGAATGAAGCGAGATACTCTTTGTGTTTTCCTACTCCTTTGGTGAAGAATAGTCTTGTTGGGACGTACATAGTTTTTGTCCTCCTATTGATTACTAATTAATTTTATAAAATTTCTTTTCCCGACCTTCAATATCATATCATGATCGAGTTTAATAATTTCTTTCATATCGGAGATTTTATTTCCATCTATTGTAACACCACCTTGTTGAACAAGACGGCGGGCTTCACCTTTAGAAGGAGCGAAATTAACTTTTACAATTAACTCCAGAATATCTATCTCTTTTAATTCTTTCTCGATTACTAATTCAGGTATTTCATCCGGCAAACCCTTTTTAACAAAGATGTTGTCGAATTCAGCTTCAGCGTCAGCCGCGACTTGAGCGTTGTGGTACATCTCTACAAGCTTTCTTGCCAAAGCTCGCTTCACATTTCTAGGATTCGTATTCGGATCAGCAAGTTCATCCTTAATAGAAATAAGCTCATTGTTTGCAACGTTAGTAGCTAATTCAAAGTAAGAATAAATCATGTTATCGGGAATTGAAAGCGTCTTGCCGTAAATCTCTTTTGCCGGTTCGTTAATGCCAATATAGTTATCGTAAGACTTGCTCATCTTTTCAACGCCGTCTGTTCCAACAAGGAGTGGCATAGTAAGAATAACTTGAGGGGTAACTCCAAACTCGCGTTGTATATCGCGCCCAACTAATAAATTAAATTTCTGGTCTGTACCGCCAAGTTCTACATCACTCTTAATAGCAACTGAATCCATTGCTTGAGCAAGAGGATAAAGAATCTCGTGCATGCTTATTGGGATGCCGCCTTTGTAGCGTTTAGTGAAATCATCGCGTTCCAGCATTCTTGCAACAGTATATTTTGAAGAAAGCTTAATCACATCTTCAAAAGTCATCTTGCCAAGCCACTCGGAATTGTGAACAATATTTGTTTTTTCCGGATGCAAGATTTTTGATGCTTGTTCAAAATAACTTTGACCATTTGCACGGGCTTCTTCAAAAGAAAGAGGGGGACGAGAACTGTTTCTGCCTGAAGGATCGCCGATCATTCCGGTAAAATCGCCGATGATTAATATAGCTTGATGACCAAGTTCTTGAAATTGAGCTAACTTTCTTAATACTACCGAATGACCAAGGTGAAGATCGGGACGAGTAGGATCGCAGCCAAGTTTTATGTTTAGAGGTGAATTTTCTTTGTAAGACTTTTCCAGTTTCTGAACTAATTCTTCTTCCGGAATTATTTCTACCGAACCCCTTTTTATCAAATCCATTTGTTCGTTGATTGGGGGGAAGAGAATTTTTTTATCCAATAATAACTCCGCTACTTAAATTTTCTTAATGTTTCTCTTTGAAGATCTCGCTTAGCAATATCCTCTCTTTTATCATACTTCTTTTTGCCCGAAGCAACACCAAGTTCTACCTTAACTTTTCCTTCCTTGAAGTATAACCTTAATGGAATCAAAGTGTATCCTTTTTCTAATGTTGCGCGGGAAATCTTTTTGATTTCACTTTTATTGAGCAGCAATTTTCTTTTTCTAATTGGATCGTGGTTGTTGTAACTGCCTTGATCGTAAACATTAATGTTGAAATTTAACAACCAGACTTCACCTTGCTGAATAATAGCATAACTATCAACTACAGCGGCTTTACCAAGTCTTAGCGATTTAACTTCGGTACCGACTAGTACAATACCCGCTTCATAGGAATAATGAATAAAGTAATCATGCTGGGCTTTACGATTCGTAATTATGTTTTTTTCGGTTGAAGTATCTGCCATAATCTCAAAAATGATGGCAAAATTTATTCTTTTAGTAGAAGTTATGCAAGGAATTATCTGAAATCTGCATTTATTTGCTAACATTTCTTACTCGAGGAGAGCCAAGTCTGAATAAGCAAAACATTACCCGCTCAAATTCTGCAACAAATAATGGGGGACGAAATTTGAGTTTCAGAATTGATAATTAGTTATTTAACTTTACGTCCAAAATTAAACTTATACCTATGGCAGAAAAACACTTTTACGAACAGATAGAATACACAAAAAAATATCTCATCCCATATTTCCAGAAACATTTACCTGAATTCCACAAACTTAGCGTTCTTGAGGTTGGATGCGCTGAAGGGGGACTTTTAGAAGTATTAATGGATTTAGGGATGGAAGTCTGCGGTATAGAAATTAGCCAGGAGAGAGCCGACATAGCTAAAGAGAAAAATCCAAAGCTGAACATTATCGTCGGTGACATTATGGATGAGAAACTTACCGAAAAAGTGGGCAAGAAGTTCGATTTTGTAATTATGAGGGAAGTAATAGAGCATATTCCCGATAAGTATGCGGCTTTTAGAAACTTAGATTTACTGACCACAGACGAAAGCTACTTATTTGTAAGCTTTCCTCCTAAAAGATCGCCATTTGCCGGGCATCAGCAGATTGCAAAAAGCTTTCTTAAAATGATTCCTTATTTACATGTTCTGCCGGAAACATTATTGCGCCCAGTTGCAAAGAAGCTTGGCGAGAAAAGTGATTATGTTGATGAGATTAAAATGCATTACTCAACCGGAATGGTAATAGACCAGTTTGAATTGCTCTATATGCTGAAGAGTTTCAAGCCGGTTAAAAAAGAACTCTTCTTGTTTAGACCAATATACGCTTACCGTTTTGGATTGCCCACTATTAAACTCCCTAACATCCCGTTGATCCGAGAGTTTATTTCGTTTGGGTGTGAAGTGCTGCTGAAGAAGGAGAAGCTGTAGGTAATAGGCAATAAGCTATTAGCAATAAGAAATAAGTAAGAGAAGGAACAAGGAAAAAAGAAATACAATACTCGAATTAAATGGAGGCACCATGCTCGAGATTCAGAAAAAGCTCTCAAATTCATTCTACGCAATTCTGGCGTTACCCGCTACCGCTGTAGGTTTTGCACTTTCCACCCAAATAGCCGCACTAAGCTGGATACTAAGTAAAAAGTTCGGGCTGAATATCCACGAAGTTACATTCGTTTGGTTAGCAGGTCCTTTAGCCGGAATCTTCGGGCAAGTTATTGTTGGAATGATTAGCGATAATGTGTGGGCACTGGGAGGCAGAAGAAGACCGTTTATTATGGTAGGAGGCATTGTTGGCGCTCTAATGTTCTTAGCACTGCCTCAGATTGGAGTAATCTCTCATGCTACCGGAATTACCAGCATAATTCTAATTGCCTCGGTTATAGCTCTGCTACTGGATTTATCCGTAAACGTTACATTTAATCCGGCAAGAAGTATAATCGCAGATTTAACGCCGGAAGGGAAGAAGAGAACAACCGGCTATGTTTGGATGCAAGTTATTTCGGGAACATTTGGTGTACTGGCGTATTTCCTTTCTATGGTTTACGGAAACGAAACCCTCTTGCTCATTGCCGCAATATTTGTATTCTGCTGCTCCGTGATCCCGATATTGTTCATTCAAGAACCAAAAGACTTAAAAGTAAGTGAAGAAGGAAACGCTGGCTCTCACACAGTACTGGATATTTTCAAATCAATATTCCCCTTGTATGGATTTTTAGCGTTTGGTGTCTTCAGTCTAGTATTTCACTTCTATCAGAACGAATTAAGAGCAATACATAACCCATTATTAATCGCGAGTTTAGCTTATACAGTTGTAATAGGAATTTGGATTATCGCAAAAGGGAAAAAGGAAGAGTCAGACTCAAATGAGTTCCAGAAAATCATGCTGGCGCATACTTTTACTTGGGTAGCATTCCAGAGCATGTTTGTTATGTCCGGCTTCTTCATTGATAAACAGATCGTTCCAAATTTGGAACTGACTAATGTGTTTGCCAACAAATTCGCTGAATTCTTAACTTCTACAACACAAAGCCAAGATGCTACAACGGGGAACATAGTTTCCCTCGGATTCTTGATACTTAACGCGGTTGGAGCATTATTCCCATTTGTGCTTTCACAAATAGCTAAGAAGATAGGAAGGGTGAACACTTATACAGCCGCTTTAGCATTCAGTGCAATTGGATATTTCTACATTGCATTCTTGGGAAGAGAAGAATACAGTTTTTATATTGGAATGTTCTTAACCGGAATCGGCTGGTCTGCTGTAATATCAATTGTATTCTCGATTATGACGGAGAGAATTAACCAAGCCAAAATGGGCTTGTTTATGGGAATTTTTAATCTTGCAGTCGTGCTTCCTCAGATGATGAGCCAAGGAGTAGCTAATATAATCTCTGAAACACAGAATTATCAGCTGCTATATATACTTTGCGGAATATTTATTTGCTGTTCCGTTTTGTTTTGGACCTTTGTAAAAGAACCAAGATCAACGGCTGCCGACACTTTGAAAAACGTAAAATCCGGGCACTAATGAAAAATAGAATTAGAAATAGCGGATTGTTTTTGCTGTTTTGTCTATCAAGCTATGCTTATGCGCAAAATCCCTATAACGTTGAATATAATGAAGTTAGGGGAAGTCTTAAAAGCAGTGATAAGTATAAAAAAGATTTTGGAAGATACCATGGATTTGAGCTTCCTTTATATGAAGGGGAGAAGGCGAATTTTGCTCTCTTCTCTGCTGATTTCAACGGGAGATTAGTTCTTGTTGATCCCAAAGGGAAAGTTTATAAGCAATCCGGCGAAGCAAGGGATGGAATGGTATCTATTCTAACGGAAATACCAATAAGCGGAGACTGGATTCTATATGTTGTAGGAGGGAAGAATGATACCGGTGAGTTTGCATTACGCTATGCGTTTGCCGCTTCAAACTCCCTTAACATAAGTAGTAATATGGACTTCTGCTCTTCACTTAATTTTTTGATTGCTCACGCAGCCGCACATTTTATGATGTTTCCGGTTGATCAATTAAATGGAAGCGGAATGGAATTAATGGGGCGAAACGGGAATGCAGAAATAAATGAAAAGGATGGTTCGCTGAATATTACTATTTATGAAGGAGCAGACGAAAATAGAGCGAAAACAAGCTTTAATGACACATATAGCAGAATTACAAACTGCATAGGGGATTGGAACTCAGCGGAAATACACTCAAAAAATGAAAAGGAAGAAGATATTTTGAATGGTAAAACATTCTTTGAGAAGGGGAATAAAGATGGTGCAAAGGTATCAATCAAAATGATTAGACAGAATAATCCAACAGATTATAATAAAATAAGTTATAGGGTTTTACTGATTGTGAAATAAGAAAATATTTATTAATTCGGCTTTTGATTTGCTGAAATGAGAAAACCGGATTTAACATTACTCTATAAAACTGAGTGCTTAATACTCATCTGCGGGGAAGCATATTAAAAACATATCTATACTAAATACTTTAGTCGAATAGTGAATATACTACCGGAGCGGCGGTTTGTATTCCGCAATACTAAATCATCTTGCGGAGCAGCTGCCGGATTGGCGGAATAGTAAATAGATTTTTGCAGCATCCAATTTAATTTATGCAATGCGGAATAAAACTCTGCAAAATGGAATAGAACCGTGCAAAATCAAATCTGTATGAAGCAAAGCACGTTATATTTCTCACAAATTGGAATAAAATTCTGCAAAACGGAATGAGAGCTTGCAAAACCAAATTGAATGGACGCAAAGCACAATCTATGTCTAACAAAGTGGAATAAAATGGCGCAAAACGGAATATATTAACCGCAAAACTGAATTATGAAGGAATTATTGTGTTTTTTCTTCATAAAGGGGGTTTTGGGGTAAATAACTAAATACAACACAAAAACATGGAGGGATTCGTTATGAATCGCTATGAAACAAACAAGTACAACATGTTCAAAGCTGTAAACGCGGTTTTTGAGCAGAACAATTCCGTCACAACTGAGTATCCGGCACTCGGGGAAGCATTGACCGGCTTCAATAGTGTGATTGCGGAAATTGACGCAACCGACAAAAAGTACATTACCAGTACCGACGGTAAAACCGTTACAAAAAATCTTCTTGAGGATGAATTGATTGGTGAGGTTCTGCCGGTTAAATCCGCTTTGTATGCTTACGCGGTTAAAACCAAGAATGAAGAACTGAAAGTTTTGACTGTGGAAAGTGAATCCGCGTTGAAGAGAATGCGTGACCCGGAATTTTTGCGTAAAGCTGAACTGATAAAAGTCGGAGCGCAGAAGCACTTAGCTGATTTAGCACCCTACAAAATTACCGAAGCCACACTAACAGAACTGCAAGAAAAGATTGATGCGTTTGGCGCCGCGCTCGGCGGAAAAGATACCGGCTTTGCAAACAAAAGCGCGCTTAGAAAAGCGTTAACGGAAAAGTTTGATGCGGCGGACGGTATTCTTACCGAGCAGATGGATACGCTGATTGAACTGATACGGAAGAGCAATACTCTTTTCTATAACCAGTATTTTGCCGCGAGAGTGATAAAAGATTTGGGTATGGGAAAGAAGATCGAAGAAAAACCGGCGGAACCAATTACGGAACCAAGTAAGTAATCTTTTGAGAGACGCCCGATATGGCGTAATTACATTATCTGAAAATATTTTGTAGAGACACGCCATGGCGTGTCTTTACATTTAACATGAAACGGATCGCATCCGTCTCTTTTTTGAGACGCGCTCGATCACCCATTGATTTTTAGGGTGAGGTCAGAAAACTAAGTAGCAAAAGCGACCTCATACGCCCCGCAATGGCGGACAAGCCTTCGGGCACCTTCTCCTTAGTAAGGAGAAGGAATTTTAAACGTCCCACTCCCAGTAAAAGGCACGGGGCATGCCTTTTAAAAGAAGAGGGGTTGATACAGTGTTGTAAGATTAAGCAAATTGCAACGAGCTTAAGTTCGTTGCAAAGAAAAAAGATTTCCGACTTTCCCGAAGGACTCCTTTGGATAGTCACATCATTTGTGGCTAAAGCCATTAATGTTTTTAATTTGTTCGCTGACCTAAAGGTCAGCGCTATAAAAAGAATATCTCTTAATCTGAAGGCATTGCACTATGGCGTGTCTCTGTGTTTGCGGCAATATGAAGTAGAGACGGATCGCATCCGTCTCTTTTTTTATGAGACGCGCTCGCTTGCCCATTGCCTTTTTACGGGGCGCGTCTTTACAAAATTAAAAGATGGCGTTCTCTTGATTATAAAAACAGCAATAAGTATGTTGCAAAAGCAACGGGGCTCCAATCAAACTACTACCGGGGGACCGAAAAAACAGTGATTAGTTCTTAGTGATTAGTTTTTGGTAATAAAGTAACGCCAAATAGATTTCAGAAAAGAGTTAATAGAAACTTTTTAACAAGATGATATATATGCGCAACCTATTTTTAAAAGCCGGGAAAACGAAGTAAACTCTTAATAAATGGAACGTAGATATGCAGCACCGTGCATATATATGTTCTTTAACTAACAAATCGGTGCAGCATAAGTAATAGTTATGTAGCAAGTGAAATTATGAAAAAATATTTAATCATAATTATTGGTATTCTATTCTTGCATCTCAATTATGCGCAAGATTCAACTAGTTTAGACACATCTAAATATCCTCAAAATATGACATTAGAGAAATCCGATAGTATTACATATGGTCAACTTATTAATGATTCTACATTTTTTGAAGAATACCAAGGTTTAATTGGAGCCTTCATTGGTGCATTAAGTGCTGCACTTATAGCTTTCTTTTCAATTAATAAGACCCATAAAAAACAGATTGCTCTGGAAAATGAAAAAATAATCCACCAAAAGTTGGAGTCAGAAAAAAAATATTGCGGAATTCTGTTTTCAATTTATTCAATTTTAACAAACCATTATTACATTTCTACTGAACTAAAAAAAGAAATTGATGCTCATCTAAAAATATTAAGCAATACTGGGAAATTATTTGTCGACAAACCCTACAACTATTTGCCTATTGATCTATTGAAAGATTGCACCTCTCAGATTTACAATTATGAAAAGTATGACAGTAATTTATTGATGTATATTGTTACTTATGTTAGCAAGATCGAAATATTTTTTAATGATCTTAATTTCATTCCATTGATCAAAATGAAAACTGAATATGAAGATGATAAATCATATGTCGAATCACTCAATGGGTATTTTGCCGCTTTATTGAAACGTCTTGAAGTTCTTGATGGAATAAATGAAAAAATAAATTCCCTCATAAAAGATGAAATAAATAAATCAAGCGTTTGTGATTTTAGAGAAATGGATGAACTGCTACATAACCAGCAAATCAACCGGACGCCGTGATATAAACGGTAATTGTGTAGTTCTTAAGTTTTGTGAAATAAATAAACATTGCTGTTCGGCAGTAGTGTAATAAACTAAATTATTGCAACCGGCTTGTACGGTAAAATTTACAATCCGGTTGCTAAATTATTGGCGTTGTCTTTTTAATAGGCGTTCTTGTTCTGGGGCGCCGGTTATTTGCCACGCCGTTATACCCAATAGTATGGATAAAGAAACTTTAAAATATTACGAAAAATTCAAAAGTTATTCATTAACTGAATTATATGAAGTTGAAAGAGCCATCAATAAAGAAAAATATCCGGATAGGTACAATTATTTATTAGCAGAAATAGAAAGTAGGCTCTCAAAAACAGATAACATTCTTAATCCTAATCATAATATTGAAACCCAATCAAGCATTATATATCAAAATTATAAAACTTCTAATCCCGTCCTAAATATTGATACATTTAAGAATTTGTACTGTGATAATACCCCTATAATGACATTGCGTGGAATTGTTTATAAGTCATTTTTATTCATAGCAATACTGTTCTATTCGGCATTTATTAGTTGGCAGTACATATTTAATCGGATTGAAAGTAGTGGTGTTGGCTTTTTATCAATTGTTATAATGTTAATTAACATCTATATGGTATTTACAACGATTTTAATAAAAAAATACACCTATTTAACTGCTCCATTATACGCATTCCTTCAAGGATTGCTAATTGGCTGTCTATCTAGGTATATAGAAGAAAATCACCCCGGAGTGGTATTTCAATCGATAATGATAACGACCTCAATTTTTGTTATACTATTGATAATTTACCTATTTAATCTTATCCCACTTAATAAATATTTTAGACTGGGTGTAGTTTCTTCTACAATATCAGTTGTTATTATTTACTTAGTAACATATTTATTTCATTTGTCCGGATTGGAATTCCCCTATTTACATGAAAATGATTTTTGGGGAATATGTTTTTGTGTGTACTCCATCATATTAGCAGCTTTTAATTTCATACTTGATTTAGATTTTATTGCACACGGCATAGCTCAAAAAGCACCAAAATATATGGAGTGGTATAGTTCATTTGCACTAACTGTAACACTAATTTGGCTTTATCTAGAAATATTGAATTTATTTTCTAAGTTCGTTAAAAAGGATAATGGCTGGGTATAACCGCTTAAAAAAGGATTAAGTCAATAGACAATAAAATATAGGTGAACAACTAGAGAGTTGTTCGGAAAAATTGTTCTTTGAAAAGTTGAGCTGATAAAACACACTACTTTCTGCCTACGATATCGAGCGGGTTGCATTCAAGCAGCAACCAAACCGCTTACGGGGTATACTCCTTAAACAACAGAGCTTTTCATGATAAATGAAATAACCCAGATATGTATTAGGCTAGCGCATTACTTCCCATTCCAGCGCGGAAGTCTGTTAACTACACGACTAGTTAGACGACGGGGCTTGTAATGCGCGGCCACTGACCGGATTTTTTATGATCCAGTTTTATTCCCTTAAAATAATTGTTGAAATCGTATTTATCTTTAAGAACGTAGAAGACGATACGGGCAATTTCTTTAGCGATGATAGCATGAGCGACTTGTTTCTTTTTCCTTCTGAGTTTAGAATCATGATACCGCTTGATTGTAGGGTAATATTGCAGAGCGTGAACAGCAGCATCAGAGAAAACAGCTTTAAGATATCTATTTCCGTCTTTAGAAGAGCGTTGTTTTGATTTACCGGCAGAGTTACGGGCAGAAGGAACAAGACGACAGTATGAAAAGAAATTCTTCTCAGAGGCAAAACGGTTGATATCACCTACTTCAAGCAGTATGGTAAAAGCGTTCATCTTACCGATACCGGGAATCCAAAGTAGACGCTGAATATCATCGTTAGGAATGAGAGTTGGATAAAGAGATTTTTCCAGAGTTAACATTTGCTGTTTAAGTAATTGTTCTTGAAAATCGAACTGTTCATATTGAAGCTTATAAAAGTCGGAAAGAAGAGAAGAATCGGAGATGTTAAACTTCTCAAGCATACGGTTCATAAAATTTAAGCAGCTGGTTCTCTTCTGAGAAAGACGAAGACGAGCACGAAGGGTATCGCGAAGAGGACGAACATCATCTGATATTTTGTGTGCTTCGGGAATAAAGTTCATGCGAAGAAGTTGGGCAAGTATGTGAGAATCAACCTTATCGGTTTTAACTTTAGCATAAGCAATAGCTTTGACATACTTGGCGTGAGCAAGTTTAAGATTAATGCCATGTGAAGAGAGAAGATCATTCATCCAATACCAACCGCCTGTAGTCTCGACGGTAGCTGAATGTTCACTCCCGAGAGAAGCGAAGTAGTTTAGAATATCGAAGTCGTTGTTTTTGAGTTCAGCTTGTTTGACGATAATACCATCATCATTAACAGTAGTGATGACGGAAAAGAGTTTGTGTTGATCGATGCCGGAGTATAACATGTTACCTCCAAAAAAGATTGTTGAAATTAATCTAAATCCTTTTGGGAAATATCCTGCCGCTCAATACGGACAGCATTTTTCAGAGCGGTATCTTTGTAATTATAAAGTTCGTTTACAAAACCAAGTTGTTCTTTAAGGTGATTTGTCCTAAGAAATAATTTTTTAATTAAATGTTGTTGCAACTGTTCGGCGTTGTTGTTTTGGGCAGCGGGCTAAACACAACATCGTTACCCACAAGCTTTGTGGAAAGACCAACTTAGAACCGAAGAGATTTAACAAACAGAAATTAAGAAATGAGTTTATAACATAGCTTACTGACAAATAAATCAATAAATTTTGACAAATATTCAGTGCTATTTTTTTAACTTTAGCAAAAAAAGACAATGACGCATTCCGCTAAAAGTGTTCTCGTATTTGGTGTTTACCTAACACTTGTTGGGGCAACACTCTTGATAATACCTAATGTTTTCCTAACAGTAATAGGTGTGGCTAATACTAGTGAAGTTTGGATAAGATTATCTGGGATTTTACTAATTGCGCTATCAGTTTACTATATAGTTGCGGCAAGGCATAAACTTTCCATCATTTTCAAAGTTACCGCTTGTATTCGCTGCACTATTATCTTTTTCTTTTCTGCATTTGTATATCTGCAAATGATGGAACCTGTAATGCTGATATTTGCTGCCTTTGATTTTGCCGGTGGCGCATGGACTTACTTTGCTATGAAGAAAGAAGGTAGTTGGTAGGTAAGACTTGTAAAGATAGGATTTAGAGCCAACTGCAAGCCAGCGGCTAGTAGCTTTTTATTTCATCATTGCTGCACGCCAAAAAGATGGCGGGTAAATCTGGGCTGCCCCCGCAATAAAACTGCGGGACAAGCTGGTTATTTGCAACATAGTTAGGTGCTCAAAAGAATATGAATGATATTAAAAAACTTGGATTCGATAAATGGTTTCAAGATAAGATTGAAACATCGAAATCAGATTACTTTCAAATAGTAAGAGTAATCAGTGTAAATAAAAATAGCTTTGTCGTTTCGAACGGCAAGAATGATATTTACGCGGAATTAACCGGAAAATTTTTATTCAATTCCGATTCATCCTTGGATTTACCAACGGTTGGCGATTGGGTCTATGCGCAATTATTTGTCCAAAAGGACTCCCTTGGAGATGATGATTCATTAGCTATCATTCACGAAATATTTCCCCGTAAATCATTATTAAAAAGGAAAACCTCCGGTAAAAAAATCGAATACCAGCTAATCGCGGCAACATAGATACGGCAATAATTATGCAATCACTTGATTCCAATTTTAATTTAAGAAGATTGGAACGTTACTTAGTGATGATAAACGAGAGTAATATTACTCCGGTTATATTTCTAAGTAAAAGCGATCTTATAAGCGCCGATGAAATTGAAAACAAGGTAAATGCTATTCATAAAATTATACCGGATATTGAAATTGCAACATTCAGCAACAACAGTTTGACTGATATAGAAAATCTTAAAACATACTTTACCTCTGCCAAAACTTATTGTTTACTTGGTTCCTCCGGTGTTGGTAAAACTACGTTATTAAATAATCTCATACATCAGGACCTATACAAAACTCAACCAATAAGAGAGAAAGACGGAAGAGGAAAACATACCACTACGCGCCGCGAACTTATAATTTTAGAAAACGGGGCAATTGTAATAGATAATCCCGGAATGCGTGAGCTTGGAATAATATCAATTGAATCGGGTCTTGATGACACATTTAATGAAATTTCAGAATTATCGAAACAGTGCCGCTATATGGATTGCACTCATACTATTGAAAAAGGTTGTGCAGTATTGAAAGGCATAGAAGAAGGAATAATTTCAAATGAACGTTATCAGAATTATATAAAAATGTATAAGGAATCTTTGTATCACGAAATGTCGTACTATGAAAAGAGACAGAAGGATAAAAAGTTTGGAAAATTTATGCACACATATAAGAAAAATAAAAATGATAAGTAATTGCATGAAACCTCTGAATAATTAATTTAGTGTCATACTGAAGTCCGTCGGCTGACGGATCGAAGTGTGACAATTTAGTTTGTAGTGTCATGGTTCGACAAGCCTGCCTCGCCGGCAGGCGGGCTCACCATGACTTAGTCTTAATATTTCAGAGGTCACTGCATATAACACGCAAAGCAACACGGGCAGCTCTGTAGAAAAACTTCGGGGTAAACTCAGTTAGGCGAAACGTAGTTATATGGTTAATCGTTGAACTTGAAAATCGGATTAACGATACGTATCTTATCACAAAATTATTTACGTATTATTATAAAGGGATTATATGAATACCAAACTAACACTAAAACTCAATAAAAAAGCCATTGATCGAGCTAAAAAATATGCTCAAAGAAATAAGCAGAGTCTTTCAGTAATGGTTGAAAAATATTTCAATCTTATATCTGATAAAGAAAGCATCACGGAAATTGAAATATCACCAAATGTTCTTGAGCTTTCCGGGATTATCAAATTACCAGAGAATATTAACATGAAAAAGGTTTATAGAAATCATATTGAGGCAAAATATTCCAGATGATTAAACTTTTTGTTGATTCGGATATAATATTAGACTTACTTGCTGAAAGGGAACCGCACTATATTCACGCAGCTCGATTATTCACATTAATTAATCAAAACAAAATTATTGCTCATACGTCCCCACTTATTTTCGCAAATCTGCATTACCTTCTAAAGAAACAAACCACAAATTTCGTAGCATTAAAGAGCTTAAGAAAACTTAAAACTCTCATCAATATACTTCCAATAGATGAAAGAGTAGTAGAACAATCACTTAATTCTGAATTCAACGATTTTGAAGATGCAATTCAGTATTACACAGCAGTCAATAATGGCATTACACTTATTATTACTAGAAATAAAATAGATTATAAACGTAGTAAAATAGATATTTTGACAGCGGAAGAGTTTCTTAAAAGTTTAGATACGAAATTAAAATAGTAAACGCATATATCCAGCCAATCAAGGCGGACATCCCCGCAAAGCGGGTAAGCTGGTTAGCGGCAACGTTGTAAGCCCTTTCGTAAAATATTAAGAGGAGATAGCTCTGGCAATTTCTTTGTTTGATGTGCCAAGAGCTAATAAGGATCTAATAATGAGATCAAGTGAAACAGAGGGATCACCTATTTCAAGTTTGGCTACACGAGATTGGCTTGAATTAAGAATTTTTGCAAGTTCAACTTGTGTTAATTTTTGCTCTGTCCGCAACTTTTTTAAATTGTTGCTTAGTTTTAATTTTAATTCAATGTACGCAGATTCTTCATATGATAAACCGAGAAATTCTGCGCTTGAACCAACTTTCCAACCTTTTTTCTCTAAGTTTTTTTGTTTCTGTTTATTCATTGTCATATTCCCTTATTCTTTTTTTACAGATATCCACAATATTCTTAGGCGTCTGCTGTGTTTTCTTTTTAAATACTTAAAGAATTATTATTGCATCAACATCAGTTCTATAGATAATCCGCCAAGTATTTCCTTTGTCATTAATTCTCAGTTCATGGCAATTCGAACCTATACTTGGCATCGGTCTCGAATGCGGCATTTTCAATTTCTCACCCATCTGAAGGAGTCTGAAAAGAAATCCGGTTTCTATTCTAGCCGCAGAGGAAAATGGAGGAGTTTTTATCTCTCCATGCAGCCAGATGAGAGGTTTATCTTGAATTATCATGGTGTAAAGGTATGTCAGATATGACATATTGTCAAGGAAGTAAATTTCAACGGTAATCATACCGTTTAGCGGCAAGGCAGTAGTGTTTAAGAAAAATGGATGAAATTATGAGTGAAGTAATAAACCCAATGGATAAGTTTAATTTTTTAATTGGTGTATGGAAATTAGAATATAAAGTGCCGAAGAGTAAATTTAGCGAGTATGATAGTGGGGAGGGGGAAGGTGAGTTCAAACGTATTCTAAATAATCAGTATGTTACTTTTGATTATCATGCAAAACTATCAAAAGGTGAAGGAGCAGCGCACGCAATATTTGTCTGGGATAAAAGAAACAATATTTATAAATATTGGTGGTTCGAAGATTCCGGCGAATTTAGTGAAGCAACTTGTAATTTTCTAAATGAGAACACTCTTTGTTTAAATTGGCATAACAGTTTACTTGTTCAGACATTTCAACTGATTGAAGATGGAAAGATGATCCTCCAAATGAGGTATCCATCAAATCAAAACGATTACGAAGTTGTTTTAGAAGTAGTTTTTACCAAAAAGAAATAATTACTTTGAAAATATTATTAAAAGTGTACATAACAGCTTAAATAAGATCCGCAAAGAATCTGGCACAGGTTAAATCAGAGATTAATAAATATTGATAGCATATGGAAATATCAAATTCAATTATATGGTATGTAGTGTTTTTGTTTTCAACTACTTTTCATGAGGCAGCACATGCATGGTCTGCTTATAAAATGGGTGATAAAACTGCTTTTAAAGCCGGGCAAGTATCTTTAAATCCAATTCCACATATAAAAAGAGAACCCGTAGGAACGGTAATTGTTCCAATAATTTCTTTTTTACTTGGTGGTTGGATGATAGGTTGGGCAAGTACACCGTATGATTTGGAATGGGCATATTCAAACCCTAAAAAAGCAGCTGCCATGGCAGTCGCGGGTCCAATCTCTAATTTTTTATTATTATTTATTTCCGGTCTATTAATACATGTTGGTATTTGGCTAGGTTACTTTTATCCGCCGGATTCTATAAATATATCAAGAATTGTATCATCCTATAATTCAGGCATTTTCGAATATCTTTCGCAAATACTAAGCATAATGTTTTCGCTAAATCTCATTCTATTTGTTTTTAATCTTATACCCGTTCCACCATTAGACGGTAGTGGAATAATTCCTCTATACCTTAACGAAGAAAGCGGTAGAAAGTATATGGATTTCATAAGTAATTCTGTATTCTCAATGGTAGGTTTGTTTATAGCATGGAAAGTATTTGACTTGATATTTTGGAAATTACATTTAGTCTTTATAAACATTTTGTATCCTGGAAGTTTTTATGAATAAATTGCCTAACCCAGCCCAACGGTGTACGCTCCCGCAATGAAGCTGCGTGGACCGTTATCAATAAATAGACATAAACCTTTAATAATAGGAAATAAATAAAATGAATAATGAAAGAGTATATAAAATAATTTTTGCTAGTGTTTATCCTTTGTATATAAAAAAAGCAGAGGCAAAAGGGCGCACAAAAGCAGAGGTAGATGAGATTATATTTTGGCTAACAGGATATAATAAACAAACATTGCAGCAACAAATAGATAACAAAAATGATTTTAAGTCATTTTTTGCACAAGCACCTAAAATCAATCCGAATGTTGCAAAAATAACGGGTGTAATTTGTGGTTACCGTGTAGAAGAAATAGAAGACAAATTAATTCAAAAGATTCGTTATTTAGATAAGCTGATTGATGAATTGGCAAAAGGAAAGTCAATGGAGAAGATTTTAAGGAAGTAATTGAGCAACATAACTAATCATGAAGTTATGCCTTCCGGATTAGTTGTTCCCGCAAAACTAAATATTTGCAGCGGAAAACTTTTGGTGTACGTTTAAACGCGACGTCTTTATGTTTGCAATCTATTAATATCATCTAAGGAGTATGGTTAATGAGAAATTTAATGAAACGAATATTGATTTCGGCAATTGTAATGATTTTGGGATTTAGCAGTTTTGGTTTTGGACAAAAAAAATTCATCAATGTGAATGGTAAGAAGATGGAAATATTTATCGCCGGGTTACAAAATAACCAGAAGGATAAACCGGTAATTGTATTCGAAAATGGAATGGCTACTAAGTTGGATAAATGGAAAACAGTAATTGAAGAAGTTTCTAAAACATCAGCGGTATTTTCTTATAACCGCCCAAGAATTGGAGAATCCGAAAATGATAGCCTTCCACCGACAACAAAACATATTGTAGAAAATTTAAGAGAGATGCTATTAGAAAAAGGCTTTAAACCTCCTTACTTATTTGTGTCACATTCTTTTGGCGGAGCGTATATAAGAAGTTATGCATCATACTATCCGGATGAAATTGCCGGACTTATTTTTGTAGATCCCGTAGATTTCACGAAAAAGAAGGGGGATGGAGATCTTCCATACTTGGAAATTGGCTTAACACAACATCAAATCGATTCTATGTTTGCCAAACCTTACAAAAAATTTGTTGAAAATCTTTATGCCGATATGCCGAATTTCTATGTGGAGGAAGTTAAAATACTTAGGCAGCTAACTAAAACAGAATTTAAAGAATGTGATAGTATTCCTCTGCCGGATGTTCCAGTTCATTTTATTCAAGCTGGCGGATATCCAAAAAATCCGGAGAAACGAGAAACGATATACGATAAAGTGAAGTTGTTCAGAATTGACAATAATTTAAAAATGAAACGATGGCTGGCTCTTCTAAATCCTTTGCAGTATGGTAAATATTTTTACTGTTCTAATTCCGGGCATAATATGCAAGAAGATGAACCGGAAACAGTAATTGCTAGTATCAAGTTAGCTTTGAATGATTATGATAGACTTCAAAAAGAAAAAACAATTAAGGATTAGTTTTATCATACATATACAGCGCGGAAAACGGTGGGCAGGTTTGAGCAATTATAAAGTTGTTGGTTAGTGCCAACATCTTTATGTGCTGTCAAAAATTTTTATATGAGGCACTAAATATGAATGCCCCGGAAAATCAAAAAGAAGCCCTTGAGTTATTTAAGCAAGGACCTACTATTCTTGAAAACGCTTTGACCGGTTTGAGTGACATTGAGTTAGACTATGTTCCAATTAAAGGGGGCTGGTCTATACGTCAGATTGTTCATCATATTTCCGATGGTGATGATTTGTGGAAAGCTTGCATCAAGATTGCATTGGGTAATGAGCAAGGTGAATTCTCTCTTAAGTGGTATCTGGCATTACCGCAGACAGAATGGGCGAAGAAATGGAGTTATGAAACCCGGTCAATTGATACTTCGTTAGAACTACTTAAAGCAAATAGAAATCACATTCTTCAATTACTGGAACATATACCAGACGGATGGAATAAGTCAGCCCGGTTTCGAGATGCCAACGGAGAAATTGAAACTGTGCCAGTGGGATTTGTGATTCAAATGCAATCAGATCATGTTGTTCATCATGTTAAAAGAATTGCAGAAATTAGTAAAGAGATTTCCAACAAATAACAAACTTTTCTATCCGCCGCCCCGCAAAGCGGGGTAAACCGTTTTCATTGCGGTATAGTTTGGTGAGCAAGGTAAGTCTGCAAGCAGCATTGACCTAACAGTATTGGGTAAATTTGTTATGGATTATTTGATATAGTGTATTCACGCAACCAATAAAAGATGTTCGCGAATAATTATGGATTCAATTTAGAATTGAGAATGGAAGACTCTTGGATTTGTGAATGGGACTGGCAATAGTAACTCACCAAAGAGTTATTCATTTAGAGATAATCTTGCTCTTGCTCATAATCTTTACCGCTTACAACAGTAATTGAATTTTCAATTCCGAATAACGGAAGATACACGTTGAGTATATTCAATGTACTTGGAGAACTTGTAGAAGTTATTTCGGAAAAGGAATACAAAGCAGGTTACTACAAAGAAACATTCAACGCAAAAGAGTTATCAAGCGGAATCTATTTTTACCGGCTTACTGGAGACCAAACAAATCTTGTCCGTAAGATGATGCTTCTCCGCTAAATTTTCTTACCGATTGGGTTATGAAAAACTGTCCAAAAAATTAAGTAGAGACGCCCTATAGGGCGTCTTTACATTGTAAGATTATCTAAAAATATTCTGTAAAGACACGCCATGGCGTGTCTTTACTTTTAACCAGAAAAAAAAGTAGAGACGGATCGCATCCGTCTCCTTTGTTTTGAGACGCCCCGTGTATTTTTATTGGCTTGACTCCACTTAATTAAAAGATGTCCCTCTCTTGATATTCAAAACTTCAATAAGTATGTTGCAAACGCAACAAAGGGGTTCCATTCAAAACAACTACAGGGGGAACCGAAAAGCAGTGATTAGTTCTTAGCGATTAGTTTCTGGTAATAAAGTAACGCCAAATAGATTTTAGAAAAGAGTACATAGAAACTTTTTAACAAGATGATATACATGCACAACCTATTTTTAAAAGTCGGGAAAACGAAGTAAACTCTTAATAAATGGAACGTAGATATGCAGCACCGCGCATACTATATTCTATAACTAACGAATCGGTGCAGCAAAAGTAATAATTATACCCAAACATTTGGAGGAATCATAATGATTATTGATAGAAATAGTGTATGGGGACAAATTGTTCGGGGATTTGGCTATGCCTCAATCTCAATTCTTACTCTTTTTTCCGGCTATATGATGCAGAATGGTATATCAACTGGTTTTAATATTAGTGTATTAGCCATGCTCATTTTGCTCTCCATACCTTTTTTTATTGTATATGGCTTTACTTATACTTATTCGACAGAAGAGAAACATTTTTCAGTCTATGAACCATTCGGCATTGGTTTTGTAATTTCTTTGCTTGGTGCAATTATTGTCTATCAAAATGTAAAAAACAATTATTCTTCTGACGATGTTTTATTAACTCCAATTTTAGTATATGGAATATTATTTAATGGACTGACATTATTTTATCTTGTGAATACTAATAAATCAAAATTGAATCACATCAGATATCAATTAATATGGCCTGTAGTTCTTTCAATTGCAATCAGTTTATATTTTGGAATGAATTATAGCTTTCTAAGTGAAGATTATCGAGCATATATTCCAACAGCTTTAATAGTCATATCGTTTTTTATTTCGGAATTCTTTGCAATGACAAAAAGAACTTTTTTAGTTTTTCAATTATGTTCGCTCCTTGTGGTTGTTATTTTGATTTCAATATTAAATTATTCCAAAATTACACCCCATAATCAATACTTTACTTCGTTAATTTTTTGCATAATTCTTTCTGCTTATTTATCAGCATTTGAAGCATGGAGAATTATCTCTTATGTCATTAAAAACGATACAAGTGAGGTTGGAGATAATTCAAAAGGCGCAAATTATTATTACGCTTCATTATTGGGCCTAACACTTTCTTTATTATTTATTCCTTTGGGATTTATTTTTACCAGAGTTGGGGTAATATTTTTATTTGGTTTTACAATTCATGCCTCGGCATCATTGATATATTGGTTAAAACAAGGTCGCGATTATAAAAAAATAGGTAACTCAGAATGGAATGTGCAAAAACTAATTTTTGGATTTATGTTTGTTATAATTCTTGTTTTTGACTCATTGATGCCGATTTATCCGGAAAAGGATGTTCTTCCTTCTTTAATCGCTAAGGGTTAAATTCCCCGCTGCTTGCGGCGAAAAGAATTAAATTAGTGTATGTCAAATAGTGAATACATACACAAGTCACATAATG
>MHAZ01000015.1:452-34701 GCA_001803165.1 Stygiobacter sp. RIFOXYC2_FULL_38_25 | reverse complement strand
TCCTTAGTTCCAAAGAAATCACTTTGTAGGAGTCCCTTCGGGAGAACCGATGGCTTTCTAGAATTTCATTCGTGACGTTGGAATATCTGGAATTGTACAGAATTTATACGTAATACATCTTTTGGGTGGGATAAATTTGTGGAGCTAAACGGGTTCGAACCGATGACCTCTTGAATGCCATTCAAGCGCTCTCCCAACTGAGCTATAGCCCCATCATTTTTAAGAACTGCTGTAAAAATAACGATCTTGAAACTTTTTTCAAACAACAAATAAAACTGCCAATAAATGATCTTCTACTTTTTATACTTCAACTCATTTTCGTTTATGGGATAATTCCAAATTTCTTTCCCATTAACATCAAACAAGGTGCATTTAAGCACTCTGTTCTTTCTCGCACCGGTAATTTCAAAACGCGCAAAGTTTCTATCAGCATAAACTGTGTTTTCAATCCTAAACGGATTATCGCTAATCTTCGAAGGTCCGGCAGTAAAAGGAGAGATAGTAAAATCATAAATGGGATATGAATTCTCCCTAACGAGTTTAGAAATCTCGCTCCGGTGAATATCTCCATCAATAAAAATTACCCCTTCAATTTTATTTGCTTCAAGTGCTTTTAGAATGCGTTCCCTTTCTTTTGGTGCTCGAGAAAAATTTTCCGTTCCGGTATTTGAGTTAAGAAACTGTCCGCCTACAGCAACGACTTTAAAAGGAGCGTGGCTATAGCTTAAGTTATCAATCAGCCAATTAAACTGATTTTCTCCAAGTATTACTTTTTCTTCATCACTCCGGTCATTAGGTGTCTTGTAGTATCGGTCATCTAATAAGAAAAACTCAACATCGCTCCACTGGAAATATGTTGTAATTCCAGGCTTGCCGTTTATACCAAAAGAAGGATTAGGCCAGAATAGTTTAAATGCTTCAAACGTGCGTTCTTTGTTCCAAAAACCTCTGTCGCTGTCGTTTGGTCCAAAATCATGATCATCCCAAATTGCATAATGATGCACAGAGCCCCAAAGAGGCTGCAATTCCGGCAGCGATCTTGTATGTGTATTTCTATGAAGAATGCCGCTCCAAGAATCCCAATCCCCTTCACGATAATAAAAATTATCGCCGAGCCAAATCATCAAATCCGGTTTCTTTTCGAGAATGCTTTTGAATATTTCATGATTAGCACCGTACGGCTTTCCCGGACGATCATACTTTGGTTCGTTAACATAGTTGCAACTACCAAAAACAAGAGAAAAGTTTGGCGGATCGCTTCTCCATTGCCAAAGTTTTTGTGTCTGAAATTTTAGTTCATACGGTCTAACAACTTTTTTATTGTTAATGAATAGTTCGTAATTATAAGTTTGTCCTTCATCCAAGTTTCCGCAAATAATCTTAGCTGTAAATCCCTCATCGGCTTTTGTAGCTACTTCGTTTGTAAAAAACTTCTTCGCTTTGTCGTTTACATTCCAATAAGAGAATTTAACCTTAGCCTCTTTAGTTGTTTGAACCCAAAGGCAAACTTCGCGCATTGTTGAATATCCAACCAACGGGCCGGATTGAAGCAAGCTTTGTGCGAATGAGAATGAAACCGAAGACAGTACAATTAAAAGACTAAGTTTTAGCTTTTTCATACTTCCCTCTAAAGTTGACAACAAAATAAATTTTTCGGTGTCAACTAAAAAGCATTGAATTCAAGATTCTTGAGGAATATCTTTGAAACAAAAAAAAGCGATATGAAACACTTCCTCTCAATAATATTTTTAATAGCCATTTTAGCTGTCGTATTTTCAGCTTGCGACGATACTATTACCAACCAAGATATTGACAGCAAGGTAATTCCAGCTTCAAATGTAAGTTTTGGAGAATATATACAGCCGGTCTTCCAAGTTAAATGCAATAATGCAAACTGCCACAATTCACGGGATAGAGCCGGCGGATTGAGCTTAGATAATCACGCTGAAACAACAAGTGACGTTTTAATAGTTTTCCCGGGAGTACCGGATAACAGCAAATTAGTTTGGTCTATTGAAGGCAGATCAACTTCGCCGATGCCGCCGGTTGGCTGGCCACCGTTAACTAAAAACCAAATTACCGGAATAAGAACTTGGATTAAAGAAGGTGCTAAAAACAACTAAGGTAAATTCCGGAGTTTATCTTTTAGAACTTCACATCAAGAAGGCAATTCAGATTAAAGCTAAGAGATTTTTAGGGCAGCAATTTCCAAAAGGATATTATTACTATTCCGGCAGCGCGCAAAAGAATTTATCTCACCGGCTTGAAAGGCATCTTCGGGAAGAGAAAATCATCCATTGGCATATTGATCATCTAACTTCAAATCACAATTGCGAAATAAAAGCTGTTTTCATTGCTAATGGAAAGGATAAAAATCTCGAATGCGAATTTGTTGATGTTTTGCTAAGAGAATTTGGACTGAAAATTACTTCCGAAGGTTTTGGAAACGGTGACTGCCACACGTGCAACAGTCACCTTTTGTATTCAAAAAAGAAAATTGATCACAACCATTTCATTTCTTTGTACCAATCTATAGAGCGCTTTATCCCCTCTTCTAAAGAAACTTTTTGAGTGAATCCGAAATCTTTCTTGGCTTTGGAAACATCGCAAGTCCAGCCAGGCTGAACGAAATCTCTGGCTTTCTCAAGGTTGAATGTAGCGGCTTTGGAGCTGAACATTGCAAAGAATTGGGCAATGGCTGCAACCGAATAAACTAATGAATGAGGCAGTCTGAGAGTAAGTGCGCGCTTGCCTAACGCTTTGGCTATTGCATCTCCAACTTGAGGCCAAGTATAAAGTTCTTCCGAAGCTACAAAGTATTTCTGTCCAATTGTATTTGGAGAAATTGATGCATCGTATATTCCTCTTACCAAATCCGCAACGTGAATTAAATTTAGCTTCTTGTCATCAAACCCAATCAATGTCATCAAACCGGCTTTGTACGTTTTGAAAATCAAGTAAACCTCTGTATCGCGCTCACCAAAAACTGCCGGTGGGCGAACAATTGTAATTGGCAGTTTATCAAAATAGCTTTTCGCCAATGCCTCCTGAGCAAATTTGCTTCTGCCATAGGTTGTTATTGGGTGTTCTTGGGTTTCTTCGCTGCAAGGCTTTCCGTTAAACGATGGACCGCACGCTGTCTGACTACTCACCACAACAAACCTTTTCAAATTAGGGTTTACTTCCGCGGCAACATCAAGCAATGTCTTTGTGCTTTCAACATTCCCCTTAAAATATTCTTCTTCAGTTTTAGCTTTTACAACACCGGCAACATGATAAATATAATCTGCACCTTTTAGAACCTCCTTCAATGCTGTTTTATCAAACAAACCGCAATTCACTATTTCCACCGGTTTACCTTCAAGCCATTTTCTCGAGCTGGAAGAGCGCAGAATACACTTTACATGATGTCCTTCGGCAAGGAGTTTATCAACAAGGTGACTGCCTACAAAGCCGGACGCACCGGTAACAACTGAAATAATTTTAGAGCTCATAAGTAACTTTTCATCCATTTTTGATTATATTCCCAACCGAAATTTCGTCAAAACAAACTAACTCACCAAAAATATTAATAGATTTTAGAAATAACCGGAGGAATTTTGGACTTATTTAACAAATGTCTTGAATTTACGCGCGCCGACGATATTAAGGCTCTTGGTTTTTACCCATACTTTAGACCGATTGAAGAAAATGAAGGTCCTGTTGTTCAGATTGAAGGCAAAAAAGTTGTTATGGCTGGCTCTAATAATTATCTTGGACTTACTGCACACCCAAAAGTAAAAGAAGCCGCACTTGAAGCAGTTAGAAAATATGGCACCGGTTGTTCAGGCTCACGTTACCTTACCGGTACTCTCGATTTACATATCGAACTTGAAAGAAGATTAGCTCTATTCTTTGGAACCGAAGCAGTTTTACTGTTCAGTACAGGTTACCAATCAGCTCAAGGTATAATTCCAACACTCGTCCAAGGGAAAAGTGAATATGTAGTTTCCGACCGCGACAACCATGCTTGTATAGTTGCCGGACAAATTATGGCTAAAGGTTTAACAGCCAATCTTGAAAGATACAAACACAATGATATGGGTGACCTGGAAAGAGTCTTAGCAAAACTTCCTATTGACGCTCCCAAATTAGTTATTAGCGACGGTGTGTTTAGCACCGGCGGCGAAATTGTTGAATTACCAAAATTAGTTAGCCTCGCTAAAAAGTATAATGCAAGAACTTTGATTGATGATGCTCATTCTGTTGGTGTTATTGGAAAAGGTGGAAGAGGAACCGCAAGCGAATTTAATTTAGAAAATGAAGTTGATTTAACGATGGGAACCTTCAGCAAAACTTTTGCATCGCTTGGAGGTTTTGTTGCCGGACCGGAACGCGTTATTAATTACCTAAAGCATTTTTCACCGGCTCTTATTTTCAGCGCTTCGCCAACTCCGGCTGCTGTTGCCGCTGCTTTAGCCGCCCTTGATATACTGGAAGCAGAACCTTGGCGTGTTGATAAATTAATTCGCAATGCCGACAAAATGAGAAAAGGTTTAACTGAAGCTGGTTTTAAAGTGATAGATGGAAGAACCGCTATTGTTCCTGTAATTGTTGGCGAAGATGGTCTAGCCTTCCAAATGTGGCGCAAACTTTATGATGCCGGAGTTTTCGTTAACGTATTCATTTCTCCGGGAGTTCCTCAAGGCAGACAAATGATGAGAACAAGCTACATGTCCACTCACGAAGATGAACATCTTGATTTCATCCTTGATACATTCAAAAAAGTTGGTAAAGAAATCGGTTTAATTTAAAATCTTTCTTGTAAGGTTATTCATTCCTTCTACTGTTAATGTGAGTGAATAACCTTTTTTTATTCAAGGAGAAAGCATGTCTCAGGTTACTATCCGTTCAATACATACAAAAAAAGAAATCAAATCCTTCATAAAATTTGCGTGGGAGATTTATAGGGATAGTCCTTATTGGGTTCCGCCTCTTATTTTCGATAGGATGAAATTACTTGATAGAAAAAACCATCCGTTCTACAAACATGCATGTGCGGAATTTTTTGTGGCAGAACAAGATGGCAAGATGGTTGGAAGAATCGCTGCAATCAAAAATGATCTTCATAACGAAGTTCATAATGATAAAGCCGGGTTTTGGGGATTCTTCGAAAGTATTAACGACCAAAGTGTTGCCGACTTACTATTCGATACAGCAAAAGAATGGTTAAAGAAAAACGGCTGTAACGAAATGTTAGGTCCTGCAAATCCATCTTCAAATGAAGAATATGGAATGCTTCTGGAAGGATTTGATGATGAACCTCGTTTGTTGATGACTTACAATCCGAAATATTATCTCGACCTTTGCGATAATTACGGATTCAAAAAAGCTAAAGACCTTTTCGCCTACAAACTTGAGAACAATAAAGTCGTTAGTTCCGAAAAACTAAGACGCGTTGCTGAAATAGCCCAGAAACGTTCCGGGCTTAAGGTATATGCAATGGATGTAAAAGAATTCAAGAGAGATTTAGAAAAGGTAAAATACGTTTACAACAAAGCATGGGAGAAAAATTGGGGTTTTGTTCCAATGACAGAAGATGAAATTGATGTGTTGGCAAAAGATCTAAAACCTTTGCTTGAACCATCTCTTGTAATTTTTGGAGAAATAGAAAATAATCTTGTTGGTTTCGCATTAGTCATGCTCGATTACAATCAAATCTTTAAATCGTTCAACGGCAAGCTGCTTCCTTTTAATTTTCTAAAAATCTTTACGCAAAAGAAAAAGATTACATGGTCGCGCATTCTTACGCTTGGCATTATTCCCGAATACCAGAAACGGGGACTTGATGCAGTGTTCTATTGGGAGATTGTTAACCGTGCAGCTAATGTTGGAATTTTACTCGGTGAGGCCAGTTGGATTTTGGAGGATAACGATATGATGAACCGCGGCGCACAAGTAATGAATGGTGAGATTTATAAAAAATACCGTGTCTATCAGAAAGATATCTAACAGACACGTTTTTTGATTGAAATTATTTAAGCGCTTCGTCATACTTGGTTGTGTGAGAAGCGTCTATTCTTTTAAGAGTAGTAAACAACGAAGGCTCCACTCTTCCTCTAAAGTACTCAGAAATTTCACCAGCTTTTGCATCAAAGAAAACCTTTAACAGAACACTTCTCCAATCAATACTTCCCTTAGATTTCTCTAGGTTCTTAACCAGATTAACCATATTCGGCAAAGCAACAGCTCTTTCCTTAGCGTCTTTACTGTTCAGCAAATCGAGACCGTTGTAGTGATAATTAAAGTAATCACTTCTAAACTGTTGATATTTCGAATTGAGCAAATTATCTACTAAAGCGCGGCGGTTGAAGGCAGCGGTTTCCAGAGCCCATCCTTTTGCATACTTGCTTGATGCGCCTTTAACAGCAATATCTAACGCTTTCTGGAATAAATCTGTACCGCCTAGATCGTAATATGAATCTGAATCGAAGCCGATAATTATGTAAGCGTAGTAATCGAGAAAACTCGTTAACCCATCAAAATTACTTTGATTGAAATACATCGCTTGTCCTTTCTCATATCGGAACGACCAAGCGTTATCCATAATTGTGAGCATTAAAGAATTTAATCGAGAACCTTCTATTGGGCGCTGGCTGGTAACAACAAGTTGAGCGCTATAATTTACATCATCGCTTGCGCCGGTAAAGAAAATAGTAAAGTTGCATTTGATCTTCTCACCTTCCCAGGGCTTGCCGGTGTACTTATTGTTGTTAAGATAATCTTGAATCTGATTTACAAAACTATCAAGCCTATCTCGCGATGCAGTGGGAAGCTGTTCTGTATTAACCGTAATATTGGCTTCGAGTTCTTGAGCAAATTCGGCAACATTTAGTACGCTGAAAAATAAAATGATGATAAATAATTTCTTCATCTGTAAACTCCAGGAATTATCTTAATTTTAAGATATAGATTTGATAAAACTAATACAATCTCTTTAGATGGTATCTTATGAATCATTTATTCAAAACGCTGATTCTTCTACTTTTGTTTGTACTGCAAAGTTTCGCGCAGATTAATCCGGGGGCAAGACAAATTGCTTTAGCTCACTCCGATGCTTCCTACTCAAACGACGTATTCCAGATTTTCAACAATCCGGCTGGTTTAGCCTTGGCTAAGAACAGAGAAGTTGGAATGTATTACTCACCCGCTCCGTTTGATACTAAGGAAATGGCAAATGCATTTGCTGCATATTGCGAACCAACGCCATACGGTACGTTCAGCGCCGGTTTTTCAATCTACGGTTTTGAACTCTACAAAGAAACGCAATTTGCATTAGGGTACGGAAGAAAAGTCACAGAAAACTTTTTTGTTGGCGGAACAGCTATCTATAAAAATCTTACTATCAAAAACTACGGCTCAAAAGGAACGCTCCTATTTAATCTTGGCGGAATAGCGACTCTAAACGAACAAATTGGTTTTGGATTTGCTGTAGAAAACATTACTCGTTCCACCCTTTCCAGCGAAACCGGACAACTACCTACCGTACTTTGGGGCGGCTTGCATCTTAAGGTTGTTAAGGAATTTACATTTAGCGCCGCACTAAGAAAAGAAGTTGGATATAATCCATCAATAAGAATTGGGGCTGAATATTCCATGCTCGATTTTATAAGACTAAGATTCGGTGCACAGAACGAACCAAACATTTTCTCCGGAGGGTTTGGATTTATTTATCAATTTCTACAAGTGGATTATGCCGTATTCAAGCATCCCGATCTTGATTTAACACACCAGTTTGGTTTAATCCTTCGTTTTGCAAAATAGAATATGAAGAAAATAATTCTCGTAGCTCTTATATTCTTAACAGGTGAAGCCATTGCGCAAACCGATACAACTTTGGTTCAACAGAATCTGGAAACTATTTTAGAAGATGCCAGCGAAGGTGTTGATGATTCCCAGCTCTACGATATAATTGAGTACTTAACACAGAATCCGATTCCCTTAAACACAGCTTCTATTAACGAGCTATTGAAAATTCCATTTCTGGATAGAGTAACCGCAGCCGCTATTATTAGGCACAGGAATGTGTTAGGAGGGATTTATAATATAGACCAGATGCGCTTCATTGAAGATGTGAGCTTTGAACTGGTCCAAAAAATTATACCTTTTGTAAAACTTGGCGACGGACAGCCTCCTACATTCAACGAAATTTTTGATGAAAATCTTCAGCTGTTCAATCTGAATTTCAGAACACGCGGTTTGTATGATTTTCAAAAAGACAAAGGATTTGAAAGCGGAACCTATCCAAATTCACGGTGGAAACTTTACAACAGACTGATTATCAGTCGCCAAAATAAACTAAGACTCGGCGCATTGGTCGAGAAAGACCCCGGCGAAAAACAGCTAAACGATTTCACTTCATTTCATTTCCAAATGAAAAATCTCGACATCATAAAGAATTTTGTTCTTGGCGATTATGTATTTGAATTTGGACAAGGATTAGCAATCTGGAGCCGGTACGCATTTTCAAAAGGAAGTGATGCAGTTGAAGTATTGCCGAGAAACTCCCGCGGATTAGTTCCTTATCTAAGCGCGGATGAAAACCAGTTTTTCAGAGGAGTTTCAGCCGAAGCCAATTACGAAAACTTTTCTCTCAGTGCATTCTTCTCCTCCCGTTTTTTAGATGCATCAATTGATTCAACTACTCAGCAAATTACATCGCTCGTAATTGATGGTTTGCACAGAACTCAAACTGAAATCAATAAGAAAGACAAGATTAACGAGAGAGTTGCCGGATTAACCATCAACTATAGTTTTGGCGAAAGAGGCAATCTTGGAGTCTTAACTTACAATACAAAATACGATCACAGTTTTGAAACTCAATCTGTTGTAGAACCGGGCGGTAACTCTTTTACTTATTTATCTACCAGTTACAATTTCTTTTTTGAAAAAGTTAGCCTAACGGGAGAAACCGCATTCCATAAGAAATCTTTTGCAACATTAAATTCACTCGACTTTGCGATAGATAAAAACTTTTCATTCTTAGTTTCATACAGAAATTATTCAGAAGATTACTTGAATCTACATTCAAATGGTTTTGGCGAAAGAGACTTTGCTCAAAATGAAAATGGGTTTTACATTGGCGCAAGATGGAAATCCATTTACGGAACTATCAATGTTTACTTCGACCAATTTGAGTTTAGTTATTTAAGCGACCGTTACCGCTTTCCTGCACAAGGAAATGATTTCTTAGTTTATTACACTTTCAAACCATTCAAGAATACCGAGCTTCGCTGGCGTTATAAAAATGAGGTCAAGCAGCAACTTTCACAGGTAAACGATGTTTACGGACTTGCATCAACCCGAAAACAAAATTTGCGCGGAGAATTCATTTACAAATTGCAGAAGAATCTTCAACTCCATTCGAGAATTGAGTTTGTAGCCTCAACTCCATCTGCTCCACTTTCAAGAGATAACGGCTATTTGATTTTTCAAGACATAAAATATTCGCCAACAGAATATTTATCATTTTCTACTCGCTTCGTTTTCTTTCAAACAGATTCATACAATTCCCGCGTTTACGAATTTGAAAACGACTTAACCGGCGTGATGACAAATCCCGGTTTGTACGGCGAGGGAATGCGCTGGTACTTTGTTGCAAGATACAATATACCTTATGGCTTCTCTTTTTCACTCAAATATGCCGAATTGTACAAGCCAAATGAAAAATTCTTGGGCAGTGGTACAACGCTAATTCTGGGAAATCTCGATAACCGACTAAGCCTTCAAATGGATTACAACCTCTAATTTTAGGTATGGAAATCACAAAAACTCCACTTAAATTTGTTGCAACAAAAATGACCTTATATGAGCTCAAACTTTTCTTTAGTAGATGGAAGCAAACTTATTGTTGAAGCACTTGTGCAATCCGGTGTAGAAGCATTTGTAAGCTATCCAATTACACCCGCAAACTGGATTAACCAATACGCATCACAAAGATTTCCTACAATGACTTTCGCTCCGGATGAAATTTCCGTTGCCCAGTGGATTGCCGGTTTATCTTCTGCCGGTAAACTATCAGCAACCGCAACATCATTCCCAGGTTTGGCTTTAATGGTTGAATCGCTGAACATGTCTTTCATGATGGAACTGCCGATGATTATTGTGATTGCCCAAAGATTAGGACCAAGCACCGGCTCTGCAACAGTTGGCGCGCAAGGCGATTTATTGCTGCTCAATAGTCTAATTTCTGGCGGATATAATATTCCGGTTTTTTCAACTTCCAACTTAGAAGATTGTTGGACAGTTACAGAGAAAGCCGTTCATACAGCAGTTAAGCTGCGTACTCCTGTCGTACTGTTAACTTCTAAAGAAATGATAATGACCGCGCGGAGTATTGACCTCTCAACATTACCCGAACTAACAAAAGTAGAATATGATTTATATAAAGGAACAAAGCCATACATTCCGTACGACTCTGACGAAAAACTTGTTCCGCCGTTTCTTTCTTTAACAAACAATGATCATCAAGTTAGAATAAATTCTTCTACACATGATGATTCCGGCACTATTAAGAAAGCAACAAAAGCCGCGCTCGGTAATACAATACGGCTTCACAATAAAATTCAGCGCAGAATTTCCGAGTATCTGCTTTACGAGCATGATGAAAGCAACGAAAAAAATATTTTGATTGTCAGCTACGACATAACGGCAGAAGCTACGCGAGATGCTGTTAGGCAGCTTCGTGAAAGCGGAGTTAATGTTTCGGCGCTTTATATCAAAACAATTATTCCTTTCGCTAAAGAATTAATGACGATAATAAACCAATACGAGAATGTAATCTTTGCCGAGGAAAACCTAACCGGACTGCTTGTTAAGATGGTTTACGGAAACAATCCGCCAAAGAATGTTACTAAGGTTAATAGAATTGGTTCAATGATTTCTCCTTCAGAAATAATTAAGGAAACGGAAAGATGTCTTCAAGCATGTTAGTTGATAAAAATTCTCCTTACTGTCCCGGCTGCGGACATCAATCAATAACTTTGGGATTGGCAAAAGCTCTCGAATCATTGAACTTTGATCCGCTTGATGTAATATTGGTAAGCGATATCGGCTGCTGTGGATTGATTGATCCATTGCTTGCTTGCCATACTATTCATGGATTGCACGGAAGAGCTTGCGCGCTCGCGAGCGGAATTTCCCTTGCAATTGATAATCCGAAGAAAAAAGTAATTGCAATACAAGGTGATGGCGGAGCTACAATTGGAATTGCTCATCTTCTTGAAGCTGCCAGAAGAAATTTTAATCTCACTTTAATTGTGAATAATAATCAGATTTATGGAATGACCGGCGGACAATTTAGTGGATTGTCGAGCGAAGCTTTCCAGACAGATCGCGGGTTGACTGATTCATTCACGCGTCCGTTTGATATTGTAGAAATAGCGCATAAAGCTGGAGCAAACTACTCCGCGAGAATAATTGCTAAGGGAGATATTTCTGAAAAACTAAAAATTGCTATCTCAACAAAGGGCTTCTCTTTGATTGAGATACTGGAAGTTTGTCCATCATACGGCGTTCAAAAATATTCCGACATTGAACATCTTGGCTACTTGGAAAAATCTTTTGTTAATGCATACAATGCTTTTGCACTCCCTACAAATTCTATGAAGCCGCTGATTAATAGATCGGTGAACAACGGGACCTCTTTATTCCAACATAAATTAAGTAAGAATGTAAAACTCATACTTGCCGGTTCTGCAGGAGAAGGAATTCAATCGGCAGCAGAATTACTGGCAAAGGCGGCAATGTATTCCGGACTTCACGTTACCAAGAAAGGCGATTATCCAATTACTGTTGGGACCGGATTTTCAGTATCAGAGCTAATTTTCTCCCCGGAAGAAATTTATTACACCGGTATAAATGAGCCGGATGCGATGCTGATAATTTCTCAAAACGGTTTTGATTATGTGAAAAGCCGCATAGGCGAAAACACTTCTGTTATTATAGACAACGCCGTTCATTACGAACCGATGAATAACATATCTTTCGCTTATGATTTGAAAGCAATCCTGGGCAAAAAGAATGCGGCTATTTGCAGCATTGGCTTGTGGCTATTAATGAATGAACCGTTCCCGTTTGCAGCTTTTGAAAAAGCTGTAAAAGAAAGTAAACATGGCGAGAAGTTAAGTGCGGTCATCGAAAAGATTAAAATAATTTTTGATGAAATAAAACTTCACGCTTGATTATATTTGCAGCGATTTTTTACTCACTTCCTAAATTCGAGAGAATATGAGAACCATAGTAGCCTTACCAGGTGATGGTATTGGCAAAACTGTATTACCCGAAGGGATAAGACTTTTAGACGCTGCCGGCTTCAAAGCAAATTATGTTTGGGGTGATATCGGTTGGGAGTTTTGGTGCAACGAAGGGAACGCGCTTCCGCAAAGGACTATTGATTTAATCGAAGAGCATAAAATTGTACTCTTTGGTGCTATAACAAGTAAGCCTAATGATGAAGCGAAGAAGGAATTAATTCCTTCACTACAAGATAAAGGATTGGTTTACTTCTCCCCTATTGTTGGCTTGCGTCAGCATTTCAATTTGGATATTTGCATCCGTCCATGTATTTCGTTCAAAGGGAATCCGCTAAACTTTATAAGAAAGAATTCCAGCGGAACGTTTGACGAACCGTCAATTAACACTGTAATTTTTAGACAGAACACAGAAGGACTTTATGCCGGTGTTGAATGGACTAACCCACCAAAACAAGTACGCGATGCTCTCGAAACACATACCAAAATGAAATTCTTTAAGGATGTTCCATCTGAAGAAATGGCGGTATCAACTAGAATTGTTACTAAGAAAGCAAGTGAGAGAATAATAAGGGCGGCATTTGAATATGCGGCTAAGTTTGGATATAAAAATGTAACCATCTGCGAAAAGCCGAATGTGTTAAGGGAAACTTCGGGAATGATGTTGAAACTCGCTAAACAAATTTCTAAAGAGTACCCGAACATTTCTCTTTGGGATACAAACATTGATGCGCAAATGATGTGGCTGACAAAAAATCCGGAAGATTACGGAGTGACTGTTGCGGAAAATATGTTTGGTGATATAATAAGTGATGGCTTTGCCGGTTTAGTTGGCGGACTTGGTTTTGCTTGCAGCGCAAACATTGGCGAAACTGCTGCCGTATTTGAGCCGACTCACGGCTCAGCGCCTAAATACGAAAAACTAAATCCCTCAATTGTAAATCCGATAGCAATGTTTATGAGTGCTGTAATGATGCTTGAACACATAGGCGAAAATGAGATTGCAAATAAAATTAAGACGGCAATTTCAGCAGTGGTTTTAGAAGGCAAAGTTCAGAGTTATGATATGATGAAACTAAGAGGTAGTGCCGAAGTATTTTCTAAAGGCGCTGCTAGCACACAACAAATAACTGATGCGGTGATCGGGAAGCTCTAGACACATATGAAACAGACATTAGTAGAAAAAATCGTTCAAAAATTTTCAGTTGGTTTGTCGGCTGATAAAATAGTTCGTTCCGGCGACTACGTCACTATCCGTCCGGCATATGTAATGACGCATGATAATACCGGCGCGGTAATCCCAAAATTTAAATCAATTGGCGCAACAAAGCTCTCTGATTCTAAGCAGGTTGTTATAACACTCGATCACGATATTCAAAACAAAAGCGAAAAGAATTTAGAGAAGTACAAAAAGATTGAAGAGTTTGCGAAACTTCATGGAGCTGATTTTTATCCGGCAGGACGCGGCATCGGGCACCAAGTTATGGTTGAAGAAGGTTATACATTCCCGGGAACATTTGTTGTCGCATCCGATAGTCATTCCAATATGTACGGTGGAATTGGCTGTTTAGGAACTCCAATTGTTCGAACAGATGCAGCTTCAATTTGGGCAACCGGAAAAACTTGGTGGCAAGTTCCACCAATTGCTAAGGTTGAACTCAAGGGCGAATTAAGAAAAGGTGTAACCGGCAAAGATGTAATTATTGCTCTTTGCGGATTGTTTAACAAAGACGAAGTTCTTAACCACGCAATTGAATTTGTTGGTGAGGGAATTAAACATCTAAGCATTGATCAGAGACTAACAATTGCGAATATGACAACTGAGTGGGGCGCTCTTGTTGGTTTGTTTCCTATTGACGAAGTTACTATTGAATGGATGAAAACGAGAAATGAAAAGTTAAGGACGAAGAACGAAAATATTGAGCATTCTCGTATAAACATTCAAACAATCAGTGAATTAGAAATACAGCTTGATCAGTTGCGAGCAGATGATGATGCGTTTTATGCAAAGGAGATTTCCGTTGACATTTCTTCAATCTCTCCTTTTGTTTCCGGACCAAACACTGTAAAGAAAATGTCGCCGGTCAGCGAACTTCAGCATCAGAAAATAAAAATTGATAAAGCTTATTTGGTTTCTTGCGTTAACTCAAGAGTAGATGATATTGCAGAAGCTGCATCTATTGCGAAAGGGAAAAAGTTTTCTGAACACGTACAGTTTTATATTGGCGCAGCTTCAAGTGAAGTACAAGCTGAAAGTGAACAACGCGGAGATTGGCAAACGCTCATTGATTCTGGGGCTATTCCTCTTTCGCCGGGATGCGGTCCTTGCATAGGTTTAGGAATTGGACTTCTTGAAGATGGCGAAGTTGGAATCTCTGCAACGAACAGAAATTTCAAAGGAAGAATGGGCTCACCAAACGCGCAAGCATATCTAGCTTCACCGGCTGTTGTTGCTTCATCGGCAATTAATGGTTTTATAAGTAGTGAGTGGGAAGGAACTCCTGAACAAGTTATATATACAATTAAGAACAATGTTAAGACCGAACAACAATCTACTAAAGTGAAAATTCTAAATGGTTTCCCTTCTCAATTACAAGGTGAATTAATTTTCTGCCATCAAGATAATTTGAATACGGATGGAATTTATCCCGGTAAATACACATACAATGATGACATCACTCCGGCTGAACAAGCCAAAGTTGTGATGGAGAATTACGACCCGGAATTCGGAAGTATTGTAAATGAAGGCAATATCCTTGTTGGCGGATATAATTTCGGCACGGGTAGTTCTAGAGAGCAAGCCGCAACAGCGCTAAAATATCGTGGAATTAAATTAGTTATTGCAGGTTCTTTCAACGAAACTTATAAGCGTAACGCTCTCAATAACGGCTTGCTTGTAATTGAATGCCCGGGACTTGCAAATGATTTGAAATCGAGATTTGGCTTAGAAAGACTTACAGTAAATACGAAAATTGAAACGAAAATAAATTTTGTTACCTCTACTATTGAAGCTGGTGATATAGTTTATTCGATAGTGACAATCGGCGAAGCAGCGCAAGAATTAATTATTGCCGGTGGACTCGAAAATTGGATTAAGAAAAATATACTCTAGAAACTTCCTTTTCTAAATTTAGATAGACCACCGCCAAGAGTAGTAATATAAAGATCTCCGGTTTTGTCTAATGCAGAAGCAGTTGTAAAACTAGATTGAAGTTTAGCATTCACTTTTGTAAAAATGGAAGCCGCGTTTGTTTTATCAAATCTTCCCAAACCATATTTAGTTGCAATCCATTTACTGTTATTTCTATCAACATGAAGTGACTGAATGTACTGGGTGCTAATTTGCGGAACGGAAACTATGCTCCATTTTGTACCGTTGAAGCGTGAAAGACCGCCTTCCGATTTGATTGCACCCATTTGTAATTCTTCTCTCATATGCGCAGCCCAAATCATTCCATCTTGATCGCAAACTATTGAATGGATAATGTCACCAATTTTGTTACCGATTCCCATGTTTGTCATATCCCACTTACGCCATAAAACACCATCAAAAACGGAGATGCCGCTTCCGTTTGTGCCAACCCAGATATTGTTTTGTTTGTCAACAGCAAGAGAATAAATTAAATCGTCATGCAAGCCGGAATTTGCTTTAGTATAAGTTTGCCAGGTTTTTCCATCGTACTTAAACAGTCCGCCAAAAGCTCCAATCCAAATTGTGCCGTTATTATCAGATGTTATACTTGTTATGTACTTGCTGTTTACTTGGCTGGAGTAATTAATAAATGTTGTGCCGTTATACAAAAACAATCCATTTTCCAAACCGATCCAAAGGCGGTTGGTTTTATCCACGAATAAACTCTTCACAATGTTTGATGACATTGGAGTATTATCTTTGTTCAGAACGCTCCACTTCTTGCCGTCATATCTAATTATACCTTGTCCCTCTGTGCCAATCCATTTTACGTTCGATGAATCAACTGCAACTGTATAAGTATTTTCTGTAGGAATCGGAGAATTAGTAGTAGTATAAAATAAACCTTTAGTGGTATCATCTAAAAATATATATGCCGTTTGTCTTGTTCCGCCAATTAGTTTAACAATAGTACTATCTGCCCTATGCATAGGATAAGTCATTTTCACTTTAACTTTGCTAGGATTATATCCTGAAAATGTATGTGGAGTTTTATAGAGAGTAGGTTGACCATCAATAAAGATATTAGCTCCCAACGGTACCGAATTACAAATTAAAGTACCCATATGCCCGGGGTTTAAATAGTGGTCAATCATTAATTTTGAAGAGTAGCTACTGCCCAAATTTATAGTAACTGTAGTATCAATAAAAAACTCATGCTTAATCGTAATTGTATGTTTGCCATCTGATAGCCAGTCCAAAGTATCCGGCGTATAAATTCCGGTATTTCTTCCATCTAAATATATTGTAGCTCCTGTCGGGTTACTTTCTAAATATAAGTGATTAGTACCCTCCGGTTTCAACACAGCAACTTCTGTTAAAATTTCCTTTTCACAAGAATTAAAAATTAGAGCAAAAGCCAGAACAAAAAGCAGATTATATTTTTTTACTATTGAGAGCATTTCAACCTTGTGATTAATAAAGTCCAGAGTTATAACCGAGTTTTCTCAAGTAATCAGGAGTAAATGAAAGAACTACTGAATATTTAGAATAAGTTCCAAAGACACCGTAACCGCCTTTAATACAAGTATAGTCGGTTTCATCTACGATAACAGAGTATAAATCCTTACCGCGAGAAGTAGAGTTATAGTATAAACTAAGATTATTATCCAAAAGCGAAACTTCAATTACCATACTATAAATGTAATACTTGTTTTTTTCCGGATCGCCTTCTGAAATAGAATGCATAGCATAGTTAATTGCTGAGGAATCAATTTGCCAATATGGTAAACTTGTGGGTTGAGGATAATACTTTACAATGCTTCCATTAACATTTCTTATGTAAGCTGGAATTGAGGCACGCTGAACTTTATCGCCATACATACCTTTCCTCATATATAGAATTGTAGCTTTTGTAGCAAAGACAGCATTCTTCTGCTCGGTTGTCCAGACAGCACCTGCGTAACCGATTCCTTCTTTTGGATAAAACTTCATAGAATCTATTGGGTCAACTTTCATCGGTTTTTTTTCAATATAAGTGTTTGATGAAAGTCTTTTTCCATTTGGAAGCAAAGCTTCTATTTGAATATTTGTTGCGGTCTTAGGCTTAAAGTTTTTAGTGTAATATACTCTGTACGGCTTGTTGTAAGAATCTCCGGCTGACCTTGTTAGCGTAGTGTCCCGCAGAATCACAACTTCATCATTCCCATTCCATAATCTTACAAGTGCACCTTCAATAAAAGTATCTTCTGTAGAAGAAAGCGGGTCGTAGTTATTTACCATGTAACTCTTATTGAGCGTTACTATTTGGAAGGTTGAATCGGGATGGAGAATACTATTGAGTACATATTTCTCCTGGTAATCATCGTAAGGAGAGAAATTTGTTTCCGAGCAAGAAAGCGCGAAAAGAGAAAGAGAAGCAAAAAACAATGCTGTAAGTTTATTTCTCATAGCTTCACCTTTATGGTAGCTGTTGGGAGGAAAGGAAGCATATTAACTCTTTCACCATTTTCTCTCTTAAAGTAGAAAATGTTCTTCCTATCATAAACATTGATGATGCTCGCATCCAGTGTTACTTTTGCGAAACCCAGATCAAACTTCTTGGAAAGTGTAATATCGAGCTTATGGTATTCCGGCAAACGGTGAAGATTATCAATCCCTAGAATTGTGTAAGGCTGTCTAAAATCAGCCAAAGAATTCTGATAGAAATAATCACCAATGTACATCTTATCATAGTAGCCGATAATTTTTGTGTAAGGCAGCCCGGAGTGGTAAATCCAGCTTGCACCAACATTCCAGCCGTCACCAAGATCAAAATCCATATTAACATTTACTTGATGGCGTATATCATATTTATTGTAATACCTCAAACCATAGAGCTTTTTGTAAGAGAAAGCATTTGTATAAGAAGCCATCAAAGTTACAAACTCAACTCTGCTTTTGTTGAAGACTTCGATTCCATAGGCTTCGGCTTCTCCGGTTACAAAATCCGGATCTGTAACTAAAATTTTCTTTTGGTTAACAACCGGGAAGTTATCAATCTTCTTATAATATCCTTCAACCGTAACACGGAAATCATCCGATGGGACAAACTCGATACCTGTAATGTAATGAGTAGCTTTTTCCGGTTTAATGTAAACCGGCGAAATAACCCAGGGCTCAAAAAGATTTATTACATCATACTCACTTGTTAAGGTTGAAATTTCTTGCTGATAAACGCCTACCGCTCCAATTAGCGCAATATTGTCTGTCGGTCTAAACTTGATATTAAGTCTCGGCTCCATAACGACTACACTGGAATTTCTGCTGAGGTTTACTGCGTTTAATCTGGCACCTAGGTCCATATCAACTTCATCGAAGCGCAGCATTTTGTATTTGGCGAAAAAGACTACACTCGTTCCATCGGTTCTAATTTCTACAGGAACTCCAACTGCGTTATTCATATTTAAGGTAGTACCTATATTCCTAATATGAAAACCGCTAACTACTTCATCTTTACTATCAAAAACATAATTAAAATTCATTTCCATGCTGAAATCATCAACAACATTTTTCTTTGGCGGTGCCCCACTTTGCTTAGGAATTAATTCTCCGGTAAACTGACTTGATGAAAAAGCCAATTCAAAGAAGAGAGGGCTATCCGGCACCTGAAGCCAGCGAAGACCAAAAATATTATTTGCCCATTTATAATCTTCAACGCGAGGATTATCTTGCTTCAAGTTATCGCCGCTTAACATTGCATTAACTGTAAATTTTGCACCGGGTATAAAATCCGGGCTGGTAAAGTTTGCTTTCATTGAAACATCATAAAAATCAACCGGAACGTGGCTCTTATCAAAAAATTTATCTAAGATTTTGTTTGAGAAGCTTTTTCTCCCGCTAATTATAAACGAACCGTTTGGAATTGGTCCCTCGAGCAAAAGTTTTGCCGTCATAAAACTAGCGGAAGCTGTAGCGCCAAATCTATGTTTATCACCATCCTTCGTACTAATACTCATCACAGAAGAAAGTCTTCCACCAAACTCTGCTGCAAAACCTCCTTTGTAAAATTCCAGACTGTTAACTACGTCCGGGTCAATCACGCCAAACAAGCCTAAGGCATGAAAAGGATTATAAACCGTAACTCCATCAACCAAAACTAAATTTTGGTTGCTGGCGCCGCCACGTACATAATACTTCGCTGAAACATCACCTGTAGATTGAACTCCGGGCAGATATTGAATGCTTCGGAAGACATCGGTTTCCACACCTTTTGGCATTAACTCAAGCTCACGTGCGGCGATTCTCTGAACACTGACCTTCGTTTCGTTCTTAAACTCGTAACGTTCACCCACCTTCTCAATCGTCTGCATTTGAATTCCTTTGCTGGAAAGAGAAATGTTATAGTGAGAGAGTTTGTCTTTACTAACCCTAACAGACATAAGTTTTGTTTGATAACCAACGTAGGAAACAACTAAAGTGTAGGTTTTATTTGCCGGTACGGAAGGAATGATGAAATAACCCCGGGTATCGGTGTTGGCACCCTTATTTATTTCTTTGACGTAAGCACTGGCATAAACAAGAACTTCTCCGGAAAGGGAATCTGTAACTAACCCGCGAAGTGTTCCGGCGTCTTGGGAGTAAGTTGAATTTGCACTTAAAAAAAATATTACAACGATCAATACAGTAGAAAAATAGCGCAAAGAATATCCTCAAGAAAAATTTTTCAGATGCAGACACAAGTTAATTTTTTCTACACGAAATTTAAGTGCATTTTTTATGGCATCAAAAATTATTCTTCGAGTGTAGATATGTTGCCCGGGTCCTGCCCAAGCGCTCTTGCTTTAAGAACTCTTCTCATAATTTTACCGGAACGGGTCTTAGGCAAAGAATCAACAATTTCTATGTGTTCCGGTTTAGCAATCGGTCCAACTTCATGACTAACATGCTGGCGCAACTCTTCAGTTAGCGTGCTAGTCTTAACAGCTCCGGCTTTCAGAATTACATAAGCATAGATTGCATTACCTTTTACTTCATGAGGCAATCCAATTGCCGCGGCTTCGGCAACTGCACTATGGCTCACTAACGCGCTTTCAATTTCAGCTGTTCCTAATCTATAACCGGAAACTTTGATTACATCATCAACTCTGCCGATAATCCAATAGTAACCATCTTCATCGCGGCGAACGCTATCGCCGGTTAAATAAACACCGGGATATTTAGACCAGTACTGTTGTACATAACGCTCATCATCCTTCCAAACAGTTCTAATCATAGCCGGCCAGGGTGTTTTGATAACCAAATATCCTTCTTCATTTGCTTTAACAGATTTACCGTTTTCATCAACTACATCCATTACAATTCCCGGGAAAGGTTTTGTGCCGCTGCCAGGCTTCAACGGAACACAAGGCAAAGGTGTTATCATAAACATTCCGGTTTCGGTTTGCCACCAGGTATCCATGATCGGGCATTTTTCTTTTCCAACAACTCTATGATACCATTTCCAAGCTTCAGGATTGATCGGCTCGCCAACCGAGCCAAGTAATCTTAAAGTGGAAAGATCGTGGCGGTTCACCCAAGATTCACCAAAACGCATTAACCCGCGAATAGCAGTTGGTGCAGTGTATAGAATATTTATTCCATACTTCTCAATCATAGCCCACCAACGGTTTGGATATGGAAAGTTTGGCGCTCCTTCATACATGAACGAAGTTGTTCCGTTCAACAAGGGACCGTAAACAATATAGCTGTGCCCCGTAATCCAGCCAGGATCAGCAGCGCACCAATATCTATCTTCTTCTTGTATATCAAAAACATATTTGAGCGAAGTGTAAGTACCAACCATATAACCACCGTGAGTATGAAGAATAGCTTTCGGTTTGCCGGTAGTGCCGGAAGTGTAAAGAATAAATAACGGATCTTCAGCATCCATTTTTTCCATAGAACATTCGCGTGAAGCTTGCGGAAGATTCATCAATTCGTGGTACCACATATCGCGCCCAAATTCCATATTTACTTCTGCGCCGGTTCTTTTTACAACTACACAATGCTCAACCGTACCACATCTTTGTAAAGCTTCATCAGCAATTTGCTTTAACGGAACAACTTTTCCCCGCTGGTATGCGCCGTCACTTACAATTAAAACTCTCGAATTACTATCTTCAATTCTTTCGGCAAGTGATTCAACAGAGAATCCACCATAAACAACAGAGTGAATTGCACCAACACGGGCACATGCTAACATAGCAATAACAATCTCGGGTATTCTTCCCATATAAATTGTTACGCGGTCGCCTTTCTTAACTCCTAAACTCTTTAGAACATTGCCAAACTTACATGCCTCGCGGTGAAGAGCAAAGTAAGACATAGTTTTTCCTTCGCCGTTTTCCCCTTCCCAAATTAATGCAAGCTTATTCCGGCGAGACGTTTTAATGTGAATATCCAAACAATTATATGCGATGTTCGTTTTGCCGCCAACAAACCATTTGTAAAAAGGTTTCTCGGAGTCATCCAGAACTTTATTCCACTTTTCAAACCAATGAAGTTCGTTAGCCCGTTCTTCCCAAAACGCTTCGTTATTATTAGTTGCATATTCGTTAAGCGCATCCCAATCTTTTATGTGTGCTTTTTCTATAATTTCTTTCGATGGATAGTAAACTTCTCCGGAAAGTTTTGCGTTACTCATAAGTACCTCATAAAAGATTGTTGATGTTGGAATTTTGATTTTAATTTAAGACTTGCGGTCTCTAAAATCAATTGCTTACATTTACATCGTTATTACAAGAAATTAGTAATGAAAAGAAATTCAATAAAAATATATTCCGGGATTGTGCTTGCAGCCTATTTGGCTTTGCTTGCTTTGCCGTTGTGGCATTTTCATCCAATTTATTTCGATACAAATTCAAGATTTGCAGCTTCCCAAAATTCTTCCTCTAACTTTGATCCGTTTCAAAACGCAAATTCAGAATGTTCAATCACTCAGTTAGCTGGGACATCTTATATAAATGATATTGTCCTCCCACTGAGCAACAATTTATCCAGCTATCGTTTCGATTACAATCCGGTGGCTGAGTCGAACAAACCCCTTCAAGTAATTTTTGATTCCAACGGACTGAGAGCTCCTCCGGCATACTCATAACTTCCCATTTTAATTCATCAAACAAAAAAGGAATTGTTATGAGAACAAAAATTGTTTTGTCATTATTATTTGTATTTGCTTCTTTAATAGAAGCACAAACTTATCCTCTTCATGGAAAGGTAATTCATCAAGATGATGAAAGCCCTTTGCTTGGCGTAAATGTTATTTTAGATCAGCTCAAAGTTGGAACGCAGACAAATATATCTGGCGAGTTCGAATTTAAAAATGTACCGGCTGGGGATTACACTCTTAAAGTATCTTACATTGGGCATAAGACGGTGATAAAATCAGTGCATGTTCCTATTGAAGAAGTATTAACAATAAAATTGAATGAAGGAACAGTTGACTTACACGAAATAGTTGTCACCGGGAACCCGCTCTCATCCGATCCAAAAGATATTTCTCAAAGCATGGTTACAATCGCAAATTTGGAATTACAAACAAGAGCCGCAAGTAACATAGGACAAATTCTAAATTCACAACCGGGCATTTCTATGCGTTCAAATGGGATTGCAGCTGCAAGACCTGTTATCCGCGGCTTCAGCAATAACCGTATTCTTATTTTGGAAAACGGATTAAGAACCGGCGACTTATCAAATTCATCCGATGACCATTCTGTTTCGTCAGATGGTTCATCACCGGAAAAAATTGAAGTACTTCGCGGACCGGCAAGTCTGCTATACGGCAGCAACGCAATGGGCGGAGTTATCAACATAATCACTGAGGCAATTCCAAACTACGTTTCCAATAAACTCAATGGAGAAATTGGTTTGGGTTATTCGTCAACCAACAGAGAGTTATTAGGCAGCACAGATATTCACTATGGGAAAAATAATTTCGGATTTCACTTGAATTACTTTAACCGCAAGAGTGATGAATATTCAGACGGATACGGAACGAATGTTTTTAATTCGGACCAGAGAACTCACGGCTACCAACTTGGCGCATCATTTATTCCTACTTTTGGAATTGTTGGTGTAAGTTATAGCGACTATGCTAATAAGTATGGAATTCCATCGTTGCGGGAAACCGCTGCAAATCCGGATGAGGAAGGTCCAATCATTATTGATATGCAAAAAAAGGATATGCGTATTTTACTCGAAAGTACAAAACTGAATTCCTTCATCAACGGGTTTAGTTTTAAAGGCGGATATCAAGACTACAAGCACAAGGAAATTGCAAGAACAACAGGTGAAGTAGGAACTGCTTTCGCTCTAAAATCTATCAGCGGAGATTTATCTTTTAAGCACTATATAATAGATTCATTATTCCAAGGTGTGTTTGGATTTTGGGGAATGCAGCAAAAATATTCTGTTAATGGTGAAGAAGCTTTCACTCCAAACGCAGATTATCTATCTCTTGCCGGATATTTATTTGAACAAGTAAAATTCGACAACCTAAATTTACAGTTTGGCGCGCGCTTCGAGACAAATAAGATTGAAATTCCGGAAGCAGAAATCTCTGAAACACTTTTTCAGGCAAACAATAAGATATTCAATTCGTTTAGCGGATCTATTGGCGCAGTCTATAAAATAACAGAGAGTACTTCCCTCTTTGCTAATCTTGCAAACGCTTACCGCTCACCAACAATTGAAGAGCTTTCATCTTACGCTGTACACGGTGCAACCGGTACTTTTGATATTGGCGATAGAAATTTGCACAACGAGAATAATATTGGCTTTGACCTTGGCTTGCGTGTAAGGATGCCATATCATTCTGTTGAGTTTAGTTCTTACATAAACTTTGTAGATAGTTACATCTACCGTAAACCAACGGCTATGTTCTATGATGCCGGGAACAAAGTGGATAAATTTAATTCAGTGAGTGGATTGCCGGTATTCCAATATTCCCAGGGCGACGCGCTGCTATACGGGTTCGAGGTAAAAGCCATTTACGAAGAAGACAACTTTTACTCAACTGTAGTTGTGATGGATTATGTCCGCGGTAAGGAAAAAAATACAAATAACAATCTCCCTCAAATGCCCCCTTTTAGATTTTCAATTGAACAAAAATATACTGCTGATGATTTCTGGACCGGTGTAAATTGGAAACTTGCTGCGGCACAAAAAAATATTGCGGATAACGAAACAACAACCAAAGGTTACGGTTTGATAGATGCTTATGCCGGCATAAAATTTCTGGTCGGCAAATTTGTAAGCACAGCAACACTAAAAATAGAGAACATTTTAGACCAGCCTTACAAGGAACATTTATCATCAATAAAAGACTTTGCTTACATGCCGGGGCGCAATATTCGTCTCAGTTATAAATTTTTATTTTAATTACCGAGTTCTTATATTGGCGCTGTAGTTTTGACGAAAATTTGTTCTTAATTTATTGAAGCATAGCAAAATTTAGCGCACGGAGGGATGGGTGAGCCCCCGCATGAATGCGGGGTAAAGGCTGCCATCGCCTTCGGCGAGGTCCCGCCAAAGGCGGGAAAACCTATTGCGATAATTGAGTTATAAAGTTTATATATTAAAAAGTCCTTCGTTCAATAGATATTATATTGGACATTCTGCTGATGTGATTAAAAGATTGTTTGAACATAATAGCAGAAAAGTAAAATCAACGAAAGCATTTGTTCCTTGGGAAATTGTTTATACAGAATTTTTTGAAAGTAAGTCAGAAGCATTTGAACGCGAGATGCAAATTAAACGTTACAAAAGCGGAGAAGCTTTCAAAAAATTAATTAGTTCGGCACGGAGGGATGGGTGAGTGGCTGAAACCAACGGTTTGCTAAACCGTCGTACTGGGTAAACCGGTACCGAGAGTTCGAATCTCTCTCCCTCCGCAAGAATTTCTTCGGAAGTTCTTTTTATTAAGCAACAATTGACAGTTACTTGGAAAGAGAATTAGTTTCTACCGTTTCATCTTCAAGCTCTGTTCAATTTGTTTTATTTTCAACTTATTTATTAGGAGTATCTGTTTCATGGCAGAGCGCGTTCAAGGAACTGTTAAGTGGTTTAATAGTTCTAAAGGCTTTGGATTCATTCAACAACCAGGCGGCGAAGATGTATTCGTACATTTCAAAGCTATAGTTGGTGATGGATATCGCTCATTAGAAGAAGGTCAAAAAGTTGAGTTCTCAGTAACTCAAGGTCAAAAAGGCCCTCAAGCTAGTGACGTAAAAGTAATTAAGTAACATTAGTTACCTTCCAAACAGAAAAGCCCTCACAAGAGGGCTTTTCTGTTTTAAACAATTTCCACTTCTCTTTACTGTTTGTAATGCTTTACCGGCAACTCTTTTAGAATTAGCGCGCTCTGTTCCGGAGTAACATCTCGCTGGGGTTCTGCCATCATTTCGTAACCAACCATAAATTTTTTGATGCTTGCAGACCTTAGTAACGGCGGATAAAAATGCATGTGCCAATGCAACTCCGGGTACTTCTTCCCATCTGTTGGAGCTTGATGAATACCGGAAGAATAAGGGAATGAAACTTTAAACAGATTATCATATTTAGCAGTGATTACTTTCAGTGCGTCGGCAAATTCCTTCGATTCGTTTTCCCGAAGTTTCAATATGCTAGCCATCCTTCTTTTTGGGATAAGAATAGTTTCATAAGGCCAAACCGCCCAGAAAGGAACAACTACTGCAAACGAATCATTTTCATAAACGATTCTCCCCCTTTGTTTCAATTCCAGTTTTAAATAATCAGATAGAAGTGATTGGTTATGTTTGGCGAAATACGCTTTGAAATTTTTTAACTCTTTTTTTGTTTCCATCGGGATACTGCTTTGAGCCCAAATCTGGCAATGCGGATGAGGATTGCTATTCCCCATCATCGCACCCTTGTTCTCAAAAATCTGAACATGTTTAATGCTGGGATTGCTGCCAAGTTCTTTGTATTCATTTTGCCAAGTAGAAACAACATTCTCAATTTCCGAGACTTTCATTTCGGCAAGAGTTAAATCATGACGGGGTGAAAAGTTTACAACACGGCAAATTCCCTTTTCACTTTTTGCGATAAGCAGATTGTCCTTATCAAGTTTGCATTCATTTGTATTAATCAGCAATGAAGAAAAATCATTTGTAAAAACATAAGTGGATTTGTAATTCGGATTCACTTCCCCATTTGCTCTTGTGTTTCCGGGACACAAATAACATTCCGGGTCGTAATGCGGGCGAGATTCTTGTTCTAAATCCGCAACATCACCTTGCCATGGTCGTTTTGTTCTATGCGGAGAAACTAAAACCCATTCTCCGGTAAGAATATTTTTTCTTCTATGCGGAACAGTATTTAGATATTCTCGTTCTTCAAACATTTTTAATTTACTCAACAATTTTGTTTTTATTCTTTGCGAACATCAATCCGCCAAATGCAGCCATAATAAGTCCCCACCATATACTCGGGTGAGTTTCTGATAAAACTGTTTTTGTCTGCGGCGGATTAATAAGTAAATAAATACCATTTACTAAAATCAGAAGTCCCATCACAAGTAAAATTAATCCAACAAAATACCAGATCGGTTTCATTTTAAACTCCTTTAGCTTTCTCAAGAAGCCATATATATTTTCACAATTATTTTTACCAGAATAATAAGTTTAGCATTACCAGAATTATTAGAGAGATGATGGCAACAAATTCCGGTTTCTTAATGAACGGAACATGTTCATCAATTTTTGTTTGAGTTAATCCTTTAACGAGTCCAACTAATTCTTCTTTAGACCGCTTCTTAGTGAACAAACTGATGATAATTGTAATGCCAAAACAAATTACCCATGCCCACCACGCTCGCCAAAAATTAGCTGCCATATCACTTTGAACGCCCGACATTGTTATTAGGCTTTCATTAAACCAATGAAACTTAACGCCCATCCACATCAAGAATGATGATGACATTCCGGCAACCAATCCCCAGAACGCGCCATTTGGTGTAATCCACCAGACGAACATTCCTAACAGCATTGTTGCGAAAAGAGGTGCGTTAACCCAGGAAAATATTGCTTGCATATAATCCATAATGCTCGGGAAACTCTTTGCCCAATAAGCAGTACCTAATGAAATTATTACCCCAACAATTGTTGATGCTCTTCCCATCCAAAGTAAGTGAGAATCGGAGGCATTTCTATTTAGCACAGATTTATAAATATCGTAAGTCCAAACAGTATTGAAGGCGCTAATATTTCCCGCTTGCCCTGCCATGAAACCCGCTAGCAAAGCGGTTACTCCCAAGCCGATTAAACCGGAAGGATAATAGCGCTGGATTAAAAGAGGAAGCGCAGAATCATAATTTACTTGTCCACCATCTTCGAGCAGTTTGAAACCGCTGTTAGGATCGTTCGAAAGTGCTAGCGCAATTAAACCGGCAAGTATTACAAGAAATGGTAAAGCCATTTTAAAGAATGAAGCGAGCAACGGCGTCATTCTAGCGGCACGTAAGTCTTTAGCTGAAAAAGCTCTTTGCACAACAAGAAAATCTGTTGTCCAATATCCAAACGAAAGAACGAAGCCAAGACCAAGTACAATTCCGCCCCAGTGAATTAGCATTCCATTTTGAGTTGGGTCTGCTGACGTTGACCAAAGTGTATTCATTGATTCCGGAAGTCTTGTTAGTATTTGATCGAGGCTGCCGATTTCGATGATTCCAAGAATTGAAACAAGAAACAAACCGAACCAAATTAGGAAGAACTGAATTATCTCTGTAAAGATTGCAGACATAAGTCCGCTTAACGTAACATAGGCAGCAACAGTAATCGCAGAAACCCACATGCTTATATCCCAATTCCAACCTATAAAAGTGTGAAGCACCAAAGCCATTGCATAAAGATTTATTCCCGAAACAAGAAGCGTCATTATTGCAAAAGCAATTCCATTTAGCACGCGGGTTTTTTCATCAAACCTCAATTTTAAGTATCCGGGAATGGATTTAATCTTGCTGCTGTAATAGAAAGGCATCATGTAAATTCCCAGAAATAGCATAGCCGGAATCGCGCCAATCCAATAAAAGTGTGCAACGTACATTCCGTACTTAAAAGTATTTCCGGTCATACCAAGAAGCTCTAAAGCCCCAAGATTTGCAGAAAGAAATGCGAGTCCGGCAACCCAAGAAGAATTTTTTCTGCCGGCAAGAAAGAAATCTTCTTCACTTGTTGTAAATTTTCTTAAATAGAATCCTATACCGAGTACAAAAGCAAAATAGACGAGAATGATAATCCAGTCTATTAGCGAAAGTCCAATTGCTTCCATCCGAGTTTCCTTATATGTTCTGTAAGAATTGCTGCTTGCAGAATTTCTAATTACTAAGCAAGCGATCTAAAAATAATAATTTTCCGTCAGTAACCATTATTTAAAAGTGAGTTCTGTTTTTTTCTATACGAATTTATTTAGGGAAAATTCCTAAATTCCTATTAGAAACAACACAGTTTTACAGCTTCACGTAATTCTTTTGGGAGTTAGTATGGAGTTTCATAATTATACGATTCTTATTGTTGAAGATGATGAAATTATACTAGATATATTCAGCCGCATTTTTAAAAGAGAATTCAATGTTGTTTCTTGCCCTACAGTAGAATCTTTTTATCAAGCCCTTCATAAATTCAAAGTGGATTTGTTTGTTATGGATATGGCACTAGGAGATAAAAAGAATGGACTGGATTTAATTAAAGAGTTGCGTGATTCCGTTGAGTACAAGACAACTCCCATTGTTGTAGTGAGCGCCCATGCATACATAAGGGATGAACGAATAGCTTTAACGGCGGGAGCGGATAAGTACATCAGAAAACCAATTGAGAACAAGTATCTTGTAAATGAAGTAAAGAGAATTCTTCTGGATAAAATTCACCTCAACTGAGTTGGCTTAATCCCAAAATATTTTATTCAAGCAACAAGTTGTTTGAATTAGATTTAATAGATGATTTGTTGGCGATTTACCTAAAAAACCGGGCTTCATGAATGAAGCCCCTACAAAAAAATTGTAGGGGTTTGATTCATCAAACCCGAAAAAATTGTTCTTGTGAGCCCTTTTGAATTTTAATTCACACAACCGGTTCAAGCAATAAAAATTTTATCTATTCTTATTAAACCTAATACAGGTTCCTCTAAGCACTAAATTAGTATCAACAACAACTTGTCTTGGTTCGTAATCTTCACGTTTCTCTATGTTTTCAAGGATCATTTCCATAGCGTGCTTACTAAGTAGTTCTGTTGATTGATCTACACAGCTAAGCGGAGGGGAAAGAAAATTTTGCACCTTGGCGTTTCCAAAACAAATTACATCAATGTCGTCCGGTATATGGAGACCAACTTCACTTGCAGCCATATAAATTCCGAGGGCAACCGGGTATGTAACCGCAAAAATCAAATCGGGCAGATTATTCTCGCGGTAGAGTTTCATAAAAGTATCGTAGCCATAATTTTCTCCAAAGCCTCCTTCTGTTACCCAGCTTTCATTTACTTCCAAGCCATACTTTTGCATAGCTTCTAAAAAGCCTGCTTTTCTTTCTCTACCAATATTGATGTTATGATAACCGCCGAAGTGAGCAATATTCTTATAACCAAGATTTATTGCATGTTCAATAGCCTTAAAGGCACCACCACGGTCATCAACGCGGACAGTATTATATCCATTTGCAATTTCCGGGATGCGGTCCATAAAAACTAATGGAACGCCACGTCTTTCAATCATATCAAAAATGGAGAAGTCAGTTGTCTCTTGTGTAATTGAGACGATGATTCCATCCACCTTCATTGCTAGAAGTGTCTGTAAATGCTTCTTTTCCCTTTCTACACTTTCTTGAGAAACTGTAAGGATTATCTCGTAATTATTCTGAAACGCTAAATCGTAAACGCATTCGATAATTGAGCCAAAGAAAAAATGCGCTATTTTAGGAACCACAAGTCCGATAGTGTTGGATTTCCGGGCCGATAAATTTCGTGCCATTATATTCGGAGTATAACCCATTTCTTCAGCTATGGTTTTAATTAGCTTTGTAGTTTTTAGGGAAATATCGGGATGATTGCGGAGAGCTTTCGATATTGTTACCGTTGATAAATTTAGTTTTTCCGCTATATCGTTAAGTGTAACTGCTTTTTCTTTCATATTTTCACTTTATTTTAGGAATAACTTTATCCTTTACTTTAGTAGCTACAAAATAACTTAATTTTTAACTTAGTTAAACACTCAGCAAAAAAATATCTATTTATTGTATTTCTTTATTACCAAATACTTGAGTTCTTTATCGCCTACATTTCTAATTCCGTGTTCTACATTTGATGGACAATAAAAACTTGTATATCCTTCCACGATTTTTGTTTTTCCGGCTAGAGTAAACTCAGCTTTACCTTCAAGCACAAAAAAGAATTCATCTTCTGCGTGAACATGCGGGGCATGAGTTTCAGAATTCGGTGCAACTACACTTACCTTTAATGTTCTCCCATCTACAAAATCCTTATCAACAAACCAATATTGATAACCTACTGAAGTTTTTTCAACCTTATCCGGTCTAAATGCTGTGACACAATTATCTATCGTATACTCTTTGGTGCCTTGAGCTAGTATTGGAATCGCAAAAAGAGCGATAAGAAGAAATAAAATTTGTTTCATTCCAAAATACTCCAATTTTATTGAAAGCAATAAAGAAGCAGCAGAAATTATCCGCCATCTCTTTGGGAATTACTTAACAACTATCATCTTTTTTGTGAGACTGCTTTGTTCAGAATTTAATCTGTAGAAATAAACGCCTGAGCTAAGTTGTGAAGCATCAAATGAATATGAATGCACGCCGGCTTGTAATTCCTCGTTAACAAGCGATGCAACCTTTTCACCTAACAAGTTATAAACACTTAAAGATGCCATACCATCTTTAGGCAAAGAGAAAGTAATTTTTGTTGTTGGATTAAACGGATTAGGATAATTCTGACATAAACTTATCTCGGATGGAATACCTTTTTCCTGTTCAATGCCTGTAGCGCTTTCTGTAAATATTTTATTTACTTCTTGTTCAGTAAGGGAATAGTTATAGAATCTAACATCATCCATGGCACCGGAAAGTGAAGCATTATCACTTAGCGTATTGCCGAAATACAAAGCTTCATTTTCAGAAATATCGCCTGTTGTAGAGGCTGAAGAATTAAGAAGTTTACTATTTACATAAATTTTTAATTGGCTGGAAGCAGAATCGCGAATCCCCACAATATGATTCCAGCGAGACTTGAGAAGAGTATCCACATTTGAAACACTTGCGGTTGACTTAACAACATCATCATCAATTGAAAACCTTAATGCGTTTGACTTTATTTCAAAACCATACCACTTGCCGGAAGAGTTTATGCTTGTATCTCTAACAAAAGATCCCTTTTGAATTGGGTACATTGACGCTCCAGTAAGAGTGCCAACTTTTAACCAATATGAAATTGAAAAGCTCTCTTTACCAAAATCAATGGAACCGTTATGCGGAACAACTACACTGCCGGATATTCCGTTAAAACTGAGCGCACCTCCAATGTAACCGGTAACTCTCGGGTTATGCAAAATATTTAGGAATGAGCCATTGTTTTTGTAAGTGCCGTCATCTTTTGTAGTCGCTCCGGATACTTCATCAAATTTCCAGTGTGCAATTTTTTGAGGCGGCAAAACAGCTTTTGTAGTAAAACTCCAAACAGCACCGGTAGTCTTTCCGTTTTGATTAACTTCATCTACTCTCCAATAGTACTTTGTTCCCTTTTGTAAAGATGCCGGTACATACTCCGTACTCGTTTGGTTTTTTACAAATGCCGGTGGATTTGTGGTTCCAAAGTACACATCATGTGAAGCTGAGCTTAATCCGGCTTTCCATTGCAAAGTAGAATTAACGTTAACCAAGTTTTCCGCGTTTGCCGGATTAGGTGAACCGGCGGCAAGAGGTTTGGATGTTGCACTCATCGTAGTAAGTTCTGTTTCATTAGAATAAGCCGACTGAAGTGAATCTGAAAAACAACTAACTCTATACTTGTATAAAGTTAATTCCGCAAGATTTTCATCCATAAAAGAAACGGTGTTTGCCGGGAGTGATTTATAGACTTGGTAATCTCCGGTGCCAATCGCTCTTTCCAACGTAAGACCTTTTTCTGTTGTGCAGTTATCCTGCCAAACCAATTTTATTGAGCTTACCGTGTTTAACTCACCTTTCAGTTCCGTAGGAGCCTGAAGAAAGGAAGGGAATTCTGTAATGCTATTCAGATAGTTTTCCAGATTTGTATAACCATCTTTCCCAATACCATTCCCATCAGAAGCATCGGTGGAGCTTAATCCATTAGCCTTTTCCCATACATCGGGCATTCCATCATGGTCAGTATCGGTTGATCCCGGTCCAGTCAATAATAAAGGCCAGCCTCCAACATCTGCTTGAGTGTCAATCATTCCGGTTACAGGTGCGCTTGCCGGAAAACCTTGAGCGCTCCTGTAAGTTTTTCCTTCATAGGTTGCGTTACCATTTTTAACTTCATTTACAATTCTTTGATCTATAGCATCTCTTTTGGGAAGATTTGCACCAACATTTGTTAATACGCTCTGATAAGCTTCCTCAGCAGTTTGTTCATTTATAGGCATTGTGTTAAAGGGAACTGTGGCTTTAAATATATCAAGCGATTGAGCTGCTTGTACTCCGCCCGCCCAATTATTTGCCGTAATAGTTGAGCTTCCTACAACATAGTTGTTTGCAACGTACCATTTACCCGCATCTGTGGCTCCGTTTCTTGTAGAAGGATTAACAATTCTATATATAACGCCTGCTTTTGTACCGGGACCAGCTTTATAATAATTAGCTACCATATTTATATTTGTGAACTGACCGGCAACCGGAGTTAAACCATTTAAATAATTCTCTCCTCCGTATGTACTGTTGAATCCCCAATTATAAACTACGTTGTTTCTGTAATCATTTAAACCGCAAGCGGATGCAAAACGCGGGTTGCGGCTTGTATGGTGCGCTAAAAGATTGTGATGATAAGTATTGTTGTTCCCTCCCCAAATACCACCGTAGCCATGCGCTCCTTTAGCATGATTCGAGTTGTACAAACTTTCGCTAACCAAACACCATTGTACCGTTAAGCTATCATTCAAATATGGAGATAGAGTTTCATCAACACTCCAGCTTACGGAACAATGATCAATTATAATATTCTTTACACCGTTATCCTTGCCGCCCATAGCATCGGATTCTTCGCCGGATTCATCTCCAAGCCGTACTCTTAAATATCTAACAATGCAATGAGAAGCTTCAATCATAAGAGGATATTTCCGAATGCAAATTCCATCTCCGGGTGCTGTTTGTCCCGCAATTGTTATATATGGATTCTTAATTGTGAGTCTGCTGTTTAATGTTATTGTACCGGAAACTTTGAACACAACTGTTCTTGGACCACTTTGACTAATTGCGTAACGCAAGCTTCCGGGCTTTGTGTCATCATCCAGGCGAGTAACTTCTATTACACGACCTCCTCTTCCACCTTTGGAAAATTTTCCGTAGCCCTCGGCAGTTGGAAAAGCTAATTGTTGAGCCACATTAAGGTTCGAATAGATAAGTAAAAAAAGAAAACCGTAGAAAACAGCTTTGATATTTTTTGACATATTCATGTTGGATAAAACAAATTTCATTGGATCTCCAGCTGTAATAAAAGTTATAAGCGCTTTTTCGCCATTTTCTTTTAATCTTTTAAAGGTTTTTTGTATTCTGTTTTGAACTTTGAGCTTTGAGCTGTAATTTTGCACTTTGCATTTTGCGCTTTGCAT
>MHAZ01000015.1:0-309 GCA_001803165.1 Stygiobacter sp. RIFOXYC2_FULL_38_25 | reverse complement strand
TGGTATAATCCCTTCTGTTAAAGACAATTCTCTGAATGCATTCAACGCATCCTTATCTGTAATTGCTGTATATTCAACCCTTCCTATATCATGCAGATAGCTGTGCTCCGGCCCAACACCAGGGTAATCAAGCCCTGCGGAGACTGAGTGGGTATGGATTATCTGGCCGTCACTATCCTGTAGTAGATAAGTCTTGCTGCCATGAAGAACACCGACCCTTCCAGCACAAATAGAAGCAGCATGTTTACCGGTTTTAAGACCATATCCTGCTGCCTCAACGCCTATCATCTTTACCGATGCATCCTCAAG
>MHAZ01000014.1 GCA_001803165.1 Stygiobacter sp. RIFOXYC2_FULL_38_25 | reverse complement strand
ATTATTATGAATCATGATACCTCCGAATGAAGTGTTATAAAATAACTCTTCTTCCTTTGGGTATCATATGATACTAACTATAAATAATAATCAACAAAGAAAGGAACTGCAATGTTGTTAGATTTTGAAGTCTCAAGCTCAATCGAAATAAATGCTACATTGGAAAGAGTTTGGAAGGGTTTAACCGATCCTTCAATTATCAAGGACTATCTTTTCGGTACAGAAACTGTAACTGATTGGAAAGTCGGCAGCGAAATTGTTTTTCAAGGTGAGTGGGAGGGAAAACAATACCGCGATAAGGGTGTTATTCTTCAAATCATTCCAAATGAATTAATTAGCTATAGTTACTGGAGCGGCTTTTCCGGAATTGAAGATAAACCTGAAAACTATTCTACAGTTACTTACAAGATAGAACCTATTAGTGATGATAGAACTAAGTTTACTTGGGTGCAGAAAGGTTTTGCCAGTGAGCAGAACTACGAACACTCCAATAGCGGAATGGAAGAGTTTCTTAAAGGCATTAAGGCAGTAATAGAGTAATAAAACGAAGTTCTGTTTATAGAGAATAAAAAAAGACGACATGACCTGTCGTCTTTTTTGTTTTAGCAGATTATTGCTTTGTGAACGAGAGATTGATTAATAGGTTTCCAAAAGTTGGATGTGTATAAGGATAATTTTTAATCGTAAAGGTCGAGCCGGAAAGTGTATAGTCGAAAGTAGCGCTTGTTCCATCTGAGTATTTAAGTGTAAGCTGAGTGTCTGTCTTTGTCCAAGTTCCTGTGGTTGTTCTTGAGCCCGCTGCATCAACAGTAGTCATAGAAAAGGAATTATCATCTTTTGCAACAATGGTCATTTGTGTTCCAGCTTGTTCCGGTGTCATTTCAACTGGAGTGGTTCCGATAGTAGCGCTTAGTTTAGTGAGTGTCCAAGTTCCAACAAAAGGTGAGTTTGTACTTTCTGTTGGGTTATCATCTTTTTTACATCCGACAGTAGCTATAACTAACAGAAGAAAAAGTAAAATAAGTTTTTGGAGTCCGGGGAATTTCATAATTCTCTCCTTTCGGTTTGTTAGTTTATGTTTATTTCGTTTAGAACTAATATTAATCTACTTAGTATTTAGTAGTGATTCAACTGTAGAAATGACAATCTTTTATGTTCATGCCATTTTGCCTATTTTCGCAACTGTTTAACGAGTAGAAGAGATAGGGACGGAGTTTCTCCAATCATAATTTGAGAAAGTAATTCCCGCAGAAGTTTGCAAATAATAATTGAAATTATCGAATTAATATGACATCACAAGAAATCAATATTGAAAAAATAGAAAAAACGAGAAGTGATTGGGGCTGGGTTCCATCACTCAATTTTGCCGAAGGATTTGCTTACTCTATAGTGGCTTTGCTTTCCGTTATAATGTACAAGCGGATGGGAATTTCCAACGCAGATATTGCTCTTTATACAAGTTGGCTTTATTTGCCCTGGGTAATTAAACCATTGTGGGCGCCGCTGGTTGATGTGCTTCGCACAAAACGCTATTGGATTTTAGTTATGCAGCTGTTAATTGGCTGTGGATTAGCCGGCGTGGGTTTAACTATTCCTATGCCCGATTTTTTCCAATTCACAATGATTTTCTTTTGGATTCTAGCGTTTCTTTCTTCAACTCATGAAGTAGCGGCAGACGGATTCTACTTATTCGGTTTACGGGAAAGCCGCCAATCTTATTTTATAGGATTCCGTTCAGCATTTTTTCGCATAGCAATTATTGTTGGACAAGGATTAATTGTTCTTCTAGCCGGACAGTTGGAGAGCACGCTTTCCGTTTCTCCGGCTGAGTTTAAGGTTGTTGCTAATCCAAATAAGTTTTTTGAAGAAACAATTAAAGTTGATTCTGTAAAAGCGAAAGAACTTTCCGGAATGCTTCGCGTGATTGCAAAACCAACTTATGTTGAAATCAGCACGCGCCCAAAAACAAAAGAGCAAGTTGGTTTCTATAAACACTTTGCCAAAAGTTTTAACATAATGAACGGCTTCTCGAGAGAAATGCTTGAACTGCCTGATACAACCGGAATGCAAGATCTTGTTGGCAATGTTGGTATTGTAAAATTTGTTCTATCGAAAAAGCCAAGTGAAGGCAGCGAATATTTTATCAATGTTGAATTTCTTGAAGGACATGAAGGAATAAAAGTTGTAGAGGGAAAAGAACTTCGCTTTACGGATAAGAACTGGAACAAACCGGCTTTTGCCGTAATTCAGCTTGATTCAACAATCGCAAAGAAAACTATTTCCGTGTTTACAGCGCGCTCGCAGAGAATACCACTCGCGTGGATGATTACGTTTTTCATTCTTGCCGGATTGTTTGTTCTACTTTTCATTTATCACAGACTTGTTTTGCCGGAACCTGATGATGATAAACCAGCCGGAAACAAGAGATCTTCCACACCTGGAAAAGAATTCTTCCGCAGCTTTGCCAGATTTTTTGAGAAGAAGAAAATTATTCTCATCATTCTATTCTTACTCTTCTACAATTTTGGTTCAGCACAAATCGTAAAGCTATCCATCCCGTTTATGATGGATTCCCGTGAGCTTGGCGGGTTAGGTTTATCAACTTCGGAAGTTGGGTTGATAAACGGAATTGTGGGTGCAGCAGCAATAATGCTTGGCGGAATTTTGGGCGGTATTCTTGTTTACAGGAAAGGTTTGAAAAGCTTAATGATGCCAATGCTAATCGCACTTAATGCACCAAATGTTGTTTACGTTTATCTCGCGTGGTTTCAACCGGAAATATTATGGATCACTTACGCGTGCGTAGCTGTTGAATCATTTGGCTATGGCTTTGGTCTAACATTTTTATTGATGTACATGATAAATGTTTCCGATGGCGAATACAGAACTTCTCACTATGCGCTTGCTTCCGGATTTATGGCGCTCGGTATGATGATTCCCGGAATGTTCAGCGGAATTATACAAGAAGCAATTGGCTACAAATTCTTTTTTATCTGGGTTCTAGTAGCAGCAATTCCCGGATTTATTCTTGCTAAATATATCCCGCTCGAATATCAATTTGGCAAAAAGAAACTCACCGAAAAATAATTTTAGGGATATGCGTTAGTGCAACAATATGCGCGTGTATCCGTCTTATTTCTAAACGATTCGGAGGAATATGAATTCCGATCATGTAATTGAAGTTCGTGGACTCACAAAGCGGTTCAAGAGTCTTACCGCAGTTAACAATCTTGATTTAAATGTTTACCGAGGAGATGTATTTGGATTTCTTGGTCCAAACGGTGCGGGGAAAAGCACAACTATTAGAATGTTGCTTTCTCTTATCAAACCAAACAATGGCTCTATTAAAATATTTGGAATGCCTCTAGAGAAAAATAGAAATGAAATTCTGCGGAAGGTTGGGGCAATTGTTGAAAAGCCCGATTTCTACATGTATCTCTCAGCTTATAAGAATTTAGAAATTCTTGGCAAACTTTCCGGAGCCGATGCTTCTAAAAAGAAAATTATGGAAATGCTTGAGCTTGTTGGTCTGGAAAAACGCTACAAGAGTAAGGTTAAAACTTTTTCCCATGGAATGAAACAGCGTCTTGGTATCGCGCAAGCATTGCTTCACGATCCGGAGCTAATAATACTTGATGAACCGACAACCGGTTTAGACCCGCAAGGAATGAAGGAAATACGTGATCTTATTCTTTATCTAAGTAAAACAAAAAACAAAACAATCTTTCTCAGCTCTCACATTCTCCGCGAAGTGGAAATTATTGCCACGCGCATGATTATCATAAGCAAAGGGACAACACAGGTTGAAGGAACTGTTGATGAGCTGCTTAACGTTGATAAAATGTCTGTCTCGCTTGAAGTTGACAGAATTGATGACGCAGTAATCGAAATTAAAAATTCGAAATGGGCGGAGGTTTATAAAACCAGTGTTAAAAATGAGATGCAATTTGATATGCTGAAAAGAGATGTTGCCGAATTGAACAGATACTTAAACGACAAGGGCTTTATGGTCGGTTCAGTAGTTCCGGTCCGTTCTTTGGAAGACTTCTTCTTAAAAATTACTGAAGGAGGTCAGAAATGATGACTCTAGTATTAATAGAACTCCAAAAAATATTTAGAAAGTGGAGAACTTATATAGGGTTTATCGCTTTGTTCGGCATGACTTTGATTGTTCAACTTGCACTTTATTTTACACAAGAAAGTTTTGTGCAATCAACAACACGCAGCCTTAGCGATCAATTTACACTGCAAGGAAATTTCTTTAACGGCTATGTTGTTGCGTATTTAATTCTAAACGCGATGTTCGTGCATATTCCATTCTTGATTGTTCTTGTTGGCGGCGATCTTTTTGCCGGAGAAGCAACTGCCGGTACATATAGAATGCTGCTTACCCGACCGGTTTCCAGATTATCATTGGTAACTTCAAAATATTTGGCCGGATTCGCATACACATTTCTATTTATTCTTTTCTTGCTCGCAATTAGTCTTGGTGGCAGTTTAATTTTCTTTGGTTCCGGCGAGTTGATTGTCTTCAAAGAAAAAATAATTATTTATGCCCCAAGTGACGTTATGTGGAGAATGGCTTCGGCGTATGCCTATGCGGCTTTAAGTATGATGACTGTGATGGCATTCTCGATATTTTTCTCATCGTTAGTAAGCAATGCAATTGGACCAATTGTTACAACGATGGCTGTAATAATTGTGTTCTTAATTCTATCTGCAATTCCGGTGGATTTTCTGCAAAATTTACGCCCTTACTTTTTCACTAGTCATTTAATACAGTGGGATGGATTTTTTGCCGATCCGGTAGATTATAAAGAACTTGCAAATTCAGCTTTAGTTTTGGTTGGGCATATAGTTTTTCTTTATGCGCTCACAGCGTTTTTATTCATTAGAAAAGATATTCTGAGTTAAGCATAGGAGTCATTATGAGAAAGTTTTTGATTGTATTTGCGTTGTTCGTTGTTTCTATCAACGCTCAAACCAAAGATCCGAATAAATTATTGGATGCGCTTAAGACCCGATTTGCTAAGGTAACCGATTATCAAGCAGATGTAGAAGTTAAACTTGATATGGAGTTTATCAAAGTTCCGCCAAGCAAAGCTAAAGTTTATTTCAAGCAGCCGGATAAGTTCAAAATTGATTCCGAAGGCTTTGCTATGCTTCCTAAACAAGGAACTAACTTTTCTCCAATGCAATTGCTTACTGGCGATTACACCGCTATATATGTTCGTTCCGATAAAGTTGAAGGCAAATCACTTGATGTTGTAAAACTGGTGCCTAATACAGATACTTCCAATTTTATTATCTCAACACTTTGGATTGACGCTTCTCAATCGGTAATTAGGAAAGTTGAAACAGCCACCAAGAGAAGCGGAACTGTTAAAACGGAATTCACATACACACCGGCTTCTACGCCATTGCCAACTGTATTGAAAATTTCATTCAACTTGGGAGAAGCAAATTTGCCGGAGGGTCCCGCCATGGCTGAGAAGAAAGACAACAACAGAAGGGGAAGGTCAGCAAAAATTAAAGGCTCTGTAATAATGACCTACGCTAACTATAAGATTAATAAAGGAATATCTGATAAGATTTTTGAAGAGAAGAAAAAATAAGTTAAGCGAGATGATGAAAAGCCATATGTACTAACTTGAATTTGCTTTGAGTTAACTTGATATTTTGCAAGGCATTTGAAGTATGAAAAAAATAAACAAGTGTTTTCGAAAACGTAAAAAATAATTTTTAAGAATAGGCCAATTTGTAAAGTAGTATGCTTTTCTCTCTTGAATTTTCTTAAATATATGAACAAATTTGTTTCAGGATTAAAATTCAAAAGTATGCAATATGTGTTTATTCATAATATTTGAAATATACTTTATTGTAGATTGTTCTCAAAGGTTGGTCAAATAGTAGCAAAAAGAAAAAATCAGTATCGTTATTCGATTAGAAAATCCACTTTTACTAGGGGTTTAAATGAAATCCTCCGAAACTAATATGATTCCATGGAATGCTTTACACTCTAGGTTTAATAAACTCAAATTACATAATAATAAATTTGCAATTAGTACTATGGGGCTTATTGTAATTGTATTAATAATCTATTTTGTTTTTTCCGTGGGGTCAAATAATAATATCCCTCTATATAAAATTAAGCGAGCTAACTTTTTAATTTCCATAACCGAAAGTGGTGAGCTACGAGCGAAGAATTCAATTTCAATTACTGCCCCTCGAGTTCGAGGTAATCTAAAAATCGTTTATCTAATATCTGAAGGTACTTTTGTAAAACCGGGAGATATCGTTTGTAAATTTGATCCATCGGAAATATTAAGCAGTCTTAAAGATGCTCAGACGAGGTTAGAATTAACCTTAATGGACAAAGAAAAACTAAAGGCTAATCAAAATGCTTCTCTTGCACAAATGGAATCTCAACTCAAAAGTGCAGAACTTAGTTTTGAATTGTCCCTAATGAAGCTTGACCAGCTAAAATTTGAGGCGACAGCTGTTCAACAACAAGCTAAACTTGAACATGAAAAGAATAAGATAGGTTTTGAACAAACCAAGCAAGAATATAAATCCAGGCTAAGCATTAACAAATCAGATGTAGAAAGAATGGATGTTGAAATAAGACAAAAACGTGATGAAATAACGAAGGTACAGAGGGATTTAGAACTTCTCACTCTTAAAGCAACATCCGAAGGCATAGTTGTATATAGCAATAACTTTTCTAATCAGGGTAGAAAATACTCGATTGGAGATACGCCATGGGCTGGAGCCGAAATAATTACTTTGCCGGATCTATCTTCTATGGAGAGTCGTACATTCATTAATGAGGTAGATATTAGTAACATTAAAGTTGGTCAGAAAGTAATTGTTAGGCTTGATGCTTATAACGATTCCAGTTTTTTCGGAACAATCTCTTCAGTTTCTTCTATTGGCAAAAATAAAGACATGACTTCTAATATCAAGGTATTTGAGGTCATAGTGTCCATGGATAATTCATCGTCAATTTTGCGTCCAGGGATGACTACAATTAACAAAGTAATAGTTAAGCAAAGAACAAAAGTTCTTTATATACCTCAGGAGGCTGTATTCAGAAATAATGATGCAAATATAGTATTCATTAAACATGGCTCCGGTTTTTCAGAGCGAATAATACAACTAGGAGAAAAAAATGAAGATTATATCGTCGTAACTAATGGACTATCGGATAGCGATGAGATAGCACTATTAAATCCTAACGCCGAAATAAAAACTAATACTAATGATGAATCCATTAATAGTACCGAAGCATACTCCATTGGAAAGAGTAAATGAATAAACTTGAAAGTTTGCTTATTAGCCTTCAAGAATTAAAAGCAAATAAATTGCGTTCGTTATTAACAATGCTCGGAATAATTTTTGGTGTTGGTTCAGTTATTTCAATGATGTCCATTGGTGAGGGTGCTAGAAGAGAAACCCTTGAGCAAATTGAATTGCTAGGAACTAACAATATTCTGATTAAAGCAAAAAGTGCTGTAACTGCAAAGAATCTAAAGGCTTCATTTTCACCAGGGTTAAACCTTCGTGACGCTATTTCAATAAAGGACTTAAATCCATTTGTGGAATCCATCACAGTGCATAGAGAATTGTTAAAAAATATTTATAGCAATTCAATTCGTTTAGAAACAAATGTTGTTGGTACTACTCCATCTTATAAGGTCCTTTTTAATTCCGATATCAAAGAAGGCACATTCTTAAAGGACTTTCACGTTGATAACACATCGAATGTTTGCGTACTAGGTTACGGTATTAAGGAAAAATTATTCAAATTCACAAATGCAGTTGGGCAACAAATAAAGATTGATGATATATGGTTTAATGTAGTTGGAGTTTTATCTTCAAAACAAACTAAGTCTTTTGTAAATAATGATTTTGGTATTAAAAATTTTGATGATGAAATTTATGTTCCAATTACTAGTCTTATTTATAGATTGTCGGTACCTTCTTTTAATCAAAGAGTGATATCACCACTTGGAAATTTTAATCAGTCAACGCAAAATGTATTTTCTCCTTCTTTTTCCGAGAGATTTTCGATAAATCAAATTACGGCTAAGGTAAAAAAAAGCGCTTCAATTTATGTTGCGGTTGAGCTTATTAAGAAAGTATTGGAGCGCCGGCATTATGGAGTGGGTGATTATGAGATTATAGTTCCCGAAGAGCTATTGGAAAAAAAACAAAAAACTCAAAATATTTTTAATATAGTAATGGGAGCAATTGCCGGTATTTCTCTTTTGGTTGGCGGTATAGGCATAATGAATATTATGCTCGCAAATATTCTGGAAAGAACAAAAGAAATCGGAATCAGAAGAGCAATGGGTGCTACCAAGAAAGATATTTTACATCAATTTTTGTTTGAAGCACTTTTAATAAGCGGTTCCGGCGGATTGTTTGGTATTCTTACGGGGTACTTTCTTACATCAGTAATTTCCGAATATGCCGGATGGAGAACAGCTATAACACCATTCTCCGTGATATTGGCTTTTCTAGTTTCAATTGGTGTTGGACTTCTCTTTGGGATATTGCCGGCTAAACGAGCTGCTGGAAACGACCCTATTGAATCTCTTAGATATGAATAATAATGCGAGTTACTTGGATTTTACTTCCGTTCTTAGCCTAATATAATGGTTAACCCATGAAAAATTTTATATTTCTTTTTTTGTTAGCGATTCTATACAATACAAATTTATTCGCCCAAAAAATATTAACAATTAACGATGCTGTTGCAATTGCGTTAGAGAAAAGTTTTACTATTCAATCTTCAAAACATACTTTGCTAAGTGCACAAAATAGTTTTGATGCGGTAAGGATGGGATTCAGATCTTCAATTAATCTTGAATTCGATTTGCCCAGGTATTCTAGAACTCTTTCCAGTCAGTTTAATCCTTTATTGGGTTCCGATCAGTTTTTCTCTGTAGGTAATACAACCTTTGAGGGCAGACTTAGAGTGAACCAACCACTTTTGTTCTCGAATGGAACGCTTGCAATAACGGGTTCAATTTTTGGACGAGATCAATTTAATGTAAGTTCGAGTAGTTCACGGGATTATTTCTCCAATTTAAGCATTCAATTACGGCAGCCGCTTTTTTCATTTAATTCTCAGCTTGCTAGTTTAAGAAGATCTGAAATTAGTTTTGAAAAAATGAAGAGAAATTACACTCAGGCAGAAAGAGATCTTATATTTAACGTCACCTCATCTTTTTTGAATTTATATAAAACTAAAAAAAGTCTTGAAATAACGGAAGAAAAGGTTAAACAAACTGAAGAATCTTATTCAACAGCTATGAGTAAATATAAAGCGGGACTGATTGCAGAAGTTGATGCCTTACAATTAGAGGTGGATTATGCGTCAAGTAAAAACGAATTGCTTAATTCTCGGCAAATGTTTGAAGAGGCTAAAAACGAATTTAAAATACTAATTGGATTGGGATTAAATGAGGATTTCGATATAAACATTCAACTTGATTATACACCTATAATTCTTGATAATGAATCTATTACAAAGAAGGCTTTGGAAAACAGAATTGATTTACTTAATGCCGAATTCGAACTTGAATTAAATAGGATCACTATTGATGAAATCAATTCTCTTAATTCGATTAAGGTGGAAGTAAATGCGAGCTATGGATTAAATAAGAATGATGATCTCTTGGCAAACATTTTTAAACATTTTGGAGAATCCCGAAGTGTTACTATTACTGTTTCTGTTCCGGTATTCGACTGGGGGAAGAACTCTCTGTCTGCCGATGCAGCCGCCACAAATTTGAAAATTGCAGAGCTTTCAAAGGAGAACCTTAAAAAGCAAATCACCAAAGAAATTCTTTCCGCCGTTAACAAGATTAACTCTGCAAAAGCGAGAGTAGAAATTCTTAATAAGAGCGTTGATATTGCTGAAAAAAGTTATTCCATAAGTGTAGAGAGATTTAAAACCGGTAATGTTACTAGTTTTAATCTGTCCCAAATACAATTGAAACTAACAGATACTAAATTAAATAGCCTTAATGCTGTTATTGACTATTACATTGCCATTGCGGATTTAGAAAGAAAATCTTTTGCTAAAATAGCCCATTAAAAAATGCACTTTAATTTTCTTTTTTTTCACTTGTTTTTTTAATAGTAATTATTATTTTACATATAAATTAATTATACATAAGACGAATTAATCATGGGGGTAAAATGAACATTTTACACACAAAAGAAATAACCCATCTCATAAATCAAGATAATTAGATTCCGTCAACTTACTATGGGAGGTACGAGCATTTTTGTCTGGTAATCTATTTGTGTTCCATGGCTGCTCACCATATTGTACACAAAAACTAATTATTATTTTATCAAACTTAAGGAGTTGTAAAAATGAAAAAGCAGTATCTATTAATTTTGTTTTTATTATGCTTGATGTTAACCCAAACAAGTAGCATCATGGCACAATCCATTACAATCACACCGGCAGATCAAACTTCATTTAACACTTATGGGTCGGGAATGAATGTAGATATAACATTTAGCGCTTATGGATTATGTTCCACATTATTTCAAGGTCAATTTAGAAATTTTGAAATATACTATTATGTTGATGGTGTCCAAATCGATGTCTACCATTCCCCTGATAATTATCCGGTAAATACTTGTGGTTTATCACATGTTTACTCTACAGCACGATATTTAAGTATTGGAACTCATTATTTTCGCGCTGTCGCTAAAAGTTATACAACTCAGCCCCCAGGATTGGACCTATGGCTTTCTGTCTCTCAAGTAGAACAGGAGAATAGAATATATATTAACCAAATTCCACAACCTGTTTTTTACGACGTTACAATAGCATCGACTGATCCTGAGCCAACAAGTGGAAACAATTATATCATAGATGGGGTAAATTCCACTAATGGCGGCACTTTTCAATGGGAACAGGGTACCTCTCATACTTTGGTAGCCGCATCCTCAATCAATGCTTGTGGATATACATTAAATTTTGTCAGATGGAATGATGGTGTTACGAGTCAAAGTAGAACAATAACTGTTACCGGTAATGCTACTTATTACGCGATATACAGAGACAAATATGGTAACAATCCTTGTATAAGCTTGGAATAAAGTTTTAAAGGGCCCCATAGGGGCTCTTTTTTCATGTACTAAATAAAAAATAAAAGCAAAATCGCTTCATTTTAAGTTTACAGACTATTTGTTCGCTCCAACAATATTGACCGTTACTTCAATTGTATCGGCTACTTTCTTACCAACTACCGCATTATCTACATCATAATCGGAAAGACTAACCTTAAACTTTGTTCTAAGACCCAGCAAATCTCCCGGTGAGCGTTTCTGTGTTTGCTCGTTCTCATCTAAATAAACTGCCTCAACATCAGAGGTGATTTCTTTAGTTACACCGTGAAGCGTAAAATTTCCTTTAGCCTTGAATTCAATTTTGTTATCGGCAGTCTGCTTTGCGTTTTCAACATATTTCAATTCAAAAATAATTTCCGGAAATTTCTTTTCGTTCAGCCAGTTTGCACCTTTTAAGTGAGAGTTTCTTAATTCTATCCCTGTATTCATTGAAGCGACCTTAACAACAATTTTTCCTTTTACTGTTTTGGCAAAGTTTGCGATATCAAAAGAAACATTTCCGGAAATTGCATTTACAGTTCCATTAATATCTTCCAGCGGAGTGGTGCTAAAGAAAGTTATTTGGTTCTTGCCGGCTTTATCTTCAAAGTCAAAAGTTTGACTTCCCTTTGCCTTCACTTTGAAGCCTTGCGCTTGTAGTGAGAATGATGATATTAATACAACAATTGCAAGAATTATAGATCTATTCATTTCAATTCCTCTCTGATTTTTTGGTTCTGAAAAAGAAAAATAAAATTGCTCCTATTAGAAAACTTATTCCGCTGATGGCACCGCTTAAATCTAAGCCCCAGATAAATTTATCCACCCACTTTTTTTCTGTCCATCCAAAGAGCTCATCTTTCTGCTCTACCAAAACTTGTGTCTTGGTAAAAATTTCTGTTCCGCTGGCAATCCAAACAACAAGTGATAACACAATTATTGCTAATACAGTAACCAAAACTACTTTTTGTTTTTTGTTCATGGCGATTCCTTTACAGCAAGATTTAATTAATGTTATAACAACTAATTTACCGGCAAAGGTTCAATAAAGTTCAAATTTCTTATTGGAGAGATAAATTTTTGTCAAATTGATTCTCAGAAGCGAATCCCGTAATTTTTCACCCGTTCAAACGGTAGTTAATCATTTTTCACCTATTACAAGCGGATCAATCATGAAAATCCATGAATATCAAGCAAAAGAAGTTTTAAAAAAGTATGGCGTTCCGGTTCAAGATGGAATTGCAATCAAAGATCTTTCTCAATTCGATTCTGCTATTAGCGAGCTTCAAGCACGCGGAATCAATCAATACGTAGTTAAATCTCAGATTCATGCCGGCGGAAGAGGAAAGGGAAAACTCTACAATCCTTCCAACAGAGAAGAATTAATTCTTGAAGGCGGTGTTAAGTTTACAACCGATACAGAAAAAGCGCGCGATTATGCTTCCAAGATGCTTGGCAATTTGCTCGTTACACATCAAACCGGTGCTGAAGGTAAAATTGTTCAAACACTTTTCATCACCGAAGGACTCGATTACAAGAAAGAACTTTATCTCGGAATTTTATTGGACCGCGCTGTTTCTAAAAATGTAATCATGGCTTCTACGGAAGGCGGAGTGGAAATAGAAAAAGTTGCGGAAGAGACTCCTGAAAAAATTATTAAGGAATGGATTGAACCTTCTACCGGAATTCAATCTTTCCAAGCAAGAAAAATTGCGTTTGGATTAGGTTTAGAAGGCGCGGCATTCAAGAGTTTTACGAGCTTCATTATGAAACTTTACAAGGCTTACGAAGAAACAGATGCTTCAATGCTCGAAATCAATCCGCTCGTTATTACTAATGATGATAAAATTCTTGCTCTCGATGCTAAAATGAATTTTGATGATAACGCGCTTTTCCGCCATCCGGAAATTGTAGCATACAGAGATTTGAACGAAGAAGCTCCGCTCGAAATCGAAGCTTCCAAATTCAATTTGAATTACATTAAACTGGATGGAAACGTTGGCTGTATGGTAAATGGTGCCGGACTCGCAATGGCAACTATGGATATCATCAAACTTGCCGGCGGAGAACCCGCTAACTTTTTGGATGTTGGTGGCGGAGCTAATAAAGAAACAGTAGCCAATGGTTTCAAGATTATTCTTTCCGATCCCAACGTGAAAGCATTGTTAATAAATATTTTTGGCGGGATTGTTCGCTGCGACCGTGTAGCTCAAGGTGTTATTGATGCGGTGAACGAAGTATCTGTTACTGTTCCTATTGTTGTTCGTCTCGAAGGTACAAACGCAATAGAAGCTAAAGAAATGTTGGAAAGCTCCGGATTAAATTTCTCTGTTGCTACTTCACTTCAAGATGCCGCTGGAAAGGTCACATCAGTTTTAGCTACTGCATAACGATTAGCCCCGGTTTAAGCCGGGGCCAATCTTGAAACTTTATTATTGTATTTAATGTTAGAATTGGAAATATCGAAAGCGAAAATGATTGAGATAAAAATTACAACGGATAATGCTCTCAGACTCCTTATGGAAAGAATGAAGTTTGAGTTAAGTCTAAGGCAAAAATCCGGAATGATAAAACATGGAATGCATCTTGATGAACTATCGTTTAGTGAGACAATGCGTCTTGTGGAATCGTCGGTTTTCGATACTATATTTTTGCTTCCTGTTGAAATTATTACCTCGCAAACGAATTTGGTTTCTATAATTGCTTCAACAGTACGGGCGCTAAGTAGAGTATTGCATAAGGAAGAGTTTCTACTGTTCAGCGATAGACAATCCCGTAACTTGATCGAGCCAATCAGAAAATTCTTAATCCGCGAAACAAGAGCTAATAACTTCTTAAAAAACTAATTTTTCAAAAGCATATGTTCGATTAACCGCAATTTTCGTAATTTTAATAAGACAAAAACATTCCATACTCTTTCGATAAGGTGATTTATATGAACGGACTAAACGGTGATAACGAGCTAGTTTATAAAGCGCTTAGAAAATTTGAAAGCACATACGGCTCTTCCGATCACGTTTCAATCACAGTTTCTCCCGCAAGTTTAATCTTACTTGGAGATCACACTCATTATAACGAAGGTGTTTTGCTTTCAGTTTGCGTTAATAGAGTATGGACTGTTCTTATTCGAAAAAGGAAAGATAGAGTTGTAAACTTTGCCTCGGCAGATTCTGATAAATTTTTAAGTACCACTTTCGATTCGCTGGAACAAATAGATTGCAACGAGTTCAATTTGTTAAGACACTTAACAAAAATGTTAAATGAACAAGAACTTATAAAACTTGGTTTCGATTGCGTCATTTCGTCAAATGTGCCGGAATGTTTAGGATTAGGCTCGTTAGCAGGGATGCAGGTTGCTTTTGTGAATAATATTAAAAAGGTTTATTCACTTAACGTTGAGGATGAACTGCTACTTGATCTCATTAAGAAAAATGAAACTCCTGTTATAGGTAAAATTTCAAATCAAGCACATCACCATACGGCTCAGAATGGCAAAGAAGGAAAAATTTACAATTATGATCTACGTACTAAAAACAGTCAGTACATTAATTTTTTTGATAGAGAATTAAATATTGTTATTTGTGATACCAAAGAAGCAATTATAAATCCGCAGGAGAGATGTAACGAAAGAGTTGAAGAATGCGAGGTTGGTGTTAAAGGGTTGCGTTTGTATATCTGGGGAATAAAAAATTTACGCGATGTGGAATCAGACTTCCTTCTAAGACATTATCATATGTTGCCGCACAGAATTTTTAATAGAGTGCTTTATAATGTGAATGAAAGAAAAAGAGCAGAGAGTGCAGTTAAGTTTCTAAGAAAAGGAATGATGGAAGATTTTGGAGTGCTTATTACAGAATCTCACTGGAGCCTTTCTAAAGATTATGAAATCAGCAACGACAATTCGGATTTTATTGTAACTGAAGCAGTGAAGTTGCCCGGGGTACTCAGTTCAAAGATGATAAGTTGCTCGCCAATAAAAAGCGTATTTAACATTGTTGAAGGGAAACTAACAGATAATTTTGTAAAAAAAATCGGGCGGCTTTATAAAGATCATTTTGGTACAGAGCTAAAATTCCACATCTTAAAAATCACACATGGAGTTAAAAGAGTTTCTAATAAAGAAGTGATGACGTTGTCCAATTAAGTCGTCATAGATATTTCTCTTTTCAAATCCAACTTGATTTTCACTTTTGTTAGCTATACATTTTCCCACAAAATTAATACGGAGTTTTGATGAGTTTTTCCGAGGATTTTCTGAATAATGACGGAGAATCGGTGTATGATGAAGCGGAGTTAAAAGAAAAGATTATTATTTGTAAAGAACATATACAAAACGGTACAACAATTTCTTCTTTGGATTTTTTGGAAGAAACAATCGAGATGTGTGTTGATTATGATTACGTTGACGATGGTTTGCTGTTGGTAAATGAGGTTTTAAACATAGCCCCTTATAATTCCGAAGCATGGCATTTTAAAGGTATCCTGCTAAATAATTCTTTTGTTTTCGAAGAAGCATATCATTGTTTTGAAAAAGCTCTTTCACTCAATCCAAACGATGTCGAAACCTACATTAACAAATCTATTGCCGAAGATAATCTTGGAATGTTTGAAGAAGCTCTGCAATCTCTGCAAACGGCGTTTAGTATTGAACCTTCCAACGAAGAAATTCTTTTTAGCTTAGGTGTTTTGTATGAAAAGAAAGAAATGTTCGATGATGCGATTCAATATTTTAACAAAGCATTGGAAATAGACCCCGAGTACATGGAAGCATTGTACGAAATTGGTTTTTGCTATGAGAACTCAGATAGATTAGATGAAGCATTGCAAACATATGATAAGTATTTGGAGTTGGACCCGAATAGTTTTACAGCTTGGTATAATAAAGGAATTGTTCTTGTACGCGCTGAAAAGTATCAACAATCTATAAATTGTTTCGAGCTTTCAATTGCCCTACGTGATGATTTTTCCAGCGCTTGGTTCAATGTTGGTTACGCCTATTCGCAAGTAAACAGAACAAAAGATGCACTGATTGCGTATAAAAAAGCTTACGAGTTAGATCCCACTGATGAAACTGTTCTTTACAACATGGGACAGATTTACGAAGAGGAACACAAATACAATCAAGCAATTCGTAATTATACTGAGGCAATTAAACTTGATCCGGGATATTACGAAGCTTTTCTTGCTCGCGGATTTTGCTACGACATGATTGGTAAATTCCAATTAGCGCTAAAAGATTTTAATACCTCGATAACGCTAACAACAAATCCGGAAGATGCTTGGATCGCGAAAGCAGAATTGGAATACTCAATCGGGCAATTGCAAGAGTCAATAGAGAGTTACAAGAAGACAATAGAGTTAAACGAAACTAATTTTGAGGCTTGGTTCAAACTTGCCGAAACGTATGTAGAAGTCGGGCAGTGGCTTGAAGCAATTGAAGCGTTCGATAAATGTATTGTTCTTAAATCAGAGGATGCGAATCCTTATTACGGAAAGGCAAAGATTAATTTTATTCTAAGCCATACTCAAGAGGCAATTGAGTGTTTGAAAAAAGCATTCGCTCTCGATCCGAATACTCGAAACAAGTTTACACATGAATATCCTGAAGTAAAGACTTCAAAACTTTTTATTAAACTTATTGATGAGAATAAATCCTAATTGTTAATGCAAGTACAAAATAAATTTAATCAGAACACTAAGATCATTGGCGTTATTGGTCACCCAATCAAACAATCGTTCTCTCCGCTGATGCACAACATTTCGTTCGAACTTTCCGGCTTGAACTATTTATATCTTCCGTTTGATGTTCCTCCTGCTGCATTGAAAGATGCATTGAAGGGCATGAACGCACTCGGAATAAAAGGTTTTAACGTTACTGTTCCGCTAAAAGAAAAAGTTTTACCATTGTTAAAAGATGTTTCAGAAGAAGCGAGCATTATTGGTGCTGTAAATACAATTGTAAATGATGAAGGAACGCTTCGGGGTTACAACACAGATGTTCACGGTGTTATAGAATCGTTACTTCCCTATAAAGATGAAATTGCCGGAGCTAAAGTTGCGGTTATAGGCGCCGGAGGCGCTGCGCGCGGTGTAATCTATGCGCTTATAAGAACGTTCAAAGTTGGACACATAACAATTATTAACAGGACAGATCAGATTGGAGAATCACTCAAAGAATATTTCTCCGCGAAAATGCTTTTTACAGAAATGAAATCTATGCCGCTTGTGCCGCCCGATCTTGTAGAAACATTTCGTGATTCGAAACTGATAGTTAACACAACTTCTATGGGAATGTATCCAAACGTTGATGATTCGGCTACAACAATTAAAGAATCGTTTATGAATGGACAAATTGTTTTCGACGTTGTTTACAATCCGGTTAAAACGAAATTGCTCCGCCTTGCAGAATCTCAAGGTGCAACTATTGTAACCGGATTAAAAATGTTCGTTGAGCAAGGTGCAAAATCTTATGAATTGTGGACCGGACAAAAAATGCCGATTGATAAAGTTTACAAGGCAATAGAGTCCTACTTAATCAGCTAACATTATTCCACGCTGAATTAACCAACTCTTGCACATTTCTGTCCACTGTAATTCAGTCCCTTTTTCTCTTCCCATTCCGTAACCATGTCCACCTTTTTCAAAAATGTGGAGCTCACCCGGAATGTTATTTCTCTTTAATGCTAAGAAATAATTTATGCTGTTTTCTATAGGAACCGTATTGTCATCCCGTGAATGAACAAGGAAAGTTGGCGGTGTAAGTTTGCTTACTTGTTCTTCGTTGGAAAAATGTAGAATCAACTCTTGCGAAGGATTTTCTCCCAAAAGATTTCTTCTCGAACCAAGGTGGGTGACTTCATCCTTCATTGAAATTACCGGATAGATTAGTAATGAAAAATCCGGACGAGCGCTGATAGTATCAGAATTATAAATTTTTTCATTGAAATGAGTGGCAGCGGTTGATGCAAGATGAGCGCCGGCTGAAAAACCAATAATGCCAATCTTAGCCGGGTTAATATTCCACTGCGCGGAGTTTCTTCTAACAAAGCGAATTGCTTCTTGTGCGTCTTGAAGAGGACCAACGTTTTTGTTCACCATAATTGTATCGTTTGGCAATCTGTACTTAAGTATGAAAGCGGCAAAACCAAGCTTGTTAAACCACTTTGCAATTTGAATTCCCTCATGATCAATAGCGAGAACCTTATATCCACCGCCCGGGCAAATAACAATTGCACTTCCATTTGCTTTTTCTTTCTCCGGCAGAAAAACACTTAAAGTTGGATTAGTAACTTTCTGAATACGAATTGCGCCGCTTTCCAGAACTAAATTTTCTTCGACATATTTTGAGTTTACAATCACACCGGGAATTTTGCCTTCCCATAGATTAACAACTTTATCTTGTGCAGAAGAGTTTGCAAAAAATAATACGAGCATTATCTGTAGAGCAAAAACAAATTTCCATTTCATATAGAGCCGTTGTTAAGTAAGTTGATCCAATGTGTTTTTAATTCGTTTAGCGCCTTCAACTAATTTATCCATAAAAGTTGAATAAGAAATACGTATGTAACCATCGGAGCCGAACGCGCTACCCGGCACTGTAGCCACTTTAGCTTTGTAGAGCAAGTACATGGAAAGATCAAATGAGTTTTCTATTCTAAGTACGTCTGCAGATTTGTGAAAGAAAGCTGAAACATTTGGAAAGAGATAAAACGCTCCTTCCGGTTTGTAACATGTTAAGCCGTCAATAGAAGTAAGTGCTTCGTGCAAAAAATTTCTGCGTCGTTCAAATTCTTTTCTTGCTAATTCAACAGATTCTTGCTGCCCTGTTAGCGCTTCTAATGCAGCCGCCTGGGAAATTGAAGAGGCATTACCGGTACTGTGGCTCTGGTACTTGCTCATCGCGTTGATAATTTCTTGGGGTCCTGCAGCATAGCCAAGTCGCCATCCGGTCATAGAATAAGCTTTGGAATGACCATTAATTGTAACAGTCTTACTTTTTACTTTTTCATTTAATGCGGCAACACTAAAAAATTGAAAATCATCATAGATGATCTTTTCATAAATTTCATCACAAAGAATATAGATTCGCGTTCCATCTATTACTTGTACAAGTTTTTCAAGTTCCTCTTTTGTATAAGCTGTTCCGGTTGGATTACAAGGATTACAAAGTATCAACAGTTTTGTTTTTTCAGTAATTGCATTTCTTAGCCGCTGCGGAGTAATCTTAAAGCCGGATTCTTCAGTTGTTGGAATTATAACTGACTTCCCGTGAGCAAGCGAAACCATTTCCGGATAAGAAACGTAGTAGGGAGAAGAAATAATCACTTCATCATCAACACAGACAAGCGCTTGAATTGCATTGTAAAGGCTTTGCTTTGCCCCGGCAGAAACAATTATTTCATTTGGTGAATAAGAAAGCTCGTTATCATTTTTAAATTTATTAGCTATAGCTTCCCGCAGTTCGATTATACCGACATTGTTTGTGTACTTAGTAAAATTATTATTGATAGCCCGAACAGCCGCATCTTTTATGTTCTGTGGTGTAGGGAAATCCGGCTCACCAACTGTCAGATCAATTACATCTTCGCCCCGCATTTGCATTTCTTTTGCTTCGGCGGCTACCTTCATTGTTGGTGATAAACCAATCTTACTAACACGCTTCGAAATTGGCAATTTTTTACTCCTTTTGATTTTCTAAAAAGCACAAATCGTGTGCGAATATAGCATAAGCAGATTAAAGTTGAAACTTGACTTAAATGTTTGATGATTCTGTAGAAATATTTTGTTCATCAAAAATTTTTCTAAAATAAAGTTTTATCTATTAGAAAATGAGCTGTTTTTGCACTTGCCGGATTAGCTTCTTACCAGGTTCTTTTTTTAATACACAGAGTCTAAAATTTTTCAAAAAAAAGAGGATAATAACTTGGATTTTATCTGGAATAAGATGGCTACGAGAATAATCTATACTGCCGACATTACTGCCGGTATGGAGCTGACAGAATTTGTAAAAAATTTATACGGACAAATGCTGCTTCCCTCCGGAACTATATTAACGGAAAACCACATTAGTCTTTTTAAGACGTGGGGAATTCAAGCGGTAGTTATTAATTCGGATGAGCCGGAAGTGCCCGCTGATTTAACCTCGGCGCTGGATTTTGAGACGATGACAATTCTTAAAAAGAGGATGAATTGGACACCGATGAATGACCAAGAAATGGATCTTTTCAATCTTGCTGTGCAAACAATTTCAAAACAAAAATAGCAGCCGGCTCAAATGGATATCAGCGAAAAGATCAGAACATCAGTAAATAATTTACCTACACTGCCAACAATTTATACTCAGCTTTCATTAGCTATCGAAGACCCGCTGGCAACCAACGAGAAAATTGCAAAGATCATTTCCTCAGATCAAACTTCTGCATTTAAGGTTTTGAAGGTTGCAAACTCTCCGCTCTATGGATTACACGGGAAACTAGATTCGATTTCGCAAGCGCTGATGTACCTGGGACACAACGAAGTAAAAAATATTGTTTTTTCCTTATCCGTAATGAAGATGTTTTCTAAAGATAAAAATGTTCGTGGTTTGCGCCCGGTTGATCTTTGGGCACACTCAATTGGAGTTGGTGTAATTACAAGAAATATTGGTTTGGCAATGGGCGAGAAAAATGTTGAAAACTATTTTCTCGCCGGGGTTTTTCATGATATAGGGAAAATTATTTTTCTTGAATTCGCAGTGAAAGAGTATCAAAAGGTTATGGAGCTTGTCGTAGAAAAAAAATGCCGGATTAAAGATGCTGAGAAAGAAGTTTTTGGAATAGATCATGCAAGCGCCGGTCAAATCTTGGCTGATAAGTGGAGAATCCCTCAGAATATTCAAGACATAATTTATAATCATCATATGGAACAAAAAGCAAAAGAAACAAATACACTGCTGGCTTCTGTTCATCTCGGAAATATTGTTGCTCACATACTTGGTTTCGGCTTTTCAGGCGATAACCTAATCCCTCAACCAAATCCAATCATCTGGGATGCATTAAAGCTTAGACGTGGTACAATTCTTTCTCTTAAGGACAAATTTATTGATGATTATTCTCATACAATTAAAATGATGCTTATGTGATTGATATGTCTGAAAATTACAAAGAAAAATATGGCAGTCTGAATTCGGTTTTAAGATTCTTACAACCCGGGTCTTCTGTATCAACGAATGCGAATGATTTGATTTCGCAGTTGAATGCCGAATGCAGCAAGCTTACTAACTGCAGAGTGGCATCATTTTTTTTACTTAACCAAACAACTTTTGAGTTTGTGTTAACCGGTACCTACTCCTCGCTTTCCTCATTTGAGGCAAGAAAAGTATTTGGCGATTTGATAGAAGCCGGATTTTTATCCGAGACTTTGAAATCGGGCAAAAGTACTCAAAAACAAATAAGCTTCTACGAAGTAGCGTACTTAATTCCTATTAAATCCAATGAAATGGTTTTCTCTTTTCTGCTTCTAATTATTGAAAAAAAAATCATACTTAGTGAAGAAACTCAGTTAGTTCTTTCAGCGCTAACTTTAATTTTTACTTTAAAATATTTCCAATTATCAGTCAGCAATAAAAACACTTCAAAAGAAAGTAAAGGAAAAACCGAGCTGATTGAACAAATAAACAATCTGAAACAAGGAACAGAAGATTTACACAAAATTATAGATTCGATTCACGAAGGAATTTTTCTGATTGATAAATCTTCCAAGCTAATTCAAGACGCTAACCAAACAGCAGTAAACCTTATTTGCACTCCGAAGGAAAATTTGATTGGAAAAGAAAAGGATAACTTCTTCTTGTTATTCGACAACAACGTTTTTAAGGATGAAATTATTACAAAAGAAGAAGCGCTATTAATAACTGCCGAAGGAAATGCTGTACCGATAATTTATGCTACGTCAGACATATTGATTGATAAATACGAATATCAAATTATCAGCTTCCTTGATATCTCCGAAAGGAAGATGATGGAAGACAAAATTCAGCAATCCCGTTTTGAGTTAGAGCATCGTGTAGAAGAGAGAACAAAAGAATTAGGTAAAATTAACTATGAACTTAAAAACGAAATTTTGGAAAGAGAAAAAGCGCAACAGGAAAATCTGAAACTTTTATTGGCTGTCCAGCAGACTAACTCTCTAATTACAATTACCGACTTAGAAGCGAAAATTGAATATGCCAATGAAGCAATATGTGCTAAAACGGGATATACTCTTGCAGAATTATTAGGGAAAACGCCCGCGATTTTTAAAGGCAAAGGTTTAGACAGCGAAAGCTATAAGGCATCTTATAATGCAGTTAGAAGCGGCGAGCAATGGACGGGGGAACATATGATGAAGAAAAAAAATGGCGAGCTGATTTGGGTTTATGCTCACATATCTCCTATTAAGAACCCGGCAGGTAAAATAATTAACTACCTTGGTGTGCAAGAAGACATCACTGAACGAAAACTGGCTGAGGAACAATTATTCCAGGCTAAAGCTAAGGTTGAGAAAGCTGAAAAAGCAAAATCGGCTTTGCTCGCCAATATGAGTCACGAGTTTAGAACGCCGCTCATTTCTATTCTTGGATTTAGTGAATTATTAGAATTTGAGTTAACTGAAAAAGAACAAATAGAAATGATTCATGCTGTACAAAGCGGCGGGAAACGATTATTGAATTCACTGGAAAACATACTGCTGCTTTCACACCTGGAATCTTCCAATCTTAAATTCGCAATGAAAAAGATTAATGTCATTTCTTTACTTCGAAGCAGCGTAGCTTTGTATAGCCAAGAGGCTAAACAGAAATCGTTAACCCTTGAATTCGATTCCGCCGTAAGAGAAATAATAATTACTTCGGAAGAAAAATATCTTTCCTTAATCATTAATAATTTACTCGATAACGCAATAAAATTTACTATTAACGGAGGAATAAAAATTAATGCCGGGTACTCATTCGAGAATAACATTGAATATGCATTAATAAGTGTACAAGATACTGGTATTGGAATTGCACCGGAAGACCAATCACAAATCTTTGAAGCTTTCCGGCAAGCCTCGGAAGGCTATAATAGAAACTATGAAGGTTTTGGGCTTGGCTTAACAATTGCCCAAAAAACAATTCATCTTATGAATGGAAAAATAACTGTGCAAAGTACCCCCAATATCGGCTCAATATTTACTATTTGGATTCCTACCGACTCTTCAAATAAAATTAATCTGTTACTTAATAAATTATTCGATTAAATAAATCAACTATCCTAATACACTATAACTTTCTAACAATATAGGGAAAACACATGGCGCTAATTCAATGGAATTCCACACTCTCGGTAAACATTACCCAAATTGATAACCAGCATATGAAACTTGTTGAACTGGTTAACACATTACACGACAGAATGAAAGAGGGTAAGGGTAAAGCAGCTTTATCGGGAATTTTGAATGAGCTAACAAATTACACAGTCTATCATTTTAAAACCGAAGAAGATATTTTTCGTAAATATAATTACCCGCAAACCGATGCTCACTTAAAAGAGCATGATGCGTTAGTTCAGCAAGTAGTTAAGTTGAAAGCAGATTTCGACAACGGTAAATCCGTATTAACGCTTGATGTCATGAATTTTCTTAAAGATTGGCTTACACTTCACATAATGGGCGATGATAAAGCATATACACCTTTCTTAAAATCGCAAGGAATTGTATAGCCGTCTCTGACTGTAAATTGATTAAAAAACCCGCAGCTGCGGGTTTTTTACTAACAGAGTCAAATTAAAAACTAAAATGCATTGTTTAAGCTGAGTGCAAACTGCCCGGTAAAGTTAGAGTAGTTCAAAGTTACTTTCGAAAGGGGACTCTTAATTTTTTTATAGTCGTTGGCAGCTAATACACCGGATATATTTCTCGAGACCAACTTAGTCCCATCCTTCAATTCAACCAATACTTCCATTTGTCCGCTGGTTACAGAATTGGTTGCATATGAAATTTTAATTGAGTCCGAAACGACTTGAATATTATAAACTTCCTGCTTAGTATAATTTTTGGCAACTATACTATAGCTAAAATTTTCCGTTGTCGAATTTGTTGCTATCACCGGTGCTGTCACTTCGGGAAGAGAAAAGGGGTTGCTATCTTCATTTTTGCATGAGCTAAAAAAAACAATTGCTAAGAATAGAACAGATACTAAAGCAAAACTCTTTTTCATAACTACTCCAATTAGCGGGATAGTGTGTGCTATCCCGCATTAAAATTACTTTACAGTAGATAAACGCTTTGGTCCCGCATTAATAACTTCTTGCGAGCAGCCTTTTTCGAACAGTTTGAAATTCTCATTGAAGCGAGCAGCAAGAGCATCATATTTTTTCCAGTACTCATCTTTGTTGCCCCAGGATGCTTCGGGATATAATACATCTTCAGGAACATCCGGGCAGCTCATCGGTACTTCGTAACCAAACAATTTGTCTTTTCTATATTTAACTTCATCAAGCTTACCTTCTAACGCTGCGTTCAAAAGATTGCGTGTATGGCGAATGCTGATACGTTTGCCAACGCCAAATCTTCCGCCGACCCATCCGGTATTTACAAGCCAAACGTTTGCCTTGTTTTTCAGAATTCTCTGCTTCAGCATTTCTGAATAATCGAACGGATGACGCACCATAAAAGGTCCGCCGAAACATGCGGAAAAAGTTATTTGCGGTTCAATGCCTAAACCAATCTCCGTTCCCGCAATCTTAGAAGTATAACCACTGATGAAATGATATTGCGCTTGTTCCGGATTTAACCGAGCGATTGGAGGCATCACGCCGGAAGCATCGCATGTTAAGAATATTACATTCTTTGGATGCGAGCGTACATAACCATCTTTAATAACATTTGGAATAAAACCGATGGGATAAGAAGCGCGCGTGTTTTCTGTAATTGTATCATCATCAAGATCAATGTTTCTTGTTACTGGATCGAAAACTACATTCTCAAGAATTGTTCCGAAGCGTTTTGTTGTCTCAAATATTTGCGGTTCATGATCGGCGGAAAGGCGTATTACTTTTGCGTAGCATCCCGCTTCAAAATTGAAAACTCCTTGCGAGCTCCAGCCATGTTCGTCATCGCCAATTAAATTACGCTTTGGATCTGCTGATAAAGTAGTTTTTCCAGTTCCGCTTAAACCAAAGAACAAAGCCACATCGCCGCTATCGCCAACGTTTGCAGAGCAATGCATTGGCAGTACGTCTTGGTACGTAAGCAAGAAATTCAAAACGGTGAATACTGATTTCTTAATCTCGCCGGCGTAAAGTGTATTGGCAATAATTGCTGTGCGCTGGTCGAAGTTTAGAATTATTCCGGTATCGCTTCTTGTTCCGTCTGCAATCGGATCAAGTTTAAATCCGGGAACGGCAATAACGGTAAAGTCCGGCACAAAGTTTTTTAATTCATCTTTGTTAGTTGTTGTAAGAAACATGTTACGAGCAAACATGCTGTGCCATGCTTTTTCAGTAATAATGCGAACCGGCATTTTATAATCGGGATCGGCACCGGCGTAACAGTCTTGCACGAATAATTCTTCGCCTTGCGCCCATGCATGAAATCTACCAACAAGCTGAGACCATTTTTCATGAGCATAAGGACGATTATAGTTTCCCCACCAAATATCTTTCTTGGTAGATTCTTCTTGAACAATAAATTTATCCGAAGCAGCGCGGGCTGTGTGCTTTCCAGTGTTTACAATTAACGGTCCATCCTTAGAAAGCTTGCCTTCATTACGGAAAATCACTTCTTCGTATAAAGCTTCGTGCGGAAGATTCCAGTAAACGCGATCAAGATTAGTTATGCCTTGGTTCTTTAATCTAAAATCTGAAGCGAGTTCTAAAGCTTGTTTGCTTGCAGGTGTTTGAAAATCGAGATATTTGCTCATGACCAATCCCTCACTAATTTGCGGTCTCCAATGTAAAGTTCGTTTGGTGAGTTGGGATCAAGCGCCCATTTCATTCTTTCAATTCCTTCTGTGATATCTTTTATTGTTCCGCAATAGCTAATGCGCAAGTGACCATCCAAACCAAATTCTTTTCCGGGAACAGTAAGCACCATAACTTTATCAATTAAGAATTGAGAAAGTTTTTGCGAATCTTTTTCGTAAGCGGAAAAATCAGCGAAGAGATAGAATGTTCCATCCGGTACATTAACTTTTACGCCTTCAAAAGAGCGAAGCTGTTCAACCAAAACGTTACGGTTGTTTTCAAGAGTAACGCGCAGACTTTCTACACCGGATTGGATACCATTGAGAGCGCCAACCGCGGCCTTCTGCAAAAGAACAGATGGACCGGAAGTTTGATGTCCTTGAATATTCGACATTGCTTCGATTAATTTTTTGTTGCCAACAGCCCAACCGATTCGGAAGCCGGTCATTGCATATTGCTTGGATACGCCATTGATGATAAGCAGTTTTGATTCTTCAACAGATTTTTTTGTGTAGTCGTAAGCGCTGATTGGTTTTCGTCCATCAAATACCAAGCGGTGATAAATATCATCCATTATTAAATAGATTCCTTTGCGCTCGCAGAAATCAACAATATCAGAAATAAATTCTTCGCTGTACATTGCGCCGGAAGGATTATTAGGACTGTTAATAATAATTGCTTTAGTGTAAGTGCCAACGCGCATTTCAATATCCTTTAAGCGGGGATAGAAAGTTCCATCTTCCGGTAAAACCGGAACCGGAATTGCGCCGACGAGTTTTGCCATATCGGGATAACTTACCCAATACGGAGCGGGGAAGAGAACTTCTTCTTGCGGATTTAGAATTGCTTGCAAAGCAACCATAATAGATTGTTTGGCTCCGCTGCTTGCAATTACATTTTCGGGATTAACTTTTCTGTGATAGTATTCTTCGGTGTAGCGTATAATAGATTTTTTCAATTCGGGAATTCCATCTGCCGGGGCGTAACGGACTTCGCCGCTGTTTAACATATTCACTGCTGAAAGAAGAGCATCCATTGGAGCTCTGCTTTTCGGTTCGCCTCCGCCAAGATGAATTACCGGGTCACCTTTTTCTCTTAGTATTGCTGCTTTTTCGTTGAGTGCTAAAGTTGGTGAAGCTTTGATTGATTTTGCAATTAGACTTAAGCTCATAAAGAACCTATTGATATTGATAAAATGGAATATTAGTGTCTTAAACTTATTGGCTTAAGTTCTGATTCGCAAGGGAATTTTGTGGAGTGACAGATTGAAAAATGTGCCTAAGTTCCTATGTGGCAAAGTGCCAGAGGTAAGAAAGCTTATTCCAGCATAGAAATAGAAAAATTTGAACAAATCTAAAAATCTTTTGCTCAGTTACTTAGGAACTAAGTTACTCAGTAACTCAGGCACTCATCTACTTATTCACTTCCTTTAAACATTTTTGAAATGTAGTTAAGCAGATCTTTCTTCTCAAATGGTTTACCCAGGAATCCGTTAAAGCCGGCTGCTTGAAATCTGCGTATGTTTGTCTCCGATACATATCCGGTTAATGCAATAGCCGGAATGTTGACATAATTTTCCATTAAACGAATTCTCTTCAGAACCTCAATTCCATCAATTCCATGTCCGAGACTAATATCAACAAGAAGAAGATCAAACATTTCTTTCTGGGCTGCTTTAACGGCAGATTCGCCATCGCGTACAGGTATTACTTCGCCGGTTTTGGATAGAAAGCGTTCAACTACTTCTATGTTTAGCGGGTTATCTTCAACGAGTAGGATGCGAAGATCTTTATCTAACCCCTTGGAACCGGGCTTGGAGATTTTATTAATCATAACCGGTTCGGGCATTTCTTTTTCAAGAGGTACTTCGCTTAATAGAGGAATTAAAATCGTAAAGGTAGAACCTTTGTCAGGTTCACTTTCAAAAGTTATAATACAATTAAGATTTTGTGCCATTCTCTTTGCTAAGCTTAATCCTAATCCAAGTCCTTCAAAATCTCTTCTGGTTCCTTCGCTTAACTGTTTAAATTCCTTAAATAATGATTTGTACTCTTCTTTTCTAATTCCAATTCCGGTATCAATAATGTTAATTACAGCGTATTCAATTTCGTTTTTAACAATTGGTTTATCAAGTTGAATAGTTATTCCGCCGCGCGAAGTAAATTTTATTGCGTTATCAATAAGATGAGTTGCAATTCTCAGAAGCCAGCCTTCGTCGCAATACGTTGGTTGTGTTTCAAAAGCCGTGTCAACTTCGAAGGAGAGATTTTTTGCATGTGCACGTTCTGCAAAGAACATTTTTAGTTCCTGGCAGAAGAGGACTAAATCTATCGGATTGTTCTTTATTTCAACATCGCCCATTTCAAGTTCTGATAGAGAAAGAATTTCTGTAAATGTACTAGAAAGCCGCTGTCCGGAGGTGATAATTTTCTCAACCATCATACTGCCCTCTTCATCTGTAACATAATCGCGCAGAAGTTGAGAGAACCCAATAATTCCGTTTAACGGGGTTCTAAGCTCGTGGGACATATTAGCAAGCAAAGATGTTTTTACTTTGTATGCATGTTCGGTTTCATCTTTTACAATCAGCATTTCATCATCAAATTTCTTACGGTCGGTTATATCTTCCTTAATAGCAACAAAGTGAGTGATTTTGCCTGAGCTGTCTTTAATTGGTGAAATTGATGCGAACTCCCAGTACAACTCTCCATTTTTTTTCTTGTTTTGAAATTCGCCGCGCCACTCATTTCCGGTTGAAATTGTTTTCCAGAGCTCTTTGTAGAATTCTTCGCTTTGCGTGCCTGATTTCAGAATACGTGGATTTTTGCCGATGACTTCTTTCAAAGTGTAGCCGGTTGTTTCTAAAAATTTCGGATTTACATATTCAATTATGCCGTCAATATTTGTAATAGTAACAGAAGCAGAGTTTTGTTCAACTGCTCTCGAAAGTTTACGAAGTTCCTCTGTCTTGGATTTTATCTCTGTTATATCTCTTATAATAAGCTGATATGCGAGAGCATTGTTTAGATAAAATGGAACTGAAACAATCTCAACATCTAAAGTCTTTCCATCCAAACGGATGATTTTTTCCTCTGCCGCGGGAAGGGGCTTCATTGAAATAGCTGCTGATTTTATCCGTTCGATTGCAAATGCTTTATAATCCGGATGCATAAAATCCAGAACATTTCTATTTATTATTTCATCAATTGAAAAAGCCCCAACCAATTCAACTACAGCGGGATTGCCGTAAACAATTTTTCCGTTTTGGTGAATTACTATTGCATTGGGCGAATACTCAACAACATGGCGGAATCTTTCCTGGCTTTCCTTGAGAGCTCTTTCTGCGCTTTTTCTTTCTGTAACATCGCGAACCACGGATTGGATTGCTCTCATTCCGCGAAATTCTATTGCCGAAGCAGTTGATTCTATATAAGCTAAAGTACCGTCGTTTTTGATAAGCTTATATTCAACGTAAGGAATATGCTCTGCTTCTCCGTTGTTAAGTGTGCGCATTCTTTGTAATACTAATTCGATTGAATCCGGGTGCAGATAATCAACTAATTTTTTACTCTGGAGTTCTTCGAAACTCCTCGCACCAACAAGTTCTAGTGTGGCGCGGTTAGCAAAAACAAATTCCCCGTTAGTATGAACAAAAATTGCTTCTGGTGATTGCTCTACAATCCTACGGTATCTTTCTTCACTATCTAAAAGTTTTTTCTGTGTTTCTCTGCGCTCGGTAATATCACTTATCGAATGAACTGCCCCGGTTAATTGTCCCTCATCATTAATAATTGGATCTACTGTTATAAGAAACCATTTCTCATTTAGCTGATACTCCATAAATTCGCGCTGAAGAGAAATTTTTGTTCTCTGTAATGGGCAATCAAAAATCGGGCTTTCATCCGTGTGAATAATTTCGTAGCAGTGTCTTCCAATTACCTGATCTAACGGTTTACCTATGATTTTTTCTGTGGTTTTATTTGCTCTGATAACAACGGAGTTAAGGTTAATTAACCAAACCGCATCCGAAACCGAATCAAAAGTTGTCTGCCATTCCTTTGCTGCTTTAACAAGCTCATCTTCAAATCTTTTTTGAACAGTTACATCGTATGCAATTCCGGTTACAGACTCTACATTTCCGTTTTTATCAAATAACGGCGTGTAAGAAATATCAAACACAACATCACCAACAGTAGATACTTCTCTGCTTTCAATACCGCTGAGGGCGTTCTTTAAAGCTGCGGCAATTTCCGGATGATATCCATAGACTTCAAGAGCAGAAAGCCCAACAACTTCGCCGGGTTTTAATCCTAATTTAGAAAGCCCGTTTCCTTCCGATAGAGTAAATATTCCGTTCTTGTCTAAAACAAAAATTAATATTGGAGATCTTTCAACAATAAACCGTAACCGGATTTCACTTTCGCGTAGTTTGGATAGTGCGAGATTCCTTTCGGTTACATCATTAGCTACTACCAGGACTGCTGATTCACCACTAAAAGTAATAGGAATAGCGGAAGTCTGAACATCAATCAGCTCGTTATCTATACAATAATATTTTAATTCAATTAGAGGAACAGCAGTATTCTGCTCGTTAACTGTTTTAAGCCTGGTCTGAGCAATACTTAAGTAATCCGGGTGCAAGTAATCATAAAGATTTTTGCCGATAACTTGCGAGGAATCTTGAGCATGAAACAATTTTACACATGCGTCATTAGCGAATAATACTTTTCCATTCTTATGAACAAAAAGCGCAAACGGCGAAGAATCAATTAACTGCCGGTAGCGTTCTTCACTTTCTATGAGTGCATTTTGTGCAACAATTTTTTGAGTGATATCGCCGTATGCAACAACTACACCTCCGTCATCGGTAGGCAGCGGCGCTGCAGTTACGCTTATCCAGGTTATTTCATTGTTCTCTTTAACAACTCCAACTTCAACATCACGGATAATTTTGCCTTCCCTTAGAGCACGCACACTTGCGTATTCTTCCGTTGGCATTATTGATTTATCTTGCCTTACAATTCTTCTTTTAAGGTTATCAATCGTTCTGGTTTTAAGATATTCTTCCGATGTTTCGAATAACAGTTCGAAGGCTTTGTTCGACTCTACAATATTACCTTCGTGATCGGCAACCAGAATTCCAAGGGGGAACGAGTTAAAAAGTATTTTGTATTTCTCGAGAGTAGATTTTAATTCATATTCTAATTTTTTTCTTTCCGTAATGTCTCTGTTTACACTTAGAACGTAATCTTCACCCTCTATTTTTATAATCTTGGAATTTACTTCAACCGGGAAAATTGATCCGTCTTTCCGCTGGTGAATTGTTTCAAACACAAGATTGTTTTTCTCGCGGATTTGGTTAACGCGTAATACATTCTTCTCTTTGTTAGCATTCGGAGAAATAATTTGAATATTACTATTGAGGAGTTCACTCTGTGTGTAGCCGAGAGAGTCACATGCCCGGTCATTTGCATAAAGTATATTTAAGAAAGTGTCCAGCAGAAGAATAGAATCGCTGGCGGAGTTTAGTAAAGTTGCCTGCAGTTCAATGTACTTTTCTCTTGCTCTTTCATTAGTTATATCTTTCATCCTACCGAGGAAGCGTTTTGTTTTACCAGATGCATCTTTAAGGGCAATTCCGGATTGCTCGAGTATTACGTAATGCCCCTCTCTATGCTGAAAGCGGAAAGTGAAATTCAGATTTTCCGAATTTGCAATTGCTTCAGAATTCTTTTTAACGAAATAAGCTTCATCATCCGGATGAACAAGCTTTAGCCATTCTTCCTTTGTAAGTTTTTGATATTCTTCCCTTTCATAACCAAGTATGGTTTTAATATCGCCGTCACGGTAGATCTTGTCATTCTCAATATCGAATTCATAAATAAGATCGCCAGTTTGCTCGCTAATAATTCTAAATCTATTTTCGGAAGAGGATAAGGCTTCAAGTGTTTTCTGCCGTTCAATTTCGGTAGCCGCTCTTGCGCTAAATATGAGCAAAAGTTTTCTAACCAGAGCAATATTCTTAATGGTTTTTTTACTGAGTACTATAAGCAAACCAAGCGGAACGCCATTACTTGAAAAAAGCGGCACGCCGGCATATCCTTCAACAGATAAGTTTTTTAGGATTTTATCTTGAGGGAATATATTTGCAACATTACTTGCGTAAGCACATAATTCTTTTGAAAAAACATTTTCACAAGGTGTACCGGCAAGCTCGTATGAAAAGTTTTCAATTTTTTCGCCGTTTCCATATACTGAAATTGTTCTCATTCGTTCGTTTTTATCGTCTTCACTTAAAACAACTAAAGCAAAATCAGTATTAGCGGCTTTCGTCAAATTTTCTACGAGTGCGTCAAAGAATTCCTGTCCGGTTTTAGTTGATATTCCATCGGCAATTTGATTTATAGTTTGTTGAGCTCTCTTTTGCTCGGAAATATCAATGAACTGACCAATTTGAACACCTATTGGTATTCCTTCGTGAAGAATATTATTTATCTGAAGAATTAGATGTTTTATCTCGCCGGATTTTACTGTTACTTCAACTTCAAAATTCTGAGATGATCCTTCTTTCTCCATCAAGCGGTTGGTAGCTGCACGTACCCTTGTTCTGTAAGTCTCATTCGGAAAAAGTTTTAAGAGCCAGGATTCAATATTCGGTAGTTCTTCGTGAGTATAACCAAAAAGTCTTTCGGCGGCTTTATTGTAATTAAGGCAAATTCCATTTTTCGCAACGGTAACAGTAGCAATCTCAGAGTGTTCAAATACGTTCCATAAATGTTTATACTCGGACTCCCGCAGTTTCTTATCTAAATTTTTTGCTACATCGCTTACTATTCTTTCACTTTCTCTAAGCTGGCTTTCAGCCGCAGTTCTTATGCTTACTTCGTGTTTCAAATTCAAAACAGCGTTTTCGAGCAAAGATGTTTTTTCCTCTATCCGCTCTTCCAAATCATTGTTTAGCTCAACGAGATCAAATTCTATCTTTTTCTTTTCGGTTATGTCTTCAAGGGTTCCGTAATATCTAACAACTCTTTTTTCCTTTCGGTCGTAAATTGGCTTAAAAGTTCCGCGCTGCCATGTAATACTTCCATCGCTCTTAATGATTCTGAATTCAGCAGCGACTTTTATATTCTTATAGATGGACTTGCTCAACTCCAAAATCAGTGCGTGATCTTCCGGGTGGAAATACTTTCTCCAGATTTTAGCGTTCAGCAAATTCCGGAATGGAAATCCCATTTCTTTTTTAAATTCATTAGTAATCCAATCAAGCGTTTTGGATTTATCAGCATTAATTATAACCGAGAAAACGAAATCAGAAGTTATTTCGGAAAGCACCCTGAATTTTTCTTCAGCAGAATGTTCGGCTACTATAGAAGTTTTTTTGTTTGGTTTTGCTAACGAAGCAGTGGTTTTACCCGCAGTATTTTTAGCGGGAAGTTCTTTTTTGCCGTTTCCTTGTTTTGTTCCGGGCTTACTTTTTACTTTTTTCAAACCTTGAACAGTGAGTCCTTTCTCATTCTCCGATCCGGAAGATTTTATCTTTTTCCTCTTCATTCACATACTTTCTTAATTTTTTGGAATACTAAAACTGAACGTGCTTCCAACATTGACTTCACTTTCGACCCACATCTTGCCGCCATGTTTTTCTATAAACTCTTTACATAAAACCAACCCAAGTCCCGATCCGCCTTCATCGTGTGTACCGCGCCTAACGAAGTGAGAATCTATACGGAACAATTTTGACAAATCTTCTTTCGAGATTCCTATACCGCTGTCGGTTACGGAAATAATCAAATCTTTATCCGTTTGTTTAGCTTTGAGGAAAATTGAACCATTATCCTGTGTAAACTTAATTGCGTTTGAAATCAAGTTTCTTATTAAAGCGCCAAACATGTTTTTATCATATTTAGCTGATAGAGTTTCCTCGCACACAAATGTTAGAACTATTTTTTTCTTTTCAATTGTTGTATTAAAGGGATTTAGAACTTCTTCAATGTCTTCGCGCGGTAAGCTTACCTCTGGTTTATATTCCATCACGCCTCTTTGCAGACGGCTCCAAGCAAGAAGGTCATCCAGCAAAGTATATTGAGTTTTTAAACCCTCGTTCAGCTTTTTCGCATATAGAACCCGTTCCTCTAAAGTAAGATCCTCTTCTTCTGAAAGGATGGACGAAATACCTAGAAGCCCCTGAAACGGACTGCGGAGATCATGAGCTATGATTGAGAAAAACTTATCCTTCATCATATTGGTTTCTCTTAACTGTTTTTCCGATGCAATAAGTTTTTCCTCAGCTAATTTTCGTTCGCTAACGTCTTCTATAGTGCCTTCGTAATACAGTATTTTATTGCTCGAATCTCTGACAACCCTTGCATTCTCTCTAACATAGATAAACGAGCCGTCTTTCCGTTTCATCGAAAACTCGGAGCCGGCTAAACTTCCTTTTTTTTCCAGTTCCTTTATAAAATCTTTTCTTGAAAAATTATGGGTATAAATTTGTTTTTCAATGTCGAGGGATTTTAACTCTTCAAATGAATCGTACCCCAGCATTTTAATTAGTGCAGGGTTTGTAATCAAAATTTTACCATCCGGAGTGGTACGGAAAATTCCAATTGGGGCATCTTCATAAATACGTCTAAATCGTTCTTCACTTTCTCTAAGTTTTTCTTCAGCTTTTTTCCTATCGGAAATATCTCTTCCTATGGCAAAGACAACTTCCTTTCCATTGTATTTGCCACGGTTGAAAATAATATTCTTAGGAAAAATTTCGTTGTTTTTGCGCAGACCGTAAAAATCGAATTGATTTGTTTTTCCGGTTGTAAATGTCTCTCGAAGGAGGTTATTCACTATAATCAAATCGTTAGCTTTTTTAGGAGAAAGGTAGCTTAATGTTTTGCCGATCAATTCCTCGCGGGAGTAACCATACATCAACAGAGTGCCTCTGTTAATCTCAATAATATATCCGTCACGGTTCAAGATATAAATCGAGTCGCTGATGGAATTAAACAGTTCTTTGTAACTTTCTTCCCGTTCACGTAAGTCAACTTCAACTTGTTTTCGCTCGGTTATATCGCGCTGAATCCCGAATAATCCGGTAATTTGATCCTTAGAATTTTTGAAAAGGAAATAATTCCCCTCAACCCAAATTTGTGTACCGTCAATTTTTCTTTCATCGGTAATTATTGTTGTGTGACCAAGATTTAGAATTTCTCTACAGACTTCGAGACCGTGCTGTGGGTTATGAAGAAAAAAATCTGCCGGAGAAATACCCATAATATCTTCTTCTTTTGCCCCATACTGATCAAGAAAAGCTTTGTTTACTTTTGTTACTTTTTGCTCGGTATAGAATTTTTTCAATGCCTCTTCTTTATCAACGGAATCATTCCACTCAATTGGAGTATCAATATCCATAAAGAAAAAACCATCTAACGATTGCTTGAAAAATACTTCAAGCTGAATATCTTTATTATTTAAGGCTCCGGTTTCGGAATTATCAGCCAGATCTTGAGAAACTTTCTTCGATCTATTTTGCGCTTGCTTCTTTTTCGGGTCCATTGAATAACTCAAAAGTTAGGTTCGTTAACAACACTCAAAGTTCATGAATTGTACTGACTCTTTCAAACTGTTTCTTAAACTTAGCTGATTATTGTAATTTCTTCTCCGAGAACTTTTTTAATAACCTCATCTCTAAACTCTTCCAGCTTTTCAAGCTTAACAATAATTCCGTCAAAAGTAAAAACTTTTAGCGAAACAACTTTTGTATCTGTCGCTATCAAAAAAATTGAGACTTCCTTCTCCGTGGCTGTTTCTCCGATTCTTTGCGTAATAATTTTTTTATCAAGTAATCCTATTTTATCGCTAACAACAATATAGCGCGGAGATAATTTTTCAAAAGCAGAAAGAGCATCCGTTCCATTTTTTGCATCGTAAATAATAAACCTGTCGCCAAGTAATTTATGAAACTGTTCTTTGGCTTTATTGTCATTCTCTACTAGAAGCAATCCCGGTAAGCCATGGTCTAAGTTGTTGTATTTTGTTACATGTGCCGCATCTTTTTGAGCGAGCATTTTGGCAATAATCTTGTTAATCCGCTTCACTGTTTCCGGAACATCAATTGGCTTTAACAAGTAATCGCAAATTCCCTTTGAAAGCAGTGAGCCAACCAATTCTTTATCGCCCATAGCCGTAATAATAAGAACCGGAACAGTCTTAAACAGTGGATTTGATCTTAACAAGCTGAGAAGTTCGCTTCCATCCATCACGGGCATCGAAATATCAAGTAGAATGATGTTCGGAATTTCCGTTTTCAAAATAGATAATGCCGTTTCGCCGTTTTCAGCTTCTATTATTGTACAAGCAAAATTTTTCTGAAGAATAGTCCTGATAAGAGTTCTTGCAGCATCGTCATCCTCTATAATCATAAATTTAATCAATGTTCTCGTCCTTTGTAATTTCCGGATAATTACCTTTGCTCAGTGTAAAGCTAAATGTTGTACCATGACCCACTTTACTTTCTACCCAAATATTGCCGTTGTGCATCTTCACAAACTCTTTACATAACATTAAGCCAAGACCGGTTCCTTTTTCTTTAGCTGTTCCCAACGTTGTAAATGTAATGCCATTATCAAAAAGCAATTTAATGTGTTCATCTTTAATTCCTATTCCATTATCTTTTACCGAAATTTTAACGTAATCATCAAAATTAATTGCGCTCACACTAACCACGCCGCCAATGTTGGAAAACTTTAAAGCATTGCTTATTAGATTAAGTATTATAGACTGCAGCATATTACTATCAGCGCTGCATAATGATGTCGAATCAATTTGGTTATTTAATGTGACTTGCTTGCTTGATGCAACCGGATTTAATAAACGGAAAATTTTATCTACAGTTAAGTAAAGCTGAAGTTCCTGCGGCTCGAAAGCAATTTTCCCACTCTGAATTCTTGACCATTCCAGTAAATTATTTAGAAGGCTGTTTGTAGTTCTCGCTATTTCGATGATGTAACCGGAAAATTCTTTTATTTCTTCTTTTGATAGAACTTCACATTCGTCGTTAAGTATTTCGGCGTAATTGAGTAAACCGTTAATTGGTGTACGTAAATCATGCCCTATGATTGAGAAAAATTTATCTTTTGTTACATTGAGCTGCTTTAGTTCTTCGGTGAATTGAATGACTTTCTGCTCTGCAATTTTTTGTTGTGTCACATCCCGGAGAATCATCAGCGCCTCATCGTAACTTCGAATAGCAAATCTGGCTTCAAAGAATTTTTCCGTACCAAACATCATATACCGGAAATCAAAAGATTGCGGCTCGCCGGTTTGTAAAGTCTCTTCAATCAATTCTCTGGTTTTGTTAGCGGTTTCAAGTTCAAAAATATCTTCAAGCAGAAGATTGCCGGAATTTTCTTTACCGAGAAATAACTGATGGAAATTGTTCTTTGATTCAGTCACTTCACCGTATTTCGAAACAATAAGAATGTAATCCGGAATTGCTTTGAGAATGGAATAATCGCTCGATTTTATGTCTTGAAATAACTTGTCAATCAGGCTTTTTTCCGAGACATCTTCTACAACGCAATCATAGTAAGCTAATTCGCCATTCTTTATTACTTCGTGCCCAAACTCGCGCAGCAGTTTTCTCCCATTATTTTTTGTAGTCCATCTGTATTCATAAAAAGTCTTTTGAGAATCTCTGATAAATGTGGAAAGTCTATTCGGGTCGAAACACTTTTGCAAAGAATAAGAGCTCCTAATTCCGCTTTCTAAATCGGTTAGGTTTTCAAATCCTAAGAGCTGCAGCATATACTTGTTCACATAAATCGGTTTGCCTTTACTATCAACACGGAAAACGCCGAACCCAAAATTATCGAGCGCAGTTGTGTTGTTTAGTTCAATATGTTCAAAATAAGTTTGCATTAATCTTCGGTTGCATTGGTATTTATAATTGATTCCGGTTCTTCTTCATGCCACATAGGTAGAATAAATTTGAATTTCGTTCCAACACCGAGTTCACTTTCAACTTTTAATGCGCCTCCTTGCCTTTCAATCATTTCTTTGCATAAGATAACACCAAGTCCGGTGCCTTTTTCTTGTTCAGTCCCAAGAGTGGTGTAGTTGGTGTCTATCCGGAAAATTCTCTCTAATACTTCGGGGCTCATTCCAACGCCTGTATCTGAAATTGTAGTTTCATGAAAAATGTTTACGGCAGCAGATGAAATAGTAATTGTACCGCCTCTCGGTGTAAATTTAATTGCATTACTCAAAAGGTTTTGCAGAATAGAGTTTAACATTCTTTCATCAGCTTTAACAACCGGATCTTCGTTAATCTCGTTTTTAATTTTTATTGATTTCTTTTCGGCATTTGCACTTACTAAGCTTGTAGCATACAAAACGCTTTCATAAAGCTGAATCTTTATAGGGTTGTACTTCATCTTTCCGGTTTGCAATCTTGCCCATTCGAGCAAGTTCTCAATCAGTTTGAATGTATTCTTGGATAATTTATCCAGTGAAGTGATAAAATCTCTCATTTCTTCTTTGCTCAATAAATCGAAATCATCAAGCAACAGAGTTGAGTACCCCATAATTCCAGCAAATGGACTTTTAAGATCGTGAGCAATAATTGAAAAGAATTTATCCTTCTCGGCATTTAGCTCTTTTTGAATTTGTTCGGATAGCTCAAGCTGATTACTGAGCACTACCAACTCGGCAGATTGTTCCTCCAGCAGATCACGCTCGTATTTTAGTTCTTCCAGCAAATCTTCTGTTCGTTCCATTTCAGCTTTACTTCCGGAGATATCGCGTACAATTTCTACGAATTTTCCATCACTCAAAGGTTGTTTCCAAATTTCCGCATGAAAACCGGTTCGGTCTCTCTTAACCAAAACGCATTCCGATTTATCAATACTTTCTCTGTTTTCTAATTCGCTACATGAGTTGGATTCGGCATTGCTGGTAAACTCAATGAGTGATTTACCAACAAGTTCATGTTCTTCGTAATCAAGCAGTTTACAACCGGCTGAATTTGCAATTTCAATTTTTCCATTTGAGTCTGAAATAAAAACAGCTTCAATCATTTGGTCGAAAGCCGAAACAATTTGCGCGTTTTTATACTCAGCGTCTTTTTCAAAAATTTTTAGTTTAGCGAATACAAAAACCGGAATAATTAAAAGGAGTAGTAGCAACACACTTGAGTTATTGCTTAGAAATACTTGCAGATTTCCGGCAGTATTAAATACGATTAACATGATAGATACAACCGTTGCTAACAAAAACAACACTAACCACTTCTGTTTTTTGTTCCAGGATTTAAGCCGGGTAAATGTTTGTTTTGTACCAACTTTGTTTTGGCTTCTGTTCACCGAAAAGAACCGGCGGCTATTTTCACTTTCAGATAAGGACGGCAAAGGAATACTCCACACTTTTAATAAGTTCGTTTATGAACGGCGCAAATCGAGTGCCATTCTATATTATCGAACAAAATTGTTACTTATTAATTCTTGGACTAAAAAGTAGCTTTTCAGTTCAATAACGGGGTGTTACGCAAATGCTTCTCTCAACATTAGGTTGCACTTTTCCTCAACTGTTCATGACATGACTAATTTTCAAACAGTGCATAATATTAGCCATTGAATTTTCGATAAATGCTTTCGATAATTGATTTGAGAATGGAACAGAAATTGTACTCTTTAAGAAAGAAAGTGGAGAAAGCGATGATTCTTGTAAGTGTGAATACTAAAGGCGGTATGTGTCAGGTAAGTCTTACCAGCAATAGAAGAACTATCTGTTTAACCAAAGAAATAAATACTTTGAGGAGAGCTAACCTTGCTGTTTTCAAAATTCTTGCAAAGGGATTTTTGTTATTACTCCTTAAACCAATTCCATTCTATCAGAACAAGATTTAACAGAATTGGATAACATTTTTTATGGGTATTAACCGTTAAATATTTGCTTCATTAGTACTATAGAATTGATTCTGCCTAACTGCATCACCGCTTAATATTCATCTTATCTAAACTTTCTGCTTATTTGCTCGATTATAGCAATGCAAGAAACTATCTAAAGAATGGAGAAAAAATGAGTACGGTAGCTCAAACGAAAACCGAGTCGACTGAACTACTACAGTTAGTCAGCTTCAAAATTGCTAACGAAGAATTTGGAGTTGATATTTTGAACGTTCAGGAAATAAATAAAATGACTCAGATTACTAAGGTCCCGAACGCTCCGGAATTTGTAGAAGGTGTAATAAATCTGCGCGGGAGAGTTATTCCCATTATAGATTTAAGAACAAGATTGAAACTGGAAAAGAAAGAACACGACAAAGACACTCGCATAATTGTGGTAGAGATTTCCGGAAAGACGGTAGGTTTTATAGTAGATGCCGTTAAAGAAGTTCTAAGGATTCCAATGAATATTACAGAAGCACCGCCGGAAATCGTAACCGGAGTAGATTCCGAATTCATTCGTGCTGTGGGCAAATTAGAAGACCGCTTGCTCATTTTAATAGATCTTGAAAAAGTACTCAATGCGGAAGAGCACGTTAACTTGCAGAGTATTTAAGAGTATTTAATAATTAGCTGATCTTGTTGCTGTGTACTAAGCAAACACACTACTGATTTTATTAAAATAGAAGAGGAAAGTAATGAACTGGTTCTTAAACAAAAATATCCGCTTCAAACTGATTGCGAGCGTATCTTTTGTTTCCTTCATAACTCTAATTGTTGCTTTTGTAGGATGGAGTGGACTTAGAGATTCTGAATTAGGAGCTCAAGATTTGTATCAAAACAGATTGTTGGGGATAGAGCGTGTTGCAGCAGTAGAATCGGGGGTGTTGGAAGCTACGTTAAATATTGAAAAAGTTGTTAATGCACCAAGTACCAGCGACGCAGAAAAACACATGGGCATAATGAAAAATGCTCTATCTAAAGCCGATAAAAGCTGGAAGGAGTATGTATCGGGAAGTTTAAGTGAAGATGAAAAACTGCAGGCTAAAAAATTTGAGGAAAATTTCAAACTCTATAAATCAAATTTAGATGCTGCTCAAAGTTTTATTGCTATGGGTGTGATGGATGAGGTTAAGGTTATGTTGGGCGGCGATATTGAAACTTTTTATGTTAAAGTACAAGAATCGCTCGATCAACTAACCATTATTAATCAAAAGTATGCCGAAGAAACTAAAGTGAAAATAGAAGCAGAAGGGGCTGTTGACCGCTTAAAACTGTTACTTTTTACGGCTATAGGCATTATTATCTCTCTGACAATAGCATTTTGGCTTGCAAGCAAAATAGGTAATCCTCTAAAGAAATTAACAGAAACCGCAGATAAACTTGCACTCGGCGATGTTGATATCTCAATTGATTCGAAGACAACAGACGAAATTGGAACTCTTGAAAAATCTTTCAGCTCTATGATTGAAGGAATAAAAGAAAAAGTAGCAGCTGCAGAAAAAATTGCTGCCGGCGATTTAACTGTAATGGTAAATGTAAGATCCGAAGAAGATGCGCTTTCCAAATCAATGCAAAAAGTTGTTGAGTCTGTAAAAGGACTTGTAGCCGAGACAGTGGATTTAAGTAAAGCTGCAGTAGAAGGAAAACTTTCTACACGCGGCAATGCTGATAAATATTACGGCGGATACAAAGCAATAATCGCCGGTGTTAATTCAACTTTGGATGCTGTTGTTGCGCCTCTTCATGAATCGAGTGAAGTGCTAAACAAAATTGCTGCCGGCGATCTTACGGCAAGAATGGTTGGTAGTTATAGCGGAGATTTCGAATCTATAAAAGAAAATATTAATCATTTGGCGGAATCATTCAATAATGCATTAAGCGATGTTAGTGCAGCAATTCAAGCTACTGCAAGTGCAAGCAGCGAAATTTCTTCTTCCGCAGAAGAAATGGCAGCCGGAGCTCAAGAACAAAGTTCGCAAACTTCTGAAGTTGCAAGCGCTGTTGACGAAATGACTAAGACAATTATGGATACAACTCAGAATGCATCCAGTGCTTCCGAAACTGCAAAGAATGCCGGGTCAATTGCAAAAGAGGGTGGCAGAGTTGTAAGCGAAACAATTCAAGGAATGAACCGTATTGCGTCGGTTGTTAAAGAATCCGCAGAAACAGTTCATCAACTTGGTAAGAGCAGCGATCAAATTGGAGAAATTGTTCAAGTGATTGATGACATTGCTGATCAAACTAACTTGTTGGCACTTAACGCAGCAATAGAAGCAGCGCGTGCCGGTGAACAAGGACGCGGATTTGCTGTGGTTGCCGATGAAGTTCGCAAACTTGCCGAGCGTACTACTAAAGCAACTAAAGAAATTGCCAACATGATTAAGCAAATTCAAAAAGATACTTCGGAAGCAGTGATTTCGATGACTTCCGGAACAGTGGAAGTTGAGCGTGGAAAAGAATTGGCAGATGAAGCGGGTAAATCACTTTCTCAAATTATTACCGGTGCTCAGCAAGTTGTTGATATTGTTACACAAGTTGCAGCTGCAAGCGAAGAGCAATCAAGTGCAGCAGAACAAATTAGTAAGAATCTGGAAGCAATCAATCATGTAACTAACGAAAGTGCAACAGGTATTCAGCAGATTGCACGAGCTTCGGAAGATTTAAATAGACTTACGATTAATCTGCAAGAGTTAATCTCTAGATTCAAGATTAGTGATAATTCTCATAATTATGATTATAAAAGGGGACAGCTAGCAGTTCATCCCAACGGAACGATTTCACATAATTAAACATTGTAGGGGAGACAGTTAGTCTCCCTTTTCCTTTCCTAAAAATTCAACTTCCTTTTTAGTTTTCTAGCAACACATTTTAGCCATTAACAACATCTCATCTTCATTTTTAAACAATAGACCCGATGATTAAGACGAAGACATAGAGGTTCCATTTAATTGCTTTTATAAAACGTAAAAAAGGCAAATAGAAATGAAATAAGAAAGTATTACGAGATGTACATATTGTTTGGCGGGAAATTGTTTGAATCACCTCCTTACTCAAAGAAGAAATAATTCAAAATGAAAGTTTTCTTTAAAGAAATTTAATATCTCCGATAATAGTAACAAAGTTTGCTTTAGTAGGACTTTAATCTACAAGGAGGTACAAAATGAAAGGATTTATCAATTTTAGAACGATTTTTACACTAGTTGGGGTTTTGGTTCTGTTGTTTGTAATAATAACAGAAACTAAAGGGGCAAATCTTTTACCGGGTGAAGAAGAATATTTTATAGCAGTAGAAAAAGCTCCTACGCCTGTTGGCGGATTAGAAGCAATAATGAAGCGGGCATCCTATCCCGAATTAGCTATGAAGACAAGAACAGAAGGAAAAGTTTACGTTCTTGCCTATATAAATGAATCCGGTGATGTTGATGAAGTAAAAGTTGTAAAAGGCATTGGCGGCGGTTGCGATGAGGAAGCAGCTAGAGCTGTTAAACGGTCCAAGTTTTCTCCAGGACAGGATAAAGGGGTTAATGTTAAGACCAAACTAGCAATTGCAATCAATTTTAAGCTACCAAGCTAAAAACAATTTATTAAGGATATAAAATGAAAACGCTTGTTAACAATAAAACAATTAACTCTCTGCTATCAGTAGTGTTTCTCTTCCTGTTATTGGTAATAAACGCGAAAGGAAACAGCTTATACCCCGGCGATGAAGAATATGAAATAGGAATTGAAAAAGCCCCGGCAGCTATTGGTGGAAATGATGCAATAATGAAAAAAATTGTTTACCCGGAATCTGCAATCAAAAGTAAGACTGAAGGAAAAGTGTATTGCTTGATTTTAATTAATCAATCCGGTGATGTAGATGATGTAAAAATTGTAAAAGGACTTGGCAACGGCTGCGATGAAGAAGCTATCCGCGCTGTCAAGAAAACAAAATTTACTCCCGGTCAAAATTTAGGAGTAAATGTTAAAGCAAAATTGGCAATGGCAATACAATTCAAGCTGCCATAATGATGATGTAACAACTAAGACAAACGTAATAGTTGTCTATTCTCAACTACAAAATGTTTTGCAAAGTGCTTCCTCACAAGGCGAAGCACTTGCAGATTTAACTGAAAATAGAAACAAATAAGGTGCAAAATGAAAACGCTACAAAACAAACTTCCTCTTCTTTTAATAATATTAGCATTACTTCTTATAACATTCGGCAGCAGCAAGGGGAAAACCTTTTTTCCTGGTGAAGATGATTATGCTATTGCTGTTGAAAAACCAGCTTCACCGGTTGGCGGTTTAGAAGGAATTATGAGAAAAGCCAGCTATCCCGATCTTGCAATAAAAACCAAAACAGAAGGCAAAGTTTATGTGCTGATACTTATTAGCGAATCCGGCGATGTTGATGATGTAAAAATTGTAAAGGGAATTGGCGGCGGATGCGACGAAGAAACAGTGAGAGCAGTTAAAAAAACAAAATTTACTCCAGGTCAAAACAAAGGGGCAAATGTTAAATCGAAACTCGCTTTAGCACTTCAGTTCAGGCTGCCTAGTTAAGTTAATAAATCTAATTATAGCTTTGAATTGATATGAAATTTTGCGGGTGTCGTTCCATAATCTCCTTTGGGATAAAATAAAAATGCTTTTAAACAGCCAGAGAAAAAAGTGAAAAAGATAAATCTCAAAAACCTAAGACTTGTTCAAAAAATTCAGATGGCAATTTTTGGAATTGCTGCTGCTTCAACAATTATTGCGTGTACAGCTCTTTTCGAAATGTTCCGTGTTGAGTATCAGAAAAAAGAACTCAACGATGCTTATTTCGGTCCCAAGCACGAGATAAAGGAGCTATTTCTAAATTTTAAAAGCATTCAATATGCCGGGATGAAATTCGCCATAGTCGGATTCGAAGCCTCATCTCAAGCTAACATTAAATACATTGATGAACGGAAGAAGCTGATTGATAGTACATTTACCCGTCTTGAGAAAATGGAATTTAACGATGAGCTGAAAAACGGAATTGCCGCTACTTATAAAGTTTGGAAAGAATATAAAAACGGTGTAATAGATGCAGTAATCAGCGCGGGATTAATGAATGACCGCGAAATGGCGTCTGTAATTTCCACCACTTCCGGAGAAGAAATTGCCGCAAAAGTTTATAATAATTTTCTGCAAGTTGAAAAGTATATTGATAATTACGGCAATGAGTTAAACGCCAAAATTGAAGGGGAGCTTTCCAGTGCACGCTGGATAATAATTCTTGGAATGGCTGCTGGTGCCGTTGTTGCTTTCATTTCACTTTTCAAAGTAGCTCCTGCACTAACAAAACCGGTAATCGAATTCAAGAAGTTGATTAACGATTATTCGCTTGGTGATTACAGTGCGGATTTTGCAGTTAAAACAAAAGACGAATTCGGCGAGATGCAAGAAATGATGCTTGAACTTCGCAATGCCCAAAGAGAGAAAATACAAGCTGCGCAAAATATATCCCGCGGAGTTTTTGCAAAAGTAACTCCCGCTTCTGAGCGTGATGAACTTGCAATTTGCTTCAACGAAGAAGTTGAGGCGCTCGTAATGTTAACGGAGGAAATCAATTCTATAGTTGATGCTACTAACAAAGGGGATCTATCATTCCGGGGCGATTATAAAAAATTCAGCGGTGGTTATAGAAAACTTATTGAAGGATTAAACCAAACACTTGATTCGATAATCGTTCCGATAAAAGAAGGCTCCGATGTTTTAGCAGTAATGGCTTCCGGCGATTTTACTCACCGTGTGGAAGGCAAGTATGAAGGCGATCTTAAGTTGATCAAAGACAGTATTAATGGAGTTGCGGACTCGCTTGTTAATGCTCTTACGGAAGTTGGAGAAGCAATTTCTGCAACAGCAAGCGCAGCAAATCAAATCTCTTCCAGTTCCGAAGAAATGGCTGCCGGCGCTCAAGAACAATCAGCTCAAACTTCGGAAGTAGCAACTTCCATAGATGAAATGACCCGCACTATTATGGATAATACAAAAAATGCAAGCTATGCTGCTGAAACCGCAAAAGATGCCGGTGATAAAGCTAAACATGGCGGTAGTGTAGTTAAGCAAACTATTGAAGGAATGGAACGAATCAGCGAGGTTGTTGAAAAATCTGCGGAAACAGTTTTTACTCTTGGCAAAAACAGCGATAAGATTGGGGAGATTGTACAAGTTATTAACGACATTGCAGATCAAACAAACTTACTGGCACTGAACGCAGCAATAGAAGCAGCGCGTGCCGGTGAACAAGGACGCGGATTTGCAGTAGTTGCAGATGAAGTGCGTAAACTTGCCGAGAGAACTACGAAGGCTACAAAAGAAATTGCCGGAATGATAAAAGAAATTCAGAAGGATACAAACGAAGCTGTAAGTTCTATCAAAGAAGGTACACAAGAAGTTGAAAAAGGAAAGCGCTTTGCTAATGAAGCCGGTTCGGTATTAGTTGAAATTATAAACGGCGCGGAAAAAGTGCGCGATACAGCAGTACAAGTAGCCGCTGCTAGCGAAGAACAATCTGCTTCTTCGGAAATGATCAGCCGGAATATTGAAGGGATCAATAACGTTACCCGCGAGACAAGTACCGGAATTTCTCAAATTGCCAGAGCAGCAGAAGATCTTAGTAACCTCACAGTTGGTTTGCAAGATATGGTTGGCAGATTTAGACTCACTAAAACTCATGAAGGCAGTCTTGCTGTTAGGGCAAACGGTAAATTGGTTAAAAGATAATTTTTTTCTCAAGCTACTCATTCATAAGAGGCTGTCTCAAAAGTAATGTTTTATTATGGAATAGACCGCAGATGACGCAGATTTAACTGATGCTTCGATAAACTCAGCACAGGTTTGCGCAGATTATTTATTTGAAGAATTACTTTTGAGACACCCTCTTCCTATTAACATCCTTCTAATTCATGCGATAATAAAAGAGAAAAAGGTATCAAATAACTCTTTTAAGGACATGTATGAAAAAAAACCTCTTCTTGTTGGCAGTAATATTTACAAATCTAATTATTGCACAACAATCAAAAGAGGGGGATATTATAAAATTGTCGGGATTCATTAAGTCGGATTTCTTTTTCGATTCGCGGCAAGTTGTGAGTATTCGAGAAGGACATTTTCTCTTGTATCCCGCAAATGAAAGTCTCGATCCCAATGGAAAGGACATTAATGATAAAGCAAATTTCAACGCGCTTTCCATTCAAACCAGATTAAATGCCAAGATTACCGGTCCTGAAGCTCTTGGCGCAAAAACAAGTGGAACAATAGAAGGAGAGTTTTTTGGAACATCTGATGCTGATGTTAACGGATTCCGGCTTAGGCATGCGTTTGTAACTCTATCATGGAGTTCCACTACATTGCTTGTTGGGCAAACATGGCATCCTATGTTTGTTACAGATGTATTCCCGCAAGTGGTTTCGTTCAATACCGGCGTTCCGTTTCAACCGTTTTCGCGTAACCCGCAGATAAGACTTACGCATTCTATCGGAAACTTTAATCTAATCGCAGCACTATGTTCGCAAAGAGATTTTACAAGTAATGGTCCGGCAGGGTTCACTTCATCTTATTTACGTAATTCGGTAATTCCAAATTCGCATGTTCAACTTCAGTACAAAAATGAAAATGTAGTTACCGGAATAGGTGTTGATCTAAAAACACTTACGCCAAGATTGGAAACTATTAAGAAGTATAAGTCCGACGAAACTATTTCGAGTTATTCTTTTTTAGGTTACTTGAAAATCAAAAGTGGAACCTTTAACTGGCTTTTCGAAACTGTCTATGGCGGGAATAATACCGATTTAATGATGCTTGGCGGCTATGCTGTTAAATCTACAAACTCAGTTAACGGATTGGAAGAATATGAACAGTTGAAGGTTATTTCTTGCTGGACGGATTTGACAATTGGGACGGATATTCAACCTGGTGTTTTTGTAGGCTATACAAAAAATTTAGGCAGCGAAGAGGAGTTAAGCGGGGCTTTATTTACACGTGTTAGTAATATTGATAAGATTTTGCGTGTTTCACCCAGAATTGTTTTTAATTACGGCAAATTTAGAATTGCAGCGGAAGCAGAAGCAACAATAGCTTCTTACGGAGCCGTGGATAAATTCGGAAAGGTTAATAACACTAAAAATATAACAAACTTAAGGGGGTTACTGGCATTTTATTTATTTTATTAAAGAGTGAGGAAAGAAATGAAAAAACTAAAGGATTGGGGAATAGTATATAAACTAATGGCACTAATTGTGCTTTCCCTTTTACCATTAGTTTTATTTCTGTTTGTTTATTTGTTACCAACTATTGAAGGGCATTTATTTGAAGAGAAGCGAATTGCGACACAACATGTCGTTGAAGTATCCGCAACTGTAATTAATAATTACGTTGCAATGGAAGCCAGCGGAGCTTTATCTAGAGAAGAAGCTCAGAAAAAAGCTCTGGAAGCTGTAAAGGGTCTCAGATACAATAAAACAGATTATTTCTGGATTAATGATCTTGAGCCTAAGATGATAATGCATCCAATAAAACCGCAATTGGACGGACAAAGTGTTGCGGAGAACAAAGATCCAAATGGGGTTTTCTTGTTCCAAGAGATGATAAAAGTAGCTCAAGCAAAAGGCGCTGGTTTTGTTGACTATATGTGGGAAAAGCCGGGTAGCACAGAGCCTCAACCAAAGATTTCTTATGTGCAATTACTAAAGGAATGGGGATGGATAGTTGGCAGTGGTATATATGTAGATGATGTTCTTGTAGAAGTAGGAGAAATAAACAATTCAATTATTCTCGGCTTACTGGTTGCTCTTGCTATAGCATTTGGAATTGGTTACTCCATGTCTAAGTTATTAACCAAACCAATTAATAATTTACAGTTAGCGGCTAAACGAGTTGCAATGGGAGATGTTGATTTTAATCTAGAGATCACAAGCCGGGACGAATTTGGTGATCTTCAGAAATCATTTTGGGAAATGATCTGCAACATAAAAGAAAAAGCCGAAGTTGCCGATAAAATTGCTCTCGGCGATATGAATGTGGAAATCAAACTCCACTCCGAAAAGGATGTACTTTCAAAGAGTATGCAAAAACTTAAGGATACTCTTAAAGATCTTGTTGATGAATTGAATCTTTTAACGCAAGCTGCCCGGGAAGGCAAACTTACAGCACGCGGAAATTATCAAAAATACGAAGGTGGCTTTAGAGAAATTGTTGCCGGAATGAATGCGACTTTGGATGAGGTTTTAACCCCGATCAACGAGGGCTCTTTAGTCTTAGCAAAAATGGCAAGTGGAGATTTATCAATTAGAATGGAAGGTGTATATAAAGGGGATCATAAAATTATGCTCAACAGCATAAACCAATTAGGAGAATCTCTTTCGTCTGTTCTAACCGAAGTACGGCAGGCAGTACAAGCTACTGCAAGCGCAAGTTCGCAAATATCATCATCAACGGAAGAAATGGCAGCCGGATCGCAAGAGCAATCATCGCAAACCGCCGAAGTTGCATCCGCAGTTGAGGAAATGACCCACACGATTTATGAGACTACTAAGAATACATCTATGGCAGCGGAAACAGCAAAGTATGCCGGTTCAAAAGCTGCAGAAGGTGGAAAAGTAGTAGATGAAACTATCAAGGGAATGGTTAGAATAGCAGATGTTGTAAATAGATCGGCACAAACAGTAGAAACACTTGGCAGCAGCAGTAATCAAATTGGAGAAATAATTCAGGTAATTGAAGATATTGCCGACCAAACGAATCTTCTTGCGCTCAATGCGGCAATAGAAGCCGCAAGAGCCGGAGAACAAGGCCGTGGTTTTGCTGTAGTTGCTGATGAAGTTAGAAAGCTTGCTGAACGAACAACAAAAGCAACTAAGGAAATTGCAACAATGATTAAGCAAATTCAGAAGGATACTTCTGAAGCCGTTGGTTCGATGAAGTTAGGCAAAACAGAAGTTGAAAAAGGAAAAACTCTTGCAGAAAAGGCTGGAGTATCTCTAAGTGAGATTATAGAAGGCGCTGACAAAGTGCTTGATATTATTACTCAAGTTGCTGCGGCAAGCGAAGAGCAAACTTCTGCCGCCGAGGAAATAAGTAAGAGCATAGATGGAATTAATTCGGTTACCCGTGAAGCTGCTGCCGGTATTCATGAAATTGCAAAAGCTACAGAAGATTTAAGCCGCTTAACGATTAGACTTCAAGATCTGACTAACAAATTTAAACTAAGAGATAGCAACTCGTTTACTAGTGAAAGTAGTGTTATGGGAAAGCATCTTAAGTAATTTTAAGAACATTACCGGGATGAAAATCCCGGTAATCAAAAATCATTTCAATTCAATCCTCAACTATTATTGCCAATTCATGTAAGAATCGTTAGCTTTATTTAAAAGAATCCCCGCTTTTAATAGGCAGATAATGGAAGATTTTGTCCAGGCCAATAAATTAATATTACTTGGTAAGCTAACCGCAAGTTTGGTTCACGAAATTAGGAATCCGCTTTCGGCAATTAAGCTTAATTTGGATTATATGAACATGGCTAAGGATGATCTGCCGGCTGATATCCAAGAAATTGTGGGCGAATCTCTGGATGCTTTTGAACAAGTAAACTTTTTAATTGAAGACATTCTTGATTTTACAAGGAAACCATCGGCAAAAACTCATGAAGTAGATGTTGAGCAGGTTACAGATAGATGCCTTAAAATAATTTCTGTTAGTGCAAGAATGAAAGGTGTAACCATTGAGAAGCATATTGTACCTGAACTACCAAAACTAAGCGTCAACAAGAATAAGATGATGCAAGTATTCTTAAATTTAATTAACAATGCAATTGAAGCATCCCAAGAAAAAAATAAAGTAATAGTAAGAGCTTTTGATGAAGTGGAAGACCGTAAACAAAAACTCATCTGGCAAGTCCAGGATTTTGGCTGCGGAATAAAAGAAGATGATAAGAAAAAAATTCTTAGCGAGTTTTTCACCACAAAATCAAAAGGACACGGAATAGGTCTTGGCGTTTGTAAAATGCTCACAGAAGAAATGAATTCCGAATTGATTTTCGACTCCACCTTTGGAGAAGGCACAACATTTTCAATGAAGTTTACCGTTTAACCTAACCCGATAACTAAGGCAGTATTATGATTCCTAAAATTCTAATTATTGATGATGACGATTTAGTTGCGGCGTCGCTTAAAAAAGTATTAACAAAACTTAACAATAATGTTGAAACGTGTTTGCAAGCCGGGGAAGCTGAACACATTGTTGCCGAATTTCAACCCGACATTATTCTTCTGGATATTTACCTTACTACACATAACGGAATTGATGTTCTAAAAAGTTTGAAGAAAAAATATGCTTCCATTCCTGTAATAATGATTACCGGTTATGCCGATGTAAAGATGGCGGTAACAGCAATAAAATCCGGTGCGTTTGATTTCTTGCTGAAGCCGATAGATTTAGAGCAGCTAAGGTTTGTTCTTGATAAAGCAGTTGAAAATTTGAAACTGAAATCCGAGGTTTCCAAACTCCAAACCCTGCTGGTGGATAACGAGCTTACTAAAGAATATTTTGGGAAGAGTTCTAAAATTCAGCGCATTGTGTCTTCAGTAGAAAAACTTGCCGGAAGTGCAGATACAACAATGCTGCTGGAAGGAGAAAGCGGAACAGGAAAAGAAGTCTTTGCTAGATTTATTCATCAGCATAGCCCAAGAGCCGGAGCCCCATTCATAACTATAAATTGCGCAACTATTCCAAAGGACTTGGCAGAAAGCGAATTGTTTGGGCACGAGAAAGGCGCATTCACCGGTGCATCCACAAAGACCAAACTCGGTAAGTTTGAACTTGCCGACGGCGGCACAATTCTCCTCGATGAAATAGGCGAGTTGAGTTTAGATCTTCAAGTAAAACTGCTTCGTGTTCTGCAAGAAAGAAAGTTTTACAGACTCGGCGGTGAAAAGGAAGTTTCAGTAAATGTGCGTGTTCTTGCCGCTACCAACAGAAATCTTGAAGAGGAGGTATCGCGCGGTACTTTCCGGGAAGACCTTTACTACAGACTTAACGTTGCCAGAATTGTAATTCCTCCTTTGCGTGAAAGAAAAGAAGATGTTGCGTTCATAGCTTATTCATTCTTGAACGAATTCTCTCAAAAGTTTGGTAAGAATATTCAAGGCATAGATGCTGCCGGACTCGAAATTCTAAAAACCTACAACTGGAAAGGCAACATACGCGAGCTGCGCAATGTTATGGAGCGCGTATTGCTTCTAGCTGAGGAAGAAGAACTTACTGATGCACATTTTTCCTTCTTAATGGAGAGCAAAGATGCAATTGAAACAGAAGAGGAGAAATTTATACTTCAGGTTCCTCCTAAAGGTGTTAAGATTGATGTAGTTCTAAAAGCGCTGATTCTGAAGACGCTAAAAATTACAAACGGAAACCAAGTAAAAGCCGCCAAGGTTCTAGGTCTATCTAGATCGAAATTACGTTATAGAATGGAACAACTGGGAATTGAAGTAACAAAAAATATCGGTTAACAGTCCGAGTATAAATTTTTTTAGCGCTGTATTTATTTTCTCGGGTTGTACGGGGAATGAGAGCAGCGGAGTTAATTCCCTTTACACTTCATAATAAATCAAACCTATCTAAAAAAAATATTGGGCGAACGCTCAATTTTTGTCTGGTGCTACCCGATAATAGACAAGCTATGTTTCCGTGTTTTTGAATTGCATTAAGCATCATCAGCCGGCAAAAAATGATTAACTGCTTACAATTGGCTAATATTCTTCAAAATGTAAGTCATATTCCGGCTAAAGGCTTCAAATGGACATCTAATTTAGCGGGCATAGTAATTGAAATATCTCCTCAAAATAATGGACTGTCTTATGTCTGAACAACAAAACAAATTGGAAATACTAAAGAAGGGAGCGGCAGAAGAAAAAATTGAGCTCCTTTATTCACTTTCCGGGACCGACCTAAACGATGAATGTATAAAGGCTATTGCTCAACTTGTACAAGATGAAGACAAGGGTGTGCGTAATGCTGCAAGTATGCAAATGATAAATTTTGCACTTCCGCAATTTGCCCTTTACGTTGTTCCTTTTGTTACTTCGCCGGATATTTCTGTGCGCAATCTTGCCGGAGAAATTCTTATTAAGCTTGGTTCAAATTCAGTTGATGCAATAATTCAGTTCGAGCATCAAGATGATGACGACACACTGAAATTTTTGATTGATATACTCGGGTTAATCGGCGACCAGCGCTCATCACTTTTTGTAATGGGCATTTTAAGTGTTTCGGAAAACGATAATGTAATTCTGGCATGCATCGAGGCTCTTGGTAATTTGCGTTACGAAAGTTCTGTTGATGTTCTTATGTTGTTCTACGACAGAAATGAATTGTACAAACCAACTACAGTTGAAGCACTTGGCAAAATAAGTTCTCGTGCAGCACTAAATTTCCTTATCGCAAAGTTTCCGGTTGAAGATGAATTAACTCAATACTCTATTCTGGAAAGCTTGGGAAATCTTGGCGATATCGAAACGTACTTCTTTCTGCTTGAGCAAGTGAATACGGTTTCCGGTCCCCTTATTCTCCCGCTAATAACATCTATCTCGCTCTTAAAAGACCGCTACAATCTTGATATACCTTATGATAACAGAATGAAAAGTTTGCTGATGTACACAATATCCGAAGGTACTCTTGAACACAAGAAAATTGCTTTTAACATGATTGAAACTTTTGAAGACAAAGACATTTTGTTCACCAGCTTGCATTTGCTTGGTGAAGATTATGAACTGGATGAAATGATTAAATCAAAATTGTTTGGCACTTGCGAATATATTTATTACGAAATCTCGAGAGTAATAAACAGCAAACCAAAAAATTTGCGTCACGTACTAAATATGTTTCAACAGATAATCTCTTATGTAAACGAATATCAGATTCAGATTGAAGTGCCGATGCTTGAATTACGGGGAATTACACAATCAATAAGCGGGCTGTTGAATCATTCTGATGAAGAAGTCCGCCGTGCCTCTATGGAAATTTTATTTACGCTGGATCTGGAAACGGCATTAATGTTTGTGGATTCGATGGTATCTGATGAAAATATGTGGAACCGAATTAGACTTGTTGAATTGCTCGAGCAATATCCAATAGAAGCCATAGAAATACCTTTACAGAAGTTAACAAAAGACGAAGATGAGATGGTTAGAGATAGAGCAGCGTTCGTCTATAATTATAAAACCAATAACGTTTCTACAAACACAAACTAAGAGACATGAATCCAACACTGAACCTAAACACGCAGGGGTTTACTCAAAACTTGGGAAGTCTCGCGAGCAAACAGTTGTTAATGTCAACTGTGCTGTTTGAAAACATCCGGAAGTACATCTATGAAAATTGCGGAATATATTTTCAGGATAACAAAAAATATTTTTTGGAAAGCCGCTTACAAAGAAGAATGAACTTTTTGGGTCTTAAAACGTTTGAAGAATATTTTGATCTTTTGAAGTTTGGAATAGGCGGAGCCGCTGAGAAAAAATATTTTTACGAAGCTATTACAATTAATGAAACGTTTTTCTTCCGTAATCAGCCTCAACTGGATGCGCTTGCTTCTCAGATATTGCCGGAAATTATTGCCGTAAAACAAGCTACAGGAAAAAATAAGATTAGAATTTGGAGCGCAGCCAGCTCATCCGGCGAAGAAGCTTATTCAATTTCTATGATTTTTCAAGACTTGATTAAGCCGCGTTATCCCAATTTTGATCTGGAAGTTGTTGGAACCGATATCAACACGGCAGTTGTTGAAACCGCAAACAACGGAATATACCGTGACTATTCAATACGTAACACGCCGCCATACTATCTAAAAAAATATTTTAAGCCCGGTTCAAATGGTTCGTTTGAAGTTATTCCCGAAATTAAAAAGATGGCTTCATTCAAGATTTTGAATTTATATGATGACGCTGCAATGAAGATGTTCTACAACTTTGACGTTGTGTTCTGTGCAAACGTATTAATCTACTTTGATCAGGCAAGTAAAATCAAAGTAGTATCTAACCTTTATAATTCCCTGAACAAGGGTGGTTATTTGTTCATCGGGTATTCCGAGACTCTTCACGGAATTTCGAAAGCATTTAGATTAGTAAGTTTTCCCAACACAGTTGGGTATAAGAAGGAGTAGTTTATGAAGAAAGTAATTCTTGTGGCTGATGATTCCCCGACAATCCGGAAATTTGTTTCCGTTGCGCTATCGGTTAAAGGATACGAAATAATCTCTTGTGCGGATGGTATGGAAGCAATTGAAATTCTTCCGACACAGAAAGTTGATCTGGTTATTACAGACCTTAACATGCCAAATGTTGATGGATTTGAATTAATTACCTCAATCAGAAATAATCTTGAATATAAAGAAGTACCGATCATTGTGCTTTCTTCGTTAGGTGCAACTGAAGATATTCAAAGAGGTCTGGAATGCGGAGCTAATTCTTACCTGGTTAAACCGTTCGACCCGAAAAGAGTAGCTTACGAAGTTTCGAAATATTTAAACTAAAGGTATAAACATGGCACTTAAATTTTTGGTTGTGGATGATTCTGTAACAATGCGTAGAATTGTTCTTAACTCTCTTAAGCAAATTGGGCACGAAGCGTTTGTTGAAGCCGGCGACGGGAGAGAAGCTCTTACTAAACTGCAAGCAGATGATTCAATAAATTTTATTATAACCGATTGGAACATGCCCGATCTAACCGGGCTGGATTTAGTTAAAGCAGTTCGTGCTAATCCAAAGTATGAAACTTTGCCAATCTTAATGGTAACAACACGCGGAATGAAGGAAGACATAGTTGAAGCTCTTCAAGCTAAGGTTAACAATTATATTGTTAAGCCATTTACACCACAAGTGCTTAGAGAGAAAATTGAACAAATTATTGCAACTCCCGTTGCGTAGGTGCTAACATGGATCAAGTACAAAATATGCAGAGCCTGTTCGACAAATTAAGCGACGTGAATTCTTTTTTTGCGTATGGGCAAAAATTAATTCCAACTATTGAAAAGATTGTTGATTTCATGAAAGCTACTATTCCGCTTCTTGAGAATGTGAATCAATCAATTTTGGACAGCACAAATAAACTGCCGAAAGCAGCAGTACAGATAAATAGTGTAACAAATGCAACTGAAGTTGCCGTAACCGAAATTCTTGATGTTGTTGACGGCGCTTCTAATGATTTAGTCACTATCATTTCTAAACTTGAATCCCTTAGAACAAGGTTGGACATTCAAAAGAAGGTCATTCAGCGGTTGAGTGAAAAATATCCGGACGATCCTGATATAAAAGAATTAGTTACAAACGGATTGGATCCCGAAGTTATTCACGAAGACTATACAGCTGTAATCAATCTTGCAGATAAAATTCAAACTGGCTTAATGAATATCACAATCTCTTTGCAAGTTCAGGATATAACGGCACAACAATTGGCTTCGGCAAATCATTTAATGAATTCAATCCAAACAAAACTTTCTTCGCTTCTGTTTGATATTGGTCCAAAAGAAGAAGCTGATGCTAAAGTTGATAATAGAATAAATCTGCCAAACGATTTAGCATTCAATCCCGATGCGAAATACGATAGAGATCATAATTCACAAGTGCTGGCAGATTCTCTCGTAGCCGATACACAAAGTCAACCATCACAAAAAGAAATAGACGAACTATTTTCGAAAAAATGAGTCAGTTAACTAAAAACCCGACTCTCATCGATCCGGAGATGAAAGAGATTGTTGAGAGCTTTATTGTTGAGACCAAGGAGATTCTTGAGAAACTTGATGTAGATCTTCTTGAATTAGAAAAAAAACCGGACGACAAAGAACTGCTCAACCAAATATTCCGTTCCTTCCACACAATTAAAGGAACTTCGGGCTTTCTTGGTTTGGAAGCTTTGCCGGAAGTAACTCACAAGTGCGAAGATATTCTCAATAAACTCCGCAAGGGTGAAGCGGTCCTTTCCGAAGCTCTGATGGATGGAATTATTCTTGCCTTCGATACGATAAAAGAACTTCTTAACAAAATTGAAACCGAACAGAATGAAAATGTTGCTATAGAAAATGTTTGCCTTATTCTCGAAGGTCTGTTAAGAGAAATTGAAAGCGAGAAAACTGAAGAAGTTGTACAAGTTAAGGCGGAAGTATCGCAAGAAGCGCTTGCGAAATTTGAAGAAGAAGAAGCAAAAGCCGCCGCCAGAGAAGCAGCATTAGAAACTGCAAAAGAAACAATTCAGCCGGAAAAGCCGAAACAAGAAGAAAGAAAAGTTGAAGCAATAGAGAAAGCCGCCGCCGCACCTGTAAAAGAAAACACAATTAGAGTTGATGTTGATAGATTGGATTCTTTACTGGATATTGTTTCCGAAATGGTTTTGGGACGCAACCGTTTAGCGCAGGTTACTACTCATTTCTCGGTTGAAAACGAAGGCAATAGATACGTCCGCGATTTTGGTGAAGTAACAAAGCAAATTGATTTGATGACAACCGAATTGCAGTTGGTAGCAATGAAGCTGCGCATGATTAAGATTGCAAAAATTTTCAACCGCTACCCAAGATTGGTTCGCGATCTTACAAGAGACTTGAACAAAGAGGTTGAACTTGTAATTAAAGGTGAAGAGACCGAAGTAGATAAAAACTTAATTGAAGAAATTAACGATCCGCTGGTTCACCTTATCCGTAACTCGGTAGATCACGGAGTTGAAAAACCTGAAGTAAGAATTGCGGCTGGGAAAAATCCGAAGGGAACTGTAATACTTGCCGCAGAACAGCTCGGCAACAATATTGTAATTACTATTGAAGATGACGGCAAAGGTTTAGATATAGAAGCTTTAAAAGAGAAAGCAGTTGGCAAAGGATTAATAACAAAAGAGAAAGCCAAAGAGTTAACACGCCAAGAAGCAATCAACCTAATTTTCTTGCCGGGCTTTTCAACAGCAGAAAAAGTATCAAACGTTTCCGGACGCGGTGTGGGAATGGATGTTGTTAAAACAAACGTTTCCAAATTACGCGGTATAATTAATATTGAATCGGAGCTGGGCAAAGGAACTAAAATTATTATTAAGTTGCCTCTTACTTTAGCTATCATTTCCGGAATGATTGTAAAAGCGTACAATGAAACTATTGTAATACCGCTTGGATCGGTAATAGAAGTTATTAGAGTTAACGCAGAACAGATTTATTCCATCAAAGGAAAAGAAGTTATACAAGTTAGGGATTCTATTCTTCCCCTTGTTTCACTCAAAGAATTGTTGAAAGGAAAATTGAACGGACAGAAAGCAGAGAGAAACGGCTGGCAGTATGTTGTTGAAGTTGGCATAGCAGAAAAACGGTACGGAATTAAAGTTGACGACCTTGTTGGTCAGCAGGAAGTTGTAATCAAATCTCTCGGCAGCTATCTTGGCAAGATAGATGGAATAGCCGGCTCAACAATTATGGGCGATGGAACCGTTGTTATGATTTTGGATATTCACGAACTATTTAATAAGCTGGAAGCAAACGCTTGAGAGACAAAGTTTCAGTGCTGATTATTGATGATTCCGCATTCATGCGGAAATCACTTACCATAATGCTGGAAAGCGACCCGGGTATTGGTGTTGTTGGAACTGCGCGCAACGGACAAGAAGGTGTAGAGTTAGCAAATAAACTTAAGCCCGACGTAATTACCCTTGATGTTGAAATGCCCGTGATGGATGGACTTACAGCACTAAAATTAATAATGGCACAGTGCCCAACTTCTGTTTTAATGGTAAGCTCTGTAACAACAGAAGGAGCGCAAGCAACATTAAAAGCTTTGGAAATTGGCGCTGTTGATTTCATTCCGAAAGAAATGTCTTACGTTAGCGTTAACATCTCCAAAATAAAAGAAGATTTAATTACCAAAGTAAAAGAAATTGCGCGCACAAAACTTCTTAAAGCCCGTCTCGATAGAATAAAAGCTATTTCTTCAACTCCGTCTTTTCGACCAAGAGTAACCGGCTTCTTAAAAGATTTACCACGTGCAGGTTACAGAGCTATTGCGCTTGGAATTTCGACGGGCGGTCCTTTCACACTTCAAAAAGTTCTTCCGTTGATTTCAGAAAAAATTAATGTTCCAATTTTTATTGTTCAGCACATGCCCCCTAAGTTTACAAAGTCTTTGGCTGAAAGATTAAACGGCAGTTGCAAGTTGGAAGTAAAAGAAGCAGAGCATGGCGAGCCGGTGAAAAACGGTTATATCTATATTGCGCCGGGCGGATTTCACATGAAGCTGCGCGGCTCATCATTAAGCTCGGCAACAATTGAAATTTCGCCGGAACCAAGCGGCACTCTTCACCGCCCCTCTGTTGATGTTATGATGGATTCTGTTGTTGGCGTTTACGGAAAATATACTCTTGGAATTATAATGACCGGCATGGGCAAAGACGGTTACGAAGCAGTTAAAAATTTAAAATCAATCGGCGGATATGCAATCGCTCAAGATGAAGAATCCTGTGTAGTGTATGGAATGCCGAAAGCAATTGTTGACGGCGGATTTGCTGATGTTGTTCTGCCGGCAGAAAAAATACCGGAAATGATAAATAGAGTGGTGGTGTAAAATGGGAAATCATTTTGAAGATGCATTGTTCAAAGATATCTTCGCAAAAAATAAAGCTACAACCGGCAATCTTATTAAAGCAGACGCCGCGGAAATAAAAGGCTTAGCCAAAATTTCTCTTGAAGAAGATGAATCCGACGGCATCAGAATTCTTCTTAAGAAAGACGCGCACGATAATCTTAAAGAGATCAAGTTTATTTGCTCTTGCGGCCAAACAAAATCCATCATCTTAGATTACTCTGAGTAATTTCCAAGCAGCTTTGTAGGGGTTTCATTAATGAAACCCATTTACGATAACTATTCCATAAAATCGAACCAACAAAAATCTTCTGTGTACTTTTTTTCTCTTGCTTCGTCGAAAATCCTTCCTTAAGTTGAAAGCGAAAAATAAAACAATAAAAAAGGGTGGGGCTCTGCAAAATTGGGGTCTCTAAAAACACATCTATAGTTCTCTGCAAAAACAAAAAGCACCAAGTAAAAAATAAATTTCAGCACAGCACTTATATTTTCTGTAAAAAGAACTGATTCAGTTTATAAATGGAATCTTTCTTTTGTAAAGCTAATAATAGACTGCTCAAATGAAAGTAATACAGCTACATAGCAGAGACTATACATTGCAAAACCAACTTTGGGCTTTGCAAAACGCTCATATAGGAGCTAAAATGAAAACAACACTTTTGATACTATTATTTGTTTGTACTTTACTTAATGCGCAGCAATCTGTACTTATGCTGGGTGAATTAAAAATATTCGGCTTAAACATACCGCAAGAAGTTGAGCTAACTTTCGAAACAGAAAAAGTACCTTCTACTTCACACTGGGACTTCCAAAATAATTTAGTTCTTAATAGTTATTATACTTATCAAAATTTTACATTGTCATATTCAAATACCTACGACTCATTCTGGTTTAGAACTGGCGAAACAACTGGTATGGGCAAAGGATTATATAAAGTTACAGCTAAAAATAGTAATGACAGTCTATTAGCTTATTTTTATTACGATTTAAGAACATGCATTGATTATAATAATACGCCAGATTTAGAAGTTACTTTCAATTACACCAATTCATTATTTAGATTTAATAATTCTACTCCTCCTTGGAATAATATGTCGATCAATGATGAATTGGTTGAATCTTGGATTTATACAGCCCATATGTGCTGTGAACAAGAAACAGATCTCTTTGAACCACAAGCGCCTACTAATCTGTTCGTTTATTCGAGCGGAGGTATTCATCCTCAACTATATTGGAATAATAATGATCAACAAGATTTCTGGACTAATGTTGATGTTTACAGATCACTTGTGTATTCTGGAGGACCAGACGGATTTGATCAAATAGCAACATTAGGTCGTAACGCAACTTCTTATTATGATTCAGAGTACTTTACCGGGACAGGTGCAATAGCGTATTATCAAATTCGTAAAAGAAATGTCTACAAAAACTCAGTACCTTCAAACACAGTAAGCATCAATATTATACCCGCAAAAATGACGGAAGAGAGTAACCAAATACAAGTTTCAACTGAAAGAGAGGACTTTAGAGATTATCTTTTCCAAAATTATCCCAACCCTTTTAACCCGACCACAGAAATAAAATTTGAAATAACTGATTCCGGGAATATTAGTCTAGATGTTTATGATATTCTTGGAAGAAAGATATATACGCTTGCGAACGGTTTTTATACAAAGGGATTATATAAGTTTAATTTCAACGCTTCGGTAATACCATCGGGTATTTATTATTGTATTTTCAAAACAAATTATACGGTTCAAACTAGAAAAATGTTATTATTGAAATAGGTGTGTTATGAAAAAAATAATTTTACTTACAATATTGTTTACCGCTTCGTTATTATTCTCCCAAAACAGAATTAATCTTCAAATTCTAAACTCAAACAACATTCATTTAGCATTACAAAATATTGGCAAACTTGGCGCAATACCAGTGGCTTTCGGCGGTGGGGTTTGGAAAATATTATCATTTGATTCAACAATTGTCTATGATCATGGTCCCTGGATAATTGGAAAAATTGATAACAAAGTTCACCTCTCTATATCTCAATGGGGAACAAATTACTCGCCGGGTCCAATTATAAATAACAAAGCGGCAATGCAGTATAAGCCGGAAGACTCGCTTAAATACCGCATTTATAAAATTTCGAAAGGTGACAACACTACAAACAAAGATTATGCTGAATGGCCTTTCGAATTTGGAGCTCCAAAAACTAAAGATGGAAAACCTAAACTATATCAAGATCAATCCCTTTGGTGTACCTATAACGCAATGTTCCCATCAGTTAAAAAACAAATTCCAAGTTTCACCGATTCGTTACCAATAATGCCGCTAGAGATACATCAGCTGGTCTATGCAAAGAAGGGTAATAGCAAAGATGAAGTGGATTTATTTTCCAATACAGTATTCTTTGAATGGACAATTATTAACAAGGGAACTTTGCCAATTGATTCAGCGTACTTTTCGTTTTGGACAGATATTGATTTTGATATGGCAACAGCAAATTTTCCTGCTGTTGATACAACAAATAATTTGGGTTATATGTGGTCAAATAAAACAAAACCACAGCCTGCTATTGGCTACACTCTTTTATTTGGACCAGCCGTTCCGGCTTACAAGAAAAAAGCGGTTTTTAAAGGACAACTCAGAAATGACTTTGCTAATTTGAATGTAACGTCATTCCAAGCAATATATGACGATTATCCATATTTGGCTGGTGTAGATCGACCATCGTTTTCACGAACAGAAGCTTGGAACATTGTGCGGGGCTTTTATCCTTCCGGTAAAGCCAAAGTGGATTCATCAAACAACAGCGTAACAAAATTCTCTTACAGTGGTGATCCGGTTACAAACAGTGGTTGGCTTTGGGGCTATGGTAATTCAGGCGGCGGTGCCGGTTTTAATCTTTCTTCCGGTCCATTTAACTTAGCACCCAATGATACGCAGTGGGTAATGATGGCGCTGGTTCCGGCGCTTGGTAAAGATTATAAAGAAAGTATAACAATAATGCGTAACAAAGTTAAGCTGTTAAAAACTTTGCCATATGATAGTTTAGCCTTCGGAAGGAAAGCAGTAATGGTTGGCGTCGAGAAAGGAAAAATAATTCCAACAGAGATAAGTTTAGAGCAAAATTATCCCAATCCATTTAATCCGGAGACAGTAATTAGTTACTCAATTCCAAAGAGTGAACATGTAACACTAATGGTTTACAATCTGCTTGGAAAAGAAGTGGCAACATTAGTTGATGAATTCAAACAAGCAGGAAATTATAAAGTTAGGTTTAACGTTGAGACGTTGCATGCAGCGTCTCTATCAAGTGGAATTTATTTCTATCGTTTAACAACTCCAACAACTATCGTTGCAAAGAAAATGATGCTGGTGAAATAGCGGTTAACCATCAGCTTTCGGCAATCAGCGCTCAGCTATCGAAAAAGATAAACAAAGAGCCCCGGAAAAAAGCCGGGGTTTCTTTTTCCGCAGAAAACAAATTCTACTCTAATTTTATATAAGTCTAAACTGACCACGATTTATCAGTTGGCTATTATTCGCCACTCCAAAAACATCAAAGCACGCTTTTCGCACAATTTTCAACCTTTTAGCTGGCATTAATTTGGCAAATAATTCCAAAAAAGCTAAAAGGGTATTATGGCTTCCTCAGTAAAATTATTAAGCAATCTATTGGACTACTGCACAGAGAAAAACCGTGTGATTGCTAAAAATATTTCCAACCTAGCTACGGAAGGCTATAAACGACAAGACGTTATTTTCAAAGAAGTTCTGAACGAGAGTTCCAACTCACTAATGAAAGTTTCAAGCAACCGCCACATTTCCACACTTCAAGATCCATCTACAAGCGGCGGAAAGTTTGAATATGTAAATGATGAAAGCGAGGAAATGGTTTCCGGTTCCAACAATGTAAATATTGAACGTGAGATGAGTGAGTTAGCTGAAAACACACTCCGGTTCAAGTTTGCATCAAAAAAAGTTGGCGAGTATTACAGATCAATGCAGAATGTTATTAAAGGCGGCGGAGGCAGAATATGAAAATTGGCGGCAGCTTATTTGGTTTGAATTTTAGCGCTCGCGGTATGGCTATACAAAGAAAGAAAATGGATGTTATTGCTCAGAACATTGCCAACAGCGATAATGTACGCACAGAAACCGGTGAACCTTATAAAAGAAAAACTTTGAAAGTAGAAGGTGAGCAGAAAAATTTTGCTTCCAATTTAGAAATAGAAGGACAAATATTTAAACTGAATTCCAGCAATCCGAACCACATGGTTAAAATGAACATGCCTCAAGAGTTCAGCATATCGGCAGACCAAGGTAAAGTAGAAATGAAAGAAGATATAGATAATACACCTGGCGACGTTGTTTACATGCCGGAACATCCAAACGCAGATAAAGACGGTTACGTTGAAATGTCCAACGTGAATGTTATCAACGAAATGGTGGATATGATTGCGGCAACAAGAAGTTACGAAGCAAACTTGCAAGCATTAAACTCAGCTAAACAGATGGCTAAAGATTCATTGGAGATATAATTGATGAAAGTTTCTACAAATAATATAGGCAATTACTCGCCGGCTTATTTCAAAGCGGCATTGGCAAAAACAGAAGCAGCTCAAAAAGCTAAAGCAGAAAGCATTTCTGTTGAAGAGAAAAAATTCTTTGCTGATCTCTATCCCGAACAAAAAGATGAAGTGCTTGGCTACCAACTCTACAATGCAAAAGGAAAAGTTTCCGGAGTGCATGTAGGTTCACTTTTCGATAGGAGAGGATAAAATGCAGATAGAAGGACTTGGAAGTTTACTTCCCAAAACAATTGAACCGGCAGCAAAGAATAAATCATTCGGCATAGAAGGATTTGGAGAAACTCTAAACGGGTTCATCAGTGATGTGAACAAATCGCAACTCGATTCCCAGAACACAATACAAGATTTTGTAAGCGGAAACGGCGTTGAACTTCACGAAGTAATGATTGCCGGCGAAAAAGCTAAAACCAATCTCGAGCTCTTAATGGAAATTAGAAACAAAGCAGTTGACATGTTCAAAGAATTAACAAGGATACCTGTTTAACATGAATACGAATCCATTGCAAGCATTGACCGGTATTTTAGGCAAACTTAACCCAAAGCAAAAAATTATGCTTGGTGTTGGCGTTGTTGTTACAGTTGCTCTTCTTGCAGTTCTAATGATGATTCTAAACGAACCTACATACTCAACTTTATATTCCGGGCTTTCGCAAGAAGATGCCGGTAAAGTAGTTGAGCATTTGAACAGCCAGAAAGTCTTGTTCAAAATTGATGACAACGGGCAGACAATTAAAGTTCAGCGAGAAAAAGTTGCCGAGCTTCGTTTAACCCTTGCAGCCAAAGGGATTCCGAGCTCCGGAGTTATTGGCTACGAAATCTTCGACAAATCAACAATGGGAATGTCGGAGTTTATGCAGAACCTAAATTACAGACGTGCGCTCGAAGGAGAAATAGCCCGCACAATTCAGCAGCAAGAAGGAATCTCCTGGGCTAAGGTTTTAATTGTTATGCCTAAGCGAACAATTTTTAGAGAAGAAGAAAAGCAGCCAACGGCTTCAGTTGTGATTAAACTGAAAAACAATTCCGCACCATCTAAAGAGAACATACAAGCTATTGTAAACTTAATGTGCGGAAGCGTTGAAGGCTTACAGCCGGCAAAAGTTTCTGTGATAGATACCAAAGGAAGAATTTTAAGCAACGATGCTGAAGAAGGACCAATGGCTTTTGCATCTGCCAAACAATATGAGATTAAAAAATCTGTAGAAAACCATCTTGTACAGAAAGCGCAAGCAATTTTGGATAACGTACTTGGATTTGGAAACGCAATGGTTCAAGTGAATGCGGATATTAATTTTGATCAAGTTGAAAAAACGATGACGCAGTTCGATCCGGAATCTCAAGTTGTTGTAAGCGAAGGAATTGCCAAGACCGCCAGTAACGGTCGCCAGCAAAGCGACACAACTTCGGCGGCAAACGAAAACGCAGTAACTAATTACGAAATTAGCAAGACAGTGCAGAATGTAGTTGAAGGAACCGGCAACATAAAACGATTAAGCGTTGCTACTGTTATTAATGATATTCCGCGCGAAGTAAAGGAAGGGAATAAAACTAAAATAGTTTTCGACCCGAGACCGGCTGACCAAATTAAAAAACTGGAAGACTTAGTAAAAAATGCAGTTGGAATTGACCCTACAAGAAACGATCAGTTCTCAATTGTAAACATTCCTTTTGAAACAAAGGTTGAAGAAACAACAACTGAAGCCGGAATGTCTGCTCTTCCGGATGCAAACGAATACATCAATCTCGTTTTCATTTTGGTTGCAATAGTTTCATCGCTGTTCGTTCTTAAAAGTTTAATGAAACGTTTGAAGAATGAAAAGATAGTTATAGGAACAGTAAGTTCCGGCAATTATGCGTTCGCAAGTGAATCTGCCGGTTCTTTACCGGCTCACGGCGAAAGTAAATCCGGTACAGGGCATTTACCGGCACCCAAAAAGAAGAAAATGTTATTGCCGATGGGAGACATTGAAGATGAAATTTCCGAAGACGCATTGGCAAAGAAAAACCAGCAGGAAAGAATTGTTAACTATGTAACAAAAAACCCAATGGATGCAGCAAAACTAATAAACGCTTGGATGCACGAAGATGAGGCCTAATAATAAGCTTGCCCTTGCAGAGGGAAAAGAAGAAGTAAACGGATTACAAAAAGCAGCAATGCTTATGGTTGCTCTTAATGTTGAAGCAGCCTCTTCCGTTCTCAAACATTTGGACCCGGCGGATGTTGAAATTATAACCGCTGAAATTTCGAAGGTTAAAAATGTTTCTTCCAAAACGGTTGATTCCGTAATCTTTGATTTTTACAATATGGTAACTGCCCGAGAATACGTTCTTGAAGGCGGATTAGACTACGCTCAAGCCGTGCTGGAAAAAACATACGGTCCTTCCAAAGCTTCCGAAATAATTGATAAAATAAAAAGGTTAACAACACTAAAGGGTTTTGATGTTTTGAAAAAAGCAGAGCCGGCTCAGCTTGTTAATTTTTTGAACAAAGAGCATCCGCAAACGATGGCTCTTATTTTATCTCAGTTAGCTCCTGATCAAACAGCAAACGCTTTGAAAGAATTATCTGAAGAATTGCGCGTTGATGTAGCTTTTAGAATTGCTACTCTTGGTAAAATTGCACCCCAAACCTTGAAACAGATTGAACATGTGGTTGATGAAATTGCCGGCGCTTCGATGAGCCAATCTGTTGGAAAACTTGGTGGAGCTAAATGCCTTGCGGCAATTCTTAACAGAGCAAATGTTGGAATGGCAAAAGATATTCTCACAAAGTTAGAAGACATGGATGCCGAAACTTCTTACGAAGTAAAACGCCTCATGTTCATCTTTGATGAAATTGTTAACATCACCGATAAAGACATACAAAAAATTCTTCGCGAAGTTGATAGAAAAGATCTTGCTCTGTCACTTAAAACAGCAGAAGACAAATTGCGCGATAAGATTTTCAAGAATATGTCCGAGCGTGCTGCCGATCTGTTGAAAGAAGAATTGCAGTACATGGGAATGGTTAAGCTGAAAGAAGTTGAAGGCGCACAAGCCAGAATTATAGATGTGATTAAAGCGCTCGAAGAACAAGGTGAAATTTCCTTGAACTTACGCGGTGGTCCGGAAGAAGTTTATGTCTGATGTAATAAAGCTCAATAAACATTCGGCTAAATCAACATTTAAAGTCGCCGGAATCGGAGCCTCCAATATCAAGGAAGAAACCGAACCGGATTTGCTGAAAAAACAGCTTGATGATTATTACCGGATGGGCTTTAGCGAAGGACAAGAAAAAACTAAAAGAGATCTTGAGCAAGATTATTCCAACAAACTCATCCGCAAGTACGAAGAGGTTTACAATATACTTCAGCAGTATGACGAGAATCTTTTAGAAATGGAAAAAGCTTTTGAAAGACTTGTTATTGAGACATCCTATGAATTGGCTAAGAAGATTGTTCAAAGAGAAATTGAGAATAAAACGGTAATAAACGAAAACGTAAGAATTGCTATTAACAAGATAATTGGCGCTAACGAAGTTCGATTGAAATTAAATCCGGTAGATATTGAAGCGCTTTCTGTTGATAGCAAGAATATGATTAACAGCAGTTCATTCACCAAAATTAAAATTGAGGGTGACGACCGCATTGAAAAGGGGGGCTGCTTGATTGAAACGGAAATTGGAAATGTTGATGCAAGAGTCTCTACACAGTTGACGGAACTAAAAAGAAAATTAGAAGAGAGCTTGTTGTAAAATGTATATCTACGAACAGCTTTTGGATAAATATCAGAAAGTAATTGATAGAGCGGAAGCAATTCGAGTAAACGGAAAAGTTATTGACGTTATCGGATTGGTTATTGTTTCTGTTGGTCCGAATGCTGTGCTTGGTGAAATTTGCACAATAGTAGATCAGAACGGAATAGAAATTTGCAAAGCTGAAGTTGTTGGTTTCAAAAACGGAAAGGTTTTGTCCATTGCTATTGGTGAAGTACACAATATTTCTCCGGCATGTGAAATAAAAGCTTCCGGCAAAAATTTTAATGTCGGCATTGGAAGAGAATTATTAGGTCGAGTAATTGATGGGCTTGGCAATCCGATAGATGGTAAAGGAGAAATCACTTATCATTCGTTTAGAGATGCACACCGCGAGCCGCCAAATCCGTTAGATAGAAAAAGAATTGCCGCTCCAATCCAGACCGGAATAAGAGCAATAGATGCGCTGTTGTCTATTGGTAAAGGTCAGCGTGTTGGAATTTTTGCCGGCAGCGGAGTTGGCAAGAGTGTTACGCTTGGTATGATTGCAAGAAATACAAGCGCAGATGTAAATGTAATTGCATTAATAGGCGAGCGCGGACGAGAAGTAAGAGAATTTATTGAACGAGATCTCGGTGAAGAAGGATTGGCTAAATCCGTTGTTGTATGTGCTACCAGTGATAAATCTCCGCTTATAAGAATGAAAGGCGCGTATGTGGCAACAACAATTGCGGAATACTTCCGCGAGCTTGGAATGGATGTAATGCTGATGATGGATTCCGTTACACGCTTTGCAATGGCTCAGCGCGAAGTTGGTTTAACAGTTGGCGAGCCGCCAACAACTAAAGGTTATACGCCTTCCGTATTTGCATTGCTGCCAAAACTTTTAGAGCGCGCGGGTACTACCGATAAAGGCTCTATCACCGGACTTTACACTGTTCTTGTTGATGGTGATGATATGACAGAGCCTATTGCCGATGCTGTTCGTTCAATATTAGATGGACACATTGTGCTTTCAAGAAAACTTGCTAACAAAGGGCAATATCCGGCAATAGATACTTTACAAAGTGTAAGCAGAGTTATGTCGGATATTATTGACCGCGATCATTACCAGAGAGCAATGAAGTTTAACGAAATACTTGCTACTTACCGTGAAGCAGAAGATTTAATAAACATTGGCGCATATGCAAAAGGAAGCAATCCCCAGATTGATCACGCACTTTCGAAAATTACTCAACTTAGAAGCTTTTTGAAGCAAGATGTTTTTGAACAAGCTAAATACGACCAATCAGTTGAAAGATTAAATCAAATTATTGAAGCGCCGATAGTGTAGGTGAAATATGGCAAAGTATAAATTCAAGTTTCAGTCTATAATGAATGTTAAGGAGATGCTGGAAAAAAAGATTCAAGAAGAAATTTCGCGCATCAATAAAGAGATTGATGATTTGAGTTTTGAGCTAAAACATCTCACAAACGAAAAGAAACGTGTTGCAATTCAAATGCTGGAAAAGTCAACCATAGTTTCTGATTACCAAAGCATGAAGATGTACAGCTCTCATCTTCAACAACAAATGGAAGCCGTTGAAAGAAAAATTGAAGTATGCAGCAAAAAACGCGATGAGAAGCAGAAAGAGTTGGTGGAAAGAAAAAAAGAAATAAAGTCGCTGGAGATAATCAAAGAAAACGATTATCTGAATTATTTATCGGAAGAAAGAAAAAACGAATTGAAAGCACTTAACGAAGTAGCATTAAGAAATTTTAACGGGGAACAGTCGTGAAAAATTTAATTATTTACGGTGTAATATTTTTGTTAGCCTTTGCATTAGTTACCGGGGCGCTCTTCTTTTTGAATTCTCAATACAAAAATATTTTTGCGTTTGATTTCACACCTGAAACACATCAGCCGGCAAAAAAAGATAAAAAACCGTTGGATGTAGCTAAAGTAGATTCGCTTAAAACTGATTCAACAGCAGTAGTCAAAGATTCCTTAGAAGTTGCACCGGATTCAACAGTTAAAACTCAGCCTGTAACTAAACCAGTAGAAGAAAAAGCAAAAACAATTATTGCCGAAGCTAAACCAACTCAGAAAAAACAAATTGAACAAGTGCCGGTAACGGAAGATCCCACGATTCCCAAAACAAATTTCAAACAGACTGCCAGCAAAGATTCGATTTATAAAAATTGGGTAAAAGAAACGGTAAAATTATACGAAGCAATGGATAGTAAAAAAGTTGCTAAAGTTATTCTCGGGTATTCCGATAATATAGCAAGGGACTTGATACTCAGGATGAGAAAAAAGAAAGCGGCTGAAGTTTTATCAGAATTCAAGCCGGAAGTTGTGACTAGATTAATAAGTGTGAACTGATGAACTTTAGCAATTTTTTCATAGAGAAACTAGCCGAAACCGAATCCTCTCTAACTATTGGTTCTAAAAAGTCTGTTACAAATCCATTTTTGTTTCAAGACATTATTAAAGTTTGCGAACAAGAAAATGCAGCGCAGAATGTAACTGTACTTGAAGCCGGCAAGACGGAATCAACTCTGGAAATATTTGCGCCAACCGAAAACGTTATTAAAGTTTCTCCGGAAGAGTTTACCAGCTTAACTCAATTGATTGCATCACTCATTTCTCAGAACGCAGAACTGCAACCGACTGAAACTAAGCACAAAATTGAAGATGCCGATATTACAAAGCTTCAGTTTATTTTACCGGAAGAAAAATTAGTTGAGTTGACAAGTAAATTTATTGATGGAACAAGCTTTTCATTAATTCCCTTGAATGAAATAAATAACAGCAGTGAAATTTCCAAACAGTTAACAGTCTCTTACAAAAGCGGCTCGAATAAACTTTCCGTTACGTTAAATCCCATTAAAGTTGATGAAAACTACACCAGCAAAGTTCTAACTGATGAGTTCAGCTTTGTTAATAAACTGATTGTCAATGAAGGATTGTTACAAAACATTCCGTTTTCATCGAAGAATGATTCCGAACTTGTTGAAAAAGATTTATCTCTATTTGAAGAGAGTGCAGTAGAGGAAACAGTAGAAACTATTCCTATCGAAGAGACGAAAACCGAAGTAAATGAAAAAGTTTTTTATAAAGCAGAGATAATAAAAATTGAAACTCCGCAAACCAATGCTCAATTAAATTCTCCAATAATTTCGGTTAACAGCAACACACAAGCTGAATTTTTTACTGTTAATAAGTTATTTCAACAAGACGATAAATTACTTACAGATGATACGGCTATTCCTAATAAAAATGTTACCGGTCAGTCTGAGGTATTGGAAATACAAAACTTGGAACAACTTAATCACGAATCAGAAACAAAGCTTGTTGAAAATAATACTACCGCAAAATCTGCGGAACAAAAACAAAGCGAACCAAGCATCTTAGTTGGTACGACAAAAGAAAACATTGTAAGCGATAAATCATCATCAGCCTCCTTAAATGATTTGATGGAAGGATTAACTGACGAAGAAAAATCAGTGTTCAGGAGTTTTACAGCAAACGGCGAGATTAAAGAAATAAAATATGAGAGCAATCTAAAAGAAGCTCAAACTGATTCATCAATAAAAGTTACTGCTAAAACGACGGAGTCTTCCGGGCAGAAAATTGCTGCTGAAACTCAACCGAGTGTTCGTGTTGCTGAAGAAACAAATAGCGGTAAAGACGCAACTTATCAATCGGCTGAAAATGATGAAGCAGTTGAAAGAGCAGATGTAAAAGAAAGTCCAAGCGCAAGCACTAAGTTTCCAAAACAGATGGATGCAGTTATTGAAAAATCTGCTACAGTAGAAAATACTCATGTAGTAGAAAACAAAACTTCTGCTAACGTTATGTTTGAGAATGAAGGCGTAACCGAACCGGCAAAAACAAAAGAGAGTGCAAGTACAAATCCACTTGAAAATATAGAAGCTGTTGCCGGCGAGCATGTTGCGCAAGAAAAAGTTGCGGATGAAGATTTAGTTGTAAAAGAAAAGGTTACTCCAAAGAAAGAAGTATTATCTAACGATAAAACGATCACTACAGAATCCACTAAAGAAACTTCATTTAAGAAATTTGAAAACAGACCGAAGCTTGTTTCCAAAGAAGAATTTTTAGCCCTAAAGAATGTTAATCAAGTTGCTCAGCCGAAAGTAACTGTTGAAGAACAAACAATTAGAGAAAACATAAGTTTAACAAACGATACGGTTGAATCTGCAAAAGCGGAAGAAACAATTGCAGTGAACAAACAAACAGCCCAACCTGAAATTGAGAAAAAAGTCAATGAGGTTTTTAGTGAAGGTAAGCTGCTCGTTAAAGTTTCAGCTAAGGCTAGCATAAAGGTTGAAAAATCCGGCAAAGACGAAGTTGAAGCAAAACCTCAAACCGAGAATAGCTTATCTAAGGAAGTAAAGGCTAATGATACTGAACATGTTTATCTGAAAGAGGAAAAAATAGTTGCCGAAACAACAAAAACTGTTAATCTAAAAAATGAAAAAAGTGAGCAAGTTGCAGCTAATGTTAATGTAGAAGCATCTTCAACAACAACAAAAGAAAAAGCAACCCAAGGAAAGACGGAAATTGATTCTAAAGAACAGCCGGCAGTAAATACAAAAGAAACAAAGCAAACATCAGAGCTGCAGACTAATCAGCAAAGCGATAAAGAAAACAGCAAGTCAAGCTCTTCCGAAACGTTTAAGAATCATTTAAATCAAGTAGCTCCTACGGATAAGAATTTTGAAATAGAAAATCTTAAGCCGCAAGTAGAAGCAAAGCAAGCTCATGAGCAGTTTAAGACTATAAAGCAGCAAGAAATTATGCCTGAGTTTTCTAAGCTGATTTTGCAAGGCGAAAAGCAAACTATGACTTTGCAGCTAACGCCGGAAAATCTTGGCAAGGTGAAACTGACTGTTGATATGATTGAGAACCAGATTGTTACAAAGATTGAAGTTGAGAATGAACAGGTAAAACAATTTGTCCAATCTAATATTGAGCAGCTTAAACAGAACATGCAGTCTGCAGGTGTGCCTCTTACAAATGTAAACGTAAGCTTAGCGGACGATCAGAAAAACCAAAAGATGTTTACACAAAAGAAGAAATCATTATCACGCGATGAAAAAGAGGATGTGATAGAAGAAACTACGCTGAACGAATCTAAGAAAAAGATGGGCTATAATACTTACGAATACACAGCATAAGGAATTGAGAGATGATTAATACTGTAAACAATACAACAAATCAAACATCAACAGTATCTGCAAATAAAAGCGCTCTCGGTAAAGATGATTTTTTGAAACTCATGATTGAGCAGTTAAAGAATCAGGATCCGCTTAATCCAATGGATGGTACTGCTTATGCTTCGCAATTAGCAGAGTTTTCTTCACTTGAGCAATTAGCAAATCTTAATACTTCTATTAAAGAAAGCATGAATTCCAACTTGCTCTTAACTGAATCAATCAACAATACAATGGTTGCAACATTGATTGGTAAAGAAGCTAAAATAGGCGGAAACGAAGTTCAAGTTGCCGGACAAGACAATATTACAATAGGTTATACTTTACCTACAAATGCTCAAGCAACAAAGATTAAGATCTACAATGAAAAAGGCGCGTTAGTAAGTCAGATAGAAAATATTCCAAATGCGGTTGGAAGCAATAAACTTTCCTGGGATTGCACCGATAATAATGGTGACAAATTACCTAATGGTAAATATACATTCGAAGTGGAAGCAAAGAATATGAAAGGCGAAGTTTTGACAATAGATACTTTTAAGGCTGGTGTGATTGACGGCGTTCGTTTTACGGAAAACGGCGCTGTACTTAAGATCAACGGAGCCGAGTATTCTATCGCCGATATTCTTGAAATTCTCAATTCAACAAGTGGAGGTAAATGATGGCAGAGATTAATGGAATCTCCGTTCCGTTTATTCCTATTGTAGGAAACGAAGAAATTGTAACGAGAAGAACCGGCAGAGAAACTGCTAATCAGTTCGATGCGATTTTCAAAGAAGAACTTGAGAAAATAAAATTTTCGAATCATGCAATGAAACGCCTTGAATCCAGAAACATACAGTTAAGCGAAACAGAATTAGGAAAAATTAAAGATGCAGTTTCTAAGGCTGAATCAAAAGGAAGTAAAGATTCATTAATAATGATGGACAAAACAGCATTCATAGTAAATATTCCAAATAAAACGGTTGTAACAGCAATCGAAGTAGCAAATTCTAACGAAAGCGTTTTTACAAATATTGATAGTGTAGTATTTGCGTTATAATTAACAAATAATAATATAACGGAGCGGGACCTTCCAAGGACGCTCCAGATCTGGCTGACCGACTGATGCCGGATCAATCCAAGGAGGATCAACATGGCACTCTTAACATCACTTTTCGCAGGCGTTTCCGGTTTACGTAATCATCAATCAATGATGGACGTTATCGGCAATAACATTTCCAACGTTAACACAATCGGTTTCAAAGGCTCACGCGTTACATTCAGCGATACTTTTAATCAATTTGTAAAAGCCGGTACAAACCCAACAGATACATCAGGTGGCACAAACTCTTATCAAATTGGACTTGGCACAAAAATTAATTCTATTGACCGTAACTGGAACCAAGGAACATTCGAAAGAACCGGCATTACAACTGATTTGGCATTGCAGGGCGATGGAATGTTCGTATTAAAAAATAATGGACAAAAATTTTATTCACGTGCAGGCGCATTTGTTTTTGATGCAAACGGCAAATTAGTAAGTCCACAAAATGGTGCAGTTGTTCAAGGTAAAGTTGCAAGCGCTGATGGTGTTATACCCCCGGGTAATAATTTAGAAGATATTGCTATTGATACCAACATGAAACTACCAGCTATTGCCACTACAGAAATTAAATGGGGCGGCAACTTAAAAAGTAACAGCGCTATTACAAGAACAGAAAATGTTTTGCAAAGAGGTAATATCAATTCATCAGCTTTAGCTGTTGGCGAAAGTACCAGCGATAGTACGGTTAAGGTTTATAACATTTACGGAGATAGCTTTGACTTTGTCTCTAATTTCGAAAAAACAGCTGCAGATACTTATACGTATAACTGGAGTGTAGTAGATAGCACAGGTGCAACATTGGATAGCGGAAGCATAGCGAATTTAGTATTTGCTGACGATGGTACTGGTACTATGAAAATGAATGCGGCTTCAGTTGCTTTATTTGATGGCACAAACAACTTGGTTAGTATTCCTTCTTCGGAAATTCAATTTACATTCGATGCGACTATTGTTACACAAAATGCAAGTACAAGTACTCTAAGCGCTTCTGCTGATAATAATAGAATTCCAAATGTGGTAAGCGGCTCGGTTACGGTTTACGATTCTTTAGGATCAGCACATCAAGTAACGATGAAATATTCAAAGATAGGTGAAAATGAATGGACTTTTGTTGCATCAGTACCAGGTACTAGTACTTACAATGGACAACCTTCAATTTATAGAGGGCAAATAACGTTTAATCCTGATGGTACATTAGATCCAGCTAACATTTCGCCAAACAATCCAGAATTCTCATTTAAACCAAACGGCGCTAACGAAGTTATAATGAAACTTGATTTTGGTGAAGGATTTAGCGGTGTAACTCAAACTTCTGCAAGTTCTGTAATCAGCGCATTATCTCAAGATGGTTCACCAGCTTCTACATTATCCAACTTAAATATTGATCAATACGGAAACATTGTGGGTATTTTCTCAAATGGAAGTTCACAAACTTTAGCACAAATTATGACTGCTACTTTTACAAACTTGAATGGTCTTATCAGCACCGGTGATAATATGTACTCGGCTTATGCAAATAGCGGTGAGCCACTTATCAGCACATTAGGCGAAGAAACAAACACAACAGTTCAATCCGGTGCGCTTGAACAATCAAACGTTGATCTCTCGGAAGAATTCACAAAGATGATTGTATCTCAGAGAGGTTTCCAGGCTAACGCGAGAGTTATTACAACGGCAGATACTTTACTCCAAGAGATTACAAATTTGATTAGATAATTTTCTAGGTCCTTCAGTACATACCTAAAAAAGGGCTGTAACCAAAACTCAAAATTTTGGAAGGTTACAGCCTCTTTCCTTTTAAAACCAACACCAAAGAATCTTTGCAGAGAAAAGCCAACTCGGCATATATAGTTTTGGATTATCGTTAGAATTCTTTCGGATAATCTTTACTCAAATGAAGCTTTGTGAAAATTATAAAAAGTTGGTAGGCGCAGCTTTCAAGTTGCGGTTTTATATAGGAAACGCAAGCTGAAGCTTGCGGCTACTAAATAACCCGACAGAATAGCTGTGGAAAACAATGCTGAGAAAAGCCCAAGTGTTGAATATTAGCCATTCAACAATTTCCCAATAGAAAAAACCGGCAAATTTTGGACATTAGCGCATGGCATAGCAATTGAAAAAATATATGCGTTAATCAAACAAAAAGTGCAGAAAATGGAAAAACTTGAAAAACCCGGTGCACCACCCCCAGTAGATCTCCCAGCCGATGTAACTGAGAAAAAAGGTTTCAATATCAAAATACTTCTATTTGGACTGCCTCTTTTTATAGTTCAGTTGGTTGCTGTCTATTTTATTACAGCCAACTTTTTGTTGAATAAGATGCATGCTAACGGTACTGGCGCAGAAGATGGCAAAGCCGGAAAGAAAGACTCAACTCATGTAGTTAAGGAAGCAAAACCTACTGAGTTCGGAAAGTTTATTTATGAGATTCAAGATCAGATTGTTAATCCTGCCGGAACCGATGGAAGAAGATTGTTAATGGTTTCGCTTGGTTTTGATGTTCCAACCGAAGAAAACAAGAAAGAAATGGAAGCAAAAGATGTTCTACTAAAAGACGCGGCTCTATCTGTAATGAGCAGCAAAGATTTATCGCAGCTTGGCAATATGGCTTACCGGGATACACTAAGAACAGAGATTGTACAGAAGCTTCACAAGGTTATGCCGGAAGTAAAAATCAACACTATTTATTTCAGTAAATACATCTTGCAATAACATGGCAGAGATATTATCACAACAAGAAATTGATGCGCTGCTTAATAACATTAAAAGCGGCTCAGAACAGAAGATAGAATCTTCTTCGGAAAAAGAAGCAATTCTTTTTGATTTCCGTTTGCCAAACAGAATATCAAAAAATCAGCTTCGGGTTCTAAGAAGCATCTTTGAAAACTTTGCTGAAAGTTTCAGTTCGTTTCTTGTAACAAAACTTCAAACGGTTGTAAACATCAACGTTACTTCCGTTGATCAAATTTACTATTCCGAGTATGTCCTCTCTGTTTCAAATCCGGCTTGCCTTTTTACGTTTGATGTTAAAGACACAGATGTAAAAGGTATTCTCGAACTAAACAACGATCTGGCTCTTTCATTGGTTGATAAACTTCTCGGCGGTAATGGTCTTGGTTCAAAGCAGACAAAGATTATCACACCAATTGAACAGAAAGTTTTGAGAGTAGTTGTTGAACGTGTAATGCAAGATTTGAAAAAAGCCTGGCAGACAATTGATAATATGGAATTTGTTATTGAACGTTTTGAACCGGATATAGATTTTGCGCAAATAACATCGCAAAGTGAATCCGTTCTTCTTATCTCTTTTGAAATACTGATTGGCGAACAATCCTACTTGATGAACATTTGCTACGCTACATTCGCATTCGATAACATACTTGCAAGATTATCTTCTCAAAAATTGTCATCGGTACGTGCAATTAAACACTATGGGCAAACCGCACGCGATGTAGTTACTCATCATCTTTCCAAAACATCCGTTCCCATTAAAGTTGAGCTTGGTACTTCTATGCTCTCGGTACGCGAACTTCTGGAAATGCAGAACGGAGATATTATCCGTTTGGAAACAAAAGTCAGTGATGATCAAAAAGTGAGAACCGGCTCGCAGCTTCTTTTCTTGGGAAGAGTAGGAGTTTCCAATAATAAAAAAGCAATTAAAGTAACTAAGAAATTATTAGAAGAACATAAATCCTTTTGAGGTTTTAAGATGGAAAACAACGACTTGAATAATATGAACGATAATGAATTGACTAACCAGAAAGCTGCAAGCGCTTTAGCTCAGTTTGAAGAGTTTGATGATTCGACTCAATCCAGCGGAGTTTACAACGATAAACTTCATTTTCTAAAAGACCTCCCTATGAATGTTTACATAGAACTTGGAAGAACTCAAATGCAGATTAAAGACATTTTAGAGCTTGAACGAGGTTATGTTATAGAGCTTGATAAACTTGCAAGCGAACCGGTAGATGTCTTTGTAAACAATAAAAAGATTGCTGAAGGCGAAGTTGTAGTTATTGATAAACACTTTGGAATAAGAATAACCAATCTTGTTGACCCGGCAAATAGAGTAAAGGATATTTTATAATGTCATTCTTCGATATACTAAAATCAATTATACCACTTTTAGCCGTACTCGGGATGTTGTACGGCGTTTTAGTTTTGGTTAGAAAGTATTCTTTCTCTATGTCGGGTAAAAAATTAAAAAACCTCCACGTTGATGTTGTTCACAACCAGCTGATTCTTCCTAAAAAATATTTATCACTTGTTAGAATTAAAGACAAACTGCTTGTTCTGGGTATCAGCGAAAACAACATAACAGTACTTAAAGAATTAGAATATTCCGAGTTTGCCGGCGATGCCGATAGTGAATCCGGACCCAAAGGCAACTTTGTAGAAATACTTAAGCAAAATTTGGGTATGAAATGAGCAAGAAATTTTTAGCTGTTGTAATTCTGTTACTTCTAGTGTTTGCAATTCAAACTCAAGCCCAGCAGGCACAACAAACCATTCCTTTTCCTAAAATTAATTTGGATGTAGGCACTGCAAAAGATGGTGGCGATGTTTCCGTAACTCTGCAAATTCTTTTGATGATGACGATCCTTTCACTGGCGCCTTCAATTGTAATAATGACTACATCGTATTTGAGAATCATAATCGTATTTCATTTTTTGAAGAGCGCACTAGGAACGCAACAGATGCCTCCTTCTCAACTCCTGGCTGGAGTGGCGCTCTTCCTTACTTTTTTTGTGATGGCTCCAACATGGAATAAGGTAAACGACGAAGCATTAAAACCGTTAATGGATAATAAACTAACTACACAGCAAGCTTACGATAAAGGAATTGAACCAATCCGCCAGTTCATGTTTAAGAATGTACGCGATGAAGATTTGGAATTATTTATTGGACTCTCTCAGCAAGCAAGACCTGCCACACGAAATGACGTTGCTACTTATATTTTAATTCCTGCATTTGTTCTGAGCGAACTCCGCGCCGGATTTATAATGGGCTTCTTCCTTTTTATTCCTTTTATCATGGTTGATATGATTGTCTCGAGCATTTTAATGTCTATGGGCATGATGATGATGCCGCCAATGATGATCTCACTTCCGTTCAAAATTTTGTTGTTCATTCTTGTTGATGGCTGGAATTTGATTGTTTCTTCACTTGTAAGGAGTTTTCATTAATGACCGAAGAACTAATCATTGAAGTGTTGAAAGATGTTTTCTTTACAACGTTTATAATCCTGCTTCCGATTCTGGGAGTTTCTCTTATTGTGGGAATTTTTATTTCGATTTTTCAAGCCGCTACTTCAATTCAGGAAATGACATTAACATTTGTCCCAAAGTTAATTGCTACAGTAGCCGTAATTATTTTTTTACTTCCGTGGATTATTGATAAGATGGTTGCTATTACGGTTAAAATGTTTACAATGTTCGAGAGTGTTTTGAGATGAAAGAAATTCTAATCGGCGATTTTCTGATTGTACTGCTCATGTTTCTGCGAATCCTTGCTATGATGATTGCAGCGCCGGTTCTTGGTCATAATTCAATTCCCACCATTACGAGAATATTTATTGCATTTGTTGTAGCCTATATAACTTTTCTAACAGTGGACAAATCAAAAATTGTTTTGGATGTAAATCTCGCTTCGATTTTCTTAGCCGCGATAAAAGAAATAATCACCGGAACAATTATCGGAACGGTTATCAATTTTGTTTTTTACGGAATTTCATACGCCGGACATATGATTGGCTTTGATATGGGTCTTACGATGGCTGAAGTTTTAGATCCTTCCCAAGAAACCAGCAATAACGTTGTTGGCGAAGTTATTTTTTACGGAAGCATGATGTTGTTCATTATTATAAACGGGCACCATTACTTAATCAGCGCTACCGTTGCTTCTTTTAAGATTGTTCCTGTTGCAAAATATACAATCACAGAGCCGCTAATCGGGCTGATTATTAAATACTCCTTTTCTGTGTTTGCTATTGCAATGAAAATTGCCGCGCCGGTTGTTGTTTCCTTTTTGCTGGTTCACATTGCAGAAGGAATTATTGCAAGAGTGATTCCGCAAATACAAATTATGTATATCACTCAGCCGTTAAAGATTGGTTTAGGATTAGTATTCCTTTCAGTTCTTGTTCCGTTATATATCTATGTAATTAAAAACATGCTGCAAGGTTATGAAGACCAGCTTTCTCAAATGTTGAATGCAATGAGCGTGTAGAATGGCAGACGACGGCAAAGATAAAACCGAAGAACCAACCTCGAAGAAACTTAGCGATGCCAGAGACGAAGGCAAGGTTGCTAAGAGTATGGAGGTTAATTCCCTAGCAGTATTCGGCTCCGGTTTGATTATGCTTTACATTACTCGCGGAACCTTTGGCGAAAAGTTTTCGGAATTCTCCCGCGATTTGTTTGCTTCACTAGATACACTAGATTTGAACAAAACAATGCTGCAAACATATTTCATAAAATGGGCGTTGTTTTTCTTCTCTGTTACGGCTCCGGTTATTTTGGCAATTATGGTTGTATCGTTTGTAAGCAACGTAGCACAAATTGGTTTTAAGTTTTCCGGAAAAGCTTTCCAGCCGAAGCTTAGCCGGTTTAACTTATTTGAAAACGCAAAGAATATGCTTTTTTCTTCCCGCTCTGCTGTAGAACTAATTAAATCTGTAGTTAAGCTTACAATAATCGCTGCTTTTACATACTCAATTTTAGCAAAGTTAGTTGAAGACTCTTTCCAACTGGCAGAACTATCGGTTGAAGATACAGTTGCTTTTATGGTTGATTCTTCATTCTCGCTTGTATGGAAAATAGTTTTGTTCTACGCCTTAATCGCCGGCTCGGATTTTATTTTTCAGAAAGTGAAATTCAAGAAAGATATGATGATGTCTAAGCAGGAAGTTAAAGATGAGCATAAGCAATCGGAAGGCGACCCGGAAATAAAGCAGAGAATTCGCAAACAAATGTTTAAGATGGCTTTCAAAAGAATGATGAAGGACGTTCCAACTGCTGATGTTGTTGTTACAAACCCAACTCACTTTGCAGTAGCAATTAAATATGAAATGACCAAAGACGGCGCACCAAAAGTTGTTGCAAAGGGAATGGATGAATTAGCTCAAAAGATTAAAAAGATTGCGACCGAACATAATGTTCCGCTTCACGAAGATGTACAACTTGCACGTGCATTGTACAAATCTTGCGAAGTTGGAGATGAAATTCCGACTAAACTTTTCAAAGCCGTAGCGCAGATTCTTGCTTACATCTATCAAATGAAAAATATTAGAAAAAGAAGAAGCATTGTCTAACATAATGAATAGCATTGGTAAAAATAGCGATGTAATTCTTGCATTTGGTTTAATCCTAATGCTCGGTTTAATGTTGATTCCGCTTCCGGCGGGAATGCTGGATTTCTTGCTCGCGCTTAACATAACACTTTCCGTTTTGGTGATGATTGTTTCCCTTTACATAAACTCACCTTTAGATATTTCCATCTTTCCGGGATTGCTGCTTGTGCTTACACTTTTCCGTCTTGGTTTGAACATCAGCTCAACCCGTTTGATTTTAATAGAAGGCTATGCCGGAAAAGTTATTGAATCGTTTGGAACATTTGTCGTTGGCGGAAATTATGTAGTTGGTTTTATCGTATTCATCATCTTGGTGGTTATTCAGTTTATAGTGATCGTAAAAGGTTCCGGAAGAATTTCTGAAGTTGCAGCGCGTTTCACATTGGATGCTATGCCGGGCAAGCAAATGGCTATTGATGCCGATTTGAATACTGGCTTAATTACCGAAGCCGATGCTAGAAAGAGGAGAGAAATAATCTCCCGCGAAGCAGAATTTTACGGTGCTATGGATGGTGCCAGCAAGTTTGTTAAGGGAGATGCAGTTGCCGGATTAATAATTGCTGCGGTTAACATTGTTGGTGGTTTTATTATTGGTATGGCTCAACGTGGAATGGAATTCACTGATGCTATTCAAAGTTATACAATATTAACAATTGGTGATGGTCTAGTTTCTCAAATTCCGGCGTTGATTATTTCTACTGCTGCCGGTTTGGTTGTAACAAGAAGCGCAAGCGGAACTGCGCTTGATTTCCAAATGAAAACACAATTGTTTTCAAATCCCCGTGTGCTTGGAACAGTTTCCGGGGCTTCATTTATGTTTGCACTCATTCCCGGAATGCCAACACTTCCATTCGTTTTCTTAAGCATAGTAATGGGAACTATTTCTTTTGTAACTAAAAAGAATAGATTAAATGCAGCACCGGTAGTTGAAGCTGTTGAATCTTCATCGCCGGAAGCGCCACCAGAAGAAAAAGTTGAACAGTATTTGCAAGTTGATCCGATTGAAGTGGAAATTGGTTATGGGTTAATCAGTTTGGTTGATGAAAAACAAGGGGGCAATTTATTCCAGAAAATCTCTTCTACGAGAAAATTAATTGCGCTGGATTTTGGTGTACTCATTCCGCCGGTTCGTGTGAGAGATAATCTACAACTTTCTCCCAACGAATATATTATTAAGATTAAGGGCAACGTTATTTCCAGCTACGAAATTTATCCGGATAGAATGCTCGCAATGAATCCCGGAGCCATTAACGAAACTGTAAATGGTTTGCCAACTACCGATCCGGCTTTTGGTTTGCAGAGCTATTGGATTACAGTTGAAGAAAAAGAAAAAGCAGAAATGCTCGGCTTTACAGTTGTTGATTGTATATCAGTAATTACAACTCACTTGCAAGAAGTGTTAAAGAGAAATTTTGAAAGAATTTTAACGCGGCAAGATGTTAAACAGCTTCTCGAAAACATTAAGAAAGAATACGCGGCTGTTGTTGAAGAAATCAACCCGGATATATTGAATCTCGGAACGATTCAAAAAGTTTTGCAGAACCTGCTCAAAGAGAATATTCCTATTAAGGACTTTGTGCAAATCTTAGAAGCTTTGATAGATTATTCCAAGACAACAAAAAATGTTGATGTGTTAACCGAATACGTTCGCCACACAATTGGCGAAACCATTTCCAACATTTACCGCGATCACAATGGAATAATTCACGCGGCAGCATTGAGCGAAACGCTGGAAGGCTCAATCACAAAATCTTTGCAAGCACAAAAGGATAACATTGTAACGCTTGGTTTGCATCCAACGGTTTTACGCGAACTAAATGTTCAGTTGCGGGCTGCAGCAGATAAATTTAATTCGCTCGGCTATCCGCCAATATTAATTACATCAGCAACAATTCGTCCATACTTTTATAGATTAATCAACAGCAGTTTCCCGGATTGGTCAATTCTTTCGTATTCAGAACTTCCGGCAAATGTAGAACTGGAATTTATTGGCAAGATTGAGGTTAACAATGCAAATTAAGAAGTACGTAGCGCCATCTCTTAAAGAAGCTACCTTACAAATGAAGAATGAACTCGGCGGCGAAGCGTTAATACTTGGAACCCGTGTGATTGAAAACGATAAACGTTACGGCATGAAAAAGATGTATGAAATTACTGCTGGAATTGACCAGCCGGCACCGGCTAAATCTGTAAAACCATCCAGAGATGAATTTGACGCTATTGATAATTTTCAGGCTGAGTTGGAAAAGTTAACGAGAAAGATTAATCCACATGCGGGAAGCAAAGCCGCCGGCGATGAAAGGAAACCAAAAGTTGAAAAAGCTGCGCCGAGCAAACAATTAGAAAAAGAGATTGATGAGATAGCCGATACTCTCGAGCAGCGCGAAGTATCCAAAACTATTATTAAATCGCTAACAAAACATCTTCGCGATTCAGCAAGCTTTATCGAAGGCTCAAACCTGGAAAACTATTTGCTTTCAAGTTTGGCTTCTATGATACCAACCACAACATTTAAGGTTAGCAAAAACAAAACAACTAAAATTGCTCTTGTTGGTCCTACCGGAGTTGGTAAAACAACTTGCATCGCAAAGCTTGCAGTTATCTCTAAGATTATTCACAAGCTAAAAGTAGGCTTGATCTCTATTGATACTTACAGACTCGGCGCGATTGACCAGCTTCGTATCTTTTCGGAAATAAGCGATATCGAAATGGCTGTTGCTTATGAAGCCGAAGAAATTCCAAAGTTGGTTAAGAAGTTCAAAGGTAAAGATCTAATCTTTATTGATACAGTTGGTAGAAGCCAAAAAGCTAAAGAAAACCTTGAGCAGATCAGAAAATATTTAGATGCTGCACAGGTTGATGAAACAATTTTAGTTGCAAATGCTACAAGCTCTACACGTACATTGAATGATGTGGCTGAAAAGTTCAAACCGTTAAAATATACTTCGGTCATTTTCTCTAAGATTGATGAAGCTGTAGCTTACGGCAACATTATGAACTTGGCAGTTACACACAACGCGCCGGTAATGTTTTTAACCAATGGACAAGTAATTCCGGATGATATTCTTTCTGTGAATCCGGCGTTTCTCGCAAACTTGATTTACAGCGGCAAACTATACAAATGAATGGACAGGCATCACGGCTTATACAACTTAGGCAGCTCGAGGAAAGAGAAAAGCAATTCCCGGCTTCCAAGATTGTTTCCATCTGTTCCGGTAAAGGCGGAACCGGCAAGACATTCTTTGCGGCAAACTTTGCTTACCAGCTTTCCAACTTAGGCAAAAAAGTTTTGCTTGTAGATCTCGATCTCAATTTTTCTAATCTCAACATTCTTCTTAACCAAGCTACACAAGAAGTTATCTCGGAATTTTTCGAACAAAAGAAATCTTTGCGGGAAATAGTCTTCAAATACAACAAGAATCTCGATCTTGTTTTTGGCGATTCCGGCAGAGAAGATTATCCTCGTGTTAGCAAAGAGGTTTTGGATTACCTCTTCATTTCTCTCAGCAGAATTTCAGACGATTACGATTTCATAATTCTCGATTCTTCCGCCGGAGCTGATCATCTTACTCTTCATCAGTTAGTTCGCTCAGATTATAATATCATTGTAACTTCGCCGGAACCTACGGCGGTTATGGATGCTTACGTTATAATCAAACTTTTGAATTCATCTAATTATGCCGGTGAGAAACTTGTAGTTGTAAACAAGTGCAGCGATGAAGAAGATGCCGGTGCCGCTTTCGCTAACTTATCAGTTGCCTCTAAACACTTTCTCGGTGAAGAGCCAAACTTCCTCGGCTCAATCAGTTTTGATTCTGCAGTTCACAAGTCAATAGTGCATCAAGAACTTTTGGTAGAAGTTGCGCCTCAGAGCCAGCCAGCCGGTGAAATTTCCTCTATTGTTAAGAGATTCAGCACTATCACTCAAGTGGCTAATAATAACCATTCCAGACAGATTATCTAACCCAAAAGACTCGATTTTAGTTACTTTTTCAAGCTTTTCCTCACTTTTCAACTTTATAGGAAATGGTATAGGGTTTGCAATTCCAACTGGAAAAAGCGTAGGAAACAATGAATAAGATAGTGTTACAGTTTGGGCTTTTGGTTTTCTTCTTCTCGGTTATCTTCTTCACACAACGCGGCTTAGTTATTGAAAAAGTTCTTTTGAATTCCTTCGCAATTTTCATCTTAGTTACAACCATGCTTAGCTTAATTGTTATCGGCTTAATCAAAGCTATCAATAACAACTCGTTAAGCAAGTTAGGCGACATATCAGATAATTTAGCAGGAAATAAAGATCATGAGTAACACAGCGCTTTGGGCTTCGTACAAGCAACAACCAACACCGGAATTGAAAAAGCAAATCGTGTTGAATTATGTGAATCTTGTACATTATGTTATTCACAGAACTAACTTAATTCAGAGTGCTTTGCTGGATAGACGCGATTATTTCCAATTCGGAATTGAAGGTTTGAGTGAAGCTATAGACCGTTTCGATCCGGACTACGGAACAAAGTTCGAGACTTATGCCATTCAGCGTATTCGCGGCAAAATATATGATGAACTTCGCAAGTACAGCGAAAAATTTGAACCGGTACTTGATCCTGACGCAACCACAATATTCCCAACTTCTACATTATCTGTTAATCAATCTGTTGGCGAAGATGACGGAATGCAGCTTTACGAAATGCTTCCAAGTGATGCGGAAAAACCGGATTTCATTTTAGAGAAAAAAGATTTAAAACAAAGATTGCTCGATATGATTAAAGAATTGAACGAGCGCGAAAGAACAATCCTCAGCTTATACTACTATGAAGATCTTAACTATAAAGAAATTGCACAAGTGTTGAGTATAACAGTTTCAAGAGTTTCACAAATTCATTCTAGAATTCTTAATTCCCTAAAACTAAGACTGGCTGAATATAATGCTTGAGATAAAGAACCCGGATACAAAAGAGAGAATTAAAAAACATCTCTCAAATATTGGAACACTGCCATCGGTTCCGCAAATAATTACAGAAGTTTCAATCCTTTTGGATAGTGATAGAACCAGCGCAGCAGATCTCTGCAAGGTGATTTCAAGAGATCAAGCTATTGTTACAAAAATTCTTGCTGTTGCAAACTCGCCTCTGTATGGTTTGCCAAGAAGAGTTTCTACAATAGAGTTTGCAGTTGTAATCATTGGCTTTGAGCATATGAGAAACATTCTTGTTGCTCTTTCGCTTGTTGAAGCCTTCAAAAGCAGAAATACTTCTACCTGGGATCATCATGCTTATTGGAGTCATTCTTTATTAACTGCTACGGCAGCAAAAAGAATTGCCGATGATTTACGCTATCCAAAATCGGGAGAAGTTTTTACAGCTGGCTTGCTGCACGATCTTGGCTTAGTTGTTCTTCAGCGCTATATGAAAAACGACTTTGATAAGATTATCAAGCTTGTTGAAGAACAGCAGATCAGCCACTTCAATGCAGAGCTTGAAGTGCTTGGCTTTACTCATCAGGATATTGCAGAATTCTTATTAGAAAAATGGAACTTTCCTCCATACATAATTGAATCTGTTCTCTATCATCATCAGCCTTCTTTAGCGGAAAATGGAAAAGTTCTTGCATCGTTAGTTCATTTAGCAGATTACATGACGCAGAGACTGAACATAGGAACCTTCAAGTGGGATAACAATTTACAGTTCGACGAAAATGTAATTGATATCCTTGGTTTTGGCAACATAGAATACTTAGACACGTTCATACAGACTTATGAACCTTTGTTTAAGAGTCATTTAGAATCAATAACAGAAAACAATAAAATAATGTGAGTCGTTATGGCAACCGGAACAACTGATTTGAATCAAAAGAGGGAAAGAACAGAATTAATTCTGAAAAAGGTGAACACACTTGCACCACTGCCTAAAATCTTGCAAGAAGTTCTCCAATTGTTGAACGACTTAAACACAAGTCCGCATACGCTTTCAAAAGCAATTTCCAAAGACCAAAGCGTAGTGCTGAAAATATTAACTATAGCAAACTCGCCCTTCTATGGTTTATCGAAACGTGTGTCGTCAATAGAATTTGCGATTATGATCTTGGGATACGATGAAATTAGAAATATAGTTTCCGCACTTTCACTTATGGAATCAATGAAGAACAAGAGCGATCAATATCTGGATCAAAAAGTTTTTTGGATGCATTCTTATTTAACGGCAACTATTGCTAAGAAGTTGGCAATGGATTTAGGTTTGGAAAAACATGGCGAGGCTTTCATTGCCGGACTGCTGCACGATCTCGGAATTTCAGTTGTTCACAGATTTATGCATTCGGATTTCGTTGCAATTCACGATTTGGTAGCTAATGGTATTTCTTACAACGATGCCGAATTGCAAGTACTGGGATTATCTCACGGAGAAATCGGCGAATCGCTTTTGAAGTATTGGAACATTCCCGAATTGATTTCCGACGTGGTAAAATATCATCATCAGCCCTATTTATCGCAACAAGCACCAACATTAGCTTCGGTTATTCATCTTGCAGATTACATGACTCAAATGTTGAAAATGGGTGAATTGAAGATGGATACGATTGCAGAACTTGATCATCACATATTCTCAACATTACACGTAAAAGATTTAACTGAACTTGCTCACTTTATCGAAGGATACCGTGAACCGCTGAAAGCGCAATTAGAATCGCTAAAGTATTTGATATGAGACTAATTAAAGAAAAAACAGAGCGCTATGAATCATTTCATAAGTCGCTTCAGTATTTCACAAAAAATTCTGAAGCGAAAGGTGATCTAAGATTGCTCAGTTTCGAAAACCATAAGAGTAATCAAAACCTTTTGGAGAAATATTCTTTTTTTGTGCAGAACTTATCTGCCTTCCAGAAGAAAATGCAGCTTGCTCAGGGTCTAACTGAAATTCATCTATTGACGCAAGAGTTTGTAAAGAGAATTCTACAATCAAAAGAAGTTGAAATCTTTTTGTACACAGACGGAAACAGAAATTTAGTTCCGTTGAACAAAAACGCTAACCCGGCTCACATTAACTCAGTAAACAAAGCGTTAAAAGAGGGCATACTTGAATGGGTATTCGAATCGCACAAGCCTACAATTATTCCGGATTTATCAGCTTATACAATTAACGGTGCCAAGCTAAACCAAATGCTCTTCCCGATTTACGATGCACGCACCGGTTACGGGGTACTTTCTTTATATACTTCAGCTGCAAAAGTTGCCGATGATTCACTCGAAAATAATTCCATTCAAATCATTCTCGGCATTATTGTTCCAATGATTATTTCTCTTCGCCAGAAACACTCAATTAACAAGCTGTATCAAGAGCTGCATGTATATCAATCTAAAGTTCAGAACGATTTTGATATAAATACAATTGGCAACATGGCGGAAGGGTTGCTGGAAGAACTTGGCGAGCCGCTTCAAGTAATCTTATCCCTTTCGGAAATGATTGAAAACGATTATCCAAAAGTTGATGCTGAAATTACAGAGAACATAAAAAAGCAAGTTGGTAAAGTAAGCGAGCTAACAAACAGATTAACCAAGTTTGCCGGATTGAATAAACCGAAAACGCAAAACTCGCAATCGTGCAATCTGAACAAAATTGTAAAAGAATTTAGAAATGTAATCAACGCTACTTTGCAAAATCTCGGCATTGATTGTGAACTTGATCTCGAAGATAACATTCCGCCGGTGCTTTCCAACCCAAATGAAATTAAGCAGCTGCTTACAAGTGTGTTTTCATTACTGAAAGCAGCTTCACAAAAGGGTGGCGCATTCATAATCCAAACAAAGTACATCAAAGAAAGAATTGTGCTCTCGGTATTCACAACCGAGCACATTGAAGGTTTAGCTGCAGAAGGCGATTCAAAATTTAACGTAACAGTTAAGTTGATTCACGAACTTATGAAAAAGAACGAAGGCTCTGCTGAGTTTAATTCTCTTCCGCTTAAGGGAACAATAATTCATTTATTATTTCCACTAAAAAGAAAATTAGCCGTATGAAAAAGACATTAGCAATAATCGTTTTGATTTCTACAATAGGCTTTGCTCAAAAGGCTGATACTACCGCATTTGCCTCCAAAGATTCTATTGATTTGCACGCGCTTGTTGATAAACAAATGGCTGCTGCAATAGAAAAACAACTTCAAGAAAAGTTAAATCCAAAACCGATTGTTGTGGTAACCAATGTAGTGGAGAAACCGGCTAAGATTGAAAAAGAAAAATCAGCACAAGCAAATGCCAATCCTTTCTTTGATTTCATAATGACCCAGCCGTGGCAATACAAAACATTCGCACTTATTTCAGTTTTAATACTCGGCTTCGTTTTCGTACGCAGATTTATACTTTCATTTACACGTACATCAACGAAAGCTTTAAAAAAGAAGATCGGGCTAATGCGCGAAGAAAGAGTTGGCGGCTCTAAAGAGAATCCAAAACTTGCCAAAACGAGAAGAGTATTAAAAGAAAATTTAGAACTGTTTAAGCAATCGGACGGACAGATTGGCAAAAGAGCAAGACAGCTTAATCTTTCCAAAGGCGAATTGCTTTTAGCTGCAAGATTGAAACTTTACGAAGTTGGAAAAATGTGAGGATGAAATGATAAAAGGAATTTACACTGCCGGAAGAAGTTTAGAACATAGAATCAAGAACATAGATGTTATTGCGAATAACCTTGCAAACCTTGGCACTACCGGATACAAACGGGAAGTTCCGTTTACTGAAATTTTGAATTCTTATGGCGAAGTATCAATCCGCAAAGTTACAAGCCAGCTTCAAGGCGATATACTCCAAACATCAAATCCTCTTGATTTAGCAATCTCCGGTGATGGATTCTTTGTAGTTAAAGGTGAGGATGGGCAGAAAGAATTAACCCGCGATGGTAGATTCAAACTGAACGATGAAGGATTTTTAGTTAACGCAAACGGCTTAAAAGTAATTGGTCAGAATGGTGAAATCTCAATTGAAGAATCTCTGCTTGCCAAAGATTCCGTAATCTCTATTAATAAAGGTGGAGAAATTAAAATTGGTGAGCACACGGTTGATACATTGTTGGTACTTAAGGTTGAAGATGATGAAAATTTGATGCGCGGCGGCGGCTCTAACTTTTTAATGGGAGAGCAGGAATCACGTGCTGCCGAAGAAGGAAGTTATCAAATCTCTCAAGGTTTTCTGGAAGAAAGCAACAGTAATCCAATTTTGGAAATGGAATCAATGATCTCAATTAATAAAGAATATGAAACCGCTCAAAAAGTTATTGCCGCGCTCGATTCTTCTCTCGGTCATGCAAATGAGATTGGAAAAGTTTAAGAAAGAATTAGGAGAATAAAATGTCAACCAGAGCATTAAGAACAGCAGCAAGCGGAATGTACGCGCAACAGATAAACATAGAAGTTGTATCAAACAACATTGCGAACATTAACACAACCGGCTTTAAAAAGAACAAAGCGGATTTCCAGGATTTGATGTATCAAGAAGTTCACATTAATCCGCTAACTTCATCTACGCCGGGAGTTGAAGATACAACTACTTCCAAAATTCAGATTGGTAACGGTGTTAAGCCTGCCGCATCTACAAAGATTTTTATGCAAGGCGATATTACTGCAACCAATAACCAATTTGATTTGGCTATTCAAGGCGATGGCTTTTTTCAAGTGCGTAGAGCGGATGGAACTTTTGCTTACACGCGCGATGGTGCTTTTAAAATTAATGCCGATGGTAAAATTATTACCAATGGCGGAAATGTTTTAGAACCGGGATTCACACTTAACAGCGATGTTCAATCAGTTACAGTTAATAAAGATGGTACCGTAACAGCCAACGAAGCCGGCGGCAATACTGTTCCTCTTGGTAGTATTGAACTTGCACGCTTCATGAACAACGGCGGCTTAACAGCTTTGGGCGATAACCTATACGGAGAAACCCCGGCTTCAGGTCAGCCAATTCTCGGCACAGCCGGCGATCAAGGTTTTGGTGAAATTCATCAAGGATTTTTGGAAGCGTCCAACGTTGATATAGTTGAAGAAATGATTTCGATGATTGCAGCCCAGCGCGCTTACGAAATAAATTCTAAAACCGTAAAGACTGTAGAAGAAATGATGACAATGGCAAATAACTTAAAGAGAGCATAATCTGAAATGAAGTTTCTTCTTTTCATATTGCTTGGTTTTGTAACACTTCAAGCTAAACCGTTTGAAGATGAATTGAAATCTTACTTGCTGAGCAAGCTTGGTTCGTATGAAAAGTTCGAATACCAAGTTATTCAAAAGCCCAAAGGTTTCAAGAGAATGGAAATCAACAATGAGAAGTCTTTCCGTTTGGTTAAGAACTACGCTTACGTTCCGGTAAAAATCTACGATGAAAAAAATAATGTTAGTGCCGCACTTCTAACAGTGAGAGTAAAATTATATAAGACGGTTTTTGTAACGGCACAAAAAATTAGCGCTGGTGAAAATCTCTTCGCAACAATGTTCGAAAGAAAATTAGAAGATATTGCTTCGCTTGACGGCAATTTGGTTGGAGAGCAAGATTTATCATTATACAGAAGTAAAGTTCTTGTTAAAGAAGGAACGGTCCTTACAAAAGAATTAGTTGAGTTGATTCCTGTAATCAACAAAGGTGAAAAAGTAATTGTTCACGCCGGTAAAAATGGTGTTGATGTAACAATAGATGCCGTAACAAGACAAGATGGCTGCCCCGGAGATATTATCAACGTGCAGGCAAACAATAAAATTTTCAAAGCAAAAGTAATTGATAAGTACAACTTAACGTTGGTAGAATAAAATGAAACGAACAAGTTTATTACTCGTGATATTATGTTTTTCATCTGCTTTATTTGGACAGAACATGAGACGCAACGCTCAATTCTCTCTCTTTTCCGATAACAAAGCGGCAATGCCGGGCGATGCGGTAACAATAGTTGTTTTGGAATCTACGCAAGCATCAAACAATTCCGAAACATCTTCTGGTAGATCAAGTGACATTGGCTTTTCTGCTTCGGGTGCTGTTGGTGCAACCAAACTCCCAAACGCTGATGCAAGCCTTGGAACTAAGAACGATTTTACAGGAAGCGGTTCTACACAAACTACCGGCAGCATACGAACAAAGATTAGCGCAGTAGTAGATTCTGTTCTTGCTAACGGCAACATGATGATCCGCGGCAGTAAAAAAATTACAATCAATGGCGAAGAACAAGTTGTTCTTATTAAAGGCGTTATCCGCCAGTCTGATATTAACGCGGATAACTCAGTTTACTCTCACAACATATCCGAAGCGGAAATTTCTTTTGAAGGTAGCGGATTAATTGACAGCGCGCAGAAACCAGGATGGCTTACAAAGTTGTTTCATTGGCTTTTTTAGGTGATAAAATGAAAATGAAAATTTTTACATACTTAGCTTTGTTTTTACTGCTTGCCAATTTAACCTTGGCTCAGCGCATTAAAGATGTAGCTTATCTAAATGGAAAAAGCACAGAGCAAATTATTGGTTACGGTTTAACAGTTGGTTTAGCCGGAACCGGCGACAGCTACCGTTCATCGTTTACGATTCAATCAGTAACAAGCATGCTAAAACGTTTTGGTATTACTGTTCCTCAGATTGATTTGAAAACTAAAAACGTTGCGGCAGTTATAGTAACTGCAACACTTAACGGAAGCTTGAAAGCCGGTGCTGAGTTTGACGTTGTTGTTTCATCTCTTGGTGATGCTACAAGTCTGCAAGGCGGAACTTTGCTTATGACGCCGCTTTCCGGAATTAACGGACAAGTTTACGGTTTCGCGCAGGGTTCAATTTCAGTTGGCGGTTATGATATCAATACTCCAAGCGGAAATAGAGTTTCGAAGAATCACACACTTGCCGGAAGAGTTCCCCGCGGCGGTTCGCTAAAAGAAGCAATAACTATTAATGATTTTGAAACCGGTGAAGTTTCGGTATTCCTAAAAGAACCGGATTTTACTACCGCCCAAAACATTGCAAACGCTCTCAATACAAAATTTGGAAACGAAGCGGCTAAAGCTCAAGACGCTGCTGAAGTTAAAGTTACAATTCCACAAGACAGACAAAATAATTTGATCAGTTTCTATTCAGAATTGGAAAACTTAGTTGTAACAGTTGATGACGTGGCGCGCGTAGTTCTTAATGAAAGAACCGGCACAATAGTTTCCGGGCAAAGTGTAAAAATTCAGCCGGTTACTATTACTCACGGTAGTTTAAATATCAACATCCGTAACTATCCAATCATTTCTCAGCCAAATGCTTTCTCACAAGGCAAAACTGTTGCGATGAACAATCAGATTCCGAATGTTCAGCAAGATTCAACAAGTACAATTGCAATTCAAGGCGCAAGCAATGTTCAGGAAGTTGCTGCTGCGCTTAATTCACTAAAGGTTTCGCCGAGAGATATAATTGCAATCTTCCAAGCATTAAAAGAAGCCGGCGCATTAATAGCAGAATTAATTGTGATGTAAGATGAGCGAAATTACACTCAAAATAGGGAATGAGAAACATCTTGCTAAGCAGCTTGAGACAAACTCGCGCTACGATGCGAAGCAGAAACAGAAAATTGCTTCCGCGGCTAAACAGTTTGAGGGCTTGCTAACTTCTATGATGCTGAAAAGTATGAACAAGACAACTGATGGAATGTTCGGCAGCAGCGAAGATGGTTACGGCAACGATATGTTCGATACAATGTTCGAGCAAGAGATTGCTACTAAGATGTCTGAAACAAAAGGTTTGGGTGTGGCAGAAAAATTATACAAAAAAATAACCGGTGAAGAAATGCCGGCAGAAATCCGTAATAAACTTTCTGAGAGAATTAATCCGGTTAAGATTCACAATACAACAGCTCCGTCGGATTCAACAAAAGTTCAGCCGAGCAATTCGGCATCGGAACGATTAAATAATTACGAAAAACATATAGACGAAGCATCAAATACTTATGGAATTGACAAGAACATCATCAAATCAATTATCATGACGGAATCAGCGGCTAACAATAAGGCTGTTTCCGGCGCAAAAGCGAAGGGTCTGATGCAATTGATAGATTCAACTGCATCGGATATGGGTGTGCGCAATGTCTTTAATCCACGAGAAAATATCCTCGGCGGCACTAAATATTTCGCTCAAATGCTTCGACAATATAGTGGTGATGTGAAGCTTGCCCTGGCGGCTTACAATGCAGGTCCCCAAAATGTTGAAAAGTATAAAGGCGTTCCGCCGTTTGATGAAACAAAGAATTATATAAATAAAGTACTTGGTTACTTAGATCATTTCAAAGAGAGTGAACAATGAGCACAAAACATTTACTTGCATCGTTAAAAACACAAGAGGCAAACTTAAGCCTATTAATAGACGCACTTGACATGCAGAAACAAGCAATCATGAAGAACGACTACACAACTCTTGAAAGCGCAATAGGTGAGGAACAGAAAATCTTGCGAAATGTTGAGCGGGAAGAAACAGCCCGTATTAAAGTTGTTAAAGAACTTGCTCAAAGTTTCAATCTCAATCTAAGTGCAAACACTTTGGAAAGTTTAATTGACCAGGGCGGTAAACATTTTGGTAGTGATCTAAAAGAACTTAACGCGGTGAGAAGTTCTTTAAGAGATAAAGTGAAGCGCATAAAAAGTACGAACACACAGTTAAAAGATGTAATTGATTTTTCGCGTAATATGATTAAAGAAACTATGATGATGCTTGTTGGTCCAAACAAGCGCGCAATTGTAAACAAGAGAGTCTAAAATGAGTGTCGGCAGGTTACTGGATTTATCCGTTAGAACAATGAGTACATATCAAAGTGCAATTGATATAGCTTCTCAAAATATTTCTAACGCAGGCAGCCCGGATTACTCCAGACAAAAAGTAGTTCTCGCTTCGGAAACTGTTAATAATGGACAAGGCGCCGGCGTAAAAATTCAAGACATTTCGCGTATTCGAAACGAAATTCTTGACGGGCAGTTAAGAAAGTACCAATCATCTTACTCCGATAGTACAAAGCGTTCTGAAATTTTAGAGAAACTGGAAGCCATTATTGGTGAACCATCGGAAGACGGATTATCAACTTACTTTACGGAATTCTTTAATTCTTGGGATGAGCTTTCAACTAATCCAACATCTACACAGCTTAGGCTTAATGTTGTTAAGAAAAGCAAGCAGCTTAGCGAGCGCTTTAAAGATCAAATTGATGGCTTTAGCGAAATTCAATATTTAATTCAAAAAGAAGCTAATGTTCAAGTAGAACAGATTAATGGATACTTAAAAGAGATTCACGGACTTAACCAGAAAGTTTATGAATCGGAAGTTCGCGGTGTGGAATCGAACGATTTGAAGGACCAACGCGATAAGTTGATTGATTCTTTGAGCCAATTGGTAAACGTCTCTGTTAATAAAAATACTTACGGAGCTGTGCAGGTAAATGTTGGCGGTGTTTACGGTGCAGATCAATCATCTTATAATGAGTTTCAAATTTCTATTATCAACGGACAAATGAGGCTTACTCAGAAGGGAAATGAATCTACTGTAGCGGTTGTTAATGGTGGCGAGCTTTATGCTATCTCGGATATTTATTCTAACAAGATTAACCAGTACAAAACAGATTATGAAACGCTTGCGCAAACTTTTGTAGATAAAGTGAACGATGTACACATAAACGGTAATACGTTGGTTTATGGCGGAACTTCAAATACCGGTATTCCATTCTTCGGAGAAGTTGCCGCTGACGGTTCCATTGTAAATGCGTTTGTTGATGGCAAGATGACCATAAATTCATCAATCTTGCAAAGTCCTAAAAATATTGCAGCTTCTTCTGTTGCCGGCAGCGATGGCAACAGCGAGATAGCAACGCAAATAGCAGAGCTTTCAAAAACCAAATTTTCCGAATTAGGCGAAGCATCTTTTCTTGATAAATATTCTGAGATACTAAATAATATTGGTATGGATAAGGTATCTGCCGATAACGCAATACAATCCGGCGACTTAGTTTTACAAAATTTAGAAGCACAAAAAATGTCCTACTCAGGTGTATCTATTGATGAAGAAATGACAAACGTAATGAAATACCAGCGTTCTTACGAAGCCGCGGCAAAATTGATTAAGATAGCAGACGAACTTTTAGAAACAATTCTTAACATGGCATTATAGGTGAGTTATGAGAGTTACCGAAGGATTAATGACCGATAGATATTTATACACGCAGAGTAAGATTTCCGAAAAGAAAATGAAACTTTCTACTCAGCTTGCAACCAACAGCAAGATTGATAAACTATCGGATGATATTGCCGGTTCGCTGGAATCAATCAAGCTGGATTCTCAGATTAGAAGAACTAAAACCTATGCTAAGAATGCGCAAAGCGCACAAGATTTTATTGATCAGAGTCTAAAAGCTTTGGATCAAGTTACAACGGAAATGCAAAACATTATGACGGCAGTAACTAACTCCGGCAATGTAATGAACCAGGGTAACTATGATACAATTGCTCAATCAATTAAAAATTCACTCTCGGCAATAGTTCAAAATGTAAATGCAAAACATGGTGATAGATATTTATTCGGCGGAACAGATTATTCCGCAGAACCGGTTACAATAGATGCCGGCGGAAAAGCAGTAGTTTCTGCTCTCGATCATTCCGGCGAAGTTAATGTTCAACTTTCCGGCAATATTAAAGAAGCAATGAATATTCCCGGAGATCAAGTTTTGGAAAGCGGAATGTTCGAAGCAATTAACGATGTAATAGATGCATTGGAAGCCGGCAATGCGCCAACCGACGCGCAAAAATTAGCATTAACAAACGCTTACCAAGAAATTTTGGATGTTCAATCACTCGGCGGTGAGAAAATAAATAGATTGGATAACATCATAACTGTGCTGAACGGACAAACCGATAACTACACGGAAATGCTTACCCGCGTTCAAGAAATTGATCCGGCTAAACTTGTAATGGAACTTCAGCAGCAAGATTATTTACTCCAGATTTCTTCTAAATTATTGTCTAACTCGTTTCCACAATCGGTGTTTAATTTCTTATGACAAAAAAAATTGGAACATTTATAGGATTTGCTCTCGGTATTTCTTCCGTCTTCGGAACTTTCTTCTTAGAAGGAGGATCGTTTCAAGCGCTCTTTATTATCTCAGCAATATTTATTGTTTTTGGTGGAACGTTTGCCGCAATAATAATGGGCTTCGGCTTGGATAAGTTTGCAATGATTCCTAAACTGATAAAGATCGCTTACTTTCCAAAGAGCTACGATATTGGAAGAATAATTACAACTTTTGTTGAGCTTTCAATCAAAGCCAGAAAAGAGGGACTTCTTATGATTGAGAAGGACCTCAAAAAATTTGATGACCTTTTCCCTAGAAAGATGACAAAATTTGTTTTAGATGGAACTGATGCCGAATCGCTTCAATTGTTAGCCCAGCTCGAAATGAAAGCGATGCAGGAAAGGCACTTTTCAAACATAAATATCTTTACAAAGATGGGCGGCTATGCGCCAACTATGGGAATTATTGGAACGGTAATTAGTTTGATAATGACTTTAGCCAGTGCCGGCGAAGACCCCAACTTATTAATTAAAAATATAGCTACAGCTTTTATTGCTACACTTTGGGGAGTGTTTAGCGCAAACTTAATTTGGTTACCGATAGGAGATAGATTAAAGAGATGTCATTCCGAGGAGAAAAACATGATGGAACTTTCTTTGGAAGCAGTTCTAACTCTACAGAGCGGAGAGATACCTTCAATAATGAAAGCAAGATTGATAGGAATGCTTCCGCAAAGAGAGCAGCAAGAAAAATTAGCGGCTTAGATGCCGATGATTCTTTTTTGCACGAGGAAGGCGATAAGGATAGGTATTTAATTACTTATGCAGATCTTATTACACTGCTGTTAGGATTGTTTATTATTTTATATACTATCTCTATTATTGATGTAGGAAAGTATAAAGGAATTGCTGCTGCCTTTGGAAATTTTCTCGGTAACGAATCTGTTGTTCCTTCAAAGCCGGAAGCAAAAGTAGTTAGCGGGCCAAAGGAAAGTTTAAGCGATCAACTAAGCAAATTAATTGCCGAATCGGATTATTCTAAAGCGATTCAGATGGAAGAAAGTGAAAGAGGAATTGTAGTTCACATTCTGGATGATGTACTCTTTCCGTCCGGACAAGCGATGCTGAATGAAGCATCTAAAAATGTTCTTAAACAACTTGCAAACGTAATCAAATCAATTCCGAATGATGTTCGGATTGAAGGGCACACGGATAATACGCCGATAAGCACTCCGCGCTATCCTTCGAATTGGCATTTATCTGTTGACCGGGCGCTTTCAACTGCGTATTATTTGATTAATGAAGAAGGGTTAGATCCTGATAAAGTTTCAATTGTTGGTTATGCGGAATACCGTCCGCGCGATCCAAACGATACGCCGGAAGCAAGAGCAAAAAACAGAAGAGTAGATTTAGTAATTCTAAAGTGAGTTAATATGAAAATCAAGACTTATCATTTTGGCGAAGTAGAATTTGCCGAAGACAAAGTTCTAACATTTGAAGGCGGTCTCTTTGGTTTTGAAGAGCTGAAGGAATTCGTCTTTATTAAACCGGATGATAGTATATTTTACTGGATCAATTCGGTCGAAAACCCGGAACTCGCATTTCCAATGTTCGGGGTTCGCATAATTGATGAAACCTATCCGCAAGAAGAAAGCTATGAAGCTTTTGGTATTGTGGTAATGAATCCCGATCCGCTCAAAATAACCGTAAACTTAAAAGCCCCGGTTTACATTAACCAGGATGAGAGAAAAGGGTTCCAAAAAATAATTGATGCGGATAAATATCCGGTTTACTACAACTTATTTACCGAGTAGGGCATATGTTAGTCTTAACAAGAAAAAACAATGAGGAGATAAAATTTGGTTCTGATATCACTATCAAAATCATCTCAATCTCCGATAATCAAGTAAAGATAGGAATTGACGCTCCTAAGAGTGTCCAGATCTTACGCGGTGAAGTTTATGAGAAAGTAAAAGAAAGTTTAATTGAAGCATCTAAAGTTAGCGCAGCCCCAAGCGTAGATTTGCAGAAATACAAAATCAAAAAAGTGTAAGTATGAACATCGAAAACGAAAAAATTAAAATTCTTGTTATTGACGATGCGGATGTAATCCGCAATTCACTCAAGAAATTTCTTTCTGAGTACGATTTGGAAGTTCTTACTTGCAACGACGGTTTGGAAGGCTTGCAAAGCGCAGTAGAAATTAAACCACAGCTAATCTTTCTTGATTTATTAATGCCGAATTTAGATGGAATACGACTTCTTCGAGTTCTAAAAGTTTTGGAAGACTTAAAACACATTCCTGTAATTATAATCAGCGGACACACGGATAAATCCAATGTCCTTGCTGCAATGGAAGCCGGCGCTGAAAAAATTGTATCGAAGCCTTTAACAAAAGAAGTACTGATTAAAGCAATTAACGATGTGCTTGGAAACAATTTTTTAGCAAGCACAAAAAAACTTGCGCAGCTTTCTTCTTATGAAAAAGATCAGATGAATAGAGAGCTTAAAAAATATTTTACTACAACGCTTGTTCAGAAAAAAGAAAATATTATACAGTCTTTGGCAAACAAGAATAAAGAACTGCTTAAGCTGGTAATTCATGAATTAAAAGGATCAAGCGGAACGGTTGGCTACACAAACATATCCGAACTGTGCCGGGATGTAGAAGGCGTTGTTCTTTCGCCGCAAAGCACATGGAAGGAAATTGATACTAAATGCCAAACCCTTCTTGGAAGTTTAACTGAAATCGAAACAAGTTTAGCTAAATAGGGAATCAAATGTTTGTAATAATTGGAATTGTAGTTGTGTTAGCGTCTGTAGTTGCCGGGTTCACCATAGCCGGCGGAAACCTTGTTTTGCTAATTCAGATTTCCGAGTTTATTACAATTGGCGGTGCTGCTATAGGAAGCTTATTAATTGCTTCTCCTCTTTCGTTGATTAAAAAAATAATGGGTGCCATTACAAAATCATTTGGAAGCCACGGCAACACGAAACAAGATTACATGCAAATGCTAAAAGCATTTAGCGATTTATTTCTCATAGCACAGCGCGAGGGTTTGCTCGCAATAGAAAAACATATCGAAGCTCCGGAGAAAAGTGATATTCTAAAGAAAGCCGAAAAATTTATTCATGATGATTACCGCAAAAGCTTTTTCTGCGATACAATGAAAGTTATGCTCGCCGGCTCCGTTCCGCCTCATGAACTTGATGGATTGATGGACGCTGAAATTGAAACTTATGAAAAAGAAAACAAGCCGGTATTTGAAGGACTTGCAAGAGTTGGAGATTCGCTCCCCGGATTAGGTATTGTTGCCGCTGTACTGGGAATTATTGTAACGATGAGTTCTATTAATGCCGGAGCTGAAGCTGTGGGTCATCACGTTGCGGCGGCTTTGGTTGGTACTTTTTTGGGTGTTCTTTTGGCTTACGGTTTTGTAAATCCGTTAGCAGCTAATATTGCTCACTCGATGGAAGAAAGTGTACAAGACTTGCAAATTATTAAGTCATATATTCTTGCTTACGCTAAAGGTAATCCGCCATTTGTAGCGGCAGAGATAGCAAGGAGATCAATCTTTTTAGATCAGAGACCAACATTTGTGGAACTTGAAAATTCGCTTAGAGGAAAGAAATAATGGAAGGCTCCGGCGAATCCCCAATCATTGTTAAGAAGGTAAAAAAGGGGCACGGCGGTCATCATGGCGGTGCTTGGAAAGTTGCATACGCGGATTTTGTTACAGCAATGATGGCTTTGTTTATTGTTCTTTGGATATTGAATGCCAAACCGGAAGTTAAAGAAGCTGTAGCCGGTTATTTTAAAGACCCGGTTGGGTTTTCTACAAAAAGCAAAAGTTTGTTTGATGGAAAAGGCGCCGGTCCTTCTCAAATTCCAAGCATAACACTTTCCGAAGAAGAAAAAGTTAGAGAGATGCAGAAGGAAGAATTTAAAAAGATGCAAGAAAAACTAATGGACGAATTACAAAAAGATACCAACTTAAGCGGCTTTTCGAATCTAGTTAAGATGGAAATGGTTAAGGAAGGCTTGAAGATTGAATTAACGGATAATGAGAACGATGTTTTTTTTGAAATAGGAACTTCGCAGCTAAAAAGGGATGCGAAAAAATTGATTGAAAAAATCGGCGGTGAAGTTTCCAAAATGCCAAACAAAATTGTAGTTGAAGGACATACTGACGCTCATCAATTCAAAAATAACGGTGTTGGTTTTACAAATTTTGAGCTCAGCTCGGAACGGGCTCTTTCAGCAAAGAGAGCTTTGGTTTTCGGCGGATTGCATGAAAAACAAATTGATGAAGTACGAGGCTATGCCGATACAAGATTAAGAGATGCGGCCGATCCTTTCAGTTTTGTAAATAGGAGAATCAGTATTACGGTAAAATTTAAGGAAGTAAAATAGGAACAGGTATGCGGGTTTTAATTGTTGAAGACGATATATTTTTGCAAGATTTCTACCGCTTGTTCTTTAAGAAAATTAAGAGCGAAGTGGTTATAAAAGAAGACGGAACAGATATATTAAACGAAATTATCTCCGGTAATGTTGATTTAATAATCATGGATATAAATCTTAGAAATACATATTTGAACGGGATGAGAATTGATGGAATTCGGTTTTCGCGCTACATAAAAACAAATTATCCTCAACTGGCAATGCCGATTCTACTTATTACCGCTTATCCGGTTAACAGCTTTGGCGAAAACGTTCTTGAGGAAAGCATGGCTGATGATTATCTTATTAAACCTATAACAGACTACAATCAACTAGTTAACAAAATAAATAAACTGGTGTTTGCCCCAAATGAAAGATAAAGTACTAATAGTAGAAGACGAGAAAGATACCCGGTTCATTCTCGAAAAACTTCTTTCGCGTAATAATTACGATGTAATTACTGCTGTTAACGGGCAAGACGCATTGGAAGTCCTTAAAAATTTTGTTCCCAAAGTTATTGTTGCTGATTGGACTATGCCGGTTTTGGATGGATTGGCACTGTGCAACATTCTTAAAGGCGATGATAAATTTAAGCTGACATATTTTATTATTCTTACCGCACGCTCTTCATTAAAAGATAGGATTATGGGTCTTGATGTTGGTGCAGACGACTTTTTGGTTAAGCCGGTAGAAAACCAAGAATTGCTTGCACGCATAAGATCGGGAATCCGAATTTTTAACCTCCAAGCTGAATTACGAAATATTGAACACTCGAAAGCTGTGATTGAGATGGCTTGCACTATTGGTCACAAAATCAACAATCCGTTAAGCAGCCTTGTCCTTTCGTTAAAAAATATCGAAAACGAACTGACCGAAACGGAAAAGAACAAATTGGGTGAAGACCTGGGCAATATTAACGCCTCAATTTCAAGAATTCGTACATTCGTAAACGAACTTATTCATCTTCAAAATGCGGAAACAGTGAGCTATTTTGAAGGCAACAAGATGATAAAAACCAACTAATTCAATTTTCTGCCAATTCTTCCGATAATAAGGCGGAGAATTAGGCATGCTAGAACGAATTGAAAATATATCCCCGGGTTCGGACTATAAAAAATCTACATCTAAGTCCGGGCGCTACCAACGAAGTTCGCAGTTTCTTTCAACACTGCAATCGTCGTTTAGCGATTCCATCTCTCTTTCTCCCGCAACAGCATTTTTAAGCAGTGTTCACTGGCGGTTAAAAAAACTTAGCAACGAAAAAGAAAAGTATGTCATCGTTTTCGATTTTGACGGCTTCGAGTTCACCGCTCATGTTGGACAGCCGGATATTTTAATATCTCACAGCATGGAATATGAAGTGAGAAAGAAAGTTGACAGTTTTACAAAAGTGTACGATACGTTTATGCAAATCATAAGTGCTGTTTCAGATCAAAGAGAAAGACCCGGCTCGAGAATTGTTTTGCCGGAACTGACAGCGCTGGTTCAAGATTTTGTTGATCTTGAAAATTTAACATACAGTTTGAATTCGGAAACAACAGAAGTGAAAAAGAGGTTTTATCAGAGAAGCGAGTTGCTGCAAGTCGAGTTCAATTATTTGAATTCTTGTTTAGTAGCATTCTTGGAAAAATATCTTTCTATCAAATATAATTTTACTGCCGGCGCACAAAATCAAAACGATAGTTTGCTCTTGCGTAAAGTTCAGATAACAAAACTGTAACTATGACATACTCTAATAACCAACGCATACAGCCGGCGGAAACGGAAGTAGATTTTCAAAACTACACCGAACTGCCGAACAATAGTCCTCTGATCATTGTTGATCTTGATCTGAGGATTGTCTATTGCAACGAATCGTTTAAAACTACTTTCAATTTGGACGCAGGCGATGATGTCTCTGCAATGAATTCGAATCCCGAATTTGTCTATCTGGTAAAAGGATTTCACGAAAGCAGATACAAAAACATTTCTGTAGATGTTACTCTTTCCAACGATTCTGATGCTTTAGTAAAAAATTACTTTGTAAGAATAGAGCGCGTTTTCATTAAGCTGAATCAGTATTTCGTTTTGTCAATTGAGTCGTTGGAACAAAGAAATAAGCTCGAAAATAAAATTACTTCGTTGCACAATGCATTGGATCACGGCAAGTTGCCGTTAATGATTTTAGATGAGTTCAGAAAAGTTTCGTATGTGTCTAAATCATTCGAAGTTGTTCTATCCAAAGAAATAGAAAACATTTACAACAAAGACCTTCTCGAAATTATCGGCGACCATTTAACACCAAAGGAATCAGAAGAACTTTTATTAGCTCTAATCAATAAACAAGTTTGGAAAAAACTGGTTTGTTTTCATAAAAAATATCCGGTTGAATATTGGGAGTTTATACTCAACCCGGTTTTTGAGGTTGACCGGCAGAGTCCGAATTACATTCTGATTGCAAGCAATTTAACCGAGCATATCAATCAAGCCAGAGTTATTGAACGCTCCGAGAAGAAGCAAAAATTAATAATAGACAATATTTCGGATTTGCTTCTGATTGTAGAACGAGTCGGCTCATCTGCGTTATTTGACAACGCTAATGATAACTTTTGCAAAATCTTCGGGCTCGATAAAAATAAAATATCCCTAATGAAAATAGAGGATTTTATTCCGGAAGAACTGTCGGGTGAGATTTATAATTCTATTAATCAATTAACGGCGCATCGGGATTCTTATTCCGAGTTCAATTATAAACATGTTGATATGAGGGAATACAATTGTAAAATCACGTCAGTCCCGGAAAAGGAGAAAGTCTCCAGCCTCTTCATTATAACAATGAAGGACATCACCGAAGAAATTTTGTATAGCCAGCAGCTCAAAAAAGCTTACCATAAAGAAATGCAGCTGAACAAAATGAAATCGGATTTTCTTGCTAATATGTCGCACGAAATTCGCACCCCTTTTAATGCAGTAGTCGGCTTTTCGGAAATAATTGATGAGAGTATTGAAAGCCATGATCTTGAAATGGTGCGTGAATTAATGACCTCTATGAAAGAAGTGCTTGGCAGAGCTCTCAATCTTTTCACTAACATCATAGAAGTTTCTCAGATTGAATCCGGCGAAGTTGAGCTTGATAATGTTGATTTGAACTGCAATCATGTTGTAAGGAACATCCATGAGAAATTTTTACAAGACGCTCATAAGAACACATTAGAATTCATAATTGACTTAACTGAAGAAAGCTGTGTGATAGAAGTGGACTGGGTTAAATATGAAAAAATTGTTCACTCGCTGGTTGATAACGCAATTAAATATACGAATGAAGGCTATGTTTATATTGGAACGAAGTCTCATAACGGTGTAGTTGAGTTAACAATTTCCGATACCGGCGTTGGCATAGAACCATCCCAAATTGAAAGGCTGCTCAAACCATTCACTCAAGAAATAGAAGGTTATACCCGTCCTTTTGAAGGTGCCGGTTTGGGACTAACAATTGCGTACAAGCTGACTATACTAATGGGCGGCAAGTTTGACATTGTGAGTGAAAAAAATAAAGGAACAAAAATCACCGTATCATTTCCACTTTCTGTGTAAAAATTGTTATGGCACTGGTTCAAGAAAAATATAGCAACCCGGCAATCGGAAGCGAAATGCTTCTTTCCAAGTTTATTAAGATTGGCAAAGATCACTTCCAGATTGCACCAAGGAATGACAGTGACCCAATAGCACTAATAAAGGAAAGCATTAGATTCTTCTCCCTCGATTTGCCGGCAGAGATAAAAGAAATTTTTATTTCCTACAACGAAGCTCCTCTGTTCTGGATTTTTGAATCTTCATTGCTTACACAAATTGAAGAATTTATGAAGTTCAACTTCAAGGGAATTGCATATACGGAACTTCATAAGCAGATGAAGGAAAATTATTCCCGCTGGGCTACCACTAAACTTAAAAGCGAAAGAGAATATTATTCTACAACTACAATCAATTTCATTGAGCGGGATGTTAACAAACATAATTTCTTCAAAATGATTTTGAAGGGGATCATCTTTACTTATCAAAGCACGTATTACAGTCCCACTAAAGCTTTGGAAATGTTTACAGAAACATTCGACTTAATTAACACACTTAGGATTAACGAGCACACAAAAGCTGAGATAAAATATATTCTGAAATTGTACACCGGGTTTCTTCATCTTAAAGAGAATGACTATGTAAGCGCTAACGCAGCTTTCAAAGATGCTATTGAAATAAAAAGCCAGGGTTGCACGGCAAAGATTTATGCGGCGCTATCAGAAATTAATTTGGACAATGAAGATTTAGCTACCTACCATTTGCGTGAAGTGTTTGAATATGATGTTCAAAGATTGAGCATTGCTCTAAAGACCAACAATGCGGGAATGTTTAATTACTTTTTTAGGAATGCTTTTATCTATAATGTCTTTTATGATAAAGATTTTGCGAAGGCACATGATTCTATCCAGTTGATATTAAATGAACATAGACCTTTGGAAGGGGATTTACTGGAGAAGTGTAAAGAAAATCTTGAAAAGATTAAAAAGAAAAAATTAGATGAATACTATGATGAAGAAATAACTAAAACATTTGCCTTCACAGAAAAAATCATTCCGGTTTACTCAAGATCAAGGAGTACTTTGCTGTTGGCAGCGTATCCGGAATTCCGTAAAAAGTTAAATTCGATAGTTGAGGGTATTGTATCAAAAGTTAAGGAAAAGTTTTACGCTGAAGTTAAAGAGAGTCTCGCTTCGTATGATGTTGTTATCAAAGACAATTTAAGCGCTGAAAAACACTTATTGGAAGAATTAGAGAGTTTCAAAGTCAAATCAAAAGAAATGCTTAGCGAAGCCATAAAGAACTTGCAAGCCAACTATGATTCCGAAGCCAAAATACTCGAGGAAAAAATCGAGCAGCTCCCAAATATGGACCGCTACAATCCGCGTATTTCTTTAGCAAACAACATGACTTATAATACTGTAATTGCGTTTATTGTTTTTTTTATTGGAGGAATGAGCAGCTATTCAAACCGCGTTGTTGATAATGCTTCGGAATTCAACTCTATTTTTGCTCAGGTTCTTATTTCCGGTTCAAAGTGGGGCGCAATTAGTTTTTTGCTTGGTGTACTGATTTCTATAGCTATGGCTGGCGTAATTGTAATGGAGAGATTTGATGTTAAATCCAAGTTACAGAGGAAGCTGAATTACTTGCGAATTGAAAAAGAGCATACAATAGCAGACATAAAAGAAACATCTCAGCATAAAGAAAAAATTATGGTTGAGAACATGAACGTCAGTATCCAACTGCACAAAAAAAGAGCCGAAGAAATGAAAGGGCAAAGAGCTGCTGCTGAAAAAGAACAAATGGCTGCTGCAAATCAAAAAATTGAAAACACAACCGCAGACCTAATCAAGATTTTCGCCCAAAGCTAAAAAGTATTTAAACCGCGCCCACATTTTTCATCCCTTTCTTCCTTTGCCGCTCCTAATTATTCCGGCGTTTCCTGTTCTGTGAAGTACAATTTCCGAACAAGACCAACTGGCTAATATTAGCCTTATCCATCTATTAGAGTATTAAAAAAAGCGAAATTTCAGCTAATAAAGAGAAGTTATCATGGTATGATAGTTGCAAAATCACTCGAAAAAAGGGTGATTAATGCAGATTGTAACCATTACCGGAATCCGCCCGGATTTCATTCGCATGAGTAAGGTTTTTGAAAAATTAGATCAGAATTTTAATCATATCATGGTTCATACAGGTCAGCATTACGATGATTCGTTAAGCAAGATATTTTTTAGTGAATTAAAAATCCGCAAACCGGATTTTACATTAGAAACCGGTAAGAACAGCACTAACCACTACGAGCAACTTTCCTATCTCTCAAAAGAAGTTATCCATCTGTTGAAGAAGAAAAAAATAAACCCGGAAATAATTCTCTTTCTTGGTGATTCAAACTCCGTACTTGTAAGCGCTCCGTTATTCAAAGAAGGATACAAGATTGGGCACATAGAAGGAGGAATGCGTTCTTACGATAGAAGAATGCCGGAAGAAGTTAACCGTGTTATTTGCGATTACGTTTCCGATTCCGTTTTTGTTTACACACCTTTATATAAAGAAAGACTTATCGCGGAAAATAAAAATCCAAAACAGATACACGTTGTTGGAAATACAATAGTTGAAATAGTTAAACAGTATAAGCCAACCGGCAAGCGCTCAAAAGATTTTGTAGTCGCGGATGTTCACAGAACGGAAAATTTAAAAACTCATCAGCAGTTCAATCACATATTAGATTACATCAATACAGTTGGGCTAAAACTTAACATGGAAGTAAAGCTTGTTAAGTTTAACCGCGCTGCCAAAATGATTGAGAAGTATAAACTTCTTAAAGACAAAAAGAATATCTCGCTTGTTGGTCCTTATGGTTTTCTTGACTACTTAAATCTTCAATACAACGCTTACGGAATAATTTCCGATTCGGGAACAAGCCAGGAAGAATGCCCGCTGCTCGGAGTTCCGGTTGCCGTTCCACGTAAAGCAACTGAAAGACCGGAATCGGTTGAACAAGGAAACAGCATAATGGTTGGAGAAGACAGACCAATAAGCAAAATGGTTTCGGAAACAGTTTCATTCTTTAAGAACTATTCAATATCTCCGGCTCAATTGAAATGGCTTGGAGACGGCAAGACATCAGACAAAATTGTGAGCATTTTAAAAAAGGAACTACAGAAATGAAAAACGTACTAATAGTTGGCGGTGCCGGTTATGTAGGCGGAGCTATTACAGATTTAATACAGCAATCAAATTATAATGTAAGAGTATATGACGCTCTCTTGTACGAAGACTCTTTTAGAAAGCCGGTTGATTTTGTTCATGGCGATGTGCGTGATCATGAAAAATTGAAACCACACTTAAAATGGGCTGATGCTGTTGTTTGGCTTGCTGCAATTGTTGGCGATGGAGCTTGCCAGCTTAATCCGGAATTAACCCGCGCAATCAATCAAGATTCAGTTGCATGGCTTGCGGATAATTACGATGGCAGAATTGTTTTCATGTCAACTTGTTCGGTTTACGGCGCTCAGAATTTAGAGCTAAGTGAAACATCTGGAACAAATCCTCTTTCCCTTTATGCTGAAACAAAACTAAACGCAGAGAAATTTCTAAAACATAAAAACGCAATCATTTTCCGTCTTGGAACTCTCTTTGGTGTTGGTGATCTCTACTCAAGAATCAGATTGGACCTTGTTGTAAACATTTTAACTGTTCGTGCTTATGTAGAAGGACAAATCGGTGTATTCGGCGGCGATCAATTCCGCCCGCTACTTCATGTAAAAGATGTTGCACGCGCTGTACATATGAATCTCGAATCTGAGCACAAAGGAGTTTACAATCTTGCACGCCAAAATGTCCGCATCAGCGATTTGGCTTATCAAGTTAGAATGCATTTCCCGGATTTATCAATTGAAACGACAGATATGCCTTTTCAGGATACCCGTAACTATAGAGTTTCTGCTAAAAAAGCAGAAGAAGTTTTCGGCTTCAGATCAATTCATTCCATTGATGAAGGTATCGAGGAGTTAAAATATCTTGTGGAAACAAAACGCATTAAAGATTTGAAAAGCCCACGCTATTCAAATCAAGCTTACTTAAAGGAACATTACGAAGAATTGCTGAGAGAAAAATTTAAAGAAGTAGAGGCAGCCTGATGGAAGAAATTACTCCAAAATTATTCAAAGGCGGCTTAGCCGTAGATGATCGCGGGTCGGTTAGCTTTGTAAATGATTTTGATTTCTCGGGTGAAAAAATAAGAAGGTTTTATTCTATTGAAAATCATAACAAAGGTTTTATACGTGCCTGGCACGGGCATAAAATTGAATCTAAATACGTTATAGCAACAAAAGGGGCATCATTAGTTTGTTGTGTAAAAATTGATAATTGGGAAAATCCTTCTAAGCAGGCAAAAGTATGGCGCTTCGTGTTAAGCGATAAAAGCCCGTCAATTTTGTTTATTCCCGAAGGCTATGCAAATGGTCATATGTCGTTAAATGAAAATACCCAGATCATGGTATTCTCTAATAAAACTTTACAAGAAGGATTAAATGACGATATCAGATTTGAATCTCACTATTGGGATCCATGGAAAGTAGAGGAGCGTTAATATGGAAAAAGTTTTAGTTACCGGTTCAACCGGAATGCTTGGCTACGCTGTTTCGGAATATTTTATCTCGAAAGGTTATGATGTTAAGAAACTCACCAGAAGTGATTTTGATATTGGAACAGAACCGCACGAAAATTTTATTCCGTTTCTTGAAGGAATTGATGTTGTAATTAATTGTGCCGGATTGATTAAACCGACAATTGGCAAATTCCCAATTGAGCAAGCATTAAGAGTGAATTCAATCTTCCCAAGAAATTTAGCAAGAATGACAAGCGAGAGGGGAATTAAGTGTTTTCACATTACAACAGATTGTGTCTATACAGGCAAAAAAGGGAATTATGATGAAAGCTCTCTCTTTGATGCGGATGACACTTATGGTATGACTAAAAACGCCGGCGAAAATAAAGATTGCATGGTTCTTCGTACTTCAATAATCGGCGAAGAGAATGGACAGAGCCGCTCACTGCTTGAATGGGCTAAAAGCCAAGCCGGAAAAGAGGTTAACGGATTTACAAATCATCTATGGAATGGTGTTACAACCTTATACTTAGCTGAAGTAATAGAAAATATCTTGAAGCAAAATTTGTATCAGAAAGGAATCTTTCACATCCACTCTCCGAATACTGTAAACAAATTCGAGCTGCTCAATATTTTTAACGATGTGTATGAATTGAATTATTCCAAAATAAACGCGACCGAAGCAAAAGACGCGGTTGATAGAAGTATGACAAGTATTTATGATCTCACAAAAAATGTGTCGGTGAAAACAATTGAAGATCAAGTAAAAGTAATGAGGGAGTTTTTCCAATTAAAGGAAGCGTAACATGCAGCAAACTATTGAGAGAAAAGAAAATTGGCATGAAGATTTTATTATCAACTTAGCCGCTCAGTTTAGACCCAAAGTTTATGTTGAGCTTGGCTTATACCAATGCGAGTTGTTTAATGGGGTAATCCCTTATGCTGAAACTCTTATTGGTGTTGATATTTCTGCTGAAGCCGGCAAATGGATGCAAGATTCCGAAAAGGCTACTTTCATTCACTCAACTACAGACAATTTTGCCGAAGCACTGAAGCAGAACCCAATCTTAATAGATATGTTGTTTATAGATGCCGATCATTCTAAAGAATCTGTGTTAAAGGATTTTTGGAATTTCTTTCCATTTGTAAAAGATGATGGCATAATACTTTTGCATGATAGTTATCCGAAAAATGCAGAATACACTCAACCGGGTTATTGCGGAGATGGATACAAAGCAATTGAAGAGTTATCAAAAGAAACAGAACTTTATGAAATGATGACTCTGCCAATGCATCCGGGCTTAACTCTGTGTAGAAAAAGGAACCAGCATCTACCATGGTTAGAAGCTGAACACACTGAAAACTTCAAGACAAATACTGCTTATAAGATTGTAGTTATAACGCAAATATTTAATGAACTACGCAAACAAAACCTCGAACGCTTCTGGAAATACATTCAGCCGGTTTGTGATGCGCTTGTAGTTTATGATGATGGAAGCACAGACGGCAGTTATGAATATATGTTAGACAAAGCCGTTTTTACTTTAAGAGCTGGTGAAAACGATTTCGAGAATGAAGTAAGCCATAAAAAAATATTACTTGAATATGCATTGAAGCTTAAGCCGGATTTTATTCTTTGGATGGATGCCGATGAAGTGCTGACGGCAAACGCAAAAGATGAATTGCAAAATCTATGTAAATATGCCGATGAAAATAATCTTGATGGAATCAGTTTTCATGAAATAAATCTGTGGCGCAGCAATTCATGGAAGCGAATAGATAACTCATACGACCTTGGCTGGTTTGTGCGCTTATGGCGCGTGACTCCGGAAATCATGTTTAATGAAACTGATCCCGGTTTGCATCAGCAGCAGTATCCTCATTCGATAAAGACTATTGAAAAAACAGATCGCGTTGGAGTTATACATTATGGTTTTGCTTCCGACCGTTCATTGGCTTTCAAATATCTTGTTTACCGCTCACACGAACAAACCGGCTGGGCATTGGAAAGACTGCTTGATGAAAGCACATTAAGTTTAGAAAAAGTTGATCAGCAAATTTATCCGGCCGGTTTATTCACCGACGATGCACAGCCATCACAGAGAAGTTTCAGCAAAGCGCTGGCAACTCTTGAAGAATATAAAGAGGAAGTTTTCAAGCCAAGAATTTCCATCGTATGTTTGATTTACAAGAGCACCGAATGGCTAAAGTTCGTTTACGAGCAAGTACTAAAATATACGGATCTTAGCGACAAAGAATTTTATTTTGTGGCAAATGATGCAAACGAATCCGTTCTACAATACCTTGATCAAAACTACATACCACATTATATCTGGAATAATTCATCCGAACAAAAAACAGAATGGTACATCAACAATGTTTACCGTGCATGGAATTACTCCGCTCAAATGGCAAAGGGTGATTATCTATTGTTCATCAATAGCGATATGGCTTTTTCAGAAAACTGGGTTGAAAATCTTTTCAACAAGCTTAACGGTAAGAATTGTGTCGCTTCAAGATTAGTTGAATCGGGTAAACTTCTCTCCGGCGATCATGCAATCAGCAAAAACTTTGGAAGATTGGTTGGTGATTATAGTGGGACGGCATTCCAAGAATTTGTTGCAGAGGTAAGAGAAGATGAATTAAAAGATGGCGGCTTATTCATGCCGCTGCTCATTAGAAAAGATGATTTCTTAAAAGTTGGCGGCTATCCGGAAGGAAATGTAGTTCCTGAAACAAATATCTTTAATCCTGAAATAGCAAAGCAAGGTCAACCATGTGTTAGTGGCGATGTAGTGATTATGCAAAAGTTAGCCGAGAATGGAATTGCTCATACTACATCATATGATTCAGTTGTTTATCACTTTCAATGTGGGGAAATGGACTCAAGCGAAAGTGGAAGTAGCGAGCAAGAAAATGAAGTGAGGACAATCATCAGCAACGATTACTTGTTGGGAAGAATGGGTGAGAAAACAATGTGGGGTTTTCTGCTCTCAAATCTTCCCAATTCTGTTGGCGTTGATATGGATTCTCTTAATGTCACACAAGATTTTGAAAAAGCGGCACGATTACATATAAAGAAAAATTATCCGGAAAGTTCTGTCATTATTCAGAACGCTTCATTCATTGACTTGATAGATAAAGATCATTTCACAATACTTTATTTGCAAGACAATTTGCGGGCGATGGGACGGAAATCGTTTCAGCAGGAGATTAATGTTAAACAAGCAAATATCTTGGTAACTAATTCAAAAGTTACCGCCGCTTCTTACCCCGAATATGATTTCGAAATAATTCCGATTGGCGTTGACGACGAATTGTTTTCTCCAACAAATAAAGAAATAGTCAGAAATGAATTTGATATCCCCAACAGTAAAGTTGGAATATTTGTCGGCGATCTTAGTGAAGTTAAAGGCTGGAAAAAAGTTAAAAACGTAATTGATAATCATAATGAGATATTCTGGATAATTGTTTCGAAGGATAACAAGCAGTACGAGAAAAAAAATTGCAGAACATTTAATAGGATAGATCAAGAAAAATTGGCAAAGCTTCTTAACTGTGCGGATTTCTTTATTCTTGGTTCACCAGTTGAAACACAATGCCTTGCCGCAATCGAAGCTTGCTTTTGCGATTTGCCCGTGATAATGAGAAACACCGGAATTTTTGCCGACTTTACCGAAGAAGAACGCGCCCGGATTGGATGCTTTGGAGAAGACTTTGAAATTGGCTTAACTAAAGTTTCTTCTGAAAAATTTTCTCCAAGAAAAATGATGTTCGAGAAGAAACTTACTATTGCGGGAATGGTTGAGCAATGGAAAGCGTTAATCTCTCGTGCAAGATTATTCGCAGAACAAAAAGTATTAAAGCCGGTTGTTGAAAGACCGCCATTCTTTTCGGTGATAGTTCCGACTTATAACCAAGATCAATACTTAGGTACGGCATTAGATACATTGCTTGCGCAGACTTTTACTAATTGGGAAGCGGTAATTGTTAATGATGGCAGTACTGATAACACTAAAGAAGTAATTGATAAATATCTATTACTTGATAAGAGATTTAGAGCATTTCACAAAGAAAACGGCGGCGTTGCAACTGCCTTAAATGTAGGAATTGAAAACGCTAGAGGCGAGTGGATTTGCTGGCTCTCTTCCGATGATTGGTATGAAGCCGATAAACTTGAACACCATTATAACGCTGTCACTGAGTATCCTGATATTAAGTTCTTCATCAGTCATTGGTTTATTTATCTTCAGCAGACTGGTCAAAAAATTAAGCAAGGACTTTGGCTTGACATTCCGGATATGGAATTTCAAGTAACAAGATTTTTCTGGGCAAACTATGTTCACGGCAATTCTATCGCAATAAATAAATCTGTCTTTCAAAATGTAGGTGTCTTCGATGAGGCTTTACGGCAAGGACAAGATTTTGATATGTGGCTTAGAATTGCGGCAAAATATCAAATTCACTTTATTGATAAGCGTACTTGTGTTACCAGGATTCATCCAACTCAAACAACAAATACTTTTGTTGAAGGCGGCGTTCTGGATTCAACAAGATCTCTGTTCAAATTTCTTAACAGTCACACTTTTGAAGAGCTATTTCCGTTTCTTGATTTATCAATTCCACAGAATGTGTTGAAGGCGGTAAATGAAATTATCTTAGTAACAACCAAAGACAACGCATTTATTTATAAAGCCGGATTTACAACCGCTTTAATTGATAAAACTTTGTCGTGGATTAACAAGCAGCCGGTGCAGCTAAGAACGAAAATACGCGAAAAGATTACTGAGATAGTTGCTTTCTACTTTGCGCACACGTTACATCCGGAAGTCCGTAAGCTGATGGATAAATTCTTAGCCAAAAAGATTCCTTCTACAAATAGATATGATTTTGTCGCAAACGGAATGGAGTATGTTGATGAGCTGTTGGAACGAGGCGATCAGAAGCAAGCCAAAGCAATCGAAACATATTTCAATAAAATTTCTTCGCAATCAGCTGCTGATTTAATCGGCTGCAAAAAGTTTCAGCCGAAAGTTTTGGGCTATCCTGAAGTTGAACAACATAAAGAATTAAATCCTTCTCTGATTCAATCTTGGTTTATACAGCCCGGAAACTCGTTTGCAAATTCCGTTCTGCACAAGATTTCATTTAAGTGCCCGGAATGTGGTTCGTTAGCGAAGATTAATCTTGAATATGAAATGAAAGCCGGCTATTCGGAAAATAAATTCATTTGTCCGTCTTGTAAAGTTGGGTTACTATATAACGATAAAAACCTTGGTCTAGATTTGGCGGAGTTTAACGCTCAGAGAAATCATAAAGTAGAAACCGGTTCTAACAATCGTGTTGCGTTTTTCATTGCAAGCGCATCTGTAATTGGAGGCGGTTCAAAGATTCTGTTCAAGTACATAAAGTGGATGATAACGCTCGGTGTAGATGTTACATTGTATTCTTATTCGCCGAAACCGGATTGGGCTGAAATATCGGTAAAGTTTATTCAGTTAAAAGAAAATTCCAAACTTGATGGAAGCTCATTCAGCAAACTCTTCGTATTTAGTATTTATGATGTTCCTATGGTGCTAAACTATGTACCATTAGAAAAGATTGTACATATTTGTCAAGGTTACGAAGGTTACCATTACGGAACAACTTATGAGGAAATGAGAAGCGATAAACATGTATTAACCGAACTTCACGCTGTTCCGGTAAAAAATATTGTCGTTTCAAAACATATTTATGATTTATTTAGAGAAAAATTTGGCAGAGAAACAGAGTACGTTCCGAACGGAGTAGATCACAAAATATTTTACCCAAATTTCCAATTAGGCTCAAAAGAGAGAGCTATTGCGTTTGTGGGCAATCCTAAACATTTGCTAAAGGGATTTCATTTCCTCACGCATGTAATAAGAACTGTTCAAAATTCTCATTTGAAGATTGATGATTTGAGATTGTACATTGTCTTAGGTTTCGAATTACAAGACTCCGGGGAGATACGAGAGAAGCTTGAATTAGAATTGAGTTGCAAAGTTGAATTATTGATGAGGCAGTCAAGCGATAAAGTTGCCGATTTAATTCGCCGTGTTAGGGCGGTTATATGTACATCGTGGTATGAAGGATTTTCTTTGCCGCTCTTGGAAGGAATGGCTTGCGGCACGCCGGTTATTTCAACAAAAAATATGGGAGCTGAAAGTTTTTGCAAAGATGGATTTAACTCATTCCTAATTGATCATGGAGATTCTGCCGGGTTGATCAGCAAATTACTCGATACTCAATATCTAAACTTTGATTACGAAAGTATTTTAGAAAATGCTTTTGCCACGTCACTCGAGTATTCCGAATACAAATCGGTAAACTATTTTATCAGCGCTGTTGAAAATCTTTTCGGTCAAGGTATTCAAGATAGAACAAAACAAAAGCTGCTTAACACTTACAAAGATTATTCGCGCTCAGACTTTACCGATGAAATAAAAACCGCAAATGACGAGATAAATTCTGCTTCGATAGATGCTCTCATAGCAGAATCAAATTACTATATAAAGGGAAATAATTTAAAGCAGGCGCTGAAACATATAGAACAAGCTCTCAATATGTTTGGTGAAGAAACAAACCCGGAAGTTTATGCTGAATTATTAAATCTAGCCGGCAATGTTTCCTTATATATGAATGATCTGGAAACAGCGAAAAGTTACTTTGAAAAGGAGCTGGTAGAGAATCCTCAATCATCAACAGCTTGTTATGGACTTGGGCAAGTATTTTTAGAAGCAGAAGTGAATGATGCAGCAAAAACTATGTTTGAATGGTCGGTTAAAAATGATGCAAATAATCAAAAAGCTGTTGAAGCGCTGAACAAAGTAAATTCCTTACTCGGTTTAGAATTATCACACAATACACTTTTATTAGAGGTTTAAATGCCCCGCTTAACATTATCAATGATTGTTAAAAATGAAGAAAAATATATCAAGGACTGCCTTGAGTCTGTAAAAGATATTGCAGATGAAATTATAATTATAGATACCGGTTCGACTGACGATACAATAAAAATTGCAGAAAGTTACGGAGCTAAGGTTTACAATTTTGAATGGGTAAACGATTTCTCTGCTGCCCGAAATTTTGCTTTAGGTAAATCCACCGGTGAATGGATTCTTTATTTGGACGCAGACGAAAGAATGGATGCAAATTCCATCCATGAATTAAAACGTATAATCGGCACATCTCAAAGGGTTGGATATTACTGCACTGTAAAAAGTATTGATCGGGAAGAGAGCCGCGATAATTCTATGTCTTACGTTCGTTTATTTGCAAACTCGCCGGAAATAAAGTTTGTTGGAAAAGTTCACGAACAAATTGTACCGTCTTTAACTTATTGCGATTATACACTATCGAGAAGTTCCATCTTAATCCATCATATTGGTTACAATGTTTCTGTTGAAGACAAACAGAAAAAAGCCGCGCGCAATTTGCCTTTGCTGCTGGAAGAATACAGTGCGAACAAAGATGCTTATTATGCTTTTCAATTAGCACAGACGTACAATGTTTTGGGTGATGATGAAAATGCTTCTATGTATTTCAAAATTGCAAGTGAGTCTGCAAAATTAGATAGGCAATACCGCGCACAGTGTTATGCATCATTAGCTTTGATAGCACATAAAAATTTCAAAGCACCAGATGCCGAAAAATATATAGCATATTCGTTGAAAGTGGATGATAAACAACCATTCTCATTTTTGCTTGCTTCAAAGATTTCTCACCGTAAGGGGGAGTTAAATTTGGCTGAGGATAAATGCAAACGCGCTTATGTATTAAATCAAGCTTTACTTGTTAAGGGCTTGGATGTTGTTCTTTGCGTCTTGCTCGATCCTGAAGAAGTAATTTATTACGGATTAATTCTTGCTCTACAAACAAAGAATAATGCTAACTATCATTTTTATCAAAAAGAGTTATTCGCTTTATATCAATCCCGCGATGAAACTAACGGTACTAACAATTATGAACCGGTACAAAAAATATTTAGCAATTCGGCATTTTCGAAACAGGAGGTAGATGCTATTACTGGGCTGATTAACAAGAATAATCTGAATTTCTTTTTGTTCATGCTTGGTAATAATCCATATAAACAACAAGTAATTTTGATAGTTGATAAGCTTCGCGTAAACTTTCCGGATTCATTAGAAGTACGAAAACTTGATGCACGGCTTTTGGAAGAATTTGGCAAAATAGATGAAGCAATAGAAATTTTAGAAAGTGTTGTGAAAGAAAACCAAACTGATCCGGCAGTGTTTTTCTATTTGATTTCTTATTACTTAAAGCTCGGAAAAGAAGACAAAATTAAGCCAATGGTATTGTTGTTGGAAAAGTACTTTTCTCATATTCCCGATGTGATGACAAGGGTTAGAATGCTTAAGAGAAAATTGTTGATGTTAACTACTGTTCCGTTATAAACGGGTAAAGAAAAGACTAAACTTTTTATAAGGTGATTCGATAGTAGTATTGAGAAATGACTGTTCTTAACAAAAACTGAGCAAGGAAGCTCGGAACAAACAAATAACAAGGAGGTTAGTCATGGCATTCTCAGTAAACACCAATTTAGGCGCACTTCAAGCCTACAACGCATTAGCAAAAGTTAATGCACAAACCGAAAAAGCACAGCTCCGTTTAGCAACCACAAAGAAAATTAACAGCGTAGCAGATGATACATCTGGTTACAACGTTGGTAAAAAGTTGGAAGCTCAAACACTTACACAGAAAGCACAGCTAAACAACATTTCATCTGCAAAGAACTATTTAGCTACAGCAGAATCTGCATTACAACAGGTAAATGATAAGCTAAATCAGATCAAAGCAAAACAAGTAGATGCAGATGATCCGTTGAAAGACAGTGCATCAATTGCCAAAGATATCAGAACATTGGCTGGTGAAATTGATTCTATCTTGAAAAACACCAACATCAATGGTACTCAATTATTGGCAAGTACAGATGGATCAACAGCATTAAGCAGTGCTACATTCGATGTAGGCGGTTCATCATTCAGTATTGATTTTGCTGGCGCTTCTTAT
>MHAZ01000013.1 GCA_001803165.1 Stygiobacter sp. RIFOXYC2_FULL_38_25 | reverse complement strand
ATTATGTGACTTGTGTATGTATTCACTATTTGACATACACTAATTTAATTCTTTTCGCCGCAAGCAGCGGGGAATTTAACCCTTAGCGATTAAAACGGATTGGGATTCTGTTCATGCTACACTAAATGTAAACAAAGATGTAAAGGAAGTAGATTGGTTAATTCCGGGAGAAACTGCCGCGCACAAAGTATTACAAAAGTTTATCACCAGCAAGTTTGCTAGTTACGCCACAGATAGAAATTTCCCATCGCATGATGCGCAATCGAATCTTTCTCCTTACTTCCATTTTGGTCAAATTGCACCGCAAAGAGTTGCACTTACAATACAACCGTTAACCGAGCATGAAGAATCTCACAAAGCGTTCTTAGAAGAAATGATTATCCGGCGTGAACTTGCTGATAACTTCTGCTACTTCAATAAAAATTACGATTCGTTTGATGGTTTTCATTCTTGAGCAAAAGAATCATTAAATCTACATCGAAAAGACAAACGTGATTTTGTTTACAACTTAGAACAGTTCGAGTTAGCAAAGACGCATGATGATTTATGGAACGCTGCACAAATAGAAATGGTTAACACCGGAAAGATGCATGGCTATATGAGAATGTATTGGGCTAAGAAAATTCTCGAATGGAGTAAATCGCCGGAAGAAGCAATGCGGATTGCTATCTATCTAAATGATAAATACGAATTAGATGGGCGCGATCCGAACGGTTATGCAGGAATTGCTTGGTCAATCGGCGGTGTACACGACCGCGCTTGGTTTGAGCGTCCCGTATATGGGAAAGTACGCTATATGAACTACAACGGCTGCGCTAAAAAATTTGATGTAAAGAAATACATTGATAAATATTTAACATCATTCCATTAAACTACTTCCTACTTTTTCGTGTTAATTATATAACCAATTTGAAAAAGCATGAAAAAACTACTTTACTATTTTCTTCTCATAAATTTCTTTCCATTATTTGCTCAAACACTTTACTTTCCACCTAACAACAACTCTACATGGGAATCTATTTCTCCCGCAAGCTTGGGTTGGAATACAGGACAATTAACAACGCTGCAAAATTTACTACTTCAAAAGAAGACAAAGGCATTCATCATTTTGAAGGATGGAAAGATTGCCGTCGAGTGGTACTTTGGAGCCTTTAACAAAGATAGTCTTTGGTATTGGGCTTCTGCCGGAAAAACTGTTACAGCATTTCTTATAGGTAAAGCCCAAGAAGAAGGACTGCTAAAAATAAGTGAGCCAAGTTCTAAATATCTTGGCAAAGGATGGACTATCGCCCCGGAAACAAAAGAAGATTTGATAACAATCCGGCATCAATTAACTATGACTAGTGGCTTAAATGATGGTATTGGCGATGATGATTGTACATTAAAAAGCTGCTTACAATATAAGACTGATGCAGGCACACGCTGGGCTTATCATAATGCTGCCTATACAAAATTGAGGGATGTAATAGAATCCGCAGCAAACACAAGCGAAAATTTATACACTTATTCCAGATTGACAAGCAAAATTGGAATGAACGGATCTTGGTTTAAGAGTGGATATAACTATGTATTTTACTCCAATGCAAGAAGTATGGCGCGGTTTGGTTTATTAGCACTCAATAACTTTGTTTGGGATAAGGAAGTTTTATTAAGCGATCAGAATTACATAAGCGAAATGACAAACACTTCCCAGCAGTTAAATAAATCTTACGGATATTTATGGTGGCTAAATGGGAAAGGTAGTTACATGCTTCCTAAAGTTCAGTTTGTGTTTAATACTAACCTAATTCCTAATGCGCCGGATGATCTAATTGCTGCACTCGGTAAAAACGATCAGAAAATTTATGTGGTGAAATCCAGAGGTTTAGTTGTCATCAGAATGGGTGATGCCGCTGATAATTCCAAGCTAGCTCTTTCCTCTTTCGATAATGAATTATGGGGAGAAATTATAAAAGTAGTTGATAACTCAAGCTCCGCTGCCGAACAAAATACTTTCCCAGTTGAATTCAAATTAGAGCAAAATTACCCCAATCCATTCAATCCGGAAACAACTATTAGCTACACAATCCAGTCAGACGTGAAAGGTGAAACGATAAACGTAACATTAAAAGTTTACGATGTTTTAGGAAGAGAAATTGCAACTCTCGTTAATGAATTTAAGAATCCGGGTTCTTATAATTCTCAATTCTCCATTCGCAATTCTGAACTACCAAGCGGTGTTTATTTCTATCAACTAAGAGCTGGATCATTTACAGAAACAAAGAAACTTGTTTTGATGAAATAGAATGAGCGAGTCTTAGATTTATCGGCTATTATATTTTTATTGTACTAAGTATATGATTGTCAAACATTGATATGTATCTTTGCGCCGGGAATTTTCCGAATTTATTTTCGCCACAAGCACAATCACTCGTGTGTAATCGTGTTTCTCGCAAACTAAAATCATTAATAGAAAAGGAATAATAATGAACAAAGAAGAGTATATCTTATTCAGCGGCGGTGCAGCCGGTGCCGAATCTGAATTTGGAATAAACGCAGAACTTTTCGGAATAGAAGAAGTTAATTTTACTTTTGAAGGACATTCAATTGTTAGGCATCGTGGAATTAGAGTGTTAAACCACGATGAGCTAAAAAACGGCGACGTGAGCCTCGCTTACATTTCCAAATTGCTTAATAGAAACTATACAGAAACTCCTCAGCTACGAAAGATTCTTCAAAGTATTTGGTATCAAATTAATAACGGACAAGAGATTTATGTTATTGGTGAAGTTTTGGAAGACAACACTGTAAAAGGTGGAACCGGCTGGGGCGCTGAGTTTGCTAAGATATGCAACAAGCCAATTTTTGTGTTCGATCAAAAACGCAACTCTTGGTTTACCTGGAACCAAGCGGAATGGATTCTTTGCAAGGAAGAAGATGTAGTTATTAAACACATACATTTTGTTGGAACCGGAACCCGTTTTCTGGAAGAGAATGGAAAGAAAGCTATCAAAGGATTATTCGAAAGAAGCTTCAAATAACAATAGCCCGATTCAAAAAGCATTTAGCCCGGTATATTTTTATTCCGGGCTTTTTTATTTCCCAAAATTCAATTGATATTCTTTTTCAGTTCAGAAACAAACTCATCGTAATTTCTTTTCCCATTTAGGAATACAACTTGCTTTCCATTTGCATCAAAGATAGCAGTTGCCGGCAACGCGCCGTTCCAATCTTTGTTTATAAAATTAATCAGTTCCTCATCATTCTTAAATGCTGAAACATAGTTTGCAAAATTGGCTTTTTGCTTTTTCAAAAAAGGAATGACCTTAGATTTAATATCTTCAGGAAAGTCAATGCTGATTCCGATTACTTCTACATTTTGCTCCTCAAACCCGGAAGCAACTTTTACAAGATCGGGAAATTCTTCTCTGCAAGGAACGCACCATGTTGCCCAAATATTTAAGAGCAGAACTTTGCCGTTCCGCTCATTAATTATCCTTTCAAGACCTTGTTTATTTATGGCTTCAACTTTTATTTGAGCATTCAATTGAAAAGGAAGAATGATCAGGAGAATGAAGACGGCTATCAATTTCATTACTTGCTTACTCTTTTGATAGAACAGCCGAACGCTTTGGTTTGCGGATTGCTAACCGATTTGCCTGCAAGTATTTCATCTAAGGCAACACTTAAGTCCGAAGTTTGAACACCATCGGCTTTGCGGTTATCGTCAATCCTACCATGATACAGAATATCAAAGCTGCCATTGAGAATAAACGCTTCCGGTGTAAATGAAGCTTCGAACTTATCTGCAACAATATTATTTTCATCTTTGAGTATGGCAAATTGCAGATTTTTTTCTGCTGCGTGACGCTTAATCTCATCCGCGGTTTCGGATTTGTTAGAGTTGATACCGATAAATTTTACATTTTTGCCTTTGTAAGCGCTGTAAAGCTTTTCCATTCTTTCATTGTACGCGTTCGAAACCGGGCATTGTGTTGAAACAAATATTAGAACAATTGCTTTGGAGTTTTTGAAGTCTGACAGAGTTAGAAGTTTTCCATTGTAATCCTTCAGACTAAAATTCTCCGCCTTCTTGAAATCCTTACCCAAAATCAGATTTGAAAAAAATATCCCGAGCAAAGCAGCAGCAATAAGAACTTTTATGTTTTTCATTTTTATTTCCTTTCTTATGGTTTGTGCACTCTTAATGAACAAATTTTAGGAGGAATACGTTTCTTAATAAAACGAGGAAATGGTGAAAAAATTTGCCTCCATTTTTATTTTGTTCTTAAGCCTTATTTCTTGCAGCCATTCTAAGGCACAACTTCAAATAGAACAAGCCTTTCCGGAATTAACATTCCAGCAACCGGTGGATATCCAGAATGCCGGCGACGGCTCCAACAGATTATTTGTTCTTGAACAACGAGGAATAATTTCGGTTTTCCCAAACAATAGTTCTGTTTCAACCAAGGCAATTTTTCTTGATATAACCGACAGAGTTGCAAGCGGGGGCGAGATGGGCTTGCTTGGCTTGGCTTTTCATCCAGACTATAAAAATAACGGTTACTTTTATGTTGATTACACAACAAACTCACCTTCCCGTAGGACAATAATTTCCCGGTTCAAAGTTAGCGGCGATGCGAATAAGACTGACAAATCCAGCGAGTTAATTCTTATGCAGATTGAACAGCCTTACTCCAATCATAATGGCGGACAAATTACTTTTGGACCGGACGGCTATCTCTACATTTCACTTGGCGATGGAGGCTCCGGCGGCGATCCGCAAAATAATGCTCAGAATTTACAATCACTGCTTGGCAAAATTTTGCGTATTGATGTTAATAAAACCGATAACGGAAAGAATTACTCAATTCCTACTGATAATCCATTCAAAGGAAATACCTCTGGAAACCGGGAAGAAATTTACGCTTACGGTTTGCGTAATGTTTGGCGCTTTAGTTTTGATTCACTCACCAAACAATTGTGGGCAGCTGATGTAGGGCAAAACGCGTGGGAAGAAATTGATTTGATTGAAAAGGGAGGTAATTACGGATGGCGCTGTTACGAAGGATTGCACACTTACAATACAGCGCAGTGCAACTCGAATAATTATATAAACCCAATTTTAGAATATGGTCACAACTCCGACGGCGGGTTTTCCATCACCGGCGGTTTTGTTTATCGCGGTTCCAAAGTAGCGGAGCTTTACGGCAAATATATTTATGCCGATTTTATTTCGAGCCACATCTGGTCTTTGGAACTAAAGGATGGAAAAGTTACGAACAAAAAAATCTTTACTAACGCGCATCCGGTTTCAACCTTTGGTGTTGATGAGGCTAACGAACTTTATTTTGCCAATTACAGCTCGGGCAAGATTTATAGATTTAAGCAGACGGATACTGGCGGAACCGGAAAAGCAGAATTGCCAGATAAGTTTAAGCTGTATCAAAACTTTCCAAATCCGTTTAATCCATCAACCAATATCAGATATCAACTTGCTGCTACCGGCTACGTTACGCTAAAAATTTTTGATGTATTGGGTAACGAAGTTGCAACGCTTGTAGATGAGTTACAACAATCCGGAGTTTACAGTTCTTCTTTCTCAACACTACCTGCCTCGCATTCTGCAAGGCAGGGCGGGCGTTCTTCACTCACAAGCGGCATTTATTTCTATCAGTTGCGCGCCGGCTCGTTTGTTTCAACAAAGAAATTAATTGTAATGAAATAGTGTTTCGGGCAGACCATAGGATTGATCTGCCCGAAAATAAGGAGGGAGTTTACTTATAGTTAGTATCATATGATACCCAAAGGAAGAAGAGTTATTTTATAACACTTCATTCGGAGGTATCATGATTCATAATAATGTTGAACAG
>MHAZ01000012.1 GCA_001803165.1 Stygiobacter sp. RIFOXYC2_FULL_38_25 | reverse complement strand
ATATTGACTTATTACCTTACGACTCTTAATTTTATTTCACCCTTCCTTTGGTATCATTTGATACTATTTGAGTAAAATCATTTTCTTGGTTTGTGTGTAACCATTTGTTTCCAGCCGATACAAATACACTCCTGAGGGTAAATGTTTTGCGTTAAAATCTACCGAGTAAATTCCGGCGTCTTTCTTTTCGTTTATTAAGTTCCCCACTTCTTCGCCCAAAGTATTATAGACCCGCAATTTTACAAACGATGCTTGCGGCAATTCAAATTTAATTACCGTCTCCGGATTAAATGGATTCGGGAAATTTTGAACTAACTTAAAGTTCCGGTTATCTGAAAATCTTACATTTACTTCAGGGGAATATTCAAACGTACCATCAAAATCTATTTGTTTTAAACGGTAAGTAAATTCATTTCCGCCTGTTGGTTCATCAACAAAAGAATATGTTTTAGGAGAATTGCTGTTACCATGCCCTTGTATAAAAGTAATTTTTTTCCACTCTCCCTTGCCGCTTTGATTCGCGTTAGGTGAGACGAGCTTAACTCTACGCTCAACATTAAAGCCGTAGTTGTTTACTTCCGTAGCAGTTTCCCAATTCAGTGTTACTTTGTTACCTTTAACTCCGGCAGTAAAGGAAGTTAGTTCAACAGGCAGCGCCCCGGTGTAATCATGTCCATACAAGCCGGTTCCGGTTCCGGCAAGTAGCGCATCGTAGAACAAAACATTTATCTCTGTACCGGTTGGATATGTGTATCCAGATGACCAAGTAGTTCCACTTGTTTCAGGTATAGTATAAATGATATTTCCGACTGCGCAGTACACAACTCCTCCACCCACAGCAACAGCTTTGCCTACTTGCGAAGTAGGAAAACCAGTGGTAGTCATTGGAGTCCATTTACCAGCACTCGTTGTATAATCTGCAGTATAATCTCTATAATATAGAATTGGATGATTTGAACCTGCATCAGTACCGCATGCATAAACGTAATTGCCGGTTTTTAACAGATCCATAATTTGCGCAACTATTACAGAGCCTGTAGACGTATAAGTGCCTGCAAAATCTTGCCTTGTAGTCCAGATTCCCCCACTGTACTCAGCTCGGTAAACACTTCTTGCATTAGCAGTAGCATCATACTCTACTCCAATGTAAGCTACCGGATTTCCACTTTCAGTTGTAAACTCAATGTCGTAAACATCTACATCGCTTGTTCCGCTTACCGCCACAAGACGTTGTTGATTCCAAGAGGCTCCAGAGTCTGTGGAGTACCAAAATCCTCCATTGTTTGAACCGTCAACATAAAATCCAGCTACAACCAAACTACTATTGGTTGGACAAACTTCAATTGCTTCTGCGCGTGTTCCGACAGATGCATAGCCTGTTGTTGCTTCAGATAAAACTTGAGTCCAGTTACTCCCGCTATCTGTAGTTTTATAAATACGAAGGTTTCCAACATATGCAGTTACATCATTTTCATTTTCCATTTCAGCGGAATAATATGGTGAGCCATCCCCATTAGGAAACATAGCGCTGCTCCAAACCGGTGTTGTGCTATATGATGTTACTTTTCTTATTCCCGCTTTTGAGGCAAGCCATGCTTTATCTTTAGCAGTATTCATACTAAAGTCATTTACTTGAACTGCCTCAACACCGGTATCAATTCCAAATATATTTGGTCCGCCATTTTTAGTAGCTCCGATTCCTTGATCTGTTGTTAGATACACAATTTGGCTATTGTTTGGATCAACAATTACAGCTCCGTCATTTGGATGAGTTTCAAATCCGAGATTACCATATTCTGCCCAACTTCCAAAGCCCGAGGCAGTTGTAAATGTTGCGTAACCTTTACTAAAATGAACTGTATAGGGTGATGAAGAGCCTCCAAAAGCGAAGTTTGGTCCCCCAATTCCATTTAGAGTAGTTACACCGCCAGACCAATTAGCCCCATCATCTGTAGAGTATTGAACATACTTATTTGAGTTATCATCCCCTCCTAAAAAAAGAGTTCCATCCGGTCCTATGCCAAATGCATCCCAGCTGGTTACAGAACCCGACAAAGCGCCCAAAGTAACAGCAGAAATTGTACTGCCTGACAATGAATTATAATCATTAGTAGTTTTATACATGGTAGGAGTTGTAGTCAGAGCTGCTATATATACTTTGCTGTTGGAAGGATTAACACGAATTGAGGGTGAGGTAGGAGTAGTTCCAATTGCAATTGTTCCTGTACTTCCAACCACAACATCACCGGATGCGTTAAGTTGCCCGTAATATAAATCACTGCCCTTAATGTAAAAGATGTAATCCCCATAAATGATAAAATCTGAAATCGCAGCTGCTTCTACCATTGTTACAGCACTTCCACTATAAATAGTTTTGTATAGTGTATTGTTCTGAAGAAAGAATAAATATTGGGAAGCCTGGTGTGCATATATTTTCGAAATACCGCTGCCGTAACCGTCATCATTTCCTAATCCCGGCATAACTGTAAACGAACCGAAAGATTCGGAACCAGAGGTGGTTGTAACATTGGCATAAAAAACTGAGTTGGCACTTTCTGTGGCTATAAAAATTCTGCTTGAAGTACCTCCTGTTGAAATTGCTGAGATACCATTTATTCTTCCACCGTAAACTGTTTCTGTGGTTGGGGAACTTAGTTGTCCGAAAGAAATTGTATTAAGAAATACAATCAATAATAGTATTGTTAATAACGCCCAAATAGTAAATAGTTTTTTCATGCTAATTCTCCGTTTAATATCCGGAATAAATCTAAAATTAGGATAGGTAGTCTTCAATCACCTAAAAGTGTGATTTGCTGAGGCTTTAACGTAAATCAAACCGGACTACTTTTGAAGGTATTTCAATACAGCTTCTGTCGAATTGCGTACTTGCAGCTTTTCGTAAATCTTGCGAAGGTGAGTTCTTACTGTTTCAACACTTATAAAAAGTTTATCGGCAATTTCCTGGTAGCGTAATCCTTTCGATAACTGACCGAGTATTTCAAATTCTCTTTCTGTTAATTTTTCATCCAACTTTGTTCCGGCCGGTTTTTCTGAAAAAGATTTTACCACCATTCTTGCAATTTGCATTGACATAGGAGAACCGCCTGTGTGTACTTCTTTTACAGCCTCGAGTATTTTGGCTGGTGGTGTTCGTTTTAGCAAATAGCCGGCAGCCCCCGCTTTTAATGCCTCAAATACATGTTCATTGTCATCGTACATAGTCAGCATAATGATTTGCGTGTTACGAAGGAGCGGCTTTAAAACTTTTACACAATCTATTCCACTCATATTAGGCAGATTAATATCCATCAGAATAACATCTATATCGAGAGAGGGAATTTTTCTTATGGCGCTCTCTGCATCGGCAAAAGATGCAGCGCAGTTAAATCCGGTAGAACCGGAAATGAGAATATTTAACCCTTCACGGATTTCTTTTTTATCCTCTATTAGCGCTATTCGTATGATATCGTTTTGGCTCATCAGCTTTTTTGTTTTCATTAATTTATTGTTTCGTAAGTTCTATAGAATCACACAATCGTGTGATTAATTAGGGGAACAGTAATTCTAACAATTGTTCCTTTAGGAATATTGTTTTTTATCTCGAAATATCCGCCGTTATCTTTTATTCTTTTTCTCATATTGATCAATCCATTTCCAAACTCATCTACTGAATCGCAAATGCCAATACCATCATCGGTAAGTGTAAATTCCAAATTGTTGTCAGAATAACTTGCATCAAAAACTACTTCTTTTGCTTTGGAGTGTTTTACTATGTTGTTAGCCGCTTCTTTGATAACAAGAAAAACATTATGCCTCAATTCTGCAGACATAAAAACTTCCGGCAAGGTATCCGGGACTGTGAGAGTTAAATGAATGTCTGTTAATGATAAATACTCTTGCACATAGCTGGCTATATAACTACACAATCTATCAATCTTGTCATTTTTTGGATTTACCGCCCAAACAATTTCATCCATTGTTATTGCAACATCGCGGCTGGCATCGGTAATTTTGTCTAAATCAAGTTCAAGATTTTGAGAATTGCTTCGAAAATTATTTTTAGCAATCTCACTAAGTAATCCAATTTTAGTAAGCTCTGCGCCAAGTTCATCGTGCATGTCTTTGGAAATACGAATTCTTTCCCTTTCAAGAGCTGCCTGCGCTTCAATTCTATCAAGTTTAAGCCTTAGCTTACGAACAGAAATAAATCTAACAATTCCAGCTATCGCTCCTATCAAAACGAAGGCTAAGACTATCTGAAACCAAAGTCTTTGATATAGATATGGTTCTATAGAAAAAGTAATAGAGGCGGGCGAAACACTGGTTGTTCCTTGCGGCGTTTCTGCTTTCACATTAAAAGTATATTTACCTGGAGGAAGATGTGTAAAGTACGCGGCTCGGCGTGAACCAACGCTTATCCACTTATCATCCAAACCATCAAGTTTATAATAGAATGAGAGATTCTTTCCATGATCGAAAGAAATGCCGGAATAATGTATTTCAAGATTTTCTGTTCCGGGTGAGTACGCTCTGGAAGAATCGAGAGGCACAGTGCGTGAATTAATTCTTATTTCATCTACAAAAGTCTTGGGCGCAATTTCTTTGCCGACAAGGTTAACAAAACTGATTATTGAAACACCGGAAGTAGTAGCTGCTAAAACTTGGAATTTTTGCATCAGAATTGTCTGCATAGTTAGCGTTTCGCATTCATCGCTTAGCATGCCTTCTGTTTTTGTAAAAAGCTGATAGTTCACCTTAGCAATTTTCCTAACGGCAAAATCATTCAGTTGATCTTTCGAAATTACAAAGACTCCTTTCCTTGTAGTGAACCATAATCTTCCATTTCCATCGTCAGCCATATTGAATATTCTGTTTTCATACAATCCGTTATTGATTGTGTAGTTGACAATCTCCTTCCCGCTTATTCGGCTCAAGCCTCCGCCGTTAGTTGCAATCCAAGTAGTATTACCATCGTGAATTATTGAGGTAACATTATTGTGTGCTAATCCCTTTGCTTTGTTAATTATTATGGGTTTGTTTTGGGCATTGAGAATGTTTACTCCCCCGCCGGTAGTGCCAATCCAAAGTTGATTCTGGTTATCTCTTGATATGCACGAAACTAAATTTGACGAGAGTCCCTTTTCTTTATTTATGATCTGAAAAGTTTTCTCATTCATTATTATGATTCCATTTCCATTAGTGCCTATAACTACGGAACCATCATCATTTTTTACAATACTTCGAATCAAATTTGAACCCAGCTCATTTTTGCCGGCAAGTTTTCTGATTTGGAAATTATTCATCTCCCACAAGCCGGCTGTCCTTGTTCCAATCAATATCTTGTTTGGAGTCAATTCGCAAAATGAAAGAATATCGGAGGCGGGCAAATCAAAAGTTTTTACTACTTTCTTTTTGTTCTGATCATAAAGAACGAGTTTCTTTTCGCAGCCCATCCAAACTCTATTCTGAGAATCTTGAAAAATTGCGGAGACAATCTTTCCGGGTAATCCGTTTTCCTCAGATATATTTTGAACTTTGTTGGCGCGCAATCTATAAATACCCGCTTCTTTAGTGCCGAACCAAATGTCATCATTCCAAATCAGCATTTCTTGCAAGCGAACTTCTTTGCTGTTTCCAACATTGAAGAATTCTACAAACTCATTTCCAATCAGGGCATAAGCAGCACTTATTGTCGTAACACAAACTCTTCCGTTTTTATCTTCCGCTATAGAGGTAATAGCAGTCTTCTCAAATTTTTTCAGAAACTCCGGGATAATCACTTTTCCATTTTCAATTACTGCGACACCCTCAGAGAAGAAAACCCAAACACGATTAGCTGAGTCCACAAACAAATCGTAAACAAATTTGTTCGGCAATCCCAAATATTCATCGAAGACAACCAGCCCTTTGTTATTTATTTTAACAACACCTTTGTTATTGGTGCCTACCCATATGTTGTCATCTTTGTCTTTAGCAATCGCTGTAATTCTATCACTCGGAAATCCGTTTTTCAAATTCATTGTCTTTATGGAATTACCTTTTAGCGTTACTAATCCCCCGCCGCGAGTTCCAATCCAATACACACCGCTTTTATCTTCAACAATACCGCTGCAATTGTTTTCGGGCAAGCCGTTTTCAATGCCATATCTATTAAATACACCGCCTAAGTATTTAACTATGCCGCCGGTTCCATTTGCAAACCAAAGTGAGCCGCTTTTATCTTCATATAAATCAAGAACCTTATTGGCTTTAATTTCCGGAGTGTTTAACAAATTATAATTTTTGATTTCTGCACCGTCAAACCGAGCCAGCCCAAATTCCGTACCTATCCACAGAAATCCTTGCTTACTGATTAGAAGATCGGAAATATCATTCGACGGCAGCCCGCTATCTTCATTCCATTTCTGGATTGAAATTCTGCTCTTATCTTTCAAAGCAAGATCAACAATAGATTGCGGCACCAAATAGATTGGAGTGATGAAAAGTAAAACGAGAAATAATTTTCTTCTATTCATTGAGATTATAGTTCTGATTCAGTGTTTAGCTTGAAACAAACGACACTATTAATTATAAAGTGCAAAGAAAGAAACTAGAAACTACTACAGCAGCATTCTTGTTTTAATAGTTTCCGGTATAGCCCTAAGCTCTCTTAAAATTCCGTCGGAATCTTCTTTACTATCAATATCAATAATAACGTATCCAATGAGTGGATCTGTCTGCAAATACTGAGAAGCAATATTTAAGTTTTTAGAGGTGAAGATATTTGTAATCTTGGCAAGAACACCAGGTTGGTTCTTGTGAATATGAAGATAGCGCTGACATTCGAAGTGAGGAGTTAATGAAATTTCTACAAAGTTTGTAGCACCAATTGATGAACCAACATCGCAATACTTAACTAATTTTTCAGAAACTTCAAGTGCTATGTTAGCTTGGGCTTCTGATGTACTGCCGCCAATGTGAGGAGTGAGAATTACATTTGGGAATTTTTGAAGCGGATTTATAAACATATCTTTATTTGAATTCGGCTCTTCAGGAAAAACATCTACAGCAGCCCCGGCAATATGCTTGCTTTCCAATGCTTCAGCAAGGTCTTCGATGTTCACAACTGTTCCTCTTGCGGCATTGATTAAGAACGAGCCTTTTTTCATTAGATTTAATTCTCTGGCAGAAATCAAATTTTTAGTCGCATCAGTTTCCGGGACATGCAAAGTTATAATATCAGAGATTGAAAGCAGTTCATCTAATTTTGAGCAAACCTTAGCGTTACCGAGGTTTAATTTCTTTTCAATATCATAGTAATAAACATTCATTCCTAACGATTCAGCAAGAATTGAAACTTGCGAACCGATATGCCCGTAACCAACAATTCCTAAATTCTTTCCTCTAACTTCAAATGAATGAGAAGCATCCTTAGACCATTTGCCGTTATGCGCAGAAAAATTCTTTTCCGGAATTCCGCGAATAAGAAAAATACATTCGCTGATTACAAGCTCTGCTACAGAGCGCGTGTTGGAAAACGGCGCATTAAATACCGGTATTCCTCTTAGTTTTGCCGCTTCAAGATCAACTTGATTTGTGCCAATGCTGTAACAGCCAATTGCAATTAGCTTTTTTGCATGCTCAAGAATTTCTTCCGTTAGATTAGTCTTTGAGCGAATCCCAATTAAATGAGCATCTTTTATTTTTTCAATTAGCTCTTCACCCTCAAGCGAGCTTTTGATGTACTCAATGTTTGTGTAATCATGATGATGAAAAAGCTCGAGAGCGTTTTCGTGCATTCCTTCCAATAGAAGTATTTTTATTTTTTCCTTTGCCAACGAATATAGTTTGGGTTCTTGTGTCATCATTATTCTATATCAATTTTACAATTAAGGTAATCACGGCAGATTTTTCTCATGGCAGTGTTTGATGAATTAAATGCCCATATAATTGAGCCGCCTTTAGTACCAGCGGTTAAATCTCCTGTTAGAAACAAACCTTGAACAGAAGTTTCGTAATGTTCTTTTAGAATTGGGTCTTCTCCGTCGAACTCAATACCAAGCATTTTCAAAAAATTTTCCGGTGTTGAACCGCCTAAAGCGTAAACAACATAATCATAAGTTTGTTCACCAAATCTTTCTTCTTGAAACTTCACGTATGGCATTCCATCTTTTTCTTCGAGAGCAACAACATTACTTTCACGGAGAATCACAACTTTCTTTTCTCGTTCAAGTTCTAATAAACTTTCCCGGTTAATTTCATTCATACGGGTGAAATCTTTTTTTCTATAACTAAGATAAACTTCGTTGCCGTTTTGAGTTAAGAACTGGCAATACTCGGAAGCAGAGTCACCGCCGCCAACGATAAGTACACGGGAATTTCTTATTTCTACAGTGGTAACATCGAATAAAGCCCGCTCTTTTAGTTTGAGCGGAATTTTATAATCCGGTTTATTTGGCTTGCCAAGAATTCCAATAGCAATTGCAACAATCTTTGTGTGATATTCGCCTTTCTCGGTATAAACAATAAATGACTTATCCTCATTCTGATGCATCTTCCACACGGTTTCGCTGTAATGCACAGTTAAATTGTTTTCAAGAATAGCTTTATCCAAATACGAAATCGTTTCGTGCTTTGTTAAATCCGGAATGCACATAACACCAGAACATTTCGCTTCAAAACCTTTGTAATTGGCTGAAACAAGTTTAGAATCGGGATAATACTTCTTGATTGAAAAAGAATGTTCTTCAGCTTTTTCAAGAATAATAATCTTGCCCGAATCAATGCCTGAATGGCATGCTTCAACCGCCATACTAATGCCGGCAGGACCGGCGCCAATCACCAACAAATCATACATATATATACTCGTGTTTTTTCGTTGCGAAGATAATGAATCTTGAAATAAAAGAATGGATGTCATTTTTTGTAATTTGCTGAAAAGAAAATAAAACTTATGAAGACCTACTCATATTCTATATTTGCAAAATTCTGGTATCGTTATGTCAATATTGCAATTACCTTACTGCTGTTATTTTATACCATAGCATCTTTTATGCTCGCTTTTCAAAAGTGGTATTACGTTTTTGTCGCGTTGCTAAATCTGGTAATAATTTATCTCGTTAACAGATTTTACTTGAACAGCTATAGGTCTTTTCCTTTTAGAATAAGAAGCGATGAAGCCGGAATTACTTGCGAAAATTTTTTCTTGAGCAAAAAGATTTTGCGTATTGAGTTCGCAGATATTGATGGAATTTCCGGCGGAATGTTTTCAGGCTGGAATACACGTCCGGTTTATATTCATGATTCGAAACGAAATATTAGCATCGGTTTTTTCGCGCAGGGTGAGTTTAAGGAATTATTAAAAGTAATTTTGAAAAACATTAACGAAGAACTTTACACAGAACTATTAAGCAAGATGAAACAAATGAGTGCTTTAAAATAAAAAAGCCCCGCTTTTGAGATCGGGGCCTTTTGAAAAAAGTTAAGATTACTTCTTGTAAATCAAGATAGCATCTTTAGCTTGTTTTGCTATTCTAAATTTTACAACTTTTTTAGCTGGAATTTGAATTGCTTCACCAGTTTTTGGATTTCTACCGGTTCTTGCTTTTCTATCTACAAGAACGAGTTTTCCTAATCCAGGAATGACGAAACCTTTTTTAGCTTCTTTGTAAGCAAGAAAAACCAATTCGTTAACGAATTCGCCGGTTGCTTTTTTGCTAAGACCAGATTTTTTGGCCATGTGAGTTAAGATTTGTCCTTTTGTCATTGACATTGCTTTTGCCCTTTATTTTGGTGAATAATTTCAATTGGAAATTAGTATTTTTTTAATATAAAACAAACAGTTTTTGTCTTATTAATCAAACAATTGATTTAGAACAAAAGTATGAATGAAGCAATAAAATTACGGCTGAAACTGCCCGGCTAATTTCTATAAGGAATTGATTTACTATGAAGCGAAGAAAATATTTTCGGTTTAGTAAGACGAAGACACTGCTTGTTACCCTTTTCATATCTATGTGCTGGAACTCTTTTGGCTTTGGGCAAATTAGCAAAAAAGCTGCTGCCGGATTAGACACACTTAGAACTAAGAGCGTAGTTACACCGGATTCAACAAAGCCAGTTATAGCTAAAAGTGCAACTAAGTTAATTACACCCGGCTCTCTATCGGGCGCAGCATTGCTTAACGGTAAAGTGAGTAAGAATACCTTAGAATCAATTGATTACCGTTTTACAGAGGATTATTTAAAGGGTGCAGCCGGTTTATTTATAAAAAGACTTGGTGCTGGTGGTATGCCGACTGATGTTAGTTTGTTTGGTCTTAGTGCAACATCAACCGCCTTTCTAAACGATGGAATAAGCATTACCAACAGACTAACAAATTTTACTGATCTCCATTTATTTCAATCTGAAGGTATAGATTCAATAGAGGTAATGCCTCTTTCACGCGGGTTTTTATTAGGCAATAGTAATATTGCTGCCGTAAATATTATTTCGCGGGAGCCTTCATCGAGCAAGCCATATTCCCGCTTGCGATATTACCAAGCGCCTTCCGGCGAAGGATTGATAGATGGAATCTTCAATATCGCTCCATTTAAGAAACTGAATACTTACATCGAAATAACTAACCACGGTTCGGATTCTTATTACACAAACAGCCAGTTTTCCAATTGGATGGGCAACATTCGATTGAATTATCTTTTATCGCCCAGCGAAACTATACGTATTAATTACAAGCATGTTAAATCAACTGTTGGTTTAAATGGCGGTGTTGACCTTACTGCAACACACAATCGCTTCCCAAACTTCGCTTTAGAAGAACTAATTTATGATAACCTTACAGCAGTAGTTCGATTCCCAAATAGATATTTAACAAGTACTAATAATTTTTTCTCTGCGTCTTTGCTGGCTAGACTAATTGAAAACTCTCCAAGTGAATTTGCATTCTATTATAAAGATGATCTTTCTGAGTTCAGACAGAATATCAGCGGGACTGTATCTGAGAATGTGATTCCGGTTTCGCGTGATAATAAAGTGCAGACCATTGGAGTGAGATTCAGACAAGACTATTCTACTGGAATTTTTGACTTTGTATCATTAACAACATTTGAACGCAACAAATACATTGCCGAATTGCTTCAGAGAGAATTCACCAATTTTTCATTAGCTACTTCATTTATTACAACTCTGAAATTAGCAGACAACAGAGTACTTCCGTCAGTCTTCTTAAAATACCTTATCAACGATTCTGATAAGAATAGCTTTGGACTTGGCGGCGATGTTGCGATAAATTTTACCAACCAATTTTCCGCTTACGCCGGTTTTTCACATTTCGAAAAACCTTTCTCGCAACTCGAAAAACTATTTCACACAGGCGGATTCTATCATTTAGGCGGTGGTTTAAGCAACCGAAATCAGAAAATCCAAACAGTTGAACTAAAAGCTTCGGCAGATTTTGATTGGCTGAAAATTTCCGCCGGATATTTTCTCACAAAGAATAACAACGAACTCGTGAGTGCTTTTGCCGATAGTTCTACTAAGTTTAACGATGAGGCTCATTTTGTTAATACAGTTGATGCAGCAACGCAAGGCTTAACACTGCAAGCACAATTAAGTTTCTGGAAAATTCATTTCAACACAAATTCAACTTTGTATCTCTCTGAGGATGAGCGTATCAGAAACGGATTGCCAAAGTTTAGCTCAAACGGCGGTGTTTATTACATTGATACTCTGTTCAACAACAATCTAAAACTCAAAACCGGATTTAACTATTATAGTTACGGTTCGCGCTACGAGCAGCGCTTCGATTTTGAGAAGGGCATTTCTTCTTCCTACTTGTTTGATACCAGCAACGGTATTTATTCTCAAATCGGTTTAACAGAATTTACTCCTTCATTACAAATTGATTTTTTCCTTGCCGGCAGAATCCAAGAAAGCGCAATTATCTATTTCACTTGGGAAAATTTGCTGAATTCTCAATTTTCCGTCGTCCCTTTCTACCCGATTCAGCCCAGAGGGCTCCGTTTTGGGGTGACGTGGGAATTCCTTGATTAGCATAGGGTAAGTTACCTAAGTTAGCCGCCGAGATATTTCAAATACGAGGCACTATGAAAAGCAAGATGTTTGTTTTCGCATTATTGTTTCCATTTTTAATTTATGCGCAGACAGTTATAACTACCTATCCTCAATTTCCAAAGCAGACCGACATCATTACAATTACTTTTGATGCAAGAAATGCTACTCACGCAAATAAAATTGCCGGTTACACCGGTGTAGTTTATGCCCACACCGGAGTTAGCTTAAAATCACAATCCGGAACAATTACCAAGTGGCAAAAAGTTATTGGTAACTGGGGTGATAATGCCGTACAGCCTACTCTGGTTAGAATGAGTCCGGACATCTACCAAATTACAATCAGCAATCCGCGCAGTTTTTATAACGTAACGGACGCATCGCAAAAAATTGCCGAGCTCTGTTTTGTGTTAAGAAGTGCTGATGGTAAACAACAAACGGAAGATTTATTCATCCCGCTTTACGAATCGGGAATTTCAATTGTTTTTAACAAACCAACAGTTAATGTTTCTTTTGGCGACCCTATGCGCTCACCGGTTTTTGTTCAACCCGGAGGAACGGTTGATATAGATGTATCAATTGCTGAAGTTGGAGCAAAAACCAAATCTGTAAAACTTTATGTTAATGGAACCGAAAAGGCACAGAGCTCAACATCTAGCTTGACTTATAAATTTGTGGCGAACAATTTCCCGGGTGGAAAAAATGAAGTAAAAGTTGTGGCTGCTGATACTCTCAATCAAAAGGATTCTTCAACTTTTGTAATCATGAGAAATCCGGCGATTAAGAATTTACCACTTCCCACAGGAAACCAAATTGGAATTAATAAAAGCAGCGGCATCGTAGCACTTTACGCTCCGAAAAAAGAATTTGTTTATTTACTTAACCAACTGAATGATTGGAAAGTTGATACTGCATTCTTCATGAATCGGTATGAGCCAAAGCCAGATAGTGTTATTTGGTGGAAAGAACTTCCATTAATAAAAACATGGATCGGAACCCCGGATAATTCTACATTTTCCAATATCTATCAATACTTAATTGATGGAACACTTCGCGTTGCAGATCCTTATTCCGAAATTATTCTTGATCCATCAAACGACTCTTCAATTCCTTCTACTGTTTTTCCAAACTTACCTGCTTATCCATCCGGGAAAACTGATAAAGCTGTTACATATCTTGATCTGGGAAGCTCTTCCTACAGTTGGAAGACAACAGACTTCACTCGTCCGGCAAAAGAAAAATTAGTTATCTATGAAACTCTTGTTCGAGATTTTACAGAGGCGCACACTTACAAATCCCTTAAAGACAGTATTGGCTATTTCAAAAAAATTGGTGTTAATGCAATAGAGCTTATGCCGATAAACGAATTTGAAGGGAACAACAGCTGGGGTTACAATCCTTCATTTTATTTTGCTGTTGATAAATATTATGGACCGGCAAATGAACTGAAAGCGTTCATAGATGAATGCCACGCAAACGGAATTGCAGTGTTGATGGATATTGTTCTTAATCATGCTTACGGTACAAACCCAATGGTAAGAATGTATTGGGATAACACAACCGGCAAACCCGCAGCAAACAATCCTTGGTTTAATCAGCAATCAAATTTTGCCAATCCCGATGCTCAATGGGGTTACGATTTTAATCACGAAAGCAAAGCAACACAATATTTTGTTGACCGCTTGCTTCAATACTGGTTAACGGAATTTAAATTCGATGGCTTCCGTTTCGATTTCACAAAAGGAATCGGCAATAACTATAAATCAATGTCTGATTCTTGGGGAAGCAACTATGATGCGGACAGAATTCGTTTACTAAAAAGAATGGTTAACAAAGCCTGGTCTTACGATCCAACCGCAATTATGATTTTCGAACATCTCGCGGTTAATTCAGAGGAAAGAGAATTAGCAGATGCGGGAATTTTGCTTTGGGGAAACATGAACTCCGCATACAACGAAGCTACAATGGGATATAATGATTCCGGTAAATCTAACTTCGAGGGAATTTCTTACAAATCTCGCAGTTGGACAAATCCGAATTTGGTTGGCTACATGGAAAGTCACGATGAAGAAAGATTGATGTACAAAAATCTTATTTACGGAAACGCGAGCGGCTCTTACAGTGTGAAGAATCTGCCAACAGCATTGCAAAGAATGAAAGCTGCCGGGGCTTTCTTCTTTACTATACCCGGACCAAAAATGATTTGGCAGTTTGGTGAGCTCGGTTATGATCATTCAATCAATGAAAACGGAAGATTGGGAACCAAACCTATTCCTTTTAGTGCGCAATTGAACTACTTATCACAAATTGACCGGGTTAGATTAATGAAAACATGGAGCGCGCTCATAAAACTTAAAAAAGATTATCCGGCATTTTCCAGCAGCGATTTTAGAATGAGCGTAAGCGGATATTTAAAGAGATTATGGATCAACCATGCAAGTATGAATGTAGTTGTTATTGCCAACTTTGCGGTGTTTACAGATACGATGCTGCCGGAATTTCAGAACACAGGCAAATGGTATAACTATTTTACCGGTGAAGAATTGAATGTAGTTAACGCCGATATGCCCGTTACACTTGAACCGGGTGAGTTTAGAATTTATACTACAGTTAAACTTCCTACACCGGAACAAGGAATACTATCCGATATAATTTCCATTGATGAATTGCCAACGCAGTTCAGGCTGGAACAAAACTATCCAAACCCATTTAATCCGGAAACAACAATTAGTTATTCTATCGCGAAGAGTGAGCATGTTACACTAAAAGTTTACGATTTACTCGGGCGGGAAGTTGCAACACTTGTTAATGAATACAAGCAACCCGGTAACTACAAAGCAACACTCAACATCGGTCATCTCGAGCGGAGTCGAGAGATGGCTTCTGGTGTTTACTTTTACCGTCTTCAAGCTGGCAGTTACAGCGAAACAAAGAAATTAATTTTGATGAAATAAGAAGAGCCGGGAAATGGAAAACGATAAGGCGTTAATAGCAAATTATTTTTTGATGCTTTATCGTTTTCATTTTTTTCTTGTTCAAAACAACAGTTCATAAGGTCTATTGATTCGCATAATCTTTCGCTATAAATTGTATTAGTGCAAAGGAGATTCTAATGACAATAAATGAAATTGAAAAAGCTGCTGATAATTTAACACCGGCAGAAAAAGCGCTTCTATCATATAAACTTCTGGAGAGCATTGATTCTGAATCCTCAGAAAATCTTGATCAGTTTTGGCAAAAAGAAATTGACGATAGGTATAATCAAATTTTAAAAGGCAAAGCAATTCTTAAAAACGCTAATTCTGTTATTAACGAAGCAAAACAAAAGTACGAATAGTGCTTATTCAGTTTCATAAGCTTGCAGAAAGCGAGATGTTAGATTCGCAAGATTTTTATGATAATCTTGTTTTCGGTCTCGGTAAAAAGTTTATTCTGGATGTAGAATTTGCAATAAATCAAATCAGAAACAACCCACTTGCGTTTCCAATTAAATTTACAAGTTACCGGGTAGCTCTTCTCAGAAGATTTCCCCATTCAATCTTTTACCGCATTGAAAACGAAAGGATTTATATACTTGCAGTTGCCCATCAAAAAAGAAAACCGTTTTACTGGGTTAACCGGGTTTAAGTTTTACATCTTCGGTTTCATTTTTGACCTTTTACATTTCCCCTATTCAAACACAATTGTCTTCTTTCCAAATGGAAGCACACGGTTTGCGAGATGATACTTTACTGCTTTAGCTAAAACAGAGCGTTCTAATTCCCTTCCCTTGCTAATCAAATCTTTCAGAGAATCTTTGTGAGAAATTCTCGCAACGCCTTGCTCGATAATTGGTCCTTCATCCAAATCGGCAGTAACGTAATGACTTGTAGCGCCGATTATTTTTACACCTTTCTCGTAAGCCTGACGGTAAGGATTAGCGCCAATAAAAGCAGGCAAAAACGAGTGATGAATATTGATAATCTTAAATGGATATTCTTTTACAAACTCATCGGATAAAACTTGCATATAGCGGGCTAAGATAACTGTATCAACTTCATTCTCTTTCAGCAGTTTTAGTTCTGTCGCTTCCGCTTTCTTTTTATTATGTCTGACTGGAATTAGATAAAACGGAATCTTGTACTGATCGGCAAGCGGCTCTAAATCGGGATGGTTGGAAACGATTAGTTTTATATCAGCAGTTATATCACCTATGCTGTTAAGCCAAAGAATTTCTTGCAGACAATGTTCATACTTCGAAACAAAAATTGCTGTTTTGTGCTTCTTATCGCTATAAAATATTTTATAGTCCGCAGAAAACTTTTCGGCTAATTGAGCAAACTCTAATTCAAACTCTTGGCGGCTCAATATTACTTCTTCCGTATCCCACTCAACGCGGGTAAAAAACATATTCTCTTCTTTCTCAACATGTTCATCAAGATTTAGGATATTGCCGCCCCGCTGAAAAATGAATTGAGAAATTTCGGCTACCAATCCCTTTCTATCAGCGCATGATAAAAGAAGCGTCGCAATTAATGGTGTTTTATCGTTCATATAATAAATTTTGGATGATAGTGTCATTTCGAGCGAAGTCGAGAAATGAAATCATTTTTACCTAATGCCATGCCTCGACTCCGCTAGGCATGACAAAATATCTATCTTCAGTTCCAACGAAAGTATATTCATTACAGTTAGCTTCTTCGCCAAACTATTTTATCTCCCTCTTTAATACCAATTTTATCCGTGTAACCGGCATTAACTTCAACAACATACTGCGCCGGTTTTATTGAAGGAAGAGATGTGTCGTCAAACGGTTTTGCGTTCTTTACAATCTTAACAATTTCCGATTTAGAATTAACATAGATAATATCCAGCGGAAGAATTGTATTGTGCATCCAGAAAGATTGCGGCTCTTCAGTATCAAAGATGAAAAGCATTCCTTGGCTTTCTGCCATTCTGTTACGGAACATCAATCCGGTTGAACGCTGCTGATTGTCATCCGCGATTTCAATTTCAATTTGCGCGATTGAATCGCCATTTTTATTTGTGAAAGAAAGATCACCTTCTTTGGTAAACGAGTAAGCTGCTTTTCCGTTCACGGCATTTTCCAATTCCGGATTTACCGGCGTTTTAGTTAACAGTAAATTAGATAAAACAAAATATGCAACGAACGCAACCAAAACGATTACAACTGTGATTTGCATAAATCTGTTCTTGCTCATCTGCTTTTTTGAAATCTGTTTGTTTTTAGGCATAATAGTTAATCTGTAAATTGGTTATGAAATTGTTGCCGCTTTGTACAAGCAAAGCCTTTTCTGTAAAGCTAACAACACTAATTTAAGGATTTTCAAAAGGAATTCATGAATACGAAAATCATTTTACGCAAGGAAATAAAACTAAGTTCCGTACAAGAAAAAATGATTGTAAGCGGCTGGGGTGAAGAGACTCTAGCCAACTCTGTTGTTGAGAAGATGACATACTTTTCCGACGGACTGAAAGTGAACGGTTATCTCGCTTACCCTAAAGACCAATCCCAAAAGTATCCTTGCGTTATTTGGTGCCGCGGCGGAATTGGAAACGCCGGCGCAATAGATGAATTTAACGCACGCGGAATTTTCGGACAGATTGCAAGCTGGGGTTATGTTGTTTTGGCTTCGCAATACCGCGGCAATGCCGGAAGCGAAGGTAAAGATGAATTTGGCGGCGGTGATGTTAACGATGTAATAAATTTAATTTCTCTTGCAGATGAGATTGATTGCGCCGATAAAAGCCTTTGGGGAATTGAAGGATGGAGCCGGGGCGGAATGATGACTTATCTTGCTCTAACTAAAACAAACATATTCAAAGCAGCTATTGTTATTGGCGGAATTGCAAATCTTAAATGCAACGCAGATGAAAGCAAATTCATGAAGCATCTGTATGAACACACAATTGGAAAAGATTCGCTCGGAGATTTCAAAGACAAATGTGAATCTCGCTCGATTATTAACTTTCCGGAAAAGCTTTGCCGAACAACTCCGATGCTTCTTCTTCACGGAACATCTGACGACCGGGTACTCGTACACGATCCTATTGATTTATCGGAGAAACTAAAAGCTATTAATCATCCGCACAAACTGGTTTTGTTTGAAGGTGGTGATCATTTTTTGAAGAAGCACCGTGCTGAAGTAACTGAACTAAGAAAAGAATGGCTGGGAAAATATCTAAAGCAGTTTTAACTCTACTTCCTTTTTTGAAGCACCGAAAACAATTTTAAGAACATCGTAGTTCTTCAGTTCTTTTTTAATTGTGAAGATGTTTTTGCCAATCGAAGCAGATTCCTTTTTCAATAGAGAGAACACCTTGCCTTTGCCGCCAAAAATCTCTACCGATTGTTTTTCGCCGCATTGAATCACAACTGCGGCACTCTTATCCGATTCCTTGATAAGTAACGGTTGGAGTAAAGTTTCATTAAGCTGAGCCAACTCTTTCATCAATGGAATTTCTACCTTAACCGCTTCCGATGATTCAATGCTCTCGTTCCACAATTTATTTACAGACTTAACACGGAAAAAATAGTTAACCTTTTTTGGTTTATCTATTGCGAGCGTTACACTTGTTCGAGGCGCCGGAACAACATCAAATAGATACTCCGTAAGCGTTTCGGAATTGCTTCGCGGCAGATTATAAATTGCAAAATAATTTACGCTGTCGTTCGGGTTACTGTTTTTTTCAACTTCCCAATTCAGAGTAAAGAGATTTTTCCCCTCTTGCCGATTCAAAGACAAACTAACCGGCGCCGGAGGATAAATAACTTGAAGCCAGGGCATTGCTGCCGGAAATGTTTTGTATCTGTATGAGGGAAAGTTTACATCTTTAATGTGCTGGTAGCGGAAGAATGAAACGCCATCCACCTTCAAATTGCGTGAGAGACCAATCATTTCCTCAAGTTCCGGCTTAACATTTTCTTTGTATGCGCCAATTCCCAGCACAACTCCGCGTCCGTTTGAATTTGCTTTCCAATCTTTAGCTAACAAATCGAATCTCGGATTTTCATCCAAACTCCAATAAATCTGCGGAGTTAAATAATCAACAATTCCCTTTTTCATCCAGCCGTAAGAGTCTTGATAAATATCATAGTAACTTTCCCACGCAGTCATTCCGGGCAATTTTTTGTAAACACCGATAGGCGCCGCGCCAACTTTTACAAAAGGCTTAACAGACTTTACTTGCTTATAAATTTCTTCAACAATTGCAGTAATGTTTTTTCTGCGGAATTCGTCACGCGTAAGTCCGCCCCCATGAATGTTGTAAGAGAAATCATCTTCAAAATTCTTACCGGGATAACGTATATAATCCAGATGTACGCCGTCTATATCATAGTTCTCAACCATTTCCAAAATCAAATCGGTTAGATAACTTTTTACTTCGGGCAAACCGGGATCGAGCCAGAGAGACTTTTGCCCATCGCGCACATCTTCAACAATCCACTCCGGTTTTTTCTGAGAAAGATGATTTTTACTTTTCAGAACCGCTTGTTCTGTTCCGTTATAAACCAAACAAGCATTTACCCACGCATGAATTTCCAATCCGTGCTTATGAGCTTGTTCAACCGCGTACTTTAGCGGATCGTAACTTGCGTTTCCATCAACTTCGCCGGTTATATATTGCGAAAGCGGTTCAAATGAAGAATTAAACATAACAGTTCCGTTACTTCTCACTTGAAAGTAAACGGTGTTAAAGTTTTTCGTTTTGAGGTCATCAAAAATATCTGCGAGAGCTTTCTTTTGCTTTTCAGCATTATAGCTCGGCGGCGGCCAATCCAAACGGTGATTTGTCGTAAGCCAGACAGCGCGGGTTTCTCTTTCAACTTGAGAGAAGACCAGCGATGAGAATAATAAAAGTATTGCAAATAGAGCTTTTGATTTCATGCGATTAGATAAAGTGACAAATGCCATCTTCAAGCGATTGTATTACTAATTCCTTTTCTGCTTCTACATCTAAATACAAAACGCCTGGCGCTGAAAGGAGAACAAATTTAATTTTTCCTTCTCTTCCCTTTTTATCGCGAAGCATAATCTTGTAGATTGTTTCTATGTTGCATTTGTCTATTGTGATTTTGTCTTGCAAGAGCAGAGGCAGAGCGAGATACTCTACAAGCTTTTCAGCACTAAGTATTCCTTTGAAGTGAGATAAATACAGTGCGCAAACCAAGCCGATTATTACCGCTTGCCCATGTTTAATTTTATGCTCTTGCTCAACTTCGATAGCGTGAGCAAATGTGTGCCCGAGATTTAGAATTTTGCGAAGCCCGCTTTCCATTTCATCAGCCTGAACAACCGACGCTTTCATGTTTACGCATGCTTCAATTGTCTTTGTAGTTTGCGTCGGTTTCAATTTCAGAATCTGCTTTAACTCTTTGCTAATAGTTGAGTAAAATTTTTCATCGCATAAGAACGCGTACTTCATTATTTCGCCAATGCCGCATACAATTTCTTCTTCACGCAAACTTTTTAGAAATGATGTATCGGTCAAAACAAATTCCGGCTGATAAAACGAGCCTATCAGATTTTTCGTCTTACCATAATTAATTCCGGTCTTACCGCCAACAGAGCTATCAACAGCAGCTAATAATGTTGTTGGCACTTGTATAAACTGAACTCCTCGGCTAAAAGTAGAAGCTACAAAGCCAACAATATCGCCAGTAATTCCGCCACCTATCGCAATAATTAATGTATCGCGCCCAAAGTTATTTTTGATTAAGCAGTCGTAAAGTTCTTCTACAGATTTATTGCTCTTGCTTTTTTCGTTAGCGATAAACTCTACAACAACCACCTTGCGCATCTTTTCAGTAATGATATTTTTGATTTTCTTGAGATGGTAACCAAGAACGTTTTCATCAACAACAATAAAAACATTTTTGTGAAGACCGTGCTTTTCAATCAAGCTTGGCAATTGTTCTAAGATATTGTTACCAACGTAAACCGGGTAACTTTTGGACGAGGCTTTTACTTCAATTTTTTTCATGGAATATGTACTTAATTTTTTTTGCAATTCTGTCAACTGTTTGTCCTAACGGAGTAACCTCCGTATCTATTATTATATCAGCGCGTTCATAAACTTCGCGCCGCTTTTCTAATAATTCTTTTATCCGCTTCAAGAAATCTTCTTCAGAGTGATCGCCAAGAACCAAATCGCGGAATATTGGCCTGTCGGTTTTGTGTTTTAATCTTTTATATAAAGTAGCCGGCGAAACTTTCAAATAAATTATCTTCCCGGTACTCCTCATCATCTCAAAATTTTTATCATTAGTAATGGTTCCACCGCCAAGTGAAATCAAAATTTTATTTTTCTGCGCAAGCTTGTTTAGTATTTTAGATTCAGCCTCGCGGAAATATTGTTCGCCATGTTTTTCAAAAATATCCACAACTGTTAATTGTTCTTCAGACTCAATTTCTCTATCAAGATCATAGTATTCCAGCCCAAGTACATTGGCAAGTATCGGCCCAATTGTACTTTTGCCGCTTGTCATAAATCCGGTCAAATAAATTCTCATTTTGCGGGAATGCTATGTTTTCGGGCTAAATATACTTAATCTGAAAAGAAAATAAGAGTTGCGTTAAAAAAATTGTGAAGAAGATTGCCGTATAAAAAAAATCCCGCCGAAGCGGGATTAACTTTTTATCTGAAGAACATGTAGCGGTTATCTACAATATCCGCTTCTTTCTTTAGCTGCTCTACCCATTGAGAGAGGTAAACATTTTTCTTGTTGGCAATTAAATCTTTTTTAATTGCTTCTTTAGCGGCATTGAAAGCATTTTGATCAAATTGTGTTTTTGATTTTACATTAATCAAGTAGGCGTTTGTTCTTCCCTTTACAGGTTGTGTCCACTTGTTCAATTCAGCTTTGTAAGCAGCTTCAGTAAATCCAAATTCACGTCCGAGCGTTCCAACCGTGCCGGCTGTAGTAAATTCTACAGTAGTATCAACTTCGGCAGAAGCCCAAACTGTTTTAGCCGCGTTTCCATCACCGTTATCACCAATTTGATTTCTAATCTGTTTAGCTATTGCCATTGCTTTTTCTAGCTTCTTTAGTGAAGTAACAGCACCTTTAACAGTTTCCTTTACTTCATCAAAAGGTTTCATTCCAGGTTTAATTTCTTCCGAAACCATAGCTACAACATAACCGGCAGGCAATCTGAAGACATCACTTACTTCACCAGTGCTGTTTTCGAACGACCACTTAACAAGCGCGCGGTTCATTCCAAGTCCAGGTATAGCTGTTGCTTCTTCGTTAAAAGGAGGAGTTTCAATAACTTCATACTTCATTACTTTTGCTTCAGATTCAAATCCGTTCTCTTTTGCTATGTATCCAAAATCAGCAGCGTCTTGATAAACTTTTTCCGTTGTTGTAGCTGAAGTTTGAATTTTGTTAACAATTTTTTCAACTACAAAATCTTGATTTGATCTTCCGGTTACTTTAACAATGTGATAACCGAACTGAGTTTTAATAGGCTTCTGAACTACACCAACTTTTCCGCCGAAGCAAGCATTTTCAAATTCTTTAACCATCTGACCTTTACCAAACCATCCAAGATCGCCGCCTTGCGGTGCGCTGCCGTCTTGAGATTTAGCTTTTGCAACTGTAGCAAAATCGGCACCTTTTGAAACTTCATTGTAAATAGCATCAATCTTTTTCTTGTCTTCAGCATCGTTTCCGGTAAGACGAATTAAAATGTGCGAAGCGCGTACTTGTTCATTCTTAGCGTTTGTTTTGTTAACAAGTTTATAAACTACATAGCCTTCAAAAGTAGCAACCGGACCAATAATATCTCCGGCATTACCTCTAACTAAAAGATCGCGGGCTTCTGTTGGTAAAGAAGCTAACCCAACCGTATCTCTTCTATATGGCTGCTCGGAATAGCTTTGCACATAGCTTTTAAATGAAGCTGTATCACTTTTAAGTTTCTTTACAATATCATCAAGTCCATTCTTAATCATTACAGAATCGCCTTGAGAAGCCTGGCGGCGGAACATTACATATTTAATTTTTCTCTGGTTTTCTATTTTGAAATCTTCTGCGTGTTCATCGTAATATTTTTTCATATCGGCGTCGGCAACTTTAACATCAGCATCAGGAACTGTATTAGCATCTATCTTAATGTAGTTAGCTTTCATTTTGATATTCTGCTTAACATAAGTATCGTAAGCTTCGGATTCTGTTGCACCGATTGAAGCGAACAAATAATTCTGAAGTTTCTGCTGTGTTAACTGTTGTTTAATTTGCTGTTCCAAACCAATTACAATTTGTTTGTTACGTGGATCGCGCATAGCGGTTTCGTAATCCTGACGTTTAAATACTCCTGTAGAATCAGTAAACTGCCTTGTTATTTCTGCAGGTGGATTAGGTCCCATAATTGCGTCTCTTACTTCATCATCAGAGATAACAATACCGAATTCTTTAATCTTCTTATCTATCAACTTTAGGGTTACCAACTGGTTCCATATTTGGTCTCTGAAGTAATCCATCTGCTCTTCACTTATTTGCTGACCGGTTGCCTGCTCTTGATTTTTTCTAGCTTGTTCAACCATTGTAGAATAATCTTGGTAGGTAACGTCTTCTCCGTCAACCGATCCAACATTCTGAGATTGCGTTCTAGCAAAATCTAAAACTCTGGAATCCGAAAGAACCATGAAAAGAACAAACAAACCGCCAACTGTGAGCATAAACCATGGAGCCATACTCCTCATTTTGAGCATCATACCCATATAAAACAACCTCCGCTTTGAAATATCTAAAATTTTAGGCGCTAAATTTAGACTAACACCATCTTAAATGCAATTTTATCATACTCCATAAATTATTATTTCTGAATGGCTTTTAAGCATTTTCAGGCTCATAATTAGCAAAATTTCATTTGCTTGGCTTTGGTCTCTAACCTAACTTTGGCGCGAACTTTTTAGGAGCTTAGCTATGCCGAGCTTTTCACACTCATGGCTACCGTTTATTTATTTATATGGATTTGGAGGACTTTTCTTTTTTTTCGGGATGTATATCATTCATAAAACAAAAGGTCTCGACTTGCGCTTAAAAAGGAATAAATGGTGGCGCAAAGTACTTTATTTTGGTTATTTCTACTTCTTAATAATTCACGCGATTTTAATAATAGCAGCTCTTTACTGGTAAGATAGAATATGGAATCATTACACGGATTAGGTACCGCTACCGATTGGGTAGTGATGTTTGTTTATTTCATAGGCATTATGTTGTTTGGAAGCTACTTCGCAAAATACAACCGTAACACAAACGACTTTTTCTTTGGTGGAAGAAGATTTGCCTGGTGGCTAATTACTGTTTCTATTGTTGCAACGGGAGTTGGTAGCCATAGCTTTGTTAAATATGCGGCAAAAGGTTTAGAGCACGGCGTTTCCTCAACTATGACCTATATGAATGATTGGTTCTTTATGCCTTTTTTCCTTTTTGGATGGCTGCCAATTGTTGTTTATACAAAAATAAAATCCATCCCGGAGTATTTCGAAAAGCGCTTTAGTCCAACAGTTAGGCTAATAGCCACGGTTTTCCAATTGTTGTACATGATTGGCTATCTGGGAATCGGCTTACTTACATTAGGAAAAGTTTTCACTCCGCTACTCCCGGCTTCTTTCGATATATTCGGTCTCTTCATCCCGGTAAACCTAATGGGAGTAATAATAACAATTGCGGCCATAACCGGAGTGTACACTACATTTGGTGGTCAAACCGCGGTTATTTTCACAGATTTGATTCAAGGCGTTATTCTTCTCTTCGCCGGTTTTTTAATCTTTCTTATGGGTATCAATTACGTTGGCGGACTTGAAGCATTTTGGCATTTGCTTCCGCCAGATTGGAGGCTGCCTTTGGCAGATTTCAACTCTCCGGCGGATTTTAATTTTGTAGGAATATTTTGGCAAGATGGGGTTGCCGGTTCTGTAGGCTTTCTCTTTATGAACATGGGTCTCTTGATGAGATTTATGTCTGCCAAAAGTGTTGATGAAGGAAGAAAAGCCGCTGTGTTTAATGTGTTATTTATGCTTCCCCTTTCCGCAATAGTAGTAGGTAATGCCGGCTGGATTGCAAAGGCAATATTAGGAATGGCAAAACCAGCTTTGAACGCCGATGTAAATCCGGATGAAGTATTTATTGCCGTAACACATATTATTGCCAGCAAAGGTGTTTTTGGATTTGTGATTGCGGCTTTAACGGCAACTTTACTTTCTACGGTAGATTCTCTTATCAACGCAATAGCGGCAGTTTATATGAATGATGTACATCCGCACGTGCGAAAGCTTTATGCTAAGAGAGTTACAACGCAAGAACAAACCAGTAAAGAAGAACTTTTTGTAGCAAGAATTTCATCAATAGTAATTACCGCAGTAGGAATACTTGCGACGATTCCGTTTAGTAAATACCCAACGGTGTACCAGGCGCACGGATATTTTCATTCAACATTAACACCGCCATTAGTTACCGCAATTTTCTTAGGCGTATTCTGGAAGAAATTTACTCCTGCCGGTGTACTTGCAACATTTCTTGGCGGATCATCTCTGATGATACTTGGCGCTACTTATCCGGATATTTTAATCGCCCCAATTGCCCACGGCACTCCTTTCGATCCTGTACATCCATATTCTTACATAAGTGCATTGTACAATACTATTGTTTGTGTTGCTGTAGGAGTTCTAATCACTCTTACATTAAGCTGGCAAAAAGGAATTGTAAATAAAATTAGAAAATCTGCTTCGCATGAAAAACTTATGCGTGTGTTTATTGGGATTATAGTTGCCAGCTTGATAATTATTTGGATAAATGTTTTGCCGCTTGCTATATCAATGATAATAGTTTTAGTAATGACAGTACTTGTTTCTCTAACTGCGCAATATTATATCCACTTCGATCCTAATGTTCACTTAGATGGTTTAACCGCGTGGTCAATTCACAGAGCCAAAGAGATTTTTAAGGGTGGCAAAGTAAATGAGCGTGAAGGCGAAGTTATTACAGCTCATTGGCGCGTTAGAAAAGACAACGAAGATTACATAAGCGTTTCAAAAGCTGATATGAAAAAGATGGAAGCCGAAGTTGGCGATCTTGTTTACGTATGTGATAAAAGAAAATATTTAGGCGGTCTTAAATCTTTTCATTCTAAATATGGCGAGCCACACGAAGAAAATGGTGTTGTTTATATCGGTGAAGAACACCGTTTAAGCGCGCAATTCCAAGAGAGCAAATTAGTTACTGTTGAAAAAGAAATGTAGGTTAAACAGAACTAAGAAATCAGAAAACAGAAATAAGTAATTGAGACAGAAGCGGGAAGTGAAAATTTACTTCTCGCTTTTTTTTGCGCCTTTGCGGCTCCGCGAGAAAAGAATATTCTCTCGCAAACACGCTAAGTTGCCAAGAACTTCAACTGAATTTTTTGTTCATTATTTATTATGTTGTAACCCATCTCACCATCAGATAAGGAAATAGCATGGCTGATTCTGTTAAAGCACAAACCACTGAACTAAAGCGGGAGTTCAATCTTCTTGATACCACAATGATTAGTGTGGGCAGTATGATCGGCTCCGGAATCTTTCTAGTTCCCGCAAGTATTGCTTTGTTCGTGCACTCTCCTTCATGGTCAATTGCAGCATGGGTTATCGGCGGAATAGTAAGTTTGTTCGGTGCACTTTCAATTGCTGAACTTGGTACAATGTACCCTAATGCCGGAGGCTTGTATGTTTACCTAAAAGAAGCTTACGGTTCGTTGTGGGGATTTCTTTACGGCTGGTCGGCATTTGCTGTAATCCGCACAGCATCTATTTCTGCTGTTGCTGTTGGATTTGCAACATACTTAGGTTACTTCATTCCACTTTCTCCAATGGGAATTAGCAGCGTCGCTATAATTTCAATCATCCTATTAACATTGATAAACAGTCTCGGCGTTAAGTCCGGCGCGATTGTTCAAAATGTGCTCACCATTATCAAAATTGGAACCCTTGCAGTTATAGCTTTGCTCGGCGTTTTTTTCGGATCGTCAGCTAATTTTTCATCAACAACCGGAATTGAAATGCCGTTAGCAAATATGGCTGGACCTTTTGGTTTAGCATTAGTTGCAGTTCTCTGGGCTTACGATGGCTGGATTCAAACTACATTTGTTGCTGGCGAAGTGAAAGAACCACAAAAAAATATTCCCCGCGCTTTAATCATTTCTACTTTGCTCGTAATTTTTGTTTACGTAACGGTTAATCTTTCTTACATGGCAATTTTATCTATTGATAGAATTGCTCAATCAACATTGGTGTTATCTGATGCCGTTACTGTAGTAGTTGGAACAACCGGTGCCGCTCTTGCCGCAATCGCGGTAATAATCTCAACACTCGGATGCAACAACGGTTTGGTATTGGCGCCGGCAAGAATTTACTACGCTATGTCGAAAGAAAATTTATTTTTCAAACGGTTGGCTTTAGTTCATTCAAAATTTGGAACGCCTATTCAGTCCTTAATTCTGCAAGGAATTTGGGCTTGCTTGCTTGTTCTAACGGGAACGTTTGAGCAGCTTATCACTTATGTTGTTTTCGCATCATGGATTTTCTATGCAATGGCAGCAGCGGCAGTAATAATCCTAAGGAAAAATAAACCGGAATTAGATCGTCCTTATAAAACTTGGGGATATCCTTACACCCCAATTATCTTTATCATCTTCTCAACTTATTTAGTAATTAATACTCTGATAGAAAACCCGCGTGATTCATTTATTGGGCTTGGTTTAGTTTTGCTCGGATTGCCGGCATTCTATTATTGGAATTCAAAGATTAAGAAATGATTTATCTTTTCGAAAGAGAACCCCAGTGAATGCTGGGGTTTTGCTTTTCACATCGAATAGATTAATAATTTCTAACAACGAGAGAAAATCGAAAAAATTACAGTTATTACTTTGTTAAAATGAGCTTAATAGATTTCGAAAAATCATTCGCTTTTATTGAGCAAATATAAACTCCACTTGATAGTATACTTGCATCAAAATCTACTTTGTAATATCCAGCAGTTTTAAACTCATTAATTAATTCCACCACTTCCCGACCTAATAGATCATAAATTATCAACGTTACCAAGCCATCTCGCGCAAGTTGATAATTTATTTTAGTCATTGGGTTAAATGGATTAGGATAATTTTGCTTTAAATCAAATTTGGACGGGAATATAAAACCATACTCCTCGATTCCAACAATTGTACTAAAAGTTTTGATGGTAGTAATGATTGTTTGTGTTAAAGTGCCATCAGATATTGAAATCTTCAATAAATATTGCATTCCGGCCTGTGTGGTTTTCGGTATCCAGGTAAATAAACCAATATTACTTAGAGTTGCTCCATCGGGTCCCGAATCTAATTTAAAGTTAACTACATCACCATCAGGGTCTACTGCTTTATATTCATACTTAAACAACACTTGTACATTATGAACATAGATGGTTGTATCAGGCATTGACTTTAAAAAAATTGGAGATCTGTTCCCTTTCCCATCGCTAAAATTTGCAACTAATGCTCTACTATTATTGGGCATTGTAAATTGATAACTTGAATCTGTAGAAACGGGAAATGCATTTTCTGTCCAATTAATGAATTTAAATCCCTTATTTGATGTCGCTTTTACAGCTATATTTTTGCCGGTGTTATAAATTCCGCCTCCGCTCGTTGTACCACCATTATCTGGATTGCTGCTCGTTGTTACCTTATTACCCCCTGTACCGCTAACCGAAACGTTTTTGGTTATTGCGCCAGAAGAAGTATTAATTACATTTCCACTATAACTTTGTGCCGCCGCCGGGCTGAATCTCACCCATATCAATGTATTACTCACTGTTCCATTTGTTGGGTTTAATGTAATACTGCTTCCAAATCCAAATGTTTCATTATTTGATATCTGAAAACTGCTCGGCGCTTCAATTGTAATGTTTGATGAAAGGTTGCTGCCCGATAAAATATAAGACTTTGGTGAAGAGTTAGTATTAACTAGCACGTCTCCAAAAATCAAGGAAGTATTATTCACATTCACTGTTGGTCGTGGTGGTAATATTCCCGTTCCTCTTACTTCAACATTCTGCGCAGTTGCGCCTGTTGATATATTTTCAATACTTGCATTGTAGTTTTTTGTTTCATTTGGTAAAAATCTTACAAATATTGTTTCATTAACAACACCGGCATTTGGTGCAAGTATAAGCGAAGTTGTAAAGCCTTGGTTACTCGATCGTGATATCTGAAATCCATTTGGAGCTGAAATAACGACAGTCGCCGCTAAATTAATGCCGGTGACATTATAACTTTTTTCCGCAGAGATTGTGTTGATAGATACTTCTCCAAAATTTATCAGTGCGTTACTAACATTTATTGTAGGTAGTATAGGAATTATTGTAAAGTTTGCTATAATATTTTTATTTCCATCCATTGTTACTGTGAGTGGATTAATAGTACCGTTGGCATCACCACCCCAGCCAGAAAACATATATCCTTGATTTGGTGTCGCTGTTAATATTACTGCTGATCCGCTAGTGTAACTAACTTGATCGGGATTTTTTGTTACAGTACCATTTGCAGATGTAATCGTAAGAATATAATCCCCTTGAATTATCAATTGGGTGGAATCGTTTATTTGAGCCAACGGTATAGAACCGCCGTTGGGATCAATGGCGTTTACAGCACTAAGGGTAAAAGGCAGTGTTGTAGTTTGGCCAGGTAAACTTGTCACACGAAATTTGATCGATACAATATTGCCTGTACCATTTATAGCGCCTATTGTCCCTTTCCTTGTTATTCCGACACTCACAATACCAGTAACTTCATCCGCAGCAGGAAAAAATATTAAATCTGAAGAATTCCCAATCCAACTACCGGCTGTAGCGGTAACATAATCCAAATACGTAGAATTGTAAGTAAGATTAAATGAGGCACCTAAGAAATTTGTCACATTATTCACATCAATGGATATGGTAAACTCACTCCCAATTGTTCCATCAATGCTTCCATCACATTTTACTTGCATGCTGGCGCCACTTTGTGAGTAAGAAAACTCTCCCAATAATAGTAGTATGAGTAAAACTTTCTTAAGAATTCTTTTCATACGAGAACCTTTTTTTAAGAATTCACCAATTATTTAGATGATTACTTTATTAACGTCATTTTACGTGTTATTAGATCTTCACTTGTTTTTAGTTTATAAAAATAATTCCCGCTCGGAAGATCTTTTCCATCAAATATAGCCTTGTATCTCCCCGCACTTATATAGCCTTCTCGTAAAACCAAAATTTCTTGTCCCAATGCATTGTATACACTTAATTTTATATAACTATCTTTTTCTAGTGAATACTCAAGTATTGTGCTTGGATTAAATGGATTAGGATAGTTCTGCTCTAATCTATAATCACTTGCTATTTCTTCAGCCTTTAACTCCACTATATTGACTTTCAAATTTGAAGACTCTATCACCACCTTATTGCCAAGAACATCTATCCCTTCTATATTCTCTATCTTTATCTCGCCATCACTTTCTTTGGATTTTATTCTTAGCCTTAAGATAATTCCTTGATTATTTATTTGACTATTTGTTTCTACTCTCGCTATTCCATATCCCATTTCTCTTCTACTTTCATCAGTGTTCTCAAAGTCTATTACTTCTTTACCAAAATATTCTCCACGCTCGTTATCTATCTTTTCTATAGAAGCGTCATATTTAACTACAAATGACAAACCTCTTAATTCAGGTAACAATCTGTCTGTCTGTTCGTATCTTATATTTACTACACATTCGTTCTTTTCTGCTTCCTCACTTTCTTTCTCTAACCAAACTATATAGCCTTGATTTATTTCCTCGCTCAGAGGTAGTGATATTTTATTAACCGTGTGTGTCTTTCCCCAATTCTGTCCTATCGGTAATACATCACCCTGATCTACTTTTCCGCTTCCATTTGCATCTGCATATGTAGCGGTAAGTGGGCTCCAAGGTGAGCAAGATTGAGATGCCCACTGAGTGGTGGCATTCTGTCTTGCAGCTCCGGTTTTATTCCAGTGGATTCCTAATGGCAGCACATCCGCTTGATCTACTTTACCGTCATTATTTGTATCACCAGACCATACACTAATTCCCGAGATTACATTACTAGATGCCGCTATTGGATTCAATATAATAGTTGCATTATTATGATCTGTTGCTGTTATGTCCGTTAATGTAAAATTAAGTACCATATTATTTGGCACCGAAGCGTTTAGTAAGTATTTAATCCTCGCTATTACTCCACTTCCACTTATTCCACTTGCAGGATTTTTACGTGAAATGCCAATACTTGTTTTTCCAGCAATCTCGTCATTATTCGGAAGAAAAACCAAGTCGGTACCAAACCAGCTCATACTTTCTGAAGAAACATAATCAAGGTATGTTGTATTATAATTTAACACAAAGCCTGCACCAAAAAGATTTGTTACCGCGTTTGGATCTCCTACTTTTATTTCTATCCAAAATTCAGTTCCAGGACTAACTTCGGCTGGAGGAACAGGCTTGATACTTGCACTTGTAGGATTGGGATTTGCTACGAACGATGCAGTAATAGTTGCGTTGCCGGTTATCGTAAAAGTAGTCGTTGAGGAAGATGTACTTGAAAATGATCCGCCGCTTGAAACACTCCAACCGGAAAATGTATAACCACTATTGGGCGTGGCGGTTAACTGTATTGCAGTTCCGCTAATATAGCTTGACTGATTCGGACTTTTTGTAACTGTTCCATTCGTCGCAGAAATATTCAATGTGTATTGGTCAATTGGAATTACCGAAAAGTTTGCTACAAGTGTTCGATTTCCACTTATCGTAAACGTATAACTCGCATTTGTAGAGACTACATTACTTCCCTCTTTCCAATTTGTAAAAGAATACCCGCTATAAGGTGATGCAGTTACTGTTACACTTTGTCCGGAGTTATACGTACCCCCTCCGCTTGTTGATCCGCCACTGATGGGACTTGAAGAAAGTGTAATTTGAAAAACTGATCCAGAAGTAGTCGTATTAGATTCGTTTGAATAATTTGAATAATGCGGCGTAAGAGTAGTACTACTTGCGTATGATCTCACACGATAATAGTAAGTCGTATTGGAAGTCAAACCTGTGTTCGAATAAGTGGAACTGTTTGCTGCAAGATCAGCGATAGTAGACCAACCACCACTAACTCCTGTTTTTCGTTCAATCTTGAAACCGGTTTCCCCAAGAGCGTTGTCCGTCCAAGAAAGATTAATCTGAGTGCTGGAAACCGAAGACGAACTTAATCCACTCGGTGCAGTCATTGTGGTTGCGTAATACTCATTTGAGTAACTTGAATTTCCAGCACTATTATAAGCTCTTACTCGATAGTAATAAACTTGGTTCGTTGTTAAGCCAGAATTAGAAAAACTTGTTATGTTTGCTCCAATTGTAGCTATTTCTGTATAAGTACCACCAATCCCAGTTTTTCTTTCAATCCGAAAACCATCCTCGTTATTAGAATTATCTGTAAACGTTAAGTTTACAATTGTTCCGTTAGAAAGACTTACTAGATTAGTCGGTGCTGCCGCCAATGTAGTACTATTAATTTGAAAATAAAGTTGAGAAGAATAAAGGCTTACACAACTCCCGCAACTAACGTTTGCTTGTATATTCCATCTATATTTGTTTCCATTTGTTAAAGACCCAGACGGTACTGCAAGAGAAGTTCCTGATACGCAAGTTTTTTCGTATACGATATTAGATGACCCGTAAGGATAAATACTAATATATACATCATAATTTGTTGCGCCTGTCAGAGGATTCCATGTAAGTGTTGGCGTTGTATTTGATATTGTTGACCCTGGGGCAGTATTGCTGCCTGGTGATATAAGTGTAGGGGTTAATGAAGTCAGTGTGCAGCCACCGCACGAACCAGTAATATTATTCGAAGTATAACAATAGTTAGAATGAGGTTGGCAATTACAATCGCTAAATGTTGGGTAGATATTTAACTTCGCTTCCCCAACGCCCCGCCATTCGAAATGAATATGATCCCCTGTTGAATTACCTGTTGTGCCACCATCTCCAATTTCACAACCTTGCTGTGCAACATCATTAACGCTTACTGAAATGGTATTTAGATGAGCATAATATGTGAAAGTATTATCACTATGTTTTATTTTAACAAGATTGCCATAACCACCCGTATTAAATTGGGCATAAGTTACTGTTCCTGCGGCGACGGCTCGAACAGGATCATATACCCCATTCGGAGAATCAAAATCAATTGAAACATCTGTGTGGGGACTATATACTGGTGAGCTCCTATAGCAGTTTGAGCCAATAGAACCAGTTGGGGCTGGTGTACCTGTTCTAGAAACATAATAGGCAACTCCATTATTCCAAGGCAGTTCAAACGATTGTTGCAAAAGTTGATTTGCGCTGTTATTTTTTTTTAAAATGGTAAATTCTTCTTCGTTAATATTGATAATGTCTTTTTTTTCTATGTCGTTTGAAATCCATCCCGAAATAGAAAACCAAGAACTAATATCTTTTTCTATTATCGTTTCCTTGTTATTTTTTATATCGTATATGAAAACGATATTCATTAAAGAGTGTAATTCTTTATAAGAATCCGTTGTCCCACCATAAATAAAATATTCACCACTTGGAGACAAGATCGGAGTTGTCAAATAGGAGGGGTTTATAGCTAATTTCGAAAATTGTTTAGTTAATAGGTTGTAAGCCCATATTCCTTCATTCTCAGTTGCACTACCAAATACTAGTGCTTCAAGATAAACTATACCTTCAAATTTACTCCAAGCTATTGGTCTAAACGCATAATTATGATCAGGGCTGTTGTTCTGTGAAAAAATGATTTCCTTAGTTTTTTTCCCCGCGTCAAATAGACATAAATTGTAAGAAGAATTCTCTAAGCTCCTTTCCACAAATACCCATTGATTACCAAGCAGTGGTTGAAGTGCAGAATAAAACACCATACCATCTGAAATATTAATTTTAGTCAATATATCATTTGGCATGGTATGATAAGTAAGACAATTTGAAGTAATAAACTTTTTACTCTCTTTAATTTTAAGATCCGTCCCCACTTTAGATATCGCCCCATCAGTAGTGGAAATGTATAGGCTATTATTTCTGTGAAATGCGAACTTACTCTGGGAATAATTAAAAGCAGAATTAATAATAATTATTACAAACATAATAACCTTTACGCACAACGAATTGTTGATTATTCTCATAACAAAGCTCCTCTTAATTAATCGAGTCTATTATTTTTTTCTAAAATATTTTTAGGCGCTTGTTGTATAGGGAACTGAAAAAAGGAATTTATTTTTTAAAGCTAAGACCTTCTTAAAAACAAATTATATTTTTGATGGGGGTAGATGGTGAAATGTTTATAAGTAACGCAATATTTCCCTCACTCTGAAACTAAAGTAAAACAATTCGGAATAATTCTCAAGCTGTAAAAAATATTTAATATAGTACGTTTTCTAAATGCTATGCATAAGCACTATATCATTCGCTAAAAAATGAGTTTTTTATTGCACCATCATCATTCCATAAAAAATCATAATTTTACGCACAAGATTCCTGAAGAAACAAACTTGAGTTTCTTTAGTAAAACAATTTGTCAATTCACTTGAAAAGGTTAATAAAATGTTCAACTCTGGTTTATTGGATTTGCTTACCCACGGCGGATTTACATTAATCATTCTCATTATTTGCTCTATTCTTTCGTTAAAAATAATAATCGAAAAATGGGTTACACTCAAAGCCCTTGATTCAAAAAACCTTGAGGAACTTTCTCTAAAGGTCAAAGAAGCAATCGGCGAGAAAAATTTTAAAATGGCTCATCATGTTTGCAAAATCGGCAATATTAAACGAATGGGATTTACAGTTCCCACGCCGCTTGCAAACGTTTTTCTATATATGATGAACAACCTTAGTTACAAGAAAGACGAACTTATGGATCTCTCCTTTTCAAAAATGGACCAAGAGCTAGTTAAGATTGAAAAAGGAATTGGCATTCTTGGAACGTTAGGAAACATTTCTCCGTTTATCGGGTTATTCGGTACGGTACTCGGAATCATTCGTTCATTCGAAGGGCTTTCGGTAAACGAAGCATCAAGCTATTTAACAGTTATGAGTGGAATTGCCGAAGCTTTGGTTTCCACTGCAGCCGGTATTTTAGTTGCGGTACCCTCGGTTATTTTCTACAACTATTTTATGAAGCGCGTTAAGCAAAGTATTCCGGCAATGGAAACAGAAATTAAGGAAGTATTCTATTTACTTAAGAATGGAGCCGCATAATGCGCCGTTATAAAATTGATGAGAAAGAATTTTCAGAAATAAACATAACTCCCTTTACAGACGTGGTTCTTGTTCTGCTTCTCATTTTTATGATTGCGAGCCCGTTTCTTGTGGTGGGTGCGTTAAAAGTAAAATTGCCGGAAGCATCAACTGCAGAATCTGTAAACGATAAGAATGTTGAATTGTTTTTGGACTCGGCTAACAAACTCTATATGAATGGCAAATATCTAACAATGCAAGAACTCATTATTCAGATTCAGATGAAACTGCAAAGCAACCCAACGCAAGGTGTTGTTATCAAAGCTGACAAGGAAGTTTTCCACGGCAATTTTATTAAGCTGTTGGATGAACTTAAAAAAGTCGGCGTTACTAAGTTTTTAATTGGCGCGACAAAGAAGAACGACTAAAATTGATTTCGAAGAAACTAAATATTGAAAAAACTTCCACGCTGATTTCAATTGGCTTTCACGCTCTTGCAATTGTTGTGTTCCTATTACTTAGCGCAATGAGTTCTCAAGATGATTTAGTGGAAATTCGTTTTGGAGAACCGGGCGGTGGTTCCGGTGGATTCGGTCCAATGGATAAAGAGTTTTCAATGATGGATGTTGGCAGCACTGTTAATCAACCGGTAGTTGCTGAAGAGGAAAAAGACAAACAAGCGGTTGAAGTACCGGAAGTAACAACAAAGGCTACCGAGAAAGATGAGGACAAAGTTTCTTCATCAACAGAGAAACCGGAAAAGATTAAGCCGGGAAAAGTTTCTGATGTTGTTCGTCCAACCGCTGGTAATAATCCCGATGGCAAAGGAATTGGAAATGGACGAGGTACCGGAAGCGGAATTGGTAATGGCAACGGAAGCGGTTTTGGCGATGGACTCGGTGACGGATTTGGAATTGATTGGGGCGGACGAATTAGAAAAATTTACAACTACATCATTCCAAAATATCCGGAAGGCGTTTACAAAGAGATTGATGTAAAACTTCGTTTTGCAATTTTACCGGATGGAAGCGTTGGCAATATTACTGTGATGAAAAAAGCCGACAGCCGGCTGGAACAAGTTTCGATTGAAGCACTTAAACTTTGGCGTTTTGAACCTCTCAGCGGTACGCAATCAAAAATTTCTCAAACCGTGGTAATTACTTTCCCGTTCAGATTGGAATAGCTCTTAGTCTCTCTAAAATATCTGTTCTATTTCCTCACTCGCTTTTTTCACTACTTCTTTCGTTATTTACTTCCCACTATTTGCATAGCGGATTTTGCATTTAACGAAGCAACAACTTTTTTTCCGTCAGTTGACTACAATTTGTAGCCAACTGGCTGCCTTCTGCTTTAAGGCGCGTTTTCAAAACACTCTTATTTAAACTAACACGGTGAGTTTCGTTTTTACATTCTGCCAGATATTTTCGATTGAATCACTCAATTCCCTATCCCACAGCTAGAATGAATAACAAAAACTATTCTTTAATCGTTCTTAGGAAATTTCTCCTTCAACTTAGCTTCAACAATCTCTGGAACGAATCCCGAAACATCACCATGAAACGCTGCTAAATTTCTAACGATGGTTGAGTTCAAGTAGGTATATCTTGCGTGAGGCATAAGCAGAATTGTTGATATATCTTCGGCAAGTTTTCTATTCATTAACGCCATTTGGAATTCATATTCAAAATCGCTCACAGCACGCAATCCGCGGATAATACCAATAGCGCCAAGAGCACGCGCATGGTCAACAACCAATCCGTTAAATGAATCTACTCTTACCGTTGGAAATTCTTTCATCACTTCGGTAAGCATTTCAACTCTTTCCTCTACAGAAAAAACTTCCGTCTTGGTTGGGTTCTTAGCAACGGTAACAATAATTTCATCGAATAGCGCAACAGCCCGCTTAACAATGTCTATGTGTCCGTTTGTAACTGGATCAAAAGTACCGGGATAAATTACCCTTTTCATGCCAATTCCGATTTTTGTGTTCGCTGAAATATAATACTTTGCTAAAAAAAATCATGTCCGGTAAAAATTAATTTTCTCGCGGACTTTTTTCGAATTGATAAATAAGACTATCGCCGATTTTCTTGAATGCCTCAATTCCAAACGCGGCTTCATCTTCTTTCTTAGTTTGAATTGAGCGTTCAATGATAAGTATTCCATCTTCGTTGAGATAATTTCTTTCAAGAAGATTTTTTACTGCGTCATGGATATCAAATTTGAAAAACGGCGGATCAGCGAGGATTAAGTCATAAGAATCATGCTCGCTAATCTTGGAAAACTTCACCGCTTCCATTCTAAATATTTTACAATCATCTTTTGCGTTAAGTGAATTGATATTTTCTTCCAACATTTTTGAAACGTGGAAATCTTTCTCTACAAAATGAACTTCACCGGCGCCGCGGCTAAGTGCTTCTAAGCCAAGTGAGCCGGAACCGGCGTAAATATCGCAGACTTTTATGCCATCAAAGTCCATCGAATGAACTAAATAATTAAATAGCGACTCTTTGGTTTTATCGGTTGTTGGGCGGACAAGATTTGACTTTGGAAACTTTACTGTTCTCCCCTTAAATTTTCCGGCAATAATTCTCATTAGATTATTCGGATTGCAATACCGGCTGCTGCGGTAAAGGAATTGTACTTCATTTTAAAGAAAGGGTTTTTTTGAATTGATTCTTCAACTTTGAATCTCTCAAACGGATTTACTTTCTTGAGCGGCAACCCAAAAAAGTTTTTAAGTCTCTGTTCAAAATCTTCCGCTATGTCTTGTCCGTAAAGTAAAACACGTTTGAAGTCGGTAATCGAAAGATTGAATTCTTCCATTTCTTTAATTGTTTCCGTGAGTTCAACAAAAATGTTGTTTGAATCCGGATTCAATACTTTAAAATAGAACGGGTGTACGCCATCCATCGCTGAGACAGAAGAAAATTTTTGATCAATATAGATGCTCAGAGAAATTTCATTATCTATTAAAGGTTTTTCCAAATACAAAAATGCGTTGGAAGCCAAATGAACATTATCAATAAACTTTAGCTGCAAGCCGTTTTTATCACAAAATTTGTTGAGAGCAAAAACATGGCGGCGGTCAATCGCAATTACAATAGCTCTCTTCTCTTTGATTAAAGGACTCTTGTTTATCTCAATGTGCTGAAGCAAGAAATCTTCGCTGTTGCAATCGGGATACAACACAGAAAGCTCCCAGCGGAAATGTTCAATCAAATCTTTCTTAACTAGAGAATCATCAAAAGGAATTTCGAAAATTCTAAAGAAATTATTGGGGAGTGAAAAAGAAACATTTTTTGCCAGAATTGGTTTTCGCTTGTTCAGTTTTTCCATTGAGTTCTGAAGCAAATCAATAATAGCTTCTTCCGGGAGTTCGGGTGAAAAATGCTCAACATGAAAAATCTGGTCAACGGTCTCGAGATAGAAAGAATCATCGCGGTAGTTGATTTCCACAACTTGCAGTTTGGTATCTGTTAAGTTTATTCCCGCGTGATTATTGAACACATTCCCTCTTTGCTTACTCAAATTTAATATGCTCGCGTAATTTTGCAAGCTTTGCTTTACCAACTCCTTTTATGTTAAGAAGCTGATCGGCTCTGGAAAATTTACCATTCTTCTTTCTGTAAGCTAAAATATTTTCTGCCGTTTTCAAGCCAATTCCCGGTAGAGACGTTAGTTGTGGTACGCTTGCTGTGTTAATATTTACAACCGCCGAAAGGGATTTTGGTACCGGTATTTCAGCAACTTTCTTTTTGCCGCTTCCAAAATCTAAAAGTTCGTTTATAGAAGCAACTCTTTTTTCTACACTGTCTTTAACTGCAATATCATCAATCTCAACATTGCCAAGCGCGGCATTGAATAAACTGTCTTCAGCAGAGTAATCAAATTCAAGATAGTCGGCTTCGTTTGCACGGCTTTTGAAATAGTTGATTAGCAAACCAACTGCGAACGCTGCAAGTATAAAAAGAACTATCTGTGTTTCTGTTTTTGTGAATCCAACTTTACGAGAAATTACTTCAATCCAATTTCGCATTATTTCCCCCCGAGATTTCTATTTGGGATATTTTTGAAATGAATAAACTAATTGCCGCTTTAGCAATTGTTGTTTTGCTCAAACGGTAGTATTGTGCATAATAAAAAGAACTTTCAATTATACTTCCCGGGTTCGGCAAGCCAAACCCGGGAACTACGGTAAAACTACTTGCCAGGCTGCATGTTAGGTTGTTTCTCTAATTCTTTAAGCAGCTCTTTTTCTTTAGCCGATACATTCTTGGGAACGTGAATGTTAATTCTAACAAGTTGATCTCCGGCTCCGTGACTGTTAAGATGCTGAATTCCTTTCTCGCGCATCTTTAAATATTTTCCGGCTGGTGTTCCGGATTCAATTTTCAATTTAGCTTTTCCGTTCAGTGTCGGTACTTCAACCTCAGTTCCAAGAACAGCTTCTGTATAGCTAATGTAAAGATCATAAATAACATTATCGCCATCGCGAGTAAAGTAGATATGCGGAATCTCTTCGAAGATTACAATTATATCTCCGGCTGGTCCGCCTTGCTTGCCGGCATTGCCTTCTCCGCGCAATGTCATGTAATTTCCATCCATTACACCTGCCGGAACGCTAATCTTAATTGTGGATTCATCCTGTATTCTTCCATCACCACGGCAAGTTGTGCATGGTTCGCCAATAATTTTTCCGGTCCCGTTGCAATTATTACATGGAGCTATATTTACAAACTGACCAAAAATCGAACGGGAAACTTGTCTGACTTCACCGGTTCCGTTACAAACTGAGCAAGTCTTAAATGAAGAAGAACTTTTTGCGCCGGTACCGCTGCAAGTTGTACACTTATTCTGTTTTTTGATTTTAACTTTTTTAGTTGTTCCGGCAGCTATTTCTTCGAGCGAAAGTTTTAGAGTGATTTTCAAATCTGTGCCGGGCTGCCCTTGACTGCGCTGGCGTGACCTTCCGGAACCACCGCCGCCAAAGAAATCATCAAAAATAGATGAGCCGCCGAATGCACTGCCGAAAATATCAGAGAAGTTGCTGAAAATATCATTTACGTTTTGATAACTGTGGAAATCTTCGCCGCCGCGTAAACCGCTGTGTCCGTAACGGTCGTACTTTGCTTTCTTTTCCGGATTGCTTAAAACTTCGTAAGCTTCAGCCGCTTCCTTAAATTTCTCTTCAGCTTCTTTATCACCTTGATTGCGGTCCGGGTGATATTGCATTGCAAGCTTTCTATAAGATTTTTTTAATTCATCAGCCGTAGCATTTTTTCCAACGCCTAAAATTTCGTAATAATCGCGTTTAGCCATCAATCATTATCCTTCTTGATTTGTGTTATCAGTTTCCGGCGAAGCCAGCTCCGCACTAACAATCACTTTTGCGTGACGAATTACTTTATCTTTATAAAGATAACCAGGCTCAATTACATCAAGAACTGTATGGGGCGCAACGCCTTCTACAGGCTGCTGCATTAATGCTTCATGAAAATGAACATCAAACGGCTGACCTTTTGCTTCAATCTTTTTTACACCTTGTGCATCGAGAGTTTTGTTAAACTTATCAAACACAAGCTGCAAACCTTTTTTTGTTGATTCAAAACTATTCTCATCATCAATGTGAGAAAGCGAGCGTTCCAAATCATCATAAACAGAAAGCACACTTTTGATAAAAGGCTCTGCCGCATATTTCAAAAGATTCATTTGTTCATTTTCATTTCTGCGTTTGTAATTTTCAAATTCGGCAACTTTTCTAAGCAGCGAGTCTTTTAATTCGGCTGTTTGCTTTTCAAGCTCAACAATTTTTCCTTGCAATATTTCCTCATTATTTATTTTTTCTTGATCAGGCTCTTGTTCTTGAACTTGATCTTCTTTCTTTTCAACACGTTCTATTGGTATTGAATTATCTTCTTGGTTAGTTATATCGTTTTGGTCTTTCATTTCTTCCATTGTTTGTTAAATCTCCGTAAATAAAATTTACCTTTGTTTCGTAAGTTCTTGTCCAAGCTGCTCTGCAACATAAACAACAGCAGCAATTATTTTGGAATAGTCCATTCGCTTTGGTCCCATTATTCCAAGCGTTCCGGTCAGTCCGCCAACTTGATACTCTTTGGTGATCATACTGTACTCGGTAAGTTTTTCATCAATATTTTCTTGCCCGATTCGAATCGCAAGATCGTTTTCTTGCGAGTTCTTATTGCTATCAAGAACATGAATGATAATATCTTTATTCTCAACCAGCTCAATCACGCTCTGGAATTTTTCATGATCTACAAACTCCGGTTGATTGAGCATATTCTTGGTTCCGGCAATAATTGTTTTTTCAGTACTGGCATCAGTAAAAATTTTATCAACACTATCCAGAAAGACACGAATGATCGGTCTGTAAGCTTCAGTAGAAACGTCTTTAATTCTGTCTTCAAGCGAGTTGCGAATTTCTGAAAAGCGCAATCCGCAAAGTCTTTCATTCAATAATTGCTGTATGGAAACAATCTGAGACTCACTTACTTCAGCATCAATTTCCAATGTAATCGTTCTAATCATTCCGGATTGAACGCTAACTACAACTAAAATTCTTGTTGAAGAAAGCTGTACAATCTGAATTTTTTCCAGAACCGCTTGTTCAAACTTTGGATAAGTAACCATTGCAAGCTGGTTTGTAAGATCGCTTAAAATTGCAGAAGTAACCTGAAGCAAATTTTCTGTTTCCGTCTGTGCAGAAACTAAATTCAAATCAACAATTTGTTTTGCTTTAGCATCAATAAAGGGCGGGTCCATCAGTGAATCAACATAAACACGGTAGCCTTTATCGGTTGGAGTTCTTCCGGCGGAAGTATGCGGATGACCGAGCAGACCCATCTCTTCCAAATCCGCCATTACATTACGGATGGAGGCCGGCGAAAGTCCCAAATCAAATTTTTTGGAAACATTGCGCGAGCCAACCGGATTTGCGGTAAGTATAAATTGATGAATCACAAACCGCAGAATCGCCTTTTCTCTGTCTTTTAATTGATAATCTGGCATAAACCCTTTATTGCGACGGCGCAAAGTTATTAAAAAGCGGGAAAAGTTGCTGGTGAAGAGTCAAGCATTAAAAAAGTCATTGAAGGAAATTAAAGCACGAAAGTATATTGAAATCATTGTTATGAAGAACAGCGCAATAGCGCGTTATATTATTTTAGTTTACTAAAAAGCTCCTTTCAAAAAATTTTTAAATATTCATTCTCAATCCCTTGCTCTTTATTTCATCATGAACAAAAGGAGAGTTTTCAAAATCTTTAATCGTATATGGGTGCGTTTCAATTCTTCGCTCCACTTTAATTGCCAGCGGTATCAAACGCTTGTTATCTTCAAAACGAAATTCCGAAAAATCATCCGATACGACGGCAACATCAATGTCTGACCATTGTAAATCTTCTTTATCCGAAGTAAATGAACCGAACAAATAAACCGCATCTACCTTGATGTTATTAAATTTCAATAGAGCGGCAAACTCTTTTACTTTTTCTATTGCGTATTCGCGATTGTACTTTTTATCCATATTTAGCTTAATCAATAATGGTACTTACAAGATATAATAATTATTGATTCCTCCGTAACTTTATAAACTAAGCGATGCTCGCTGTTTATTCTTCTTGACCAGAATCCTTTTAGCTCATGCTTTAATAATTCCGGTTTACCAACTCCTGTAAAGGGATCTTTTCGTGTTTCCTTAATTAGATATACTAATCGCTCGAAGATATTTTTATTTACACTTGCCCAATTTGTAAAATTTTCAAATGCTCGTTCGTGAAATGCAACATTCCTCATTAAAATTGTTTTTGTTCCGGGACAATAATTTTTTTATTGTTTTCAACATCATTAACGGCATCTAGCAAATGCTCTTTATTTGCAGTAGAGCGAAGGAGGTACTCCGTTTCATCAATTTCAGAGACCACAATTTCAATTTCTTTATTTTTAAATATTGATTTCAGGCTGTCAACAAACTTATTATCAAGTTCGTCAGCATTCAATCTATATGTAGTTTCCATATTCGCCTTCTTTTATTTGTTCTATTTTCGCATTTAAACTAATTCTTTCAATGCTAAAAGCCAAGTCGCAAATTCTTTCCGGTTTGTCTTATATTTGCCTTGAAATTATGAGGTTATTGTGGAGAACTCCTATAAAAATGCCGGTGTAAATATTGAAGCCGGTGAAGAAACCGTTGAAAGAATTAAATCGCTCGCTAAATCTACTTTCAATAAAAATGTTCTTTCCGGCATTGGGCATTTCGGTGCATTCTACCAAGTTGATTTAGCCGCTTGGAAAAATCCCGTACTTGTTTCAAGCGTAGATGGTGTCGGCACAAAACTTAAAATTGCTTTTGCAATGGAAAAGCATGATACGATTGGACAAGACTTAGTAAATCATTGCGTTGATGATATTGCAGTTTGCGGCGCGGTGCCTCAATACTTTATGGATTATATGGCTTTCGGGAAGTTAAATCCCGATAAAGCCGAGCAGATTATAAAAGGTTTCTCAATCGCTTGCAAAGAAAACGGTGTTGCGTTAATCGGCGGGGAGACTGCTGAAATGCCTGGGCTTTACTCTGAAGAGGAATATGATATTTCCGGAACAATAGTTGGACTGGTAGAGCGCGACCAAGTTATTGATGGAAAAAATGTTGCTAAAGGAAATGTGCTGATTGGTTTTGGCTCCACCGGACTCCATACAAACGGCTATTCGCTGGCAAGAAAAGTTTTGTTAGAGAAATTTTCTGTGAACGACAAACCGGATTTGCTCAATCAATCTCTTGGTGAAGAATTGCTCAATGTTCATAAATCCTATTTGAAATTGATTACCGAGTTAAAAGAGAAAGTTACAATAAATGCATTTTCTCATATAACCGGCGGCGGAATTATCGGCAATACGAAGCGTGTCGTTCCTAAAGATTTGCAAATCAAAATGGATTGGAAATCGTGGGATGCTCTGCCAATCTTCAAACTGATTCAAGAGGCAGGTAAGATTGCCGATGAAGAAATGCGCCACGTATTTAATCTTGGAATCGGATTGATAGCTATCGTTAATGCTAACGACGTGACTAAAGTTTTGGAAACGGCTTCTGCTGTTGGCGAAAAAGGAATTGTTATCGGAGAGATAGTTTAAAAACAGAGCAAGATTATGAGCACGGGCAAGAAAAATTTAATTAATGTTCTTTCTCATGCTCGTAATCATAATCTTTTCTTTATACAGAAAGGTCGTGATTAAGATATGTTTATAGATACGCACGCACATTTGTTTTATCCAAATTTTGAAAATGATCTCGATCAGGTAATTGAGCGCGCAAAAAATTCCGGTGTTGATTACATGATTGTTCCCGGAACCGATATTGCTACATCAATTAAAGCGGTTGAGCTGGCAGAAAAGTATGATTGCATTTACGCTGCTGTTGGAGTTCATCCTCACGATTCAAAGGATTGGAATGATTCATCTATTCCAAAACTCGAAGAACTTGCTAAGAAAAACAAAGTGGTAGCAATTGGCGAAATTGGCTTGGATTACTTCTACGATTTCTCCCCCAAAGAAAAACAGATTGCCGCTTTCAAAGATCAGATTGATCTTGCCCTTAAACTCAAACTTCCGATCATTGTTCACAACCGCGACGCAAATGAAGATGTGATGAACATAATTTGTTCTTACAAAAATTCCGGACTGCGTGCGCAGTTTCACTGTTTTGCCGGTTCGGTTGAAGACGCGCGCGAGCTTGTTGAAATGCATCATTACATTTCTTTTCCCGGCAATGTTACGTTTAAGAAGATGGATAGCATACGGCAAGTTTTGAGTCGTGTTGCAATAGAAAATTTACTGCTCGAAACCGATTCACCTTTTATGACTCCAGTCCCACACAGAGGAGAAAGAAACGAGCCGGCGTTAATTAAATTTATTGCGGAAAAATTCGCAGAAGTTCATCACTTAACTATTGAAGATGTAGGCAGAACAACTTCGGCAAATGTTCACAAACTATTTGGCATTGGTATGAAACCGAAATTACATTTTACTTATCAAATTGGTCAATCGCTTTACATTAACGTAACAAATCGTTGTAACGCCGATTGTATTTTCTGCGACCGCAAAGGTGAAGCAATTATTAACGGTTATAGTTTGAAAATGACAAAATCTCAAGAGCCTGATGCTGAAGTTTACAATAAAGAAATTGGTGACCCAACCCGCTTCAAGGAAATTGTCTTTTGCGGATATGGCGAGCCAACAATCCGCTGGGATGTTGTTAAGCAAATTGCAAAGTATGTTAAAGATAACGGCGGCAAAACCAGAATGAACACAGACGGTCATGGAAATTTTATTAATAAGCGCGATATCACTCCGGAATTAAAAGATACGATTGACACAGTTTCCATCAGCTTAAACTCTACAGATCCGGGACAATACGCTAAGCTAATGCGCGTTGATGCATCTTTACATGGTGAGATGCTGGACTTTGCCAAGAAAGCAAAAAACTTTACTCACGTTGTTTTATCGGTTGTTGGATTAAGCGAAGTTGATAAAGAGGCTGCAAAGAAATTTGTTGTAGAAGAAGTTGGTGTGGATTTTAGGGAACGTGAATACTTTTGATAGAGGTAATAATGAGAAATAAAATCTTCTTGATCATGATCTTATTCTTGGTCTTAATCTCTCTTCAAGGCTGCGCTACATTCAATCAAAATAAATCATTGGTGGAGCAAAGGATTGACAGCGTTCTAGTCTCGCCTCTTTTCACTACAGCTCAAGCTGGTATTTCAGTTATTGATTTGAAAAGCAAGCAACCCATTTTCCAGCAGAACGAGAAAAAGCTTTTCCGTCCGGCATCAAATCAAAAACTGCTAACAACTTCTTCAGCTTTGGTTTTTCTTGGAACTGATTACAAATTTTCAACTTCACTCTATCACACCGGCGAAATTAAGGATTCAATTTGCAATGGCGATGTTTTTATCGTTGGCGGATTTGATCCCGAGTTTTCCTCTTCCAACTTGGATTCTCTCTCTCGCGAATTGAAAAAGTTTGGAATCAAACAGATCAGTGGAAATCTCTACGGAGATGTTTCTTCAATGGATTCACTCTTTTGGGGTGAGGGCTGGATGTGGAATGATGACCCAGCCACTTACATTCCCTATTTATCTCCGTTAACTATAAATAAGAATACACTAAAAGTACTTTTTGAACCGGGAGAAGTTGGCAAGCCTGCTCAATTAAAACTCTTTCCGCAGACAAGCTTTTTCAACATCGAAAATCATTCAGTTACTGTCGATACTGGAAAATCGAATTTTGTTATTGACCGTGATTGGCTAAGAAGAAGAAATACAATTTTTGTAGGCGGGAATATCTTGCAATCAGCCAAGAAAGACTCTGCGGAGTTTAACGTATTTGATCCGGCGTTTTACTTTGTAACTCTCGCAAAAGAAAGTTTGGAAAGAAATGGAATTTCTCTTCTCGGCAAAATTGATACTTTGACTCTTCCCCAGAATACTACAAAAATTTTCTCTTTCGAACGAGATATTAAGCCTGTTGTTACCTACACAAACAAAGTGAGCGATAACTTAAATGCGGAATTATTTTTAAGAGTTCTTTCGAAGAAAGCTTCTTCAAGTAAAGCATCTTCGCGAAACGGCAAGATATTGATAGACAGCTTAATGACTCTCAGCGGTGCAAATCCAAAAATTTATAGAGTAACCGATGGCTCCGGCTTATCATACTATAACCTAACAACGGCAGAACTGCTTTCTAAAGTTCTTGTTTTTATGTATAGCCAAGACAAAACTACTTTTGATGCTTTTCTCGCATCGCTACCAATTGGCGGAGTTGATGGAACATTGTCTAATCGCTATAAAAATTCTCCGGCAAAAGGAAATGTGTTTGCAAAGACCGGAACTATAAGCGGCGTTGCATCTTTGTCCGGTTACATCAAAACAAAAAAAGAAAACTGGCTGGCTTTTTCCATTCTCATACAGAATTACGTTGGCAGCGCTTCCGAAGCAAGAAAAATTCAAGATAAACTTTGCGAAATATTATTTGAAGATCTATGAAAACTTACAAAGAAATTAAAATCACAACAGTTCCGTTTGATGTAGAAACGGTAACCGGAATGCTATGGCAGCTTGATATAGACGGCATAAACGAGTTCGATGATTACATCACAGTTTTTATCAGTGAATCTAAAAATACCAGCCGCGAAGATGTTGAAGGAATTTTGCAGCAGCTTGTAAATGAAAACTTCATTGAATCATTTCAGACGGAAGAACAAACCCTTGAAGAAAGGAATTGGAATGAAGAGTACGAGAAAAATGTTCGTGTGGTTGAGGTAACTGATAGGATTGTAATCAAACCATCATTTAAAGAATACACGCCCAAACCAAATCAGCTTATTATTAAGATTGATCCCAAAATGTCTTTTGGAACAGGAGAACACGCAACAACAAAACTTGTTCTTCAACATCTTGAGAAATATGTTGTCGGCGGAGAATCGGTTTTAGATATTGGCTCCGGCACCGGAGTTTTAGGAATTGCATCTGTAATGCTTGGCGCCGCAAAAGCTCTTTGCATTGATAATGACGAATGGTGTTTGTTAAACGGTGTTGAAAACGTTAAAGCAAATGCCTTGGAAAGTAAAATTGAAGTTCGTCAATGCGAGCTAAAAGATGCAAGCGAAACTGAGTTTGATCTTGTTGTAGCCAATATCAACAAACATATCTTGATTGATATTGTTGATTTGATTCGCGATAAAATAAAAAAGACCGGAAGGTTAATACTTTCCGGTCTTTTGGACATAGATGAAACTGATATTGTCGGCTTATACGCTTCAAAAGGATTTAAACTTGTTAAGAAATCCGCTTTGGATGAGTGGATTGCTCTCGTGTTCAAATCCAAATGATTATTGTTGAAGCTTGTTCAACAAACGGGTTAGTTCCTTTTGTTCGTGGTCGCTCAAAGAACCAATTACTGCTGCCATGCTGTCTGCGTATGCCGGTAAAATTGACTCAATTTTAACTCTCCCCTGAGCGGTTAAATCAGCATGTATAACCCGTCTATCTTCTTTTGAAGGAATTCTTTTTACAAATCCTTCCTTCTCCAGATTATCCACAACGCATGTAATGTTGGCTCCGGTAACCATCATTTCTTCGCTGATTCTTTTCAGCGGAACCGGACCCATCTTGTGCAAAATTTCCAACACGCCAAATTGAGGTGTTGTTAACTTCTGCTCAAACATTTGTTTGGATTGTACTTTGCGGACTTTGTCGTAAGCTTTGGAAAGCCTCTCCCATAAGTCCAAGGCCGATTGTTTCTTATCTGCCATTGATGTACCCTTTCTTTAGTTTGTTGTTACTCCTAACCGTAACATTTTACTAATGAACCTCTAAGTAAAAAATAGAGCATTCGGTCTTAAAAAGAAAGTTAATAATCTTTACATATAAATTATCGAAGCGCTTTATATTTCCGTAGTGACAGATTGATTTGAAACTTTTCTTCCTGAATTCGTATTATATTTACAATAAAAACAAATAAAAGCTTGCATAAATTCATTCAAGAAATCCTCGCGTTTATAGGTCAGACACCAATCAGGGATGAAAGTCTCATAAGATTTACGTTTAAACTCGAAAAAGTTGAAATTGAGCGCTTATTCGAACTTCTTTCGAACGAAGAGACCTTATTCTTTTTCTCAAAACCATCCGGAAATAGAGCTAATCTCGGCGTTGGAAAGATTGAAAGCCCATTCACCGAAAAACTTATTGAAACGATTTCTAAGGGAAATCTGGAACCCAACGAGTTAATTATATCAGCGAATTATGATTCCAGCTTAATGAGTAAAATACCTTTAGTATTTGGTGGTGAGAAATTTCTGCCGGATAAGAAAGAAAATCTCTGGTCAGATTACCCGAACCAAAGTTGGTTTATTCCACAAGTGTTAATAGCGAGTGGTATTGAAAACACACTTATTATTTTTCAGTTCGTTGGGAATAATCCGAACCTTAAAATTTTTGAAAAGATTTTAGACTTACTTCCTCTTGATACTTTAGTTAAAACAGAATCGGCTACTGATTACGAAATTTTATCAGCTACCGAACTTGAGGAGTGGTCAAGAATAATCAATGCCGGACTTGATGAAATAACCAAGCACAACATAGAAAAAATTGTTCTCGCAAGAAGGATGCAACTTGTACTAAAAAGCAATTTCAGTATTTCCAGTTTTCTATCAAAGCTTCAAACCAAATATCCCGAATGTATTACTTTTGCTTATAAAGAAAACGACTCAATCTTCTTTGGTTCAACGCCGGAAAAATTATTTACTCTTGATGGAAATAAGATTGAAACCGAGGCACTTGCCGGCTCAATTGCGCGCGGGGCTAATTTAAATGAAGATTTAGTTTTGGAAAGTAACCTGCTTAATAATCAAAAAGACATAAACGAGCATAATAATGTATTAAGCTTCTTACTAAGCAATTTGGAAGACTTTTCCGAAAAAATTTCCTATAACCCAAAACCACAGATAAAAAAACTTCAAAATATTCAACACCTTCAAACTCCAATAAAAGCTATGCTTAAAGAAGGAGTTGATATTTTAGAGCTACTAAGAAAGCTGCACCCAACACCGGCGGTTTGCGGTTTGCCACAGAAAAAAGCTTGGGAATTGATTGAAGATTTAGAATATTTTGATAGAGGATTGTACGCGGGTGTGGTTGGCTGGTTTAACGAAAAGCGTAAGTGTGAATTTTCAGTTGGAATCAGAAGTGCAATCTTAAAAAATAACATGCTTACTGCTTATGCCGGCTGCGGAATAGTTGAAGGTTCCGACCCGATTTCAGAGTATCACGAAACAGAACTAAAATTCAAACCAATCTTGTCTTTGCTGGAAAATGAAATTATCAATCAACCGTAATATTGTCTGGTGCGATGTTTTTACGAATCGTTTGGCTGAACTTGGCGTTAAGCATGTTTGCATTTCTCCCGGTTCCCGCAGCACTGCGCTTACTTTGTCTTTTACTTCAAATAAAGCTTTTACAACTTATTCAATTGTAGATGAACGAAGCTCTGCTTTCTTTGCATTAGGTCTGGCAAAGAAAACTAAATCTCCCGTCGCAATTGTTACTACTTCAGGTACTGCTGTTGCTGAACTGTACCCGGCAATAATTGAAGCTTTCTATCAGAGAGTTCCGTTAATTGTTTGTACTGCAGATAGACCGCGCAAGCTTCGTGGTAGCGGCGCAAACCAAACTATTAATCAGCATAACATTTATAAGAATCACATTCGCTTATTTAATGATGTGGGTTTGCCTGATGTTAAAAACCTTACTCATATACGTAATTTAGCCGAAGAAGCTGTGCGAATTTCTTTCTTCGAAAATAAGGGTCCGGTTCATCTCAACTTTCAATTTGAAAAACCATTCGAACCAAATTCTTATACCGATAGCATTGAAAACAGCATGCTTGAGAAAATTTACGCTCACTCAGCTTTTGAATTGAGAGAAACCTACACGAGAAAAATTAACTTTGCTAATCTCGCTAATAAATTCCACGGCAAGCGCGGATTGATTTTAATTGGTTTTAACAATTACGGCGATGATTTTGGCAAACAAGTAATCCGCTTCTCAGAAAAGTTTGGATTTCCGGTTTATGCCGATGGCTCTTCTTCAATCCGTTTTGGAAATCATAAAAAAGAAAACATAATTGAAAATTTTACAGCGCTTGTGAGAACAACCGACTTTCAAAGCAAGTATGACCCAGAAGTAATTATTCAGTTTGGAAGCGCACCAACTGCAAATGTGTTATTAGAATTTTTCAAAAATTCTAAAGCTGAAAAAATCCTTTGCAATGAATATGGTGATTTGAACGACCCATCGCTGACGGCAAAAACAATAATTAGAATGAATCCGGAAAATTTTTGCGAAGCAATTATAAACGCGTCTCCGGCTCAAAAGGAAACATCCACAGAATGGCTTGATGATTGGCGCGCAATGAATATGATTGCGGAGGTTCTAAAATCAGAAATGGTTGAAGAAGTTTCATTCCCGTTTGAAGGAAGAATAACAAAAGAAGTAATTACAGCTTTGCCGGAAAAATCCAACTTGTTTGTTTCTAACTCGCTGCCAATCCGCGATATGGATTTCTTTGCTTCCGTTTTGAATAAGCGCTTAAACGTATTTACAAACCGGGGTGCAAGCGGAATAGACGGTATTAACTCTACCGCACTTGGAATTGCAAAAGTATCCAAGGCGCCAACATTTCTAATCGTTGGCGATCTGGCTTTCTTTCACGACATGAATGGCTTGCATAACGCTGTGAAGTATAAAATTCCTCTAACGGTAATTCTAATTAACAATAGCGGCGGCGGAATTTTTGAATCTCTGCCCATTTCCGAATACCGTGAAGTAATGAAGGAAAATTTTTTAACTCCTCTTTCAATCAACTTTAGGAAATTTGTTGAAGCCTACGAAGGCAGATATGTAAAAATTAAAAGCTGGAATCATTTGAGAAAGGAACTTAAATTATCTCCGGCAAGTAGAAGCCTTACCGTTCTCGAAGTTAAAACCGACGCGATTAAATCAAAACTCCAACGCCAGAAGTATTGGAGCGCAGTTGCGAAACAAATAAGTCAATATATAAATGAAATTAAAACTCGACGGAATTCAGTTTAATATCCTCTTTGATGAATCAGCTCATCATTCCTCTAAAATTCCCGTTTTGTTTTTACATGGCTTTACAGGTTGCGCTCATGATTGGAATTTCATTTTTGACCGGCTACCCTCAAACTACTTCCCTTTTGCAATTGATTTAATTGGTCACGGAGAGACTGATTCTCCGGAAGATGAAGACCAGTACACTTGCAGCGCAATTGTACGGCATATCAATTCTATACTTAATCATTTCGGATTCGAGAAAATAATTATTGCCGGTTATTCGATGGGCGGAAGGGCGGCACTTTCTTTTTCACTAAAGAATCCTCAAAAAATTATTGCCGGAATTTTCGAGAGCGCAACCGCCGGCATTGAAGATGTTACCGCAAAAAAAGAAAGAGTTGAGCACGATTTTCTTTTGGCAGATAAGATTAAAACGGAAGGCATCGAATCGTTTATGGAATTCTGGCTTAGCTCGCCAATGTTCGGTAAACTTCAAAGTCTCCAAAACTTTGATGACCTAAAAAACATGCGTAATAAAAATAGCGTTACAGGTTTAGCAAATTCGCTTTCTTCCTTTTCAACCGGCTTAATGAATAGTTACTGGAACGACCTCTACAAATTAGAATTTCCGGTTTTGCTTATTACCGGAGAAAACGATGAGAAGTTTACCTCAATAAATAAAAGAATGGTTCAAAAACTTAAGCTTGCCAAGCACAAAATCATTCCTCAATCTGGGCACAACACACACTTAGAAAAGCCGGAGCTTTTTACTAATTTAGTCTTGGAATTTTTGAACAAGATTGAAGGTAGTAATGAGCTTCAGATGGATTAAAGCCAAAGAGTATCAAGATATAGTTTTTGAGAAGATGGATGGAATTGCAAAGATTACCATCAATCGTCCCGAAAAACGAAATGCTTTCCGTCCCGAAACAACAAAAGAATTATTCGATGCTTTCTCCGACGCGCGCGAAGATTCTGATGTAGGCGTAATTCTTCTCACCGGCGCTGGTCCGGCTAAAGATGGCAAATATGCTTTCTGCTCAGGTGGTGATCAGTCAATCCGCGGCAACAAAGGCTACGTTGGCAAAGATGGCGTTCCCCGCTTAAATATTCTTGATGTGCAAAAACAAATCCGCAGCATTCCTAAACCGGTTATAGCATTAGTTGCCGGATACGCAATCGGCGGCGGACATGTACTTCATGTTGTTTGCGATTTATCAATCGCTGCAGATAATGCAATCTTTGGACAGACCGGACCAAAAGTTGGAAGTTTTGACGGAGGCTTTGGCGCAAGTTATCTTGCAAGAGTTGTTGGACAAAAGAAAGCACGCGAAATTTGGTTTTTGTGCCGCCAATACAACGCACAAGAAGCAATGCAAATGGGACTTGTAAATAAAGTTGTTCCGGTAGAACAGCTTGAGGCCGAAGGAGTTCAGTGGGCAAAAGAAATTTTGGAAATGAGCCCGCTTGCTTTACGTTTACTTAAATCTGCTTTCAATGCAGAACTTGATGGACAAGCCGGAATACAAGAACTTGCCGGCAACGCAACTTTGCTTTACTACATGAGCGATGAAGCTCAAGAAGGTAAAAACGCTTACAACGAAAAACGAAAACCGGATTTCAAAAAATTTCCTAGAGTGCCGTAGATGATTCAGCAGCAAGCAAATACAATCACAAAATTTGATGCGTGGGTTTTAGCAACCCGTCCAAGAACTTTACCCGCAGCACTTGTTCCGGTTTTGGTTGGCAGCTCCATTGCAATCAATGATGGAATGTTTAAACCGCTTGCCGCAATTGTGGCTCTCGTTTGTGCAATACTAATTCAGATTGGAACAAACTTTGTAAATGATCTTTACGATTTTCTTCATGGAACAGATAAAAAAGACCGCATTGGTCCAAAGCGCGTCGTTACTTCCGGCTTAATTTCAATTCCCGAAATGAAATTGGGAATAATTTTTGTTTTCGGATTGAGTTTTGTTCTTGGAATGTATTTAGTTCATTTAGCCGGTTGGGAAATTTTACTGCTCGGAGTTATTTCAATCCTTGCTGGAATTGCATACACAGCCGGTCCATTTCCACTTGCTTACAATGGTCTCGGCGATATCGCTTCCTTTTTATTTTTTGGTTTGATTGGAACTGTTGGAACATATTATGTGCAAGCAAACGAAATCTCACCGTTTGCCTTTTGGTCATCAATTCCGGTTGGCGCACTTATTACAAACATACTTGTAGTAAATAATTACCGTGACCGCGAAGAAGACCAATCTAATGGCAAAAACACGCTTGCTGTTTTGCTTGGAGAAAAATTTGCCCGGCTTCAATATGTTTTCTTTATGATAGTCTCTTACGCAATCTTGTTCGTAGTTTATTTCACTTACAAAAACAGCGCTTGGGTTTTTCTACCTCTTATCTCGCTTCCTCTTTCAGTTAAATTGATAAAAATGATTTTTACTTTGCGCGGGCGTGAGTTAAATAAAACTCTCGAGCTAACGGCAAAACTTTCCGCGCTTTATGGTCTTCTCTTTGCTGCCGGAATTCTTATATGATTATTGAAGAAGCAAAATACTTTCCATTTGCTCTAAAGCTAAAAACTCCATTCCAAAATTCATTAACCACTTTTACAGAAAGAAAAGGATTGATACTAAAACTTACCAATGAGCTTGGTAATGTTGGTTACGGAGAGTGTTCGCCTCTGCCGGGATTTAGTGAAGAAAACTTGGAAGAAGCGGAAACGTCCTTAAAAGGCACTTTAGAATTTCTAAAACAAACTGAATTTGAAAACGACTTTAGCATTCCAAGCAAATTATCTTCCGTAAAGTTTGCAGTTGAACAGGCGATGCTGAGTTTGGCTTTTCAGCGAGATACAATGTATTGGATTAGAAAATTAGGTTTAGTCAACAGAACAATTCCAGTAAACGCAGTTTTAGGTTTTGATAGTTTGGAAAATATACTTTCCAAGATTCAAGAGAAGATTGAGTTAGGCTTTGACACTTTCAAGATTAAGGTTGGCAGAGAAGATCCGTACGATGATTTTGAATTGTTGGAAGCAATACGAAATACTTTTGGATACGATATAAAATTACGGCTCGACGCTAATCAAAAATGGAGCTCCGATGAAGCGATTGAATACCTTGAACGCTTCAAAGATTACATAATAGAATTTGTTGAAGAACCGTGCGAGTTCACTTGCAGCACTTTTAGAACTGTTGAAGAATCTCACATACCAATTGCACTTGATGAATCCATCAAATCTCAGCAGACTGCTGAATTATACATAAAGGAATGTAAAGCCGAATTTTTAGTTATCAAACCAATGATAGCCGGCGGCATTTTTTCTTCGCTCAAAATTATTGAAGCTGCTCAACGTCTTAATAAAAAAATAATCATTTCTTCTGCGTTTGAAAGCGTAGTTGGCAAGAGTGTACTCGTAATGTTAGCTTCATTAACAAATCACAATTTTGCTCACGGACTCGATACACCCGCTTTTTTTGAAGGCGATTTGTGTGTTGATACCTACGGTATTAATCAAGCAAAATTTTCTTTTAATCCATCTAACTATCCGCCAAAATTTAATTTGCCTTTCTGATGATTAAACTAACTAACATGGAACATTGGTTAATTGAACAAGCCCGGCTGTCTCCCAATCAAATTGCTATTTATACGAGCGAACAAAGAATTAATTATGATAAATTACTTGAGCAGTCATTAGCTACTGCAGAATATTTATCTTCGCTCGGAATAAAGGATGGCGATAACGTCGGCATACTTTCCGATCACAATTATAAATTTTGGATTATTGTAAACGCACTTTGGCTCTTGGGCGCTGTTCCTGTACCGTTAAATACTCGAAATACTATAGAAGAAATCTCGTGGCAGCTTAAAAAAGTTGATGCGGAATTTCTCATTACTATGAATAAAGAAACATGGAAATACGAATCTGTTCAAAACATTTCTTTGGATGATTTTAATTTTCTAGAAAACAATTTTAAACCAAACAGTATTGGTCACTCTACGTTCGGAGTTTATCCGCCTGTAAGGCGGACTCTACACTCGTCACTCATCATGTTTACTTCCGGTTCAACCGGCAAGCCAAAAGCAGTTGTTCATACATTCAAAAGCTTGTACGAAAGTGTTAAAGCTATGGATTCCTTCTTTTCACTTAGCCCAAACGATCTTTGGCTATCTTCTCTGCCGCTTTATCATATTGGCGGGTTTATGATTCTAGTTCGCAGTTTACTTTCCGGCTGCGGAGTAATTTTCCCAAATCATTTAAAACATGAAGCGGTAATAGATGCAATGGCTGAATTCAATCCAACTCATGTTTCTATGGTTTCACCAACTGTAAAGCGGATTATTGACGAAGACACTGAACCAAACACTAATCTGAAATATGTATTTCTGGGTGGTGGACCACTTTCGCCCGAAATTTGCAGCAAAGCTATAGATGCCGGCTACCCAATTGTAAAAGTTTACGGTTCAACAGAAACTTGTTCTATGGTCGCCGCTCTTAATTCTTCTGATTTATATATTCGATCCGAGTCAGTAGGATTTGCTTTAACAAATGAAATAAAGATTAACATCAAAGATGATGATGAAAATGCGGAAGATACTAATGACAGCACTATTGGCGAGGTTCTGATTTCTTCGCCTACATTGTTCAAGGAATATTATAACGACCAACAATCAACTCAAACGAAAATTGTTGACGGCTTCTATCATACTGGAGATTATGGTTGTCTGGATGATGAAGGATATTTATACATTGAGTCGCGCCGGGAGGATATTATAATTACCGGCGGCGAAAATGTAAGCGCAAAAGAAGTTGAGGAAGCACTTCTATCATTCCCTGGAATACAAGAAAATTTTGTGTTCGGTATGGAAGATGAAAAGTGGGGACAAATTGTTTGCGCGGCAATCGTTTGTGAAAATCTATCCGAAAGTGAAATAAAATCTCAGCTAAAAGAAAAACTCGCCGGATTCAAAATCCCAAAAAAGTTTTTCTTTGTAGAAGAAATTCCCCGCAATGAAATGGGAAAAATAAAACGCGCAGAACTTTTGCGGCGGCTTAACTTAGATGAAGCTTAAGCTGGTCATAAAAATCCTTCGGCATTTCTATCTTTTCAAACTTTTCTTTAAGTACACAAACGTGAACAGTCTTAGCCATTGCGGTAAATTGGTCGGCTCGGTAAAAACGGTAAGTTAACTCGAATGACGAACTTTTTAGCAAACTAACCGAAACTTCGACCTTCAACTCATCGCCAACAAGAATTGGGCGAACGTAATCGGCTTCGGCATGCATTATTGGCAAAATATATTCCCGGTCGAAAAAGAAATTCCGTTGCGGGGAAAGGCTTCTTAAAAAATCTTCGTAAGCTGCGTGAACATACTTAAAAACGCTGGCGTAAAAAATAATTCCAGCCGGATCGGCATCGTAGAAATAAACCTTAACATTTGTTGAAAACATTAAACCCTCTGATTCTTAGAACAAATTTAATCAACTCTTCTCCATTTCACATTATCTATTTTGTGGTTAACTTCGCCACACAAATTTTCGTTATGAAAAAGAAATCCACACAAATATTGCTTGTTATTCTGTTGTTTGCGGCTCATTCTGTTGTTTCCGCGCAAGAAATCAAACGGGAATTTTACAAGAACGATAAAGTAAAATCCGAAGGCGTTTATTACGGCAGCGTTCGCAACGGGACTTACAAGGAATTTTACGAGTCTGGGAAGCTCTGGAAAGAGTGGAATTATGTTAACGGCAAAGAGGAAGGAATCTCGACTTGGTATTTTGAAGATGGTACTAAAAGCATGGAATGGAATTACCGAAATGGGAAACTCGAGGGAACTTCCAAGTGGTACTATGAATCGGGCGAACTTTGGTCTGAGCCAAATTATGTTAACAATGTTCAAGAAGGATTTAGCAAAACATATTACAAGAGCGGCAAGCTGCAAGCGATTTGGAATTACAACGGGGGAAAACTAAACGGACTTTCTAAAATATTTTTTGAAAACGGCAAAGTAGAAGTTGAACGCAATTACGTGAACGATAAACTTGAAGGCATCAACAAAGTTTATTATGATTACGGTGTGCTCGCGCTCGAGGCAAAATATATTAACGATAAGCTTGAAGGTGAATCCTATCTGTACTATCCGGACGGCTCAATCAAAGTAATTGATGTTTACAAAGCCGGGCAAATTGTAAAGCGAACCCGCTATGGAATTCAAGGCAAGTTTGATAAGGTTGAAGAGAGCTTCGAAGAATTTCACGACGAAGGAACTTTCAGCAAAGAACTTCACTTCCGCGAAGGAAAACTTGAAGGAACTATTAAGGAATACTATCCAAGCGGTTTTTTGAAAGCAGTACTAAACTACAAAGCTGATAAGCTTGAAGGAGAATCTACATTTTACCATGATGGTGGCGCGCTGGCGGAAATTGCTACTTTTATAAAAGGTGTTAGAACCGGCTTATCAAAAAAGTTTGACTCAGAAGGAACAAAGATTTCGGAAGAAAATTATGCCGACAATATCCGTGAAGGAGAAGCGAAAACTTTTTTCCCCTCCGGCAAAATTGAATCAACAAGAAACTTCAGAAATGATAAGCTGAACGGAACCGTTAAATGGTTTTCGAAAAACGGTAAACTGACTGCTGAAGAAGACTATTCGGGCGGATTGCGCAACGGGATAGCCAAATCATATCACGAAAACGGACAAATATCCGAATTCATGATCTTTAGAGATAATCTGCTTAACGGCAAATGTTTTTCCTACGATGAAGCGGGCAAAGTAACAAAACAAGCTGAATATGCCGATGGCGAATTAGTTAAATCCACCTCCGGGAAATAAACACCTTCTTCTTTCCTCAAACAACTTAATTTTAACGATAACTTAACAACTCAAATTTCACTTTACCGATTCAAAAAACTAAATTTGAGTCGAACAAAAATGCTTTATATGACTCCGAAGAAAATACTTTTCATTTGCGGCTCGCTCAATCAAACATCTATGATGCATCAGATTTCCCGCTATTTTGGAGAGCAAGAATGTTACTTTACACCATACTACGCCGATGGATTTATAAACTTTGTTGTCAGCCTCGGCTACTTAAAATTTTCCATTCTTAACGGCCCTTTCAGAAGAAACACAGAAAAATATTTGCGCGATAATAATCTTAAAATGGATTACCGCGGCATCAGTCGCAATTACGATTTGGTTTTCACATGCGCCGATTTGATTTATCCCAAAAACATCCGCAATACCAAAGTTATTCTTGTTCAAGAAGGAATGACCGACCCGGAAAACTTGATGTTCTATTTGGTTAAGTATTTCAGAATACCGCGCTGGCTTGCCAGTACCTCAACCATGGGAATGTCATACAGATATAATTCCTTCTGTGTAGCTTCAGAAGGATACAAAGAGTTTTTTATCAATCGCAAAGGAGTACAACCTGACAAACTTATTGTAACCGGGATTCCAAATTTTGATAATGTAAAACAAGCTTTAGAAAATGATTTCCCTCATAAAAATTATGTATTAGTCTGCACTTCCGATGCACGCGAAACATACAAACTTGAAAACAGAATTCAGTTTATCAAGGATTGCGTGAAAATTGCCAACGGACGACCAATGATTTTCAAGCTGCACCCGAATGAAAATTTTGAACGCGCTACAAAAGAAGTTAATATGTATGCACCGGGCGCAATAGTTTTCACAAGCGGAAACACAAACCACATGATTGCTAACTGCGATGTCTTGATTACAAAGTATTCATCTGTTTCATTTGTTGGTTTAGTACTTGGCAAAGAAGTTCATTCCTATTTTGATATTGAAGAGCTAAAAAGATTATTACCCTGGCAAAACGATGGAACATCTGCTGAGAGAATAGCCGGAGTTGGGATGAAACTTCTCGAGGCAGCGAATGTTGCTCAAGAAGAAATTAATAGTAAACTTGATTTGACAACAGCATGAAAGTCGTAACTATCATACAAGCGAGAATGTCATCAACCAGATTGCCGGGAAAGATTATGCTTCCAATTCTCGGCAAACCGCTTTTACTTAGAATGATAGAGCGAGTTCAGAAAGCTCAGTTTATTGGAAAGTTAGTTGTAGCTACTTCTTACAATAGTGATGATGATGAAATTGAAAAGTTATGCGCAGAAAATAATCTCGCATGTTTTCGGGGAAACTTAACCGACTTGCTTGATAGGCATTATCAAACCGGTAAGAAATTTTCTGCTGATGCTGTTGTGAAAATTCCTTCCGATTGCCCACTCATTGATCCCTATGTGATTGATAAAGTGATTGAACACTACATCAAAAATGATGATTTGGACTTTGTGAGCAATTTACATCCGGCAACTTATCCTGATGGTAACGATGTTGAGATAATGTCTTTTGCTTCTTTGGAATGCGCGTGGAAAGATGCTACCAAAGAATATGAACGTGAGCATACAACTCCATTCATTTGGGAACATGATGACGCATTTAAGATTGGTAACGTTGCGTGGGAAACCGGATTAGATTATTCATCTACTCACCGCTGGACAATTGATTATCCCGAAGATTACGAATTCATTCGCAAGATTTATGAAGAACTTTATCCTACCAATAAGAAATTTTCCATCAACGATATACTTTCGCTACTGAATAGAAAACCGGAAATCGCCGAAATCAATTCTCAGTATTTGGGTAGATATTGGTATGAAAATCATCTCGACGAATTAACTCACATTGACGAATACAAAAGCAAACTAAACAATGACAAACAAAAAACTGACTAAGCTGCAAAACCAAGCGCTAAAGGTTCGCGAGCACATTATTAGAATGAGCGGAAACGGCGGCTGCTTCATCGGCGCATCTTTATCATGCGCGGACATAATTTTATATCTGTACAAAGAATTCTTAAATGTTTCTCCCGAAAATCTTTCAGATCCCAAACGAGATTATTTTTTCTTGTCGAAAGGACACGATGTTCCGGCGCTTTACGGAACTTATGTTGAGCTTGGCTGGCTGGAAGAATCTCGGTTAAGCAATCATTTAAAAACCAACGATACCATTTACTGGCACCCAAACAGAAATATTCCCGGTGTTGAATTTCATTCCGGTTCATTAGGACATAATCTTTCCGTAGCTATGGGCGTTGCAATGGATTGTAAACTCCGCAAACAAAAAAACAAAGTTGTTGTAGTTGTGGGCGATGGCGAACTAAACGAAGGTTCGATGTGGGAAGGTTTACTTGTTGCATCCGCATACAAACTTGATAATCTACTGATTGTAGTTGACCGCAATCAGTTTCAGGCAAACATGCCTACTGAAGAGTTGATTCCGCTAAATCCGCTAAAGAAAAAATTTGAAGCGTTCGGCTGTGAAGTAAAGAAGGTGAACGGACATAACTTTGAAAAGATGGATCAAACATTTAAAGAGTTTCCTTTCCAAAAAGGAAAAGTTTCTGTTGTGATTGCGGAAACCGTACGCGGCAAAGGTTTGCCAAGCATAGAAAAACGCGCTGATAGATGGTTCGTAAATTTCAAACCGGAAGAAGTTGAAGGTTTGTTAAGCGAACTGCACAGCAAGAAAAAAACAAAATTAACTTCTGAAACTATTGTGGCAAGATAATATGACATACGCAGATATTGTACTCAAACTAATTAATGAAGATGATCGCTATATAATTATGACATCTGAAAATAGAGCGGCATTTAGAGCATTGCCTCCGCTTATTCCTAAAAATTTTATTGATACCGGAATAACCGAACAAACTATGATTGGCATGGCTGCCGGGCTCGCGTTGCGCGGAAGAGTTCCGGTTGTACACGCGCTTGCAACATTTTTAACAATGCGCGCTTTCGAATTCATCCGCACTGATGTTGGAATCGGGAATCTTCCGGTTAAAATTGTTGGCGCAGTGCCCGGCTTTCTTTCTGATGGAAACGGTCCAACACATCAAGCGATTGAGGATGTTTCAATCATGCGCGGCATTCCGAATATGAATGTTTTTTGCCCCGCTGATGAAGATGATATGCTGAAAGGTTTGAAAACTACGATTCAATACCCATCCCCATTTTACATGCGCTACAATCCAACACAAGCTTTGGTAGAACACTCTCCGCTGGAAATTGGTAAAGCTGAAACATTTGGTGATGGAACCGATATTGCTATTCTTGTCTATGGATTTTTATTTGGTGAAGCGTTCAAAGCAAAAAAAATTCTTGAAGAACAAGGAAAGTCAGTTAGATTAATAAACATCCGCACACCAAAACCTATTGATGAAGATGCCGTGATGAAAGCAGTTCGTGAATGCAAACAGATTGTTACTATCGAAGATCACTTGATTACAGGCGGACTTTACAGCATTGTCGGTGAACTTTTGCTTAAAAACAAAATCGCTGCTGACGTTTTACCAATTGCATTAAAAACTTGGTTCAAACCAGCATTGCTCAACGATGTACTTGAGTATGAGGGGTTTACAGCGGAGAAAATCTCTCAGACAATCTTGAATAATTTTCAATAACCTCTTTGCGTACTTTGCGCATTCTTTGTGTCCTTTGCGGTTAAAGATTTAACGCAGAGAACGCAAAGTATTCGCAGAGAACAAAGAGAAAAGTGGAGTTAGAATGCCAAATAAAATTTCATTAACAAACGATTTCCCTACGATTCAAAAATCGAACGAACTTTATAACCGCGCAGTTGGATTGATTCCATCAGTAACTCAAACTCTTGCTAAAGGTCCAACACAATGGATAAACGGTGTAGCTCCCAAATATTTAGTAAAAGGAAAAGGTTCGCACGTTTGGGATGCAGATGGAAATGAATACATTGATTACATGATGGGCGTAGGTCCCCTTTCGCTTGGTTATGCTTATCCAAAAGTGGATGATGCAATTAAGAAACAATTAGAAGATGGAATAACTTTTTCTATGATGCATCCTCTCGAAGTTGAAGTTGCAGAGCTTATTAGAGAAATCATTCCTAATGCGGAAGCAGTGCGCTACAGTAAAACCGGCGCTGATGCTACAAGTGCAGCAGTTCGTCTTGCGCGCGCTTACACAGGCAAAAATAAAATTCTCTGCTGCGGCTATCACGGCTGGCACGATTGGTACATTGCTGTTACAGCCCGAAACCATGGTATTCCGGAAGCTGTGCAGGCAAACTCATTCACGTTTAACTATAACGATATTGATTCATTAAAAAATTCTATTGATGAAGATACGGCTGCTGTAATTTTGGAACCTGTTGTGTTTAACGAACCAAAAGATAATTTCCTTCACAAGGTTGCTGAGCTTTGTAAAGAAAAGGGAATCGTACTCATATTTGATGAAATGTGGACCGGGTTTAGAATGGCTCTTGGCGGCGCTCAAGAGTATTTCGGAATCAAAGCTGATCTCGCTACTTACTCTAAAGCTGTTGCTAACGGAATGCCGATTTCAATTTTAGCCGGTAAGAAAGAAATTATGCAGCTCGCTGACGAAGATATTTTTTTCTACACAACTTTCGGCGGCGAAGCACTTTCACTTGCCGCAACAAAAGCTACAATTGAAGAACTTCGTGAGAAAAACGTTCCAAAGTTTTTAGATGAACAAGGCGCTAAATTGAAAAACGGCTATAACTCAATCGCGCAAAAACTCGGAATTGATTTCACAAAGGCAATAGGCTACAACTGGCGTTCAATGGCAACGTTTGATGAGAAAGCCGGCGATCCGTTATTGCAGAAATCTTTAATGCAGCAAGAAATGATTAAGCGCGGAGTTCTTTGGCAAGGATTTTTTAACATGTCTTACTCTCACTCAAATGTAGATGTTGATTATACATTGAAAGCACTTGAAGAATCGTTATCAGTTTTGAAGCAAGCAGTTGCAGAAGGCAAACTAAAAGAAATGCTAAAAGGTGAGCCTGTTCAGCCGGTCTTCCGCAAGGTTGATAATTTTAACATGAAACCGGTGAAAAGATAGTGAAGAGTCCGCCAAAAATCGGCGGATAAATTCCGAACGAAGATTTCTTAATCAGTCTGTTAATCTGTATCAGTGAAAATCAGTTTGATCTGTTAAATCTGCGTTCCATTTTTGTTTATCTTTAATGTGTATTTATAGTTCAAACAAATAGTTGGTTTGTAATTACAAGTGAAATGCCAAATGGAATTATTCTCTCTTAAAAATAAAACGGCAATTGTAACAGGCGCGCTGGGCTTGATCGGCAAGGAACATTGCAAAGCATTAAGCGAAGCCGGTGCCAATGTAGTTGTTGCAGATACCAATGAAGAGAAGTGCCAAAGATTTGCCAAGGAATTACAAACCGAGTCTTTGGGAATTACTCTCGATGTAACTAACCCGGAAACTATTAAAAATCTTCGCGATAAAGTTTTAGCTAAGTTTGGACATATTGATGTGCTGGTTAACAACGCAGCCATAAATGATATGTTTGAAAATCCGAAAGCCGCTACAGAGCAATCTAAGTTTGAAAATTATCCTCTGGAGCTTTGGCAAAAATCTATTGATGTGAATCTAACTGGGGTTTTTCTCTGCTCTCAAATTTTGGGATCCGAAATGGCAAAGCAAAACTCGGGAAGCATAATTAACATAGCTTCCACTTACGGAATTACAGCGCCGGACCAATCGCTTTACATTAAGGAAGATGGAACTCAAGCATTTTACAAACCGCCTGCTTATTCAGCTACAAAAGGCGCGGTAATAATGTTCACTAAATATCTTGCCTCATATTGGGGAAAAGTAGGTGTGCGCGTAAATACTCTTTCCCCCGGCGGAGTAGAGAACTCTCAAGACGAATTTTTTGTTGAGAAGTATTCCACTAAAACTCCATTAGGAAGAATGGCAAAGCCAACGGATTACAAAGGCGCATTAATTTTTCTCGCCAGCGATGCATCAAGTTATATGACGGGCGCCAACTTGGTTGTTGACGGCGGCTGGACAGCATGGTAAAATTTATAAGGCATTCATGAAAAAGAAATTAGACAAAAAACAGATTTACAAAAAAGCGGCAAAGATAAAACTTGTAATTGCCGATGTTGACGGCGTTCTAACCGATACCGGAGTTTATTATTCAACAAAAGGTGAAGAGCTAAAACGGTTTTCGATTCGTGATGGAATGGGTGTTGAAAGATTGCGTACTCTTGTTGATGTTGAAACCGGAATTATGACCCGCGAAAATACCGATATTGTTAGAAGAAGAGCTGAGAAGCTTAAAATCACAGAACTTCATCTTGGTGTAACAGAAAAAGAAAAGGCGCTTGATGAAATCCTTGTAAGAAAAAATTTGAAAGAAGAAGAAATTGCTTACATGGGCGATGATACAATTGACGTTGCAATAATGAAGCGTGTTGGCTTAAGTGCTTGCCCAAACGATGCAACTAAGTTTGCAAAAGACGCAGCCGATATAATTGTTGAAAACAAAGGGGGCAACGGTGCTTTCCGTGATTTGGCGGAAATTATTATTGATGCGAAAATCAAAAAGCAGAAAGGAAAGTAAATTGGGGAAAGTGAAAGTTGGGAATAAATTTATTGGAGCGGGCGAACCGGTTTATATTATTGCAGAGATTGGAATAAACCACAATGGTTCTATTGAGATTGCAAAAAAGCTGATTGAAGGCGCTGTTAAATCCGGTTGCAATGCTGTTAAATTTCAGAAGCGAACACCGGAACTTTGCGTACCGAAAGATCAATGGAATATTGAACGCGAAACTCCATGGGGAAGAATTTCTTACATAGAATACCGCCGCAAAGTTGAATTTGGATTTGAAGAATTTCTTGAAATAGATGGTTACTGTAAAGAAAAAGGAATTGATTGGTTTGCGTCTCCATGGGATGAAGAAGCAGTCGCTTTCTTAGAAAAGTTTAAGCGGCCTATGTACAAACTTTCTTCAGCTTCACTGACTGATGGAAACTTACTCAAGCGTGTTAAAGATACCGGCAGACCAATAATGCTTTCAACCGGTATGTCAACCATTGAAGAAGTGCAAGCTGCAGTTTCATTTCTTGGAAGCGAAAATATTTTAATTGCTCAGTCAACTTCTACTTATCCTTGTGCGGTCGAAGAATTGAACTTGAGAGTTATTCAGACTTACCAGGAGTTGTTTCCAAATATTCCGATTGGGTATAGCGGACACGAAACCGGACTTGCGCCAACACTGGCTGCTGTTGCTCTCGGCGCTTCATTTATTGAAAGACATATAACTATTGACCGCGCTATGTGGGGAACCGACCAAGCCGCATCAGTTGAAATTGTTGGTCTTCAGCGATTGGTAAAGGATATTCGCGATATTGAAAAAGCTTTGGGTGACGGAATTAAAAAAGTTTACGAGAGTGAATCCGGTAATCTTCAGAAACTTAGACGGGTTAAATCGAGAACGGAAACAAAATAATCTCTGCGGTTTTCTTTTTAGACACAGGCGATGTACAAAGTGAATCAATGAAACAGAATTTAATCTTAGGTTTACATTCATACGAGATCATTTCTTACTCTATAATCATTCTTTCAGCGCTATTGTTCATCATCCTCGAAAGAATATTTCCCTACAACAAAGGACAAAGAGTTTTACGCGAAGGATTTTTTAACGACTTCGCGCTCTATACAATTGCACAAAGCTATATTCTGGGAATAATCATATTCACTTTCATCATTAAATGGATTGATGAAAGCTACGGTGTATCGCGGCTTCAACTCTTTGCAAACGTTCCAATTTGGCTTCAGCTCGTTTTCTTTACTCTCACTCATGATTTATACATTTACTTGATGCACCGCTTCATGCACAGCAATAAATATCTTTGGCGTTTGCACGAAGCTCATCACTCGCCCAAAACTGTTGATTGGCTTTCCGGTTCACGCTCTCACGCTTTCGAAATTCTCATCAATCAAACTGTGGAGTTTTTACCGATTGTTCTTCTCGGCGCACCGCCGGAAGTTGCTGCATACAAAGGTGTAATAAGCGGAGTTTGGGGAATGTATATTCACGCGAATCTCGGCATTAATACCGGTTGGATGCAAAAGATAATTAACGGACCGGAAATGCACCGGATTCACCACACCACTGGTAAAGGAAGAAACAAAAATTTTGCAACCAAGTTTGCTTTTTGGGATTGGATATTTGGAACAGCTTACTTGCCGGAAGAACGAGCTGCCGAGTATGGTTTGAAAACATTTTTTCCAGCAAACTTTTTCAAGCAGTTTACTTTTGCATTTAGGAGTTACAAAAAGACATCCTAAACATACACGCTGCTTATTTCAAGATATATTTACTTTGTTACAGTATCGCGCATTCTTATTATTGACAGCTTTTTGTTTAATTCTTCCAGTTTAATATTCTCAGGGTCAATCCCGGCAAGTGTTTTTATTGCTTTATGCATTTCTTCCAAATTCTTCTCGGTCTTATGAACTATAACAGGATCAACATTTTCATCTTTCATATCTAGAATTAACAATTGCAAAGACGAATAAGAATTTTGTAATACATCTTGAACTGTTCTAATTGTAGCGTTAAACATCTCAATCTTACCATTAACAACCTTCTTTCTCATACTTATATAAAACAACAAGAATCCAATAAAAATAATTGTGAATGTTGGAACCAACCAGTAGTATTCTGTATCAACCAGATACCGAAACAATTCTCTGAACGGATAGATATTCAGCGCATGATTAAGAAAAAGAACAGTTAGAGCACCAATTAGAAAAATTATTTTTATAGATAAATTGTTATTAAAAAATTTCATAATGATTTTGTGTTTTGAATGAGAGTGAATACAATATAGACTTTTCTATGTATACAAGAAAGTAGGTTTGAATTCCCTAAGTTGGCAATTGTATCTTCATTTAACTCCATTTTATATAACTAAGGCGCTCTGCTAAGCGCCTTAGTTTTACAATCCTTGAATCTGTTTATCTTTTGGATGACGCACGCTGAACACAAGTTTCTTCGCAACGGATTTGCCCGCATCAACATTTACAGTCCACTTTAACTCGCCGTTTTCTTTGTTATACTTCCCGCCGGATAAGTCAATCATTTGAACAACAATATCTTCGTGCTGGGAAATTGGAATCTGTTCTTCAACGGTAAGTTTAACCGCACCTTTCTTATTATTCTTTATTTTAATTTCGTATGCAAACGTTCTTTCAATATCGCTGCTTAGGAATTTGTCTTCTGTAAAGTCTTTTAACTGCTCACGGCTAACGCTAACGTTTTCATCTCTGCCGAGAGAAACAACTAAAGTGTCTTTCGTAGTTTCCGGATTTATGTTCGTTTTACCCACATAAGAATTTTCGAAATAGATGTTCGCTTCGCCCGGTAATAAGTTAAATTCACTCCAATCAGTTAGAAGCGCTACCAAGAAAGCATTGTTATCAAGTTTAGGTATTGCATAGTATTCGTAATCAGCTTTAATGCTGTAATCCTTTATGGCAACGGAGTGCTGCTTGTTATCAGACGGAATTGAATACTTAAGCGAAGGCGTAAACTCAACAGCTAATTGGGTTTCAACAGCTTCATAATAATCCGCCATTGATTCTGTTGCTAATGGTGCCGCAGCTTGAACCATGTTATCCATCGAAACAGCTTTCAACATACCGCCTTTTTCTCTCTGAAAACTAATCGGTTTAAAGAAATCTAAATACCAAGGATACAATTCCGGCTTGGTGTTGTTGCGGTTTGGGTTTCGTGTTGAAAGAACTACATCAACATCGTCCCAATCAAATCCGCTGTTCTGATAAACATTGGCAATATAGTTTAGCTGTGCCGGAGAATTAATTTTTTCAACGCGAATGTTATAGTTTGGAACCCAACCGGCATCATAAACAATGTAGGATAATTCCAAATCGAACGAGCCGGAAACTTTTGCGGAAATTGAAACTGCTACTTCGTTAGATGGTTTGTTCAATTGGCTATTCAGCTCACTTAGCTGCTTGTTAACTCTTTCAATATTCTTCTGAATCTTTTTTGAATCTAATGAAGCTTGCAAAAGTTGGGATTTAATTTCAGAAATTTTCTTTCTATAGAATTCCGACATCTTCTGAAGTTCCGCAACTGACACTCCTATTTTTTCGTTACCAATGCTTTTGTTAGCAAGGATTAAATCCAATTCATATTTGAGAACATCGCTGTCGTTTTGTTTCATTGCAAATAGCTTGTTAAGTAATTCAAGCGAGTCTTCGAGCGTTTTAACATCGGGATGTTTATCCGGCGAGCGCATATAATCAAAACGCTGCACTACCGAAATAATAACGCCGTCCCCTTTCCCGGAAACGTTTATACTGTTCCGGTCAATGTTTTGGGCAATTCCGGTCAGAACAACTTCGTTAATTCCCTTTTCTAATTTCACCTTAGCGTTTTGCTTGAGCTCGGATCCGCGCAGAAAAACTTTTACGCCGGATAAATTTGGCTTCACTATTACTTCGCCGGAAGCAAAAATGGTTTGCGAAACAATTGCAAATACAATTACAGCCAGCAATATTCTCTTCATAACTCTCTCCATCTGATGTTCTAATTTAATCAAACTGTTTCTTATACAGAGCGCTGCTTTCTTCAGTTCCGCTAAATTGCGTGTCTTAAATCAAAAAGAATAGCGCGGACTTTCCTTTCATAACTACCACCCTTTCTTTATTTTTCGAACAAGTTTGGAAGGACGCTTCCCTTTCACAAAATCTTAAGAAAACGGCTGAATGAAAAAACTATTAATAGAACTGCTTAAAAAGTATTATGCCCAGATTAGCGAAAAGTGGATTGATATTCTGCTTCCGCTTTACAAGGACAAACTTACCGAAACACAAATTCAAGCATTTGTTTACAGCAGCTTGAATACATTTATTGATGTAATCCGCAAAACCGACTATAAGGAAGCTGATCAGTTTTTAATTTCAAGCTACAATTTGTTCTCAGCTACAAATCTTAACCTACTTGAGATTAGCCAGATTTTCAGCCAAGGTAGATTTGCCGTTTTGAATTCAATCGAATTGGAAGCTTCTGCAGAAACCGATCCGGTAATACTCCTCGGCTTTCTTGATGATCTGATTGAGCAAATATACGCCCGCTACGGAATGCTTCATCAAGAAACGAAGATGAAGGAGATTGTATTAGATAGAGACCGTCTCGCTTCCAAGTTAGAATTTGACCAGCAGTATCTAAAAAGCATTCTTGTTTCGTCGGATCAAGCGATAATGGTTGTTGATGAGAATGAAAAATTTATTGCATGGAACAAAGGCGCGGAAAAAATATTTGGCTACAAAGAAGACGAAATAATCGGCAAACCGTCAAAGGTTCTTTTTCCGGCTGGAGAAAAATATGTAAAGGAACGGGACCGGATTATTGAAGATGCGCGCAAGATTGGATACACAAGCATTGTAGAAACCGAACGTGTAAAAAAGAATGGCGAATTTATAACTGTGCGACTTAGTGTTTCCCGCTTGCCAAGCACAACCGGTGAATATGTGGGGCGCTCTATTATTATTAAAGATCACACGGAATACAAACGTTTACAAGCTCAAATAGATCAATCTGAAAAACTTGCAGTTATTGGTCAGCTTGCAGCCGGTGTTGCTCACGAAATTGGAAACCCGCTTACATCAATTTCCGCACTCGTTCAGATTTTGCAGAGAAGAAGTCAAGATCAATTTATGAGCGAGCAGCTAGTTAACATAAAGGAAAACATTGACCGCATCACACGCATTGTGCGCGAGTTGGTTGATTTTAGCCGTCCGCCGAGTTACGAAACAAATATTCAAGACATAACCGATATTGTTAAAACCGCGATTGGAATTGTGAAGTACGATAAACGCGTTCGAAAAGTAAAGTTTGAAACCGACCTCAAAGATTTTCTTCCGGGTGTCACTATTGCAGCAGATCAAATTCTTCAAGTGCTTGTGAACATATTAATCAACGCACTGGATGCAATTGCGGGTAACGGAACCATAATTGTTAAATCCCGCTATGATCATGAAAATATTTACGTTGAGATTACAGACAACGGCTGCGGAATGGATAATCTTACATTGGAAAAAATATTCGATCCGTTTTTCACAACCAAAGAAGTTGGAAAAGGTACCGGACTTGGTCTTTCAGTTAGCTACGGCATTATCAAACGCTTTAACGGTGAGATTAAAGTTAGCAGCACATTAAATGAAGGAAGTGTTTTTACTATTTCTCTTCCAATCGCAGAAACTTAAGGAGAAAAGATGTTTTCTAAAATTCTAATAGTAGATGACGAAAAACCAATTCGCGATTCATTAAAGATGGTTTTAGATGATGAAGGATTTACTACTTCTGTTGCAAGCGATGGCGAAGATGCTTTGCTGAAATTACAAGCAGAAAATTTTGATGTCGTAATCTCGGATATTAAAATGCCTAAGCTCGACGGCATTCAACTCCTTGAGGCTGCGGCAAAAGTTTCTCCCGATACTTTTTTCATCATCATGACCGCTTATGCTTCCGTTAAGACAGCAATAGATGCTTTACGCAACGGAGCTTATGATTATCTCATTAAGCCGGTAGAATTTGACGACGTAATTCTCCGTCTAAAAAAGCTTATAGAGTTTAAAAATCTTTCTGCCGAAAACCGCGCACTACGCCAAAGGCTTTCTTACGAAACCGGTTTTGTAAACATCATCGGCAACAGCGAACCAATGAAAAAAGTTTTTGATGTAATTAGTCAAGTGGCACCTACAAACAGCAACATTTTGATTATGGGTAAAAGCGGAACCGGGAAGGAAATGGTTGCTAAGGCTATTCATCAAAACAGCAAGAGAAAAGACAAAATTTTTCTTCCAATCAATTGCGGTGCTATTTCGGAAAACCTTATCGAGAGCGAATTGTTCGGGCATAAGAAAGGCTCATTTACCGGCGCCAGCGAAGATAAACTTGGTTTGTTTAAAGTTGCCGATGGCGGAACACTTTTCCTTGATGAGATTGCTGAACTGCCCCTTAATCTACAAGTAAAACTCTTACGTGCTTTGGAAGACCGCGCATTCTTTCCGGTTGGCGGAACAAAGCCGGTCAGCACGGATGTTCGGCTAATCGCTGCAACAAATCAGGACTTATTTGAGAAAACAAAATTAGGAGAATTCCGCGAAGATCTTTATTACCGACTAAATGTTGTTGAGATAAAACTGCCGACATTAAACGAACGCAGAGATGATATTCCGCTGCTCGTTAATCATTTCATAGAAAAATTCTGCAAAGAAATGGGAAAGAAAATTCTTGGTGTTGATAACGATACGATGAAAATTCTTCTTTCTCACGAGTGGCGCGGCGGGGTGCGGGAATTGGAAAACGTTATTGAACGGGCGGTTATTTTCGCCAGCAAGGAAATGATTACACCTTCAAGCCTTGCCGATTATCTGAAAACTAATGCCGCGCAAACCGGAGATATTGATTCATTAAAAGAAGCATTACGAATTTTCGAAAAAGATCACATCACCAAGACGATAAAGAAATATGAATTCAATAAAGAGGAAGCCGCAAAGGCTTTGGATATTGGACTCTCTTCTCTATACAGAAAAATGGATGAGCTTGGAATACCAACTAAAACTTCCGGTGAGGAAACGAACTAGTTTTCAGTTGTTGAACATTTTTTACCCATGCCATAAAACATAAGAAAGATAGAATTGATTTTATTATATTAGTTTTAGTGCCATGAGAAATTTTTAATGAACAATACCCAAAATGATTATTTACTTTTAAGCCAGTTTAGCAACGGCTCAAAAAACATTGCGTTTATAGCTAAACGGGGCGATGTTTCATTAGATACATTTGTCTCTGAATCTATCTTTAATATCACCGGCTATAGCAGTGACGAAATTAAGCAGCTGCCTGAAAATCATTACTCACTCATTCATGATGAAGATTCCTCAGAGGTGAGACGTGCACTTATTGAGTTTGAAAGTAATCCGCAGAAGAATTATTTAGAGTTAACTTACCGCATTATTTCCAAAGATGGCGAGCCCGTATGGGTAAACGACCAGATTCTGCTTGAGCGGGATAACGGGAAAATTGCTTGCCGAAAAAGTACTCTAATAAATATTTCCGATATCAAAAAAAATGAGGCTGTGCTGCAAGCTCAAAACGATTCTCTAAAAGATTTGAACGTACAGAAAGACAAATTCATCTCAATCATTTCTCATGACTTGCGAGCGCCGTTTACTACACTGCTTGGTTTTTCGGAAATATTACTTAACGAATCGGATATTTCCGAAGATGAGCGTAATGAATACTTACGCTATATTTATGACGCATCGAAGACACAGCTAAATCTTATCAATTGTTTACTTGATTGGAGCCGTTTGCAGACCGGCAGAATTAAAGTTGAGCCGGTGCGGCTGAATGTAAAACATGTTATTACAACAGCTATAACTCCACTAACCGGCGATGCAATCAGAAAAAATATTGATGTAAAAGTTGATATTGCCGCCGACCTTTCTATAAATGCCGACGAAAGATTGATCGGTCAGGCTATTGTTCATTTAGCAAGCAACGCCATTAAATATACTCCCGAAGGTAAAGATATTCATATCAGCGCGAGCCGTTTCAAAGAAGGTTTTGTTGAAATTGTTGTCCGCGATGAAGGTTTGGGAATCTCTGAAGAAAATCAATCAAAACTTTTTCGTATTGACCAGAAATTTTCTTTACAGGGAACCGGCGGAGAAAAAGGAAGCGGTTTGGGTTTAACATTGGTTAAAGAAATCATTGATAAGCACAACGGGCAGGTTTGGTTTTACTCGCAAGTTGGGGAAGGGAGCGAATTCCACTTAACTATACCGGAAGCAAAGAATATAATTCTATTGGTTGAAGATGATTTAGCTACACGAAATCTTTACAAGAGAATGATCGAACATTCGATGAACAACTTTGAAGTTTGTTTTGCTTCTAACGGTTATGAAGCAATTAATACATACCGCGATCTGCTGCCCACCGTTGTAATTACTGATCACGATATGCCTTTGATGAACGGAATTCAGCTCGTCGAAGCAATTCAGAAAAAAGAAAATAATAAAGCATTTCCTATCATTGTTATTTCTGCAAAGCTTACCGAAGAAATTTCGAAAAAATATATGAAACTTGGTGTTGAGAAACTACTTTCTAAGCCGGTTGATCAACAGCAATTAGTTGATTCTATAAAGGAATGCTTGTACTAAATCAATTGGATTAATATACTTATTACAGTTTAGGATTGATTATGACTTTACAAGCTACTAACGAAAAAAACTGGCTGGCATTTTACACAAAACCCCGTCAAGAATTTAAAACTGCCGAACTCTTTGGAAATTTATCCATAGAATATTATCTGCCGACAATCATTACTTTGCGCCAATGGAGCGATAGGAAAAAGAAAGTCCGTGTCCCGCTCTTTAACGGCTATGTTTTTGCCAGAGTTGATGAAAAAGAAAGACTGTATGCAGTTCAACAAGAATCTGTAGTTAAAGTCGTTAGTTTCTCAGGCAAACCATCTATCGTACCGGAATGGCAAATTGAAAGCTTGAAAAAAATGCTTTTGGATACTCCGGATGTATTTGTTACTCACGGACTTCAGACCGGACAGCAAGTTAAAATTACAGAAGGACCTTTTGGAGGTGTTATTGGTACTGTTAAAGAAGTCAATAAGGAAAAATGGCTTTCCGTTTCCGTAGAATTACTAAATAGAACAGTTTCTGTTAAGCTGCCCCTTGAAAGCGTAATAAAATTTGTTGAAAACTAACCTTTCCCCTTCTAATTATTTTTGATAAATTGAAATAGAATAAAGACCAGCGCAATTATGCTTGATCAAAAAGATTTAAATGAGTTTACAATTGGAGATGATTTTACTCTTTTCTTAATTGTGAACAAGAGTGAAATCAAAACTTCTAAGAATGGAAAATCATTTTTAAACTTAGAACTTAGAGACCGCACACTAACCCTTCCGGCAAAAGTTTGGGATAATGTTGAATCTTCTTTTCTAAAACTTAGAGAAGGTGCTATTACCAAAGTTGCCGGAATCATTGAAGAGTTTAACGGCGCTCCTCAAATTAAAATTGAGAAATGGCGCGTTGCTACAAGCGAAGATGATGTTTCGCCGGAAGATTTTCTTCCAAAATCACGCCGCCCACTTCCGGTAATGATTGAAGAATTTGAAACAGTAATCAATTCCGTCAGCAATCATTTTCTGCGCCGCTTGCTGCAAAATATTTTTACAGAAGACAATCTCAGAAAGTACACAAGAACTCCGGCTGGAAAAGGCTGGCATCATGCTTACATTCACGGATTGTTAGAGCATACTTTAGAAATTGTGCGCATCTGTGATTTGATGTGTTCGATTCATTCTGAAATTAATAGAGATTTGTTAGTTAGCGGTGCTTTGCTGCACGATTTTGGAAAGATTGAAGAACTCACCTACGAAACCGCTTTTGATTATTCCGACAAAGGAAAACTTCTTGGTCACATAATGATTGGCGCTCTGGCTGTCGAAAAGACAGCTTCGGCTATCGAAAACTTTCCTGGTGAATTAAAAGAGCGGCTAATTCATCTTGTGTTAAGCCATCAAGGAAAATTGGAATACGCATCTCCGGTAGAGCCAAAAACTCTGGAAGCGATTGTTCTTTATCAAGCAGATGAATTGAGCGCGAAGACGAACGCTTACAAATCCGCAATTGAAGCAGAGAAAAACAAAAACAGCAAGTGGACAAGATTTTTACCGCTTGCCAATACATCGCTGATGATAACGGAAGAATTCACAAAAGAATAAAACTAAACTCTCAATTAAAAAGAGGAACCGCAGCATGAAACAAATCTCTAAATCACTGTTAGCAATTTTCCTCGTGTTAATACTTACTTCACCCAAGATGTTTTCTCAATCAGTTGATCAAATGATTGATGAGGTTGATGAATATTATAAACAATTTAATAATGAAAAAGCTTTGGATGTTCTTAAGAAAGCAGAAAAAGCCGAACCAAATAATTTTGAAGTTATCTGGCGTATGTCAAGAACATTAGTTGATATTGCGGAAAAAATGCCAACCAGTACAAGTCAGCAGGAAGACGCTCAAATCGCAACTTATCAAAAAGCATTAGAGTATGCTGATAAAGCTGTAAAAACAAATTCCAGCAGTTCACTTGGTTTTCTTCGCCGTGCAATTGCAAACGGAAAAATTGCACTCTTCAAAGGAGTTTTCTCCGTTGCCGGAGTTGTTAATAGTGTAAGAGCAGATGTTGAAAAGGCTATCGCCTTAAACACAGGTGGCAATTTTATTCAAGGAGTTGCTCACTATGTTTTAGCCCGCACACATGCTAAAACAAGCGACAAGTGGAAACCAGCCCGCGCTGTTCTTGGTTTAGGCTGGGCTGATAATGAAATCGCAATTACCGAGTATAAAAAAGCGATTCAACTCTATCCGAACTATGTTATGTTTTATGTTGATTATGCTAACTCGTTGATTAGAGAAGATGATTACAAGACTGCAAGAGAAATGTTAAACAAAGCTCTCAAAACACCTATTGCTCATCAAGATGATGAGAAGCGTTTAGCTGAAGCAAAGAAAACTTTGAACGATATTAAAGACGAATAATTTTTAAATTCTGAGTCCTCCGCGTAATGCGGAGGGCGAAGAATCTCAGATTAACTTTCAAAGCAATCTAATTATGCAATTCAAAGAACAATTCCTCAAGAAACTTTCTTCCGCAAAAAAACTCGTTTTCTTTACCGGCGCCGGCATATCTGCAGAGAGCGGAATAGCTACATTTCGTGGTGCAGATGGAATCTGGAACAAGATGAAACCGGAAGAACTTGCAAGCTTTAATGCATTTATGAAGAACCCGGATTTGGTTTGGGAATGGTATCAGCACAGAAGAGAAATCATTCATAAAGTTGAACCAAACGCCGCGCACTTAACTATAGCCGAATTAGAACAATACTATGAAGTAACTGTTGTAACACAAAATGTGGATAATCTTCACAAGCGTGCCGGTTCTTCGTTAATTTATGAACTGCACGGAAACATCGAACGAAATTTCTGCGTTGATTGTCATACGTTTGTTAATGAGCAACAGTTTACCGGAGATGAAGTTCCTAAATGCGAAAAGTGCGGCGGGCTAATCCGTCCGGATGTAGTTTGGTTTGGCGAGAATCTTCCGCAAGATCAATTTAGTGCTGGCGAAATTGCAGCAGAATGGAGCGACATCTGTTTTGTGGTTGGAACAAGCGCGGTAGTTTATCCCGCGGCGTACATTCCGCAAAGTGCTAAACGTGCCGGCTCTTATCTTGTTGAAATAAACATTGAGCCAACAGAGCTTGGCCGTTTTGTAAATTATTCAATCTTTGGAAAGGCTGGAGATGTTTTGCCGGAGATTTTAAAGTTTGTTGAAGACAAAAAATAAGGCGCAATAAATGCGCCCTATTCATATATAGTTTCTATTGGTGTTTACATTTCATCTATAATTTTGTTCAGTGTTTTACTTGGACGCATTACCGCATCTGCCATTTCATCAACCGGTTTGTAATAACCACCAACATCAGCCGGCTTTCCTTGAACAGCAATCAACTCGCTTACAATTTGGTTTTCATTTTCTTGAATCGCTTTCGCTATTTTAGAAAAACGTTCTTTCATTGCAAGGTCTTTATTTTGTTCAGCTAAAGCTTCAGCCCAGTAAAAAGATAAGTAGAAAGAACTTCCGCGGTTATCAATCTCACTGACCTTTCTGGATGGATAGCGGGAATTTTCCAAATACTTTCCTATCGCTACATCAAGTGTCTCTGCAAGAATAGTAGCTTTAGTATTTCCGGTTTTTTCAGCAATCATTTCAAAGGAAGGAACTAACGCGCAATATTCTCCAAGAGAATCCCAGCGAAGATGATTTTCGTTTAATAATTGCTGCACATGTTTCGGAGCCGAGCCGCCCGCACCGGTTTCAAATAATCCGCCCCCATTTAATAGCGGAACTATCGAAAGCATTCTTGCACTGGTTCCTAATTCTAAAATTGGAAATAAGTCAGTTAAATAATCTCTTAAAACATTTCCGGTTACAGAAATTGTATCCAAACCTTTACGTACTCTTTCAAGCGTGTACTTCATTGCGTCAACCGGTTTCATAATTTTTATTTCAAGTCCGGTAGTATCATAGTTAGGCAGATATTCGTTTACCTTTTTAATTATTTCTGCATCATGTCCACGGTTTTCATCAAGCCAGAAAATAGCCGGAGAGACGCTTGCTTTGGCTCTGTTAACAGCAAGTTTAACCCAATCTTTAATTGCGGCATCTTTCGCCTGGCACATTCTAAAAATGTCGCCGGCTTCAACATTTTGTTCTAGCAATACTTCATTGTTTGAATTAACCACACGAACCACTCCATTACCTTTTACTTCAAATGTTTTGTCGTGCGAACCATATTCTTCAGCTTTTTGAGCCATCAATCCAACATTAGAAACCGCTCCCATCGTTGCCGGATCGAATTGCCCTTTGGCTTTGGCATCTTCTATAATTTCCTTATACATAGTTGCGTATGCGCGGTCCGGAATCATAGCAATGCAATCTTGAAGTTCATCTTTGCGGTTCCACATCTTTCCACCATCGCGTACAATATTCGGCATTGAAGCGTCAACAATTACATCATTCGGAACGTGAAGATTAGTTTTACCCAATCTTGAATCTACCATTGCCAATTCCGGCTGAGTCTCATAAACCTTATTTATGTCAGCTTCAATTTCTTCTCTTTTTTCTTTGGGAAGTTTGTTAAGTTTTTCAAGTACTCCGGCAAGTCCATTATTTACATTTGCGCCAATTTCTTTTAGAGTATCCGCATGTTTTTCCAGCGCCTCTTTGAAATAAACCGAAACCGCATGTCCAAACATAATTGGATCGGAAATTTTCATCATTGTAGCTTTCAAATGAAGAGAAAGAAGAACGTTATCTTTTTTAGCTTCTTCAATTTGTTCAGCATAAAACTTTCTTAATTCTTTCACATTCATTACTGCGGAATCAATAACTTCACCAGCAAGCAATTTCAATTTCTCTTTTAGAATATTAGTGTTACCGCTTGCATCAATAAATTTAATATTTACAACGTCATCATTTTTAAGAGTAGTAGATTTTTCTGTACCGTAAAAATCTTTTTGATTCATATGAGCAACACGAGCTTTTGAACCGGATTGCGGCCACGGTTTCATCATTTTATGCGGAGATTTTTGCGCAAACTTCTTAACTGATGCGGCAGCTCTACGGTCAGAGTTTCCTTCTCTAAGAACCGGATTTACTGCTGAGCCAAGCACTTTTGCGTATCTTGCTTTAATTGCTTTTTCTTCTTCAGTTTTAGCTTCTTCCGGATAATTGGGAACATTATAGCCTTTCTCTTGCAATTCTTTTATAGCAGCTTGAAGCTGTGGAACGGATGCGCTAACATTTGGAAGTTTTATAATATTTGCTTCCGGATTTTTTGCAAGCTCCCCCAGTTCAGTAAGATAATCCGGGATTTTCTGTTCTTCCGTTAAGTTATCGGGAAAGTTCGCGAGAATTCTTCCGGCTAATGAAATATCCTTCTGTTCTACCTCTATTCCGGTGCTTTTAATAAATGATTCTACCACCGGCAACAAACAATATGTTGCCAAAGCCGGAGCTTCATCAATTTTCGTCCAAACGATTTTGGTTGTCATTAAATATTCACTCTTATTATTGATTAAAAAAATTCTTCCTTTTTAGAAACTAATTTCTTCCTCTGCGTATGTATTTTCTGTTTCGAGTACTTTTACTTTTACCGATTTAATATTCTCCGGCAAGTCAGTTTCTTTTATTTTCTTCAGCAGATACAGACAAATATTTTCGGCTGTGGATTGAAAATCCACAACAACTTTGCGCGAGTTAATTTTATCTAAAAACTCCAAAACTTCTTTATCATCTTGATAAACCATAAAAGCATGATCAAGTTCATCTATAACCGGTTGGATAATTGTCTTCATATCATAATAATCTAAAATCATTCCGTTCGCATCCGGCTCGCCGCTTATTTCAACCATGCATTTATATGAATGTCCGTGTAAGTTCTTACACTTTCCTTGATGAAACGGAAGCCTGTGCCCCATTTCCCAATTATATTCTTTAGCAATTTTCATCAAACACCTTTTGTTTTGGGGTCCCAAATATACTTATGCATTTGTAATTGGAATCTAACATTTAAGTTATCTTCCAAAATCCAATCAACCAAAGTCTGCGGATTTAATGCACCAAACACTGTTGAAAGCAGAACCGAACACTTTTCCGAAATATTATGCTCAAAAATTTTTTCTTTTGCCCACTCGTAATCTTCGCGGGTGCCAATTACAAATTTGACTTCATCTATGATCTTTAGATGCTCGAGATTCTTGTATAGATTCTTTTTCAACATACCGCTTGAAGGACATTTCAAATCGAGAATTATCATAACACGTTTATCAATTTCCTCTATGGGCAAACTTCCACCGGTTTCGAGCATCACTTCGTATCCTTCATCGCAGAGCCGCTTCATTAAATCAAGCGATTCCTTCTGAAACAGCGGTTCGCCGCCGGTAACCTCCACCAGATTACATCCAAGTTTTTTTATTTCAGAAAGAATCTCATCAATTTCCATATCCTTCCCATCATAAAAAGCGTACTCGGAATCGCAATACGTACAGCGAAGATTGCAGTAAGTCAATCTCACAAAAGTACAAGGCAGTCCGGCTTTAGAACTTTCACCTTGTATGGACTTATATATTTCGTTGATTTTAAGCATTTTTCCAATGTTTCCAGAAAGTAGAGCAAAAATACTAATAGCAGAGCGCCTAAAAAAATAGCGCAAGAAGATTTAGTGCAAAATGCCGGTTTGTTTGTTTCGAATAGTCAATTCTTCTATATTTACGCACGATTTTTAACAAATTTAGGTTTATTTAATGGCTCATCACAAATCAGCAAAGAAAAGAATTAAAACCAGCGAGAAAAAAAGAGTTCGTAACAAAGCTGCACTTTCAAAAGTAAAAACACTTGTTAAGAAAGTTTTTTCACTAGAAGACAAAGTTGAAGCAGCAGCAGTTTTGAAAGAAGCTACAAAGGTTCTTGATAAAACAGCCGCTAAAGGTAAGATTCATAAGAATAATGCAGCTAGAAAGAAATCAGCTTTAACAAAACACGTTAATAAATTAGCTGCAAAATAAATTTTTTAGTTTTGTAAACTAAGGCAACTTACAATGTAGGTTGCCTCTTCTTTTTTAAAGATTTACCAGACTTCCCTTTATTTCAGCGTCCGGTAAATAGAACTTAACCGAAGAATTCTTTTCTACTTTCTTTTTTATCAAGATTGAATGTTCAATGAAGCTGCCTTCTTCGATTACCGAATTTTGTATAATACATGCGCCTTTCAAAGTAACATTATTTCCAATTTTAGTCAGTGAATTAGAATCGGAAGTGATTTTTGAACCGGAACCAACCTGGACATTTTCGCCAAAAGAAACATTGCCTTCAACGCGCACGTTTCTCAACAATCTAACATTGCTGTTTAGGCTAACTCCCTCTCCAATGTAAGTGCCCTTGCCAATTTCTATATCAAGAATGATTCCCCTTTTATCCAGCTCTAGAAGTTCATCAACTATTTCCTCATGGATAAAGAAATCATTTGGATCTTCAATTAGGATAATGTCTTTGAGTTTTTCGTAGATCAGCTTTTGAGCAATTGCATCCATCTCCTTCAAAACGGATTTGTTGTTGAAACCCATGAGCACATACTGATTCTTTGGGGTAACAGCTTCCACCGAATATCCATTCTCGTTAAACATTCCAATCAAGTCGGTTAGGTAAACTTCACCCTGTACATTGTTGCTGCCGATTTTATCAATCAGTTCAAAAAGCGGCTTGGCTTTGAATGCATACACACCGGAATTAAACTCTCTGTTTTCCAAAAGCTCTTTTTGAGTAAACTTGAAATTTTTCTTTTTGTATTTGGTTACATAAGCTTTTTTCTTGTCAAGCTGCAGAATGTCTTTGTATTCAATAATCTCAATCACTTTCCCTTTGTATTTTGACTTCACTCCTTTTGCATCTTTGTCTTTTACGCGAACTATTCTACCGTAATAATTTTCTTCTATAGCTCCCTCGTAGATTCCTGTAAGCACCATCATATCCGCGCCGGATTTTTCAAACTCTTGCTTAAAAAAAGAAACTGTTTCCGCATCAATCAGACCCATATCGCCAGGGAAGACATAAATTGTTCCATCATAATCACGAGGAACGTTTTCCAGTCCAACTTGAAGCGCGTGTCCGGTTCCATGCTGAACTTGCTGATATGCAAAAGAAGTATTCTTTTGTTTGCCTACGGATTTAATTACTTCATCAGCCTTAATTCCAACAACTAAAATCGTATTTGATTCTTCAATACATTGCTGCCAAGAATTACATACACGGTTAACTGTTGGCACTTCCCAAATTTTATGCAGCATTTTTGATGTCTGAGACTTGATGCGCTTGCCATGTCCGGCGGCTAAAACCACAGCTGTGGATTTATTTGATTCATTAAATGAATAAGAATATTCTTTTACTAAATTGTGAATTTGTTGATGATATGCATTACTTTCCATTAATAATACCCTCGGTTCGTTTAAGCAAATGTAAGAATATTCAATAATATTAAGAACGTGCAGCAGAAAGTTGTGGCTTTTAATTTGTTGTCCAATTTTGTTATTTAGCTATGTAACAATTTAGAGGATTTGTAATGCGGAAGATATTTTTGTTCACTGTCATTTTAATAAATTTTAGTACCCTTACTTCCGTCAAAGCTCAGGACAAAGGCTTTGGGCTTGGTGTAATTATTGGCGAGCCAACCGGATTGAGTGCTAAGTACTGGCTTGATGAAAATAAAGCCCTGGATTTCGGTTTAGCATATTCGTTCGTTCAGTCTGTTAATGCTCTTTCCGTCCATTGCGATTATATCTACCACAATTATGATGTAATAAAAAGTGATTTAAGAATTCCGGTTTACTATGGTTTTGGCGCAAGGTTTCGTGTTGGAAACGATAGCAAAAATGCTTTAGGCGCACGCGGCGTTCTTGGAATTCTTTACTTGGATGAACAATATCCATTTGATGTTTTTGCTGAGATAGCTCCGGTTTTTAATCTCTTTCCAAAAACGTCATTGCAAGTTGATTTGGCAATTGGTGCGAGATATTATTTTAGGTGACAAAATGGACTCAGATATAAACAAAACAACATTTTTTGATTCGCCGGAGCGCAGCAGTGAGGAAGAGGTTTTAAAAGAAATACTCCGCCTTAAACAAAACGATTTAATGAATCAGCTGCTGGAAGGTTACCCCGAGCTGACAGTAATTTTAAATGAGCATAGACAAATCGTCGGTTTTAATTCCAGGGCGCTAAAAGCATTCCACACAGTAGACTATTTTGATTTTGCCGGTAAGAGAGTAGGAGAAGCAATCAATTGCATTCATAGTCATGCTAACGATAGCGGCTGCGGAACTTCCCGCTTTTGTCAATATTGTGGTGCAGCCAAAGCCATAAAAAATTCTTTAGAACAAAATCAGAAAGTATCTGAGGAATGCCGAATCACAACAAAGATGAACGATTGTGAAATTTCATTAGACTTACTTGTGCATACCGCTCCTATCCAACTTGAAAACAAAACTTATACATTGTTCACTATTCAAGATATTTCCAATGATAAAAGAAGAGCCGCTCTAGAAAGAATTTTCTTTCATGATATACTTAACACTGCCGGCGCGGTAAGAGGTTTAACAGAGATATTAAATGAAGTAGATAACGATAGTGAACGAATTGAAATTCAACAAGACCTCTATATTTCCGTATCGCAACTCATTAATGAGATTATTTCTCAAAGAGAAATAAGAACTGCTGAAGATGGCAACTTGGAGCCAGATTTTAGGCGAGTTTCTTCACAAGAAATTCTAGAAAATGTTTTGAAGATTTATGGTAAACACGAATTGAACAAGTATAGGAATTTTCGGATAATACTTGCAGAACAAGAGGAACTGCTCGTTACAGATCCGTCATTATTAACCAGAACAATCGGCAACTTGGTTAAAAATGCACTCGAAGTTTCGAACAAGAACCAAAGGGTGGAGTTGTTCACCAAAACAACGGATGCTACCATATTCTTTCACATATCAAGCGAACCGGTCATTCCCGAACATATTCAGCTTCAGCTATTCAAGCGCTCTTTTAGTACAAAAGGAGGAACGGGAAGAGGAATTGGTCTGTACAGCGTTAAACTAATTACTGAAAATGTGTTGAAAGGAAAAGTAAGTTTCATTTCCAACAACGAAAATAAAACAGTATTTACTATTGCACTTCCAATAAATCAGCCGATAAACTCGTAAACAATTGATTGTAGAGTTTATGTCAGACTGCTTGTAGAAAACTTAGTCTTCTCTTTTGTACTCTTTTCTTTTTCTTTTCAAAGGCATAATCTTATTTTTGAATCAACCTATTCGTGGAGTTAAAATGAATTATCGTTTTTTACCTTCGAAATCTCTCCAGTTAATCTTAGTTCTTTTCTGTCTATCGTTTATACTTGGAATGATGCCCGCTTCGCCGGAAGAAGGAATGTACCCGATGAGCGAAATTGAAAAAGTAGATCTACAAAAAGCCGGATTGAAATTGAGCACTAAAGAAGTTTATAACCCCGATGGAGTTAGCTTAGTTGATGCCCTTGTAAATCTTAGCGGCTGTACCGGCTCATTCATTTCAGATCAGGGATTGATAATTACAAACCATCATTGTGCTTATGGTGCTATTGCAAGAAGCAGTACATTAGAAAAAAATTATTTAGACAATGGCTTTCATGCAAATACAGCCGAAGAAGAAATTCCTTCCCCGGGCTACACAGCACGGATAATTGAATCTTATCAAGATGTATCCGATCAAGTTTTGGATGCAATCGAAAATATTACAGATCCTCTCGAGCGGACAAAAGCACTTACTGCTAAAACAAAAGCTATTGCAGATGCTGCTACTAATGAAGCTGAATCAATAGTTGCTGATGTTTCCGAAATGTTCGCCGGAAAAACTTACGTTCTATTCAAATACAGAATCATCCGTGATGTAAGATTAGTTTACGCTCCGCCTCAATCAATTGGCAACTTTGGCGGAGAGACAGATAACTGGGTTTGGCCGCGCCACACCGGCGATTTTTCACTCATGCGTGCTTACGTTGCACCGGATGGTAAAGCTGTCGCATATGCAAAAGAAAATGTTCCTTTCAAACCAAAGAAGTTTTTGAAGATAAATCCAAATGGCGTTGAAGAAGGTGATTTTACTTTTATACTTGGTTACCCGGGAAGAACTTTCCGTCACCGCCCGGCAGAGTATATAAAATATCAGCAAGACTATATGATGCCGTTTGTTGCAAATACTTACCAATACGCAATAAAAACAATGCAAGACCTGAGTGCTGGTGATAAAGCGAAGAAACTGACTTTTGCAAGCCGAATTAAAGGCTTAGCCAACACAATGAAAAATTATCAAGGCAAGTTGAAGGGATTGAAAAAGATTAATCTCGTTGCTCAGAAATTTGAAGAAGAAAAACAACTTCAAAAATTTATAGAAGCGGACCCAAAACTAAAACAACAGTATGGCGAAGTATTCACCAGCATACACCGCATTTACGATGAAATTAATTCTACGGCTAAAGCTGATCTTTGGGTTAGGCAGATAAATAGTTTTTCGCCAAGTTTTTCGTTAGCTTCTTTTGTTTTGAACTATACTGAAGAGATGCAAAAACCAGATGCAGAACGCCGAGCTGCATTTCAAGAAAAAAACTTGAAACAAACTATGGCTCAACTGCAAAACTTGAAGTCCAATTACAATGCTGATTTCGAAAAAGCAATGCTTACAAAAATGCTCCTCGATGCATCTAAGTTTAAGCAATCATCACGTGTAGCTGCTGTTGATTATCTACTGGAAGGAAACGGTATTAGTCCTGAAGTTACTTTTGCAGAATTTATTGACAAATATGTAACTGCTTCCAAGATAATGCAGAAAGAATATTTTGAATCACTGCTTACCAAGAAACCGGAAGAAATACTTGGCTCGGGTGATCAGCTTTTTAGCTTTGCATCTAAAATTAAATTGCAAAGCCAGTCCAGCGAGAAAGCAACTCAGATTAATGAGGGAAAGCTTAACAAACTCTATGGCGAACTTGTTGATGTAAAAATTCTTTGGAAGAAAACAAACTTCATCCCGGATGCAAACAGTACATTACGATTAACATACGGCTATGTGAAAGGTTACAATCCGGCTGATGCTGTTTATTACGAGCCGTTTACCAGCATTGATGGTGTAATCGAAAAAGGAAACACCGGTGAAGAAGATTTTGTAGTGCCCGATAAGCTGCGCACGCTGTACAGGAAAAAAGATTTCGGTAAATATGTAAGCAGCAGAACAAAAAAACTTCCAATAGCATTGCTGTATAATATGGATACAACCGGCGGAAATTCCGGCAGTCCGATTCTCGATGCTTACGGAAATCTAATCGGCGTAAACTTTGACCGCGCGTACGAAGCTACAATTAATGATTTTGCCTGGAATGAATCTTACAGCAGATCAATTGGTGTTGATATTAGATACGTTTTGTGGGTGTTGGATAAATTTTCCGGTGCGGAAAATATCTTAAAAGAAATTGGCGTGAACTAAAATTTATAAATGGAGCGGTGATAAAACACCGCTTCATTATCTATAATCAAAATTCTACAAAGAAAGCAAGCAAGCCAACAAGAACAAGAATAACTCCGCTTATCAGTTTATCATGATGTTCTAAGAAATGCCACTGAAGTTTCTTAACTCCCTTTGCGCCAAAGTAAACTAGAAAAACCATTCCGAGTACAGTAATAAAAAAATAAACCAGCGATACGACTGAAATTCCCAGCCAACCAAGCCGGCTAGCAGTGAAATAATAGATTTCAATTTCGAGGCATGGAGAAAAAAACATAGCTAGGCTTAGAGTGAAAATTATGGAACGTTTACTTCTTCTTTGAATAATTTTATCTACATCTATGTGATGGTGATGATGCGCGCTCTTTATTTTGCTGTGGCGGTATTCAAGTACAAAATAAACCAATCCGAGTAAGATTAAAATTGTTGGCGCGATATAATGTGTTATGTAATGGTATGATTCTGAGAGTTTATAGCCAATCATTCCAACTAGAATACCAATTACAACAGTACTAATTGTGTGAGAGATTGCAGTAATTGCGGTTATCGAAACGGTTTCTTTCTCGCTCCACTTTTCTGTTTTGCTGATTGCAATAAGAGGCAGCCAGTGGCTCGGAATTGTTGCATGAACCAAGCTTAGCAAAAGACTTCCCAGAAATATTTGAATTATGCCATCCATAAAACTCTTTATTTATTTACTCAATAATAACAAAACAAATTCTTTTTATTGCTCTTGGCATTTATTTATCACAAATTAAAAACATAATATTTGAGTGGTTACACAATGAGAAAAATGCAATGGTCGCCCGAATGTAAAACCGGTTTTGAGGAAATTGATTCTCAGCACCGGTTACTCTTTGCAATAAGTAACGAAATCTTAGATATTGAAAATCCACTTAAGCAACAGGATGAGGTTAAATATCTTCTCCATCATTTGATTGATTACGTTGATAAGCATTTCAAAACTGAAGAAGAATATTTAGTTAAACACTCATATCCCGGTACAAAAGAACACAAAGAGCGTCACGAATACATTTCAAAACAAATCCGTCAGATTGTAACCGAATCCAAAAGTATGACCGAATTAAAAGAACACCTTGATACGATGCTCGATCAGTGGATTCGGGTTCATGTTTTGATTGAGGATAAAAAATTTTCCATTTGGGCTGCTTCAAAAGGAATAATAAAATAAGAGTCTGCAAACAAATTAGCAGGTGAATCTATGGCTCGCCTTCTTATTCTAGGTGCCGGCATAGCCGGACAAACCGCTGCTCTTCACGCCCGTAACAAACTTAGCAGTAAACATGAAGTTATTGTTATCTCTCCAAACAGTAAGTGGAATTGGATTCCTTCTAACATTTGGGTTGGAACCGGCTATATGAAACCGGAACAAGTTACTTTTCCACTAGCGCCGGTTTACGCAAAAAGTAACATTATATTTCATCAAGCAAAAGCAGTTAGTGTCCATCCGGAAGGTGATTCTACAACTTCACTTCCATTTGTTACAATCGAATATACCTTGCCCGAAAAGTTGGGGCATATAGAAAAAATCACTTACGATTATTTAATTAATGCTACCGGACCAAAATTAAATTTTGATGCTACAAAAGGATTAGGACCGGATAAGAACAGTTTATCGGTTTGCACTTTCTCTCACGCACACGATACTTCAAAAGTTCTCGCCGAAGTAATTGCCCGAATGAAGAAAGGAGAAAAGCAGACTTTGCTGATTGGAACCGGACATGGAAACTGCACTTGTCAGGGCGCAGCTTTTGAATATTTGTTTAATGTTGAGTTTGAACTGCGGAAGCAAAATGTTCGCGATAAAACAAAAATAATCTGGATATCAAATGAGTTTGAGCTTGGCGATTTTGGAATTGGAGGAATGTTTTTAAAACGAGGCGGGTATGTAACCCACAGCCGAATATTTACAGAATCTCTTTACACTGAGCGCGGAATTGAGTGGATTACTCAAGCACATGTTAAAGAAGTTCTGCCCGGGCAAACTATTTATGAAAACCTAGACGGAGAAGAAAAAACCGTTAATCATGATTTTGCAATGCTTCTTCCACCATTTAGCGGTGTCGGTTTAAAAGCATTTAACAAAAATTCTGAAGACATAACTTCTCAGCTTTTCGCGCCAAATGGATTTATGATTGTTGATGGTGATTACACAAAGAAGCCTTACGAAGAATGGAAACCCGGAGACTGGCCCAAGACTTATCAATCTCCAAAGTATAAAAATATTTTTGCTGCCGGAATTGCTTTCGCGCCGCCACATGCTATTTCCAAACCGATGACAAACCCGAATGGAATTCCAATATTTCCAACGCCACCCAGAACCGGAATGCCGAGCGGAGTTATGGCGCGGCAAATTGCATTCAATATTGCCGATATGATTGAAGGAAGAGAAGCCGGACCAAAGCGAAAAGCATCTATGGCAAATATGGGCGCGGCTTGCATCGCAAGTGCAGGTGCAAATTTCCTAAAAGGCACCGCTGTTTCGATGACTATGTACCCAATTATCCCGGATTTTGAAAAATACCCGGACACCGGCAGAGATTTGAATTACACTTCCGGCGAAATTGGTTTAGCCGGGCATTGGATTAAACATTTTCTACATTATGCTTTTCTCTACAAAGCTAAAGCAAATCCGTTTTGGCGGATTGTTCCGGAATAAATTTTAGGAGAAGTTATGCCAGTCAGAAAACCATTTGAACAAAGTTATTATCCGCCTGTACCTACTAAACTTACAAAGTCATTTAGGACAAATTTAGTTTGGCAATTTTTCCGCTTCTTAGTTTTGAATATTCGAATGCTGCGAATGATTCGCAAACATTAGCAAATACTGTTTGATAATCAGAAATAATTTCTTCCGAAATAGAGCGCCCGCTTCGCTTAAAGCGAGTCGAAGCTGGCGCTCGAAATAACCAAAGTTTTATAATTGATTTTCAAGGTACATTTCGTATGAACCTAAGTCTAAGAATCCATGACCGGAAAGGTTGAACAAAATTGTTTTTGCTTCGCCGCTTTCTTTGCATTTAAGCGCCTGAACAATTGCTTCTTTAACGGCGTGTGCACTTTCCGGAGCGGGAACTAAGCCCTCTGTTTGCGCAAACAATTGAGCCGCTTCAAATACTTCAACCTGATCGTAAGCATTTGCTGTTATAAATCCATGATGGTAAAGGTGTGAAATAGTTGGCGCCATCCCGTGGTAGCGCAATCCGCCGGCATGAATTTTTGGCGGAATAAATTGATGACCGAGCGTGTACATTTTTAGCAAAGGTGTCATTCCGGCTTCGTCACCGAAATCATATTCAAACTTGCCTTGTGTAAGCGAAGGACACGAAGCCGGTTCAACAGCAATTACTTCCATATTCTTGTTTGTGCCGGCTAATTTATCGCGTAAAAACGGGAATGATAGTCCGGCAAAATTGCTTCCGCCGCCAGCGCATCCAATTACAATATCAGGATATTCATCAACCATTTCCATTTGCTTTCTTGCCTCTTCACCAATAATAGTTTGATGAAGCATTACATGATTAAGCACACTGCCCAAACTGTAATTTGTATCATCTCGTTGAACCGCAACTTCAATAGCTTCGCTAATTGCAATTCCAAGTGAGCCAGGTGAATCGGGATCTTTTTCCAAAACATTTCTTCCGGCGTTTGTAAGATTAGTTGGGCTCGCATGAACAGTCGCGCCAAACAACTTCATAAAAGTTCTTCGATACGGTTTTTGATTATAGCTCACTTTCACCATGAACACTTCACATTCCATTCCAAAATGCTTGCAAGCCATTGAAAGCGCGCTTCCCCATTGTCCCGCTCCGGTTTCCGTAACCAATTTTTTAATACCGGTTTTTTTATTGTAATACGCTTGCGGATAAGAAGTATTTGTTTTGTGGCTTCCGGTTGGATTTGCACCTTCATACTTAAAATAAATTTTGGCCGGAGTTCCTAGAGCATTTTCAAGATTAGCCGCACGCACAAGTGGTGTTGGTCTGCTTATTCTATAGAGATCGCGAACTTCATCCGGAATTTCTATAAATCTTTCTTGCGATACTTCTTGCATTATTAAATCCATTGGGAAAATTGCCGATAAATCTTGCGGTCCAGCCGGTTGCTTTGTTCCGGGATGAAGCGGCGGCTCCATCGGCACCGGTAAATCTGCCAGAATGTTGTAGTAATGAGTTGGCATTTGTTTTTGTTCGAGAAAAACTATTTTGTTGCTAGACATGTGAACCTCTTGTTTAGTGTTTGATAAAATTCAGATAGACCGGTTCACGGCGGGCAATAAAAAAGCCGTGAACGGTTCTACCATCCACGGCTTAATAAAAATATTTATAGCATTAGGATAGCAGAGAGAGTTTTCTCCACCACCACCAATTATTTGCGCTATTTTGATTTCTAAAATTCATGGGGCAAAGGTAAATTAGTTTCGGCTTCCCGTCAAGAGTAAATACACTTTCTAATAGATTTTTTTTATCACAAAAATCATTGCTTCCAGCAGCTTGATGCGCCCCACACTGTTGCTATTCCGATGTTTGCTGTCACACCATAGAAGTGCTAATAGAATATTTTTGTTTCGCGGTTTTGAGGAAAACCGATTTATTAACCAGCCGAGGGATTTATGATTTCAAAAAAGAAAGTCTTGCGCATCTACGATGTGGTTTTTGTTCTAGCCATTATTGGCTTCTTCATAATGTCGTTTAAGTTTATTCTCTCTTTAATTGTCCATGGTTATATCTAAAAGTTGATGTTTTCTTTGGCAGAACATGCCTCATTTAATTTTATTTTTTGTTTTGAAAGAATCTACGTTAAGCTGTTTTTCCCTTTCCGAAAAGTGGTTACCTTTATTCGTATATTTTCGAAAATTGTTTTGGCAAGCTAATGAAAATCGGAATAAGGCTTTTCGCGAAAATCATTTTTATAATAACCTCATTTGCCTTTCAGAGTCTATCGGCTCAACAGAGTAACTTCAAGTTCGAGAGATTCACAATTAATAATGGTCTATCGAATAATTCAGTTAACTGTGTACTTCAAACAAAAGACGGTTATTTGTGGATAGCAACTAAAGACGGGCTCAATCGCTTCGACGGACAATCTTTCAAAGTTTTTAAAAAGAACGCTTCCGTAAAAAATTCCTTGCCGGAAAATTATATCATGTTCTTGTATGAAGACAGCAAGACCAATCTTTGGGTAGGAACCTGGGGATTCGGTCTTTACAAATATGATCCAATTCAAGAATCATTTATTAGAATAGATAAAACCAACAACAACGATTTTGTCCAATCCATAGAAGAGGATTCCGATGGAAATATTTGGTACGGAACAACGTTAAATGGATTAAAAAAGTATAACACCAAGACCGGGGCTATAACCGCATACAATAATTTGGTTCAATCCGGAAAATCAGCACCAGCCAAAAATGTTACCGGCACTTATTTCGAAAACAAAAACTCATTATGGATTGCAACCTGGGGTTCAGGATTAATTAATCTCGATCCGGGTAGCGGCAAAGTTTTACAATATGCTAAAGACGATAAAGAGAAACCTTCCTTAGCTGATAATAATGTTTGGTGGGTTCAAAAAGCAGATTCAAACTCATTATATGTTAGCACCGGTTCCGGGGTGGATCTTTTTGACTTAAAAAGCAGATCATTTACCCATCACCCAAGAGTTCCAAAAGAAAATCATCAAGCGCTGACTACTTCGGTAAGGCAAATATTAACTGATCACACCGGCAGGCTTTGGATTGGCACGTACAATTACCAGGGTATGTATGTTATTTCCAACAATGATACTCATGGTTCATCTTTTGTTCGTTTAATGAATGAAGATGATGATCCGTTTTCTCTCATTTGCCAAAGGATACGCTGGCTGTATCAGGACAGGCAAAAAAATATTTGGATTGGAACTGAAGACGGCTTGAACAAACTACCCAACACAAAAGCATTTGAGCAATTCAAATATATGCCCAGCCGCAAAAACACATTGGGGGGCAGAGTTGTGAGCAGTATTTATGAAGGACGCAACAAAATTCTTTGGGTCGGTTTTGGCGGAAATGGATTTGATAAAATTGATTTGAAAACAAATCAAATTTCTCACTTTAAGAACATTGCCGGCGACATAAACTCGCTTGGAGTAAATGATGTAATTTCATTAATTGAAGACAGCCAAGGAATTCTTTGGATTGGAACCAGCAACGGCGGATTGAACCGGTATGATCCATCAACAAATACTTTTAAGAGGTACACCAACAACCCGGCTAATCCAAAATCAATTAAATCTAATTGGGTGCAGCAAATACTCGAAACAACAGATGGATTACTACTCGTTGGAACAAATGACGGCTTGCAAGTCTTCGACCGCAAAACAGAAACATTCAAATCATTCTCGCCAGAGCTAAATTCCGGCAGCGCTAAAATTCCGGATTTAATTTCTATAAACTCACTATACGAAGATCATCAACAAAATATCTGGATTGGCACCTGGCTAGACGGATTATTCCGATATAACCCATCTAAAAAAAGTATCATTCATTACGCTCCCAATTCACAAAACAATTCAATAAGCGGCAACAAAATCTCATCAATCATTCAAGACAGTAAAGGTAATATTTGGATTGGAACATTCAGCAACGGCTTAAACCGATTAGACAAAACCACAAATAAGTTTACCTACTATAATACATCAAACGGGTTACCCAACGATTGTGTGTTTGGAATTCTAGAAGATGTTAGAGGATTTATTTGGGTAAGCACAATGAAAGGGTTGGCAAAACTAAATCCGGTAAATGAAATTTTCCGTGTTTATGATGTTGAAGATGGTCTTGTGAATAACCAGTTTAACTGGCATGCTTACCATAAAAATTCGCAAGGCAAAATGTATTTCGGCGGTATCTACGGTTTCGTTTCCTTCTTTCCGGATTCAATTAAAAGCGAAGCTGAAACCCCGAGTGTTGTTCTTACATCATTTAAGGTATTTGATAAAGAAGCGCCTCTGCCCCGCTCCCTTCCAACAACTCACGAAATAGTTCTTGAGCATAATCAGAACTTCTTTTCTATTGATTTTACTGCTCTTGATTTAACACCGGTTTATAAACATCTTTTTGCTTATATGCTCGAAGGCATTGACCCGCAATGGGTTCACTCCGGTGTGAGAACAACAGCATTTTACACAGATATAAAACATGGTACATACCGTTTTCTTGTTAGAGCAGCAAACGCAGACGGCACATGGGGGACACCAACTTCTCTGAGCGTAAAAATTCTGCCGGCTTGGTGGAACACGTGGTGGTTTAGAATAATTACTATAGGGCTACTCATTGGATTAGTTTTTGCCGGATACCGTTTTCGAGTTAATCAACTTTTGAAAATTGAAAAAATCCGTTTTAGTATTGCCAGCGATTTACATGATGAAATTGGCAGCAACTTGAGCAGTATTAGTGTTGATAGCCAATCCCTAATGTCGAGTCCAACACTGAATGATTCTGAAAAAGAATTATCGGTTGACATTAGCAAAACTGCCAAAGCAACTGTAGATGCTATGCGGGATATTATTTGGTTTATTAATCCCAAGAACGATGTAAATGAAGACATTATTTTTAAGATGAAACAGACAGCAGCCAAACTTCTTTCCAATTTGGAATGGAACTTCGAAGCTTCACAAGACGCAAGATTGGATTCTTTCAATCTCGACATACGAAGAAATATTTTCCTCCTGTATAAAGAAGCGCTTACAAACGTAATCAACCATTCAAAAGCAAAGAAGTGCAATATTATTATTTCAGGAAATCCTAAACACTTTTCTCTTAGTATTGAAGATGATGGACTCGGTTTCGATACGAAAGATTTCAAAGCATCAACCGGAATTAGAAGCATGGAAGCTCGTGCTCTGAAGATGAACGCGAAACTAAATATTGTTAGCAGCCTTAATAATGGAACGAAGATTGAATTAGTATTGTGATTATTTCGACTAAAATTTTGGGCAAAAAATAACTCGAACGTGGTATGGTAAGATTAATCGGGCAACTTTACTTTGCGAGAGATTAAAAAAGAATGAAAAAGAATTTGCAAGCTGAAAAAGTAAATAAGCAGATTTCAATTTGGCTGGTTGAAGATAACACGCGTTACCGCAAGACTCTTGCCGGATTGATTGACAGAACTCCGGGTTTGGTATGTCCGCAATCTTTTTCCTCATGCGAAGAAGCTTTTGAAGAAGTTCAAACTTCCGAGAATCCGGATGTAATTCTATTAGATATCGGTCTGCCAGGCATGAGTGGAATAGCCGGTATAGCTAAATTCAAAGAATTTTTCCCGGCTGCGCACATTTTAATTCTAACTGTTTACGACGACAACGACAATGTATTTGAAGCACTCTGCGCCGGTGCCTCCGGTTATTTATTAAAAGACTCTGCCCCGGAAAAGATTATAGATTCTATTCAAGAAGTGTTAGCCGGCGGCGCACCTATGAATATGAAAATCGCGCACAAAGTTCTTGAAATGTTTACACACTTTAAGCCGAAGAAAACAGATTACGGACTAACGGAACGTGAAAAGGAAATTCTTCAACTGTTAATTGCCGGATTAACAAAGCAGCAAATTGGAGATAAATTATTTATAAGCTTCCATACGGTTAATACTCATCTAAAAAATATTTACGGTAAACTTCATGTAAATACAAGAACCGGCGCGGTCTCTAAAGTTTACAAGGAAAATTTGCTTTAATTACCCCTCGGTTAAATACCACGTTTGCGCCATTGTTCAATTATTAGTCACTCACTAATTTGATAACATACGGTTAGTTATTAAAACACAGACTAAAACATGGGCGCAAAATGAAAATTACCGCAAAACTTTTTCTAGTATTCTCCTTTTTGTTACTTGTTAATTTCTTCGCTTTAGCACAGAGCAATAAAATTAGAATTGCTTGTGTGGGTAACAGTATAACTCAAGGCAACGGTGGTGCAAATACTTATCCCGCCCAACTCGGGAAAATTCTCGGCTCTCATTACGATGTCCGCAACTTCGGAGTTTCTGGAAGAACACTTTTACGCAAAGGCGATTCCCCATATTGGAATGAAGCCGCATTTAAGAATGCTAAAGATTTTGACCCGCACATTATAATCATAAAACTTGGGACGAATGACAGCAAACCGCAAAACTGGATTTACAAAAACGAGTTCTATAAAGATTACGTTGATTTGGTAAATGAGTTCAGGAAGAATGGGCGTAAGCCGCAGATTTATGTTGCAAGTCCATGCCCGGCTTTTAAAATTAATTGGGGAATTAACCCTACAATAATTAAAAATGAAGTTATCCCATTAATTGATTCCGTAAGGAAAGCGACCAATACATATTTGATTGATTTCAACACATCGTTTCTGAACAGAAGCGATTTATTTCCAGACGGCATTCACCCAAGCAATGCAGGTTATCTTATGATGGCACAGATAGCTGATTCTACATTAATGAAAAGCCCCTCCGGAATAATTAGATACTTTTACGCAACCAAAACAGTTTTAGAAAAGGGAGACAATTCCAAAATTTATTGGGAAACAACCCCCGGGACAACAGTTACGCTAAACGGGAATAATGTTAATGCTGTAGATTCGCTAACAATAACAGTTTCCAAATCTGTAACATATAAACTAATTTCATCCGGCAGTGTTGCGGATACATCAACGATAACAATAGAATATGTCCCAACGGGGAAAATTAAATCCTTCAATTATATACCTAAGGTTCTTGAAAGAAACACGGGCGATGCATGTCTCATATCGTGGGAAACATCAACCGAATCTGTTGTAACTCTTAATGGCGAAAGTGTACAGCGAAATGGAAATCTGACAGTTTCGCCAAAAACTACAACCGTATATGAGCTGAAGGCAGTTGGTGAAATAACTGAAACAAAAAAAATTACAGTAGAAGTACTTGATGCCGAGAAAATAAACCGTTCATTAAATGGCACAGCCAGAGCCTCATCATCTAACAGTCCTTTCACAATTGAAAATGTTTTCGATGGAAACCAGGATACTTTTTGGAAAAGCGGTTTGGAAAAGGCACCATGGTTCTATATTGATCTCAATAGATCGTTCGAGGTTTATAAAATTGTTCTTCGCTGGGGGAACAATTACAGCAAGAGCTATATCTTACAATCCATTAATGATGCCGGTGCGGTTTCGGAAATATTTGCAGAAAATACCGGAGATGGCGGCGTTGATGAATTCAATAACTTATCAATAGTTGGAAGGTACTTTGGTATTTATTGCAGCTCAAAAAACATCCCCGAAGCCGGATGCGAGCTTAAGGAATTTGAAGTTTATGCAAGACAAAACATAACCGGCATAGAAAAGGAAGAAGCTATTCCTATTAAATACTCACTCGTACAAAACTACCCTAACCCGTTTAATCCGGAAACAACTATTAGTTACAAGATACAAGCGGCAAGCCAAGTAAACTTAAAAGTATATGATGTTTTGGGTAACGAAGTGGCAACGTTGGTAAACGAGTATAAACAAGCTGGGACTTATGAAACTAAATTTAATAGCAGTCATTTCGAGCGAAGTCGAGAAATGTCAAGCGGCGTTTATTTCTACACACTAAAAGCCGGAGATCCTTTGCTTCGCTCAGGGCATAGTTTTGTTCAAACAAAAAAGATGATGCTACTAAAATAGAGTTCACGTCTTTTTAAAAGCATAAAAACTAAATACCACGTTTGCGCTATTGAGGCTCTACACTATCAGTTCTAATTTCCTTTAGTAAGAATCCTAAAAATGATTACTTCAATACGCTAACAACAATCACAACATAGAAGGTGAATCATGAAAAAAATCTTTACACTCCTTGTACTCTTCTCTATTATTTCAGTAACAATGGCGCAAGTACCTACTCGCAAAGGCTGGTGGAAATTTGACGATGCAGCTAACATCATAAAAGCTGATGTTGGTTCTAATTTAGAATTAGTCGGAACACAACAAGCAATAGCAGGACCCGCAGCCGGTAACGGTGCAACACGCATTGGAGTTGGAAGCCATTTCAAAATGACTCACGGCATTGCTGCTTCCCCAACTACGTTTGTAAACGAATACTCGCTACAATTTGATTTCCGTGTAAAAGACATCGGAACATGGAGAGCATTTTTCCAGACAAGTCCGGATAATTCTACTGACGGCGATTGCTTTCTTAGAGATTCGGGTTTCATAGGCGTTGCAGCAACAGGATATGGCTCTTACGAAATCAAAGCGAACGAATGGTACCGCTTAGTAGTATCTGTAAAAAATGGTGTTGCCTATAAATATTATCTAGACGGACAGTTAATGCATAACGGTACTGTTCAAACTGTAGATGGTAGATTCGCTCTCGACAAAATATTATTAATCTTTGCTGATGAAGATGGTGAAGACAATGAAATTGATTGCTCGGAACTTGCTATATGGGATGTGGCTCTAACCGGCGGACAAGCAAAACTTCTTGGTGGTTATAATCATGAATTACCAAAAACAGCTTTGCAGCCTGCAGCTTTATGGAATTTTGATAATGCAACTAATCTAACCGAATCTGTTTATGGCTACGATTTAGAACTAGTTGGAACACATACATCAGTTGCCGGACCAACAGCAGTAAATAAAGCTGTTAGAATCGGTGTTGGCAGTCATTACAAAGCAGCACATGGAATTGCGGCTAACGGCGGCGGAACATTAGTTAACGAATACACAGTAAAGTTCGACTTCAAAGTTGCAGACATAACAAAATGGAGAACGTTCTTCCAAACTGCCGCAGCTAACACAACCGACGGCGAGTGCTTTATCAATAAAGAAGGAAAGATTGGTACTCAAGCAACCGGTTACGGAGCTTATGCCGTAATTCCAAATGAATGGTACCGCTTAGTAATTTCTGTAAAAAATGGAACACAGTATAAATATTATTTAGATGGACAACTTTTATTGAATGGTAATATGCAGGCAGTTGATAGTAGATTTGCTCTAGAAAGCACAATACTTTTGTTTGGAGACAACGATGGCGATGATGCTGAAATAGACATTGCAGAAGCAGCAATATGGGACCGCTCATTGACTGAAGACGAAGTAAAACAGCTCGCCGGTTTTGGTCATAGTCTTACAGGTGGCGGAACAACAACAAAATCTTTGGTAGGAAATTGGAAATTCGATAACCCATTCAGCTTGCTTACACCAACTGTAGGAAATCCTTTAGTACTTGTTGGAACAGATCAATCTGTTGACGGACCTACTGCAACTAATTATGCCACAAGAGTTGGCGTTGGCAGCCACTATAAATTTACACATGGCATAGCTCCAAACGGCGGAGGCTTGTTAGTTAACGAATACACACTCCGTTATGATTTTAGAGCTCCTTCGCTCGAAAGCTGGCATTGTTTCTTACAAACTAATCCTGCAAACACAAACGACGGAGAGTTATTCATTAATAAATCCGGAAATATCGGCTTGCAGGCAACCGGATATACAGCTTATTCAATCACTCAAAATGAATGGTATAGAATGGTAGTATCTGTTCAAAACGGATCTCATTATTTAATTTATCTTGATGGAACTTTAGTATTAAGCGGAACAATTCAGGCTGTTGATAGCCGCTTTGGTCTTGATAAAGATGTTTTATTTTTTGCAGATGAAGATGGAGAAGATGGTGATATAGATTGCGCAGAATTATCAATTTACAACTACGCTCTTAGCGAAGCTGAAATTAAAGCTTTAGGTGGTTTTGGTCATACAGTTGGTGTTGAAAAAGAAGATGGTTCACTACCTACAGAATTTTCAATTTCGCAAAACTATCCAAACCCGTTTAACCCATTAACAAAGATTGATTTTGCTATGCCGGATGCCGGAAATGTATCTATTAAGATTTACGATATACTCGGCAACGAAGTTTCCGTACTGGAAAACGGTTACAGAAGTGCTGGCTATCATTCGGTTAATTTTGATGGAAGCAAATTAGCTTCGGGTGTTTATATATATAGAATGATCAGCGGCAAGTTTACTTCAACTAAAAAATTAGTTTTGCTCAAGTAATCCTCCCGGTGTACCTCTCTCATTAATTTGGGAGAGGTTTTTTTTATCCCCTCTTCAGGCCCCTGCTACCGGCTTTCAAATACCACGTTTGCGTTATTGTTACTGTCTGCATCCTCTTTTAATTTATTTTCGGTTAATTCTCTTATTGTTCCCCGCTTTGAAATATAACTCAAATTATAAAAAGGAGGATTCATGAAAATGAAAGGCGTTTTTCGCTTATTACAAATTACTTTGTTAGTAATTCTTTATTCAACAGGTTATGCCCAAGTTGCCAATATTGCGCATCGTGGTGGAGCTGCGCTCGCACCGGAAAATACAATGGCGGCATTTAAAAATGCTATAGCTTTAAAGGCAGAATATTTTGAGCTGGATGTGTATGTATCAGCCGATGATTCTTTAATGATAATGCATGATGCTACTATCAGCAGAACAACAAATGGTACCGGTTCAGTTACTGCTATGACTTATGCTCAGTTAAGAGCTTTTGATGCCGGAGTTAAATTTTCTGCCGCTTTTACGGGAGAAAAAATTCCCACCTTATCAGAGGCATTGATACTGGCAAAGAACGCAGCATATAATGTTGGTGTGGTAATTGAGATAAAAGGAAGCACCACTGGCATAGTAGGCAAAGTAGTAAAGATGGTTCAGGATTTAGGAATGAAGAACCGGGTAATTATCTCTGGTTTCAACTTGGCTCAAATGACAGAATCAAGAACTATCGATCCTACAATAGCAACGCAATTATTTGGTTCGTCAAATACAAACGCAGTTATCGATCAGCTAGCCGCTGCCGGAATTAATTGGTTGGGAAGCAGTGCGGCTCCAACAAAAGCGTTTTTAGATTACGCTCATTCTAAGAATATTAAGTTCAATAGCTGGACAATTAACAGCGCTACAACAATGACAAATTACATTGCGCTGGGCGTTGACGGTATAACAACGGATAATCCGGCGCTTATGAAATCCGTGACAGATACAACTCCGCCTACAGATGTATATGCTCTTGATCCGACAGTGGTTGAAACTAGAGTTACACTAAAATGGAATGCCGCCTCAGATAATGAAGGCGCAATTATTGGCTACAACATTTACAGAGATACAAATCCAGCACCAACTACTTTAATTGCTTCTGTCGGCAATGAATTGGAATACACGGACGATACTTTCACCGAGGCTCAAAAGTATTACTACAGAATTAAAGCTAAGAATACTGCTGGAATACTCAGTGCAAATTATAGCAATGAAGTTTCGGCAACCACACTTGCCGATTTAACGAAACCAAAGGTTATTTACGTAACATCCAACACAGAGGATACAAAGATTAACATAGACTTTAGCGAAAGAGTTGACCAGACAACCGCAGAGAATAAAGCGAACTACACTGTAAATAAATCAGTTACTGTTTCTTCAGCGAAACTTTCCTTAGATCAAAAATCTGTACAGTTAACCACTTCTCCACTTGCGGAAAATTCTTATACGGTTACGGTAAAAAATGTTAAAGACAGAGCGAAAACGGCAAACACAATTGTAACATCTGGCAACATTTTTTTGCACAAAGCCATCTCATCTAAAACTATTGCTTATTACAGTTGCGACGAAATAAAGGATTCCGTCTTAGTTGATGCATCAACAAAAGCTAATAATGGAATATTAAAAAATGGGACGGCGTTAGCTGAAGGTAAGATAGGCAACGCTCTCAAGTTTGACGGCGTTGATGATTACGTACAATTTTCTTCTTCACCTTCTTTTGATATTGGCGGTAACGCAGTTACAATTTCCCTCTGGGTAAACCTAACTTATCTGCCGGCTGATTTGCCGGGTGCTTTTGGTCCTTTGTTTGATTCAGACGCCGACCAGTATGTTCTCTACGAGGATAAAGGAAATAACGAGCTTAGATTTAAAGTTTCAACAAGTGCCTCAGCGGAACGCCCGGGCATTCCGGCAGCAAGCTTGGTTACCGGTCAATGGCTGCATATAGTTGGCGTTTATGATGGAACAAGCGCAAAAATTTATTTGAACAGTAAATTGATGGACACACACAATATTACCGGAACGGTAAAGCCTGGACAGATAGCTATGCTTGGCAGGAGCGGTAATGCAAGCGCTAGTTATTTTAAAGGAAGTATTGACAATGTACAGATATTTAATTCAGCACTAAGTCAGTTTGAAGTGACTGAATTATATAAAACACCAAAATTAGAGCCGCTTGATCCGGCACCATCTTATGTTTTGTTAAACTCGGTAACTGCAACAAATTTAGATGTAAAGGTTCAGTGGAAGGCTGCGACAAACTACGAAAGCGGTCTGATGTATGAAATCTATAGAGACACAAAAAGTAACCCGACAAACTTAGTTGCCACAGTACCAGGTAGTGTTACCGAATATATTGATAAGAGTGTTGAAGAAAACGCAATGCATTACTATCGTGTAAGGGCAAAGAACACGGCAGGTCTTTTCAGTTTTGAATACAGCAACGAGCTTGCTGTAATTATGGATAAAGATGCATGGAAACCAACGGTGCTAAATTCAACATCCCGCGCAGAAGGAAATAAACTTGTTATCGAATTCAACGAAGCCGTTGATCAAGCTACGGCTGAAACCTCAACGAATTATCAGTTAGATAAAGCGGCATCAGTCCTCAGCGCAAAATTAGCACTTGATCAAAGACAGGTTATTTTAACAACCTCTCCATTAACAGAAGCAACATATACATTAGTTGCGAAAGGTGTAAAAGATAAAGCCGGGATTCCAAATACTATTACTTCGGATACTTCAAAGTTTGCTCACAAAAATTTGCAAGACAAAACTATTTCATATTTCAGTCTGGATGATATTCAGAAAGATTCTGTTGTAGCAGATTTTACCGCTAACGCAAATAATGGAATACTTAAGAAAGGAACCAAACTTGGTAAAGGAATATTAGGCAACGGACTAGAGTTTGACGGTGTTGATGATTACGTTCAGTTTGCTGCTTCGCCAAGTTTTGATATTAACGCTCCGGCTGTTTCTGTTTCTTTATGGGCTAAACTTTCACAATTGCCGGCAGAACTCTCCGGTTCTTTCTGCGGACTTTTCGATTCTGATGGAGATCAATATGCACTTTATTTGGACAAGGGAAATAAAGAGTTACGTTTCAAAGTAACAACAGTTACATCGGCAGAAAGACCCGGTATTCCGGAAATAGATTTAATCTCAGGAGAGTGGATTCATCTTGTTGGTGTTTATGATGGAACAGCAGCCAAAATTTACTTGAACGGCGTGTTAAAAGATTCACATCCGCTTACCGGAAATGTTAAACCGGGGCAGGTTTTAATGTTGGGCAGAAACGCAACAGTTGGACCTACTTATTACAAGGGAAGTCTCGATAACATTCATGTTTTCAGCAAAGCATTAACACTAGATGAAATAACCGAGCTATATCAAAACATTAAAAACTTAGCCGTTAAAAACCCAACTGGAGTAGAAGAGAATTTAGCGGAAACAGTTCCGGTTAGTTTTTCACTTTCACAGAACTATCCTAACCCATTCAACCCGCAAACAAGAATTAACTATGCTTTACCAAAGCCGGGAATAGTAACAATCAAATTGTATGATATACTCGGCAAAGAAGTCGGAATAATAGAGAATGGCTTTAAGAATGCCGGAAATTATTCTGTCTCTTTCGATGCAAGCCGTTTGGCTTCCGGTGTTTATATCTACAAAATGGTTAGCGGAGATTTTTCTGCTACAAAGAAATTGCTCCTCCTAAAGTAGTTCTTCCTTACCACATAAAATCCTCTCCTGTTTATCCGGGAGGGGATTTTTTTTAGCCAATCATCATCCACCCATATACCACATTTGCGCTATTGCCGCATCTACCTTTTCGCCTCTATTTTGTTCCTATTGAAAATCAGATTTACCTGCTGAACTAATATTTTTACTATAAAACATGGTGATATATGAAGGACCTTCTTCTTCGCTCTATTCTATTCTTAATCATTTATTCTGTTTTTACATTAACAGTCGCACAAGTTCCCACACGCAAAGGTTGGTGGAAGTTTGATGATAAGACCAACATTTTAAAAGCCGATGTTGGAACCGATCTTGCACTGCAAGGCACGTCAAAAACAATTGATGGTCCTAAAGCAAATGACTTTGCAGTTAGTATCGGAACGGGCAGCTATTTAAAAATGAATCATGGAATTACCCCTGCTTCCGGAAATTTTGTTAACGAATACACAATTAGTATAGATTTTAGAGTTGCCTCAATTGGAAGATGGTACTGCTTTTTCCAAACAAGTCCGACAAATTCAAATGATGGCGATTGCTTCATTAATACGACCGGAAATATTGGCGTTGCTGCTACCGGATATTCACTATATAATATTAAGCCTAATGAATGGTACCGATTGGTGATATCCGTTAAAAACGGAACTCATTACAAATATTATTTAGATGGACAGTTACTTCTCACCGGAACAATTCAAACAGTTGACGGGAGATTTTCTCTCGATAAAACTCTTTTGATGTTTGCCGATGAAGATGGCGAGGATTCGGAAATTGACTGCTCGGAAATTTCTATTTGGGATTCAGCATTAGGAGCTGCGGATATTTCGATTCTTGGAGGCTATGGACACACAATCGGCTCACCTACCGGCAAAACGCATATGTTAATTCCCTTTCTACAAAATCCTTCTACCAGTTCAATGTTTATTTCCTGGCACGATACAAGCTCAACAGTTACAAAGGTTGATTTCGGAACAACATCTTCCTTAGGGCAATCTACTAATGGAACCAGTGAACTCATTGCCGGAACTTACAGATGGCATACGGTACAATTAACGGGATTGCAGCCTAATCAAGAATACTTTTATAAAGTAGTTAGCGGAAGCGGTAGTTCTTCTGTTTATAATTTTAGAACTCTGCCAGGCGCAAATTATACCGGGAAAATTAGGTTTCTTCTCTTGAGCGATACTCACAATAGCGATACTACTATGTCTTCCAAGATAATAAGAGAAGCAAAAAAGAATATGCAGCAGTTGTACGGAGGCGATATTCATAAGAATGTTAATTTGGTCTTGCACTCCGGCGATTTAGTTGTTTCAGGAAATAATATTACGCAATGGACAACACAATTTTTTGCGCCCATGTCTCCAATCTCGCCAAATATTCCTTTTCTAACTGTTACCGGAAATCATGAAGGCGAGCACGAATTCTACTATAAATACATGAAGCTCGATAACATTTCCGGCTACCCGGCTCCAAATGCTTTTTCGGAAAGATTCTGGTCTTCTGTAGTTGCCAATACAATGTTTGTTGGATTGAATACAAATTTATCTGGAGCGGCTCTTACTCTGCAAAACCTTTGGTTAGAAAGTAAATTAACTGAAGCTGAGAACGATCCAAAGATAGATTTTGTTTTTCTCATTGGTCATCATTTTTCTATAACCGAACTTTGGGGTCAGGGTATTACAGAGGATTCAAGACCAGCATATTTAACAAACCAAGTCTTTCCTATTCTAAAAAAATATTCCAAGGTTATTCAATATTCCTATGGGCACACTCACGGATTTGAAAGAGGAACAGTGGAATCGCAAAGTACCACTCCGCGTAATGATTTTCGCATGGTGTGCGGCGGCGGCGGCGGCGGCGCTATAGATAGATGGGGTTCTTACATTAATAACGATTATCCAAATATTCATGTAACGATAGATAATTTCTGCTATCAGTTAATCGAGATTGATGTGGCGAATAGAACATTTGAATCTTCCATGTACAGTTTGGGTAATGCGAGCAAGGCGCGCAATAATGAACTGATGGATAAGTGGTATATAAAAGTAACCCAGCAAGCACCTGCTGCACCAACTACAAGCTTGCCCACAATCAATGAGAGCCAGATCGTTTTCAATACTTCAAAAATCTCCAGCGACTCTTTAATGACAGTAAGAATACAAATTGCTGAAGTAATTGATTTCAACAAAACATCAATTGATACCATGGTTCACTGGAAAAACATTTATAAGGCTGATGCGAGTTTTAATCCGATTGATAAAAACAAAGGTATTGATTTAACAAAACTATCTTTCAAAAGAACAGCTCTTAAGAACGATAAGACATTTTACTACCGCGTTAGGTACCGCGATCACAATTTGAAATGGAGCGTTTGGTCAAACGTAACTTCATTTAACACACCTACTTATATTGCGGCATCTACAATTCCCGCAAAATTTAATCTGGAACAGAACTATCCTAACCCATTCAATCCGGTAACAGAAATTAATTATCAATTGCCTGAAGTAAGCAAAGTAAGACTGTCTGTGTTTGATATTCTCGGTAGAGAAATTTCCACACTGGTTGATGAAGTGAAATCTCCCGGTTTTTATAGTGTTAAGTTTAACGGCAAGAATCTTTCGAGCGGAGTTTATTTTTATCAACTGCGGACAAACAGTTTTGTTGATACAAAAAAATTAGTTCTAATTAAGTAGAATATCCCACTTTTAATTTTTACGCTGGAAAAAATCTCTTTTCAAAAAAAAAGAGATTTTTTTATAATCGTGATAAATCGAATCAATATTGCTGCACTTACTAATATTTTAGAATACTATTTTAATAAGTGCGCATGTATCCACTACTAATCAAGAACTAGTTTCCATAGGTGATAATGGCTTTAGTTCTTCGAACGATTTAATGTTATCATAATTTTTGTATGATACTTTAAGCAAGGTATTTTTATCACTACGAATATCAAGATAAGACTCACCTATGTATTCAATAGTGCCGAGAAAACTCTTGTTACCCTGTGAGTCTGGTAATGGATAATTATACTTTACTTTGACGCCAATCGTGAGTTCCATTTCGTTACCCAATAATCGTAACCAATATACAACCTATTTACTAAGACAAGCTATTAATAAATAAGAACTTTGATGCGACCAAAGCAAACCGGAAATGTTCCGCTAATTGACAATTATATATTTGAGATCTCGAAAAAAAATTCTTTGTCTGTCATTCCACAAAAGTGGAAATCCGTGGCTATTTAATATATTAAGTTTAGACAGGAATAATATTTTGAATGTGTAAGAGGTTACCATCAAAAAATTAAGATTTTCTAACAACTTTCTTAATCAATTCATATTAGCCAGAATTAACAACTCGGTTATACTGCTTACTTGAACACCGGATGCACCTGTTAGTGTTGTTTGAACAGATGCCGCTATTGCACTATAGAAACTTGTGTAGGCGTTGATAAATTGAGAAGTAGAGAGCGCACCTGACAAAGCTACATTTAAGTTTGCTTTGACTCCTGCCGCGGCGTTGATGTTTGCATCAAGTGTAGTAATCAATGAAGCATATGCGCTTAATACAACTTTCAGCTGCGCAACAACAGTATTATGATATTGAACATAAGCGTCATTTATTTGACCAATAGTTGTTGCGCCGGCGATGGAAGCAGATAATGTTACCCCTGCACTGGTTACCGCGCTCATCTGCGCACTCGATGCACCCGCCTCTTGAAACTTAGATTCTGCAGCAGACCTTATAGCAACAGCTAAGTATGCGCTAATAGATTGTGATGCGGAAAAATAAGCGCTTGAAGACATCTGAGCTGATTGAGTTATATACGCTCTTGATGAAACCCTTAAAAGTTTCGCATAGGTCTCTAGTTTTACACTTGCATTCGTGTAAGCTGCAATACATGCTTGCTGATAAGTTCGAAAATCTTGACTAGCTGAGGATTGAGATTCTGCATGGCTATGCAGCGAAGATTGGAATGCAACTGATGCTTGAGCTCTAGCATTTTCTATAGTTTGTAATTGAGAATTTGAAACTCCAAAATATGTATGACTTGAAGCTTGAGTTCTTACTTGTGATTCCGACGCAAGACACGATGCAAATTGGCTTCTTGCAGTAGTACTGCTGTTAATTTGAGCAGCCACTGAAGAAGTTAAATACATTTGCAAGTCTGCAGATGAGACCGTACTTGCTTGTCCGGAGACAACGATTTGTGAATAGACATCTGCGTGTGCTGTTGTTTGTGTATTTACAGGCTGGCAGTAAACAGTTGAATTACTTTTAACCTCGGAATAAACAACCGCTTTCCATTGAGATGCGCCTTTAGTAGCAACAACAACCAAATTTTGTGCGCTGCTTAAGCTTGTTTCAACAGTAAAACTACCATTAAGATCCGTCTGCACACTTTGTGTTGAAACAGTTTTTAAGGATCCGTCTGCTTGAACTTGCGCTAAGATTACAGTTGCGCCGCTGATCCCCTGGATTGATTCGGCACCGGAAGATTTTTTCAGCGATTTATAGAGTCCTGAATCTCCTGTAACTTTACCTGTTACTTTAGCATTTGCACCCCCGGAATCAACGGGATTATCATTTGAACAAGAGGTAAGCAACAAAAATAAAAATACAAGGGGAATCCCGTATAAAAGACGGAAACGAGATTTACTTATTCCTAACATGATTTTATTCCTTTCTTAGTACATTGTGAAAAAATTATTTCATCAAAAGCATCTTTTTTATCCGGGAGAATTCTCCCGCTTGAATTTGATAAATATAAATGCCGCTCGATAAATCTTTCGCGTTAAAAGTAATTTCATGATAACCTGCATTCTGATCTTGATTGACCAAAGTTGAAATCTCTCTTCCCAGCAAATCATAGATGCGCAGTTTTACAAAACTATTTTGAGGTATTTCATATTTTATTGTTGTAGTAGGGTTAAAAGGATTGGGATAGTTCTGATCCAAGACTAAATTTACCGGTGCTTCAAAATCAACTTCAATAGTGTTCGAGTATTCAAACTTGCTGTCAAAATCAATTTGCTTTAATCTGTATTGCAATTTTCCAGCTTGTGGATTCTTATCTTCAAACAAGTATTCCTTAGGTGAATTGCTGTTTCCATACCCTTGTACAAATCCAATTTTCTCCCATTCCGATTTCTGATTTCTTATTTCTGCATTCTGCTTTTGAATCTCAAAACCATAATTATTCACTTCCGTTGCTGTCTGCCATTTTAGATTTACAGATTTATTTTGAACAGAAGCAGTGAAAGAAGTCAGCTCTACAGGAAGCGGCTGGTTACCTGTTACTATTCCGGCAAATGTGATTGCAGTGAGACCGCCACTGTTGTCGGAAATGTAAGTTGACAGCATCATAGCCCCTGCCGTATGACTTGTGTTTGCCCCTGCTTTGACATCATATACAATAAGTAAATTCTTCGTCGTGGTTGGTAAATAATACGGATCGGGGATTATAAACGTTAAAGAACCGGGGGACCCCAAGAACCATTTGATATCTAGTTGAGTTTCACCCCCATCAACAACATTGTTCTTATTTGCGTCATCATAAAGTCTTACAAATTCTACATCATCAACGGTTGCAGTTCCTGTCCGGTCCACTTGGATGTTCGTAATTCTGGCTTGGCCTAAAGTATTATTGATATTACTGAAAGACAGACTTACAACCGGTGTGGATGTGCCCTGCGAAAAAGTAGGAGTCAGGTCGGTTCCGGTTACAGTTACCGATCCCTGCGCTAATGCCACGGAAAAGATTGGGAATACAAACAAGAAGAAATTAGCAACTAATATTTTACTAATTCTAATCATTCTGTTTTGATTGGGTTTATTTAAACGAATAGCGCAGGATTTATAACTCTCTCTACGCTATTAAATTAAAAAAAAATATTATTTAATCAAACTCATCTTCATTGTTTTCACAAACTGATTTGTATTTATTCTGTACAGATAAATACCGGAGGCAAGTTTGCTTGCATCAAAATTAACCGAGTATCTCCCGGCCGGTTTATATTCGTTCAGAAGTGTAGCCACCTTTTCTCCAAGCATATTAAATATTTCTAAACTAACAATTCCATCGTTAGCTACTGAGAAGATTATTGATGTTGCCGGGTTAAACGGATTTGGATAATTTTGTTCCAACTTAAACTCCATTGGTAACGTTGTTATTGTATTCTGACTGTTGCCCGACTTAGCTAATGCTTTTGTCCATTCGTTAAATGTTCTTGTTACAATTACTGCAAAGTCTCCTCTGCTTATCACTTCGTTCGGCTTAAAAGATGCATGCATAGTTGGTGTTAAATCGTATGGACCTTGGGTTAAAGCGAAGTATGCATTTATTAAATTTAAGTCGAGCGCTAATTGAACATATCCTCTAAGATTTGATGGGATATCATTGTTATCAGACAGAATAATTTGTTGATCATTGTAATAAACTTTCACTTGCGTTCCGGCAAGAGAATCTGCCTTCAATTGCAATCCTAAACTTTGAATGAATGAATATGCAATGTCTACTCTTTTAACACTTTTTTTCGGAGAAAACTTTCCTTCTCTTGTTGGAAGCATAACACCTTTAAGCACTTGAGATCTATCTCTAATCGCAGCACCTTTAGCTGTTATGGATTCCACCAACAATTGTTTATCAAGACTTACATCTGAAAAATTACTTGTGCCGTTAGTTGGTAGATATTGTCTGATCGCCTGACCCATAGTTAAATAATCTGCAAGCTCTATTCTTGTTAATAAGTTATCCGGATAAAAATTCCCATCAGGATATCCATCGGCAAGGCGTTTACTAACAGCAAGCTTTATTGATGCCTCAGCCGGATGTCCGGCAATATCATTCAAGCCGCCGATACCGCCAACTTTAAGCTGTTCAATATTTCCGTTGACGTCTTCCGGCAGTGCTATTCCAACCGGATTTGCAGCATCACCCCGAAGTCCACGAACTTCAACCGTCCATTCACCCGGCATTGGAGATGCAACAACTACACTTCTATCATAATAAAGCGGAAAGAGAACATTGACACCTGAACTATATTCTTCTCCCAAAGGTGAAATTAATACTACACCAACAGTGTTGCCTGTTTGTCCCTCAAGACCCCACGCCATAATCTTTGCCGTAAGAGCAGTGATTCCTTCTCCAACAGTAAACTGAAATTTATTTTGAGTTGAAGAAGATACTACCGGGTTGTATGCAATTGTAAAACTTGTATTGATTACTTCACTAAGCGGATTGCTGTTAAATTGTCTTGAATAATTTAGAGTCGAACCATAACTCGCATTGCGGAAAGCGTTATCAACTGCTGCAAAAGCATTCACATATCCGGCGCCTGCTTCCCACGATTCACGCCCCGGAATATTTGTTGCGGTTCGCTGTAAGATTTGCTTTACTTCTAAAGGAGAAAGCGACGGATTTGCTTCGAGTAACAGGGCAACAATTCCTGCAACATGCGGCGCTGCCATTGATGTTCCGCTCATTGTTGTATAATATGGAAGGTAAGCCGGTTCTATGGATATATCTTGAGCTGCACCTAACGGAGTTAATGTTGCAACCAAAGCGCGTGTTGAAATAATATCGGTACCGGGTGCTGTAACAGTTGGTCTGTCTTCCCAATTCCAAACATCTCCATCAATTTCAAATGAACCTGTTTGATTCTTAACACCACGCGATGAAAAATCTGCTAATCTGCCATACTTATCACCTGCTGCAACACAAACAACCCACGGTGCTTTTTTATAATTGCCTGTGATTAAACCCGCAGGTCCGGCATTGCCAGCCGAGAAAACAACAACGATATTACGATCATAACACAATTTTGTAGCAATCGTAACAGGATCATTTGGATTTACAGGCGTTCCTACATCTGCGGTGTTGCCCCACGAATTTGTGATAACACGAATTCCATATTGGAATTGATGCGTGAGAGCATAATCGAAACCGCCGAGACCGTCAAGAACCAATAATGCAGCACCTGATCCATATCCAATTAAGTTAGCGCCCGGCGCAGCTCCTTGATACTTCCCTGCCGAATTAATTCCTGTTCCTCCAACGATACCCGCTACGTGCATTCCGTGTCCCGAACCAAGTTCTGTTGTAGGCATGTTTTCGATATACGTAATTGGAAGAAGAGTACTCAGTGCGTGCAAGTTTGTTGCGCCTAATGTATTCTGAACCAGATTGCGTCCATATTCCAAATCTTTATGAGTGCCTTCAATACCGGAATCGTTAATCACAACTCCGATCCCCTTACCGGAAATCGGGAATCCTCCGTTCTTTGCTGTTATCGTTTGATCCTTTCTAACTTTATCTACTCCTGTTAACTGACGCGAATTGTAGTTATCGTATGTAAGCTGCTCGTTAAGATAGAGAGATCTTACTTGCGGATTATTTGCCAATGCTTGTATGTTCGCAGAAGTAGCTAAGACTCCGGCTATTGGTAAAGTCCGGAACAGAAATCCGCGTGTAATACCCGCGTTTGCTAAGATAGTAGAATGTATTGCGTTTAATGGTCCATCCCCTTTAAATGTTACAACTACTTCAACCGGATCGGTGGTGCCGGCTAATGCGTTACTCAGCTTTTGATCAATCACTGCCTGGGCTAATAAATTACCGGTGATTACTGAAGTCAAAATAAAAATCAAGAAAAAGTGCATAGTCTTTTTAGTTTTCATGAATACTACTCCTTTATAATTCTTTCTAACTACATCACTATTTAATTGAACGAAAAGCGTCGAGAATAAATTCCCAACGCTTAGAATCTATTTTTTACTTTTTTATTAAAAAACTGCCGTTACTTAATCAAACTCATTTTCATTGTCTTAACAAAATTATTTGTCATCATTCGATATATATACATACCGGATGATAACTTGCTTGCATCAAATGTTGCCGTATAACTGCCTGCCGGTTGATATCCGTTTACAAGCGTTGCTACTTTCTGTCCAATTATATTATAGACCTCTAATGATACAACACTGTTTTCAGGTACAGAATAATTAATCGTTGTTGTTGGGTTAAACGGATTTGGATAATTCTGTTCCAGCTTGAACTCTATCGGTAGCGTTGATACTTTATTCTGATTATTATTACCCGACGACTTTGCTAATGCTTTTGTCCATTCATTAAATGTTCTTGTTACTATTACTGCAAAGTCTCCTCTGCTTACAACTTGACCTGGTTTAAAGGAGGCGTGCATTGTTGGTGCCAAATCGTAAGGACCTTGTGTTAGTGTGAAGTATGCATTTATTAAATTTAAGTCGAGCGCTAATTGTACATATCCTCTTAGGTTGGATGGTATATCGGCATTATCATCAAGAGTGATCACTTGACTATTGAAAGTTACTTTTACTTGTGTTCCCGCAAGAGAATCTGCCTTCAATTGCAATCCTAAACTTTGAATGAATGAATAAGCAACATCTATTCTTTCAACGCTTTCTTCGGGAGAAAACATTCCTGCACTTGTTGGAAGCATAACACCTTTGAGTACCTGGAATCTGTCCCGGATTGCTGCGCCTTTAGCTGTTACGGATTCTATCAACAATTGATTATCTGCACTCACATCGTTGATAGTCATGCTGCCGTTTGTTGGAAGATATTGGCGTATCGCTTGACCCATCATTAAATATTTTGCCATGTCAATTCTTTTTAAAGGATCGTCCGGCATGTACATTCCGGTTTGAAATCCATCTACTAATCTTGATGAGACTGCTAATTTTATGGAAGCTTCTGCCGGGTGACCGCTTATATCGTTAAGTCCGGTATGACCTAAAAATGTTAATGATTTAACTTTGCCATTAATAGTTTCATCAAATGAAACACCGCTTGTTGGATTTGCAGTATCCCCGCGTAAACCTCTTAGCTCAACATTCCATGTGCCTGCAATAGGATTTGTAACAGATACAGTTCTTTTGTATTCAATTGCGAATAAGAGAGAGATTCCCGATGAATACTCATAGCCATCAGGTGAAATCACAACTAAGTTAACCGGATTGCCGGTTTGTCCTAAGAGACCATAAAGTTCATCAATACTTACTTCGATAGCCGAAGTTCCTGAACTTACATTAAATGAATATCTATTTTGGGTCGGAGATAATTCCGGCGCAGTAGTATACTCAATTGTAAAATCCTGATATACAGCCGAATTATTTACACTGCTGTTAAACTGTTGATAAATATTTGCGAGTGAGTTATAAGTTCTGTTATTCATTATATAATCAATTGCTGCATATGCATTAACGTAACCTGCACCATTTTCCCAGGATTCATAATGCGGCATATTGGTTGCAGTTTTTTGAAGAATATCTTTTACTTGTGCCGGGGATAAAGTTCTATCAGCTTCGAGCATAAGAGCTACTATTCCGGCTGTGTGCGGAGTAGCCATTGAGGTACCGCTCATTGTAGTATAGAACGGTAAGTATGCAGGTTCAAGAGTTGTTGCATCTGCATCCGCAGCAAGAGAAGAGACAGGAGCGATTACTCGAGTTGAAACTACATCAACACCCGGTGCAGTTATGGCTGGTCTATTTTCATAAGTCCATGTATCGCCATCAATTTCAAAAGTACTTGTTTGACCTTTAACACCACGTGAAGAAAAATCTGCTAATCTTCCATATTTATCACCTGCTGCAACAGTTATAACCCAGGGTGCCGCATAAGGTGTATTAGTATTTTCTCCGGGTCCACTGTTACCGGCTGCGAAGAGAACTACAATACCACGATCGTATGCAATTTTTGAAGCTATGTTAATCGGATCGTAAGGATCGAATGAACCTGACGAGCCCCATGAATTTGTTATCACTTTAATATTATATAAAAACTGATTTGTAACTGCGTAATCAAATCCGCCGATGCCGTCGAGAACAAATAAAGCCGCACCTGATCCATATCCGATCAGATTAGCACCCGGTGCTACACCTTCATATTTACCGGCAGATTTGGAACCGTTTCCACCGACGCTTCCTGTTACATGTGTTCCGTGTCCGGAATTGTTATCTGTGTTGGGAATGTTTTCTAAATACACAATAGGTAATAGACTTGAATACGCGTGCGGGTTTGTAGAACCAACTGCATTTTGAATCAAGCGAGTTCCGAATTTTATGTCTTCATGTGTCCCGTCAACACCGCTATCATTAATTAAAACAGTAACACCTTTTCCGGAGACAGGGAATCCGCCGTTCTTAGCGGTAATTGTTTGATCTTTTCTTAGCCGGTCAACACCGGTAAGGGCTGTTCCGTCAAAATTGTAGTAATCTAATTTTTTGTTCAGGTATATTGATTTTATTTGTGAATTCTGCGATAAAGAATTTATTTGAGCCGGTGTTACTACAGCGCCAACCATTGGTAAGGATTTAAAACTGAAAGCGTTAAGTATTCCCAATTGTTTTAATCCTGCTAACTGTAAAGCAGATGGGGCTGTTTTACCGTTAAAAGTTATTACCACTTGCAGTTGCGATGCACCGCTTAGGATAGAACTCTGTATATTATTATCAATCTTTGGTTGTGCTGTTAAAATAATTGCCGAAGAAAGGAAGAGAATAATGGAAAGAGTGGTTCGTATAACGCTTTTCATTTTATTGCTCCTTTGTATTGATTAAATTCTGGAGGCAATATATTGGTGCAATAATTTTGGTGGTAGCGCTGATTTTGTGATTTTAAAGCAAAGATTCATGTTACAACTTTGTAGTGGTTTTCGTGACAAGAATTTGATTAGAATTCGCACATAATTTAAGTGGTTATGAGCATTAAAATTTTATCTCTGTGTTTTAAATCACTGTTTTCCAACAGCTGTTTTTCTGCAAAAAAAATACTTAACAGAATTGGTAAGTAACGCCTATTTCTTTCCAAGCCACTCCGAACTATAAATTATAGCTGTGATCTTAGTTTAGAAAAAATAGCCTTTATCTTTGGATATGAAATTTTGTAAAGCATATCTGAGATCTAAAAATTCAGTAGACTTATTGAAGAAAAACGAAACTCCTTTTTCAGCTGCTTTTTCTCTGTATAATGGTAGATCATAGTTGGTAAGAATCATAATTATTGGCGCATAAGCTGATTTGTCTATAGAGTCAAGAATATCGAATGCAGTACCATCTGGTAATTGGATATCTAGTAAGAGTACATCAGGAATTTCGGTAAAGATCACATTTTTCGTTTGAACTAAGTTTTCTGCCTGAAGTACTTTTGTAAACTTAGTATTTGTGCTTATAAGTCTTAAAATTCTATCCCTAATTTCTTTAGAGTCGTCTACAATTAATATCTTCATATTCAACCCATACTCTTGGGATGATAATAACAGAAATGAAATTAATTTTTTAGAGCGATTCATTTGTTTTAAATGCCAAGAAAACTATGGCGCGGCTGCCACAATTATTGTGGCATAAATTGATCTTATGGAAAGGTATAATAAAATAGTTTTACCGAAAACGGCTCAAAACAGGAAGGAATAAAAATTGCAATCTGGACTTAGTCAATTAGGTTATGTTCAATTGCGTAACGAACTATTTCGGCATTAGAACTAAAAGTCATTTTCTCCATCATGCGAGAGCGGTAAGAAGTTATAGTATTCACACTCAGAATTAGTTCTTCGGCAATCTGCCCAACCGATTTACCTTTAGCAATCAGGCGGAAAATTTCAAACTCTCGATTGGATAAAGTTTCGTGAGGCAGTTTACCGGGTTCTTTATCAAGATTGCTAACCAGATGATCTGCAAGTGCGGCGCTAATATACCTGCCGCCGCTCATAATTTTTCTAATTGCGGAAACCAATTCTCTTGCCGCTGCTTCTTTAGATAAATATCCCGAGGCACCGGCTTTTAATGCTCTTAAAGCAAATCTTTCTTCAGGATGCATACTCAAAATCAGAATTCGAATATTATCATTCAAATTTTTGATCTCGCTGATAATATCTAAGCCGCTTCTCCCTGGCATAGTAATATCAAGCACAACCAAATCAACTTCAGTTTCTTCCAACAGTTTAAAAAGTTCTAAAGCATTGCTTGCCTCCCCAACTAATTGTATTCCGGATTCTTTGAGAAGGACTTTTTTTAATCCTTCGCGCACCAATTCATGATCATCAACAATTACGATTTTCATTGCACCCTCTAAATTTTATTTAAATCCTCAGCAGGGGAAAGAGGCATTTCAAGAAAAACCCTTGTCCCTTTTCCTTCTTGACCATCAATAAAAACTTTCCCTCCTAAAAATTTTGCTCTTTCTTTCATTCCGGTAATTCCGATAGAAGAAATATTAAAAAGTTGTTCGTTTGATATTCCTTTACCGTTATCTTCAACCTCTAGAAGTAATTTGTCTTTTAACAATTGTATTTTAGCGGTTACCTGCGAAGCACCGGAATGGCGTGCAACATTTGTCAGTGCTTCTTGAAAAATACGGAAGACCGCTGTTGATTTTTCTTTCTCTAATTCTATCTTTCCGATATTACTATTAAAAACACACCTAACTTTATGCCTGTTCTCAAATTCTTTTGCGTGCCATTCTAAAGCAGCAATTAATCCCAGGTGATCTAAAATATCCGGTCTAAGTTCAGTTGCAATATTTTTTACAGTGATAATAAGGCGATCAACCATTTTTTCGATTTGAACCAATTGCGCGGTAATTTCTTCTTTTAACGAGTCCGGCTTGATAAGCAGGTCGTCCTGCATCAAAGTTAGATCCATCTTAATGGCGGTTAACACTTGTCCCAGTTCATCATGGAGTTCTCTTGCTATATACGAACGCTCTTCTTCTCTTGCTGCTTCCAAACTTGCTGAAAGCGCTCTTAACTTTTCACTTGAGTTAATTAACGCGTTCTCAACTCTTTTAAATTCAGTTACATCCAGACATGAACCGTAAATAGTTTTTGCATTTCCCTCAACATTGTCCAGAATAATTCCTTTTGTATATAATATTCGATTCTCGCCGTCCGGTCTAATTATTCTTTCGTAATGTTCAAATGGTTCATTTGATTCGCGAGCACGTTTAATATTTGCAAGAATATTACCTGAATCTTCGGGGTGAACTAATTTTAAAATTGATTCGAACTTTCCGTCAAAATTCTCATGCTGAAGCCCATATATTTGATATAGCTCGGCGGAACAATTTAATTTATTTGTTTCCAAATCCAATTCCCAGCTTCCCAAATGAGCAATTTCTTCCGCACGGTTCATCATTAATTTGTTTTTCTTGAGAGCCTGTTCATTAAGTATTCTTTCTGTAACATCCCGGAAGACACTTAGCAGCAGCGCATTGCCGGATTCAATTTCAACAAATGTATATGTGCCATCAAGATATACAACTTTACCGGATGGAAGTATAAGCTTCTGTTCAAGATTTGCCGGAAAGCTTTTTTCTTTGAAGCGCGTTCGATAGTTTTGAAGCATTGCATCTTTGTTCTTTCCGCCGTTATAAGTTACGGTGAGCGGTTGCTCGATCAGGTCTTGTGCCTTCATTTCGGTTAATTTGCAAAACGCTTTGTTGACTGCAATGATAATTCCATCTTTGTCTGTTAACCGCATTCCTTCTGCAGAGCTTTCCCATACGGAGCGAAAGCGGATTTCCGATGAACGCAATGCTTTCTCTGCCTCTTTGAGCTTGGTTATATCAGTCAGAGTACCTTCATAAAAAAGTTTGCCGCTCTCATCGGCAAGGAGATGGGCATTCTCTCTCACTAACAATGGAGTACCGTCTTTTCGTTTAAGGTGAAGCTCAATACTATGCAGCTTGCCGTTGACTTCAAGTTTCCCGATCCAAAATGTTCTTTCCGATGGATTCATATACAATTCGTTCACAATATCAGCAGCTAAAAGTTCTTCCTTAGAATTATATCCAAGCATTTGCACTAACGTATCATTGACATTTACAAGTTTGCCGTCAGGCGTACTGAGGTAGATCCCATCAGGAACGTTTTCAAACAGCCATCGGAATTTCGCTTCGGACTCACTCAATGCTTCTTCAGCCCGTTTGCGTTCGGTAATATCGCGTGCAATAAGAATCTTTCCTAATTCAACATCTTTATTAATAATCCCAATTTGCGAAAGCGAGAGGATTTTCTTTTCAGAATCAGATATATAATTCACTTCGTAATCGGTAACGTCCTTGTTTATCTCAAAATTAGAAAATAGATTATTCACATTAATAACTTCTTCATTGCCGGCAACCTTTGATCCGAATAACTTTTTAGCGTATGCATTTAACTGAAGTATTTTACCTCCCTTGTCAAGAATGAGCACCGCCTCTTTCATGCTTGCAAATAAATCGTTTGCAATGTCTTCTACACTTGGTGTAAATAATTTATATTTTATAACTGCTACCAAAATGAAATACGATTGAACAACAGTTGTAGATTCTCCGAACTGTACAAGATCATGATTGTTGAATATGTGAGGAATTATTACGTTTGAGACAAGTCCTAACATTAAACTTATTAAGGAACCAATAAGAATTAAAGGCAAAGATTTTTTATAAGTATAATCTGAAGTTGTTTTTATTTTTTCAATTATGAGATATACCGAGTATATAGCCGGCAAAATAATAGCAATTATAATCGCCGGAAAATAAAGAACACCTTGAACTCTATCATAACCCCAACTTGTTTTAAGATAGTCTGCCAGAATAAGATTAGTACTTATACTTACTAAGATAATCGTAAAGACAGAAGTGGATGAAATGTAATAGATTAAATCTCTTTTTCTTCCAATAAAAGTATAAGTGAAATTTAGGAACCAAAAAGTTGGAGCCAAACTCATTATCGAATCAATTTTAATAAGGGGCATGATATATTCTGTAGATAGAGGTTGGCGAAGAATAATCTCAACAATAATCCATAACATTAGGTTGGTTGAGTAGAGTAGAAATGAATTGTTTACTGGCCGTTCTTTCCTATTAATAAATATATAGCTCCAAACAGCCCCATTAAATAAAAGTGCCACGATTGGTATAATGGAAAAAGCATTCATTGATTTATTTTGGAATTAAGTATGGGAAGAAATATAACCATTCAAGTGAAATAGTGTAAGTATATTTTAACATGACTAACAGGAAAGAATTCTGAATTCAACACCTGCTTGAAAGACTCAAGGTTCCCCAAATTTTAGAAATTAGTTTTAGCACGTGTGCTCGGCAATAAGTGAGTAGATAAAATTTTAAGAAAAAGACGCTGTACTAATAAATTAACCTCAAATAGTAGCCATGTTATTGAGTGATAAATAAGTAGGGTGATATACAAGAATTTTAAAAATATTTTTCCCGGAAGTGTGTATAACCATCCTTTATCTAAAATATTCTACCGGTTGTAAAGGATATTGTTAATTTATTCATAGAGTTGTTTAGAAAATGAATCGAATATCGGCTAAACAAAACAAATTGAACGAAGTAAATATTTTCTTTTGAAGTTAAAACCATGTACTTGTCTCATTTGAAGCTGATTCATGCTATAAAGACTGTAGCAGCTGCCTGACTGTACCTACTATATCTAAGCATATCATTAAATACATTGTGATAATTAATTGATCTGCTAAGAAATCATAAAACTGTACGTAAAATATAGCTGATCTGATCTTGGAAAAGCGAAAGTCATATCGTGGAATTTAAAACAAAAAAGCCTCTTTTATAAGAAAAAGAGGCTTTTTTTGTGAGCGCGGGTGGGCTCCTCCGAAGGAGTCCCTTCGGGAGAACCACCGATATTTTTGCTCAATTAATATTCTTGCCAAAATTTTTCGACTGTGTCTTTTTACTATCCTATAGTTTATAATACCGGCACATTTTAATACACAAAAGCCCTGTAAACAAGAATTTACAAGGCTTTTTTTGTGAGCGCGGGTGGGCTCGAACCACCGACCTTCACCTTAAAAGGGTGTTGCTCTACCACTGAGCTACGCGCCCTACTTCAAAATTTTGAGGGCTCAAATATAATTTGATTCGTTCTTAAATCCAAAAGACCTATTACTTTTCTCACTTTTTTCTACATTTACATACTTATAGCTCGCTTTTTAAAATCTATTCTTAAGTTTTTTTCATATATTGAAATAGAAGTAAAATTTACCATTATGAAAGATTCCAGAATATTAATTACAGACGATGATGAGACCTTATGTTACCTGCTCAAAGAGGAGTTGGTGAACGAAGGATACTATGTAGATACGGTTTACGACGGCAAAGATGCTATTGAAATGCTCAAAAAGCGTTATTATGATATCCTACTCCTGGATCTGGAAATGCGCGAGATACATGGGGAAAAAGTTTTAAGTTATGTTAAGGATAACCACCCTTCTCTGCAAGTAATTGTTCTTACCGCTAAGTCCGATATGCGAACGGCTATAGATTGCATTAAACAGGGCGCTTACGATTTCATTACAAAACCATACGAGTTTGGACAGCTATGCATTACAATTGAGCGCGCACTTGAGCATAAAGATTTACTCATAAAAAATAAAATTTTGTCTTCTAAGATTACTCAGTCTCCACCAAATACAATTATTGGTGATAGCGAGCCGATTAAGAATTTGTGCAAGTTATCTGAACGCGCTGCTAAGTCTGAATCTAATATATTGCTTGAAGGAGAAACCGGAACCGGCAAAGAATTGTTTGCGGAATTCATACATAAAAATTCAAATAGAGCGGACAAACCATTTGTAGCAATAAATTGCGCTTCGCTGCCGGATCAGTTAATTGAAAGCGAATTGTTCGGTTATGAAAAGGGTGCGTTCACAGATGCAAAAACATCAAAACAAGGCTTGGTTGAAATAGCTAACGGCGGCACTCTCTTTTTGGATGAGATTGGAGAACTGAGTTTAACACTTCAACCAAAGTTGCTCAGGTTTCTTGAAAACGGCGAGTTTAGAAGAATAGGCGGCGTTAGTAATCTAAGCTCAAATGTTAGAGTAATTGGCGCCACCAACAAAAATTTGATGGAAGAAGCCGAGAAGAAAAACTTCCGGAGAGATTTACTCTTCAGATTAAATGTAATCACTTTAACAATACCCCCTCTCAGAGAACGTAACAGTGATATATTGCTATTGGCTGAATATTTTTTACAGAAAAAGTCTCCTGTTCGTTCAAATAAACGTTTATCTTCGGAAACAAAGAAAGATTTAATGGGTTATGCATTTCCAGGTAATGTAAGAGAGCTTGAACACATGATCGAGCGTGCAATTATTTTTTCCGAGGGTGAGCAAATTATGCCAAAGGATTTGAATATTCCCAAAGAAGAATTTGAATTTGCTACTCATTTAGCCGATGACGGAACAATAATGACGATGGAACAGATAGAGAAGATTCATATCAAGAAAGCGTTGGATCATCATGAATGGAACCGTGAAAACACTGCACGAGCTCTGGATATAAGCCAAAAAACTCTTTATTCAAAAATCATTAAGTACAATCTTAAGTAATGCAGCAAGAAAAAAAAGATTTATCACTAAAGCATCTCGCTCACGATCTAAATAACATTTTCACCCGTATATTAACAAGCATCGAGCTGTTAAAACACAAAAGCCAATCTTCAGAAAACTATTCTATTCTACTCAATAACATTGAATCAGGTACATATTTAGCTTCCGAAATTATAGAGAATGCTATTGGCAATTCTGCTTTGACGGCAAAAACCAGACGGGTAAACATTAATTCCATAATTCAAGATGTTGTGCGTTCTTTCATTCTGCAATACGGCAACCGAATTAAATTTTCGTTGACACTTGAACCGAAATTAAAGTTGATCAATGCAAAATACACAGACATTTACCGCATAATTATGAATTTAACCGCAAATGCAGTAGAAGCAATAAACGGAGCTGGAAGTATTTCAATTACTTCAAGATTTATTTCTGAAAAGGATTGCCTGCTGATTGAAATTTTAGATAATGGCTGCGGAATTGAACCAGACGTAATTAAACATATTTTTACAGACCGGTTTTCCACCAAACCGGCAGAAAACAATTCCGGGATTGGACTTAGTATCGTAAAGCAGCTTGTTGAGTCTTTTGGCGGCAGCATTACAGTTAATAGTGAAAAAGAAGCTGGCACAACATTTACAATAACTTTTCCGGTCGCTCATTCAGCAAAGAAAAAGGGAAAAGAAATTAAGAAAACAATTTTGGTAGCTGAAGATGAAAACTTACTTCGCAGCTTACTATCCGAGTTGCTTCAAACGTATAATTATACCGTGCTTCCCGCATCCGATGGTAAAGAAGTATTGAGTCTGTTAGAAAATAACAAGTGTGATTTAATAATATTAGATAGAAAAATGCCTGTGATGGATGGGCTTGAATGCATCGCCGAAATTAGAAAAAGACAAATTGCTGTTCCAATAATTTTGGCTTCCGGTTCTCAAACCGAGAACTTAGAAATGCTTTCATTCTTGAAAATTGATCATACTTTGAACAAACCTTATAATTTCGAAGAGATGCTTTCTGTTATTGAAGAATTAATTCCCTGAATCGTCTTCCGATTTCAAATCAACAATATTTAAATTGTTTACGTAAGGAGTGATGACCGGCTTTTTGATCGAACCGAGTTTTTCAAGCACTGCCAGAATATCTTTTGCAGCATTTTCAATAAAATCAATCCTCTTCAAAACCATTTCCGACGAAATTTCTTCTTTAATAATTTCTCTTCTGATAGCCGCAGTTGAAAGATTAATTAAAGTTAGCGGCTGCTTTATTTCGTGGTTGGCAGTAACAACTGTGGCAGCATAAGTTTTTATCTTTTCAATCTCTACAAGCAATTTGTTCATTTCGCTAAACCGCAAAGCCGAACTTATTCTTGCAATGAGTTCCGTTTTGTTAAAAGGTTTTTTAATATAATCAAAGGCACCGGCTTGCAGTCCCGTTTTTATATCTTCAACTTCTGTTAAGGCGGTTAATAGAATAATTGGAATTAAATTTGTTCCATCAGTAGTAGAAAGTTTTTTGCAAACATCAAAGCCGGAGATATCCGGCATCATAACATCAAGTAGAATCAGATCAGGCTTTTCTTCAATAGCTTTTTGAATTCCCATCTCGCCATTGTAAGCTTTAATCACCTCGTATCCTTCTCTTTCCAGCCTATCTTGCAATAGAAAAACATTATCCGGAAAATCATCTATGACCAATATTCTTTTCATTCTAATTCTACTCTAACTAAGATATTTTGTGATTTTTACCGAAAGTGTTTGAGAATTTATCGGCTTTGTTACCAGATCATTAAACCCGTTTTTCTCAATAACATTTTTGTTATCTAACATAGCATAAGCTGTTAAAGCAATAACCGGTAATTTGGCAAAACGATTATCTCCCCTAATTCTTTTTATAGTTTCAAACCCGTCCATCTGCGGCATCATTATATCTAGAAGAATCAAATCCGGGACTACGTGATTTAGCATCAGCAAACATTCCATACCGTTATGAGCAAATATTGTGTCGCAGTCTAATGTTTTAATATACTCTCCGACAGTAAAGAGTGCGTCATCATCATCATCTACAATTAAAATAGTTGGCTTAGAAGATTTCTTTTTCTTTGCAACTTCTTCGGTTTCTATCTCATCCGGAGTCTCTTCAATCAGCATGATTTTTTTCTTACTGACGCTTTCTTCTAAATTAAGTCTGTCCCTCAACACTTTTAGAATGTCTAACGGGTGAAGCTTAATACGGGCAGCTATTTCTTCATACTTTGCCGAAATTAATTGAGCTTGTTCTTCGCTTAACGCTTGCGGCAGAACGAAAATTATCGGGCAATTTTTAAGCGACTTACTCAACGACGCTGCATAGCAGATTTCGAGAGAATTTTCTCCAAGAGATTCAACATCTACAAAGACTACATCCGGCTGGTCATTCAGACCGGTAGTAATAAGTTCTTCATGATTACTAACTTGTTTTATAGAAACTGCATGCGAATAATTTTTCAGCTGGTCAATTATTTTGGCAACATGGTTATCGGCAGGTGCTGCTATACATACATTGTTAACACTTCGTTTATTTTTATTTTCGATTTCATTCAGCAACAAAGTTATTGCTGTTGATTTGCCAGGCAAAATAAAATCAAAGATATTTGGCTCCCATCCATATTTCAGTTCTTCAGAAATAAGAACAAAAATTAAAGGTATTGAGCTGTTCAACTCTCCGGTTTTTATATCTGACAAAAGTTTTAGCGAATCGCTAAAGGGATTAAGTATTACCGCCGAGAACTCCTTCTGTTGAATTTCGACTTTTGCTTCTTCGCAAGAATTTACGCACTGATGTTGCACATTATACGATGTTAGATAATCCCCGATTAGTTTTTTAGTTTCTTCCGAGTTAGTTACAATTAGCACCGGAGGTTTCTTGCTTAGTTTTTTTTGAGGTCGGACCGGTTCGTTTTCATAGGTCAAAAACTTATGTTCCGTATTATCAATTAAATCCAGAACACCGTCTTCGAGGCTAAAAGAAAAAGTAGAACCTTTACCGACTTCACTTTTTAATGACAGAGTTCCACCCATCAGCTCGATGTATTTTTTGCAGATAGCTAGCCCAAGTCCCGCGCCGCCGTATTTGCGCGAGGTGGTTCCGTCAACTTGTTTGAACTCACTAAAAATATCTTTTTGATGTTCTTCAGAAATTCCAATTCCCGAATCCTCAACTTCAAAGCTTAAATCGCTAGCGTTAGCTGTAGCTACTAGTTTCACATAACCTGTCTCGGTAAATTTCACGGCGTTTACAATCAAATTCAAAATTACTTGCTCAAGTTTATCCTTATCTGTATTGAGCAAAATTGTTTTATTAACAGGAATGTCGAAAATCAGTTTTAGGCTTTTCTCATGCGCAAGTTGTTTAACATTCGGCTCTATTTCCTCTATCAAATCAGCCAAAACAAATGTTTCTTTCTTTACATCAATTTTCCCGGATTCAAATTTTGAGAACTCCAGAATATTATTTATTAAGCTAAGAAGTTTTTTGCCGTTTCTGTTTACAATATTTAGGCGTTCTTTTACTTTAGCTAGAATAGTCGAATCCTTCAGCATCAAATCCGTTAATCCAAGTATAGAAATCAGTGGCGTACGAAGCTCGTGAGACATGCTTGCTAAAAACTCCGATTTTACTTTCGTAAGCTCGATAGCTTTTGTCCGCTGTTTTTCCAGCTCCTCTGCTTTTTCTTTTAACTGTCCGTGTAGCTGCTTCAGTTCTTCATTTTGCTCTACAATTTGCTTGTTCTGCTTTTGATATTCGTTATTAAGAACACGCAACTCGTTAACCAAATTTTCCAGCTGCTCAAACGATTTAGCATTTACTAATCCTATAGCCAACTGTTCATGAATTGTGTTGATATACTTTTCGATGTTTGGGTCGGGATTAGATTCGCTCGCAAGCTCGAGAACCGCTACGGTTTCTTTATTGTAGATGACCGGATAGATAATCAAATATTTAATTTTCACTTTCACTATTCCGGTTTTTATTTCCGGATAGTTATCTTGAAAATGGAATTCGATTGTTTCTTTCTTTTCAATTGCGTCGTTGTAAAAATCCGCGTCGGTTAGCTGTACAGTATGTTTGCTTATTCCGTAAGAAGAAATTAAACGAAGCGTTTCCTTTTCAACAATATAAAGTGCGCCAAATGTTAAGTGTGTTGATTTGATAATTTTTGAAAGAGCCGCATCCGAAATTTCTTTTAGCGTCGGATTCTGATTAATAAGCGCGATGAATTCCGAGTATTCTTTTTCGGCATTTTTATTTCTAACTAACTCATCAAGCATTTTGTTAAACGTTTCGCTGAAATGTCCAATTTCGTCTTTAGTAATAACCGGAACCCGATGTTCCAAATTACCCTTTCCAGTTTCGATGGCACCCAAGCTTAACATTCCAATTTGCCGGCGCAGCTTAGTTGTTGAAACAATAACAATTATAAATGTAACTGCGCTTCCTGCCAAAACAATTAGCAGCATTACTATTTGCAAAGAGTTTCTGAATTCTACCCCTTCCTTAAATGCCTGGAAAACAATAAAGTTGACTCTCAATTGGGGAAAAAAAACAAAACGAGGTGAGTAAATTGAGGAAACGAAATCGGCATCATCAAGTTCCTCCGAGTATAAATCAAAATTATTTTTATACTTTAATGCGCGGGTTGCATTTACTACACTAAGTAATCTAACTTGATTCAGCTCCGGCTTAGATACTTCAACCGGTGAATCATTTACTACCAAAGCTATTTCTGCATTTATCTTTTCTCTGATTTTGTCCAGAAGTTCGGAAGTCAATATTCTGCCGTAGTAGAATGTCCTTCCATCTTGAAGCTGTGCATAGCGGAGAACCAAAGCTTGATTATTGGTAAAGAACTTCTGGAAAGATGAACTGCGAATGTTGAGATAAGAACTGCTTTTGACCTTCAATTCTTTTGAGTTAATTAACGAATCATTAACTAATGTAAATAGAAAATCAATACTTGTAGAGTCAAGATTAATCGAGGTAAACTTGTTAGTTAAAGGGACCAGTGACCTGAAATCTTCGTCGGCTTTCTGTAATTCGGATTGTAGTGCAAAAGCAAAATTGGAAGTTGCGTTAATTAATGATTTGGACTGCTGCTGCATAAGAACGCGGTTTGCCAATGCATAGAATACAAATGTAGAAGAGATTGAAATGATAAGTACAATTACGAACGTTGTTAGTAGAAACCGTACATTCAACTTCATTTGAGTTGGACCTTACAATTGTATTCAAAAAAGCTAAAAAGATTTGTCTACACCCAGCAGTACTTATTCAGTTAAGGTTGGATTGGCTTAATTATTATCTTCTTCTATCTTTTCTTTTTCTTTAATTTCTTTTTTAGCATTGTCTATTTGATCCTTGTAATCCTTCAACTTGTTCTGCTGGTCGAGAATTTCTTTTCTCAGTAGATCGCTCTTCTTGGCATTAACTCTTTCTTTTAAAGTTGGAAGCAGTTCTACTTTAAGCAAAGTAATAATTTCTTTGGTTGAAACTGTAACTTGATCGTAACCAAACAAATAACGCAAACCAAATACCCACCATGGCAAATCTTTAAGCAGCGGAACGCCTCTTCTCTGTATTGTTTCATCGTTAACTAATAGCCCGCCAATAGCAGCTTCTTCTCCGTTGATAAGAAGTAAAGTCGTTGTTACTTCGGTCTTTGGTTTTTCTGTAGTGATAGCACCGGGGATTACAGAGCTTCTTTCAATTCTAACCTTACACAGAACGTAATCAATTCCCTCTTCGTTAATGATGTTGGGAGTAACTTCTATAATAGTGCCGCTTTGATAAAACTTATCAATCAAGTTGCCCGCAAAATCTCTTTCCTTGATTGAGAACTCCGAACCGACTTGTGTTCTGCCCTGTACACCGTTGATTGTAGAAATGGTTGGGCGGGAAATAATTTTACCGAGCTGCTCTTCTTCAAAAAATTTAAATAGTCCGCTGGCGGTTCCATCAAACTTTCCCATTGTAAAATCTACCTTAGGAGAAATGCTAAACTCCGGCGGGTTTTGCGTAGCAGTTGTTGAACCTGATGTAGAGCTTGAAGTTGATGAAGTTACAATCTTACTGCCAATACTTAATCCGGAGCGAGACAAAAGAAATTCCCAATTAACTCCTTTTTCTTTCATATCAGAAACACTTGCTTCAAAAATAAGTGCAGAGATTTTTACTTCTCGTTCGGTAACAGGAGCATAAACATCTTTAGTGAGAGCTTCTTTAGTAGCATCTTTCTTTTTAACAACCAGATTCAATTCTGTTTCTTCTACAATTAAATTGTTGTATTGAACAACAATGAATAATGCCTTTTTGTAAGGCATCTTATCTATTTCAACGCCGATTGGATCTGTCAGCGCTACAAGAGACACAATCTTTTTGCCGGTCAGCTTTTCGCTTACTTTGCTCAATACTTCAATAGCCTTGTTAAAAGGCAAAGTTTCGGAAAGAGATACAATTTCTTCCGGGTTGACAGAGCCCCTCAATTTATCTTTAAGATCAATTTGGGCGCCGGTAGGTACGGCTAACCCAAGTAGAACGAGTATTATCAAAATCTTTTTCATTTTATTTACCTGGCTTATTCTCTTTCTTTTCTTTATGCAATAGAAGCGAAATATTTTCAATAACACCGCCTTTATTTAATACAAAATTCACGCGGTTATTTTGGTAGTCTATATTTGTTAAGTATCCCAAATAAACTTTATCGCCTTCCCAAAGCAAGTACGTGTTGCCGCTTGCATCGGATAAAAATGCGCCGTCCGGAATTAGTGCAAGTAACTGTCCGGATTGAACATCCAGCAAGCCTTCGGTGTTTGGCGGAATTTCATTTCTGATTAGGGGATAGAAAATATCGTATGCCGGATTTGGTTCAAGCGAATTTTCTGTTCCACCTTTGAATGAAAATCTATCGTCGTTTGAGTAATAAACTTTTGCAACAAATTTATAATTCACCATATATACTGGAGTGCCGTCTTCTTCAACTTTAACATTGCTGGAAAGATCTACGTTCATAACTTTTTTTAGATTCTTACTTTCTTCAATAGCGTAAATCAACCGGTAGAAATCCGAGAACTTAGCTACACCGCTCAGATTATAAGTGTAATTGTTAAAGTTGGGAAGTATTTCAGTGCTTACGTATTCGATGTTAACGTATGAGTCGGGAGAGAAGTTGTAACTTATTTGATTTACAAAATCAAAAAAGTTGGCTTGCGAAATGTTTACCGGAATTACATATTTTCTGTTGGCAAGAATAGAATCAAGCTGTGCAATTCTTTCCTTTGAAGCAGCCAATTGGAGATTAAGCGTCTCTGTGTCGAATTGATAAAGCTTCAAATCCTTTATCTTCTGGGTTCTGTCGTTAATTTTTCCCTTTTGCAAAATAAAATCGTAAAGACCGGCAGCGAGTACTATACCTACCAGTATGATTGCAATTATGATAGTATTTTTAGTTTTCGTACTCATTTAGCCTTTGTCGTGTCCCCGTTCATTCTAAAATCCATCGAAAAAGAAAATGCACTTTTTTCGCGAAGTGGCTCGTAGTTAATATTTTTAAGAATAGAAGTAATATTTTGTTCTGCAAACTCAGTTAATACACTTCTAGATAGCGCGTAGCCGGTTAGTTTTAATTCTTCCGGATTAGTTGGCTCAATCTTGGTAAACCAGAAACTTCTTCTTCGCTCCATAAAATCGGAAAGCTTAGTAAGATTTTTATTCCAAAGACCAGCTCCTACTGAAGCAGAATCAATAATCCCCTGAGTAGCATCAAAAGCATTTATTTTAACTGTAAGCGGATTTATCTCTGCAGCCAATGCTTGGTCTTGCGCTTGTCTCTGCTGCAATCTTTCTATTTCGTAATCAAGATCTTTAATCTGCCGGACATTAGAGAGTATATGAAAAGTAAAAAAGAAAGTTGCTATAAATAAAAGTGCAACAAGCAAATAGCCATGCCAGGCAAATTGAAAAGTCTTTTGATTTTCTTGAACGTACTTAGGTAAGAAATTAGCGCCTACATGCAGTTTATCAATTTCATCATAGTATTCAATTCCAACTGAAATTGGCATTGCATACAAGGCGAGGTTCTGGGCATCTTCTTCATTCAATAGACTTGTGTCAAAGCCATCAAATTTTAATTCGGTAACATTTGCTTCCGGGAACGTACCAAAGAAAGAAAGAATTAAATTCTCGGAACGGTCTTCTCCGCAAATAATAATATTATCAAGCTTTGGCACACCGCCGTTTTCCATCTCCAACAAAATCTTAGAAAAGTAAACATCATAAGTGTGAAGGTTTTTCGTTCCAATATCTAAGGTGCTGCCGATATGCTTAAGCTTTTGTCCTTCTAAGAAAATTAGCTTGCTGTATTCTTTACCTATATAGACAATTAAAGAGAAATCTTCCGGGAAAAACTTGTTTGTTTTGGAAACGTAATATGAAAGAGCTAACTCAGCACTTTTTATTGTTGGGATTTTTAGGTAACGCTTGTTGTTATAGTTCGCCAGCTGATTGATGAGTCCCACACAGTGAATATCGCCTTCCAGAAAAAGTGCCAGCGAAGTTTTATCGTTCGTGTTAACAATATCTACCAAATCCGGCTCGGCTGTAATTCCTTTTGAAACAAGAATATCAGCAACTACTGCTTGAATCAGCTTTTTCTTATTTGTGCCGAGTGGACCTTCGTAATGATGATAGTTTACGGTGGGCTCAGTAACTATTGGAATGAAATCTATATTAGTAACCTTTAAGCCGCTCAATGCAGAGTTAAAGAGAGCTACATCAGATGTATCTTCCAGTTGGTGGTGTTGACCGACGCCATCGCTTGCTTCAAGGCTATCGAATGAAAGATCATCCGATGTTAAACTACCCATTGATTCTTTTTCGATTTCGGCTAGCGCATTGGTTCTTCCCTGAGCTGTAGATTGGGAAGCTCTGCTCATAGTTAATGAAGCCGTGCGTACAATACGAATTCCGGTTTTCTCTTTAGAGAGAACCGCGATTTTTGCGTCTGTACCTTCACAGTATAAGCATGCGATTGACTTCAATACTAAGCGCCCTTCATCAGTTGGAGAATTCTGGTTTTATTATTCGAATAGGAAATTGCATTTTCTTTGGATATTTTTTTCTCCATGTATAGTCTAAGCAAATCTTGTTCCATCGTAACCATGCCTTGGGGACCGCCCTGGTTAATCATCATGTAAATTTCACTTGTATTATTGTTCTTTATTGCCGCTCTAACACTAGGGGTTACAATTAACACTTCCTTCGCTAAAGCACGTTTACCATCGAGACTTGGCACCAATTTTTGAGAGATAACGGAAATTAAAACGTCTGCCAAGCGATTTCTGACACGCTCTTGCTCGTTAGGATGAACTTCTGCGATAATTCTATCAATAGATTCTACAGCACTTGATGTATGGAGCGTTGAAAAAACCTTGTGACCGGTATCTGTAACTTCTAATGCTGCCAAGATTGTTTCCGGATCGCGCATTTCGCCTATAACTATAATATCAGGATCTTGGCGTAATGATTGGATAACACCCTCCTTAAAAGAAGGAACGTCCCTTCCGACTTCCCTATGTTTTATGATTGCCTTTTTAGAACGGTGAACAAATTCTATAGGTGAAGCGATTATAACGATATGGCTCGGATCAAAATCATTATGGAAATCTATTATTGCATCAAGTGTGGTGGATTTTCCTGAACCGGTAATTCCGGTTATGAGCGACAGCCCAAACTTTATGTAATTGTGGCTCATCGTTTTTACTGCAAACGGATGAAACTCCAGGCTTTCAAGCGGGCGAACGGAAGCTTGAATTGCTCTCATGTTCATTGTTAAACTATCGAGATCAAAATACGCGTCGCATCTAAATCTTAATTGCTTCTGAATTTTATCATACTTAAAAGTATAACTGAAATCTAAATTTCTATTTTCCAGAAGCATGGTAATCTGGCTTTTATTCAAGATAGAAATGATAAGCGCAGAAGCTTCATCTTCACTCATTTGAGGCATATCTAACGCGCGTTCCTTCTTGCCAAAAATTCTAAACCAAACTGCGTTCTGCGCACCAAATCCGCCTATCTCAACATCAGAAGCTTGCTTATCAATCATAGCAGCCAGAATATGATTAATTAAATGCAAAAGCATCAAACGGTGATCGGTTTGTAATTCTTGAATATGCTCGGCTATATAGCGGACTCTTTCCGGTCCCAGCACAGTTGAAGGAACTCGAGAGGCAAATCCAGATAAGACTTGTTTTGCTTCAGCTATCATTTAACTACCACTTTATGAAAAAATTGTGAGTAAAGTGATACCTCACATTAAAATATATAAAATGTATATTATTAGCACCTCCCCATGCCAAAAATTAATCTTCCATTGTTGCGCCAATCACTTCCGGTATAGAAGTTAAGCCCAGTTTTGCTTTTTGAAAACCGGCATCGCGTAAACTTAATGTTCCATCTTTTCTAGCTTGTTCCCTAATAGCCTCTTCATCTACATCTTCACCCGAGTGAACGATTAATCTTCTAATCTCTTTTGTAAAGTATAATGCTTCGTGAATTGCCATTCTTCCTTTGTAACCGGAGTGATTACATTTGTCGCAACCAACTTCTTCATAAAGTTCAGCGCCTATCCAATCTTTAGGATCCATTCCGGCTAGACGGACATATTCTTCGACGTTTGTAACTTTCTTCTTACAAGACTCGCAAAGTTTTCTGATAAGGCGTTGTGCAACTATAATGTTAATTGCGTAGGCAATTAAAAACGGCTCTACACCCATTTTATAAAGACGGGCAACCGCGCTCGGCGCATCGTTTGTATGAAGTGTTGAAAAAGTTAAGTGCCCGGTATTAGCAAGTTTGATAGCTGTTTCCGCAGTTTCTTTATCACGCATCTCACCAACAAGAACAATATCAGGATCGTGACGCAAGATTGCTCTGATAGCTTGTTCAAAATTCATCTTGTAGCCAATCTTTAACTGGCGCGCGCCTTCAATAACATACTCTACAGGATCTTCAACAGTTAAAACATTTTTGGTGGGATTAATTACTTGATACAGTGCTGCAATCAGTGTAGTAGATTTACCGCTACCGGTGGGACCTGTTAAGATAATCATTCCTTGCGGAGCTGAGATAGCTTTTACAAATGCCTGATTGGAATATCCAACTAGTCCAAGTTTGCTCAAATCCTTTATAACTTTTCTATCATCAAGAATTCTTATTACAATGCTTTCAAATTTATTTTTTAATTCAGTACCAACTGTTGGAAGAACTGAAACACGAAAGCGAATAATGTGCCCGTCTATTTCACGCTGTATAAAACCGTCTTGCGCTTTCTCTCTTTCAAATCTATCCATTCCCTTTGAACGGTCTTTTACAACAGCCATTACAGCTTCGGGCAACGTATTTTCTTGCGTGTGCCAAAGGGCAAGCTTTCCATCCAAACGGAAATGTATTTCAGTTTTATTTCCACTTTTAGGAATAAGGTGAATATCACTCACACCTCTGCGAGTACCTTCAATGAGCGAAGCCTCAATCAAATTAATTAATGCGCTCTTGTTAATTTCGGCATCGAGTTCTTCTTCATTAACAGAGGATTCATCTTCGGCAACATGCATTTCTTCATGGCTTTCCTGCATCATCTTTAAGAACTCATTTTCGGTAGAAACAAGTAAGCCAACAAGTTTATCAAAATCTTTCTTGCGCAGGTAATTTATTTCGAATTTCTTAGCGTTAAGTGCGTATGCAATTTTTGCCAAAGCCCTATCGGTTGGGTCAACTGCGGCAAGAATAAGTTTATCCCGGATTTTGTCATCGAACTTAAAAGGAATCACACGATGATCGAGCAGAAGTTTTTTAATTTCTTCACCCTGCTTTGTCATCATATTTTTCATCTCGGTAATTCGTTCTTCAGGCAGTTCTTCTATTGGAAAGTTAAGTTCTTTGAAAGCATACAAGACCGCAACTTCTCTAAAAATTATATCATGATCGAACTTAAACTCATCAACCAATATTTGGGCAAGATTCCTCTTAAGCTTTGCCTGATCAGCTTCTTTAATCTTAAGTGCCTGCTCCAAAATTTTATGGTCAATGATCCCTTTCTTTAGGAGTAGGTAACCAATTTTATCTGTCATTTCTAACTGAGCTTCTAACATCTAACTTTCCTTAATTCATTACTGGTGGTTTGGGACTTATAGTTGCTGTTTCTGCCGAAACTAAAGTTAGACCAATCATCACAATCATAATTATCATAGCGATGAATACTTGAATCATTTCAATAATATTCTTTAAACGGAATACCGTTTCACTCTCATAATAATTTGCCAATTGGAGTGCAGTGTTCTTAATTGTTCCGGTTTCTTCGCCAGAATGAAATCTCGAAATTGCTGTTTCTGTGAATACGCCGCTCGCTTCAAATGCTTCTGTAATCCCCACACCGCGTTTAATCATCATTGGAATTGCTATGTTTTTAATCCGTGACTCAAAGTAATCATTGCCTGTAGCTTCAGCGGCTATTCTTATAGGTTCTATACTTTCTGCTGATCCACTATATAGAGTATAAAACACTCGGCAGAAAACTTCAATATTAGTTTTATGTATTAGTGAACCCATGATTGGAAGTTTCATCATGTATTTATCAACAAGCAATTTTCCCTTTTTAGTCTTTGCAAAACGAATAAAAACGAGTGGAGGAACGATCATAAAAAGGGCAACTATAAGAAGATTGTTCATCAGCAAATCACTTAACTTAAGTGTATATGCTGTCATTGGGGGCAGTTCAATTTTAAATTTCACAAAGAGCTTTGCCGTCTCAGGGAAAATATACCCGACATAAAAAAGTACTGCTAAGAACAAAATAAAAACTGTAACCAAGGGGGAAATTAGCGCGCTCTTCATATTCTTTCTGAATTCTTGTTGGCGCTCTAAAAATTTAGCGGTGGCTTTATATATTTCCGACATGTTACCACTTTTTGAAGCCAAGCCCAGCATGTATGCAGTAAACTTTCCAAAAATTGATTGATACCGCAAGAATGCTGTTTCGCTATCGGTACCTTTTTTCAACTCATTGTTAATTTGCTTTAATGTTTCTTTTAAAGTTTTGTTTTGTATATCATTAATAAGCAACGTTAATATTTCTGCATATGGAAGTTTTTGATCAAGTAGCTCTGCGCTAATTTTTACGAAGGAAACAATCTCTTGATGAGGGGGTTTTGAGCTAAATTCAATAAGTTTTCTATTTATGGAAACAACTTCATAACCCAATTTTCGCAGCGCATTAGAAACTTCTTCTTTGTTATAAGCACGTTGCTCTCCAACAATGGGCTTTTCTTTTCCCTTTTTAATTTTATAAAGATAGGAAACCTTTTTTTCAATGCTTTGAATCTTTAATTGATTCTTTTCTACTAGCTTTTGAATTTTCTTTTTGGCAACAGAAAATGATGGTTCTGTTAGAGAACCACTTATTACCTGCCCGTTATTTTTCATTGCTGTAAATCTTACTTCAACCATTGGTCGCCAAATGTTTATAAAAAAAGCCGATAGGTTTATCTATCGGCTTTCAATTTAAGAAAAATTACTCTAAAAATTAATTGTTTATCGTCGTAGATGTGATACGATCCGGTCCAACTACCATTGTTACTTGAACAGCGCTGGTACCATTATTTCCTTTTTCATTTCCTGTTCCAACTATAGTTACAGTTTGTGCTGCTACTGTTACTGAATATGTTCCGTTGCCTGTTGTATCTAGTGATGCAGGTAATGTCCAGCCTGTAAATGTATTACCGCCACCGCCTAATGCTGTTGGTTTTCTATAATACTGCTGAGCTAATGATGCTAAGTTTGTTAAATCCGATATTGTTGCATCTCTGTTTGCTTGTGAACTGCTGGCTGTAAATACGTTGATACCTACTACAACTGCGATACCTACGATGATTACGCCTAATACGATGAGTAATAATTGCTGCTGACCCATGGTTTAACTCCTTTGTTAGTAATAATTAGTTAATAATAATTGTTCTGTATGAACTTGCCTTAACGTTTATTTGGACTTTAAGAGAATCATTGTTTGTAACGACCTCGTTTCCTACACCAAGGATTACAGCGCTATCTTGTGATATTGTTACAGTATAGTGCCCGGCTGCGGTGTTTTCCAATTCCGAAGGAATAGTCCAACCAGTAAATTTTCTGCTTCCTCCACCTAATGAGCTTGGTTTCAAATAGTATTGTTGAGCCATTGAGGCAAGGTTAATTAATTCATTAGTAATAATCGCACGTTTGCTTTCAACTGCATTGGCCTTAAAAAGGCTAATTCCTACAAAAACCGCAAGACCAACTATCAGTATTCCTAATACAATTAAAAGAAGCTGCTGCTGACCCAAACTTTCTCCAAATTATGGTTCGGTAATTTTTTCCGGCTAACAGTTTTACAGTGAAATTGATATAGACAATTATCGAACCAACCTCTAGAAAATCGTTGTTTTTGTAACTAATTATAATTCAATATAATAAAGGAGATTCCTAAAGGAAAGAAAAAAGTGAGTTAAAGGTAAATTTAACTCACATAGAAGTTATTACAAGTAAATTTTTCGGATGGCTATTGTCTTACTCTGATATGCAATTCTTTTAACTGGTTTTCATCAACTGAAGAGGGTGACTCATCCATTAGGGAAATGCCACTTGAAGTTTTGGGGAATGCAATTACGTCTCGGATTGAATGGCGCCCAGCAAATAACATTGCCAAACGATCAAAGCCAAAGGCAATTCCGCCGTGAGGTGGTGCACCATACTTAAACGCGCCTGTTAAAAACCCAAATTTTTCTTGAGCTTCTTCATCGCTTATTCCCAGCGCATTGAACATTTTCGCTTGTAGTGCAGAATCGTGAATTCTGATACTACCGCCGGCAATTTCGTTTCCGTTTAGAACTAAATCATACGCGCGCGCTTTAACTTGAGCCGGGTCAGTATCCATTAAGGGAATATCCTCTACTCTTGGTGATGTAAATGGATGATGCATTGCATAAAAACGCTTAGTGTCCTCATCCCATTCAAATAATGGAAAATCAGTGACCCACAACAAAGCCGGTTTAGAATCCGGCTGAATTAGGTTCATTCTCTTTGCCATTTCTAAGCGAAGATGCCCCATAATGTTTAGCGTTTTCAATTTATTACCGCTTAACAAAAGTAGTAAGTCTCCCGACTCAGCATTTAATAAACTGACTAAACTCTTCTTTTCCTCTTCAGTTAAGAATTTTGCAATTGGCGCTTCAACATCATTTTCTTTTACACGCATCCAAATTAATCCGCCCGCACCAAGTTTTTTAACAAAGTCCGTTAAAACATCAAGCTGATTACGGGTGTAATCGCCGCAGCCTTTAGCTACCAATCCGGTTACAATCCCATTACCATCAAGCGCTTCTCTAAAAACTCTAAAGTCTGATTTTTCAAAAACCTTGTTAAGAGTAACCATTTCTAATCCAAAACGCAGATCCGGTTTGTCGCTTCCATATTTCTCCATCGCCTCATCAAAAACTAAACGTTTTATTGGCGTTTCCAGCTCTATTCCCAAAACCTCTTTGTAGAATATTTTCATCAACCCTTCAACAATCTCAAAAATATCTTCTACATCTACAAACGACATCTCCACATCTATTTGAGTAAATTCATATTGACGGTCTGCGCGTAAATCTTCATCTCTGAAACATTTAACAATTTGGAAGTAGCGATCCATTCCTGCTACCATTAATATTTGTTTATAAGTTTGAGGTGACTGCGGTAAAGCATAAAATTTACCTTTATGCAATCGGCTTGGAACAAGAAAATCTCTAGCTCCTTCGGGAGTACTCTTCATAAGTATTGGTGTTTCAATCTCTACAAAACCGTTCTGATCAAAGTATTTTCGTGTAAGCAGATACATTTTATGTCTAAGTAGAAGACTTTTTTGCATTTCAGGGCGGCGTAAATCGAGATATCTGAATTTTAATCTAAGATCTTCATGGGCATCAATGTTATCTTCAATCGCAAATGGCGGTGTATCTGCATGGTTTAGAATCACGAGATGATCTACCATAACATCAATATTTCCAGTCGGTAAAGCCGGATTTTCAGTGCCCTCGGGACGTTTGCGAACCTTGCCTTCAATTGAAATTACAAACTCGCTACGAAGTTTCTTGCCATGCTCGTGGGAATCTAAATTATATGATGGTTCAAACACCACTTGCGTTAGTCCAAATCTATCTCTTAGCTCTATGAAAATAACTCCGCCTAAATCTCTGCGTATTGCAACCCATCCGTTAAGTACAACACTTTTACCAATGTTTGATTCTCTTAACTCGCCGCATGTATGTGTTCTTTTCTTAAACTTCATTAAAAAACTACTCCTTCTTTGAATTTACGCGCAAAGATAAACATTTATAGAGGGTCGTTCAAACCGGATGTAAAATTTGATGCTTCTCAATGTATAATTATGCAAACACGTTTATTTAACGAGTGTCATTTTCTTTGTTTCCGAATATCCATCAGCATGCATTCTGTAAAAATATACTCCGCCGGGTAGAGAAGTTGCACGTAACGTCGTTACATATGAGCCTGCTTGTTTGTATTCATTTACCAGTGTTGCAACTTCTCTTCCTAGTACATCATATACTTTTAGACTTACTTTGCTTGCCGTTTGTACATTGTAGCCAATAGTCGTTTCCGGATTAAATGGATTTGGATAATTTTGGTAAAGCTGAAACTCATAAGGAATAGTTTGTGTAACGGAAGTATTTTGAATTGGAACTGCTGATGTTGCTGTAACACCTAAAGCAAGCTTTGCCATTTTCTCGTAAAAAGGTTTATTCACCTTTGTGAGATCATCTGTAGTTTTATGATAATATTGATTGAAATCGCTCATACTTTCAATCAGCAGAACTGCTGAATAATTATATCTCCAAAATGATGCGTGGTCGCTAGCTGTTGAACCGGGATTTGATGTATCTAGATTTAATCCAATCAAATATTTGCTATTAACATCGTGTACAAGTAATCCTAACTCTAACGAACTTGAAACGTTTCTCGCGTGGACTTCTGCTTTGTAATCATTATTACTATCCCAGGCAATCATATCAAGGTTAATAACTGCTACTATATTATCACCGCGGAAACTAGCCTCCGACGCGTAGTAGTTGCTGCCATACAATCCATATTCTTCCAAGTCCCACAGCGCATAAATAATTGTATAATCAAATTTATACTTAGACAGAATCCGTGCAGCTTCAATTACCGCAGCAGTTCCGCTACCATTATCATCAGCACCGGGCGCTAATCCACCGGACGGCATATTATCGTAATGTGCACAAATAATTACGTACTGATTTGATTTAGTCGCCCCATTTTGAATCGCATAAACATTTTGCCCGTCTGTCATAAAGTTCTGCTGGAAAGAAACTAAACCCAACTGGCTAAATTTTTGCATCAGATAGATTGGCGTGTAAGAATTTCCGGCGCTATAACGGTTTCTCGAAATTAATTTTGTAGAAACATTATTCAAAATAACCGGTTTATCTCCGGTAAGTTCCCGAAGATTGTTCATCAAAGTATCAATACTGACTTTATTAATAATTGATTGAATGGTTTGATCTGTTTGGGCAAACGAGAAATTAGCAAGCAGAAACAAACATAAAATTGTAAATATTTTTTTCATATATAGCCTTTTTTACGAATTAAATGTAACAAACATTTTTTTTCATACAACCCACTTAGATTTCTCCGAAGTAACTAGAAAATTAAAATCGAATTTGCTTTTTTGAATCTCCGACCTTATATTTTGAGCTATTAATAACAAATTTCCTAATTAAATTAGTGACGCCATGCTAGACGACTTAGACATCACAGTCCTAAAAAAACTGCAAGAAAACGGCAGAATGAAGAGAAACGAGTTAGCCGAAATAGTCGGCTTATCTGTACCGTCTCTCAGCGAAAGGCTAAATAAACTTGAGGATCGCGGTGTAATTCAAGGTTATTATGCCAAATTGGACAGGCATGTTTTCCATTTCGATATTATGGCTTTTGTGCTCGTTGTTATGGAATCATCCAAAAGTTATGAAAAATTTTTTGAACAGGTTAAAAAAACCGGCGAGATATTAGAGTGCCATTCTATTCTGGGAGAGGGTTCTCACATTCTTAAAGTAGTAGTTAAGGAAACAAAGGATTTGGAAGCGTTGCTTTCCAAAATTCAATCTTGGCACGGTGTTACCAAAACAGTTACGAGTTTCGTTTTATCAACAATGAAAGAGACGACAAGTTTGAATATTCAATCTAAAAAGGAGTAAAAATGGCTAAATCATCCTCCCCAGTGCACGATGTACTTTCCTATGTGAAAGCGAACAAAATACAGTTCGTTGATTTTAAATTCATGGACTTTCCCGGTCAGTGGCAACATTTTACTGTTCCAGTAAGTCAATTTGAAGAAGGATCATTTGAAAATGGTTACGGATTTGACGGCTCTTCAATCCGCGGTTGGAAAGCTATTAACGAAAGCGATATGCTTATCATTCCGGATCCAACAACAATGTTTTTAGATCCTTTCATTAAAGCGCCAACTATTTCGCTTATCTGCGATGTTTATGAACCGGCTACAAAAGAAAAATACAGCAGATGCCCGCGTAACATTGCTCAAAAAGCAGACGCTTATTTAAAATCAACAGGAATTGCCGATGTTGCTTACTTCGGTCCGGAAGCAGAATTTTTCGTATTTGATGATGTTCGTTTCGATAGCGGTCCAAACTTCGCTTTCTACTCAGTTGACTCTAACGAAGGTAAATGGAATAGCGGTCGCGAAGAAAATCCTAACTTAGGATACAAACCGCGTTTCAAAGAAGGCTACTTCCCGGTTCCGCCAACAGATCAATTAATGGATTTACGTAATGATATGGTTCTCAACCTCGAAAGCCTTGGAATCGAAGTTGAAGCACAGCATCACGAAGTTGCGAGCGGCGGACAGTGCGAAATTGATATGAAATTTTCACCACTATTGAAATCTGCTGACCAGTTATTAATGTTTAAGTACGTTGTGAAAAACACAGCTAAAGCTAACGGCAAAACTGTTACTTACATGCCAAAACCAATTTTTGGTGATAACGGCAGCGGTATGCACGTTCATACAAGTTTATGGTTGAAGGGAAAACCACTCTTTGCCGGTGGCGGATATGCCGGCTTAAGTGAAATGGCTCTTCACTTTATTGGTGGATTATTAAAACACGCTCCGGCTTTATTAGCTATTACAAATCCAACTACCAACTCTTACAAACGTTTGGTTCCGGGATTTGAAGCGCCGGTTAACTTGGCTTATTCATCGAATAATAGAAGCGCTTCTATCAGAATTCCTTTTGGAAACTCGCCAAAAGCAAAGCGTGTTGAATTCCGCTGTCCAGATCCTTCTGCAAATCCTTACTTAGCATTCTCTGCAATCTTAATGGCTGGTCTTGATGGCGTTCAAAACAGAATTGATCCGGGTGAACCGCTTGATAAAGATATTTATGATATGTCTCCGGAAGAATTGAAAGACGTTCCATCTACACCGGAATCTCTTGGTCACGCATTAAAAGCTTTAGCTGATGATCACGAATTCTTATTGAAAGGCGGAGTGTTTACTGAAGATGTTATCAATACTTGGATTAATTACAAGACCGTTAAGGAAATTAAACCGGCAGCGTTGCGTCCAACTCCATTCGAGTTTGAGCAATACTTTGATGTGTAAAAACAGTAATTAGTAAATAGTATTTAGTAGTTAGATTTAGATAAAGAAAAGGCGAGTGTTGAACTTGCCTTTTTTACGCTACAATTATTTCTTGTGTTCGGTACTCTCTTGGGAATTGACTTTTCAAACCATCTTTGGAAGAAACAGCAGTTCCAATAACATCGCCCCTGTATTTAACAATCATTTGTCCGGCTACGCCAAAATCTCGTTTAATTGTTCCGCCGCTAAGATAGATTTCAATATCGTGCTTCTCTATAAGCTCGATAATATTCTTGGTAATGTTATTCGCAAATATTTGAGCAGCAAGCGTATGGAGTTGAATGTAACCACGTTTCTCAATCGAACCAAGCTTTGAACCGATGCGCACAAAAGAATCGAGGTTGTACGAATGCCATGCTGCATCTGAAAAGTATATATCTTTACTTCGCAGAAGATATTTATAACGGTTTAACACTTCCCAGCTAATACCAAAGTAATCCGATAAGGCCTCGAGCTGCTTTTTTATTTTCGCGTTGCCGGCGTTAACAAGCTGAGTCTCATTTGTAAATTTGCTTCCCTCTTTAATCCGTTCGGTTTCATCAATCTTTTTTAGTTTCGCAACAAAGAATCCTTCGGAATCAATTTCCCAAGGAACTATTCTGTGCGCAAGCGGAATTGAGCTATGAAGAATAGTAATTTCAATTGAGCTTAACGCCGCACGGCTTTTTACCGGTAATTTTACTTCAACAAGTTCAACCGGATATTTTTGCAAAATGCGATTAAGAGCAAGTTCGTTTTCTTCAACGGAAAGCGTACAAGTTGAGTAAACAATTTCTCCGCCGGGTTTGCAAGCTTTTATTGCCGCAACAAGCAGCTTCATTTGCATTTCTGTAAACGCAACAAGTTTATTTTCATTCCACCAGTTGCTTACCTCCCCTTTCTTCTGTGTTATTCCCAGTGCGCTGCACGGCGCATCAACCAAAACTTTATCAAAATAGTTTTGATAAACCGTACTCAGCAATTCACCGCGACCGTGAAGAATTCCCGTGTTAGCTAAATTCATTTTATCAACATTAAACACCAAACTTTTTAAACGATCCGTTGAAACTTCGTTAGCTATTAACGTTCCGGTGTTGCACATCATTTCTGCAAGCTGAGTTGTTTTAGAGCCGGGAGCGGCACATAAATCCAAAACTTTATCTGATGTAGATGGATTGAGCACAAGAGGTGGAATCATTGAAGACAAGCTTTGTATGTAATATTTGCCAAGTATGAACTCAAGAGTTTTTCCGGCGACATTGCTTCCTTCAATCACTTGATAAGCAAAGGGAACATTCTCAACTTTTTCAAGAATGATTCCGTATGCATTTAAGCGTGTGATTAATTCATCGGCATTTGTGTTGCGGGAAAAACGGATGTATGGTTTGTACTCGCTTTCAAAATAGGATTGATACCGGCGGAGGTAATCTTCTCCAAAGTATTTGAGAATGTAGCTGGAAATGTTTTCGCTTAATTCAATCAATTTAGTGTCGTATTAAATCCAGAGAATTAAAGATTTGCAAAGATATACGTTTGAACCCTTTTGGATTAGCAAACAATTTCTTAAACTCTAATTCCATCTCTTTGAGGAAGGTATCTAAATGTTTTTCGTAATCACGGACAATTTCGTAAATGCGCAGATCATTAACCGGAATTTGAAGCTCCTTTGGTCTTGTTCGGTTAGCATAAATAACATACTTAGCTTTAAAGTGTTCATCTGTAGAAAACACAGTCTCGCCGCTTTCATCAATAACCTGATAAGTGTTAAATAGCGGTGGAGGAAAAATCAGCAACTTAGGAGGCAAATTTAGAGTTGTGCATTCTTCACCTTTTAAAAAGTCTCCAGGAAACTTTTTCAGCTCTACGCGAATCTTATCAATCCATTTCGAAATAAATTCTTTTTCTGTCATTTACCTTTCCAATAAAGAAAGATTTGAAATTACCGGACCGATTTGAAATTTAAATCAACGCTTTCCGGTTCATCAATCCAATCTGCAACAAAAACATTAGTATCACGAGTCGGCTTTCTATCCGCTTGCCTGTTAGAACAAAAAGCAATTTTCTTTCCGTCGAAAGAGAACATTGGGAACGCATCGAACAAACCGGAATTTGTAATTTGTTCTAAGCCGGTTCCATCAACATTTATCATAAAAACATCAAATCTTCTGCCGCCCTCTTTTTGCGAATGATGATTGGAGCAGAACAAAATTTTCTTTCCTTCAGGATGAAAGAAAGGCGCCCAATTTGCACCTGGAAGATTTGTTACTTGTTTAACATTTTTCCCATCAATATCAGCAACGTAAATATTCAGCGCTTTCGGTTCTACATAGCCATCGTTTAAAAGTTTTTTATAAGTTTCTGCTTCTTCACCAATCGGTCTGCTTGCACGCCAAACAATATGTTTGGAGTCGCGGGAAAAGAACGCGCCGCCATCATAACCAAGTGTGTTGGTTAGCTGAAGAAATTTTTTAGTTTTGATTTCATAGCGCCACAATTCGAGATCACCGCTGCGGGTTGATGTAAAGATAATATACTTTCCATCCGGCGATGCAGTTGCTTCGGCATCGTATCCTTTTCCGCCAATTAGCAGTTGTATATTAGAGCCATCCGCATTCGAGGTAAAAATATCATAAGTATCAAAAAGCGGCCAAACATATCTTCCGCCGGCAAACATTTTGCTTTCCGGGCAGCTCTCATTTCCTTCGTGAGTAGAAGCAAAAACAATCCTACCATCTTTCAAAAAGTAACTGCATGTTGTTCTACCTTTTCCCGTTGAAACAAGCTGATATTTCTTGCCGTTTTTATACGAAGAGCCATCAATGTTCATTGTAAAAATTTGATCGCAGCCTTGGTTGTGTAAAGTTTTCCAATCACTTTGGAAAATGAGCTGTTTGCTATCAAAGCTCCAATATGCTTCAGCGTTGTTTCCGCCAAATGTTAGCTGGCGAATATTTCTTAAATGCTTTTCCCCATCATAACGTAAAGTGTCTTTTGAAGCATCATATATTTTATTTGGTATTTCACTTTTGAATGCAATTAAAAACGGAAGGGCAAATAAACCCAAAACTAAAAAGTTTGTCTGGAAACGAAAATTCATGTATTGTTATTCCCAAAATTGTTACTGTAATTTGATTGTTTTTTTCTCTTTGACAGTTAAAATATAAATTCCCATTAGCACCAACGGAATGCTAAGCAGTTGTCCCATATTTAATATTAAGCCTTCTTCAAACTGGCTTTGGTTTTCTTTTATAAATTCTACAAAAAATCTGAAGCCAAAAACAAGTATTAGGAAGATGCCAAACAGCTTACCTTCTCTGATCTTTCCTTGAGAACGCAAATACATAACTAAAAGTAAGATGAAGATCATCAAATACGCTAGCGCTTCATAAATTTGAGTTGGGTGACGAGGTTGTCCATCAACAATAGAAAAAACAAATGCCCATGGAACATCAGTTGGCTTGCCGAAAATCTCGGAATTAAAAAGATTTCCCATTCTGATAAAGAACCCGGAAAGTGCTACAGTAATAACCACTCTATCCATTATCCAAAGAAAAGTGAATCCTTTTCTCGATCTTATATACAAGTAAAGCGAAAGAGGAATAGCTATGGCTGCCCCATGACTTGCTAAGCCGCCTTTCCAAACCATCAGAATTTCCAACGGATGAGAAAGGTAATATTCGGGACTGTAAAACAAACAATGACCAAGTCTGGCGCCGGCTACTGTACCAATTACCATATACCAAACCAAATCATTTAAATCCTTTTCGGAGCGTCCCTCTTTATTGAATATTACCATCATTAGCTGATATCCAACTATGAAAGAAGCCGCAAAAAGAAGACCGTACCAGCGGATTGTTACGGGTCCAATAGAAAATATATCCGGACTAACATCCCAATAAATCACACGCCCTCGCACAAAAGTTAAGAAAAGGGGAAGAAACCAACCCGAATGCTTTTCAGCTATTGAGTTGAAACAAATTTACACATTCGCCCGATAATAATACAAGTAATTAAGCGTATTGTAGTTAAAAGGGAATAAGTTCTGCGCTTTTATTTTTAAAATAATAAATTATATTGGGTTAGATTTTAAGCTATTCCGGGATATAAAGGGCTCTAGTTTGATAAGTATGAAAGAAGAAATATTCAACGCTTTACGAGATCCTCAAAACCCCATCTATATATCACTTTTGGCAGTTCTTGCGTTGTTTGGTACAGTATATTTTTTCTATAAATATGGAATAAATCCTCTAAACGAGCGTTTTAAGCAAGAAAAGCTAAATTTGGAACTTAAATCCGCTCAAATGATGGCACTCTTTGCCCAGTTAGACCCCGATCCGGTAATTAGATTAAACCGGTTTGGCGAAATATTAGAAACCAACAAAGCTGCTCAGTCAGTGTTCCCGGATTTACCATTGATTGGAAAAAGAATAAGCGACCTTGTACCTACTTTAAATTTGCCTGAAAGCTCAATAATTAGTAACGAAACTAAAAATATCACACAAAAAATTGGTGAAAGGTATTTCTCTATTCTATACCGTGGCGATTCCAAACTAAATCTTGCTCAACTTTACTTTAGAGATATAACTGAATTAAAAAAATTCGAAGAAGCACTCATTGATTATCAAATAAAGTTAAAAAACCTATCCGAAAGACTTCAGGATTTAATCGAAGAAGAAAGGAAAAGGATTTCATCCGGACTTCACGATGGAATTGGACAAAGCCTTTCTTTGCTCAGAATAAAACTGCTGCGCCTGCAAGAAGAATCGAATAACCCAGCTCAATATGACTATTACGAAGATTTGGTTGCCAACATAGAAGATATCATCAGCGAATTAAAGGAAATTACTTATTCCCTTAAGCCAAGATTATTAGAAGAAATGGGATTACTAAGCGCAATAAAAAATTTAGTTGATAAGGTTTACAATGATACCGGAATTTGCGGCGAAATTAATGCAGTAGGAAAAGAAATACGGTTTGAAGGCAGGCTTGAAACTACACTTTATAGAATAGTGCAAGAAGCGATTAACAATATTATTAAGTATGCAAAAGCAACAAGTTACAGCATTCAATTAGTTTATTCACCAAAGTTAATTCGCCTAATAATTTCAGATAATGGAATTGGCTTTGATGTGAATACAACTTTAAAAAGCTCTAACCATGGCATGGGACTAATTAACATGAAAGAGCGAGTAGAGAGTTATAACGGAAAACTTAAAATTGATTCATTTACCAATAACGGAACTATGCTTGTAGCAGAAATTCCATTAACCGTGGGAAAAGTATGGCACACTCAAGACCAATACGCGTCTTAATTGCAGACGATCATCAGTTATTTAGAAATGGAATAGCATCTATCTTTGAAGATATTACAGATATCTTAATTGTTGGTGAGGCAGAAAACGGAACTCAATTAGTTGAAAAGTACTCAACTGTTAAGCCGGACATTATACTGCTTGATATATCCATGCCGGATATGAATGGTTTTGAGGCGTTGAAATACATAAAGAGAACTGATAAAACTGTTAAAGCTATTTTTCTAACAATGCATGACAGCGAGGAGTACATACTGCACGCTTATAAAATTGGCGCTATGGGTTTGATAAGCAAGAATACTATTAAGGGGGAACTTGTCTATGCTATTAAATCGGTTTTCGCTGATGAAAAGTATTTTGGAAAACAATATGATATGGCAAAGTTGAAACAGATTGAACATAACTACAGAAAAATTACAGGAAGCTTTGCTGATGATTACATTCATCTTACTTTGAAAGAACGGAAAATATTGGAATACGTAAGCAAGGGTCATACTAGTCAGGAAATTGCCGGACACTTAGAGTTAAGCAAGCGCTCAATAGATCATTACCGTTCCAGAATGATGGCTAGGCTTAACTTAAAAAGCCTTCCTGAACTTATTTCTTACGCGATAAAATATTCTAACGCAAATAAAATACTTGGAAATGAGTAACAATGGGCGAGCTTACGCTTTATTTTAAGTACTTAGTCGTTGTAAGCATTGTTGTTTGGCTCATTACTCCAATCAGACAATACAAAACAAGATACTTTTGGTTTTTCCTAATAATTGGACTTACAGATCCAATTGCTATTATCGTTGGGAAAAGTTTCAACTTAGTGATAGCTCAATTATATATTCCGCTAGACATTTTGTCTTTCTTCTCGGTAATTGAATACAAGAAAATTAATGTTTATAAGATTCTATTTTATCTTGCAATTGTAGGAATAGGTACTTATTCATTCTTTCATTTTTGGGAATATGGGAGTTACTTTTTTACAACTGTATTATTTTTTGTTTTAGTAATTCTTATAAGACAAAGTTTCCAATTTATAGTTGAAAGAGGAAGCATAAATATTTTCCATGCTGTGCTTGTTTTCTATCAAGCGTTAAATGTCTTTAAGTCTTTAACAGTGTTGCTTAATTTCTCAACAGGGGTGTGGTTCTATTTTATATCTAACGTGGTGCAAATCTTTTTAGGCATTTTCTTTGCGCTTTACAGAGAGGATGATCCAAGATTTTCGATAGAAGTTATGAAGGTAAATAAGTTTGAAAATAGCTGAATTTTCAGAATTAAGTGAGCTTTCAAAAAATCAGTACCGTTTCAGAATGATAGCGCGGCTTAACTTAAAAAGCCTTCCTGAACTTATTTCTTACGCGATAAAATATTCTAACACTAATAAAATATTAGGAAACGACTAATTATGAGTGAGCTTACGCTTTATTATAAATACCTAGCTATTATAAGCATCGTTGTTTGGCTCATTACTCCAATTCGACAATACAAAACACGTTACTTTTGGTTCTTCTTAACACTCGGTCTTGCGGATCCTGTATCCATTATTGCCGCAAGAAATTTTCACATAATGATTACTCAGCTGTATGTCATTTTGAGCATTTTGTTTTTTTTCTCGGTAATTGAATACAAAAAAATTACTATTTACAAGGTTTCATTTTATATCGCCATAGTTGGAGTGGGCTGTTTTTCATTTTTTCATGTTTGGGAATATGGTGCTTTCTTTTATACAGCAGTACTGTTTTTAGTTTTAGTAGTAATTGTTAAGCAAAGCTTTCAATTTGTAATTGAAAAAGGTAGTATAAATATCTTCCACATGTTGCTCATTTTCTACCAAGCTTTAAATGTCTTCAAATCTTTAAGCATGTTACTTAATTTCTCAACTGGAGTGTGGTTCTATTTTATATCTAATGTGGTGCAAATCTTAATAGGTATTTTCTTTGCGCTTTACAGAGAGGATGATCCGAGATTTTTGATAGAAGTTATGAGGGTCAATAAGTTTGAAAATGGCTAATTTTCAGAATTACTTGAGCTTTCAAAAAAATCATTACCGCTCCAGAATGATGGCTCGGCTTAACTTAAAAAGCCTACCAGAATTAATTTCTTATGCTATAAAATACTCTAATGCTAATAAAATTTTAGGAAACGACTAATTGTGAGTGAGCTAGTACTTTATACAAAGTATTTAATTATTGTAGGCGTAATTGTTTGGCTTATAACTCCAATTAGACAATACAAAACAAGATACTTTTGGTTTTTCTTGACGCTTGGACTTGCAGATCCAATTGCTATCATCGTCGGGAAAAGTTTCAACTTAGTGATTGCTCAATTATATGTCCCGCTAGACATTTTGTTTTTCTTTTCTGTAATTGAATACAAGAAAATAAAGGCTTATAAGATTCTATTCTATCTTACAATTGTAGGGATAGGCACTTATTCATTCTTTCATTTTTGGGAATATGGGAGTTACTTTTTTACAACTGTATTGTTTTTTGTTTTAGTCATTCTTATAAAACAAAGTTTTCAATTTATAGTTGAAAGAGGAAGTATTCATATTTTCCATGCTGTTCTTATTTTCTATCAAGCATTAAATGTCTTTAAGTCTTTAGCCTTATTACTTAACTTTTCAACAGGTGTATGGTTCTTTTTTATATCTAACGTGGTGCAAATCTTATTAGGAATATTCTTTGCGCTTTACAGAGAAGATGATCCGAGATTTCTTGTTAGGGTTATGGAAGCTAAGCAGGTTACAGATTAATCTTTCCAGATAAAATCGAAGAGTAAATAGGAAGCGGTTCCCATAATTACATCGTAGGAAAATAAAACTGCGATTTCAACTATTGAACTACTGATCGAATTCCCATCCATAGAAAATTTTGTTAGTTCGAGTAGAGTTAAAATAAGCGGAAGCAAAATTGGGAATGAAAGGACCGGGTAAAGTGTTCCTTTAGAGCTCGCCTTGGATATTATTGCGGCAATTATTGTAGATGAAATTGCGATCCCAATATTGCCAAGAAGGAATGCCACTATAAACAACGAAAGATTTTTCACAACAAAAGAATCAAAGAGCATTGAGAAAAGAATGGTTATCGCAATGTTCATCAAAAAAACCAGGATGAGATTGAACAGCAATTTACCGGAAAAAATTGTTGTTGGTGAAGCAATAAGTTGAAGAGTAAGAGTTGTTCCCCGTTCTTCTTCCGAAACAAACGCTCTCGAAAGACCGGACATAGCAGAGAAAAAAATCACTACCCACAAAAGTCCGCCGGTTAAGTACTCTGTAATCTTCTCATCACCAATGGAAAACATTATTACGCTGATTGTAACAAGCACAAACATTGCCAGCGCGTTTATAGCGTAACGCGTTCTAAGTTCGGACTCCCAATCTTTCTTAAATAGCGCAAATGATTTCATTGTCTCGGCTGTAGATTCTTGAAGTTCTGCAATTCTAAAACTTTCTCGCACAAAGCTAAGTCGGCTTCTTCGTTTGAAGCAACCAAAACCAACTTAGTTTTTCCTTCGGACTGAATAAACTGATAAACTTTTTCTTTGCCGGAGTTGTCCAGATTTGAAGTTGGCTCATCTAAAATTAAAAGTTGCGGTTTATGAAGCAAGGCGAAAGCAAATTTAAGCCGTTGTTTCATACCGGAAGAAAACCCGCGAAGCAAATCGCTTTTTCTTTCGTACAAATTAAATTCGTTCAAAAGAAAATCGGAACGCTCTTTGTTAAACTTGATTCCTCTAACTTTTGAAACATGTATGAGATTTTCTTCTGCGGTAAATTCATCATAAAGAAAAAGATAGGGGGAAACAAATCCGAGAAAATTATGAAGAGCTTCCTCTTCTACAGTCTTTCCATCAAAGGAGTGTTTTATACTACCTTTAGTTGGAGAAATTAAACATGCGATTATTTTTACAAGAGTAGATTTGCCTGATCCATTTGGACCTGAAATACCGTAAACATGTCCGGACTGAAATGAATAATCAATTCCGTCGAAGATCAACCTTCTCCCGAAATATTTAACCAGCTTGTTGAGTTCGACAGTGTAGTTAGTCATTATAGATTACAAATTTTCCTTTAATAATATCTTCGCCGCACTTAATAACGTAAAAGTAAACGCCTGTTGCAAGTTTATGCTGATTAGAGTCTTTTGCATCCCAGGGCACAACAATTTTTTCGGTGGCAACTATACGTTTTTGACCTGAATAAACCAAGTTCATATCTGTTGAATAAATATATAGATCAACATTACCGCTGCCGCCATTTAAGCTTGCCGGTAAAAACAAATATTGATGCTCTGAATATTTGAACGGCTGAGGATAAGCATAGCCGGCTGTCTCAACCGATACTTCTCCTTCATTTAACGGAATATCATTTAGAATATTTGTCTCCGCCAATAAAGTTAAATCCTGGCTTACGATTTTAGAATAATAATTATAATTGGGATTAAGCTTTCTAAAACCACTACTTGCCTGTGAAGACACGTAGTAATCAAGCGAAATTTTTGTTGCGGAAGAACTAATTGAACTTTGTACATCAACATTTGAGATTATTGAGTATAGTCTGTTATTGCCGTCAATAAACTCATAAAAGTTATTCGAAACCGGCTCTGTGGTTACTGAAATTGGTTGTGAAATATCCATTGACATAGAATTTGTTATTACCGGATAATTCGCGGCTTCTTCAAAATATTTACCTGGTACTGCTCTGGTATTTGTAAAATAGCACCAAAGACCAAAACGGTTAAATTCTACTTTGAGTGAAGAGCCATAATCTAAAAGAACTTTCGAAAATGCTTCAACCGCCCGCATGTTAGGCATTTCCTCCCAAATATCTTTAATTATTTTATCACCAAATCTGTTACGCAAGAAAATATTCCAAAGAGCGAGATTGTAACCGCTGTTCATTGCAAGTGCCTTACCGGTATTACGAAAATACGAGCTGATATATGCGTAGTAATCATTCACATCATCGTAAACAAATTCCTCCATGGCAGTGGATGTAAGCTCATGGTAAAATCGGTCCGGTTCACGAAATATATAATTTCCTAATTGTATTGCATGATGTAGTTCGTGGGCAATCGTTGCTTTTGCAGCATCAATTCCATGAGTATAATATCCGGAGCCGGAAAAATCATTATCCATCACAATGTAGCTGGGCGATGTGGTTGCGCCAATTTGGTCTTGTTCTGTGTAACCATAATCACCACCAACAAGGTTATGAAGATAAACATCAATCCTATTATCGCCTCCTTCACCATTATCTGACGGGGGGGCTGGGAACTTCATAATATTAACTTCGTAGTTGTAAGATGAATCCGCTGCTTTAGCAAACTCTTTCAAATCATAGCCAGGTGCGTTAGAGCCGGTCTTATTAAAATGAATTCTAAATTTGCCGGAAGGAGAAATAAAACTTGTATCTGCAGTTGGTCTTTGAAGCATTGGAGCCAATACAATTTTCTGTTTAGCGGAGAAGTTATTGTAGTTAAGCTTTATACTGTTTACAGTTCCAAAACTGCATTTAACTGGTTCTTGACTATCCCCTAAAACATGTGTTACCGATGGATCTGATATTCCTCTAATTCGCAAGAACTCCGAGTAAAGGGAATCAAGATTTTGGGCGTGGAGTGTGCCGAACAATAAAACCGAAAGAGCTAAGAGTTTTTTCATAAATATTTTTTGATAGTGATGGAATTAGTATTTCCGCTCGAATAGAACAAATATTTGTTTTTCCCATGAAACGTGGCAACAAAATAATCATTGAGTTCTTTCGTTTCAATTGGTGCAATTGCTTTGGCACTTTTAGCTGCCGGGTTTATTTCCCAAATCTTATTCGCCTGCTCTGAGTAAGTTAAGAAGAAAACCTTTTCGCCTTCAGTAATATACTTTATTGGTAAACTTGTCTGAAGCCTTTCTTTTATTTCCATACGAATGTTTTTTCCTTTCCGGAAAAAATACAGCACGGATTTCTTATTAAATGATAACAGAGCCGCCGCAGGCTTGGTGCGTCCTATAAGCTCATCAACAGAAACCATTTTGGATTCAACCGTTTCGTCTTCCGGAATTTCAAAAGTTAAGCGAGGTCTCCGTTCAATTTCTTTTTTATCAAAGACAATCTTTACTAAGTCTACGTTTCTTCCAAAACGAATTAGTGCATAGATATCTTTGTAAACGCTAAAATTAAAAGTCGCGTCTTCAACATTGGCGGCAACTTGCCGTTTTTCAGCAGCCCGACTGCGGAAGTTACGTATCTCAAATTCTTGAAGAGAAAGTATTTTATTTTGAAGGGTGAGCGCACAAACTGTAATTCTATCTTTCAGTCTATCGCTGGAAAATTTTACTTCTCTAATAGGATCGGTAGCATAAATAACTTGTTTGCTCAGCCGGTTATTTTCAAAATTATAGCGTAATAGCTCTATTGCTTTTTCACCATTTCTATAACAAATAAATGTAGTTACGTTTTTCTTTGAATCGTCAATAATCAACCGGTTTGGATTGGTTGAAAGATTAAATGAAAAATAAGTGCGTAACAAATTTCTTCGCTCACTTAAACCGATTTTAAATGTGCTGCTTCCGGAATCAATAAAAGCTAATTCCTTAAAGCCATCGCGGTTATAATCAAAAACTCGTAGAGTAGCAGCGCCTTCATTTAACGCAAGACTGAAGTTTTCATCATGCATTGAAAGAGAGCTTATCAGAGACACAATTCCATTAGTTGAAACTACGGCAAGTTTTCTTCCCCCTCGATCAACATAAGATGTAATATCACTAAGGTTTTGTTTATTTATATAACAAACCGGCGCGTAAAAAGAATTGCTGCCTTTTGCGAATGAAATAAACAACTTGTTGCCGTCTTTGTTAATAAAAGCAACATCGTTGAAACCATCTCCATTGAAATCTAAAACTGAATATTTGGAAACGCCCTGCTCGGCATTAAAGTGTAATCTTTTTTGAAATGATGAAACTGAATCGCCTAAGAGTATTTCAAGATTATTGTTCTTGAGGTAAGCTATATCGGTAAAGCGGTCGGAATTAAAATCGAGCGAACGGAATTCGATTACTTCCGAGCCAAGACCAATCGAGCGGGTCTCTTCAAAATTACCGGTTTCATCATTGTTGTAGAATACGATTGCGTTCGAGACTAAATCAACCGCAGCAATGTCTTCAAAACCATCATAATTCAAATCAATAAAAACCGCATCAGAGAATATTTTCCCTTTTATCCTCTCTGCTTCAGTCAATCTTTTGTTCTTTTCTTTAGCAAGAATGAGCCCATCAATTCCTGCACCAGCACAAATTACATTAGTTGCAAAACCTTCTTCTGCTTTCCCAACATCAATGGTAGAAACAAAGCCATCAAATTTAATTTTCGAAGTAAGATTTAGAATTCCGCCGCGAGTAAAGGCTACAATTCCCGCTTCTCTTGTTTTTCTTGAAAGAGCTAAAAATTTTTTGCCGCTTTTGTCACTCGTGTAAGAATGAATCTTAGCTAAGCTGAAGGAAGAATATTTTTCGCTGGGTTTGCCGAAGCTCGTCCGCGAATCTGCTGTTAAAGTGGAATAATTATTTAGAGTTGGGTTATAGAGTACAAGATCGCGGTATCCATCGGAGTTATAATCTACAGCTACAATTGATGTGTAATTAGGTTTTACGGAAAACTCGTTGAGCTTGCAAAAACCATTAATAGGTACTTGGGCAAAAAAACTTGGCGTCCAGAAAAAGAGAAATGCAATCCTAAGAACTTTTTCTTTTTTCAAGGCGGGCTTTTCTTCTCTGTAATGCTTCTTCGAATCTTCTCTTTTCATCTTTTGTCTCGGGCACAATTTCTATTGTTGCAACCGGACGGGTATTTTCATCAACACTAACAAAAGTTAGATATGCCGAGTTTGTATGAATATGTGTTCCTTCGGAAAAATTTTCGGCGAATACTTTTACGCCAACTTCCATAGATGTTTTGAATGCTCTGTTAACAGAAGCAGTGATTGTAACTACGTTTCCTAAACGAACCGGGTGGTGAAAATCAATTTTATCAACCGAGGCTGTAACACAAATTCTTTGCGAATGTTTTGCGGCAGCGAGCGCTGCGCAAATATCAATCCAGTGCATTAACTGTCCGCCAAGCAAATTACCAAGCTGGTTAGTATGGTTTGGGAGAACCAACTCCGTCATTGTTATAATTGAATCCCGTACCCTTTTCTGTTTAACAGGCTCGCTCATTTCTTCTGGCTTAACTTAATTTCTGTTTCTTGAATTTCTTTTGCGTTGGAATCCTCCGGATAGCGGCTAAGAAAAACACCTATATCATTCGATGCTTCGGTAGTCATTCCCTTTTTGATTTCAAGCTGAATTTTTTTATAAAGTGCTAACGGTGCAAATTTTGTATCGTGAAAATATTCGGTAACATTTCCATAATATTTGATAGCAGCTTTTTCATATTCCATCTTCTCATATATCAAAGCTGCTTGATATTCTTTTTCAGCCAAACGCTCATTTAGTTCTTTAATTTTTGCCGAGGCTGCTTCAACTTTTTTATCCGCCGGGAAGAAATCTATAAACGCTTGAAATTCTTCAATTGCTTTTTTGGTGTATGCTTGATCGAGCTGATAAGCCGGCGCGAGTTGGTAATAACACTCGGCAAGCATGTATTGGGATTCCGAAACAAACGGCGATGCCGGAATATTTCTAATCAGTTTGCTGAACTCGTAAGCACCGAGTAAATATTGTTCACGCTTAAAATACGTCATAGCTAAATAGTATTGGGCATCATCGTTATATGCGCTCCCGGAATACTGAAGCAAGAAATTCTGGAATTCCTGAACAACAACTTCATAGTCTTCATCATTATAAAGCGTCATTAAATAATTATAATAATCTTCGGCGTTAAACTTACTTGTATCAACGGCACCGGAACAATTTACCAATACAAGCGCCAACAAAACCAGCGCAGCTACCTTCAACTTTCTTAACAAAATACTTTCTCCTTAATTAGCGTGTAAAAATAATCAATTTGACTCAGCTTAAAAACTCTTAGGTTTTCACTTGCCCCTTACGGTAAACAGCAGAATTATTGTTGTAACTAGGGTTCCAACTACTAATACCGGTTCCAACAGATTTGAAAAAAAAGAAACCTCCGGCTTCTTTCCTTGCGTAAATGGAACAGTGGAGTCCTCATAGTTTTTTATTTCATCAACTATGATCGTGTCTTTTGCCGATTCATTAACATCAAACGTCTTGAGTAAGCCATCCGATGAGATAATAGAAACTATTCCATTTAGCGAAACAATCCGTTCTGCAATAACGTCGCCAAAGAAACCATCCTTCTCGGCATTAGCATATTCAACCTTAGCTTGATTAAGTGAATACGTCACTTTGGCAATTTCGTCTGAATTTTCGTTTTTCATTTTGTAGCCGCGATTAGAAAACGCCGCCTGCACTTTTGGTTTTAATAATTCTAAAGAAACTGTACCAGTAACCGATAGCGCCACATTTTCTGTTTTACCAACTACTTCTCCAACCTTAACAACAGAATTATCAATCAACTGAAAAATTTTTTCGAGGTTTGTTTTTGTCTGTGCGGTAACGAATACCGGAACAATTAACAGAGCGCATAATATGATGAATGTTTTCTTCAAATAGTCTCAGAAATAAACTTATTATCTTCTGCCCGCAGCAATTTCTTGCAAACGTGCAATTCTTTCTTCAATTGGAGGATGGGTTGAAAACAATTTCATCATTCCACCACCATGAAGCGGATTTACTATAAACATATGAGCCGAAGCTTGTCCTGCATTGCGCATTGGAACAACTTCGTTACCATGCTGAAGCTTATTTAACGCTGAAGCCAATGAAAGCGGTTTACCGGAAATTTCCGCTCCGCTATCATCTGCCATATATTCACGAGAACGGGAAATTGCCATCTGTATTAGCATTGCCGCAATTGGTGCTAAGATTAACATCAAAATAGCTACAATTGGATTGGAACCTTCCTCGCGGTCATCGCTTCTTCCGCCGCCAAAGAACATAGCAAAATGCGCTAAGTATGTAATCGTTCCAACCAATGTTGCCGCAATTGTGCCAACAAGTATATCACGATTTCTAATATGCGATAATTCGTGAGCAATGACTCCGTCCAATTCTTCGCGGTTGAGCAATTTCAAAATTCCGGTTGTTACGGCAACAGCACTGTTATTGGGATTTCTTCCGGTTGCAAATGCGTTCGGCGCCGGATTATTCATTACATAAACTTTCGGCATCGGCAGCTCGGCTTTCATAGCAAGTTTTTCAACACTATCATATAGTTGCGGCGCTTCTTCACGCGTAACTTGCTGCGCGCCATACATCTTAAGAACAATTTTATCGGAAAACCAATACGAGCCGAAATTCATTGCAAGTGAAAATAAAAAAGCAATCATCATTCCATTCTGTCCGCCAATAATATTGCCGACAAGAATAAACAACACCATCATAGCAGTCATCAAAACGACAGTTTTGAATCCGTTCATCTTACTCCTCTTTTATTTTGGTTCAAATTTAGGCTTAAAGCCAAGTTGATTCAAGTAAACGTTTCGTAATCTCTAACAGGGCGGGTTTTTCATTTGTTCCAAAAAATTTGCACCACGGATTGACTTGCCTTATATGCTCATTTATGTGTAAAATCGCATCAAAATTTGAGTAATAAATGAAGAAGATATTCGTATTTGTGATTATGTCCGTTTCAATTATATCCGCCCAAAGTGCTTACGAGTTCTTAAGGCTGGAAACAAGCCCGCGCGCTGCTGCGGTTGCCGGCAGTTTTGTTGCCAATAACGATGACCCGAATGTTATGTTTTATAACCCGGCTGGAATAAATCTTCTTCAAGGAACTCCGGTTTCTTTTTCTTTCTTGAAACATTTAGAGGATGTTAATTCTGCAAGTCTTGCCGGTTCAAAGGATTTTGAAGGAATTGGAAAACTCGCGGCGGCTATTCAATATATTAGTTACGGTACATTTACAAAAGCAGATGCCCAAGGAAATAACCTCGGCGAGTTCAGCGCCGGCGATATGGCAATTACGCTTGGTTACGGGAACCAGCTTGATGAAAATTTTTACTACGGCGCTAATGTTAAATTTATCTACTCAAAAATTTCTGATGTCTCTTCTTCAGCCGCTGCAATTGATCTTGGTTTGCATTACGCAATTCCAAGTTCAAAATGGAATTTTGGCTTTTCAGTTCTAAATCTCGGTGGTCAACTATCTTCCTATTTCGATACGAAAGAAGAACTTCCGCTTGATGTGCGCGTTGGTTTTTCTAAACAATTAGAAAACTTACCTCTCAAATTTTTCTGGTCTTTCAACAAAATAAATGAAGATCAGGAAAAGTTCTTGAATCACTTTGCTCAAATTACTTTTGGCGGCGAGTTTAGATTAGGACAAAGCCTTCGTTTACGTTTCGGATACGACAACGAAAAGAGAAAAGAATTAAAGACTGGTTCCTCCGCCGGATTAGCCGGATTCAATCTTGGCGTTGGATTTATAGTTAAAGGCTATAATGTTGATTATGCTTTCTCATCGCTTGGTTTCATTGGCGCGATGCATAGATTTGGTGTCTCAACAAATTTATAAAAGAAATTGAGAGTTAATCTCTTAGGGTATATTTCCCACAGCTTGTGTCTAGAAAATTTATTGTGAAACACGTTTTCAGTTAAATAATGAAAATTCCTCAAATTGTTTGATGGTAAACTTTAAAGGTTTCTTGTTTATAGTCTGAACCTTAGTATGCGATTTTAGAAAAGAAGTTAATTTTCTAACGCTCCAATCAAGATTTAATTTTTTTACAATTTCTTTTGAAGTAAACGCGCCTTCATTGAGTAATTCATAAATTTTTGTTTCTATGGGTTCCATTTTAGGTTCAGAAACAACATGAGTAAACGTTTCAATTTGTTCGTACCTAACATGTTTAACAATATTTCCGGCTAAATCAACTGGCAATGCGCCTTTTTCAATAAGAATTTTGTTTGCATTCTTCTCCGCATGATTTGATTCTCTTACAAAAATCTTCCGTCCCTTCCGTAATCCATCCAAAACTCCAGACCAAGTGCCTCCTTTTTCACTCGACTCAGCAACATAGATTTCCTCTGCTAAACCGTATATGATTGGATTTCTAGCCATTGCTAATTTTACATTCCATGGTGCTTTAGGAAAAAAAGTACTTAACACTATAACATTCCCGTCTATGATATGCCTATAATATTTAATAAATCCAGAATCGAAAGTCATAATCCCTTGAGGCAAAACTATTATGCTTTGGCCATTATATTTGATAGCAGAGTCTAATGCTTGTTTGTCAACACCTTTTGCAAAGCCACTTACAACAACTTTAAAATCTTTGCTTGCTTTCATTGCCACATTGTCTGTAAACTTTAACGCTATTTCGGATGCGTCCCTTGAACCAACAATAGCTATTGATTTTTCTTTCAAGATTTGCTTATTCCCTTTTGTATAAATAACAGGCGGTGAATAAGAACGTTTTAAATTATTTTTGAGTATGGAAGAATAATTTTCTGAAGTGATTGGAATAATATCATACCCTTGCTCAAGTAGATCTTCAACAATGAAAGCATAATTAGCCAAATCGTTTTTAGATTCTTCTAATAATGTTATCTCATTATCATTTAGAAGATAATCCTTTTTTAAAGTAATTCTATCCAACTGAAATAAATCTATTATAGAAAGACCTTCTTGGAATATTTTCACTATTAATTCATTCTTTATTTTGTTGCTCAATTTGGGTAGATGTGCTAAAGCCATCCAATATGCATATTCTTGTTTCATAATAATTTCCTAAATATCTCCGCCAACAGTCCTTGCCATGACTATTGGAGCTATTGTTTTTGCCCCATAACTTGTAAATAAACTTCCAATTTCTTTAATGGTTGCCCCACTATCAAAAATGTCATCAAGTAATAAAATCACCTTACTTTTTATTTCTGATGGATTTTCATACCTAAATGCACCTTTTACATTGTCTTTTTTCAAATAACTATTTTGAAATATTTTTTGAGGTTTTGTAACCGAAATCTTTTTCAATTTATGCGTAATTGGAATTTTTAAAACAATAGAAATTTTCTCGGCAAAATTTTTAACTAAGTCCCCCGACTCTGTAGGCGGCACATAACAAACGTAGTCAAATTTTTGTTGACTGTATTTATTTCTAAATGCTTTTAATGTCAGCTTTAGCAAAAAGTCCGGGAAGTCGCCACCATTTTCATATTTACTCTTATGTATCGCTGCCCCAACACTTGAAGCACCGTAATATGATGATGCAACACCGTTCACGATATTTGAATCGTTTGATTCAACAATCAATTCTGGAAAATATGTTTCTCTAAATTTCGATAGTTTTTCTGATACTTCCTTGTTCTGAACAAAAATAATTTTTTTGTGGTTTGTATTGTCGCAATTCGAAAAGATTTTGTTGTAACTATCGCCTAAATACTCACAAAGAAATTGCATCCGTGATTTTTCTGTGAATATGTATTCAATCATAGAATCCAATTCTTTGAGTTTCATTTCCCTTAATTCTTGGAACGTTTTTGTATCCAATCGAGGAGCGTTAAACTGATAGTCGTATTTTTTAGAGCGTCCATATACTACTTCTTTAACAATCCCTTGCTCAATTAAATCCGCTTTAATAACTCGTATCTGAGTCTGCTTCATATTTGTTACTTTGATAAGTTCTCTTTCTCCGAGCGGCTGTGTTTTTAAAGCGTCAATTATACTTTGATATTTTTGAATAGATGGTCTTCCTCCTTCGATGAAAGCAATTGGGAGTTGTGCATCTTCAAAAATATTATTTTTTAGCAGTGTCGAGTTAAAAAATAAAATTATATACGTGGGTTTTCCGTCTCTACCAGCTCTCCCAATTTCTTGATAATAGTGTATTGGCGAAGCTGGAATCTGGGTGTGTATGATAAACCTAATATCGGGCTTATCAATGCCCATTCCAAGAGCATTAGTAGAAATAACACACTTCCATTTATTTGACATCAGACCCTTTTCAATTTCTTTTCTTGAATCACCATCTAAACCCGCATTATATTCAACCGAGTTAATATTGATGAAATTAAGCCATCTCGAATAAATTTCTGTATTAACTCTTGTGCCGGTATAGATTATTCCGCTTCCCTGTAGTTTAGCAATATTATCCCCCAGCCAAACAAGTTTGTCATCTTCTGATTTAACATCGATTACAAAGAGATGTAAGTTTTCCCTCATCAAATTACCGCGAATTGTGACAATATCTCCAGAGATTTGTTTTTCAATATCTTTTTCGACTCTTTTGGTAGCAGTAGCAGTAGTTGCTAAAACAGGAAGGTTTTTCGGCAACAACTGAACTAAATTTATTATTCTTCTAAATGCGGGGCGAAAATCGTGCCCCCAAACCGAAATAGTATGAGCTTCATCAATAACGATCATCGCTAAATTCATTTTCCGAGTTGCGTCTATCCATTCTTGATTTTCTTGTCTTTCTGGTGCTATGTATAATATTTTTACTTTTCCCTGTATGGCATCTTGAATTGTAGCTGAATTTTCTTCTTGAGTTTGTTCAGAATTTATAAATTTCGCCGCAATTCCTTTTTCATTTAAGCTCCTAACTTGGTCGCGCATTAAAGCAATTAAGGGTGAAAAGACGACCGTAACTCCACTACACTGAGTTGCTGGAAACTGAAAACAGAGTGATTTACCATAACCAGTTTTCTCAATCAGTAGTACTCTTTTACCTTCAAACAATAATTTGATGGTATTCCATTGCTCATCATAAAAATTTTCAAAGCCAAAGATTGTCTTTAATTTTTTCTCTGCCTCAACACGATTCATGATATATCCGTTGATATTATTGCAATCAATAGTACTTAGCTTATAATACCGAATTATTTCCTATACGGTGTTTTTAAATAGCGTTCAGCTTGTTCATGCGAATTACTTCTTTCTTTCAAACGAAGTGATTCGGTGTAATACTTAATCGCTTTATCCCGCTTGCCCATCAAATCATTCATATAACCCAAATATAAAACCGTGTTTATTAAGAAGCCGGATTCAGTTTCTTTATCAATCTCACGCGAAAGTTTTTCCGATTTTTCAAAATAGAAAGCTGATGAATCAGCTTTGTTTTTCAACAAGAAATCCATTCCGAGATAATAAGTAGCTTCCCGTTTGTAGCGTTTATTGTAGCCGGGTAAGCCTCGTTCACACTTATTATAAATATCTCTAAATGTTTTTACAGCTTCAGTGTAATTATTTTCTTTTATGTAAGTGAGTCCGTAGTACTTCTGGAAATTGGGATTGTTGGGATAATCCGCTAGCAGCGCTTTTCCCCACTTTCTGGATTCTTCCATATTCTCTTCGAACTGAAAGAGCAGCTTCTGTAAAAAGTGGCGTGATTCGATTCGTGTATATCTTCCATTCATTGCTACATTTTCAAGTTCCTTTATGCCGCGGTTCTTATCACCTTTGGGAAAGAAAACCATAAACGGCTTTACGGCAGGATATTTCTGCGGAATTACATCCGCGTAGTAATGATAGATTCCAAAACCAAGCTGCACATCAACATTTTTAGGATTTACCTCGTAAGATTTGAAAACGAGATTCAATCCATCTTTTCCGTCAAGCGCGGCCTTGAACCAGCTTTCACGTATCGCGCGTAATTGTCCCCTAAAACCAAGCGCTCCTCCTTTGAAGAACATCGCGTCAACACTTCGTTCATTATCATCTAAGATGTCATCACAAAGATCAATCACTTCTTCAAGCTGATCGTAGAATTTATCATCCATACTTTCATCTTCAAGATCGAGAAGAATCCGCCACCATGTTGTCATAGCTTTAAAAAATTTGCCGGAAGGATGTTTAGCATATTCTTTAACAACCACATCAAAAGTTTTATCGGCTTTGTCTAACTCAATGCCATAAATCTGATTGATGCCCGCCTTAACAAGCGAATCGTGGCGGACCCAATTATAGTTTTGTGCGGAGAGCTTTGCAGTAAAAAACAGCAGTAGCAGAATCCAAATTTTTAAGTTCAATGATTACTCTCAATAATTTCAAAATTGATGCCTTGAACGTAATGATGATTCACGATAATTTCCAATTTGCATAGTGTAATTCGAAATATATTTGATTGTTAGACAATCAAATATTTGCTACATTTTAGCGGCTTCAAAAACTTATACTTCCTCTTTTCATACTATGATCCGGCTTTTTGGGAATTGTCATTTAGTTTTGATATAAATGCTTTCTCCTCAATCTGATTTCTCAATTATTCCAAATAAATAATAAACCAAAGGAGAGTACTATGAAAAGAATTCTACTGGTTATTCTTTTTCTTGCACCTTCTTTTATTTCAAAAGCACAAAACCAAGATGCTTTTTATGACATTGGAAACTTCTGGGGAGTAACAAAAACCTTCATTAACCATGACTTAAAACCACTTAATGGAAAAGTCACCGACAGCGATGGAAAGTTAAGACCCTACGAAAGCAATCCCAACATTTGGGGTGTAACTCTTTTGATGGAATGGAATCAAACCGGAAATTGGGCTTACAACATGAGTATTAAATCTCACTTCATTGATGATTTCATTTATATGCTCGGGCGAATCAAGAATAAAGAGGCAACTGATCCCGAATCTCCTTGGTTTTATTCTTTTCTGGAAATGAATTGCGGAGTGAATGTTTTTTACAACCAAACAACTCGCGCAGCTGCCGGAATTTCTTCGAACATCTTTCATCTTGAATTTTGGGATAGTAAGGGAGAATTCAATGATCAAAGAGGAACGTACGTTAATCTTGGACCTTACATCGATGGAGACTATTTACTTTCTGAAGACATAATGCTGAAGATGGGATTCTCTTTCACAATCCCCGTTAGTTCCGGAACAGAGGTTAGCGGCGCTAAAAAGCCAAGCTTCATAAACTTTACGCCCGGCATCATGATGAAAAGCGGTCTCTATTTTGGAATTGATTATACAATGATTCAAGGATTGGAAGATTCCGCAAAAGCCGGTACATCGTTAAGCGCTTCAAGATTCGAATTAAAGCTGGGATTATTCACAGATATTCTTTGATAATGAACAATAAGAAGGAGACTATGAAAATGTGGTTCGAAAAATTATTCTTGATATTATTTCTTCTTGTATCTGCCGTGCATGCACAGCAAGTCCCCAAATGGGTTCTCGAACTTGATGATCAGATTGAGGGATATAACTTTCTTAAAGATGGCAATTTCCTTTTCTTGCGTAGTGGCGAAAATGCCTATCTATACGATGCAGTAACCGGTCAAAAAATTTATGCACTTGAAATTGACGACTATGAAAAAGAGGGTGTTCATCAAATTGCCGGCAACAACTATTTTGTAAGCACTTCAGAAGCCGTCAGATGTTACGACGCTCTAACCGGAAAATTAATTTGGGAAAAACAGTATGCTGATATTGATCAAAAAGAATTTGGAAGACTTTTTTTCATTGGCGATGTAACTGTTCTGCGCTACGGTTCTGTTCATGTTGGTATTGACATTAAAACCGGAAACGAGCTTTGGCGGCAAGATTTTGGTTACAATCAACAGTTGTATAATCATGGCTCATGGAACTATAAAGTGCTTCCAAAGCAGAATCGTTATTTAGTAATGCTCTATACAGAAGCGTTGGGATTGTTTGATATCAAATCCGGCGATAGAGTTTTCTTAGGTGAGAATTACGTAGTAAATTCCGATTTAACAGAGAATGGGCGCGAGTGGGGTTATATCTCAAAAGATGAACGCTACATTGTATGCTGTCTGGATGAAGAAGTAGCTGTAGTTGATATTGTTTCAAACAAAGAAATATACCGCATAAAAACAGATTACGATGGCGAGAGGGAAGCTATTTATCCAGTTGATAAAGGCTGCGTTGTTATTGGAGAAGACAATACGTTTTTCTTTAATGAAGAAACCGGAAAACTAACCGAGATTAAAGTCGGCATTGATGATTTCCGAACATTTAAAATTATGAGTGCCGGCAACAAAGAGTACTTTTTTGCCGGACTTGTTGACGGCATGATGGCAATTGATGTTGCCGATGGAAAAGTTTTGTGGCAATCTCAAAAAGAGGATAAATATTTTGATGGATACGCACACCGGTATATAAAGATAGACGGAAATGATTTGATAGTTACATATACAAACACTTCTATGAGTGAAGGCGGTGTAAATGTTTACTTGATGAGCATAAACGTTTTAACCGGAAAAGTTAATTACAAAACTCCACCGTTAGGAAACAGTCCTTACGGACAAGCTGATTGGGCACGGAATATTTTTACACCACTCATGAAATTTATGAAAGTTGAAAACACACTTGGCTATGAAGACATCGGCTTTAATTATGCGATTGAGGAATTTGAAGGGAACTTAGTTTTCGGAACACTCTCAATTAACTCACTACAAAATCCGGAGACAAGAGAATCGGGCGGAGATGGAATTGCCATTATAAATCCAAAGACCGGAGAAATATTATTCAAAGATTATCTTCGCCTAAGCGACTACTCAATTATGTCTATTGGAGCGGTACGCTACGCCGATATGATGCCGCACATCAGCGGTAATATCGCTTACCTTGTTGGAAACGAAAACATTGCCGCTTATGACCTTAAAGCAAGAAAAAGATTATGGGTTAATAAGGAAACAATCAAAGCTATTCCGCGCGAGGCAATGGTAGTTGATAACGTTCTTTACATAAAATTTGGAGAAAGAAAATTCAAAATTGATATGGCGGCACCGGTAGCTTTTTTTGACGTTGTGTCTATGAAGATTGAAGACAAGTGGGATGAAGACCCTTATGGCTTCGCAGCATACGATGCCGCCACCGGAAATCTTCTCTGGAGAATTGAGACTGAAGTTGATCCCGCTTTTCTCACTCCCAACTTTTCCTTAAAGAACAATTATAATGCAGCCACCAAGCAGCTTTACTTTGGTGATGAAGAAAACGTGTATGCACTTCAATTGAAGAGAGATGGCGGCAAATTTGATTACGTAATTAATTTAGATAAGAATAAAATTGGCGAAATACCACTCAAGAAAACCTATGCAATAGATGAATGGGCGATTGGTTCTATTGGCTACGGCGCTGAATATACTTATTACAGAAAAGGTGGTGTTGAGTATGATAAATTTCTTTCTGCCTCCGAACAAGCAGATGCGGCAATTGAATATAACGGAATATTTACAATATGGGGCGCCGCCGCAAAAAAGTGTCTGCGTGTTGCTTATGATGACAAAAACATTTTCATCATGGGTACAAAAGGCGTGGCAATGATTAATTCCGCTGATGGAAAAATATTGTGGGTTCATCCATGGGAATACGATCAAGACAATGTTCAATTCATGCCGAGCATACTTGGCGGAAAATTTGTTTACTGCGTAGAAAGAAATCTTACAAGTGTAGATATGAAAACCGGTGTTGCTAATTGGAGCGCAGACGAAACTAAGAGACCAATCTTTTTAGTATCGCCAAACAACAAATACATTTTTACAGTTGATAAAGAAGTAATAAAAGCTTACGAATTGTAAAACTATTAGCCCCGAAGAATTTAAATCTTCGGGGCATAAATTTATTTTCTCTTTGGTCGGTACATATCCGTTGCGTGTCCGTAATAAAGCTCTGCCGCAAACATCATAGTTTCCGAAAGAGTTGGATGCGGATGAATTGTAAGCTCCAAATCTTTAACAACCGCGCCCATTTCAATTGCGAGTGTACCTTCTGCAATCATATCGCCTGCGCCAACGCCAACAATAGCAACGCCAAGAATGCGTTCAGTTTCCGGCTCTACAATCAGTTTAGTCATGCCGTCGTTTCTATCCAATGTAGTTGCACGTCCGCTTGCGCCCCAAGGGAATTTAGCAACTTCAACTTTAATTCCTTTTTCCCGCGCTTCATTTTCTGTAATTCCAGCCCAAGCTAATTCCGGATCTGTAAACACAACAGCCGGAATCGCGTTTGGCTCAAATGCAACTTTGTGACCGAGAATTGCTTCAACAGCGACTTTACCTTCTGCCGATGCTTTATGCGCCAGCATCGGATTGCCAACTATATCACCAATCGCATAAATGCTCGTATCGTCGGTCTTCATAGTTTTATCAGTGATAACAAAACCACGCTCATTCACTTTTACTTTTGTATTCTCTAAACCAAAGCCCGTTGTAACCGGCCTTCTTCCAATCGAAATCAAAACTTTATCGAACGTCTGTTCCGCCTCAGTAACTTTTGCGCCTTCCAACTTAACAGTAACAGAATCGCCGTTGTCTTTCAGATCAACAACTTTAGTTTCTGTAAAAACATTTTTCATTAATGATTTTACTCTGCGTTCGAGAACCGCAACCATGTCTCTATCAGCACCAGGCAATAATCCGGGCAGCATTTCTACAACAGTTACTTCACTACCTAAAGAAGCGTAAACTGTTGAAAGTTCTAAGCCTATGTACCCGCCGCCAATTACCAGCAAGCGTTTTGGAATATCATTCAATTCAAGCGCGGAAGTTGAATCCATTACTCTCGGCGAATCAATTGATAATCCCGGGATTTTTGTTGGAACTGAACCGGTTGCGAGAATAGCTTTTTCATAAACCACTTCTTCAGTAGTTCCATCTGCCTTAGCAACAGAAAGTGTATTGGAGTTTACAAAAGTCGCCTTACCATTTATAAAATTTACTTTTCTTTGCTTAGCTAACTGACCTAATCCGTTGGTAAGTTTGGTAACAACGCCGTTCTTAAAATCGCGCAGTTTAGCTACATCAATTTTCGGTTCGCCGAAATCTACGCCCCATTTTTTTGCTTCTTCTGCTTCATTTATAAGTTTAGCAACATGCAGCAACGCTTTGGAAGGAATACAACCGCGATAGAGGCAAACGCCGCCCGGATTTTTTTCCAAATCTATTAATGTTACTTGCATTCCGAGATCAGCCGCTATAAATGCCGCCGCATAGCCGCCCGGTCCGCCGCCAATAACTGCTAATTGTGTTTGTGTTGACATAAATTCGAAAGTCCTTTCGTTATTTCTTCTTCACAAAAATAGTAAAAAGAGGAAGAATGAAGATGGCTGGTTACCTTTCCTCATTCCACACCAATAATGGCAAAGTATTTTATGATATTTTTATTTCGACAAACATAGAAATGGATTGACAAGACTGGATTTCAACATTATTTTTGTTTCGACAATTATCGAAATATATTAAAGCAATGGAAATCTCAAAAAGTATTGAAATTATGAAATCGCTGGCGGATACTTCCCGTCTGCAAGTTCTTAATGCAGTTCTGCAAAAACCACAGTATGTGGAAGAACTCGCTCACAGAATCAATCTAGCCGTTTCAACTGTTTCGTTTCACTTGAAGAAGCTTGAGAAGGCTGGATTGGTCTGCAAGAAGAAGGATCAGTATTACATCATCTATCAAGTGAATGATGAAATTTTTAATCTCACTCTGCGAGAGCTTACTTCGTTTGATAACATCGAAAAATTTGTACAAGATGAGCGGGTTGAAAAATACCGGCAAAAGGTTCTGAAGAATTTTATGCAAAACAAAAGGCTTACAAAGCTGCCGGTGCAAAGAAAAAAGAAACTGATTATCCTTGATGAGTTTGTTAAGAAGTTTAGCAGCAATAAAACGTACACGGAAAATGAAGTTGATAGTTTGATTAACGAGACCTACGGCGATCACTGCACGATTAGAAGACTGCTGATAGAGGAAGGAATCATGCAAAGGGAAAATCAAATTTATTGGCTAAAAGAAATGGAGAAATAAAGTGATTGATAAAAAGGAAGCAATAAAAGAATATAAGCAGACTGTTCAGCCGATGGGAATTTTTCAGATAAGGAACTTGGCTAACGAAAAAATATATTTGGCAAGCAGTAAAAATTTACGGGGCATGGCTAACCGTTTCGAGTTTAATCTTGATATAGGCGCGCATGTGAGTAAAGAACTGAGAGAAGATTATGAAAAATTCGGAAGAGCGAATTTTGTGTTCGAAGTTATAGATACGCTTGAATCAAAGGAAGACCCCAAATATGATTACACCGAAGATTTAAAAGTGCTCGAAGAAATGTGGCTGGAAAAACTTCAGCCTTACGACGACAAAGGCTACAACCAAAAGAAAGATTAACCGCTCGTAAAATTCTGCTAACAAGTGCTTCTTAAAATCGTCTAATTTGCGCAGGGAAAACAGTCACATGCTGGTTTTGCCCTGCTGTAAAATCAAAAAAAGAGGCATCCAAATGAAAAAGTTAAAACAAGCGGCACTTGTGTTAATTCTTTTACTGCCTATATCTCTCGTTTCACTTGCACAGACACAGACTATATTTGACGGCACCAAGAAAATTAACGGTGCTGAGATTTATTGCAAAGTAATTGGAAGCGGTGAACCAATTTTAGTTGTACACGGCGGACCCGGTTTAGCACACGATTATCTATACGAACCATTCACAGAGCTATCTAAAAATTTCAAATTAATTTTCTACGATCAGCGCGGATGCGGAAGATCTTCTTCATTTGAAAAAGATGAAACCGTAACTATGGAAACTCTGGTTGAAGACCTTGAAAGCATACGAAAGGAATTTAATCTCGCGGATGTTTATTTGGCGGGTCAATCATGGGGCGCCACCATTGCTCTCAATTACATATTAAAGTACCCTCAGAATATCAAAAAATTATTGCTGTTAGAACCGGCACCAGGAAGCAGCGAGTTTATGCCAGAAATTCAGAAAACTATTTTGAGCCGCTTGTCCGAACAAGAAAAAGAAAAACTTACGAAGCTCTCCCAAATGCCCGATATAAAAACGAATCCGGAGACGTTTAAAAAATTTATGGAGATTAGAACCAATCCTTATTTTTTTGATTCTTCCTTTACAAAGAAAAGGGATTTCAACTATTTCGATAGCAGCCGCGTTCAAAATTTTTTCGCCAGCTCTGTAATGTTTTCCCCTTATATGATGAACTATAACTTGTATCCGCGATTAAAGGAAATCAATTGTCCAACTTTGATTATCCACGGAGATTACGATATCATTCCTACGGAAGCTGTTGAACGAATGAAAAAGGAAATAAAAAATTGCGAGCTTAATGTTATTCTGGATTGCGGGCATTTTGTTCATCTTGAAAAACCTGAAGTCTATTTTCGGCTTATTAAAGAATTCATCGCAAAATGAGGAATCTATTATGAAAAAGCAGTTCAACATTCTACGCTTCGCTTTCCTTTTTACAACAATTGTTTACTTAACTTCTTTCGGGCAAACTTCGCAAGAAAAATATCTTGGACAAGAACCGCCGAGAATGACTGCGAAAATATTTATGCCCGGTTTGGTTACAACCGGATTGCCAACACGAGATATGGCAATAACACCGGATGGAAAAGAAATGTACTTTACTGTTCACGGCTCAACATATTTATTCAGCGTAATTCTTTGCTCAAAATTTATTGATGGAAAATGGCAAAAACCGGAGGTAGCACCATTCTCGAAGAATCCTAAGTTCGCTTATACAGAACCATGCATTTCGCCTGACGGAAAGAAAATGTATTTCGTTTCCAACCGATCTAAGACATCACCAAGCGGAGAAAAAGAAAGTTACGATGTTTGGATGATGGACAGAATCAATGATGGCTGGAGCGAGCCGGTGAATATTGGGGAACCGATTAATTCCGCAACAGATGAATACTTCCCTTCTGTTACAAATAGCGGAACGATGTATTTTACACGTGAAGCTGCCGATAGAAGCAACGCCATATATAGATCCAAATTAGTTGATGGGAAATATGCGGAGGCGGAAAAACTTCCCGAGCAAATTAATTTTGGCGCTGATAGATTTAACGCTTTTATTGATCCGGAAGAAAAATATATAATAGTTAGCGTGTTTAGAGCTAAGGATGGAAAAGGCGCCGCTGATTATTATATTGTCTTCAGAAACTCTGACGACACATGGCAAAATCCAATAAATATGGGTGACAAAATAAACTCTAAGTTCAATGAGTATTCGCCATATGTAACCCGCGATGGAAAATACTTCTTCTTTATGTCTATGAAGCCGGATGAAAATCTTTTCAAAGAAAATGAAAATTTTAGTTATGATTGGCTTCAGAAAATTCACAACTCGCCGGGCAACGGAAGTAACACAATGTACTGGATTGACGCGCAATTTATTAATGAACTAAAAACTAATTCATCCAAATAGCGGATTCATAATGAGAAAGATATTCTTGCTTCTTTTCATCACAACAATAAATTTTGCGGGGGAAGCACTTAAACCCACGCGAATATCAACTCCGCCAACAATTGATGGAAAGTTGGAAGATGCCGAATGGAAAAATGTTTTATCCATTTCAACTTTCAAAACTTTCTCGCCGGATTTTGGAAAAGATGGATCACAAAAAACTGTTGCTTACGCCGGTTACGACAGCGAGAATCTATACTTTGCTTTCCGATGCTACGATACCGAGCCGGATAAAATTAAAACATCAGTAAACAGTAGAGACAATATCCGTCCGGATGATTGGGTGTGCATTAATCTCGATTCTTTTTTCGATCAGCAATCATTGTACGCTTTTTATATCAATCCAAATGGAATACAAACCGACAGCCGTTACGCAACGGGCATTGAAGATTTTAGCGCGGACTTTGTTTGGTACAGCGCGGGACAAATGCTGCCGGACGGTTACTCAATTGAAATTTCAATTCCGCTAAAAAGCATTCGTTACTCGGATGCTAACCCGGTAACAATGTCAATCTTCTTTGAGCGCTACGTTAGCCGAATGATTGAGCATTCATCCTTCCCGGAACTTGATCCGAAATTGGGAATGGCTTTTCTTATGCAGATGACGCCGCTTGAATACAGAGATTTGGAACATTATACTTTGTTCGAACTGCTGCCGGCATTTACCTACAGTAATAAATACGCTAGGAATAAGAATGAACTTACACGCACGGAAAACAAAGGCGATTTGAGCTTAACCGCAAAGTATGGAATCACTTCTGATTTAATTCTCGATGCGACTTACAATCCCGATTTTAGCCAAGTTGAATCCGATGCCGGACAAGTTGATGTTAACTTACGCTACTCATTATTTTTTGCGGAGAAGCGTCCATTTTTTTTAGAAGGAAGCGAAATTTTTAACGTAGCCGGATTAGGAACTTCCGAAGTGGATCCGCTTGGGACTTTGGTGCACACAAGAACAATTGTTAATCCGCTAACGGGTTTAAAACTTTCCGGCAAGCTTGGAACTAAAAATACACTCGCCGCGCTTTTTTCTATGGATGAATTGCCGAATGATATTGACGGCAAGTATGCTAGCTTTCCAATACTTCGCTTCAAGAGAACTCTTTCAGAAGATAGTTACGTTGGCGCTATTTATACCGGAAGGGAAACAAAAAATAATTTCAATAGAGTTGCGGCTGTTGATGGAATTTTCCGCGTTACTCAATCAAGCACTTTAGAATGGAATGGCATTTTTTCCAACACTAAATATTCCGGGATTGATAAAGCCAAAGACGGCTCTGTGTTAAGTCTTCGCTACGCAATGGATTCACGGGATTTGTATTATGATTTCTCCTTCAAAAATATCTCACAAGACTTCTTTGTTGAAACCGGCTATTTAACTCGAAACGGTGCTTTGTCTTTAACCGGTTTGGTAAGACCAAAACTATTTCCAACTTCATCATTCATTTCCAGAATTGATTTGGAAGCATTCTCAGCTCAGTTGAAAGATATGCCAAGTGAGAAATGGGAAACGTTCAATCATGTATCTGCTCAGGCGTTTATGTTTGGTTCTCTTTCGGCTAAGATTAAATTTATCTACGCGACGGAAATCTTTGAAAGAGAAAAATTTAACACCGGTGGTTTTGCTGTTTCATTCGGCGGACAGTTTACAAGACAGCTCTCTTCAAACATTACGTACAGAAGAATGCAGTCAATTTATTATTCATCTTCACCATATCAAGGCTATTCAAATAGACTAACGGCGACAATGACTTTACGCCCCACGCAGAATATTGAATCATACACAAGCTTTGTGTTTTCGGATTTCCGCCGCTCAGCCAATGACGAATTGATTTATGAATATCCAATCATTCGCGAGCGGTTAACATATCAAGTAAACAAATATTTATTCTTCAGGGGAATTGCCGAGTACAATAAGTTCAAGAAACAATTGCTTACGGATTTTCTTGTTTCATTCACTTACGTGCCTGGGACAGTTATGCATTTGGGTTACGGCTCTTTGTATAATAAAACCGAATGGGATGAGCCGCAAAACAGATACTTAGCCAGCGATTCATTCAACGAAGTTCAGCGTGGATTTTTCTTTAAGATGAGTTATTTGTGGAGGACGTAGTTCTTCTTATAATAATGTAAAGACGCCATATATGGCGTCTTTACAAAAATATGCCACATCTATGATTAAATCTTGCATTAAGATCATAAAACTTAAAGTTCATATAATTGTACTTGATTCTTAAAATAAAAACTTTTACTTATTCATGAAGAAATAAGAATAGATATTTTAAAACTTGAAGAAGAAACATCAGATTCTCTAGAAGAAATCTTGTGAGATTATAATGGGTAAACAAAAAAAGATTTTTACACATCGAGAATTTATGGAGATGGCAGTTGAAGAAATGAAGAAATCCATTTCTGAACACGATGATAAACCCGACCCCAAAGTCGGGGCTGTACTCGTTTCTCCAGATGGTCGTGAATTAATTGATGTAGCATACAGAGGAGAAATTCGTTCTGGGGATCACGCTGAATTTATTCTTCTAGATAAAAAACAAAGAAATTTACCCTTAACTGATTATATCCTTTATACTACCCTAGAACCGTGTGTTGAAAGAAATCAACCCAAAAGTGCTTGTGTAAACAGAACAGTTAATGCACGGATAAAAAAAATTTACATAGGCATTCAAGACCCGCACCCTTCGGTTGCCGGTGAGGGAATAAAGATTCTTCATAAACATAAAATTGATTTGGAATTTTTTGATGCCGATCTGGCTGAAGAAATTAGAAAAGAAAATAAAGATTTTATAAAATATGCTGAAGCTGAGGCTAAAAAAGTACTCGAAGGTGAAATTAAAGAAAGTTCCGACCCTCTTGATAATGCCATACAAAATGTCACGCTTGATGATTTTTCATTAGAAGCTCAAGAAGAACTGATCAACCGTGCAGAACTTAATTATAAAGTGGGTTCGAAAGATTTTAACAAATACTTACTTCAACTTAACCTTATAGAAACCAATATAAAAACAAACATTACTAAGCCAACTGGACTTGGATTATTATTGTTTGGCAAGAACCCTCAACTCATATTTACGCAAGCCAGAGTTCAATTTTTTATCAACCAACCCGGGGCAGACGATATAACAGAAAATTTTGATGGACCGGTCCTACTGCAACCTCAGAAGATTCAAAAGTATCTCGATCTTATATATCCAAAGCATATTTCTCGAAAAACAATGCAAAGGGAAGAGTATTACGATGTGCCAATTGAGGTAATTCGTGAAACTATAAACAATGCAATTGCTCACAGAGATTACACAATTACAGGTACTACAATAAAAGTTTATATTTACGAAGACCGCGTTGAAATTTTTAGTCCCGGTAAACCGATCCACCCAATTGAGAAGTTCAATAACTATAATGTTCCGCCGGAGAGCCGTAACCCTAAAATAGCTTACCTATTTAATGAGATTAGTGTTATTGAAGAATTAGGTTTAGGTATGAAAGAACTAAAAAAACTTTCAGAAGTACGGCAATTGCCAAAGCCAACTTTTAGGATGGACGGACAATATTTTGTTACAACTATTTACACTAAGACCGGGGCCAAATCTTCTTCAATTGAAATTCAAGATAAAGTGAAAGATCTTAACCCAAAAGAAAAGGAAGGTTATGAGACGATCAGGATTCAAGGCAGCATTACTTCTTCGGAGTATTTGAAAGTACTGGATGTTTCTGAAAGAACCGCACGTAATCATCTAAAGAAAATGGTCGATTTAGGTTTATTAAGGGTTGAGGGTGAGGGTAAGGCTACAAAATATGTTGTTATTAATTGATTCCGGCATAAATACCGGCAATATCACACTTGAAGTTGCCGGAAAGAATTTTTATAAATATATAAAATCTGATTCCGGCAATAATACCGGCAACTTTGCCGGAAAAACTGCCGGAAAGAAAAATAAGGAACGAATAAGATTGTAATCTGGACAAGCCGCAAGTCAAACTACCGGGAAATTGTGCTTAGATTAGGCAGTTAAGTGAAAAAATCTGTTCTAGCAAATGCAAGTTGTAAATGAACCAGATGCAGTTAAAGATATTGTTGGTATAGTTGCAATAGAAATTGCAGCAATTGGCATAGTTGTAGGTTTTGTAACTGTGGTTGGCGGCGACGCGGTTTCATTCGGCGGACAGTTAACAAAAGAGCTCGCTTCGAATATTACTCATAGAAGAATGCAGTCTATCTATTCCTCCTCCTCTCCCTAGCAAGGCTACTCAAATAGAATTACTGCTACACTAACTTTCAGCCTACCCAAAACATGGAGCCATATACTAGCTTCATATTCTCCGACTTCCGCCGTGCTGCTAACGATGAACTGATTTACGAGTATTCCATAATTCGCGAGCGGTTGACTTATCAGGTAAACAAATATTTATTCTTCAGAGGAATTGCCGAGTACAATAAGTTCAAGAAACAATTGCTTACGGATTTTCTTGTTTCATTCACATACGTTCCCGGAACAGTAATGCATTTGGGTTACGGCTCTTTGTATAATAAAACCGAATGGGATGAGCCGCAAAACAGATACTTAGCCAGCAATTCATTCAACGAAGTTCAGCGTGGATTTTTCTTTAAGATGAGTTACTTGTGGCGGACATAGTCAATGTTATTAACGTAGAGACGCCATATCAGCCTCGGCAAGACCGAGTCTTGACGGGTATGGCGTCTTTACAAAAACATATCTTGGCAAAATTATTGACAACAAATAATGCGGCTCTATATAACAGTTACAATTTTATTGACTAAACTACCCTTATTATTTAAGTTGTTTACAAAGAAACATACTCTACTTCCTATTCCACGAATTTGTAAGGGGTGCTTGAAATGGAAGTTGATAATGAAAACCGAATTCCTTTAAGAATTGTTATTGATGCAATGACTTACTATTCCTTTCATTCTGCAACGGCAAATCCAGACACAATTTTTAATCATCAAGTTTTAGAAAATATCAAAAAACGAAAACGTTCTTGCAAGCTCATTAACAGCACGAACATAAATTTTTAACTCATGTTACGCATTAACTCAAATAACTTCGCCACTAAGACACCAAGGCACTAAGAAATTTTGAATAAGCAAGTAAATTTTGAATTTTTCCTTTGTGCCTTGGAGACTTTGTGGCAAAAAATTATTTCGTGCGTAACATGATTTTTTAATTCGAGTTCTTTAACTAGTATCATTGTTTCAATTTCTCAAGAATTCCCGGGTGGTAAAACGGTTTGTAGATTTACTTAAAAGCTAGTTACAAATTCCAGTTATTCAAAACATATATTCTAAATCCTTCCAACCATAATAAGGAGGCTTTGCTATGGCACTTCCTAATCCGGTTATTATTGTTCCAGGCATTACAGCAACAAACCTAAGAGATGAATACCCAATCTCTCCAGAAACAGTTTGGTCTGTTCTCTCAAAAGATTACACAAGAATTTCGCTTCACCCGGATAACTGCCGGTATGAAGTTAATGAGCCGGCACGCATTCAGCCCGATAATATTATGTCTATCGCATACAATGAACTGGCTGAAGAACTCCGTTACAACTTACGCGAGAAGGAAGATAAGCCGGTTCCGGTTTATCCTTTTGCTTACGATTGGCGGCAGCCGTTAGATTTAATTGAAGAGCAGCTTGCACTTTTTATTGATGAAGTAATTGAGCGCACCAAGCTGATGCGCAATTACGTAAAGGATGGTTACACAGAAAATTCAAAAGTTAATCTGGTTGGTCATTCAATGGGCGGCTTAGTAATTGCCGGTTACATGCAGTCCGCCGGAAAAAACTGCAAGGTAGCAAAAGTTGTAACGCTCGCAACACCATTCAAAGGCTCTTACGAAGCAGTGATAAAAGTAACCACCGGGACAGCAAATTTGGGAGTGTCGTCGCCAAGTTCGCGTGAAAGAGAATCAGCCCGCGTTACACCGGCTTTGTATCATTTACTTCCTTCTTGCCCGGGATTAAAAATAGATCCCAAACTGCCTCAGAAAAACTTGTACGATCCTTCATTATGGCAGCGGAGTATTTATCAAACGCTGGAAGAATATATCCGGCTTTATGCTGTGAATAGCAAAAATCCAAAACAGCAAGCGGAAGAATTATTTAACGCTCTTTTATCATCAGCGTCAAAACATAGAGATAAAGTTGAATCGTTTACACTAAAGAATGCCGGTCTATCTAGCAACGATTGGCTTGCAGTTGTTGGCGTTAATACGGAAACAAGAGTTAGGTTAAAGATTGTTACCACTCCCAAAGGTCCCGATTTTGAATTTAGTTCATCCGATAGAAGCAATAAATGGGATAGCAATAATGTTGAAGAGAAAAAATTAACCGGTGACGGCACCGTTCCGTTTGAAGGAGCTGTACCAAGTTTTCTAAAACCGGAAAATCTTGTTTGCGTTACACCGGATGATTTTGGTTACTGGGAATTTCAGGACAAAATTATTTCCAAAGCTGCCGGTTTTCATGGAATGATTCCCAATATGAACATGATTCACCGCTTAATTGTTAGGCATTTTACCGGAAGAAAAGATTATCACGGCAACACCTGGGGCAGAAGCGTTCCCGGCGTTACAAAAGATAAATGGCAGCCGCCAATGGAATTGGATTACAAGGAGTAGCATTCTCTTTGATAGAAAAAGAAATTAGTAAGCCACCGTCTTTGATGACGGGAAACTAACAAACAGGAGGAGAAAAATGGCTGTAGTAGTTAAGAAGCTCGTTAACATTCTTCCCAACGATGCTGCAATTACAGTTGAGTTGGAGTTTGACACATTGCTTTTATGTACCTACAAGATTCAAGTGCGAGAAAAGAACAGCAACCAGGTGATCTTTAGTAAGTCCGGCGACAATTCCAATGATGAAGAAGACAAATATGTGATCGGTATTGCAAAAAAGTCAGATGGCAAAACTGTCTGGATTTTTTTCACTGTCATTGATCAAACCGGAGAAGGAGGTAAGTACGAAGTTAGAGCATTATTTAAGCAAAACGGTAAATTAATAGACGATGGGATTTTAAGTTCGGGCATTAGGTCAATCGCACCCGGCGAGAATCTTCAGAGTGGTGCTCTTGTTGCAATCTTAAAAACAATTTAGTCCGGAGAGCGACATGAAACTTGTTAAAAACACGAAGGCACTACTATGTTTACTATTTTTTGCTACGTGGGTAAACCTTTTTCCGCAAGTTAATCCGGTTGACTTTTTGAAGAAAGCGAAAGCAGATTATGCAGTACCCGATGCACCCGCATTCAAAATACTGCAAACTGATCCTTCTACTGTTTTAAGACCAACTAGTTCAAGAGAAGTTGCTGTTACTGTAGCCAATTTATTCAAAGGTGGAAAAATACCCGATAATTATGCTTTAGAAATCTCGCCGGGCTTGCTTTTAGCTAACTCGCTTGATAACTATAAAAAAAATCCCCTCTGCTATCGCGCTAGAATTTCTTTCGCAACAAAGACTATGGAGAACTCTGCTAAACACATTGGTCTTGGAGTTAGACTCACTTTGTATGATGATACAGATTTGAGGCTAAATACTAACTATGAAGAAAAACTAATTAAGATCGGCAAAACTAGCGATGACTTAAACTCTTCTTGTGCGGACGAATTAGCCGATAAAATTGCAGACGATAACTTTAGCATCTTATTGGATGAATGTATGGAGGCAAAGAAAGATTACATATCTAAAAAAATTAATGCCCTTCGTGATAGTGTAAAAGAAAAGAACTGGAACGCCCCGATTGTCGAAATGGGATTTGCAACTTCAGCACTCTCCGGAGATTCGCTAGCAAAGAGTTTATCCGTAAACAGTTACCAATTTTGGTTTTCCGCTGCACTACCGCTTGGAAAGGAGGGACAGATTATTGCCGGATTAAACGGCGGTGTATCCAAAAATGATAAAGACGAGTTAAAAAAATCCGAAGGTAGTCTTGGCGTTAGAGGCTATTACGGAACGAACAATCAAAAATTGTTTTTGGAGGCAGATATAAAAGTAGCTTCAGAAATGTTTCCCTCTTATTCGCTTAACATTGGTTATGAATACAATGTAACGAATGGTGTATGGGCGGATATTTCACTTGGGCTAATTAAAAAAGATGGGAGTAAATTCGTTTCCAGCAGTTCTCTTAATTTCCGTTTTGCAACTCCGGAATAAAATTAGTTACTTTAATAAGGAGGTGAAGAACCGTGAAAAAAATAATTGCTTTTGTTTCCTTTTTACTGATCGTAAACTCTGTTAATGCTCAAGATACTGCGGGTAAGCCAATACTTCTTATGGATGATGGACAGTTAAGATCTCATCCGGTAATGGTGTTTGTTGAGAATGCCACTATTACAAAAGAGAAGAATCCGGTACTCTGCTTAGTTGCCATTGATCAAAAAACAAGAAGGATTAGCAGCAACATTTTATGCAAAGGTCCATCTTTTTCTCCTTTTGAATCAGCGCCCGATCAAACAATTGCGAAGTCTGTTGGAAATAAACAGCTTTCTGCCAAAGGAACATTGATGCTGTTTGATTTGGACAGTTTAATAATTCCCATTTATTCTTCGGGTGTAAGGGTACTACCTGTAGTAACCTGGGTTTCAAAAGTAGATACTTCGGCAGATAACAAACTCTCGATCAAATACTCACAAGTTATAAGTGATAAAGAAGTTTATATAGGAAACGGCACCGGCGGAGTTTTTTGGACGGCAACATTCTTAGTCGGCTTTTTTATCATAATTATATTTCTTGAGTATAAAGCTAAAAGCAATCCTCTTGATGTAATGAGAATTAGTGAGACGGAATTATCCCTTCCTCTTGTTCAAATGGCGCTGTGGACAGTTTCGGTCGGAGGCATGGTGTTCGCATTTGGCTTGATGCATTTAACCGTACCCTCAATTCCAACTTCGCTGGTAATACTAATGGGATTATCTGCGGCTACAAGTGCAGCCGGTCATTTTCAATCTCAGGTGTTGGAAGGAATTAAAGATGTACTTGGAAAGAATTCAACAGTTCAACAGGTTAAAAAGAAAAGTCTCTTTTCAAGTTTATCATCTTTAATCACCATTACTGTTGAAGGAAAAGAATATCCCACCATGGCTAAATCTCAATTTTTATTTTGGACTATCGCCACGCTGATATTGTTCATCTACAAAAGTTCTGTTGAAGGAAAATTATGGTCGGTACCGGATGAATTAATTTTATTAATGGGAATTAGTCAGGGCAGTTACCTGTTTAGAAATCAAATGGAAATTAAGAAAGAGAATAACGAGCTGGCTGCAAAGACCGGTGCAACAAATAACAGTAATCCATAGTTCTTTTTTATTAAGGTTGACTAAAGCAGCAAACTTTAGTCAACCTACTAAAATTATTTGAGCATTCCTTTTTCAGCAGCTTCTTTTAATTTTTCATTAGCGAACACTGCAACTTCAACGCGGCGGTTAGCTTGTCTGCCTTCCGGTGTATCGTTGGTAGCAACCGGTTCATTTGGTCCAAGACCTTGCATAGAAAATCTTGATGTAGAGACACCAAGGCTTGTTGCGTAATCTACAACTGATTTAGCTCTCTGCTCGGAAAGCTTCATGTTCATTTCCAATTTTCCGGTAATGTCTGTGTGTCCGGCTACAAAAATATTTGTATCCGGATATTTGTTGAGAATTTTTGCAAGCTTATCAATATTAACTTTTGCCTGAGCTTCAAGCTTAGATGAGTTTGTTGCAAAAAGAATTCCGCTGTCGAAAGTAATTTTAATTCCCTCTCCTACTCTTTCAACTTTTGCGTTGTCAATATCTTTCTGCATTTCTTCTGCTTGCTTATCCATATGATGACCAATTAAAGCGCCCGCTGTTCCACCAACAGCCGCGCCGATAATTGCTCCTAATGTTGTGTTGCCGGCAGCTTTACCAATTACGCCGCCAAGGACGCCACCTGCTGCAACTCCAATAGCGCCGCCTTGAACAGCTTTGCTCGCTCCGCAGCCGGATGCGAGAATTGAAACAATGAGAACAGCACCCAATAATGATTTTGTGTATTTCATACTTCCTCCATAATAATTAATGAACTTATGAGAGCAAAAATATGCGAACCTCGATTCTCAATTTTTGAGATTGCTCACAATTATAATTTTGTTTTTGTTCTTGTATGTGATAAGGAACTAAAGCTGTCCTTGTTTTGTAGAAAACCCGCCGGCAAGCAATTTCAAAACATCATAGGGGTTCACATGAAAACAAGAACAGCGCTTCTAATAATACTTTTTTCATTTCATTCCATTTTTGCGCAAGAAAATAATTCTGTTCAACAATCCCACAATTGGTTTGTAGGATTAAATTATAGCGTCCTTAATTTTAATCACCGCATTGATAACAATTTTGTCACGCTATCTCTTGAAAGAAAGCTTAATGAACATTTTTCTATTTCCTTAAATGGCGGCATAGGTTCGGTTCGTTTACAGAACAATTCAAGGTCATATTTTTCAGACAATAACGAAATATCTACCCTTGAAACAATAAGGGAAGAATACAGCCCTTATAATCGTTTGTCATTAAATATTGCAGTAAAATATTCACCATTCGATTGGGCAATTTCACCTTATCTGGTATATACTTACGGCATCGAGTATGATTATTCAAGTGATTATAAAGTTAATCGGTCATTTAACACTTATAGTAAGAATGGTGGCTTAATTAATTCCGTTCAGAATAACTCTGTTGAAAAAATGGCTTCCGGATTTTATAATAGAAGTAAGATTGGCATCGGTGCTTCGACAAACATTATTAGCAATTTTTATTTAGATGGAAATGTAATGTATAATGGCGCTGATTCATTCTCCGGAACGCTGGGCATTAAACTCGGCTTATAACTGAGATAAAAGCAAAGGCAGTCTCAAACGGATTTATTCAATAAGGGCAGTTCTAAAAATATCAGCATCCTTAGCGGACTTTGCGTTTTCTTTGCGAGCTCTGCATTAAATTTTTATTAAAGCAAATTTTCGAACTGCCCTAAAACAATCTGCGAAAACCTGTGTTGAGTTATCGAAGCATCGGTTAAATCCCCGCTTCGACTGCGCAACGAGGCAAGCGCGTCATCCGCGGGTTATCTTATGATAAAAAATTACTTTTTATACAGCCTTTATTAAAATCAATTATTTACTCACTGCTATAGCGACATTAAAAACGGATTTTCCAGGGCGTTAACAACCCAGCGTAAGAAACGAATAGCATCCGCGCCATCAATAATTCTGTGGTCGTAGGAAAGTGAAAGGGGCATCATCAATCTTGGTTTGAATTCGCCATCAATATAAACCGGCTCGTAAGATGATTTCGAAACACCAAGTATTGCAACTTCCGGTGTGTTTACAATTGGAGTGAAATACGTTCCGCCGATTCCGCCAAGATTTGAAATTGTAAAGCATCCGCCTTGCATATCATCTAAGCCAAGTTTTTTATCGCGTGCTTTTTTAGAAACTTCCGCAAGATCAACACTTATCTGAGTTATGTTTTTCTTATCAACATCTTTAATTACCGGAACGAGCAAACCTTTTTCGGTATCAACCGCTACACCAATGTTTAGATATTTTTTATAGATGATTTCGTTTTTCTCCATATCAACACTGCTGTTGAACTGAGGATAAACTTTCATTGCGCTTGCAATAACTTTAAGAAGAATTCCGGTAACGGTTAATTTGCCGCCGGCAGCTTCTACTTGCTTGCCAAATTGCTTGCGGATTTTCTCAAGCTCTGTTATATCAGCTTTATCAAATTGCGTTACATGAGGAACAGTTGCCCAAGCGTATGATAAATGCTCTGCTGTCTTGCGGCGAATATTGCTCATCGGCTGTCGGTCAATATCGCCCCACTTTGAAAAGTCCGGCAATGTTTCTCTTGGAACTCCAACAACAGCACATCCAACAGCTCCGCCCTGCTGCAACTGTTGATTCAGTGCTTTCGCAAATGCTTTAACATCTTCAACAGAAATTCTTCCGCTTGGACCGCTGCCCCGTACATTATTAATCTCAACACCAATCTCACGTGCGAATCTTCTAACAGAAGGAGCCGCCGGAACAACAATTTTTACAATGTCTCGCGGAAGAGTTAAAATCTGCGGCATGTGAGTGTGTTCTTTTACGGTTGAAAGTTGAGAGTTGTTAGTTGAGAGTTGCGCTGGCTTAATCTCAGTTTCACTCTTTGGCTTTTCATTCTCAATTCTCAATCCGCCAGACTGATTGCGGACAGGTTTCGAATTCTCAATTGCTTTCTTCCCGCTTGTTTCAATCACTAGCGCTACTGAACCAATTGTAACTTTATCGCCATCTTTAACATTAACTTCTTTAACTACGCCGCTTACTTCGGATGGAACTTCCACTGTGGCTTTGTCGGTTTCAATTTCGAGAACCACTTGGTCAACCTCAACTTTATCACCAACTTTGAGAAGAACTTTTGTGATTTGAGCGGACGTAATATTTTCGCCGAGTGTTGGAATAGTAAACAAATAATCCTTAGTAGATAGTACAGAGTCGTTAGATGTTTTTACTTCTTCCTTCTCACTTTGTACTTCGTTCTTCGCTCTTACTTCTTCACTCTTCACTTCCTTTACGGCTTCTCCGCCTACTTCAACCGAAATAACCGGCTCGCCAATTGCAGCTTTGGTACCTTCTTTTACGTAAACTTGTTTTACAATTCCGGCAATGTCAGTTGGCACTTCTACCGTAGCTTTGTCAGTTTCAATCTCAACCACAACCTGATCAACTTCAACTTTATCGCCTTCTTTAACGTGAACCTTGATCACATCTGCCGAGCTTATGTTATCGCCTAAAAGCGGTAATCTAAAATCTACTATCATGTTTTTTTCCTTATTTAATTCTGATCCCGCGATTTTTGCGGGAGAATGCCGAAGGCATCCCTTCGGTAGATGTCGCATAATTAATGAATCAAAAACGTATCAGTGTAAACCTGTGCTGAGTGTACCGAAGCATCCGTTAAATCTGCGTCATCCGCGTGCTATTTCTGTTTAAATAATTAATTATGCGACAGTCTCCTTCGGGAGAATCTCAAATTCATTTTGTTAGAGATACTTCGCTTCGCTCAGTAGCTACGCTTTTGCCGGATTTAATTTTTCCGGATTTATTTCCAATTCCTTCAGAGCTTTCTTCACAACATCAGCTTTAATTTTGCCTTCTCTCATCAAAGAATACAAAGTAGCGTAAACAATATGCTTTGCATCTACTTCAAAGAAATCGCGCAAAGATGTTCTTCCTTCGCTTCTTCCAAAACCAAATGTACCCAGAGAATGAAGCGGACCCGGAAGCCACTTAGCCATTGCATCGCTGCTAAGCTGAACATAATCGGAAGCGGCAACATAAACGCCCTCTTCACCTTTTGTAACTTCCGCAATGTAAGGCACTTTAGCTTCTTTATCCGGATTAAACATATTCCATCTTTCGGTTTCCTGAGCATCAAGATGCAAGTTCTTGTAGCTTGTAACGCTCCAGATGTTGGAAGCAACTTTGTAATCTTTCTCTAAAATGTCTGCCGCTTTAATAACTTCATTTAGAATTGTACCGCTGCCGAGAAGCTGAGCTTTCGCTTTCGCGTTTTTCAATTCGCTCGTTCTGAATTTGTACATACCTTTTAAGATTCCTTCTTTTGCACCTTCAGGCATGTTAGGCTGAGCGTAGTTTTCATTCATAATTGTAATGTAATAGAAAACGTTCTCTTGTTTTTCATACATGCGGTAAATTCCATCGCGGATGATTACTGCAAGCTCGTAAGCGAAGGCAGGATCGTAAGCAACTAAATTTGGAACCGGATAAGCAAGCAAGTGAGAGTTGCCGTCTTGATGCTGCAAACCTTCACCGGCGAGAGTTGTTCTACCAGCAGTTGCGCCAAGGAAAAATCCTTTTGTACGGATATCTCCGGCGAGCCAGACAAGATCGCCAACGCGCTGCATTCCAAACATAGAATAAAGTGTAAAGAAAGGAATTGTGTTTACACCATGAACTGCGTAAGCTGTGCCCGCAGCAATGAATGAGGACATTGAACCGGCTTCAGTAATTCCCTCTTCAAGAATTTGTCCATTCTTAGCTTCTTTGTAATACAAGAAAATATCTTTATCAACCGGCTCGTAAAGCTGTCCGGTGTGAGCGTAAATTCCAACTTGTCTAAAAAGTGATTCCATACCAAACGTACGCGCTTCATCGGGTACGATTGGAACAATCAAGTGACCGATTTCTTTATCCTTCAAAAGTTTTGCAAGTATGCGAACGAAAACCATTGTTGTGGAAACTTCGCGCTCGCCTGTTCCGGTATAAAATTCTTGAAAGAGTTCTTCGCTTGGTGTTTTTAGCGGCGCGGACTTTACAACACGCTTAGGAATGTAACCGCCAAGCGCTTTTCTTCTTTCTTTTATATAACGAATTTCTGCGGAGTCTTCACCCGGTCTGTAAAAAGGCATCTTGGAAGTATCTTCATCGCTGATTGGAATTGAGAAACGTGTTCTAAATTCTTTTAACTCATCTTCATTTAATTTTTTCTGAGAGTGAGTAATATTCTTTCCTTCGCCGGCTTCACCAAGTCCGTAACCTTTAACCGTCTTAGCTAAGATTACCGTTGGCGCGTCTTTATGTTCAACAGCCGCTTTGTAAGCCGCGTAAACTTTTTCCGGATCGTGACCGCCCCGTTTCATTTTCTCTAATTGCTCATCAGTATATTTTTCTACCAGCTTAGCAAGCTCGGGATATTTGTTGAAGAAATGTTCGCGCACATATTTACCGCCGCGAGTAACATAGTTCTGAGATTCTCCGTCACATCCTTCATTCATTCTCTTTAACAGAGTACCGGATTTATCAGCTTCAAGAAGCGGATCCCAATCGCCGCCCCAGATTACTTTTATAACATTCCATCCGGCGCCGCGGAATACAGATTCCAATTCTTGAACAATATTGCCATTGCCGCGAACCGGTCCATCCAAACGTTGAAGATTACAGTTAATAACAAAAATTAAGTTGTCTAATTTTTCGCGTGCGGCAAGTGAAATCGCGCCGAGTGCTTCCGGTTCGTCGGTTTCACCATCGCCTAAGAACGCCCAAACTTTTTGATCGCTCGGTTTCTTCAAACCACGGTCTTCTAAGTAACGGTTAAAGCGAGCTTGGTAAATTGCTTGTATTGGTCCGAGTCCCATTGATACAGTTGGGAATTCCCAGAAGTCCGGCATTAGCCAAGGATGCGGATAAGAAGAAAGTCCGCCGCCCGGTTTTAATTCTCTTCTAAAATTTTTGAGCTGCTCTTTGGTAATTCTTCCTTCAAGAAATGCGCGCGCGTAAATTCCCGGCGCCGCATGTCCTTGAAAATAAACTATGTCGCCATCGTGATTGCTGTCTTTGCCTCGGAAGAAATGGTTAAAGCCAATTTCATACAAAGTTGCCGCAGACGCGTATGTAGAAATGTGTCCGCCAATTCCGTTTTCTTCTTTGTTGGCGCGCACTACCATTGCCATTGCGTTCCAGCGGATTAAACTTTTTATGCGGCGCTCAATTTCTCTTCCACCAGGAAACGGCGGCTGAGCTGATTTTGGAATTGTGTTTATATGCGGTGTGTTAGCAGTAAACGGAAGTTCTACTCCCGCTTCTTGCGCGTAAGTATCTAAGTTGTGTAAAAGTTCTTTTACTTTTTCCGGTCCGCCCGATTGCAGCACATACTCAAGGGATTCCAGCCACTCTTTCAGTTCAAGTTCATCTAGTTCGGAAAAACCGTTGTTACTGTTTTCACTCATTTTATTGATCCTCTGTTTCTATTCTTTGCGTGAAATGCCATTAGTGAATGTTGCATAATTAATGAATCAAAAATATATCAGTGCAAACCTGTGCTGAGTGTACCGAAGCATCCGTTAAATCTGCGTCATCCGCGGGCTATTTATTAACAAAATATTAATTATGCGACATCCACCATTACGGCGGTAAATAAGATTTGCTTGACTTGTAATGACGCTAAAAATTTTCTTTTGCCGGTATAAATTTAACAATAATGTTAGATGAATTCTATCCTTCAATACTTCAGGACAAGTCTAACATAGATAACGGGGTCGGAGTAAGTGAAGTTCAAAAAGCATTAAATAATTTTGGATTTAGGAATTTGGAATTGGGATTTGAAAAGATTCTGGATACCGGATGCTTGATGCTAGATTATTTGGCTGCTGTGTTTTAGTCTTGCTTCTTTTTCTTCACAAAGCTATGTTGAATTTAGAAAAGAGGTTCCATTCTAGACTTGTGAAGAACTGAAGGGAGTACGAATGAAGCTCGCCTCGCTGAAGACGCGAGTCGAAGCGGGAACGTAGAGTGTAGAACGAAGAGTGGAAAGAAAAATAAATTAATTCGTCATTACTTTCTGATTGATTAAACTGTAACCGCAAATAGATTTTCTTTTGAGTAAATAAAAGCCGGTAGATATGTGCAACGGTCAATCGGGATAAGTAATTGTTATATTGCTGAGAGATATGGAAATAAGAACTAAATGGATCTATTATTTTCAACCGAATCAACTTCGTGGGCTAGTTGTTGACATTCAAGATTCAGATCTTAGTTATTCTATGCTAGATGAAATAAAAAGCCGACTTGAATTATTCGCTTGTCCGGAGAATACTCTCAAGGATAAATTAGATATACTGGTGAACTACTATATCTCCTTATTGGCTGACAAAGAGAAGCATTTAGTAATTGCCGGTAAAAAAATATTTCCCAAATTTATACTTGCAAATTATCTTTCTGAAGATTCTGTAAACCCATTTGATATAAATAATATTCAATATTCATATGAATTCAGTCATTATGCTAAGGAAGATGGCGAATTACTATTGTCAATGGATAAAATTCCAAAACATATCCAGCAAATTATTGTAGATATCCACAAATATGTTAATGAGGAAATGTACAAACTATTCTATAATTCTTTTTCTTTTGAAGACTCGCAGATAAAAATAAATACAAAAAAGAAGAAGGAACTATTCATTTCGTACAGATCAAATAACTATGAATCTGCTATTAGCTTATTCCATTTGCTTGGAGATTATAATAACAAAAATATTTTCACCCCTCGCATGGATAAAATAGATTTATCATCTGGCAGTTGGATTCAACAATTAATTGATCTAATAATCAAATGCCAAGTCTTTATTCCAATTTTATCAAAAGATTATTTAAATGGTCCAATTTCAAAACCAGAGTTAGAACAAGCATTAAGAAAAAATTTTACTGATAACATGAAAATAATTCCTGTACTTATCGAAGGTGATTTTATCGATTATGAAAATCATTTTATTGGTAATTATCAAATCCTTGATGCGAGAAATGGTTTGGATAATGAATTAATTGATACCATATATCATATGGTATTTGCTCTATCACGTAATCCGTACGAATAATAGCAATATACGAGCGACTCAGCCCGCCTACTTCTTCGAATCGGTCGTAGAAAAGATTATTGGGTTTGGCTTTTCAGAGTAAGTTGTTCTTAAAAGTATGATTGCAAAACAAAAGTGATTTTATAAATAAAGTTGCGTTGAAATTCTGTCTTTGCTGTTATGGGCGGCGGGCTAAACGCAACGCCATTATACAGCAAAATAAAAGAATAATGATGAAAAGAATATTTCCATTGATAATTTTTTCTATGCTCACCCTTATACTTTATCAGTGTGATAATTCTGATTCTTTGATAGATGATAATTCGAGAAGGGTTAAAGAACATTTAATAGAAATTACAGATTCAATAAAGTATAAACAGAATGGTACAATTTCTTTTTATAAGATAACTCATTTCGAATGGGATACATTATATATCTTTACACCTTATACATCAACATCAGAAATAGATAAAAGACTTGGATTTCATTGGAAAGACGCGGAAAAAACATCGGTACTAAATGATGAGATATCTAACTTATTGGTATTTACTAAAGAAAGAGAAGTAATTGCATTTTTTGATTATCCAAGATATGAAGGTGATTTTATAAACATAGAACCTAAAACCTTTTCAAAAAATGATGCAAGATTTAAATTGAAAGAAGAGAAAAACGGAATTCAAAAGAAATTATTCTTTTATTCTTTGGTAGATCAGTAATGGTGTATACTATGCTGCTCAAGCCGACAGCAAGATCGCACCTTGCATTCGTGAGGTTTCTCCAGTCGTCATGGTTCTACCATGACGAAAAAGAAATTATGTCGCGGAATGGTCCGCGACAGCTTATAGTCGGATTTTCCCGCAAATAGCACATGCTAAATTATTTGGCGGCGCGTTAGGCGCAACGCTTATACTAATTTATTTGGTATAGTTTTGAAAGGAAAACAAAATGAAAAAAGTTTCGGTAATAACGCTCTTATCATTACTAATATTAAGCTGCAGTACAAGCGATAAAACAAACAATACTATTAACACATATAAACAGAAGGGAATAATTATGAATGACTCAATACCAAAAGTTACCGGCATTGGCGGCATTTTCTTTTACACAGACAATCCGAAGGAAACGAAAGAATGGTACACCAAAAACTTAGGGATTGAAATCAATGCGTGGGGCTCGTCAAGTTTTGAATCCAGAAACATTAACAGACCTGACGAAATAAATTCTCTTCAATGGAAACCTTTCAAAAAAGGAGATGAATATTTTTCCCCGTCCAAAAAAGATTTTATGATTAATTACCAGGTTCAGAATATCGAAGAACTTGTGGACAAACTCAAAGAAAACGGAGTAACCATACTTGACAGCATTGCGACTTACGACTTTGGAAAATTTGTACATATTATGGACGCAGAGGGCAACAAGATTGAACTATGGGAACCCAAGTGAGAGCTTTTTCTCCGGTCGTCATGGTCCTGAGACTATCCGAGAACTAAAATAGGAACAAATTATTTCAAATCTTTTTTTGTTAACTGCTTAATATAAACGCGTTCGATTTGTGAGTTAATTTTTCCTTCAAAAAAAATTACAAAAATATTTGCATGGCTAAATACTTACACATATATTTGCAGTCAAATGACTGCATGTTTAATTTAACCGGAATTAAAATGAACCTTAGACGAGACCCGTTTCAGGCAATTGCAGACCCAACAAGAAGAGCAATACTGGTTTTGCTTGCTTCGCAGACCATGACTGCCGGAGCAATTGCAGACAATTTTGATTCATCAAGACAAACAATTTCCAAGCACATACAAATTCTTACTGAGTGTGAAATATTAAACCAGCAGCAGCAAGGAAGAGAAATTTATTATCATTTCAATCCTCAAAAGATAAAAGAGATAGCAGACTTTATAGAACCATTCCGCAAATTGTGGGATGACAGGTTTAATAAGTTAGAATCTGTAATGAAGAATTACACAACCAAAAAATAAAAGGTAAAAATATGGAACGAAAAACAAAAATAGATGCAGAAAACGGCAAACAAGATTTAACAGTAACAAGGGAATTTGATTTACCGCTGGAATTACTTTTTAAAGCCTATGTTGAACCTGAAATTGTTGAGCAATGGATGGGAACAAAAGTGCTGAAGCTTGAAAATAAAAAGCACGGCAGTTACCAATTTGAAACAACCGATCCTCAGGGTAATGTTGTTTTTAAAGCCAACGGGGTAATACACGAGTTCAGCCCGAACCTAAAAATTACGCGCACATTTGAAATGGAGAATTCACCTTTCGGCGTTCAGCTCGAGTTCTTAGAATTTGAAAAACTCACCGGCGACACAAGCAAACTTAATATGCATATAGTTTATAAATCGGCGGAACTAAGAGACCAAATGCTGAAGCTGCCATTTGCTCAAGGCATAAATATGGCACATAACCGGTTACAAGAAATAGTGAGGAAATTACAATGACAAAGAAAAATCTGCTTAGCGGCAAGACAGGTAAAATTATATATTGGATTTCTACTCTTTGGCTTGCATTAGGAATGGTCTCAACCGGAGTAGTGCAGTTATTGAAAACGAATGAGGGTCAGGGTGGCGTTGATATGATTACACATTTGGGATATCCTGTTTATTTGTTAACAATACTGGGTATCTGGAAAATTTTAGGGGCTGCTGCCGTGCTTATTCCTAAATATCCTTTAATAAAGGAATGGGCTTACGCAGGCTTTTTCTTTATCATAACCGGAGCTATGTTTTCACACATTGCATCCGGTGATTCAGTAAATGAAATATTCCCTGCTTTGCTTCTTTTAATCCTGACTGCGGTGTCCTGGTACTTCAGGTCTGAGGATAGAAAAATAATTTCAAAGGAGGAAATATAAAATTATGAGTAAAACAAAATTGTCACCTAAACAAAGTGAAGAACTGCTCAAAACATTAAAAACCCGTTTTGAAAAAAACATGAACCGCCATAAAGGTATTGAGTGGACAAAAGTAGAAGCAAAACTTGCAGCCATTACTGAAAAACTTTGGTCATTAAATGAAATGGAAAAAACCGGCGGCGAACCTGATGTTGTTGAATATGACCAAAAGAAAAATGAATACATTTTTTACGATTGCTCGGCGGAAAGCCCTAAAGACCGCAGAAGTCTTTGTTACGACCGCGAAGCGCTGGAGTCAAGAAAAGAACACAAACCGAAAAATAATGCTGTTGATACAGCCGAAGCGATGGGCGTTGAACTTTTAACTGAAGAGCAATATCGTGAATTGCAAAAACTTGGTGAGTTCGATACGAAAACATCGAGCTGGGTTAAAACACCTTCTAATATTAGAAAACTCGGCGGAGCCATTTTCTGCGATTTCCGCTACGGAAATGTTTTCACGTATCATAACGGTGCGGAGTCTTACTATGCCGCACGGGGATTCCGCAGTTCGCTAAGGGTCTAGATTCATAAAGATGAACCGGTTGTGTAAAATTAGATTACATCAAATGATTCGCAGCAAATTAATCTAATAGCGAGGCTGTCTCAAAAGGTGAAAAGTCATTTCGAGCGTAGTCGAGAAATGAGAATTTTTGCATAATTCACACTTCGATCCGTCAGCCGACGGACTTCAGTGTGACTCTAAAATGGCATTTGAGACAGCCTCCTACAATAAAGTGTAGTGGTTTGATTTTAGCTTCGTCGGGAAGTCGAGTCTCGTCGGGTATTGAACCCGCGCAAAATATCCTTTCGAACATTTTGCGCTATTATATTTTAATTCCAGTTATCAATTTTCAGATCATGCGGTGACGGATTCCCCTTTCCGGTTTCCACATATTCACGAAGACTCAAAAGAAATGTTGCCCACTTCATACTACAGTGAGATGTCATTTCAACTGCTTCATGCCAGTTTCTATGACCGAAGAGAACTATAGTTTGCTCGCCCTGCTGCGATAGTTGGAAAGTGATGTCAGTTCCAATCCACTCAGCCGGTCCCTCAATGCAGCGCCACACTACTTCTTCGGGAGCTTTGAGTTCATACACTTCCATAACCATTTTGCCTATTACTTCACCTTCCGATGATCGAAAAGTAAATTCGATCTTTCCACCGATCTGTTCAGCGCCTTGAACTTCTTCGGTCCACCAGTTGGCTAAACCATTTATTGTTGTTAACGCTTTATATACTTGAGCCGAATTGGACTTAATCCCAATGCGATGTATAATGTCAACCATATAAGTCTCCTATATTAGATAAATAAAAAACGGACTAGTTTTTCATATTAAGAAAATATTCAAGTAATCATCTAACAACAACGGTTAAGTAACAACGAAATCGTAGTAACAGTATCGAATCCTTCAGGACTAACGCTAAGACCAAACTTCTACTATGATTGCAGTTTTTACCACGGGCTTGGCTGATTTTTGCCGGTAGTGATCAGCTTTCGCAAATTGCCGTTTATGAGCATGCCCCATGCGTTCGAGCAATCTTTGTAACATTCAAACGACGGTACCAATCCTTTGTGTGTAAATTGAACTTCTGTTTTGTTGCCTTGTCTGGAGATCTCAAAAATAATGTCGGTATCTTTCCACTCGCTCTTATCTTTTACAAAACTAAGTGAGGCATCTAATACATGCCAAACTAGTTTTTTACCAGGAATGAACTCAGTTATCTTTTGTTTGGAAAAGTGCACATCCTTGACTTGGTAAGTGAACTCGTCACCGTGTTTGTCGGTTCCCCCTTTTATTTCTCCTGACCACCATCCTCGAACATTATTTATGGCATCGAAGACTTCTGTAGTATTTTGATCTACCGTAAACGTAACGGTAAAATTTTGATCATTTATGATTTTCTTCATATTAACTCCGTCTTTTATTAATAAAGAATATGTTTGACTAGCGGAAAGCATTAAAATATCCGGAAAGTCAATGTTAAGTAAGTACAAACAGAGGACGATTACTTACTCATCTCAAACATAATATTATTACTTGCAAATTGCAAGTGAATTCGTTAGTATGTATAGCAATTGTAAATTATTAAGTTTGGAATATGAAAAAGGAAAAAAATAAGCTTCGTTCACATTGCCCGGTTAACTTTGGTCTTGAAGCTTTTGGTGACCGCTGGGCGCTGCTAATCCTTCGAGACATTATTTTCAGAGGGAAACGGACTTACGGTGAGTTCCTTAAATCAGAAGAGGGTTTTGCTACCAATATTCTGGCTTCTCGCCTGGACCATTTAATTAAAGTTGGTATTCTTAAGCGGGAGGGACATGAAACGGACGGAAGGAAAGACATCTTTTCCATTACTGAAAAAGGGTTAGACCTTATCCCATTGATTTTTGAAATAGTGTTATGGAGTGCTAAGTACGACACTGATTCGGAAGCCAAACGTATAGTACGTCTGGTCGAGCTTATTAGAGATGACAACCGTAAAATTAGCCGGAAAGTAATTGAGCAGGTTAGGCGGGGCGAGGCGATTGTTGCAGAATATTTGTAATAAACTTTTTATAAACTAAGATACTCCACTCCCACCTACAGCTTTTAGAAATTTCACAAAGTAGTTGCGTTGATAAAACTCTCATTGTTATTTTGAACGGTAATTTCCCTCGACGCTTATAATTAAAAATAGAAGTGCCAACATAAAAGAAAGGCTTTAACAATGAGTACTGATTCTCAAACACAACTTGGTAATAAACTAATACGCTATGGAATTTTGTTATTCTTATTAGGATTACTCACCGGTCTGGTAATCCCCGCAATGCGGAACCCGCGAATGGGATTATCAAGTCATCTTGAAGGAACAATGAACGGTATGCTGTTAATTTTATTTGGATTAATCTTGCCAAAGGTTCGATTAACAAACCGGGCACTCAATTGGAGCTACGGACTTTCACTGTTTGGTACTTATACAAATTGGGGCACAACTTTGTTAGCAGCAATTTGGGGAGCCGGTGCAGAGATGATGCCGTTTGCCGGCGGCGCTCTTCACGGTGCGGCTTGGCAAGAAATAATTGTTAAAGTTGGTTTAGTTACTTTGTCTCTCGCAATGATTGCCGTCTGCGGAATTTTACTTTATGGAATGAGAGGAAACGCTTCGGAAAACTAAAAATTCATTTCGCAAGTCGTTACTGAGTTCTTATAAGCTAAGGCACTTTGGCGCTTAGGAACTTAGTTACTTTTCCCCCTCACCAACTTCTGAATTTTTGCAATTGTTAGCGGAGCGGAACCTTATCAGCAGAGAAGCAAATAAAAAATATTTAAGTAAAGAGGAATAAAATGAAGTATCTGGATAAAGAAGAAAAAGAATTGATCGAGTCTTATGAAAAAGGGGAATGGACTTCGATTAAAAAGAAAGAGCAAAAAGCATTTGTTAAAGCTGCAAAAGAAAGTATTGCCAAAAACAAAAGAATAAATATTCGCTTAACTAAAAAGGATTATGCCGCTATTCAAGTGAAGGCAATTGAGGAAGGGATTCCCTATCAAACATTAATATCAAGCATAATTCATAAGTATAACAAAGGCGAGTTAAAATCCGCATGAATGTTAATTTTTTGTTACTTTGGCGCTTAGGTGCTCAGTTACTTTTCTCCCTCATCAACTTCTGAATTTTTGCAATTGTTAGCGGAGCGGATCCCTCATAGTGGTTATTCACGCTAAGATAAACATCAATATTTCTTTCGAGTAGTTCACCTATCATTTCTACCAGGCGCAACAGTTCATCATCTTTCGGTTCGATAATTTTATTCCACTCGCCCCCGCTTCTGGTTTCAATACCCTTTTTATCTTCACCTTGCAGACGTATAACGGCGTAATCCTTAACATAATCTTTGTAACGCTTGTGAAGATCAAATATATCGGGCATATCATAACCTTGAAGAAAGACGTGCGCAATTTTGCTGTCGCGTAAAAACAAAAAGTAATCTTCGTTAAGATAAGCCGGATTACGGGTTTCAATTGCAAAACGGAAACCGCCGGGAATTTTTGCAATAAACTCTCTCAGCAAACCTTGAAATTCAACCTGGGATTTCATCTTTTGCTTGCTAAAATACTCAAACTGAAATATGAGCGCGCCGAGATTATGCCGAAGCGGTTTAAGCGTACTCACAAATTCTTCCAGCAGATCGTTGGAAAGAAAATGCCCGTTGGGAATTAATTCTTCTTCATTCTCGCTGTGGTTAAGATGCGTTAGTGTAATACTGTTGGGTATTTTAATACTGAACTTGAAATCCTTATGAACTGAATTCTTATAAGCAGTAACCATTTCCGGTTTGGGGAGTACAACTTTATTGTTTCCATGAAGAGAAAAATACCATTGCTGAACTTCAACAGCATCGTAGCACTCAGAATATTCTTTTAGATAATTGATTTCCTCTTTACCGGAGTAAACTAATCCGCGCCAGGAGTCGTACTTCCAGCCGCATGTTCCAATGTAAAGTTTAGCCATTTAAAACCTTCAAAAAATATATTACCACTTTTTCCATTTCCAGAAGATGAAGAACCCGGTAACAGACACAAGCGCCAGACTCATAATTATAAAAAAAGCTTGGGGGTGATCTTGAAATGGAATTCCCACGTTCATAGAAAACGCGCTAACAACAAATGTAGGCACCATAATCATTACAGTTATAATATTAAGCGTTTTCATCAGCACGTTAAGGTTATTACTGATAATTGAAGCCTTAGCATCCATCAGACTTGCGAGAATGTTGGAATAAATCTCTGCTTGTTTATAGCACTGTGTATTTTCAATCATAATGTCGTCGAGCAGTTCAATCTCCTCCATAGTTAAATTTAATTTGGAAGCGTTGAGCTTCAGTTTTTCAATCAGCGCGGTGTTTGTGTTAATTGCGTTTTGGTAATAAACCAAACTCTTGCCAAGCGTAAACTGATTAAGCAGGTAGCGGTTTTCCATTGCCGTGCTGATCTTCCTTTCAATTTCATCCGACAGCATATTAATTACACGAAGGTGATCTATAAAGTGAATGATGGAAGTAAAAATCAGTTTAAGCATAACATCGTTAAGCGTAACAATCTTGTTAAAGTGTTTGCCGTGGAAAAGATTAATATCATCATTTACAACAACAATAATTTTATCTTTGAATACAAACGCGCCCATTGAATTAACGCGGAAAAGAAGAGGCTCGGAAGCGGTGTAGTTCTTAGGAATTTTATAAATCATCGCAAGGTGGTCAGGCTCAAACTCAAGGCGGGAAAGTTCATCGGCATCTAAAGATGAATTGAGTGTGTGTTCATCAAGCTTGTATTCTTCAACAAGAAATTTCTTTTCGGCTTCATCCGGGTTAACATAAATTTTTATGCTGCCGCCGTTGGATGATTCCGGGACAATCTTGTTCTCAAAAATTTTATACGTCTTTAACATAAGCCACCTCTTTAGGTGCGGAAGGATTTAACTTTAATTACAACTTAAGTATTGAGACGCAACTAAGCCAGAAGAAATCCGGCTCGCTCAATATTTTTCTCCTAATGCCCAGCGCTTAATCAGCTGCCTTTGGTCCAATGTTAAATTAGCTTTAGGATGCATCCAGATATAGTGAGACAACGGCATTTCATTTTTTTCTATCTCCTCCCAAATTTCCTTTTTATACTCTCCTTGTTTCTGAGAGTACATTCTTCCCCAAGTTGAAAAGTTTAGATGTTCTCTTCCTTCAACAACGTGATTTGAAATAAAGAAACTAACCGGTGCGACTTTGCTATACCAAGGCCACTTGGTTTCGTTTGAGTGGCAGTCATAGCAAGCGTCTTTCAAAACGTTTTTCACTTCCATGGATGCCTGCAAATCGCTTGTAACAGGCGGATTGCTTCTATCTACTTCTATAAATTGTATTCCTATTAATGCAAACACAATAAGCAACGTAATTATTCTTGAACGTCTCACTTTATATTTCTCCCGATAAATTTATTAACCGGTTATTTAGTACTTCCTACTCCGGAAATCACATTTGTAATTTCTTGAACGAAACTAATTAAAAATTCCAAAACCTTCTCGGCAGTTTCAAACTTATTACCAATCTCAAGCTTTAGTGTTTCATTCGACTGCACAAATTTAATTTCTTTGGAATACTTTGAGTTGATATGCGTCAAAAGCGGAATGAACTGTATCTTGTAAAAATTCTCCCGGTCTCCCTTAGGAAGTATAATTATAATTTTTTGTTTCTGAATGATTATCCTTTCGAGTAAAGCAAAAGAAGCATAAAAGCGAAGGACTGCGGTTTGTATCAAACGCTCAACCGTAAGCGGCGGTCTTCCAAACTTATCGCGCATCTCATCACGTATCTCATCCAATTCCTCAATTTTAACAAGTGTAAAAAGCGTTGTGTAAAAACTAAGACGGTCGGATTGGTCCGGCATATAACTGTGTGGAATTCCAAGTTCAAAAAAAGCATCAATAGTCGGTTCGCTTCTTTCCTGTTGCCTCGGCAAATCCTGAAATATTTCTTTGAACTCATCTTGCTTTAATTCTTCGACTGCTTCATCAACCATTTTCATGTAGAGATCAAAACCAACGGAATCAATGTTGCCGCTCTGTTCGGTACCAAGCAAGTTGCCTGCGCCCCGTATTTCAAGATCTCGCATTGCTAAGTTAAATCCTTCGCCAAGGTCGGTGTATTCTTCAATCGCTTGCAATCTCTTAACGGCTTTCTTTGTAATTGCATTTAGAGATGGAACAAGAAAATACGCGTAGGCTTGCCGGTCGCTTCTTCCCACTCTGCCGCGCAATTGATGCAGTTCCGCCAATCCAAAACGGTCTGCGCGGTTAATTATAATTGTGTTTACGTTTGGAATATCGAGCCCGCTTTCAATAATCTTTGTTGAAATAAGCATGTGATAGTGTTTGTTGAGAAATCCGTAAATAACTTTTTCGAGTTCAGCCGGTTTCATTCTCCCGTGAGCGATGCCGATGTTTATTTCCGGAACATACTTTTTAACATACGCCGCAATTTTTTCTATTGATTGAATTCTATCGTGCACAAAATACACTTGTCCGTTTCTTCGAATCTCATTAAGAACCCATTCGCGCACTTTCGGAATTTCGAACATTGCGACTTTAGTATAAATCGGCTGGCGGTTCGGCGGTGGTGTCGCCATTATTGAAAGATCGCGCGCACCAAGCAAAGACAAATTAAGTGTTCGCGGAATCGGAGTTGCGGTAAGTGTCAACGTATCAACATTTGTTTTATAGGAACGAAGTTTCTCTTTTGCCATAACACCAAAGCGGTGCTCTTCATCTATAATGAGCAAGCCCAAATCTTTGAACTTGATATCTTTCGATAGAAGACGGTGAGTACCGACTACAATATCAACTTCTCCTTTAGAAACCTTCTCTACAATTTCTTTTTGCTTAACCGCCGACTGAAACCGCGATAGCGCTTCAACTCTAACCGGAAATTGCGAAAGACGGTTTTTGAACGTATTGAAATGCTGCTCGGTTAAAATTGTTGTCGGCGCGAGAAGTGCAACTTGCTTTCCGTCATTCATTGCTTTGAAAGCGGCACGGACAGCAATTTCAGTTTTGCCAAAACCTACATCACCGCAGACCAATCTATCCATCGGGTTTTCCCCTTCCATATCACCTTTAACTTCTTCGGTAACTTTGGTTTGGTCCGGTGTATCTTCGTACATAAAAGAAGCTTCCAGCTCACGCTGCCAAATTGAATCCGAACTAAATGAAAAACCTTTTGCCGCTTTCCGTTTTGCGTAAAGTGTGATTAACTCGCGGGCGGCTTCTTTAATCTTAGCCTTAACTTTTTTCTTGGTAGTTTTCCATTCGCTGCCGCCTAGCACAGAAAGTTTTGGCTGAACATTATCTTGCGAAGAAAACTTTTTAACGAGAGAGAGGTAATTCAGATTTACATAAACAACGCCGCCTTCAGCATACAAAATTTTTATTGATTCTTGCTCAATATCGCCAATCTTAATTTTTTCCAATCCGGCATACTGCCCGATGCCAAAACTTTCGTGCACAACAAAATCGCCCCGCTTGATTGAAGCAAAATCTTTAACTCGCGATTTTCTGTATTTTGCTTTGGTGCTGAGTTTTGTACGGTACGGTTTGTTGAAAATCTGATAATCAGTAAGAACAAAAAGCTTTGACTGCTTATCAACAAATCCGCTTTTGATTGGAAAGATTTGAAGTTTAACCGCGCCGGAATCGAATATTCCCATCAACTCGTTTCTGAACTCGCAGAGTAAATCGTACAGGCGTTTGCTTTGCAGTTCATTTTCCACAGCAATAATTGTTTGATACTGCTTGTTTGTAAAATCGAGAAGAATATTTGAAAGTAATTCGTAGTTGGAATTAATAATAGGTGCATCATACAAATGAAGCTGAACACGTTCATCCTTTCCGAGCGCATCTTCAATCACCCAGCGTGCGTTCTTCTCAAACAATTCATCAATAGAAAGCTTTTCATTCTTTACTTGATCATGATCTTGCTCTTGAACTTGATCTGTAGTTTCATCCGCATCATATAACTCTTCTTTAAGTTCATCATCAATATCATCCGGAAGTTTTTCTTCACTGCTTACGGTTTTGGCTATAAATAGATTCTGCAGTTCATACTCATCGGCAAAGATTAGCGGATTGTTGAGATAATCGAAAATATCTCCAAGATTTTCCTCTGCCGGCGCAAGAGACGCTGCAAGTGTAACACGTTCAAGTTTATCGGCAGAGCGCTGTGTTTCCGCATCAAAGTGCCGAATTGATTCTATGAAGTCACCGTCGAATTCCAAACGGCAAGGCTGCTTTTCGCTGTAAGACCAAAAATCAATAATCGAGCCGCGTACTGCAAAATCGCCCGGCTGCTCTACATATTTATCTCTGTTATAATTTATTGCATTAAAGTACTCGATTAGATCATCGTAGCTTAAGTTTCCGCCAATTTCAATGTTGGTTGTGTTGGCTTCAATATTTTGCTTCGATGGCAGCTTCAGTTTCAGCAGTTCATAAGTTGAAAGCAATACAAAGTTTTTGCGTGAGTTTAAGTCCGTAAGTTTTTCTTGCAGCATTTCCGGAGAGAGGTCATCGGCAGCTACAACAGATTTTTCCAAACCAAGAATCGAAAGCTCAACCTTAACTTCGTTTACAGCTTGCACACTTGGAAGCATAAGCAGAATTTGATTTTCCGAATGGGCAATTTTTTTTATTATTAAACTTTTGGAAGACCCGGAAAATGGAGAAACGTAAATAAGTTTTTCCTTCGTTTTAATTCTCTCTTCCAAGACAACAAACGATTCAATCTTATCAATAATCTGCTCGAAAGGCTGCTTCATAATTCCTTTTCAGTATTTTAAAATAGAAAACACCCTTTCCGCCACAAGACGGAAGGATTTTTGCGCTGTAAAGTTAAGAAACTTATGCTGTAAAATTTTTGCCTTACACATTCCCCGCATTTTTAGCGGATTATCTTTATTTTGGTAGTATATACTCTACAAAATTTGGATAAAACATGTCTCTCATTAAAGCTAAGCTTGTGCAGAAACTAAAACCGGAAGATTTGAAGTGGAATTGCGACCCGAGTGTTTTTGATTTTGAGACTACGACGGATGTAAAACCGATGGAAGGAATTGTTGGACAAGAGCGCGCGCTGAAAGCCTTGCGCGTTGGTGTTGATTTGAAAAGCCCCGGCTACAATATTTTTATTACAGGTCTTAGCGGAACGGGAAAGTTTTCGACCATCAAAATGATGCTTGAAGCAATTGCCAGTGATTGCGAAAACTTACGCGATTATGCCTACGTTAATAATTTTGGCGATGAAGACCGCCCTATGCTTCTTCAATTTACAGCCGGGCAAGCAATAAAGTTTAAACGCGATCTAGAAAGAACAATTAAGTTCTTCCAGGAAAAAATTCCGCAACTATTGGAAGCAGAACCGTTCGTTTCCGAAAAGAAAAAGATCATTTCAGAATTTGGGCAGAGACAGCAAAAGATAATGTCCCGCTTCGAAGATAAATTGAAGAAAGACAGTTTTACATTAGGACAAGTTAAAGATGGCGAAATGATTCGTCCCGAGATATTTGCAATAATTAACAAAACTCCGGTTAATCTATATCAGCTCAACGACCTTGTAAAGGCGGAACAAATCACCGGCGAGCAGAGAGAGCAGTTAATCAATAAGTATGCAAGCTATCAAGAAGAGCTACAGCTTGTTTTCCGAAATAGTTTAAAACAAACCCAAGAGTTTCAGGAAAAACTTGTATCGCTCGAAAGCAGTTTTGTAAGCGGATTGATCTCGGTTACTGTTGATGAGATTAAGAAAAAATATCACAACGCACGTGTTACAAAATATTTGCAGAAAGTTGAAGATAACATCATACAGAATCTTGATGTATTCAAAGGCAAACGTCCGGTGCGGGAAGAATCCGAAGGAATAATTATTGATTACTTGAAAGAGTATGAAGTGAACATAATTCTTGATAACTCTAAACTGAAGAAATGCCCAATTATTGTTGAGACTTCGCCGACTTACAGCAATCTATTCGGTACAATTGAAAAATACAGCGATGGACGCGGCGGCTGGTATGCGGATTTCACCAAAGTAAAATCCGGATCTTTACTTCGTGCGAACGGCGGATACATTATCATAAATGCCAAAGATGCTTTCTTGGAGCCGGGAGTTTGGAAAGCACTAAAGCGGGTTTTGCTTTTCGGGCAATTGGAAATTCAAGACGTATCAAATCTCTATCAATTTTCTCCAAGCGTGTTGAAACCTGAACCAATTGACATCAACACGAAAGTTATTTTGATTGGAAGCAATTACATCTACACAATCCTTTCGAACTATGAAGACGACTTCAATAAAATTTTCAAAATCAAAGCGGATTTTGATTACGAAATGAAGCGCACAGATATTGCCGTAGGTGAATATGCTGCAGTAATTAAAAAACTTATTGCGAACGAAAAACTGCTTGAGTTTGATAAATCTGCTATTGCTCGAATTACAGAGTATGGTGCGCGTTACGCCGGAGAGAAAAATAAACTTACTACGCGTTTCGCTTATATAGCAGATGTTGCACGCGAAGCTTCCTTCTGGGCTAACTCGAAAGAAAATAAAATTGTTACAACCGATGACGTAAACCACGCTTATGAATCCGCAAAGGAACGGCATGGTCTTTATGAATCCAAGGTTTCTGAAATGATAAAGGAAAAAACTTTTCTTATTGATACCGAAGGTGAGCGTGTTGGCACAATAAACGGATTAGCTGTTTATGAGAGTGGTGATTTCGGATTTGGCAAGCCGACCAGAATTACTGCAAGTGTTGGCTTAGGAAACGGAAATATTATTAACGTAGAACGTGAAGCCGGAATGAGCGGCAACACTCACAACAAAGGTGTGCTGATTATTTCCGGTTACTTTAGAGAAAACTTCGGCAAAAATATTCCACTTTCTTTTACAGCAAGTTTGGTATTTGAACAAGGCTACGGAATGATTGACGGCGACAGTGCTTCTATTACTGAAATTGCAGCGCTGCTTTCCGCATTATCAAATATTCCTATCAAGCAGTCATTTGCAATTACGGGCTCTGTAAACCAGAAAGGTGAAATTCAGCCTATCGGCGGAGTGAATGAAAAAATTGAAGGATTCTTTGATACTTGTGTTGGGAATAAACTTACCGGTAAACAAGGTGTAATCATTCCCCAGCAAAATATTAAAGACTTAATGCTGAAAGATGAAGTGATTAACGCGGTGAAGAATGGCAAGTTTCACATCTACTCTGTTACTAAAGTTGAAGAAGCGATAGAAATCTTAACCGGAGTGAAAGCAGGAAGCAAACTTAAAAATGGAAACTGGGAACCGCGTACAGTTTTTGGCGAAGTTGAAAAAGAACTGAAAGCTATGAGAAAACGAATACGACCGGCTTCTCAAACCAAAAATAAAAACAAGAAGAAAACAGTTTCAAAAGTAAAATCTAACAAAGGAAGGAAAAAGTGAGTAAAGTTTTTGCAAAGACAAAGATACTGGCTACAATTGGACCAGCTGTTGATTCCAGAGAAAACCTTGAAGCGTTAATTGATGCAGGATGCAATGCGTTTCGATTAAATTTTTCGCATGGCGATTTTGAATACTTTGAAAAAGTGTTTCATTCCATAAATGATCTATGCGTGTCTAAATCGCTTCCAATCCCAATCTTAATTGATCTTCAAGGACCGAAAATAAGAATAGGTGAATTGGCGCAGCCGGAAATAGAATTGATTAAAGGTCGGCAAATTGAAATCACCACGAAAAAAGTAGTAGGCACAGCATCAAAAATTTCCACTTCCTATTCACTTCTCGCCTCGGATGCAGAAGTAGGAAACAAAATTTTGATTGACGACGGATTAATTCATCTTAGTGTCATCAGCAAACAAAAGAACTCTATTACGTGTGAAGTTATTGAAGGCGGCAAGCTGAAACCGAAAAAGGGAATGAATCTTCCCGGAATGAAATTGAGCACTCCATCGGTGACGGATAAAGATTTGGAAAATTTAGAATTCGCACTTAAACACCGCGTTGATTTTGTTGCGCTATCGTTTGTCCGTAACGCCGATGATATATTACTATTAAGGAAATGGCTTGCAGAGCGGGGCTTTGAAATTCCAATCATCGCTAAAATTGAAAAGCCGGAAGCTGTCTCGAACTTTGAAAGCATTCTGCATGCGGCAGACGGAATAATGGTTGCCCGCGGAGATTTAGGCGTTGAGCTTAAATCTTACGAAGTACCGATTATTCAAAAAAGAATTATTAAACGGTGCAACGAACTTGGCAAGCTTGTAATTACAGCTACACAAATGTTGGAGTCAATGGTAAGCAATCCGGTTCCAACACGTGCAGAAGCTTCCGATGTTGCCAATGCAGTATGGGACGGAACCGATGTTGTAATGTTAAGCGCGGAAACATCCGTCGGGAAATATCCTGCGCAAGCAGTTAAGCTAATGAATGAAATAATTTTGAATGCGGAACGCGCGTACGAGTTTGAAAGAGAAATCAATTTTGCTAAGCCGGAATTCATTGATGAGAATTTATTTGATTCAATGAACAAAGGCATCTGCTCAATCAGCAAACAAATTAACGCAAAGGCAATTGTTGCCTTCACTGCAAAAGGAAATACGCCCAACAGTCTTTCAAAATTTAGACCGCAGGGTTTAATTGTAGCCGTTTCAGATAGTTTTGAAACGATGAACAAACTTTCGCTTAAGTGGGGCGTAATTTCGCTTCATTGCAAAGATATTAGCGATAGGCACAATGCATCGAAGATTGTTCACCAAATGCTTTTGGATCAAGAGATAGTTAACAAAGGTGATTTAGTTATTTTTACAGAAGGCGGATTAAAAATTAAAAATGCCCGCGAAAATTGGATTCGCTTTGAAGTTGTTTAATTATTAAACGCATCCGGGTTTAATAAGTTAAATCCGGATTTTATTTTAGGTGTAAAATGAAATCCCATCAAGAAGAATTAAAGCTTGCAAAATGGTGGGAGCCGCACAACAGCGGCAAATTACTCTGCACGCTTTGTCCTCGTTACTGTACAATTGGAGAGGGTCAAATCGGATTCTGCTTCATAAGACAAAACATAGACGGGAAATTATATTCAATTGGCTACGGCAGACCAACCGGATTTGCAATAGATCCAATCGAGAAAAAACCACTTAACCATTTTTTGCCTGGCTCATCAATTCTTAGCTTTGGAACAGCCGGATGCAATCTCGGATGCAAGTTTTGTCAGAACTGGTCAATCAGTAAAGCAAAATTAAATTCTGTCCGCTCAGAATACGCTTCGCCGGAAGAAGTAGTCGCACTTGCAATCAAACACAAAACTCCATCAATAGCTTTCACATATAACGATCCGGTAATCTTTGGTGAGTATGTAATTGATATTTCCAGACTTGCCCGCGAAGTGAAGATTAATTCCGTTATGGTAACCGCCGGCTATATAGATAAAAACGCCCGTACAGAAGTTTTTCAATTCATTGATGCGGCAAATGTAGATCTAAAGGCTTTTTCAGAAATGTTTTATCACAAACTTACCTTTTCTCATCTCGCCCCGGTTTTAGATACTTTACTTTGGTTGAAAAACGAAACCAATATTTGGTTTGAAATCACTACACTGTTAATTCCGAACGAAAATGATTCCCAAGAAGAAATTAAGCGTATGTGCGATTGGATTCTCATAAACCTTGGTAACGAAGTTCCCCTTCATTTTACAGCGTTTCATCCGGATTTCAAATTAACGGATAAACCGGCAACCCCGCTATCCACGTTAATAGCGGCATGGCAAATCGCTGTACAGATGGGAATAAAATTCTGTTATCTAGGAAATGTCCATCACCACGAAAGCCAAACAACATACTGCCCTCAATGTAAAAAGGCTCTACTAAAGCGAGATTGGCATTCGGTTACTTCAAACAACTTAACAAATGGCTTGTGTAGTTACTGTGGGGCAATCTTACCGGGGAAATTTTACTAAAGAATATGCTCGCATATATACTTTAAACTGAATATCTTTTAAACGACTTTTAGTCAACTTTATTAATATAATTCTAACCAGCCAGGAGAAGTTATGTTAAAACGATTTACTGTAACTATTTTGATCTTAATTGCCTTAATATCAGTTACTGCAAATGCCCAAGGCAAATTGGGGTTTGTGGGGAAAATCTTCGATAAGAAAGAAGCAAACATTTTATTTGGTGATGTTAAAAGTTCAACAGAACTTAAGCCAAACGTACTTAAGCAAGCTTTACTCAGTGCAAAGGATTATGTATTGATTGCAGTTAGAAACGGTCGTATTTCTTTGGCTAACGAAAAGAAACAAGTTCTTGCTGGTGATTTACAACCCATCAGCACCACTGAAACTGTTTATATTTTTGGTAAGGATAAAGTAGCTGAATTTATTTCGCTGATTGGAAGTTCAGCAATTCAAGTAGAGCAAAGAAGCGGTACTATAACATTGACAGCCGCTGATTACACATTGGAGTTTGCGACGATTTGTCCACCTGTTTGTTTAGACTGATGAAAACCGCTGAAATTCTCACATATTTATATTTTGCCGGCGTAATAGTCTGGATTTTGCCGCCAATCAGGCAATATAAAGGTTATATGTTCGACTTTTTTTTAGTCTTAGCAATTATCGATCCGGCAAGCTTACTATATGGTTTTTTGACAAGAACTAATTTGCCTTTATGGCTAGTTACTTTATTTATATACTTACTTATCATTAGCGTTACTACTGAAGAGTTGCTTAAAAGATTCAGATATATCTTTATTTCTCTCCCGTTGTTGTTTGTTCTTTTTATCCCTTATATGTCTACAATGTATTACCACATCGTTTTCATTAGTATGGACGCTATTTTGCTCTTTGTTTTTTTAAAATGGTTTATTACTGCTTATGTGGCAACAAAGAAGCTCAATGTTTTTTATTTAATGCTTGTTTTCTACATGCTAACAGTAATATTAAAATTTTTCAACTTGCTAATTGGCTTTGCTGATGCATCTACATTCTTTTTTACTACAACTTTCGCCCAAATCATCTTTGGACTCTTCTTTTCGTTCGTTAGAGAAGGTGAATCCGGAATCGCTCATTAGTGTAGAGAACCCTTTATTATTTGGTCTCTTTCTAATGACGGTGATGATTATGGTCATCCTCGTTTACAACCGCTTCATTATTATTCCATTGAAGAGGAAGCATCTAGCCGAGGAAGAAAACCTAAAGCTACAGCAAGCAGAGTTAATGGCTTTGTTCGCTTCTCTTTCGCCAGATCCAATTTTTAGATTTGATGAAACGGGTAAAATTATTCTTGCTAACAATTCTGCTCACAAAATTTTTCCTCATAAGATTTTACTTGGCGAGCAAGTTCAAGCTATCCTTCCCTTTACTCAAGATTATGATTTGCTCGATGTAATTGATTCCGGCAAAACACTAATGAATACATTCCCGTTTGAAAAGAGTTATTATCAATTTTTAATTGTTGGAAGTCCCAGATTCAAAATGTGCCAGGTTTACGGTAGAGATATAACCGAACTCAAACTGACAGAGCAAGACCTTAAAGAAGCATTGGTAAAAGCCGAAGAATCCAAAAAAATGAAAGAATTTTTCTTAGCTCAAATTTCTCACGAAATTCGCTCGCCGTTAAATGTTATTGTTGGTTACGCGGATTTGCTCAGTGATGAGTTAAAAGACACTGAGCGTGCTGATTTAGTTGCAATTTTAAAATCCGTAAAGAACAATAGTAAACGTTTATACCGCACTTTCGATTTATTGCTGAATATGTCGCAAATTCAGACCGGGCGCTACGATGCCCGCTTTGAGAAAGTTGATATTTATGCATTGTTAAATACAATTCATGCCGAATATAAATCACTAGCAGAAGAAAAAGGATTGCATCTAATCTTAAACAATACGCTTGAAAATGCAGTTATAGTTTATTGCGATCATTATTCAATTGCTCATGTCTTTGTCAACCTAATAGATAACGCAATAAAATATACTAAACGAGGTAGCGTTGAAATAAAAATTTACAAAGAGAACACAAACATAAATGTAGATATCATTGATACCGGAAAGGGAATGTCTAAAGAGTTTGTTGATAACCTATTTATTCCATTTACTCAAGAAGAGATGGGTTATACGAGACGCTTTGATGGAACCGGACTCGGTTTGGCAATTGCCAATAGTTTTACTGCCCTTAACAATGCTAAAATTCGAGTAACAAGCGAACAAGAAGTAGGAACAACATTCACAGTAATTTTAAACGGAGATAAAACATGGGGCAACCCAAAGATAAACCAAAACTCTTAATCGTTGAAGACGATTATGAGAACCAGAAATTCCTCACCCTCTTTTTGGGGAGATATTTCGAAGTTGATTCATGCGATTCATCCGATACATTTTACGACTTACTAAACAAGAATAAGTACGATTTATTCTTGATGGATATTTCCATTAAAGGACAAAAAGATGGACTCGAGCTTACAAAGGAAATTAGGCTTAATCCGTCTATTGCTGCTATTCCAGTGGTTTGTTACACAGCTCATGCATACTACCAAGATAGAATAAACGCTCTCGAAGCCGGCTGTAATGAGTATATCAGCAAACCATCTAATATTTATTCTTTATTGCAAACTCTTTTACAGCATGTAGAAAATAAACCCCCGCGGTTTCCTAAAGAAACTTTTAATCCTGGTTTTGCTGCAGCATAAAAAAAGTCCCGCGGTTGCGGGACTTTCCATTTCAACTTTACTTCTTGATAAAAATCAATATCTGTAGTAATCCGGCTTAAACGGACCTTCAACGGTAACACCAATATATTTAGCTTGTTTCTCGTTTAACGTTTCAAGCTCAACGCCAATTTTACTTAAGTGTAGTCTTGCAACTTGCTCATCCAAATGCTTAGGAAGCATATAAACTTTGTTCTCATATTTATCCGAGTGCTGCCAAAGTTCAAGCTGTGCAAGTGTTTGATTAGTGAATGAGTTTGACATTACAAATGACGGATGACCGGTTGCGCAGCCAAGATTAACTAATCTGCCTTCGGCTAAAACAATGATGTCTTTGCCTTCTACATTGTATTTATCAACTTGAGGTTTAACAGTGTCTTTCGTGTTACCATAGTTATCATTAAGCCAAGCCATATCAATTTCATTATCGAAATGCCCGATGTTACAAACAACAGTTTTGTCTTTCATTTTGCGGAAGTGCTGTTCGGAAATAATATCAACGTTTCCGGTTGCAGTTACAATTATATCTGCACGAGGGACAGCATCAATCATTTTCTTAACTTCATATCCATCCATAGCCGCTTGAAGTGCACAGATAGGATCAATTTCGGTAACGATAACTCTAACGCCGGCGCTTCTTAATGATTGAGCAGAGCCTTTGCCAACATCGCCGTAACCGGCAACCACAGCAACTTTTCCAGCCATCATCAAATCTGTTGCGCGGCGGATTGCATCTACTAAAGATTCGCGGCAGCCATATTTATTATCAAATTTAGATTTAGTGACAGAATCATTAACATTAATTGCCGGAATTGGCAGAGTTCCCTTTTCAACTCTTTCATACAAACGGTGAACACCTGTTGTAGTCTCTTCGGAAATTCCTCTGATGCCTTTTACTAATTCCGGGAATTTATCAAGAACCATGTTTGTTAAATCGCCGCCGTCATCAAGAATCATGTTTAAAGGTTTTTTATCATCGCCAAAGAAAAGTGTTTGCTCGATACACCAATCGAATTCTTCCAAGCCCATCCCTTTCCAGGCGAAGACCGGAGTTCCGGCTGCAGCAATTGCAGCAGCAGCATGGTCTTGAGTTGAAAAAATATTGCATGAAGACCATCTCACTTCGGCGCCCAATTCAACAAGCGTTTCAATCAAAACGGCTGTTTGAATCGTCATGTGGAGACATCCGGCAATGCGTGCATCTTTAAGTGGTTTGGTTTTGCCAAATTCTTTGCGGAGAGACATCAAGCCGGGCATTTCTGCTTCGGCTAATCCTATTTCTTTTCTTCCCCACTCAGCAAGGGAAATATCTTTTACTTTATAATCTAGAGTTTTTGTTTCTGCTACTTGACTCATTTTATTTCCTATTCGTTATAATAATTTTTTAAACAATGGAATCAGGTCTAACTGTTCCCAAGTGAAATCTTTATCATTGCGCCCGAAATGACCGTAAGAAGAAGTTTTCTGATAAATCGGTCTGCGGAGTTTTAATCTCTCAATAATTCCGCGAGGAGTTAAATCAACTTCTTGATTGATGTATTCACCTAGCAAACCGTCTGGAATAACTCCGGTGCCTCTTGTATTAACATAAACAGAAACCGGCTGCGCTACACCAATTGCATAAGCTACTTGAACTAAACATTCTTTAGCAAGTTTAGCAGCCACAACATTCTTAGCGATATGACGAGCTGCATAGGTTGCGCTTCTATCAACCTTGCTTGGATCTTTGCCGGAGAAAGCGCCGCCGCCATGAGGAGCCCATCCGCCGTATGTATCAACAATAATTTTTCTTCCTGTTAAACCGCTGTCTCCGTGTGGTCCGCCTATTTCAAAACGCCCGGTTGGATTTACGTAATACTTAGTTTTCTTATCAAGATATTTTGCTGGAATCACTTTCTTAATAACATGTTCAATTACATCTTCTTTAATTTTCTTTTGGCTTACATCGCCATCATGCTGTGTTGAAATAACAACAGCATCAACACGAAGCGGAGTATTGTTATTATCATATTCAATTGTAACTTGAGATTTTGCATCCGGGCGTAAGTAAGGCATAAGTTTCAAATTCTTCTTGCGAATGTCTGCAAGTTTCTTAACAAGTTTGTGTGCGTAAACAATCGGCATCGGCATAAGCTCAGGTGTTTGATCGCAAGCGTAACCAAACATAATTCCTTGATCTCCGGCGCCCCCTTTATCAACTCCCATAGCAATATCCGGCGACTGTGAATGAATTGCGTTTAAGATACCGCATGAGTCAGCATCAAATTTATATTCTGCTTTTGTATAGCCTATTTCTTTTATTGTTTTACGGATAACATCGTGAACATCTACATAAGCCGTAGTAGTAACTTCGCCGCCAACTACAACCAATCCGGTTGTAACCATAGTTTCGCAAGCAACACGCGCATTTGGATCTTGTTTGAAAATAGCGTCGAGTACTCCATCAGAAATCGCATCGCAGACTTTATCCGGATGCCCTTCGGAAACCGACTCGGATGTGAATAAGTATGACATTAATACCTCTATTAGTTTTAGTAAAATTCTATTTCAGATGAATCGCCGGCATTTAACTTTTTGTAATTGCCTTTGATTATTGCATTCATTCCTATTATTGAATTATCGAGCATTGATTTTTCTACTTGAGAGCTCGGACTCAAAATTGAATTTTTAATTATAGATTCCTTCACAACACAATGTTCTGAAATTGTGGTAAATGGTCCAATAACAGAATCAAGCACAACGGCTGAATCGGAAATATAAACAGGGTCTATAATTGTACTCCCTTTAACATTCCTGTTTGTTCCTTTTGTCTGAAGAATATATTTGTTCGTAGAAAGAAGTGTTTCGCTTTTACCGCAATCATACCAGCCATCTACTTGGAAAGTAGAGAACTCTTCTCCTTTATCTATCATTAATTGTAATGCGTCGGTAAGCTGATATTCGCCGCGCGTTTTAATTTCTTTCTCAAACAATTCATTAAGTGATTCTACCAACAGCTTTGAGTTGCGGATGTAATACAATCCGACCAAAGCCAGTTTTGAAATCGGTTCTTGAGGCTTTTCAATCAGCTTAACAATTTTATCATTTTCGCAAACAGCAACGCCAAAACGGGATGGATCATCAACGGTTTTAACGCCAAGTGAGCTAATCTTCTTTTCAAAGACCGAGTGAATGTTAACATCAAAGATTGTATCGCCGAGAATGATAAATATTTCATCATGATCGAAAGTCGGTACTGCCATATGAATTGCGTGCCCGAGACCGAGCGCAATCTCTTGTGTAACAAAGCTCGCTTCAAGTTCCGGATATTCATTGTTCACATACTCAACAATTTTTTCGCCGAGATAACCAACCACAAAAGTTGCTTTGGTAATCTGCTCGGATAAAAGCTTATCTATGATGTGACCAAGTATTGGTTTGCCGCCAACATTTAACAATACTTTAGGAAGAGAAAATGTGTGTGGCTTTAGTCGTGTACCGAATCCGGCTGCAGGTATTATTGCCCTCAAGAAATATGCTTTCCTTTTTTAACAATGCGAATTTAATTAATAGGTTTACGCTAAACAAACAATTGGACTTCCCGCTCCGCCTCATAATGAAGAAAATTTGGAAGTATAGCTATGTTTTTAGATTTTGGAACCTAAGTTTACCTATGCTTCGGCGAAAGCGAGGCGAGTGGATTTAGATTTACGAGTTTGGATTGTCTTTTTAAAATGAGCTAAAATGAAAATCGAAAACAGAGTTACAAGACTTTTAAACATTCAGCATCCAATTATTCAAGCTGGAATGGTTTGGGTTAGCGGATGGAAGCTTGCTTCGGCAGTATCTAATAATGGCGGACTCGGATTAATTGGTTCGGGTTCCATGAAGCCGGATTTGCTGCGCGAGCATATTCGGAAATGCAAAGAAGCAACTGATAAGTCCTTCGGCGTTAACATTCCTCTCTTGCGTAGAGATGCTGTCGAACTTCTAAAGACAACTATTGAAGAAAACATAAAAATTATTTTCACTTCTGCCGGTCATCCGGGCAGACATATAGAATTACTGAAAAAACACGACGCAGTTGTAATTCACGTTGTTTCCAATGTTAAGCAAGCATTGAAAGCTGAAAGCGTTGGCTGCGATTCAATTGTTGGAGAAGGTGTTGAAGCCGGCGGACACAATGGTACTGATGAACTTACCACTTTTTCTTTGATACCTCAATTAGTTGATGCGGTCAACATTCCGGTGATTGCCGCTGGTGGAATTGCAGACGGAAGAGGAATTGCAGCAGCTCTGGCACTCGGCGCAGAGGGTGTTCAAATTGGAACAAGATTCGCTGCGAGTATTGAATCTTCCGCTCATGAAGTTTATAAGCAAAACGTTATAGCCTCGAAAGATACCGGAACAACTTTAGTACTTAAGAAAATTGGTATGGCCCGTTTAATCAAAAATGAGTGGAGTAAGATTGTTCAAAAAGCTGAGGCAGACGGTGCCGATGAAGCTGATTTGAAAAACCTTCTTGGCGAAAAGCGTGAGCGTCTTGGAATCTTTGAAGGGAATGCAGAACATGGAATGATGGAAGCGGGACAAAGCTCAGGTTTAATAAATGAAATTCTTTCTGTAGAGGAGTTGATGAAAAATTTAACCGCGCAATATGATGACACAATAGCGAAATTGAAGCTGTAATTCACCTTACACAATAAAAAAAATCTGCCGCTAAGACTCTAAGACACAAAGTTTTCACTAAGTAAGACGTAAATATTGTTTTAACCGATGGCATTGTGCGCAACACTTACTAATTGCCTTTTAGTGCGTCTAAACTTCCATTAATTTCACACAGTAATTATAGGAACATAGCGTGAAAAGAAAATATATCTCGGCGATTATCATTTTGCTTTTTTGCGGAAAAATGTTTTCGCAAAGCACAGATAATAAAATTCTTTTTCTGGATTTCAAGTTGGTGAGCGGGAACCCGGTATTGGTTGGAATGAAAGCAGTTGATGGAAAGTTAAAGATTCACAAGAAGATACAGCCATCAAATAATTGTATTGAGTTTACCCTACTTTCTGCCGGTAACAAGATTCTTTATCAAAATATTGCTGAAAATCCGGCAGAGTGTGTCTATGAATATCCAGCCGGTGAAGGTAAGATTGGCAGAACAACAATTAAGCAGGATACAGTCAGTTTAACACTTCGCGTTCCATATTCATCTGCAATAGAAAAAATACGGTTGAATCTGATTGACAAAACACATTCACTAAGAAAAACATCCGGCTCATCAAACCGGAGTAGTTACGAATTCACAATTGACCACAATAAAATTTCCGTCAGAAAGTAATCATGCTAAAATTATCAAATAAACTTTTGGGACTTCTTTTCTTATTTATATCAAATATTTTGTTTGGACAAACATTCCCGGTTAAAGCTATAATAGATAACGGTCCGCGCGATAAACGGATTAACATTGTTTTTCTGGGCGATGGCTATCAAATAACCGAGATGCAAAAATATCAGAAGGATGTTCAGCTAACAGTTGACAAAATTTTTCAAGAGAGTCCTTACAAGGAATACAAATCACTATTTAATGTCTTCGCAATTGAAGTTCCCTCCAACGAATCCGGAACCGATCATCCCGGGACAGCTGCCGACTGCAATTCCTATAAAGATTCGGTCTTTACAAGAGATACTTATTTTGATACTTCGTTCGATGCCGGAAGTATTCACAGGCTTCTTATTTCAAAAGATTACAACCACATGCTGCAAGTATTGCAAGATAATTTACCTGAATATGATATTGTGCTAATGGTGGTTAATCACAATTGGTACGGCGGCTCCGGTGGCTCTATTGCAGTTTTTTCTGCCAACAGCGTCAGCTCGGAAGTCGCTATTCATGAAACCGGGCACAGCTTTGCAAGATTGGCTGATGAATATGATTACGGTTACCCGCAGCCGGCGCGTTACGATGGAATTAATGTAACATTCAGAACTAACCGCGATTCCATACCGTGGAAATTATGGATTGATCCCTTTACGCCAATTCCGACTCCTGTGAGTGGAGAATATGTATCTACTATCGGTCTTTTTGAAGGTGCTTATTATTCCAGCAAAGGAATGTACAGACCCAAAATGAGTTGTAAGATGAGGGACATCGGCGTTCCCTTTTGTGAAATATGCATAGAGCAACATGTTAAATCAATTTTTGAACGGTTAGAATTAATAGAAAAGTACGCGCCGTTGATTAGCACAGTAGATTTGCTAACTAACGAAAAAATGGATTTCAGCATTCATCCGCTTCAATTAGGTTTAAACGGTATGTCCTCCGAATGGCAGCTCGATGATAAACTGCTTGTTTCCAACGTAAATACAGTGCAAATAGATGGGGCTCTACTTTCTGTTGGATTGCATAAATTAACCGCAGTAGTAAAACATTCTTCATCTCTCGTAAAAAACGATCCTTACGGTCTCATGCAAAGTTCTAAGAAATGGACTATTGACGTAAAAACTCCCACAGACATTGCAACTGATGACATACCAAATAAATTCTCGTTGGAGCAGAATTATCCTAATCCATTTAACCCTGCAACGACTATAAATTACAATATAGCCGAACCGGGAAATGTTGTACTTAAGGTGTATGATGTTTTAGGAAGTGAGGTTGCAGAATTAGTTAATGAGAGAAAAGATAGAGGAAAGCATAGTGTTGTCTTTAATGCCGGTAAGTTTGCAAGCGGACTATATATTTATTCGTTGCGTGTAAATGGGTATTTTTCATCAAGGGTAATGCTTTTGACTAAGTAATTGCATTTATTCATTAATTTCATAAATTGTAATAGGGATTGGCGAAAAGCTCACTTCTTTGTAATGTTGAAAGGTTTTCATCAAAAATTGTGAAATAGAAGTTCAGTTATAGAAATTAGTTTAATAATTAGAACGGAAAGGCATAATTAATGAAAACGGAGAAAGAGAATATTACTTTCCGGTTTGTGTTTGAAGATGGAAGCGAAAAGGTTTTTCCGATAGAGATTGATTCAGATTCATTTCAGATTATTTTCCCCAATGATATAGTTGTGCCCGAGTGGACAACACTCGAGAAAATTTCTTGCCCAATGACAAACTGTACTGCAAAACATTTCTGCCCGATAGCTTTTCATCTAGATAAAGTAATTAAACTTTTCGATGGTATTCCTTCTTACGAAGCAGCAACCGTTCGCGTTGAAACTAAGTCAAGAACGTACTCCAAGCATACTTCAGTGCAGGACGGAGCCGGGAGTTTAATTGGTATTCTTATGACTACAAGCGGTTGTTATGTTCTAGATAAGCTTAGACCGATGGTTCACTTTCATCTTCCTTTTGCCACTATAGAAGAAACCGAATACAGAATATTTTCTATGTTTTTGTTTGCACAGTTCTTGCTGCAGAAGAACGGCTTAACACCGGATTGGCAAATGACTTCTCTTGGCAAACTTTACGAAGATATTATGAAGATAAATCAAAACTTTGCAAAGAGAATTGCTGATCTTGAAAAACTAGATGCAGGTATAAATGCGGTAATACTCTTAAACAACTTTGCTCATTCCGTAACTTTTTCTTTGGAAGATCAAGACTTCTCAAAATTTGAAAAGCTATTCGGGAGTTGGCTGGAGAAAGAGTAGTTAGTACTGTGTACTTAGTAGTTAGACTACAACAAGATCAGTAAAGACGCCCAACCGGGCGTCTCGCAAAAAACAAAATATTTTACTTAGATATAACCTCAGCTTGTAATCATCGCTTTTGTCTAACGGCTCAATACTAACTGCTAAATACCGCTTCTCAATACCAAAAATGGAATTGCAGAATAAACGATCCTTCGTTGCTGTCGCCGGCATAGTTAATTCTATATTGGGGACGAACTTCAACAAAACTATAAGGGAAAAATTCTACACCAAGAATTAGGTGAGCAAACTTTGTATCTCCGGTTAACTGACCGGTTTCTAATTTATCATAACGAACAACGGCATCTAATCCGACAGTTAAATTATAAGTTGCTTCAATCATCATAGCTTTAGTTTTTGTTCCACCGGCAAGATAATCTTCAGCAATGTCATACTCACCCATCAAAGTGAATCGCTTGTAGCCAAATCCGGCAAAGCCGCCGTAGAGATTTGTTTTCAATACTTCCGTAAACAAATTCGTTTTTACTGACGCGTACGAGCCGCCAAAAGTGAGTTGTACATTTTCTACCACCGGTGAGAATTCCAATCTTGCTGTGTAAGTTGGATCGAATGAAAACACTGCATGATTCTTTGGTTTTCCTACGCTTGCTGTTAGAAAAAGATCATCACTTAGATTTGCGCCTACTTCAAGCCCGGCTTCATTATAAAGAGGATTGTAAATTAGCCCTTGTGCAATTCCTTTGGAGAAAAGTAAGCCGTAATCGCCGCCGCGAGTGTATGCCGTGTGGTCATCAAGCCGCAACCCGAAGTAAGGAACGAATGAGCCAGCTTTAATGTAGCTGTTGTTAGGTAAAATTCTTGCAACGCCGTATCCTTCCCAAATCCGCTGAATGAAATCGTAGCGGGCAATTACATCTATTGTCGGTGATATTCCGGCAGAAAAGTAAAGCGAGCCGGTCATATCCATATAATCTGATTTCTTAATTTCTGCGTTGTACATGAATTGCGATCTGTAATCAAAACCGAAAAGCACACTTTCGGAAAGTTTAGGAGAGAGTTTAAAATCTTCATCTCGCGGAGAAATCATGCTAACCACATTCTTGCCGAAGAAAAATCCATTCTCATTACGCACAATTCCACCCGTTGGATTAACATGGCAGCTCGCGCATTTGTCCTTTTGTCCCAAAGCAAAACGGGGCAAAGCAAAAGAGTCTAACGAAAAAAAGATGGAGAGTAATCCGATGACCAACAGGGTTCGTTTCATTGTATTCCTTTCGTTTATTTAGAATTTCTGAACTAAAAAGCGCTTAATTAAGTTAATCACTTGGCGGGGCGTTTGATTGAGCCAAGTGTTGGCTAACTCATTTTATTATTCATAACTTTGAAAAGAGGATAGGTAAAAATGTATTATTACACAATCTTAACATTGCACATCGTTTTTGCGGGAATCTGGTTAATCAACTTTGCAACCGAACCGGTTTTACGCTGGCAAATTCTTACCAATAAGAACAAATCCGGCGAAAGAAAGTTCATTAGTTTGTATTTAACTTTTGCAAATTTATTAGGCATGATTGGAGCGATTGGCATTCTTACTACCGGAATTACACTTGTTCTAAACAGTGGATACGGATTTTTCCGCATGACCGACAACCACTGGCTTGCAACGAAACAGATTTTAATGATTGTTCTACTGATAATTATTGGTGCTGTTCTTGTTCCGGCTGCCAAAAAACTTAGGTCCGCGTTAGGTAATGATCTGGAAAGTGGAACTCCAATCTCCGATGAAGGATATAAAACACTCGGTAAAATTTTTACTTTGAATAAAGTCATCAACACTATTGTATTGATTAATTTCTTGTTTGCAATTACTCACAGGTATTTCGGTTCATAGATGAAAAAACTTCTGGTTCTCGGTTCAACAGGGTCAATCGGCAAAAACACTTTAGATTTAGCAAGAGCATTTAAAGACCAATTTGAAATTATTGGTCTTAGTTCAAATTGCAGCATTGATGAACTTGAGAAACAGATTTTAGAATTTAACCCGAAAGCAGTTGTAGTTAAAGACAAAGAAAAATCCGCACAATTAAAACAAAGAATTGCCGGCAGGTGCGAAGTTCTTTCCGGCGATGAAGGCTTGCTCGAAATTACAAAGCGTGATAATTACGATGTTCTTGTTACGGCTCTTGTTGGTTTCGCCGGTTTAGCTCCAACGATAGAAGCAATCAAGCTGAAAAAGCGGATTGCGCTTGCCAACAAAGAAACACTTGTTGTTGCCGGTGAGTTGATTATAAAACTTTGCGAAGAACATGGCGCCGAGCTAATTCCAATAGATTCCGAACACAGCGCGATTTTTCAATGCATGGTTGGCGAACAGAAAAAGTATGTTAACAAAATTATACTTACCGCTTCCGGCGGACCATTTCTCAACAAGAACAAAGAGGAACTTAGCTCTGTTACAATTGATGAAGCGCTCAATCATCCAAACTGGAAAATGGGAAACAAGATTACAATTGATTCGGCGACCATGATGAACAAAGGCTTGGAAGTAATTGAGGCGTTCTGGCTTTTTCATCTTCCAAAAGAAAAGATTGAAGTTATTATTCACCCCCAATCAATAGTCCATTCCATGGTTGAATTTACCGACGGCTCGATAAAAGCCCAACTTAGCACGCCGGATATGAAACTCCCGATTCTTTATGCGTTAACTTACCCTGAAAGGATAGGTTATGACGGGGTTCATACGGACTTTAAAAAAATGGCAAATCTCACATTTTTTGAGCCCGATTTTGATAAATTTGTTTGCCTTAAAATTGCATACGAGGCAATTGAAGCGGGCGGAACGGCGCCGTGCATTCTTAACGCTTCAAACGAAATTGCTGTAGATAGTTTTTTGAAAGGAAAAATTAAGTTCACGCAAATACCCGATTTAATTCAATCGGCACTGGATTCAATTCCCGCCGACAAAGCAATTAACTTGGAAAAAGTTTTTGAGACTGACTTGAAGACTCGTGAATTTCTAAATAAAAAAGTTTAATTAAAAGTAGGCTATATGGATTATATCGTTTATTTCGTAATAACAATCGGCATTCTGGTTTTCGTTCATGAGTTTGGACATTTTGCCGCCGCCAAACTTTCTAAAATGAGAGTGGATGTGTTTGCTATCGGTTTCGGCAAGCGCCTCCTTGGCTGGAATAAATTAAATGGATTTACTTTTGGCGATTTAGCTAAAGATTGGGATGGACAAGGACACACTGATTACCGTTTGTGTCTTTTACCACTTGGAGGTTATGTAAAAATTGCCGGAATGGTAGACGAAAGTTTTGATACAAAGTTTGCTGCCGAAGAACCAAAGCCATACGAGTTCCGCGCTAAATCTACACCGGCAAAGCTTTTTGTTATTACCGCCGGCGTTATGATGAATCTTACTCTCGCCGTTCTAATTTTCTGGGGAATTAATTTCTTTCAGGGAAAGCAAGTCTATAGAACAACAACTATTTCTAATGTTGAAAAAGGAAGCATTGCCGCTGATGCGGGATTCCAAACTCGAGACAAAATACTTTCTGTGAACGGAAAGAAAGTTACTGATTGGGACGAACTTGTTGATAATTTGATGTTCCGGAATTCTTCCGCAGACGCTAAAGTTGAGCTTGAACGTGCCGGCGAAAAGCTGTCTATTAAAATACCGCGCAAGATTATCAATCAAGGATTGCAAAAAGAATTTTTTCTATATCCATATCCGGCAAAGACAATAGTTGGCGAAGTCTTAAAAAATTCTCCGGCGCAAGATGCCGGTATTAAACCGGGTGATGAAATTATTTACATGAACAATTCTTTTGTTCATAGTGCGGAAGAAGTTCAGGAAATTGTTAAAACAAATAAAAGCAAGCACATTCCGGTAATAGTTTTGCGCGGCAACGATACTGTGCGCGTTTCCGTAAAACCAAGTCTAGAAGGAATGATTGGAATTAAACATGGAACAATTTTTACCGGAATAAAAGAACAACGCACTTACGGATTTTTTGGTTCGATCACTCAAGCAATTGTAAACGTTGGACAGTACACGGTTCTAACTTTATCCACACTAAAGAATGTTGTAGTCGGAAAGCTCGCTTTCAACCAGGCATTTGGCGGTCCGGTTAAGATTGCTCAATATGCGGCAAAGTCTGCCGATACCGGCATATCTACATTCTTGTATTTCCTCGCAATGCTAAGTTTAAGTTTGGCTATAATCAACATTTTACCATTCCCGGTTTTGGATGGCGGACACTTTGTGATAATTCTAATCGAAGGATTGATCAAGCGGGAAATTCCAATAAAGATTAAAGTTGCAATTCAGAACACAGGTTTTGTTTTACTGCTTATGCTTATGGCATTTATAATTTACTCGGATATAATCAGTCTGTAAAATTTGTCATTCCGATCCCGCCAACGGTGGGTAAAGAATCTCTATATAATTACATAGAGATATTTCGTCCCATAAATCGGGACTCAATATGACAACTATTATTTAGAAACTCTCTCAATAGCTCTTTGAGTTGCTTTGTGTTGCGGCAATCGCCATTGTGCGATTAAACAGCCGCTCTCGTTTCGGGTTAAATTCGAAACACGCACAAAGTTACTCTATATAATCAGCTGCTGAGAGAGTTTTTCATTTTAAAATAAAAGCCCATCCCAACCCTTCCCAAAGGGAAGGGCTTTCGAAATTCAGTCGGGAGAATTAGCAATTAATTTTGCGGTTCATCTAAAAAGGATTCAAAATGAAATTTCTTTCTATTGCATTATTTACTTTGTTATTCACCACTCCATTTTTAGTTGCTCAAGAAAAAACTTATAAGCTGAACGAAATTGTTATCTCTTCGGGAAGAATTCCAATTTCATTTTCGGACCTTTCTAGAAGCGTCACTGTTTTAACAGCCAATGAGATAAAGAATATTCCGGCAAACAATATTCAAGACTTGCTAAAGTTTGTAAGCGGTGTGGATTTACGCGCGCGCGGAACCGAAGGAGCTCAAGTTGATATTTCAATTCGCGGCGGCTCGTTTGAACAAACATTAGTTTTGATAGACGGTGTAAGATTAAGCGACCCGCAAACCGGGCATCATAATCTAAACTTGCCGGTTGCTCTAGAAAACATTGAGCGCATTGAAGTCTTAAAAGGGCAAGGCGCACGCGTCTTCGGTGCAAATGCCTTCAGCGGCGCAGTTAATATCATTACAAAAAAAGAGAAGAGAAATTCACTCGCACTCTCCACTTTGGGAGGACAAAATAGATTATACGAAATCAGCCTCAGCGGTTCTGCTCAAACTGGCTTTTTAGGCAACAATTTTTCATACGCGAAAAAGAAATCGGATGGCTACCGGCACAATACTAATTTTGAAACCAATAGTTTTTCTCTGGGACAAAATTTTTCTTTAGGCGAAAATCAATTTCATCTCTTTTTTGGATATATAGATAAAAACTTTGGCGCTAATAGTTTTTATTCTAATCTTTTTCCAAACCAATTCGAAAGAACTATTACCCGATTTGCAAATGCAACCGCGGAAATTCCGGTTGGTCAGTTCCAGCTTTCTCCAAAAATTTATTACCGCAATAATTTTGATGATTACCATCTTGATTATCTCCGTCAAGATTGGAATCACAATACACACAGGACAGAATCATTCGGTGCCGAGCTGCAAGCCTCTTTCAACACACAATTTGGAACGACATATTTTGGTGGAGAATTTGGCAAAGACGAAATAAGAAGTTCTAACCTTGGAATTCATGTGAGGACTAAAAATGGTTTCTATGCTGAACAGTTGATTCATCCCGTGAAAGATTTTTCAATTTCAGCGGGACTTTTTGCTTACAACTATTCTTCCATCGGCTGGAAAGTATGGCCCGGCTTTGATATTAGTTATAGTGCTACAGACGAGCTAAAACTTTTCGCCTCCGTCGGCAAAGCGTTTCGCCTTCCTACATTTACAGAACTTTATTATGCAAGTCCGGCAAATATGGGCAATCCAAATCTGTTGTATGAACAAACTACAAACTACGAACTTGGATTTGCTCACACTCAAAATTTCTTACGAACAAGCGGAAGCATTTTTCTAAAAGAAGGAAAAGATTTGATTGATTGGGTTCGCGCAAAACCGACCAATCCTTGGCGTGTGGAAAATGTTTCTAACTTATCAACACTCGGCGCCGAAGTTAGTTTTGATTTTCAACTAAGCAGAATAATTGAATCATTCCCGATAACGAGCATAAACCTTAGCTATACATATCTTTCTTCCGATAGAAAGACGGGAAACTACGAATCCAAATATTTGCTTGATCATTTGCGCCATCAATTGATTATTGGTTTAACAAACGTTCTTCCGTTTGGATTAACTCAGAACTGGATGATTCGTTACGAAGAGAGGGAAAACATTACTTCACATTTAATTGTGGATTCGCAAATTTCGGCACGAATAGAAATGTTTGATTTGTTTCTTCGCGCCACAAATCTTTTTAACACTTCTTATTTTGATATTCCCGGAGTGCCGCTTCCCGGAAGATGGATTAGCGCGGGAGTAAAATTTAAAATTGTAACTGACTAATAAATTGCTTTTGTCATTCTGAACGAAGTGAAGAATCTCGAACTTATGAGCGTTAAGATATTTCGCTTCGCTCAATATGACAGTGACTAATAAGTCTTCACTCGCAAGTACGGTTTAATTTGATTTGAATGAAACCGGAATTGTTAGCTGAACTTTAATCGGCTTTCCGTTTTTCTTTCCGGGGCGGAAGCGAGTGCTCTTAACTACCCAGAGTGCTTCTTCGTCGCAGCCGTAGCCGAGTCCTTTAACAATCTCAGCGCGCGTTACTTCCCCATTTTCATTTATAAACGCTTTCACCAATACTTTTCCGACTATTCCTTCTTTCTTTGCTTCAGCCGGATAATTTACATTTTGCTGCATCTTTTCAATTCCGCCAAACGGTTCGGGCATCATATCAACCGCAACGTAATAGGTTTCATCAACCGGTTCCGGTTTTTTCTCAACTGGCTTTGGCGCTACAACTTTTACATCTCCAACCGGTGCAGAATTTTTCGGCACTTCAAATTCACTTGTCTCTTCACCTTTCTTAGCCGCTTTCAAATTCCCGAAAGTCGGTTTACTTGCAACAACTCCAGGCGGCGGTTCATTTGGAATTATAGATGGCGGCGGACCAAGCTCTACATAAGTTACAATTTGCAGTTTCTCAGCATCTCTTGATTTTTCTTCGGGCGGTGAAATGATTAGATAAGCAACTATCAAAAACAGATGAAGCACTATTGCGCCGACTATTCCAATAAGATAATTCTTTGAGTAAATCCGCTTTAGCTCAAATACGCCGTAGGTGTTATTTTGGTTTGTATTTTGATTCACATGGTTAAGAAATTAAGTAGAGGCAAAGTTAGACATGATGGATGCAAGTGGCAACCTAATAGAACGCAGATCAAACAGATTAAACGGATCAAAACTGATTTATCAGTGGTAATCAGTTTTATCAGTTCAATCTGCGTTCCATTTGTTTCAAAACGTAATAGGAATGATTACTTTTTTCTTTGCTTTAACACCGGCTTTTTCGCCCGGTTTAAATTTTACAGAGCGTACTGCTTTAATTGCCGCGGAATCGCAAGCCGGGTGTAATGCTTTGAAAATGCTTGTTGCTAAAATGGTTCCGGTTGAATCTACAGTAACCATTACTTGTACATCACCTTTTATATTTTTCCCCTTTATTTCATCCGGATAAACTACTTTTTTTGCTACAGCCGCCATTCCACCTACCGGCATTGGTGATTTATCACCTTTCTTCTGTGCAAAACTTAAACTGCTAACCCCAATTAGAACCGCAAGCGCAAATAGGAAAATGTTTTTTGTTAGCTTCATGTGTACCTCGTTTTTATGTTTTAGAAAACTGTGGGCAAACATATTTATCATATTGATAGGAAGCAATCCAAAAACACATAAAAAAAGCGGACCGGAGTCCGCTTGGAAAATTAATCTTTGGGAGTTTTATTGAGAATGAAACTCACTCTTACAATCTGTCCTGTTACTAAAGTGAATCCATCCGGATAACTTATTGAGGAAACTCTGCTCGAAGGATCTTTTTCTGATTGTTTTACTAAAGTCTTAAGTCCTTCCATCCTATCTCCTTTAATTATTCCATCGTAGATAGGCAAAAAGTTTTTACATACTATTTCTTCAGCAGCTTTATCAAGAATTGGATTATTGCTTACATACGTTTCGACCTTCTCCAACTTATCTTTTTCAAAGTAAACTTTTACTAGAACTGAGCCTCTTAATTCTTTTTCAATTGCTTCTTTCGGATAAGTTGGATCATCTGAATTGATTGAAATAGTTATAAAGTCATTGTACTGTTTTTCTTTGCTTTTATAATCTGTGACATACTTTAGCAGTTTCTCAAGTTGATCGCTTTGAAAATCGTATATCTTATTTCCCTTTCGGGCTGCAAAAACATACCACTCACCTTGTTTCATTTTAATTTTAATTAAAGCGGATTCGTCGCCAAAAATAACAGAAGTCTTTACATTTTCTATCTCATATTTAGCTTTCTTATTTCCTAAAGTTTCAACCGCACTCTTCATATTACTGTTAGCTTTGAAAAACTTCTTTGCTTCCTTATCGGAGTTAAGTTCCTTCACGGAAAACCTGACATCATCATTATTCTTTTCACCTTCAAGAGTAAACCTGTACGGTAAAACAATCCAAACAGCAATAGGATTTCCCCCTTGCATAGCCGGAGTAAATTTAGATTTCATAGCCGCATCAATTGCCGGTTGGTTAAATAGCTCGTGCTCACTTTTTATAACAACAGCCTTCTTGGTATTTCCATTTTTATCAATAAGGACTTTTACAAAGGTCTTTCCGGTTATCTTATTCCTTTTTGCTTCTTCCGGATACACTGGTTTATCAGCCTCAATCATTTCAGGTAACTTTTCAACTTCTTGAAAAGTATTTATATCCGGCTCCAGTTCAACTTCATTGTCTGCCTTTGAATTATCAATCGGAGTTATATCTTTTAATTCTTTCTTATCTCCTTCGAGCTTAAAAACAATCGGTATAACAACCCAAGCTTTAACTTTTTTGCCATCTTTAGAAATGCCGGGCGAGAATTTTGTTCTGCGAACTGCTTCAATGGCATCTATCATCAAAGTCTCGTGGTCGCTTTTCAGACTTTTTATTTCTACAACATTCCCGGTTTCACTAATTAGCGCTTCTACATAAACTTTACCTTCAATTCCAGCAAGCTTTGCTAATTGCGGATATTCCGGTTGTATTGGTGAAATTGGTTTCGGATATTCTTTTAGCTCTTCCCATTTACCTTTATCAGCACTTTGCTTTTTATCTTTTTGCTGAGCCATTCCAACAGAAAAGCAAAGCAGAACGAGTAGCGCGATTTTTAGTTTCATTTTATACCTCAGCTTTGTGGTGTTACCAACACCTCTTTAACTTGTACGTATTGTCCTTGCACATCAACTTGGGGCAAGGCGTTTATTAGCATATTGATTTTTTGGTTCTGCTCTTTAACTTCGCGCGTTAAGTCAATGAACTGAACTTTGTATTCTTCCGACTTAGAGTAGAAAAAGATTGAGAGCGCCAGAAGCACTATAGAGAATGAGTAAGCAATTGCGGTAAAGACTTTCTGTGAAGTGAAACTTTTTTCTGAATTAGAATTATGTATAGAAATACCACCGAGAATTTTTTCTTCCAACGCTTGCGGAAATTCTTGCATTGTTGCGGCAACAGCGGCATTCAAACTGTTCATTTTCTTAAAATGCTCGCGTGCTTCTTCGTTGCCGCCCAGCGATGTAAACAGAAACGCTTCTTTACCTTTCTCTAATTCATTATCGAAATAGAGATCTATCAGTTTTATCAAATCTTCGTTGTTCATATTAACCTCTCTGCTTCTCCAAATCTTTTATCCGGTCAAGCGTGTATTTGTATTCGCTTTGCATTGATTGCACATCTTTAATTAACGGCAAAGCTTTTTTATAGAACTTAATTGCCGTAGAATATTTTTTCTGTTCGTCGTAAACTCTTGCAATATTAAACGACGCATAAATATTTTCCGGCTCTAAAGCCAAAACTTTCTCACAAGCTTCTCTGGCTTCTTCAAACTTGTTTTGTTTTAGGTTGATAAAGCCAATCTGATTGATAATAAAAGTCATCTGCATCAAGCCAAAGTTTTGCAAAGCTGCTTCAAAAGAATGCTTAGCTGCATCAAGCGAATCCAATTTTAAGTAAGCCATACCAAGATTCTGAAAAACCGTAGGATTGTCTTTATCAAGAATAGCAGCGCGGCTGTAAGCGCCTACGGCAGAATCCATTTTTTCTTCCATGTAATAGCAATAACCGAGATGTGAATGGTAATTGGCAACCGTTGAATCCAGCTTTATTGCTTTCTCGTAACTTGGGATTGCCGTGCCAAAATTTTTCAACTTTTCTAAGCACAAACCGATTTTGAAATGCGCTTCCGGATCGGAATTTTTATTATATGATGAAACTTCATATTCCGTTAGCGCCCTTTTGTATTGCTGCTTGGTAAAGTAGTAATTGCCAAGCAGATCGCGAGCAGGAGTAAAGCGCGGATTGTTTATCAAGCAATGTATTAAGTGATTTGGAACCGCGTCGGTATCCGGCTGAGCCGTGTTCATATTATAAACTGAAAGCGCCAGGTAATAGTGACTTAGATAATCAGTATAGTTAAGCTCAAGCAATTTTTCAAAAGTAGAGCGTGCAAGCTGGTACTTTTTAGTTGTAAGATAAATTGAACCGAGATCGGAAAGCGCGGCTATGTTTGTTGAATCGGTTTTAATAATAGTGTTAAGGTTTTCTATTGCATCGGTTGTATTACCGCTAAGATTAAGCGCGCGCGCAAAGCTAATACGAAATCCATTGTGAACCGGATTTAGCTGTACAGCTTTTTGATAGGCTTGTACTGCCGTAAGCATTTCTTTGTTGGAATTGTAACTTTGTGCTAAGTAAAACCAATCTTCAGCAGTTCGTTTGCTCGTATCAATTTTAGAAATGAAAGTGATTGCTTCCTTGAAACTGCCTTCGTTATAAAATTTTTTGTACGAATCGGAGGGATTCGCCTGTCCAAACGTAAGAGTAGTCAGACTTACAACAACCAACAAGATGGTGACGCTATTTTTCATATCAGCACTTTTGAGATTTGTTTGATTAGTTTCTGTCTAGTTTTATGAAGCCGGCTTTTTACAAGCTCTTCATCAATATTCATCATTCCGGAAATTTCTTTATAACTGAAACCGCCATATTCTTTAAGCAGAAAAACTTCCCTCTGTTCTATAGGCATTTTATTCAGTTCCGCCAGCACAATTTCTTTCAGTTCAACGTCTTCATATTCTTCAGCGAGTTTGTAGTTGGAATCAATTTCAAGTTCATCTGCGTCAGCAACGCCATATTGATCAACATGAATTCTCTTATTTCTGAAGAGCGTATAAATTTGGTTCCTTACAGTAGTAAAGAGCCAAAACTCAATGCGTTCAGAATTTCTAATCTTTTCCAGATTTTCAAACAACTTCATAAAAGTGTTCTGAATAATGTCTTCGCACGCCGGCTGATCCCACAGCATTTTGAATGCGTAGTTATAGAGTTTTTTCTTGTGCTGATTATAAACCAGCGTAAACTCAATTATCTTTTGCGAAGAATTCTGCACTTTCTTCCTGGTAAGAAATGGCTTTCATATAAATAGATGGCTGAGCGGCAAAAATGTTGCCGAATGGAATGCAAAATTCCGGATTTATTTTAGAGATGCAAGCACAGAATTTTGCGCTTTGAAGATTTCTGTGGGATTTGCGGATTTTAGGGCAAATGCGGTTACTTCGTAGAATTTGGAATCATTTTTAAAAACTACGGTTCTAACCGGCTCATCTTTTTCATCTAAATACTGATAAGCCGAAAAAACCGTAGAGTTGCTGTTGAATGTTTCCTCATTTGTAAAGCCTTTGAAATTCTTACCAAGTTTAGCTTTAAGCAGAACTTTATTCAGCTCAACAACTTTTCCAAGCTCGTCAGAAGCAAAACTCTCGGCGGTTTCATCATCAAGGGTAACGGCTACAAATTTTATGGTCGCTAAGTAATCTTCCTTAACAAGCCAAATGTCCGTTAACATAAATTCATTGTCCTCTGCTACAAACCAGCCTTGCGGAATTTGAATTTGCAGTCGAGTAGAATTTGATTTTGCAGTTTTAGTAGTTAGCGGGTAATCGAAATCGTAAACAGAGGAAAGCCCGCTGGAACATGAAGAAAGCACTATTAGTAGTGGAACCAAAACGAAAAAAGTATATACTGAGCGAATAATGATCTTCATATTTGATTTTGTTTTTATTCGAGATTATAAAACAAAAGTCACACTGAGCGGAGTCGAAGTGTGACTTTTTCTAAAACTCGCCATTTCTCGACTTCGCTCGAAATGACTAAGTATATTTTTACTAACAGTTTTTCAGCAAAAGTAATTAGATTTTGCCTACAAGGTCTTCACCCGGCGTTAATGTATCTGCGCCTGGTTCCCAGCTTGCCGGACAAACTTCATTCGGATGCTCGCTAACATATTTTGCGGCTTTAACTCTGCGCAAAATTTCTTTTGAGCTTCTTCCAATGCTGTTATCATGAATGTCAATCGTCTTCAAAACACCGTCCGGACTAATGATAAATGTTCCGCGAAGAGAAAGACCATCTGCATCAATGTAAGTACCAAAAGTCTTGCAGATGTTTGCAGTTGGGTCAGCACCCATAGGATATTTAATTTTCTTAATCGCCTTGGATGATTCATGCCAAGCGAGATGGGTGTATTTTGTGTCTGTGCTGAAGCTTAATAACTCAGCGCCAATTTTCTGGAATTCTGGATAAAAATTTGCAGCTTCTTCCAATTCTGTTGGACAAACAAAAGTAAAATCTGCCGGGTAGAATAAAAGCACAAGCCATTTTCCTTTGAACTCATCAAAACTCATTGTTTTGAATTGGTTATCGTGATAAGCATCGAACGACATGTTGGGCACTTGTTCGCCTATTTTGAGCATATATTTTCTCCTGTGATTTGTTTAATGGATGTGAAATTTGATGCGGTAAAATAAGAAAAGATTTCAAGTTTATGTAGCCGTTTAAGGATGGTCCCGTCCTATAAACCTATCCTTGCCTAATAAAAACTGAACAGCCCTTCTTACATTTTTTTCTATTGCAGCTTCACTCTTTAAATTAGCTATGTATCTAACTATCTCGTTTTGTCTTGATGGGCTTAAGCTGTTGAAAACTTGTTTAGCCTTTTCGTTCTGATCTAAAGCAGCTTCAAGTTTCGGATTCATTAAAACTTTTTTCTCACTCGTATTGAACTCTATCTTTACAACTATCGTATCCCCAACTTTTTTGTTTGCTGCTTTCAGCATTGGACCATTTATGTATAGCCGCCAGTCTCCGCTGTACTTTACAAGCGTCCGGGTGAAATCGTGTCCATCTATTGTTCCCTTTACCCGGATTGGACCTTTCGTTTTATTAGCTTGCTTTTGAATACTTGTCAAAACCGATGCGGGAAGAAATACAAACGGATTTATTCCGATAATATCAATCGTAGCTTTGAACGTATTCACAAAACATTTTGGCTTTCAGTTATCGGCATGTAAACTATTTTTTTGATTTAATTGAGTCCGGAACTATTAGCGGATATTTATCAGTTTTATTATAACCTACAATATATTTTCTGTTTTCTGCCATTGTTTTACAATAGTAATCATAACGCTCTTCATCGCTTACTTTTGTCGAATCTATAGTATCCAAGTAAAGCACGTTGTCCTTAAGAATTTGCTGAGTTCCATACCACTGCGGTTTATGCGACTTTAGCTGCATTCTATCAAATACACCGGCAAGCATCCATTTTGCTGTTACGTTTCCGTTGTTTAATTCAAATGATCTTTGGGAAAGTTTGTATACAAGTTGAATATCTTCAAGAGACGATCCGTGATGTAAAATCATAGCAGCGTTCAAATAATCTTCCGATACATTTAATCGGTTTTCCTTTATCTCATTCAGCACAGAGGTTTTTCTGGTACTGTCTCGTTTAACAATTTCTTTCCATTCAAGCTTACTTTTTCTATCTGTCTGATCTTCATCATATAGTCTTTTCAATTCCTTGTTAACAAGTTTTTCGTACTTCTCTTTATTTCTTCCCATTTTCCCGATTATATCTTTCCACTGTTCATCAGCTTTAAGTGATTCGAGATCAGAATCCTTCATCGTGCTTTCGGCATACCTATATCCCATATCTGCTGACTTTTCCAAATACTTGACTGCATTTTCTTTTTCACCCATTAGAGCATAATAACAAGCTATCGTATAATACAAGTTATAGTTGTTCCCTTCTTTGGGAATTATTCTCATTAGGTATTCAATACCTTTTGAATAATTTTTCGCTTTGTATTCTTTGGTTGCCAGTTCATTTAATTGTCTTACAGTTTGTGCACTAACCGTTATAGCAATTAGAAATGCTAAGAAGATAGATCTGAACACACTTTCCTCCCTTTATTTGGATTTTATAATCCTTCCCTCAAAAACTTTGGTTCTTCAAGCGTAAGCATAATTGATATGCGGTGTGTATCAGGCAATCTTTCTGTTTCAGATTGGCTGAACTGGGCAAAAGAATAATCTATTTGAAGTTTTGGTAAGAACAATCCGGCACCAACTGTAAACTGTTTTACATCGCTGTACCCGGCACGGATAGCAAAAAGATTTTTGAATTTATATTCCAAGCCGGCGTGAGCATCAAAGCTAACCGGACCAACATTAAACATGGAGGCTGTTTTACGGTTTTCGAAGCGCATATCTAAATCAAGAGCCGGAAGAATTGTGCCGCCTAATGCTGAGATTGCATAAGCAGCGCCGATTTTTGCAGTTGGCGAAATCAATTCATTTCTGCCGGTACTCCAGGCTTCTAATGTTGTTGTTACATCTTGAATTGTTGCGCCAAGATGCAAATTCTCCGATGCCATATAATAAGCGCCAATATCAAAACCAATTCCAAACGCGCTGGCTTCGGCTATATCTCTTTTTATAATTTTTACGTTAGCGCCCCAGTAAAAATCTTCCGAGTGACGCTTTGCAAAAGTTAAGTAGAAAGCCCAATCAGTATTGTTGAATTCTGTAATCTTTGAATAATCTAAACGGTCTGTGTGAATATCTAAAATACCGTCGCCGTTTGCATCGTAAAGCGCATTGCGTGTATCGGGAATTCCATCCACACTGAGCCGAATTACACTCAAGCCAAAGCTCATATCGCTTCCGTAAGGAATAGCGACAGCGCCATAATTATAATTAACTAAGTTGCCGAAGTGCTCTTCGTGCATCAACGAAATTTGGGGATAATTCATTCTCGCCAATCCGGCTGGGTTCCAGTATCCGGCGGTTACATCATTTACAATTGCAACGTTAGCGCCGCCCATTGCAGATGCGCGTCCGCCGGCACCGATTGACAAAAACTCGCCCCCATATTTGCCGATTACTGTTTGGGAATAACTTGTGGTAAGCAACAAGCCAAGAAAGAACACTGCAAACAATGATTTCTTCATTTCTGATTTTCCTTTACTGATTAAGACCGTAGAAAAGTCTATGTTCTTTCTCCTTGTTGGGTGCAATTATAAATCTTCTTTTCAAAGATATCAATGGAATAAAATGGAAACTGTTTTAATTGTAACTATTGGAGACATCTAAAAACCAACTTTTTTTCACGCTAAGACGCAAAGACTACCAAGTTTTTCTGTTTTGCGAACTTTGCGGCTTTGCGAGATAATTCCTTTTGAGTTTTTAGAGATACCCTATTATTAAGATCCGCGTGTATCAGTTTAAGCAGCTTAATCCGCGTTCTATTTTCAAAATAATATTACAAATAAAACAGTTTCCTAAATACTTATTTCTTTTCTGTTTGTTTTGCCACAGCATTTATAGCCGCGTTTATTGCTTCTTGATCACCAAGATAATAATGTTTAATTGGTTTCAAGTCAGCATCCAGTTCGTAAACAAGCGGAACGCCGGTTGGAATATTTAATTCTGTAATGTCAGCTTCAGAAATGTTATCGAGATATTTAACAAGTGCGCGCAAGCTGTTTCCGTGAGCTGCAATGATAACTCTCTTTCCGCTCTTAATAGTTGGAGCGATTGTATCGAACCAGTATGGCAAAAATCTATCAACAGTAAGCTTCAAACTTTCGGTCAATGGAATATCCTTCTTATCCATATCGGCATAACGCCTGTCTTTGCCCGGATAGCGATCATCGGTTTCTTCCAATACTGGCGGTGGAACGTCGTAGCTTCTTCTCCAAATCTTTACTTTTTCGTTTCCATATTTTTCTGCGGTTTCAGCTTTGTTCAAACCTTGAAGCGCGCCGTAATGTCTTTCGTTCAATCGCCAAGATTTAACAACCGGAATCCACATCAAGTCCAAACCTTCCAACGCAAAATTCAAAGTCTTGATTGCTCTCTTCAAAACAGAAGTAAACGCGATATCAAACTGGTAACCTTCTTGTTTAAGAACAACACCGGCTTGCTTTGCTTCTTCAATTCCCTTTTCGGATAAATCCACATCCGTCCAGCCGGTAAACAGATTCAACTTATTCCATTCGCTTTCGCCATGGCGCAATAAAACCACTTTGTACATGTTTTCCTCATTAATGTTAAAAATGCATTGGCAAATATAATTGTTTGGAACGAGAATCCTCAAAAACCGATATAGTAAATACAATGGTAGAAAAATATTAAGATGATAATGGATTTAATGCGAAATAAAATCCACACAATTGGTGAATTGTTTTATACCGTCCCAAAAGGGACTCAACAAATATTGTTTCCATTATTCTATAGATATATCGCTCCTCCGAGGGAGTCCTTTGGACTAACGGAGCTAAAAATCCCGTAGGGATAAAATATCTATAAGTAAAGAACCCCTAAATAAACCAAAGTCCCTTTAGGGACGATACAAGTGACCTCCATACTCATTGCTATATCGGTTTTGAGAATGATAATCATAAGTTGCGGCGACTTGTTTCATTTGATTACCACAAGATTTATCTTTGTACAAAAGCTGGTGAAAAATGGAACGACTTATATATCAATTCTTTAGTGATGACGACTTTTTGAGAATCTCCAATCAGATTAAGAAAGCGGAAAAAACAACTTCCGGAGAAATCAGAATCTCGATGAAGGAAAAGCGCCAGTTTGCCGATAGAAGTAAAACGATACGCCAGCTTGCCGAAAAAGAGTTTTACAAACTGAACATGCACGCTACAAGAGACAAGACCGGAATTCTACTTTACCTGCTTCTACACGAACGCCAGTTTTATATACTTGCCGATCAAGGCATAAACGAAAAAGTAACTCAAGGAACTTGGGATTCTGTCCGCGACGAAATCCAAGTTAAATTTCACGAAGGAAATTTTTGCGACGGTATGATTGCCGGGATTGAGAAGGTTGGGAAAATCTTAAGCGAGCATTTCCCGGTTAAAACCGATGATACAAATGAGCTTTCGAATAAGATAGTGATGGAAAGATAAATCTAATGCGAATCCCAAACTCGGATAGCGCATTCATTAGCAAGAATAAAATTTCGGATTATCTTTTTTCCCTTTCGCATCCAATTGGAAGACATAAAGCATCTTTTTTTCTCAAGTATGGTTTCGATTCTAGTTCGGTAGAATTTATGATAGATCAATTAAAGAGTTTGATCAGCGACAACGATTTCGTTGAAAAGCTCGAAAATAATTTCGGAACCAAATACGTTATTACTGGCTTTGTTAATTCGCCTACAGGCAATGAAATCGAGCTGGTAACAGTTTGGTTTGTTGAAAAAGGCGAAGACATGCCTTATTTTGTGACTGCATATCCCAAAAGGAAATGAAATGAAAGAAAATGAAATTGTTGTTCTTGCTGTTGATTTACCTCAAAGCGGGCTCAAAAGCGGAGACATCGGGACTATTGTTATGTGTCATAAAAACAATACTGCCTATGAAGTAGAATTTGTGAAATTCAATGGCGAAACCATTTCAGTTGAAACTCTTAACAACTCGCAAATTAGACCGGTTGCAAACGATGAAATCCCGCACGTACGCTTAATTAAAGTCGCATAACTATTTCGGGAATTTTCTTCTCACTTCTGTTGTTTATAATCTATGAAACGAAAAGACTTCTTAAAAAAAACTGCACTTGCCGCCGGCGCTACTTTTCTAGCGCCATTGTTTGTAAACAGCGACAGCGAAGCAAAAACGCTTGTTAAGCTGAACTACAAGCCCGAGCCGCTAGGCTGGAGCAACGAAAATTTAACTTTGGCATGGATTGGTCACTCTACAATTCTTATCAACATTTTTGGTAAATGGATTATTACCGACCCAGTTATGTTTGAGCGGATTGGCGTTTACTTTTTCGGCGGGAGTTTTGGTCCGGCACGCTTAACTCCACCCGCTTTGCTATCGCATGAATTTCCCAAGCCGGATATTATTCTTCTATCTCACGCCCACATGGACCACATGGATTATCCTTCTCTAAAATTCTTTACAGAGAAATATCCGAACCAGATTGATGTTATTACAGCTTACTTAACCAAAGATGTTATTGAAGACCTCGATTGGAAATCCATTAACGTAATGGATTGGAACGATGAATTAACTTTGCAAGGAATAAGATTCCGGGCTAACGAAGTAAAACATTTCGGCTGGCGCTTTCCATGGGAACGCGACCGCTCACGCGGCTATGTGAAAGATGGCAGAAGTTTTAACTCGTATGTAATTGATTATAACGGCAAGAAAATTTTGTTTGGCGGCGATACCGCTATGACAAACAAATTTCAGAACTTGAAAAGCGAAAACATTGATGTGGCGATAATGCCGATTGGTGCTTACAATCCTTGGGTTAGAAATCATTGCAATCCGGAAGAAGCATTGAAGATGTCTTCGGAAATCGGCGCAAAATATTTCATTCCGATTCATACGAAAACTTTTAAGCAAAGCAACGAGCCGTTCGCAGAAGCAATCGATTGGATGAAACGTGATGCATCAAACCACAACATGCAAATCGGTCTCGAAGAAATTGGGCAAACTTTTACACTGATTTCTTAATGGAACGCAGATCGAACGGATTAAACAGATAAAGACAGATTTATCAGTGTTAATCCGTTAGATCAGTTTAATCTGCGTTCTATTTCTTTAAAACATCCTTAAACGAACTTACACAATAATCCACCAGCTTATCATTCGAGTTGTAACCCATCAAACCAATGCGCCAGACTTTGCCGGCAAGTTCGCCCAGACCGGCGCCAATTTCTAAGTTGTGTTTTGTAAGAAGCTCAACTCTAACTTTTGCCTCATCAATTCCTTCCGGTACTGTAATAGCTAACAAATGAGGAATTCTTTCTCCCGCCGGAACAATCGGTTCAAGATTCAATTCATCTTTTAATCGTTTAATTAATTTTGCGCTGTTCTCTTTGTGTCTGCGCCACGCGTTTTCAATTCCTTCTTCTTTTAGAATACGCAACGCTTCATGCAATCCGTAATATTGATTTGCCGGAGCCGTGTGATGATATGCCCGTTTGCCGGAACCCTGCCAATAACTTTCCAACAAATTAAAATCGTTAAACCAGCTTCTGATTGGAGTTTTTCGGTTCTTTATATGAGCAAAAGCTCTTTCACTAAAACTAACCGGAGACATTCCGGCAACGCAAGCCAATCCTTTTTGCGAACAAGAATAAACTGCGTCGAGCTGCCATTCATCAACAAGAACTTCTGTAGCTCCGAGAGAAGTAACAACATCGGCGACTACAAGAGCGTTGTGTTTATGTGCAATCTCGGAGAGAACTTTTACGTTTGATAAAGCGCCGGTAGAAGTTTCAGCATGAACAAACGCTGCAACTTTTGTATCCGGGTTTGCGTTTAGTGCATCTTCTAATTTTTGCGGATCGGTTGCTCTGCCCCAAGTTTCTTTAACAACAATTGCCACTCCTCCAATCTTCTCAACTATTTGAACCATTCGGTTTGCAAAGTAACCGCCAACGCAAACAACAACTTTGTCGCCGGGCTCAATCATATTTACTAAACACGCTTCCATTCCTAAAGAACCCGGACCTGAAAGAACAAACGTATGCCCGCTTTCAGTTTTGAATGTGTATCTAAGAAGCGATTTAATTTCCTCCATCAACTCTATAAACTGCGGATCGAGATGACCGAGTGTTGGTTTGGATAGTGCTTCCAAAACTTTTGGATGAACATTTGCGGGACCGGGTCCCAACAGAATTCTATTTATGGGTTTGAAAGAATTGCTCATGCTGTTTCCTTATAATAATCCGGCTTCAGTTAAAATATTTTTTAATAATTCTTTATCACTATCATGCAATGGCGATAATGGCAAACGAGGTTCACCGCCAAAATATCCCAGCATATCAAGCGCTGCTTTTAATCCGGCAACACCATACTTAGCAGTTATTGCTTTGTTAACCGGAAGCATTTTCTGCTGGAGCTTTACTGCATCGGAATGATTTCCCTCTTCAACAAGTTTCTGAATTTTAACACATTCGTTTGGGGCAATGTTTGCAAGGGCAAGGATTCCGCCGACTGCGCCGACAGTTAAACTTGTATAGAGAACCGAGCCGGTTCCGGTAATTGTAGAAAAGCTTTTACCGGTCATGGAAACAAGTTCGGCGGTCTGGCGCAAATTCTCCGCACTGTTTTTTATTCCCACAATATTAGGATGTTTAGCTAATTGCGCTACAGTTTCTGCTTCTATATCAACTCCGGTAAATTTTGGAACGTTGTAAATGATTACCGGGATGTTCGTTTTATCAGCCACAGCGAAAAAATATTTTACATACGCAGCTGGTTTCATTTCGGACTTATAGAACGACGGTGTAAGTATCAGCGCGTAATCTGCTCCACGTTCGGCAGAATCATTAGTTAGCGAAATTGTATCTCTAACCGAATCGCTTCCGGTTCCGGCAATTAAAAGTTTTTCATCCGGAATATTTTTCTTTACCGCTTCCACTAATTTTAGTTTTTCGTCACGCGTAAGAAAAACGCTTTCTCCGTTTGAGCCCATCACAACGTATCCGCTCAAGTCGGTTTTATTCCACTTGAATAAATTTTCTGCGAGCTTATCAAATGCTATCTCATCATTTAGAAATGGCGTGGCAATTGGGGGCATTATGCCATAAAGTTTTTTCATCTAATTTCCTCTTTAAGAAAACATGTTTTTTAATACAAACCAAACATTTGCCGGACGCTCGGCAAGACGGCGCATATACCATGGATACCAAAACTTGCCATAGCTAATTAGCACGCGCATTATATAGCCGCGTCCCGCTAAATCTTTTTGTTTTTCTTTTTTGATTCCATAGAGCATCTGGAATTCTAATTTATCCTTACGAAAATTATTTTGCTTAGACCATTTTATTAGAGAGTAAATTATATTTTCATCGTGCGTTCCAAACGCTACTCTAATTTTATCTTCGCCAGCTGCGTCCAACAGCACTTTTGCCAGCTTGATATAGTTTTCATCAACATCTTTCTTTTTAGCAAAAGCAATTTCCGGCGATTCCTTGTAAGCTCCCTTCACCAACCGAATATTAGCGCCAATCTCAATTAATTCTTTAACATCTTTTTCAGTACGAAACAGATAGGCTTGCAAGCATAGACCAACATTATCAATTTCACTTTTAATTTTTTTGTAGAACTCAATTGTCTTTTGAGTGTAAGCGCTTCCCTCCATGTCAATCCAGACTACATTACCAAGTTTCTCTTTTGCTTTATAAGCAATCTGCTTAAAGCGGTCATAGGTTTCTTCTTCGGATAAATCAAAACCAAGTTGGGTTAGCTTTAATGATATTTCAATATTTAGTTTTTTTTCAGCAATGTTTTCTACCAGTACCAAATAATTCTCGCATACTTCGCAGCCTTCCTTAATGTTGGTGATATTTTCGCCAAGGTGTGTAAAAACGGTTGGAATTCCGAGTAAATCAAAACGAGTAGCTGCTGTGAGAGCATCATCCGGTTTTTCGCCGGGCATAAATTTTTTAACCGCTTTCTTTACAAACTTCCACGAGGGTACTTTCTCCCTCATTCGTTTATTTTCCGACATCCACAAAAGAACAGTACGTGAGAAACTCATCCGGTTCCTTTCATTTTATTTAATGAATTCTTACTGAGGACTTTTATCGTAGAATAAAACCTTTGCTCAACGGGTCTTCCGGATTAACATAAAAAGTATTTTTGCCTGTGATGAAAGCATTGCCTTCAACTTCCGGAATAACTGCTTCATGTTCACCAAATTTCGTTTCAGAAATTACTTTGGTTGAGAACTTAGTTCCGATAATACTTTCGATTACCATTGGCTTATTCAATTCCAACTCATTCTTTGCGAAATGCAAAGCCGCTCGTGCGCTTACACCGGTTCCGGTTGGACTGCGGTCAACTTCACCATCGGCAAAAATGCAAACGTTGCGGCTGTCTGCCTTGTTAGATAACGGTGAACCGTAAAAAATTGTTCCATAAAGAAAACTTAAATCGTCATCAAACGGATGTTTGATTTCAAACTTTTGCATTACAGCGCGTTTGATCTTCATTCCTTCTTCAATGAGCTTCCTAAATTCTTTCTCGTGCATTGTTAAACCAAGCTGATCTGCTTTCACGAAAGCATAGAAAGCCCCGCCGAATGCAACATCAAAATTAATTATACCGAGAGAAGGAACATCAACAATTTGATCTTGCATTAAAACAAACGAAGGTACATTGTGAAAATAAACGGATTCAACTTTTCCATTCTTAATTTTTGCGTAAGAAGTAATCAGTCCGGCAGGTGAATCAATTTTTATTTGCGTAACCGGCTCAATCATTTCAAACATTCCGGTTTCCAAAACAACGGTTGTAACAGCGATTATTCCATGTCCGCACATTGTGCTGTAACCTTCGTTGTGCATGAAGATTACACCAAAATCTGCTTCACCGGAAACCGGAGGAGTGATAATGCAGCCATACATATCGGCGTGACCGCGCGGTTCAAGCATCAAAGCGGTTCTATAATGATCAAGATTATCCTTCATGTAGCGGCGCTTCTCCAAAACAGTAGCGCCTCTAATTTCCGGTAAACCGCTCAAAATTATTCTAAGAGGTTCGCCCGCTGCATGAGCATCAATAGTTTCAATTTCCAGCCAATCATCCGGATGATTCCAATCTGCTATTTTTTTGAAATGATTAGTAAAGGACATTAAATAATCCACTCTCCGGATTTTTCAATTCAATAATTTCTGAATACCAGCAGAATTTTAATTCAATGGCGCTTGCATAGCGAAATCAAAACTTAGGTGCGCCGGATAATCCAACTATGATTCGTAATAAATTGGCTCACCAAGTTCCTTAAATGAGAATTTCGCAAGAATGTGATGACCATCGAAGTCAATCACGCGCAAATAGTCTTCTTGTTTAACATCTTCCATAACAGCATCATAGTGATGCCCATACTTTTGTTTTGCAAGATATTCCGGGATTTCGAAAGCGATAAATTTTTTAATTCCTTTCGAATGCAATCTGTTAATGAGATAAGGATTTGTTAGAGAATCATAAGTAGTAAGAATTACGATTGGACCCGAACCGGTGAAATAAATACCAGCTTTCATTTTGCGCCTCCTTACACTTTACAATCTTTACGGCAAAAATTGTTACTGTAAAAGAGATACCGCAATGAAATTTATCAGAAGACTGACTTAGAGTCAACGTAATTATTGCTTGTTCTTACTAACAGCCAAAACAAAAAAACTTACAAACCCAACTCTAACTTTAACTCATCCTTTAAATAAAATGAAATCAAATTTTGTTTGAAGCAAAATCCTCAACATCTTCAACAGCTTTTGGAATTGGCTTGCCAAGTACACGGCTGCCGTTTTTCATAACAACAACATCGTCTTCAATTCTAATTCCACCGAATCCTCTGTATTCATTTACTTTATCGTAATTAATAAAGTCTGCGTGTTTCTTTTCGCCCTGCCATTTATCAATTAAAGTAGGAATGAAATACAAGCCCGGTTCAACAGTTAACACAACTCCCGGCACAAGAGGTTTTGCGTAACGCAAAGACTTAAGACCAAATTGAGTGCTGCGTTTTAGTTTTTCATCATAGCCAAAATTATTTTCTCCATAGTTTTCCATATCGTGAACATCAAGACCAAGCAAATGTCCAAGTCCGTGCGGAAAGAACAATGCGTGAGCGCCGGCTTCAACTGCGAACTTTGTGTTTCCTTTCATTAATCCAAGCGCTTTCAAACCATCAACCATCACTTCAGCACATTTTAAGTGAACAGATTTGAAGGTGACCTTTGGCTTGATTTCCGAAATAGAAACAAGCTGGGAAATCAAAACAATTTCGTAAACGTCTTTTTGTCTTTGAGTAAACTTTCCGCTTACAGGAAATGTACGGGTGATATCGCTGGCGTAATGAAGCAAAGATTCCGCGCCGGAATCATTTACGACCAAATCACCGGCTTTAAGTTTATTGCCGTAATAATGATTGTGCAAAGTTTCCGCGTGACGAGAGAATATCACCGGAAAACCAAGTCCGCTGCCAAGAGACATTGCTAATCCGGCAATAAAGCCCATGACATCCCGTTCATACATTCCCGGCTTCGCAAAACGCATCGCAGTTGTTTGCATCTGATATGAAATCTCAATTGCCTTTTCCAGCTCGGCAATTTCTTCCGGAGCCTTAACTTGTCTTTGTTCGGCAACAGCTTTAATAAGCAGCATCGAAGCATATTCATTCACATATTTTGGTGCGATGCCGAGCAGCTTGTGCAGTTTCAAAATATTATCGTGTCTGTACTGAGGAACGAAATGAATTTTTCTCCCTTGCTTAATGGCGTTTGAGCAGACTGTTTCTAATTCGCTTGACGGTGCCGTAAACTTAACGCCGCATTTTACTGCGCGTTGTTTAATTGTAGGCTGTGGTCCCATCCAAACAATATCATCAATAGTAAAATCGTTTCCGTAAACAGTTTCTTTGTTTTCATCAAGATCAATTACTGCGGCAAGTTCTGCTTGGTCTAATCCAAAGTAGTAAAGAAATGTTGAGTCTTGCCGGAATGAGTAAGTGTTATCGGTATAGTTCATTGGCGCTTCGTTGTTGCCGAGAAAGAGAATCAATCCCGATTTTAATTTCTTTTTAAGTTCTGCTCTGCGGTTAACATAAATTTTTGAGTTGAACATAGTTTCACCTTTCTTTTATATGCGTTGATCCGCTGAATCCCCGCCTCGAACAACGAAGTCGGGCAGGCGTGTTATCCGTGTTCTATCAGCAAGAAGAATGGAACGCTGATGAAGCGGACTGCACGGATGAACGCGGATTTAAAAACTCATGTGTTCGGTACGGTTTATAATTTCGTTCTGCAAATCAATTCCGAGATCAACAAAGTAATCGCTATAACCGGCAACCCGCACAATTAAATCGCGGTATTTTTCCGGATGCTTTTGAGCTTCTTTCAACAGCTCGGCATTAACAACATTGAACTGAATATGATGTCCATCCAAGCGAAAATAAGTACGAATAAGATTAACAACTTTTTCAATCCCATCATCGGTAGATAGAAAGTTTGGCGTGAATTTTTGATTCAGCAATGTTCCACCGGTACGTAAGTGATCAATCTTTGAAGCAGATTTAATTACAGCAGTTGGACCATGAACATCTGCACCTTGAACAGGAGAAATGCCCTCGCTAACCGGTTCTTTAGCGTAACGTCCGTCTGGTGTTGCGCCGAGTACACTTCCGAAATAAACATGACAAGTGGTTGGAAGAAGATCGACGCGGAAGTGACCGCCTTTTGTATTTGGTCTTCCGTCAATTGCTGCAAAGTAAGATTCAAAAACTTGTCTTGTAAGATTATCAGCTGCATCATCATCGTTGCCGTATCTCGGCGTTTCAAAGAATAATTTATCGCGCAAATCTTTCTTGTTTTCAAAATTCGATTTCAAAAGCTCAAGCATTTCGCTCATTGTTAAATTTTTCTTCTCATAAACATTGTATTTAATTGAAGAAAGCGAATCTGTAATAGTTCCTAAACCAACACCTTGAATGTAAGATGAATTGTAGCGCGCACCGCCGGCGTTGTAATCTTTTCCTTTCTTTATGCAGTCATCAATTAAAATGGACATAAACGGCGCAGGCATATACTGCGCGTAAATTCTTTCGATTATGATGTTGCCTTTAATCTTTATATCAACAAAATGATTTAGCTGTTTTTCAAACGCGGAATAAAATTCATCGTAAGTTTTGAATGTAGTCGGATCGCCGGTTTGTAAACCAATTTGTTTTTGCGTGCGCGGATCAAATCCGTTGTTAAGAGTAATTTCAAAAACTTTTGGAATATTGAAATAGCCGGTAAGAATGTAACTCTCTTTTCCGAACGCACCAGCTTCAACACAACCGCTCGCGCCGCCGCATCGTGCATCAATAATTGATTTGCCCTGCCGCGTAAGTTCTTGAATGATTGCGTCGGTATTAAAAATTGAAGGCTGACCGTATCCGGTTCTAATAATCTTTAACGCGCGCTTTAAAAGTCTATCGGGATTTTTCTTGCTCACCTGCACCATCGAGCTCGGCTGCAGCAAGCGCATCTCTTCAATAACATCAAGAAGAATATAGGTCATCTCGTTTGTAGCGTCTTCACCTTTTTCCGTTACACCGCCTACATTGATCAAACAAAAATCTGTGTAAGTGTTGCTCTCTTGCGCGGTAACGCCAACTTTTGGCGGCGCCGGCTGATTATTAAACTTTATCCAAAACGAATGAAGCAATTCTTTCGCGAATTCTTCCGTAACCAATCCGCTTTCCAAATCTCTTTTATAGAAAGGCTGCAGATGCTGATCCAATCTTCCCGGATTGAATGAATCCCAAGTGTTTAGTTCTGTTGTAATACCAAGATGAATAAACCAGTAATATTGAAGCGCTTCCCACATTGTTCGAGGTGCGTTTGCCGGAACTCGCTGGCAAATTCCAGCCATAGTTTCGAGTTCATTCTTACGCTGAGTATCTTTTTCTTTTGCAGCAAGATCAAATAGTTTTGCGCTGTAACGTTTTGCAAATAGCATAATTGCATCCGCAGCAATATTCATTGCGCGGAGTTCTTCCCGCTTTGCAAATGCTTCTTTATCGTTATAGAAATCTAACTTACCAAGTTCTTCTTCAATTTCTTTTTTAAAATCGAGCATACCTTTACGAAAAATTTTATCATCGCCGACAGTATGCCCCGGTGCGCGTTGTTCCATAAACTCGGTAAAGATTCCGGCTTTGTAAGCGTCACGCCATTCTTCATCCACTTCGGCAAGAATTTTTTCTCTAATACTTTTTCCATTCCAAAATGGCGCTACTTCATTTAGAATTACATTGCGGGTTTCATCGGATGATTTGAACCAAACTTTTTCTCTGTTATGCAGAATTTCCAAATCATCTTTTGAGTGAATGCAAAGTTCCGGATAAGTTGGCGTGGCTTTCGGTTCCGGTCCTTTTTCTCCAACAAATAATTCTCCATCATTTATGCAAAGTTCTTTGTGTTCCAAGATGTATTTAAAAGCCATTGCGCGAACAACCGGAACTGAATGCTTGCCAGGCTCGCCACTTTTGTAAAACTCAGTTAACAGTTGAGCTCGTTCGTAAGACATTGTTGGAATTGCGTCTAACGATTGCCTTCTAAGTTTATTTATCCTTTCTGTCATTTTTATCCTCCGATTTTCACCGGAATGTTAAGTAAGCTGAATCTGTTTTTTAATTCATTCATGTAATCATCAGTTGGCGGAATAAGCTCGGCAACCTTGTTTAGCCTTTTCATTCTTTCATACTTCGATTTCGCAGTGTTGTGAAAAGGCAGCAAGTCAATTTCGCGAATATTTTTAAGTGAAGAAATAAATTCTATCATCGAATTGATATTTTTTTCTGTAGCCGTAATTGTAGGAATGACGGGAATTCTGAGTATAACTTTTCCGCCGAGTTCCGCAAGCTTTCTTAAATTCTCATGTATGAGTTTGTTGGGAACTCCACAAAACTCAAAATGAAGTTCCTCATCCATCAATTTCAAATCGTAAAGGAAAATGTTTGTTGAGTCGTAAATCCTTTCAAAGTCAGCGAAAGGTGCGTAACCGGTTGTATCAATCGCAGTATGAATATCGCGGGTTCTGCATTCTGTTAATACCGAGCTAAGAAATTCCAATTGCAGCATTGGCTCTCCGCCTGAGAAAGTAACGCCTCCTTTTGATTCCTCGTAGAACATTCTGTCTTTCTCAATTTCACGAATAACTTCATCTACGTATATTTTTGCGCCGACAGTATTTTTCTTTGAATGATCAGCGTGAAGATTCCAGCGAAAGGAACAGTTCTCAATTTCTTCCGGCTCGTTGCGTTGGCTTTCGGGATTGTGGCACCATGTACAAACTAACGGACAGCCCTTAAGAAAAACAGTTGTTCTAATTCCGGGACCGTCATTAACAGAATATTTCTTTATGTCGAATATGTAACCGCTACACGCCATTTGGAAATTCAACACTTCTATTTGCTCTGTGAAAATAAGAATATCCAAATTCATAGCGAACTTCCGGTCGGAATTTTATAAAGAATAATTTTAGCTGTTCAAATTATTGTGTTAAATTGCTACCACTTTTTCGAGGGATTCTGAAATTTAATGCATGATATTCTTAAGGGTGATTCTTCTCAAGCGTTTGAAAAATTTCATCAGGAAGTAGAAGAACTAAAAGATGTTTCCGAAAGCAATCAACTTCTGATTCTGAACCTAAAAGCGCGTGAAGAAGAAATCAAAAAGAAAAACGAAGAGCTTAACGAAATTAATGCTTCTAAGGATAAGTTCTTCTCAATAATCGCTCATGATCTCCGCTCACCATTTCAAGGTTTACTTAGCATTTCAAAATATTTGGTGGAAGAATATGAAACGCTTGATAAAGCCGACTTCAAAGAACTTGTTTTTTCACTTAACGAAGCTCTTCACACTCAATACAAATTTTTAGATGATTTATTAAACTGGTCGCGCATTCAATCCGGCAGAATGATTATGGAACCGGCAAATTTGAATTTGACCGGCGAGCTGCAAAAAGTCTTGCGCCTGTTTGAATCGAATATTAAAAACAAAAAAATTAATCTCGCCATAAACATCAACCCAAAGCAAAAGATATTTGCAGATGATGATATGCTCTCATTGCTTTTGCGTAATTTAATTTCGAACGCAATTAAGTTTACTCACTCCGGCGGAACTGTTGAAATAACCGCCTTTGAAGAGGACGATATGGTCTTGGTAGTTGTTGCGGATAGCGGAGTTGGAATCAAACAAGAAAATATTCCCAAGTTGTTTAGAATAGACATTCAATTCACCACTCACGGAACCAACAAAGAAAGCGGCAATGGATTGGGACTGGTTCTCTGCAAAGAGATTGTTGAGAAGCATGAGGGAAAAATTTGGGTGGAAAGCGAGATAAACAAAGGCAGTAAATTCATTTTTACACTTCCTAACAAGAGTGAACTTTCCGACTAAAGTTCTTCGTTATACCAATAAAGATTTTTGAATTTAATTATCAAGGAAATAGCATGGCTAATGCAGTTTTTCATCATCCAATGCCGGAAAACGAACCGGTAAAAACATTTGCGCCCGGCTCGCCGGAACGCGCTCTACTCAAAGCAAAACTTGCAGAAATGCAAAATCAAGTTGTTGATATTCCTCTCATAATCGGCGGTAAAGAAATTAGAACCGGTGATACAGCTAATATTGTAATGCCGCACAATCATAAACATGTTCTTGGCAAATATCATAAAGCAGGTACAAAAGAAGTTCAGATGGCAATTGATTCCGCAATGGAAGCATGGAAAACCTGGTCTTCTATGGAATGGCAGGACCGTGCAGCTATTTTCATGCGTGCCGCCGACATGATTACGTTAACAGATTGGCGCTACACAATTCTTGCATCAACAATGTTGGGACAAAGTAAAAACGCTCATCAAGCAGAAATTGATTCAGCTTGCGAGACAGCAGATTTCTTCCGCTTCAATGTTCACTATGCTTACAAACTTTATCAAGAACAGCCGCCTCATTCACCACACGGAATGTGGAACAGAATGGAATACCGCCCACTTGAAGGATTTATTTTTGCAGTAGCTCCATTTAACTTTACAACGTTCAACGCAAACTTACCCGGCGCTCCGGCAATTATGGGAAACGTTGCACTTCTGAAACCGGCGGCAACAAGCGTTCTTTCTGCTTACTATATGATAAAACTTTTAGAAGCTGCCGGACTTCCTCCGGGAGTAATTAACTTCATTCCGGGTTCGGGACAAAAAATCGGCGATGTGGTTTTTAACGATCCTAATTTTGCGGGCTTACATTTTACCGGAAGCACTCAAGTATTTCAATCAATGTGGAAAATTATTGGTAACAACATTAATAAGTACAAAACTTATCCAAGAATAGTTGGAGAGACTGGCGGCAAAGATTTTGTGTTTGCACATTCAAGCGCAAATGTGCGCGGATTAGCTACTGCATTGATTCAAGGTTCCTTTGAATATCAAGGACAGAAATGCTCTGCAGCTTCACGCGCTTACATTCCTAAGTCTATCTGGTCGGAATTGAAAAAAATTCTTGTTTCAGATTTGAAAGGATTGAAAACCGGTCCGGTTACAGATTTTACAAACTACAATAATGCTGTAATTGATAAAGCCGCTTTCGATTCAATTGTGAGCTACATTGAATATGCTAAGAAAGCGAAAGACGCTGAGATAATTGTCGGCGGCAGATACAACGATAAAGTTGGTTATTTCATCAATCCAACAATTATTGTAACAACAAATCCAAAATTCAAAACGATTGAAGAAGAAATCTTTGGTCCGGTGCTAACGATTTATGTTTACGAAGATGAAAAGTTTGAAGAGACATTAAAGATTTGCGATCAGACTTCTCCATACGCGTTAACCGGTGCAATCTTTGCGGAAGATAGACAAGCAATTGTTACTGCAGATAGAATTCTAAAGCACGCTGCCGGTAATTTTTATATTAATGATAAACCAACGGGTGCGGTTGTTGGGCAACAGCCTTTCGGCGGCGCACGCGCAAGCGGTACAAATGATAAGGCGGGAAGTTTCTTAAATATTGTCCGTTGGGTTTCTCCAAGAACAATTAAAGAAAGCTTTGTACCAAGAAGCGATTTCCGCTATCCATTCATGAGTGAAAAATAAATTTCATTAGCCCACGGATTAATCCGTGGGCTAAATTAATTATAACGAGTGCCTTTGTAGTGTTTACTGCAAAGGCTTTTTTTATTAGTGTCCCAAACCGTGAACCATCAGAATTGCATGTTCCAATACTTTTAATATTTCACCTACATAATCTTCAACAGCCTTTACACTTCCCGGCAAAGAAAAAATTAATGTTTCGTTTTTTACCGCAGCGACTGATCTACTCAATATTGATGATGGTATCTCATCATAAAACTTTAGTCTTATTTGATCCATAATTCCGGGAATTAACTTATCCGAAAACTTTTCTACTACTTCGGGTGTAATATCGCGCGGACCGATTCCAGTTCCACCTGTTGTGAAAATGACATCAACTTTTTCATCAATACTTTTTTGAAGTTCGGCAATAAGTTTTTCGCTATCATCAGGAATAAGTGAGTAGAGATATTCAACATGCCAGCGCTTGTTTGCAAAATGATCTGTCAGCATTTCTTTAATTGCCGGACCGCTTAAATCTTTGTACTCACCACTAAACGCGCGATCACTAAGGGTTATTATTTTTATTTTCAACGGTCGTGGCGAATATTCAATCTTATCATTCTTGTTAATTACTCCGCCACTAATTACACGGGTAAAAATACCGGACTTAGGCATTACGCATTTACCAACTTCAACATAAATTGCGCAGCCATCACCGTGGCATTTTTTACCAATTTGAGTTAACTCCAATTCTACTTCGCCAATTTTGAAGCGATCTAAAATAGCAACCTTCTTAAAATCAATTCCGCTGGTTGTGATATTCTCTGCAAATTCGCCGGGCAAAAATTTTCTATTGTCGGCATCAAGAAGAGAAAAATTATCAATGTCTTCCTGTGCAAGCATACTTACCTGTCTGTGCCAGCTGCCTGAGTGTGCATCGCCGACAACACCTAAATTGTTAATCTCAACTTGTTCTCTCGGGGTTTTTATTGTTCCCTTTTCTTCGGAAATATTTAGGGAAACTATATAGCTGTTCATGTTTATTCCTTTTTGTTTAGCGACTTTGCGGCTTGGCGAGAAAAAAAACATCTCGCAAAGACGCGGAGGCGCAAAAGTTTAATCTGCTAAGTCACTTTTTGTTTTTTCAATCAATTTAATTTCGCCGATAATCATTTGCTTATCAACAGCTTTGCACATATCGTAAACAGTCAGCAGTGCCGTTGAAACAGCCGTCAGCGCTTCCATTTCAATTCCGGTTTGACCAACACACTTTGCATAGCTTGAAATAAGTACACCGTTTTCTTTCAGCTCTGCTTTAACATCGAGCTTTGTAATTTGTAAAGGATGACAAAGGGGGATCAACTCACTTGTTTTTTTTCCTGCCTGGATGCCGGCAATCTCAGCAACTGTTAGAACATCACCCTTCTTCATTTTGCTTTCTTTGATAAGTGCTACAGTTTCAGACTGAAGTCGGATAAATCCTTCTGCTCTTGCAGTACGAAACTGGATTTTCTTTCCACTCACATCAACCATGTTCGCGCGTCCTTCTTCATCAACATGCGATAACTTTTCCATTCATCCTCCTATATTATAAAATTTGTGCGAAGTGCTTGAATTTCCGCAAGCCGGTTTTTGCTCAACCGCAAAGCGAAGCGCTTCCTTATAATCAACTTTTCTAATATTAACGGAAATATCACTGAACAAGCATGGTTTTAAGAAGCCATCGCTCGTCAAGCGCAGACGGTTGCAATTTGCGCAATCTCCGCCGCTACCGCCATGAACAACACCGAATTCACCTTTCTCAATATCCATTTCGTAAATGAAGCGCGCTTCCAATCCGTTTTCTTCACAATATTTTTTTACGTCAAGCGCATCCGGCTCATCAATACTTTTCTTTATAACGCAGTTAATTTTTATTGGGTGTAATCCAGCGCTTTTTGCCGCTGCAATTCCTTTCTTAACTTCATCAATATTTCCGCCACGGGTGATTGCTGAAAACTTTTGCTCATCAATCGTATCAAGACTAATATTTACTCGTTGCAAGCCGGCATCTTTCAATTGCTGCGCATATTTCTCAAGCAGCAAACCGTTTGTTGTCATAGATAAATCTACAATTCCATTAATCTTTGAAATCATGCCGATGAGATTAACAATTCCTTTTCGCACCAGCGGTTCGCCGCCGGTAATTCTAACTTTCGAAATTCCCATTTCAACGGCAACTTTTGTAAACTCTGCTATTTCTTCAAACGAAAGAACGGAAGAGTGATCAATCAATTTGATTCCTTCTTCCGGCATGCAGTAAACACACCGCAAGTTGCACCGGTCCGTAACGCTGATGCGCAAATAATTTATAGTTCGTTCAAATTTGTCTAACACTTACAATTGTTCCTTTCTTTATTTCACTTACACCAATAGGAATTGAAATTATTCCATCCGCAAAAGCAAAAGCGCTAATATGCGCCGAGCCGTGATACTCAATGGCATCAAGTTTTCCATCTGCATTTATTTTAACCGGAATGCGTGCTAAACGTTCATTTCGTTTACGTCTGAAATCAAATCCCATTTCAAGAGAGAGAGTTTTTGAATAGTTTTTCAAACCCATTAATCCGGCTAAAAATTCTTTTACAAAAAATTCAAATACGATGAATGATGAAACCGGATTGCCGGGCATTCCGAATGCAAAAGTGTTTTCACATTTCCCAAACACAGTTGGTTTACCCGGCTGAACTGCAACTTTCTCGAATAGTAGTTCAAAGCCGGTTTTCTTTAATATCGCCGGTACTAAATCGTACTCGCCCATCGAAACACCGCCGGTTAACAATATCAAATCGCATTCTTGCTTTGCCTTAACTATGGAAGCCGCTATTTCAACTTTGGTGTCTTTAACAATTCCGTAATACTTTGTTTCGCAACCGAAGTTTTCACATTGCGCAAGCAACTGATAAGCATTAGTATTTCTTATCTGCGATTCTATAGGAATATTTACCGGCTCAACAATTTCATCGCCTGTAGTAATAATTCCAACTCTTGGCTTAATACTTACAATTGGTTCTACACAACCGGTCAAGGCAAGTGAGGCTATTTCCTTTTCAGTAATTCTTGTTCCGGCTTCCAATAATTTTTGCCCAATAACAACATCCTCAGCTTTATAACAAATATTAGCTGACGTTTTTTCTTTACGGTATTTTATTCTGCTGCCAGAAAGTTCATTCACTTCCTCAACAATGATTACACAATCTGCGCCTTTTGGAATCGCTGCCCCGGTCATAATTTTAGCGCATTGATTTTTTCCAATTTCAAATTTCGGCAGATAGCCGGCTTGAATCGTTTCTACAACTTCAAGTTCATTTGCAATGTCTTCTCTTCTGCAAGCGTAGCCATCCATTGCCGATTTATCAAACGGCGGCATGTTCATATCCGAAAAAACATCTTGCCGTAAAACCCGGTTTAGGCTTTTCATCATTTCTGTTTTCTCAGTTCCGAGTAGGCGGATTTTTTCTTTTACTATTTCTAAGGCTTCTTCGTATGTAATCATTTAATAACCTTTCACTTAACGTTTAGCATTTCAATTTTCTCTACAGAGCGAACGTTCCTATCAACAAAGAAATCGGGCGTAGCAAACAAGTTATACTTTCCCTCTTCGAGCGAACCATTTTTCTCAACTAACAAAAAATCATTCATGTCGTTCCTATTTATAATTTCGCTCAAACTGTATGTTACCCGGTACCCATCTTTTGCCGAAACACAAATCACGGTTGATGCTATTTGTTTTTCATCAAGCGTAATATAATTTTTCAGCACATCCTTGAAAACAAATCCTTCAGCTTCATCAACACCTTTCCAGCCCATTCCGTGTCCGTAGCCAAGACCGCGAAATTTTCTTTTTTCTATTCCGGAAATATCTTTTACTAAAACATCTCCATCATTCTTGATTATCGAAAATTCCGGTGTGAAAATTTCTTTAATTCTTTCTTTAGAATATGCCCCGGCGAAAGATTTAACGGTAATTTTAGTTGGATCGGAGACAAAGCGAAAGTTAAACGCATCATTACCGCAGATAAGAATCGGTGTATTCGGTAAAGACCATTTCATTTTCATTTTTGACGGATTGATAGCACGTACTGACTTTGTGATTACTGTTCGAAAATTATCCTTTGCAAAGAACAATTCTCCCCAGCTGAAAACCGCTTTATCGCCTTTATCGTTTTCAACAACAACATATAAATCAACTGCCGGTTTAAATTCCGCTTCGTTAGCTTTCTTAACCTTTTTCTGATTTATGATATCGAACAATGAATAGCCGCTGAAGAAATAGGAGCCGATAAATTTATTCTTGTCCTTTCCATAAGAAACATCTTTTGCCGGAAAATTATTTATTGGAAGAAGAGCAAAATCAACCGCTCCGGGGTTCTCTACTTCACCTTCTACTTGAATACTTTTCAGCGAGTATCCTTTTAATTCAGAATCATCAAAAAAACTTGGCGAAGATTCGCTTTTATCTTGTGAAAAGATTGGCAGAGAGAATAACACTAGTACAAGTAATACTCTTTTCATTTTTCCTCATTTATAAATTTTACAAGATGACGCTTTGAAGTTTACCCAAACTTCTTTTCCTATTTCTAACTTCAACTCACCCTTCGAATCGCCGGAAACAAGCGCAATCAACTCAGCACCAATACTCACTGTGATTTCAAATCCAACTTTCGCCGGAGCTATATCAATAATCTTTCCCTTGAAGTGGTTTCTGCTGCTTCCTTTTTCTGTTTCGGTTGAAATACTAATTTCTTCCGGCTGAAGTGTGAGAAACACTTCTCCATCTTCAACATCGGTTAAACAAAAGATATTTATCCCGGCAGCAGCGAATTCTTTAAGATCGCTTTGAGGTATAGTTTTCAAATTTCCTTTGAAGAAATTCTTTGTACCGATAAAGTGAGCAACAAATTCCGATTTGGGATGACGAAACACCTCTTCCGGCGGAGCGATATGAACAAGCGCACCTTTTTCCATTACTCCAATTTTTGTTGCAAGCGAAATAGCCTCTTCGTAATCGTGAGTAACGTGGATAATTGTAATTCCATTACGGTTTAACTTTCGCAGCAGCATTCTCAATTCACTTTTGGATTTGGAATCGAGCGAGGCAAGCGGTTCATCAAGAAGAAAAATATCATTATCGGCAGCTAAACTTCTCGCTAGAGAAACACGCTGGTATTCACCGCCGGAAAGCGTCCCCGGTTTACGCTGAAGAAATTCAACAGCACCAACCATTTCAGCACAAGAAAGAACTTTTTCTTCAATATTTTTTTCACCGTTGCACTTTAACGGATAAGCAATGTTTTCAAAAACTGTTAAGTGTGGGAATAAGTCTGCATCTTGATAAACAATGCTTACTCTTCTTTGTTGAATTTTCTTTGAAGTAATTTCTTCACCGCGTAAAAATATTTTACCGCTAGTAGGGTTAATCAGCCCGGCAATTGATTCTAGCAATAAACTTTTTCCGACACCTGATAAGCCAAGAATTACAAAGTAATCGCACCTCTCAACTTCGAAGCTGATATTCTTTAATTCAAACTCGCCAACTTTCAACGATATGTTTTCCAACTTCAGCATCAACTTTTCTTTTTGATTAATCTTAGTACTATAAAAATTGCAAGACACACCGCCACAAATAGAGCCGCAACCGGCAGTGAATATTTTAGTCCGTAAGAAGTGAATCTTTCAAAGATTAAAACCGGAGCTGTTTTGGGATTATAAGCAACAATAATTACCGCACCAAACTCACTTAATCCGCGCGCCCACATTAGAATAAAACCGGACAAAACCGAACGCCACGCGAGCGGAAGTGAAATTGTGAAGAAAACTCTAATCGGAGAAGCGCCTAATGTGAGTGCTACTTTTTCTAATCTTTCCGGAACAGCTGCGAATCCATCTCGCGCGGCATTAATTAAAAACGGAATGCTCACGAACGCCATTGCCATTATAATTCCAGCCGGATTGCCGATGAACTTAACTCCAAATACTTCCGCGCTTCTCCCAAACCAGCTATCACGCGTTAATATTCCAAGGACAGCAATTCCCGCAGCAGAGTGTGGAATGATAATCGGCAAATCAATTATTCCGTTTACTAAACTTTTCAGTGGGAAGTTTTTGCGCGCTAGTATGTAAGCAAGTGGAATCGCAAAGAAGGAAAACAAAATTGTCCCAGCCATTGATGTCCACAAGCTTAACCAGACACTGTCCCGCACTTCTTCATCACCAATCGCATTTGTTATTGAACCAATAGATGTATTTAAATACATTCCAGCTATTGGAGCCAAGATAAACAGCAAAACAATTCCGCCAAGAAAGGTGAACGTTAATCTCATCCACGAAATATTTTTGAACGAACTAATCATTTCTTCTTTGCAAACTGTTTTAGTTCTTTCGGGAGTTTATTGTAATTATTGCAAACAGATGGCACAACCACCGGCTGCCCCATTTCCTCCATTACTTTCAATCCTTTTTTCTTGTTCATTAAATACTGTACAAACTTTTTTGCCAACTCCGGATTTGGAGGACTCTTAGGAATTGTAACTCCGTAAACCATTGAAGCGCCGGCTTGCGTTATCTTTTCTCCCGGTTTTTTTCCGCTTAGTTCTGTGCTAACTTGTTTGTAATGTTCTTCGAGCTCTGCCTTCTTCAGATTTACTTGATCCGGGAGAGTTAAATATTTCAGCCCATGCTGTTCTGCTACTGAACGATAGAGGAATATGTAATCCACTTCTCTGGCTTCTAATAGTGCAAGCAGATCAACTTCTTTCGGACGAATGTATTCGTTGTTCTTGCTTAATATTTTCTGCGATAAATCTTTCTTGTAATAGATATCTGCCAGCTTAAGTGAAAGAACTGTTCTATATCCACACGGATCAGCGTTTGGATCGGCTCTGCCGATATTAACTTTTTTGTCCAGCAAAATTTCAAACCAGTTTTTCGAGTTAATCTCTTTCGACCTTCTGGACTTAGTCGCGTAAGTAATCGTCATTTCGTTTGTAGCGAACTTCAAATTCCAACTTGCGTAATCCGGAATTAACATTTGATCAATCACCAAATAATCAGCAGAGGCAAAAACATCACACGGTTTGTTGAGTTCGGAAATTTTCCTCGCGCACTCACGGCTTCCGGCAATTTCTCTTAACACCTCTACGCCCGGATTTTCTTTTTTAAATCCATCAATAATTTTTTCGAATGGAACAGTAAGACTTCCGGCATGAAAGATTATTACCTGATTACTTGTTTGCGCACTTAGTTTAATCGAGAAGGTTAAACCAAGCATCAACACCAAAAGTGTAATTCTATTTATTTGCTTCATCATAAACACCTTTAATGCTTTTCAGTTTTGTGTTCTTCATTTCTTCTTCAATCTGGTTTTGTATCTTAGCATAGAAATCATAGAAGTAATTATTATAGCAATTCATCTCTGCGTCTTTAGCTTTGCTTGCGTCGGCAACGTCAAAATCCATAATCTTTCTATCTTCAAGAGCAGAGTAAATTTCAAACAAACTCAGCTCGGTAAAATCCTGAAGAAGATAGAACCCGCCGCCAGCGCCTTTACTGCTGCCAACAATCTCTGCTTTCAACAGCGAAGACATTATTTGTCTTAGCTTAGAAGCATTCACGCCAATTGCTTCTGCAATCTCATTGCTGTTCTTCGGATCGGGAAAAACTTTTGCCAAATGACAAAGTGCCTTCACTGCCGTTGATAGTTTTACAGAAGATGACATAGAACTCTTTTTTTGTTACAGTAAGTGTAACAATTAAGCCTTTTCGACGCAATCTCTGAATTATAAATTTCACTTTGAATAAAAAGTACCTTTTGGTTTGATTTTATTGATTGCTATATTTTCACACAATTTTTTGTCGAAATTGTAAAACGAAAAAGACTATCGGAGACTTTGTATGAACGTTGCAGAAGTATTAGAAGCACACAAGACGTTAAAAGAATTTCAGTATGAAATCACCCCCCTGGAAAGAGGTTATACGGATAAATCGCTTCACATAGATGTCGGCTCAAAAGAGATAACTATCAGAGATATTCCAGCTTTAGTAAAAGAAAAATTTATCGGCGGCAAAGGTTATGGTTTGAAATTCTTATGGGATGCTACCACACCGGATACCAAATGGAACGATCCGGAAAATGAGATAATTATTTCCGGCGGACCAATTTGCGGCATTACTCAATATTCCGGAACTGGAAAATCTTTAGTTGTTACAATTTCTCCACAAACAGATTCAGCAATGGACAGCAACGTTGGCGGCTGGTTTGGGCCTTTCCTAAAAATCTGCGGCTTCGATGCAATCGAACTTCAAGGAATTGCCGAGAAAGAAGTAATTGTAATAATAGATGGACGCAACGGCGGAACAATTCGTATTGAAGAAGCGCCGGCAGATCCAATAGATAGCCACGAACTATCCGAGTTACTTACTGAAATGTATTGCCCTAACGAATCAGACAAAATGAAGATCGCTGTTGTTTCATCCGGAACTGCGGCAGATCATTCTTTAATAGGAATGCTAAACTTCAGTTTTTATGATAAGAAAAAGCAACGCGTAAGATTAAAACAAGCTGGACGCGGCGGAATCGGAACGGTATTCCGCAAGAAAAATATTAAAGCTCTGGTTGCTCTCGTCCCAAAAGTTGAAGGGGACATGAACAAAGTGGTTGATATGAAGGCAATCATGGAACGTGGTCAGCGCTTCAACAAAGAAATTAAAGAGCTTGATGATAAGCAATGCGAAATGAGAACTAAGGGAACTGCTCACTTAGTTGAGATTATGAACGACTACGATTTGCTTCCGACACATAATTATAAATTTGGAAGCCACAAAGAAGCTGGTAAAATTCATTCCGAAGTTTGGAAAGCAATGTTTGCGCAAGGAACACCGGACGGTTGCTGGCTTGGCTGCCACATGAGCTGCGCTAAAGGCGTTAACAATTATGTTCTGCGCACCGGCCCTTACAAAGGACAATGTGTTATTGTTGACGGACCCGAATATGAAAATGCAGGCGGACTTGGTTCCAACTGCGGCATCTTTAATCCGGATTATATCGTCGAAGCAAACTTCTATTGCGATACTTACGGAATCTGTACAATCACATGGGCAACATTACTTGCGTTTGTAATGGAATGTTTTGAGAACGGAATTTTGAACGAAGATAGAACTGGCGGATTAAAATTGAATTTTGGGAACGCTGATAATGCGATGGAATTACTACACCAGTTAGCTCGCGGAGAAGGTTTTGGCAAAGTTGCCGGACTCGGCGTTCGCAAAATGAAAGAAATGTTCGGTGCTAACGGCTGGGGCGATCCCCAATTCCTTCAAGATATTGGAATGGAAAACAAAGGACTTGAGTATTCCGAATATGTTTCAAAAGAATCGCTCGCTCAGCAAGGTGGTTTTGCGCTTACAAATAAAGGGCCGCAGCATGATGAAGCTTGGCTGATCTTCATGGATATGGTTAACAATCAGATTCCTACTTTTGAAAACAAAGCTGAGGCACTTCACTACTTTCCGATGTTTAGAACTTGGTTCGGATTGGTTGGCTTGTGTAAACTTCCGTGGAATGATGTTGAACCGGAAAACAACGCGCAGACAAATGAACCGGCAAAAGTTCCGGAACATGTTGATAATTATGTGACGATCTATAAAGCTGTAACCGGAAAAGAATTTGATAAGCACCAGCTCATCCGCGATTCAGAAAGAGTTTATAACTATCAAAGAATGTTCAATTTGCGTAGAGGATTTGGAACAAGAAAATGGGATGCACAGCCTTTCCGCGCTGCCGGTCCCGTTACAAAAGAAGAATACGAATCACGCCAAGAACGTTATGATAAACAGTTGAAAGAAATTATCGGTTTTGATCCGGAAGGAAAAACAACCGAAGAAAAACAAAAAGTGTTGAGGCAGTATAGAGAGAACCGCTACGAGCAATTGAAAGATGCGGTTTACAAAAGACGCGGCTGGGATGAGAACGGAGTTCCAAAACTAGAATTCTTAAAGGAGATTGGAATGGACTTGCCGGAGTTAGTTGAGCTCCGCACGAAATATGATAAGGGTGAGTGGAGATTGAAATAAAAGCCCCCTCCACCAAACAGATGGCGGACAAGTCTTTTTCTCCCCAAAAGGGGGAGAACTCCAGATATTTAAAAGCCTCTGCAATTGTAGAGACTTTTTGCTTTCAGCCATTTCCTTCCAAAACACGTCTATCCTCGAATAGATTATGCACCAAACTTGGACTATACAATTGTCTTAGTCCAAGTTTTAGCGAAATCCTTGACTATGCAATATCTTTAGTCTAATTTTCTGCAAGAAATACCGGATTGAAGTAAGATGGATATAAAAGACTTTAAAGCGGGTACTTACGTTCCTCAATTTCAATACAAAAGTTTTCTACCTACAAAGATTAATCAGGAATGGGTGGTAAGTGATCCGCAAATAAATAAACTCCTGGAAGAAGCCAATTTAAAACTCGGCGAATTAAATGCTTTTTCATTAATAGTCCCCGATGTAGATCTTTTTATTAAGATGCACATTGTAAAAGAAGCTACTACATCGAGCAGAATTGAAGGAACACAAACCCATATAGAAGAAGCCGTACTAAAAGAAAAAGATGTTACTACGGAAAAAAAAGATGATTGGCGTGAGGTTCAAAATTATATTGCTGCATTGAACGATGCGATAGAAAACCTTTCTAACTTGCCTCTTTCTTCTCGCTTAATAACTCAAATTCATAAAATTCTTTTGCAAAGCGTTCGTGGTAAAAATAAACTTCCTGGAGAGTACCGTACCAGCCAAAACTGGATTGGTGGAGCAACAATAAAGGACGCTACTTTTATTCCACCACATTATCAAGATGTGCCAGAACTTTTAAGCGATTTGGAAAACTTTACGAACAACAACAATATTTATGTTCCGCATCTGATTAAAATTGCTATCACTCATTACCAGTTCGAAACTATTCATCCGTTTTTAGATGGTAACGGAAGAGTAGGTAGATTATTAATCACACTCTACTTGGTTGCAAACAAGCTTTTAGCAAAACCAACGTTATATTTATCCGACTTTCTTGAAAAGCATCGCCAACTCTATTATGACAATCTCACTGTTGTTAGAACGAAAAATGATTTAACTCAATGGATAAAATTCTTTTTAAGTGCGGTGATAGAAACTGCTCAAAACGGCATAGACACTTTTCAGAAAATTCTCAAGCTGAGAAATGAAATTGAGGACAAAAGAATTGTTACTCTGGGAAGAAAATTACCTATGGCAAAAAATGTAATAAACTATCTTTACAAAAATCCGTTAATACAAGTAAGTTATGTAGTGGACGAATTAAAAATTTCAAAACAAACAGCCAACACAATAATAAACGACTTTGTCCGCTTAGGTATTCTTAAAGAAGTTACAGGTCTAAAGAAAAACAGAATGTACTTGTTCGAAGAATATGTTGAGCTATTCAAAAAGTAATTGTTTTTACATCCGCCTTAATTCCCGCTTCGACCGCGAAGCGAGACAAACGTGTTATCCGCGCATGCTCGCCATCTTATTGGGCGAGTTCTATTTCTTTTTAGGCATTCCTTGGTTTCAATTGACACATACATGAACCGGAAAGTTTTTCTTTGTTATCAAAGATCAACGGCATTCCGTCTTGTTCCCACTCAACAATTCCAGCGGCAAGATTTTCTACTTTCTGAAATCCGTTTTTGATTAGAAGTAAACAAGCTTCTTTGCTAAAGATGCCCGAGGCATCAGCAACAATAATTGTTTTATCCTTGGGTAATTTGTGAAGTTCTTGTTCAAGATGACTTTTCGGAATTTGAATTTCGTTTTTCACACCAAAACGCTTGTAGAGATTCATGTAATCTTCGCGTATATCAAGTAGAACAGCACCCTTTTCACACATAGCAAAAGCTTCTCTGGATGTTAGATTATGAATTCCTTCTGAGGTGTAGAAACCAACTTTCGTTTCCATATTAATTACTCCAAAAAGCCCTTCCCTTTGGGAAGGGTTGTCCGAAGGACTCCTTCGGAGGGATGGGCAATTTATCCACCGCTAATCATATGAATAACATCAACCTTATCGCCCTCTTTAAATTTGGCTTGGTCGTAGCTATCTCGTTTAACCAGCTCACCGTTAATTTTTACAACCAAGTTTTTAAAAGAGTATTTCTTGATTTGCAGCAGCTGATTTATCGTTAACCTATCTTCAGAGGTTTCGATTACTTCTATGTTGTTATTCAACGTAATTTTCATTTGTCCTTACCAAGTAAAATTTCCAAAACTACATTTGCCATCATGTTTGATACTGCACCAACACGAGGCGCAAGAGGAGGATTGTCTTCGCTGGTTTCGTTAGAACGGTCGCCTACTATAAAGAGATTTCGGTACTGTTCAGTTCTGAGTAAATTATTGCCGCCCCAGCCAGCCAGCCCAACTCCGCATACAATTTGTTTTTGGGGAAATTCCGAGAGAACTGTTTCAACAATCATCTCTTTCATTTCTGCTTTATCAAATGCCTCAACAATTACATCGCAATCTTTGTATAGTTCAACTATATCTTTTGGCGTTAGCTTAATTACATAATCTTCAACTGATACAGCTGGATTAATCCGTAAAAGATTTTCTTTTAGAGTTGGCGCCTTATATTTACCAATCTGATCAAAGAAAAAATATTGCCGGTTGAGATTACTTTCTTCAATCACATCAAAATCGGCAATAACTAGTTTTCCAATACCAACACGAGCTAGGGAGACTGCGCAATTAGAGCCAAGCCCGCCACAGCCGGCTATTCCAACAGTCTTATTTTTCAGAGATGATTTTATTTCAGAAAACTTCATAATGAATTCCTCTTTTTAAAAATAGCCAAATTTCTTTAATGATTTCAGACTTCATCTTTATAAATTTGGGTTAGCAAATACCGGAATTGAATATGAAACCACAAAAGTATCTTCTGCTGCTAATCGCTTTCTTATTTATTTCTTCATCTGTTTTACCGCAACAAGAAACCGAACTTTACAAAAAATTAAAATCATTCAAAGAAATTGTAAGCGTAACTCCGATTAAGACGGATACCACTTTCACTGAAGGCTATCAAATTTTGATTTCGCAGCCGATTGATCACAATAACCCTAAGAGCGAATCATTCAAACAAAAAATTTACTTGCTTCATAGAAACGAAAAACTTCCTACCGTTCTTGCATTAGAAGGATATTCAGCAGACTTCAATAGACCTTATGAATTGACAAAAATATTGCAAGGAAACCAGGTTCTGGTTGAGCACCGTTATTTTGGTGCTTCAGTTCCGGAAAAAATTGATTGGAATTACTTAACTGTAAAGCAATCAGCCGCCGATCATCATGCAATCGTTCAATTATTCAAAAAAATTTACAGCAGCAAGTGGGTTAGTACTGGGGTTAGTAAAGGCGGTCAAACAACTATTTTCTTCAAACGCTTTTATCCAAACGACGTTGATGTAGCCGTACCTTATGTTGCACCGGTTAATTATTCAATGGAAGATCCGCGCATAACTCAATTTCTGAAAGCAGTTGGAAGCTATGAATGCCGTAAGAAAATTTTAGATTATCAGAGAGCCTTTTTGCAGAGGCGCGATGAAATAATGCCATTTCTGATGAAAGATGTTGAAACAATGAATTTGCAGTTAGCGTTTGATTGGGACTTCCTTTACGAAATTTGGGTTCTCGAATATTCATTTACTTTTTGGCAATATGGCGCAGCAAAATGTGAAGATGTTCCGCTTCCAAATGCTGATGCAAAAGTTATGTTTGAGCACATGAAAAAAGTAAATGGTTATAGCTGGTACACAGAGCAAGGGGTTCAGCAGTTTCTTCCTTCTTATATTCAATTCTATAAAGAAATTGGTTATTATGATTATGACCTTGAGCCATTCAAAGATTTGCTCACAGAAGTAAAAGACGGCTCAAGCATTTTCTGGATTCCCAAAGAACTCAGGCCAAAGTTCGACGGTACTTTATTAACAGATGTTAGCGAGTGGCTTAAAACCAAAAGCAACAATATGATTTTCATTTACGGCGAACTTGATACTTGGTCTGCTACTTCTGTTGTTCTTAGCGACAAGACTAATGCTCTTAAGATGGTTTGCAAAGGTGGTCATCATGGAACGAGTATTAGAAGTTTTGATCCGGAAAACAAAGAGCTAATTTACTCTACATTAGAAAAGTGGCTTGATCTAAAAATTAAAAGATAACGACGGAGTACATAATGGACTTATTTGGAAATATGACACTTAACGCTGTGCAAATTATTCAGCTTATGCTTGCGCCGGCAGTTATGATAAGTGCATGCGGCTTACTGCTTCTTGGAATCAATAATAAATATTCTCTGGTTGTAAACAGAATAAGATTGTTAAACGAAGAGAAACGCCGTTTGATGACAAAGATTGGAGAAAAAGCTCCAACAACCGACGATAATGTGCGGCTCGAAAGTATCGCACATCAAATTAGAGCACTTACTTACCGCGCAAGGCTTGTTCGTAATACGGTTCTTTGCTATACAACCTCTGTTGCACTGTTTGTAACAACCTCACTAATACTGGGAGTTTCTTCCGTGCTTTCGCTTGGCAAACTAAACTTCTTAATAATCACAACTTTTCTTCTTGGAATGACTTTTGTCTTTATTGGAATTGTGTTTGCCGGACTTGAAACAAAAAAAGGTTACGACATTATTTCTTATGAAGTAAAGGCGCATGAGTAGAAACCATCGGCCTACTGAAGAAGATTTACTAAAGCCGGAGTATATGATTTTAATGTATGCTCACGGCGCTTTTCCTATGGCTGATGAAAACAAAAAGATCAATTGGCATCTACCGGAAATACGAACAATAATTCCACTCGGTCATTTTAACTTTCCCCGTTCACTAAAAAAATATTACTATGATTCCGGCTTTACTTACAAAATTGATTCCGCTACAATTGAAGTGATTCGAAATTGTGCTGATAGAGAAACCACATGGATTTCGGAAGAGCTAATAGAAGCGTACAAGGGTTTGCAAAACCTCGGGCATCTTCATTCGGTGGAAGTTTACCTAACTGAAAAACTTGTCGGCGGATTGTACGGCGTTTCTTATAAAGGAGCTTTCTTCGGCGAGTCAATGTTTTCGAAAGTATCTCAAGCCTCAAAATGTGCATTAATAAAACTGATAGAGCACTTGCGCTCGAAAAGCTTCGTTCTGCTTGACGTTCAATACCAGACTGATCACTTAAAAATGTTCGGCGCTGTTGAAATTGATTTTGATGACTTCCAAAATAGACTGTTACAATCTAATTCTGTGGACACTACTTTCTGAAAGCCGTAATTTAAGTTGTAAACGGTATTTACTTTGTGGTATAGATATTGAATTAACCCGCACAAACAATCATTAATGGAGAACAAAATGAAAAAACAGCTACTATTTATTTTCTTAATTGCTATGACAACTGTTAATTATGCGCAAACATTTGGCGGCAGTTTTATGCTTGGTTACCCGCAAGGAGAATTTAGATCAAACGTTAACCAAATGGGTTACGGCGTAAGTTTGGAAGGAACTCTTTGGGCGCCATCTAAAGAAAGACCATTCACAATTGGACTTCATGCTGGTTATCTTGTTTACGGTGAAGTTAGCGAACGTAGAGCTTGGTCGGATTTCCCAGGCATATATCTTAATCTAAACAGAACAAACAGCATGGCTAACTTACATGTAATGCTAAAGGTGAGTCCTTTCTTCGGGACTGTCCGTCCTTACGCGGAAGGATTGTTTGGCGGAAATTATATTTTCACAACTTCTACAGTACGCAACGAAAACGGAAATCAAGAAGTTGCGTCTTCAACCAATTTTGATGATTTCACCTGGAGCTACGGAGGTTCGGTAGGAATTCTTTTTAAGATAGCCGACAACTTGGAAAATATTAGCGCACTCTATCTTGATGTTAAAGGACAATATTTGTTTGGAACGGAAGCTGAATATCTTACTGAAGAAAGTGTTTTTGTAAACTCACTCGGCAAGACAATATTTCAGCCCAAAAAATCAAAAACCGATTTCTTTACATTTCAAATTGGTGTAGTTGCATATTTCAACCTTTAACGGTGCGGTCTTTCATAGGTTAAGATAATTTTTTATACTTCCGGCGATAATTATGAGTTTTTTTAATTAACAAATGGCGAGAGATATGATTACTTACAAAGAATTAGGATTAGTTAATTCTAAAGACCTTTTTGCAAAGGCTGTAAAAGGCGGATATGCAATTCCGGCTTTCAACTTTAACAATCTTGAACAATTACAAGCAATTATCGGTGCGTGCGTTGAAACCAAATCCCCAGTTATCCTCCAGGTTTCCAGCGGTGCCCGTAAATACGCAAACCAAACTTTGCTGAAACACTTAGCTAAAGGTGCGGTTGATTACGCACACGAGTTGGGATTCGATATTCCAATCGTACTTCACTTAGATCATGGAGATACACTTGAACTCTGCAAATCTTGCATCGAAAGCGGTTTCTCTTCCGTTATGATTGACGGCTCACATCATCCTTACGAAAAGAATGTTGAATTAACCGCTCAAGTTGTAGAATACGCTCATAAATATGATGTTAGTGTTGAAGGCGAACTTGGCGTTCTTGCCGGTATTGAAGATGAAGTCAGCAGTGAAGTTACTCACTACACAAAGCCGGAAGAAGTTGAAGATTTTGTTAAGAAAACCGGCGTTGATTCTTTAGCAATTTCGATTGGAACATCACACGGCGCAAATAAATTTACTCCGGCACAATGCACACGTAATGCAGACGGCATTCTTGTTCCGCCGCCGCTCCGTTTTGATATTCTTGAAGAGTGCGAAAAGAGAATTCCCGGCTTCCCTATTGTTCTTCACGGTGCATCTTCTGTTCCGGCTGATTTGGTAAAAATAATTAACGGCAATGGCGGAAAGCTTAAAGATGCTGTTGGAATTCCGGAAGAACAATTACGCCGCGCAGCTGCATCTGCAGTTTGCAAAGTTAACATTGATTCCGATGGTCGTCTTGCAATGACAGCAGCTGTTCGCAAAGCGTTCAACGATAATCCAGCAGAATTTGATCCGCGCAAATATTTAGGACCAGCCCGCGATTCATTAAAAGAACTTTACAAACACAAAATTGTAAACGTTCTCGGCAGCGTAGGAAAAGCGTAAAAGCAGTATCTAGTATTGAGTAATTAGTAGTTAGATAAAGAAGAGCGGTTTTAATGCCGCTCTTTTTATTTTAAAAACCCTTTCTTTTACAAATCTTCAATATCAATCAACAATAATTTGAACTAAAGGAACTCAGAGTTATTCAAATTTGTTTTTATAGAGCATACCAAAAAATAAATATCTCGAAAGGGGATTTTTATGAAAAGATCCATCTTTACCTTAATTACGCTTCTTCTTTTTACCCAATATACATTTTCGCAAAATTCAATTATGTTCACAGCCAAAATAGATGGAAGCCAGGAAGTTCCGGCAGTTACTACAACCGCAACCGGTACCGGTACTTTTGTCTTAAGTGCTAACGGAACACAATTGACATACCATATAACTGTTAACGGTTTAAGCGGGGCGATTACAGGTTCACACTTTCACAATGCGGCTGCCGGAACCGGCGGTGGTGTTGTTAAAGCTTTTTCTTTTTCCGGTAATACTGCTTCAGGAACTTGGACAAGCGCGGACGCAAATCAACCTTTAACCGATCTGCTGCTTAGCGAATTGTTGAAAGGAAAGTTGTACGTAAACATTCACACTGCAGCTAATCCTGGCGGAGAAATCCGCGGACAAGTATTGTTAAGCACTGGAGTAGGATTTTCGGCTAAACTGGAGGGAAGCCAGGAAGTTCCAGCTGTTACTACAACCGCTTCCGGTACAGGGTCGGTCAGATTGAACACCGACGGAACCGTAAACTTTGATATTACTGCCGGTGGATTAACACCAACAGCGGCACACTTTCACAACGCGGCTGCCGGAACAGCCGGTGGGGTTGCTAAATCAATCACACTTACCAACAATACCAGTGCGGGAGTTTGGGCAAGCGGAGATGCTTCTCAACCATTAACTGATTTATTGCTTAGAGAATTGGTTAAAGGAAGACTATACATGAACGTTCACACTGCTGCTAATGCCGGCGGAGAAATTCGCGGGCAAGTATTGTTGAACTCCGGTGCGAGCTTCACGGCAAAAATGGATGGCAGCCAGGAAGTTCCGGCAGTAACAACAACTGCAACCGGTACCGGGTCATTCGTCTTAAGTTCTAACGGAACACAATTAACATATAACATCACAGTTAATGGTTTGAGCGGAGCGATCACCGGTTCACATTTTCATAATGCTGCTGCCGGAACTGGCGGCGGAGTTGTTAAAACATTTACTTTCAACGGAAATACCGCTTCCGGTATTTGGACAAGTGCAGACGCAAATCAACCTTTGACCGACTTGCTGCTTAGTGAGTTGTTGAAGGGAAAACTGTACGTGAATGTTCACACGTCTGCAAATGCTGGCGGTGAAATTCGCGGACAAGTATTGTTGAGTACCGGAATGGGATTTACAGCTAAACTGGAAGGAAGCCAAGAAACTCCAGCAATAACTACAACTGCCTCCGGAACAGGGTCGGTCAGATTGAACACCGACGGCACAGTGAGTTATGATTTGACAGCAGGTGGATTAACACCAACGTCTGCACATTTTCATAATGCTGCTGCCGGAATAAGCGGCGGAGTTGTTAAATCAATTACTCTAACTAACAATACGGCTTTGGGAATTTGGTCAAGTGTAGATGTTACTCAACCGCTAACCGATTTACTGTTGAGAGAGTTGGTTAAAGGAAAATTATACATGAATGTTCACACCTTAACAAATCCCGGCGGTGAAATTCGCGGACAAGTAATTAATTCTACTGAAATTGCTTCCGGTATAGAAGCTACAGATTCGCAAGAACTGCCCTCGCGTTTTACACTCAGCCAGAATTACCCGAATCCGTTTAATCCAAGTACTGTAATTCAGTATGCAGTTCCTTTTGAAAGCAAGGTGAACGTAACGATTTTCAATTCAATTGGACAAGTGGTGAAAACATATAACGAGGGTAATAAAAATGCCGGCTCTTATTCTATAAGATTCAATGGCGAAAGACTTGCCTCCGGTGTTTATCTTTATAACATCAAAGCATTCTCGTTGGATGGCAAGCAGAACTTTCATGCAACGAAAAAAATGTTGCTGATAAAATAGTATCAAATGATACCAAAGGAAGGGTGAAATAAAATTAAGAGTCGTAAGGTAATAAGTCAATATACTGGTTA